>NZ_CP050461.1:0-2852234 GCF_011784885.1 Nonlabens sp. SY33080
TTAGTGTACAATATCATCCAGAAGCAGGACCAGGACCTAACGATGCAACCTATTTGTTTGATGAATTTATCCACCTTATAAAAACCAAAAAAGAAAGAGTAGCATGAGTACAATAATTAATATACACGCAAGACAAATTTTTGATTCTAGAGGTAATCCTACAGTTGAAGTAGATGTTATTACTTCAAATGGAGTAATAGGAAGAGCTGCAGTTCCATCTGGTGCTTCAACTGGTGAACACGAGGCTGTTGAGCTTAGAGATGGAGGATCTTCTTATATGGGTAAAGGTGTAGGAAAAGCAGTTAATAACGTAAACACCGTTATATCAGAAGAGCTGCTTGGAGCTTCTGTTTTTGATCAGGCTTCTATTGATCAAGCTATGATAGATCTTGACGGAACTCCTAATAAAGCAAAATTAGGTGCAAATGCAATTCTTGGTGTTTCATTAGCATGCGCCAAGGCTGCAGCAGCAGAACTTAATCAGCCTCTATATAAGTACATTGGAGGAATGAGTGCTTCAACTCTTCCTGTTCCTATGATGAATATAATAAATGGAGGTTCTCATAGTGATGCTCCTATTGCTTTTCAGGAATTTATGATCATGCCTGTGGTCGCAGAAAGTTTTTCACACGCACTACAAATGGGCACTGAGATTTTTCATCACCTTAAAAAAGTGTTACATGATAGAAATTTGAGTACAGCCGTAGGTGATGAAGGTGGTTTTGCTCCTGCTCTTGAAGGTACTGAAGATGCTCTAGAGACTATACTACTTGCAATCAAAAATGCGGGTTACACTCCTGGAGAACAAATAATGATAGCTTTAGATTGTGCAGCTGCAGAGTTTTATGTAGATGGTATGTATGATTATACTAAATTCGAAGGTGATAAAGGTGTTAAACGTTCAAGTGAAGAACAGGCTTCTTACCTCGCAGATCTTGCCAATAAGTATCCTATAATCTCGATAGAAGATGGTATGGATGAAAATGATTGGGATGGTTGGAAATCACTGACCGAGAAAGCAGGTGATAAAGTTCAATTAGTAGGTGATGATTTATTTGTAACAAACGTTGAAAGACTCTCTAAAGGTATTGAGAATCACATCGCAAATTCTATTTTAATCAAAGTAAATCAAATAGGTACTCTTACAGAGACAATTGCTGCGGTGAATATGGCTCACAAAGCTGGTTATACTTCTGTTATGTCGCACAGGTCGGGAGAAACTGAGGATAACACTATTGCCGATCTTGCTGTTGCTTTAACAACTGGTCAAATCAAGACAGGTTCTGCTTCGAGATCTGATCGTATGGCAAAATACAATCAGTTATTAAGAATTGAAGAGGAGTTAGCTGAAAATGCTTATTACCCAGGTAAGAAAGCTTTTCAAATTTAATTTGAGTTAGTACGCTTTCGCGAAAGCGAGATAATCATAACCATCCCACACGGGATGGTTTTTTTGTTTAATACTATCGATGAAATACGTGTTTAGACTTCAAAAAGTCATTTTTTACGATTAAAAACGTGTTTTTAACGTTTTCTATTGTTTATTGCGGCATTCTAAATTATCAAAATGAAAAGACTATTATCCCTATTATGTTTACTTATTTCATTTACATTAAGTGCTCAAAGCTCCATGTGGCAATCAATTGACACTAGTGAATTGCCCGTAATAAGTGAACAAGACAGGCCTATAAAGCCGTTAAAGTTTGATTTAATTCAAGTAGATGCTTCCATTCTTTCTCAATATTTAACTGGTGCTCCAGATCGATTTGATGGCAGAAATGGAATAATTGTCGATTTACCAGTGTCAGAAGGTAAATTTGAAAGTTTCGAAGTTTTTAATTCAGGTTCATTATCTAAAGGATTTGCCAACCAGTATCCCAATATTCAATCATTTATTGGAAAAGGCATTGATAACCCTAAAAATGTAATATACTTTACTATAACCTCTAAAGGATTTCATGGTGTTATTAGAGGTGAAAAAATCACTTATATTGATCCTTACTCTAAATCGACTCCTAATATTGTTATGATTTATGATCGTAACAATCTAACTAGATCTGATCAGGAAGTTTTTGATTGTCATGTAGAAGATACCTTAAGCAAGGAAACTATTGATGCTTTTGAATCCTCTACCATTTCAAAAGCTTTTAGAGATAGAGTTTTTAGAACTTATAGAATTGCGATTGCTGCAACAGGTGAATATACAGCATACCATGATGATGGCAATGCTGGGAACGGTGATGCAGTTTCTGATGCTCTTGCTGGTATCGTGGTGACCTTGACAAGGGTGAACTCCGTTTTTGAACAAGAAATGTCTATCAGATTTACATTAGTAGCTAATAATTCTGCAATTGTTTTTACAAATGCTGGTACTGACCCATATGATAATTATAGTGGTGGTCAAATGATTGGGGCAAATACTAATGCGATTAATTCAAGAATCGGAAGTGGAGCTTATGATATAGGCCATGTATTCTCAACTGGTGGTGGTGGAATAGCAAGCGCTGTAAGATGTAGCGGAAGTAAAGCCCAAGGTGTAACGGGTATCGTTACTCCAGAATTTGACCCGTTTGATATTGATTATGTGAGCCATGAGATTGGACACCAATTTGGTGCTTCTCACACATTTTATAACGGGTGTTTTGGTGGTAGTCCATCTTCTGCACCGGTTGAAACGGGAAGTGCTTCCACTATTATGGGTTATGCTGGAATTTGTGCGCCTAATGTACAAGATAATTCAGATGCATATTTTCATTTGATTAGTTTATTTCAAATGCATAATGAATTAGGCTCTGATACATGTGAATTGGAACAAGATTTAAATGGATTAAACGCTAGCGCACCTAATTCAGTTTCTTTAGCTAACAAAACAATACCTAGAAACACTCCTTTCAAATTAACCGGGATTTCTACACAAGCTCCAGATCCTGGAGAAACTTATACTTATAACTGGGAACAACTTGATAACGGATATAATGCAGGTGGTTATACGGGAGCTACACAACCACCACTTTCGTCTAACAATAGGGGACCTGTGTTTAGAACATTATTTCCAACTACAAGCCCAACTAGATATTTTCCTAATCTAAATGACTTAGTAAATAATGTTGATCCTACATGGGAAACACTGCCAAATGTACAACGAGAGATGAGATTCTTTTGTACCATTAGGGATAATAACATTAATGGAGGTCAATCAGATTTTGCAGGTGTTACCATTACAGTTGGAGCCTCTGCAGCGTTTAGTGTTTCTTCACCAAACACGGGATCAGAATTGTGGTATGAAGGCGAAAATGTCAATATTACATGGAATGAAGCAGGTACAAATAATACAACTTATGCTACTCAAGTAAATATTCTCTTATCAACTGATGGTGGTTATACCTATCCTATAACATTAGCTTCTAATGTAAATAATGATGGTTCCCAAATCGTGAATATTCCGACTGGTGTTAAAACCACTCAGGCACGAATCATGATAGAAGCTGTTGATAATTATTTCTTTGATATATCCAATCAGAATTTTGAAATTAAAGAAGGTACTTTTGAATTGAACTTGGTAAATGATACAGTTTCCTCATGTTCTCCAAATGATGCAGTTTTTTCATTTGATTACGTTCCTGCGCCAGGATTTACCGAAACTGCAAATTTTTCTACCAATAATTTGCCGGCAAATCTTAATGTTAACTTCACTCCAGCATCAGCTAGTGCAACTGGAACTATTCAAGCTACAATATCTAATACCGCTGGTGTAGATGCAGGAAGGTATGAATTTGATCTAATTACTACTACGAGTTCTGCTACAATAGTTCAACCGATGGTTCTTAAGATTTTTGATGGAAATGTTGGACAGGTAAATTTAACTTCTCCAATAAATGGTGCTGGTAATCAAGTTGCTAATCCTTTACTGGTATGGGACGATTTAGAAAGTGCATCGGGTTATTTAGTTGAAATTTCTGAACAATCTGATTTTTCTACGGTGGTAGAATCGGCAGCAGTATTTAATGTTACTCAATACCAACCGACCTTATTAGAAAGTAGTAAAATTTACTTTTGGAGGATAACACCATCTAATGATTGTACTACGGGTACAGCAAATTCTATTTCTGCATTTCAAACAGCTCAAGATGTTTGTAATACTTATGGAGGAACAGGAGGAATAGGTAGTGAGTATTATGAAAATAATGACAACATTTGGAATACAAATAGTAATAATGCTGTGAGTGCGCGAGTTCAAGTGACTGATGATATTGAGATAACTCAGGTTTCTTTTTATATGAATGCTACTCATAGTGATACGGGAGATTTAAAAATGCAGTTAAGTAGTCCTACAGGAAGATTCTCTGAAGTTTACAATAGAGAATGTGCAGCCGGAAGAAATTTTGACCTCACAGTAAGCGACTCGGGTACTGAAGCTTTTGGTTGTAATCCAGGATATACAGGTGCTATTACAGGAGTACGTACTCCTGGTCAAGCATTTTCAAGATTTAACGGTAGTAGTGCTCAAGGTGAATGGGTTTTACTAGCTACAGACCGAGAAGCAGATAGTCAAGGAGGTACCTTTAATGAATTCTCTGTTACTGTTTGTGGAAGATTGCAGTACGTAAATGATATTGATAATAATCGAAATAACTTACTTACTTTAGGTTATAACGCTACTTCGATTATTTCAAACACGTTATTGCGTACTCAAAAATCAGGTACTACTAATGTTAATATGACTTATGTAATAACTTCGATTCCAGAACATGGAAGAATATTGCGATTAGGATCTGCTTTAAATTTAGGAGATACGTTTACCCAGTCAGATATCAATCAGGATCGTATAAGTTATGAGCACACTTCAACGGAACTTGTTTATAATGATAGTTTTGGTTTCATAGCTCGTACTCCAGATCAAGCCGTACTTGAAGGGAAAGTATTTAATATTGAAATCAGTGAACCTACTTTAATATACTCTGGTGGAGCTTGGAGTCCTTTTCAACCTAATTTAGAAACCCTGTCTTTAAATGCCGTTGTTATAGATGGAAGTGCAACTTTGAGCGCAGCAGGACAAATTAAAGACTTAACAGTACAATCAGTAGGAACTCTAGAATTAGCTGATAACCTATTAGTTTCTGGAGATGTGTTAATTGACGGTAATTTAACCGGTTTAACAAACGGAAATCTCGAAATGTCTTCTTTGAATTTACAAACTATAAGTGGCTCAGGTGATGTTAATTTATATGATATGACCGTACAAAACACTACAGGAGTTCTTTTGAATTCAAACGTGAATATTTATAACGTTTTGAATCCGAATAATTCCTCAATTACGACGAATGGTAACCTTACATTCAAGAATGATGCGACTAGGGTAGGACAGTTGGATAATGCAAATCAAGCTACTTTTACTGGTAACGTTACCGTGGAAAATTATTTTCCTGCAAGAAGAGCATATAGGTTTATGGCTAGTTCTGTAAATACTTCCAATGGAATTTACAATAATTACCAGAATGGTGGAGTGTCTGAAAGTAATATCGGTACGCATATTACAGGTAATACAAGTGGAGCCAATGGATTGGATGCAACATCTACCGGTAATAGTAATATGTTCTATTTTGATAATACGAATCAAGCTTGGGTAGCAGAAGATAACACCTTGAGCAACCAGTTAGAAATAGGTAAGGCATTCCGTTTATTAGTTCGCGGTGATCGTTCTGTAGATTTGTCTTCAAACACATCACCAGCAACGATAACGACTTTGGTAAGTGAAGGTCAACTACAAATAGGAGATTTTAATCAAGCTTTCCCTACTTCAAATGGAGAGTTTCTTATGATTGCAAATCCATATCAAGCTATCGTGGATGTTAGAGATCTTATAGCTGAAACAGGAACAACAGGTATTAATCCTAATTTCGTTTATGTTTGGGATACTAACCTAAATGCCCGTGGTGGATACTCGACTGTAGATGTTTCTGGTCCTTCAGATTTTGTGATCCCATCAAGTAATGCATCTAGTAAAATAAGACCAGGTCAATCTATTTTCATGCTAGCTACTGGTCCAAGTAATATAGCATTTAAAGAATCTCATAAAGCAGTCAATGAAGGTCTTTCTAACGTTTTTAGGTCTTCTTCAACTAGTTCGTTTGTAAGAATAGAGTTACTTAACTCTAATACACAGCAATTACTTGATGAGTCTATTATGCTGTTTGATTCAAGTTTTGATGACAACGTAACAGCCGAAGATGCAATCAAGTTTACTAATCAGGATGAAACCTTAGGAATTATAGTTGCTGGTCAATCATTGGCCATTGCTAAAAACAACAGTGCCCAAATTGGAAATGTATATCCATTGTCTTTCCTTAATCAAAGAGGAACTGATTATACCTTCTCAATTGAAATTCAGCAACTAGATCAGGTTCAACCAGTATTAGTAGATAATTATTTAATGTCAAGAACTCCATTGCAATCTGGAATTAATAATGTTAACGTTAATATAGATAGCAATGTTCAATCTCAAAACCCTAATAGGTTCAATATTGAATTTGAAACTGTAACTTTAAACAATGGAGATGTTTCGTTGGATGGAATGATATCCCTATATCCAAATCCAGTTAAAGACATTTTAAATATCGAATTAACTAGTATACTGAAACAAGAAAGTTTATCAATAAACGTGACTAATATGCTAGGGCAAGCTGTTTTATCTAAAGCTGGTTTAGGCAGGGATATTTCAAGTATCAACTTAGGATCATTAGCTTCTGGTACCTATATCCTGACAATCGATTCCCAACTAGGCTCCTATGCCACTAAGTTGGTGAAGGAATAAGTAGTTAACAAATTACGGTATTAAAGAGCGGTTATTAACCGCTCTTTTAATTTATGTTCATTTTTACTACATCGTTTTCAAGAACGTTTATGTTTTTACTTAAATTTTTTATAAACTCTATCAATCTCTTTTAAATTGAGTATTAAATATGAGTTTCCTGCCGTATTTTCGTAGGCATAAAATCACAATAAAACAATGTCAGATAAAGCAATATTAGAAATTGATGGTGAGAAGTATGAGTTTCCTATCATCACTGGTACAGAAAACGAGAGAGCAATTGATATTAAAGCCCTAAGAGGAGCTACTGGTGGAGTTACCACTATCGATCCTGGTTACAAGAATACTGGAAGCTGTGAAAGTGCTATTACTTTCTTAAATGGTGAAGAAGGTATACTTAGATACAGAGGTTATTCAATTGAAGATCTTGCTGAAAAGGCCGATTTCCTAGAAGTTGCATATCTACTTATTTTTGGTGAGTTACCAACTAAAGAACAGTTAGATAAGTTTTATGCTGATATTAAAGCAGAGTCTCATGTAGATGAAGACGTAAAGAAAATCCTTGACGGTTTTCCAAAGTCTGCTCATCCTATGGGTGTATTATCTTCATTAACAAGTGCATTAATAGCATTTAATCCTTCTTCAGTAAATGTAGATAGCGATGAAGATATGTATAAAGCTATTGTGAAGTTATTAGGTAAGTTTCCTGTACTGGTAGCTTGGGCTCTACGTAAGAAAAATGGACAGCCATTAGATTACGGTGATGATAACTTAGGGTATGTGGAAAACATCCTTAAAATGATGTTCAAAAAAGCTAGTTCAGATTATGAGCTTAACCCTACAGTTGTAAACGCACTTGATAAATTATTAATCCTACATGCAGATCATGAGCAAAACTGTTCTACAAGTACAGTTCGTATTGTAGGTTCATCTCATGCTGGTCTATTTGCAAGTATCTCAGCAGGTATTAGTGCTCTTTGGGGACCACTTCACGGTGGTGCAAATCAAGCAGTGCTTGAAATGCTAGAAGCTATCAAAGAAGATGGTGGAGATACTAAAAAGTACATGGCCAAAGCTAAGGATAAAGAAGATCCATTCCGTTTAATGGGATTCGGACATAGAGTTTATAAAAACTTTGATCCTCGTGCACGTATCATCAAAAAAGCAGCCGATGAGGTGTTGAGTGATTTAGGAGTAGAAGATCCTATTTTGGAAATAGCTAAAGGTCTTGAAAAAGAGGCTCTAGAAGATCCTTATTTCGTAGATAGAAAATTATATCCAAATGTAGATTTTTATTCAGGAATAATTTATCGTGCTATGGGTATACCTGTAGAAATGTTTACAGTGATGTTTGCCTTAGGTAGATTACCTGGATGGATCGCACAATGGAAAGAAATGAGAGCTCGTAAAGAACCGATCGGTAGACCACGTCAGGTTTATATAGGTGAAACAAAAAGAGATTTTGTCGATATTTCAAATCGCTAAAAAAATCTTATAACAAGTAAAAGAACCCAGCTTACTAAGCTGGGTTTTTTCTTTTTACTCACTCATGTCTGTATAAAGCTAGGTAGTTTATAAATATCACTCATATAAGTTGGTAAAAAAGGATGTTAAGGATCTAAATTCTCAATCGTTTTAGTTCTCTATTTCCTAGTTTAAACCATTATTTTTGCCACATGGATAAATTGAACCTGTACATACCAAACGAGACATCAAGATTAAGGGCTGTAGTTTTAGGATCTGCATCTAGTAACGGTCCTGCTCCTACGATAGAAGAAGCTTATGATCCAAAGTCTAGAGAGCACCTAATCGCCGGTACATATCCAAAGAATGAGGATATGGAAAAAGAGATGGAAGCTGTTGCACAAGTCTTTGATAAATATGATGTTGAGGTTTATAGGCCTCATGTAATTGAAGATTACAATCAGATTTTTACTAGAGATATCGGTTTTGTTATTGATAATGTATTTATTAAAGCAAACATTCTACCTGATCGTGATCAAGAACTCAACGCTATTAAATATGTGTTAGACAAAATCAATCCTGAAAATATACTTACGCCACCAGAAGAATGTCATATTGAAGGTGGTGATGTTATGGTTCATAACGACTATATATTCGTAGGAACTTATAGAGGAGCTGACTATTCAAGCTACATAACTGCTCGCACAAATACCGCTGCTGTTAATTGGTTGAAAGAGCAATTTCCTAATAAAAAAGTAGTGAGTTTTAATCTTAGAAAACATAATACAGATCCTAAGGAAAACGCATTGCACTTAGATTGTTGTTTTCAGCCAGTCGGTGATGATAAATGCATCATTCACCGTAATGGGTTTCTAGAAGAATCAGAATATCAATTCCTAATAGATTTATTTGGGAAAAAGAATTGTTTTGAGATTGACAAGGAGGAAATGTACAATATGAATTCTAATATTTTTTCAATAGCACCTGATGTAGTCATTTCTGAACGAAATTTCACGAGACTAAACGCTTGGTTGCGCAGTCACGGTATAATTGTAGAAGAGGTTCCCTATGCCGAAATAGCAAAACAAGAAGGATTGTTAAGGTGTTCAACACTTCCTTTAATTAGAGATTAATTTTAATTAGTTCGCTTTCGCGAAAACTGCTACACCAGCAGTTTGAGACAATAAATAATAGAATGAAACAAATTACCGACACAGTTTTCATGATACGACCTGTTCAATTTAGACTAAATGAACAAACCGCTGTTAATAATTATTATCAAGATGATGAGGTCCAAGTAGAGAACCAAAATGAGAAAGCACAAAATGAATTTGACGGCTTTGTAACATTGTTAAGATCCAAAGGTATTACAGTAATTGAAATAAGTGATGATCCTAAACATGATACTCCAGATTCTATTTTTCCAAATAACTGGATTTCAACACATGAAAATGGTGATGTTGCACTGTACCCTATGTTTGCCGAGAATCGACGATTAGAACGACGTCCAGAAGTTCTTAATCGTTTAGAAGAAAGTGGCTTTACAATAGAAAACGTTGTTGACTACACTGCTGCCGAAGAGGAAGATCTGTTTTTGGAAGGTACAGGTAGTTTGTTGTTAGATCGTGTAAATCGTAAAGCTTACTGTAGTATTTCACCTAGAGCAGATGAGGATTTGCTTATTGAATTCTGCGAGGATTTTGAATACACACCTGTCATTTTTACTGCCTATCAAAGTGTAGACGGTAAACGATTGCCTATTTATCATACCAATGTAATGATGGCACTAGGAGAGAATTACTGTGTGATATGTTTGGATTGTATCGATGATAAAAAGGAACGTAAGAACGTTCTTAAACATCTCAAAGAAGATGGGAAAGAGGTTATTACCATTTCAGAGCAGCAAGTAGAATCTTTTGCTGGTAATATGATGCAAGTTCATAATGCGAGTGGTGATAGGTTTCTTGTTATGAGTGATCAAGCTTATTCATCACTTACTGAATCTCAAATTGCAAAACTGAAATCGTATAATGAGATTTTACATCCTTCTATTGAAACTATAGAAACCTTAGGTGGTGGATCAGTACGTTGTATGATGGCCGAAGTTTTCTTACCTAAATAAATTAAATTTTTCCAGGTGGTTGTAAGTCTAATATTTATAACCACCTAGCAAAAATTCTAAACTGGTTATTACCTTAAGTCAGAAATTTTCTGCTGGTCGAGTACTTTCTAGTTTAAATTGATTATTTGCCCTTTGCTATATGCTTGATCATTCCTGCAAATATGAAATAATGAAAGGGTAGCATACTGTACCAGTAAAGTCTACCCCAAATACCTTTAGGTCTAAAGGTAGCTGTTTGATGCACTATGTTATTTTCATCAATTTCAAATTCCAACCAGGCTTCACCAGGAACTTTCATTTCAGCAAATAATAGGAGACGTTTTTCATCCTTGTCTGCGACAAGAACTCTCCAAAAGTCTAAGGAATCTCCAGGATAAATCTTATCTGGATTAGTACGTCCTCTACGTAACCCTACACCACCAAAAAGTTTGTCTACAAGTCCTCTTATTTTCCACAAGAAAGTAGCGTAGTAATAACCGTTTTTTCCACCTATACTCCAAATACGTTCAAGAGCTTTAGTAGCGTCATCGGTTTTGTGAGTTTGTTCATCCTTCAAACAACCGTATTTAGGAACTTGCTTGTATTTATTTAAATTCTTTTTGAATCTTCCACTTACCATGCTGTCTTTCCAGCTACTAACTACCTGACTTTGTTCAATTTTAGCAAATGCCATGTCAAGAGCTTCTTTATAAGTAAATGGTTGAATGTTGAATTTATCAGCTAGATTGTTCGGTCTTGCAACTACTTCAATTGTCATACTCTTGACTAAATTTTGAGCAAGTTTATAAGAGGTACTCGTTACAAAATAAAGCCAATAACTACTTAAAGTTGGTGTCATCACAGGCACTGTAAAAATGAATATTTTCAATTTGCGTTTTTGTGCATATTGTAACATCATTTCCTTATAGGTAAGAATATCTTTTCCTCCTATATCGTAACTATTGTTATAACATTCTACACATCCCAAAACACAGGTCAAATAACTCATTACATTTCTTATAGCAATAGGATGTGTTTTTGTATTTACCCATTTTGGTGTAATCATTACAGGTAATTTTTCACATAGATCTCTTATGATTTCAAAAGAAGAACTACCACTACCTACAATGATTCCAGCTCTTAAAACAGTGACGGGTATGTTGCTAGTGTAAAGAATGTCTTCTACACGCTTTCGCGAAAGCAGATGTTTACTCAGTTTATCTTCATTAACAATACCTGATAAATAGATAATCTGTTGACAGTTTGTTGGGTGAATAGCCTCGAGAAAATTTTGAGCACTACTAGCTTCTAGGTCATCAAAATTTTCTGTGTTTGATGTCATAGAATGAATTAGATAGTAAGCTGCATCTATATCTTTTGGGATTGCATCACTTTCCTCAGGTTTGAGAAAATCTACTTCGATAATACGTATTTGCTCCTTGATTTCTTCAGGTACTGAAAGTCTATTTGCGCTACGCACAGCACAAACCACATCATGATCCTGTTTAAGAAGTTCATAGAGTAATCGCACTCCTATATAACCGTTTGCGCCTGTAAGTAACACTTTCATGTTGCTAAAGTTATGTTACACAAGGGGAATTCTCTCTAGTAAAGATGTTAAAGAGCAAGAATGTTTAGAAAATAGGAGCTATTGTTTTCTCAAAATCATGATAAGTCTAGAACTGTTGAACTTATCATATTCATTGAGTTGATAATCACCATAAATGTCTATTAGTTCAAGACCAGCTTGATCAAAATATTTTTGAAAATCTGATAGCATCAAAGCGCTCACTCTTTCTGTAAAATGGTACTTATTACCACCATCTGTAAACTCAATATCTTTATAGATAAACCCGTTTTCAAAACGTCGGTTCATATTAAAGGTGATACCTTGAATGGTTTTGGAATTTGAAATAACTAAATGCCTGAGTACATGAGGTACATTCATAAAGTCAATGACTGCATAGGCACCATCTTTCAAATTTTTCTTTATCGATTTAATGGTGTTTAAGTTATCTTGTTCTTCATCAAAATACCCAAAACTGGTAAATAAATTAAATACCGCATCAAATTTATCATGATAGGGCAAGGTCATATTGTGAACGTCAAACGTTATACGACTACTATCTACTGATGCATCTTGCTCTAATTGTTTGCGAGCAAAGTCAATACTGTTTTCACTTAAATCAACTCCAGTAACTTTGAATCCTAATTTGTTAAGGAACAAACTGTGACGACCACGACCACAGGCAAGATCCATAATGTGACTATCTGCTTGTAATGAAAGAGCAGTGGTTAGGTTATTCATAAAAGCACCTGCTTCTTCATAATCTCGATCACCATAAAGTATGTGATAATAGGGCGTGTTAAACCAGCTTGCGTACCACTCTTGTTTCTGTGCTCTCATAGGCGGCAAAAATAGCGTAATTTTGCAGGCTAAAATACCTAAGGATGTCCCAAAATTTTAAGATGATCGCCAAAACACTCTTTGGACTGGAAGAAGTTCTAGAGAAAGAATTACGCCAGCTGGGTGCAATGGATATTAAACGAGGTGTGCGCATGGTTCAATTCTCTGGTGATTTAGGGTTTATGTACAAGGCAAACATTATGTTGCGTACTGCTATTCGTATTCTTAAACCTGTATACAGTTTCAAAGCTCGTAATGAGGTTGATTTGTATGACGGTATATATCAACATGATTGGTCTCAATATATTAATGAAGATGATAGTATATCTGTTCACGGCACAATAGCCTCCAGATATTTTAATCATAGCCAGTATGTAGCTTTAAAAACAAAAGATGCGATTGTAGATCAATTTCGTAGGAAAACTGGTACTAGGCCAAACGTGGATACCAAACATCCAGATTTAAGAGTATCCGTGCACATTAACGATCAACGGGTAGATGTTTCTATTGACTCCAGTGGTGAGCCCTTGTACAAACGTGGCTATCGAGATAAAACAAATATTGCACCTATTAATGAAGCTCTTGCAGCAGGAATTATTTTATTAAGTGATTGGGATCAACGATCTACTTTTATTGATCCCATGTGTGGTAGCGGTACCATTGCTATAGAAGCGGCAATGATAGCTGCAAATATTGCTCCTAATCTTAATCGAATGGAATTCGGTTTTGAAAAATGGAAGGATTATGACAATGCCCTTTTTGAAAAAATCCAAGATAGCTGCCTTAAAAAAATGCGTGAATTTGATGGTAAAATTATAGCTCGTGATGCCGATGGCTATACCCTTCAAAAAGCTAAGGACAATGTAAAAAACGCCAATCTTGAAGATTTCATATCACTGGAAAAAGGAGACTTTTTTAGAGATAATCAAACCGCCAGCGCTTTCTTACTTTTTAATCCACCCTATGATGAACGTATAGGTATTGAGATTGATACGTTTTATAAACAAATAGGAGACACGCTCAAACAACGTTACCAAGGTAGTACTGCCTGGATCATTACAGGAAATCTAGAGGCAATTAAACATGTTGGGTTGCGTCCTTCACGTAAAATCAAATTGTATAATGGTAAACTAGATGCCAGATTAGTAAAATATGAAATGTACCGTGGGACAAAAAAGATTCACAAGTTGCAATAATTTTATACTAAAATTAAACAAGATATTTTTTAGCACATCTAGGCTAGTTATATTTGAAACAAACATTGTTTCATGAAAATAATAGCTAGAATATTTCAAATTTTTGTAGGAATATTATTCATCTTTAGTGGTCTTGTAAAATTGAACGATCCGTTAGGGTTCAGTTATAAATTAGATGAATATTTCAGTGCGGCGGTTCTAGGTCTTGAATTCTTGCAGCCACTTGCACTTCCTATAGCCATATTTGTGGTGATTTTTGAAGTGGTTCTTGGGGTAATGCTTCTTTTAGGATTTCAAAAAAAGTTTACAGCATGGTCCTTACTTTTAATGATTGTGTTTTTTACGTTTCTCACGTTTTATAGCGCTTACTTCAATAAGGTGACAGATTGCGGTTGTTTTGGTGATGCTATTCCGTTAACACCATGGGAATCATTTACAAAGGACGTTATCTTACTCATTATGATAACAGTGCTGTTTATGAAACAGGATTATTGGTATAGCGCTTTCGCGAAAGCGAAATCAAGCATAATCACTTTACTCGCTACTATTGGTTGTTTTGCTCTGGCTTACTATGTATTAATGCACTTGCCGGTTCTAGATTTTAGAGCTTATAAAGTAGGTACCAATATGGTTGAAGCCATGAAGGAAGATCCTACAAGACCTGATGTTTATGAATATAAATGGTATTTTAATGTCGATGGTGCAGAGAAAGTCGTGACTACCAATGGTGATTATCCTAGCGGCTATGGAGAATTAGTTAGATATGAAACGGAACTGGTTGAAAAAGGTTACGAACCACCAATTCACGATTTTAAAATTGAGGATGAAAATGGTGAAGATTTTACTAGTGACTTTTTAACCAAACCTAAAGTTGCGATGATCATCACTTATAACCTAAACAAAGCAGAGGTTGAAGGATTAAATAAATTGAATAAATTTATAGATAGGGCAGAGACTGCTGGTTATGAAGTAATAGGTCTTACGGCATCTAGTATGGATGATGTAAAGACTGTGATGAATAAACATGAGTTTGTAACTACTTTTTATACTGCCGATGAAACTGCTTTAAAAACCATCGTACGATCAGTACCTGGTGTTATTCTTGTAGATAGAGGTATTATAACTGCAAAATCTCACTGGAATGATCTAGAGTCATTAGAATTATGATAAGTTACCTTTTAAAAAAACTAGGATATGCACTCTTTACACTTTGGGGAGTTGTGACACTAGTTTTTTTTCTTTTTTATTTGATGCCAGGTGATCCTGCGCAAATGATGCTAGGTGAAAATCAAACTATGGAGCAGGTAGCTGCAGTACAGAAAAAGTACGGACTGGATCAAACTCTAGGAAAACAATATTTGTATTTCATAAACGACTTGAGCCCAGTAAGTTTTCATAGTGACAATGCTGATGATTTTACTCATTGGAACAATAGATACAGCGGATCTTCTATCGTGAAATTAGGAGGATATCATATAGTTATAAAAACACCTTATTTAAGAGAATCGTTTCAAAAAACAGGCAAACAGGTCAGTGAGGTGATAGGTGACACTTTACCTAATACTATTGTGCTTGCGATTGCTTCCATCTTAATCGCTTTATTCATGGGTCTTGCCCTTGGAGTAATATCTGCATTATATAGAGATTCTTGGATCGATAAGGTTATTCAAGTAATAAGTACCATGGGTATGAGCATTCCTAGTTTCTTTAGTGCGATAATCGCAGCTTACTTGTTCGGGTATTTGTGGCATGAATATACAGGACTTCCTATGAGTGGTAGTTTGTACGAGATGGATGATTATGGTGAAGGAATTCATCTACAAATACGCAATCTTGTACTACCAGCTTTGGTATTAGGTATACGTCCGCTTGCGGTAATCACTCAATTAATGCGTAATAGTTTACTAGAAGTTCTGTCTCAAGAATACATAACAACAGCCTATGCAAAAGGATTGACAACACTTCAGGTAATAAAGCGTCATGCTTTCAAAAATGCGCTCAATCCAGTAGTTACAGCAGTAAGTGGCTGGTTTGCGAGTTTACTAGCAGGAGCTGTTTTTGTCGAATACATTTTTGGATGGAACGGTTTAGGTAAGGAAATTGTAGATGCATTAAACACAAAAGACCTGCCCGTAATCACAGGAGCAGTTCTAGTCATTGCTAGCCTGTTTATATTGATTAATATTGCAGTAGATGTGATTTACATAAAACTGGATCCTAGAGTAAAACTAGACACATAATAACAACTGACATAAAAACTTAACTATGAGAAAGCAAATTGTAGCCGGCAACTGGAAAATGAATTGTGATCTTCCAGATACACAAAAATTAATAACCGATCTAAAAACAGGTCTAGTAAAGGAGTTCAATTGTGAGCTTATGATTGCACCTTCAACACCATTTTTATATAATGCTTTTAATAGTACACTAGATTCAGATATTGAAGTGATTGCTCAAAATGTAAGTGAGCAGGATAAAGGGGCATTTACAGGTGAAACTTCTGTAGATATGCTTCAAAGCATAGGTATTAAAACCGTAATAATTGGTCATTCTGAACGTCGCGATATATATGGTGAAACTAATGAGCTTATCGCTCAAAAAGTTAAAGCCAGTGTCAATAAAGGTATGAGAGTGATATTTTGTTGCGGTGAACATTTAGAGATACGTAAGGAAGATAAACATTATGACCTTGTAGGTAATCAGGTTAAAATAGCTTTACAAGATTTAACCGAAGAGCAAATGTCACAAATAGTAATTGCTTATGAACCGGTTTGGGCTATTGGAACGGGTGAAACAGCAACCCCAGAGCAAGCACAAGAAATGCACGCACATTTAAGAAATGAATTGTCCACTTTATTCAACGATTCAATTGCCCAAAATACAAGTATTTTATACGGTGGTAGCGTAAAACCGAATAACGCAGCAGAATTATTTGCTAAACCAGATGTTGATGGTGGACTTGTAGGTGGAGCTTCCTTAAATGCAGAAAGCTTTCTAAACATCGCAAATGCTATTTAAATTAAAACTTATTTTATTTTTTCTATCAGCCTTACCTGTTTGCCGCTTACAACAAGATTTTTCATTTGATCTGGCCGTAGCAGCAGAGCAGCTTACAAAAGATGAGGTGACTTATAATGGAAGCTATTTTTCAATCCCATATCCTAATGGAGATATCCCTGCACAATATGGAGTTTGTACCGATGTAGTAATTCGAGCCTATCGTAAGGTAGGTATAGATTTACAGCAGCTAGTCCATGAAGATATGAAAGAAAACTTCAAAGAATATCCGCAATTATGGGGATTAAAAAAACCAGATACCAATATTGATCATCGCAGAGTACCTAATCTGGGTAAATTTTTTGAAAGAAACGGGACCATTCTTCCCATTTCAAAAGATAAATCAAACTACCTGCCTGGAGATGTAGTAACATGGGTACTCACAAATAAAATGACTCACATTGGAATAATATCCACAAAAAAAGATTCTAAGACTGGTAATCCACTTGTCGTTCATAACATAGGAGCAGGTCAGGTCTTGGAAGATTGTTTATTCAAATTTACAATAACAGGGCATTATAAATATGGCAAATAATATTACAAATCAAATTTACGTAGAATACGATTTCACAGTCACGCCTCGCGAACCTTGGAGCGATATTTTGTGTGCCCAATTAGGCGACGCAGGTTTTGAAAGTTTTATTGATACTCAATCTGGAGTAAAAGCTTACATTCTTAAAGATCTAGATAGTGATAATGTGTTGAGTACAGTAGATCTTATAAACAGTGACTATTGTGATATCGCTTTCGCGAAAGCAGATATTCCACCTACAAATTGGAATGCCGAATGGGAAAAAAACTTCACACCGATTCTCGTGAACGACCAATGCTTAATTAGAGCGCCATTTCATGAAAGTAAAGAGGTCAAGTATGAAATTGTAATGGAACCTAAAATGAGTTTTGGGACAGGACATCATCAAACCACTTACATGATGATACAATTTTTACTAAAAGAGGAACTAGCTGGTAAAAAAGTACTAGATATGGGAAGTGGGACAGGAGTTCTTGCCATACTGGCCCAAATGAGAGGAGCAACACTTGTAGATGCCATTGATATTGATACCTGGTGTTTTGAAAACGCCCAAGAAAATACTGAACGCAATAATGCCGATAAAGTTAATGTCATATTGGGTGGTGCAGAGCAGCTGGCAGGTAAGCAATATGACTTTATAATAGCAAATATTAATAGAAACATACTATTGCAAGACATCCCCAAATATGCAGAAAGTTTAAAAAACGGTGGAAGCATTATTTTCAGTGGTTTCTATACACAGGACTTATCCTTAATCAATGAGGCTTGTAGTAAGGTTGGACTTACTTATGAGACTCATATAGAGAAAGATAATTGGGTAGGTTTAAAAGCTAATAAATAATTAAATTTGCATACTCATTAAAATAGCGCAAGAAAAAAAGGTATATTTGAGAGGTTATGAAAATGGATGTTAAAGAATTAATTCAACCTAAACAAAAGGTTGATGTTCTAGAAAAGGAAGAAAAGAAAATCGTACTTTACAACGACGATGTCAATACTTTTGATCACGTGATTGATATGTTAGTAGCAACATGTGATCATACTCCTGTGCAAGCAGAACAATGTTCCATTATTGTTCACTATAAAGGAAAGTGTTCAGTAAAAACAGGAGAATACGATGATTTAAAACCTCGCTGTTCAGCCTTGCTGGAAGCTGGCTTAACCGCAGAGATTGTCTAAGAATTTGCTTTCCCCTTTTATTCATTTTAATGAATAAAATAATTAAGTCTGCCTCTAGGCAGACTTTTTTATGATTACTATCCGGCTAGTTGCTCAAAGAATCCACCGATCTTTTTTGATTTATCTATTAGGTGTATTTCTATTATCCATTCTCTTTTTCTTCCAGCACGGTCAAGAGATGACATGGGTGTATGATTTTCTGGATGTATGTAGTTCGTTTTGTCCTCTTTATCTAATTGCTCATGAGGAAAATGTCCTATAAGGTGACCGGCAATGGGTCCACCGTATTGCCATCCAAAATCTTCTGCAAGGTCAACACAGTATTTGTACAACTGTGAACCGGTTATATCAAGATTTGATTTATAGAAATTATTGGCAATATGCCACAACTTCTCTGTATCCTGAGCAAGTTGCTTTTTAATGGGATCATTTCCTAGTACATACGTACGCCCATAATCAGCTTCATAATCCTCAATGATAGGTCCAAAATCTAAAAATAATATATCGTCTTTTTGCACATCAATGTTAGGTGGATTTTCATCGTATGGATGTAAGGTGTTTTCCCCAACTCTTACAATTCTTTTGTGCCAGTATTTTTTAATATTAAATACTTCTTCGGCTAGATCATAAATTTTAGTATTAAGTTCTTTTTCTGTAATTCCTGATTGGATCAGATTTCTTTTTATGATCTCCTCAAAAAGTTCAGCTGCTATGGCTTCAGCTTTTTGTAATTCTGCTCGCTCTTTACTCATAAGTGAAAGATAGTTTACAACAGTTTTATTTAAAAATGCTTTTAATGTTTTAAAAGATTGGTTTTAACTAAAGTGTTGATAATTAGGTTTTTTATTAAACAAAATGTTGTAACTTTCTGAAACCAAAAAGCTTAACCATGAAAATAAAACTACTTACCTTACTTTTATTAGTATGCAGTATGAGCTATGCTCAAACAAGGGCAAACGATGCTACTGCAGAAATTTGTGATGATCTATCTAATGATGGTGTCGAATTATTTGATTTTACCTCTTTAGAAAACGATATTTTAGGATCACTTAATCCATCTGATTTTACGATTACGTTTTACAACAATATGTCCGATGCTTCAAATGGAGTTAATTTTTTTACTAATCCATCGAGTACTCCTGTAAGTATTCAAAACTCTCAATACTTTGCAAGAGTATTTGAGACTGCTACCGGAAGTTTTGATGTAGTTTCAGTATTTGTAATTTTATACCCAACGCCTTTGCCTACGACAGTTCAGGCAGTAACTGTATGTAGTGCACAAAATCCAGGTAGTGGCTTTTTAACCTCACGTGTTGATATAATTAATGAGATTAATGCCATAGCATCAACTAGTCCTATGATAGAAATATTCTTATCTCAGCAAGATGCAGATAATGATATTAATCCCATTTCCTCAAATGCGAGTATTCCCGTAAGCCCAAATGGTACCAGCATTTTTCTTAAGCAATATGGTGATCCTAATTTTCAATCCGATTGTTGGGTTATTGAAAATATAACCGTTTATCCTAGATTGTGTAACGCTACAAGTTCTCCGTTACCTGATTTATTCGAATGCCTAACTCCTGGTAGTAACACCAGCTGCTTCGATCTTTCTCAACAAGACTCGTTGATATTATCAAATTCAAACCCAGTTAACTATTCTATCTCTTACCATCTTTCACAAGTTGATGCAGATAATAATTCAAATCCAATAGCCTCACCATACTGTACAAGTTCTATTGATTTAATATTTGTTCGTTTTGAAAATATAGATGTAAACACAGTTGATACTTCTATGACATTTAATGTCATAGGTGTTCCCGAACCGCAAAATTATACTTTTCCTACTGTTGAAGGTTGTGATAGAACTGGATCTGGAATAATTGATTATGATGCATTCACCATTTTAACGGAAGTACAATCACATTCTTTACCCAATGGCGTTGCCTCGGCCAATATTTCCTATCATTTATCTCAGCAAGATGCGGATGCTTCCATAAATGCAGTTGGCAGTCATGCTGGTTTTACAGCTTCTAATACTCTAAATACCATATTTGTAAGAGTAGAATATGACCCTAGTTTGTGTTTTTCTGTATTTCCTGTTAGTGTATCACAAACAAACAATTGTTTAGCAATTAATCCTCCAATTGATCTTACCGATTGTTTGGACTCAACAACTGGTTTAAGCTGCTTTGATTTGACCTTAAATGATAGTGTAATTCTTGCAGGACAATCATCAAGTTCATTTACTGTAACCTATCACAATTCACTGTCAGATGCGCAGTCAAATGTAAATGCTATTTCAAATACAAATAATTACTGTGTAGCTACCGATCAACAAGTATATGTTAGGTTAGAGGATAATCTTACAGGAAATTACGGTGTTGATTTTTTTAATCTTACAGTAGCTCCCACTTTAATAGATAATAATCATAACCTTCCTGACTTAGTAGAATGCGATGACGATCTTGATGGTGTCATTGACTTTGATCTAACAGAGAGTTCATCCCTTTTGTCCTCTTCAAATAGTGTTGAATTTTATTTAAGTTTAAATGACGCTCAAAATCAAGTGAACCCAATTGCAACACCAAGCTCCTATACTGTTGCTGGTATAGCATCATCGGCTTCTATTGATATTTTTATCAGAGAATTAATTCCATCAGGTTGCGATGTTGTATATCCTATTGAATTAATTGCCAATGCAAATTGTAATTCTGCTTATAGATGTAGTGATGCTGTGGCCTTGTGTAACCAACTAGGGCAAGCGCAACCTAATGTATTCGGAAATATTTTTGCCGAAGCTGGTAATTATTATCCATTTTCACAATCATCGGGTCCTAGAAATCCATCTTGGTATTACATTCCTATTGAAACCAGTGGCTCTCTTACACTTGAACTATACCAAAACACTTCACCTACCTTCAATGGTCAAGGATTAGATATTGATTTTGCAATTTATGGGCCGTTTACAAATCCTACTCAAAACTGTGGTTCATTAACAGCAAATGACCTAATTGATTCTAGTTTTAGCCTAGCAATGCCAGAAATTGCAACAATTCCAAATGCTCAAGCTGGGGAATTCTATTTATTACTAGCGAGTAATTTCACACAACAACCTGGGTTTTTAAAATTCGAAATAGCCTCAAGCTCAACGGCAACCGTAAGTTGTGATGGGATACAAATGAGATCAATACTTGATGTAAATGCAAATGGAGTAGTAGATAGCACAGATGTTCCTTTTCCTCTTGGAACGTTTGGGTGGGAATTGAACTCTAATGGATCTATCATGAACATTGCTACACCCGATGGAGAATTTGAAATATATGACATAGATCCTACCAATAGTTATGATCTTACTTACGATATTTTTTCAGCCTATAATACGTCATATACAGTAGCTCCTGCTTCTTATACTAATCAAACCATACCAAATGGTAGTGGTTTAACAACTCGTGATTTCTTAATAAGTGCAGTTAATAGTTATGAAGATGTAGCTATTTATATTGTTCCTAATCAACAACCTAGACCTGGATTTACTTATACTGAAACCATTGTTTATGGTAATTTAGGTCCATTACCTGTTTCCGTAGGACAAGTACAAGTAGATGTCGATCCCTTAAATACAATTATTTCAGTGAGTGATCCTAATGCTACGGTTACGGGTAATCAAATAAATCTTAACTATTCAAATTTGTTGCCTTTTGAGTATCGAACTTTTGAAGTAGCAATGCAGGTACCTGTTATTCCAACCGTGAATTTAGGAGACATTTTATCTAATGACGCAAGTATTACACCTGTTGCCAATGATCTCACACCTAATAACAATGTAATAAGTAGTAATCAAGTCATAATCGGTAGTTATGACCCTAATGATAAAATGGAAAGTAGAGGACCGACAATCAATCTACAAGAATTTACAAACGACGATTACTTTTATTATACGGTTAGATTTCAAAATACAGGAACAGCTAGTGCTATAAATGTTAGAATAGAAGATGAGCTAGATGCTCAATTAGATTGGGAATCACTTGAAATGATATCATCCAGTCATCATTATTCTATGCAGCGTGTTGAAAAGGATGTGACTTGGAGATTTGACAACATAATGCTTCCAGATTCATTGTCAAATCCAGTTGGAAGTAATGGTTATGTTTACTTCAAAATCAAACCACAATCCGGCTGGACAAATGGGACGGTTATTCCTAATACTGCAGAGATTTACTTTGACTTTAATCCTCCTATAATTACAAACACTTTTACGTCAACCTTTACAGTTCCTTTAAATGAACCTCAAGTAGACCAACCACAGTTCACTGTGTTCCCTAATCCTGCAACTAAACAAATAACGGTATCTTGGGAACGTTCTTTGGATAATGGATTAATGCGTATTTATGATGTTAGTGGAAAGGTCACGCTTTCGCGAAAGCTAAATAACCAGCATACAACAGTTAATATTGAGGAGTTAAGTGCAGGAATGTATTTCATCGAAATAGAGCATAACGGCCAGAAACATCAACACAAGTTGATTAAACAGTAAATAGGAGAGATATATAAAAATCAAAACCAGCTTAATAGCTGGTTTTGATTTTTTATTATTCGAACGTCTTAGTACTACCTGCGGTAAGTCGTCTTATTTCAGATAATTCTTCTTTAGTTAGGTCGCGATATTGTCCCACAGGAATATCCAGACTCACGTTCATGATTCGTATTCTTTTAAGCTTAGTAACTCTATACCCCAAATATTCACACATACGGCGTATTTGTCTATTGAGTCCTTGCGTGAGAACAATTCTAAAACTTTTTTTTCCTAATTGTTCTACTTCGCATTCTCTGGTAACCGTATCAAGGATGGGAACACCACTTGCCATTCTTTTTATAAAACGGTCGGTTATCGTGTGATTTACATGAACTATATACTCTTTTTCATGACCGTTGCGAGCTCTTAAAATCTTATTTACAATGTCACCATCGTTAGTCAAAAAAATAAGCCCTTCACTCATTTTATCTAATCTACCTATAGGAAAAATACGAGTAGGATAATTTATATAGTCAATAATATTATCCTTTTCTACACGAGTATCTGTCGTACAAACAATTCCTACCGGCTTGTGTAATGCTATATAAACTGGTTTTTCTTTTTTACTACTTACTTTTTCACCATCAACGGCAACTTCATCACCAGGCAGTACTTTTGTTCCCATTTCAGGTACTTGACCATTAATAGTAATGCGTTGCTGTTCGATTAGTTTATCGGCTGCACGTCGTGAACAAAACCCTTGCTCACTGAGATACTTATTTATTCTTATTCCTTCCTCTTGTGACATGTTGCAAAGGTAGTGAAGTGCTATAATTAACTTTTGCTTGAGAGTTTAATCTTAGCTGGTTTGTAACATATTTACGTGATTTAATACTGATAAAATAAAAAATGCATCAATCAGGAACACAAACAGCGCATGGTTCCAACCAACCGCAAAATTATAGACCTAGCCAACAACATGATCAGGTTAATTTATTCAGTACCTTGTTTTTAGTAAAGGGAATCTTAAACTTACTATTGTCCTTATTGTTTTTGATTTATATAGGATTAGGAAGTTTTATGACTTTTATTCCAATAGAAAATCAAGAAACTCCTTTTAATCCAGGAATTATTTTTACAGTTGTTGGTATTATTGGATTAGTAATTTGTATCGTATTTGGGATCTTAACTATAAAAGCTTCTAATAATCTTAAAAAGAGAAAAGGATATACCTTTATTATAGTTATGGCAGTATTAAATGCACTTACAGGAGTTCTGGGTATTTTACTGTGTGTATTTACTATTATTGAAATTAGTAAACCACATATTAAAACAACTTTTGAGGATAGTTAGTTATAAAATTAAATCACTTTAATTCTATATGGAAAACCAGTTAAAAATATATTATAAACCATCAGTTTTATACAACAATAGAATGATTGCGCTATTATTTATGGGATTGGGATTAATTCTATTTATAATCTCATTGATTTTTGATGATGCTAAGGATATAAGCTGGTTTAGTATAGGTTTGGGTGAATTTATTGTTGGTATATTGATGTTTGCATACCATAAATACGAGGTGTACAAACAGTATTTGACCCTTACAGAAACGAGTATAAAAAAGAATACTCTATTTGGTAAAGAAGTACAATTTAAAGATGTTAATCAGGTTAAGGAGTTTGCAAATGAGATTACTGTTATCTCTAAAAGCTCTCAAATTGTCATAGATACTGAAATTATACAACCCGAATCATTGAAAAGATTAAAAAAAGCATTGCATCACAAAGGATTGTCAATAAATAAGATTGAGGTAAATTAATTTGCTCTTTTATTAATATCAGCTATTATTTTCAGATGATGATGAGTATGAATACGCAAAAATCTTAAAGTTTGTTTCTTATTTAAATCTTTAAATAGTGGATGATTAAAATGAGCTTTCTTGTGAGTGTTTTCACTTTTTGACAACAAAACTTGTATTGATTCTAGTCTTTTCAATAAGTCATCTTTTGAAATCTCTGGCAAGGGAACAACTTGTTTTGGAGCCTTACCTTTACCTCTTGGAATGTAACCAGTGAGCAATATTATTTTTTTCCAAAAATTAATTCTAGGTGAAAAGTCTTCTGGTTTGCTAGTGATTAAAGTTTCTAGAACGCCTTCAATTACTCTTAAACTATGATCAAGGTGCCAGTAGGTGCCTTTTTTTGAAACGCTAGCCGCAACTAAATTACCTTTATCCAGCTCTGTTGCTATAGTCTTTAATTGATCTTTAATACTCTTCATTAAAAAACATTTAGAATAATAAAATCTTTATCTTGAAAATGATAAGGTTCACCAGATTTCTTATTTCTTATTGCGACTCCTAGAGGAGATTTTAAACTCAATGCAAAATAACGTTGCTCATCTACCATTACCGCGCCTAGACCAGCGCTTATGTAGAAGATGCCGTTATGTAAAATGACTAAAGATCCAGTGGTAACTACATCCTGCTTTTTAAAAGGATCTATTTGTAAAAGTTCATTGAGTAAACGTTTACTAGTAACCAATTGTGAATCTATAAGATTTTCTTGGTTGTGAATCATAGCACGGCCAGTCTCATATTTATCGCCTGCGCTACTTTTGGTTTCGTTGTTTTTTGCGTCTTGTAAATCTGATAGCTGTTTAGTCAATCTATCAATTTGTTCACCTATAAGCATCATACACTTATGATGAATTTTTTCCTTAGTTTTTAAATAATCACCTTCATTCATGTAAAGTAAATATACTCAATTAACCCTTAAATGAGAAAAGGCCAGTGATTAAGCAATCACCGACCTTTTCAATCTACCAACCAAGGTTTTAAATATCTTCTATGGTCTTAGTACAAAGTCAATTGCGTGTACTACACCGTTAATACCTGTTACGTTTGTAACAATTACGTTAGTTTCAGTATTAGTTCCATCTGTAATTACTACACCATTTGTAGTATTGATAGTAAATGTTCCCATTGTTATTGGATCTACAACATCACCATCCATGATTGCCTCAGCTCTTACAGCTGCGCCAGATACTACATGATACAATAGAATATCACTCAAGTTATTTAATGCTAATACATCATTAATATTATTAAGCCCATCATTAGGATCTGCATCAATTAACGCTTGGAAAGCATCGTTTGTAGGAGCAAAAACAGTGAATGGTGGAGCAGGAGTTGCACTAGCATCTGTAGCAGATAATGCCGCAACTAAACCTTCTTGTGAAACTGCTGTAACTAAGTTACCGAAAGCTGGATTGTAAACAGCAAGATCAGCAACTGTAGGTAAAGGAATAACTGCATCCATTACGTGCACTACACCATTATCAACTTCTATATTTACTTGAGCAGTGTCAATTGCTGCGTTATTTACGGTAAATGCTGATGCATCAATATAAGCATCTAAATTATTACCACTAGCATCAGTCGCCGAGGTTTTTACATAACCATCAACTAGATCACCACTTCTATTAACCGATCCTAAAACATGATTAAGAAGTACGTTTCTTAATACATCTGTTGGCACCGCATCTAGGCTTGCAAATCCATTAGCACTTAAAAAAGTAGCAAACGCCGTATCAGTTGGAGCAAATACGGTAAAAGTACCATTACCATCTAGAGTTGCATCTAGACCAGTTCTCTCTAATGCAGCTCTTAATGATGTGAAGTTTGAGTTTGAAACAGTTAGGTCGTAAGCACTGTTATTTGAGTCAATGATGTTATCGTCATCATCGTCACAAGAGGTTAAGGTAAGTGAAGCTATAGCAAGAAAGCTAAATAGCAATGATTTAAGGTTTAAGCTTTTCATGAGTATTATTTTTTAATTCATTTCAAAGAAACGAAAAGGTTTTCGTTATTTGTTTAATTATCTGTTAAAAAGATTAAACAAATTATAATAGAATCAAATTGAACCACTATAAAGAGAAAAGATACTAGAATGAGAACTGCACAAATAGTTGCATTATTTTTGCATCATGGCAAAAGTAGTAGTAGGACTTAGTGGTGGCGTAGATAGTAGCGTCGCTGCACACTTGTTAAAGGAACAAGGTCACGAAGTAATTGGTTTATTCATGAAGAATTGGCACGATGATTCTGTGACTATAAGTGATGAATGTCCTTGGTTGGAAGATTCAAATGACGCTATGCTAGTAGCGCAAAAGTTAGGAATACCTTTTCAAACGGTAGATTTAAGTGAGCAGTACAAAGAGCGCATTGTAAATTATATGTTTGACGAGTATGCAGCTGGTCGCACGCCTAACCCAGATGTACTTTGTAATCGTGAAATCAAATTTGATGTCTTTTTAGATATAGCTCTTGAGTTAGGAGCCGATTTTGTAGCAACTGGTCATTACTGTCAAAAAAGGACTAGTATGCTAGATGGTAAAGAAATTCACCACTTAGTCGCCGGTGCCGATCCTAATAAAGACCAAAGCTATTTCCTTTGTCAAGTATCTCAGGAGCAACTAGCACGTACTCTTTTTCCAATAGGTCACCTGCAAAAGCCCGAAGTTCGTGAAATAGCAGCCGCCCAAGACTTGATTACGGCTGGTAAAAAAGATTCTCAAGGACTTTGCTTTATTGGTAAAGTGCGTTTACCAGATTTTCTACAACAACAACTCAAACCTAAAGTAGGAGATATCGTAGAGGTACCAGCAAGTGTAAGCTTGCAAAAGTCGCAGGTGCCAGTTACCACTCTCGATAGTGACGATGAGGTTGATGTAATTACGCTTTCGCGAAAGCGTACCTATCAAAAAAATGATGGTAAAATAGTTGGTTCACATCAAGGAGCTCATTTTTTTACTCGTGGACAGCGTAGAGGTCTAGGAGTAGGAGGAACTCAAGAACCTTTGTTTGTGATTGAAACAGATGTAGAAACTAATACTATATATGTAGGTCAAAGTAAAAGTCATCCAGGTTTGTACCGTCGCGGCTTGTTTGTAAAAGAGAATGAAACGCACTGGATAAGACCAGACCTTGAAATAGCAGTAGGCGATAGTATGCCGGTGATGGCTCGCATACGTTACAGGCAAGAATTAGAACCTGCGATTTTGTATAGAAAAGAAAACGGATTGTACGTTATCTTTGATAATGAGCAAAGTGCCATATCTGCAGGTCAATTCGTAGCTTGGTACTTAGATTCAGAATGTATAGGATCTGGAGTAATCGCATAGTATGAAAAAATGGTTGTTAATCTTATTTTTAATAAGCTATGGGCTAGATGCCCAAGAATGGCACGCTTGGGTGTATTTTACTGATAAACCTAATGTTACTAGCTCCATTAACAACCCATCTACCATATTAACAGCTAGGGCCATAGCACGTAAAGCTAGACATGGAATTGTAATTGATCAACGAGACGTGCCTGTAAATCAACAATATGTAGTAGCAATTAAAAATGCTACGGGTATTTCATATAAGGCTCAATCAAAATGGTTTAATTGCGTACACGTTACTGGTGCCGAGTTAGATTTAAGAGCTTTAGAAAATTTGAGTTTTGTTGATAGAGTAGAGTTTGCAGATCCATCAAAAAGCAATTTATCCACATCTCAAGATAAATTTACCCGTATGTCCAGTGCTCCCTATACTTATGGGAACGCCCTGAATCAAATAGTAATGATGGGATTGGATAATTTGCACAATCAAGATTATACAGGAGATGGTGTACATGTTGCGGTGATGGATTCTGGTTTTCCTAATGTAGATAGTATGTCTGGTTTTTCACAATTAAGAGGTCAGAATGGTATTTTAGGAGGTTATGACTTTGTAGATAGAAACGCTACATATGCTGATGATCATTTTCACGGTACTTGGGTATTAAGTACTATGGCTGGTCACATAACCGGTCAATTTGAAGGAGCCGCTCCTAATGCAAGCTATTGGCTTTTTAGAACTGAGGAAGCAGCTCAAGAAACGCCAGCAGAATTATCCTATTGGGTAGCCGCTGCAGAACGTGCTGATTCTCTAGGAGTAGATGTGATCAATACTTCATTAGGTTATCTGGCATTTGATAACGCTTCAGAAAGCTTGACTTATAATGATATGGATGGTCAAACTAGCTTTGCATCACGTGGTGCAAACGTAGCTTTTGAAAAAGGAATGTTGGTGATTACAAGCGCTGGAAACTCAGGAAATTCGACTAATCATCCCTATATTTCTTCTCCTGCTGATGCATCAGGTGCAATCGCAGTAGGTGCTGTTGACGCTAGCAGTCAACGTACAGTATTTTCAAGCATAGGCCCTTCATTTGATAATCGAATAAAACCAGATCTTGCTGCTCAAGGTGGTAATACGGCTATAATAGATCACAATGATAATTTAAGAACTGCAAACGGTACAAGTTTTAGTAGTCCATTATTAGCTGGTGGCGTAGCTTGTTTACTAGAGGCATTTCCTAATTTGACTCCACAGCAGTTAAGAAGTGCACTAGAACAAAATGCTAGTCAATCTAACTCGCCCGATAATCTTCTGGGTTATGGTATTCCTGATTTTGGCTTACTTTTTCAAACTCTTTCTCAACTAGATCAATCTACCCAGGAAGTTAAATGGCACGTAGTGAATCAACACCTTTATTTGGATAAAGAATTATACCCTCAAATTCAAATATACTCTATTCAAGGACAGCTGTTAATAGATGCTGAAAATTCTGGCAGTATAGTTTTAACGGCTTTATCCAAAGGGGTTTACCTTCTTAAAGTTGATGAGAGTGGTAAGTGGTTAAAAATCGTTAATAAATAAATTAACTACAACAGATTAGCCATTTGCAATTGTAGTTGCTGCGCTTTATCGCGGGCAGCTTTTTCAAAATCCTCATTTGATGACGCGTATATTATTCCTCTAGAGCTGTTTATAAGCAATCCTACATTTGAAGACTTTCCATATTTAACAACATCTTCAAGAGAACCACCTTGTGCACCTACACCTGGTACAAGTAGGAATGAATTTGGAATGATTTTTCTAATATCGGTTAGGTACACAGCTTTGGTAGCTCCTACAACATACATTAATCTATCACTATTATCGTATTGAGAGGCAGTCTGTAGTACTTGTTGATACAACGGCACACCATCTACTTGCTTAGTTTGAAAATCAAAAGCTCCTTGATTTGAAGTAAGAGCAAGGAGAATTGCGTATTTATTATTGAACTGTAAAAATGGTTCAACTGAATCTTTACCCATATAGGGTGCAATGGTAACACTATCAAATTCTAAATCTTCGAAAAAAGCTTTGGCATATCTTGTTGAGGTATTCCCAATATCTCCACGTTTAGCGTCGGCGATGGTAAAGTGATTAGGATAGTTTTCATTAAGATAATTAATTGTTTTTTGTAAAGCTTGCCAACCTTTTACGCCATAGGCTTCAAAGAATGCAGTATTAGGTTTATAGGCTACACATAAATCATGTGTGGCGTCTATTATCGCCTTAGAAAATTCAAAAATAGGATCTTCTTTTTCTAATAAATGCGGTGGGATTTTATCTAAATCAACATCCAACCCTATACATAGGAATGATTTCTTTTTGTGAATTTCGTTGGTAAGTTGCTCTAGAGTCATTAGTTATGGTTTTTGATAAAGTCTGTTGAATTGATTTGCCTTGGTAGAAAGCATTGTATTTAAAAAAGTAAAGGATGGGTTATAGCCCATCCTCACTCATTTTCATTTTTTCTGTATTATCAACTAATTGTAATTCGTCAATAATTTTTTGAATATCACCGTTGATGATGTTATCAAGATCATAGAGCGTCAAATTAATTCTATGATCCGTCACACGTCCTTGTGGATAATTATAGGTTCTAATTTTTGCACTACGGTCACCGCTACTTACCATACTTTTACGGCGTTCAGAGTCGGCTTCCATTTTCTTTGCAAGTTCCATTTCATAAAGCCTAGATCTCAATACCTTCAAAGCTTTTTCTAGGTTTTTATGTGAGGATTTTTGATCCTGACAGCTTACAATCATTCCGGTAGGTTCGTGGTGTAATTTAATGGCACTGTATGTAGTGTTTACCGATTGTCCACCAGGTCCTGTTGAGGTAGTACGCTCAATACGAACCTCAGTCATATCTAGTTCTACATCAAACTCCTCAGCCTCTGGTAATACCATTACGGTTGCAGCACTTGTATGAACCCTACCTTGTGTTTCAGTTTGTGGAACTCGTTGTACACGATGTACACCAGCTTCAAACTTAAGAGTTCCATATACGTCCTCACCATTTACTTCAAAAATGATTTCTTTATAACCACCACTTGTACCTTCACTCACATCCATAACACTAGTACTCCAGCCTTTGCTAGAGCAGTATTTCTCGTACATGCGGTATAGGTCACCTGCAAAAATACTAGCTTCATCACCACCAGTTCCTGCTCTTATTTCCATTACTGCATTCTTGGCATCTTCTGGATCTTTAGGAATAAGCATCATGCGTATTTCTTCCTCAAGCCCAGGAATAGCCTCTTTTGCTTCATCATGTTGCATTTGAGCCATTTCTACCATATCTGGATCACTTCCATCGGCAAGAATTTCTTTTGCCTCATCTAGATTTGCTACAAGGGTCATGTATTCCTCGCGCTTGTCCATCAATTTTTTGAGGTCTTTATATTCTTTAGTAAGTTGTACATATCGTTTTTGATCTGCTATTACATCAGGTTGAATGATCAAATCATTTACCTCGTCAAAACGATTTTTTACTATGTTTAATTTATCTATCATGGTCTATCTCAAGTCTTGCGAAAATAATCAAAATTCGCTCTAGTTGTAGTTATTACGCTTTCGCGAAAGCGTAATATTTAATACTCAAAAGTTCCAAACTCACTTTTTATGGTAAGTTTTTTCTTATCTGCTGCTTCAACTCGTCCAATAATTTGAGCATCCACATTAAAGGATTGGGAAATTTCAATGATTTGTTGTGCGATATCCTTATCTACATACAGTTCCATACGATGTCCCATATTAAAGACCTGGTACATTTCTTTCCAATCTGTGCCAGACTCTTCTTGAATCATTTTGAATAATGGTGGCAATTGGAACATATTGTCTTTTATGACATGTACGTTGTCTACAAAATGTAAAATTTTAGTTTGAGCGCCACCGCTGCAGTGTACCATCCCGTGAATGGAGGATTTATTTACATCGCTAAGAATTTTTTTGATAATAGGAGCGTAGGTTCTAGTAGGTGATAATACCAATTTCCCTGCGTCCAAAGGACTGTTTGCTACTTGATCGGTAAGTTCTTTACTGCCACTGTAAACTAAATCTTCAGGAACTGCAGGATCGTAACTTTCCTTAAATTTTGATGCTAGGGTTTTATTAAAAACATCGTGTCTTGCACTAGTAAGTCCGTTTGATCCCATACCACCATTGTATTCACTTTCATAGGTGGCTTGACCGAAACTCGCTAAACCTACTATGACGTCTCCTGGTTTAATATTTGCGTTGTCAATGACATCCTTGCGATTCATGCGTGCTGTTACTGTGGAATCCACGATAATGGTGCGTACTAGGTCGCCTACATCTGCTGTTTCACCACCAGTAGAAATAATTTCTACGCCGTGTTTTTTAAGGTCTTTAATGAGTTCCTCTGTACCGTTGATAATAGCGCTTATGACTTCGCCAGGTATGTTGTTTTTGTTTCTACCGATAGTGCTAGAAAGTAGAATATTATCGGTTGCACCTACACATAATAAATCATCAACATTCATTATAAGAGCATCTTGTGCAATACCTTTCCATACAGTGATGTCTCCAGTCTCTTTCCAATACATGTAGGCTAGGCTGGATTTTGTGCCAGCGCCGTCTGCGTGCATGATAAGGCAATGATCACTAGATCCCGTTAAATGATCTGGTACTATTTTACAAAAAGCTTTTGGGAATAATCCTTTGTCGACATTCTTAATAGCATTGTGAACGTCTTCTTTACCTGCGCTTACACCACGCTGTGCGTATCTTTTAGAAACATCTTGACTCATGTTGCAAAGGTACTATTAGTTAGGTTGTTTTTTAGTATGAGATCTTCAAGTAATTTGATAGATATAAAACAGTTATTAAAAGAAATATGATACCACTACCTTATATAACTTTTATAAAAAAGCCCCAGAAAATTTCTGGGGCTTTAAGAGTTATTAAAGAATTATTATCTAGTAAATAACAATTCTCTGTATTTAGTTAAAGGCCAGATCTCGTCGTCCACCAATAACTCTAATTTATCACAGTGATAACGTATAACGTCAAAGAATGGCTTTACATTATCGCAGTAAGCTGCGGCCGTTTTTTCAGCATTCTTTTCGTTATTTGCTTTTTTACGAGCATCGGTCATGTCAGTAATTCCTGCATTGATTTTTTCAATGTGTTCTGAAATTGACTCGATAATGTTCATTTGCTCTTTAGCAATCTTCTTGAAGTCCTTACCGTAAATTTCTTTTAAACCTTGAACGTTTTCAATTAAGGTGTTTTGATACTTTATAGCAGTAGGAATTACGTGGTTGCGTGCAATATCACCTAGAAGTCTACCTTCTATTTGAATGCGCATTGCGTATTCTTCTACCTCAATTTCATATCTAGCTTCACTTTCAACTTTGCTCATGATATTTAGTCTTTCAAACAGCTCAAGTGACTGTTTTGAGACTTTTGCTTTTAAGGCAGTAGGAGTAGTTTTATTATTACTTAAACCACGCTTTTTAGCTTCTTTCTCCCATGCATCACCATATCCATCACCTTCAAATCTAATCTTTTTAGAGTCTTTAATGTATTCTCTTAATACATTAAAAATAGCCTCATCTTTCTTAAGTTTTTTATCTTTAATTAAAGAGTCAACTTCTTGTTTAAATTCGATAAGCTGGTCTGCAACAATAGCATTAAGTACTGTCATTGGATTTGCACAGTTTGCAGTTGATCCTACGGCGCGCAATTCAAATTTATTTCCTGTGAATGCAAATGGTGAAGTACGGTTACGATCAGTGTTGTCTAATATTACTTCTGGTATTTTGCCTACAACATTAAGTTTAAGATCTGTTTTTTCTTGAGGAGAAAGTTTACCATCAGTAACTTTTTCAAGCTCGTCTAAAACGTTAGTTAATTGAGAACCGATGAATACTGATATAATAGCAGGTGGTGCTTCATTTGCACCCAGTCTGTGATCGTTAGAAGCACTAGCAATCGTTGCTCTAATAAGTTCTTCATGTTTATAAACTGCCTTGATGGTGTTTATAAAGAAAGTTAAGAACTGTAAGTTTTTCATAGGTGTCTTACCTGGTGATAATAAGTTTACACCTGTATTTGTAGCAAGAGACCAGTTATTGTGTTTTCCGCTACCGTTTACACCTGCGAAAGGTTTTTCATGGAAAAGAACCGTAAAACTGTGGCGAGCACTTACTTTTCTCATCACGTCCATTAGAAGCGAATTGTGATCTACTGCTAGATTTGCTTCTTCAAAAATAGGTGCTAATTCAAATTGATTAGGAGCTACTTCATTATGACGTGTTTTTACAGGTATACCTAAAAGCATACATTCAGTTTCAAGATCACGCATAAAATTCATCACTCTTGAAGGAATAGATCCAAAGTAATGATCATCTAATTGTTGTCCTTTGGCACTTGCATGACCTAAAAGAGTTCTACCAGCTAGAACTAGATCTGGGCGTGAATTTGCAAGAGCACTATCGATTAAGAAATATTCTTGTTCCCAACCTAAAGTTGCAGTAACCTTAGATACGTTCTTATCAAAATACTTACAAACGTCTGTTGCTGCTTGGTCTATCGTTTGTAACGATCTAAGTAAAGGTGTTTTATAATCCAGAGCTTCACCCGTATAAGCTACAAAAACTGTAGGGATACATAAAGTGGTACCCATGATAAATGCAGGAGATGTAGGATCCCAAGCTGTATATCCACGAGCTTCAAATGTATTACGAATACCACCATTTGGAAACGATGATGCATCTGGTTCTTGCTGTACTAATTGTCCACCACCGAATTTTTCAATCACTTCACCATCCATTTCCAATTCAAAAAAGGCGTCGTGTTTCTCAGCAGTTGCACCAGTTAATGGTTGAAACCAGTGTGTGTAGTGCGTAGCACCATTTTGTATAGCCCATTCCTTCATACCTGTAGAAATGTGGTCTGCTACCTCACGGCTTATTTTAGAACCGTTAGTCATTGCGTCTAAAACACTTTTAAAAGCTTCTTTAGTAAGGTGCTGTCTCATAGCAGCCTTATTGAAAACATGCTTTCCAAAAATCTCGCTACGTCTTGCTGGTTCATTAACTTGAACTGGTTTGCGATTCAAAGTTTCTTTGATCGCTTGAAATCTTAAAGTGGACATTTTAATAGATTTAATAAAAAATACAGTGCAAAAATACTATAATAATATAACACACCCCTAAAAAATTAGGGGTGTGTTATTAACAAAACGTTATTTTATTGTAGTAACCCTATTTTTTATAGGGATTGGTAGGCAAGGTAAATAAACAATACATAAAGGGATAATAAAACTATTCCCTTAATTCTTGTAAGAGTAAACCACTTAGGTAAATAAGCTAGTGGTAAAAGAATAAGTGCAAAGCCTAACATCCAAAATATATCATTGGACATTAAACTGGGAGCATCTTCTGGGACATTAATAGGAGTAATTAAAGCTGTAATACCTAACACTGAACCTATATTGAAAATATTTGAACCGATAAGATTACCTAGCGAGATTGCTTTCTCTTTTTTGAGAGCAGCAATGATGGATGCAGCAAGTTCTGGAACACTAGTACCTACAGCTACCATGCTTATACCTATTATACTTTTAGGTATATCTAATTTTTCAGCGATGTCAATTGCACCTGTAACTAACCATTCAGAGCCTTTCCATAAAGCCAGTCCGCCAATAGTTAAGAAAACAATGATTTTCCACCATTGACTTTCTTGCAATTCTTCATCCATTTCCTGAGAATCTCTATTACCTTTAGTTGCTCTTCTAATTAAAAGAACTAAGAACAATACGATAAGTCCTAATAATAGAAGTCCTTCCCATCGTTCCAGCATGTTTCCTGTGTAAAGGCATAAATAAAGTAAAATGCTAAAAAGAACCATCCATGGCCAATTAAATTTAAAGAAATCTTTTTCTATGGTCAAACTGGAAATAAGAGCCGTAACTCCTAATACTAACCCTATGTTTGCTACATTGGATCCTATAACGTTTCCTAATGATAAACCTGGAGATCCATTGAGAGCTGCTTGCACACTTACTATGAGTTCTGGAGCGCTAGTGGCAAATGACACTACCGTTAATCCTATTATCATTCTTGATAGATTTAGCTTTAAGGAAAGTCCAACTGAAGACCTTACCAAGAATTCACCACCTACAATAAGTGCTATTAAACCAAGAAATAGATAAAGTATACTCATAATAATTAGTAATCTTAATGATATGAAAGACTATCTATAGACTAGTCTTTAGGTATATGCTTTTGTACAAAGTTATCAAAAGAGTTGGCGATACTAGTATTAAACTTATTTGCATTATTCACAAGGCCGCTTTGCGCTTTATTATAAAGTTTAAGCTTTTTATTTACTTCATCAACTTTTTTATTAAAATCATCTACCATTTTCTTTGTCCTTTTGTTAGGACTAGTTTTATCTAGGGTTGTCTTTAACTTTTCAAAGTCTTTTTGATAAATAAGAAAATCAGTAATAGGGGCAATGTAAGTGTCGGCCATTTTAACGTAGTTCTTAAACGATTTATTTATCGCAAGAATCAATGATTTATCATTATTAAAACCCTTGTAAGTTTTTAATTTTTCAATACCGGCAAGAGCTTCTGTTTTAAGAGCATTGGCATTTTGTTGTAAGCCATTTACATCCTGTTTTTCTAGTGATTCAAATAAGTAGATCTCGTTTATTTTAACTTTAAAGTAGATTAGAAAAAGGTCGTTTTTATAATCAAATACTTCACCTGCCTTGCGCATTTTGTTCCCTAACTCAGATTCTTCATCGGTAAAGTTTATGTTGTTTTTATTTCCAAATTCTTTTACAGCCTTTTCGTATTGTAGTTCAACTTCGGCACTTTTTTCATCAAGAGCTTCTTGCGCTAGGATATAAGCTTCCATAGCATCATAAGATTCTTGAGCTATTTTTTCCAGATCAATTACTTTTTCAAATTCTTCATTCATGATATCAATCCTGAATTGCATGATTTTTAAAGTTTCATTTTTGTACTCATCTCCACCTACAGTTTCAGCTTTTTTAATTCTGTTCATAGAATTATTAATTGCTTTAATCAATTGCTGTTTTCTTTTTTGGATGGTTTTATCTCTCTTTGAATGGGCAACTGCTTGGGTAAGTTTCCAACTGCGTTTGGAAATGCTACGGTATTCCTTATTCATAAAGTTTAAGTATTCTCCCATGTCGTCGAATTGTTGCGCTTTCGCGAAAGCGAAACTTAAAAGAAAGAATAAGGTTACAAATAGTTTTTTCATAGTTAATTATTAAAGTTGGTTAATATGTGAATGCTTTCTTGCACGTAAGGATCGGAAGATAGTTGTAATTTAATTTCTTCATTGTACTCCTGATCAATAGAATTGTATTTTAATATTTCGGTAGTGCTTTCGTGATCTTCAACGGTGAACAACACATCAGTATAGGAAATCTCTAGTTCAGAAATTAATGAGGTTATTTCTTGATAATGTTTGAATACACTTTCCAATGTGAGATCAAATGATTTATGAAATAGTTGATCAAATTTTTCACGTTGAAGATTCATTTTTTTGAAAACATCATTGTTCATTGTTCTTTTTGTGGATGAGGAAATGATGTGATCTAAATCTAAAGGTGCTTTAACGGGAATTCTACTTGCTGCTTGTACATCGGGAACTTCAAACGGTTGGGTGAAACTGGGAGCATGTGCTGTTGTACTTGTTCCATCGGGCAGCGCTACATCTGGAGTAATTCCTTTCTCATTATGTGACTTGCCGTAGATATTATAAAATGCTCCAGTGGTGAGTTTCATGAAACCGTCCTTGGGTTCATCCTCATTAACAGGTAGGACAACTTGCATTGTAGATTTACCATAAGTTGTTGAGCCTACAATAACACCGCGATTATAGTCTTTCATAACATTAGTAAACAATTCTGATGCAGAGGCACTGTATTTATTTACAAGGATCACTAGTGGTCCACTGTAAGCAGCTCCTCGATTAAAATCCTTAAGGATTATAGGCTCTTCTTGATCGGTAGTATTGATTATCGATACTGGACCACGATTGATGAATAGACCTGCAAAGTCTACTGCTTCTTTTAATGATCCACCACCATTGAATCTTAAATCAATTATCAATCCTGTGATGTTTGATTGGATAAGCTTGTAAATTTCGGCAGCAGCATCATTTGCCATTCCCAATCCATCAGGCTTTTCTAAATCTGTATAAAAGCTGTTGATTTTGAGATATCCTATGGATCTATCGTTTAATAAGTAACCTCTTAGAAAATTTGAAATCACAGGTAGTTCCCTTTTGTTAATAGTAGTTTCTTTTTGGTTACCATCTTTATCTTGTGTAATTAGGGTAATTGATTCTTGTGCCTCACTGTTGATTTTTTGATTTATTTCTGAGTTTGATAAACAATTAAAATCAAGTTCGACGTCTTCTGTTTTAATTGAAACCACTACATCGTTCTCCTCGGGTAACTTAGTTTTTTCATTTAAACCTGTGGATAGTAGTTCGCCAACTACCAGTTTGTTTGCCAGATTATCATCTTTTCTTAAAGAAATTCCAAAACTTTCTTGATTAAGACTAACATCTTTTTCAAAAGACTCCTTTTCATTGATGGTAAAGTATCTTGTGTGCTTATCCTGAGATAAGCCTATTGCATTAAGAAAACTTGCTTCAACCTTACGTTTTATTTCTATAGGATTATTGATTAAATATTCTAACTGGCAAATAGATTCGTTTACTGCGTTAATCCGATGCTCAGATTCATGTTCTGAGAATTTTTCTAGAGCGATGTCAAGCTCTTTAAAATTTGCTGAATGAGAAAAGAAAATGGATAATTTCAATTGTTTTGTCCAAACATTTTCTAATTCATTTTTTGGTATCCAATAATTCTCAAGATTTTTTCTTCTTTTTACTTGTTCAATCGATGTGTAATCTGGTTTGGTGGTAAGAAACCTTGTAAGAAAATCGTGCTTTTTGATTATGGATTGTAGCATCAAGCTCTCATAAAACTTGATATTGATGCAATCTAAGTTAATTAGAGAATTGAAATCTGCTTGTGCTTGATCTTGAATTAATTCAGACTGTTCTGAGCTTAGGAGTATATGGTCCTCGTCAAGTTGATTGACCAAAATTGTAGCCGCGCTAAGATTCCAGTTTTTCTCTTTGAACTGTGGATTGTAATGATGTTGTTCTATTAAATCAATAACTCGTTTTGATCTCTGACAAAATTCAATTTGAGATTCAATGAATTGTACGTTAAAAAAAAGGACAATAAAGAGAGGAGTGAAAAAGGTTGGCTTCATGTTTTTCAAGGCTACAAATTTTGCAATTTGAAGTCTTCTATAGGTTGGTTAAAAACCAAAAATAAGGTATTTATAAAAATTTTCGCTTAGTGAGTTTATAGGCAAGATGAAAAAAAAGGAACACTAGAGCTGACCGGTGTTCCTTATGTGAAATTAGAAACTATGATGTAAACTGAACTGTAATTGACCTTTTTGCCAATTTACAGTGGTTTGTTCCATAAAACCAATTTGTGCTCTAAGATTGTTTGAGATAGAATAACCCATTCCTATGTAGGTACGATTGCGGTCAAAGAATTGGACACTGCGACCATTTCCAATTTTACGTTCACCATTTATAAAAATCTCATTGTAAAAAGCTGTATAAATGGCTCCTTTACTTAGATTTTTCTTATTCCATGGTATGTTAACAAATAGATTATAACGATATCTTGTTCTAAAATCTTGATTCTCTACCCATCGCTGCTCATATCTTATGCGATGCGTAAGTAATAATCTGTTGAAGAGAGATTGGTTAAACAAGGCTTCTTGATATATCCTGTTTTCAGAAACAGGCGCGTCTATATCGGTCCCAAAGCGTCCCGTTGTAATATTGGCATATCCTAAGGTAAGTTTAACACCACTATCCTTTGGGGTATATGTAACTCCTGTTCTTAATAACAATTGTTCTCGATCGCCTAAACCTCTCCAGTCACGATATTGGTAGTCACCTTGAAGACCCCAATTCGATTCTTTAAATTCTGTATTCCAGAAATACATGTACCAAGCACCTAGTTGATCTTCATCGGGACCTTGTGCATAAGCAGAGAAAGAGAGTAGTAATACTAATAGAAAGATAATTTTTTTCATAGGAAAATATTGAGAACAACCCAGTCATGTCGTGACTGGGTTGTTTAAAAGTATAAATTAATTAGGATTATATGGTAAAGAGGACTGGTGAGCTACAATTCTTAGTTTTCCAGTTTTATCCTTTACATAAGCAAATGTATACTCCACTTTAGTTGTTGATCCTTGAAGGTCTGTAAAATAATAGTTACCCATGGCAATTGCCATTCTACAACTGTTGTTTATAATTCCAGTATTATCAAAGGTAACTTTATTATACGGCTTTATAGCAAATCCTTTGTCCTCTGGGTAAGCCTCATTACCTGCAACAAAATAGGATAAGGCAGCATCAAAGCTTGATCTAAATTGGTCATCCGACGCTAGAGTAGGTTTAAAAAGAACGCTACTTAGGTCGTAACCATACATGTCCTGTATAAAGTCTGCAGCTTCACCAGAGTAATCGCCTTGATCAGTATAGACTTTTCCTATTCTTACAATTCCCTGACCCCATAGTTTTTGAGCCTCTATAACTTCTCGTTCTGTAATACATTCATCCGAATAAAGTAAAGGATCGTGATCTGCGTTTGTGTTCAATGCTTCTTTCTGATTGTCCTCAGAATTTGTATTCATTGAATCATTTTGTGGATTTTGGCAATTGTAAAGAGCTATGAAACTCACTATTACAATCAGGTTTAAAAGTGTCTTTTTCATTTTTTTTAATTTTTGATGGTACAAATATCAGTCATGCTTTTATAAAAGATAGTAATACTATCATAAATGATTGTTTTACTTTTTGGTATAAAAGTAAATATTTGGTTGAGTTTTCCTTATTTATCAGCACTTTGTAGCATATAGGTTAAGAAGATATCTTACTTATTGATTTAACATTGGTTAATTAAATAGTTGGGAATGCATTAAATATTACGTTTAATAAGAGCTTCATCACGAATACTCTTGATTTTGTGAAGTGTTTAATTTTTGTTCTCAATTATTTATAAATGTAGATATTAACAAAAAAGGTCAGGCTAACTTTGACTGTAGTTGACCTGACCTTTTCAAATTAAGGAAGTTTAAATTATTCTACTTCACATATACATCTAAATCCATTTTGAAATTCTGATTTTTGATACACATTTGGTTCGTAATCAAATAAAGGATTGTATTCTCCGGTTTGTGCGTATTCATTTAATTCAAATATGAATAATTGATCATCATCTTGCATTCTTTTGAATTCGTGAAAATCACCATTATATCCATAAATCTGTTCTTTGTAACGTAATAATTTATATTCTCTATCTAATTTGTATTGAGCTGCCTTCATTTCGGCAACTGTAGGTAACCTATACGTTACTTTTGAAGGAAATCTATCTCTTTTGCGAGCATTTTTACTTCTTATAGCATAGACAGCATTTACCACATCTGTACGCCATTTACAATACATTTCAGCCTGTTCTTTATTAATTTGTACAACAGGATGCCATTGGTACCATGGTGCGCTGGTGTAATTATCGACATTAAGTTTGTTATTGATTAACTCAAAAGGGTTTTCATGGCTCATTGCCATATAAAGTCTAGTGTTACCTGACCATGGAATAAAAACGCTATCGGGTTTAACGCCATAACTAGGAAGGTTTTTTAGTTCTTCATGTCTTTTTAATGACCAGTAGTTTTCCAGATGATCTAAAAATTCATTGTACATTAAATTTGTGACCGGTACTTTATCTATATACAAGTTATCAGTAAGTTGTATCGTTCCAGGTGGAGTAGAAGGGTCAACCTCCAAAGGGTCATATTTATCCATGTTTTTATATCCACTGCAATTAATTAGTAGAAATAATATGGATAATAAACCTAGTTTATTAGTGATATTATATTTGATCATAAGTTGTTAAAAACAAAATATTAAAATTGCCTCAAAAATAGGGTATTAATAAAGTATTGAGCATTTTTGTAAACCTATTTATTCAACAACAAATAAACACCACAAATGAAGTTTTTTATTGACACTGCGAATCTAGATCAAATAGCTGAAGCTCAAGGTTTAGGGGTTCTTGACGGCGTAACTACCAATCCATCCCTTATGGCTAAGGAAGGTATTACTGGAGAACAAAATATTATCAATCATTACAAAGCAATTTGTGATATAGTAGATGGCTACGTAAGTGCCGAGGTTATTTCTACTGATTTTAAAGGTATGGTAGAAGAAGGTGAAAAACTTGCCGCGCTTAATGATCAAATAGTAGTTAAACTACCTATGATTAAGGACGGTGTAAAGGCTTGTAAATACTTTTCAGACAAAGGGATTAAAACAAACGTTACCTTAGTATTTTCTCCAGGTCAAGCTATTCTTGCAGCCAAGGCTGGTGCAACATATGTATCACCTTTTATTGGAAGGTTAGATGATATAAGTACAGATGGTCTTAACTTAATATCAGAAATCAGACATATATATGATAACTATGGGTTTGAAACTGAAATTCTAGCCGCTTCAGTGAGACATACTATGCACGTTATTGACTGTGCAAAAATAGGAGCTGATGTTATGACAGGTCCTCTTTCTTCAATTGAAGGACTTCTTAAACATCCTCTTACCGACATAGGATTAGAAAAATTTCTTGCTGATTACAAGAAAGGTAATTCTTAATAAGAAACTATAAAAAAAACCGAATCATTAGATTCGGGTTTTTTTTTTATGTAATTTCATTACCGGCTTAAGTAACCTAATAAGGTGGTTTCAATTTTATAATGAAACAAATTAATATTAGGGTCCATAATGATACCTCTTGAGCTTACTACCATACTGCGATTCTTTTTACTTAAAGCAAGCTGACTATTAATGGTTTTTGGGTCTCTGATTTGATATTCATGTTTAGGATTAAAAGCAAGTCTCTTATTTGCTTTATTCCATAAATCACTATTCGGATTGTCTATATTAATACCTATGAATTTGATTTCAGGATATTTAGTACGCAAATCTCTTATTTGATTATGTATTCTAATGGCATAGTCTTCATCCTCATAGCTCCAAAAGAAAAGAACACTCATTCGGTCAATGACTTCATTAATTTTGACTTCATTCTTTTCTGTATTGTACAGCTCAAAATTAGGGATCTCATTCCCAGGACTCAAGTTTATATAGGTTGAAGCTAGACCATTTATTTGTGCAACTAGCTCGTCATTTGATGAAATCTCTGTAAAAACATCGATCATTGATTGTACCGTTTCATCACCCTTATGACTGCGTATGTAATTACGCACTTCTGCACTAGCATAAATGTCTTTCAGTTCATCAACTGTAAAAATGCTATCAATAACTTTTAATTTTTTCTTTCGGTAGTCCAGTGAGCCTAAGTGGACATCGGCGCCATTACCTTTGTCTAAAGAACATTGATAAAGAGAAAGATTGCTTACCAGTGACCTTACATAGGAAGGAAAGGTATACATGTTCTGGTTATTAATGTCGTTTATATTAGTAGAATTACGATGAGAGAAAAAGTTACTAGGTAGTCCTTTTACTTGTAAAAAGTCCGTTTTACCAAAATGCGTGTATGGGTATCGCTCTAATCTAGACCAGCCGTTCCATTCAATTAGTTTTTCTGCATCGGCCACAAATTTTGGATCAAACTCTTGAACTTTTGCGACTTTGAGTAATCGCTTCTTTTGCGCTTTGATAATGCTGTCTATATACTTCTTAAAGTCTTTAGGTTGTTGATTGTATCTAGCAGTAATTTGGTCATTTAACTGTTCTAGCTCGATATAAAGGTTTATTAAATAGTTATTCTCTTTAGCTCTAGAACCCGTAAATGCAAGACTTTCGTCAAAGGATTTGGAATTAAATCTCCATTTTAAACTGTCACCTTTTTTAATGTAAACAGATTGATACTCGTCCCCATGATGAAAAGTGTACCATCCTGTTTTAAAATTATTATTTACAAATGAAAATCGTTGTTGTTCATCTAATTCAAGCGTATCCCTAAAATCTGAATAATTGTGAATAATCACAAATCCTGCTCTAGGGTTGACAACTTTTCCTCCTAGATAGGTGATATCTCGTTGATTTTCCTCACAAGAAGTAATGGTTACTAACAGGAGTAATAGGTAACAAGAAAGTTTAAAAATGTTTTGCTTTCGCGAAAGCGTACTCATACACAACTCATTCACAGTAATTACAAATAAAGTAGTTACAGATAGGCTTACTCGTTAACAGCTTGTTAAATCTCTTGAAGAAAGTGATGCTCAAACTACATAGAATGAGTATTTTTGCAGCCTTAAAATTCAAGATTATGTTATCGGTTTCTAATTTATCGGTTCAGTTCGGTAAGCGTATATTATTTGATGAGGTAAATGTAAAATTCGGTGGTAGTAATTGCTACGGGATAATCGGTGCCAATGGTGCTGGTAAATCAACCTTTTTGAGGATTCTTACTGGAAAAATGGAGCCTACAAGTGGACACGTACATTTAGAGTCTGGTAAGCGTATGAGTGTGCTAGAGCAGGATCACAACGCTCATGATGAAGATACAGTGCTAGAAACGGTTCTTAAAGGAAATAAAGTCCTTTATAAATTAAAAGCTCAAATTGATGCATTGTACGCCGATTATACTGATGAAAATGCCGAAAAAATTGGAGAGCTTCAAGTAGAATTTGAAGAAATGGACGGCTGGAATGCCGATAGTAGTGCTGCATCGTTACTCTCTAATTTAGGTATAGGTGAAGAGTATCATTACACTCTCATGCAGGATATGGATGGTAAGCTCAAGGTACGTGTGTTACTAGCACAAGCTTTGTTTGGTAATCCTGATGTCTTGATTATGGATGAGCCTACTAACGACCTAGATTATGAAACAATCTCGTGGTTAGAGAATTTCCTAGCAAATTATGAGAATACGGTTATTGTAGTTTCTCACGACCGTCACTTTTTAGATAGTGTGTGTACTCACATTGCCGACATTGATTTCGGTAAAATAAATTTATACAGTGGTAATTATACATTCTGGTATGAATCATCACAACTTGCTGCTAGACAAAGAGCACAAGCCAATAAAAAAGCCGAAGAGAAAAAGAAAGAACTACAAGAGTTTATTGCACGTTTTAGTGCCAATGTGGCAAAATCTAAACAAGCTACTTCTCGTAAAAAAATGATCGAGAAGCTTAATATAGAGGAAATCAAACCTTCTTCTAGAAGATATCCAGCTATAATATTTGATCGAGATAGAGAAGCAGGTGATCAAATATTAAATGTAGAAAAACTATCTGGATCAATTGATGGAGAAGTTCTTTTTAAGGATATCGATATCAATCTTGCTAAGGGCGATAAGGTTATCATGTATTCTAAAGATAGTCGTGCGACTACCTTATTCTATGATATTATTAATGATAGAGTAGCTGCAGATTCAGGTAAATTTATGTGGGGTGTAACCACTACACAGAGTTATTTGCCTGTTGATAATGCCGAGTTCTTTGATACCGACATGAATCTAGTTGACTGGTTGAGGCAATATGCTCAAACTGAGGAAGAGCGCGAAGAAGTTTTCCTAAGAGGATTTTTAGGTAAAATGATTTTCTCTGGTGAAGAAGCATTGAAAAGCGCAAGGGTTCTTTCGGGTGGAGAGAAAGTACGATGCATGTTATCGAGAATGATGATGAAAAGAGCAAACGTTCTTATGGTTGATGAGCCTACCAACCACTTGGACCTTGAATCAATTCAAGCCTTTAATAACAGTCTAAAGAATTTTAAAGGAACCGTACTATTGACTACTCACGATCATCAATTTGCTCAAACAGTTGGTAATAGAGTTATCGAATTAACTCCAAATGGAGTAATTGATAGATATACCACCTTTGAGGAATATATGGACGATAAAAAAATCAAAGAATTGCGAGACAAGATGTACTCAAAATAGGAGTGCGTTAAAGCAATAATCGGTTTTTTCTAATTTATTTGCCTGCTCTTGATTTAAAAACAAGTTAAGGGCACACTCTTTGTATCATGCTTACAAAGTATATTGTAAATTTGTAAAGCATCGATTATGGGAATTTTACATCGCAGAAAAAATAAAAAGTACGATTATCAACCTCGTTATTACAAAAATGAGGATGGTGGAAGACCCTTTGAAATAAAAGGTAAGTTTGACGAGCACCGTAAAACCTTACAAAAAACAAAAGGCATAAAAGGCAAGTTTCAAGCAGCTGCTGATGATTATTCTAGCGGTATGGACGTTGCTGTTAAAAATCGTATTCTTATTATCATAGCTGTTCTTGTACTATTATTCCTTTGGTTCATCGATTTTGATTTTTCCATTTTTAGGTCTTAACAATACATGTCTGATATCATTAAACTATTGCCAGATCACGTGGCAAACCAGATTGCAGCTGGTGAGGTTGTACAACGTCCCGCTAGTGTAGTCAAAGAACTTCTTGAAAATGCCATTGATGCAGGTGCTACCTCCATTAAACTTATGGTTAAAGATGCTGGTAAAACTTTAATTCAAGTAATAGATAATGGTAAAGGGATGAGTATGACAGATGCAAGAATGGCATTTGAAAGACATGCTACATCAAAAATTACAACAGCCGAAGATCTTTTTAATTTAAATACAAAGGGATTTAGAGGAGAAGCTCTTGCATCTATAGCTGCGGTGGCTCATGTCGAAGTAAAAACAAAAAGGGACAGTGATAGCCTGGGAACGTTACTAAAGATTGAAGGATCCAAAGTAACCTCACAAGAACCTACTGTAACTGCAAAAGGAACCATGATAAGCGTGCGTAATTTGTTTTTCAATATTCCCGCGCGTCGAAAATTTTTAAAATCTGATCAAGTGGAGCTGCGTAATATTACTGATGAGTTTCATCGTGTTGCCATGGCTCATCCCAGTATACAATTTTCATTTGATCATAACGATAATTCTCTTTTTCAATTACCTACTAGTACTCTCAGACAACGTGTGGTTAATATCATGGGACCCAAATCAAATGAAAAACTAGTTCCTGTTGAAGAAGAAACAGAGTTGATTAATATAAGTGGTTTTGTAGGTAAACCCGAATTTGCAAGAAAATCTCGTGGGCTACAGTTCTTTTTTGTGAATGATCGATTTATAAAACATAGCTATTTTCATCATGCAGTAGTAAGTGCTTTTGAAGGGTTATTAAAAGATAAAGCGATACCTAGTTATTTTTTGTTTTTAACTGTCCCAGCAGATAGTGTTGATATTAATATTCACCCTACTAAGACTGAAGTGAAATTTGATGATGAACACAGTTTGTATGCTATTATAAGAGCTAGTGTAAAGCATGCCCTAGGTCAATTTTCAGTTCAAGGAATTGATTTTAATCTAGAACAACAATATGAAGTTCCCTATGAAGTAGCACGGCAATCACAAGCTGAAAAACCTCGAATAGAGGTTAATCCTGATTTCAATCCATTTAAAGACTCTGGTGCGTCTAAGGTTTCCAATAGTAATATTGGATTCACTAGTTTTAAAAAGGAAAAGGCTCCTGTGTGGGAATCATTATATTCTGAAATGAATCAATCAACTGAGTTGATTGACGAAACTATACATCAGGAAGAAAATCCTCAATTATTTCAACGTGAGGAACATCAACAAAAACCTATTTTTCAATTACAACGCAAGTACATTGTAAGTACATTAAAAAGTGGTCTTTTGTTAGTGAACCAGCAACGTGCTCATGAACGTATTTTATTTGAGCAATTAAGTAAACAGCTTTCAAAAAACCATGCTGTAAGCCAGCAATTACTTTTTCCTGTTAAACTGAATTTTGCAGTACAAGAAGTGTTGCAGCTCAAGGAGCTTGAAAATCATCTTGAAGGAGCTGGATTTGTTTTTAAAACCTTAAAAGATAATGTTGTTGAGGTTGAAGGGGTACCTTTAGAACTCAATGAAAATGATGTAAGAACAGTTCTAGAATCAGTGTTGGATAGTAAGGTCACAAGTGAAAAGGATACTTCACAACTCAGTTTGCAGTTAGCTGGGCAATTATCTAAAAGTATGTCAATTAAAACAGGAGCGATTTTAAGTGTTCAAGAAATGGAAACGATTATTAATCAATTGTTTTCATGTAGCGAGCCACAACTTACACCCGACCATAAAAAAATATTTATTAACATGACGAGCGAGTCATTAGATTCAAAATTTCAATAAGATATGTTTAATAACCTATTTAACAACCTCACACCAGTAGTTAAGAATTTAATTATACTTAATGTAGTGGTTTTTATAGGAACTGGTTGGGTAGCACCAGCTTTATACGATCCATTGGTACTTTACTTTTTTAAAGATCCCGAGTTTCAAATATGGCAAATTTTTTCCCACATGTTCATGCATAGTAAATATGGTCTAACACATATTTTCTTTAACATGTACGGTCTTATATTATTTGGTCCAATCATAGAACGACGCTGGGGTAGCAACAGGTTTTTATTTTTCTATTTAAGCGCAGGACTTGGAGCAGTTGCTTTGACTTATGGTTTTCAATATTTTGAGTATATGGATTATGTCAATGAAGGATTGAGCCGTGGTTATACAGTAGAACAAGTGGAACAAGGAATCTTTACAAGACAAGAACCTTATGGATGGAAGGTGATGAGCGGTATGGTAGGAGCGAGTGGTTGTTTATTTGGTGTATTAGCCGCGTTTGCCTTTCTATACCCTAATATAGAACTTATGATATTATTCATTCCGATTCCTATTAAAGCCAAATACCTTATAGGTATTTACGTGATTTATGAAACGTTATCAGCATTTGGTTTTATCACTTTACAGCAAAATGTAGGTCACGCAGCACATTTAGGTGGAGCGATTGTAGGGTTCATTATTGCATGGTACTGGAAACGTAATGATATGAATCAATATCGTATCGACTAATTTTTAAAAGATGGACTTTATCAACGATTTTAAAAGACGTTATTCTGGGTTTGACACATCGGGTAAACTCATTGTGGTATTACTTATTTCAAGCCTATCAATTTGGTTGATTGGTAAGATTTCTGTCCCTGCTTATAACTATTTGGTATATCCATCGGGATGGAAACAACCGTTGTTTCAACCTTGGAGTGCTATTACTTACGCCTTTATTCATTCTAGTATTTTACATTTTGTGGGTAATGCAATCGGCCTGTATTATGGTGGCAGGTATTTTTTGAACCTGTTTAAGTCTAGGCATTTTATTGCTCTTTTTATTTTAGGAGTCCTTGCTGGGGCTTTAAGCTTTACTTTAGGTACCTCGATTGCGCCTTATTTTTTTAACAAAGGTGGGATTGTAGGAGCAAGTGCAGGAGTTTACGCGATACTTTTTTTTATCTTTCATTATTTTGCTGAACAAGATATACGAGTACTCAGCTTTACTTTTAAATTAAAATATATAGGATATGCCTTACTGGCAATTGAACTAATAGGTGTTACTTCTGGTTACAATCGTGGTGGATCTCTTGCTCATCTGGCAGGTGCAGCCGTAGGTTTATACGCTTCCGCGAAAGCGAAACAAGGTAACATGATCATGGAACCTATTGCAGTCGTAATAGATACCATAAAAGGTTGGTTCGATAGATCTTCTAGTAAGACAAATTCAAGTAAAATGAAGACTGTATACCGCAGTAAAAACAAAGTCAAAAACTCTCAAAAGCCCAATCAATCAGAGATTGATGCTATTTTAGATAAGATAAAGGAATCTGGTTATGATAGTTTATCTAAAAAAGAAAAAGATGTGCTTTTTAGAGCAAGTCAAGATTAAGATTTTACCTTATAAGGGCTAGGTAGCTCAATTTTATAAGTAACCGCTAGTAACCTGATAAGTATTACGGTAATAGCAGCGCTAGGAAAAGTCCAAGCTGCAGGAACTCCTAATTTTTTAAGTCCAAAGTACATAAATCCTCCTATAATACAGGCTGTTGCGTATATATTACGACGGAAGAGAACTGGTATTTTATTAAGTAATACATCTCTAAGGACTCCACCAAAACACGCGGTTATACATCCTAAGGTAACACAAATAAGAGGCGGCAAACCTGCAGTTATTCCTATTTCTACACCTACAACAGTGTATAAACCTATACCAATAGCGTCAAAGAGAAATAAGGTTTTGCTTATTTTAACTAGGTATCTTCTAAATAAAAATGATATAAACACGCTGATTAAAATCGTGTATATTAAATTGGGATTTGTCATCCATGATACGGGTTCAATTCCTACAAGTACATCTCTAATTGTACCGCCACCAGCTGCAGTTGCAAAGGAAACGATAATTACGCCAAAGGGATCTAGTTTGCGTCGCATTGCTGCACTTGCACCAGATATGGCAAACGCGACGGTTCCTAGAATGTCTACAATTTCAACAACCGTCATTATTTTGATGTTAAGTGAAAATAATCTTTTAATACAGTACGTACGAATTGTCCATCTTTGAGGTCGCTTTTAATTTGAAGTATGCTTTCAATTTTTAAACGAAGCTGATGTAAAACGTTGTAATCACGACTTTGACCAGCTAGTCTGTAGATTTCTTTTATTTCATTTGCCTGAATATCAGATAGCAAGTGTGCATTATGAAAAATAGGTTGATACCCTTCATCTACTTCTTGTAGAATTGTATGAGAAATATTGACTGATTTTCTGGTGTTTATAACAATTGTTTTAGCCATCATGTCTCCTAATCGTTGCTGTTTATCAGTTAGGAGAATTGAAACTGTACCTACTGTGAACATAAAAAGCCATAAGTCAACCAACCTTACAATCCATCTAACAATAAAATCGCTCCATCTTGCAGGAGAACCATCCTCTTTAACCACTTTAATGCCCATTATAAATTTTCCTACCGTGCGACCATTAAAGATAATATGCATTATAACGCTATATATAAAAATGGGGATCATGGAAAGCTCATATGCACCTATATCGTTGTCTCCGTCTAACACACTAATAGCGCGGTAAACGGTAAAAGTGAGTATAATTATATATGCAAATAGCACCAGTGCATCGATGATAAATGCTAAAATACGCTTGCCTAATCCGGCGTATACGTATTCTATATTCACATTTTGTGCTGTATTTATTGCAGTGTTAGACATACTTTAATAAGTTTATAGCTGTAAAAATTATAAGCTATGCGCGAGGCAGCTTTTGTCAAGCAAAATAAGGAAAAATGGATTGAGTTTGAAAGGGCTATGGACGCAAAAGTTTCATTAACACCCGATCATCTTTCCAATTTGTATATTCAATTAACCAACGACTTGGCTTATGCTCAAACCTATTACCCTAATTCTAGTACTCTTAAATATCTAAATTCACTAGCTAGTCAAGCCCATCAGAAAATCTATAAAAACAAAAAAGAAAGTAGAAATTCTATTATTAAATTCTTTTTTCACGATTTTCCTCTATTCTTTTCTAGTTATCAAAAGGAATTCTTATACGCTGTAGGAGCTTTTTTAATAGCAATGTTCATCGGGACAATTAGTGCGCTTAATGACGATAGTTTTGTAAGATTAATACTATCAGATGCGTATGTGAATCAAACTTTGGAAAATATAGAAAACGGTAACCCAACTGCCATTTATCAAAATAGTGGAGAAGGCTCTATGTTTTTAGGAATCACCATTAATAACATTAGAGTTGGAATGTTATGTTTTGCTTTGGGTTTACTTACTTCTCTGGGTGCATTGTATGTCATTCTCACTAACGGTATTATGGTAGGAGCATTTTTTACGATGTTTTATCAAGAAGGAGTTAGTCTTGATTCGTGGCGAGTGATAATGTTACACGGGACAATAGAATTATCAGTAATAGTAGTTTGTGGTGCAGCAGGAATAATACTAGGTAATGGTATTTTATTTCCTGGTACTTACGAACGTCGTAGGTCGTTTATTGTTGCCGCCAAAGCAGGACTCAAGGTAGTCATAAGTACAATACCCTTATTTATAACAGCAGGATTTATAGAAGGTTTTATAACGAGATATGCATTTATGCCACCTGTGTTAAATTGGATTATCATCGCAATAAGTGCAGCTATTATTATTTGGTATTATGGTTTTTACCCACAATTTGTAAAAAGAAAAAATGAGCAAGACTTACATAGAACCCAGAATTAACAGGGATTTTAGCGGGATACTTACAGCCTTTGTGGATTTTTTAAAGGCAGAATCTAAATCATTGTTCAGTGTATTTATCACCTACAATTTTGTTTTAATCATTTTACTGTTTCTTACTAATTACATCGTAGATGCTGGTATTTCCAGTATTGTGGCTATTTCTACAGGAAATCTGGATGGTTATTTACTAGAAAATGCTCAGCAAAATAATGCTGTTACCTTGATAGGGACACTTGCTACCTATGTACTTACCGCTTTAATCTATATTTTAAATTCATCTTTGGCTGGCTCATACATGAAACTATATGAGGAGCAAGGCGGTACACCCGAAAAGAAACTAGTATTCAAAAGAGCCTTAGGAAAAATGTTAGGCAGTTTTGTAATACTGTTTTTAGGGGCAATTTGTGTGATACCTGTTGCTATTGTAGGAGTTATAATGATTTTCATACCAATTCTAGGACTTTTTGCCTTTGCAGGATTAATTATCACTTACTTTACTTGGATAGGCTTAAGTGTTTTTTGTTATGCGTATACCGATGAGATAAGCATGACTGATGCCATGGGTCGAGGTTGGCAACTCTTATTTTTTAAATTTTGGAAAGCATTTTTTACTTCGTTTGTAGCTCTTGTAGTTTTATACATACTTAGTATTCTCTTTCAAATATTGCCTGCTATGTTAATTGGATTCTATTCTATGAATTCAAACCTGGATAACATTGAACTACAAAATGATTTTTTCATTGAAGCTCTAAGCTTTCTTTTTTATGGTCTCAATAGTATATCGGGTATATTAGTAACTTTTATTTCCATGTTCATTTTTGGATTTATTTACCTCAATTTACACGAGTCCAAATACAATGTTTATCTTAAAACCCGTGTAGAACGTTTAGATGAATTAAGCGTATGAGAAAACTGATCTTTGTCATATTAGCATTGATTAATTCTTTCCTAGTTTACGGTCAGGATATACAAGATATTATTAGGGATATCGAATTGCAGCCTAATAAAATTGTAGACACATTAGATCGCAATTACGACAATCGGGAGATTAAACCTAAACATTATAAGGAAGAGCTGTCAAAGATTTACGATAGTGCCGAGTTTGAATACCAACGAGTTCAAGGTAGCGACTCTAATATATTCCGACGATTTTTGTCGTGGGTTTTGGAAGGTTTACGGGATCTATTCGGTTTTGAAATATCACCTTTAACAGCAAAAATTATAGAATATACTTTTTACGCACTTATAATAGGTGTAGTACTATATTTTTCTATTCGATTTTTAGGTACAGAAAAGCCATCATCTCTATTGGGTAAATCTCGATCTTCTGATGGGCCCAGCGTTTCTCTAGAAGATACACATATTACAGATATTGATTTTAACACATTAATAAAAGATAGTATTGCTGCAGCAGATTACCGCAGTGCAATTAGATATCAATATTTACTAGCACTTAAAATGCTAAGTGAAAGAGGTGTTATTGAATGGGATTTTCAAAAAACCAATTCAGAGTACTACCGGGAGATCCAGGATCAAGAAAATAAAACTTATTTTAAAAGAGTTTCAAATTGGTATGATTACGTATGGTACGGAGAGTTTTCTATAGATCAATCTAATTATGAAAAGGCTTTAGAGGATTTTAATTTACTTAAAAAAGCAAGTGCTTAATGGATAAAAAAAGTAAAAGATTACTCATTCTTTTTGGTCTGCTAGTCCTTGCGGTTTTAGTGATAGAAACAGCTGCACCACCACCGTTGAACTGGAAGCCTAGTTATACAAGTTATGATAAAATACCTTTCGGTAGTTATGTATTTTATGATCAGTTAGATGACTTATTTGTCGATGAAAAAGTTCAAGCAATCGATAAGGATCCTGTTCAGTTTTTAAAAGAAAATGACTCAGTTACAAATTCTAATTACCTGTTTATTAATGAGTATTTAGGGTTTGATAATTCTGAGGTTGATGACCTTTTAGAATTTGCTAGTCGCGGTAATAAAATTTTTATTTCTACAAAAAGTGTTTTTGGGGCACTTGCCGATACTTTAAACATTGAATCTAACGATACTTATGCTTATTATGAAGGGGATACAGTAAGAGTACGGTTAAACAACCAGTCCTTTAAAAACCGCAGTTACATTTATAAAAAGGGTAGTAGTTATAGATATTTTGTGAGTTACGATACAACCCGAACACAAGTATTAGGAGAGGTTCTTCCCTTTGAACCTATAAAAGGATATCTCAAAAATTTTATTGAAAATTCCGAAAACGAATCAGACAGCACCTTTACCAAAGTACTTGAAGACAGTAAAATAGTAAGTAAAGAGAGAGAAATTCCGCAAGCAAATTTTATTGAGACTAAAGTAGGTGATGGGGCCATATACCATCACCTTAATCCAATTGCTTTTACCAATTACTACATGTTACAAGATGGTAAAGAACAATATATCGCCGAGGTAATGTCCTACATGAACGACGGACCTGTTTTCTTTGACGATTATGGTAAGGCTGGTAAACGAATCATTGAAAGTCCATTGAGGTTTATATTAAGTAACGTTCACCTGCGATGGGCCTGGTATCTAGCGCTAGGAAGTATACTGCTATATTTTCTTTTTAAGTCAAAACGTGAACAACGAGCTGTTCCTGTGGTAGAGCCATTAGAAAACAGCACACTTAGTTTCACTAGGACAATAAGTAATATGTATTTAGAGAAGTCTGATTACAGCTCGATTGTGTCAAAAAAAATACGCTTTTTTCTAGAGCACGTGCGTTCACATTATTACATTCCGACAGATAAATTAGATCAACAATTTATTAAAAAACTATCTGTGAAAACAGGGAAATCACTGGAAGAAACCACTCAATTTGTTCAATTTCTTGGATATCTTATGGGTAAAGGAGTTCACAATAAATACGAATTAAAGCAACTTAACGACCAAATAGACGCTTTCTTAAAATAAATATATGGAAGATCATCAATCACCACAATCACCTAACGAATCTTCAACTGGATCACAACCGGTTGAGCAGCACGTAGATCGTTTGGATAACGCTTTCGCGAAAGTGGAACCATCACAACCAGCTACCTTTTCAAACCGATTAGATCTAGGAGAAGTAGCTCAGGCAATTAATAGAATTAAAGCTGAACTGCGTAAAGTAATCATCGGGCAGGAAGAAATGATCGATTTACTTATTGTTTCTATTCTAGCCAACGGGCATTCCTTGATAGAAGGAGTTCCTGGAGTAGCAAAAACTGTAACGGCTAAATTATTAGCCAAAACGATGAGAGTAAACTTTTCGAGAATTCAATTTACACCCGATTTAATGCCAAGTGATATTCTAGGTACTAGTGTGTTCTCGATGAAAAATAACGAATTTGAATTCAAGCCAGGTCCGATATTTTCCAACATTATTTTGATTGATGAAATAAACCGAGCACCAGCTAAAACACAGGCAGCGTTATTTGAAGCCATGGCAGAACGTCAAGTTACTATAGATGGTAAAGAGTATAGTTTAAATGCGCCATTTTTAGTATTTGCTACTCAAAATCCCGTTGAACAAGAAGGAACCTATAGATTGCCAGAGGCGCAATTGGACAGATTCCTTTTCAAGATCAATGTGGATTACCCAAACCTTCAAGACGAGATAAGTATACTACTAGGTAATCATAATCGAGTTGATAAGGATCCTGAATCTTTAATAGAGCCTGTACTCACGGCAGATAAAATAACAGAGTATCAAAATACGATCAAAAAAATCATCATCGAGGATAACCTTATCAGGTATATAGCTCAAATAACATTAAACACACGAGAAAACCCTAACTTGTATTTAGGAGCTTCTCCTAGAGCAAGTATTGCTATTATGAATGGATCAAAAGCATATGCAGCAATAATGGGTCGTGATTTTGTTACACCAGACGATATCAAGTATATATCAAAATCGGTATTGAGGCATCGTATTATTTTGACTCCTGAAAGAGAAATGGAAGGTTTTACCACAGATAAGGTGGTTGAACAAATCATAGACAGCATTGAGATCCCTAGATAGTGAAACGATTTTATAAAAATTTCTTTCTAAGGCAACGACTGTTTTTTATCCTAGCTGGTCTAGTAATTGCTTTTGTAATAAGCTTTTTCTTTACCAGATGGCTAGACTATATCATCTTTGCATTTTATTGTTTGATAGGTCTTACAATTATTGATACACTCTCTTTGTATCTTAATAAATCAGGTGTTACCGCGTGGAGAGCAGTTCCTGATAAACTATCCAATAGTGACGACAATCCAGTTCAAATTAAAGTAACTAATCAATATACATTTCCTGTTCATATAAGAGTAATAGATGAATTGCCTATTCAATTTCAAAAAAGGGATTTTGAGATAAAAGGATTTTTAAAAAATGGAAATTCTACAGACTATACCTATACAGTAAGACCGGTTGATCGCGGTGAGTATTATTACGGAGGCCTTAATATTCACGTGCACACCATATTGGGACTCGTTAGTAGAAGATATGTGTTCAATCAAGAGGTAATGATACCTTGTTATCCATCATTTTTACAAATGCGTAAGTATGAGTTGATGGCTTTTAGCAATAGACTTATTGATTTTGGGATGAAGAAAATAAGGAGAATAGGGCACACGATGGAGTTTGAACAAATTAAAGAGTATGTGAATGGCGATGATGTGAGAAACATTAATTGGAAAGCTAGTGCAAAACGCAGTCAATTAATGGTAAATCAATATCAGGACGAAAAAGCACAACCTGTATATTCTGTTATCGATAAGGGTAGAGTCATGAAAATGCCTTTCGAAGGGCTCAAATTAGTAGATTACGCTCTTAATGCTACTTTAGTAATATCAAATATTGCTCTTAAGAAAGGAGATAAAGCTGGCATGTTTTCCTTTTCAAATAAGGCAGATAATCAAGTAATGGCTCAAAAAAAGGCCTCACAAATGAACTTGATTTTGGAAACCTTGTATAACTTGGATACTGATTTTAAGGAAAGTGATTTTTCTCGTCTTTATATAGATATCAAAAGGTCAATTACCCAACGCAGTTTATTACTACTCTATACCAACTTTGAAACCTTAGATGCGTTGTATCGACAATTACCTTATTTACAGGCAATAGCAAAAAATCACTTGCTTGTTGTAATCTTCTTTGAAAATACTGAACTAAGGGAGCTTACAGATAAAGAAGCAACTACCACACAAGAAATCTTTGACAAAACAATAGCTCAAAAGTTTGCTTACGAAAAGAAGCTTATTGTTAATGAATTAAACAAATTTGGTATTCAAACGATACTTACGGAACCTCAACATCTTACCATAAACACGATCAATAAGTACTTGGAGATTAAGGCTAGAGGATTACTATAACAGGAGGATGCGACTGGTTGGAGAAATTGATTAGTTAAAAATTACTGTTGTTAACGCGAGTAATTGTTATAAGGTTTTTATGATTATACTTCTTGATACTGCTCCATTTTAATTCTTAATTGCTGTATGTCGTTTTTAAGTTCTTTTGCAATGGAACATAGCCGTTCACTCCATTTACGATCTTTTGGGGCAACCTTGAATGCTTTACTTATTAATTGAGTATAATGTTTTTCCTTTATCTCAATTTGTTTTTTAACTCGTTCTATCTCCTTTCCTGAATCCATATAACAATATTATAAAATATTGCAATTCAGTACTCTTGCGATTAAGTTAAACGTATACAAGGAAAACTTAATATTTTGTTTGAAACTTAAAAAGATGACTAAACAAAAAACCAGATCAATTAAGACCTGGTTTCTTTCCCCTTAAAAATGTTTTCCCTTAACATTGATACTGTAAAATTATATCCATTCTTAAAAAGTGATGTAAAATCAGTAACATGTTAGGGTTAAATTACTATTAAGTCTAGTCTTGCAAAGCAAATACTCGTTTTAAAAGGTCAGTACTACGTGAACTTACTTTATTTCTTATTTGTAGTTCTTCTTGTGCAATCATTTTGAAAACTCCTTCTAGAGCTTTTTCAGTTACATATTGAGTAAGATCTGGGTTAACATCATCAGTAAGTGGTAAAGAGTTGTATTTGGTAATCGCATTTGACCATAAGTCTGTAGCTCCTACCTTGCCTAAATTATTTTGAATTACCGGACTAAACTTCGCTCTTAACTCTTCAGTTGTTTTAGCTTCTAGATAACTGGTAGCAGCCCTATCATCACCTAATAGTATATTTTTAGCATCGTTAAAAGTAATTTCCTTTACCGCATTGGTAAAGATGGGTAAGGCTTCTTTAGTAGCATTTTCGGCAGCACGATTTAATAACTTCAAACCTTCATCTGCTATGGAGCTTAAACCTATTTTACGCAAGCCTTTATCTACTTTTTGCAGTTCATCTGGTAATAAAATTTTGACTGCTTCATTCCTGTAAAACCCATCCTTCTGCATTAGTTTAGTTACTTCTTTATCAATTCCTTGATCTAGTGCAGCTCTTAGTCCGTTTCCAATTTCGGCTTGGGATAATGCGCCTCCTTGTGGAAGGTTGTTGGCGATATCTTGAAGTGTTTTACAGCTACTAACTACTAGTAGTAAAGCAAAGATTAAAGAGAATCTTTTCATGATAAATAATTTTTATAAAGATACAATTAGCCATGATTTTGGGCATCATCTTTGATACTTCTTTTAAAACCAAAATACCATGATAAAAAAAATTACTCTAGTTGTTCTTATTGCCTTTATTTCATCATGTTATTCTACTCAGGAATTGAGTAAGCGTACATCAACTGATATCATGTATTTCAATAAAAATACGTTTGAAGCAGAATATCAAAATAGGGTTCCAGGCGATACACAAAACAGCTTATGGAAAGATCTGTGTTTTCATGACAATTCAAAAAATCAGATAGGCACAGCTTTAAGTACGGTAGGACTTAAAATGGAAGGCGATAACAGGATTAAAGCTGTACTTTTTGAAAATAAAATCCCTCAGGATTCATTAATTCTCAAAGGAAAATTAAAAGATAAACTTTTTGTTATAAGAAAAGGTAGTTACGTGATACCCTTAATATTCGTAAATGGCTCTAGGACAAAGAAAACAGCCTTAGGCAATGATATCAACGGCGATTTAGTGTTACTTCAAAAGGATGCTGAATCATCTGCTATTCTAGGTGAAGAAGGACACTCTCAAGCAGATTTTGTCACCGCAACTTACATGCGTATTAATTAAATAAAAAAAGCACCTTGCTTTAGGTGCTTTTTATCATTGATCTATAGAACCCATAACTTTTTGGGCAAAGGCATTGGCAGCCTCAACACCTGACATTCCTTGTGCTACATTAGCATGGACCTCAAGTGCTCCACATATATTAGTGATAAGTTCACCTACCACATCCATTTCCTCATCTGTTACTGATCGATGTTCAGAAAAATGTTCTAATACTTCCAGTGTAGCTTCTAGCTGTTCTGGGGTAGTTCCTTTTTGTAAATGTCTAATTACTGGTAACTTCATTTACTAGGTCTTTAAGGTTTTCAAATTTGTTAGTTTGTACTTGGTTTACAAAACTTCCACCTTTAAAAGTAGCAAAGGTAGGCAAGTTGTCCACGGTAGCTAATTTTCTTGATTCAGGAAACTTTTCTGCATCAACTAGTATAAAAACAGTGTCTTCATTTTCGGCAGATAGTTTTTTAAATTTTGGTTTCATTAACCTGCAGTTTCCGCACCAGCTCGCCATGTACTGCACAACAACCTTGTCGTTGTTACCTACAATTTCTTGTAAATTATCTTGATCTAAAGTTTGCATAACAATTTTTTAAAAGCGCTTGTAATCACTTTTGTAGTTACAAGCGCTTGTATTTAATTTTTAGTTTTGAGAAAAGTATTCTGCAGTTCCTTTACGGTTTGCAGTCATCGCTGTTTTACCTTCTTCCCAGTTTGCAGGACATACTTCACCGTTTTTCTGTACGTGAGAGTATGCATCGATTAAACGTAAAAACTCATTTACATTACGACCTACAGGCATGTGATTGATTCCTTCATGGAATACTGTTCCTTCTTCGTCGATAAGGTAAGTAGCTCTATATGTTACATTATCACCTACAAGTACGTGATCATCTAGATCCTCATTATATTCTACTTCAACATCTAGAATGTCTAATGTACCAGAAAGATTACGATTTGAATCTGCAAGGATTGGGTATGTTACACCTTCAATACCACCATCATCTTTTGGAGTGTTTAACCAAGCAAAGTGTACCTCTGGAGTATCACATGAAGCACCAATAACTACAGTGTTTCTTTTTTCAAATTCTCCTAGAGCCTCTTGGAATGCATGTAATTCCGTTGGACAAACAAAAGTAAAGTCTTTTGGGTACCAAAATAAAAGGACTTTTTTTCCTTTATTCTTTGCCTCTTCAAGTACATTTAATTTAAAAGTGTCTCCCATTTCGTTCATCGCGTCAACGTCGATGTTTGGAAATTGTTTACCTACAAATGCCATTTTTTATATTTAAAAATTAATTGATTTTTGATAAGACAAATTTAAGTTACGCTTTCGCGAAAGCGTGATTTTTTTTATCTTATATCAATATATGATTATAGAGTTTCCTTATGGTGTCAAATCAAAATAATAATTGTAACTTATTTTCTTAAAGGTGAAATTCTAACAGTTATAATAGACTACCTTTGCAGTTATTCTAAAGTTGATATTCATTTTAATGATATCAATGGTAATTACCCTATATGTTATTTAAAGATTTAGGCTTATCTGCTGCCTTGTTGAAAGCGATCGACAAAAAAGGATACTCACAGCCTTCTCCCATTCAGGAAAAAGCTATACCACAAGTATTACAAGGAAAGGATGTTCTAGCCAGTGCACAAACGGGTACCGGAAAAACAGCTGGATTTACACTTCCATTGCTACATAGATTAGGAGAATCTAAATCAAAAAAGAGACCAGTGCGAGCTCTTATTTTAACTCCAACAAGAGAACTTGCTGCTCAAGTATATGATAATGTAAAAGAGTACAGTGAGTTTTTAAACGTACGTAGTGCTGTTATTTTTGGCGGAGTTAATCAGAATCCTCAAGTTGATTTACTTAAAAAAGGTGTTGATGTTCTTGTTGCTACTCCAGGACGATTGATCGATCTTAATAATCAAGGTTTCTTAAAACTTAATCAAGTAGAAACCTTAGTTCTAGACGAGGCAGACCGTATGTTGGATATGGGATTTCTAAGAGACATAAAACGTATACTAGCCTTGCTGCCAGTAAAAAGGCAAAACTTATTATTCTCAGCTACATTTTCAAAAGAAATAAAAAAACTAGCAGCTAGTTTCCTCAATAATCCAGTGTTAGTAGAAGCAACTCCTGAAAATACTACTGCCGAAAAAGTAGATCAACTCATGTATAGAGTTGATACTAAACAGAAGCAAGACGTGTTAATCGATATGATAACCGAAGGAAATTGGTCACAGGTTCTGGTGTTTACTCGTACTAAACATAGAGCAAACAGACTTGCTGAAAAATTGAACAAATCCAAAGTAACTGCAGCTGCTATACATGGTAACAAAAGTCAAGGTGCTCGTACAAGAGCGCTAGCTGGATTTAAAGACTCTAGTGTTAGAGTTTTAGTGGCAACTGATATTGCTGCTCGTGGATTAGATATCCCATTATTACCTTATGTGATCAATTATGAGCTGCCTAATGTGCCCGAAGATTATGTTCATAGGATAGGTCGTACAGGTAGAGCAGGCGCTAGTGGACAGGCAATTTCTCTAGTAGCTGGTGATGAGGTTTCTTATGTAAAGGGAATTGAAAAACTCCTAGATCAACGATTCGATTTTGAAATTATAGAAGGTTATGAACCAGATCCTAATGCGCCTACTGAAAAGCCTAAACCACAGCAGCGAGGTCGTAAGAACAACGGCAAGAGCAGTTCTTCAAAAAGGAACAAGAATAATTCTTCACGTTCTAATCGTAATAAAAATCGTAAAGGTCCAAAACGTAATTAAACAAAAAACCTACACATTTGTGTAGGTTTTTTTTTAATCTTCACCAATGGTATCTAAGGTAGGTTGTTTGCCAGTTAATTGACGGATTTTAATTCTAAAAGCCGCAAATAGTAAGGTCATAAAAGGAGATAACCAGTTAAAAATGGCATATACAAAATAGTCTTTAACATCAACTCCTAAGGTTGAGCTTTGGTACGCACCGCAAGTGTTCCATGGTATAAGTACACTTGTAACAGTTCCAGAATCTTCAAGAGTACGTGATAGGTTTTCTGGCGCCAGTCCTTTGTCCTTATAGGCTTTGGCATACATTTTTCCAGGTACGACAAGAGCTAGATATTGATCACTTGCGGTTACATTAATAGCAAGACAACTCACAACAGTACTAGCAAATAATCCGAATACAGAATCGAATAATTGAAGCAATGCGCGACTAATTCTAGCCAATGCTCCTATAGCGTCCATTACTCCACCAAATACCATTGCACAAACAATCAACCAAATGGTACCTAGCATACTTTCCATACCTTTTCCTTCAAATAGTCCAGTCAACTTGTCCTTGATTTTAGTATTATTGGTAATTGGATCTACACTGGTAGAAACTGTAATTGCATCCATAATAGCAAAATAAGCTGTGGCAGCATATCCAGTAGGCACTGCAGATAGCTCTAGTGTACCTAGTTCAACGTCATCCTTGAGTATGGTTACTGTTTTGTTGGTAGTAAAGGAATCATTTTCACCACCGCTGGGTAAATTAAACACAACAGGTTCACTTAATACCACATCACTATCTTCAACAGGTTGTAGTGTATAAGTGCCTGGATTTTGAAAGTTGTTGCTACTAGTGTTATCCCATTCTACATAGGATTTAAATTCGTCTTGAATTTCTGTAATTTGATATTTTAAACCGTTTTCATAAACGATGTGGTTTTGAAAGATTAAAGCAAATACACCTGCGAGTAAAGTTCCTAGAAGTAAAGCAATGAGCGGTGATACCTTTTTAACAATCATCGCAATAACAATAATCGGAACTAGAAATAACCACGCCGAAGTATTAAACGTAGCATCAATAGCTGCTTGATACTCGCTTACATCCACATCGCCAGCACTATCTATTGTAAATCCTATAAACATAAAGACGAACAAAGTGACTAATATGGTAGGAACAGTCGTATAAGTCATATACTTAATATGAGTAAATAAGTCGGTTCCTGCCATGGCTGGGGCAAGGTTAGTGGTGTCGCTTAATGGGCTTAACTTATCGCCAAAGTAAGCACCACTGAGAACAGCACCAGCTGTCATCCCAGCACTTATATCTAGAGCGCCTGCAATTCCGATTAAGGCAATACCTACTGTGGCACTCGTGGTCCAGCTACTACCAGTAGAAATGGAAATAACCGCACAAATAATAACGCAAGCAGTTAAGAATATAGATGGATTAAGCAAGTCCAGTCCGTAATAAATCATAGTAGGGATAATACCACTCAATAGCCATGTACCGGCAAGAGCACCTACCATTAATAATATTAATATGGCTCCAGTAGTAGATTTTATATTCTGTGCTACTTCTTCAACCATTTTCTTATAACTCACTCCATTAAAGGAGCCCACAATTCCTGCAACGGCAGCTCCTAGTAAAAGAACAAATTGATTACTACCACCTAGTGAATTATCACCGTACAAGTACACGTTTACAGCTAGCATGAGCACAAGCGCAATAACAGGAATAAGTGCTTCAAAAATGCTTAATTCTCTGTTTTCAATAATTTTTTCGTCTTCTTGATTGATGTTTTGGCTTTCCATAAACGTTATTCAGTTTTTAGGTAGTTACGTCGCAATATACTATTAAATGGGTAATTGTATATCACGCTTTCGCGAAAGCGTAATATGTAACTTTCCTTATCCAGTATATAGAAGCAGCGCCGTAAGAAATTTGATTAATAATGTAGCTAAAGAGAACCTTAATAAATGGATAATAAATAACAATAAAGCAAGTTCTGATAAACGCCTTTTTAAAGTTACATTTGTTGTAAATAATATGAACTATGTCTGAAACTGTTGAAAGAATAAAATGCCTAATTATAGGTTCTGGTCCTGCTGGATACACAGCGGCAATATATGCAGCTCGTGCCGATATGAAACCGGTTGTTTATACAGGTATGGAACCAGGTGGACAACTTACCACAACAACCGAAGTAGATAACTTTCCTGGTTATCCTGAAGGAATTGATGGACCATCTATGATGGTAGATTTACAGAAACAAGCTGAACGTTTCGGTACCGAGGTTCGTTTAGGAATGGTTACTGAAGTTCATTTTGCTAGTGAAGAAGGTGGTATACATACTGCAATTATCGATGGTAAGACTAAAGTACAGGCAAATACTATTATTATATCAACTGGAGCAAGCGCCAAATATCTAGGGCTACCTAGTGAACAAAGGTTGCGCGGTGGTGGAGTAAGTGCTTGTGCAGTTTGTGATGGATTTTTCTATCGCAATCAAGATGTTGCCATAGTAGGCGCAGGAGACACTGCTGCAGAAGAGGCTACCTACCTAGCTAATATTTGTAAGAGTGTGACAATGCTAGTACGTAAAGACTACATGCGCGCCTCAAAAGCGATGCAACATAGAGTAAATAGTAAAGAAAATATAACGGTGCTTTACAACAGTGAGGTAGATGAGGTACTGGGTGATCAAGTCGTAGAAGGTTTGCGCATTGTGAATAATCAGACTAATGAAAAGCATGAAATAGCTATTACAGGTTTGTTTATCGCAATAGGGCACAAGCCAAATACAGATATTTTTAAAGGCCAACTAGATATGGGTGAAGATGGTTATTTAATCACTGAACCTGGTACGACTAAAACCAATATTCCAGGAGTATTTGCTAGTGGTGATGTTCAAGATAAGATTTATCGTCAAGCGATAACAGCAGCTGGTACTGGTTGTATGGCAGCTCTAGATGCAGAACGTTATCTTGCTGAGGTTGGTGTAGTGGAGGAAACTATTGCTGGTGATTATCACGTAGAATAGTTTCTCAACTTAGTGTATAATAAAAAATGCGTTTGATCTATCAAACGCATTTTTTATTTGTAGCAGTAATGCTATTTATGATTTCTTAAGTATTGCTTTACCAGAGAATTCTTCAATCTTGATATCCGGCGAACCGTAAAGCGTGATTTCTGTACTGTTACTAGCGTTAATTATGATGTCATCGGTAGCGTTAATTTCAACTCTTGAACTATTTGAACTACTTAGTTTAAGGTTGTTAACAACTAGGTTTTTACCTTCTAACTCTGCTCTTTCTTGAATAGTAAGTTCTCCATTTTTGATGTCACCTTCAATACGTGCATCAGCGCGATCTTTCATATTATATTCTAGAAAATTGTAATTGAATAGGGCTTTAATGTTTGCGTTACCTTTAAAATTAATTTTAGCTTGATCTCCAGATAGGTTGAGTTCTAACTTTGTACTATCATCGGCATTGAGTTCTAGATTTTTAACGTTTGCAGTCATATAAACCTCGGCATCGTTGTCAACATTCAAAATTAAGTTTTCAAAGTTTAAAGCGGTTACACTTGTTAACTCGCCATCGTCTGTCACATGAATCTTATTAAGTTCGGGCCCATAAATGATTCTAAATTTCATTTCTTTTTTTGAACGAATTCTTGCAGTTGTATTTATCATTAATTTACCGTTCTCTATAACTGGTTGTAAATATTGGTGCAAGTTTGAATCTGTAGTGATTTCAATTTGTGTGGCAGCGCCCGGAACGATTTCTACCTCATAATCTGAATTTATTTCAAGAGATTCGAATATTTCGATCGGGCTAATTTCAGTTGTTACTTCACGATTACCTTTTACTTTTTCTAGATCTTGTCCTACACTTACTGTAGCCGTTATCATCACTAGTATTAGGAGTATATTTTTCATATAGTTCATATTATGATTCAAAAGTAAACAAAAACCGCTCCAATTAAATGAAGCGGTTCTCAAATACTATGTTACAATCACAAAACATAGTACAACAACGATTTTTCTTTTTCATTAAATCATTAGTCTTGGTATTGCCATTCGTTAACTTCTGGATCGTTTAAAGTCTTTGAAGTAACGCTATCCTTGACTACTTCATTATTTTGGGTTGTCACTTTTTTTTCTTCATTGATCACAGGACAGTCTAAACAAATAGCTTTACCATTTTTCACTTGATAAGTTTTTTCATTATCGTATAAATCAAAGGCATCGTTACTGATACCATTGCGATAGCGGTGAATAAAATCATCATCCCAATTGAATATGGTGCCTTCTGGTAAGGCGATAATTGCATCTACTCGTTGCTGGTTAAGCCTTTTGTTTTCGCGTAAGGCGAAATAATTATCAAGAGTTAACGTGCTATCGGTAAGCTCATATTTATAGATAATATTATTAGCATTTTCCTTGGCCTCGTCCATAGTTGATCCTGCCGCCTTGTAATTAAGGGTAATGCTCGCAACCGAGTCTGTTGTTGAGGTTACTGCTACACGTACATCACGCGACAGCACTTTTGGTCCTTCATCGTCATAAACAATTTTTACATTGTTTGCGTTGATACGTACTTGATCGGTAAAGTCTGTTTCAATAACGTCAAGAAACAAGGTTTTTTGTGGTGCCACGGTAAACTTCTCTTGTTTAGCAATAGATGCTTTAATAGCTTGGCTACTAGCAATTTTAGTGGTTATGAACACCATTCCTATTACTGATGCTATCCAGATACCTGCAAGTGCAACCTTAGCGGTGGTACCTATACTGCGCAAGTTAGATACTAAAAGCTTAAGTCCTAAAATGGCTAATACTAATAGTGGGATTCCTACAAGAAAGAACACAGCAAGTGTTGCCCACCAAATATTAACATCGGCAGGAATACCTATGTCCAAAATATCGGCTGCTTGCATACCGTCTATAGAGATACTTCCTGCGGTTACTAGTGATATCAATATAGCAATTATACCTATTGATGCTGCTAGAAAAATACATAGTCCAATCAATTTGACTATGGCCTTAAAGAATCCTTTAATAATTCTACCTAGAGCTCCAAAGAATTTTACGGTACCACGTTTACCTTTTTGACCTACCACACGGTAGCCGGCGTCGGTCTTTTCATCGGCTACTGTACTAAAATTTTCAAATGAATTTTGCTCTTCAATATTAGAAATGTTCACTTCTTTACCTTGCATGGTAAGTCGCTGCGCTGTAGTCACTGCATCAGGTACAAAGATCCACATAATTACGTATACAAGAACGATCCATCCTGCACTGAAAAAGGCAAGTAGTACCCATAAGATACGTACCCATATCGCATCAATGTTGAAGTAATAGGATAACCCAGAACTTACACCACCTATATAACCGTTTTGCGTGTCTCTAAAAAGCTGTTTACTAGGTCCAGCAGATCTGTGTTTGCGTTTTGGATCTTCAAAGATTTCTTCATCAACTTCATAATCTTCTGGTTGTCCCATGATTTCAATCACGTCTTCTACATGATTGATAGAGATAACTTGTTGATCATTGGCTCTTTTTTCCATGAAAAGTTCTGCGATTCTAGATTCGATATCACGCATTATTTCATCGGCGCCACTGGTGTCACTAAAAGATCTTCTTACCGCGCTCAAATAGCGTTGTAAACGGTTGTAGGCGTCCTCATCTATATGAAAAAACAGCCCAGCAAGATTTATATTTATTGTTTTGTTCATGATTTCTTAGTTTTTGAGTTGGTAACCATATTTACAGCGTTTTTTAAGTCTTCCCAGGTACCGGTTAATTCTTCTAAAAATATTTTTCCTGTTTCAGTAAGTCCATAATACTTACGTGGTGGTCCACTTGTTGATTCTTCCCATCTATAAGATAGGAGACCAGCATTTTTAAGTCTGGTTAATAGTGGATAAATCGTTCCTTCAACTACCAGCATTTTTGCATCCTTAAGAGTTTCTAATATCTCTGCAACATAAGCATCGTCCTCTTTAAGGATAGAAAGAATGCAGTACTCAAGTACGCCCTTGCGCATTTGCGCTTTTGTGTTTTCTATCTTCATATAATTTTATTTTTTAATCTCTTCCTGCTCAATTTGAGTAGAAAGAAAATTAATGGTTAAAGGATACTGGTACAGTTCACCTTCTTGAGATTTAACTGCTGCTTTTATACTGCAAACTAGATCCAATATGGCTAGGAATAGAATTCCTGTACCACATATAATACCGCTAGATACTATAAGGTTAAAAGTTCCCATATTATTAAAAAACGGGAAATCATTACCGTCCATCGCTTCCCATAAGCTAGGACCACCAGATACAATGGAACCTATTATAACGCTACCACCTAAAAATGCAAGAGCAAATGTGTATAATGTCATGCTTAATTGAAAATTAATGGCCTGCTTACCATTAAAGTCTATAAAAGGAGACTTCTTTGAGTTTATCATCCAAAGTAGCATGGGCAGGATGAAATTGCCCAACGGAAATAGCCATTTGCCAAAGGTGAGTAAATGAATACCCGTGGCTATGTTCCTGTGGTTTTTCTCGATTGATTTTTCCATAGCATATTAATTTCTTATGCAAATATATATCTAAAAGATAGTATTATGCAATACAAAGTACCATATATTTTTTAATTACACTGTGTTTTTTTAATGTACGCTTTCGCGAAAGCGCAATAAATACAAGCTCTTTCCTTACATTTGTGGGAAATGTTAAAATTATGATTACTCCTTCAAAAATTAATACGTTCACCTTTTTCAAGCTACCTAGTTGTTGGTGGACAGGAGTTAGAGTTAAAGAAATCGACAAGCAAAGTTGTGTAGTAGGAGTGAAGCATCGATGGTTTAATCAAAACCCTTTTAAGTCTATGTATTTTGCCGTCCAAGCTATGGCGGCCGAGCTTTCTACGGGTGCACTTGTTATGTCTTACATTCAAGAAAGCAATGCCAAAGTAAGTATGCTTGTGGCTAACAATAACGCAACTTTCACAAAAAAAGCCACAGGAAAAATTACTTTTACTTGTAACGATGGTTTAAAAATTAAAGAAGCAATTGAAAAAACGGTAGAAACTGGAGAAGGTCAAACCGTATGGATGCAAGCTCAAGGATTAAATGAAGATAGTGTGCAGGTGAGCTTATTTAATTTTGAATGGACTGTCAAAAGAAAATAGGTACTTTTCCTGGACTAATTTAAATCAGACATTTAAAAATTGAAAGCACGTATTCATAAACACACCCTAGAATTTAAAAGTCCTGCGGGAACTTCACGTGGTATTCTTAAAACCAAGGATACTTGGTTCTTAATTCTTGAAAATGAAGATAAAAAAGGAATAGGAGAGATTAATATGTTTCGTGGATTGTCCTATGATGATAAACCAGGTTTTGAACAAAAATTAGAATGGTTGTGCGATCATATTCATTTAAAACCATCCATCATACTTGAGGAATTATTGAAATGGCCTGCTATTAGATTTGGTTATGAAACCGCATTAAAATCTTTTCAAAGTACAGACTGTTTCGAGTTGTTTCCTAGTGTTTTTACTCAAGGTGCAGATAGTATTTCTATTAATGGATTGATATGGATGGGTGACCAAGAGTTTATGCTAGACCAGTTAGAAGAAAAAATGCAAACTGGTTTCTCTTGTATAAAGTTGAAAATAGGCGCCATAGATTTTGAAAAAGAGCTACACTTATTACAAGTGATTAGATCACGTTTTTCTGCTAATGAAATGACAATCAGAGTAGATGCTAATGGAGCTTTTTCAATGGAAAACACTATGGAAAAATTAAATCGTTTGTCCATGTATGACGTACATAGTATTGAACAACCTATAAAGCCTGGTCAATATGAAGCAATGGCGCAACTTTGTCAAAACACGCCAGTTCCTATTGCCCTTGACGAGGAATTAATTGGTTTGCATACAACGGAAGAAAAGCAAAAATGTTTGGATTTAATACGTCCTCAATTTATTATTTTAAAACCAGCTCTAGTTGGTGGATTTCAAAGTTGTCGCGAGTGGATCAATATAGCTGAAGAGCGAAATATTGACTGGTGGATTACCAGCGCCCTAGAATCTAACGTAGGTTTGAACGCTATCGCGCAGTTTACATATACATTAGGTGTAACAATGCCGCAAGGTTTAGGTACTGGTGGACTTTTTACAAATAATATTGATGCACCTTTGGAAATTAAAAAAGGAGAATTATGGTGTAACAATACAACAAATTGGAACACCAACTATTTAAATTTATAAAATGTATATAGAACAAGGTTACAAAGGGAAGTTAGGCATTTGGAATGCTTTTATTCTACCAGTAGGTTTTATTTTATTAATGACTTTCAACTATTTTGCTACCAAAGCGTTTTTAGATGAATCTGGTGAGTCTACTAGCGAGATTATGCAAACTATGATTGATCAAATGGGTACATTACCATTTTTGGCCATCAACTTAATGGTTTTTGTAATCGGATTGATTATTGTCTTTATTTGGGTAAAGTTCATCAATGGTCAATCTTTGACCAGTTTTACCACTTCTCGTTCAAAGATTGATTGGAAACGCATATTTACCATGTTCTTTATTTGGGCTGTTTTTCAAGGTGGTATGATTTTCATGACAGCTCTCAATGCTCCAGAAGATTATGTCTATAACCTTCAATGGGATAAGTTTATTCCTCTTGTGATTTTGTCGTTATTAATGTTTCCATTTCAAACTAGTTTTGAGGAATATTTATTTAGAGGTCAATTGTTACAAGGATTAGGTATAGCTACTAAGAGTCGTGCTATATCGTGGATTGTTACCTCGGTATTATTCGGATTAATGCATGCCGCAAATCCTGAAGTAGAAACATTAGGACCAGTTGTTATGGTTTTTTATATAGGTACAGGTCTACTCTTAGGAGCGATGACTTTACTCGATGAAGGGTTAGAGCTGGCACTAGGTTTTCACGCGGCCAATAATATCACAGCCGCATTGCTCATGACAAGTACATGGACAGCCATACAAACCGATTCTGTTTTTATAGATATGTCCGAACCTACTTTTGCGTGGACAGATACCTTATCTATTTTTATTGGATACCCTATTTTATTAATTATATTAGGTAAAATTTACAACTGGAAAAATTGGAAAGAAAAACTATTCGGTCGCGTGCTGGATAGAAAAGAATTTTTTGAAAAAGAAGGAACAAATGATCCCCAAAGTACACCCGAGTTTTAAATTAAATGGTCGCTCATTAGATCACGAAGGTCTAATGATAGTTGCCTATAGCTATGTGAAGGAAGGTGACGCCTGGGAAAAAGAGGTGGGAGACTTTTTACTTAACTGGCTAGATGATTTTGAAGTTCTCACGGTTAATACCAGTGGTTCTACTGGACAACCTAAATCTCTTAAAATTAATAAACAATTCTTTTTAAACAGTGCAGCTATAACTGCTAATTATTTTGATCTTATACCAGGAAAACAAGTGTTGTGTTGCCTGCCATTACAATACATTGCTGGTAAAATGATGTTTATAAGAGCAATTCAATATGGTTGGCATTTAGATTGTGTTGAGCCTACAAGTCAACCCTTAAAAAAAGCTGAGAAGCGCTATGATTTTACGGCAATGACTCCTTTTCAATTGTCACAGTCATTGGACAATATTCATAAAAGTCGTGTTACGTTATTAGGCGGTAGTCCGGTAACTGCAACCCTTGTGGGACAACTACAAGGCAAGCACAGTAGGGTTTATCAATCTTATGGCATGACCGAAACATGCAGCCACGTCGCGATTAGACAGTTGTATCCACATTATGAAGCTTGCTATACAGCAGTAGGTAAAACTACCTTTTCATTAAGTAAGGATCAAACACTGGTAATAGATGCTCCACAAGTATCACCTGATTTACTTACTACCAATGATCTTGTTTTATTGCATAATGAGCAGAAATTTGAATTGCTAGGTAGACTAGATGACGTTATTAATTCGGGTGGTGTAAAGTTACACCCATTAAAAATTGAGGATAAATTATCCAGTCAAATCTCAAACCGTTTTTTCATAGGTAGTTTACCCGATAATGACCTTGGTGAACAGGTAGTATTAATTGTAGAAAGCGAATCTCCTTTTGATATTGATTTTAACGGTTTAGATAAGTTTGAAGTTCCTAGGGCTATTTACTTTTTGCCGACTTTAGTTGAAACTAATACCGGTAAAATCCAAAAAAAGAAATCAATAGAACAGGCACTTCTGCATGCATCCTAACAATATTCATCAAGAAGATTATCCCTTTAATGAACTAATTAAAGCTCATCCACCTTTATCCAAGTTTACAGTCCAGTTTCAGGATAAACCATCTATAAATTTTAATGATCCTTTAGCTTTAAAGGCTCTAAACAATGCTTTATTAGTACACTATTATGGTATAACACCTATCGAATATCCTCATGGATATTTGCTAGCACCAGTTCCTAGTCGTGTAGACTATATACATCACATCGCAGATGAGGTTAAAGCAGGTGCAAAAGGACTTGATATAGGTTGTGGAGCTACAGCCATTTATAGTTTATTGGGAGCAAGTTGCTACAATTTTATTATGATTGGATCAGAGGTTAGTGAGAAAAGTTACGCTTTCGCGAAAGCGAATACCAAAACAGTCCCTTCAATCGATATAAGATTACAATCCGATCGAGGAAGTATCTTCAAAAATATTATTCAAACAGGAGAGTATTTAGATTTCACGATTTGTAATCCACCATTTTTCAGTAGTGAGCAGGAAGCCATGAAGGCCTTTCAAAGAAAAGCTAAAAATTTAGGTGGCGATAAAAAACACAACTTCTCGGGAACTGCCGATGAGTTATGGTGTAATGGAGGAGAAGCACTCTTTATCAAAAGGATGATCAAGGAATCGATTGATTATAAAACTCAGGTAGGTTTGTTCTCAACCTTAGTATCTCAAAAAGGACATATAGCTAGGCTTGAAAAACTTTTGACAAAAAAACAAGCAAATCACTATGTGAAAAGTTCAAAAATAGGCTCCAAGGTTGTTCATTATTTGTTTTGGAAATTTCGTTGATTCTTTTAGGAACTTTTCTATATATACCTAGTCATTTAATTAACCAATCAAATATTCATTGAATCTATAATCAAACTAACTTTGTTGTATTACAATAAGATTATGTTTGGTTTATTCAAAAAGAAGACAGAAAAGGAGAAGCTACAACAGGAATATGCACGATTGATGAAAGAATACCATAAACTATCTACTACAAATCGTGCGGCTAGTGATGCCGCTTTCAAAAAGGCAGATGATATCGCTAGAAAATTAGATGGATTGAAGTAATCATGGAAGCTGCATCTACCACTCTTGTTCCCTTAGAAATAAGAGCACTATTGCCGTTTAGGATACGTAAAGCCTCAAAACTTTCTGGTGGAGATATAAATGAGGTCATGCTCATTGATCAAGGGGCTATTCAATATGTTTTAAAGTATAATGATAAGATTCAATTTCCTAAAATGCTCAAGCGGGAAAATGATGGGTTACAACTGCTTAGAAAGTCAGGTACAATAAGAGTTCCCTTGGTTATCGCTCAAGGCGAGAGTGCTACATATCAGTATCTACTATTGGAATATATTGCTCCAGATGCTCTAAATACAAAGGATGAATCAAACCTTGCGATACAATTAGCTGCTTTGCACGATTGCACTGATGAGTTATTTGGATTAGAAGAGGATAATTATATAGGAAGCCTGCCTCAATATAATTTACAAACTGAAAGCGGTACACAATTCTTTTTACACCAGCGATTGGTCCCGCAATTCGAACTAGCTGTGAGTAATGGTTTTGAATTAAAAGGGATAGAAGGATTGTTTAAAAAAATGGAACGTCTAATCCCATCGCAAAAACCTGCTCTTATTCACGGCGATTTATGGAACGGTAATGTGATTTTTACTTCAAATGGACAGCCGGTTTTAATTGATCCTGCTGCTCATTTTGGCCATGCAGAAATGGATATTGCTTTGATGAAACTTTTTGGTGGATTTTCTAATAAGTTCTACTGGATGTATCATGAGGTGCGTACGCCTTTACCAGGTTGGGAGGAGAGAGTACCATTATATCAATTGTATTATCTACTGGTTCATCTAAACTTATTTGGTACTGGTTATTTAAACCAAGTACAACAGTGTATAAATAAGTATGTTTAAATAGGAGTTTAGACTAGCCCTGCAGTTTCTTTGCTATTACATCGGTCGCTTGATCAAGCATTTTGTATACATTTTCAAAACCTTGTTGACCACCGTAATAAGGATCTGGTACGTCAAGTCCTTCTCCTGGAAAAAGCTCATCAAGGATTTTGACAACTTTATTGGCATGTTCTGGAGTAGGAGCAAGAGCGGTGACATCACGAAAGTTTGAATCATCCATCACATAGATGTAATCAAAACTATCAAAATCGTCAACAGTAAGTTTTCTACATTTTTGATTAGTAATGTCTAGGCCGTTTTTTCTAGCAACCTCAATTGATCTATTGTCAGGTTGTTCTCCCACATGACCGCCGTAGGTACCAGCGCTATCCACTTCAAATTTTGTAAAGTTTAATTTTGACCTCATGATTCCTTCTGCAAGAGGTGAGCGACAAATGTTGCCCAAACAAACCATTAATATGCGCTGTTTATTTGACATGTTAGTCTGCTAGCTTTTTTTGTAAGTCTTGCACATATTTATTGAACTGCTTGTCAGTAGATGCTAAGTTTTCAACGGTTTTACAAGCATGTAATACCGTAGCATGATCTCTTTTCCCTATTTGAGAACCTATACTAGCTAGAGAAGCTTTGGTCATTTTTTTGGCAAAATACATAGCTAGTTGTCTTGCCTGAACAATGTGTCTCTTACGGGTTTTTGATTGAAGTGTATCTATATCCATCTGAAAGTAATCACTTACTACTTTTTGGATTTGATCAATTGATACTTCTCTCTTTGTATTCTTAACGTAATTCTCAACAATTTTACGAGCTAGGTCGATGGTGATATCCTTACGGTTAAAAGAAGAATGTGCAATTAAAGAAATTATTGCTCCTTCTAATTCTCTAATATTAGTTTTTATATTTTCCGCTAGATAATGAACGATATTATCATCCATTTCTACACCATCTCTGTATAATTTGTTTTGGATTATGGAAACTCTCGTTTCATAATCGGGATGATTAAGCTCTGCACTAAGTCCCCATTTAAAACGGGAAAGTAAACGTTGTTCAATATCCTGCATATCAACAGGCTTCTTATCACTTGTAAGAATTACTTGTTTACCGTTTTGATGCAAATGATTGAAAATATGGAAGAAAACATCTTGAGTACCAGCCTTTCCAGAGAAAAATTGGATATCGTCTACAATAAGAACATCTATAAGTTGATAGAAATGAATAAAATCATTTCTTGTATTCTTACGTATAGATTCAGTGTACTGTTGTATGAATCTTTCTGCGCTTATATATAGTACGGTTTTATCTGGGTAGTTTTCCTTAATACCTACACCTATAGCATGTGCCAAGTGAGTTTTACCCAATCCTACTCCTCCAAAAATTAATAACGGATTAAAACTAGTTCCTCCAGGTTTGTTAGCTACAGCCATACCTGCGTTACGAGCCAGTCTATTTGATTCTCCTTCGAGAAAGCTATCAAAGTTATAAGAAGGGTTAAGTTGGGATTCAACTTGAACATTTCTTATTCCAGGAATAATAAATGGATTTTTAAGTTCTGGGCTTTTAGTTTTGACTGGAGCATCTACATTTTGAGACTCGGTAAAGTTGCGCTTACTACTAGGTATTTTTTCGGTAAAAGCTTCCATACCTTTTGCAGGGTTCTCCATGCGTATCGCATAGATTAATTTTGCATCAGACCCTAATTCTTTAGTAAGAGCAGTTTTAAGTAAGTCTATATAATGTTCTTCTAACCATTCATAGAAAAAACGACTAGGTACCTGAAGGTGTAAAGCATTATCAGTTAATTTTACAGGCTTAATGGGCTGAAACCACGTTTTATAAGCCTCGGGCGCAATATTGTCCTGAATAAAAAGTAGACAATTGTCCCAAACCGATTCTGCTGTCAGTGTCATAAAAGTCGTATTTTTATAGTTAAAATTGATGCGAACTTGGGATGAATAAAGGTTGGTATATTTCAGTCCCTAATCGAGTACAAATATGTGTATAAAAAACCTTAAAAAAAACTAAAAAACCATTTGATAAATTAAAAAAAAAGTAGCATGGGCTCACTGGTTTTTTAACTTTGGATAAGATATGAAAATTATATGAAAAGTACAATTATTCCGATAACACCTCGATATGCCGAAACTGATCAAATGGGTGTGGTTCACCATGCTAATTATTTGATATATTTAGAGTTAGGTAGAATGTCCTGGTTGGACACTTTAGGTTTCTCTTATGATGAAATGGAAAAAAAAGGAGTACTACTACCAGTTTACAATATCGATATAACTTACAGAAAACCAATTAGATTAAACGATGAAATTTTCGTCAAAACCACTCTTAAGAATATTCCTACAACGCGTGTTGAATTTTACTACGAAATAATCGATCAAAATGATGTTTTACATGCGTCCGCAAACTTAACTCTTGTTTTTACTGATGCAAACTCGTTTAGACCTAGAAAACCAATTCCGGAATTTCTAGAAGCTTGTAAGAAATTGTTTTAAAATCTACTAACTTGTCAAAAGTATGCTCCCTGAATATTTTGAAAGTTTAATCGATGAATTGCAATTAGCAACCTCTAAATCCAAACACGATTTTAAATATCCCGTTTTAACAACTGTAGACAACAATGGGGTACCTAGGTCTAGAACTGTTGTTTTAAGAGAGATTGATGTCGAAAAGAAGGAATTAATTGTTTTTACCGATTCAAGATCTATTAAAGTAGAACATATACAATCAAATGATCAGGCTTGTTTTTTATTTTACAATTCTAAAAAACTTTTACAATTAAGGTGTAATGGTAGATTGATTATAATTAACAGTCCCAAAGAAGTTAAACGATTGTTTCAAAAGGTTACATCAAAAAGTATAAAGGATTATACCTCAATTCCATCACCAGGTACGCCTATTGATAATCCTGATCATGTAGAATACGTGTCACGCGATAAAAGCTTTTTTTTACCGCTACGATTTGAAATTAGTGAAATAGAATATCTCAAACTTAAACGTCCTAATCACTTAAGAGCTTTATATAAACGCGAAGATAATTGGGCTGGTCACTGGCTTGTTCCATAATGTCTAGTCTTCTAGAGCCTTTGCCTTAATTGGGTACATTTGATTAATGTCTTTGACTACTTTTTCAACATTGTTGAGAGGAACATCTATAGTTATAGAACAGCTGGCAGTAAAATCCTGCAAGGCCATTGTGAGTCCTTGTTCTTCAATATACCTCATAACCTGACTCATTTGAGCGTATTCAAAGTCGATTTTCACTTGAGAAGTGATGGTTCTTGTTATAATTGTAGCCTGCTCAATGGCCAAAGCACTAGACTCTTTATAAGCATTTATTAATCCGCTCACACCTAATTTTGTTCCTCCGAATATCCTAGTAACTACTACTAGAACGTCGCTTAATTCATTTGAATTAATTTGACCTAGAATGGGATCACCTGCACTATGATTGGGTTCTCCATCGTCATTTGCCCTATAATTGTTTTCTCCAGGACCGATCTTCCAGGCATAACAATGATGATTTGCCTTCGGATATTTTTTCTTCAAAGCATCAATGATAGGTGAAACTTCATCTGGATTCTTGATAGGAAATGCACGAGCGTAGAATTTACTACCCTTGTCCTTGAATAAGATTTCAGTTGTTTCTTTTGCTATTGTTTTATAAGTGTCTCTCATGAATTTACGCTTTCGCGAAAGCGATGAAAACAATCGCAATTATAGCAAGTATAATACCTAGAACGTTTCTAGATTTAAGTTTTTCTTTGAATAGAAATAAACCAAACATGGTTGATAATACTACGGTTCCTACATGGTTAATAGGGTAAACAAATGTACTCTCTAAACCAGGTGAATTGAGGGCTTTTAAAATCACCACAATTGAGAAAAAGTTAGGAATTCCTAGAACAATTCCTCCGATAAGACTTTTCCATTCTAATTTCTCATTTTTATTAATTAACCGATATATCACAGCCGCAGTTCCTGCTATAAATGCAAAAGAAAAAATTGTGGCACTTATAACATCTTCATTACTATTTGACATATGGTTGTTTTGTAGAATTTTGAGAACTGTATCAATTATACCGCTTCCTACAAATAGCGCTAGTGGTAAGAGTAGTTTTTTTGGAGTCCAATCTATATTTGACTGCGATTTCTTATTAACTGTGGTAAAATAAACTGCTGCCAGAGCGATTATTATACCTATGGCTTTTAATATGTTCCACTCTTCATTAAATATTGTGAAACCTGCGATCACAGGTATAACCAATGACATTTTACTGGCAACACTGGCAACAGACAGGCCATTGCGCTGTGCCGTTAACGCCATTACGTTGAAAATAGTTATGAAAAGAATTCCCATGAACATCGCTAGAAACAACCAGTCTGACTTTAAAACAGATGTTATATCGTAAGTCCCATTGCTTGAAATAATACCTGTTATAAAAGCTACAAGATAATTTACCACTATAGCTTGTAGGGTGTTTATTTTATAAATATCAAACAATTTAAAAATTACATATAGTAAACTAGATAGTAATATGCTTAATCCTAGATAGATCATAAACGATGGTAAATTCTTAAAGTATCACCTTTTATATTAAAATGATTTTTTAATTGTTGATTGTCGAGTTCTGGTGCTTTTACTCCAGAATGAAATAGCGTATTTTCACTCGTGTAAATATGTGCTTCGTCCCATAGCCCTGTATCTATAAATGCTTGGAGAGTCCTAGATCCACCTTCTACAATTACCGATTGGATATCTTTTTTATATAACTCTTGCAATACTGTTTTAATGTCGGATAGAGGAATGTCTAAAATTTGAGCAGGATCAGGTGAATGAAAAACGTTAAGATTTTTTGGCAGCTCCTTTTTATTAGCAAGAACAAATCTAAAGGGATGTGTACCTTTCCAATTTCTGGTTGTAAGACTAGGATTGTCTGCAAGCGCTGTTCCAGCACCTATTAAAATAGCGTTTTCTGTGGATCGTTGTTGATGTACCCTTTGTAAGCTGTATGAATTTGTAATCCAAACAGGTTGCTTCTTAGTCTTAAATTCTGGAGCGATATAGCCATCGTTAGTTTGTGCCCATTTAAGCAGAACAAATGGTTTTTTATACTTGTGAAATGAGAAAAAACGCTTGTTAACTTCGTTACATTTATCTACAAGTATTCCTGTTTTACATGAAATACCAGCTTCTTCAAGAATCTTTATTCCTCTTCCTGCTACCTTATCATGTGGGTCTAGTGTTCCTACTATAACTTCTTTAAAATTATGCCTTACTAGTAGCAAAGCGCATGGTGGCGTTTTACCAGTATGTGAGCAGGGTTCAAGATTTACATAAATACTACACTTAGGAGCTATTTTTTCAAACTTTTCCTCACCTAATTTTATAATTGCATTATTAATGGCGTTAACCTCGGCATGAGGTTTTCCTGCTTTTTGGTGCCAGCCTTCACTAATGATTTTATTCTCATATACAATGACACTTCCTACTAATGGATTAGGATAAGTAGTACCCAGTCCATTTTGAGCTAACTGCAAACAACGTTGCATATAAAATTCGTCCTTGTTCATTATTCCAGCAAAAGTAAGATTTAAATCACAAGGCTGGGTTAAATTTAGACTCAATAGCAAACTTATAATAGTTACTAGATGTACTTTTGAAATTATGATAATTAGACCTATTCTACCGGAGGATAATACAGTTGTTAAGAATATTATCCAACAAACTATACTTGAATATGGAGCTCCTAAAGAGGGAACTGCATATAGTGATAAAGCAACCCAATCCATGTATGAGCACTTTCAGTTACCTAGACGCGTTTATTACGTTATAGAATTGGATGATGAAATTGTAGGTTGCGGTGGTGTAGGACCGCTAGACAATCACGAGCAGAATATCTGTGAACTTCAAAAAATGTATTTTTTGCCAGAAGCACGTGGTAAGGGATATGGCAAGGAGCTTATACAATTATGTATTAAAACTGCTAAGGAATTAGCTTATTCAAAAATGTATCTTGAAACCATGGATAATATGTTTGAAGCTCAAGGGCTTTACAAGCATATGGGTTTTAAATTACTCAATGAGCCCATAGGTAATACTGGACATTACTCTTGTCCCGTTCAAATGATACTGGATTTATAATGAAAGACGATACTGCAAATAACTTTGAGATAATCAAGGAAGAAACTGTTTACGATGGTTTTCTAAAAGTTATAAAAGCCCAGGTAAAACATGATACTTGGCACGGTAATGAGCAACTGAAAGTTACAAGGGAATCCCTAGAACGAGGAGATAGTGTAGCAATATTACTTTATGAACAAGACACAAAATCGTTTTTATTTACTAAACAATTTAGGTATCCCAGTGCAAGAAGAGGTAAAGCTTTTATGATGGAATTAGTAGCTGGTAGCTTAGGGTTTAATGAAGATCCTGTTGAAGGAATAAAAAGGGAAGTAGAAGAAGAAATAGGCTATTCATTAAAAAATATTGAAAAAATTTGTTCTTATTTTCCATCACCAGGTGGTTGTTCAGAACAAATACATTTATATTTTTCTCAAGTTTCTTCTCATGATAAGATTTTTCAAGGTGGTGGTGAAGCATCAGAAAAGGAAGATATTTTGTTAACCAAAATACCTTTGTCTGAAATTAAACAACTATTACGAGACGGAGCTATAAACAACTCGATATCGATTATAGGATTACAATGGTTTTTACTGAATAAAGAAAGCCTTACTTAAATATTTTAAAGTAAGGCTTTTCTATTTTTTAATTCGCGAAGAAAAAATCTATTCCTTTTCTTTAACCGCTGTTCTATTGTCGTTAGAGTTACGGTCTATCAATATGTTGAACGGATCAATTCCAACCTCTACAGGTTTTTCATCTACGATGATTGAGAATTTATTTTCAATAGCTACAATTTTATGTTTTTTGAGATAAAGAACCTTGTTAATTCCTGTTTCATCATCCTTTTCTCCAAAAACACCAACATCTATATAATCAGCTAGAGGTAATGATTTTAAGGCTTTTTTCTTTCCTTCAGGAGTGTATGAAAGGCTATCACCTACCGTGTTTTTATAAACACTTTTTCCTTTTTTGTCTGATCTATACTTAGTTATGTATCCAGTAAATTCCACTTGATAACGACCATCATCAAGTTTTGTATACGTAGCTTTTTTTGCATCATTATCATACAAAGTTATCGTTTCAAACATATCCTTAATAAGATATTGTAACGAGTCAGGAGTTGCGGCTCTTATATCGTCTACAAATTCAATAGCTGTTGGGTATGGTGGACCTTGGAACTGATATTTCTCTGCAAATTGTTTAATCACGTTATTAAATGGTTTCTCGCCTAAATAATCGCTCATTGCATAAAGGACTAAAGATCCTTTTTGATAATGAATATACTGTTGGTTTTCATTATACATCAATGGGTTTTCTCCAATGGACTCTACCGTTCTTCCTAAAAGGTATTTATCCATAGCGTCTTTAAGAAAAGATCTCATTTGTTCTTTTCCTCTAGATTTCTCTAGAACTTTTAATGAACTGTATTCTGATAAACTTTCTGAAAGTAATGTAGCACCTTTCGCATAGGCTCCAATTACCTGGTGTGCCCACCATTGATGCGCAAGTTCGTGTGCGGTAACACTAAAAGGGTAATCTACTGCATCCTTGTCACTTCCATCAACATCTGCAATGAAACCTATTCCTTCACTAAAAGGTATCGTGTTTGCAAACGCCTGTGCAAACGTTCCAAAATTTCTTGGGAATTCAATGATGCGTACTTGCCTGTGTTGATAAGGTGTAAAATTGTCATTATAATAATCTAGTCCGGCTTTAAGGCCAGCCATCATGCGGTCGATATTGTAATCATGATCTTTATGGTAATAGATTTCCAGTTTAATGCCGTCGTGCTCGTCGCGCATGACTTCATATCTACCACTCATAAAATTGTAAAAATTCACCATTTTACTATCCATTTTATAATAGTAGTACTTACGGTTATTTTCTTCCCACTCTTTAGTTAGATAACCTGGTGATATGGCAATTTGATCTGGACTTGTACTTAATGTAGCTTCAAAGTTTATCCAATCGCTGTTTCCGCCTATGTAATTATTGTCTCGCACACCTGGTTTAGTTGCGTCAGGCCAGCGATCTTTTGGAGGTAATTCATACTTTTTGCGAATTTGAGTATTTCGGATCTCTCCTTGATCATTGTATCCAATGGATGGAAAAACGAAATTATTCATGAAAGTTCCATTCTCAACAACAGGTGAGTTTTTTTCAAAGAAGGTGTTTTCTTTGTTGTAAGTTGCTACATTAAACTCTAGCGTATCTCCAGGTTGCAAGGGTGGCGTTATCCTATACATGCGATAGCCATAATCCTCGTTGTCGTAAACCACTTCAATTTTACGATCTGTTTCAATTGTAGTAAGAGTATCGTTGATATTAACGTGCAGTGTATCAATAACGGCGCTGGACTTGTTTACCATAAGCATTTCTGCCCTAGCTTTAAAGTCTCTAGTTTCTGGATAAATATCAACAAACGCCTTAACATCAGTAATTCTAGGTTGGGGAACGTTTAAATATTTACTTAATTCCTTTTCTTTATTTACTGCCAGTAGTTCACGTTCTTTTCCTGTAGTTCTTTCATTATCAATATTGTTAACTTTCCAAATGTAGCTTCCTATTCCTACAAACATTATTAATCCTACACTAAGTAGTGTGATGATAGGTGTTTTTAATCTCGCTTTCGCGAAAGCGATCCTCTCACTTGCACCTATGCTCATTCCACGTCTAAAGAATAATAAACTAACACCAAATAGCGCTATACCTAAAGCAATCCAGTAACCTCTAAATGTGAAGTAGCGCCAAATACTATCTCCATAACCATTCATATCTGAAGGACTAGGAGCGCCGGTTCCTTGGTTAAAAATAAATTGAGCTTGTTCGACTCCTATAGCCTCCATGGCAAATGGTAATCCTAAGGCAATTACAAGCAAGGTCATAAGTCCTAACCATTTATTTTTAATCAAAGTGTGAATTAAAATTGACATCAATATCCATGGTAAAAATTCCCAAAATTTGATCATGAACAAATCAAACAAATAAAGGTCAATTTGATAATCATTAAAACCATTTACGGTTTGTATGATGATACCACTTAACATCACTATAATAAATAGAGAAAACACCATTATACTCATAGAGAATACTCGTGATAATTGGAAAACCCAATTTTTAGTAGGAGTGGTGTCTACTAGCTGTAACATGTGAGCCGTTTTGGAACGGTCCATTATAAAGCCAGTGTACAGGTATATTAATAGATAGGTAAATGTGCTAAATATTCCTGCAGGGATTTGTAACATCAACCAGGTTTTTGGCAAGATGTCTGTACCATACACTTGACCGCTTACCAACATAGTAAGAAGTGAAAAGGCAAAAGCAATTACCGCTATAATAATAAATGGCCATCCTGTTACAATGTATTTAATGTCTGATTTTGATATTGTCCAAGCTGTTTTCAATTGATTAAAAAAGCTGAAGTTTTGACTTACCTTAGGTAAAGTAATATCCTGAACAGTTCCAAAATTACGTTTGATTACTCGTGATGATTTCTTCTTTCTTCCTACCGAAATAGCATGTTGTGAAAATCTAAAACCAACGATTACAGAAAGGAATAGAACAACGGAAAACCCTAACCACAATAATCTATTATACAATACAGTACCATCGGTAGGTAATAATTTACTGCCTTGCTCATCTGGTGTCCAGTATTTAATTCTTTGTCCAATAGCACTTTCTCCAGTAGGTTCTAGAAGTTCTATCCAAAAGGTATCATCTACAGAATCTAACGAACTAGCAGCAGCAAATTGACAGATAATCAAAATGAGTACACTCATGAAACCTAAATTGATATTTCTGAAGTAGGTCGTTATAGCAAAAACGATGGCTCCATAGAAAAATACATTAGGTATCACCATTACTAAAAATGGTTGAATGTAATTCATGAGTGAGAAAGGTCCTATCAAATCTTCATTAGCTCCAGGTAAGTAAAAGCCAATTGTAACGGCCAGCATACTTGCAAGAATAATTAATAGTGTGAGTAGCATCCCAGCACTGAATTTTGCTAGTAAATAGCTTACTTTATTTAAGGGATAGGAATAAAGTACGTGGTGCATGTTACTACTAAAGTCACGTTGGATAGTTCCTCCTATAATACTAGGGATAAGTAAATAAGTGATTAATATACCACCACTTATTAAACTATAAACTCCTACTGCACTGTTTAGATAAAAAGGAGAAGTAACGGTTACAGAGTCACTATCAAATACTCCAACGGAAAGTGCGGTAATTAATAAGCTTAATAGAAAGATAACTCCAGTATAAATATAGAACAGTGGTTTCTTAAACCAGGTTCTAAGCTCGTGTAAAAAAATAGTACTAAACATGATTATGAGTTTAATTCTATTTGTTGTTCCTGTTTTAATGTTGTGAAATACACATCTTCCAAAGACGCATCAGTAGCGATAAATTCTGGAGCTGGTTGTGTATCGTTCATTACTCTAATTACCAGATTGCTATCTTCATCAAAACTGGATGAAATTATATTATAAGACGCTTCATAAGTAGGTAATTGATCCTTGGTTACCGTGGTTTTCCATATGGTTCCCGATAATGCCTTAACTAGGTTTTTCGGTGTATTTTGTGCCAGAATTTTACCACCATTTAAAATGGCCATATCAGTACACAGTTCTTTCACATCATCAACAATATGTGTAGAAAAAATTACAATATGATTTGTTCCTATCTCTCTTAAGACATTTAAGAATCTATGACGTTCTGCAGGATCTAGACCAGCTGTAGGTTCATCAACTATTATTAATTTAGGATCGTTGAGTAAAAGTTGAGCAATCCCAAATCTTTGTTTCATTCCTCCAGAATACCCAGCTACATGTTTATGTCTTACATCACTTAAATTGGTAACTTCAAGAGCTTTGTCTACAATTGCATTTCTTTCTGAACTGTTTGAAATTCCTTTAAGTTGGGCAAAATAATGCAATAGATCGTGAGCGCTCATTTTAGGATATACACCAAATTCTTGAGGTAGATATCCAAGAGTTTTTCTAAATTCAATTTTGTTATTAAGAATATCTAAATCATCCAGATGAATAGATCCTCCATCTGGTGCTTGTAAGGTAGCGATAGTACGCATTAATGAAGATTTTCCAGCTCCATTAGGACCTAGTAACCCAAACATTCCAGCGTGAATATCAATACTTACATTGTCCAGTGCTTTTACACCGTTTTTATAAGTTTTAGAAACATTTTTAAGGCTTAATAACATAATTGATGTTCTTTTGATTTGAATGGTTAGTGCAAGAACGTCACAATATGTTACATATCAAAACGATTATTCAATCGCGTATATTTCGATGGCAGGTGTCACTCGGTTTTCAAAATTAAATAAGGCTAGATTTTCCCAACTGCTTCCCTGTGTGCTAGTGGAAACACCAGGTGCTACTGCAACCCAGTCAGGTGCCCAGTAACAAAAACCTATTCCTTTATTTTTAGGAAGGTTTTTAATTGTATTATGAATGCGCAATAAATAATTACGCTGTCCTACTGGTGTGGCGCCGTATTCTGGGATAAGTTGATTTTGAAGTCCTACTATATTATTCTTATTATCATTCCAGTTTAAGGTAAAAGGATAGGCAGTTTCTACTAGCAATATTTCTTGATTAAAACTTTGTGCTAATTCCTCTAATTTTTGTTCAATGTCATCGAGATTAGTAGTTTGCCACCACGGATAATAACTCAATCCTATAACATCAAATTCAACGTTTCTATCTATAAGCTGTTGAAAAAAGTACTCGCTAGTTGCAATATCTGCTTTGTGAATAATAATTTTTGAAGTAGGAGATACTCTTTTAACACCATTAATTGCGGCTTTAGTTAGATCGATGTAATTATTCCAATTCTCATTACCACTGTCGTATATCTTTCCAATAGGCCATAAAAAGCCATTATCAGTCTCATTTCCTATTTGAACAAATTTTGGTAACGTACCTTGATAGTTTAATTCTTGCAAAACATTTTTACTATAGTTTTCTATTGCGACTGTTAATTCTTGATGACTATAATTACTCCAATTACTGGGTGTTCGCTGTGAACCTGGATCGGCCCATGTGCTGGAAAAGTGAAAGTCCAGTAAAAATTCCATGCCGTTTTCTTGGGCGCGTAACGCTTGTCTTTTTAGATGGTCTAGGTCGTATAATCCGTTTGGATTATTTAACCACAATCTAATTCTTACGAGATTAACGCCTTTGCTAGATAAGTATGCATAATTGTTTGATATGACATTATTATTCTCGTCCTTAAATTGCAATCCTGATTGTTCTAGTTCTTCTAGAAAGGATAAGTCCATACCTTTATAAAAGATTGTGGATTCATTGTAGTTGTCCTGACTATCATTCTCATTACAAGAATAAAACGAGAAACACGCAATCATTAAACAGTATAAATAAAAACGTTTCATGATTCAAATATAGTACTACAAATCGTCAATAAAAGTGTAGCCTTGCTCTTCCTTGCGTTGCAATACTTTTTGAAAAAATTTGTGAACGCTCTTATGATTAGCCTTTACTTTAATGAAATAATTATCTCTATAAATTGAATAGACATCGGCTTCACCTTTATAGATACTTAGTTTATAGTAAGGAATGGGTAAGGCAAAAGTCTCCAAAAGCGATCTAAATCTCACAATAATTCCTTTTTCGAGTATCTCTACATTACAAATATTGGCATTATTGTCAAGCACGAGTAGATTGTGAATATGAATGCTGCAACTTGTGATGTTCAGTTTAGGTGATCCAGAACCTCTTAATTTCCAGCGTTCTTTTAAGGAAAGCGGTACACCAACTTCCTGTCGTAGTTTACGTTGAATTTCAGGCTTGTTATAGGAGACGTTGTACAGCATATTGTTTTTAATTGAGTCTGTTTTATTGATTAATCCTTTCAATAGATATTATTAAAAGACATTTAGATAGCTGTGTTTTTTTAAGAATGAAATAATGTTTGAGGTTTTATGCTTTCGCGAAAGCGTAACAATTAAATAGAAATATTTAATAACCCTAGTATCTTGTCTATAATACCCTAGTTCACAAGTCTTTTTTCTATTCCATTATCTGTTTAGAAATACTACCTTTGCAGGCCTAAATTACTATACTATGTCTGTGATCCATCAGTTGGAAAATGTTACTAAAACAGCAGTTAAAGAGTTGTTTCAAGTTGATCTAGAAAAAGTTGAGGTAACTCTAACTCGCAAAGATCAAAATGGCCATTTTACCATTATGGTTTTTCCAATGTTGCGTCAAATTAAAGGTAATCCAGCAGTCATAGGTGAACAAATAGGAGCGTACTTACAAGAAAATACCGAGCTCATCGGTAGCTACGAGGTAATCAAAGGATTTTTGAATGTAACCTTGACAAACACTGTCTTTATTATCGCTTTCAATGAAATGCTAAGTAATTCTAAGTACGGTTTTACTCCAGTTGATGATTCCTCACCAGGTATTATGGTTGAATATAGTTCACCTAATACGAATAAACCACTACACCTAGGTCATATAAGAAATAACTTATTAGGTTATAGTGTTGCGCAAATTCTAGAAGCATCGGGTAGACGTGTGAATAAAACACAAATAATAAACGATAGAGGTATCCATATATGTAAATCCATGCTTGCCTGGCAAGAACAGGGAAATGGAGAAACTCCAGAAAGTATAGGATTAAAAGGTGATAAATTAGTTGGGAATTATTATGTAAAGTTTGATAAACAATACAAGGAAGAAATAGCTCAACTCATTAATGAAGGTATGGATCCTAAAGAGGCAGAAAAACAAGCTCCATCCTTACTTAAAGCACAAGAAATGCTAAGGAAATGGGAAGCTGGTGATCCAGAAACAGTTGCTCTTTGGGAAAAAATGAATGGCTGGGTTTATGATGGGTTTGAGGTGACTTATAATAATCTAGGAGTAAGCTTTGATAGTCTTTATTATGAGAGTAATACTTATTTACTGGGTAAAGACATCATTGAAGAAGGTTTGCAAAAAGGCGTTTTCTTTAAGAAAGATGATGGTTCAGTTTGGATTGATTTATCAGATGAAGGATTGGATGAAAAGCTAGTACTACGTAGTGATGGTACTGCCGTTTATATGACTCAGGATATAGGTACTGCTATTCAGCGTGTTAAGGATCACCCTATAAATGCTATGGTTTATACGGTAGGAAATGAGCAAGATTATCATTTCAAAGTCTTGTTTTTAATCTTAAAGAAACTCGGTTATGATTGGGCCGAAAACCTGCATCACCTTAGTTATGGAATGGTTGAATTACCATCAGGTAAAATGAAATCACGTGAAGGAACCGTTGTAGATGCCGATGATTTAATGGAAGAGATGACAGCTACTGCACGTAAAATAGCTCTTGAACAAGGTAAACTTGATGGACTTTCTACTCAGGAACAAGAAGACCTTTTCAAAATTATAGGACTAGGCGCTCTCAAGTACTTCATGCTTAAAATTGACCCAGTTAAGAACATGATGTTTAACCCTGAAGAATCTGTTGATTTTCAAGGAAACACAGGCCCTTTTATTCAATATGCACATGCTAGGATAAAATCTATTTTAAAGAAGGCTCAATTTGATTCTACTAAATTAAATGCTAATAGTGATCTAGATATAACCGACAAGGATATTGCAATCATTAAAACAATTGAGCAATTCCCTGATGTGATCCACAATGCTGCTACAAAATTAAATCCTGCTAGTATTGCCAATTATACGTATGAACTAGTACGAGAATTTAATTCTTTCTATCAAAATGTACCTAAGATCGTTGAAGAGGAAAATGCCGATTTAAAACAGTTTAGACTGTTGTTGTGTTACAAAACAGCGTTAGTAATCAAAGACGCTTGTTCACTGCTAGGAATCGATGTTCCTGAACAAATGTAAATACTCATATGAAACCCAACTATTAATTAATTTAAAAGTTGATTAATAGGAATTATAAATTACGATTAACTATTTGACTGCATGACTGAATAATAGTGGTCAAGTAGATTAATTTACCTTTGCAATCTAGAAAGCAATAAACCATGAATACCTTTACTGAATTAGAACTAAGAACACCGCTGCGTAAAAGTATAGAAGACCTAGGTTTTCAAACCATGACTCCTATACAGGAAAAGTCCTATTCAGTGGTAGCATCAGGACGTGATGTTATAGGTATTGCCCAAACGGGTACAGGGAAAACTCTTGCTTACATGCTTCCCTTGCTTAATTCTTTACCCTATGCACAAATCGATGATCCTAGAATCTTGGTGCTGGTGCCTACCCGTGAATTAGTAGTTCAAGTAGTGGATAATATTAAATCCTATTCAGCGCAAATGGAGCTAAGGGTTCAAGGAGTTTATGGAGGCACTAATATTAACACGCAAAAGAAAGCTCTGGCAAACGGTGTTGATATTGTGGTAGCAACTCCAGGAAGGTTGTATGATCTTATAGTACATCAATCTATAAGTTTTAAACATTGCAAAAAGGTGGTTATCGATGAGGTAGATGTGATGTTGGATTTAGGATTTAGATTTCAACTTACCAATATCTTTGATCATTTACCCAATAAAAGACAGAATATCATGTATTCTGCAACAATGACTGATCAAATAGAAGCCTTTATCAAGGACTATTTTTACAACCCTACCAAGGTGTCTGTAGCAGTTTCTGGAACAAGGCTGGATAACATAAATCAACAAAGTATAGCAGTACCTAACTTTTATACTAAGGTAAATTTACTCATGCACCTTATAAGCGATCACGAGGTTTATAGTAAAGTACTGGTTTTCGTAGATAATAAACGTAGTGCTGACAGGTTGCATGAGGTCATCCTACCTCACTACGGTAATGAAGTAGCAGTTATTCATTCCAACAAAACACAAAATTATCGTTTACGATCCATTGAGGCATTTACAAACGGTGATTGCCGTATTCTTGTAGCTACAGATGTAATGGCACGTGGACTGGATATTGAGGGAATTTCACACGTTATTAATATCGATGTACCTACATTTCCTGAAAACTACATGCATCGTATAGGACGTACTGGTAGGGCTCAAAATGCTGGTAACTCTATTTTATTCTACACTGAAAAGGAGATAGAATCAAAACAAGCTATTGAACAACTTATGGATTATTCTATTCCAGAAGTTGCCTTTCCTGATGAAGTAGAAGTGTCAAAACAAAAAACTCCTGAAGAACAACCCAAGGTCAGAGAAATTTTTAATCCTAATAAAGTAGAAGAAGACGAGCGTGGTGCCGCTTTCCATGAAAAAAAGGATAAAAACAAAAAAACAAATCAAGGTGGTAGTTACCGTCGCAAAATGACGGCTAAGTATAAAAAGCCCAAAACTCGTGGCGATAAGAATGCCAATCGTCGTCGCAAGAAAAGGTAACGACATCTTTTGAACCGTTTTCCATTATAGTAGTAGGTTAATTAATGTTAAGGAGAGTACTTGTTACGCTTTCGCGAAAGCGTAATAACCACTTTTTCAACAGGTTATATTTACGGCATTATAATTGAAATGTCTGAGTGAAATAATATGCAAGGTGTGACATGTTGTTTATCTTGCAAACCTTAAATAACTACAAATGAAAAAAGTATTTTTATTATTCTTTTTAATAGGTTCAATGGCAATGGCACAGACTGCCTATGTGAATTCTGATTATCTACTAGCTTCAATGACAGAGATGCAAGCGGCAAATGCAGAAATTCAAAAATTGAATAAAAGTTTAGGCAGCGACTTGCAAAAAGCAGAGGCAAATGCGAAACAAAAATTAGCGGATTTACAATATAAAGCAAGTGCTCCTGGAGTTACAGAAGAACAAATGAAGCAGTATGCCTCACAAGCAGATGCATTACAAAAGGAATTAGAAAGTAGTGCTCAAAGTGCAGAAAGAACACTAGGTCTTAAACGTCAAGAATTGTTAGACCCAATTCTAGAAAGGGTTAATGATGCAATAGAGGCCGTTGCCAAAGAAAAAGGTTTTAAACTTGTCGTAAATGCAAGTGCAGTGTTGTTTGCAGATGAGTCTGTTAATCTTACACCAGCAGTAGCAGCAAAATTAGGTGTTACTTTGAAGTAAGTAATCTGATTAATAAATAGCTAAGCCACCTTTAAGGTGGCTTTTTTTACGCCCTATATTGTTCTATTAAATATGTTTATAGTAGTTATAAAAATAGTTTATATTTACCCCATATGCAGTTAGGAAGACTATATATGATAGGTGCGGTGATCTTAGCTTTAGCTTTGATCTCAATACCTGTTATTCCTACTTTAATGGATCAAGTAAGTAAATCAGAACTAGTTTATGATATTGATATCGAATTAGATTCTGAACAAATTTCTCTTAACGAGATAGAGAAAGAAAACCAACTACCAGTTTTATTTTATTCGATCTTATCCATTTCGATACCATCTTATAAGGTGAAAAGCTCGATTAGTCATCATAATGCATTTAATTGGGATTCTCCCATCAGGCAAATCCAATTGCCGCCGCCAGTCATAGCGTAATATTTCTACCCTTTATTTAGTATTATCCATGCACATGCATGTAAAAAAAACGTATTATGTCTACAACCAAGTATTTACAAAATTTAAAATCAGATTTACCGGCAAGTATCGTAGTGTTTTTCGTTGCACTACCACTTTGTTTAGGAATAGCGCTAGCCAGCGGTGCACCGCCTTTTGCGGGAATAATAGCTGGTATTATAGGAGGAATAGTAGTAGGAGCTCTTAGTGGTTCTCAAATTGGAGTAAGCGGTCCAGCAGCTGGGCTTGCTGCAATTGTACTCGCATCTATTAGTGAATTAGGATATGAAACCTTTCTAGCCGCAGCTGTGATAGCTGGTGTTATCCAAATAGTTTTTGGAGTTGTACGTCTAGGTGTTATAGGATACTACTTTCCTAGTAGTGTGATTAAAGGGATGCTAGTAGGTATTGGTATTATTATTTTCACTAAACAAATTCCACATTTTTTCGGGTTAGATAAAGATCCTCAAGGAGATTGGATGTTTTTTCAATTAGACGGAGAAACTACTTTTTCTGAAATAGGAAAGATTGGTGAATTTATCAGTCCTGGTGCAACTATAATAGCTGTAATTTCATTGGTAATTTTGTTGTTATGGAGTAACGTATTAGTTAAAAAGTCTAAAGTGTTCCACTTAATTCAAGGGCCTTTGGTAGCTGTGGTAGTAGGAATATTATACTATTATTTTACTCAAGATAATACAGTATATGGTATTGCCAATGAACACCTAGTAAATGTTCCTGTGCCGTCCAGTATGGATGACTTTTTTGGTCAATTTACTTTTCCTGATTTTAGTGATTTAGGTAATTTTTCAGTTTGGATAACTGCCTTTACGATTGCACTAGTAGCTAGTCTTGAAACATTATTGTGTGTGGAAGCTACTGATAAACTAGATCCTCAAAAACGAGTAACACCAACCAACAGAGAATTACTGGCCCAAGGAACTGGTAACGTACTTTCTTCTTTAATAGGAGGATTACCTATTACTCAAGTTATTGTGCGCAGTAGCGCCAATGTTCAAAGTGGTGGACGTACTAAAATGAGCGCAATAATTCATGGTTTCTTCCTTTTGATATCAGTTATATCAATCCCTACCATACTTAACATGATCCCTAATTCGGTTCTTGCAGCTATATTATTAATAGTAGGATATAAACTTGCTAATCCAAAAACTTTTGCAGCAATGTGGAAAGCAGGATGGAGACAGTTTATACCCTTTATCGCAACTGTGATAGTTTTATATTTTAACTTCCTTGCAGGAGTAGGAGTAGGGCTGGCCATAGGAATTGTATTTACTTTATATCAAAGTTTTAAGAACAGTCATTTTCTACATAAAAAAGAAGCTGAGGTGGACAACCAGCATAAGATAAACATGACTTTTGCTGAAGAAGTGACTTTCTTCAATAAAGCAACTATTTTAAAAGAATTAGATAGCATACCAGAAGATACCTTCCTAGAGATAGACGTGCGTAATACAGTTTATCTAGATCACGATGTTATCGAAATTTTAGAGGACTTTGGGACAAAAGCTAAAAATAGAAACATCTACATAAAACTATACTCACAAAGAGGTACGGTGGAAAATCCCGATAGTTTTATCGAGTTTTTTAAACGAAAAAAATTACAATCAGCTTAATTATTAATGATGATTACACAAAATAAAGAAACACAAGCGGCGATGACTCCGCAAGCCGCTTTAAAAGAATTAAAAGAAGGAAATCAAAGATTTGTTGGGCAACAACAAATTTCACGAAATTTAAACGAACAAATACAATCAACTAGCACTGGACAATTCCCATTTGCTACCGTACTTCATTGTATAGACAGTAGGGTAAGCGCCGAGCATATTTTTGATCAAGGGATTGGAGATTTATTTAGTGTAAGAATTGCAGGAAACTTCGTTAATGAAGATATTTTGGGAAGTATGGAGTTTGCTACTAAACTTGCTGGAACCAAAGTTATTTTAGTATTAGGTCATACTGCATGTGGTGCCATTAAAGGTGCTTGTGATCATGCACGTATGGGTAACCTTACCACATTGATTAATAAATTAGAACCAGCCGTTGAAGCTGTAAAGGAGCCAAAGGAAGAAGACCAACGTACCTCTAAAAATATTGACTTTGTAAATGCTGTCGCTAAACAAAACGTATTGATGACGATTGAAAACATCCTTAAAAAAAGTGAGGTAATCAGAGAACTTGTAGAGGATGAAGATGTTTTATTAGTTGGTGGTATGTATGACATTTCAACAGGCTCAGTAGACTTTTATTAATACAGTCAGTGTTTGAAAAAACATTTAAATATTCAAGACCTAGTTTTACAATACACAGTATTGGTAGAACTAGGTTTTGTTTTTCAATATTGGTAGGATTTGTTGTAGGACTTATTCTATTTTATGGCTTTTACCTATTTTTTTATATAGATTCTTTTTTAAGTTTCAATAATGATTACCGTTTATACGATGGCTTTATCATAGATAGGCATAAAGATAGTTCAACACTATATGCTTTATCTGGATTAAGTTTTTGTCTAGGTTATCTTATTACCGTCTATCTATGGCTTACTTCCCATATTAATCATATCGATAGAAGAATTTCAGGATTTGCGAGATATGGAGCAACACAAGTATTGTTCTATTTTTTTATGGTATTGTATTTTGTTTTTAAAATGCAATCAGTCACTATGGAATATGCCCAGATAATAGTTCAAGAATACCAATATAGCTTTTGGTTGTTACCAGTTTTTCTCTTTCTTTTTGCAAATCAGCACCTATCTAGAATTTACAAAAATTGGGTGCAACTTATATTTTCATCAATAAGCATTACTGCTGCCTGCTTGTTGTTGATACTAATTGTCGGTTAGAGAGAAAGTAATCTGTCGGCTGCATCAAATGCCGATATTTTACGCTCAACAACAGAAGTTTCTATCTCTTTAATTTGATTTATTATTTCGGATCTTGAATAAAATGCTTCTTTTAATCGGTCTTCTATAGTTTGATGTAACCAGTATAATTCCTGTGAATTACGACGTTCCAGTAAACTACCGTTTTGATTACTATGTTGTCTAAATGATGCAATCTCTTGAGCAATTTCTTCAATGCCTTCATTGTGCAATCCACTACATAAATGCACCTTAACTGGATATTGATGGGATTTAGGATTTATAAGATGCAACGCATTTTGAAACTCTCTTCTGGCATGTAAAGCCGCTTTTTTATTATCACCATCAGCTTTATTAATGATGACAGCATCGGCCATTTCCATTATTCCTCGTTTAATCCCTTGTAAATCGTCACCAGCGCCTGCTAGTTTAAGTAGAAGGAAAAAGTCAGTCATGCTGTGAACCGCAGTTTCACTTTGACCGACTCCAACAGTTTCTACCATAATAAAGTCAAATCCTGCCGCCTCACACAGCAAGATGACTTCTCTGGTTTTTCTTGCCACGCCACCTAGAGTTTCGCCTGCTGGACTAGGTCTTATATAAGCAAATTTACTTTTAACCAATTGTTCCATTCTAGTTTTGTCTCCTAGTATGCTTCCCTTGGAAACACTACTACTGGGATCAATAGCTAGTACAGCTACCTTAAAGCCTAATTTGATTAAATGAATTCCTAGAGATTCTATAAATGTTGATTTGCCTACTCCTGGAACGCCAGTTATTCCTAATCTAAAGGAGTTTCCTGAATAGGGTAGTGCTTGTTGTAGTAACGCTTTCGCGAAAGCATAATCCTCACTAGCTTTACTTTCAACACCAGTTATTGCTCTACTTAAAGCACTTATATCTCCTTTTCTTAATTTCTCAAAAACTTCCTGTGAGGAAGGTTTTTTCCTGCGTTGCCAGGATTTAGGATTAAGGTGCTCTAAACTCATAAAAGTTATTTGGATGCAAATTTATAGCCTAGATAAGCCATAGGTATATAGGCAATTGTTAAATCTAGTATCATAAACCAGGTAGGTCCTCCAAACATTGAAATAGCGGTAATACCACCAACTAGGAAAAACCCACCAATTAATAAAGACCAAAGTAGTTGGTATGATACAGCAACTTTTGAAGCAATGTATGCCCCAAATAAGGTTCCTAAAGCATGTGCCAAAAATGGGAAGATGAAGTATTCCATCGATAGGGTAGGAATCACTTGAGCATAGGCCTCATAATCATTAGGATCGATTCCTGTGGGAAAAACTGCGTTACCTATAAAGACGATACCGCTGTTGAGTAAACCACCAGCGATTATTCCTGCTGGTAATGCTATAATATTTCGTAATAGAGGTTTCATAATGGTAGATTTTCAACCACTAAAATACTACTATTACTGAACAATCTTAACAATTCATTTCTTTACAAGGGTCATGTCCCCAATTTTTAAGACTGTATCTCCAATCGCTTTCTTTTATATCGCTGTCTGGTTTTTGAGCTGTGTGCCTGTGAATATATCCTATCACTTTATTCATGTGCTCGTAGTCATTTTGATTGAGATCGTCCTTCTTCTTGTTTTTGATAGTTATAATCTTACGTCCAGACTTATGACCTTTTGATTCTCCATCACCACTATCTTGACCTACACTTTTTGATTTGTCGGTATCTAACCATTGTTCTAGTTCACTCGGAGTCATGTTTACAGCATCATAGAATTCGTCATAAATTTCTTCATTACTTTTATCACTCATTTTTTATTTAAAACTATAAAATGAATATACCTTTTGTAGTTAGTAAGTTGTTAACTAAGAATATTTTAACTGGGTTTACTGAATAAAAAAAATCCCCAACAAAAAATGTTGAGGATTTATCTTATGGTGATAGTTACAATTATGCTTTACCTTGAACCACCCATTCACCTTTGTTTATTAAAGGGATTGCTTGTTTAAATTTAACTTCTTTGGTCTCACCTGTCATCACGTTCTTAATCACTACCTTCTCATTACGACCGATTTTAGGTTGTTCACGGGTTATGGTCTCAGTAACTTGTGGACGTTGTTGACTAGCGCCTGCTCCAACTGATCTAGCTTGTGCTGCTCGCTCATCGCTGTTTAAAACTTCTTCTTTTTGAGTGGTAGTTTTTTCAGTCTTTCTTTCTCTTGCTTCACTTATGTTTGAAGTGTCTCTAGTAGGTAGGTCACCTTTGAACATAAATCCTATTACTTCTTTATTTACTTTATCGACCATTTGTTTGAAAAGTTCAAAGGCTTCAAATTTGTAAATAAGTAGAGGATCTTTTTGTTCATGCACAGCTAGTCTCACACTTTGGCGTAATTCATCCATTTGACGTAGATGATTTTTCCAAGAGTCATCGATTATGGCTAGCGTAATGTTTTTTTCAAAATCTGTAACTAGAGTTCTCCCTTCGCTCTCGTAGGCATCATTAAGGTTAGTCGCTACATTAAGTGTTTTTATACCATCAGTAAAAGGAACTGCAATACGTTCATAATTGCGTTCATCATTTTCTACGATGTTTTTAATTACCGGAAACACTTCCTGCGCAGTGCGCTCCATTTTATCCTTATAATGGTTGTATGCTGCTTTATAAACGATACCTGTGATTTCTTGATCAGATTTTGACTTGAATTCTGATTCATTGATAGGACTGCTCATTGAGAAAAATCTTATCAATTCAAATTCAAAATTCTTGTAGTCTTGAGCAAGTTTATTACTTGTAGTTACATCTTCGGCGATATCATAGATCATGTTTGCGATATCTACAGCAAGACGTTCTCCAAATAAGGCATTATAACGACGTTTATAAATTACCTCACGTTGCGTGTTCATCACATCATCATAATCAAGAAGATTTTTACGCACACCAAATGCGTTTTCTTCTACTTTTTTCTGTGCTCGTTCAATGGATTTAGAAATCATAGAATGTTGAATAACTTCACCTTCTTTCATTCCTAATCGGTCCATAGTTTTCGCCATACGCTCTGATCCGAATAACCTCATTAAATTATCCTCAAGAGAGACATAGAACTGTGAACTACCTGGATCACCTTGACGACCTGCACGACCTCTTAACTGGCGATCTACACGTCTCGAATCATGACGCTCTGTACCAATTATGGCAAGACCACCTGCATTCTTAACTTCGTCTGATAGTTTAATATCTGTACCACGACCAGCCATGTTTGTAGCAATGGTTATTTGTCCTGGGTTACCAGCTTGAGCGACTATATCAGCTTCCTTTTTATGCTGTTTTGCATTAAGAACATTGTGTTCTATTCCTGCACGTTGTAATGTACGACTTAATAATTCTGAAATCTCAACAGAGGTTGTTCCTATAAGAACAGGTCTTCCTTGTTCTCTTAAAGATAAAACTTCATCAATTACTGCCTTATATTTTTCACGTTTAGTCTTATAAACCAAGTCTTGTCTATCGTCACGAGCAATTGGTCTGTTAGTTGGAATTTCAACAACATCTAACTTATAGATTTCCCAGAATTCACCAGCTTCAGTAATTGCTGTACCTGTCATTCCCGATAATTTTTTATACATACGGAAATAATTTTGCAAGGTAATGGTAGCAAAGGTTTGAGTGGCGTCTTGAATTTTTACATTTTCTTTTGCTTCAATTGCTTGGTGTAAACCATCGCTGTAACGTCGTCCTTCCATTACACGACCTGTTTGTTCATCAACAATTTTTACAGACATTTCACGTGTAATCCCTTTTGCAGTTTCTTTTTCTTCTTCTGCAACTATATATTCAACATCTTTTTCAAAAAGAGTGTAAGCTTTAAGAAGTTGATTTAGAGTATGAATACGTTCTGATTTTATCGAATATTCACGAAACAGATCTTCTTTCTTTTCAGCTTGTTCTTCGGCAGAAATATCTTCTTTTTCAATTTTGGCAATCTCGATACCTAACTCAGGAAGTACAAAGAACTCTGGATCTTCGGCACCTGATAAATGCTCAATACCTTTATCGGTCAATTCAACCTGATTGTTCTTTTCATCAATCACGAAATAAAGAGATTTGTCAATCTCTGGCATTTCACGATTGTTATCTTGCATGTAAAAATTCTCAGTTTTTTGAAGTAAAGTTTTATTTCCTTCTTCACTTAGGAATTTTATCAATGCCTTATTCTTAGGTAATCCTCTATAAACTGTGTAAAGTAATTTACCACCTTCTTTAGTGTCACCGTCATTAATCAATTTCTTGGCTTGTGCAAGTGTTTGCGTTAATTCTCTACGTTGAATGGTTACCACATTCTCGACAGGAGCCTTCAACATGTCAAATTCTTGACGATCACCACCTTTTGGAATAGGACCAGAGATGATTAAAGGCGTACGAGCATCATCAATTAAAACCGAATCGGTCTCATCAATGATTGCATAGTTGTGTTTACGTTGAACAAGATCCTTTGGCGAGTGAGCCATGTTGTCTCTCAAATAATCAAAACCAAACTCGTTATTAGTACCGTAGGTAATATCTGCTAGATAAGCTTTTCTACGTTCTTCTGAATTAGGTTTGTGATAATCGATACAATCGATAGTAAGTCCATGGAATTCAAAAATAGGTCCTATCCAGGCACTATCACGTTTTGCTAGATAATCGTTAACGGTAACTACATGAACACCATTACCAGTTAAGGCATTAAGATAAACAGGAAGAGTAGCTACGAGTGTTTTACCTTCACCAGTTTGCATTTCGGCAATTTTTCCTTGATGAAGTACAGTACCACCAATAAGCTGTACATCATAATGAATCATATCCCAAGTAACTGCTTTACCAGCTGCATCCCAAGAATTGGCCCAAATAGCATTGTCACCATCTAATCGAACATAATCTTTTACAGCAGAAAGTTCACGGTCTCTAAGTGAAGCCTGTACTATTAATTCTTCATTTTGAACAAAACGTCTTGCAGTTTCTTTAACAACAGCAAAAGCTTCGGCCATTATTTCTTCTAGAACAGCTTCTGTTTGATCATAAGCAACATCATTTAATTGGTCGATCTCATTATATAAATCTTCCTTTTTATCGATGTCTTGTTCTTGTTCTACTTGAAGTTTAAGATTTTCAATTTGCTCTAAAGTATCCTTTTTAGCAGCTTGAATTTTATCTTTAAATTCTTGAGTTTTTGCTCTTAATTCATCTATGGAAAGAGAACTTAATTCCTTCTCAAAGGAAAGAATTTGATTCACGTAAGGCTGTAAATCTTTAATATCTTTCTTTGCTTTATCTCCAACAAAGATTTTTAAAACGGAATCTAATAGTCCCATATATTGTTACTTAATTGATTAATAGTAGTTTAAAAAATGAATACTACCTTTGCTAATATCCTAAATTCAAGCAAAAAAAAAGTCTCTTTGCGAGACTTTTTTATGATGTAATTGTTTTTTAATATTCATCCTCGTTCCAGAGGTAATCCTCATCGGTAGGATAATCGGGCCATATTTCTTCAATAGACTCATATATTTCACCTTCATCTTCAATTGCTTGAAGATTTTCAACCACTTCTAAAGGTGCCCCAGTACGTATGGCATAGTCAATAAGCTCATCTTTCATAGCTGGCCATGGAGCGTCACTTAAATATGATGCTAGTTCAAGCGTCCAATACATAATTTTACTCGTTAATTTTTGCAAAAATAAACTTATCGTCGATTTATGCAAGTTATTATTTATTAATGATTCAAGATTTGCAAAGAGCGTACAAGCTTTTGAAAATCAAAATGTTTTGTGCCCAGTGTTATAGACTCAGTTACCCCACTTGTGAATGCTGATTTAAAATCAACTGATTCTTAATACTTTTTTGGGACCCATTTTATTTCTTCGGCTTGCAAATCAAATGACAATTTACGTGCCAAGACAAATAAGTAGTCAGACAGTCTGTTTAAATACCTTAAAACCTGTTCGTCAACAGGAGTATTTTCGTTTAATTCACTAGCTAAACGCTCTGCTCTTCGACATACTGTTCTAGTAATGTGACAAAATGACACCGATTGATGTCCGCCAGGAAGAATAAAGTGAGTCATAGGCGGAAGATCCTCATTCATTCTATCCATTTCTTGTTCTAGCATTAATATATCTTCGTCGGCTATTTTGGAAATATTAAGGCGATCCTTACCATTTTTCAATTTTTCTTTTTCTGGTGGCGTTGCTAGTATAGCACCTACTGTAAATAAATGATCTTGTATATCGATAAGAATTTTTTTAGTAGACGCTGTAACTGGTTGGTCTCTCAATAAACCTATCCATGAATTGAGCTCGTCAACCGTACCATAACTATCAATTCTTAAATTATGTTTAGGTACTCTTGTGCCTCCAAATAAAGCAGTGGTTCCTTTATCACCTGTTTTAGTATAGATTTTCATAAAAATAAGATTCCTACAAATGTACTAGTATGACGCAAGAGATTACTAAAAAGTATCATAATCTATACACACCTTATTGTAGTATAAAATTAAAATCCCACGAATAGCATTCGTGGGATTTAATTGATTGTAATAATTCAATGTGAAAAATTGCTAGTAAATCAAGGATACTTCAACCTCAAAATTATCATATATAAAATTGTCGCCTAATCCCTTAAAAAAACTTTTAGACCCATATTTTACGTTGTACTTGCTTCTGTCTATAACAAGGGTAGTGGTAGCTTCATAATTATTATAAGTAAGATCAAAAGTTATTGGATGAGTAATACCTTTAATTGACAAATCTGCAGTGATTGTCGCATACCCTTCCTTGTTATCAATACTCGTAAAATCTAGAGTGGCTTGTGGATGATTTGCCGTTGAGAAAAAATCATCACTTTTTAAGTGACCTTCTAATTTACCTTTCATTTCTCCTTCTAGATCTGTAACTACCAGACTAGACATGTCAATTACAAAACTTCCACCTTTAATCTTATCATTTTCAAACTCTAAAGTTCCTGATGTTAGATTAATAGTTCCTGTGTGCTGTCCCCCAAATTTCTTACCGGTCCATACAGCGGTGCTTTTTTCAGTATTTATTTTTTTCATGTTAACATTGTTTGTGAATGTTGCAGCTACTATAGCTAGAACAACAGTCGATTTAAAAATTAGATTCATTTTAATTGTTTTTACATTAATTGTATATACATATATTTATTTAATTTTTTTTAAAGCTTCATAAGAAGGGCAATTAATCGTTTTTTCTCCTCGTCATTAAGGTTTTGAGTGATTTCGCTTTCTTTTTCGTCCACTTGATGGTCGAGGATAGTTAGTAGATTTAATCCTTCTTGAGTTATAGTAATTTCAATTTGTCTGCGATCTGACGGACATTGTACTCGTTTTACCAATTTTTTTGTAACTAATTTATCTATTACTCTTGTAGTATTAGAATTGGCGTGAATCATGTCCTTGCTTACATCCTGTAAACTGGCTGGTTTACCATTTCTACCTCTTAAAATACGCAATGCATTAAATTGTTGAAGGGTTATTCCTTGCTCTTTTATAGCGCTACTTACTTCATCAGTAAAGTCGGTACCTTTCTTGATAATTGTAGTAGTTAGCTTTCGCGAAAGCGGAATATGCATTTTGTTTTCTTTCATTAATTACAATTGAATTAATTGTAGGTACAAATATATTATTTTACTCTTACGATTAGATTTATTTCATGTTAAAAATAAATTAAGCTTTTTAAGGTCAAAGAATTGCAAAGAGAATAAATAGTAAGTTTGAACGTTAACAAAAGAAAAATTGCTATGAGAAAATTGATTTGTTTAATTGCCTTGATGTCTGTTTATTTTGCTCAAGCTCAAACTGATGGAGGAGTAGGACTAAAGGCAGGAGTTAATTATGGGTCTACAGGAGATTTATCTCAAGACGGTCAAACTATTATTGATAATCCTGATGAGAAAATAGGATTTCACGTTGGTGTTTTTGGGAAAATTGATTTAGGAGCTATTTATATAAGACCAGAATTAATGTATACTCAATTGAATAGTGAGTATAATGGGCTAGGATTTGAAGTTAATAAATTGGATGCTCCTGTTTTAGTAGGTGTCAATATTATAGGACCTCTCCATATTTTTGCAGGGCCTAGTTTTCAATATATTCTAGATACTGACCTTGAGGATGTTGATATTGATGACGTAGAAGAGGATTTTACCATAGGAGCACAATTTGGAGTAGGCGTTAATTTAGGTAATCTGGGTATTGATGTGCGTTATGAACGTGGTTTTACAGAAAACGAAGCCGAGTTCACCAATGTAGGATCTCTAGGTACACTTGATACTAGACCTAGTCAAATCATATTAGGACTTAGTCTTACTCTATAATTTCTAAGTTATGAAACAAGATTTCAAAATCTTGTTCCTTTTTATTACCAATAAGCAGCCCAATTTCAATGGGCTGTTTTCCATTATAAACTTCTTTATTTAATTTTCTACCGCGGTATTGAGGTTTTAAATCTTTTACGGTAAAATTAATGGTTTGCTTTTCACCAGTTGTTTGAAATTTATAGACGTAAGATATCCAGGAATCTTGCGCAGCTCTCAACCTAAATTCATAATCGCTACCATCTCCTGTAATCGTAAGCTTGAAGGATTTAACCTTGTTAATATTTAAAGGTTTTACATTATATCGCAACGAGGCAAAACCACCGTTGTTTCTTGTCGATACATGACCGTAATATCGTAGTTGTTTACCTGTGATCTCAAAATTAGATTGTGACAATCCACCCATCACCCCATCATTAATTACATACCAATTTTCAGCATCATTTTTATCTGGTGTTATAGTATGATTAGTGGTTAGCATAAGACATAAAATAAAGAACAGAAAACGCATTTTTTATATAAGTCGCGTAAATTATCACTTACTTAATTTTTTTACTGATGTAAGATCAAGAATATTGGTCGGATCTGCTTTTAGGTTTATTATATTTTTTGGGTAAAATCTGGTACTTTCATCATAATATAGAGGTATTACAGGAGCTTCTTCATTAATAATACTGTCCATTTTTTTATACAGTATCACTCGTTCGTCTACACTAGCTGTGACAATACTTTTTTTGTATAAAGCATCGTAGTGATCATCATGAAAAAAACTATAATTAGAACCTGATGGTGTATGATTTTTAGAATAAAATAAGCTTAGGTAATTTTGAGCGTCTGGATAGTCGGCAATCCAGCTACTGCGAAACATTTCTAATTGTCCTTTACTACGCAATTGCCTTAAAGTTCCTGGCGGCATTACCTCAATTTGTATAGTAATACCAATTTTTTCTAATTCTTTTTGGATGAACTCACAAAGGTCTAAATAATTTGCGCTGGTAGCTAGATTGATAATTACCGAATTGGCACCTGATTCTTGTTTATAAGCATTTACCAATTCACGAGCTTTTTTCCTATTATAAACGAGCTCTGGTGCTTGTTGAGAACCTGGTAAACCAGCAGGAATAAAACCACGCGTTGCTGGTATTCCTATGTTGTTTCTTAAATAGGTAATCATTTTGCCACGATCAAACCCTATGTTTATGGCAGTTCTTATTTTCTTTGACCGCAATGCAGGATTTTTAGACTTTAAATTAATTCCTAGATATTCCGTATTTAAGAATGGTGCTTTGGCAAGGGTTATTTCATGTTGATGTTTCTCTTTGAGATCACCAGTGCTAGTTAATAGTTCATCTTTATAACTAGCATCAATAGAGTTAATGAAGTCAAGATTTCCTTGAGCAAACTCAAGATACTCACTTTGTTTATCTGGCTTAAAAGTAATCGCTACTGATTCAAGATAAGGAAGCCTATTTCCCTGTGAATCAGTTTCCCAATAAGATTGATTTTTACGTAATACCATTTTTACGTTTTCTTCCCATCTTTTTAAATAGAAAGGACCAGTACCTACTGGCTGACTTCTAGGATTTAACTCGAGAACTTCGATTGCATTTTCAGATAATATAGATGCATACTGCATACTCATTAAACCTAAAAAAGCTGGAAACGCTTGCTTCAGTTTAATGTTTAACACACTATCATTGGTCACCTCGATATTCTCAATATTACTTGCTATAGTAGAACCTGGACTGGCTAGTGCTTCATTTTTTAATCTATTTAAACTATAGGCGACATCACTTGCTTTAACACGTTCCTTTTTATCTTGATTAGGATAATAGAAATAGCTGTTGTTCCTTAAAATAAAAGTGTAGTTTGTGGCTGTGCTGTCAATGTTCCAGCTTTTTGCAAGATCAGGAATCACATTTAAATCCTTATCCAATTTGACGAGTGTGTTATACAATTGATTACAAACCCACATATTGCGTTGGTCTTTAGCAAATGCAGGATCTAAACTTGTGACACCAGCATGCTCGTTATACTTAAAAACAGGACCGTAATTATTATAATCAGATTTATTACAGCTATAAATCAATACAAGTAACAGGAGTATAAATAGTCTCATTGTCGTAAATATACAATGCATTCTCAATGTGTTAATGGTTGTTATAGGGATAGATGACAATTGAGTACTTATATTTTACAATTGAGTAAGTTGAATTACGCTTTCGCGGAAGCATGATCACATATTTGGATTGTCAAACATATTAAACACACAATTATGAAAACGATTATCACTTCAATTTTACTAGCATTAGTTTCTTTAACAATAAATGCACAAGAGGAAAAAACTTTTACATTGACGGTAACTGTGAACAACGCATCTACCGATGATGGAAAAATGGTTTATGCCTTAAACACGGCAGAAACATGGAATAAGAAACCTTATCAATCTACAAGTATAGAGATCAAAGACGGTAAAGCGATTGCGACTTTTGAAAATATTCCGCAAGGAGAGTATGCCGTGACCGTACTGCACGACAAGAATAATAATCAAAGAATGGATTTTGCTGATAATGGTATGCCTACTGAGGCATATGGATTGAGTAATAATCCCATGAGCTATGGTCCACCACAATGGAGCGAGGCCAAATTTGAGATTAGTGAAAACAAAGAGATTATTGTAAGGTTGTAATAACGTTAATCTCTTGATAATAAGTAATAGGATGTCTTTAAGTCATCCTATTTTTACTTTATGAAGGTACTAATAACAGGAGCAACAGGACTTGTAGGTAAACGAATCGTTAATGATTTACATGAAAAGGGACATGTGGTCCATTATTTGACCACGAGACAAGAGGCAATTAAAGATGAGCCTAACTACAAAGGTTTTTTGTGGAATGTAAAAGAAGGTAGTATAGATGTAAAATGTCTAGACGGCGTTACTAATATCATTCATCTAGCAGGTGAAACTGTTTTTCAAAGATGGACCGATGATGCTAAGAAACGTATTATGGATAGTAGGGTGTTTTCAACCCAGTTATTAATCGATACGCTTAAAAACAACAAGCATCAAGTTGAACACGTAACTACAGCAAGCGCGATAGGGATCTATCCGGATCAACAAGATGGTCGAGCATTAAAGGAAAATGAAATTCCACCTACTGCTTCCAATTTTTTAGCAGATGTTTGTATTGCTTGGGAAAAAATAGGAGCTCTTTTTACCCAGCTTGGATTGAAACACAGTATAGTACGCATAGGTATCGTACTTTCAGACAAAGGTGGTGCTCTTGACCAAATGAGCAAACCGGTAAAGTACTATTCTGGCGCAGGTTTTGGAAACGGGAAAATGTGGCAAAGCTGGATTGCTATTGATGATCTTTCAGGTATTTTTATACATATAGCTCAGGAACAGTTGCAAGGTATTTATAATGGAGTTGCGCCTAATCCAGTGCGCAACAGGAATATGATGGAAACTATAGGGAAAGTTGTAGGAAAACCAGTTTTTCTACCAAATGTTCCAAAATTTGTAATGAAAATGATGCTAGGTGAAATGTCTGCTATTGTTTTGTCTAGCCAACATGTAAGTAGTGAAAAAATTGAAAAAACAGGATATACTTTTGAATATAGAGAATTAGAAAATGCTCTTCAAAACTATTTATCCTAAAGAAAAATCATTGACTGGCTAGTTATTGCTTCTTTTCTTGAGCACTACTATTAAAAGAATAACTAGTACAACCGTTATTGCAATACCAGTACCTAAATAAAATAGATTCATTAAACCATTAATAGTTTTTTATTTAATGGTTTTTCGAATTTGAATAAATGATCCGTTTTGACTTGGTTATGATGACAAGCAGCATATTGATTGATGCCAGTGTATTTTGAATTGAATTGTATGCTATCAAAAAAATCTTGATTGGAATACACACTATGTTTATTTTTAGGTTGAATTATACTTACTTGATATAAATAGTTTTTTATTACCAATAATCTAGTGTCATAATGCAAGGGTTCCAATTGTTGATTCCGATAATATTCAAACACTGCTTGGTAAACCCCATTTTGACTGAATCTAGAATTATAAGCGACTTGTATAGATCGTGAATTATTATCGATATAATCTTCAATAGTAGATTTATAAAACGATTTCAATTCTTCCTGGTCACAAAAATGAATCCTATCGCCTAAACTCCTTTTCCTAATAATAATAAGTGTCATACTGTTTAAAAACGACTACTTTATTCGTTTGATGTCTATTGGAATATTTGTGACTAAGATCTATTCCTTCAGCCAAATTAATGGTAACTAAAAAATCAATTTTAAAAGGTTCATCTTGGGCAATACACTTATTGCTTAAACAGCATAGCAGTAAAAGAATAAAAAGAGGTTGGGTAAGTTTCATACTGTAAGCAAAAATAAAAAAGACCTATGAGGTTTGAACTCATAGGTCTTTGATCAATTATCAAAAAACTTTTGCTTATTTAGTTCCTACTAAATTTACAGTTAATTTAATGTCATCACTAATTGCTTTATTAGCGGCTATGTCAAAAAATGTCCCAGATCCGTATTTAATTCCCCAATCTGTTCTGTTAATAGTAAACTCTTCAGAGTCTAACATCATTTTATCACCTTCATATTTTACAGTAACAGGGAATGATACATTTTTAGTAACATCTTTAAGAGTAAGGTTTCCAGATAAAGTAGATCCTTCAATTCCAGTTACAACAAATTTTGCTGTAGGATATTCTGGTGTATTAAAAAAGTCAGTCTGTTGGTCTTCTACAGTTCCTTCTAGGTGAGCTTTTAGACTTGCAGCTTTGTCACCTTCAAGATCTGTTACCTCGATCGAGGTCATGTCGATTACAAACTCACCGCTTTCTAAAGTTTCACCGTTTACTTTAACCATTCCACTTTTAAGTGAGATGTTTCCTGTGTGATCTTCGGTTGGTTTTGAACCTACCCATGCAATGTTTGATGCTTCTGTATCAATCGTGTATGTTACAGCTTCTACAGTTGCTTCAGCAACTTCTTTTTCTTCAGTAGCATCTACCTCGTTTTTGTTTTCTTTACAAGCTACTGCACCTACTAATAATAGGGCTAGACTAGCGAATTTTATAAATGACGTTTTCATAATTTGAATTTAAGTTGGTGTAAAATTACATGTACCTACAATTAAACAGGTTAAAGGTTTATTAAAAAATCCTGTGACATTTTGACATCGTTCCACTAGATGGCAGTAATTTTGCTTCTTCACGCGCGATGATGTTTGTGCATTGTTGTTGATAATTAAGCTTTCGCAAAAGCGTATAAATTCAACTATCAATGCTCATACATCGACATATTAGAAAAAATTGAAGTTTTACAAGAAAATAAAAGACCAGTTTAACATGGCAAAAGATAAACAACAACAAGAAGAAGTAGAGCAAGAGGTGTTGCATAACACTGAAGAACAAGATGTTGCTCAAGAGCAAGATCAAAGTGAGGAAAAAACTGAACTGGAAAAAGTTCAAGAGGAGTTACAAGCAGAAAAAGACCGCTACTTAAGGTTGTTTGCAGAATTTGAAAACTATAAACGTCGCACAGCCAAAGAACGTGTAGAGTTATTTAAAACAGCCGGTGAAGGCATTTTAAAGGATATGTTACCGGTATTAGATGATTTTGATAGAGCACTTGTAGAAATTAATAAATCTGGTGATGAACAACTTACCGCAGGTGTTACACTTATAAGCAACAAGCTGCGCAATACATTAAAATCAAAAAACCTAGAAGAGGTTGAGGTTGAGGCTGGAGATACTTTTAATGCAGACGATCACGAGGCTGTTACACAAATTCCAGCTCCTAATGATGATATGAAAGGTAAAATCATCGACGTAATAGAAAAAGGATATAAACTAGGTGACAAAGTGATACGTTACCCAAAAGTGGTTATAGGAAAATAATATGGCAGATTTTTATGAAGTATTAGGTATAGATCGCAATGCGAGTGCTGCAGAGATTAAGAAAGCATATCGTAAAAAGGCGGTTAAATACCATCCAGATAAGAATCCTGGTGATGCAGAGGCAGAAGAAATGTTTAAAAAAGCAGCCGAGGCTTATGAAACCTTGAGCGATCCTCAGAAAAAAGCTAGGTATGATCAACTAGGTCATCAGGCATATACGAGTGGCGCTGGCGGTTTTGGAGGTGGCTCTGGTGGTTTTGGCGGCATGGATATGGATGATATCTTTAGTCAGTTTGGCGATATATTCGGCGGTGCTGGTGGCGGCTTTTCTGGGTTTGGAGGATTCAGCGGTGGCGGCGGACGCCGCAGAGTTAAAGGTAAAGACCTGCGAATAAGAGTATCCCTTACCCTAGAAGAGGCTGCAAATGGAGTAGATAAAAAGGTTAAGGTTAAACGTAAAAAACAAGCGGCAGGAGTTTCTTATAAAACTTGTGGCACTTGTAACGGTAGTGGACAAGTTACTCGTATTCAAAACACGATTCTTGGAAGAATGCAAACTAGTGCTCCTTGTAGCACCTGTGGTGGATCAGGTCAAATCTTGGACAAAAAACCTAATGGTGCAGACTCTCAAGGTCTCATAGTAGAAGAGGAGTTAGTGACTATTCAAATTCCTGCTGGTGTTGAAAGTGACATGCGATTAAAGGTAGGTGGTAAAGGGAACGATGCACCAGGAAATGGTGTGAGTGGAGACCTACTAGTTGATATTGAAGTTAAACCTCACGAATCACTACAACGAGAAGGAAATAATTTACACTATGACCTATATATAAGTGTTCCAGAAGCTGTATTAGGAACCTCTAAAGAAATTCAAACGGTTACAGGAAAAGTCAGAATTCCGATAGAATCTGGAATTCAAAGTGGAAAAATTTTAAGATTACGTGGAAAAGGGATGCCTAGCTTAAATGGTTATGGAACTGGCGATCTACTTGTTCATGTAAACGTCTGGACACCACGTAACTTAACTCGTGAGCAGAAAGAGTTTTTTGAAAATATGATGGCCGATTCAAACTTTGAACCAGCTCCTGAGAAGTCGGATAAATCATTTTTTGAAAAGGTAAAAGACATGTTTTCTTAAAAAAAACTTAATGAATTAGAAAAAAGTTCTATATTTGAAATAACAATTGGTTTCAACACCAGTTGTTATTTTTCTTTTTCATAGCAATTTTTCCCACCTCTTTGTCAAAAGAGGTGGGTTTTTTTATGGCTTAATCTACCTTTAAATAAATCATTCCTATTAAATATATCTAAAATACTTTATACCACGGCCTATATTGTTAACTTGCGTGTTTCATTATTGAATATGGGATACGCATTACAAGCAGAAAACATAACAAAACAATATGGCGATTATACTGCATTGAATAATTTGACCATAAAAGTTCCAGAAGGATCTATATATGGATTATTAGGTCCAAACGGTGCAGGTAAAACTTCTCTTATTAGAATTATCAATCAAATTACAATGCCTGATAAAGGTAGCGTGTTATTGAATGGTGAACCACTAGCACCAAATCATATTGCACAAATTGGATACATGCCTGAAGAGCGTGGTTTGTATAAAAGCATGAAAGTAGGCGAGCAATGCCTGTACCTAGCCCAATTAAAAGGTCTGTCTAAAAAAGAAGCTAAGCAACGACTGGAGTTTTGGTTTGAAAGATTAGGGATGCAAGGATGGTGGAATAAAAAACTGCAAGAATTGTCAAAGGGTATGGCCCAAAAAGTTCAATTTATTGTGACTGTTTTACACCAACCTAAGCTATTAATCTTTGATGAACCGTTTTCAGGATTTGACCCAGTAAACGCCAACCTCATAAAGGATGAAATCCTATATCTAAGAGATCAAGGTGCTACTATTATTTTTTCTACTCATAGAATGGAAAGTGTGGAAGAAATGTGTGATCATATTGCTTTAATTAACAAATCAAATTTGGTTTTGGAAGGCCCTATTAACCGTGTAAAACAAGAGTATCGTAACAACGATTATCAAATAAGTGTTTTAAGTGAAACAGATTCATGGTTAAAAGAACTTCCAGTTGAGTGGCAAGCACAATCAACCGATATCAAAGGACTAGATAATACAGTTGATTTTAAAATTCATTTACAAAAAGAAGTTTCTATAAATGAGGTTTTCAATAGATTAACCCAATTGGGCGAAGTAACTCATTTCAGTGAAATTATACCTAGCATAAACGATATATTTATTAAAAACGTAGGTAGCAATGAGTAAACTAGGTTTAATAATTAAAAGAGAATACTTGACAAAGGTTCGTAATAGGACCTTTATAATAATGACCTTTGTAAGTCCTATGATATTCATCGGTGTAGCTGTGCTTATAGGTTGGCTCACAAATTTGAATAGAGAAGATTCTAGGACTGTAGCAATACTTGATGAGACTGGTGCGTCCTATGTAGATTTGTTTGAAGACTATAGCAACTTCAAATTCGTTCGAGTTGATAATCAGATCGATCAAGCCATAACTGCTACTAAGGAGGCAGGCTATTATGGATTGATACATATATATGGTGTTGACAATGAAGTCGAAAATTTGACCTTTTATTCAAAAGACAATCCATCTTCAGGTTTTATAGAAAGAATAGAGAATGCCATAAACAAAAAAGCCACTGAGTATAAATTATTAGAAAACAATATTCAACCTAGCATTTTACAAGCAGCAACTGTAAAAAAGCAGTTGCAGTTACAAACATTTGATGGCGATACGACCAGTAAGGAAGCAGGATGGATTAAAATTGCTGCAGGTGGAGCAGCAGGATATTTATTAATGATGTTCATCATAATATATGGTAACATGCTCATGCGGTCTGTAATTGAGGAAAAAACAAATCGTATTGTAGAAATTATAGTGAGCAGTGTTAAACCTATATATCTTATGTTGGGTAAGATAACAGGAACGTCACTGGCGGGAATTACTCAATTTCTTATTTGGGTGGTTTTAGGTGGAACGCTGGCAATTGTTTTGTCAGTCGTTTTGGGACCAGATGCTCTTCAAAACCCAGCTAACGAGCAACTCGTTAATCAAGTTCAAACAGCTAGTGAAGCCCAAGCTTTTGTCAATGACATTTTAAAATTACCAATAGGACAATTGATTTTCCTCTTTTTCGTCTATTTCATAGGAGGATATTTTTTATACGCTAGCATATATACTGCTATAGGTGCAGCTGTAGATAGTGAGACAGATACACAGCAATTTATGCTTCCTATCATCTTACCATTAATGCTATCCATATATGTGGGTTTTTTCTCAGTTATAGATAATCCACACGGTACTGTTGCGGTTACATTTAGTTATATACCTTTAACCAGTCCCATCGTTATGTTAATGAGAATTCCTTTTGGAGAAATAACTTGGTGGGAAATTCTTATAAGTGTAAGCTTGCTATACGCAAGTATAATAGGAGTTACCTATATAGCTGCCAAAATATACCGTGTAGGTATTTTAATGTATGGCAAAAAGACGAGTTGGAAACAATTATATAAGTGGTTAAAGTATTAACGAGATGAAATTAGATTGGCAATCCATCAAAGATTTTTTGACCTATCAAATAATTGAAGCAAAGGAAAAGGGCGATTTTCATTTAGACACATGGATGGTGATTCTTGCCATTGTTGCTTTACTTGCAACCAAGGTCCTCTTAAGAGTATTGAAAAAAATTCTTACTCGTAAAATGGATCACAGTGACAAACTAAAATTTGATAGTATTTTCAGGTTTTTTAACTATCTGGTTTACATCATTGTTATCCTGGTTATACTGAATAGTTCTGGAGCAGATATTACGGCATTACTTACAGCCAGTGCAGCGTTATTCGTCGGGATTGGATTTGCTTTACAGGACTTCTTCAAGGATATCATAGCAGGTATAACAATTATCGTGGATAAATCGGTTCTGGTTAATGACATCATAGAAGTGGATGATAAGGTGGGTCGTGTTTTTGAAATCAAATTAAGAAGTACGAGAGCCATCACAAGAGACGATAAAGTATTGATTATACCTAATCACTTATTTCTCTCGGACATTGTTTTTAATTACACACAAAATCATGCAAAAACAAGAGAAAAGGTAGGAGTAGGAGTAGCCTATGGAAGTGATACACGACTAGTAGAAAAAATACTACTCGAGGTTGCGAATAATCAAAAAGGAGTGCTTAAAAGTCCAGAACCCATGGTTCTATTTCAAAATTTTGGAGATAGTTCTTTAGATTTTGAACTGTTTTTTTACGTACGCGATGCTTTTACCGATCCTAAAATTAAGAGTAGTCTGCGTTTTGAAATTGACAAAGCTTTTAGAGAAAACAATATATCAATACCGTTCCCTCAACGAGATTTACACCTAGTATCTTCTAATATCACATGGAAAAAAGATGATGAAAAAACTGATTAAAATATTAATACTGATAATTGTTGTTCTCGCTTTCGCGAAAGCGAACTCACAAGCAACTGATCTATTTAGAACAGAATTTACGTATTTCCCACAAAGTGATAGTGATAATAGCTTTAGGAGATTTAGAACCTTTGTCAATGTTCCTTTGAAAGTAAAAGAGCAATCCTATCTTGTTCCTTTCATAGAATATAGGAACGTTCACTTACTAATAAGAGATGATGAACGATTTAGACAACTTAAGACTGATAGGTATGAAAGTATTGAAGTTGCATTAGGATATACATTTCCTATGGAGAATAATTGGCGATTTGGTGCAAGGGTAGGTTTATTAGCAGCATCAAATTTTGATGAGGCAAAGCCAATAAGTGAAGATTTGTTTTTTACAGGAAGTGCTTACTTCATCAAGGACATGAAAAAACGAACAGATGGTGGAAAACCATGGCGACTTGTATTAGGTGTGCAGTACTCAACAACGGTTGGTCGACCATTCCCATTACCTTACGTAAATTATTACAGAGAGTTTGCAACAGATTGGAGCTATAGTATAGGAGCTCCCAAAATGAATTTAAGATATAGATTTAACGATCAACATAGTGTACAATTATATGCAAGATTAGATGGTTTTTATGCTAATATTCAAAACGACGTAAACACAATTAATGGAGTTGCTGATAATATAAGTATGACAACTGCCATGATGGGACCAGGTTATACATATAACTTAACAAAGCATATTTCATTTTATGTATATGCAGGATACACTATCTTTAACGATATAAGATTAAGAGATGCAGATGGAGAAGATGTGCGCACTATTAATAGCAGCAATACATTTTATTCTAGAGCAGGTATAAAATTTCAAATTTAATGGCACAAATACTTATTATAGAAGATGAAAGCGCAATTAGAAGAGTGCTGGGTAAAATATTAAGTGAAGAGGATAAGAATTACAAAATCACTGAAGCCGAGGATGGTCTTGCAGGTATGGACCTTATAAAGGACAACGATTATGATCTGGTACTTTGTGATATAAAAATGCCCAAAATGGATGGAGTAGAGGTTTTGGAAGCTGTTCAAAAAATTAAGCCCGAAACTCCTGTAGTAATGATTTCTGGACATGGTGATTTAGATACTGCTGTTCAAACTATGAGATTAGGAGCTTTTGATTACATTTCAAAACCACCAGATTTAAATAGGTTGTTGAATACTGTGCGCAACGCCTTAGATCGTAAAACTCTAGTCGTAGAAAATAAGCGGTTAAAGAAAAAGGTAAGTAAGAATTACGAGATGATTGGTGAGAGCGAATTAATTTCAATAATCAAAAATATTATTGAGAAAGTAGCTCCTACAGATGCCCGAGTTTTAATAACCGGTGGGAATGGTACAGGTAAAGAACTTGTGGCTCACTGGTTACATGAAAAAAGTGATCGTTCAAAAAAGCCATTCATTGAAGTTAATTGTGCCGCTATTCCTAGTGAACTCATAGAAAGTGAGCTCTTTGGTCATGTTAAAGGTAGCTTTACTGGAGCAAATAAAGATCGTGCAGGAAAATTTGAAGCCGCAAATGGCGGAACCATTTTTCTCGATGAAATAGGTGATATGTCATTGCCTGCTCAAGCCAAAGTTTTACGAGCGTTACAAGAAAATAGAATTCAACGAGTAGGTAGTGATAAGGATATACAGGTAAATGTGAGAATTCTTGCAGCTACAAATAAGGATCTAAAAAAAGAAATTGAAGAAAAAAGATTTAGAGAAGATCTATATCATAGATTAGCTGTGATTTTAATAAACGTTCCATCACTGAATGATCGACGTGATGATATACCCTTATTGGTAGAGCACTTTGCACAAAAAATAGCTCAGGAACAAGGTGGTTCGAGAAAAGAGTTTCATGCTAATGCAATTAAATTATTGCAAGAATATGATTGGACGGGAAATATTAGAGAATTACGTAATGTAGTGGAACGACTAATCATATTAGGAGGAGAAGAGATTAGTGAAAATGATGTCAAACTATTTGCAAGTAAATAATGGAATTCAACGTAACGCCATCAGATTTTAAAGTTGACTCTACTTTTAACCTGTCATCTCATCCTACCTTACCTTTAGATATTTTAGAAAAAAAAGAGGCAAAAAAAAGGCTAGCTAAGGTTAGAAGAGAATTAGCACATTTCCAGGCTAGAATGTATGCCCATGACAAACACGCTGTACTGGTCTGTTTTCAAGGTATGGATACGGCAGGAAAGGATAGCTTAGTAAGAGAAGTTTTTAAAGACTTTAATGTGAGAGGTGTTGAACATTATAGTTTTAAAGTACCTACCGATTTAGAACGTTCACATGGATACTTATGGCGTCACTATATAGCTTTACCTTCAAAAGGTCATTTTGGAATTTTTAATAGAACGCATTATGAAAATGTGTTGGTGACTAGAGTACATCCAGAATACCTGATGGGAGAAAATCTCCCTGATTTTAATGATCCTAGCGATGCTAATTCTGATTTTTGGAGTATGCGATTTGAACAAATCAACAATTTCGAAAAAGAACTTACGCAAAATGGTACCTTTATATTTAAGTTCTTTTTGAATATCAGCAAGCAAGAACAAAAAAATCGCTTATTAAGGAGATTGCACATACCAGAAAAAAACTGGAAGTTTTCAGATGGAGATCTAGCAGAGAGGAAACTTTGGGGTAAATATATGGATTGTTATCAAGACGCTATAAAAAATACTTCGACAACATACGCACCGTGGTATGTAGTGCCGTCAGATAATAAACCAATGGCAAGATTAATAGTTGCTGAGGTTTTGAATCAAACACTGCAACAATTTAGTGAGATACAACCACCTAAATTAGACATGGATAAAGCTGCTAATATTCAGAGTTATATCAGCCAATTAGAAAACGAGGAATAAATTCTAGTTACATTCTAACCTTGAATTTTTTAATTCTATTGATGTGACTAAAGTACCTTAATATGTTATCGTGAGCATTTGATTGTTTAGTTTTGGCGCCTTAATAACAAAAAAAACTGGCGTGAACCTAGTATCATATAAACAAGAATTTTTAACTAATTACAAAATTGCCTATCCTATAGTTTTAGGACAGGTAGCTCATTTATTAGTAGCGTTGGCTGATAATGTTATGGTAGGTAAACTGGGAGATGCTCCTCTTGCAGCAGTATCCTTGGGAAACACCCTTATCTATATTGCATTAAGTATTGGTATTGGGTTCTCCTTCGCTATAACGCCATTAGTATCTACAGCACAAGGTCAGGAAAATTGGACCAAGGTTAAAAGGATTCTAGACAACGGAGTGTTCCTATCCTTTATTATGGGAATATTACTCACTGCATTACTTATAGTGGCAGAACCTCTATTATTTTACATGGATCAACCAGCAGAAGTTGTTGAACTCGCGATTCCGTACATGCATATTGTCTCTATATCCATGGTGCCATTAATGTTATTTCAGGCCTTCAAGCAATTTTCTGATGGGTTGAGTCTTACTAAACATGCAATGAACGCTGCAATTATTGCAAACGTGATAAACGTAATGTTGAACTATCTATTAATTTATGGAGAGTTTGGTTTTCCAAAATTAGGATTAGTAGGTGCAGCATGGGGTACTTTAGTATCTAGAATAATCATGGTGATAATAATTTATATTTCGCTTTCGCGAAAACCGAGTCTACACCAACAATTCAAGGGTCCAATATTTATATCTAAGACCAATATCACTAAAATCTTATCGTTAGGATTCCCCACTGCATTGCAAATGTTGTTTGAAGTGTCTCTTTTTACAGGAGCAATATTTTTATCTGGTATGTTGGGAACAAAACATCAGGCTGCAAATCAAATTGCATTGAATTTATCTGCATTAACATTTATGTTCGGTATAGGATTAGGAGTTACAGCTACTATTCGAGTAGGAAACCAACTAGGGAAAAGAAATTTCGCTTACATGAAGCAAATTGTAAAAAGCTTATTTTTTATGGTTCTAGTAATTGAGATCCTATTCATGTGTTTATTCTTCATCGGAAGAAATTACCTGCCTTGGATTTATATAAACGATACAGAGGTTATACAGATAGCCTCACATTTATTGCTAATAGCAGCAATTTTTCAGGTTAGTGACGGAATACAAGTTTTCCTTTTAGGATTATTGCGTGGATTGCATGATGTTTGGTATCCTAGTTTATTTTGCCTTATAAGTTATTGGTGCATTGGATTTCCTTTGGCGTATTACTTGGGGCTGCACACTTATTTATCTTCAATGGGTATATGGGTAGCCTTATTAATTGCGTTAACATCATCGGCAACTATGATGTTTTTCAGATATAAGTATTTAGTGAGAAGGATTGCAATGTAGTTTTAAGTTTCTTAAAAGTACAAGTATTATGTCTATTTACGAATAGATAAGGGATTATATATTGTGATTAAAAAAGTTTTGATTTTTTCATTTTGTAAGTAAATGATTTGAAGGTGTTTAAGGGTTTGTTGTAATTTTTTTCAAATTTTTTGTCATAAAAGTTTGTTTGGTAAGAAAAAGTGTGTGTATATTTGCACCCGCTTTGGGAAACAATGATGTTTAAATAAAGCGATAGTTCTTCAAAAAGGTTGAAAATATTTGTAGCGGATTGTGAGGATTTCGCATCAAATTTTCGGTCTAGATATTTTGAAGTAGTTCATTGAAAATAATGATTGACAGCACAGCGATACTGTTTTTGTATTGATTAATACAAAGGCAAGTATTGGTAAGAAAATAAAAATAGACACATGTATGCTAATTGAGGGTTCTTAAAAGAGGTTTTTGGAGTTATTCTAATAAATGATCTTTAAAAGATTCTACGATGAAGAGTTTGATCCTGGCTCAGGATGAACGCTAGCGGCAGGCCTAACACATGCAAGTCGAGGGGCAGCATAGATAGCTTGCTATCTGATGGCGACCGGCGCACGGGTGCGTAACGCGTATACAACCTACCTATTACTGAGGGATAGCCCGAAGAAATTTGGATTAATACCTCATAGTATTATAAGATGGCATCATTTAATAATTAAAGGTTACGGTAATAGATGGGTATGCGTCCTATTAGCTAGATGGTGAGGTAACGGCTCACCATGGCAACGATAGGTAGGGGTCCTGAGAGGGAGATCCCCCACACTGGTACTGAGACACGGACCAGACTCCTACGGGAGGCAGCAGTGAGGAATATTGGACAATGGAGGCAACTCTGATCCAGCCATGCCGCGTGTAGGAAGACGGCCCTATGGGTTGTAAACTACTTTTGTACGGGAAGAAATACAGTCACGTGTGATTGTTTGACGGTACCGTAAGAATAAGCACCGGCTAACTCCGTGCCAGCAGCCGCGGTAATACGGAGGGTGCAAGCGTTATCCGGAATCATTGGGTTTAAAGGGTCCGTAGGCGGGTAATTAAGTCAGTGGTGAAATGCAGGGGCTCAACTCCGGCACTGCCATTGATACTGGTTATCTTGAATTATTGTGAAGTGGTTAGAATATGTAGTGTAGCGGTGAAATGCTTAGATATTACATAGAATACCGATTGCGAAGGCAGATCACTAACAATATATTGACGCTGATGGACGAAAGCGTGGGGAGCGAACAGGATTAGATACCCTGGTAGTCCACGCCGTAAACGATGGTTACTAGCTGTTTGGATCGATTGAGATCTGAGTGGCCAAGCGAAAGTGATAAGTAACCCACCTGGGGAGTACGTTCGCAAGAATGAAACTCAAAGGAATTGACGGGGGCCCGCACAAGCGGTGGAGCATGTGGTTTAATTCGATGATACGCGAGGAACCTTACCAGGGCTTAAATGCAGTATGACAGATTTGGAAACAGATTTTTCTTCGGACATATTGCAAGGTGCTGCATGGTTGTCGTCAGCTCGTGCCGTGAGGTGTCAGGTTAAGTCCTATAACGAGCGCAACCCCTATTTCTAGTTGCCAGCACATAATGGTGGGGACTCTAGAGAGACTGCCGGTGCAAACCGTGAGGAAGGTGGGGATGACGTCAAATCATCACGGCCCTTACGTCCTGGGCTACACACGTGCTACAATGGTAGGGACAGAGAGCAGCCACTTCGCGAGAAGGAGCGAATCTACAAACCCTATCTCAGTTCGGATCGCAGTCTGCAACTCGACTGCGTGAAGCTGGAATCGCTAGTAATCGCATATCAGCCATGATGCGGTGAATACGTTCCCGGGCCTTGTACACACCGCCCGTCAAGCCATGGAAGCTGGGGGTGCCTGAAGTCGGTGACCGAAAGGAGCTGCCTAGGGTAAAACTAGTAACTGGGGCTAAGTCGTAACAAGGTAGCCGTACCGGAAGGTGCGGCTGGAACACCTCCTTTCTGGAGTTCCTGAAATAATGGAACGAAACAAGGGATAGTTTCAAGACCTTTAACACTCAATTAGTGTGTGTTTATTTTAAAAAGCAAGTCAATCAAGAAATAGTCGCAAGACACTCAGTCTCATAGCTCAGCTGGTTAGAGCGCTACACTGATAATGTAGAGGTCGGCAGTTCGAGTCTGCCTGAGACTACGATGTCTTAGGTAGTTATTGAGTAGATAATTATAGCTAAGAGATAAAGTTCATTTATAGAATTTTAATGGAAATTCTAGAGGTTGAGGATTCTAAATTCGATATTCTGAATTCAGTATTTAGGATTCGTCATGGGGAATTAGCTCAGCTGGCTAGAGCGCCTGCCTTGCACGCAGGAGGTCATCGGTTCGACTCCGATATTCTCCACGATTGATTAATAGAAATTTAATCATTAAACGTTCATTGACATTTTGAAAAGATCAAAACGAGCATTAGTTCTAATATTAATTAGGATTAATACAAGATAGAAAAAATAATATTACTATATATCGTTGTATAGTAATAGGTATCATAAGCAAATAAGGGCGTATGGGGGATGCCTAGGCTCTCAGAGGCGATGAAGGACGTGATAAGCTGCGATAAGCTGCGGGGATTGGCACATACGATGTGATCCGCAGATTTCCGAATGGGGCAACCCGGCATGTTGAAGACATGTCACCAGTAATGGAGCAAACCCGGTGAACTGAAACATCTAAGTAGCCGGAGGAAGAGAAAACAATAGTGATTCCGTCAGTAGTGGCGAGCGAACGCGGAAAAGCCCAAACCAATTAGGTTACGGCCTAATTGGGGTTGTAGGACTACAATATTTGATGCTAAAAGAATAAGAATCCTTTGGAAAGAGGAGCCAAAGAAGGTGATAGCCCTGTATTGGTAATTTTAGTTATTGATAGTAGTATCCTGAGTAGTGCGGGGCACGGGAAACCCTGTATGAATCTAGCGGGACCATCCGCTAAGGCTAAATACTCCTGAGAGACCGATAGTGAACCAGTACCGTGAGGGAAAGGTGAAAAGAACCCTGAATAAGGGAGTGAAAAAGAACCTGAAACCATACGCTTACAAGCGGTCGGAGCCTTCGGGTGACGGCGTGCCTTTTGCATAATGAGCCTACGAGTTACCGTTGCTAGCAAGGTTAAGTGTTTCAGACACGGAGCCGTAGCGAAAGCGAGTCTGAATAGGGCGCGATAGTTAGTAGTGGTAGACGCGAAACCGTGTGATCTACCCATGGGCAGGGTGAAGCTGTGGTAACACACAGTGGAGGCCCGAACCGGTTGACGTTGAAAAGTCTTCGGATGACCTGTGGGTAGGGGTGAAAGGCCAATCAAACTCGGAAATAGCTCGTACTCTCCGAAATGCATTTAGGTGCAGCGTTGATTTAGTTTTATAGAGGTAGAGCTACTGATTGGATGCGGGGCTTCACCGCCTACCAATTCCTGACAAACTCCGAATGCTATAAAATGATGATCAGCAGTGAGGGCATGGGTGCTAAGGTCCATGTCCGAAAGGGAAAGAACCCAGACCATCAGCTAAGGTCCCCAAATGTATGTTAAGTTGAAAAAACGAGGTTGTACTGCTTAGACAGCTAGGATGTTGGCTTGGAAGCAGCCATTCATTTAAAGAGTGCGTAACAGCTCACTAGTCGAGCGGTACGGCATGGATGATAATCGGGCATAAACATACTACCGAAGCTATGGACTCCATTGAGAGTGGTAGGAGAGCATTCTAATTGTGTTGAAGGTGAACTGTGAGGTTTGCTGGAACGATTAGAAACGAAAATGTAGGCATAAGTAACGATAAAGGGGGCGAGAAACCCCCTCACCGAAAGACCAAGGTTTCCTCAGCTATGCTAATCAGCTGAGGGTTAGTCGGGTCCTAACGCGTACCCGAACGGGGAAGTGGATGGATAACAGGTTAATATTCCTGTACCTGCTCACAATAAAAGTGACGGAGGTGTGAATTTGGTGCGTACTGACGGAAATGTACGTTGAACCAACTGTTAAGGTTGGGATAGTACCACAAGGCTACGGCTACGTGGATAATCCAGAGGAGCAACTTCCAAGAAAAGCAAGTGAAGCAGCCCGTACCGTAAACCGACACAGGTGGTTGGGATGAGAATTCTAAGGTGCTCGAGTGATTCATGGCTAAGGAACTAGGCAAAATAGACCTGTAACTTCGGGAGAAAGGTCCCCTATTTAATAGGGCGCAGTGAAAAGATCCAAGCGACTGTTTATCAAAAACACAGGGCTCTGCAAAATCGAAAGATGAAGTATAGGGCCTGACACCTGCCCGGTGCTGGAAGGTTAAGAGGAGGGTTTAGCTTCGGCGAAGATCTGAATTGAAGCCCCAGTAAACGGCGGCCGTAACTATAACGGTCCTAAGGTAGCGAAATTCCTTGTCGGGTAAGTTCCGACCTGCACGAATGGTGTAACGATTTGGATACTGTCTCAGCCATGAGCTCGGTGAAATTGTAGTATCGGTGAAGATGCCGATTACCCGCTACGGGACGAAAAGACCCCGTGCACCTTTACTATAGCTTAGTATTGATTTTGGATAAGTAATGTGTAGGATAGGTGGGAGACTATGAAGTGACGTCGCCAGGCGTTGTGGAGTCATTGTTGAAATACCACCCTTTGCTTATTTGAAATCTAACCCAGAAATGGGGACATTGCTTGGTGGGTAGTTTGACTGGGGTGGTCGCCTCCAAAAGAGTAACGGAGGCTTCTAAAGGTTTCCTCAGCACGCTTGGTAACCGTGCGTAGAGTGCAATGGCATAAGGAAGCTTGACTGAGAGACATACAGGTCGATCAGGTTGGAAACAAGAGCATAGTGATCCGGTGGTTCCGCATGGAAGGGCCATCGCTCAAAGGATAAAAGGTACGCCGGGGATAACAGGCTGATCTCCCCCAAGAGCTCACATCGACGGGGGGGTTTGGCACCTCGATGTCGGCTCGTCACATCCTGGGGCTGGAGAAGGTCCCAAGGGTTGGGCTGTTCGCCCATTAAAGTGGCACGCGAGCTGGGTTCAGAACGTCGTGAGACAGTTCGGTCTCTATCTGTAGTGGGCGCTAGAAATTTGAGTGAATCTGACTTTAGTACGAGAGGACCGAGTTGGACTGACCGCTGGTCTACCAGTTGTTCCGCCAGGGGCATTGCTGGGTAGCTACGTCGGGAAGGGATAAGCGCTGAAAGCATATAAGCGCGAAACCCATCACAAGATGAGATTTCTTTAAAGGGTCGTGGGAGACTACCACGTTGATAGGTCATAGGTGTAAAGGCAGTAATGTCATAGCCGAGTGATACTAATTACCCGTAAGCTTAGATACCTCTATCTACTTGTATTGATTTTGAACTTTTCAAAATGTCAACATATACAGTTGGATTATTTTAATTTAACTGAAACCTTTAAGGTGGTTATAGCAATGGGGCTCACCTCTTACCATTCCGAACAGAGAAGTTAAGCCCATTAGCGCAGATGGTACTGCATTTGTGGGAGAGTATGTCGCCGCCTTCTTTTAAAACCCTTATCAATTTGATAAGGGTTTTTTGTTGTGGTAAATTTTCTCTAATTAGAAATAAATTAAATAAAAGGCTGTTATTAAATAAATAATAACAGCCTTTTATTGTATTCTATTAATATGTTCTTTAGAGTTGAAATAAAGAATATGTGCTCATCATCAAATTGATTTGTTCTTTTATAGATTTTAATTTACTCTCATCGTCTTTATTTGTGATTGCGTCATTTATATATTGAGATATTAGACTCATTTGATCTTCTTTCAATCCTCTTGTTGTTACAGCTGCAGTTCCTATGCGTATACCACTTGTTATAAACGGTGACTGGTCGTCAAACGGCACCATATTTTTATTTATGGTTATATCTATCTTACCAAGAAGCTCTTCTGCGTCTTTACCCGTAATGCCTTTGTTTCTTAAATCGATTAACATCATATGGTTATCTGTACCATCAGAAATAATATTAAACCCTTTATCGATTAAGGCACTTGCGAGTGTTTGTGCATTTTTCTTTACTTGAACCATGTAATGAAGAAAATCATCAGAGAGTGCCTCTTTAAATGCCACTGCTTTAGCAGCGATTATATGCTCTAAAGGACCTCCTTGATTACCAGGAAATACAGCACTGTTTAACAATGATGACATCTTTTTCAATTTACCGCTCTTCAAACGTTGATCAAATTTCTATTTACCAATAGATAAGGGATTATATATTGTGATTAAAAAAGTTTTGATTTTTTCATTTTGTAAGTAAATGATTTGAAGGTGTTTAAGGGTTTGTTGTAATTTTTTTTCAAATTTTTTGTCATAAAAGTTTGTTTGGTAAGAAAAAGTGTGTGTATATTTGCACCCGCTTTGGGAAACAATGATGTTTAAATAAAGCGATAGTTCTTCAAAAAGGTTGAAAATATTTGTAGCGGATTGTGAGGATTTCGCATCAAATTTTCGGTCTAGATATTTTGAAGTAGTTCATTGAAAATAATGATTGACAGCACAGCGATACTGTTTTTGTATTGATTAATACAAAGGCAAGTATTGGTAAGAAAATAAAAATAGACACATGTACGCTAATTGAGGGTTCTTAAAAGAGGTTTTTGGAGTTATTCTAATAAATGATCTTTAAAAGATTCTACGATGAAGAGTTTGATCCTGGCTCAGGATGAACGCTAGCGGCAGGCCTAACACATGCAAGTCGAGGGGCAGCATAGATAGCTTGCTATCTGATGGCGACCGGCGCACGGGTGCGTAACGCGTATACAACCTACCTATTACTGAGGGATAGCCCGAAGAAATTTGGATTAATACCTCATAGTATTATAAGATGGCATCATTTAATAATTAAAGGTTACGGTAATAGATGGGTATGCGTCCTATTAGCTAGATGGTGAGGTAACGGCTCACCATGGCAACGATAGGTAGGGGTCCTGAGAGGGAGATCCCCCACACTGGTACTGAGACACGGACCAGACTCCTACGGGAGGCAGCAGTGAGGAATATTGGACAATGGAGGCAACTCTGATCCAGCCATGCCGCGTGTAGGAAGACGGCCCTATGGGTTGTAAACTACTTTTGTACGGGAAGAAATACAGTCACGTGTGATTGTTTGACGGTACCGTAAGAATAAGCACCGGCTAACTCCGTGCCAGCAGCCGCGGTAATACGGAGGGTGCAAGCGTTATCCGGAATCATTGGGTTTAAAGGGTCCGTAGGCGGGTAATTAAGTCAGTGGTGAAATGCAGGGGCTCAACTCCGGCACTGCCATTGATACTGGTTATCTTGAATTATTGTGAAGTGGTTAGAATATGTAGTGTAGCGGTGAAATGCTTAGATATTACATAGAATACCGATTGCGAAGGCAGATCACTAACAATATATTGACGCTGATGGACGAAAGCGTGGGGAGCGAACAGGATTAGATACCCTGGTAGTCCACGCCGTAAACGATGGTTACTAGCTGTTTGGATCGATTGAGATCTGAGTGGCCAAGCGAAAGTGATAAGTAACCCACCTGGGGAGTACGTTCGCAAGAATGAAACTCAAAGGAATTGACGGGGGCCCGCACAAGCGGTGGAGCATGTGGTTTAATTCGATGATACGCGAGGAACCTTACCAGGGCTTAAATGCAGTATGACAGATTTGGAAACAGATTTTTCTTCGGACATATTGCAAGGTGCTGCATGGTTGTCGTCAGCTCGTGCCGTGAGGTGTCAGGTTAAGTCCTATAACGAGCGCAACCCCTATTTCTAGTTGCCAGCACATAATGGTGGGGACTCTAGAGAGACTGCCGGTGCAAACCGTGAGGAAGGTGGGGATGACGTCAAATCATCACGGCCCTTACGTCCTGGGCTACACACGTGCTACAATGGTAGGGACAGAGAGCAGCCACTTCGCGAGAAGGAGCGAATCTACAAACCCTATCTCAGTTCGGATCGCAGTCTGCAACTCGACTGCGTGAAGCTGGAATCGCTAGTAATCGCATATCAGCCATGATGCGGTGAATACGTTCCCGGGCCTTGTACACACCGCCCGTCAAGCCATGGAAGCTGGGGGTGCCTGAAGTCGGTGACCGAAAGGAGCTGCCTAGGGTAAAACTAGTAACTGGGGCTAAGTCGTAACAAGGTAGCCGTACCGGAAGGTGCGGCTGGAACACCTCCTTTCTGGAGTTCCTGAAATAATGGAACGAAACAAGGGATAGTTTCAAGACCTTTAACACTCAATTAGTGTGTGTTTATTTTAAAAAGCAAGTCAATCAAGAAATAGTCGCAAGACACTCAGTCTCATAGCTCAGCTGGTTAGAGCGCTACACTGATAATGTAGAGGTCGGCAGTTCGAGTCTGCCTGAGACTACGATGTCTTAGGTAGTTATTGAGTAGATAATTATAGCTAAGAGATAAAGTTCATTTATAGAATTTTAATGGAAATTCTAGAGGTTGAGGATTCTAAATTCGATATTCTGAATTCAGTATTTAGGATTCGTCATGGGGAATTAGCTCAGCTGGCTAGAGCGCCTGCCTTGCACGCAGGAGGTCATCGGTTCGACTCCGATATTCTCCACGATTGATTAATAGAAATTTAATCATTAAACGTTCATTGACATTTTGAAAAGATCAAAACGAGCATTAGTTCTAATATTAATTAGGATTAATACAAGATAGAAAAAATAATATTACTATATATCGTTGTATAGTAATAGGTATCATAAGCAAATAAGGGCGTATGGGGGATGCCTAGGCTCTCAGAGGCGATGAAGGACGTGATAAGCTGCGATAAGCTGCGGGGATTGGCACATACGATGTGATCCGCAGATTTCCGAATGGGGCAACCCGGCATGTTGAAGACATGTCACCAGTAATGGAGCAAACCCGGTGAACTGAAACATCTAAGTAGCCGGAGGAAGAGAAAACAATAGTGATTCCGTCAGTAGTGGCGAGCGAACGCGGAAAAGCCCAAACCAATTAGGTTACGGCCTAATTGGGGTTGTAGGACTACAATATTTGATGCTAAAAGAATAAGAATCCTTTGGAAAGAGGAGCCAAAGAAGGTGATAGCCCTGTATTGGTAATTTTAGTTATTGATAGTAGTATCCTGAGTAGTGCGGGGCACGGGAAACCCTGTATGAATCTAGCGGGACCATCCGCTAAGGCTAAATACTCCTGAGAGACCGATAGTGAACCAGTACCGTGAGGGAAAGGTGAAAAGAACCCTGAATAAGGGAGTGAAAAAGAACCTGAAACCATACGCTTACAAGCGGTCGGAGCCTTCGGGTGACGGCGTGCCTTTTGCATAATGAGCCTACGAGTTACCGTTGCTAGCAAGGTTAAGTGTTTCAGACACGGAGCCGTAGCGAAAGCGAGTCTGAATAGGGCGCGATAGTTAGTAGTGGTAGACGCGAAACCGTGTGATCTACCCATGGGCAGGGTGAAGCTGTGGTAACACACAGTGGAGGCCCGAACCGGTTGACGTTGAAAAGTCTTCGGATGACCTGTGGGTAGGGGTGAAAGGCCAATCAAACTCGGAAATAGCTCGTACTCTCCGAAATGCATTTAGGTGCAGCGTTGATTTAGTTTTATAGAGGTAGAGCTACTGATTGGATGCGGGGGCTTCACCGCCTACCAATTCCTGACAAACTCCGAATGCTATAAAATGATGATCAGCAGTGAGGGCATGGGTGCTAAGGTCCATGTCCGAAAGGGAAAGAACCCAGACCATCAGCTAAGGTCCCCAAATGTATGTTAAGTTGAAAAAACGAGGTTGTACTGCTTAGACAGCTAGGATGTTGGCTTGGAAGCAGCCATTCATTTAAAGAGTGCGTAACAGCTCACTAGTCGAGCGGTACGGCATGGATGATAATCGGGCATAAACATACTACCGAAGCTATGGACTCCATTGAGAGTGGTAGGAGAGCATTCTAATTGTGTTGAAGGTGAACTGTGAGGTTTGCTGGAACGATTAGAAACGAAAATGTAGGCATAAGTAACGATAAAGGGGGCGAGAAACCCCCTCACCGAAAGACCAAGGTTTCCTCAGCTATGCTAATCAGCTGAGGGTTAGTCGGGTCCTAACGCGTACCCGAACGGGGAAGTGGATGGATAACAGGTTAATATTCCTGTACCTGCTCACAATAAAAGTGACGGAGGTGTGAATTTGGTGCGTACTGACGGAAATGTACGTTGAACCAACTGTTAAGGTTGGGATAGTACCACAAGGCTACGGCTACGTGGATAATCCAGAGGAGCAACTTCCAAGAAAAGCAAGTGAAGCAGCCCGTACCGTAAACCGACACAGGTGGTTGGGATGAGAATTCTAAGGTGCTCGAGTGATTCATGGCTAAGGAACTAGGCAAAATAGACCTGTAACTTCGGGAGAAAGGTCCCCTATTTAATAGGGCGCAGTGAAAAGATCCAAGCGACTGTTTATCAAAAACACAGGGCTCTGCAAAATCGAAAGATGAAGTATAGGGCCTGACACCTGCCCGGTGCTGGAAGGTTAAGAGGAGGGTTTAGCTTCGGCGAAGATCTGAATTGAAGCCCCAGTAAACGGCGGCCGTAACTATAACGGTCCTAAGGTAGCGAAATTCCTTGTCGGGTAAGTTCCGACCTGCACGAATGGTGTAACGATTTGGATACTGTCTCAGCCATGAGCTCGGTGAAATTGTAGTATCGGTGAAGATGCCGATTACCCGCTACGGGACGAAAAGACCCCGTGCACCTTTACTATAGCTTAGTATTGATTTTGGATAAGTAATGTGTAGGATAGGTGGGAGACTATGAAGTGACGTCGCCAGGCGTTGTGGAGTCATTGTTGAAATACCACCCTTTGCTTATTTGAAATCTAACCCAGAAATGGGGACATTGCTTGGTGGGTAGTTTGACTGGGGTGGTCGCCTCCAAAAGAGTAACGGAGGCTTCTAAAGGTTTCCTCAGCACGCTTGGTAACCGTGCGTAGAGTGCAATGGCATAAGGAAGCTTGACTGAGAGACATACAGGTCGATCAGGTTGGAAACAAGAGCATAGTGATCCGGTGGTTCCGCATGGAAGGGCCATCGCTCAAAGGATAAAAGGTACGCCGGGGATAACAGGCTGATCTCCCCCAAGAGCTCACATCGACGGGGGGTTTGGCACCTCGATGTCGGCTCGTCACATCCTGGGGCTGGAGAAGGTCCCAAGGGTTGGGCTGTTCGCCCATTAAAGTGGCACGCGAGCTGGGTTCAGAACGTCGTGAGACAGTTCGGTCTCTATCTGTAGTGGGCGCTAGAAATTTGAGTGAATCTGACTTTAGTACGAGAGGACCGAGTTGGACTGACCGCTGGTCTACCAGTTGTTCCGCCAGGGGCATTGCTGGGTAGCTACGTCGGGAAGGGATAAGCGCTGAAAGCATATAAGCGCGAAACCCATCACAAGATGAGATTTCTTTAAAGGGTCGTGGGAGACTACCACGTTGATAGGTCATAGGTGTAAAGGCAGTAATGTCATAGCCGAGTGATACTAATTACCCGTAAGCTTAGATACCTCTATCTACTTGTATTGATTTTGAACTTTTCAAAATGTCAACATATACAGTTGGATTATTTTAATTTAACTGAAACCTTTAAGGTGGTTATAGCAATGGGGCTCACCTCTTACCATTCCGAACAGAGAAGTTAAGCCCATTAGCGCAGATGGTACTGCATTTGTGGGAGAGTATGTCGCCGCCTTCTTTTAAAACCCTTATCAATTTGATAAGGGTTTTTTGTTGTGGTAAATTTTCTCTAATTAGAAATAAATTAAATAAAAGGCTGTTATTAAATAAATAATAACAGCCTTTTATTGTATTCTATTAATATGTTCTTTAGAGTTGAAATAAAGAATATGTGCTCATCATCAAATTGATTTGTTCTTTTATAGATTTTAATTTACTCTCATCGTCTTTATTTGTGATTGCGTCATTTATATATTGAGATATTAGACTCATTTGATCTTCTTTCAATCCTCTTGTTGTTACAGCTGCAGTTCCTATGCGTATACCACTTGTTATAAACGGTGACTGGTCGTCAAACGGCACCATATTTTTATTTACGGTTATATCTATCTTACCAAGAAGCTCTTCTGCGTCTTTACCCGTAATGCCTTTGTTTCTTAAATCGATTAACATCATATGGTTATCTGTACCATCAGAAATAATATTAAACCCTTTATCGATTAAGGCACTTGCGAGTGTTTGTGTATTTTTCTTTACTTGAACCATGTAATGAAGAAAATCATCAGAGAGTGCCTCTTTAAATGCCACTGCTTTAGCAGCGATTATATGCTCTAAAGGACCTCCTTGATTACCAGGAAATACAGCACTGTTTAACAATGATGACATCTTTTTCAATTTACCGCTCTTCAAACGTTGATCAAATGGGTTTTCAAAATCCTTACCCATTATAATAATTCCTCCTCGTGGACCTCTTAATGTCTTGTGTGTAGTTGACGTACAGATGTGAGCGTATAAGACTGCATCATTTAGAATACCTTTGGCAATTAGTCCAGCGGGATGTGCAATATCTGCTAGTAGTATAGCTCCAATTTTATCTGCGATTTCTCTAAATCTTTTGTAGTCAATATCTCTACTATAAGCACTAGCACCAGCTATTATAAGTTTAGGTTTTTCAGCTTCTGCTATTTTCTCGATGTTATCGTAGTCAAGTAAACCAGATTCCTTATTAACACCATAGAATGATGTTTGATAAAGTTTTCCAGAAAAGTTCACAGGTGAACCATGTGTTAAATGACCACCATGAGCTAAATCAAATCCTAGTATTTTATCACCAGGAGAGAGACAAGCATGAAATACAGCTGTGTTAGCTTGGCTACCAGAATGAGGTTGAACATTTACATATTCTGCATTAAATAATTCTTTAGCTCTTTCTATGGCTAGATTTTCGATTTCATCCACAATTTCACAACCACCGTAGTATCTCTTGCCAGGATAGCCTTCTGCATATTTATTAGTTAAAATAGAACCTGCTGCAGCTAGAACGTCTGGGCTTACATAGTTTTCACTAGCAATTAATTCTATACCATTTGTTTGACGGATTCTTTCCTGTTCAATCAAATTGAAAATTTCCTTATCTCTGTGTGCCATATTATATTAATTATTTGACAAAAATACATGTTGCTATATATAATCTATACTTAAATTATATATTTGATTAGTACTTTTCAACAACAATAACTTACGGTATGCCAAATAAAACTAACGACCCGAATAGAAAATCATGGATCGGCTATAATCAAGATACTCATTTTCCTATACAAAATATTCCATTTGGAGTTTTTTTGACTAGAGATAATGTAATTACAATAGGTACAAGGATTGGAGATTATGCCATAGATCTAGGTGCCTTGCAAGAAATGAATTACTTCTCAATGATCCCGTTGACTGATGACATGTTCATGCAGGATACTCTTAACGATTTTATTTCGGATGGTAAAAAAACATGGAGACTAGTTCGTAATAGAATTGGCGATATTTTTGATAAAAACAATCCAGAATTAAGGGACAATAAAGAACATAGAGATAGAGTAATCTTCGCTATGGACGAAGTTGAAATGCAATTGCCAGTTTCAATAGGTGATTATACTGATTTTTATAGTAGTAAAGAACATGCAACCAATGTTGGAACCATGTTTAGAGATCCTGAAAATGCTCTTTTACCTAATTGGTTACATATGCCAGTAGCATATCATGGGCGCAGTAGTACAATTATCCCATCTGGTATCAATATTCATAGACCACAAGGACAAACTATGCCAGCAGGTTCTGATGCACCTGTATTTGGTCCTTCTAAATTAGTAGATTTTGAATTAGAAATGGCATTTATAACTACTGATGCCAATAATCTAGGACATCCCATTCCAGTAAATGAAGCAGAGGATTACATTTTTGGTATGGTTTTATTTAATGACTGGAGCGCAAGAGATATCCAGAAATGGGAATATGTTCCCTTAGGTCCATTTCTTGCTAAAAATTTTGCTAGTAGTATTTCTCCATGGATTGTTACCTTAGATGCTTTGGAACCTTATAGGGTAGAAAGTCCTAAAAGGGAGAAACCTGTGTTAGATTACCTTAATAGTAAAGGGAAAAAAAGTTTTGATATTCATCTAGAAGTGGATATAACCCCAGAAGATGGAAAACCAACAACAGTTTGTAAATCCAATTTTAAGTACATGTATTGGAATATTTCACAACAACTAGCACACCATACCATTAATGGTTGTAGTGTGAATAGCGGTGATCTAATGGGTAGTGGAACTATTTCTGGACCTACGCCAGATAGTTATGGTAGTATGTTGGAATTGAGCTGGCGAGGTGAGAAACCGGTTAAACTTAACGATGGTACAGAACGTAAGTTTATTCAAGACAACGATACGGTTACATTGCGTGGTTATTGTAATAATGGTCCTTTTAGAATAGGTTTTGGCGAAGTAACAAATAAGCTTTTACCAATCTACGAACCTAAAACAAAGAATAAATAATATTACGCTTTCGCGAAAGCGTATCAATTCCAATTTGTTCTGCAATTTAAAGAACTATAGTAAGATTAATGGACGACTGTCATATTTCATATCAAGATCTAAGATATTTTTCTAATTTAATGAAGGATTATTTAGATGAAAAACCTGATGTTAAATCTTTATACCATAGATTTCCAAATATTAAAAATTTTGAAAATCAAATAGAAGAAAAGTCCATAGAATGGTCTTCAAAATCACTAGAGCGACAAAATTTGGTAAAAGTCCTAAGAAATCAATACAATGGTTTGGAAGATGTTGATAAAGTTCTATATAATATTGATTTACTCGAAAAAGAAAACACATTCACAATAACTACTGGACATCAATTAAATCTTTTTACGGGTCCTTTATATTTTTTCTATAAAATTATAGACACCATAAACCTAACCAATATACTAAGGTTAACTTACCCCAAGTATAATTTTGTACCTGTATACTGGATGGCTAGTGAGGATCATGACTTTGAAGAAATCCAATACTTTAACTATGCAGGAAAAAAAATTGTTTATGAAACAGATCAAACAGGCGCAGTAGGTAGATTTGAAAACCGTGAATTAAATAAAGTTTATAAAGTTCTTGAATTGTCTTTGGGTAAAAGTGATTACGCTCAGGAATTATTACAAACATTTGAAAAAGCCTATTTAAAAACCAGTTCGTTATCTGAAGCCACTAGGGTACTAGTTCATCAATTTTTTAAAGATGATGGGTTACTTATTCTAGACGCTGACGATACAACGCTAAAAAGAACAATGTTTCCTTTTTTTAAACAGGAATTTACAGATCAAAAATCTTATAATCAGGTGAACAATACTCTTGCTAGTTGGCCTGAAAAATATAAGGTTCAAGTAAACCCTAGAGAGAACAATTTGTTTTATCTAAAGGATAATTTAAGGTCTAGAATAATTTCTCATGAAAATAACACCTATTCGATTGACGGTACAGATTTAAAATTTGACAAGAAGGAAATTTTGGAAGACCTAAATAAACACCCAGAAAGATTTTCACCTAATGTTATATTGAGACCTCTTTATCAAGAAGTTATATTACCTAATTTGTGTTATATAGGTGGTGGTGGTGAAATGGCCTACTGGTTGCAATTAAAGCAAATGTTCGATAGTTATAACGTGACGTTTCCAATATTACTTCTTAGAAACAGTGTGTTGATTGCGACTGAAAAGCAGCTTAGAAAATTAACAGCCCTCAAATTGTCTGTTCAAGAATTGTTTTTACATCCGGACGAGCTCAAAGAAAAGGTTACCAATTTGCATAGTGAAATTGAAATAGATTTTTCTAATCAGAAAAGTCATCTTAAAAAGCAATTTAAGGATTTGTATGAAATAGCGACAAAAACAGATCACTCATTTTATGGAGCAGTGGCAGCACAAGAGCGTAAACAGATAAAAGGTCTTGAAAATTTAGAAAAGAGACTCCTTACAGCTCAAAAACGTAAATTAAAGGATGTGAATGAAAGAGCATTAAAGCTGCAAGAACAGTTGTTTCCTAATGGTAATTTACAAGAGAGAGTTCTTAATTTTTCATCCTTTTATGAAAAATACGGTTCTCAATGGCTGGAAAAACTGAAGAGTAATTTAAATCCATTTGATTTAAGGTTTACGGTGATTGAATTACCTGATTGATAAGATATAGTTGTTAACAAAACCTGATGACAATTATTTAAAAGCCTGATGGCTTTTTTCTAGCAAAAGGGTAAATTTGCCCATGCAACATGACAAGGTACTTATAATCGATTTTGGCTCGCAGTATACTCAGCTTATTGCTCGCCGTGTTAGAGAACTCAATATCTATTCTGAAATTCATCCCTATCATCACTTGCCTGATGATATCGATGGATTTAAAGCCGTAATACTTTCTGGTAGTCCAATGTCTGTAAGGTCTGATCAGGCATTTCACATAGATCTAGATTCTATACGTGGTAAAAAGCCACTTTTGGGTGTTTGTTATGGAGCACAGTACCTTGCACATTTCCATGGAGGTGAAGTAGGAGCTAGTAGCACAAGAGAATATGGACGAGCTAATTTGAATTACGTTCACCCAGATGAGCCTTTTTTCAAAGGAATAAACAAAGGCAGTCAGGTCTGGATGAGTCACAGTGATACAATTAAAAAACTTCCCACAGGCGGAACACTTTTAGCTTCTACAAATGATGTAGAGAATGCCGCATACAAAATAGAAGGAGAAAAAACCTATGCTATTCAATTTCATCCAGAAGTTTATCATAGTACAGATGGTAAGTTACTACTGCAAAACTTTTTGATAGACATAGCCGAAGTAAAACCAGACTGGACGCCTAATGCTTTTGTTGAAGAAACAGTTGCCCATCTTAAAGAGAAAATAGGTGATGATAAAGTGGTATTAGGATTGTCTGGTGGAGTAGATAGCAGTGTGGCTGCCATGTTACTGCACAAAGCGATCGGAAATAACCTGTATTGTATTTTCGTAAACAACGGCCTACTTCGTAAGAATGAATTTAGTCAAGTACTTCATCAATATGAAGGAATGGGACTTAATGTTAAAGGAGTGGATGCTTCGGCACGATTTATGGAAGCACTTGCTGGTGAAAGCGATCCAGAGAAAAAACGTAAGGCAATAGGGCGTGTGTTTATAGAAGTATTTGATGATGAAGCTACTTCTATCAAAGACGTTACTTACCTGGCACAAGGAACAATTTATCCTGATGTGATAGAAAGTGTAAGTGCTACTGGTGGACCTAGTGCCACGATTAAATCTCATCACAATGTAGGAGGATTGCCAGATTTTATGAAATTAAAAGTGGTAGAACCTCTTAAGGCATTGTTTAAGGATGAAGTTCGTAGAGTAGGAGCAAGTATGGGAATGGCACCAGAATTATTGGGTCGTCATCCTTTTCCAGGTCCAGGATTAGCTATTCGTATTCTAGGTGATATCACACCAGAAAAAGTCGCTATACTGCAAGAGGTAGATGCTGTTTTTATTGAGAATCTTAAAAAATGGAATCTTTATGATAAAGTATGGCAGGCAGGAGCAATCTTACTTCCTGTAAATTCTGTAGGAGTGATGGGTGATGAACGCACTTATGAAAAATGTGTAGCTTTAAGAGCTGTAGAAAGTACAGATGGTATGACCGCCGATTGGGTGAATTTACCTTATGAATTTTTACAAGCTACCAGTAATGAGATAATAAATAAAGTAAAGGGCGTTAATAGAGTAGTGTATGACATTAGTTCAAAACCGCCAGCAACAATAGAGTGGGAATAATATGAAGCATTTTATATATAGTTTATTAATTATTTGTCTCGCTTTCGCGAAAGCGAGCTGTGCAAGCGCACAAACCTATAAAAAGCATACAGTTGATCAGGGTGAGACCTTGTATAGTATAACGCAGTTATATGACGTTACAGAAGATGCTCTAGTTCAACTTAATCCCGACCTTAAATCAGGATTAAAAATGGGTGCAGTACTATTGATACCTGAAAAGTCTGGCAAGCAAGATAGTAGGATTGAAAAATATATCACCCATAAAGTTAAACGAAAAGATAATCTTTTTAGACTTGCTCAAAAGTATGGGATTGATGAACTAGATATAAAAGAGGCCAACAAAGAATTATACTCAAAACCCTTAAAACGAGGTGATAAAATAAGAATTCCTGTTTTTGCCGAAGACCAAAAGCAACAAATGACACAGGATAATTCACCTATCACTTTGATAGATGGACAATATAAAGTCTTGCCCAAGGATACTAAATACGGTATAGCAACTAGATATGGTATAAAAGTTAAGGAATTAGAAAAACTTAATGATGGTTTAGATAACTTACAACCTGGAATGATAATCAACGTTCCCAAAAAGAATACCGTTGAAAATGAAGGGTCAACTGATGCAAGTAAATTTGTGACCTACACTGTGCCGGCAAAAATGGGAATGTATTCGCTTACTAGATTAGCAGGAATTTCCGAGGATAGTATAATATCTTTAAATCCTGATGTTAAAGAAGGTCTCAAAGTTGGAATGCAATTAAAATTACCTGCCAGAGTTAACCTAGATAATGGTTTAAGTGGTAATGGTAAAAATACAAATAGGTTATATAGCAATTTACGAGATAGTATTGTTAATTATGATCAACAGCGTATAGCAGTAATGCTACCATTATCATTGCATAAAATTACTGAGGAACAATCCCAGGATGATAGATTGCAAGCTGATCGTACTCTAAGGATTGCCCTAGATTTCTATAGTGGTATGCAGGTAGCCAGAGACAGTGCCAAAAAATTGGGAATAGACGTCAACTTTGATTTATACGACACTCGTAAAAGTTTAGATAGAACAAAATCCATTTTAAATCAAACAGATTTTTCGAATTACAATACTATTATTGGTCCATTGATGGGTAAAAATGTAGTAGAAGTGGCAAAACACGTAAAAGGAGATGATATTCCTGTGGTGAGTCCTCTCACAACAACCGATGTAAGACTGTATAAAAATCTTTTTCAATCAAGACCTGTTGACGAGCTCTTTATTGAAAAAATGCAAAAATATATCCTTAGTATTAAGGAAGGAAAAAATATTATCATAGTTACAGACAATACAAAGCCTGAGCTTAAAAATTTATTTGCAAACCTTGTTCCCGAAGCAAAACTGTTAATTCCTAATCAAAAAAAGAATTACATTTTTAGTCGTCACTATTTTGATGCCTTGGATAAGGAAAAAGAAAATTTAGTAATTCTTGCAGTTGATAACGTTGGATTTATCACCGATGCTGTTTCTAATTATAGCGCAAAGGCTGATGACTTTAAAATCACCATGATAGGAATGGATAATTACGAGGATATGGATTTGTCAAATACTCGACTTGCGCAGCTTAATTATATTTACCCAAAAATGAATAGAGATTCTGGTGGTGATACCGCTTTCGCGAAAGCGTACTATCGAGCACACAATATTTCACCCAATGAGTATGCAACAAGAGGATTTGATGTAACTATGGATGTGATATTAAGACAAGCTAGCGCTAGTGATTTATTTGAAAGTGCCATGCGCCATGGAGCAACAACGATGGTTGAAAACAAATTTGATTATCGAAAGAAGTTTCTTGCGGGATATTATAATGAAGCAGTTTTTCTATTACAATATCAAAAGGATTTATCTATAAAAGTTATTGATGTGGATTCGTCTGAGCAAACAAAAGAGAATTAAAAAATCGAATAGTTGAGATATGACATCAAGGGTTGAGTATTTAGGAGATTTAAGGTGTAAATCTGTTCATATTAAAAGTGATAAATCATTCGTAACAGATGCTCCTACCGATAACAATGGGAAAGGAGAAGCCTTTTCACCAACTGACACTGTGGCAACGGCTCTTGCAAGTTGTATGCTTACTGTAATGGGAATAAAGGCAAATGATCTTAATCAGGATATTTCTGGTAGTTGTGCTCATGTGTTAAAAACAATGGCAAGTGAACCTCGAAGAATTTCTAAAATAGAAGTTTCACTTGAAATGAAGGGTAATTGTGATAAGCGCACTCAAATTATTCTTGAGAGGATAGGGAATACTTGTCCTGTACTAAATAGCTTGCATCCTGACATTGAAAAGGTAATTAAGTTCAACTGGGAATGATGAAACTTGCTTGGTGTTTCGTTTTTCTTTTAGTTCTAAATTCTTATCCTTCAGAATATTTTACTTACGAGGATCATCCTGTATTGAGCTGGGAAGATTTTAAAGGTGTTCCACCACAAAATGCGAGACATTTTGCAAGTGTCAACACAGGTATAGCCTATAGTTATGAGGTTAAGATTTTAAATGGTGATTTTCATTTGAGCTATGAAGTAGAAAGTCAATTTTATCCTCAGCTCAGTTGGAAAAAAAATATACAAGAAAGTAGTAGAGATTTACTTGCTCACGAGCAATTGCATTGGGATATTTCTGAAATTTATGCTAGAAAACTCAGAATAACTTTAGGCAAATATCGACCTAGAAAGTCATACAAAACTGATTTGAATGAAATCTTCCAAAAAATTGAATCAGAAAGACGAAAGCTACAAAAGCAGTACGATAGGGAAACTAATCACGGTATCGACAAGGTAGAACAAGCTAGGTGGTACATAAAAATCAAGGAGCAACTTTTTAAAACTACTCATCTATAATTTGATAGTGGTATTAATTGATTTTAAAATGTGAGGCACTTCACTTAAAGAGAAAGTTCCTGTTAAAGTAATCTGTTCATTGTTTCTATTGAGCTTAATATTAGCTTTTTCAACTGGATAGTATCCAGTCGCTCCTCTACAATTACACAATCTACCGAAAGACAAATCCTTGATATTTTCCTGATTGTACTCGTAGGTACCATTCTCGTTAGGAATTAAAATGTGAAGTTCTTCCTTGTAATAAGAATCTGCAATGTTATTCATCTCATCTCTTAAGAAGGAATAACGAACAGAACTTTGATCAGAGTTCATCTTTTTAATGTAGGTGGCACCATATTCATCTGCTTGTATCTTGAAAATTGTATTTTCAAAAAACTCAGATTGACATGTGCCTCCTTCTGGGCAATTGGATGAACTGTTTTTCATTATCATATCCTTTTCAGTTTTACATCCCAAGGTTACAGTTAGAACAATTAAAAGAAAGATCTTCATTATAGAAATTTTAAATTTTTGTCCACTATTCATTATGAGTTTGTTTATATAAATGTGATGATTAAACGTTATTTTTACAGCATAAGATATAGATTATGCAAAACAAATACCCTTCTAATGCTTTATTTTTAGTTTTAGTAATATTGATTTCATCAATTTCGATTGCTCAAAATAATTTTTTTAAACAAATTTCTAAAATTCAAATTAAGGATTCTGATAAACTCGAAAGGAAATCAGAGCCTTTTAGGTACAAACTTTATTCTATCGATGTAAATCAAATTAAGGCATCGATTATTAATGCTCCTCATCGTTTTGATAGTACCACCCATAGCTCTGACATTATCACCTTGCCTACAAGCCATGGTGTTTTGGATTTTGAGGTTTACGCAGCACCTATTATGGAAAAAGCATTGCAGGATAAGTATAGCGATATCAATTCTTATATAGGCTATTCAACAGATAATTCCAGTACTCAAATTCGTTTTACAATCACACCATTAGGATTTCACGGAATGATTTATAACCCAGAATCTGGATTGGAATTTATTGATCCTTTTACAAAGGATAGATCAGTTTATATATCTTATTCAAAACAGGATCTACCAGTTATTGATGCTGGCGGTTATTGTACACTAGATACGTCAAATGTTCAATCACGTGAGGATCATAGCCACGATATTTCTAAGAATGCAAATGACGGTCAGTTGCGTACTTATAGAATTGCTATAAGTGCTACCATAGAATATTCTAGATTTCATTGGGAACGAGCAGGTTTTACAAATACAGACACTGAACAAGTACGAAGAGCGGCTGTTCTAGCAGCTATGAATGTAACACTCGCGCGAAACAATTTTGTTTATGAACAAGATTTATCAGTTACAATGAATTTAGTGGCTAACAATGATTTATTAATTTTTATCAATTCTGATAATTTAAGCAACGACAATGCTGGAGCAATTTTACCTCAAAATCAGCAATTAATTGACTCAACTATAGGGTCAGGTAATTACGATATTGGACATGTTTTCACAACTGGTGGTGGTGGTTTGGCTTCGTTAGGTAGTGTTTGCGTACCTGGTAGAAAAGCACAAGGAGTAACTGGACGAGCACAACCAATTGGAGATCCATATGATATTGATTTTGTAGCTCATGAATTAGGACATCAATTTGGTGCGCCACATAGTTTTAATGGTACAGCAGGAAGCTGTTCGGGTGGTAATAGAAGTGGTGGATCTGCCTATGAAGTAGGAAGTGGTTCAACAATTATGGCATATGCAGGAATTTGTCCACCTCAAAACGTTCAACCTAATAGTGATGCTTATTTTCATCAAACGAGTATTAATAGTATATGGAATACAATCGATTTTACCTGCGCACAACAAACTCCTACAGGAAACTCTCAACCAACTGCAAATGCTGGTTTAGATTATTTTATACCTAGTCAAACTCCTTTCAAATTAACTGCAAGCGCAACGGATGCAGATGGTACTGCAGGGTTGACATATACTTGGGAGCAATTTGATCTTGGCTCAGCAGGGTTGCCTAGCCCAACTAATACTACAGGACCACTATTTAGATCTTTTCAAGGAACTACTAGTCCTACAAGATTTATCCCACAGCTTGAAGATATAGTTGCAAATGGAGGAGTATCTACAGAGTGGGAAGTACTTCCTTCTGTAACAAGGGGAATGAATTTTACCGTAACCGTAAGGGATAATGATGCAAGAGGTGGACAAACGGACTCTGATACCATGAGAGCTACTTCAATAACCGCTGCAGGACCCTTTAGAGTTACATCTCAAAATACTACGGGTATAGTATGGTTGCCAGGAAGTACCGAAACCATTACTTGGGATGTGGCAGGAACTAATGCAAACGGTATTAATGAAGGGTTTGTTAATATTGTTTTATCAACTGATGGTGGTCAAACCTTCGATACTGTTTTAGCATCAAACGTTCCTAATAATGGTTCTTATGATTTGATAGTTCCTGGCGGAATTGTAGCGCCTAATTGTAGGTTAATGATAGAGGCAGCTAATAACATCTTTTTTAATATAAACGATGAAGATTTCAATATAAACGCAAATGTGCAAACCACTTGTGATACCTATTCTTCAGGAAATATCAACTTACCTATTCCTGACGGTCAAGGAAGCAATGTTCAAGGAGCTGTACTTTCAAATCAAATTAATATTCCAGTTTCCAATGTTTCTCAAGAAATTAGAATAGATTTAGATATTACACATGACTATGTTCAGGACTTAGTAGTACAAGTTAACAATCCGAACGGTGATGTTGCTACGATTTGGGGTAGAACATGTATTGGTGAGGACGATATTGATATTTTGTTTCAAGATGGTGCACCTGATGTTGTATGTGTTAGTCCTGTTTCAGGTACTTACTCTAGTCCGGTTGATCCTATGTCAACATTATCAAACAGTGATGTTAATGGCAATTGGACTATAGTAATGGCAGATTTTTTTAATGGAGATGCTGGTGTATTGAATCAATGGGCTGTTCAAGTATGTCAAACAACAGTAACTCCGTTGAGTAATCAGGATATTGTATTGACTCCGCAAGTTTCTATATATCCAAATCCTGCTACAAATTCATTCAATCTTTTATTAGATCAATGGAATGACGAACCTACTTCTGTAACCTTATATGACCTGTCTGGTAAAGAAATTATAACTCGCAATTTTGAGAACTCGTTTGTAGAGCAGCAGTTTTCTTTGGAAACAATTGCCAGCGGTATGTATATAGTAGAAGTAAAACAAAATAGTAATACGATTTCTACTAAACTCATAGTAGAGTAAGTATATAAAATAAAATTATAATTCAAATCCCTATTCCTCATAAAAAAGGAATAGGGATTCTTTAATAATAGCAACTAAATTTCTTAATCGGTGAAGTGCTTAATAACTACTTCAATTATGCTTACAATCCCATATTAAATAATTACTTTTGCACCTGTTTTTAAAGTAAGGAAACAGATATTATGGCACATGCTAAGTACATTTTTGTAACGGGTGGAGTAACCTCATCATTAGGAAAAGGAATTATCGCAGCTTCACTAGCAAAACTGCTACAGGCTAGAGGATTAAGAGTTACAATCCAAAAACTTGATCCATACATTAACGTAGATCCTGGAACACTGAATCCTTATGAACATGGTGAGTGTTACGTAACAGAGGATGGTGCCGAAACTGATTTAGATCTAGGACATTATGAAAGGTTTTTAAATGTTAATACCTCTCAAGCAAATAACGTTACTACAGGACGTATTTATCAAAGTGTCATTCAAAAAGAACGTAGAGGAGAGTTCCTAGGAAAAACGGTTCAAGTGATTCCACATATAACTGATGAGATTAAGGAGCGTATTCAGATTTTAGGTAAATCAGGTGATTATGATGTTATAATTACCGAGATAGGTGGAACAGTTGGAGATATTGAGTCATTACCTTACATCGAAAGCGTACGTCAATTACAATGGGAATTAGGTGATAACAATTCATTAGTTATTCATTTAACGCTTATACCATTTTTAAGTGCGGCAGGCGAGTTAAAAACAAAACCTACGCAGCACAGTGTTAAAACATTAATGGAAAGTGGAGTACAAGCAGATATATTAGTTTGTAGAACTGAACACGAACTTTCTGATGAAATAAGAACGAAGCTAGCACGTTTTTGTAACGTTAAACCAGAAGCAGTAATACAATCTATTGACGTAGAAACTATTTATGACGTTCCTAATAAAATGCTATTAGAAGGATTGGATAGAGTTGTCATTAAACAATTACACATAGAAACTGAGAGCCAACCAAACCTTAAAAGTTGGAACGAGTTTGTTATCAAACATAAAAATCCTAAAAGTCAGGTGACGATTGGATTAATTGGTAAATATGTTGAGTTACAAGATAGCTATAAATCTATTTTAGAAGCATTCATTCATGCCGGTGCAGAAAATGAGGTAAAAGTTAAGATTGAGAGTATTCACAGTGAGTACTTAGAGGTAGAAAATGTTGAGAAAAAGTTATCACATTTAGACGGCGTTCTAGTTGCACCTGGGTTTGGTGAACGAGGGATAGAAGGTAAAATAGAAGCAGTTAGGTATGCTCGAGAAAACGGATTACCATTTTTTGGTATCTGTTTGGGTATGCAAATGGCGGTAATTGAATATTCACGTAACGTTTTAGGATTGAAAGAGTCTAACTCTATAGAAATGGACGACAACACGCCGCATCCTGTAATTTCTCTTATGGAGGATCAAAAAAATATACTAGACATGGGTGGTACCATGAGACTAGGTGCTTGGGATTGTAAATTGAATGGTGGTAGAGTGTCAGAAATCTATGGAAATGAATTGATAAGTGAGCGTCATCGTCATCGTTATGAATATAACAATGAATATAGAGATCAACTTGAACAAGCTGGATTAAAAACTACCGGAGTCAATCCAAAAACTGATTTGGTTGAAATCGTTGAAATAGAGGATCATCCTTGGTTTATTGGAGTACAGTACCATCCTGAGTATAAAAGTACAGTAGCAAATCCACACCCATTGTTCAAATCATTTGTAGCTGCGGCGGCAACATTTAAAAGTAATAAAAATAAATAATCTGATTCCGCTTTCGCGAAAGCAGAATCACCACAAACCCTTTACAGAGTTTCAAACTCTATCTAGAAATGGAAGAAAATAAAACAGACTGGAAGCAAATATTAGGTATGTCCTTAATCTTTGCAATATTGATGTACATGTTCTTTATGAATAAGGAAGAAGTACAAGAACAAAAACCAAATACCACAACTGAACAATCTATATCCAATAATGATCAACTTGTTCCTGATGGCTTGACAGTTGTAAATGATTCAATTAATCCTAGTAATAGTGCGGAAACTTTATCCTACCAGACCGAATTAGTAGATTACAAATTCAGTACAAAAGGAGCATATTTAACCCAAGCCGAACTTTTAAAGTTTAAGACTTACGATTCTTTACCAGTTTACTTAGTAAACGATGGTGATATGCGATTGAATTTGACCTTTATGACCAAAGATGGTCGTAAGTTAAATACCGCAGACATGCTTTTTACTCCGCAACAAAGTATGAACGGTGAAAATAAGGTTTTTAACTTCGTTGCTACACCAGGTAACAATGCCAAAATAGAATTTAGATATGAAATCAAACCAGATAATTATATGGTTGATTTTACTATTAGAAGTACTGGTTTAAACTCGGTTGCAAATACAAGTGATGCTGTTTCACTTAAATGGGATATGCAAGGGTATAGACGTTCAAAGAGTATTCAAAATGAGAACAGATATACTGAAATTAAATTTGAATATGATGGTGGTAGCGATGATTATACAGGACAAGGAGAAACCGCCGAGGAGGAAGGAAACGCTATTACTTGGGCAGCTTACAAGCAACACTTTTTCAGTTCAATACTTGTAACCGACACTCCATTTACGTCTGGTGTTTTAAGAACTAAGAATATTGCATCTATAGACGATACACAAAATAAATTTACCAAGGAATTTAGTTCAGAATTTCAATTAGATTATTCTGGTGGTGAGTTAATGTATAATATGGACTGGTATTTTGGTCCTACGGATTATGATATTCTTGAAAATTATGATGCCAATCTGGAAGAAGTAGTTGATTTAGGTTGGGGAATTTTTGGTGTCATTAATAAATATGTAATTAGACCACTATTTACTTTTATTACGTCTCCTAATTATCTAGGAATTCCTGTTGGAATAGGAATTATTCTTCTAACATTTGGGGTAAGGTTATTATTATCGCCAGTTTTATATAAAAGTTATTTAACTCAGGCAAAAATGAAAATATTACGTCCTGAGATTGAAAAAGTAACTGCAAAGTATAAAGATGACGCTCTTAAAAAGCAACAAGAAACTATGCGTATTCAGCGTGAGGCTGGAGCAAGTCCTTTATCGGGATGTTTACCGGCCTTATTGCAGATGCCTGTATTTTTTGCCTTGTTCAAATTTTTCCCAACAGCTATCGAATTAAGACAGAAAAGCTTTTTATGGGCAGATGATTTGTCGAGTTACGACGAAATTTTTAAACTTCCTTTCCACATACCGGTTTACGGAGATCATGTAAGTTTATTTCCAATTCTAGCGTCTGTTGCTATATTTTTCTATATGCAAATGACCACTGGTCAAAACATGGCGCAGGCACAACAACCAGGAATGCCTAACATGAAGTTTATCATGTATTTATCGCCATTATTCATGTTAGTTTTCTTTAATAATTACGCAGCTGGTCTATCGCTTTACTATTTTGTATCTAACTTAATCACAATAGGACTGATGTTGGTTATAAAGAATGTAATAATTGATAAGGATAAGGTCCTTGCCAAAATTGAGAAAGCAAAAGCTAAACCTAAAAAGAAGGGTAGATTTGCTAAAAGAATGGAACAGATGATGGAACAAGCACAAGCTCAACAAGAGTTACAGAAGAAGAAAAAATAACATCTTATTATACAACATTAAAAACAGCTTTGTGAATATTTCATAAAGCTGTTTTTTTATTAATTGGCTTTACTTATTAAATTCAATATATGACTTTGTGTGAGCTTAGTAAATTTAAAACTATGAACTTTCTCTCGTTTTAAATTTTTAATCGTATTAGCAACTACTTAAAATATAAAAAAAGTGTTTTTACATATGTAAAAACACTTTTTATGATTTTCCGTTCTTTTTCCTTAATACCTTACTCCTTAAGAGTAACTGTTCTTGTCACACTATTGAATGGTCCAGGTATAACTTGATTATTATCGTCAACAAGCTCTAGTTTGATGGAAACTTCACCCATAGGAAGTCCTTTTATAATATATGGAGCCCATTCAGTAATAGTAAAAATTTGATCGTTTATAGTAGCTCTTACCTTATTTCCGTCTTCTGAAAGAGTGGTGTTAATAACAAAGAAATCTAATAGTAAATTCTCAGTGTCTTTACCAGAATACTCTCCTTTAGGTCTGCTATAAATAAGAGTAGGAGCATCCATATCTAATTCTTGAGTAATCTCGTCACCTACTTGTACTTTCTTTACCACGACAGAATTGTTATTTTTAACAGATTCATGGTAAGATCTACTTAAAAAAGCTACTAGGTGGTGTGTTCCGTCAGGAAGAGCTTTAGTAAAGGTAGGCTCATAGTGAGCAGAGTAGGGTTGATTATTCACAATAAAATGAATGTGCTGACCTTTTCCTGAATTGGCTAAACGGTTTGCATTTTCACTGTCAGTAATTGCTCCTAATTCATAGTTTGTAACTTCAAAATCAAAGTTAGTATCACCGGAAGGAATAGTTCCAGAAACATCTGGAGATTTAAGAGAAAGACTAGCAGTTTCATAAGCTGGTGAGTCCATTAATTTTTCGATAGTAATAGAAGGCAATTCTTGTTCTACCATCGCTTCTTCAGAGAGCATTTCTTCGCTTTCCTCTGATTTTGGAGATTCCTTACATGCAATAAGTGTGGTAGCTGTTAAGGCTAAACCAATAGCTGCTATTCTGTATTTTTTTATGTTCATGATGTTAGTTTGTTAGTTAATTTAAATTTTTAGTCTTCTCAAAGATAGTAATAGTGATTTGCAACAACGTGTAAATTAACGCTTTCTTGGGTTTGTGACTTTTGTTTTGTAAATGTGAAGAAATAAAAAACCCAGCTATAAAAGCTGGGTTTTTAAAGTGACCTCGACAGGATTGCCGTAAAACCACGCATTATGCAGTATTTTCAGGGCTTAAACAGTTAGTCAAGATATACAACTGACCGATTAACTACCATTTTTAATGAACTTGCTTGAATTGTTTTGATACTTTCAAGACTATATAAAGATAACAATTTCCAGTATTCAAACCTACATAAACAGCACTAAATACTATGAAACTTGCTGTAAATATTCTGTGATAATTTCCTCTTCTATGCCGCTATATTCGGCGAATTCTTTGACGGTTACAAACTGATGGGATTGCTTATCAAAGTGCCTTCTAATATCATTTAAAAGCTTCCTGCCATAGCGTTCGCTTCTGCCAGTTAGGCAATGCACGTCTTTTGGGAATATGCAGGCTCTTAAAATCTTCATAGTGATACACTATCCATACGTCATCCATAGGGAATCCTTGCTTGAAGTATAGGTCATTCTCGGCAAAAATCGTGCTAATCGGCTGAGGTGGTATGGGTTATTTCTCTTTCCTTACAAATCTACTTTGATTTGTTGAGTAATCATAAAATTTTTAAAAATGGCAAGACAAACTGGTATTATCAAACTGAAGGGAACACTTGGCGACATTTCCTTTTACAAAAGCTCTGACGGGCACCTGGCGCGCACCAAAGGTGGTGTGGATGCCAATCGTATCGCCAATGATCCAGCGTTTCAAAGAACGCGTGAGAATGGGTCTGAATTTGGACGTGCCGGCAAAGGCGGCAAAGTCATCCGCAATGCTATCCGTGTGCTTTTGCAGAATGCAAAAGACAAGCGTGTGGTAAGTCGATTGACAAAAGCACTTGTGGCAGTAACCAAAACGGACACGGTCAACGAGCGTGGCGCCAGAACTATCGAAGATGGTGATATGGCAACGCTACAAGGCTTTGAGTTCAACCTCAATGGGAAACTTGGTGCAACCTTGTTTGCTCCTTATTCCACCACTCTCGACCGTGCAACTGGCGATGTGGAATTGAACTTGGCACCATTTGCACCAGCGGTGCGAATTGCTGCTCCTGGTGGAACTACACACTTCAAAGTTGTAACTGGTGCTGCAGAGCTTGACTTTGCAAATGAGACCTCGAGCTTCGAGAGTGCTGAGACGGCAATTTTGCCGTATGACGGTGCAAACACCGCAGCCATCAACCTTGCGGTCGCTCTTCCAGCTGGATCGGCGTTGCCGATTGTGCAGGTGGTTGGAATCGAATTCTATCAGCAAGTGAACGGGCAGATGTATTCGTTGAAAAATGGTGCATTTAATGCGCTTTCAGTTGCAAATGTAGATAAGGTTTAAGATGGACCTCATCCTGAAGCGAAGCTATTTTGAAAAGGGTACCAACGGTGCCCTTTTCATCAATGGCAGATTCATCTGCTTTACGATTGAGCTGCCTTGGCAGGACAATCGGCGGAATGTTTCTTGTGTTCCGGAAGGCGCTTATGAGGTTGTACCGAGAATTTCGAAGCGGTTTAGAAATCATCTTCACATTTTGAACGTTCCTGGTCGTAGTTTGATTCTCATACACCCTGCAAATGATGCCGCAAAGGAACTGCGCGGCTGTCTATCGCCAGTTTCGCAACTCTCAGGCATTGGAACGGGCTGGTTATCTCGGGCTGCATTGCAGAAGCTGTTATCGCTCTGCTATCAAGCCTATGACCGAAAAGAAAAAGTAACATTAACTATAAAATCTTAATACAATGAACCTTGTACAACGTTATAAAAAACCAACACCGAAGTTTTTCAAGACTTTGAGAAATATAGGTATCGCATTGGCCACCGCTGGCGGTGCCATTATCGCAGCTCCCATCGCACTTCCTGCAGCTGTTGTAACCGTCGCAACCTATATGACCGTCGCTGGCACGGTTGCCACAGCTGTAAGTCAAGCAGTAGTTTCAGATGATTCCGCTTCCGCGAAAGCGAAAAAAGAAAAGTCTGAGGATATAGGCAAAACTGATCCCCGTCTAAGTAGGAATGAAAAGTAATCGCTATGCCACACCGATATCTTCCAACGATAATGGGCACTTTTGGTGGTACTATCGCTGCTACTGTTCCGAGTATTGACAGTGAGAGCTTCTTGACCTCAGCAATTATGGCAGTATTCGGTGCGACTATCAGTTTCATAGTGTCTTTACTTCTCAAGATTTTGGTTAAGAACCGTATTAAGAAGATACTTTCGCGAAGTACCAATCGGCAGGTAAAAAAGCGTAAACGAAAATGACATCGGTAATTGAGTAAACCCTGGAATTAGTTCTAGGGTTTTTCTTTTAGCAGGATGTTTCTACTTACTACCAAAGCCCACCAATATTATTTTAAAAGAAAAACAAAAAAAGAAAGCAATCTCTCTGGTGGCGTGGCGATGCTGTCAAGTTTTTTGGTAAAAATCTTGCGACCGACCGATAAAGGGTTGAAAAAAATGATGCGTTTCTTCGGCGCATTATTTTTTTCAAAACCGATAGGCCTGAACTTTACTGCATCATAACGTTGGCCGTAGGAAGCCAACTATATTTGTGACCTTTTTTTATTTTATCGATTCTAAGCTTTTGATGAAAGAATCATAAACATCACTGTGCTCTAAGACGAAAAATATAGTTGCATTTCTTAATTTATTGATGTCGAATGTGGTTTGATTATATTGTTTTGATACTATATAATTCTCAGGACTCAAATCGAATATTGTTTTGAAATGAGTAACATTATTCTTTATTAATGGATAAAAGTTTTCAGTAGCGTAGTTGAACCACTTTTTACCGACATCCTTTAATTCTGGTCTGATGGATATTGAATATAAGTGCAACGCATCTACTTTGCCATTGCCAATATTGTTAACTAAATAATCAGTTTTACTAACTGAGGACTTCAAGCAAGATTTTATATCAATATTGCGGTATAGTGATTCAAATAAGCAGCCGTAAAATGTTTGGGCATATTCTTTAGCACTATTAATTGGGTTGTAACTGCCGATTGTAGCTTTGTCAGTGGAAATACTACCATTGTAAAATTTAGTATTTATTCTTGGTTCAATTTTTAGTCCTATAGCTCTTCTATCATAATTGTATAACCGGAAATTTAGCTCTAAGGCAATAAAATGACCTAATTCGTGTATAAATACTCTTTTGAAATCTTCGTTCATTTTCTATTACTAAGTGTATAGGATTAATGTATAACGCAAAGGTCTTTTTATTTGTTGTTAAGCAGGTAATCCAAAAGGCGCGAGCCGCCTGCGAGATGAGCAAGGGTGCCGTGAGTGGGCGCCTGTAGGCACGGAAGGCGGTCACGGCTATGTTGTACACTAGGTGGCGCAGTTTTTTGATTCTTTTTAATGGAAGGATGAGGTTTCTTGATATGGGTAAGTGCTGTGCGTGAGTGTAGTGGCTGACGATAGGAAGTCGCGGAAGGAAGGTACAGCTCTTACTTGCCAGGACGGAAGCTGTAACACTTTTTCTGTGTTACGGCTGTAGGACGTTATTGCATTTACAAGTGTTTATTAACTAGACATCAAAAAATGTGACACCGTATAAGCCCGCAGCGACACGCAGGCTCGCAAAACGTGAAGCGGCGGTTGTCCCTTACTAATTATGCCGGCGATAGCCGTCCTATTTGGGATTTTAAGGGACAATAGTAGCCGCGAGTGCAGAAGGCGTGGAATGTGTGGAATAAAACAAGCCAGCACTTCTGGATGGCGCGTTGGACGTGTTGGCGGTCCCGACAAGGGCAGGCAAGATGTGTGTTTAATTTGAAGACCTATTGCTAATGCCTGTTTATATACCCTTGTCGGGATGTTTTATGGAACAAAATGGAACAACTGGCGCACACCTTATTACCTGCCTTCCCGAATGTTAATGCTATTACTGCTGTTTAATTGAAAGACAAATCTTTCGACGATTGTGCGCGCAAAGGCAAAGGGTACGAGCAATGATTATCTAAATGAAGATTTAAAAAAAGATGCATCATAAATTAACCATAGCAGTTAGTTTATTATTTGAATAATTGTGGTAATCATTGCTGGTACCGCGCGGAACCGTAGGCTCTTTTTAGTGAAGAGCGAATGGACGAATGCAGCTTGCGCAATGAGGTAATGAGTGATGAGCTGGCAAGTGCCGTAGGTGGGGAAATTATATGTTGACTTCGATTGATTTAATATTAGTTAAGCGGTGATCAATATGAGGGTGTTCCCATTTCCCAGTTATATTATAAAGTTCGTAGTATATAAACCATTCTTGAGTCCAAGGAATAATAGTATCATAAAGATGATGTTTCCGAAAATCCCATTTCAAATTATCTGTTTCAGAATGGTATAAGCATAATGAATTGTCTTTAGGAAACATATGGATATCATCGTTATATTCGATAGTTGGGCTATCTATCAGGACTTTGGGCGAACTGATTCCATTATAGGTTAAAGTATAACTATAGAAAATAGAATCAACAGTAGGTTTTGAATAACCTTTCACGATTAACAGGTCGCTTGATATTTTACACTTGAGGAAATCAAAATGCTGTTTAAGTAATGCCTTTTCCCTTAAAAGGATTGCCCTACGAACTTGCTTTGCTCTGGTCTGTTGTTTATTTCCCCTTATAAATTTACTTCCCGCCATAATTCGTATGCGGTTTGTTTTTTACTGCCCCACTTTCTTTTATCTTACCATCTCGAGTTGTATATGCATTGCCAGAAAGAATTGTTGAAGACTGCTCTTTCAATGCCTTTTCTTTAGTATCGACATCTTCGTCGGCACCCAGCGGGAATGTTTTCCCCAAATGTTTTCGCCAAAGCTTACTTGCAGCAAGTTGATTTTTTTCGTCCTCTACTGCTGTAGTTGCATCATCTATAAATGCCTGAAGATTATCTAAAAAGTAATTTCTCCTATCCTCGTCATAATCTGCAAAAAGATCATCGTAGGGTGTAGCTGGAACTATACATTCAAATTCATTATCCAAGTTATTTTTAATCGCTATCAAAGTTTTTTGTAAAGCAATATCATCCCTATCGTCTGCTATCAAGTTTTCTGCACCAAGAATGCACATAGATAAACCATTAGGCATTCTGTTTCTTTTATAGTCTCCCCAACCCTTCAAATATTTAACAATACGAATAAGCTGAGGATTATCTTTTTTTTCAGAATCAAACCAGGTTACTACTTCTTTTGGATCACTCTCAACAATTTCTTCATTTTTAACTGCGAGTTTTGGATGTTGCCAATCTGATGGAAAATAGTAGACAGGATAGTCAATGTGATAATTACCCGCATATATGACCCTTACGCATCTTTTTCTGTGTTGTGGATGCGTTGATGTGGCGCCATCGACTGCATCTTTGACCCATTTTTGTAAAGTTGTTCCTGAGACACCTTCCTTCCTTCTAAAATAAACACCATCGTCAAGGTCACATTCATCATCTTTAGTTATTATTGTAGTACCCATCTTATAACTACCTTGAATATAAAACTCAGGAACATAATCAGGATGATTTTCTTTAAAGTGCTTAAGAATCCTCTTTCTTAATACTTCTTTAGAATCTTTTAAGCTATCTTTCTTCTTTTTGGTTATTGTTAGATTTTTATTGTAGTCTAAAAACAGTTTGTTGCAGTTTGCCATATTTTTCTTTTTCTTTTTTGGTTTATCAGTCTTATTTGACAGCAGCAGCAGACTCCCTGCTACTAAAAAAGGTATCCAGTACATAGTTACATTCTTCTTGATAGGTTCTTTGGGCGCGTTCCATTAATTTATCCAACTTATTTTTGTCAGTATCGTCCATTTGCAAGTTGAAGTTGTGGTCGTATTCAGTATCAATACGATGATATATAAAATCATCATTGAACTTCTTAAGAACTGAAATCGTATTATGAGTAATCTGAGCTTGACTTTGCATAAAAAGATCAATCAATCTTTTTTTCATAATCCAATAAGCAAGTGGCCATCTTTTGCGCTGTTTAGTATCTGTAAATTTTTTGTGACCAGTACCTATAGAAAAGAGCTCAATGTCTGACAATTCAGATTCAAGTCTTGTTTGAGCTTCTATAACGCCAAGCAAGGCTGGATTGTTAGCATAAACACCTCCATCCACCTTATTAGAAAAATGTTCAATGCTGTTGCTATCTTGTTTTCTAAAAGTATTTGAGTATGCATTGAAATAGGTAGGGGCAGCGGAGGTTGCCATACCAACCATATACATTGGTATATGCTTATCAATTAGTAAATCAGTTGAATGAGGTGTTTTGAGTATTTGAGTTTTGCCATCAACTAAACTATAAGTTGGAATTAGTAGTTTTACTTGTGCATCGATAACACGAGGATCACTATCATCAATATGATATTTATTAAATATTTCCTTCAATAAATCTTCAAGTGGTTTATTATTATAAGAGGCATATTTGAAAAAATTTCGACGTTTACTACCAAAAATGGTACTTGCATTGTTTCTGTAAAGATTAAGAATCTCTCTTGCAGGAATACCTAATGACAATGCTAAAGCTATAATGCCACCGGTAGAAGTTCCACATATTAAATCAAAATGTTTGTGAATATTACCTTCTCCAATTTCATCTTCTATGGATGCTAAAATTTGAGCAGGAAACACACCCCTTATTCCACCACCATCAATTGATAATATTCTGCACTTCTCTATCATTTTAATATTTCTTTAACAAACTATGTTCAAGAAACTTGCCATTCATCTTGCATTGACAAATAAACCCAAATGGACATAAGATATATGACAGAATGTCAATTTATTGTTTAAATTATTTCCTCTTATCCACACTATTCTCATCAAACGAAATCAGGTTAAACATTTCACGCATACGAGAGCGCACGCGCTCGCCGTATTTTTCTTGCAGCTCGTCTGCGTTGAGGTTTGTGGTGATATGGGTTTTGATGCCTTTCTGTTTGAAGATGTCGTATCTGGATATGAGGATTTCGCCCATTACGTTGCAGTCCTTGCCGTAGTAGCGGCCTACGTGCTCTACACCCAAATCATCAAAACAATAGGACTTATGGTCTTCGTAGTCCTGTATCATTTTGAAGCCAATACCATTAAAACCAAAAACGATATTCCGGCACGGAATGAAGTTGTAACCGCGCTTGTGTGGAACGATGTGCGGTAACAACCGCATCAATGTGGTTTTACCACATCCTACTGGACCTGTTAATAGCAGGCCTTTATCTATGTCGATGTCGTACTTCTTACACTCGACTGCATCAGCTACGAAGTAGCTGCAGAGCTTGTACAACAATTGTTTGTCTTCATCGTAAAGTTTGAAGTTCTTACCGAAAAGTAACTTCCCTTTGGCATCAATGTAGCGAGCTATGCTTGCGAAATCGTATTGGATAAAGCTACCGTCAAACGTACCGAGCTTATATTCCACAGCACCTTCAATAATGATATGAGGGTTCTTTGGGTCGAATGTAGTTTCCGGTGTTTTCATAACGGCTTATTATAATTCTTGTTCCGAGTGGTATGCAGGTTGTCCTGACCCTTCGACAAGCTCAGGGCAGCGTTTTGGGACAGCTCGCTTTTCTGTTTTTCTTGTTTGAGTTCTTCGGCTTTTAGCATCCAATTTTTCGCGGAAGCGTGCCAATTCTCAATTTTGATTTTCCCGCCAATCTTCCAGCCGATAGATTGGTAGTGATTGAAGAATTTTTGCGCCTCGACTTCTGGCCACTCTTCTTTTTTAAAAAATTGTAGAACTTCAATTTCATTTTTAGGCTTGGGTAGTTTATAACTGTTTTGATTAGTTTGTATATGTTTATTAGAACGTACCACTTCTTGTCCTTGATTTGGGACACCTTGGTACACAGCTTGTTCCAATACTTGTCCAGAGGTTGTCCCAAATTTGAGCATCTTAATTTTAGACCCTTTGAACGGATTGTGCGACGGCTCATAAACCAAATATTTGTAATGGTTCAGCTCTTTGACACAACGGTGATAGGTAGATTTTGACCCAATCTTTGACAGCTTCATCACATCCTCACGGTTGACGTGAAAGCTTTCGCGAAAGCGATGATGATTCCACAACTGGAATAGCGCCAGGTATAAACTGATGTGTGTGGGATTTAGTCTGCCATCTTCCTGAAATGATTTGAATACTGCGTTGAGGTGCTGGATGTAGTTGACTTCCATTCCATTTATTGAGAATTATCAATACGGTTCTCGAGAATTACTTTCGTAATCTCATCTGCATCATAGAATATGATGCCACCAATTTTTGAGTAGGGAAGTGTGCCGTTGATTCTCAAATTCTGAAGTGTTCCAGGACTCACTTGAAGCATTTCCATAACCTCAGCTGACTTGAGATATTTCTTCTTTTTAGGTTGAACAGGTGTCTGAATAAGTTCTTTTAGGTCCTCGAGTAATTCCATTTTGAATTCTCTTAGGTCATCTGATGTGATAATCGATGTGGGCATAGTAAAACGGTTTAAAATTAAAACAACCGCCGAACTGCTTGCAGTTCAAAGCGGTTGCTTTGCTTTGATTTGACATTCGTTTTACAAATGTGTGGTTGTTTGATGAATTTTATTCCCAAGTTGGGAATGGGTTGGTAAGAGTTTTAACATTTCAAAGTGTTTAAGTTACTCATTCCTTATGTCTAATATCTTTCATCATCATTTTTCATTTTTTGTTCAAGATCTGTTTTGAGCTTAGTCAAAAATCTTGTTCTATCATTTTTACGCTCTTTAATTTCAAAATAGGTGCGATAGAAATTTCCTAATTCTAAATCAAATAATTTTTCACAGACCAATGCCATCTTATTGATTTCTGCCTGACCATTTCTAATCGCACCAGACGCTTGCAGTGCATATATAATCTCAACTAAATCAGTCTTGGAAGCGGTCCAGGATAAATTATTAAGAATTGCTGGGCTGTCTGGCTCAATTGATAAGTTGAGTTCTTTTTTACGTAGTCTATCCAATTCTTCATTATAATGTTCAATCAACAAATCATAGGCTATTATCTGAGCTGCCAAATTATCGTGACTGGTGCTAAATTCTGGATCTGTATAAAAGTGTGAAGAGTCAGACGCTAAGCCTATCTCGTCTTTGCCACGTACGAAATAGTATTTGTCTAAATTTTTTTCATCCCTTCGATAGTAACCTACAAAATCAATGTTTTTAAAATTATGTGCCTCCAACTTCAATACGGCTTCATCAATGTGCGCCCGTTGTTTTGCTATACTTCCTTGAGGTTTGAGAAGTAAATATTTATGAAGTTTTACAAAAAACTTTAGTCGTCCATATACATAAGGTTTTGTGTATTTGAAGAAATGTACCTCAGCTTTTCTACTTCTAAATTTTGATGATCTAAGAGTAGTTCTGAAACTATGAATACACATTCTTGACTTTGCAATTCCATTGCTTACGATTGCTATATCTGATAGGTCAGATGTAATGATGGGTTCAATTTCTGTTTTGTAATTTGAAAGTGTAGCGAGTAAATTTTTTTCCATTGGTTGATGTTTGCCAAGAAAATTAATTTAAAAACAATTCCTTTCATAACAGAAAACCGTAAATGTAACTTTTGAGTAAGTGAATCATCCAGTTGACTTATTGAATTCTACAATGCTATTCCCACTTCATTTTCTGCAATCGAACAGCATTGAGAATAGCAAGCAATGCGACGCCCACATCTGCAAAGACTGCTTCCCACATTGTGGCGAGACCTCCAGCGCCTAATATTAATACAATAACTTTCACGCCAAAGGCAAGTATGATATTTTGCCAAACAACCCGACGTGTAGAACGGCCTATTTTTATCGCTCTTGAGATTTTACTGGGTTGATCTGTTTGTATAATAACATCTGCGGTTTCAATAGCCACATCGCTACCAAGACCGCCCATCGCGATTCCTACATCACTAGCCGCAAGTACAGGCGCATCATTAATACCATCACCTATAAAAGCCACCTTAGTATCTGGTTGCTGTTTTAATTTTTCCACCTCATTGAGTTTGTCTTCTGGAAGCATTCCACCTTTTGCCCAGTCGATGCCTAATTCTTTTGCTACTTCTTGAGTGATAGAATCCTTATCTCCAGAAAGCATAATAATCTTATCGATTCCTGCTGCCCTTATTTCTTTGATCGCTTGATGCGCATCGTCTTTCAATTCATCGGCGATTGTTACATAACCTGCAAATGCGCCATCTATGCCTACCATCACTATAGACTCAACAATGTTATCGGTTGCTGCTGGAACTTCTATCTGATGTGCTGTCATCAATGCTTTGTTCCCAACTAAGACTGTTTTTCCATTTACGCTACCTTTCAAACCTTTACCTGCAATTTCAGAAACGTCTGTAGCATTATAATCTGCTCCTTCAGCCTTATATTCCATAATGGCTATTGCTATTGGATGCGTGGATTGCTCTTCCATTGCCATTAGGTATTTCATAAATTCTGCTTTCGCGAAAGCGGAACCAGTAACAATTTCTTTAATCTTAAATACTGCTTTAGTGACCGTTCCCGTCTTATCCATCACTACGGTATTAACTTGAGTCATTGCATCGAGAAAGGACGCACCCTTAAAAAGAATACCATTACGTGAAGCAGCTCCCAAACCACCGAAATAACCTAGCGGTATTGAGATAACCAAAGCACAAGGACACGAAATCACGAGGAATATCAATGCACGATATAACCAATCTCTAAACACATAATCATCTACAAAAAAGTAAGGAAGAAACGTCAGGCCGATGGCAAGGAATACAACGATAGGCGTATAAATCCGCGCAAATTTTCTAATGAACAATTCCGTTTTTGATTTTCTAGCAGTTGCGTTTTGCACCATATCGAGAATACGTGCAATGGAACTGTCCTTAAATTCTTTTGTTGTTTCAACTTCAATAACTCCATCGAGATTAATACTTCCAGCAAAAACACTATCGCCTTTAGCAATTGTATCAGGCTTGCTTTCACCTGTCAAGGCCGCAGTATTAAAAGATCCCTTTTCAGAAAGCAGAATACCATCTAGTGGGACTTTTTCGCCCACACGCACTTGTATCTTTTCGCCAATTTCAACTGTCTCGGGATTTACTGAAACATAATCGCCATCACGATAAACTAATGCCTCATTTGGTCTTACATCGAGTAGGGCTTTTATATTTCCTTTTGCACGGTTAACAGCCGCATTCTGGAAGAGTTCGCCCACAGCATAAAACAGCATTACGGCTACCCCTTCTGGATATTCTCCAATCGCAAATGCACCCAAGGTGGCAATGGACATTAAGAAAAATTCTGTAAAGACGTCTCCACGCATAATACTTTTCCAACCTTCTTTAATAACTGGAAAACCTACAGGTAAATAAGCAATGGTGTACCAAACAATCCGTACCCAACCTTTAAAGGCTGGAATGGCATCAAAATAATCAACAGCTATGCCTAGAATAAGCATTAGAAAGCTTACTATCGCAGGGATGTACGTTTTAAATGCACTTCCATCTCCGTGATCGTGATTGTGACCATCATCGTGAGAATGTTCGCCTTGATGTTCTTTTGGGTCTATGTCACGTAAGTTTACTTTTTTCTTTTTCATCTAATTTTGTGTTAGCAACAACTTTTGTTTTGTTGAATTGGTGGACAAGGAACGGTTCCGTATGAGCAATACACGCAGCAATCTCCTTCCTTTGGTTTGAGAACTATTTTACAATCCTTACATTCATAAAAGAACTGACAGGCATTTGTTGGCATATTTTCTTCTTTTTTATAACCACAGGCTGGGCAAGTGATTTCCGATTTTAATATGGTTTGCATCAATTTTATTTTTTATCAGTTACTTTATACCCTGTAGCATTAATTGCTTTCTCAATTTCCGTTTCGTTCGTTTTAGTTTTATCATACTTAATAATTGCGTTAGCATTTTCGTATGATGTTTTTGAATTTACAATTCCGTTGAGTTTATTTACTTCGTGGTTTACGTGTGCTTCACAACTGGCGCAGGTCATACCGCTTATTTTATACTCTGTTGTTTTGATATTTGAGTTATTAACTATTATGATTTGTTTTTCGGTTTTTGGATATAACATACTTGAGTAGTATGGGAAAGCCAACATCACAATTGCAAATGCCGTTACAATACCTAAAAAGGTTTTTGAATACATAAATTTTGGTTTTTCATCCGTTTCACATTCGCAGTCTATTTCTTTTTCTGGTTTCAATTTTTGATACCAAGCAAACAGAAGAACTAATATTGTTAGCCCTATTAAGTAAGGTCTAAATGGTTCTATCCAAGAAAAAGTTGAAGCTACACCACTTGTTCCTGCAATTAATGCCAAAACAGGTGTGATGCAACACAATGAAGCTGTAATTGCTGTTAGGATACTTGTAACCGCTAATTTATTTTTCATTTTATTTAATTCATTAAGTACAAAAATGCAAAAAATAGTTGCGCAACTGTTGTGCAATGTCAACTACTGCACTTTTCACAAACACCTGTCACAACAAGATTTACATCTTCGGCTACGTAGCCATCTGGAAGGTTGATGTGTGGTATTTTATGTTCTGTCAAGCAAACAGTTTCATCACAATTACTGCAATGAAAATGCAAGTGTAAATCTTGATCTATCTCGCAATTGCAACCTGGCTCACAAAGTGCGTACTTAGTGATTCCGGTACCATCTTCTATTTGGTGTACAATACCGTTCTCTTCAAAAGTTTTTAATGTTCTAAAGATGGTAGATCGTTCCGCTTTCGCGAAAGCGGTCTCTATATCAAGCAAAGCCAGTGCAATCTTTTGTTGAGCCAGATATTTGTAGATCAAAATGCGCATTGCGGTAGGACGCACCTTATGATCGCTCAATGTTTTTTCTATTTCAGTCATTTTTCGCGATGTTATAATTGATGTTTCTGGCTTTGTTGTAGGCTTCCCAGCCTTCTTTTGCCGCATAGGGCACGATAAGCAATGCTGCCACAGGGTCTGCCCACCACCAGCCTAACCAATTGACCAATATCAGTCCTATAAGAACGACCACGGTTTGGTATAGACAAATAAAGGTGTCTTTAGCATCGGCCATTAAAGCTGGACTGTCCAGTTTCTTTCCATATTTTCTTTTGAAATATATTAGAATTGGATTTACAGCGAGGGAAACCAATAATATAATAAGTCCCAAAGTGCTCCAGTTTGCAGTTTCTTGATTTATAAGCTTTGTAATGGAGTCATACGAAATGAAAACACAGATGAGCGTAAATGAAATTGCTATTACGTTTAACGTGATTTTTTGTCTTCGTTTTACTTTTTCTTCATCAATACCTTTAATCTCGCCGTGTAGTCGCCAGCCTAATGTTCCCGCACTTACGACTTCAATTGTGCTGTCTAATCCCCAACCAATTAATGCTGAACTATTGGCCGTAAATCCTGCTATAAGCGAGACCACTACTTCAATAACATCATAAACAACGTTCCAAATCTGTAGCGTTCTGGCTTGTTTAAGATTATTTCTTCTTGTCTTATCCATAGTTATTAATGTTCGTGTTCAGTTTCTCCCTTTTTCATTTCTCCCATCAGGTAATAGGCATTGTTGAATGCAAAACGTGTATTGGGATCTGGGGTTTCAAAAAAGCGTATGGCAATCCAGTCGCCATCTTTCTCGCCGGTTGTAACCTCTACTGGTTTAAAACTCCAAGCATCGCCTTCTTTTTGCGCTGTAAATACATAATTCTTTCCAGCTTCTGTAACTATGGCACTTTTAGGTAGTGCTGTAGTCTGTTGGTTATCAACTTCAATTTTACCTTTTATATACATACCAGGGATAAGACCACTTTCTTTATTCTCAATTTCAGCGTGAACGTGCACTGCTTTTGGGTCTTGTTCAAAGGTCTGGCTAACCGAATAAATTACGGCTTCCAGTTCTTTTCCTGGACGCGATTGGATACTGAAACGTACCTTTTGTCCCTTCTTCACTTTGTCCACATCTTTTTCAAAAACCATCAAATCTGCGTGTACGTGGTCTGTATCTACTATTTCCATAAGATTGGTCTGTGGTTCTACATATTGACCAGTTTTTATGAAAACCTTTTCTACCACACCTGCAATGGGACTGCGCAACGCAACACGCTGGTATATGGTACCATTGCGCACGCCACTTGCATTGATGTTGTACTGTCGCAACTGTGCTTCAAGCCCGTTTACCATTGCGGTAGATGACCGATAGTCTGCCGTTGCTTTTTGAAAGTTCATTCCAGATGCTACACCAGCTTCATAAAGCCTCTTTTGACGTTCATATTCTTGCTTTAAGAAGCGACTGTTGCTGTATGCATTTAGGTAATCACTCTGTATCTGGATGATGCTGGGATGTGATAAATAAGCAACTGCTTGATTTTTCTTGACTTCGTCGCCTTCTATTACTTCTATGGATGCCACATTTGCACCTGCAAGCGCGGTAATATTTGCTTCGTTTTGCGGTGGCACTTCCAGCGTACCGTTTGCTTCTACATAACCACTCATATTGCGTTGCGCGAGTGTATCAATTTCCATTTGTAAAGCTTCAAACTGCTGTGCCGTGAGCATTACTTCTTCAGCTTCGCCTTCCATATTATCTTCTTCATCTTCCCCTTCAGAGTGATTTTCTTCTGTTTCAGAATGGGTGGCTTCATCGTGGCCATCTTCAGTTTTTGAGTCGCCACAGCTGGTTAAAGTAAATGCTATTAGCATAGCGGCTATTGGTATATATTTTATCGTTTTCATCTTTTTTAGTTTTGGAAATATTGTAAATCAAACAGGGCTTCTAAATAATTATCAAGTGCGTCCAGCGCATCCATTTCGGTCTGTATGGCATCACGTATTATTTGCGTGAATGCTGCATAATCCAGCGCTCCTTCTTTGTATGCCAGCAATGCACCTTTGCGCTGGTCTATGGCAAGTGGCAAGGCTTCGGTTTTATAGAAAAACCAGGTATCCCGCCATCGTGCATAATTTTGTTGTGACTGTACGAATTGCGATTTTAGCTCGCGTTGTTTGAAAATAGCATTGGTTTCTGCAATCTGTGCATCGAGTTTTGCCGCTTTTGCACGACTACGGACTGGTCCAGAAAACAGCGGTATGGAAATACCTGCTTGATATGTGTAGAAACCACTATCACCATTGACACGTTGCAGACCACCTTGCAGATTAAACTGGGGCAGTAAATTTGCCCTAGCAGCATCATAACTTGCTTGTGCTTCATCTATACGCTTTCGCGAAAGCGATAACTCGGGATGATCATTCAATGTATCATCAGTCTCTAAAATTGAAATTTCAGTAGCGCCCAATTCATCAGTAACGCCGTACATCGTATCTGGTGTCAACCAAAGGTTGAGTTTTTGCAGAGCTATAAAATAGTCTGTTTCTGCCTGCTGAAACTTATTGTTGATCTGTAGTGCTTGATTGCGCGCAGCGGCGTATTCCAGTCTTGAAATGGCTTCCACTTCATAATTGAGTTCTACAGATTGTGCAAACTGCACATAAATGCTGTCCAGTTCTCGGTACAAAACAAATTTCTTCTTTGCCTGAAAAGCTTCAGACCAGGCTTTTTTGACTTCCAGTTCTATCTGGATTTCAGATAGGTCAAATGCGGTTTGTGCCAATTCAATACGTTGTTGTTGCAAACGTTTTTTAGCACCTATTCCCAGTAAATCAATATTCTGCTGCCCGATGCCTATCAATGTATAAATGCCCTGACCATCTGCCACTTCTTCGCCACCTGTAAAAACTTGGGTATTACCGAAGTCGTAAGCAATGCCCTTAAGTGCGTTCTGTCTTTCTATTTCGAGTTGGCTCGTCTTGAGTGCTGGATAATTCTCTTTGGCAATTTCTACAGCCCGAGATAAGGTAATGGGTGTAATGCTATCCTGAACAATGAGGTCTGGCACAGGTGCTTGTGTTTGTTGCCCTTTCCCTTCGACTGCGCTCTGGGCAGGCGCGAAAGCGGTACCACCTAACATAAAACCAAGTATTAAAATCGTGGCCAATGCTTGCGGATTAAACGAACCAATCTTGTTCTGGTCTTTGCGCTCACGTCGCTTTTCTATAAAGGTATAGAGCACGGGAAGTACGATCAACGTGAGTAGGGTGGCCGTAAGCATCCCACCAATAACTACCGTAGCGAGCGGTTGTTGCACCTCTGCACCGGCTGATGTGGAAAATGCCATTGGTAAAAACCCAAAAATATCTGTGGTGGCCGTGAGCATAATGGGACGAATACGTTCTTTAGTCCCTTGAAATATTCTATCCTTTATACTTATCACACCTTCTTCTTTTAAGGAATTAAATCGGTTTATAAGTACCAGTCCGTTAAGAACTGCAACACCAAATAGCACAATAAAGCCGACACCTGCCGAAATACTAAATGGCATATCCCGCAACCATAGGGCAAACACACCACCGATGGCCGCCAAGGGAATCGCTATGTAAATCATTAGCGATTGTGAAAAGGATTTTAAGGCAAAGTACAGCAGTATAAATATTAAAAACAGGGCGATGGGCACAACGATTATCAAACGATCCTTTGCGCTTTGTAGATTTTCAAACTCGCCACCATAGGTAATATAATAGCCTGATGGCAAGTCCAGTTCTTCATCTAATTTTTGCTGAATATCTTTTACTACAGACTCCACATCCCTGCCTCTTGCATTTACACCTACGTAGGTTCTTCTATACGTATTGTCACGTGAAATTTGCATAGGTCCAGGGACGTATTCAATTTCGGCTATTTCGATAATGGGTATCTGATTGCCATCCTTAAGATCGATATACATATTGCGTAGGTCATCGATACTTTTTCTATGGCTTTCATCAAATCGTACCACGAGATCAAATCGTTTCTCGCCTTCAAAAATTACTCCTGCAGTTCCGCCAGCGAATGCGGTACTTATGTAATCATTTACTTTTTGAATATCCAGTCCATATTGCGCCATTTTATCACGCTTATATTTTACGGTCATCTGTGGTAATCCTGCAGTTCGTTCTGCACTCACATCACCAGCGCCAGGAACGGTCTGTATAATCGCTGCCATTTCCTGAACCTTTTGTGATAACACCTCTAAATCTTCGCCATATAGCTTTACCGCAATATCTTCTCTTACACCTTCTAACAGCTCGTTAAATCGTAACTCTACTGGTTGGGTAAAAACTAAATTTACACCCACGAGTTCTTCATCTAATTTGTCTCTAATGGCATCTATCAAACCTTCTTTAGTAGTAGCTGTTGTCCACTCGTCCATATCCTTGTTTAGGATGATGTACATATCTGCAATATCCATAGGCATAGGATCGGTAGGAATATCTGCAACACCTATACGAGCTGTGACTGTTTTAATTTCAGAGAAATTTTCTAATAGGATAGTTTCTATTTTCTTGGAAACTTCAATAGATTCGGATAATGAACTTCCTGGTCTAATGAGCGCTTGCATTGCTAGATCTCCTTCATCAAGCTGGGGCACAAATTCTCCACCCATATTAGAAAAGATAAAACCAGCAATAAGAAGTAATACGGTAGCAGCTGATAAAACAATAAGTTTTAGTTTAAGGGCTCCCTTTAATAATGGCATATATGCACTATGAATAGCACCTATAATTTTATCGCTTATTTTTTCGAGCCAACGCTCGAACCTGCCGAACCAGTTTTTGGTATTTTGTACTGGTTTCATAAAAAGCGCTGCCATCATAGGCACATACGTGAGACACAAGATGATGGCACCTATCATTGCAAAGCCAAAGGTGTATGCCATAGGTTTAAACATTTTACCTTCTACACCAGTTAGAAAAAGTATAGGCGTAAAAACGATAAGGATAATTATCTGTCCAAAAAAAGCGGAACCCATCATCGTGCTTCCTGCATCATAAGCCACTTTATCCATCACGCCTTGATTGAATTTTAGCTTGCCAGACCTAATCCGTTTTTGGATCTCATAAACCGTTCCTTCTATAATAATTACCGCACCATCTATGATAATCCCAAAATCAATAGCTCCCAAGCTCATTAAGTTTGCCCATACATTAAACTGCTTCATCAGGATAAAGGCAAAAAGTAAGGACAATGGTATGGTCGTGGCTGTTATGATTCCACCTCTTAAACTACCCAGCAATAACACAAGGGCAAAAATCACTATAAGAGCACCTTCCAGTAAATTAGTTTTAACCGTATCTGTAGTTCTGGCAATAAGCTCACTACGATCAATGATAGGGGCGATCGTTAAACCTTCTGGCAGGGATTTTTCAATTTCTGCCATACGATCCTTTACATTTTGAATAACTGCATTAGGATTAGAACCCTTGAGCATCATAATCATACCGCCCACGGCTTCCTTACCGTCTTGGGTAAATGCACCATAACGTACCTGACTCCCAAAATGGACACGCGTTGCTACATCTCCAATTGTTATGGGAATGTTGCCTTCGTTGATAATCGAGATATTCTTGATGTCTTCCAAAGAGCGAATAAGACCTTCGCCTCTTATGAAGTTTGACATTTTATTTTTCTCAATATAGGCACCACCTGTATTGACATTGTTCATAGCAAGAGCGTCATACACTTGTGAAATGCTGATGCCCATACTATTTAACTTCTCTGGATCGACGGCAACTTCGTACTGCTTAATGCTACCACCATATGAGTTAACTTCTACCACACCTTCCAGTAAAGTAAGTTGTCGTTTGATAACCCAGTCCTGGATGGTACGCAGTTCCATAGGCGAATATCTGTTTTCAAATCCTTTCCCTGGCTGAATGGTGTATTCATAAATTTGACCTAATCCTGTGGAAATGGGACCCATAGATGGACTTCCAAATTTTTCAGGGATAGATTCGCCCAGTTCGTTTAGTTTTTCCTGTACCAGCTGTCGAGGAAGATAGGTTCCCATATCGTCTTCAAAAACGATGGTTACTACAGAGAGTCCGAAACGTGAGATAGATCTTATTTCGGTAACGCCCGGTAAATTACCCATAGATAATTCTACAGGATAGGTCACGAACTGTTCAATATCTTCCGTTCCCAGATTGGGCGATTGCGTGATGACTTGCACTTGATTATTGGTAATATCTGGCACAGACCCAAGATTTACCGTTGCCATTGACCAGATACCAACTCCTATAAGAGTCAACGTAAACAAGCCAATAATAAATTTATTATTGATTGAAAAATCAATGATTTTGTTAATCATAGATTAGAGAATTAATTCAGTTAAAAATTAGTTGTACGCTTTCGCGAAAGCGAAAACATCATAAAGTTTTTCAATTAGAAAAACTTCAAAACAGGATAGAGCTATCCTATGAAAACTGAATTATGCCCGAGGTGGCTGAAAAAGAGATTCCAGATATCTGGAATTGAATTGAAAAGAATAATATGAATATGTCACCCTTTTTTCAAAGAGAAGTGGCTTTATGGTTAATGCGTTAGAAGGCGTTAAAAAAACTTTAGGATAACAGCATTGATGATGTGAATGTACAGGCGCACTATCGTCGTGCGAGCCATCGTGATGGTCTTTGTTATCAGACTCATCATTGAAAACTACCTCTACTACATATTCATAAAACGTATCTCCACCATACTCTTTATGCATTTGGTAATGCGATAAAAAATGTGAAAACTTCTCTATTTGTTCACATATTTCCATATTGGCTGTAGCCCCTTGAAAAAGGAATAAGATTGCCATTGATATAGAACAAAATGCTTTCATATATATTACAAAGATAAAAGAATAATGATGCAATTGAGTTGCAAAGGGTTTTTACAACGAATCAATTAAACTTCCGCAAGTCAACATTGCATCGCCATAGTATGGATTTCTTATTTCTTCTTCCATACTTAACCATACCGCACCTTTATTGTTATTTGCCATAGGGCATTTCTGAATGTAATAATTTGTCGAGTTTTCTATGCTCATTGCAATAGGCACGATATTCTCGTTTAGAATGACGAAGTGAGAACGCTGATTTTCCAGAATGTCATTGTTTGCAATGGCATCCAGCATCTCAATACTTTTGGTTAAATGTTGTTTTTCCATCGTACCTAAATCATCAGTCGATATTGCTTTTAATTTTTCTGATGTCGCTTTCGCGAAAGCGGAAACTTGACTTGCATCGCTTGCTACAAGGGCATCTTTCATTTTGAGATATGATGGTAATGCTTTGTTGAAATCAGAACTAAACGCATTACTGAAACTCATTTCCATATCGCCCATCATTGCTGATTCGTCCTGCATCATTTGCTGATTCATCATTGATTTTTTACCCTGTAATTGTGCTGCTGCATCTACCGTGAACGTTCCATTGGTAACAATTTCATCGCCATTATTTAATCCGGAAGATACTTGGTAAGTTTCGCCAGAGCGATTGCCCAAGGTCACTTCGCGCATTTCAAACACAGGCTCGTTAGGATTGGTTTTAATATATACCAATGAGCGCTCGCCCGTCCATAGTACAGCACTTGCAGGTACAGTAAGGGTATTTTCCATAGTTTGCGTTGCGCCTTTAACCTTGCCCGTCACAAACATTCCTGGTTTAAACAGGTTGTCTCTATTTTGAAGGGTTGCACGTACCGTTACCGTGCGTGTCGCATTATTTAGAATAGGGTCGATGAATGAAATAGTTCCTTCAAATTCCTTGTTAGGATAGGCATTGGTCGTGATGTTGATTTTTTGCCCAATGTTGAATTGCGCTATTTGATTTTCATAGGCATCAAATTCTGCCCAAACCGAATTGAGGTTGCTCAACTTCACAATAGGCTGTCCTTGATTTACATAATCGCCTTGTGCTGCCATTACTTCTGAAACCGTTCCGGAAACCGTTGCATAAATCGGGAAATTCTCTCGTACCGTTCCACTTTCTTCAATAGCATTGATTTGTGTATCTGAAAGTTTCCAGTTTTTGAGTTTATTGCGAACTGCTTTATACAAAGCGGGTTGCGATTCTTTCAACGATGCTGCGGTAATCAATTCCTGTTGTGCCGCTACAAGGTCTGGTGCGTAAATGGTTGCGAGCAGCTGACCACGATTTACTTGTTGACCTTCATAGTTGACGTTGAGTCTTTCTATTCTTCCTTTGAAATAGCTGGCTTGCACAGTATTGTTTTCTTCATTAGCAGCTATTTTTCCAGAAAGGGATATCATCCCATCATCATCGCTGGCTTCTGCATTGCCCACGATAGTGGTTTGAATATTTGCCAACGCCATTGCGTTTTCAGTCATTTTTATCTCGTTTGCAGCGAGACCTTCTGCACCAGCTTCTGCAGGGATTAAGTCCATCCCACATATAGGACAATCGCCAGCTTCTGGTTGCATAATCTGTGGATGCATTGAGCACGTCCACATCTGGTCTGCACTCTCGCCAGAGTGGTCGTGTTGATCAGACATCTCGGATATATCCTTGTTTGCCATAGTATCACTTGACCCGTTTCCAAAAATGAGCCAGCCTGCGCCCAGACCTATTATTAGGGCTATTGCTATATATAAAATGTTCTTATTCATAATCTTATTTTTCGTTTTCTAGACGTTCAATCATTGCTTTCATCTCTGCAATTTCCTTACGTTGTGCCTTAATAATGTCTTCTGCCAGTTTTTTTACTTCTGGGTCTTTAATATCTGCACGCTCACTTGTTAAAATTGCTATAGAATGGTGCGGTATCATTGCTTTCATCCACAGTACGTCGCCCACAGTGGATTTTTGGTCGCGTACTAGTCCTAATGCTCCCAAAAACAATATAACACTACCTGCGAGAATTGCAATATTCTTTTTCTTGTCTTTATACATATTCAACATAAATAACAACATAATAACAGCCATAGTAGCTATTCCTAAACACACCATATAAAATCGTGTAAGACTGAACCACACGTGGTCAAACTCGTAGGTATTTAAATACATTGTGATGTACATTGCTATAAATGATGACCCTAGCATAAGGAAGAATTTAGTGTATTGGCTCATTCCTTTGTTCTTGTTTTCGTGTTCGTTTGAATTCATAATTTTTGGTTTTATTTGTTACTAATTATTTGATTTTCTTTTTTAGTTTTCTGATTGATGGGGAACTGATATACCACAAAACGAAACCGCTTAAGACAGTTATCAATCCCAAAAGTGAAAATGCCCTTAACAACAACGTGTTGAAATTATCCCTTCCCTGATAATCCATTGTATGGGTCATCCATAGAAAATCAAACCAGCGCCAGTCTCTGTGTCTCACCGTTTGAAAAGCGCCATTTTCAACCGCCACATAGGCTTTTAAATTTTGTGGTGTCTCATACGAGATTTCATAAGCTGGAAGTGGGCGACCTCGATATTCGTGATGTGGCCCTACAGAATCGACTAATTGAATTTTTGCTATTTCTAAATCGTTCAACATATACCTATTTGCAACTTGTTGTGCCTCTTCTTTAGAAATTCCGTTTTTCATTTGTCCCGTTCTTGCGTTATAAAGCTGTGCTTCATTAATCCAATAATAAGGTTCATTGGCTATTTCCAGTAATTCCAAAGATTGTACGGGTTCTTTAGTAGCAAGTTGGGATGTGCCGAGCAAATCATTAAATGTAGTCTTTAAAGGTGCTTCTTTCTTAAAATGGTCGCCGTGTATCTCGTCGATGTCTGTCCAGCTGAAATACATCCCACTAATCGTCCACATCAGAAACTGAATCCCTAAAAAGATACCCAAATAGCGGTGCGCTTTTCTAATCCATTTCGCTGTTTTTCTGTTCACCATTTTACTTTATTTCAAAAGGAAATTCAATCGTGACTTTTTCCCAACTCATTGATATTGTTCCGGAAGTCTCAGTTGTTTTGTTTACGTTATACTCTAAATGTTCTTTAATTTCTTCGGAAATTTTAGGTGTCACTTTAAATCGTAATACATCATCATTTTCATTATAGTCGTCCTTACCGTGTTGGTTCCAATTCCTGTTGAAAATGACAGTCCATTCTTCTTGATTCGGAATTACAAAAAACCCATATTTCCCGGCTTTCAATTCTTTACCGTCAATTTCTAAATCCTTATTTGTTTCAAGCCAAGTAGCCATATGGGCACCAGCCTGCCAGACTTGGTCGTAAGCCAACAGTCCACCGAAAATAATTCTATCCCTTACGCCTGGCGACGAATAATCTATATGGATATGTGTATCGCCTATCATCGCCATTGCCGATGTATGTGGACTAAGGGTTTTTTTGTTCTCAGATTTAGGTTCACTCTGGGTATGATTGTGCTCTATCTCTATTTTGGTATTATTCTTTTCTTCGTTTTTACATCCGCTGACAGCAACTACCAATAGGATTATCAAAATTTTATATTTCATAAGTATTTAATTAGTTAGATTATATGTTTTTACTTTTTAGACGTAATGAGTTGGCAATTACCGATACCGAACTGAAGCTCATCGCCAAAGCCGCAATCATTGGCGATAAGAGTATTCCAAAAAACGGATACAGTAGTCCTGCTGCAATAGGGATACCCAGCGTGTTATAAATCATTGCAAAAAAGAGGTTTTGTTTGATATTGCGCATTACTGCATCACTTAGATTTCTTGCCTTTACAATACCGTGTAAATCGCCTTTCACCAATGTAATGGCTGCACTTTCAATGGCAACATCCGTACCTGTTCCCATTGCGATACCTACATCACTTTTAGCGAGTGCAGGTGCATCATTGATACCATCGCCTGCCATTGCAACCACCTTGCCTTGCTCTTGTAATTTCTCGACTTCCTGCAATTTGTTTTCTGGTAGCATACTTGCTTGAAAATCGGCAAGGTTAAGCTCATCTGCGACAGCTTGGGCGGTGTCGTGATTATCACCAGTAAGCATAATGACCGCAATTCCCTTATTCTGCAAATCCTTGATAGCTTTTGCACTTGTTTCCTTGATTTTGTCGCCGATAACGACGTAGCCTACAACTTGACCTTCTACAGCGAGATAGGAAACCGTTTTCCCTTGTTTTTGGTAGGATTGTGCCTCGTTTTCCATAGCTTCGGTAAGTGTAGCATTTGCCTGTTCCATCATTTTGGCGTTACCTAAAGCCACTTCTTTATTGTTAACTTCACCTTCAACGCCTTTTCCAGTTACTGCGTTAAATCCATCTGCTTTTAAAAACTCTGCGTTTTGTTCTTTTCCATATTTTACGGTGGCTTCCGCCAGCGGATGTTCACTTTGGCTGTTCAAGGAAACAATGTATTGTAGTACTTCGGTTTCGGTAAAACCCTTCTCAAAAGAACCCACTTTCTCAACTGTAGGTTTTCCTTCGGTTATCGTTCCGGTCTTATCGACAATGAGAGTATCTACCTTATCCATTTTCTCAAGGGCTTCAGCATTCTTGATAAGCACCCCATTTTGTGCGCCTTTACCAACACCGACCATTACGGACATAGGTGTCGCAAGCCCCAAAGCACACGGACAGGCGATAATTAATACGGCAATCGCATTAACCAAGGCATAAACATAGGCTGGCTCTGGGCCCCAAATCGCCCAAACGCCGAATGTCACAGCAGCGATGATGACCACGATTGGCACGAAATATCCCGAAACGGTATCGGCCAACTTTTGGATGGGTGCACGGCTTCGACTGGCATCATTAACCATCTGTATAATCTGTGATAACAGGGTGTCAGACCCCACCTTTTCAGCTTTCATCAAGAAGGACTGATTGCCGTTGATAGTTCCGCTACTTACTTTATCATCTACTGATTTGTTTACAGGAATGGGTTCGCCTGTAATCATCGATTCATCGATGGAAGTTTCGCCTTCGGTAATAACGCCATCCACAGGAATCTTATCGCCCGGCTTCACACGTAGGATATCGCCCAATTCAATTTCATCGATGGCCACTTCCTGTTCTTCCCCATCAACTACCTTTATAGCCTTGTTAGGTGCCAATTTTAAAAGTTCCTTGACTGCGGAATTGGTCTTGCTATGCGCACGAGCTTCGAGGACTTGACCAAGTAGAACCAAAGTTAGAATCACCGTAGCAGCCTCAAAATAGACGTGAACCGTACCGGCTTCGGTCTTGAATTGGTCAGGGAAAAAATCGGGTACGAGCATCCCGAACACGCTGAAGAGCCAAGCAACGCCAGCACCGATACCGATAAGCGTAAACATATTTAAGTTCCACGTCTTTATACTGCGGTAGGCACGTTCAAAGAACATCCAAGTAGCGTAGAATACCACAGGAATAGAAAGCGCAAATTGAATCCAGTTCCAATATTTTAATTCTAAAACATCATATAAGGGGTTGTTGGGCAGCATTTCGGACATTGCAATGATAAAAATGGGCAATGTGAAAGCGACCGCTATCCAGAACTTTTTAAGCAGTTTTTTATAGGTCTTTTCTTCTGCGGATAAATCGGGTTTCATAGGAACTAAATCCATTCCACAAATTGGACAGCTTCCCGGTTCGTCCTTAATAATTTCTGGGTGCATCGGGCAGGTATATTGAGTATCAGAAGTAGTCGCTAAATTCACTTCTTCGACCAAATCCATTCCGCAAACAGGACAATCGCCTGGTCTGTCGTAAGTCTTGTCGCCCTCGCAATGCATCGGACAGTAAAATGTTCCTGTTCCTTTGCCTTTAGGTTTATCAACTTGCTTCTTATCGTGGGTATGATGATGTTCCCCATTTTGATGGATGCTGTATTGCCCACCGTCCGCTTTTAGAGCCTCTTGAAATTTTTCGATGGGAATATGTGCTTGCATTTCGATGATCGCTTCGGCTTTTTCTAAATTGACAGATGCATTAGTAACACCTTCTATTTTGGAAAGCGTCTGTTCGACGTGGTTTCGGCAACCATTGCAGGTCATTCCGTGTATGTGATAGGTGTGTGTCATTTTATGATTGGCTAAAAATTATTTAACATTTCTGGATGATGAATGTGTTTTTACTATCTGCCATTTTTCCTCTATCTTCTTAAGGATAGAAGTCGCCACCCCTTTTTTCTTTATGGTTCGAGTATTGCCTTTATCATCGGGATTGAGAACTATGGTGTAGACATAAGTTTCGGTAGTAAACGCATAGGGCAAATCTACTTCTGCATCAATTTCATAATCTGAAAATTCAAACTTCTTGAAATGCCCCAATTCTGGACCCAAATGATGTTCTATATAGTGGGCATAGGTGCCTTCAACACCACCAGATTCAAAAACCTCGGAATCTTCTGTAAATAAGTCAAAAGTACCTTCGGTTGTCAAGTTTTGTAGCGCATCTTTGTAGGTTTTCATTACTTTAAGCACCGCTTGCTTTTCTGTGTTTGTATCTTGTCCGAACACTTGGCTTGTTGCTATTATAATTAATGCGAATATTGTAGTTTTTCTAAGTGCATTCATCCTGTTTATTTTTAAGAATTTTTACTCAAATTCATTTATATCATTATTCATTTTTCTAATATTTTTTATTGTGCCTGACAAGGGAAGGGCTACTAACTAACCAACCATCAACTTTCCCTTCCCATATCAGGACTTTATTCCAAACTGTCTTTTAACGCTGTCATATAATCTATTATCATCCTCTTATATTCATCTGAAAGAATTGCATCTTTATGAATGAGTGTATAAGAATCCAAGGGCATTTTATCTTCTTCAATTTGGCTTATGATAGACCGAAGTTTACTATTCTTTCGCCGGTCTGAATATGTTGCCCATTCATTAAAATTAAGTTCGTCCTTACCTTCTTGTATGTGATCTTCCAGAAACCAAGCCGCAGGCTGTATCTTACTATACCACGGATAATCTGTATTATTACTGTGGCAATCGTAGCAAGAAACCTGCAACCGATTTTTTATCGTTGCAGGCACTTGATTTTCGACCATAAAATCACTTTGCGGTACATAATCGCTCTCGTTCAGAATTATTGGAAAGAACTGAATCACTATCAATGCCACAAGGGCAAGCCACGCTATGATTTTTAAAAACTTCAATTAGTTGATTTCTCGCTGTACTTTACCGCATTTCAACATTTTGTCACCGAAATAGGGGTTTCTAATTTCTTCGTTCATACTAAGCCAAGCACCACCCTCATTATTATTATACATAGGGCAGAATTGCTCGTATATCTTCATCTCTGTTCCAGTAATGGCAACCATATCGGTAACATCCTTGCTTAATATCTTAAAGTGCTCACGTTGGTGTGCCATATCACTTTCTGAAATGTGTTCTGCGTGTTCAATTGCGTCTTCCATAATATCCTTGAGTTCTTGTTGCTCACTATCTGAATAGCTCGATGCATCAAAACTGCCTAAAGTGCTTGCCAGCGTGGCGCCCAGTTGTTTTGCTTTGTCATTGTCATCGCCTACAAGAGCATCTTTTAAGTTGAAATAGTCATTCAAGATTGCTTCTGCTTTTGCATCTTGGTTGTCATTCATCGCCATATCGTCTTTGTCATCGATAGACTCTTGATGCATCTCATTACTCATAGGTGCAGCCGGTTCGTTCTTGTTTACATCTTTGCAGGAAACCGTTAGTACCGTTGTAGCAGCAAGTGCCATCATACCTAGTGTTCTTTTTACTTTTTTCATCTTTGTTGTTTATTTAAGTTAATTATTGTTTTAAAATCTTAATGAAAGTCCGCCACCCCATCCAAAACGGTTGTCATAGCTTCCCATTAAAGAGAAATCTCTACTCAGTACATATTCAAGTCCTACTTGCCAAGTCGTTTCTTCTTCAAAATCAGTCCCTTCTTCAAAGTCATTTACCCAACCAAAATCCATTTGGTATTCATACTCACCATAAAGGGCAACATTTCTAAATATCATAGTCGCTGTCGCAAAAGAGATAGTAGGACGTAACTTGTTATCAATCCGTAAATCGGAATCGATTAGAAGTGGAAGCAAATAACGAACACCTACGACACCTGTGGTAGATATTTCTTCAAGGCTATCCACGCCTTCGTTTTCAACATTTACACCTCCAAAAACCCTGAAATAACTATTGAGCCAACGCTCGTATGTAAACTCTGCTTCTAAATTTTCATTCCAGCCATATTCTCCTCTTAAGGTAAACTGATTACGAATGTTCGTTGCCGTATAATATAATTCTGTCATATGGCTTGCCCCAGTGACTTCTCCCCAAGTGAACATATGATTTGCCTCATTGGTAAGATTGGTCAAAGGATATCCTTCTAATCGTTCATCTCGTGGTGTATCGTAGCTAAAAATTCTAGCCATACCACTGTTTACGTGATATAGAACGTGACAATGAAAATACCAATCACCCTTTTCATCCGCAGCAAACTCAATGACTACCTTTTGCATCGGTGCAACATTAACCGTGTGTTTTAATGGACTGCGCTCACCATTTTCATTAAGTACCCTAAAAAAGTGTCCGTGTAGATGCATTGGGTGGTGCATCATTGTCATATTGTTAAGCGTTATTCGTACAACTTCTCCCTGATTGATTTTTATTTTATCGGTTTCTGAAAGTGGTACTCCGTTTATTGACCATACATATCGGTTCATATTACCAGTTAGGTTAAATAGCATCTCACGTGTAGGTCTGTCTTCCTCAAATTCGGTACTTTCTGGCGCTTTTAAATAGTGATAATTAAATTCAGGATTACCACCTGTTTTCATATTATCACCTATCACTTTGTCTTTTGGAACCATATAGCCCATTTTCATTCCACCATCCATTTGCATCTTATCGTCTTTCATTTTCATATCCTGATGAGCCATACCGTTGTCTTTCATTTTGATGGAATCTTTATCTTTCTGCATCCCATCCATCTGCATTTTGTCATCTTTCATATTCATTCCATCCATTTGCATTCCATCCATCTTCATTGCGTATTTCTTCATTTTTTCAATACTATCATTTTTTGAAGGGTTGAACTTAACTGCTGGGGCTCCCATTTTCATATCCATTGACATCATCTCTTGCATCTGTTTAATCAAATCAGGTCTAGGAACTTCTGGAGCTTTCAATGTATTGCCTGTTCCTAAAAAGGTAGATGCTTTACCAGAACCGTCTTGTGAAGTTGCAAGGATTTCCAGCTTTCCGCTTTCTGGAATAGTTACTATAAAGTCATATGTTTCGGCAACTCCGATTAATGTTTTATTGTGTGGTACAGGAACAACATCTAACCCATCCGCTGCTACTAGCGTAGGGTCTTCGCCACCGAATGTAAGCCAGAAATAAGTGGCAGCAGCTGCATTTACAAAACGTACCCTTACCTTTTCACCAGGTTTAAAATCAGGATAGTTCTGTTCAGGTTTTCCATTTATAAAAAAATAATCGTAGTAATTGTCAAGTATAGCCATATCTGGCATACGTTGCCACATCATTTTCAACTTAGCTCCAACAGCACCTCTGGCGATTACTTTATCCCAACTTTGTACTTGATTTTTCTTAATGAGGTACCATTCATTACCTCGTTTTAAGTTACGGAGTTGTGTTTTAGGATTTTCATCCATCCAGTCCGAAAGTACGAGTACCAAATCTTTATCATACTCTAATGTGGTCTCTTTAGGATTGATTTGAATTGAGCCATAAACACCACGTTGCTCTTGCAATCCCGTATGTGAGTGATACCAATAAGTTCCAGATTGTTTGAGCGCAAATTTGTACTGTTGAGTTTCGCCTGGCTTAATAGGTGGTGTATTTAGATAAGGTACACCATCGTAAAAATGTGGAAGTATTAAACCGTGCCAGTGCACAGATGTTTCTACATCCATTTTATTGGTTACGTTAATAATAGCAAATTCCCCTTCATTAAATTCTAAAGTTGGACCAGGAATACTACCATTAAAGGTCATCGCTTTTACACCTTTACCCGTGTAGTTTACAGTCTCATAATCAATAGTTAAATCATAGACACGTTCTGGCCAATTATCAACATTTTCTTCGGATTTGTTGGCCACAAAAGGATTGTCTGGTTTTTGTGCTTGCATTGCAAATCCAAATAGTATTAAGAAGAATATTAGTAGTTTTTTCATATTTATTTTTAATTTTTACCAAAATTAAAGCTGTTTTTCAGCGAGTTGTGTCATAATCTTGGTTCTTATCTATAAAATTTGGTCTAATGAATTCCTAAAATTTTGCTGTTGCTTTTTATAGGTCGTTAAGCTCATTCCTGTTTCGGTCTTAAATTGTCTACTCAAATGATTGATATGGCTATAATCCAATAGTTGACTTATCTCGGTAAAATTCTTTTCCTGTGTTTGTATGAGTTCCTTGACCTTTTCGATTTTCAGTTTAATGAAGTATTTTTCAATGGTATTTCCTTGTGTGAATGAGAATACCTTACTGATTTTTGAATAGTCTTGATGTAATTTTTCTGATAGGTGCTTAGATAATTTGTCGCTTAGTTGGATGGGTAGATTTTCCATCATTTTTATAAGAATTATTTTCACCTGCTCAGTTAGTGTATCCTCAGCAGAATCGATAATTGCGAAGCCGTTATTACTCAGAATTTCCTTAAAAGCATATCGCTCATCGTCGTTCTTGATGTCAAGTTTTACACGTCCCAATTCAATTTCTTTTAGTTCAATGCCCTGCAATTCAATTTCAGATTTGAGCACCTTGATACATCTATCACAAACCATATTTTTTATGTAAAAATCCTTGACCATAATTAATTGATTAAATAGTTAATAATGGCCGATTGTACATAGTACATTTGCACCGACTCGATTTGATTCATTTGAAATTTTAATTGCAGTTCCTGAATGTCCAGCACATCATTAAAATCGATGGTGCCTGTTTCATAATTTTTTACCAGAATTTCTTCGGCATCTTGCGCTTGCTTCAGGTTGCTGTCTTGGGTGTTATAAGCGATGCGGGCTTGGTTGCGTTGTGATTGCGCTTTCGCGAAAGCGGATTCCAGCACATTCAATCGCTGTTCCCGTTGGGTTTCTATTTCTTGCTGACGCAACTCGTTTTGCCTTGAAATGGATTTATAACGGTTGTTGAAAATGGGGATGGATACCGAAACCATTGGCATCAATACATCTTTCCCATTATCGCTAAAGTTCACATCGCTACGTTCCGTTACGGGCAAGTAATCCACACCAAAACCAATCATAGGCAAACTCTCACGTTGGTTGAGCAGTTCGGATTGTGCTACCGATTCATAGAGTTTGTCATATTTGAGCAGTTCGGGATTGAGCGATAGCGCTTCATTGTTGTAAAATGGGTCTTCCTGCGGAATTTCCATTTCTGGAACGACGATAACCGTCATCATCGAATCACGGTTGAGCAGATTGTTAAAAGCCGTTTGTTCTGCTGTAAATTCTTCTTCCAGCACTTCCTTTTGTTGGTGTAATTCATTTTGTCTAATCTGAAGTCGCAACACATCTACGGCACTCGCTTTGCCCACTTCTACAGATGTGAGTGCAAGTCGTTCGTAGGTTTCCAGTAGTTGTATGTTTTCATCCAGTACGGCTTGCTTGGCACGTATGGAATATAAACGATAATAGGATTGTGCAACCGAAAGTGCGAGCTTGCGCTTTGCAATCGTGATATCCACATATTCGGCATCTGCCATTGCGGTGGCATAATTTTCACGAGCGGTAATGGTACCAAACCACGGCAACATCTGTTTTACGCCTATTCGTGCACGTTGCGCACCGACTCTGGTTTCAGGCTCACTCACAAAATAGCCGGCACTCACTTCGGTATTTGGAATCCAGTTGGCTTCATTTACCTTTTCTTCGGCAATATTATAGCGCAGTTCAAAGGCTTGAATTTCTGGATTGTTCGCTTCGGCTTCCTTAATGTAGGATTGTAATTGTTGCGCTTTCGCGAAAGCGGAAACAAACAAGAACACCAGTATATATTTTAATTTCTTCATCTGTTTGCTTTTTTAAGTTGGTATTCCTTTTTCCAGCTATATAAGACTGGCAGTAGGAAATAGGACGTAACATCGATTATCATTCCGCCAAAAATGGGTATCGCCATCGGTATCATTATATCGCTTCCCTTGCCTGTGGATGTAAGTACGGGAAGTAGTGCCAGTACCGTAGTTACAGTAGTCATCAAACACGGACGAATACGTTTACCTGCGGCTTCCAAAGTGGCGAGACGAATGCCCTTTTTATTGTCTGGTTCGTTGCTTTTGAAAGATTGGTCTAAATAGGTGGCCATTACCACGCCATCATCCGTAGCAATACCAAATAGGGCGATAAAACCTACCCAAACGGCTACACTTAAATTGATGGTTTTCATATTGAACAAATCCCGCAGATTTTCGCCAAAAAAGCCGAAATTGAAAAACCAATCTTGTCCGTATAGCCATATCATTATAAAGCCACCAGCAAAGGCCACGGCGATTGCGGTAAACACCATAAGCGATGTGGAAACCGACCTGAATTGGAAATACAAAATCAAGAAAATAACCAGCAAACAAAGCGGTACGACAACCGATAGCGTTTTTTCTGCTCGTAACTGATTTTCATAGGTTCCCGTAAAGCGATAGCTCACGCCTTGTGGTACGACCAGCGAACCGTTATCAATATTTTCTTGAATTAAGGCTTGGGCATTTTCCACCACATCTACTTCGGCAAAGCCATCGAGTTTATCAAACAGCACATAGCCAATTAGAAAAGTATCTTCACTCTTAATGACCTGTGGTCCTTGCTCGTATCGAATTTCAACCAATTCGCCCAGCGGTACGGGACTTCCTTTTTCAACAGGAACATAGATATTATGCAAGTCGTCTGGATTTGCCCGCAATTCTCGTGGATAGCGAACCCGAACGGCATAACGCTCACGACCTTCCACGGTTTGCGTTAGTGGCATACCGCCCACGGCCACTTGAAGGATTTCCTGCACGTCCATAATGGATATGCCATATCGAGCCAATTGGTCTCGCTTAATATCGATGAGCAAGTAGGGTTTGCCCACGATACGGTCTGCAAAGACAGCTTGTTCTTTAACGCCTTCGGCTTGTTTCAAGATGTCTTCCAGTTGCAGTCCAAAATTTTCTATGGACTTTAAATCGGGACCTTTTACCTTGATACCCATAGGTGCTCGCATTCCCGTTTGTAGCATTACCAATCGTGTTTCGATGGGTTGCAACTTGGGTGCAGATGTCACGCCTGGTAGTTTGGTTACTCGAACTATCTCGTTCCAAATATCATCTGGACTCTCGATGTCTGGTCGCCAGTTTCGGTAATACTCGCCGTTTTCATCTTCAATCAACTCTTCGCGTGTAGCGGTAGTCTTGAGCGATGCTTTGTCATAATTGACATCTTCGTCTATCTCATTATTTGGGTTAATAATAAATTTGTCGTTCTTCAGTACAAACAATCCATCGTCATTGACCTTATAGCGTTGTCGCTCGCCTGAACTATTCCGCATATATTCAGATTTATACTGAATGACATTCTCATACATCGAGAGTGGTGCTGGGTCGAGTGCGCTTTCCGTTCGTCCTGCTTTTCCTACTACGGTTTCAATTTCAGGGATGCTCGCCACCGCCATATCGAGCTGTTGTAAGACTCGCTTGTTTTCTTCCACACCAGCGTGTGGTAAGGATGTAGGCATCAGCAGGAAAGAGCCTTCATTCAGCGCTGGCATAAACTCTTTGCCCGTATTTCGCATAATAATGATACCCAACGTGAGCACCGTAGCCGGAACGATTAAGAATAGATATCGGTTCTGAAGTGCCCATCGCAAAATACGCTCATAGTATATCCTGAAAATCGAGAACACACCAAGCAGTCCAAAACAGATAATGGAAACAAATAACAAGTTCATCACAATACTTCGGTCAAAGCCTAACGGTCGCCAGTAGGTAGCGAGCAAGAATACGATGGCAACCGATGAAATGATGATGTCCAGAAGGTTTTTACGCTTTACCGCTACGCTCTCTCGTTGGTCGTGAATCTCGCCAGCTCGATTTCGCGAAAGCGTACCACGCATCTTTAAAAGTGATGTTATGGCAAAGGCAATTAGAATTAGCCCCAACCAAAAGCCGTAAACGATGGCGAGAATTCCCAATAAAACAAGTAAGCCATTGATGACGTACTGTGTCCGTTCACGCAAATTCGTCTTACGGAAAAGAAATGCCGCAATGGGTGGGATGAGAAATAGCGCAATGATGAGTGATGCCGTGAGTGCCATTGTTTTGGTAAAGGCAAGCGGACGGAATAGTTTTCCTTCGGCACCAATCATTGTAAATACGGGCAGGAAACTGATTATTGTTGTTAAAACTGCTGTTAGAATAGCACCAGAGACTTCGGCAGTTGCGTTGTAGATGATTTCGTTTGTGGTGTATTCTTTACCGTTTTCATTAAGGCGCAGCTTTTCATCTTCCAAGTGCCGTATCATATTTTCGGCGAGTATCACGCCCACGTCCACCATTGTACCGATGGCAATGGCAATACCTGAAAGTGCGACGATATTTGCATCTACATTAAAGAGCTTCATCGTGATGAAAACCATCAAAACGGCTACGGGTAACAACCCTGAAATAAGGATGGATGCACGCAGATTGAAAACCATTATAATAATGACCAAAATGGTAATTAGGATTTCCAAAGTGAGTGCTTCATTGAGCGTTCCCAGCGTTTCTTGTATGAGTTCTGTCCGGTCATAAAATGGTACAATGGTAACTTGCGAAATGCGACCATCTGATAAAGTTTTTGTGGGAAGTCCAGAGCTTATTTCGGCAATTTGCGCCTTGACATTATTGATAACTTCCAACGGATTTGCACCGTAGCGAGCGACTACGACACCACCTACGACTTCGGCCCCTTCCTTATCGAGAATACCACGTCTGGTAGCAGGCCCCAAATGGACGTTAGCCACATCTTTGATGCGGATGGAAGTGAAATTTTCAGAATCTACAACTGCATTTTCAATATCTGCTATGGACTTGACGTAACCCAATCCGCGTACGAGGTATTCCGCTTGATTGATTTCGAGAGTCTGTGCCCCTATATCTTGATTGCTCTGTTTGACGGCTTTAACCACATCGCCCATACTCACGTTGTACTGGCGCATTTTTTCTGGGTCAATGTCCACTTGGTATTCCTGAACATAGCCACCAATGGAAGCTACTTCAGAAACACCACTTGCCGATGACAATCCATATTTCACATAGTAATCCTGTATGCTACGCAATTCCTGTAAATCCCATCCGCCAGTTACGTTGCCGTCTTTATCACGACCTTCCAGCGTGTACCAAAAAATCTGTCCGAGACCCGTGGCATCTGGTCCTAATGATGGATTGACACCATCAGGTAATAGGTTTGCAGGAAGTGAGTTCAGTTTTTCAAGTATGCGACTGCGTGACCAGTAGAACTCGATGTCTTCTTCAAAAATGATATAGATGCTTGAAAATCCAAACATAGACGAACTACGAATGGTTTTCACACCTGGAATACCGAGAAGCGAAGTGGTAAGAGGATATGTGATTTGGTCTTCAATGTCCTGTGGCGAGCGACCTTGCCACTTGGTAAAAACAATTTGCTGGTTCTCGCCAATATCCGGTATGGCATCAACGGCAACTGGGTCTGTAGGTAAAAAGCCCGTTTCCCAATTAAAGGGTGCGTTGACCACGCCCCAACCCACAAATAGGGCGAATAGTAGAACGGCAACAAGTTTGTTTTCTATGAGAAATTTAATGCTCTTATTCAGCATAACATTTGATGTATTAGATAATTGGAATTACGTGTTGCGGAAAATGGCAAACACGAGTTTTAGCCCACTACAGCATAGCTATTGGGCTTCATTCAAAAAATCTAACAAATCAAATTAAGAAAGTCTGGTACATCACTTGCACATCCCGTTTGACAAAGGGTCGCGGGTAATCTTCAAAAGGAACTTCTTCAGATTCGGTTCCTTCAAATAGGTTTATATAAGAATATGTAAAAGCAGCGATGAACGTTTGCTGCTCGCAAGTCAACTTGGTAAAGTTTTGCTTTAAATCATCCTGTCCTTCAATAATTAATTGCTCATCAGAGCAACAGGAATTTTTGGTAAGCATCGGATTTTCACAACCTATACTTGACTGCTCTTTTTCCATTCCACAGGTTTCTGCTGATTGGAACAATGAAAAATCTACAAGAGAATCCCCACAATAATGCATATCAACAGTAAATGACATCGTGGTAAAAAGTACAACGACTGCCATTAAGATAGCCATCGATTTGTGGAGGAATTTCTTCATTAAGTACAAAAATAATAAAATTTGATATAATTTGTTGTACTTTCTTATTTAGAATGCTTCTTGAAAGTATAAATTTGGTTATTAGTCTGCTTTTTTAATGCGTTCATTTTTATTCTTCAACAACTTGTTTTTCAAGATATCCATATCATTGCTAACCTTATGCTCGAGTACTCGAGCATAAATTTGAGTAGTAGCAATTTTACTATGTCCTAAGAGTTTTGATACCGTTTCTATAGGAACACCATTGGAAAGCGTTATGGTAGTTGCAAAGGTATGGCGTGCCATATGAAACGTTAGATTTTTAGTTATACCAACATAGTGAGCAACTTCCTTTAGATACACGTTCAATTTCTCATTAGTGATTACTGGCAAAAGTGTTCCTGTTACTTCTGTCATAGGATGCCCTTCATATTTAGAAATGATTTCTTCTGCTTTTCCAAGTAACGGGACTTTGACTGAAGATTTTGTTTTTTGACGTTTGGTATATATCCAATTTCCGCCATCCATACCAAGCACCAAATTATCTTCTGTCAAATTCATTATATCCACATAGCTGATACCGGTGTAGCAGCTAAACACAAATAAGTCACGCACTCTGTCCAGGCGTTCGATAGAAAACTGAAAGTTTTCCATATTGGAAAGCTCATTTTCAGAAAGGAACTCACGTTGCTTCTTCTCGTAAACTGGTTTCCATCTTACAAATGGGTCCCGTGGAATCCATTCCATATGATAAGCCAACGTTACTATTTTACGTAAACGTTGAATATGCTTCATTATAGTATTCTGGCTTAAGGCTTTTGGATGACCAGCTGGCCAGTAATTGGCTAAGTAATTTTCGAAGTCGCACAGGAATTTATAATCGAGCTCTTTTAAATAGATATCGGTTGTTTTCTTGACTTTGTTGAGAAATCTGTTGAGGTAGTTTTCGGTCACTCCGAAGTTTCTAATCGTTCCCTTTGCCAGAGTATTTTCAATTTTTTTACTGTGATAGGCGATGAGGTTTTGAAGTGATTTGGATTGCTCGTTCTCGCCTGTGTAGTGGGCTTTTATGAGCTTGGCCGTTATCAATTTTTCTTGAAATTTTAAGTCTTGGTATATCTGGAAGAGCTTAGTGTAAGTCTGGTCGATATACTGATTGAGTTGGCGAGCTTCTGCAGAGTTACCCTTACTTCGGTTTTTCTTAGGGTCCCAAAGTTTTACCGGCACTCGTCTTTTTAAACTGATGTTAGCTCGTTTTTGGTTTACCGTGATTCTGGCATAAACCAGAGCTTCGCCATCTGTGGCGTTCTTTTGGTCTGCCCAAAAGAGAATTGAGAATGTGTTTGTTGACCGCATAGTTGTCGTCTTTAGATTATACAAATCGTCTTGACGAATGTCAAATCAACTATAGCAAGTATTTCAAAGCTTTTCTTGAAAGTGTCAGTTCAACTGACACTTTGAAAATTAACTGACGATTAGCTACCATATAGAAGCAAATCGTTTCATTTCAAATGTTGGTCTAAAAACCAGAAAGCCACGCAAATCATAGTGATTGCGTGGCTTTGTTGTCATTTTGCAATGACTAAAGTGACCTCGACAGGATTCAAACCTGTAACCTTCTGAGCCGTAATCAGATGCGCTATTCAGTTGCGCCACGAGGCCTTTATCGTTGCTTAATGAAAACATGTTTCTCACAAAGCGGTTGCAAATATACTATCATTTTTTAAATATTGAAATAACTTTAATTAAAAAGTTTATTCAGTTTTTTAATTTTGAACTATGACTGAAAAAGAATTAAAAGCAATTGTAGTTGATGTCCCAGATTTTCCTAAACAAGGAATCATTTTTAAAGATATCTCTGGTTTATTAAGTACTAATGAGATCAGAAGTGATGTCGTAGATAAATTAATACAACCTTATCAGAATAAAAGGATTGATGTAGTTGCTGGTATAGAATCAAGAGGATTTTTATTTGGAATGTTGCTTGCGCAAAAGTTGAAGGCCAAATTTATTATGATACGTAAACCTGGAAAACTTCCTGGACCAATACTGAAAACAAGCTATGAGCTAGAATACGGAACAGATTCATTAGAAATTCAGGAGAAATCGATTAAAGAGGATGATGTAGTTTTACTTCATGATGATGTTTTGGCCACAGGAGGAACAGCTGCGGCTGCTATAACATTGTTAAAGGAGGCAGGAGCAAGTAAGGTGTATGCTAATTTTGTACTTGAACTTGGCTTTTTAAATGGGAGAAAACAGTTTTCTGAATCGACACATTCTATTTTAAAATACTAATCAAAAAAAGCCCGAAGTTATTCTTCGGGCTTTTCTTCCAAAAAAAATCTAACTTAATACATTGCCTGTAGGGCAGTGATGTCGTTATTATTAAACTCTCCACCTGTACTTCCAGAAAAACATGCATTCATAAGGCTAGTAGGATCCCAACCAGTTGGTGTACCAGCTAAATGAACGGCCCCATCAGAACCTGCAGACTCTCCAGACTGATTACAAGATTGTCTAGAAAACCAATCACTGTGACGGAAACCTATAGAGTGGCCCATTTCATGACAAATTACATGTTCATTCACATTAGTCGAAAAGCTTTCTAAATTATAGATTTGACACCATTTGTAAGGACGCCCGTTCGAAGGAAATCCAGCTACACCACCAGATCCAGAATTAGAAAAGGAAGTATCGTAAACTACCATATCGGCACTATTAGTGTCAGTTCCAAAAGTCAGTCTAAAATTCAGACTTACTCCACTTAAACGATTGTAATTTGCTACTGCCCATCTTAATCCAGTCTGTGCCTTAGAAGATAATCCATATTGATTATTACCAGTGTAACCTAGTATATCAATTGTTGTGTTTGAACCGCTAACTAGATTAAAAGTTCTGTATTGCTTTTCAAGATCTCCTTCTCGTTCAAGTGCAAAGAACTCATCTTCACTTAAAGCAATATCATCTTGAAGAAAAACACGTTCAATTGAAGTGTTATCAGGTAGAAGAAAGTCTTTTAATTCTACGTCTTCTACTTTATAACCAAGTTTAACAGCATGATCTTGTATAGCTTTTAATCTAGGATTGTCTAAATTTTCTTCTCGTGACTCATCCGAGGAACAGGAAGTAATTAAAAGACCTACTAATGCAAATCCAATCATTGATAATTTGATAAGGGATTTTTTCATTTTTAAAAAATTTAAAGGTTAATGCCTTAAAACTAGAAGATTAAATCCTTAGCAACAAAATACGTTTTTTACATAAAATTCATGATTTCATATATAAAATTATGATATTCAAATACTTAAAGCTGATGTAGGACTATTTTTACATTTTATATTTTCGATTAAATGCATCATAATATTAAATTTATCATTTGTTAATCGATACGGCATGATAATTGATTTTAATCTTAATGTTTAACGTTTTAGCGATAAAACATCACAGTGATAGTATAAAGAAATTAAAATATTGGAAGTCCAATGATAAATTATTAGGAACGCACGACAAGTATAGAAATAAAAAAAGCCTTAGAATATCTAAGGCTTTTTGGGTGGAAGACCGGTTTCGAACCGGCGACCTCCGGAACCACAATCCGGCGCTCTAACCAGCTGAGCTACAACCACCATATCAATGTGAGTTTTTTAACGTGGTGCTCAAGATATCTCAACCACGACTTTTAAAGCGGTGCAAATTTATAACATTTAAAAATTATACTCGCTATTTTTTTTAATTATTTTAAATCAAATAAACTATTTATTGCGGGATATCGTTCGACTGTAAACCCTTCGGCATAATTGCTTCCCGTTAATCGACCTAAATTTGCTGCCCTGTACTTGATACTTTGCAAGAAGTTTTCCGAATTAATAGGGGTTTTAGGACCTTCATCACCAGCTTTATAAAACTGCGATTCATAAGCCATTACTGCTTCTAATTTTTGATCTATAAACCCTGAAATATCTACAACAAAATCTGGTTCGATATCTTTCCATTGTATATAATGATAAACGTGTTTAGGTCGCCAGTGATCTTGTTTTTTTCCATTTGAAAATGTTTCAATCCTTAATAAACCGGATAAAAAACAGCTCACTTTTGCAAGGTTAGAACCCTTTGCGTGATCTGGATGACGATCGTCGATAGCATTACATAAAACGATTTCTGGTCTATATTTTCTTATTACCCTTACGATTTCCATTTGATGATGTTCATCGTTAGTAAAAAAGCCGTCTTTAAATCCTAGATTTTCTCTTACATCTAGATTCATAACTTTAGCGGCATTTGCAGCTTCTTTATCTCTTATATCTGCACTACCTCGTGAACCTAATTCACCACGAGTAAGATCAAGCACACCAATTTTTTTTCCTAATGACTTCTCTTTAATTAATGTGCCAGAACAACTTAATTCTACATCATCAGGATGAGCACCTATGGCAAGTATATCTAATTTAATTGGCTCCATTATTTTGTGCTTTTCTCCATCGCTTGTTCGATGTCGTTAATTAACAAATCTACTTCCTCAATACCTACAGATAACCTAAGCAAGTCATCACTTATTCCTTGCTCAGCTCTTTGTTCTGGTGTCAACAAACTATGTGATGTTAAACTAGGAGCTAGGATAGTACTTTCAACTCCTGCAAGACTTAATGCTGGCTGAATTAAGTTTAGTGCTTCTAAAAATTTATCCGTTTTTACAGAACTTTTGAGCTCAAAAGAGAGCATACCACCATAGCCCTTCATTTGATTTGTTGCAATTTCGTAATCAGGATGTGATGGCAATCCAGGATAGTTCACTTTTCTAATTAACGGATGTAACTCTAAAAACTTAGCCAGTTTTTTTGCATTTTTCGATTGCTTTTTGACTCTTAATCCTAGAGTTTTTATACTGCGATCTAGCATCCATGCGGTTTGATCACTTATACTTCCTCCATAATTTTTAGCTGTATTCCACACACGATCAATATCCTGTTTTGAGCCACTTACTGTTCCTGCTGTTATGTCGCTGTGTCCACCTAAATACTTGGTAGCACTGTGAATTATAATATCAATCCCAAAATCTGCTGGTGTTTGATTAACAGGTGAGGCAAAGGTGTTGTCGATTACAGATTTTAATTTGTTCGCTTTCGCGAAAGCGGAAACAACTTCAAGATCAACAAGCTCTAGTAAAGGATTACTAGGTGTTTCTACATAAATCATTTTAGTATTCGGTCGAAGAGCTTTTTGAAGGTTTTCTTCATTAATACGTTCAACCATGGTAAATTCAATACCCGTATTTTTAAATTCGGCAGCGGCAAAATGTGCTGTTCCGCCGTAAATAGCCCTTTGTAAAATGATGTGGTCACCAGTTTTCAAAAAGCTCATGAAAACAGCACTTATGGCAGCCATGCCACTCGCTAAAATGAGTCCGGCCTCTGTATTTTCTAATGCAGCCATCTTTTCACCCAATGCAACTTGATTAGGTGTATTCATGTAACGAGGATATAAATTAGTGCCAGGATTGCGGTAATCGTAGGCTGTAGATAGGTACAATGGAGCGGTAGCACCACCGTATTTGTCATCTCTTAATTGCCCAGAATGAACGCACAGGTAATTAATATTTTTTTTCATAAAGCGAATGTAAGAACTGTCTATCACATCTTCTCACAATTACCTGCAAAAACATACCTTTACCTGATTACAAAATCCAATTATAAATGACCACTGTTTACACTAATATTAAAGAGCTTTTTCAAATACGTGACGCATCCATCAAAAGAGTAATAGGCAGTCAAATGAAAGAATGTCCCAGCATTAAAAATGCTTTTATCAAGATAAAAGATGGTGTAATCGAGGATTTTGGAAAAATGAGTGATCTAGTTGTTGTTGAAAACCAGGATCAAATAGTCGATGTACAAAATACTATAGTAACTCCTGGATATGTTGATAGTCATACTCACCTTGTTTTTGCAGCTACAAGAGAAAAGGAATTTGAGGACAGAATCAACGGATTAACCTATGAACAAATTGCTGCTCGTGGTGGAGGAATTTTAAATAGTGCTGCCAGATTGCAAAACATGAGCGAAGATGAATTGTACGAACAAGCATTAATAAGACTTAAAGAGGTAATAAAAACAGGAACAACATCTATTGAGATTAAAAGTGGATACGGATTATCCATGGAAGGCGAGTTAAAAATGCTTAGAGTTATTAAACGCCTTAAAGAAACCGAGCTATCACCTGGAGTATTTATGTCTATCAAAGCTACTTTTCTAGGAGCTCATGCGGTGCCATTGAAGTATAAGGACAATAAACAAGGCTATGTAGATTTTATCATTGCAGAAATGCTACCTAAAGTAGCCTCTGAAAATCTCGCAGATTATATCGATGTCTTTTGTGAAAAAAATTACTTTTCAGTTTCACAAATGGTCCAAATTTTAGAAGCTGGAGCAAAATACGGTTTAAAAGCAAAGGTCCATGTAAATCAGTTCAATGCATTGGGAGCTATTGAAAAAGCGGTAGAACATAATGCTATAAGTGTAGATCACCTTGAGATTCTAGAAGATGAAGACTTAGAATCACTGAGTAATTCAAAAACAATTGCTACGGCTTTACCTAGTTGCAGTTTTTTCTTAGGATTAGATTATACACCTGTTCATGATTTAATGGATAAAGATATTGCGGTTGCACTAGCTAGTGACTATAATCCAGGCAGTACACCATCGGGAAATTTGAATTTTGTTTTCTCCTTAGCTTGTATTAAAATGAAAATGACACCGCAGCAAGCTTTTAATGCGCTAACTATTAACGCTGCCGCAGCTGTAGAGCTTGATGAATCAGTAGGAAGTATAACCAAAGGAAAAAGAGCCGACTTATTATTCTTTAAAAATATTGATAATCTAGCTGGAATTCCTTATAATTTTGGAACATCACAAATTGATAAAGTGATGATTTCAGGAACTTTTATGTAGGTATGAATTACGTTAAATTTATTGACAAGACGGCTCAGAAGCAATTTGTAAATCACCGATCCCAAATTGATAATTTTAAAGAAAGGGAAGACGCCTCTGTTGTTTATGCAGAAAAAATAACCTTTCTTAATAGTTATGCAGATTTAGTTAGTTGTCAAGAAAAATATGTCTTACTAGGAATTCCAGAGGATATTGGTGTAAGAGCAAATTTTGGTAGAGTAGGAGCTAGTGAAGCTTGGGATTCATTTTTACCGATTTTTCTTTCTACTCAAATTAATAGATATCGCTCAGTAGATAATATTGCTGTATTAGGAACTATAAAGACCGAGGATCAAATGGATTTTTGTGAAGGTCTTTATTCCTATCATCCAGATGATCGTTTGATTTTAAGTAAATGTGTACAAGAAATAGATAAACGAGTAGAACAGGTCATAAGTCAAATCGTTCAATTAGGAAAAATCCCTATAGTAATAGGTGGCGGTCATAATAATGCATACCCTTTATTAAAAGCAACAGCTGTAGACCATGCAATTGATGTAGTGAATATTGACGCACATACTGATTTGCGACCAGTAATAGGAAGACACAGCGGTAACGGGTTTTCTCACGCACTTAAAGACGGAGCAATCGGCAGGTATCATGCAATAGGATTACAACCTAGTGCTCTTACTACTCAAATGCAAGAACTCATTGACCATGATTTGAGAATATCGGCAGATTTTATAACAGATAGAATAGACTTTACTCAAAGAGTAGAACAGGTGTTTGATAAAATTAAACTGGAACACTTTGCTCTTGAAATTGATATGGACGTAGTAAAAGACTTTCCAAGTAGCGCACAATCTCCTGTAGGTTTTTCATTTCAAGAATTAATAGATATAGTTACCGAAATAGTCAAAAAAGGACAGCCTCGCTATATTCATATATGCGAGGCTGCTCCTGTTTATGGTTATAAAAATCAAGTAGGAAAGGCGCTTTCCTATTTAGTAAATACTTTGATCAACATTTGATTCGTATCGTTGATCTGTTAGGGTTTTTAGAAAATTTATGAGATCAGTTTGCTCTTGTTTAGTAAGGTCTAATGGATCTGGTGGCAAGGTTTGATATTCTTGATCAGTTATTCCAATACCATAACCACCACCACGATTATAAAAATCAATTACTTGCTCAAGTGTGCTGTAAACTCCGTTGTGCATGTACGGTGATGTGATTTCAACATTGCGCAAACTAGGAGTTTTGAAAAAGTGTTTTCTAGATTCAGTTTGATAAACCTCATACACACCTAGGTCTTCGTCAATTGTAGCATTTGTGTTTTCAATTGTTGCAGGAGTTCCCAAATGTTCAACTTCGGTTTCAGTAAAATCAGGCGGAATAGTTCCATTAAAAACTGGGGCAAAATGACAAGTTGCACATTGTGCTTTACCCATGAATAAATTAAAACCATTAATTTCTGACGAAGTTAAGCTTGATTCTTCTCCTCGTAGATTTCTATCCCATTTTGAATCCCAGCTATTCAAGCTACGTAAATAGTCTGCTATGGATCTTCTTACAGTTGATTCATTTAAAGGTTGATCAGGATAAAGAGTTGTAATTGATTTTAAGTAATCCTCATTCTGCTTTACCACTTGTAATAGTTTAGAAACATCAGTGTGAAATTCTGTTTCATTTTCAACTACATTAATAATTTGTCCTTCTAGACTTCCAGATCTCTTATCGTAGAAAAAATTATTTTGATAAGCTACATAGGTTAGGCTAGGGCTATTTCGTTTTTGATCCTTACTTTTTGCAAGTCCGTCTGTAAATGCTAGTTTATCTACATGACATGTAGCACAGCTTATTGCTCCGTTACTTGAAAACCCTTTCTCATTGAATAGTTTTTTTCCTAGCTCAATTTTTTCTTGTGTAAGTGTGTCTACTCGGTATCCTGCAAAATGATCTAGATTGAGTAGTTCGTTAGAAAATAGAGCTTCTGCTTCATTAGATACCGCCATTTCTAGTGGAAAATGAATGGTCAGTTCTTTAACGGTTTGTGCCCATAATTTAAGCATGGGATCACTATGATTTCTAATGTAATGATAGCGATCAAAAGAAGAAAATGAATGTTTTTTTAAGTAGTTGTTATTTGCCGTAAATGCGTTTTCCCATTCTTTAGCTAGAGATTCATTAGGGTGTTTGGATAACACTAGATTGATGAGGTATTCCGCTTTCGCGAAAGCGGAAACAGCATCCTCTAAACTGTTTTGTAAAGCTGGACTGTCATACCCAGTAATTCCTGTGGTTGTTGTACGTAGGATTTGATTACGGACCATCCATAATACATGATAGGTTTGATAGTGAGAAAAATTGGCATTGCGAGCAAGTGCATCCATTTTATTACTCATGTGATGAGCAGTTTTTTGAGCAAGTATGAGGTCGGGATTTTCACCGAAAATATTTTCCTCTAAAGATTGAAAACTTAATGGATTTAGTTCTTTGATATCTGTAGCATCTTCCTCTTCTACCTTCAGTATATTTGGAGCGTTCAAACTAGCATAAACTTGCTTATCATGAAATGATAGAACGGGCTCAAGAGATTTGAAATTTTGTCTAGAAACTTTAAACAAATCCCTCATTACTTTGATCTCCTTGGTCTCACTAATAGAATCGAGAATATCACGATTTTCAATAAGTTCCTTTTTATAAGTAGACTCAAGTTCTTCCCAGTGCTTGGTAGTACTTATATGGGAATATTCTTGAGGTTGCTTACAGGCGTAATTTAAGAGAATAAGGCTTGCCATGAGGCAAGCCTTTAAAATATTATTTTTAATACGTAACATGATTATTGTTCTAATCCTGTAATTACATACAACATACTACCTTCTTTACGGCTGTTTGCAATATCTATAACCGCAGTAGGATCAGAGAAGGCACTACCATCGGCAGGTTCCCATCCGTGATTTTGTGTAGCAACTAGGAAAGAACCTGGTATACCTGTTTGCATAGAGATATCAATCATTCCTGTTATTTCCCAAATGCTATTTTCAGTTCCTACTCCTGCAGCAGCAGCAGCAACTTGGTCACATTCAAGAACTGTTTTTACAGTACCGTTGTTTAGGTCGTATTGATACATTCTTGCATAGTGTTGTCTTGCAGGATCGTCAAAGTATCCATTAGGATCTTCTTGAATGTATGCATAGTTTTCTGTAACAAGAATATTATCTGGACTATGGAATCCCCATGCTTTTCCATTAACCTTATCACCATCTAACACACAAGTAATTGTAGCAGGTCCTGTAGGATCATTCTCATTAAGTACTACTTTGTACACACGACCGTATCTAGTTCCTTTTCCTATCAAACCTGGTTTGTCTCTACCAGTTACGGCGATATAAACTTCTCTTTGATTAGCTGCGTTTCCTCTTCTCCAGTCGATATCTTCAAGTCTAGAGAATCCCATAACGCCTTTTTGTTTAGCCTCAGCATCTAGTAGATCGATGTTACGCTGATTAAGTTCTACAAATTCAGCTGTGTATGTTTGACCTTCTTGCATGTCCATTTCATAGTTAATACCGCTGGCAGTAACTTTAAGACCGTATAATTTACCACTGTAAAGATCACCTCTATCACCTACGTACATTCCTAATTGTCCAGAAGGAATGTTATTATCAGAATGATCGTCACCAATAAAAACAACAGTTTTATCTTGATAAGCATCTTTACCTATCGCTACTGCATTTTCAGTACTCCATTGTCCCATAGCAGTTAACAATTCTGGAGTAGTGCGTGCGCTAGAAGGTTTTGTAGGTTCAGTTACGAATACACCTTTAGATGATCCACCCCATTCACCACCTGATAAATAAAGCGGTCCAAAGCCATGTTCCTCTGGAGTAATTAGTGATCCAGAACATTGAGCGGTACTTGCTGTTGCCGACTCACTTAAAATATACTCACCTTTTACAGGTTTAAAGGTATTGTCCAAGGTGATTCTAGCTATGGAGTAATCTGCTTCAATGTTATTGATAAGAGTGAAGTTATCATCGGCGCGGTTGTAAATTAATCCCATTCCATCGGCCATTGATCCGTATACGAAATTTGGAGATTCAGTCAATTGATCTTCACTAGATAGTATTGGGTATACTTTTACTGAAGAGAAGTCAGATGTTGTTTTAAGGTAATTACCGGTAACGGAGTGAGCTTTAAAATCGATGCTGTCAGCTTGCGGATTTGAAGCTTGATTATCATCGTCGTTACAAGAGACAAAAATAGCAGTTGCTAAAAGGCTAGCGGTTAGTAATTTAATTTTCATGTGTTTTAAAATTTTTAGGTTGTCAAAACTATTCACACATCGATCATGGTCAGGTTTTAAAACCGCTATTAAAATCTTAACTCCACGTAAACATTTTGCGAAAACACTTTACTTTAACTTTATCTCATTGTTACATCTATTGAAAATCAAATAAATATCAAAATGAATAAAATTATTTTAAGTTTTTTAGTTCTTGCTGTTACTCTTTCTTGTAAAGAGGAAAATAAAAAAGAAGTCATTGAGGAAGAAGTAATGGTTGAAGAACAGACTAGTTATGAACCCGAGTTGTCGATAAACCCTATATCTCATGCTACTTTTTCAATGGAATGGGATGGAACCGTATTTTACGTGGATCCTGTAGGAGGCGCACAAGCTTTTGAAGGAATGAAAAACCCGAATATTCAGCTCGTGACTGATATTCATGGTGATCACATGAATGCCGAAACCCTTAAAGCAACACAAGGAAATGCTAAATTAATAACACCACAGGCAGTGGCTGATAAATTAGGAGAAGATTTTGAACCTATAATTCTTAATAACGGTGAAGTTAAAACGATCCAGGACTTTACTATAACTTCAATTCCTATGTATAATCTTACTGAAGAAAGATTAAAATTTCATGAAAAGGGACGCGGTAATGGTTATGTTATTGAAAAAAACGGTTATCGAGTTTATATTTCTGGTGATACCGAGGATATTCCAGAAATGCGTAATCTTGAGAATATTAATAAAGCCATTGTTTGTATGAACTTACCATATACTATGGATATAGAGCAAGCTGCAAATGCTGTTTTACAGTTTCAACCACAAGAGGTGATTCCTTATCATTATCGCGGTACCGATGGTTATCAAGATGTAGAGAAATTCAAAAAATCTATTGAAGAGGTTAATTCCGACATCAAAGTAAGTTTGATGGAGTGGTATCCAAATAGAGATAATGGATAAGTAAGAATGATTCTTGATTTCTTTTAAATTTAAAAGTTACGCTTTCGCGGAAGCGAAATAATCAAAAAAACTTTTCTTAACTATTGTACATGTATAAAATAAGATTATCTTTGCACCCGATTTAAAATGAAGGTATGGTACCTTCTTTATAATTTATTGAAACAGATTTTTGAGCTATGGCACAGAAGAGAACATATCAACCTAGTAAGAGAAAAAGAAGAAACAAACACGGTTTCCGCGAGCGTATGGCTTCAGCAAACGGTCGTAAAGTACTAGCTCGTCGTAGAGCAAAAGGACGTAAAAAATTATCTGTTTCTACTGAAAGAAGACATAAAAAATAATGATTGTTCATTATTACTTAATAAAGGCGTTAATCTTAAGGGTTAACGCCTTTTTTTATAACTTATCTTTGAATTCCTAAATTACACATTTCCACACCGATGGCTAAACGATCAGACTTAAAATCCATATTACTTATAGGTAGCGGTCCAATTATTATTGGGCAAGCATGTGAATTTGACTACTCAGGTTCTCAAGCGTTGAGATCACTGCGTGAAGATGGTATTGAAACCATACTTATCAATTCAAATCCTGCGACTATTATGACTGACCCTAGTATGGCAGATCATGTATACTTGCTACCGCTTAACACAAACTCAATTAGAAAGATTCTAAAAGAGCATCCACAAATTGATGCAGTGTTACCGACAATGGGAGGACAAACAGCTCTTAACTTGTGTATTGAAGCGCAAGAAAAAGGAATTTGGGAAGAGCACGGTGTTGACTTAATAGGTGTAAATATTGATGCTATTAATATCACCGAGGATCGTGAGAAGTTTAGAGAACTCATGGAAAAAATAGGTGTAGGTATGGCGCCACAAGCTACTGCTACATCATTCTTAAAAGGAAAAGAAATTGCGCAGGAATTCGGATTTCCTCTTTGTATAAGATCATCCTTTACTTTAGGTGGTGCAGGAGCAGCAATTGTTCACAAGGAAGAAGATTATGATGAATTACTACGTCGTGGACTAGAGGCTTCTCCTATTCATGAAGTAATGATCGATAAAGCCTTGCTAGGTTGGAAAGAATACGAATTAGAATTATTACGCGATAAAAATGATAACGTAGTAATCATCTGTGTAATTGAAAACATGGATCCTATGGGAATTCATACAGGTGATTCTATTACAGTAGCACCTGCTATGACCTTATCAGATCGTACGTATCAAAAAATGCGTGATATGGCTATCCATATGATGCGCAGTATAGGAGAATTTGAAGGTGGTTGTAATGTTCAATTTGCTGTTAGTCCAGACGAAAAAGAGGAAATCATTGCCATTGAAATAAATCCTCGTGTTTCTAGATCATCGGCGCTTGCAAGTAAAGCTACCGGTTATCCAATCGCAAAAATAGCTACTAAACTTGCTTTAGGTTATACCCTAGACGAGTTGAACAACCAGATCACTGGTAGTACATCTGCCTTGTTTGAACCTACAATCGATTATGTAATAGTTAAAATTCCACGATGGAACTTTGATAAGTTTGAAGGCTCAGACCGCACCCTAGGCTTACAAATGAAAGCCGTAGGTGAGGTGATGGGAATTGGTAGATCATTCCAAGAAGCTTTGCACAAAGCAACACAGTCACTTGAAATTAAAAGAAACGGACTAGGTGCCGATGGTAAGGGTTACCGTGACTACAATCAAGTGATTGATAAGTTGACCAATGCAAGTTGGGATAGGGTTTTTGCACTGTATGATGCTATCGAAATGGGAATTTCTCTTTCACGTATTCATGAGATCACTCGTATTGACATGTGGTTCTTGCAGCAGTTTGAGGAATTGCACCAACTAGAAAAGGAGATTTCAAAGTTTGATATAAATACGCTTTCGCGAAAGCTACTCTTAGAGGCTAAACAAAAAGGATTTGCCGATAGACAAATAGCACACATGCTAGGTTGCCTAGAAAGTGAGGTATACAACAAAAGAGACGAGATGAACATTAACCGTGTTTATAAGCTCGTAGATACGTGTGCTGCAGAATTTCCTGCTATGACGCCTTATTACTACTCAACCTTTGAGGCAGAGATGCAAACTGCAGACGGTAAGAGGTTTGCTCAAAATGAAAGTGTTGTATCGGATAAAAAGAAAATTATTGTATTAGGATCAGGTCCTAACCGTATAGGCCAAGGAATTGAATTTGATTACTGTTGTGTTCATGGTGTATATGCTGCTCAAGAATGTGGGTATGAGACTATCATGATTAACTGTAATCCTGAGACTGTGTCTACCGATTTTGACACAGCTGATAAGCTGTATTTTGAACCTGTATTCTGGGAACATATTTATGATATTATTCGTCATGAAAAGCCAGAAGGAGTTATTGTCCAACTAGGTGGACAAACAGCGCTTAAACTAGCTGAGAAATTAGATCGTTACGGTATTAAAATTATGGGTACAAGCTACGACGCGCTGGACCTAGCTGAAGATCGTGGACGTTTTTCAACCTTGTTAAAAGAGAACAACATACCTTATCCTAAATTTGATACAGCAACAACGCCAGATGAGGCCTTAAAAGTAGCCGATGAATTAGATTTCCCGATTCTAGTGCGTCCTTCATACGTACTTGGTGGTCAAGGGATGAAAATTGTGATCAATAAACAAGAGCTAGAAGCACACGTTGTTGACATTTTAAGAAAAATACCTAATAACGTTCTTTTACTAGATCATTATCTAGATGGTGCCATAGAGGCTGAAGCAGATGCTATTTGTGATGGTGAAAATGTTTATATCATAGGTATCATGGAACACATTGAACCATGTGGAATACATTCTGGTGATTCTAACGCTACATTGCCTCCTTTTAATCTAGGAGATCTTGTAATGCAGCAAATTAAAGATCACACTAAAAAAATCGCACTTGCACTTAAGACTGTTGGTTTGATCAATATACAGTTTGCAATTAAGGATGATACGGTTTACATAATCGAAGCTAATCCTAGAGCATCTCGTACGGTACCTTTTATTGCTAAAGCTTATGGAGAACCGTATGTAAACTATGCTACTAAAATAATGCTAGGAGAGAAAAAGGTTACTGACTTTGAATTTAATCCACAACTAGAAGGTTATGCAATAAAGCAACCTGTGTTTTCATTTAATAAATTTCCAAATGTAGACAAGAGATTAGGTCCAGAAATGAAATCAACCGGTGAGAGTATTTTATTTGTAGACAGCCTTAAGGATGACGAGTTCTACGATTTATATGCACGTCGACGTATGTATTTGAGTAAATAATATAAAATTAAATTAATTGATAAAGCCTTTGTTTGTTTGAACAAAGGCTTTATTTTTAAGTTATATGAGAATTCATGTAACTGTTATTAAGTCCGCAACTGTTTTGCTATTTCTATTGTTCCTAGTTCAATTACTTCATAGGCTTTTTCCTATGCCAGGATTAGATGTGATCTATGTAGATTGGATCTGGATATTAATAAGCTTTTTGTTGTTGGGCAGTTATGCAGCTGTGGTTACTTGGATGTTTTCTACAACCAGCACGAGCAAAAAAGTATTTTCCTCGTTGACGGTCTTAATATTAGGATTAATAGGATTGTGTTTTTGGTTGCACGAGGCAGAAGTAGAACTTAAAAAATCAGGTAGAAAATGACTAACGACAAAAAAGATAAAATACGCAAACACGCCAGTATTTTTAGAGGTTTAATTATTGCTTATTCCTTAGTTTTTGTTGCGTTTCTTATTGTAAAATTTGCAAAACCAGAGCTTTTATCTCAGGTTATGACGGGATACACTTTTAAGTGGTATTTTTTAAGTTTTTTGAGTTTACCTATCTCGTTTTATGGTGTTTGGTATGTTTTAAACCTTGCGCCTAACAGACAACTTACAAAAACTAATCAAGTCTTAGGCTTGCTATTTTTTGGAATTATAGGTATGTGGATAAGCTTTCCTTGGAAAAATAAATTAGAAAAGCAGATTAAAAGAGATGAGAAGAGGATTAAGTTAGATTAGATCAATCTTGACTCCTCAACATTTTCAATGTAAATCCTCCCATAATAACGATTGCCAAAATCATGAGGATCCACAACCATAATTTGTTTTCAAATAAGCCTTTTTCTTCTACTATTGGTTGATTGGGAATGATTAAAATTTCTTCTCCTAATGATAATGAGGTGAGTTCTTCAGGGATGTTGTCTTTAAATTTTTCAATATCATAGCTAGGTAGTTGATCGTTTTCTTTACCATAGGCGAGAAAAAAATCGGCTTCCTTTGTAAATCGAGCTAACAAATAATCTTTAAATCCTGATACGTTAAAAGAGTCTACGTATAAAGGTTCATTGTTGCCGTTATAAATGTTTAATCGTAACTTTTTACAAGTGGTTGCTGGAAAGGTATAGGTATTATCGCTACTAGAATCTAAAACACCTGTGATTAAGGTGGCATACTGATAGCGATAACCATCATCTAATTTTACACTATCGGCTAAATATTCTAGCTTAAATGGACGGTAGTAATCGAAATTTGATTTAATGTTAATAAGAACTCTACTTATACGCGCAGTATCATCCATTTGAGTAAATACTAGACTTTCATTTGAATTTGTTGTTTCCTTTTTTGTAATTGTTGATGGGTATGAGATGTTCTCTCCTTTTTCTACTTCAAAACGTCTTAATCTCGCTCGGTCTAGCTCTGCTTTATATATGTTTTTAACTAACACTCGATAGTATTGATATTCACTAGATTCAAAATGCAATTGACTATATTGATAAGTAACCTGTTTGTTTTTAATACTAGTAATTCTATAATCGTCTAGTAAAGTATACCATTCTTTTTGGTCATTGCTAGCATCTAGTTGAATCTTCCAATCAAGGTTTGTCTCAATAAAATCTAGATGTATTTTATTTATTACTTGTGCGTCCTCCAATTTAAAAGTAAAGAAGATACCATCTTCATTTTTGGTTTGATTGATAAGTTCAAAAGCAAGATCTCTATTTACTTTTTTACTAGCGCTTGAATGCATTAAAAATGGAACCTGCGTTGTATCTGTTTTAGAAACTCCATAAATACGCATATTAGACAATCGTTGATTGAGATGCTTATACATTTCTGGCTTTAGATTTATTTTGTGCCAACTATCTGTCGGTTGCTCTATATTGCGCTTATACTCATAAGTATGAAGCTGAGCAAAAGTCAATGAGGCTATAAAAAGAAAGAGAAATGCCAGTTTATTCTTCTGATTCATCTGCGATTTGTTTATTGAATTTATTGTACAAGAAGGATGCAATCAGCATCAAAGCTCCTATGCTTATAAATACTATAGTTTTAGAAATGGTGTTTAAATAGGTGAGGTCGTAGAAAAACAATTTAACCAGTGTAAGTCCAAATAAGGTTATGGCAGTGATTCTAATGTATTGTTTGCGTTTCCAAATTCCTAGAATTACTAAACCTAATGAATATACAGCCCACAGAATACTTAAACCCAACTTGTAGTTATTGCCTACTCCAGCGAAATCCATCCAGTGCAATAATTCACTGCTCAAAACCCATAGAATAGTAGTGTGTACAAACAAAACTATAGGCTTAGCAAAGGCTTTTCCTAGATAGTTTTCCTTATAATGTAATCTTATAAGGTAATGCAGTAATACAGCTGTAGTGATTCCTAGATATCTCAAATTGACCTGCCATAAAGAAATACTGGTATAACCATCCTTAACTCCATCTAAATAGGAATCCCTAAGCTCACTGAAGTTCCACAATGCTGCTATCAGGAGCACAAGAATAGAAAATCCTATAAACCCACAATTGACTTGGCCAAGTATTTTGTTTTTAATCCATTTTAAATTAATTCCAGCTAGTAAAGCCACAAATCCAAACGAATAAAACAAAAGCCAAGTGTCATGTAGTAAAGTTACATTTCTATCATAGCGTGTACCACCATACAAGGCAGTGAGCGTTTTGGTTGATATGTTACGTGCATGTTCCCAGTAAATATCAATTTCAACTTTAAAAATCACATAAGACATCATTATTAATAGTGATGGTAAAACATAATGCATTACGTGAAAGAATCCAGTAATCGTGAATTCTGGAATCGCTCGCTTTTTATTAAAATAGAGATAATTTATGCTACCTAATCCTATTATATAAAACAAGCCTGTAAAAAAGGTAGTATGCCACAACGCTTCCAAATTTGAATCATAAATCTCACGGTCAAGTTGATCCCAGTCTTCAATCAAACTCAAGGTAGCTAGAATAATAATCGCGTAAGCTATTTTTTCATAGGGAGCAATATTTTTAATTCGTCCTATTGCAAAAAGAACAGCAGCGAGAATTGTCCATGATACAGTTACCCATTCACCATCTAGCTGAACAGGAATCGCAAGGGTAATGAAACTTAACACTAGGGCAGCTACCAAATAAAATAAATTGTTTGAAGCTAATTGCTTCTTATGGATTATAACAGCAACTATAAAGTGAATTACAGCATTTAATAGTGTGAATAATCCAGTAAAATCCCTTGTACTTGAATGGGACTCTAGGAATAAATAACCGGTCGCAAAAAACAACAACGAATTCGCCAGTAGCATGACAATATCGATTACCGTATACACTTCTTTTTGTACCAGTTTGTAAACGATAAACATCGTATAAAAGGTGAGAAAAATAAGACTAGAAAAGACCAGAGCTTTACCTAGGTGATCGTTTACGTCATAGCTGGTTATTGACCAAGTTATAAAAATAAACCACGTAGCGCCAAAGGCAACATAGTAAAGTGATTTCCATTCCTTTTTAAAGGCAATGGCAAGAATTCCAAAATTAATAAGAGAAATATAACTAAACAGTATCGCCATCCTACCAGAACCATCACTTAAAAAAAAAGGTACGGCATAGGCGCCTATTAGTCCTAAATGTGCGATAATAGAGCGGTCGTATTTAAGTGCTGTGATTACGGTAAATAGGGTAAATAAGGCCATCAAAATAAAGGCGACCGATTGGGAATATAAATGGTAGAAGCTATGCCCAGAAAAGGTAACAAAATACATCACACACATCGCACCACTTACTAGCACCGCACTGTATGGTTCGTATTTCTTCTTTAGCTTAATTCCGATTCCCAGTAACGAAATACCAGTGATATAACCTAGAATAATTCTAGTAAGTGGGCTTATCAGATTATTTTCAATTGAATACTTTACCCCAATTATTACACCTATAATTGTGATTACAATACCGATTTTATTAAGCAGATTTTCTCCTACAAATTTTTCTAGGCTGTTTGTTGAGGTTTTTTTACTCACATCATTAAACCTATCCTTAATCTGTGGATCTAGCTTGTCAAACTTTTTTATTGGCTGTTCGGTTGAGGTTTGTTTTTTCTCAACGGTTTCAATTAATTCTGATACAGGTTTAGGTTGTTGTTTTACTGGTTGATCCTGAGATTCCTGTACCAAGCTGTCCTTCTTAAAAGCTTGAATTTCCTCACGTAACTGCTTCATGTTGCGTGCATACTCTTCTTGTTTCCGCTCTAGATATTGCAGCTTGTAAATAAGGTCATTAAGTCGGTCGTTGCTCATAAAAGGAAGTCTTGGTTATGCCAGTATCTAGGGTGAAGGTAATCATTTATCCACAACCTTGGTATAAGAAAAGTATTTACTAAAATCCTATAAAACTTAAGGAGTCAATAGATCGGTTGAATGAAAGGTGTTGGTGAGATTACGCTTTCGCGAAAGCGTAACAAATATTATCTTACCATTTTTAAATACAGATCATGAGAATATTAATCGCCTTTTTGTTCACCGCTCAATTATTTACAGCCCAAAATATAGATCTCAAAGAAATAGATAAGTATATCACTAGCACTCAGAAGGAATGGGATATACCTGGTTTGAGCGTAGCTATTGTAAAAGATGGAGAAATTGTATTTGAAAAGGGATACGGTGTTATGGAAATAGGGAAGAAACAGCAGCCCGATGAGCACACCTTATATGCCATTGCCAGTAATACCAAGGCCTTTACAGCAGCTATTATTGCTCAGTTAGTTGAGGAAGGAAAATTAGATTGGAATGATAAAGTTCAATCTTACTTACCTTACTTTGAAGTGTATGACCCTACCATTAGTCGTATGGTAACCATTAAAGATTTACTGAGTCATAATGTGGGATTAGGTACTTTTTCTGGCGACGCTATTTGGTATAAAAGCGAATTATCTACCGAAGAAATAGTAAAGAGAATCAAATTTGTACCACAAGCATATGAATTTAGGGATGGATATGGATACTCTAATTTGATGTTTATAACAGCAGGCGCAGTGATAGAAAAAGTAACAGGTAAGTCTTTTAAAGATAATGTTACTGAGCGTTTTTTAAAACCTCTAGAAATGGATGACACTGTAGTAAGTGTAAATGATTATGGTTCTAATAGCAATGTAGCGACACCTCATGGTAGATCTGGTGATACTAATTATAAAATCGATCACGTTGCTTGGGATAACGTAAGATCTACAGGTGGTTTGATTTCTAGTGTTCACGATATGGGTAAATGGATGATATTTAACATGAATCATGGGGTTTATAAAGCCGATACTTTATTTAATAAAAACAATCGCAATAAAATGTGGAGCTTACAAAACTCATTTGAGGTGAATCAAGTAAATCGCAATGGTAGAGGTCAGGCTTTTAACGGTTACGGTCTAGGTTGGTTTATCACAAATTATCAAGAGCATTTTCAAATAGGCCATGGCGGTGGATACGATGGTATGATATCTACAGTTCAAATGTTACCTGATGAAAAACTGGGCGTTGTGGTTTTAACAAACGGAGTAAAAGCTCCCACAAATGCTATTGCTTATTATGTTTTTGATAGGTTTTTAAACAGGCCGATGAAGGATTGGAGTAAAGAAATGCTTAATGGCTATAATAAATGGAAAGCTAGTGATACAAGAATTGCAGATAGAAAGGCCGCTCGTGTTAAAAATACAACGCCTACTGTTACTAAAGAAGAGTTGATGGGGACTTATCACACACCGGCTTATGGTAATTTTTACGTAAAGGAGGAAAACGGTGAGCTACAGCTGATCTGGGAACACAGCCCTTTACTATCTAGTACCTTGTCTCATTTCAATTACAATGCTTTTGAAATGAAGTGGAATCATCCACAGGTCTGGTTCAGTTTTGGAACTGTGAATTTTGAAACCGATGCTTATAATAACGTGATCGGTATTTCATTTGATGTCCCAAATGACGATTTCTTTATGGAAGAACTTAATGCAAAGAAGGTAAAATAAAGCTTATCTTTTTTCTAAAACCGCGTTTACAGATACATTAATTTCATCAGCGATTTTATTACTAACAATAGAAGGGATTTCAATATTAAATCGCTCTGGCAATAAGGTGAAGTTAGCTGTTAGCTTTACTTGCTCGCCGCTTTGGGTTAAATTAACTGGAAACTCTAATAGTTCTTTTTTTCCGTGTAATTCTATGGTACCATTAAAGGTATATTCATGCAATAGCGCATCATCAAGTGCAGTAGAGGAGAACTCTGCCAAAGTCCCTTTTAAAACAGCTTTAGGATAGGTGTCACTTTCTACATAATTCTCATTAAAGTGCTCTTCCATAAGTGCAATGGGAAATTTAAAACCTCTAAGTAGTACTAGAGCGGCTAGTTCTCCAGATTTAACATCCAGTACAATGGTGGCATTATTGTTTATAGCCTCGACAGGCTCAAAGCTAGGAACGCTGGCATTAAATTGAACCTGTCCTGTTCTAGTTAAAAACCGTTCTCTTTGAAGATTTACTAGTAGAAATAAAGTTACCGTTATTAAAAGCGTGAGATTTTTCATGATGAATTAATTTTCTACGAATCCACCATCTCGCCATTCTAGAACCAGGTCTATAGAAGATTGAGGTAAACCATTTGTTCCTTGTGGCATTAATAATGGATCGCCAGGTTGTCTGGTTATCCTATCTATAAGAGTACCGTTTTCGGTACTGTTACGTACTTGGTCATAAGTTTCCAGTCTTAATCCACCACTAGGAGCAGCATTTTGATGACAATTCACACAAGAGTTTTGCATGATTTCCTTTATGGAGCCATCATAAGTTACAACCTGTGGTTGTGGATCATTTTGCATTTCTTCAAAATCATCTGGACTTGTTTCACTACAAGATGATATAAATAGGGAAATAAACAAAAAAGTAAGAAAAAGTCTCATTAAAATATATTGAATTCAGTATAAATATAAGTATATATTAAAAATGACAAGAATTTTTTATAATATTGATAATCATTAAAGTTAATTTGTTTATAGTTCATCAAATTGAATAGAAAATACTTATACATATTTCTTATTCTGCTTGTCCTTCTTGGAGTCCTCAGTTACAATTATGTTTATCAGGATCATAAGGACATAAAGAATGAAAGTGCTACCATAAAATTAAATTCTCAAGATTTAATTTTGATGCTCACTGATGATGACCAAGAAAACGATAAATTAATTCTGGATCAAGTTATAGAGGTTACTGGTGTAGCAACAGATAAAGCGGCGCAAGAAATGACATTAGATTTTAATGTTTTCATTCAACTCGCAAACCCAACTAAGTTTCCTCTTAATCACACTTATACAGTAAAAGGTCGATGCATAGGTTACGATGATCTTTTAGGTGAAGTAAAAATAGATCAAGCATACATTCTTAACCCACAAAACTCAAATGATGATGAAAAATAATTACTCTTTTTATTCGATTTTAACAGCAATACCGGTTGCACTGCTAGTACTAGTAGGTTTTACTGGTGGGCAAACAGGTAGTTTTTCTGGTTCGCCAGGAGATAACAATCAAAATTGTACCGCATGTCACGCGCCAGGAGCAAATCATGGTGGAAGTGCAGCATTAAGTGGTGTACCAGCTACATATAACGCAAATCAGGCCTATAATTTAAATCTAGCCATAACAGGATCATCAGTTTCAAAATTTGGTTTTAACATTACAGCAGAAGATGATAGCGGGAACAAAATTGGAACTTGGACAACAGGAACAGGTAGTCAATTGAGATCAGGTGGATCAGGATTGACTCACACAGCAGCAGGATCTAGTCAAAACAACTGGAGCTTCAATTGGACAGCGCCAGCAAGCGATGTAGGAGCGGTAACTTTTTATTATGCAGCCTTACAAGCAAACGGTGCTAGTGGTAACAGTGGTGATCAAGTAATTACAGGATCCTCAAACGCTGTTCTTACCACCATTGATAGTAAATTATCAGACTTTACTTTATATCCTACTCAAGTAATGGATAAAGTAAGCATAGCCCTAGAAAATGCAAGTGCTGCTCAAATACAAGTTTATAACATGCAAGGTAACCTTGTTCTAGAATCAAAAATTCAGGATCAAAATGAATTAGATGTAACTCATTTGTCTAGTGGTATATACATCACTCGTGTGATGGTAGAAGATGCAGTGTCTGTTGCAAAATTTGTTAAATATTAATAGCACCTAATCCGTATTGTAAGTATTACAAACACCTCTTTATAGAATGAACAAATTTCTACTTTTTTTACTACTACCTTTTTTTGTTACCGGTCAAGACGATCTATTAGATGGACTCGACATTGAAGATGATAACCAAGTTACCAGTACTTGGAAGTCTCTTAAAGTGGTAAATTTTGAGACCACCAAATTGGTTGCAAAAAATGAGTTTCAGGTTATAATATCTCACAGATTTGGTAGTGTAGAAAACGGAATAGACGATCTTTTTGGACTTGACAATGCCGTGACCAGATTTCAATTTGTGTATGGAGTAACCGACTGGATGCATCTAGAAGCAAGCCGCAGCGGATTCAATAAAACGTACCAACTAGCTGGTAAATTCAAGCTTAGATCACAAGAAAAGCAGGGCTTTCCTTTCACCATTTCTTTATTTACAGCAGCAGATTTTTACAGCGCCATAAATGAAGAACTTTATCCAGGTATTGAATTTATGGACCGCACCGGTGCTACGTTACAATTTATCGCAGCCCGTAAATTCTCTGATCGTTTTAGTGCACAAATTAGCCCGACTCTTTTTCATCAAGGCTTTGTTCCGGTTGATGAACAAGATAACACTCAATATGCGCTTGGAGTAGGAGCTAGGTATAAGTTGTCTAATAGATGGAGTATAAATGCCGATTATGGCTATCATCTGAACCGTGCTAGTGAGAACAATTTTGTTAATCCATTAAGTATAGGAGTTGATTTGGAAACAGGTGGACACGTTTTTCAAATGCATTTCACAAATGCCCAGCCTATGTTGACCAATAACTTTTTGAGCGGTGGCACAGGTGATTGGACCGAAGGTCGTTTTTATTTTGGATTTAACTTGGTACGAGTTTTTTAGAAAGTAAGTGACTATTCACGCTTTCGCGAAAGCGAATCAACCACATGAAAGAAATAGTCTAAAACTGGCTATTTCACATGGTAAAAGCTATAGCATAAATTGTTTGCATTTCAATTTATGACTTATAGCTTAATTTTTTTATTGCAGAAAAAGCTTTGTCAACCATGTGATCTTCAACAAGTACACTGAACTCATTTGTAGTAGAGATTACCTCGTATAACGAAATACCTTCCCAAGCAAACCTCTTAAATATTTGGTAGTATAGACCTGGGATTTTAGTATTAATTTCAGGTAATCCGATACTTATCGCGCATAAATTTTCTTGAAGTCCAATAAGATGTTCACTAGTAAAATGCTTTTCAATTTTTTGTTTTTGACTGGCAGAAATCACGAGATTACTCTCATGTGTACCTCTGGAAAAGCCATAAAATACATTAGTCTCTATGGATGATATCATCTTACTATGGCTTATCATTAATGTGCTTGAGTTTTGAAACGTATAGTCAACCAGATTTGAGCGCACTGTTATATCACCTAGATTTTTTAGAACCGTTTTTAATTTATTAGAGTGTCTTAAATTGTTGGGTGGATTATAACGTCTTAATGCCATCATTACTGCTCCTGTCTTGATAGGTTTCCTCAGCATATCGCTTATAGGTTCTCGTAGCTCTTCAGCAAGTGCTGAAAAGTTGATTATACGTCTGGCAAGTGCTTCTTCTAAAAAGGGTTGTGTGAGTAATATCTCCTCAACACATTCTGATACAGTTTTCATTTTGTTAATTATATAACAAGTTGTATAATTTTATTCAAATATCAGTAATAATTTACTCAAATTGCAAGTCAGACGTAAGTTTGCCAAAAATTTATTGAAATGTTGGTATTAAAGTTTGGTGGTACATCAGTAGGCTCTATTGAAAATATGAACAATGTGAGATCTATCATTAACGATGGCACACAAAAGATAGTAGTACTATCGGCCATGTCTGGAACGACTAATGCCCTAGTGGAAATATCGGAACAACTCAATGCAGGTGATCGAGATAATGCGCTAGAATTAATTGAAGAACTACTTGTCAAATATGCTCAAGTGATAGAGGATTTGCTTCAAAATAAACAATTGAAAGAAGAAGTAAGCAAGTATGTGCTGTCTGTTTATGAAACGCTCATAGAGCAAACGAAAAGCAAGTATAACGAGCTAGTTCATAATACTATAGTTGCGCAAGGTGAATTACTTTCTACATTTATATTCAGCCGATTTTTAATTCAAGAAGGTATTAATGCTGTTTTATTACCAGCACTTGATTTTATGCGTGTGGATCAACAACATGAGCCTGACTCTTTTTACATTCAACAAAATTTGAACAGGATTATTGATGATAATCAACAAGCTGACATTTATATCACTCAAGGTTTTATTTGCCTAGATGTTCAAGGTCAAATATCTAATTTACAACGCGGTGGTAGTGATTATACCGCATCTATAATAGGAGCAGCAATCCAAGCAGAAGAGGTCCAAATTTGGACTGATATTGATGGGTTTCATAATAATGATCCACGGTACGTTGAAAATACAACCGCTATACAAAAGATATCTTTTGATGAGGCGGCTGAGTTGGCTTACTTTGGAGCAAAAATTCTGCATCCACAAACCGTTATGCCGGTTAGAGATTTGAATATTCCTGTAAGATTAAAAAACACGATGGTACCAGATGCCTATGGGACATTAATTACTCAACAAGTACATGGTGAAGGGATCAAGGCTATAGCGGCAAAGGATGGTATCTATGCTATTAAAATAAAATCGGCGCGCATGTTGCAAGCCCATGGATTTCTTAAAAAGGTATTTGAAGTGTTTGAGAAATTCCAAACTCCTATTGACATGGTTACTACCTCAGAAATTGCTGTATCGTTAACCATAGATGATGCCACTCATATAGATGCTATTGTAAATGAACTTGAACAAATAGCGAGCGTAGAGGTTGATGCAGGAATGAGTATCGTATGTCTAGTAGGAAATAATATAATCTACCATCAGGATACACCACAATTATTTAATATCCTTCAAGATGTAACAGTGCGCATGATCGCTTATGGTGGTAGCAATAACAATATTTCCTTATTGATTAATACGGAATATAAGAGAAACACTCTGCAAAAATTACAGAGTTATGTTTTTGAGTCGGAAGAGAAGATGGTGGTTGCCTAAAACGTTACAATTTTACCTGAACATTATAGTTTTTAAACTCTTCTAGGTATTTGGTGTCAGAGAAATTTGCCTCGGCGATTTCTTTGGCACTTTTGATTTTAATTTGTTTTCTCTTTATAGCACGAGCAAACCTTCTTACGTGAGTCTCGTTAGTAATTTTAAGTCCTGGTACTGTCACGGTATTTCCATTTTCATCTTTGGCAACCATGGTTAAAAATGAAGAATTACAGTGTTTTGACTCACCAGTTTGAATGTTTTCAGAATCTACTCGTATACCTACTACCATCGATGATCTTCCTACGTAGTTGACTGATGCTCTAAGAGTCAACATTTCACCTACCTCTATTGGAGCTTTAAAATCCACTACATCAACACTTGCTGTAACACAGTAATGACCACTGTGTTTTGATGCGCAGGCAAATGCAATTTGATCAATTAATGATAACACATAACCACCGTGAATTTTTCCAGAAAAATTAGCATTTGACGGCAGCATGAGAATGGATAACATAACTCGGGACTGCTCTGGTGATTTAAATGTTGATGAACTCATGGCATGTTTATTTTAAAGTGTTTGATCGTTATTACGCTTTCGCGAAAGCGTAATCCATCACAAGTTACTCGCGATTAAAATGAGGGCTTTGTTCTTTACTGACCTCAGTAATGAAATACTTTGTATCACCCCAAAAAAAGAAAGTGCCAAATTTTTCTTCGTATTTTAATTTTACGTATTGACCTTGATACTCTTTTAATTTCTCAATGACCTCTTTTTCATGATCCATTACTGAAAATGAAAATATTTGAGCACCGCTTATACCTTGAGAAATTTCACCTTCCCAAGTTTTAACCATAACACCTTTACTGGAGAATTTAATTAATTCACCGGTACGGTATCCGTCGGAATAGGTGGCATAGTACAAAAAGGTGTACCATAGAACGGCCATAATTAAAATGGTGGCTAGAATTACTCCTAAAATACGTTTCATGCGATATAATTTTTAAAGAATAGGCCAGTTAAAATGGCGATACCAAAACTAAGCAATGTTCCTATTAAGACATACTCGGTGAGCTTCATATTTTTTGCCTTGCTTAAATCACCAAACCTAAAAACCGATTTTGCAGTGAGTAATAAACCGACGGCGCTAAAGTTATCGGTGATTACAAAAACAAAAATGAGTAATCGCTCTATAATTCCTATCCAGCGACCTGCATTTTTGAGTCCGTATATACCAGTATCTTTTTCGGTTAATTTCCATCGTGTGAAAAACACTTTGAGCATAATGGCTACTGGCGATGTAAGTAGTACTACACAAGTAATTAAGGGTATGGTATAAGCTGGAAAACTATCTGGAACGATCTCGTTTTTTCCTAAATGTAAATTGACGAGTATTAGTATAACGATAAGATGTGCCACTTGATCTGCGGTAAACATCCAGCGTTTGTTCTTCTTTCTTGTCAATTTAATTTTGAGCGCATCTATAAGTAAGTGAGTAATGCTTATAATTACTGCTATGTACCACAGTTCTAGATCCCATATAAGTACAAGACTTAGTAAGCCGTGTATCAAAGCATGTAGGTATAAGTGATAGGATGATAATCCGTCTTTTTCCTTCTTCTTAGTAAAGCTATCGGATTGCAGGACAAAATCTCCTAATAAATGAGCGAGCAGTAATTTAAATAGTAGTTCCATGATTGATGTCCTTAAAATAATACTTTTCAAATAACTCCAATAGTGCCTGTACCTCTTTTAATTGTACTCTATCTAATCTACGGCTGGCAGTAGATTGTTTTATTCCTAGTCGTTCACCTATTTGTTGCTGAGTTTGATCGGGATGATTTAAAACCTCAAAAAGGACCTCGGCGCCATTATTTGTCCAACTATCCATAAAGGTAAGGGCTAGTTGTAACGACGTGTTCATATAGGTGTCGTAGTGAGTATTTCCACTATCTACCATTATATTTTGTTTTAATTCTTTGAGAGAATCTAGTAAAGCACCAGATCTTGTAAATGCACTACCTGTTGATATGGCAATGTTGTTTTGTATTAATTCTACATCACCTAATCCTATAGCCATGCGTGCAGCTATTCCTTTACGTTTAAGAGCTGTTTTTATTTTTAGACAAACTAGTAACGCCGTTGAGGTTTCTTTTATAAGTAGCTGAAAACTGTCTCCTCTATAAATGTGAAATAAATCAACTTCTTGAAGTTGGTTAAGTACTTTATCGAGCTCATTTAAAAAAAAGCTAGCTTCCATTTGTTGAGAAGATATGATGTCTCCTGCAATAATAGCTTTCATACCATTACATGTTTAAGTAATACTTCAAATATATTACATTAATATGTAATAAATAGAAATATTACGTTTTTATGTAATTATTATATAAGAATTAGCTATTGATCTAATCATTAGACTCAATTCCTAAAATGTCAGGATCACTGTCAACAGCCCTTTCTACCAGCTTCTCGTTGAGGTGTTTATTAGCTTTGGCTCCTAATTTTCTAAGTTTTTCAACACGACCTACTAGATTACCAGAACCTTCTGTAAGTTTGTTCATACTAGAAGAATATGTTTTTTTAACCGTATCTAGTTGAGTTCCTACTTTGATTAGATCTTCTGTAAGACCTACAAACTTATCATAAAGTGCGCCGGCAGCATTGGCAATATCTAGTGCATTGCGCTGTTGCTTTTCGTTTTGCCACATTGTGTCAATAGTACGTAAGGTAGCTAGTAGAGTAGTAGGTGTCACAATTACGATATTCTTTTCAAAAGCATCGCTGTACAAACTACTATCTGCATTAAGGGCCATGGCAAAGGCAGGTTCTATAGGCACAAATAACAATACAAAATCTGGACTTTCTATTCTATAAAGATCGTGATAGTTCTTGCCCGATAAATCACTTACGTGTTTCTTAAGCGCGTTAATGTGTTCTTTAAGATAACGTTCTTGTAATTGATCGTCTTCTTCATTTACATAGCGTTCATAGGCATTAAGAGAGACTTTACTATCTATAATCATCTTTTTGCCACCAGGTAAACTCACAATAACATCAGGAAAAACAGTCTTACCATCTTCTGTTTTAAAGCTTTGCTGCACTTCATATTCCATACCTTTTTCTAGTCCAGACTTTTCCAGTACACGTTCTAAAACAAGTTCACCCCAATTCCCACGCATTTTGGCATCACCTTTAAGCGCTTTGGTTAGGTTATTTGCCTCGGTGCTCATTTTTTCATTGAGCTCCTTTAAACCTATAATTTGCTGTCTCAAGGCACTTTGACGGTCGATCGTGTCCTTATGAGTGTCTTCCACCTTCTTTTCAAAACTCTTGATTTTCTCCTGTAGCGGATTTAATATTTGTTCAATACTTTCCTTGTTTTGACTGGCAAACTTGGTGCTTTTCTCTTCTAAAATTTTGTTAGCAAGATTCTCAAATTCTTTAGTGAACTTTTCATTGAGTTTCTCAATTTCTAGTTGTGCCTCAGCATGTTTTTCTTCCGCTTTCGCGAAAGCGGTACGTTGCTCTGCCAGCAACACATTCAAATGTTCCTTCTCTCGAGCTACTTCTTTAAGTTCTTCTTTTAGAGACTCATGACGTTTACTTAAGTCATTGAAGTTTTCTACTTTACCAGCTATCTGACTTTGTAAGGTGTTTTGCTCTAATTTAAGTTGGTCTCGTTCCTTAGCTACTTGTAGCACCTCTGTGAGTTGAGCTTCTAATTGCTCCTTGTTGTTACGTAGTAAATTAATCTCACCAGAAAACTTAGTTTTAGAAAAAAACCAAGCGATGACAGCACCTAAAACAGCACCAATTAAAAAAATAAATAACCAAGAAAAATCGTCAAACATAAAAACAGATTTAAACCTTAAAAATACATCAGTTGGTTGAGTACTAAAATCACTTTTACAAAGTCTTTTCCACAATTAAAAAGGACTAGGTGCTTCAAAGGTCATTTTTTCTTTTGTGTAAGGATGTACAATAGTGAGTTCTTGAGCATGTAGGTACAACCTGTCCTGTTTTGTTCCATAAAGATCATCACCTTTTATAGGTGCGTTCAATCCCTCGTGATGAGCTGCATGAACTCTTAATTGATGGGTGCGCCCAGTTATTGGATAAAAGTTTACTTTGGTATATCCGTTTTTAACCTCTATGACTTCAAATTTTGTTCTAGCATTCTTACCATGAATGGGATCTACAAGTTGGTAAGGTCTATTGTCTAGATCTACTCTTAAGGGTAATGAAATAAACCCATCTTGTTTTTGAACGATACCATCTAAAACCGCAGTATATTTTTTACTCACAGTTCTCGTGATAAACTGCTCTTGCAGTCTTTTATGTCCTTTTTTATCTAGAGCAATAATCATAATTCCAGATGTTGACATATCCAATCTGTGCAAAATCATGGGGCCTGTGGCATTAGGATATCTTGCTCTCATACGTTCTTCAACACTATCGGAAATATTCTTACCTCGAACTGATAAAAACTCTGCTGGTTTGTTAATGACGACTATGTATTTATCTTCATATAAAATGTCAATTACTTTACCTATTGCTGGGTTTTGTAACATGGGATTTTCATCGACTTGTAAACCTTGTAACATATGCAGGAGTAATGGCTCACATTTTGAACGACAGGCTGGGTAGAAGTTACCATGTTTACGCACCTGTGATGGTGGTGATTCCCCATACCAAAATTCGGCCATGCATATGGGGTCTAGTTTGTTTAAATAAGCGTATTGTAATAGTTTGGGAGCGCAGCAGTCACCAGTTCCTGATGGAGGGAAGAAAGGAGGAACGTTTTTAAAGATATCTAATGCCGTTCTCGATTCGCCTTTTGCATTCAGAAAGTTGTACTGTTCAAAAATAAAAGATTGTAAATCGTTTGACTTTTCCTTGCGCAAAGATTTAAGTCTAGAGATTTCCTTCTCTTGATTTGTAACAATGGAGCCGGCTTTGGTTGCTTTTTCCTCTAGATAAGAACGATACTCTCTCAAAAGAAACTTTTCTTTCATGCTCTGATCGTGGTGCTTTTTGCGTAATTCCTCTAGATCTTCAGGTTGACCAAGCGCTAGGTTTCTAGATTCTTTTCTAGCTTGCTTTTGTTTTTTATGCTTGGCTATTTGAGCCTGTATCTTTTCCTCGTTTTCTTCTAGAATTTTTTGATACCTTATTTTTTGAGATAAAAACTTCTCATCATGTTCTAGTTGGTAAATACGATCATTGATAAAGGCAAGTTCTTTAGATTCAATGGCATACCTGCCAGTAATTTCAAACATATTATACACTAGCGGTACAAAATAGTTATTCTCCTGTTCACCTGTTATTACACCAGAGAAAGCAGTCAAATAGCCCAGCTCACCTTGTGAATCTCTTACCACTAAAACACCAAACATTTTACCCAAATGGTGTTTATAATTTTTTGGACCAAGATTTAAATCAAAAAACCAATTATCAAAACTTTCCAGGTATTCCTGTAATTCCTGACTCGCTATACTAGCTAGTTCATGAGGTTTATAATAAAAAGGAAATGTAAACCTATCTGGTAATTCAATACCTGATATGTCCTTTGAAAATCTATGTACTAGTGACATTTATCCCAGACTTTGCATTTCAACTAGAGTGTGATAAAGACCGTTTTTGGATAATAATTCATCATGAGTTCCTTGCTCTACAATTTGCCCTTTCTTCATCACCACAATGTGATCTGCGTTTTGAATAGTAGATAGTCGGTGTGCAATAACTACTGATGTTCTATTTTTCATCACACGCTCTAGCGCATCCTGCACTAGTCGTTCGCTTTCCGTATCTAGTGCGCTAGTAGCTTCATCTAGTATAAGAATAGGAGCATTTTTAAGAACTGCTCGTGCGATAGAAAGACGCTGTTTTTGACCACCGCTTAATTTACCACCGCTGTCACCAATATTTGTGTGTATACCTTTAGGAAGATCTTTTACAAATTCCCAAGCATTAGCAATTTTTAAAGCCTCAATAATACTTTCTTCACTGGCATTTTTGTCACTCAACGCGACATTGGCAGCCACGGTATCATTGAAGAGGATAGAATCTTGTGTAACTAATGCCATCTGGTCTCTTAGACTTTTTAGACTAACATCTTTAATATTGTGTTCATCAATAGATATGGTGCCATTTTCAATGTCGTAAAACCTTGTGAGTAAGTTAGCTATCGTACTTTTACCAGAGCCAGATTGACCAACCAGTGCGACGGTACTTCCCTTTGGGATATCTAGGCTGAAGTCTTTAAGTACTGGTTCATCAATGTATGAAAACGTAACGTTTTTAAGCTGTATCGCTTTCGCGAAAGCGGACATCTCAACAGCACCTTCTTTATCTTCAATCTCATTCTTTGTATGGAGTATTTCAAGTACACGCTGTGCTGCCGCATTACCTTCTTTTACTTGATAACTTGCTTTTGAAAGAGCCTTGGCTGGTGTTAATATGTTGTAAGCCAAAGCCATAAAACCAATAAATGTCGTGGGATCTATACTTTCTTCTGTGAGTACCAGTCTACCACCAAACCAAAGCAATACTCCAATCATGAGAATTCCTAAAAACTCACTCACTGGACTAGCCAATCCTTTTCTGTGGTTGAGCTTGATGGCATATCTATTCATGCGCTGCGTGCTACTCTCAAATGTTTCTTGTAAGCGTTCTTCTGCATTGAAGCCTTTAATTACTTTCAAACCACTTAAGGTTTCTTCTAAAAGGGACAAAAAGTAACCTTGCTCTCGCTGTACTTGACTACTACGGTTTTTTAATTTTTTACCCAATCTAGAAATCAAAAATCCAGAGACAGGTAAGAATAAAATCATAAAAATGGTAAGCTGCGGACTTAAGATGATCATTAATATTAAAGTGAAAATAATATTAAGTGGTTCCTTTATAATCAATTCTAGAATCGACAAAAAACTATGTTGAATTTGTAATACATCGGCACTTGTGCGTGCGATTACATCACCTTTACGCTTTTCAGAAAAATAAGAAATAGGCAGATTGATGATTTTTGCGTATAAATCATCACGTATATCCTTTAAGACTCCATTTCTCAAATAGGCAATAAAGTACATTCCTAAATAACCAAATAGATTTTTAAGGAAGAAAAGTGATAGAACTAGGGCGATAACAACTATTAATGCTTGTTCTTTACTTTCAGTTTGAGTGGTTACATAATATCCTAAGTATCCTTTGAGATAGTCCATACCGTTTTGAATTCCAGTCCAAACAGGTTCTTCGGTAATTGCTTGTGTTTTGTCAAACAAAACATCTAGCATAGGGATTAAGGATACAAAGCTCAATGCTCCAAATAGAGCAAAGAGAATATTAAAAGTAATATTCAATATTCCTGAGGTTTTGTAGGGCTTTGCATACCTCAGAATTTCTTTAAAATAATTCATTTATTGAATGTCTAAATCTTTAAGTACAGCGTCTATTTTATTAAGTAATTGTTGCTGTGTTGCTTTGTAATCTTCTGGATTGGACAATCCAGTTTTAGTTGAAATATAAAATTTGATCTTAGGTTCTGTACCACTAGGTCTGGCTGCTATCTTAGTACCGTCTGCTAGATAAAATATAAGTACATTGGACTTTGGAACTTCCATGGTTTCTTTTTTATCCAAATGCTTATTGTACCTAATACTACTGGAGTAGTCTTCTGTTATGATAACTTCTTGACCAGCTATAGTTTGTGGTGGCTGTTCTCTTAAGTCAATCATCATTTGCTTTATTTCTGCAGCACCAGATATACCTTTTTTTACTAGAGCAACCAGTTTTTCTTGATAAAGACCATGTTGCTGGTAAAGTTTGATCAAGTCCTTGTAAACGGTAGAATTATTTGCTTTAGCTTGCGCGTACATTTCACAGGCTAGTAGTGCTGCGGTTACAGCATCTTTGTCTCTTACAAAATCACCTACCATATATCCAAAACTTTCTTCTCCACCACCTATAAAATCTTGATTTGGATGATCTTTAATCATTTTGGCAATCCACTTAAAACCAGTTAATCCTTCCTTACATTCTACATCATAAGCCATTGCCAAATCATGCATCATCGGTGTACTTACAATGGTAGAACCAATGAAAGGATTAATTAATGAACTTAGATCAGCTTTTTTAAGTAAGAAATCGGTCATGGTAATCATGGTTTGATTACCATTAAGCAATACCATGTTACCATCATTATCACGCACTGCGACTCCTAATCGGTCACTATCGGGATCAGTTCCTATAACCATATCAGCATTAATTTTATTGGCAAGTTCTACTGCCATTTGTAATGCTTCAGGCTCTTCAGGATTAGGAGACTTTACGGTAGGGAAATCACCGTTAGGTATAGCTTGTTCCTTAACAACGTGTAAATCGGTGTAACCAGCTCTTTTAAGAGTTTCAGGAATTAATGTAATGCTGGTACCGTGTAAACTGGTAAACACAATTTTTACCCGGCTACGATCTACATCACCTGCAACTTTTGCAGCTTTTATACTATCTTCAATAAAGGCATTATCATCCTCTGGAGTTAATAATTCTATGAGTTTATCATCACCGTTAAAGTTGATATCTTTAAATTCTAAGGAATTAATGAGTTCTAGCAATTCTTTATCCTGAGGAGGAACTAGTTGTCCGCCGTCCTGCCAGTAGACTTTGTAACCGTTGTATTCTGGCGGATTGTGACTTGCGGTGAGTACAATACCTGCATGACAATCTTTACGTTTTACGGTGTAAGAGAGCAGTGGAGTAGGGCGCAATTCTTCAAATAAATAAACTTGAATACCATTTGCGCTAAAAACTTGAGAGACAGTTTGAGCTAATTCTTTTGAATTGTGCCTGCAATCATAGGCAATAGCCACTTTTATTTGTTCTCCTGGAAATGATTTTTTAAGATATTGAGAAAGTCCTTGAGTGTTTTTTCCTAATGTGTACTTATTAATTCGGTTTGTACCAACTCCCATTATTCCTCTCATACCACCAGTACCAAATTCAAGGTCCTTGTAAAATGACTCTTCTAATTGAGCTATATCTTGATCAATTAGATGTTGTGTTTGACTACGTGTTTCCTTATCAAATGGTTCTTGAGTCCAAGTTTGGGCTACATTCAAGATTTCTTGTTTATTCATAATCATTGATTAGAATTGCAAAGATAGGAATTAGTAGCAATGCTAGCTTTTAAACTCTTACATAGAGTTTGTTAAACTACATGGAGGTCATTCTCCTAATGAACTAGTTTCTCCTCGATAAAGTAACGGCCGCTTTGGTTACCACTGCGCAATATCAACTCTCCTAGAAAACCTGCAATAAAAAATAACGTACCTAATAACATAACGGTAAGCGCAATAAAGAACCAAGGATTGTCAGTCACAAGATTATAGGGTAAATCATTGTATAATCGGTAAAGTTTTGAAATGCCTACATATCCTGCGATTACAAAACCAATTAAAAACATAACGATGCCTAAACTACCGAATAGGTGCATGGGGCGTTTTCCATACTTAGACAAGAAGCCAATGGTAATCAGGTCCAAAAAGCCATTGATGAATCTTTCATATCCAAATTTGGTACTACCATATTTTCTAGCTTGATGAACCACAACCTTTTCAGTAATATTCTTAAAACCGGCATTTGCAGCAAGAACGGGAATGTATCGGTGCATTTCACCGTGAACATCAACATTCTTTACCACTTCACGACGATAAGCCTTTAAACCGCAGTTAAAGTCATGCAAGGTTAATCCACTGGTTTTTCTTGCAGCCCAATTAAATAATTTACTAGGTAAGTTTTTGGCAATGACACTGTCATAACGTTTCTTTTTCCAACCACTTACTAAATCAAAACCTTGCTCTGTAATCATTTGGTACAATGCCGGGATTTCTTCAGGACTGTCCTGTAAATCGGCATCCATTGTAATGACCACTTCACCGTTTACAGCAGCAAATCCTGCGTGTAGAGCTTGTGATTTTCCATAGTTAGTGAGAAATTTAATGGCGTTTGTGTTGTTATGCTTTCGCGAAAGCGTACTAACCACATCCCAACTGTTATCAGTGCTACCGTCGTCAATAAACCAGATGTCATAGTTGAGATCTGTTTGTTCCAAGACGCGTAGAATCCATTGATGAAGTTCCTCTAAGGATTCCTCTTCATTTAAAAGAGGGATGACTATGGACAGTTGTTTACTCACGATTTAAACCTGTTGTGGGCGTTTTTTTCTTAAAATCAAACCTACGATTATTCCAGGAACCAGCAGTAGTAATATTTTCATGACTGTAGAAAGAGAGAACCCTTGAAAACTTAAATCCATTTTTTGCGGCTTTGGTATAGTCAATCCTGCTGCCTTACGCTCTTCATAAACTTTCATGGCAGCGTCCTGCACCGTGTTTTGTAATTCAGGATCTATTTGTGTGTAAATTAAATAAATGGTTGCTGATTCTGCAATGCAAATTAGTAAAATTGCCAAGAAAAAAGCTGCGACTGCTTCACGTGTTTGAATAAAACCTTTCTGACTGATTTTTGCGTGGATTTGCGCGCCAAAACCAAAGCCCAGTGGCCATAGTATATGTGCAAATACACTTATTAAGGGATTGAGAAAATTACCTGTTTTCCAGAATATAAGATAGGTGGTAACCATTACGATTGCTCCTATAATCCCGTAGGATAATCCTATCTTTTTAATTTGTGGAGGCAGCATGTATATTCATTTTATTTCAGACAAAGATAGTTACTGTACTTTTGTTATGTATAAGAGAAACTTGTTTAAAATAAGTTTCCATGTTTTAGCGCTTAGTAAGTAGTAGAAAAACTAAAAAATGCTGATATTTGCGTTTCAAGCAACATATTTTTTTAAAAGATGTTGTATTACAAATAAAAAAGTTTAAATTTGCACCCGCAAAAAGAACAAGTATAGTCATGCAAAAAGGAATACACCCAGATAATTATAGACTAGTAGCATTTAAAGATATGTCTAACGATGAGATCTTTATCACTAAGTCTACTGCAGATACTAAAGAAACTATTGAAGTGGATGGAAATGAGTATCCACTAATCAAATTAGAAATCTCTCGTACATCTCACCCGTTTTATACAGGTCAGAGCAAGCTTATCGATACTGCTGGTCGTATCGACAAGTTCAAGAACAAGTACGCAAAATTCAAAAAGAAATAAGGTTTACTTATTCAGAATATACAAACGCCTCGAGATTTCGAGGCGTTTTTTTATGCTTGTCTTTAAGCATTTTTGGTTGTCTTCTTTCTAGACGCTCTTTAATTATCCTTGACACCTTGTAAAATTTTATCGTGCAAGTTTGCATTACTTGCATCATCACAGTGTAATACTGAGATATCTCCTGTTGTTTCTAAAACTACCGCTACTACTTGATCTAGGTGGATAACATTAGCCTCTCTTAATTTTGCTATTAATTGATCTTCATGTACGTGGGCTTTTTTAAGATTGTCATAAAGAATTTCCTTTTCTTTCATTAACAGAATAGGTTGGTTTGAAATACTGCTTTTTATTTTGGAATTACGTTTTTGGATTATTGAAACAATTAAAGTAAGTAATAATAAGGCCGCTATTGCTGTAAAACCTTGAGCAACTGATGTCGATGAGGTTAAAGTAGAAGAAACAATACTACCTATCGCTACTGTGATGGCAAAGTCGTAAGTAGTAAATTTTGCAAATGATCTTAATCCTACAATTCGCGTTATTATAATAATCAAAATGAAGATTGCCACACTACTTACTATAGTTTCCCAAATAGGGTCGTCGCTTGAGTAAATAAAATCCATAAAACTGTCTTTTCTTTAAATGTAGTAGAATTCTGAAAAGGTGATAGACTACTTAAGGTAGAAATAACATTTCTATTTCTTTTTTCGCTGTTCCTCTTCAGTACGAGTCATTAACCAATAAATCACGTAAAAGATATTGAAAACTCCTGCTACAAATGCCCAGAACACACTTCTATTACGAGTCCAAGAACAAACCACGGCAAGTGAGGTGAATATGGCGGTTCCCATTGAAACTCCAGAAGCGGTAAGGGTTTCTTTAGAATCGTTGAGTATAATCAGAGTATTCATGTTTTTATTTCAAGAAAAGAAATTTTATCAATAGATATTCCTAAAACAAGTTTAAAAATATCTAAAATCAAAAACGCCTCGATTTCTCGAGGCGTTATAATAAAAAGTAGGGACTGATTACCCTAAATATGACTTAAGGATTTTACTTCTTGAGTTTTGTCTTAATCTCTTAATACCTTTTTCTTTAATCTGGCGCACGCGCTCACGAGTTAAGTCAAAAGTTTCACCTATTTCTTCAAGACTCATAGGTTGTTGATTTCCTATACCGAAGTAAAGGGAAATAACATCTGCCTCTTTTTGAGATAAGGTTTCAAGTGCACGCTTAATTTCTAACGTTAACGACTCGTGTAATAATTCCTTATCTGGATTAGGTGACTCACCACTGCGTACAACATCGTAAAGGTTTGATGTTTCTCCTTCTTTAAGCGGAGCATCCATGGATACGTGACGACCAGCGTTTTTAAGAGATTGCTTAACGTCGCTCACTGTCATGTCTAGCTCTTTTGCTAGTTCTTCAGGTGATGGTGGACGCTCGTGCAATTGCTCAAGGTGTGAAAATGCCTTATTAATCTTGTTAATAGAACCGATCTTGTTCAATGGTAGGCGCACGATACGTGACTGCTCTGCTAGTGCTTGTAAAATAGACTGACGGATCCACCATACTGCGTATGATATAAATTTAAATCCACGAGTCTCATCAAATCTTTTTGCAGCCTTTACGAGTCCGGCGTTTCCTTCATTAATTAGATCTGGCAACTTAAGCCCTTGATTCTGGTACTGTTTTGCTACAGAAACTACGAATCGTAAGTTTGCAGTAGTCAGTCTTTCTAGGGCTCTTTGATCACCTTTTTTAATGCGCTGAGCTAATTCTACTTCTTCCTCTGCGGTGATAAGATCAATTTTAGAGATGTCTTGTAGGTACTTATCCAGCGATTTAGACTCACGGTTTGTAACCTGCTTGGTGATTTTGAGTTGTCTCATGTAGTAATGAAAGATTTATAAGGGTTAAACAACTGACAGCTTTTGTCAGTCTTAGATAAATAGCAAAAATCATGCCGTTCACTTACTTGCTGACTAATCTTCAGCCTAGTAATGGTGTGACTTTTACACAATTTAATTAGTCGTAAAACATCCGATTTTATTACACCTAGTGTTTAATTTTTTCACAGAATTATTCCTTAATTATCTACACTTCTATATTTCAAACGATTGAGAGGTGTTATAATTAATTTAATAAATGCATTAAAAGAAAGATTGTAGTCCATAAAATAACTCTCAACCAATTCTTTCTAGTTAATTTAATACATGTATCCTTTTTATCTGGATGTAAATCAATTTTCTTGTGTAATGGAACGTAAATGACCATTGTTGTCACCCAAGTAAGGATAACTAGTGCAAAATAGATCGCATTAACAAAAGAAAGATCGTTCCAAACTAAATAAATGCTGATAACCAATTGAATAATCATCATAGGAGCAACTATAAAGGTTATGTTGCGTGTGTAGATCTTATGCCATTTTGATAAGGATTCACTAGTAAAGTACTCAAAGCTGGGATAAATTAATAATTGAACCATCCAAATAAGTACTACTAATCCAAAATCGATTGCAAGTTGTAAGTTTTCTATCATTTTATAGTTCTTATTTTATAAGCCCAGTAGATTAAAAATGGATGGATAATGACAAGTCTTAACCAACCTATCCAATTGGGTAAACAAAATGATCCCGCACATCCTTCATTTTGAATGAAGTATATATGAGCAGGGATGAATGCTACTAGCATTATAATGGTGATTTGAGAAGCTAGTTTTCGCGACTGCAAAGGAAGTGGAATCCATATGAGAACTGCTACCAATATTTCTAGTGTTCCTGATATATAATTAATTGCGGATGGGTAGGGTAAATAAGAAGGAATCACTGTGTGGTATACTTCAGGAAATATAAAATGAAAAACCCCAGCTATTCCATAAAAAATTGAAAATAGATATAGCGACAACTTTTTCATCAGATTAATTTCCATTTATAATCCGTATGTACCTTTTTGAGTATGAGATAAAATGGTATCCACCAAATAAAGTCATTTGTAATTAAGGTATAAATAAATTCAAAAGGTACTGTATCTTGTAGATAGTTAAATACGAATCCAATCGGGCCAAAAATTTTACCTAAAAATCCAACGGCAACTATGGGCCAATGTTTCATTGGGTTGTAGCTAGCCCACCAATAACCTAGACCATAAACGCCTATCACCATTCCCATTCCTTGCCATACCATTGGATGATTAAGTGGTTGCATTCCTACTAACTCAAAAAAATGATTAGGAAAAAGTACTACCCATGAACCCCAAAGGATATTGTAAATTGCTGCTAATCGTAAGGTAAGCTTCATTGTTTATTCTCTTAGTACGATCTGTTTAGTCAAGCTTACTCATTTGTAAATTATCGCACCAGGTCCTTACGATATAAACGTCTTCTTTTATGCAAAACTGGATCGTAATTCTTCCATAAAGATTGAACAGCAATATTATCTTCTAATTCTGGATTTGTTTCACAAAAGGTGATCCCATTATCCATGAAAGTTTTTGCTACATTTCTGAATATTAATGCAGTTACTCCTTTTCCTTGATATTCAGGATCAATACCAATTAGATAAAATGCGGCACGGTTATTTTTTCGTTTAGCTCTAAGTAAATGTATAAATCCGAATGGTAATAATTTACCTTTGGCTTTCTGTAAAGCTTTAGAAAATGAAGGCATTGTTATAGCAAATGCTACTAATTTGCCATTGCTGTCTACTACACATTTAATAAAATCTGGATTTATAAAAGGTAGGTATTTTTCTTTATATAAATCTATTTGATATTGCTGGATAGGCACATAGGTTACCAATGACGAATAAGTTTTATTCAATAATTCGAACATCTCGTCTACATAGGGTAAAATATCCTTTGTCGATTTAAATTCTAGAGGTTTAAGGCCGTAACGTTGCATGATGATATCAGCAAACTTGTTGAATTTTTCGGGAACTGGATTGGGTGGAGTGAATTTGAATTCGATCCAGTCCGCACTTTTTTTGAATCCTAACATCTCCATGTGTTCCTTGTAATAAGGATGATTGTACCATGTTATCATGGTGCCTAATTCTTCAAACCCTTCTACCAGCATTCCTGCCTTGTCCATGTTAGAGAAGCCAACAGGCCCTTCTATAAATTCTAGATTTTTTTTGTGGCCTATTTTTTCGACTGCATTTATTAACGCTTTTGTAACTTCAATGTCATCAATCATATCCAGCCAACCATACCTCATTTTAGGTTTTTTCTGATCATTAATCTCAATATAATTAATGATACCAGCGATACGACCTACAATTTGTCCATTTTTATAAGCAAGAAATAACCAGCAATCAGCGTTCTTGAAAACCTGATTTTTCTCTGGATCAAAGTTTGCCATTTCGTCTTTGACGATTGGTGGTATGTAGTAGGGATTGTTCTTGTATAATTCCAATTGGAATTGAACGAATTTTTTAATGTCTTTCTTTGAAGAAATCTGTTTAACTTCTATCATATTCTTATCCTCTTCCGTCTGGGTTTTGGTCTTCTTCTAGATTAAGCTTGTTTTCTTTTTTTTTCTTTTTGCGTTTGTTCCCACCTTGTGAACCGGATTGTTTTATCTCAGGATCTTTGTGAAAGTCGATTCTATAGGACATTCCTAAATTTACTTGGAACACGGTAGGTGTATCTTTAAAGTTTACAGTCACACTACTATCGACCTGCCAGTCTTTATTAATCAAGTAAGTAGCACCGCCACGTGCTAGATCGTCACTATAGAAATCTGATTTAAAACCTTGATATTCTCCAAAAAACGCCCATTTGTTGTTGATACTATGTGTCATGGTAATGATCCATTGCCATGAAGGAAAATCAGTTCCTAGACGATCTACTCCAAAATTGGTAACTAAAACCCATCGGCCCCAATTGTTTTGCGTGATTAATTCAATTCTGGGAGAGAAGGTAGGGTCGTTGGGTGGAGTAAGTAAATTATTATCGCTCAAGTCAATATTGGCGCCAGCATATATAGCTAGTGCAGGAATTAGATCTTTCCAATTCAAACGATTATTGGCATGATAGCTATAAAGATTGATTTTCTTTTCACCAAATACACGTTTAGGATCAAAAAACATATACTTTGCACCCAAAGTACTTCTAGAAAAGTTATTAAAACTGAATTGAGAATTTCCAAATCCGGTTATTTGAGTTTGTTCCACACTAGCAAATCTTCCTATATACGAGAATTCTAGTTCTTCAAAAAAGGCACCGTATCGTAATTGAAAATTTAAACCATAATAGTCACGTTCATAACGTTGAATTACATGTTCTTCAGTACGATAAAATACATTTGCTTCGACTTGCGCTACTCCAGTACCCAAAGCATAAGCACCTTGAGAAAGACCGGGATTATTTGTGTTTATTGTTTCCGTATATTGCGCTTGTGATAGAAAAGGTGTAACAAAAAGCGCCGTAATTATACTTATTCTATAAATAATTGCGTTCATGGATTAATATCTATGAGCCAAATTTAAGATTTATTAAATACTATCTATCTACTGATATTTTATTTTTGATAGAAACATTTCGTTTTAACTCTAATGAAGACATTTTTAATCATCCTTATGGTCTTAATAGCCTTAAGGATTTTATTTAAGATATTCCGTAAACCTATACTAGCCTGGCTGGGTAAAAAAGCGATGCAACGTTTTCAAAAATCTTTTGAAAAAAGAGCAGGTTTTAACAATCCATATTCGGCTACCAATAAGTCAGAAAACGCATACCAAACACCTGATAAATCATTTAAAAAAGCTCGCTCCAAAGAAAAGAAAAAGGTCGGTGAGTACGTCGACTTTGAGGAAATTGATTAATTTCCCACCATTAACCATATAACCTTCTTCATGAAGCTTGATTTTAAAAAAATCTGGCCGCACTTTATCGCTATCGCGATTTTTTTAATTGCAGCCTTAGCTTACTTCAGTCCTGTTCTAAGCGGTAAAAAATTATACCAAAACGATATTGTTCAATATAAAGGTAATGCCAGTCAGTTACTGGATTATAGAGCACAAGGTGAGGATATTTATTGGACCGATTCCGCTTTTGGTGGTATGCCTACTTATCAGTTAGGAGCAAGATACGATTACGATTTTTTTGATACTATTGATAGGACCATAAGGTTCCTGCCACGTCCGGCAGATTACCTCTTTCTCTACTTAATTTCCTTTTACATTTTAATGCTGGTAATGCGCATACCATGGAAAATAGGGATCATAGGAGCACTCGCATTTGGATTCTCCACCTATCTTATTATAATATTAGGCGTTGGTCACAATGCCAAAGCCCATGCGATAGGCTATTTCCCACTTGTCCTATCAGGAATTTTACTAGTCTTTCAAAAACGCTATTTATGGGGTTTTTTGCTCACCGCACTGGCGATGGGACTAGAGTTACAGGCTAACCATCCACAGATGACCTATTACCTAGGGCTTTCAATGGTAATTTTAGGAATTGCTTATTTTATTGATGCAATTAGAAAAGGCTTATTGCTTCATTTCTTTAAGAGCACAGGTATACTGGTAGTAGCAGTTTTATTGGCATTTGGTACAAACAGTGCAAATCTCATGGCAACCAGTGAATATTCTAAGGAAAGTACACGTGGACCATCTTCTATTTCTATTAATGCTCAAGGCGAAAGCGTGGAACCACAACAAGCTTTACCTTACGATTATATCACAGAGTACAGTTATGGTTTAAGTGAAAGCTTAAATCTTATCATTCCAAGTTTTGCCGGTGGTGGTAGTGGAACAACTCCAGATGCTGACTCAAGAAGTATGAACTATCTTTTGGGGCAAGGAATACCAGCAAATTATGCCCAAGAGTTTCTTAATACTAATGTAAGTACTTATTGGGGAGCACAGCCTATAGTTGAAGCGCCTGCCTATATAGGAGTAAGCGTGGTTTTTCTTGCTGTTATAGCTTTATTTCTAATTAAAGGAAGATTGAAATGGTGGACATTAGGGTCTATCCTTTTAGCATTATTACTTTCCTATGGAGATAACTTCTCGTTTTTGACTAAATTCTTTATCCAGTACGTACCATTTTATGATAAATTCAGAGCAGTTACATCCATACAGGTCATTATAGAATTCTTAGTGCCTGTTCTCGCCGCGGTTGGATTATATCATATATTCAATGACAAGACACTAGCTGTTAAACGTAAAAAAGCATTACTCTTTGCTACAGCAGGGTTTGGTGGTTTTTTGTTGATACTAATTCTACTTGGCGGTAAACTATTTGATTTTGCTGGTCCGTCAGATGGATATTTTGCTCAAAATGAACAACTAGGAACCTTATTTGTAGAAGCCCTTAGAAAAGATAGACTTAATATGATGCGAGCTGATGCTATCAAAGCGCTTGTTAGTATTTTAATAATAGCTGCTATAATTTACACGGCACTCGAGAAAAAAGTTACAGAAAAGGTTGCTTTGATTGTTTGTGCCTTGGTGATACTAATTGATTTAGTAAGTTTTGACTTACAATATGTGAATGAAGAGGACTATGTCTCTGCAAGAGAATATGATAACGCATTACCCTACACACAAGCTGATGCTCAAATACAACAAGATCAAGGGCATTTTAAGGTATATGATTTACTGATGAGCCCTTTGACTAGTGCTCGCGCATCAAAATTTCATAAAGCTTTGGGTGGTTATCACGGCGCTAAACCTAGAAGATTTTATGATTTGCACAGGTTTTATTTTGAAGATGAAAATACGAGACCTATTGGAGTAACCGCGCAAAACATTCAATTGTTGAGTATGCTAAATGCTAGGTACGTGATCGATCAAGACAGTACAGGAGTATTGGCCCAGCGCAATCCACTAAATTTAGGTCCTGCTTGGTTTGTAAAGGATTTAAAAGTAGTTGAAAATCAAAATGAAGAAATACTACAGCTTAAAAATCTGGATGGAGATAATCACGCCTACATCACTAAAGACCAATATGAAAAGTTAGGCAGTCCTATTATAAAATTAGACTCTGCCGCTACCGTTAAATTGACTTCATATCATCCAGAGAAATTAACCTATACTACTCAATCTAATGAAGATGGTGTAGTGCTGTTTTCAGAAATGTATTATCCGCATGGATGGCAAGCAACTGTTGATGGTAAAACAGTTCCTATAGTTAGAGCTAACTATGCTCTAAGAGCCATTGCTGTTCCTGCAGGAAAACATGAAGTAACAATGAAATTTGAACCTGAAGTTGTTGCAACAGGAACTAAAATTATGCTGGCAAGTAATGCGCTACTATTACTGTTATTTATCGGTGGATTGTTTTATGAATTTCGCAAGAGTAAATAATGAATAAATCCTTAATTCTGGTTACGTATTACTGGCCACCTGCTGGTGGTCCAGGAGTGCAGCGCTGGCTTAAATTCATAAAATATCTATCGCATTACAACTATGATATAACTGTTGTCATACCTGAGAATCCAGATTATCCTGTAGTTGATTCTTCATTGAATAGCGATGTTCCAGAAAACATATCTATTATAAAAGTTCCAATAGCGGAACCTAGTAGGTGGTTGGGTAAGCTTTCGCGAAAGCGTACTAAAAAATTACAACGTGGTATACTTGATAAACAACCATCCTGGAAGGAAAAAATCGCTTTATTTATAAGAGGTAATTTCTTTATACCAGACGCAAGAATTGGTTGGAAAAATCGCGTTGTGAAGGAACTAAGAGATAGAGTCAATGATTCCAGTATTATCATTACAACCGGACCGCCGCACTCTGTTCATTTGGTTGGATTAGAGCTCCAGAGGATGTTGTCACAGTTAAAGTGGATAGCAGATTTTAGGGACCCATGGACCACAATAGGTTATCACAAATCACTACGACTTACTCGTATTGCAAGACGTAAACACGAATCCTTAGAACAAAAGGTACTGGATGCTTGTGATCATTTGTTAGTCACTAGTGAACATACTAAACAAGAGTTTGTAACGAAAACTCACACACCTATACGAGTAATTACCAATGGATTTGATAGGGCTGTAAACTCAATGACTAAGCAGCCGCCTGGTGTATTTACAATGTCTCATATAGGGACCTTGCTTTCTGATCGTAATCCACATGTGTTATGGCAAGTTCTATTAGAATTGACTCAAGAAAACGAGTTGTTTAAATCTCATTTCAAGCTAGTACTTGCAGGAAATGTAAGTGATGAAATATTAAAAAGTATTAAGGATTATAACCTGGATCCTTATCTTGAAAACCATGGTTATGTTAAACATGATGTGGCATACAGCCTAATGAAGGCAACTCAGTTACTATTACTTATTGAAATAGATTCTAAGGACACACAAGCCATAGTACCTGGTAAGTTATTTGAATACTTGGCTAGTAGAAGACCTATAATTGCCCTTGGACCTTCTAATGCCGAAATTAAAACTAGGGTAGAGAAGGCAAAAGCTGGTTCTTTTTTCACCTATGATGCTAAACAAGATCTTAAAAACTATATTCTTTCCAGATTCAATGATTATTTAGAAAATAAGAATATTGGGATTGATGCAACTGATATCGAGCAGTTCCATCGTAAGAATCTTACGCATAGTTTGAATCAATTGGTAAATGAGGTATGGGAATAGTAATTAAACATAGCGCGTGGAATTTTGGCATCACAGGAGCTGGTTTTTTACTAGGAGCTGTTAATGTATTATTACTAGCCACTACTTATTTAGATGACGAATATTATGGATTATGGGGTTATGTGTTATCCATGGCATTCCTGCTATTTCCACTTATGTCTTTTGGGATTCACAACACAATCGTAAAAAACTTTGCTCATTTTAAAACTAAAAAGGAGAAAGATACTTTTCTTACACAAATGCTCTTCTGGCCATTATTAATAATTATACCTTTCTTTGTTTTGCTATACTTTAATCAAGACCAAGCAAGGCTTTTCATTTCTAGAGAAAATCAGATAACGGGTGATTTTCTTTGGACGATTCCTTTAATAGCTGTTTTTCAAGGTTACTTCGAAATTTTTTATGCTTGGTCCAAAGTACATATGAAGACAATAGGTGGCAATTTCCTTAAAGAAGTTTTTTATAGGTTGTCTGCAACAGTAATGCTTATTCTTGTAGCAACCCAAATCATTACGCAAGTTCAATTTATCTATAGTCTAGTTCTTATTTATGCTTTGAGAGCTTTTCTCATGAAGATTGTGGCTTATAGAATTTATTACCCAAAATGGCGTTGGGGAAAATTACTAGCTACTAAGGAACTAATTACTTATTCCTTATTTATGATTATAGCTGGATCGGTAGGGACGGCCATGCTAGATTTAGATAAAGGAATGCTCAATCAATTTAATGAAATTGAGAATATTGCCTATTATAACGTCGCGATTTTTATTGCTGCGGTTATAGCAGTGCCTGCTCGAGGAATGGCGCAAGTTTTACATCCACTAGTTGCTAGTTATTATGCTGCTAACAACACCATAGATTTAGAGAAATTATATAAACGTAGTTCTCTTAACTTAAGCATCGTATCTGGTTTTTTGCTTTTAATAATTGTTTGTAATGTAAATGAGTTTTACAAACTACTGGAACCTGAATTTAGCATTGCGATACCGGTAGTGTACTTGATAAGTTTGGTTAAATTTTCTGAATCACTTTTAGGAAGTAATAATGCTATATTATACAATACTAATCTATATAGAGTGACACTTTGGATGGGTTTGTGTTTGGTACTAGTCGCCGTAGGTTTAAACATTTGGCTTATTCCCATTTATGGATTGGTAGGTGCTGCCATTGCAACATGTGTTGCCTACTTGAGTTATTCTCTTGCAAAAGTCCTTTACGTTTATCACAGACTTTACATTCATCCCTGGACGCCACAAACCTGGAAATCACTACTGATAGTGATTGTTGGGGTACTTCTATTTGTGTTTTGGGATTTTAGTTTAAATGTATATCTCAACATAGCACTTAAAAGCATTTTAATCACAGCTTATTACATACTAGCTATTTTAAAAGGTAAGGTGAGCTATGAACTTACTGGTTTATACCAAAAGTATAGAATAAAAAAAACTGCCTGATTGCTCAGGCAGTTACAACTTCACTATTTTTTATTTAAGATCTGCCGCCACTACGAGATCTAGAAGAACTAGTATTATTTGATCTTTTTGATCTACTGGAGTTAGTGCTCTTTACTCTCGAATTTCCTCTTGTGCTTCTTGCACTAGTTGGTCTACTAGATCTGTTAGAACTTGTTGCTCTAGTGGATCTATTAGATCTTGCAGGAGCTACTCGATTAGTTCGTGTACTTCTAGAGTTTGCGATTCGATCGTTGGACCTGTTTGATCCTGAATTATTCGTGATTCTGGCAGTTCTATTTGATCTAGATTCTACTCTGGAATTTCTATTAGTTGTACCTAAGGTTGTATTTCTTGAGCTACGAGTTGATCGTGTTGCTCTTTCATTAGACCTACTAGAACTACGTCCTGTAATGGCAGTATTTCTATTATTATTTGAACTACGAGTAGCATTACTGCGTCGTGTTGATGAGGTAGCAGTACGATTTACGGTTGTTCTTCCTCTTGAAATTGCAGCTCTTTCGTTACGACCTCGGTTGTTTGAAGCTATTGCGCGACCACGAGAATCTCTACGACCTCTTTCAAAGCTTCTTAATCGTACACGATCGTTAGGTCTATAAAAGTTACGTCTCACATTATTACGTACAAAGCAACCGTTATAATAATTAGGGCTTCTCCAGTAAGTACGGTGGTAGTTCCAAGAAAATCTAATAGGATTATAATACAATCTGTAAGGATTGTTCCATACAATACATCTATCAACTATTGGAATAGCATAAAACCTGTGCCATGGCCTATAAACATAAACGCGATTAAAAGGATTAATAAAGCCAGCTGTTCTTACAATAACTCCTGGACGATTATAGAACACAGATAAGCTTCCTACACGGTTTACCCATCCATTACGGTAATTTATAAATACATCGCCTGCCTGTATAATTCTACCATAGCCATCATAATAAATAGGAACACTTTCTACTTGTATTACCGCTCCGTAATTATCATATTGTACATAACGGTCGTAGTCATAACCCGTATTAAAGGATATATTAATATTAGGCGTGTTTATATTGACGCTAGATTGAGGACCGTAGTCTAAAAAATTGAAGTCAAATTGTCCATCTGGGAACACAGCAAATTCAATGCCTCCTTCAACAAAAATAATTCTATCATCAAAGTTGTAACTACGATGATCTTCTAGTTTTTCGGCTTGGCTTACACCTGATCCTACTAATAATAGTAGTAAAGTAATGAGCTTGTTCATAGTTGTAAGTTTAGATGTAGGACTTCATTGTCAACTACAATTAAGTAATATCAACCAGCGTGCCAAAATAACCTAACAGCCTTGCTAGGTCAATTGATTAAGTGGGTATTGCGCTGAAATCTAGTCACTTGTGTTTAAGCCTTCATCTCCATTCCACACCTTACGATTTGGATTGGTATGTTTTTTTATAATTTTTTGTGAATCCAAATTGGATGCGATAGAGTTTTTGATGCCATAAAGGATATCACTTGCACGCTTTCGCGAAAGCTTATCATCAACAATCGGTTTTGGATAAGATTCACCTAGTTTAAATTCATAAAAAGCCTCATCCATGGAAGTCATTTTCCAAGGTTCATGGATAAATCCAATAGGTAAATTTTTCAATTCTGGAACCCATTTTTTAATAAAGGTTGCATTTGGATCATGGTCTAAACTGTTCTTGATAGGATTGTAGATTCTAATAATATTGATGCCTGTTACTCCAGCTTGCATTTGTAATTGAGGAAAATGAATTCCAGGTTCAAAATCTAAAAAATGTTGAGCGAGATGTGGGCTCGCATTTTGCCAAGGTTGCCATAGATGAAAAACAAAAAAACTGGTAAGCATGGCTCGCAGTCTAAAATTGATAAATCCCGTATCTATAAGACATCTCATGGCAGCATCTACCAGTGGATAGCCTGTTTGACCAGTTTTCCATGCCCTTACTAATCTTTCATCTGTTTCCTTACCTAAATTTCTATAAGCGGGATGAAGACTACGCCATTGCATTTGAAATTCCATTTCAAATTTCTGGATGAAGTGAGCCTGCCATCTTAATCTTGAAAGAAATGAATTAAGATTACGTAAGTCCTTAATAGTATTTTTTTTACTTGCAGCAGTTTGAACTACCATACGCATACTTAGGTTACCCCAAGCTATGTATGGACTTAACCTACTACTGTGTAATCTGCTGGTCAATGGTTTTGAATAGTTTTTATTGTAGCCTGTTATACGATCCTTTAAAAAGGAATTAAAATATTTCAAACCGGTGGTCGTTCCACCTTTTTGAATATTAACACGTTCCTTATAGGTTAAACTGAAAGTATTGAAATGGTTGCTCAATTGGGAAACACTATCTTTATGTACTACCATAGAATTATTAAATACAGGATGTTTTAGATCATCATTCATGTATTCAATCCATTGATCTTTCCAGGTTTTTCTATTTGATATACCTCTTATTACTCCATTAGAGATAGATTCATTCCACCGAATACCTTTATCTTTTAATAATTTACCTACTTGTATATCTCGCTCATATGTACTGTAAATTCCAGTTTCTTGATGTGAGTAAACGGTGGTAATATTAAATAAACTAGATAGCTTATTAAAAGTTAAACTAGCATCATCTTTAATACATAATATCCTAGTATTATAGTTATAAAGGGTACGGTTTAAATCTTCAAGACTTTGTTTTATAAAAGTAAAATGACGTTCACTGTAATGAACGTCATTCAATATTATTGGTTCCAAAATATACAGCAGTAGGGTAGGGACATCTTCTTGAAGTGCAATTTTTAAAGGCAGATGATCTTGTAAACGAAGATCCCGCTTAAACCACACGATATTAATCTTATCAAGCTTCAATTGTTAGGATACAGCTTCTTTATAGGTTTTAAGACAACGTTCTCTAGCTTCTTTGTGATCTACCATCATGTCTGGATATTTATCAGTATCGTGTTCAGGTACCCATTCATTGATATACTCTCGTTGTTTATCAAATTTATCCTTTTGTGTTATTGGGTTGAATATTCTAAAGTAAGGAGCAGCATCTACACCGCTACCAGCAGCCCATTGCCAATTACCTACATTTGAACTCATTTCATAATCCAATAATTTTTCGGCAAAATAGGTCTCGCCCCAGCGCCAGTCTATTAATAGATGTTTACACAAGAAACTTGCCACAAGCATGCGAACTCTATTATGCATATATCCAGTAGCATTAAGTTCTCTCATTCCTGCGTCAACTAATTTATATCCTGTTTGACCGTTTTTCCATTTTTCAAATTCATCTTCATTATTGCGCCATTCGATACGGTCGTACTTTGATTTAAACGCTTCGTCTTTAGTATGTGGAAAATGATACAAAATTTGCATGAAGAACTCTCTCCAAATAAGCTCTGATAAAAATGTTTTGTTCTCTACATGATCTGCATTTGCTACCATTTTTCTCACACTCACCATTCCAAATCTTAAATAAGGACCTAACCTAGATGTACCGTAGTGCTTAGCAGGGAAATTACGAGTAGATTCATATTCAGATAATACTTTTTTAGTCACTCTATAGTCGGTAACATCGATACTAGATTTTTTAAATCCCATATCTGCCAGGCTCACATTAGGTAATCTACTATGCTCGATACAGTTTTTTAAATAATATCCAGTGTTGTATGTGGTGATGTCTTTACCTTGTCCTACGTCTTTTCTAAATTGTTCTAACCATTTGTTTTTATATGGAGTGTAAACCACATAGGGATCACCATCTGCTTTAACCACTTCATCCTTTTCATATATAACTTGATCCTTGAACGTGTTAAATTCAATATTTTTATTACTCAGGAGCTTTTGAACTTTTTCATCACGCTCTTTGGCATAGGGTTCGTAATCGCGGTTAGTATAAACAGCATTAACATCAAAATCCTTCAGCAATTCATTCCAAGCACTTTCCGGATCATCGTATAAAATTGCTATCGAGCTACCATGCTTTTCTTGAAGCTCATCACGCATACCTTGTAATTGTTCAAAAATGAAAGTCACTCTGGCATCGTCTTCAGGTAATTTTTCAAGAATGTTTTTGTCAAAAATAAAGATGGGTAAAACAGGTAGATCGCCCTTCAAAGCCTCAGTAAAACCAGCGTTGTCATCTAGTCTTAAATCCCTGCGAAACCAAAATACATTTACCTTACGAGACATTAATTACCTAAATTTAAAGTGGATTTTCCGCCGTCAACTCCTATTACTTGACCTGTGATCCAACCATTATTTTGTTCTAGTAAAAATTTAGTTATACTGGCAATATCATCAGCAGTTCCTACTCTTTTCAAAGGATGTAAATCACCCATTTTCTCTTTTTTTGCATCGTTGTTTAATAACCTGCCAGCAAGCGGTGTGTCAACGAGAGATGGTGCTACGACATTAACTCTTACGGTAGGAGCATATTCTGCAGCAAGAGCTTTAGCATATCCTTCTATAGCGCCTTTTGCGGCAGCTACACTTGTGTGAAAAGGCATTCCTGTTCCTACTGCTACGGTCGAAAAGTAAACAATACTGCTGTTACCATCTTTAGTTAATAGTGGAAGAACGGTTCTAGTAACTTTAAGAAGTGAAAAGAAATTTATATTCATATCATCTTCAAAATGTTCTTGTTTAAGCATTTTAAATGGCTTAAGGTTGATACTGCCGGGACAATACACAAATCCGTCTAGACTTTCTGGTAGTTGACTTACATCAAGCTCGTCTGTAGTAGCGTCAAATGATATATGTATGACATCGTCTGGTAAATTCTCATTTTCTCTAGATGCTACAAATAGATTATGGTCTTGATGCATGTGTTGTACAATGGCATTTCCTATTCCATGGCTTCCGCCTATTAATAATATATTTTTTGACATGTTAATTTAATATTTGATGTTTACTTACGGATTTGTTCTCAGGTGCGGTTGTTTCTTTGAAGGAACCAAAATGGTTAATGAGTGCGCTTTCGCGAAAGCGGAATATCTCTTCAAGCTTTTTCTTTACCAATGGAGCTCCTAATTTTCCTAAAATTCCCAATGGTAATCGGTAATGTATAAGATCCTCCATCAAAGTACCACCTGGTATTTCTTTAATGAAATGTACATGGTGCCAGGTAGCATATGGACCATACATTTGTTCATCAACAAAAAATTTTTTGTGTTCTACTTGAGTAATGTGTGTAACCCAATTAGTTCTATAGAAAGGAAGTGGTTTTACTGAATACTCTATAAGCTGCCCAGGATACATACCGCGATCAGTCCCGTATAGAACTTTCATTTGTAATTCTGGTGGAGTGAGTAACTTTAAATTATTGGCATCGGTAAGGAATTCCCATGCCTGATCCAAAGTTATCGGTAGTTTTTGTGTAGCGTGATGCTGATATAATTTCAAAATATTTGTTTAAGTTATAAAATTAATACTTAAACAAAAATAGTTTTGAAAAAGGTTGTTAAATTTTAAAGTTGATCTTGATTAGAATAGATTGCTTACTTCTTCTCTCACAAAACTTAGCGCTGTAGAACTAGGAGATCGTTTGTCCATAAGATCGTTGAGTAACGCACTACGCAACTCTGCCGCCGATGAATTTTTTTCTTTGAGAGCTACTTGTCTTATTTGTTGAATGGTTGTGTTTTTTGCAGCCCTTATGATATTCCAGCATTCTTCACTCACATAAATTTGCATAGCAATATTGTGTTCAAATTCTTGCTCAATGGTATTAACCAGTAACTGCTCGTAATCACTTTTTGATAGATTACCAGGTTTTGTGCGTACAACGATATTGGCTGGTTTAATACGTTCTAGAAAAAGGGTCATTCTTTCATAGGCACTCATGCGAGTAGGTAACGTTTTTCCTTGCGACTCTCTAACGGTTAAAAACCTGCGACGGCGTTCTTCATTTTTCATAAATGAAGCGATAGATATGTATGCTACAAATCCTACTATGGCAGCTGGTAATAAAGATAAAAAGACCTGTGGAAGAATGTTGTCCATTGATGTTGTTTTAGTTTCAAAATAGTTCAGGCGAATTTAAAATAAATAACGCACTTGTAGTCCAGTAATTGTATTCTATTAACCAGATATCTTTATCAAAATTGATTTGATCAAGAACCTATTTGAAAGTATTTATTTGCCTCCTAAATAGGGACAATTTTCCATTTTTGATAAACCGATATAATCTACTGGAGTCTTTCTGTATCTATAGGTGTGTTCTAAAGTTTGTGTGAGATTCATATCACCCAATGAAATATCAACATCTTCCATGTTAAATTGACAAGGATGCTCATATCCTGAAGCATGGGTAATTTCTAGTAGTTCTTTATTAAACTTAGTAAAGTAACTTGCCAGTCGATCTGCCTTTTCAGGAACCACTATCCCACGTTGTAACCATTTGTTTTGAGTTGCAATTCCTGTAGGACAGGTGTTGTTATGACATGCCTGTGCTTGTATACATCCTATTGCAATCATCGCTTCACGTGCTACGTTAATCACATCGGCACCCATTGAGAATGCCATAGCTGCTTTTGCCGGAAATCCTAATTTACCACTTGCAATAAAGACGATGTCATTTGCCATGCCTCGTTTATTAAAGACTTGATATAGATCTGCAAACCCATGCACCCATGGAAGTGAAACATGATCTGCAAAACTAGGAGGCGCCGCTCCAGTACCACCTTCACCGCCATCTACAGTTATAAAATCGGGTCCTTTTCCTGTAGCTTGCATGATGTCTGCAAGTTGTTCCCATTGAGCAAGCTTACCGATGGCTGCTTTTATACCAACTGGTAGTCCGGTTTCTCGGGCGATATCCTCAACAAATTCAATTAAACCTTCAATACCGTCAAAGGCACTGTGAGTAGGCGGAGATAATACATCTTTACCCATAGGTACATTACGTATCTCACTTATTTCCTTACTTATCTTTGATCCAGGAAGCACACCGCCTTTTCCAGGTTTGGCTCCTTGTGATAGCTTGACCTCGATTGCACGTATTTGTGGGTTGTCTGCGACTAATTTTTTCAAATGTTCCATGGAAAAATTACCTTCTTTATCACGTACACCGAAATATCCAGTTCCAAAATGGAAGACTACATCGGCTCCTCTTTTATGATAGGGAGAAAGGCCACCTTCACCAGTGTTGTGATATGCATTAACTTTTTTTGCACCTTGATTCATGGCGTCAACTGCTTTGGCGCTAAGAGATCCATAACTCATGGCACTGATGTTTATAACACTTGCTGGTCTATATGGTCTTTTTCTATTTTTTGAAGCACCTATGACCTTAGCACAAGGAACGAATTCTGGTTTGCGTTTGGAAATATGATCCTCTTCAACTTTAAAAGGCATCATTGCATTATTAACGAATATGTATTGATGAGAGTGTATATCTCGATCAGTACCGAATCCTTCATAGTTGTTTTCGTTTTTTGCACTAGCATAAATCCAACCTCTTTCAATTCGATTAAAGGGTAGTTCTTCTCTATTATTTGCCACTATGTACTGCCTTAATTCTGGACCTATACTTTCTAGCCAGTAGCGTATGTGACCTACCACCGGAAAATTACGTAGTATAATATGCTTGCGATTGAATAAATCGTAAAGCGCTACTAGGATAATAAATACAACTAGGTACCAATACCACGCTAATTCAGATAAAAAATTAATTACATTTTCCATATTGAAGTATTAAAGGCCTAAAAGTACAATGATTACTATAAAATAAACATGCAAAACTTGGAGCTTGTGATATTCTAAGATTATATAGTGCTCATAGATTAAAGTAACGTTAATTTGTATGCTGTTTCTAAACGATTGTTTAGTTTTGTATTCAACTTTGTTTAAAATGCCAAGAATTAAAGAATATAACGAAAGTGATGTGCTAGAGAAGGCGATGAATCTTTTTTGGCGTAATGGTTTTGAAACTACCTCGATGCATATGCTGGAGAAGGAAATGGGAATCAATAAATTTTCCATTTATTCAAGCTTTGGCAGTAAACAAGGTCTTTTGTTAGCCAGTATTAAATGTTATCAAGAACAATTGAACAGCTTGTTAATTGAAATAGAAAAAGGAAAGAATGGAAAGCAAGCGATTAAAAATTACTTCTATAAATTCCTTTCATTTTCACAAAGAGGTAACAACAAAAATGGTTGTTTGATTACCAATACAAAAAACGAATTAGGAGATAAGGCTGCTCCAGAAATAAAGAATGCTTTGGTAAACTTTACCTTAGGAGTGAAAGACATTTTTGCCAATGCGTTAAGTAAGGATAGTTCAAGAACAGTCGAAACAATTAATCAACAATCAGATTATTTATTGATTGCTATGTTTGGTTTGTCCAGTGCCTCAAGAGTTTTTGATAGAGATCAATTAGAAAATTACATCGAACAAATATTTAATTCAATATAAATTTTTTTAATCTATAACTAACCGATTAGTTAGTTATAAAAATTGCAAATTATGAATACAAGTCAAAAATCAGAAATCTTAAAAATTCACACAATCGAAAGTGCTCCAGAGAAGAGTAAGGCTCTTCTTGAAAAGTCGCAAAAAGCTTATGGATACGTTCCAAATTTACATGGCGTACTAGCTGAATCACCTAATCTTTTAGAAGCATATCAAAATCTACATGAACTTTTTGCTTCATCATCATTCAATGATGAAGAGTTAACTGTGGTATGGCAAACGATCAATGTAGAGCATGAATGTCATTACTGTGTTCCAGCTCATACAGCAATAGCAAAAGCAATGAAAGTTGATGATGAAATCATTGAAGCCCTACGTAATGAATCTGAATTGCCATCTGCTAAATTGGAAACTTTACGCGATACAACTCTTGCAATTGTAAGAAACAGAGGTTTTATAAATGAAAAAACCTTACAAGATTTTTATGCAGCAGGATATAATCAAAAGAACTTACTGGATATAATCTTAGGTTTATCCCAAAAAGTGATTAGTAATTATACTAATCACATTGCAGAAACCAAGCTAGATGAAGGTTTTGCAAAATTTGATTGGAAAAAAAATAAGTAAGCCTATTTTAAGTAGGTACACATTGTTGTGTGCCTACTTAAATTTTATCTAGATTATGACTAACAGAAGAAACTTTATTAAAAATTTGAGTATGATAGGAGCATCATCAATGATGCTACCTAGCTCGATAAACTCAGCCCCAAACTGGAATCCTATGAAAACCGAAAATTTAGAACGACCTAAGGTGTTGTTTTTTGATGTTAATGAAACATTACTGGATTTGACACAAATGAAAACGCAGGTTGGTAAAGCTTTAAATGGAAGAGACGATCTTTTGTCCTTATGGTTCACTACAATGTTACAATACTCCTTAGTAACAACAGCGAGTGGTCAGTATGAACATTTTGGTTACATAGGCGCTGCAGCCTTACAAATGGTAGCAAAAAATAATGGGATTGATATTACCGAATCTCAAGCGCGTGAAGTAATAGTTGAAGCTTTAAGAGGTTTACCTGCACATCCTGATGTAAAAAATGCTTTAGCAGATTTAAAAAATGATGGTTACAAATTAGTATCATTTACTAATTCCTCGAACGCAGGAGTTAAAAAACAATTTGAAAGCGCTGGACTCACTGATTTCTTTGACGAAAGGTTAAGTGTAGAAGATATTGGAAAATTCAAACCATTCAGAGAGACGTATGAATGGGGAGCGAGGAAGATGGGAATAAAGCCAAATGAGGCGATGCTGGTTGCAGCTCATGGATGGGATGTTGCTGGTGCACTTTGGGCTGGATGGCGTGCTGCATTCATTAGTAGACCTGGGAAACAGATTTTTCCTTTAGCACCAAAAACAGAAATTAATGAAACAGATCTTCAAAAAGTTGCTGATATCCTAGTTACTTATAAATAAATAATTTCGTCCTTTCATATAATTCGATTTTATATGGTAGGGCAAAATTTCATCACTCCGTTTTTTTAGGATTATACATTACAATTAGTTGTATCACAATAGCAAGGACAACTAGAATACAAATTTCTAATTGAGTAAAAAATTCGACAGTGTCTAGAGCTTTTTTGCTTATTGACATTTGTTTTCCACCTTCGTCCAACTGTACTTTAGACAAATCACTCAAATTAGATTTAAGATTATCAATTTTTGCTAGAATCTCATTCTTATTTAAGAGATTCATGGAGGTATTCTTGTTTTCTAGAGTCATTAAATCTGCCAGGTTGCTTTTCAAATTTTTATAAATTTTGGATTCTTTTTTGGTGAGCTTCGTTTCATCGTACCTGGCAAGTAAAGACTCTATATGTTGATTTACTCTAGAATTCTGATTTTTGTAAAACAAACTATCTCTTAAAACGATAGCAACCTCTTTTTCATGTATGGATTGCTGCAATTCAAAAATCAAATCGCTTGCTATTATTCTATCTTCATAAATAGTAACCACCGAATCACGAACACGTGTAAAGTTGTTCTTATCAATTAGATTAGTTGCGATGATTAAAACGAAAACAATAAGTATACCTAGAATCCACTTTAATTTGTTGTATAAAGACATAATAACACTATTCTTAGTTAGCAAGTTTTAAAGTAAATATACTAAATTGAGTACTTTAAATGGATATTAAAATCATTCAAATTCGTTCATTAATTCTTTAACTAGATTTGCCACTTGATTGTGTTTTTCTTGTTTAATAAGATGTTTTGGTGGTGACTTTCTTACGTCACAATCTGTGATACTACAACGTTCACAAGTTACACCTACTTTATAGGAGTTTAAAGAAGGGTCTTTAATAAATTTGATTTTTCTTTCTAGACTTTTATCTATAAACATACCTATTGTGATACTGCGGTAATGACCATCCTTAAAAGGATCTTTGGTGGCCGACGATAGAATTAAGTATTTCACATCTGGTTCTGGAAACTCTGAAATTTGAATATCCATTTCATGTTCCTTATTTGATGAGGTAATTTTTTTAAATACTTTTATGGAAGCCCACCTTCTACAATAGTGTTCATCTGTTTCATTGGCCCTAGGAGAATGTTGATGAGCAAGGTGAAGTTCTTTTTTAAGCCAATAATCATCTGTACCTACTTGATGTGTATGTCTAAGAAAAAATAAATTTTTAATTCCGAAAGATGCTGGTAAAATATTCGTTAGCCTTTGGTAAAAGGATTCAGGAGATGCGTTAAAACTATTTATGAGTTGTAAAAAGGCAGATTTATCAAAAGTGTCCTTTTCAAATATTGCTTTTAGCTTGATATCAAGAATTTGCTTGCTTAAAATAAGAGCACCTGCCACATAGGACGCGTAAAAATTATTTAAAACAGGATCAAAAGAATCAAAACTAAGCCATGGGAACGTATTGACACGCTGTTCAATTTTAAGATGTTGGTAGGCTAACTCCTTTGCATATATGAAAGTGCGTTGTGATTCATCCACTTCATGGTGTACAAGTAGTGTTTTACTTTTTGGTACAAAAACGGATCTTAAGTTTTCTAAACCATGTTGATGTCCTAACGCCTCTGCATTAATCTTATAATGATACTCTTCGATTAAAATTTCTTTTAAATCTTCTGATTTGATCGACGAAGACAAATTTATTTGAAACCTATTTGCTATTGCTGTTGCTTCATCCTCAAGATGTTTAAAATAGTTATAATTGGCCTCTTGGTAGGATCTCAATGAAGCTAAGTAAAAACTCTCTTTGCTAAAATTATAATGTTGGGCTATTTCAATGATTGTGCTTATAAAAGCACTTACCTTATCAGGAGCGTTGGAAACGAGTTCTATAAGGTGTCGCTCCTTAATTCCAAAAAGTTCCAAAGGAATTTCCTTAAATACATTAGACTCTAATAATCGACCTATAGGTGCAAGTTTTTTATCTAATTTAAGAGATACTAGTTGATCATAAGGAACTTCTAATTTTTCGGCAAGCAGCACAATTTTATCCGGTTTAGGGTACTTTTTACCGTTTTCTATCTCATTTAAATAAGATTTTGAAAGTCCGCTCAATTTAGATAATCCATAAAGAGATAAATCCTTATCATTCCTTATTTGACGTAGCTTAAGCCCAAAAATCAATTTGATATAATCTTCCTTCATATTTCAAAAATAATCATTTTGAGAATAAGATGTTAATAGAAAATATTCATATTTAGCGAACGTTCGCTTGTTTTATAAAATTCTTTGATATAGTTTTGGAATCAAATCTACAAGACATGACAAATTTAATAGCTCAAGCTCCGGCAGTATCTTTTGATCCTCAGGTTACTAATCATTATAATGATGTTTTAACCGATGAAGCTTTAGATTTCTTATCGGTGCTTCATCACCGATTCAATGAAAGACGTATAGAACTGCTTGATAAAAGAAAAGCCACACAGGAATATTTTAATAAAGGTAATTTTCCATCCTTTCCTCAGGAAACTTCCCACATTAGAAATTCTGACTGGAGAGCAGGAACTATTCCCAGTGATTTAAGAGATAGACGTGTGGAGATTACAGGTCCTGTGGATAGAAAAATGATTATAAATGCTCTTAATTCTGGAGCGCGCACCTTTATGGCAGATCTAGAGGACAGTAATTCTCCTACATGGGATAACAACATGCAAGGACAACAAAATCTTAGGGATGCCAATCAAAGGACTATTTCATACACACATCCTAAAACTGGTAAATCTTATAACCTCAATGAATGTCCCGCAGTTCTTCTTGTACGTCCGCGTGGACTGCACCTAGAGGAGCGTCATTTGATGTTTGGAGATCAGATTTCATCTGGTAGTCTTATTGATTTTGGCCTATACGTTTTTCACAATACGCAAGTGCTTCTGAAAAAGGGTAGTGCACCTTATTTCTATTTACCTAAACTTGAGCATTATGAAGAGGCTACATGGTGGAATGATGTGTTCGCTTTCGCGGAAGCGTACCTAGAAGTACCACTTGGAACTTTTAAAGCTACAGTGTTGGTAGAGACTATTACGGCGAGCTTTCAATTAGATGAAATTATTTACGAATTACGTGATCATATAGTAGGATTGAATTGTGGTCGATGGGATTATATTTTTTCATATATCAAAAAATTTAGAAATCATAAAGACTTTATAGTTCCAGATCGCGATCAGGTTACCATGACATCTCCATTAATGGATGCCTATTCAAAATTAGTTATTCAAAGATGTCATAAACGAGGTATTCTAGCTATCGGTGGTATGGCTGCTCAAATTCCTATTAAGAATGATGACGAGGCAAATGCAGCTGCACTAGAAAAGGTGCGTAAGGATAAGGAACGCGAGGTTAAAAACGGTCATGATGGTACCTGGGTTGCACATCCTGCGCTAGTACAAATAGCAATGGATGAGTTTGATAAGCACATGCCTAAGGAAAATCAATTAAATCGCCTACTTAAAGACCTTACGGTAAATGAAGCAGACTTAGTTGAGTTGCCTAAAGGATCAGTTACAGAAAAAGGAGTGCGTAAAAACATTAATGTAGGTATTCTATATACTGAGGCATGGTTGAGAGGTCACGGCGCAGTAGCACTTTATAATCTAATGGAAGATGCTGCAACTGCCGAAATTTCAAGGACACAATTGTGGCAATGGCTGAAAAATGAAGTTCGATTAGATGATCATCGTGTTTTAAATAAAACATTGTATACCGAGCTTTTTAATGATGAGGTAAATAAGCTCAAAGAGATATTCAGTAAAATACCGAATAACCGGTTAGATAAAGCAATCGAAATTTATACACAGCTGGTGGAGAATCCAGATTTTGAGGAGTTCTTGACTTTACCAGCATATCAATTTATATAAAAAAATCCTGCGATTGCGGCAACAATCTACAGGATTCAAGCAAAATTAATTTACTAATAGCAAAATTATGAAAACTAGCGCACAAAGTACCTACACAACTGTATTAGAAAAAGTGCAACAATTAAAAAAACAATACGGTAACTCTTGGGATCAAATTCAACCAGAATATGCTGCAAGAATGAGTGTACAAAATCGTTTTAAAACTGGATTAGATATTGCAAAATATACTGCGACCATTATGAGAAAAGACATGGCAGAATATGATGAAAATCCAGAAAAGTATACCCAGTCATTAGGTTGCTGGCACGGATTTGTGGCGCAACAAAAAATGATCGCAGTAAAAAAGCATCATCAAACAACTCAAAAACGCTATTTATATTTATCAGGTTGGATGGTCGCGGCATTAAGGTCAGAATTTGGCCCGTTGCCTGATCAATCCATGCATGAAAAAACAGCAGTTCCTGCACTCATTGAAGAAATATATGATTTTCTCAAACAGGCTGATGCCGTTGAGCTTAATGATCTATTCAAAAGATTAGAAAATGGAGAAGATGTTATAGACAAGATAGAAAATTTTGAATCTCACGTGGTTCCTATTATTGCTGATGTTGATGCTGGTTTTGGGAATGAGGAAGCTACATACTTACTGGCAAAAAAAATGATACAAGCTGGTGCCTGTGCTATTCAAATTGAAAACCAAGTGTCTGACGCAAAACAATGTGGTCATCAGGATGGAAAGGTAACTGTTCCTCATGAGGACTTTGTGGCAAAATTACAAGCAATACGTTATGCGTTTTTAGAACTAGGTGTAGATCAAGGAGTAATCGTTGCTCGTACAGATTCAGAAGGAGCAGGACTTACTCAAAAATTACCAGTTTCTCAACAACCTGGTGATCTTGCTTCTCAATACTTATCATTTGTAGATACTGAAGAAGTAACCCTAGATGAAGCAAATAACGACGATGTGTTGCTTAAGAGAGATGGAAAATTAGTACGTCCTATTAGACTTGCAAATGGCCTGTATAAGTTCAAGGATGGGACTAATATTGATAGAGTAGTACTAGACTGTATCACGAGTTTACAAAACGGTGCAGATTTGTTATGGATTGAAACACCTACACCTAACGTGAAGCAAATAGCCCATATGGTACAGCGTGTGCGTGAGGTTGTACCAAATGCAAAATTGGTTTATAACAATTCGCCATCTTTCAACTGGACATTGAATTTCAGGCAACAAGCTTATGACCAAATGCTGGCCAATGGTGAAAATATAACACTTTACAATCGTGATTATCTTATGGATGAACGATATGATAATACGGAATTGGCCGAGATAGCAGATCAAAATATTAAAACCTTCCAACGTGATGCTGCATTACAAGCGGGAATTTTTCACCATCTCATAACTTTGCCTACCTATCATACCACTGCGTTACACATGAATGATCTAGCTCAAGATTATTTTGGTTCTCAAGGAATGCTTGCCTATGTTGAAAATGTTCAACGTCAGGAAATTAGAAAAGGAGTAAGTTGTGTGAAGCATCAACGTATGGCAGGATCTGATCTTGGAGATGATCATAAAACATTTTTTGCTGGAGATAAGGCTCTTAAGGCTAGTGGAGAAAAAAATACCAGTAATCAATTTGAGTCGCCACAAGTAGATGTTGAGGTAATTAAAATGGTAACTGGATAATTAAGTTTTAGTAATAGTAATGTAATGTTGAAAGACCGCTCTTTTCTTAGAGCGGTTTTTTTATAATACCCTTTCTCATGAATTAGTATCTTCAATTTGATGCAGTAAGTCATTATCAAAAAAGAATTCAAAAAGCTACTCTGATTTTACAGTTGTTAACGTGTATAAAATTTTAAAAGATAGGTTTTAAAATCAACCTTCAACTCGTATCTTGAACCGTTCTAGAAAAAGATACTAAGTGGAGGATTATATATCACAACTCAATGATGCACAGCGATTACCAGTTTTGCAAAAAGATGGTCCTATGATCGTAATTGCCGGTGCAGGTTCAGGAAAAACGCGTGTACTTACTTTACGAATAGCCTATCTTATGCAGCAAGGTGTTGACGCATTTAATATTCTGGCTTTAACCTTTACTAATAAGGCAGCACGAGAAATGAAAACTCGTATCGCTGATATAGTTGGACAAAGTGAGGCAAAAAACTTGTGGATGGGTACTTTTCACTCTGTATTTGCTCGACTGCTTAGAATGGAAGCAGATAAATTAGGATACCCATCAAATTTTACCATATACGATTCTCAAGACTCTCAAAGATTAGTAAGTGCTATCATTAAAGAGATGGGATTGGATAAAGAGGTATATAAATACAAACAAATTCAAAATAGAATTTCTTCACTTAAAAACAGCCTTATAACCGTAAGAGCTTATTTTAATGACGCCGATCTTCAAGAGGCCGATGCGATGGCACGTCGACCTAGGTTTGGAGATATTTATAAAGAATATGTTGAGCGCTGTTTTAAAGCAGGAGCCATGGACTTTGATGACCTGTTACTTAAAACAAATGAATTATTGAATAGGTTTCCACAAGTCTTAGCCAAATATCAAGAACGATTTAAATATATTCTGGTAGACGAGTATCAGGATACCAACCATTCACAGTACTTGATAGTAAAGGCCCTTTCTGATAAGTATCAAAATATTTGTGTAGTTGGTGATGACGCTCAATCCATCTATGCCTTTAGAGGTGCAAATATTAATAACATCCTAAATTTTCAACGTGATTATGATGATGTAAAAGCTTATCGACTTGAACAAAATTATCGTTCAACTAAGAATATTGTGGAAGCTGCAAACTCGGTAATTGAACACAATAAAACGAAATTGGATAAGGTGGTATGGACCGCAAATTCGGATGGTCCTAAAATCATCGTACACCGATTAATGAGTGATGCCGAAGAAGGTCGTTACGTTGCAAGTTCCATCTTTGAAAACAAGATGCAACATCAATTAGATAACGATCAATTTGCAATTCTATATAGGACAAATGCTCAATCTAGAGCAATAGAAGATGCGCTGCGCAAAAAAGATATTCCTTATAGAATCTATGGAGGTTTAAGCTTCTATCAACGTAAAGAAGTTAAGGACGTACTAGCTTATTTACGAATAATCGTTAATCCAAAAGATGAAGAAGCTCTTAAACGCATAATCAATTATCCTGCTCGAGGTATAGGAGCAACTACAATGGATAAAATTGTAGTTGCTGCAAAAAATTATGGTCGCAGTCTCTTTGAAATTATAGAAAATATTGATCAAATAGGAGCTGGTATTCATACAGGAACTAGAACCAAGTTAAAAAACTTTGCTACCATGATTAAAAGTTTCCAAGTAATGGAAGAGACGAGCAATGTTTTTGAATTAACCGAACATGTTATTAAAAAAAGTGCCTATCTGACCGAGCTTAAGAAAGACGGTACTCAAGAAGGTATTTCTAGGATAGAAAATATAGAAGAATTGCTTAATGGTATGCGTGATTTTGTCGAAGGACAAAAGGAAGTCGATGAAGCGCGTGGATCTCTTGCAGAATTTCTAGAAGATGTGGCGCTGGCAACAGACCTGGATAATGATAAAGGTGATACAAATAGAGTATCTCTTATGACCATTCACTTATCAAAAGGTTTAGAGTTTCCCTATTTATACATAGTTGGTATGGAAGAAGATCTATTCCCTAGTGCTATGAGCATGAATACCAGAGAAGAACTAGAAGAAGAACGACGCTTATTCTATGTAGCTTTAACTCGTGCCGAACATCAAGCTTACCTCACATACACATTAAGTAGATATAGATGGGGAAAATTAGTTGATGCAGAACCTAGTCGTTTTCTTACCGACATTGATGATAAATATTTAGAATACACCACACCACCTGATGATTATCGTTTTAAAAGTGCACTTAGCGATCATCTGTGGGATGAACCAGATAAGTCAAAATTACGTCAATCAAAACCCAAAAACGGTACGCCACCTAGTGTTAACAATCCTAGTCCAGAACAATTAAGAAAGTTGAGAAAACTGCGTCCAGTTGCTAGCGCATCTAATAAAGCAGCGCCTATTAATGATCTAGGCGCTCTACAACCAGGAGTTTTAGTGGAGCACGCCCGATTTGGTCGTGGTGAGATTTTAAACATTGAAGGAGCTGGTGGCGAGAAAAAAGCTGAAATTAATTTTAAAATAGGTGGTATTAAAAAGTTACTCCTAAGATTTGCTAAATTAGAAGTGGTTAAAGATTAAATAGAAAATTAATCAAAAGACTTAATCACAACCAAAAACTAGATCATGCAGAACATCCAATTCCCTGTAAATTTTAAGTTCAAAATCTCGACCATAAGTAATGATTTTGTCGCTACAGATGCTACTGGCAAAACAGTCGCTTATGTAAGACAAAAAATGTTTAAGCTCAAAGAATCGGTCAATGTTTATACCGATGAGAGTAGAACGCAAATTCTTTATAATATAAAGGCAGACAAATGGTTGGATTGGAGTACAGCTTATTCCATGATTGATCCCAACGGTAGGGTAATTGGTAAGGTTGCTCGTAAAGGCTGGCGTTCAATGTGGAAGGCAGAGTATCATATCGTAGATCAAAATAACCAACCACAGTATATAATAAAAGAGCGCAGTGCAATGACACGCTTCTTAGATGGCTTGCTAGGAGAAATTCCTGTACTTGGTTTTTTTACAGGATATTTGTTTAATCCAGCTTATGATGTAACGGTAGTATCAAATGGAAGTCCAGTAGTAGAGCTAGTGAAAGAACCTTCTTTTTTTGGTCGCAAGTTTAGTTTAAACAAAATATCAGAGATCGATCAAGATGACAAAATAAGAGTCATGCTCAGTTTAATGATGATGATATTATTAGAGCGACGTAGAGGTTAAAATTGGAAAACCTTGCCATCTAGAGCAAGCTCACTATTCTTAAAAACAGTTTGAGCCTCTTCTTTAAACAAATTGTAGTCACCATATCTTGATGAATAATGTCCCAGAATAAGGGTTCCTACATTTGCTTTGAGAGCTATAGTTGCAGCTTCTTCGGCGGTAGAGTGTTTTGTTTTGTCACATAAATGAGCATGAGATTTTAAAAAAGTACTCTCATGGTATAAGGCTGTTACACCTTGTATTTGTGGAACAATATCTTCTTTATAAACTGTATCACTGCAAAAAGCATAGCTCTTTGGCTCATCACCATCAGTAGTAAGTTCAACATTAGGTATCACCTCACCATTATCAAGCACAAAATCAAAACCTTGTTTTATCTTTCGATAATAAGCTTGATCGATACCATAGCTTTCACAGGCTGCAACATCTAATTTTCTATCGCCTGGTTTTTCTTGAAATAAGAATCCTTGCGTAAAAACTCTATGATCTAGTGGTATGGTGTGTATAGCTAGTTGGTCATCTTCGTATAGTAAAGTTTCTTTGTTTTCTACGCTTTCGCGAAAGCGTAAATCAAAACTAGTATACACCTTAGCAAGTCGCAATTGTAGTAGAATAAGTTCCTTAATTCCTTTAGGTCCATAAATCGTCAAATCAGACTCGCGCCCTAAAAGACAAAATGTAGAAATTAAACCTATAAGACCGTAGACATGATCACCATGCAAATGAGAGATAAAAATGTGCTTAATACGGGCAAACTTTATTCGATTTTTACGCAAGGCCATTTGAGTTCCTTCTCCACAATCGATTAAAAAAAGATGGCCTCGTAGTTCCAGTACTTGCGCAGTAGGTCGTGCGTTATCTCTAGGTGTAGCACTGTGACATCCTAAAATGGTAAGTTTCATATCTTATAGTGTAGGGCAAAGGTATGAAAGCACAATAAGTTAAATATAAAATCCTTCTTAATAGTTAAATATCAATAAGTGTGCGTAATAGTAATTTAAAACACTACTTTTGCAAAATATTTAAAACAAGTTATTTGAAAAATTTTGAAGCCTTAGGGCTATCACAGCCGTTACTAGACGGCCTTGCTGAAATGGGGTTTGAGAATCCAACAGAGATTCAACAGCAAGCGATTCCCATCTTGTTACAACATGATGGAGATTTTATAGGTCTGGCGCAGACCGGTACAGGGAAAACAGCAGCTTTTGGTATTCCATTACTAGAGCTCATGGACACATCGTCAGACGATACACAGGCGCTTATTCTAGCACCTACTCGTGAACTAGCACAACAAATTTGTAAGCAGTTAGACTTAATGTCTTCCAAATTGGGTAAGTTGAAAATTGTACCCGTGTTTGGAGGAGCTAATATCATGGGGCAAATCAAGGATTTGAGAAGAGGAGCACAAGTAATTGTTGCTACACCAGGTCGTTTGATGGACTTAATGAAACGTAAGGAAGTACGCCTAGATTCCTTAAGATTCATGGTACTTGATGAAGCCGATGAAATGCTTAACATGGGGTTCAAGGAAGATATCGATTACATCCTTTCTAAGAGTGATATGGGTAGAAATATTTGGTTGTTCAGTGCTACTATGGCACGTGAGATCAAGCAAATCGTTAATACCTACATGAACAATCCACAAGAAGTAAAGGTTAATCGTGAGAATATTGTAAATACAAATATTTCTCATGAATACGTACAACTTAAAGCAAGTGACAAGATTGAAGGATTGCGTCGTATGTTAGATTATGATCAGGATATGTTTGGTGTAGTGTTTTGTAGAACAAAACGCGATACCCAAAATGTAGCCGATCAATTAAATAATAACGGTTACTCAACCGAAGCTTTACACGGTGATATGTCGCAACATCAAAGAGATGCAGCGATGAAACGCTTTAGAGATAAAAATATAAACCTTCTTATTGCTACCGATGTTGCAGCAAGAGGTATTGATGTTGATGATATTACTCATGTAATTCACCTTGCTCTACCAGACGATCCAGAATTTTACACACACCGATCTGGTCGTACTGCACGTGCTGGTAAAAAGGGTGTTTCCATGGCCTTTGTTACCAAAGGAGATACTCGTAAACTTAAATTTCTAGAACGTAAATTGGGAATAAACTTTGAGAAGGGTGAAATTCCTAAGATTGAAGACATAGCCGATAAGCGTATTAATCGTTGGACAGAACAGCTTATTGTTCAAGATCTACACAAGAAACTGAATGTTGAAACAGTAGATGGCGTTATGGCAGCCCTTGAAGGTATTACCAAAGAACAATTGGTAATGAAATTCTTGAGCCGTGAATTTGAAAGTATATATAAGCGCTCTTCTATTACTGATGTAAATGATCGCAGCAAGGGACGTGATAGAGATTCTGGTAAGGATAGAGGTTATAAAACTAATGGGAAGGAAGAAGGGATGAAAACATTCTTCTTAAACCTAGGTCGTAAAGACGACGTTAATAAAGGTGCTATTCTTGGTTTTATTTGTGATGTTACTGGAATAAAAGGAAAAGAGGTTGGAAGAATTCTAGTTGAAGGTGCACATTCATTTATTGACGTAAGTGAAGAAGTTGCTCCACTTATGAAAGTTCTAGATGGAGCACAACGCGATGGACGTGAATTACGATGCAATGAACACAAAGGTGAGGTAAGAAGATCTAGAGATAGAGGTCGTAGCGGTGGTCGTGATAGAAATCGCGGTCGCGGTGGGAAGAAGCGTGAAAACGATAATGGTTCTTTTAAAGGACGCTCAAAGAGATCAGACTTTGATAAGTCAGGATCTAGACCCAATAAAGATGATAAGGTAGTTGAATTCCCAAGTAAAAGAAAAGGAAATGGTAGTAAAGGAAAATTAAAGAAAAAGGGGAGATCAAATTTCTTTGGATCTAAGTGGGATTAATAATTCCATTTAAACTGATATTAAAAAGGCTCTTGATCATTCAAGAGCCTTTTTATCTTATAACCTAAGATTAGTCTATTTTACTATGTGTTTAATAGTGCTGGTGTTTCCTTGGGTAGATGTGATTTTTAAATAATAAACTCCAGCTTGTAAGTTATGATTAATAGTAGAATTGTTGTCTACAGTTTTATTTTGTACCCATCTTCCAGTACCATCATAAATAGCAACTTCCTTAATAGGTGTAGTAGTTTGAATTAGGAAACTATTTTGTGAAGGATTAGGATAAATGATGTACTCATTAAAACTGACCTCATCCTCGCTCAATAAATACGTTTGACCAGATTGATTACCCCATATGTATTCCACTAGATCGGGTAAATCTATAAACGGATTACGATTGAATTGCCAGTTGTAGACTACATTATTTCTGTTCATTTCAAAATCATCTGGTGGATCATTACGATGCCACTGCAGTAAAGTTGCAAGATCGCCTATTTGACCACTGGTAGAATTACTAGGATTTCCATTTACTACGTCTAACCCGTTATAGCGTAGCGTCATGTAGAAAATGGCTCTAGCTACATCACCATGCCAACTGCCTTGTGAACCACTAGGACCATTATATTCAGGATAGTCTTTATTACCACGTTGACTATTCTCTGGTCCGTCGGTAGCTCTTAAATGGTGAGCATCGCTTTGACCATGTCTTAAACTATCGGCATTTGTAGGAGTCCAGGCAGACATACCGTCGATGGTCTCATCATACTCAATTTCAAAAAAGCCGCCTCTAGATCTTGGGTAAATATGTTCTCTATTCCACCTACCTACATTACTACTTCCTGTTTGAAACAAAATATCACTGCGATCCTCTTCAGAATATAGTAACCACACTTTATTAGAATTAAGTGGAGAAACATCCGCTTGTTTTAAAATTTCTATGGTGTCATCGTAAGTATGAATACGTACGGTATTCTCATCTGCAATTAAATTAGTAATAGCTGTTTCAAGAGTGTTTCCTGATAAATTATTTAAACTATCATAATAATTTGAAGGTGCGGTGCTATTAACTATACCATATGTAGGTTGAAGTGGTGTACCGTAATTTGCTATTTGAAAATCATTGTCAACTATCAATACAGTTTCATTATCCTTCAACCTTTTGAAACCTACAGGCAGACTATTTTGAATATTAATACGCATGAATTCATCACCTTCATCAACAACATCATCTATTATGGTAAAACTTTCTGTTATAGAAGTTACACCAGGCGTAAAGGTTACTTGTGTAACTCCTGTATAATCGCTGGTATCAAAACCTGCGTTATTTAAACTATAATTAAGAGTAAATGAGGTACTCGATGCTTGAGTAAGAGTAAAAGTGATATCAACTGACGATCCTTCATCGACAGATGCACTACTAGTGGTATAACTTATACCAGTATAACTAGGTGTGGTCGTATCGTTAAGAGAATGAGGTGTGCTAGTTTTTACTTCAAAGGTTCCATCGGCTTTACGTTGAATAGATTCTGACAGCTTATTACCATTCTCATTTTCATTATACTGCACGGTTTCACCCAGTAAATTAAGTAAATTCTGATTAAGAGCATCATCTGTTTCATAAACTAATGCGTCTATCAAATTGGTCTGATTGGCAAAAGTACGATCTGGCCAATCCGTGTCATCACCCAGATAAATAGCCACTGCATCAGCTCCATTTTGTATGTTTGATTCTGCTAGTAATCTATCTGGAACTGGTGATACTTGAGAACTACCTAGAACTATTAATCCATTGTTGTCGGTAGTTAATCCATCTAGATCAACGGTATAATAACTTCTTCCTTGACCGCTAGAGGTGCTAGTACTTCCGTTAAAAAACACCAATACATAACCATTTAATGATTGAAATGGATTGTCTGTTTTAAGCTCGACAAACTCCATGTCATCTGTGCCTGGAGTATCTGTATCAAGTTCATTGATAACTACTTGTGAGTACGCTTTCGCGAAAGCGAAACAAAACACAAACAGTGTGTATATATATTTCATAAAGAGGGAATTATGCTGCAAAGGTAAAATCCTTAGTATGAAGTTATTGTTAAGAATAGCTTTGTGAGTAGTTCTTTTATCAACAACGGTATGTATCCAGTCGCTTTTATCATGTTTTTTAATTTCATTTTAGAGAAAAAGAGTTAGGTTTGATTATGGCTGATGTTGATTTTTATAAAAATCTATATGTTTATTATGACGCTGTTCATGATGTGCTGGCAGATGAATCTTTATTTGAGATTGTGCCAGAAAGCTGGCATATTATAGTGACTGATGTCCAAAACTCATCGGCAGCCGTAGCAGCCGGAAAACATCAATTGGTTAACCTAGCCGCCACTGGTTGCATTGTGGCATGCCTTAATATTTCTAGAGAGCGTGAAATTTCAATTCCCTTTTTCTTTGGCGGCGATGGTGCTACTATTTTGGTTCCCGAGCCATTACTAGATGAATGTTTGCATGCGCTTGTTTTACACCAACAGAATTGTAAGGACAATTTTGATTTCTTTCTAAGAGTTGATTCTAGGCCGCTTAAAGAATTATATAATCAAGGAGCAGTTCTTAAGATTACTAAAGTAAGATTGAATGAGTTACATGTTTCTCCAATTGTCCTAGGAGATGCTCTTCAAATCGCAGAGAAAAGTATTAAGAAGGATAACCGTGAAATCCAATTATCTTCATTTCCCTTTAATCTTAATCTTAACGGGATGGAATGTAAATGGGATAAAATCGAGCCACCACAAACCAATAATGAGATTTTAACTTTAATCATTAATGCTACCAAAACTGAGTGGCAAAGTGACATATACAGTAACGTATTACGATTACTAGACGAAATTTATGGTGAATATGGTATGAGGCATCCTATTATTCCAGAAAGACTTAATATGGTAGACAATCTTAAACAATTGAAAGATGAAGTTTTGATGAAGTTTTCTTCGATGAGTTGGTTAGAAATGACAAAGTCTATCATGAGAATTTTGATAGGCAAATTTTATTTAAAAAATAGTAAAGAAGGACAACGGTATTTAAATGAACTATCCCTACATACCGAATCATTGATGATTGATGGTTCAATTAATACTGTTATTACTGGAAGCTCTATCCAGCGTGAGAAACTATTAAAAAAACTGGAACAACTAAAAGAAAGTGGACAAATTACTTTTGGTTATCATGTAAGTAATACAAGTGTACTTTCTTGTTTTGTAACTGCGCTTGATGATTATCATGTGCATTTTGTCGATGGCGATCAAGGTGGTTATACCAGAGCAGCTCAGATATTTAAAAGCAAAAAGCCCAACTAATAAGTTGGGCTTTATTCATAATAGCTTCTAATCTACTAATAGTAAGTAAATCTTCTAACTTTTGCAATGTATTTAGCCAGTCTGATAACTTGGTGACTATATCCATATTCATTGTCATACCATACGTATAGAACAGCATTCTTCCCAGAATCATCAACTATTGTTGCGTTTGAGTCATAAATAGAAGGAGCATTTGAACCAATTATATCACTAGATACTAATTCGTTGTCAATACTGTATTTTATTTGTTCAACAAGATCACCTTCTAATGCATATTTCTTCATGGTTGCGTTTAAGGCTTCTTTGCTTGTAGAATTCTCTAGTTGTAAATTAAGGATAGCAAGAGAACCATTAGGAACAGGAACTCGAATGGCGTTTGATGTTAATTTACCTTCAAAACTAGGTAATGCCTTACTTACTGCTTTACCAGCACCAGTTTCAGTAATTACCATATTAAGTGCAGCAGCTCTACCACGACGGTATTTCTTGTGCATATTGTCTACAAGATTTTGATCGTTAGTATAAGCATGAATGGTTTCAAGGTGTCCTTTTACAACTCCGAAGCTATCTTCCACTGCTTTTAAAACAGGTGTAATAGCATTTGTTGTACAGCTTGCCGCAGAGAAAATGTCTATTTCATCAGGATTGTTTTCTAGGTGATTCACACCATGAACAATATTTGGTATTCCTTTACCTGGAGCAGTAAGTAAAACTTTGTGAGCTCCTTTTGCCTTTAGATGACGTGCTAAGGCTTCATCATCTCTGAAAGCTCCTGTGTTGTCAATTATTAAAGCATCGTTTATACCGTATTCTGTATAATCAATATCTTCTGGAGCATTGGCGCTTATCATGTTAACGGTTGTTCCATTAATGATAAGAGCTTTATTTTCTACACTATAACTTACCGTTCCAGAAAAATCACCATGCACACTGTCTTGTGCAAGAAGAGAGGCTCTTTTTTCTAGAACACTTTGAGATATTTCTCCACGAGTAACAATAGCTCTAAGGCGCAACTGGCTTCCTTTACCTGCTTTGGTCATTAATTCACGAGCAAGTAATCTACCTATTCTACCAAAACCGTAAAGAACAACATCTTTTGGTGTGATGTTATCTTGATTTTGAGCGTCTCCTAATTTTTTTGCAACAAAACTAGTAGCATCTTGTATTTCATTATCTTCAAGATGATACTCGTAGGTAAGCTTGCCTATATCTACTTTGGCAGGTGGTAAATTAAGCTGTAAAATTGCTTGCGCAATTTCAACACTATCAAATACCGAGATAGGTTTTTGAACAAATTCACCAGCATACTCATGTAAGTTGATGATTTCGCTCACGTTACGATCGATTAGTTGATTACGGAAAAGTACTAACTCAATTGATTTGTCATACCATAAATCACTAACAGCTTTAATGAAGGCTACAGCGGCACGACGTCGGTCTGTTTGAAAAGCAATTTCTTTCTCGTAGGTGTCCATTTGGCTCATGGAAAAAAGGTTTAGTTTTAATTTTTGCAAAAATAAGACAACTACAACGTTTGCGATAATGGTTTGTGAATAAATTTATTTTGTTTTTTACAGGAATCTTTTTCAGTGTTAAATTCTACACATTAATTCATTGAAATGTTGGGAAACTACTGATAACACTGAATGTAAGGGCTATAAATATGATGTAAATACTTGCTATTATTAACAATAAGTAACACACTTAAAAATCTGTTTATGAAGTATTTAACTTTTAATCTAAATATAGTCGTAAATTTGCACCGCGAAATAGGTAAGGGGTGACAGTAACATACCGAAATCAAATTTTATGAATACACGTTTATTAAATGTGTTAATGTATTCCTTAATAATAGGAATATCACTCATGACAATGAGTAATGTAGGAGCAAACCTACTGGATAAAGAAACCAAAATTGTAGTCAATCGAGAGCCGCAACAATTTATAGCTTATGGTTTTCATACCATGGGACCTAAGCATTCTGTAAAAAAAGCAAAGGTGACTTCTTTCCCAATTGAGAGTGAAAGAGGATTTGATGCATTCAGAACTGCGCTGGCATTTAAAGAGTCACAAGGTAAATATCATAAGGTAAATTCCTTAGGGTACTTAGGTAAATATCAATTTGGAAAATCTACACTCGAGCAATTAGGTGTGAATGATACTTTATACTTTTTGAACTCACCATCTCTTCAAGAAAAAATATTTGTCAAGAATCTAAACTATAACTATAAAGTTTTGAAAGATTTTCTTGAGGAATATGAAGGTAAAGAGATCGCTGGAGTAAAGGTTACAACAAGTGGAGCACTGGCCGCAGCGCATTTATCTGGACCTGGTGGAGTAAAGCGTTTTTTTAGAACTAAAGGTAGACGTAACAATAAAGACGCCTATGGAAGTTCAGTTAAGGCTTACATGAAAAAATTTGCTGATTACGACTTAAGAACTGTATTGAAATCTTAATTGCGATTTTCAATATGTTTATAAGCTTCAATCACCTTTTTCACTAATCGGTGCCTTACGACATCTTTATCGTCCAGATACATCATTCCTACTCCTTCAGTTTCTTTAAGAATTAATAATGCTTCTTTAAGACCTGATATGACACGTCTAGGTAAATCAATCTGTCCAGGATCACCAGTCACAAAGAATTTTGCGTTTTTACCCATTCTAGTTAAAAACATTTTCATTTGTGCATGAGTTGTATTTTGAGCTTCGTCTAGGATAACATATGCATTGTCCAAAGTTCTACCTCGCATGAAAGCTAACGGTGCAATTTGAATGGTTCCTTTTTCAATAAGTGAACCTAATTTTTCATTAGGAATCATATCGCGTAACGCATCATAGATAGGCTGCATATAGGGATCTAACTTCTCTTTGAGATCACCAGGTAAGAAACCTAAATTCTCTCCAGCCTCAACGGCTGGTCTTGTTATAATAATGCGCTTTACTTGTTTTTCTTTTAAAGCTTTGACAGCCATTGCAACACCTATATATGTTTTTCCAGTTCCCGCTGGACCAATTGCAAAAACTAGATCGTTCTTTTTACATAGATCAACAAGCTTTCTTTGATTATCTGTTTTTGGTTTAATTAGTAATCCACGATTACCGTGAACCAACACATCATCAATTTTTTCTGACTTATAATCGCTAGCGCCATCAGTCATTAGTAATCTTTCAATCACATTTTCATCAATCGCATTATATCTGGAAAAATGAGTTAACAACATCTCCATGCGCTTGTCAAACTCCTCTAACTGTTCTTCGTCACCATAAACTTTCATAGTGCCGCCACGTGCAACTATTTTAAGTTTTGGAAAATGCCTTTTTAAAAAAGAAAGATTCTTGTTTTTGACACCAAAAAAGTCAGATGGATTAGTTTCGGAGAGATCAATTATAAGTTCGTTCAAATGTATTCAGTTTTATAAGCTATTGCGTGATTAATTTTATAGCTTTGTTATTGAATTAAGCTTTAGGAAAATTACACATATTTCTTGAAACTGACCTTAGTTTAAGTTTAAAATATTATCAATTAAACGCAGCTACATCTCACTAACCTATGCCCATTATAACCTTGACTACAGATTTCGGATATAAAGATCCTTATGCAGGAGCTGTTAAAGGGGCTATTTATTCTCAATTTCCTGATGCACGTATTGTAGATATATCCCACGATGTTACTCCATTTAGTGTTGACGAGGCTGCATTTATGATTTATACGAGTTACTCACAGTTCCCAAAAGGTACTGTACATGTAATTGGAGTAGATGCAGAGCATACTCCTGAGAGTCCTCACATCGCAGCTCTATTAGATGATCATTATTTCGTATGTGCAGACAATGGAGTTCTATCGTTCATCTTACAGAAGTTTAGACCAACAAAAGCGGTAGTAATAAATATTCACGATAGAATTTATTCCAATTTTACGGTTTTGGATGCCTTTGTTCAGGTAGCCTGTCACATTAAACGAGGTGGTACTTTGGAAGTAATAGGAGAACCAATAACTGAGCTTAAAAGCTTACCTGGAATTCTTCCTATTCTATCTAATGATAGTACAAGTATAAGGGGCAAAGTGATATTTATAGATAATTACGGTAATGCCATCACAAACATATCTCGTGACGTATTTGAAAGTTATGGAAAGGGTAGGAACTTTATTCTACAAGCACGCGATCAAAAATTTATTAGAATTTATAATCGATACTCTGAAATCGTCAAATATGATGAGAACGGAAAATCGAATAAACCAGATGGTAAAGGGCTAGCGCTCTTTAATAATTCAGGATACCTAGAACTAGCTACCTATAAAAGTAATCCGCTCACAGTAGGTAGTGCTAGCAGTCTTTTTGGTTTAGAAATTAACGCACCAGTAACAATACAATTTGAATCATGATAGTACGCATCGTTCAGATGGTTTTTGAAGAAAAACATATTTCTAGCTTCCAAACCATGTTTGATCATTATAAAGAACAAATATGTAATCAAGAAGGTTGTACCTTTTTAGAATTATATCAGGATATAAATGAGCCTGAAAGATTTTTTACTTACAGTTATTGGGATTCAGAAGAGTGTTTAAATAAATACAGGAAATCTACGTTATTTAAGGAAGTTTGGCCTAAAACAAAAGAAATGTTTGCCCAGCCTCCAACTGCATATTCAGTGCTTAAAAAAGTAAGTTTGTCATGAGAGCTATCTTTATAAAGGAATGGAATGGATACTTTTCGTCCATCACTGGTTACTTGATAATAGGGTTGTTTTTATTGATCTTAGGATTGGTATTATTCGTATTTCGAGGAGAGTTTAATTTGTTGGACTACGGATTTGCTGATGCTTCACCATTTTTTAGTTTATTACCTTGGTTGTTTTTGTTTTTAATTCCAGCCATAACTATGCGCAGTTTTACAACTGAGCTTCAATTAGGAACAATGGAAATGCTATATACTAGTCCATTAAGCATGCGAGCAATAATCGGTGGTAAGTTTATGGCTTCCTTTCTAATGATTTTAGTAGCGCTTGTTCCTACCATTTTGTATATCCTAAGTTTAGGATGGTTAGGTAATCCGCAATTTAATATTGATTTAGGAAGTGTTTTAGGTAGCTATCTAGGAGCTTTACTATTAGCAGCTAGCTATGTTTCGATAGGATTATTTGCAAGTAGTTTAACCAGTAATCAAATAATAGCATTTCTTCTAGCTGCAGTATTAAGTTTTGTTATGTATTTCGGATTTGAAGGATTAGCTAGTCAGTTATCTAGTAATGATTTTGTAGAGTCATTAGGTATGAAATATCATTATTCTAGCCTTTCCAGAGGCGTTCTAGACACTCGAGATGTAACTTACTTCATAGTAATTTGTGTGTTCTTTTTCGCTTTAAGCGAAAACATATTAACCCTAAAACGTAAGAGGAAGTAATATGAAATCCAGATTAAAACATATACTGTGGCCTAGTTTGATAATAGTAGGATTAATAATACTAAATTCTTTATATCATGAAAGGTTAGACCTTACTAAAGATAAAAGATTTACTTTATCAAAGCAATCCAAAGAGCTGCTTACAAGAATTGACCAAGCTATGTATGTTCAAGTTCTTTTAGATGGTGATCTACCGGCTGAATTTAGAAAATTGAAATTAGAAACCAGGCAATTACTAGAAGAATTGTCTAACATCAATTCAAATGTAAAATTCGAGTTTATTAATCCGATAGCCGACTTGAATCAAAATGAAACAGATAGAGTTGCGGCCCAACTAGCACAAGAAGGTATGAAACCAGCAGTTGCAAGTGTGCAGGAAGCTGGTAAAAATACCAAAGTACTTTTATTTCCTTATGCCAAGTTTTATTATAATGAAAAACAAGTGGTAACTCCATTATTAAAATCGGTAGCTGGTGCAAGTGCAGAAGATCGTGTAAACTCCAGTATTCAACAGTTAGAATATCAATTGATAGATGCCCTTAAAAGAGTTTCAACCAAAAAGTCAAAAACGATAGCCGTTTTACGTGATAGTGGTAATCTAACTGACAGGCAACTACAAGATTTTTTACAGTCTATTCAATCGTACTACAAGGCAGCACCTTATGCTATTGAATTTTTAAATGACAATGATAGTGTCCAACCACAAAAGGTATTAAATAGTCTTAAAAAATTCGATCTGGTGGTTGCTCCTAAACCTACTAAACCTTACAGTGAAATAAAAAAATATATACTAGATCAATATTTAATAGATGGCGGAAAAATGCTTATGGCTGTAGACCCGATCATTATGGAGGATGACAGCCTAAGCAATTCACAAGCTAAGGCGTATGCTCTTCCTAGGTCTCTCAATATTGACGAAATGCTATTTAGTTATGGATTGCGATTAAAAACTGGGTTAGTTCGTGATGAAAAGTTTGCACCTATAGCGCTAGCAGTAGGTCAAGGTAGAAACACTCAGTATGAAGCGTTCCCATGGCCTTATTATCCTGTTTCAAATTCTACTACAGATACGACTCAAACAGCTCAATCAATTATAAAAAATCTTGAGGATGTAAAGTTTGAATATGCTGGAACTATTGATACCCTAAAAAATGATATCGAGAAAACGGTTTTATTAACCACTTCAAAAGCTACTCAACTAGTCACGCTACCTGCTGCTGTGAGTTTAAATGAAATAGAAAAGCCTATTAATTCCCAGGCATTCAATTCAACTCAACAACCGCTAGCAGTTCTAGCTCAAGGAAATTTCAAAAGTGCTTATAAAAATAGAGTGAAACCTATTATGTTGAAAGAACATTTGGACTATGGGAGATCTGGTGCATTAGTTCTTATCTCTGACGGTGATATAATGAAAAATCAAATAATTACTGGACAGGTTCAAGAATTAGGATATGATATAAAAACGGGAATGAGTTTTGGTAATAAGGAGTTTTTATTGAATACTATTAATTACTTGTTGGATGATTCAGGTTTGATTTCCTTAAGGAATAAGGATATCATTATTCCATTTTTAGATGTCCAAAAAACGTATAATGATCGATTACAATGGCAATTAATCAATGTAATAATACCATTAGTTTTTGTTGCTCTACTAGCAGCTATCTTCTTGTTATTACGAAAACGTAAATATTCTAAAAAATAAAAGGTAATTACTGAATGAGCATCAGTAATTACCTTTCAATATATTATTAGTAAAGATTTATACGTTGAATAAGAAATGCATTACATCACCGTCTTGAACGATGTATTCCTTACCTTCAACTTTAAGTTTACCAGCTTCTTTCACTTTTTGTTCTGAGCCGTATTCTATGTAAGTGTCATATTTGATTACTTCGGCTCTAATGAATCCTTTTTCAAAATCGGTATGGATAACTCCAGCAGCTTGTGGCGCAGTAGCTCCTATATTGACGGTCCATGCTCTTACTTCTTTTACACCAGCTGTAAAATAAGTTTGTTGATTGAGTAATTTATAAGCAGATCTTATCAATTTTGCACTTCCTGGCTCTTCAAGACCAATATCAGCTAAGAACATTTGACGTTCTTCATAATCATCCAACTCGTTTATATCAGCCTCGGTTCCAACAGCAAGTACAAGTACTTCGGCATTTTCATTTTTCACGGCTTCTTTAACTTGTTCTACATAGTCGTTACCCGAAACAGCAGCATCGTCATTTACATTGCATAAATAGAGTACAGGCTTATCAGTGATAAGTTGCAACGGTTTAACAAATTCATCACGATCGTCTTGATCAATTTCAACAGCTCTTACGCTTGTACCGCTTTCTAAAGCTTCTTTAAGCTGTTCTAGTATTGCAAGTTCTTTTTGAGCTTCTTTATTACCAGTCTTTGCAGCCCTTTTAACTTTTTCTAGCTTTTTTTCTACAGTTTCTAGGTCTTTTAATTGAAGTTCAATATCAATCGTTTCCTTATCTCTTATAGGGTCTACACTACCATCTACATGAACAATGTTATCGTTTTCAAAACATCTTAAAACATGAATAATAGCATCGGTCTCTCTAATATTCCCTAAAAATTGATTACCTAAACCTTCACCTTTACTGGCTCCTTTTACTAAACCTGCAATGTCAACTATTTCTACAGTAGCAGGAATTACCTTTTCTGGTTGTACAAGTTCTTCAAGTTTTGATAATCTAGGATCTGGTACATTAACAACACCTACATTAGGTTCTATTGTACAAAATGGGAAGTTGGCACTTTGTGCCTTGGCATTTGATAAACAATTGAATAAGGTTGATTTTCCAACATTAGGTAATCCTACAATTCCTGCTTTCATTACTAAACAATTTTATGAGATTCACATATCTTCCAAATTTCCTATTGCATCGTCCTGATCAATTATGAAAAGATATGTTGTTTGTTTTTAAAGGCTGCAAATATACAAGTAAAGCATCTTTAATTAGTTAGTTTCAAAAAGTAGAGCGTAAAAAAAAATCCTCTTTTATCGAAGAGGATTTTATAAGTGAATTATTTCTAATCTACTGAATATTAATACCGCTGTTTTCTAGGGCTTCTTTAATACTATCTTCATCAATGTTGTTATCGCTATCGGTTTTAATCCCAAACCCTTCAAGCATATTCTTTACCTTTTGTTCATCAAGATCACTGTTTTCTAGCTCTTTCATCATTTTCATGATATCATTAAGATTCATATTGTCACCTGTGATTCGGGCAAGTCCCATTCCTACTTTTGGCATATTTGCATACACTAGAACCTCATCGATAGCATCCTTTTCTCCTTCATACACTAGATGAACTTTCATATTATCAGAACTATGTCTCATCAATGTTTTATAAGAATCACTTTTAAGAATTTTATCTAAGCGTTCTCTTTCTTCTTCAAAATTTACTTTTTTAGCATCCTTAGGTAGTGCTACCAGATTAATTTTGTTAATGGATTCATAGGCTTTTTGTGAATCTTCACTCATGTTATCCATTTTAAAACCTACGATACCCTTAGGTACACTGGTGGACAGATATCCATCCTTTTCCTGAGTATCAACAAGAAATTTTTGTAAGCTATCCTCTTTTTCACAGGAAACCAAGGCAAGAGCAAGGAATAAACTAGTTCCTATAAGTTTGATTAAATTTTTCATAGTAGTTTGATTTAATGGTTTATAAATTACACCTCTTGTAATTTTCTACAAGAGGTGTTAATTGTGTTTTACTCCTGAGTGGCTTGTTCAATCTGTTTTTGTCCAGGAACATTAAGCTTTTCAGTGATTTTTGAAACTTGATCTAGATCTAGGTCACCGGTGATAACAAGAAATACGGCATTAGGTTCATCGCCATTTACGTTATTGATAAGCATTACCAATTCGCGTATTTTTTTATCAGAGCTACCCTTGCGCATGTGGAATGTAAATAATTGACCATCCTCTTTAACATGCATCAACTTAACTAGCTTTTTTGATTCGATGTATTTATTTGCCATTGCGGCCATACGAGTAGCACTTTCTGGATTATCGGTAGCATACACACGTAATTCAGTAAGCTTATCTATCATCTTTTTCATCTCCTTAACCTCTTCATCTTGGGAATTAAAGTCAATGTTTGCAATAAGGCCAAACATTTCACTCGTTACCACTGTTTCTGATGTGTTTTTAAGATTGCCCATGGCATCTAGGTTTTGAGCAGTTGTGTAGGTTACACTTAGAATGAATACTGCTAGGTATAATAACTTTTTCATTGTTGTACTTTTTTTGTGATTGTGATTGTTTTCTATTTTACTAATCGTATAATGGGTTCTGTTTTTTGATTAACATGTTTAACAGGTGCCAGTTTACTTTTTCCTTTATTAAATTTCTCACTGACTAATTTCAGTGCATCCATTGTTGCAGCATAGGCTTCTTCTGGAGATTCGTAAGTTCCTAAATCTGCTTTTTGATTATAAGAATAAAACCCAGCGCCAACTGCTATTAGAAATGAGAATCCTGCGGCAATTGCTAGACCTTTCCAATTAGAAAAGCCTGTTTCATTACTAGTGGAATGTGCTGGTATCGCTTTCGCGAAAGCGTCAAATTCAATATCCTCTTCTACAGCATCATCTTCAAAAGTTTTGAACATGGCAGAATACATTTTGTGTTCTGGAGCTATATCATTTGAATTGAAATAGTCTCTCAATTGCTGCTCCTCGGTTAAAGAGGTATTGCCTTCCCAATATTTTTGTAATAATTCATTCATGCTATGTCTGCTTTAAAATGAGACTCTAATTTTTCTTTGAGCATTTTACGAGCTCTACTCAAACTTACTCGAACAGCTGTTGATTTCATTCCCATTATTTGTTCGATGGATTCAAAATCATACTGTTTAATATCTCTTAATTCCAGAATCGTTTTATACTGTTCTGGTAGTTCTTTAATCATTTTCTGTACCAGTTTAACTTGTGCCCGTCGTTCTAATTCTTCTTGAGCATTACGTTCATCATACTCATAATTGTTATGAACAATTTTAAGATGACTGGCCTGTTTACTTTTAAGTCTATCTAATGAATAATTACGAGTCATTTGCATGGCATAAGCCTCTTTATTATTGATAGAACTCAAGTTGTCTTTTTTCTCCCAAAGCTTTACCATTACTTCTTGTACGGCATCTGCTGCCTCATCAGAAGAGCTTAAAAGTCTTTTAGCGAGAAAGTACATTTTGTTTTGTACTTCTTTAAAAGTATTTACAAAAGTTGTTTGGTTCATTGTTGTGGTTCTATTATCATGACGAGGACCTTCAAACATTGTTACAAAATGAAAATAAAAAATCGTAAATTATTGTAAGATAGATTGTTGCTTTTGTAATGATAGGTGGTTTCAAGTAAAATTAGGTGAAATATACAGGTTCAAGGGGAAATTTATGGCAATGTTTTTGTTATTACTTTTACTTACATTTACTACAAATTGATGAGAATGAATATTAAAAAGCTTTTGATAATACTGGTATTGGCAGTATCGGTAACAGCGTGTTTTGATGACAACGATGATGTTTTTGCCAGTGGCAATACGGTTAAAAATTTTATTTATCGAGGTATGAACGCTTTCTATTTATACAAAGCCGATGTACCTGTTTTAGATAACGATCGATTTGCGACGGTAGCAGACCTAGAAGAATATCATGCACAATTTCCATCACCAGAATCCTTTTTTAGTTCCTTGATTTTTGAACCAGAAAATGTAGATAAATTTAGTGTCATTTTTGAAGATTACGTAGTCCTACAAAATGTGTTATCCGGCCAAAATTTAAGCAATGGAATGGAATTTGGTCTCGTGGCCGAGGATGGAAGTGCATCCGACATCTTTGGTTATGTAAGATACGTTCAGCCTAATTCTGATGCCGATTTGCAAGGTGTGACCAGAGGAATGGTTTTTAACGGGATTAATGGCATACGACTTACACGAAATAACTTTCAAACCTTATTGTCGCAAGATTCTTACAGTATTGATCTGGCTACATTATCGGGTAGAACGACAACATCAACTGGAAATTCAATCGCATTGAATAAACAGGTGCTTCAAGAGAATCCTATTTTATTATCTAAGGTCATAGATCAAGGATCCCAAAAAATAGGCTACTTGATGTATACTAGTTTTCTATCCCAATTTGATGAAGATTTAAATAATGTATTTGCTAATTTCCAAGCTCAAGGTGTTACACATTTAGTATTGGACTTGCGATATAATGGTGGCGGATCGGTCAATAGTGCGATCACTCTTGCCAGTATGATATCTGGTAACCCAACTAGTGATGTTTTCTCAACCGAAGAATGGAATCCAGATGTACAACAATTTTTTCTAGATAATAATCCAGAAAGACTTACTAATTTCTTTAGACGTACAACTATTAACAACAATGCATTAAATACACTTAATCTAGACAAGGTACATATTATTACCACAGGTAGCAGTGCTAGTGCGAGTGAACTTGTCATAAATGGATTAGACCCTTATATAGATGTAGTTCAAGTAGGTGACGATACAGCAGGTAAATTTCAAGCCAGTATTACTCTATACGACAGCCCAGATTTTTCATTTAATAATGTTAACCCTTCTCACAGGTATGCTATGCAACCTTTAGTTTTAAAAAGTGTTAATAGTGCAGGAGTTACAGATTATTTTGATGGTCTTGCTCCTGATATCAGATTACTTGAGGATTTTGAAAATTTAGGTGAGTTAGGTGATGAAAACGAGCCTTTATTAAAAGCATGTTTAGATGATATAGCTTTAAATGGAAGATTACAAAATAGAACTAGTCAACCTGAATTCCAACTTATAAGTGATAGTAAGGACTTTAAGCTACTAGGTAATGATATGTGGAAATAAAATGAATAGCATTGTGAATTTTACCAAATTTCCAGCATACGTAATTATAATCGTTACACTTTTCTCTTCTCAGATTAATGCTCAAAAGCAATACTTCGATCAGTTTGGTGAGGCGTTGACAAAAAAAGAGTTTAGGAAATTAAAGCGTAAGGGTAGTGATAGCTTACTTGAAATAACCAGTATGGATAATCAAGTGAATGAATTACGCCTGAGACGAAAAATTGTAGAGGTCTCAAATTCTAATGAAGAAATTAATACTATAAATCAAATCACAGGAAATAGTTTTGATACTGAGCAGCCTTTACTAATTCTTTATTATCCAACTATTGAAGAGGCAACTTTAGTAAGGGATGAATTACTAATTTCTAAACATTGGTACACACGAGAATATGCTATTATACTCAGAGAGATAAATAAATCCTTGGGTAATATTCTAATTGTTGCTGGGCCTAATCCATTTAATATAAAACTACCAGGAATATATAATGATGATTTAAATTACTTTAAGTACACTTACTTCAATTCTAAAATAAGTACTGCGTCATTTTTTTATCTATCAGAAGAAAACTCGTTTATTGAACCTGTAGATTTTATGATTACTTATGCTTCTCTTAATCAAAGGAAATGGATAAGTATTAAAGATTATGAACCAGTAAAAAATGATTCTGTGACCGAGGAGATTGTAACAGTAAATAACTTGTTACAGCCTACAAAAGTTCCTAAAACTAATCAATTGGTAAAAAAGATTGAATACTTTACACTTAATCAAACTAAAGTATTTAAAGTGATACATGAAATGGATGAAGTAAGAACCATTGATACGGTATTGCGTAATAATCTGGCAGATTATTTATTTGATATCTCAGGCCAAGTAGTAGAGCGTAATGATACTATAGTAATTGATTTTAATAAATACTATACGTACCAAGATTACAGTTTAATTTATGAGATAAAACGCCGATTAAAAAGAACGGTAGAACGAGAGGATAATCAAAAATATTTTCATGTGGTTGAACCAGGTTCTCTATACATACCAGAAGAAGGATATTATGATTTTGAGGATAACATTAGAAAAACTTTTTTACCAGAATATTCTAATCATTTAGGTAGTTTAATAGTCATTTTCCCAGATGGTAAAATGACCTTAAGTAATAGTGAGGAATTTGAGTTTGACATCTATGATCTTTTAGATTACGAGAAATTTAAACGAACTAGAGAAAGATGGTATAAATCCAATACGTCAATGGGAATCGTTACTCCTAGTGTGCAAGAACCTCGAAAACAATTCAATCCTGCTTTATTAAATCAGTAGCGTTAACAAGTTTTTAATGATTTCTTTTTGTCATTCGTTTGTATTTTAGTGCTCTTAACTAAAATAACTCATGAAACGTATTCTTTTATTTTGCTTTTTGGCAGCGGTTATGATTACCAATGCACAAGAAGTAAACCTTGATTTATTCAAAGATTTAAAACCTAGAAATATTGGCCCAGGTGGAATGTCTGGTCGTGTAACATCTATTGATGTTGTTGAAAATCAACCCGAAATAATTTATGCAGGTACCGCTAGCGGTGGCTTATGGAAAAGTGAAAACGGTGGTGTAGCCTGGAATTCTATATTCGATAATGAAAAAACAGCCTCCATAGGAGCTGTTGCTGTACAACAAAGCAATCCTAGTGTAATATGGGTAGGTACTGGTGAAGGTAATCCTCGTAATAGTTTGAACGGTGGTTATGGTATTTACAAATCATTAGATGGTGGTAAAAGCTGGACTTGTATGGGACTTGAAAAAACTCGCCACATCCACCGTGTAATCATTGATCCCACAAATCCAGATGTTGTATATGCAGCTGCGATAGGTTCACCTTGGGGTGTTCATAAGGAGCGAGGAGTTTATAAAACTACCGATGGTGGTAAAAATTGGGAAAAAGTTTTATTTACCAATGAGTCATCTGGTGCTGCAGATTTAGTAATGGATCCTACTAATCCTAATAAACTAATAGCTGCTATGTGGGAACACAAAAGAGATCCGTGGTTTTTTAAATCTGGTGGATCTGGTTCAGGCTTGTACATCACACATGATGCTGGAAAAAATTGGAAAAAGATAACCGAAAAAGATGGTTTGCCTAATGGCGACCTAGGTAGAATCGGTGTCGCTATAGCTCCTAGTGAACCTAATATAGTATATGCACTAGTTGAATCTAAAAAGAATGCTTTGTATAAGTCTACTGATGGAGGATTTAACTGGAAAAAAATTAATGATAAAAGCGATATAGGGAATAGACCTTTTTACTATTCTGAGATTTATGTAGATCCACAAAATGAGAATAGAGTATATTCTATTTTTACTTACGTAAACGTATCTGAAGATGGTGGAAAAAACTTTACCCAATTAATGCCAGCTTACGGTGCAAACAATGGCGTTCATCCCGATCATCACGCTTGGTATATTCATCCTAAAAATGGAAAATTTATGCTTGATGGGAATGATGGTGGACTTAATATCACTTATGATAGAGGTAAAACATGGAGATTTATTGGTAATTTACCAGTAGCGCAATTTTACCATATTAACGTAGATAATGAATTTCCTTATAACGTATATGGAGGAATGCAAGATAACGGTAGCTGGCGTGGTCCAGCATATGTTTGGAGAGCTCAGGGAATTCGTAATAGTTATTGGCAGGAAATTAGTTTTGGTGATGGATTTGACGTTGTTCCAGATCCTGATAACAATCAATTCGGTTATAGTATGAGTCAACAAGGTTTTGTAAGTCGTTACGACTGGAAAACTGGAAATAATTACAGTGTAAGACCTACTCATCCTGATCCAGACGTTCAATTGAGATTCAATTGGAATGCAGCCATTAATATTGATCCATTTGATAGCAGAACTTTATATTTCGGAAGCCAATTTGTACACAAATCAACCGATAAAGGCTTGACCTGGAAGGTAATATCTCCCGATCTTACCACAAACGATCCAGAGAAACAAAAACAATCTGAATCAGGTGGTTTAACAATGGATGCAACAGGTGCCGAAAATCACACAACCATTTTAGTAATCGAACCTAGTGATGTTGAAAAGGATGTCCTTTATGTAGGAACAGATGATGGTCGAGTACACGTTACTAAAAATGGAGGAGATAGTTGGACTGATATTTCAAAAGGACTAAAAGGTTTACCACAAGGTAGCTGGATTGCACAAATCAAAGCAAGTAAATCTAAAAAAGGACACGCCTTACTTATTGCAAACGATTACCGTCGTTTTAATTACGAGCCATACGCATACCGTACTACAAATTATGGTAAAAGCTGGGAACGTATTGTTGATAAAGACGATGTAGTAAGCTATACTTTAAGCATCATAGAGCATCCTGAAGAAAATAATTTGATGTTCCTTGGTACAGACGATGGTCTTTATGTGAGTTTTGATGCTGGTGAAAACTGGCAAAAATACACACATGGTTTCCCAACAGTTTCGGTTAAGGATATGGTAATCCATCCTCGAGAAAATGATTTGGTAATAGGAACCTTTGGTAGAGCAGCTTGGGTTTTAGATGATTTAGCTCCATTTATCGCTTTCGCGAAAGCGAACTCACAATCAAACATAGCTCTATTTGAACCACCAGTTGCTTATATGGCAAGATTTCAACAGCCTACTGGTAGTAGATTTGGTGCAGATGCGATGTTCCATGGAGAGAATAGAGATACTGGCGGTAGGTTTAAATACTACTTTAAAAAGGATCCAACCGTAGCAAAGGATTCCACAAAAACAGACTCCTTAATGCTTAAAATTTACAGAGGTGAAGAACTTATACGCACCTTGAAAAGAAAAGCTCCAAAAGAAGAAGGTATTTATTCATGGAGATGGAATCTTACAGAAAAAGGAGTTAATAGACCTTCAAAATCAGTAAGAAAGAGTACGAGAGAACCATCAGGATTAAGAGTTTTGCCAGGAGACTACAAGGCGCAACTAGTCTATAATGACGTTATAAGTACAACCATGATAAAAGTCCAAGACGATCCTAGAATTACTGAATATACAGATGTTCATGCCAAGGAAAAGTATGATGCTCTAAAAAAACTCGAACAATTAACGGTTAAAATTTCTGAGGTTACCGATAAATTGGCAGAGAATATTGAGAAAGCCAGCAACTTTAAATCCTATTTATCAAAATTAGATAAGGAGTCTTATAAGAACGAAATTGAGGCAACTGAGAAAATGGTAGATACATTGAAGAAGGAGCAAGAAAAATACTTTGGTAAGGTAGATAAACGCCAAGGAATTACTAGGAATCCCGAAATTACTGTTCTTAATAGACTGTATGCAGCTCAAAGTTATATAGGTAGTCGTCAAAGTTCTCAAACAGCTACAGAAGCTCAACTGTATGAACATGCAGAAAATGCAGTTGATAAAGCAGTTAAGGAGACTAAATCTCTACTTAATACTCATTGGCAACCTTACGTTCAAAAAATGAAGCAAGTGTCTATCGATACCTTTAAAAATGAGTAGTAGAAAAAATGTTACCTACTTTCTCGTAGCTTTAATAGGTAGCCTCACCTTAGGATTAGCTCCTTTTATACCAGAACCTCATGTGGTTGGGAAATGGCGCTGGCTTTTAGGAGGAGCAAAGGGTATGAAGTTTATGGATTATTTCGATCTATTTTTACACAGCTTACCTTTCATTTTGTTATTGTTTATGACAATTAAATTGTTACCTATAAGAAGGAGAGACTAGAGAAATAAAAAAGCCGGTTTACAATTTGTAAACCGGCTTTTTTATTTGGTAGGTGATAAAAACCACAACCCTTATTTAGGGTATAATAAAAAAGGCTGCCTTCAAAAGGCAGCCTTTTCTTAATTAATTAAATCAATTACTTTTTAACAAACTTACGCGAAACTGTTGTTCCATTTGCTTGAAGTTGTATGATATAAACATTAGGATTTAAATCACCTACGATTATTCCTTCCTTCATCACAGCACCGCTTGCTACCTTGCGTCCTGTCAAATCGTATATTACAAACGTAGATTGTTGTTCTATACCGGTAGTGAATAGAATATCTCTTACAGGATTAGGGTAAACACTGATAGCATTTACAGGAATAGATACTTGTGAATTATTAGAATCTCTTGCTGTACCACATTCACCTAGATTTACCCATTGTCCAGGTTGTAATTCAAATAGGAAGTTTTGATAAACAACCTGATCGCCTACTGAGTAGGAATTATTACTGTTGTAAGCAGGAACTCCATCACATTTGTCTGTTGACGCTGTGGCAGTTGTTATTCTTAAGTCATCAACAGCAATGTCACCTTGCCAAGATGAAGTTGTATTAACCACAAGTCGCAATTGTACATCCTGTCCTGCATAACTAGCTAGATCAATATTTGCTTGTCTCCATGCTGCTCCTTGATCTCCTTGAACGCTGAATATAGTGGAGTAAGCACCACCATTACTAGCATCCACTCTTAATGAACCTACAGCATTACCAGTCATTTGATATTGGAAAGAAAGTGTGGCATTTGATGTTGAAGTAAGATCAAAACATGGAGAGTCTAAAGCTGCTACTTTATTAAAATTAGGATTAGATGCTTCTACATAAATATAGAAAGATCCTTGAGCAGCACCGCTAGGTCCTGTACTACTTGAAGGAGTTCCACCAGATCGTAAAGTCCAATCTAAAGAATCTGTATTATTTTGAGACCATTGTCCTAGAGTATTTTCAAACCCTTCTGAATATGGGAAATTTGAAACACCATTTGCACATCCAGAACCACCACCAGATGAACCACCTTCAGAAATAGATATAGCATCGACAGCAATGTCTCCTTGCCATGAATTTGTTGTATTAACTACAAGCCTTAACTGTTCTACATTAGAACTTAGTGTTACATTAGCCGTTTTCCATGAAGCTCCTTGATCTCCAGATTGTGTAAAAAGAGTAGACCAGGATGAACTACTTGTATTCCTAGATTGTAATTCAAGAGTACCTACTGCATTACCAGTCATTTGATATCTAAAGCTAACATCTGGTGAAGAACCAGCAGCAAAATCTAAACAAGGTGAATTTAAAATTGCAGTTTTATTAAAATTAGGGTCTGATGCCTCTACGTATACGTAGAAAGATCCTTCATCAGCACCGTTAGGTCCTGTGCTACTTGATGGAGTTGTGCCAGATCTACGAGTCCAATCAAGAGAATCACCAGTATCTTGAGTCCATCCACCAAGTGAATTCTCAAATCCATTTGAATAAGGGAAACTATCAATTGTACTGCTACATCCTGTATCACCACCACCAGATGGCGGCGTACATTTTGTAGACTGCGCTAGCGCAGCATGAAAACCTCCATTTAATAAATTGGCTCTCATACGTGCTTTTTGTCCAGCGGTAAACAAGTTCATACAAGCATCATCAGAATAATCCATGTAATTTTGGACCATATCTACAGATCCACAAGAAACACTACCTATTTGACAACCACCATTAGAGGCGTCAGACTCTGGTGTGTCTGCAACAAAATCATCGGCACCACAAGGTCCATCACCCCAAATGTGGCGCAAACCTAAAAAGTGACCTACCTCGTGAGTAGTTGTTCTTCCACCATCAAATGGTGCCGAAACAGCGCCTACACGCCCAAAATAATTGTATCCCATAACAACGCCATCAGTTGCACGGTTTCCACCAGGAAATTGAGCATATCCTAAAATACCTGGTCTACCATTGCTGTTAAGAGCAGAAACAGTCCACATATTTAAATATTGAGTGGTATCCCAAGGGTCGGTACCACCGGTTGCACTACTTTTCATTCTATTTTGCGTGGTATTCCAAGATGTAACACTAGAAGCTTTACGGGTGATACCATTGGTAGGGTTACCATTAGGATCAACTTGAGCTAGACAGAATTCTATTTGCATGTCTGCTGCTTGTGACCATGTGTTATCTCGATCGCTATTAGTTCTTCTAAAATCCTCGTTGAGCACATCAATTTGAGATTGAATTTGAGCTTGACTTATATTTTGAGTAGCATTGCTATAAATCACATGAACAACAACAGGAATGGTTATAACAGCACCATTCACGGCTTTTTGTTGAATTAAATCATTGGCTTTTTGTTGAATGTATCGTTCTTCTTTTGCGATTTTTTGGGCAAGGCTAGGGTCTTGTGCCATGGCGTATTCCATATCATCATGTGTAGAACAGTCACGTTGTTGGGCCATGGCTAAAGTAGAGATTAGCATAAACAGAGCTAATACTCCAATTGAGTACATTTTCTTCATGTATAAATATTTAGGGTTAACATTTGAGCTCTGAATATAGGGATAAACTAATTATTTTATCAAAAAATTAACTATTCATAGCATAATATATATTTTTTTCTATGTAAACCTAAGAATATGATAAATATGGGTTAGTATGTCGATAAACTGTATATGAAAAACTTAATAGACTTAATAACAGCTCGATAAGATTAGTGGTGTTAACAAAGTAATTTTAACTTCGGTTACATTTAGTCTCCTTCTACAGATAATAATGGGTTTTATTACACTAAAAGATTTTTATTCACAATAAAAGATAAAACTCTGTTAATTAATTACGCTTTCGCGAAAGCGTAATAAGCATTACAATTAGTATATTTCAAGCTACTACAGATAGATGGGATATGGCAGAAAACGTACAATATACTGAGGATAATATCAGGTCATTAGACTGGAAGGAACACATAAGAATGCGTCCTGGGATGTATATCGGTAAACTGGGTGATGGATCTAGTGCCGACGATGGAATCTACATCCTACTGAAAGAAGTTATTGACAACTCGATTGATGAGTATGTGATGGGTGCAGGAAAAACTATCGAGGTGTCCATTCAAGGTGAACGTGTTATCGTACGTGATTATGGACGTGGGATCCCACTAGGAAAAGTGGTTGATGTTGTCTCAAAAATGAACACTGGTGGAAAATACGATAGTAAAGCCTTTAAAAAATCTGTAGGATTAAACGGTGTAGGTACTAAGGCCGTGAACGCTCTTTCCACTTATTTTAGAGTAGAATCTACACGTGATGGGAAAAGTGCAAGTGCCGAGTTTGAAAGAGGTGAACTTACCGACAAGGATTTTCTTGAAGAGACATCAAGACGTCGAGGTACCAAAATGACCTTTGTTCCCGATGGTGAAATCTTTAAAAATTTTAAATTTAGGCCTGAGTATGTCTCTCGCATGCTTAAGAACTACGTGTACTTAAATCCAGGTTTAACCATTATCTATAACGGAGAAAAATATTTTTCTGAACATGGTCTAAAGGATTTATTAAGTGAAAAAATTACCGAATCCGATAGGCTGTATCCAATAATACACTTGCGAGGTGATGATATTGAAGTAGCTATTACTCACAGTAAAACACAGTATAGTGAAGAGTATCATTCCTTTGCAAACGGTCAAAATACCACCCAAGGTGGAACGCATCAAGCTGCTTTTAGAGAGAGTGTAGTAAAAACGGTGCGTGAGTTTTATGGAAAAAACTATGATGCGAGCGATGTTAGAAAATCCATTGTAAGCGCTGTGGCTATTAAGGTGATGGATCCTGTTTTTGAATCTCAAACTAAAACTAAATTGGGTTCTACAGAAATGGGTGGAGACTTACCAACTGTAAGAACTTTCATTAACGATTTTATTAAAACATATCTAGATAATTACCTACACAAGCATCCAGAAACTGCTGACGCTCTTCAAAAGAAAATTATACAAGCAGAAAGAGAACGCAAGGAGCTTTCTGGTATTCGTAAGCTAGCTAGGGATAGAGCCAAAAAAGCTAGTTTGCACAATAAAAAACTAAGGGATTGTAGAGTACATCTAGGAGATACTAAAAAAGAGAATAATCTAGATAGTACTTTATTTATAACGGAAGGAGATTCTGCAAGTGGATCTATAACAAAATCACGTAACGTAAACACACAAGCGGTATTCTCATTACGCGGGAAACCATTGAATTCCTATAACATGAGCAAAAAGATTGTTTATGAAAACGAAGAGTTCAACTTGCTACAAGCTGCTCTCAATATTGAAGATAGTATGGAGGATTTGCGTTATAACAAGATTGTCATTGCAACTGATGCCGATGTGGATGGTATGCATATACGTTTGTTATTGATTACTTTTTTCCTGCAATTTTTTCCTGAATTAATTAAAAAGGGGCACTTGTATATTTTACAAACACCCTTATTTAGAGTTCGTAATAAAAAAGAAACAAGGTATTGTTACACACCAGAAGAACGAGCTGCCGCACTTATGGAATTAGGTAAAAATCCAGAAATTACTCGATTTAAAGGATTAGGTGAAATCAGTCCAGATGAGTTTGTTCATTTCATAGGCGAGGACATGCGATTGGATCCAGTGATGCTAGACGATGGTATGAGTATCGATGATTTATTGAAGTTCTATATGGGTAAAAACACTCCAGATCGTCAAGAATTTATTATTGACAATCTTAAGGTAGAAATGGATGTGATAGAAGAGTAGTATGATTAAATTCAAACATGTGATAATTGCAGCTGTGATAGCCGTTCTACTTTTTTTGATAGGTAGCACGTTTAAAATTTTGCACTGGGCATTTCCCTTTGGTGAAGGAAGGTATTTTGGTGGTGCAGAGTTAATAATGATTTCTACCAGTTTATGGGTGATGGCAGGAATTTTATTAATTATCAAAGCAGTAAAAGCAAAAGGTGATCATTTTTTAAATAGATGAGGATTATAAAGGACTTTTTTAAATGGATTCAATTACGAATTGACAGTAATAAAACCTACAAAATCGGTTATATACTTGAAGGTCATCCAAAAACTAAGAGTGATTATGAGAAATTATTTGCCGCTTTTAATATTAAAGATTTATTTAATGATATCATTCCGTTTGTTAGAAGTGGGATACAGATCAAAATAGGTGAATTAATAACGCAACAAAATTTTTCAGCTCATAATTCGCAGATTGGTGGTTTACCCTTTGGGTTTGATGTGGTTAAATGGCCAGTAGATCGTAGTGGGGAAAAATTGACCTTTTTATTAAAAATTTGTTTAGAAGAAATAATACCTTATGACATAAATGGTGAATTTAAAAAATCAGGCTATTTATTCTTTTTCCACTCTTTAAATGATGAAAATTGGGGTTACTCGCAGGATGATAAAAAATTATTTAAAGTAATTTTTCAAGAGGATTTGTGTAATTCAAGTAAAATCACCAAATATGAGAATTTTTGTAAACCAAGAGGATATTACGTCAATTTTGAACAATATTTATCAATACCAGAAGAATCGGATCTTTTAATCGAAGGGCTAGTTAATGATGATGTTATTGATGAGTATTCTGAAGTATCTAGAGACTCTATTTTATTTGGATTATTAGGTTATCCGGATTCAATTCAAGGGACTATGCAATTAGACTGTGAATTATATAGCAATGGTGCTGATTATGATATTTACAATTCCCTCAGTGAATTGGATCGAGAAATTATTAAAAAGAAATCCCTGGAGTGGAAACTTCTTTTTCAATTTTTTAGTGATGATGAAAAACTAGATATAGAAATAGGAAATGGAGGAGCAGGTTATTATTTTATTAAAGAAACTGATTTAATAAATAATAATTTTGAAGATGTTTGGTGTATTTTACAACATTAGATATTGCGATAACTGAAACGAGTAAATGAGCGAAGAACACGAAGAACTAGAGCATTTAAACAGTAGCGATCAAGAACAGCATTCTACTGAAACTATAACCAGAGTTACAGGAATGTACAAGGAGTGGTTTCTTGATTATGCAAGCTACGTGATATTGGAACGCGCTGTACCAGCGATAGAGGATGGTTTTAAACCAGTACAGCGACGTATCATGCAATCGATGAAGGATTTAGACGATGGTAGGTACAACAAAGTAGCCAATATTGTGGGACATTGTATGCAGTACCATCCTCATGGTGATGCCAGTATAGGTGATGCTATGGTGCAAATTGGTCAAAAGGACCTTCTTATAGATATGCAAGGTAACTGGGGTAATATTTTAACTGGTGATCCTGCAGCAGCTTCTCGTTATATTGAAGCTAGACTCTCAAAATTTGCTCTTGAGGTATTGTATAATCCTAAAATTACGGAATGGCAATCTAGCTATGATGGTAGGAGAAAAGAACCTATAAATTTACCAGTAAAATTTCCATTATTACTTGCACAAGGTGCTGAAGGTATTGCGGTAGGTTTGAGCACCAAAGTATTACCTCACAATTTTAATGAGCTCATTGATGCTAGTATCAAGCATTTACAAGGAAAAAGATTTAAAATTTATCCTGACTTTCCAACAGGCGGCGAGGCAGATATTTCAAATTATAACGATGGTTTAAGAGGCGGTAAAGTGAGAGTGCGTGCCAAGATGCACTCGCCTGAAAAAAACACCATCGTAATTACAGAGATACCATACTCAACAACTACAAGTTCCCTTATTGATTCTATTTTAAAGGCAAATGAAAAGGGGAAAATTAAAATTAAACGTATAGAAGACAACACTGCTGCACAAGTAGAAATCGTCGTTCATTTGCCTAGTGGTTTATCACCAGATAAAACCATGGATGCTCTTTATGCCTTTACAAATTGTGAGGTAAGTATTTCACCATTAGGCTGTGTAATTGAGGATAATAAACCACTATTTATTGGTGTTTCTGAGATGTTGCGTCGTAGTGCAGATCATACTGTTCAATTACTTAAGTCAGAACTTGAGATATTATTGCATGAGGTTGAAGAACAATGGCACTTTGCTTCTCTAGAAAGAATATTTATTGAAAATAGAATTTATAGAGATATAGAAGAGGAAGAAACTTGGGAAGGAGTAATTAGTGCAATCGATAAAGGACTTAAACCACATATTAAGCACCTGAAGCGTGCAATAACCGAAGAGGATATTGTTAGGTTAACTGAAATTAGAATCAAGAGAATTTCAAAATTTGATATTGATAAAGCACAACAAAAGATTCAAGCTCTAGAAGATCGCATTGCAGAACTTAAACATCATCTAGAACATTTGATTGAATTTGCTATAGATTATTTTACTAAACTCAAGAAGGATTATGGTCAAGGTAGAGAACGCAAGACTGAGCTGAAAAACTTTGAGGATATAGTAGCAAGTAAAGTAGTTATTAGAAACACAAAACTATATGTTAATAGAGAAGAAGGTTTTATAGGTACAGCTCTTAAACGAGATGAGTATGTATGTGATTGTGCAGATATTGATGACATCATAGTATTTACAAAAGATGGTACGATGATGGTGACAAAGGTGGATTCCAAAACCTTTATAGGAAAAAACATAATCCATGTCGCTGTATTTAAGAAAAAAGACAAACGTACCATTTACAATGTTATCTATAAGGATGGTAAGTCGGGACCTAGTTATATAAAAAGATTTGCTGTGACTAGTGTGACACGAGATAGGGCTTACCCTATGGGTAAATCAGATAAAGGATCTGTAGTTCATTATTTCAGTGCAAATCCTAATGGTGAAGCTGAAGTTGTTACAGTAAACTTAAGACAGCAAGGCAGTATTAAAAAGCTTAAATGGGATATAGATTTTAGTGAAATCCTCATTAAAGGAAGAGCATCTAAAGGAAATCTCGTAACGAAGTATAACATTAAGAAGGTCGAGCTTAAAGAAGAAGGTGTAAGTACACTTAAACCTAGAAAAATTTGGTTTGATGATACAGTACAGCGTCTTAATGTAGACGGTCGTGGTGAATTACTAGGTGAATTTAAGGGAGAAGATCGTTTACTTATTATCAATCAAAAGGGTATCGCAAAGACTATTATTCCTGAGGTAACTGCTAGATTTGATGATGATATGGTAGTCCTTGAAAAATGGGAGCCTAAAAAACCTATCAGTGTTATCTATTATCACGGTGAGAAGGAATTATTTTATATCAAAAGGTTTTTTATAGAAAACCCAGAACGAGAAGAAGGTTTTATTCCAGATGTACAAGGATCCTATCTGGAAGTTATATCTACTGATTATCGCCCTATGGCAGAGCTGGTTTTTAATAAACCTAGAGGTAAAGAACAGCCACCTAATGAAGAGGTTAATATTGAGGAATTTATCGCTGTAAAAGGCATAGGTGCTCAGGGTAATATGCTTACTAAATCCAAAGTGAAACAAATTAACTTATTAGATGCGTTACCATATGAGGTACAGGAGGAAAATGAAAGTGAAAATGATGAAATAACCACCTCAAAAGAACATCTTGAAACGTCACAACAAACTGATGCTAAAGATGAACCTACGACCAATAAGTCTGAAGATAGTAATCTTCCAGAACCACCGGTGGATGATACGGGACAAAGTAGTCTGTTTTAAATTACGCTTTCGCGAAAGCGTAACAAAAAATATTATTTATTTACTAGGAACGTCTATAGTTGGTTTTTGATCTGATTTGTTAAATACGTAAGTAAATAACCACGTAAGTGTAAAGGTAGGAATGATATCCATACCAGGAACCAGTTCTTCTATTGTAGTAATGATACCAGCTGCAACACCTGTTTTTCCTGGGTAGAGTAGGGTCATGAGGTAACCTGCTATGGGTGCCCAAAATAAATCTGTCGTCTCTCCTAAAAATGGAAGGATGTAAGATGACATACCTACTAAATCTAAGGCTATACTGGCAAAAAGTTTTGATTTTTTAGATTGAAACATATTCAGTTTTTTGAACTGTTTAGTTCAAATAACGTTCCAAACTTATTTTTTAGTATCTCAAAAAGGATTAATGCTTTGTATTTTAATGTTTTAGAAAGGTAGGTTTAAAAGTTTAATGTTAGGCCTACCGTATTTGGAGTCGCACTAAAACTGAGAGAGTAGAAACGTTGTTTAGGTTTTTTAGTTCCATAACGCTGCTCGCCATATCCATTTCTAGTATCTAAATATCTATCTACGGCTTCTACGGTTGCAATCGTAATAGCAAGACTTAGAACTACATCGGTTAAGTAGTGAGCTCCTTTCCAAACACGTGAAGCAGGTGAAACTAAACCTAGAGTATAAATACCTGCTTTTACCCAAGGATTATCAAAATGTTTTGCGAGCGCATAGGCTGTGGTGAATGACAAAATGGTATGACCAGATGGGAATGATCTATAACCAGACTCGCCAGAAAACGGTCTAAATTCAGATTTTCCTACACCAGTTTCTGGTCTACCACGTCCAGTAACAGATTTTAAAAACTGTTGTAGAAGACCACCAGCGGTTGCGCTACTTATCATCAATACACCTGTTCGCCTCCATTCAGGGCTTTTGGTAAATAGTCCGTACAAATAGATACCACCAGTTACACCATAATTGTTTTGAGGACTTCCAAAGTACCATCCAAAATCACTAATTACAGTTGGAATATCGTCTTGTTGTCTGCGTGCCCAATCGCTTGTTTGTTCATCAACTAAATACAAACCACCAACAAGACCAGCAGTAGCACCTGCACGCAACCAATCTCTTTGTTGCCAGTGAAAAGGCCTTGAATAGGTGTAGGCTACACCATTAAACGCATTTTTTCCATCATAAGCTAGTAGTTGCCAGGTATTCATTTCTTCAACTTGTAAAGATGTGAATTTATCTGATTTGAAGTTTTGACTAAAAGATAAACTGTTGGTTAAAAGTAGAATAAGAATGATTACTAGTCGCCTCATAGGTAAATGATAATTTGCAAAGATACACTTAGAAGTTGTTTTGATACGCTGATTAACAATAGTCTATGAAATAAGTGTAATATTTCTACTCAAAAATCGAATTTTAATTTTTAACAAAACAAAATAATAGTATATTTGCAACCGCTTTTCACAATAGCGCTTGATTATTGTACAAGCATGGTCGCGTAGCTCAGCTGGATAGAGCATCTGCCTTCTAAGCAGACGGTCACAGGTTCGAATCCTGTCGCGATCACGAAATAAAAAAACCACGCTGATAAGCGTGGTTTTTTTATTTAAGGAGATATCTTTTTTTAATATCTTGATTAATGGATTGGATTAGATAAATGATTTAAAAATGCTATATCCAAGGTACAGCATAATCATTCCTAGTATCATACTTCCGAAAAAATAAAGGCCTGCATTTAAAAAATCTCCATTTTTAATAAATTTTACTAATTCTAATGAAAATGTTGAGAAGGTGGTAAGGCCACCACAAAATCCTATTCCGAATAATAAATATCTAGGATGCGATATACCATCTGTACGCTCAGTCAACTGCCATAAGATTCCCAATAAGAAACAACCTAGAACATTTACGATCAAGGTAGGTAACCATTTTATTGTACCAGAATTCATGTATATGGAAACGGCATACCTTAGGTAACTACCTATGCCACCACCAATAAAAACTAAAAAGAAGCTTTTCATTCTTGAATAGGTAAATAAATTTCTGTTAGATATGCTGCTGGATTTACCGTTTCATCTTTAGAGACTCTATAAACGATATAAGGAGAAATATCAGAGGCATCTAAATTATTCGAGACTCTATAAGCTGTTGCCTCTTCCCAGGCTTTATTTAAAAATTCATGTTTTCCTTTTAAGGTTGTTTTTATGGCCTGAGTTGCAGGTGTAAAACCACATAAAACATTGCTGCCTGTTTCAGTTTCTATTCTATCTTTAACAGGAATGGCAGCAGAAAATATTAACTGACCTAAAGTAGGATTGTTTTTTTCAAAAATGATCATAGGATTTCCAAATGGCTTTATATCATGAATATTCATGTACTTTTTTATGTTTTGAAACATACTTTCTTGCAAGGTTTCCATGGTTTTTGTTGTTGCACTTGTCGACATGTATAAGTAGTAACTGCCGCCTGTATCAAGAACTCCATCAACTGATACTGTATATTTATTCAATTCCTGTTGTACAACACTGTCCAAGTTCTTAAGGCCTTGTTCATACATAGGTCTTATTTCCTTTTCTAAATCAATTCCAAAAATCGCGTTGAGCATTTTTTCTTTCAGGCTATTCTCACCTTTAATATTCCAAATAACTTTATTTGCTTTTTCCTCAGGCATTATCATCATACTTACCTCACTATTGGAAACAGCAAATCCGCTATCGTACTGCATATCAAAGACTATTTTCTTATTTGGGTCTACGTTTGTGATAGTCATTTTACCATTACCATATTCATCTGTAAAGGTGTAATAGCCACCTACACCGCTTGTTTGTTCTCCCATTGTTGAGTTTATACCATCTTGCATGGTCCATGGATTCCAATTATTCCAACTTTCAAAATCATCTATTTGCTCATAGATAACTTGTGTAGGTGCTTCGATAGTATATTCTTCAGTAATACTATATGTTCCGTCTTGAAGGGAGAAATACACTACACTGGCAATAATACCAATTACTAATAAGATGATAAAGTACTTTAATGCTTTCATAGGGTTGATAGAATTAATGGCCAAAAAGGTATGACAAATCTATATAAAATAAAACTGCCAGCTGTATAAGCCGGCAGTCTGATGAAAGTCTAGAGACTTTCTTCCCCCTAAAATTCAGTTAATAAAAGAAGTATTGGTCGATTGTGAAAATCCTCTTATTACTTATCCAAATATATTAGCATCTAAGCGGGAAGAAGTACCCCTAAATGGGTATTTTTAAAAATATTTATATATAAAAACACGATTTTAATTAACAAATGTTAATTATAGTGTTTGTGTACCGATAAAGCGTATCTCATGAGTTCTCCTTTTCCTTTGAGCCCTAACTTCTGAATCATATTTTTACGATGCTTTATAATAGTACCTACTGCGGTATGTCTGATCTCTGCAATTTCTGAACTTTGTTTCCCTTGCGCTATTAATTTAAGTATAACTCTTTCAGTAGGAGACAATTTAGGTTTAATATCCGCTTTTGTGTAAATTTCTTCAACAGCAATATTTTTATCAAAATAACTTTTACCTCTTGAAACTTCAATAATAGCTTTTCTGATTTCTTCTAGTGGCCTACGTTTCAATAGGTACCCAGATGCACCGGCTTTTATAGCATCGTTTATAGCATCATCATGCTCAAACATAGAGAAAAAAATCACCTTAATTTTTGGATGCGTTTTCTTGATTGTTTTACACATTTCAATACCATTCATACGAGGCATACTTATATCTGATAGAATAATATCGGGATTACGGTGCTTGATGTTTTCTAACAATTCTTTACCGTCGTGGGCAGTTCCTATCACGGTAATTTCTGGATCATTTTCAAGTAATAATTTAGTTGCATCTACAATGGATACATGGTCGTCTGCAATTAGTAGGTTGATCATAACGGTATATCGATGGTTATTGTGGTTCCAAAACCAGGTTGCGAGTCTATTTCAAATGTTCCTCCTGTATTTTCTACCTTTTTCTCTATACTATATAGTCCCATTCCATCAGTTGGTTTAATTGATACAACATTCATCCCTATACCGTTGTCTTCAATCATGATGTTTAAATGGTCTTCATAAGCAGTTAGATTAATAAAGGCCTCGCTGGCTTGTGCGTGTTTTATAATATTATTTAATAATTCTTGTATTATTCTAAAAATCAATAGTTCTAGACTGTTTTCTAATGTCGTGTCTAGCCCATAGTGGATCACTTCGACATCTAACTCTTTACTTTGACTGATTTTTTGAGCTAGACTCTCTACACTAGGTATTAAACCTTTACTAGCTAGAACACCTGTAAAGCGTTTATGCGACATTTGACGAATTTTTTCATAAGTATCGTTAAGCAGTTGTTCTGTTCTATCAAAATAAATCTTATTGTCTTGTTGGGCTGCTTGCCGTTTTAAATTTTCAAAATGCAGTTTCATAGTGGTAAGAGAACTGCCTAGGTCATCATGTAATTCGGTGGCTATTTCCTTTCGTTCTTTTTCTTGACCAGCAATCATAGCATCGATAGTAGATAACTCTTGCTCTTTCAGTATTTTATCTTTTTGGGCCATGATGAGTTTCTTCTCTTTTTCTACTAAAAGCTTTTTCTTACGCTGGTTGTTAAAAAACCACAAACCAATAACGCTTATAAGGACTGCTGTTGCTATAAGCGCGATAATAACCTTTTGATTTTGTTCGTTTTTAGCTTCTTGTTCTGCTATTTTTTTCTCTTTCTCAGCAGTTTCATATTTTGCCTCAAGCTCTTGTATTTTATTCTCACTTTGTCTAGCATTAATGGTGTCAATGTTATCAAGTACATCAACAAATAATTCGCTGCTCAGCTTGTATTTGTTGTTATAGTGGTAGGCTTCAGCAAGATTTCTCTTATTATTAATAAGGTTAAGTAGGTCTAGGTTATCAGGAGCGAGTTCTTGAGCTTTCAACGTATACTCAAGAAACTTCTCATAATTCTCCATTCTTTTATAGACCTGTCCAGTATTGTTGTAGTTACCATATAGTCCAGTAGTATCCTTAATTTTAGAATAGTACTTTTCTATTTTTTTTTGAAAAATTAAAGCAGAATCTAACAATCCTTGACGCTGATAAACTACTGAAAGATTACTTTCAACAGTAAAAATATCTTCAGTTTTGTTGTATTCCTTTGCTATTTCTCTAGCCTTCCACAATTCATTTTTTGCTTGGTTATATTGATTATTGTGGATTAAGTACCCTGTTGAATATAGGTAGCTAGTAATCTCAAGATCGGGATCCTCTAATTTTTTAGCAATTTTTTTATTGACCTCTATAAGATCCATAAAACCATCAGGCACCTCGCTTACATAAAAATAGGCATAGATTAATTCATCATTAATATAGAATAGACTTTTTAAATCTTGTGGATCACATGATTTTTTAAATTCAAGAAGCCTATTATAATGAGCAGGAGCATCGTGATCTATTCCATATTGAGCAGCACTTTCTGCAATTTTAATGCGGTACTGCTCATATATAGAATAGTCATCAAGGTTTAATGTATCTACAATAGCTAGAGTAGTTTCATATTCATTATCATAATTATTCATAAGTAAGTCTACATATGAAAATTCCTGAGCTACAATCCATTGAGAAATAAATAAAAATAAGAGGCTGGCTACTGTTCTCAAGAAGATCTTATTTTATTTTTCTTTTCATCATATTACCAATTAGGATAGGTTTAGAAACTTCTTCAGTGTCCTCACAGTAATCAATATCTAAAGAAGTATCCATGATAAAATCACCACTAAAACTTTGGTTAAATTCAATCGTTTTATTGTCGGGAGCGCCTTGTTCAAAAACGATTACCATTTTATACTTATCATCTTCGTTTATAATTTGAGCATCGGTAACGTATCCTATATCATTAGCAATGGTATGAAACGTACCACTTACTAAAGTTACAGTTTCATCGTTGGTCCCACTAGGTTCCCAGGTAAAATCTGCTTTTACGATAGGAGCATTTTCTTTTGAGGCAAGAATTACATTTTCATCTTCGTAATAAAAGTCTACCGTTATAGCAGGATCGATAGTGTAATTGCATTCCATTGATGCTGCTTTCTTCTCAATTGTGGTTTCCATTTCCTGCATCTTTTCTGGCTTTTTTTCTTCTTTACAGGCGGTCATTAAAGTTGCAACGGCGATTAACGCAAGTGAAATTCTTTTCATAATTAATTGGTTTATAGAATGAGTAAATTAAGTTAAATGGCTAGCATTATTCAATACCCTTTATGGGGTACGTCTAGCTATGTAAATGTAAAAATTCTTTACAATATGAATATTCCTACAACTAGCAGTCGTCTTAAATGGATTACAGATTATTCAACTTAATTAAATGATTGATAATTAATTATTTGAAGGTGAGATGGTGTTTTCGCTTTCGCGAAAGCGAAAATCATTAAATAAAAGTAAGTAAGATTTATTTAAGGAATTCCTGAAGAATATATTGATAAAGTTGTTTTTGATTCATGTCTACTAAGCTCATTGAATCATCGAGAAGTTCACTCTCTATAACATTTACAAGATTATTATTATTCAAATCATGTTTATGAAGTTTCCACTTGTCATCATGATATTCCAAGGCTGTGCAATTTTCAACCCAGTCACCACTATTTAAATATCGTATTGACGAGCCATTTTTAAAATCTATCGTTTTGTCGGTAGGTTGGTGAATGTGACCGCAAATCACATAGTCATAACCTTGTTGACGAGCCATTTCTATAGCAGTTTGCTCAAAGTTGCTGATAAATTTTACTGCACCTTTTACACTGGTTTTTATTTTACGAGATAGTGAAACTTTACCTTTACCTAGTTTTCTAGACAAATAATTAATAGCGGTGTTTACTAAAATCAAGCTATCATAGCTCATCGCACCTATTTTTGCCAACCATTTACTATTTTGAATGGAAACATCAAAAATATCACCGTGAAAAAACAGGGCAGTTTTTCCGTTACAATTCCATTCTAGCTTATTTACAATTTTGATATTACCCAGTTCAAGGCCATTGAATTTTCTGAGCATTTCATCGTGATTACCAGTGATATAATAAATTTGAGTTCCTTTGGATGCTAGTTGAAATAGTTGTTTTACTACTTTCATGTGACTTTTGGGCCAGTAGCGTTTTGAGAACTGCCACATATCAATAATATCGCCGTTAAGAACTAAAGTGTCTGGTTTTATACTTTTTAAATAGCTATAGATTTCTTTTGATTGACAACCATAGGTCCCCAAATGTACATCGCTTATTACTACAAGATCCACTTTTCGTTTCATATAACCTTTTGATAATGATGTTTATAAAACTAATTGAAAGGGTTGATTACTAGGTTATAAGAATTTTATGTGTTCTTTATTTAAAGGCTATCACTTAATGAAATAATTGTAAAAAAAGCCGTCATTAAAATGACGGCCTAGCGTAACATTGAATTTAGTTTAATTATCTTATTTCAAACTGAGAATCAATAGTTAACCTTTTATTTATGTTAGAATTATTATATAATCTTTAACCAAACCTAATCTCGCTTAAGCTTACTTAACTTTTTGACTAATCAACAAATATTGAATTAGTTGAAACGAAAATTTCATCGATAAAAAAACCGCTATTTCTAATTAAAGAATAGCGGTTTCCAACATTTAAAATTAACTTTCTAATTAGAAAGGATAAGCATTACTATCAGTTACCTTATCTGCGATCGTATTTCTTAACGCTACGATATTAGGCAGATTTGTATATTTAGTAAATCGTTTAAGTCCCATAAGCATCATGCGTTGTTCGTCACCTTCTGCAAAGCTTGCGATACCTTCTTCAGCTCTGTTTTGGATGATTTTCACTGCATTGTATAAGTATAGCTGAGACATAGCAATTTGCTCTTTTTGCGCTTCTTCACTTGACCTAGCGATATTTTTCTGAGTTCTAAGGATAGCACTTTCAGCCATATAAATCTCAATAAGAATGTCTGATGCGGCCATAAGTAACTGTTGGTGTTGTTCAAGTTCAGTTCCAAATTTTTGAACTGCACTACCAGCTACCATTAAGAATACTTTTTTAAGTTTCTTAATCATATCCATTTCTTCACTTAATGGCTCAGAAAAATCTGGCACCTCAAAAGAAGGAATAGAGGTAAGTTCATTTGCCACAGCCATTGCTGGTTCCAGTAAATTTACATGACCTTTCATCGCCTTTTTAACAAGCATACCAACGGCAAGCATTCTATTTATTTCATTTGTACCTTCATATATTCTTGAGATACGAGCATCACGCCACGCTGCTTCCATAGGTGCATCGGCACTGAATCCCATACCACCGTATATTTGAATACCTTCGTCGCTACAGTTTTGAATATCTTCAGATACAGCTACCTTAAGAATAGAACATTCAATGGCAAACTCTTCAACTCCTTTCAGTTCTGCAGTTGCAAATTCATCTCCTTGTTCTTGTCTAATATGGATACGATTTTCTATGTCTTTTGCTGCACGATATGAAGCACTTTCGCCTACGTAAGCACTTGTAGCCATGTCGGCTAATTTCTTACGAATAGCACCAAATTTTGCGATTGGAGTTTTAAACTGCTCACGTTCATTTGCATATTGAGTAGCTAAAGAAATTACACGACGCTGTGCATCTAAACAAGCTGCAGCAAGTTTGATACGACCTACGTTAAGAGCGTTCATAGCAATTTTAAATCCTTCACCACGTCCAGCCAGCATATTTTCAACAGGAACAAGGCAATCATTAAAAAATACTTGACGGGTAGAAGAGGAGTGAATTCCTAACTTGTGTTCTTCCTCACCTAATGTAATACCATTTGACGGGTCATTTTCTACAATGAAACCTGTGATATTTTTATCATCTTCTAAACGGGCAAATACTACAAATACGTTACAAAAACCTGCATTTGAGATCCACATTTTCTGACCGTTGATTTTGTAGTGTTTACCGTCTTCAGTAAGTTCAGCTTTAGTCTTACCCGAATTTGCATCTGATCCAGCACCAGGCTCTGTCAAACAGTAAGCTCCAAACCACTCACCTGTAGCAAGTTTTGGAACATATTTTTTCTTCTGCTCTTCAGTTCCATAAAGTGTAATAGGCATAGTACCTATTCCTGTATGAGCACCAAAAGCTGTAGCAATAGAACCAGTTGCTCCTGATATGTAATCACATACTAACATGGTTGAGACGAATCCCATTCCTAGACCATCATATTCTTCAGGTACAGCTACACCTAAGAATCCCATTTCACCTGCTTTACGCATTACTTCTTCAGTAAGAGCGTAATCTTTCTTTTCAAATCTTTCTTTATGCGGTACAACTTCTTTGTCTACAAATTCTGTTACCGACTCTTTCATCATGATTTGTTCCTCAGAAAAATCTTCAGGAGTAAATACGTCCTGTGGATTTGTTTCTTTCACGATAAATTGACCACCACGGATTATACCGCTTTCATTTGTTGTTTCTGTTGCCATTTTTTTACTTTTTATTACGATACTTAGAAGAATGAATGGTACTCAAATCTATTTTGAAATTGATTACCTAGTCCCAGCATATTAATTTGTGCCTAGCAGATCAGTCTTCTAACTTTTTTAATGATTGTTTTATTTAAGGAATTCGTAAACACCACAAGCTCCTTGACCTGTCCCTACACACATAGTTACAAGACCATATTTATTCTCTAAATTTTGACGTCGCATTTCATCAAATAATTGTACACTTAATTTTGCTCCTGTACATCCTAGTGGATGTCCTAGTGCAATAGCTCCTCCATTTGGGTTCACTATATCTTGGTTAAGGCCCAATTCTCTGATTACTGCAAGTGATTGAGAAGCAAATGCTTCATTTAATTCAATCATACTTACATCATTTAAAGTAATTCCTGCTTGTTTAAGTGCCTTTGGAATAGCCTTTACTGGACCAATACCCATAATTCTAGGAGGAACACCTGCAGCTGCAAAGTTTACCATACGTGCGATAGGTTCAAGATTTAATTCTTTTACCATTTCTTCACTCATCACTAGAACCATAGCTGCTCCATCACTCATTTGTGATGAGTTACCAGCGGTTACCGAACCACCAGCAGCAAATACAGGTCTTAATTTTCCTAGAACCTCCAGTTTAGTATCAGCACGTGGTCCTTCATCCTTGTTTACAGTGTAGGAGCGTGTTTCCTTTTTACCAGCAGCGTTAATAAAAGTTTCCTCTACTTCTATGGGAACGATTTGGTCTTGAAATCTATCTTCAGCAAGTGCTTTCAAAGCTTTTTGATGAGAATTAAAGGCAAACTCATCTTGGTCTTCTCTAGAAACTTTGAATTCGTTTGCAACAGCCTCTGCAGTTAACCCCATTCCCCAGTAATAGTCTTCGTTACCGGCTTTTGCTACTCGGTAATCTGGAGTAGGTTTATAACCACCCATTGGAATATAGGACATCGACTCTGCACCACCGGCAATAATACAATCTGCCATTCCCGATTGGATTTTTGCGGTTGCCATGGCAATAGTTTCTACACCACTAGCACAATATCTATTTACAGTTACACCAGGAACATCATCAATTTTTAATCCCATTAATGAAATTAAACGCGCCATATTAAGTCCTTGTTCAGCCTCGGGCATAGCGTTACCTATGATAACATCATCAATTCTTGTTTTATCCAAGGCAGGAACATCTTTAAGCATAGCTTCAATTGTTTCTGCTGCCAGTTCATCTGGTCTTTTAAATCTGAATACTCCTTTAGGAGCTTTTCCCACTGCTGTTCTTTTAGCAGCAACTATATATGCAGTCTTGTTCATTTCTTTAATATTATAACAGGATTATAGATTTATGTTTGAGAACAAGTTATCTAATTGAAATCCTATCATTTGTTATTTTTTAATTTGCTGTGAAACTGGTTTATTGAATTAGTTTCTTAACGGTTTACCTTTTTGCAACATGTGCTGTAAACGTTCTAAAGTTTTACGTTCACCAGTTAAACTTAAAAAGGCTTCTCTTTCAAGATCTAATAAATATTGCTCGGATACCAGAGTAGGAGCACTTAAATCACCACCAGCCATTACGTAAGCTAATTTATTAGCGATTTTCTTATCATGCTCGCTTATGTATTTTCCAGCTTCCATACTGTCTGTACCTACTAAGAACATTCCTAATGCTTGTTTACCAAGTACCTTAATGTCTTTACGTGGTGCAGGTTGCGTGTATCCTTTATCTGCCATTAGGCGTGCCTGCGCTTTCGCGAAAGCGATACGACGATTGTCATTAACAACAACTTGATCAATTCCTCTTCTTAAGATTCCTAGGTCGTAGGCTTCGTAAGCACTAGTTGCTACCTTGGCCATACCTACAGTTAAGAAATATTCTTGTAAACGGTTAAGTTCTACATCGTTCTTTTCGAAAGTATCACTTGCACGTAGAGCCATTTCCTTTGATCCACCACCACCTGGAATAACTCCTACTCCAAATTCTACTAGACCTATGTAGGTTTCGGCACTGGCTACTGCCATATCACTGTGCATCGTAATTTCACAACCACCACCTAATGTCATTTGGTGAGGTGCAACAACTGTTGGAATACTGCTGTAACGTAATCTCATTACGGTATTTTGGAATTGCTTAATAGCCATATTAAGCTCATCATATTCTTGCTCTACAGCCATCATGAATATCATACCGATATTTGCTCCAACGGAGAAATTTGCTCCATTGTTTGCAACTACAAGTCCATCAAAGCGGTCTTCGGCAATATCTATAGCTTTATTAAGTCCAGCTAATACATCGCCACCAATCGAATTCATTTTTGAAGTGAACTCTACATTTAAAATACCATCACCTATATCATGAACAGTAACACCACTGTTTTTAAATACTGGTGCTTGTGCTCTAAGGTTGTCTAGAATAATAAAACCATCTTGTCCTGGTTTCTTAACGTAATCCTTATCAGGAATAGAGTAGTAGTAAGTAGCTCCATCGCGTACAGTGTAAAAAGAGTCATAACCTTTTTCTAGCATTTCTGTCACCCAAGCAGCTGGTTCCTTACCTATGGCTTTCATAAGTTCTACACCTTTTGCAACGCCTACAGCGTCCCAAACTTGGTATGGACCATGTTCCCATCCGAATCCAGCACTCATCGCATCGTCAATACGGTATAACTCGTCTGAGATTTCAGGAATCCTATGTTGTACGTAAGCAAATAGTGATGCAAATGATTTTCTATAAAACTCTCCTGCTTTATCTTTTCCTTTTATCAGAACAGGAAAACGATCTGCAACATTATCAATAGTCTTAGTTAACTCTAATGTTGCAAATTTTGCTCTAGGCTGTTTAACATATTCTAGTGTATCTAGATCTAGAGCTAAAATTTCCTTTTTACCCTCGTTTGAAACACTTTTCTTATAGAAGCCTTGTCCTGTTTTTGAACCTAACCATTTGTTTTCCATCATAGTGCTGATGAAACCTGGTAATTTAAACGTGTCACGGTGCTCGTCTTGTGGACAGTTTTCATAGACTCCGTTTGCTACGTGTACCAACGTATCCAATCCTACTACGTCTACTGTTCTAAAAGTAGCAGACTTAGCACGTCCAATAACAGGACCGGTAAGTTTGTCTACTTCTGTAACTGTAAGGCCCATTTCTTTTACTGTATGAAATAGACTTTGTATAGAAAAAATTCCGATTCTATTTCCAATAAATGCTGGTGTATCTTTAGCTAATACTGACGTTTTTCCTAAATATTTTTCACCGTACTCCATAAGAAAATCCGTAACTGATGGATCACAGTTAGGTCCTGGAACTACTTCGAATAATTTTAAATATCTAGGAGGATTAAAGAAGTGGGTTACTGCAAAATGCTTTTGAAAATCCTCACTACGACCTTCATTCATAAATCCAATTGGAATTCCAGAAGTGTTTGAGGTTATTAAGGTACCAGGTTTACGGTACTTTTCAATTTGTTCAAAAACAGATTTTTTAATATCCAATCGCTCAACAACAACTTCTATTACCCAATCTGTATTTGAGATTTTTTTCAAATCATCTTCTAGGTTTCCTGTCGAAATACGATTTGCAAAAGCTTTATTATACAGAGGAGCTGGCTTACTTTTTATTGCAGCAGCAAGATTATCATTTACCATACGATTACGTACAGCTTTGTCTTCAAGGGTTAAACCTTTAGCTTTTTCTTTATCTGTAAGCTCTCGTGGAACAATATCTAATAATAATACCTCACAGCCAATATTGGCAAAGTGACAGGCAATTCCACTACCCATGATTCCAGAACCGATTACGGTTACATGTTTGATTCTTCTTTTTCCCATATTACTTTCTAACTAAAAAGGGTTGATTTTTAAATATCTTTTTTGAATTAACTATTTCATTTATTCGGTAAGCTACTTCTAGAAATGTTTCTAGTTTATCTTCTTCAATTTCCTCACGTATGTGGTTGTCAAAGGTTTTTACAACGGATTTAGAAAATTCTCTCATTTCCCTACCGAATGGTGTTAAATGAATTAAAACGCTACGACCATCTTCTGGATTTTTTTTCCTTTCAATAAGTCCTTTGTTTTCCATCATTTTAAGTGTTCGAGATAATGATGTCGCTTCCATTCCCATCTTTGGACCTAAGGCTGTACTAGGAGTTCCATTCTCGGGATCTATACTTATTAAAGCAAAACCTGTAGCCATTGTACTGCCTTTTACTGCGGCTTGTTCGTTGTACATTTTAGACACTGACATCCAGGTAGCTCTTAAAATATAATCTATTGTTTTATTATGTCTCATACTCATTAATAGACCGCAAGATAAAACATTTTACTATGCACGCATAATAAATTAACAAAAAACTTCAATCGTTATAGTAGTTTGAATAAACATAAAATTACTAATTATATTTTAATAATACTCAAGTTGATTAGCTCAATTTTAGAGTTAAATATCTGACTTTAAGTTTATAAAAGTTCGATAAATAAAAAAGCCTCTGATTTTTTATAATCAGAGGCTTTAAAGAGTCGTTTACTTAAAATTCTTTGTTAGTAATTGATATAAACCCAACTAGCTGTATCTTCTTCATCAGGATCATTATACTCAATAGTATAGAAATATACTCCTACAGGTACTAGGCCATCGCCAGCAAGTAAACCTTTATTTGGTATTCCTGCAAATTCTTCATAATTATTTGCTGACGTTTCATAAATCATACTTCCATTACGATTAAAAATCTTCAATACAAAATTAGGGAACTGTTCTGCTAGTCCTGGAATAGAGAATGTGTCGTTTACTCCATCATCATTTGGTGAGAATCCTTCTGGAAAAATGATTTCACATCTTTCGAAAATTATTGTAAATGCAACTACATTGAAACAACCTGTTTGTATATTCTCTAAGCGTGCAAAAAGAGTTCCTGTAGTAACACCGGCCTGAAAAGGCGTTGAGTAATTTGTTCCTAATGCATTAGAATCAGCTTCAGCATCTGCTTGAGATTCATAGTAGTTAACGATGTGATTAGCTGGATCATTACCATTAAGCACAGCATCATCTTGTACTGATAAATCAAATGTATTTTGATCTAAAGAGCTATTTTCATCACAGATATTTGCAAGATCTTGAGGTTGACCAATACTTGGAGCATCTAAAACTGAGATATCAAACTGTGTAGTATTTGAACAACCATTTGAGTCAGTCAATCTTACATAAATTGTTTGAGTTCCAGTTACAATATATGGCGAGGATAATGGATTAGCTCCAGTTTCAGCATCTCCTTGTGAAGCATGATAGCTTACTGAACCTAGACCATTTGGATCTACTTCAATATCTTGTTCTGTTAGATCAAAGTCTGAACTACCGTCTAAAGGAGCATCGTCACACACTTCTATATTCATAGGAGTTCCGATTGTAGGCTCGCTTAAAACTACCAGATTAAATTGAGCAGTACTGTAGCAGTCTTGATCAACGTCGTTCTCAACTCTTACATAAATGGTTTCAGTACTAGTTGTGTTGGTGTAAGCGACAGATGTGTCAATAGCATTCATGCCAGTATCTGCATCCATTTGAGTAGGGTGTAAGGTAATGGTAACATTGAATGAAGTACTTACAGCTGATTGTATGGTAGGTAAATATGAAGCAAGATCAAAATCTTCAATTCCGTCTTGTGAAATATCATCACAAGTTTCAAAATCTGGTATCGGATTGATTGCTGGAGTAGGACTTACCATTAAATCAAATGAATCAATAGCACTACATCCATCGTCAATAGGTGAGGTATTGTTTGCTATCCTTACCCAAATTGTTGTAGTTCCTAAAGGAGCATCAAAATTCAATGGTAATTCATTTACACCTGCATCTGCATCGGTTTGATTTGCGTGGTAAGTGATATCAAATGTAGTAGCATCTTGGCTACCTAAAACATCTGCTGTGAACTGACTTAAGTCAACAATCTCACTACCTGAAGCGTCATCATCACAATAGTTAAGTAATGTAGTATCAATAGGATCAACGATTCCATTTTCATAAATGGTAATTTCTTGAGTAAAGTTTCTTGTATCTCCTGAAACGTTAGTCACGTTTACACTCACTACATAAGTTCCTGCAGAAGCATAGGTATTGTATACAGCAACAGGTCCTGTAACACTCGCTGTATTACCATCACCGAAATCCCATGTACTTGCTGCTACCTGTGGTAAACAAGCTAAAAGAAATTCAGTTGCATCACCTTGACACTGATCGTTAAGAGTGAAAGAACTGGAGAAACTAGATTGAACAAATACAGGTAACCCTTGTTTTGATACACCAGGGCTGATGTCAAATCCGTTTGCATTATAGGTTGCGGTAGGAGTTTCAGGCCCTACTATCATTCCTAATTCTGTTTGATCAAAACGACCAACATAAATATTTCCATCCCGAGCTAATTGTAACGTAGATCTCCCTTCTGAAACATCAGCTATTTCTCTTTTGGTTGCTAGAATATTATTAGCATCACACAACTCGTATTGAAAGATCTTTTTATTTCCATTAAATCCGTAGGTGCTACTTTCATCATGATACAAATACTGAGAAGAAGGAGAGAATTCTGCTCCATAAACAGGACCGTTATGAAGGACTAAACCATTTCCACCAAATTGACCATTTCCTGGGTTAAAGTCGTACAAAACAGTACCTTCAAAACCATTAAAGCTATTCTGGTTACAGATTACTAGCTTTGTACCATCAGGACTTACTCTAAGTTGTCCTCTGTCTGCACTAGAAGATGCAGTTGGAACTGAATAGTATGGAAGGTTTCCATTTCCTTGTTGTAAAACAGGATTTGGGAATACAAATGAAACATTAGGACCTGGAATACCTCTTACTTCCCATGTAAATAGTGCGTTAAAGTTACCAGTACCATTTACAGTTGAAGTGGCATTACTTTCAGCAAAGGTCATTACATAGGCATTATTACTACCTGTTTGAATAGTAGCAGCTACTTTCTCTGCACAGGATTGGATAAGTACTACGTTTTTAACACCGGCAACAACATCTCCTAATCCACCGTTAAGAGACATTTCAACTCTAGAGTATGATAAAGGGCCATTACCACCAGCACCTACCGTAAAAATAAAATAAACTCCAGGTGATTCTGGAGCTTTTACGATTATGGCACTTTGGGTACTAGAGAAGTTACCATCTAAACCTGTACCGTTAGGCATAATGTTACCATTTCTATTCCATACTGTGATTCCGTCTGTAAAAAATAAAAGGTTTCCTGAATCATCTGAAATCGATGCAACACCTTCATCCGTATCATATCCAGATGTAGCTACTGCTGGATCTAGTGAACGATTTTGAGGGTTTGGAGTGAATTCTACACCAGCTTGATCTCCAAAGATCCACCATGAGGATTCTTCTTGGGCAAGCATGGTTGTACTTACAAAAATTAAGAGTAATAAAGAGTAAATTGTTTTCATGTTGTTTTTCAAGTTATCTTAAGTATACATAGCCGGCTTGTGGCTTTGTGTTTGGTTCGTTTAATTCAATCACGTAAAAGTATGTCCCTGTAGGTAGCAAACCTGTGGTCGAGGTAAGTCCAACATTACTTGTTCCATCCCAAGATGCAGAGTTATTTTCTCCTTCCCATACTTTTTGACCGTATCTAGTAAAAATAGAAATTTTATGATTTTCATAAACATTTTTTAACCCAGAAACGATGAACGTATCATTTAATCCGTCGTTATTAGGCGTTACCACGTTAAACACCTCTATTGGACAGTTTTCTACTTGTAAATTCAGTTGAGAAATGTTAAAACAATTGTCGTTTTCGACTCTAATAAAAATACTTTCAGGATTGGAAACATTTCTATAAATCATATTACTATTTATAATGTTACTTCCATTTGTCGCATCTTCCCTTGAGGTATGAAAGGAAACGATTTGATCGCTTCTAGTCGAAATTAGATCAGCGATTTCGCTTAGATCAAATGAAGCTGTATCAAAACCTTCATCACATTTAGTTATTTGATCAGGAATGCTATTAATAACTACGTTTGGATATACTTGTATTTCTTTTTCTAAATCAATTGTTTGAGTAGGCGTTTGAATGGTTACTCGTACTATAAAAGTACCTACTTGAGAAAAAGTGTGTGTAGGGCTAAGATTGATAGATGAGTTGTTTATTCCACTTGCAGGATCGCCAAAATCCCATGTAATACTATCAATTTGAGCTGAAGTTTGAACGGTAAATAAATGATTTTCACCAAAACAATGATCCTCAGCTACTATTTCTCCTGAAATTAAAAAACTTTGGACAAATATCGGTAATCCGTATATCGCAAACGAGTTTTGCGATAACTGAAAATCATTAAATCTATAATCGGCCGAGATACCAGAAAAATTAGGAGTATTGATTACACTAAGCGCATTTTGATTAATCCGACTGTGATAAATTTTGTTATCTGGACCTAGCTGTAAAGCTCCTCTAAAGGTCACTAAATTATCTTCATAAACAACTGTCCTTGAATTTGCTATATTATTTGATGTTAAATCAAATTGTAGTATTTGACCATTAACAAATTCAAAAGTTTGAGTAGTTGATGGATTCATAAAATCGACTTCGGCATATAAAAATTGACCATTGCTTGAAAACTCTACACCGTAAAAGGAACCTCCATCGGCTTTGGTCATTAACGGTTGTGGATTGGATACTATACCAGTGGAATTGTCAAAATCATACAGGTATAATTCTCCGCCGTTCGTGTAGGCGATACTGCGTGCTTCTAATAGGGTAGTGGTATTTGAAAAATCTGATAAAGTATTATTTGAAAAATGAGCAGCTACTAATTTGTCACCTCTAGGGTTTACCTTAATATAGCCTCGCATTGCAGCAACGTCAATATTCGTAAGATTTGTATTTACAAGCTCTATAAACGGTGAAACTATAGATACTACAGGTGTTGTGGTTAATCCGCTAGATGTTAATTCATAACTAAAGAATTTGTCTTCGAATTGAGTAATTACCCAAAAACCTGTACCGCTTGAATTAGAAATTGCAGTAAGTTTCTCTGACGTAAGAGCTAGTAAATTTATATTTTTTTCAGTGGTGATAACATCACCATCACCATTATTCAAACTTAGATCTACTACGGAATAAAAGAATCCTTCATTATTGCGATATAAGATGTCATCCGTGTCTACCGTAAAAACATAAAACCTAGTTGAACTTCCTGGTTGTGGTACAATTATCGCGCTACTGGTGCTGCTGGAATTACCTTTGAGTCCTGTACCATTAGGCATTAAATTATGATTACGGTCATAGATTACACTTCCATCAGTATAGAATAGAAGGTTTCCTTGATTGTCAGATATTGTGGCACAACCTTCTCCTGTAACTAGTTGACCATCATTGAGAGCGGTAACGGTGTTGTTACTAAAATTAATACCAGCGTTAATACCAAAATACCAATTGTTAGATTGTAATTGCGCTTTCGCGAAAGCGAAACAACAACAAATAAGTAGAAAGGATAAATGCTGTTTCATAGCATTTAAAGATAGCCTTTTTTACCTTTTCAAGGAGAAGTGGCTAGAAAATTGCGTACCATCCATAAGTGTCGCAGTGAACCAATAATCACTAGACGGTAGAGGATTACCGTTAAATGTTCCATCCCAGCCTACACTTTCTGGTGAGATTTGTTTTAATAATTTTCCAAATCGATCGTAGATAAATATTGTGGAATTAGGTTCAAACACAGTATTAACACCTATTAATTGCCAGTAATCATTAAAACTATCACCATTTGGTGTGAAAAATCTAGGATATCCCACAATACTGAAATCTTTTCTAGTTACACCACAGCCGTTTTTATCTCGTACATATAAGGTATAAAAGCCTGGTTCAATGTCTGTAAAGATCGGACTATCCTGATAAGGAGTTAAAATATCAATACTGTACTCGTAATCACCTAATCCGCTAGCTACTACCTCCATAGATCCTGAACTATTAGTACCGGCATGATTGATAATTAAATTATCAATTGTTGCTGGTTCACTTATTACTACTGTAACTATACGTTGCGATGAGCAGCCTTCGGCATTAGTAACGGTTACCGTATAATCTCCACCAGTTGAAACGAGTATTTCATTTGTAGTCTCACCGTTACTCCATGAATAAGTAAAATCATCAGGATTTCCAGAGATGAGACCTGCATCTATTGAGAGCGGTTGTGGATCATTACCACAATATTCAAATAATGCCTGTGGTTCAATATTAGGAAGTGCATTTACTGTAAGTTCTACTTCACTAATTCCGTAACAGTTTCCATCAGGAGATTCGGCTCTGGCAAAAATGGTTTGTGAAAAGGGTGTCGTATTGGTAAACGGACTGGTTAACGGATTCTGCTCTGTAAGTGCATCATCTCTAGTTTCGTAATAATTCACTGTAACATCAGCTGGAGCGTTGGTTAAAACATCGCTATCGGCTAGGGTTAGTGTAAAATCTGCTATTCCATCATTAGATAGGTCATCACATGCTTGTAAAGTGGTGTCTTGCGCATCGCTTGCACTTACTCTTAATGTAACTTGAGATGTTGAATAACAACCTGTCACATCATTAGTTACACGTGCGTAAACTATCTCGGCAGGAGTAGTGTTAGTGTAACTTGTTGTGTTTAATGGATTGGTATTTGATTCTGCATTGGACTGTGTACTGTGGTAGGAAACTGTAACATCACTTGCATTGTTTGATATAGCATCGCTAAAACTATCAAAACTAAAGGTAGTTCTTCCATCAGGAATACCATCTTCATCACATTGAAATGCGTCAAAATCAATAGCTTCTGGTTTGTCTTGCACTATAAGATTGAAAGATTGAGAAGTATCTGCACAGGTAGTGTTGTTTCTATTTTCTAACCTCACATAAACTGTTTCTAAAAACGGAGTGTTATTGGTGTATGGACTGCTTATTGGATTGGATCCTGAGTCTGCATCACCTTGTGAAGTATGAAAAGTAATTTCAAAATCGGTACTACTTTGATTTCCGAGTATTAAAGCGTTAATAGAGGTGAGATCAAATTGTTGAATTCCGTCAAAATCGTCATCACAAACTTCAATATCTTGAACAGCTTGAATTACAGGTTGTTGAAAAATATTAACATCGAATGAGGTCGTGTCAAAACATTCTGTATTATTACGGTTATAGATACGAACATATATAGTTTCTGAAGGAGCATTAACGGTATATGGACTTGATAATTCATTTACATTGTCAATCGCATTTTGTTGACTCGTAAAATACCTTACGTTGAAAGTCGTGGCATCTTGAGTTCCTAAAATAATAGGAGTCACATCTGTATCTAGGTCTAAAGTTTCGTTCCCATTATTGTCTAGATCACAAATATCTTGATCTACAACATTATTTGCAGTTGGAGAATCAAAAATCTCTACTGTTTTTCTATATGTTCTAGATGCACCACCAGTAGTTAGAGTAAGCGTAACTTGATATACGCCAGGTGTAGTATAAACATTGGTCCCTATGGTTTGGGACGACATGTTACCATCTCCAAAATCCCAAAGAACACTATCAGGTAAATTATCGGTTTCAAATGTAAATTCTGTCGTGTCTCCTAGACAAGTATTTTCAACATCAATTAGTGCAAAAAAGCTTTGAATGAACGGAGGAAGACCTTGTGTAGACAGTCGCCCAGAAAGTGGAATTGCGTCGGCCACAAAATTACAACCAGTACCTCTTACATTGGGATTATTAATGACGCTTAAAAAAGGTCTCCCGTTATCATAGGTGTCTGAAGTGGTTCTATATATTTTCCCGTCAATCCCTAATTGCATAGAGTTACGGTAACCTTGCCTTGTGTCTAATAATATTTCTGATCCTGGAATATTAGGTGCATTAAGGTCGTATTGAAACAATGACGTTGAATAAGCGGTAGGATTATTTCCTGAAGCATTATTTAAGGTTGAGATATACAGTAAACTACTATCTGGAGAAAATTCAACACCATAACCAAGGTTGTCGCTTGAAGCAAAATTGAATCGTCTCTCATTACTCAAGGCACCAGTGGTCTGATCAAAATCATAGATGTAAGTTCCACCTACCATGTTGCAGGATACTAAATATTGTCCGTCTGGTGATACTTTGATGTTACCTCTAGGGTCTGTCACTGAGGTTGTAAAGGTAGACCTTACGGGAACTGGATCAACACCAGTTGGAGTCACTTTATAAGTGTAAAAGGTATTAAAGTTTCCACTTGCACCGTTTTGATTTGCATAAACGATAATAAAAATCTCATCATTGGTCGCATGATTAATAGCGGTAAGTTTTTCAGAGGTTCTACGTAAAAGATTGTTTGGAGTATTTAAATTGGTGGTAACAGCACCTTGTCCTAGATTTAAAGACATGTCCACTTCATACCAGTGAAATCCAGTATTAGCATCACCACCTACTTGAGTATCAACTGTGAATATGTAGTAAATGTCAGAATCTTGAGGCTTGGGTATGATAATCGCACTTTGAGTACTTGACGGATCTCCTAAAAGTCCATTACCATTTTGCATTACTCCATGATTTCTATCATATACAGTGATACCATCCGTATAAAATAAGAGGTTTCCTTGTGCGTCGCTTATACTCGCGCAACCTTCATTTGTACTGAGCTGTCCATTAACTAAAGGAGTAACTGTATTTGAAACAGGATCAAATCGTAAACCTGCATTAAATCCAAAATACCAATTTGAAGCTTCTAATTGTGCATAAACACTGGTGTTTATAAATAAAAATAGCACAATAAAAAAAGCGGAATAAATATTTTTCAATTTCATCCCGCTAAAATAACATCCAAAACGTTAATATTTTACAAATCCCTGCGCTTTAATAAGGCAAAACTCCAATAGACAAACAGTCCAGACCATATAAGTACTGAGATTATGTCTAACCATTCAATATCGTAAGTAAATTCTAGACCTTCTATAGGAATTTGACTAGTGGTAGATTTGACCAAGTCAATCTTAGTAAAAGGTTGTTTGATTAAATTACTCATGGCATTTAAAGGAAGTATGTGAACAAGGTAACCATCGTAGATGTTCCAATCATAGTAGGTATCCAGTCCTTTTGCAACTGCATTAATAATACTTTCAAATATGTAGTAAACAAATACCAGCCCTAGTGCAAAGGCACCACGTTTCACCAAAATTCCCGCGAATAGGCAGAAGGTGAAAAAGACTAAGTGAGCTAGAAAAAATCCACCTAGATAACCCATTTGAGAAAATATTATTGATGGTTCATCAAAATCAGAGTAAATTAATCCAAGTATTAATGATGCCAAAAAGACGATAACTGTGGCGGTAATAGCTAGTACAATAGTGAAATACACCTTGGATAACAACAATTCTTTTTTACTCAATCCATCGATAAGATTTTGTTTGAGTGTTCTATTGCTGTACTCACTTGCAGTAAGTGAAACTATCACAATCGCAATAAAGACTTTTAGAAAACTAGCAAAATATGTACTTAAATGCCATACTAGGGGAAAATTAAAAAGACCTAAATCGCTAAGAGCATATTTTTCACCATTTATAGTAATGGGAATAATACCGGTAAGCATTAAAACCACAATAATCGTTAGGTAAATAATGGTTAAAACCTTACTGCTTTTACTGTGTTTGAATTTGTGAAATTCTATATCGAGTAATCGTAACATATTCTATTGGTTAGTTTTTGGTTAATTCTAGGAATTGATCTTCTAGGCTTTGTTTCTTAAAGGCAAGTTCAGTTAAAACAATACCCTTTTCAAAAGCCTCTTTATTGATTTGGGCTGTCGTTACCGGACTGGATAGTTTTACTTCTAGTAGACTATCCTGTTCAATCAATTCTGCGACAAAGGATTTTTCATTTAGAAAACTACGTAATTGAGCAATATTTTCAGAACTTAAGAATATAGAACCGTGATTTTGAACCATCTGATCAACTCTGCCTTGATACAGCATGTTGCCTTGTCGTAATACAATAACGTGAGAACAAACCTTTTCAACCTCGTCTAATAAATGAGAGGCGAGCAAAATGGTAGTGCCAGATTTTGCAATATGTTTTATAAGGTCTCTAATCTGTCTTATTCCTTGAGGATCCAGACCATTAGTAGGTTCGTCTAGAATTAAAATTTCTGGATTATTCAATAAAGCACTCGCTATTGCAAGTCTTTGTTTCATACCTAAAGAATAGGTTTTGAAGGGACTATGCTTTCGCGAAAGCAAACCTACCAACTCAAGTGTTTCATCTATTCTATCATAAGCAACACCTTTAATTTTACAAACCAACTTTAAATTTTGCACAGCATTCATTGATGGATAAAAATTAGGTCTTTCTATAATAGCGCCTATTTTTTTTAATGCATCATGGGTAGACATGCTACCGTCAAACCATTTGTATGAGCCACTTGTTGGATTTACAACATTAAGGACCATTCCCAAGGTAGTACTTTTACCGCTACCATTTGGGCCTAGTATACCATAAACGTTACCTTTCTCTATTTTAAAGGAGACTTTATTTACTGCTGTAAGCGCTCCGTAATTTTTATGAAGGTGATTTACTTCAAGAATGTTTTTCATATAGAAGTTATTTTGGTTATTTTATCTGACTGAAAAAAAATTGATTTGTAACAAACAATGAGCGAAAATATAGCTACAGAAAAATTATTATCACGTAAAAAGCCTACTTATCCCATAGACGACGCTCTATTTGGGTATGTGAAAAAATATCATAGGTATACTAATATTCCAGTTTCCTATGACGATTTACTCAGATTTCAAGGTTCAATAAGTGTTTATAATAAAGATGATGAAGATACATTATGGGTACGATGTTATTATCCAGATCATGAGCGTGATATGATAGATAATTACCTTAAAAGAGTTTATGATATTTTATACAGTGATGGGAAAGACAAAACTTTGGACTATTTAAACATAGATGCCATTGACTTTTGCACCTTTGGTAATACAAAACCCTTTAGAATCAAAGTACGTAATGTATTAAACGACAGTTTCACTTATTTCTATGTAAAAAAGGCCGATGCAAGTAGGGTATACGGGCTAGAAATTGAACACTTGTTATCACCACACCGTATAAGCTTTTTGGTGCACGACGACACTTTGATTGAAGAGCATATTGCTGGTATTCCAGGTGATGAATTTATTAAGGATTATCTGGAACGTTGTGATCGTTTAGAAAAAACTCAAATAGCTAAAGAGTTTGTGAAATTCAATGAACGATGTACTATTAGATTGTTAGGAGACATGCGTGCTTACAACTACGTGGTCATTCCTACCCATGATTTTGATAGAGTAAGTTTTACCATAAGAGCTATAGATTTTGATCAACAGTCCTATGAAGGAAATTTAAAAGTTTATAGACCTCAATTCTTCAAAGAGAATTTTCCTATGGTGGATAATGTGAGCAAGCATCTTAAATTAGAAAGTGTAGAACAGTATAGGAAAGAAGAAAGATCCTTAATTGCCAAACGATTGACAAATACTCAAACACGTTTTAGGCAACTCATGAAATGCATGAAGCAGGATGAAATTACGACCAAGGCGAAGCTTAAATCATTAAAAGCTGATTTGCACAACTTTACTGGTGATATAAAGTTTAAAAAATCAAGAACAATGGGTGGTGTGTTAAATACTGCGCTAGACTTTGTAGTTAGAAACTACAAAACCTAGCGTGTAGAGGTTCTCAATCTTATTAAAGTAAGCAAAATTACCGCCACAGATAATCCAATACCTAAAAAAGGATTTTGATTAGTAGACCAGCTTAGATCTGCATAGTTGATTTTGGTAACATTGAGGATTGCAAAAGCAAGTGCCGCAATCAAGAGAATTAAAAGTGGTGCCTTTGCTCTCATGTGATTATTTCTTTTCCTCTCTATTAAAGTACACTAGGTAGTAATACATTTGTCTTTCTTCGTCCCAGCCTTTTTCTATAAATTTCTCAGCGCTATCAGGATTAGTAAAATCCATTTTTATTTGCACATGAGTGTCAAGATTAATCACGTTTTTGATTCCTTTACGCGCTTGTGTAACAGCGGTATTTGATATAGGAAACTCTGATACATCTTCAATACTATACTTTGGTCCCTTTTCTACCTTAAAATTCTTAAACTCAGGTATTAATTCTGGATTTTCAAGGGTATCATTTAAAAAGGCTGTTTCTTCAAAATTATCATTTTTTGCAAAGTGGTTAACAGCTCTATTCAAAAACATCACCTCTTCCTTTTTATCCTCTGCAGGAAGTACGACCTCTTTGGCAAAGTCTTGACAAAACTTCAAGTACTTTTTAGTAAAGAAGTTTTCATCTTCAAAAACGTCCACACCTAGAAAGCTCTCTAGCCAATATTTTGCATCATATCGATTGCTGTCTACACTTAAAATTTTGTATCCGTTTTCTTCTGCAACATTAAAAATGATAGCTCCTTTATCCAGTTTGTTAAGATTAACACCTTGTTGTAGGATCATTTCCAGTTCAATGTCGCCTTCTTCAAACTGTAAAAAGTCTTGTTTAAGTTCACTTTTGAATATACCGATGGCATCCGTTTTCTGATTATCTACCATTACATTGTCAAAGTAACACACGTACAACTCACCGCTACGTATATGTGGATGAACCGACTGCTCATAAAGGTGCTTTGCAATTTCCTTACTTTTATCTAGCAGGATTGCAGGTGTTGAGAATATCGCTTTCGCGAAAGCGTACATATCATGAAAATCGAGATCAGTATCATGATAAAAGCTATAATAAGCTTCTTCTTTACTACGAAATGGCTTTAAGAAATATTCTTTTAATAATGAGTGCATCTCATCATCTAAAAGAGTAGATTTTGAAGAAGTATAAAGCAGTTCGCCTTTATTTTTGTTACCTATACGATGAATCGCTAGGTCCTCTATACGTGTATTGTAAAGATTAATCATATACTAGTAAAGTTCATAGTCATCAAAAGATTCCTCATCATAATAGTCCTCATCATCATTGAGGTCATCATCGTCTAGATCGTTATCAAATCTAGGATCAGCTTCAAAATTTCTATCTGGTGCTTCATCTGGTAATTCTCCCATTGCAAAAAGTACTCTAGGGTATTGTTCACCATCCTCGGCCTGATCTATATCAACAAGAGTTATCATAAAGGTCCACATGCTCAAAAAATCGTAGATATAGATAAGGTTGGGTTTTTGTTTACTCAATGCCTGATCTATAGTGGTGTCTTCCATTTTCTTGACAGGTTCCATACCACCGCTCATATCAAATAGGCAATATTCTTGCCCTTGATTCCACTCATCGTCGGTTTCATAAAAGCTAGCCATCTCATCACCTTGAAGTTGAAATGACTGGTGAATGATATTGTGAAAGTCTTCTAGTGTACTAGTTGCTGGTATTTCAAGATCTCTCAAAACATCATCGGCGCTGTCTAGTATCACTCTAATTTTATAAATCATGTGTAACTTTTAAAGGGCTTCAAAGATAAAATTATTTACATGTATCCTTAAGATTTTAACGTCATAAATTATGAACGATAATGAACGGTTCTTAGACGCATCCAAAGATAAAATTGCACTCCTAAAATAATAGATGCTAGCACTAAATGTGATGCCTGTGAGCCAAATGGGAAGTCAACGTAATTCATTAATACTCCACCAATAATAGTTAAAATAAAAAGGACAGCTAGCCAGTAGTAATAATTACGAGGATGTTTGTAAAAACGTACTGCTTTATAAATAAAATATCCATGTAGTAGTACTAATAAAATGGAATAACTCCTGTGTATTAAAAATACTAACGGTGCATTATTTTCTAGCCAGGTACTTTTTACAGGATAACCAAAAATATCTATTTGATGATCGATGTACTGCCTTACTTGTGTTCCTAGTGCTACTTGAATTAATGTGAGAACGATAAGCACCAAAGCGAATTGATGCCATTTACCCTTATGCGCATATCTGTTATCTACTGGCTGCACTTCGTGCAATAAATATATAAGCAATCCTACAATAAGTAATGCCACTATCATATGTATGGTTATGAGTAGTGGTGATAGGTTGGTGTCCACTACTATTTTTCCGATAACGGCTTGTACAAGCATAGCTAATAAGGCAACGGCTGTTAGGATGGTGATGTATTTCTTTTTTCTGAAAAACTGAAAAGAAATAATAGTTGCTATCAATACTACTAGTCCACCTAATGCGCCTATTAACCTATTGATATATTCTGTCCAAGTATGATACTTATTAAATATACTATAATCGTGTTTTGTGTAAGGTTCCCAATTATTGGCATTGTAAGAATTTGATGAAGTAAAATCTTTCTTTGCAACCCTTAAACTTTCATCAACGATAATGACCATTCCTTCTTCGTATGAGGTCAACGGTTGAAAATCTAGTTGAGCTCGCTCAGTAGGTGGTATTAAATATCCGAAGCATTTAGGCCAATCTGGACATCCCATTCCAGATCCAGTCATTCTAACTACTGCGCCAGCCACGATTATGAGGTATATTACGACAATACTTAATCGTAACCACTTGCGATATGTTTTTTCGGTGAAGATATTTTTCATAAAGAAATTCCTAGCACAAAAATACTTCACAAGAATTAAGCTGAAGTATTTTATTTAAGAAGTCTATTTACTTGGAAGTTCTTACAAAAAAAATGGAGCACGAGCTCCATTTTTCATATCCATTCCCCATCATGGATATTAATGCAAAAAAAATGATTTCCCCTACAAAATCAAAAAAATATTTTGCCTTCTAAAATAATTTTTCCTCTAGGATTTTTGTAGATTTCTAGCGGATTTTTGTTAAAATACTTGTTTTTACGATTAATTGAGTGTGTTTATTACTCATTTGATTAACAATTATCTACTTACTTCATTAGGAAAGACAACTATACTTTCTGTTCCATCGGCAGCAACAGCTGCAACACCAAAGTAATAATTATCAATAACAATACCTTCCAAAGTATGGTTATTGGTGTTTCCTACAAATCGACTGTGGTCCCATGTAGGACTTGTGGTGTCTCTCCAATATATTTTATAACCAACCGCATTAGGGACTTTACTCCATTCTAATCTAGCACTAGCTTCAACCATTCCACCAATTTTCACGGTTTTTGGTGGAGCAGGAGCCCAAGCTAGTTGCGCAAGGTTGATAGCGTTTACTGCGGTTAATTTTTTGGCATATGGAAAGTTCACATGTTTTACAACATCGCCATATTCAATTCCATTCTCAGTTCTAATATCTTGATGTTGCTGTGTGTAGTTCTCATGAGCTTCCATAATCCTAATTCCTGGAAAACCTAAGTCATTAAAGGGTCTATGGTGTCCACCACGTCCAAACCTATCCAGTCTATAGATCATCATAGGATTCATTTCGGGCATATAACTTTTAACGGAATTATGAATATACCTAGCAAGCTGTCTAGAATGTCCGTCGACTTCACCTCCATAAAATCTTCTTAAACGTTTAGTTCTCTCATCATCTGTAACGTTGGTAGGTTCACTAAAAATCCTGAAACTTCTATTATCTATGACACCATCTACACCTTTAATATTGCCTATCATGTCATTATTAAGAATTCCTAAAACATTCCAATCATTATCCTTGGCATATCGTGCAAGCCCTGCACCACCAAATAACCCTTGTTCTTCTCCGCTAAGGCCAACATAAACGATGCTGTTTGCAAACTTTCGTTTGCTTAGTACTCGTGCAGCCTCAATTGTTCCTGCCATTCCGCTCGCATTGTCATTAGCACCTGGAGCGTCGGTTGTGAAGTCCATAGTATCACTTGTTCTTGAATCAATATCACCGCTCATAATCACAAAATTATTAGGCTGTGATGTACCTCTTTGAATAGCAACAACGTTTACAACCCAAGCGTCTTTTGGTACGCGACTACCCATTTCTTTAGTAACATAATCTCTTTGATAAAATACTTCTAGACATCCACCGCATTCTGCAGATATCTTATCAAATTCGGCTTTTATCCATCTTCTTGCAGCACCTATACCACGTGTATTACTCAATGTATCAGAAAACGTGTTTCTAGTTCCAAAACCTGCTAATTTTTTAACATCGTTCTCAATACGTTTTTCACTTACTTCATCAATGATTGAATATAAATCTTGTTGGTGGTCACTAGGTACTTGCGCAGTGGCATAAAGTCCTAATAAAGCTATTATTATGTATCGCATATGGTTAAAAATTAAAAACCCTTATTCCTAAATGTTTAATTGAGAATAAGGGTTTTGAGTTAGATTAATAGTTACTGATTGGTACGTTGTGGTTTTTCACCAAATTTTTTCATGTAACGCTCGTATAATTCGGTTTGATGAGAATTCAAAGAGATATCTCTTCCATCAATAAAGGCTCTTGTAAGTTGATTTCCTCTCATGTCTAGAGCGTCGCCTTTTGAAATAAATAGCGTTGCACTTTTACCTTCTTCTAGACTACCGTACTCTTTATCAATTCCTAGAATTTGAGCAGGAGTAAGTGTGATCATTTTAAGGGCTTGTTCTTTATCCATACCATAACCAGCAACAGTTCCTGCGTAGAATGGAAAATTACGCGTTTGATGACGTTCCATGTCACCAGAATTTTCAAGTGCAACGGTTACACCAGCTTTAGCAAGTAAATATGGGAATTTATAAGGCATATCATAGTCTGAATCTTCACGTGCTGGTAAATCGTGAACTCTACCTGCAAGCACAGGAATGTTATTCTGTTTAAGAAGATCTGTCACATTTTGCGCTCCTTGAGCTCCAACTAAAACTGGTTTCTTAATGTTGTTCTTTTTTATAAAAGTAACGACATCTCGTATTGATTTTTCACCGTTCACGTGAAAATAGAACCTTCCATTTCCATTTAACTCTTCTCTCATGGCTTCAAACTTTAAGTTTGATTCATTGTCTTGAGTCATATTGTGTGCCACAGCATCGTTAAAAAAGTCTTGTAATTCAATGATGTTTTCGTCATATTTCTTATTAGGTTCAATTGGACCAGGGTTGTACCAGCTACCTGATCTACTAAAACTACTAGGCCAGTTTACATGGATACCTTCGTCCATTGATATGACCGCATCTTCCCAATTCCAAGCGTCTAATTGTACTACACTGGATTGACCAGAAATTCTTCCACCACGAGGCACTACTTGAGCTATTAAAACTCCATTAGGTCTCATTGATTCGACTACTCGACTTTCCGCATTGTAAGCTATTATACTGCGTATGTGTGGATTGTACACACCTATTTCACGTTGATCGACACTGGCTTTTACTGCATCTACTTCAACAAGTCCTAGAGTACTATTCATGGCTATAATTCCTGGATAGACGTGCATACCGCTAGCCTCGATTACCTCACCTACAGGATCGATACGCACTACACGTGCATCTGCTACGGCTGTTATCACACCTTTATCAACGATAATAACAGAATTTTCAATTACATCACCATTACCTATATGAGCAGTTGCGTTCATAATAGTAAAGGATTTTTTTATGCTTGCCGGAGTTTGTTGTGCACTCACCGCTACGGTAAAAAGAGCACAAAAAGCTATCACTAAGTTTTTCATTTTATTCAATTTACCAGTTAATGGTTTCACATTCATACAATTCTTTTTCTCGCTTTTTAGGGGTTTGCGTTTTCATTCCCTTATTTTTTGCTTCTATCATCTCGTTTACGAGTTGTTGTCTTTCTTTTTTTATGCTTTCGCGAAAGCGTAAATCATTTTCCTTGCTAAAGAAAATAATACCATCAATCATAGTATAATCTGCACTCGCTGTTACACTCATAGGATGATCGTTCCAAAGTACCAAGTCGGCATCTTTACCTACTTTGATACTTCCTGTACGGTCGTCAATATGTAAAAGTTTTGCAGGGTTTAGGGTAACAAACTTCCAAGCATCTTCCTCATTTACATTCCCATATTTAACGGCTTTGGCTGCTTCTTGATTTAATCTACGTGACATTTCTGCATCGTCTGAATTAAAAGCTGTAACAACTCCTTGAGAATGCATGATCGCACCGTTGTACGGTATAGCGTCGTTTACTTCATATTTGTAAGCCCACCAGTCACTAAAGGTTGAACCACCTACACCGTGCTCGGCCATTTTATCTGCTACTTTATAACCTTCTAGAATATGGGTAAAAGTATTTACTCTAAATCCGTGACGTTCGGCTAATTTCATAAGCATATTAATCTCGCTTTGTACGTAGGAATGACATGAAATAAATCGCTCTTTATTCAAAATTTCTAGCATTACTTCCATTTCCTCGTCGTATCTAAATGAATCTGTTCCTTTAGTTTTTTCGTATTCTCTTGCTCTTGTGAAGTAATCTTCAAAGACTTGTTCAACACCCATACGACTTTGTGGAAATCTTGTACCGTTTTGATAACGAGATTGTTTAACGTTTTCACCTAATGCAAATTTGATGAACTTTGGTGAGTTTTCTAAGATCATTTCATCGGCAGGATAACCCCATTTAGGTTTAATAATAGCGCTACGACCACCTATAGGATTTGCACTACCATGTAATAGTTGCATGGTGGTAACTCCACCAGCTAGGTCTCTATATAGATTTATATCTTCATGATCTACTACATCCTCAATAGTAACCTCGGCAGTGCTATTGTGACCAGCTTCATTAACTCCATTGTCTATAGCAATATGACTGTGTTCATCGATAATACCACTAGTAAGGTGTTTACCTGTTGCATCAATTACACGTGCTCTTCCTGCATTTAAATTTGTTCCAATTTTTGCAATTTTACCATCTTTTACAAGTACATCGGTATTTTTTAATATACCATCATCCTCGTTTGTCCAAACTGTAGCATTACGATATAGAATTGTTTCTTGCTGTGGTCTTTGAGAAGCTCCATATGCTAGGTTAGGGTAGGTGAGTGCACCTAAACTTTTAACTTCTTTATCCTTATTGTCTTCTTCTTTTTCTTGGTCTTCTTCTTTTTCTTCAGTAGAAGATGCTACAAGAGTAACAGGCAAGGTATCACCACTAGGTAAATGTACAGTTCCCGTAAGATCTTTACCATCGGGTTGTACCACTATACGTGAATAGCTTTTATCATCACTCTCTTTTTGAGTCATCATCAAATTAAGCCATTGTCCATCAAAACTTGATTTACTACCTAATTTTAAGGTATCGATTTTAATAGTGGCCTTTTTACCATCTCCTGAAACAACAATCTTGTATTCATCACCATTCAAGGTGGTCGTGTAGGTTCCATCTACGTCTGGCGTATGACGATTTTTAATGATGTGTTTTGATCCTTGCACCCAATTTTCAAATATTTTAGTTTCCTTATCAAACAAGGGACCAGAGGTCATGATGAAATTTGCAAGTTTTCCTTTTTCTAGAGAACCTACAAGATCATCAGCTTTTAGTATACGGGCTGGTGTTAAAGTAAGGGCTTGTAGGATATCCTCTTCACTTAAACCATACTCCATTGCTTGACGTATATTCTCATGAAGTTTTTTAACATCCTTAAGACCATGTGCTGTTACTGAGAATGTGATGTTGTTTTCTTTAAGCACTTTAAGATTTGCAGGCGACTGTTTCCATTCTCTCATATCTCCCAGGCTTACGTACCACTCTTGATAAGGATTTGAAACGTCATAAGCGTCAGGAAAATTTATAGGAACGATAAGAGATGCGTTTGTGTTTTTAATCTCACCTATCATTTCATAAGCATCTTCACCACCTACAATTACAAATTGTTTTCCAACTAAATCACCTACTTTATCAACTCTTAAAATATTTTTTTTATCACCAGCTTCAATTATTTGAATAAGGTTCTTGTTTTTTATGAGTGCCTCTAAAGAGAGATCTCGAGTGTTTGAGTTTCCTTTTTCATACCAATTTGCATCAAAATGAGCCTGTCTAAGTAAGGCAAGGGTTCCCATAAGTGAAGTAGGGTAGGCTTGATTAGTTTGAACACTACGATCTAGAGAAAAATGCTCTGCATTTTCTCCACGCAAAATTCGATTACCATCATCACCATTATTATTTAAGGCAACTAACATTCCAGTACCACGAGCAATACCATCATGTAAGTGGGTTTGTACTGTTCCATAACCAGCTTCTAAAAGCTTTTTGGCAGCCTTTTCATCGTACTTGAAATAATCAATAGCATTTTGTTCTGCTCTTATGTGATCATTCCAATAGTATCCTTTACGACCTTCATCATATTGTTGTGAGCGACTGCGTTCCGCTCGGCTTGGTTTTTTCATAGAAAAATCACCATATGCTTCGACAAATGAAGGATAAATATGATTCCCATTTGCATCTTCTATAACGGCATCCTTAGGTATGGATACATTTTTACCTATGCTTTGAATTTTACCATCTTTAATAAGAATAGTTGCATTTTTGATGACATCACCTGTTCCTGTGTGAACAGTAGCGTTTGTAATTGCTCTTGAAACATTATTTACAGCGCTTATATCATCGTTGTTAGGGAAATATTCCTGTGAATGCCCGATAAAACACCACAAGAAGAAAAGGAAAAGAATTTTTTTCATCTTTTAAGACTGATTATTATGATATAAATTTTTGTTAAGGCTTAAAGATAGTTGAGCCGTTGCTAAATAAAAGTTAAAACTACTAGTAGTAATTCACTAGTAATGCAACTACATAATTGTAGGTGTCAATTCCTTTAGGTTGATTATTAACTTTTAAATAGGAATCATAGACAGAATGTGAAACCTTTTCCACCAATCCATCTTGATATGGTTTCCAAAAATCTCTTAATTCTTGATAGTTTTTGAAAATACCTGGTTTAATTTCTTTAGCTATCACAGCATACTTTTCAGGGTCTCGTAAGTACAAATCATTCAAACAAAATTTAAGGGCGTATAAACTAGCACTATATTGAAAATGACGATCAGGATGTTTTAATCCAGCATCAATAGCTATAAAATTTGCTTCGTTTTCTTTGGCAAACCCTAGTTGATGAGCCATTTCATGCAAGCATAGTACTGGAGTTTTGTATGCGTTTATCCAGCCATTAATTTGAGCTTCTCCTGTTAATGGATTTAAATAACCACTGTAACCCATATAAGTAAGTGGTACTGTGAGCAATGATTTTTTCAAACTTACGTTTGAATACTTTATCCTAGTATTATTGAGGTGGTAATTCTCAAAAGCCATAGGAGCCATATTCATCCAAACCATTTGGTCGTTTCCAAAATCTACTTTTAGAGAATCGTTGTCTTGGATTGATTCGTGTAAATTATTGCTAAGCTCAATGAAATCTTTAGTCACCTCGAGTAACTGCTCTGTAGAATAATCTTCTTCAATTTCCAGTATTTCGTGCATGGGTAATCGATAGTAATTAAAACCCCAAGCCATATGAAAATAAAAAATAATAACATTGAGCGTTATTAAGATCTTTGCAACTTGTTTTCCTATTTTTCTTTTAAGAATCGGATTGTTTACTGAATTCTTATTCTTAATTAAATAAAGACTTTTGGTTATCAACTTAATGATCCATTTTATAAGCAAAAGGATAAGTAATGAATAAATAAAATCACCAAAGGAAAAGGGAATCCAGCCTAGTCCTATGCGCATAGCATCTGCTATAAAGGGATAGATACCGTTGCTGTAATAAACCTCGATAAAATCATTTGCATATTTTAACCCGAAAAATACCATAAACTGGCCAACGAGTATGACGCTATATAATAGAATTTTTGCTTTGACTTTCATCTGGTACTAAAGTAAACTATTCCTAGGTAAGCTGGCTTTTAATTGTTTATTTTAGCATTAAATTCAAGTTATGACACAGCGTAAAAGAAACCCCAAAATTGGAATATTATTAGCGATACTATTCGTGGGATTTGGTTCATGGCGCTTGGTAGATTATTTTTTCTATGATCAAAATATTCCAACATGGCGTTTAGCATTTTCTGCTATTTTTATCATCTACGGTCTATTCTTGGCCTATTCAGCTTTTACAAAAAATGAATAAAAAGAACTACACCTTGTTTCTTAACCTAGCCTTCATTGGTATAGGTGGTTATAAGCTATACCAGCATTTTATTGACGGCGTTGAACTACCTACTTATCAAATAGTGCTAGCCGGATTTCTAGTTCTTATGGGTATTTATCAATTAATAATGCTCAATAGAAATTTTAAAAAACCAGAATAATTAATGGTACTTATTCAGATTATTTAGATTTGCGTAAGTGATATTCAATTTCTTTTATCCATTCCTCGCGATCATTTACAGTAAATAGATATTGTTTATCCTGGGTATGAACTATAAATTGATTTTTAATCCATCTAAACTTGTGAGTTGGTTCTATATTAAGAATGTTAGAAAACCGAATATTATGTTGACCAGCTTGAAAATTTAATTTATGACTTTTAAAAATCAAACCTAGGTTGGTTATCAAAAGCTTTCCACCAACCATCTCATATTTTTTCTTAAAGTTTGCTGGACCTTGGGCTATAATTTCTTCTTCATGTTCAAGAGTAGGTTGAGACTTTTTGTTCCAGCCTTTTCCCATTTTTATCATGATTGTAGGAAATACAAAAGTGAAGAACAGAGCAAAAAAAAAGGCGTTAAATAAAACGTATTGCCACGTGAATAAATCTTTATCCATGTAATATGTCATGAGCGCCATAATACCACCGTAAGTAATCGAGGTGAATAAAAAGGTAACTAGTCTAACTTTCCAGTTTGCTTTGTATTTTATTCCTATCTCCTTAATCGCCATATAGAGTTATATACTCATTTTCAGGTTACCCATTTTAATCGCTACCACTGCCGCTTCAGACCCTTTATTGCCGTGAACGCCACCGCTGCGAGCAACAGATTGCTCGTGAGTATCATCTGTAAGCACACAAAAAACTACAGGGATATTAGTGCTATTTAAATTTAAATCTTTTATTCCTTGCGTCACTCCTTGACATACAAAATCAAAATGAGCTGTTTCACCACGAATTACACTACCTATAGCAATAATAACATCCAATTGCTTTTTTAGATTGCGTTCTTTCATAGGATAGGTGCTCTTTTGCATTTGAGAACAACCGTAAATAAGTTCAAATGAACCAGGGACATTCATTCTGAAAATACGCTCTTCATCCACGCCGCAATCTAGGAGTGTTTCATACGCACCTTTAAATAGATTTTCGGTAATATCATCGTTCCATTCACTTACTACAATCCCTACTCGCAGTTCACTAGAATCTGGTAGTTCATTTTTATTGTATTCTGAAAGGTTTTTTCCTGCTGTTGCCATGGTTACAATTTTGTGACGGTAAAAATACAGTCGGTTTGATAGTTACTTAGTTAAATTAACTAAAAAAGCCGTCGTAGAAAAGTGTTCTGCGACGGCCTTTAGGTAGTTTAAAATACACTAGTTTTTTGAAGCTCTAGCTTGAGCTAATAAAACTTGTGCTGTAGTTTTTTCATCAGACTCTGGGAATTCTGATTCAATTTTTTCTAATGCATCAACTGCTGTACTATTATCTCCTGCTTGTAGAGCAGCCTGTGCAGCTTTTAATAAGTACTTAGGTGATGTAAATTCATTTGATTCTATTTCTGCAGCCTCTAGGTAGTAAGGAATAGCTTGTTCTGCTTGATTAGCTTGTACTAGAGCATCTGCTATACCAGCCTTAGCAAGAGATGCAAGTACGGAACCGTTACCATCGTATTCAGATAAATAATCGATAGCTTTTTGATATTTGTCACCACCTATGTTCAGGTAAGCCATTCCCGCTTTATAGTTAGCTATGTTTGCAGCATCAGTACCAGCGTATTCTTCAGCTATTTTGGCATATCCGTATTTACCATTTACACCTTCTATAGAAAGCATGAATAGCGAGTCTTTTTCTTGAGTGCTAGTTGAGTTCATTGCTAGGTCAAAGTACTTGTCAGCCTCTTTACTTTCAACGATAGCTTCATCGGCTTTAGGCGCCATAACAAAATTGTTGTAAGCCCAGTATCCTAATGCTACAAGAGCAGCTACACCAACAATAGCAAAAATGATATTTTGATTTTTACTTACCCATTCTTCAGTTTTACTCGCACCTTCATCTAGGGTACTAAAAACTTCGGCAGTAGTAGATTCACTCTCGTCAAAGATTTCTTCAACTTCATTATCAATCTTTTCTTTCTTCGTTTTAGGTTTATATCCGCGCTTATTATACGTTGCCATAATTTGATTGTTAAACGCGCAAAAATATAACAATTCTGCAATTATAAAAACGTGTGAAAGCTTTATTGTTAACACCTGCATCAATTACATTTGCAGGAAATAGATTTCTGTTAAGATCTATGATATAATTAATGCTTTGTTTGTGGTGTTTTCGCTTTCGCGAAAGCGAACTTAATCTAATAAGAATATCCAATAATAAGTTATTGTTATTCTTGTTTATAACAGGTGTTAATATCTCTAATGAGTCTAAAAATCATGCATTTAACTAACTTACATCTTATAAACTATAAAAGTTTTGAAGCGGCAGATTTTGATCTGGATGAACGCATCAATTGTTTTGTTGGTAATAATGGAATAGGTAAGACTAATGTGCTTGATGCTATATATCACCTAGCACTTACAAAAAGTTATTTCAATCCAATAACGGTTCAAAACATTAAGCATGGCGAAGAGTTTTTTGTTATAAGCGGTGAATTTCTCAAAAATGAACAAGTAGAAAAAATTACTGTAAGCGCCAAACGAGGAAACAAAAAGGTAGTTAAACGCAATGGTAAGATTTACGACAAATTAAGTGAGCACATAGGTTTAATCCCTGTGGTGATTATATCACCTGCTGATAGGGATTTGATTACCGAAGGCAGTGATACTAGACGTAAATTTCTGGATAGTGTGATATCCCTAGAAAACTCGGTCTATTTCAATAGTTTAATAAAGTACAACAAGCTTATTCAACAACGTAATGCGTTGCTCAAGTATTTTGCAGCCAATAGAAAATTTGACAGTGCAGCTTTACAAGTTTATGACGAGCAATTGATTCCTTTAGTCAAAGAAATTCACTTAACAAGGGTTGATTTTTTAGAGCAGTTCTTACCAATATTTAAAGATTTTTATGCTCAAATTTCGAGTAGTAGTGAAGATGTTACGATTCATTATAAATCGGACCTTCATAATACTGATGCGGCACAGCTCTTTACACAAGCACAGCAAAAGGACATGCATTTACAATACACTAGTGTAGGTGTGCATAAGGATGATTTAATTTTTACTTTGCAAGATTATCCTATAAAAAAATATGGTAGTCAAGGACAACAAAAAAGCTTTTTGACAGCTTTAAAGTTGGCCCAATTTCAATTCATCAAAGAACGTAGTGGTGTAACTCCTATTTTGTTATTGGATGATATTTTTGATAAATTAGATGAAAACCGCGTGAGTCAGCTCATCAATATGGTAAATGACGATAGATTTGGTCAAATTTTTATAAGTGATACGCACACAGATAGGACTGAAGCTGTTATTAAAACTACTGATCAATCTTATAAGATCTTTGAATTATGAAACTAAGAATAGTACTGTTAATAGCTAGCTTATTATTTATTTCATGTAGTAGTGATAGTGATAAAAAACTTGAATTACTAGATGGTTATTGGAATATCGATACGGTTACTTTACCCGATGGTAGTGAGAAGGAATTCCCTTTTTCTAACCATATGGATCATTTTGAAGTAGAAGGTCTTAACGGTGTAAAACACAGAGTGAGCCCTACTTACGATGGTGGTTTTGTAAATTATGGCAGTCCGGTGTACTTTAAATGGCAAGAAAACGAAGATGAACTAATTCTTATTTTTAAGGAAGGAGATAATTCTTACCAGCAAAGTGTTGAAGAAGTGACAACTACCGATCTAGAACTGAAGCACGAAAACGGTACTATTTATTCATACAAACGATATACGTCTAATGAGGAATAATAAAAAAGAAGATTTTGTAGATATGAAAGAGGTCTTAAAAAATTTTAAGACTGAAAATAACCTACAAAAAGGTTTTGATAAAGTTGACGTTAATAAAGCCTGGGAACAAGTAATGGGTCCTGGAATTTCAAACTATACCACTCATGTAAAGTTTGATAACGGAACTTTATTAGTTTCTCTATCTTCTTCTGTACTTAGACAGGAATTGCTTTACGGAAGATCAAAAATTGTAGAAAATCTAAATGAGCATTTAGGAAAGGAGCTCATCCAGAAAATTATATTGAGGTAATTATTTAAAATTAACTACTGTTTCTTCCTCTTCTTCGCGACGTGCTTTCTTTTTGTTCTCTAGTGCAAGTTGTTTTTTGAAAATCTTATTATAGAGTTCTTTTAAGCTATCAAAATCCACCGAATATTGTAATCCAATTCCTTGGGTAAAGTCCTCTTGTTGACCTAATTGCTGTAAAGTGTTTTCTCTATTAAATAGTTTTAATCTTAATGAGCCGTCGTCATTAAGTAAAAATTCAATTTGTACATTTCCTATCACCGTACGTTCTGTAGATGATGTGTTACCAACTGGAACCCCTAATTTCCCGTTTATAAGTACACGGTCATTGATCTGTGTACTTAAGGTTATACCGAATCGATCGGATCTTTGTAAATCAGAATTTGGATTACGTTCTGACGCCTCGTAATTCACACCAAATTGTAGCTTACTGTCTTCTCTATTCACCAAATCATTTACAATTCCCGTAACACTTTCTACTACGTTTCCTGTTACAGCATTTTGCCCAATACTATTTGGATTGTAAAAGGAACCAGTTGCAACTAGGGATAGTGCCTGTAATTGACGTTGTGCTTTATCTTGTAAACGATATTGAAGCTCGGAACTTACTACACTGCCGGCGCTAGGAAATTGTATGTCAAATTCTGGATCAAAATAAGTTAAATCACCTTGTAATTCTGTAACAACTTCTACTGGGATTTGGGCATTAAGGTTAGGATTATCTAATAGGATTGATGGGTTTGCATTGGTATAATAGGTGGCTTTAACATCAATATTTGCATTGAATGGATCACCATTCCAGTCGATTGTACCACCAGGTTGAATGATAAAGTTCTTATTTACGATACCTGCATATTTGAAATTGTAAATACCATCGGTAACAATAAAGTCACCATTCATAATAAATTTACCATTTGTATTGATCTCTAATAATAAATTTCCTGCACCGCTACCTTTAAGATAACTACCGTTAGTAGGATCTACGGTAATTTCAACCTCAGCTTCAGGAGTAATATTTAAATCAAAATTGAGTTCTAGACCGTCTACATCGTTTATAGCCACATCTTCTCCATTAAGTCTAGCTTCTTTTTCTTCTGGGCTTAAAAAATAAATCGCGCTTGTATCTCCTAAAGATTCACCATCATCTATAGGTATTTTAAATACAGTGCCAGCACCAGTAGTAGCTACAACATCGATTACTAGAGATTCTGCAGGGCCTTTAATGGTTGCATCACCATTGATAAATGCTGTACCGTAATACAGAGCGTCAGGTGTGAGTTCCGTATTTAGAACTAATAACCTATCAGAAGCAAGAGCTAAATCCAATTCCCAGAAACCAAAGTTTTTATGTCGTATTTCGCCAGTTAACTCACCTGTTGTTCCGTATTTAGTATCTGTAAGTTCTACTGTGTTAAAATCAAAACTGCCAGTTGTTATAGTAATTTCTTCCTCTTCACCAAAATCAAAGTCTGTATTTAGATAAGGAACTCTTAAACCTGCATTTTTTAATAATAATTCACCGTCAAGATCAGGTTCGACTAATCTACCTGTAATGGCAACTTCGCCACTTGCAAAACCTCTCATGTTATCTAATACAATACCACCTAGTGGACTGAGCGCTATTAAGTTGAAATCATTAAAATAAGTGTCTACGTTTATGGTGCTGTATTTTCCACTTGTGTCTATGGTTCCTTTAGCCTGAAAAGATTTGTCGTTTTTATTTTTAAGTTGAGCATTGACGTTATAGGCGGTAAGGGCATCGTTTCCTTTAACTTCTAATGCAAAATCTCCTAATGGTGTTTCATTTACGTTTAAATCAGTCACCGTAAAATCAGATACTGGTGCATAATTTCCATCTTTTTGTGAAACCGATAGATAGCCGTCTAATTTACCTTTCATACTTAAGCTATCAATAGGTTTAAGTAAACTAGAAAGTCTTACGTTTTCAAAATCTAAAAAGAGATCTTTATCTTGAGTTCCATTCATGTTTCCAGAAACAACAACTTTCTCTTTTTTATGTTGAGCTACTATCGTATCCAATTTGAAGTCCTTAAAGTCATGATCAAAAACTAATTGAACATTCTCCTGCTTTTTGTTGAGCAACCATTCCTTTCCTCTAAAATTGATGTCGCTTTTACGAACTCCTATTACCGAATTATTGTCACTGTTAACTGTATGATAGAAACTTAAGTTGAATTTTTCACTATTATCGTCGGACCCTACAAACTCTGTTCTAAATAGCAAAGTGTCTTGTCTAGTAACATTAATGAGCTGGAAATCGTCTATATCATAAATACCATTTTTAAAGTTTTCAACTTTAATATATGTATTAAAAAGAGGGTTTTGATTATTAACTTGAACGTTCACATCGTCCAATTTCATGTCATAAACTTGTACTTCTGGAGTTCTAAAGTTCATTCGGAACTCAGCTTCATTACTAGCCACCTCGCCCTTTAGAATCGTGTTTTCACCAAAATCTAAAAACGGAAAAACAAGATCAACGATTTTATCATATATTTTGAATTCATATTTCAAATATTGATCTTGAGTTATACTTTCTGATTTATAATTTGTGTATACATTACCTATACTATTCTTAAATAACTCAGGAATTTCCTCAATTATAAATTTACCCGATAGTTCACCTTCAATAATATCTGTACTATTAATGGTAATAAATCGTTCTTCTTCCTTAAAATAAGAGGTGATTAAAAAGTCTTCAAAGAAGAATTTTTTATTAGGATTTGTATACGAAGTATTTTTAAATTCAATAGTTCCTGCTGCGTCGTCAAGGTTAGTACCCTTCATTTTCATAGCAACATTTCCCTGTAGAATGGCTATTGAATCACGAGTGAATAAATTAATGGCATTCAAATCTGCTTTTTCAATATTGGCAGTGAAGTCATAAGTATTTATGTCGTCAGAAAAGTCTGCCAGTCCATCAAATGTAAGTTTCAAATTAGGGTCGTTGACAACGAGCTCACCATTGAACAAAGGTTTCTTTAAGCTACCGTTAACTCTAATATTTCTGTAAGTGTAACCATTGAATTCAAACCTACTAATACTTCCTTTAAGTTGACTGTTTGCATTATTAGGATTAAAACCACGTCCATTCACATCGAGGTTAAGTGTAGTTTTACCTAAGGAAGCTACACCTAATAATTCGCCTAGATTAACAGATTTTAAAATTATATTACCATTATAACCTATTTGATCTGATTGTATTTCAGTCAAGGTTAATTGAGTATCAAAATTACCTTTACGAGTAGTTCCTGTTAGGTTAGAAACAACAGTGTTTGCATTTACACTAGCATACCCTTTAGCCTTTACGATACCTAGACTATTAAGCTCTTTAGGCATTTTTCCGTTAAGAATATTAGGCAAAAACTTCTCTAGGCTACTTTTTGAAACTTGCAGATTTTCAAAATCACCTTCAATAAAAAAGTTTTCCTCATTTTCAATGAGGTTTTTAAAATGCATATCACCTTCTATAACTATTTCATCAAGGGTTTGTACTTTTAAATTATCAACTTTAAAATCATTTAAAACACCAGTCAAATTGCCAGATATGGTTACCCTTTCATTTGGTGTTATCTCGTTATAGAACCTTCTTAAATCGTTAGTGTCAAAATCACCTTCACTTATCCTAAAATCCCAATTTACTTTATTGACAAAATCAACAAAGTCTTTTCTGTCATAGGTAAGTTGTAGATCACCTTTAAGAGTAGAGTTTTCAGTTTTTATAGAAAGGTTAGGGACCGATATATTCTGTGGAGTATACGTTAAGTCGGCAATGAGGTCAGTTATTTTTAAATATTTTGTACCGTTTATTTCAGTCATTGCACCATTATACATGTCAAAATTAGACGACTCAATAGGCACAATAATGTCGGATCCATCAATGGTTAAAGAAGCAGCAGTAGCATTAAAATTGGTAGCTATAAATGATTCTGGATACCTTAAATTTTCATCTATTATTTTAATATCTGAATTTGTAATTTCAAGATCACCTGTAGTTAGTACGAATTTACTGCTTGCTGTAGATGTACTGTCAGAAAGCTTTTCAATAAATATTTGCAGGTTATCGTCCTCTTCACCCTTATACCTTTTCAAATTGAAAACCACACCATCTAAAGAGGTGGAACCAAGGTTAGGTTGCCCATCAAGTAAATTCCCTAAACTCAAAATAGAACTCTCCAATCTGTTGATAAAAAATAAGGTGTCACCACGATGATCTAGACTCAAAACTTCTTTAAGAGCCACATTGCCGTCATACGTGATTTGAACTCTTTTGACATCTAGATTAATATCATAATCCTCATTTAAAGAGTTAGTTAAGTACTGCGCGGTTGAGGTTTGAACACTAGGAATACTAAATACTATAACTACTACCAAAAATAGTAGGAGTAAAATAAGCACCGTGCGTATTAGTATTTTAAAGAGTCTTTTTATGGTAGAACAGTTATTTTTGCAAAGATGACCAAATTTTGTGCCTAAAAGACATAATGAAACTACAAAATTCTTACATACTTGCCATAGAATCATCTTGTGACGATACGTCTTGCGCAATTTTAAAAAATAATCAGGTGCTTAGCAACGTAACTGCGGCACAAGCTATTCATGAACAATATGGTGGAGTAGTGCCAGAATTAGCTTCAAGAGCTCATCAATCCAATATTGTTCCCACAGTTGATGTCGCTATCAAAAATGCCGGTATTGATAAAAACGAACTTACAGCTATAGCCTTTACAAAAGGTCCAGGTCTTATGGGAAGTTTGTTAGTAGGAACAAGTTTTGCAAAATCTCTTGCTCTTTCATTAAATATTCCGTTAATCGATGTTCACCACATGCAAGCTCATATACTAGCTCATTTTATTGATCATGGTCAACGAGTTCCTGAGTTTCCTTTTTTAGGAGTTACTATAAGCGGTGGACACACACAAATCGTAAAGGTGACCGATTATCACAAAATGGAGGTTATAGGAACCACTCAAGACGATGCAATAGGTGAGGCCTTTGACAAGTCTGGAAAGTTGATGGGACTAGGATATCCTGCTGGACCTCAAATCGACAAACTAGCTCAATTAGGTAATCCGTCTGCCTTTGAATTCCCTATTCCCAAAGCTCCTGGGCTCAACTTTAGTTTCAGTGGATTTAAAACTGCAGTATTGTACTTTTTACAAAAGGAGAAAAGTAAAAACCCAAATTTTGTAGAAGAAAATCTAGCCGATTTGTGCGCTAGTATTCAACACACGCTCATTAAAATTCTATTTAAAAAGCTAGAAAAGGCTGTCAAAGAAACTGGGATTAAAAGAGTGGCAATCGGCGGTGGAGTAAGTGCAAATTCAGGAATAAGGACTGCTTTACAAGCAAAACAGCAGCAAGGTTGGGACATCTTTATTCCTCCATTTGAATACACAACAGACAACGCTGCCATGATAGGAATAAGTGCCTATTTTAAATATTTGAATAAAGAATTCTGCGGTTTGGACGTGAGTGCCGCACCTAGATTATCCATGTAATGCAATTATTTTATTTCGGAAAAATAGAACCAAACCAATCTTCTATAGAATTACCTAAAGATGAGACACGGCACATTTCACGAGTTTTACGTAAGAAACAAGGCGATCAAATTCATATTACCGATGGTAATGGTAGACTTTTTCTAGGGACAATTATGTCAATTACTAGTACAAAATGTGTGGTTAATCTCGCTTTCGCGAAAGCGGAATCACAACCAACATCTAGTTTACACATTGCCATTGCACCTACCAAAATGAACGACCGTATGGAGTGGTTTTTAGAAAAGGCCACAGAAATGGGAATAGCTAGGATAACTCCTATACTATGCGACCATAGTGAGCGTAAAAAAATCAATCTTGAACGTTTTGAAAAAATAGTGGTAAGTGCGATGAAGCAAAGTAACAGATTGTTTTTACCTGTCCTTGATGAACTCACGGATTTTAGAGAATTTCTTTTATCAACTCACGGAAGTAGATTAATTGCGCACTGTGAAGAGGACGGAGAAAAAAGTGAACTTATCAATGAATTACAACCTCACACATGTTTATTAATAGGTCCAGAAGGTGATTTTTCAAATGAAGAAATAGAACTCGCAAAATCTTCAGGTTTTAAACCGGTGTCTTTAGGACCTACTCGACTGCGTACAGAGACTGCTGGAGTCTACGCTGCAGCAATATTTAATGCTACTAAATTGAATTAGTTATAGTTGCGGCTATAATTTCGTTGTTTGTGTTTTTTACGATAAGAGCAATTTTATAGCTGTTGGTTAAGGGAAAGCGATTAGGGATGTCTATACTGGATTGCCCTTTTTTGTCTATTGTTCCTATGCGTTCTTTGTATAAAACAATGTGAGTTTGATGTAATTCATTACCTTCATTTTCTCCGGAATCAATAAGGGTGGTTTGTTCCTCTAATAATAAGGCTAGGTGAGCATCTTCATAATCTTCCACATTAGATAAATCATAGGTTATATCTAGATGATTTTTTTTACGCTTTACTATAGGAGTGGTTATTTTTTTTATCTGATGGCTGTCATTAAGATAGGTGTTCAGTTTTTTAATGTTATTACCAGAAAACTCTTCCATTCCATTGACTACCACTTGTGGTGTGTAGTTATTGAGTTCAAATTTTGAATTGTAAGCGGTTTGGTATTCGTCAAAGTCTCTTCTTGAAAAACGATCTACCCAACCTAGTTTATTCCAGTATGTTACCGGATAGCACAGTGTTACAACGTTAGGGTAATGTTTTATTTGGCTAATGGTAGCCTCTGCACTAGGACAATCTGCACATCCTTGTGAGGTAAATAATTCTAGCACCACAGGATAATCGCGCTCTACCGCTGGAATGGGTAGTTGCTTATTATTGTAATGGCTGTATGTTATAATTCCTACTATACCAAAAAAACTTAGCAAGGGAACTATGTATTGGAGTTGGTTAAATTTCATTTTATTATTTTCAAATATAACAAAGTCAGTAATCTACTCTCTTATCTATATTCATCTACAGGTAAATATTTGTTCCTTTTGAAAATGGAATGTTGTATTTTGCAAAACTATGAGAAAGATTTTAATCTTATTGTTATTTCTTACAGTATCTGTGTTAAACGCGCAACAGCTGGCTGTTTTGAAGTATAATGGCGGTGGTGATTGGTATTCAAACCCAACTGCTGTTCCCAATCTTATTACATATTGTAATGAAAATATAGGCACTACCATTGATCGAGAGGTAGCTACTGTAGAACCTGGTTCGGTGGATATTTTTCAATTTCCATACGTGCACATGACAGGTCATGGTAATGTAATTTGGAATAATGATGAGGTTGAAAATTTACGTAATTACTTAATGAGTGGCGGTTTTTTGCATATAGACGATAATTACGGAATGGAACAGTATTTAAACAAGGAGTTAATAAAACTATTTCCACAACAGGAATTAATCGAATTGCCAGCAACTCATCCTATATTTAACAATTATGCCAGTTTTCCATCTGGTTTGCCTAAAATCCATGAACACGATGGTAAAAGGCCACAAGCTAAAGGATTATTTTATGAAGGTAGATTGGTATTATTGTTTACAGTAGAAAGTGATCTAGGCGATGGTTGGGAAAGCCCAGAGGTTCATAATGATCCACCAGAAGTTCGCAAAAAGGCACTTGATATGGGTGCAAATATTATCAAATACGTTTTTTCTAATTAATGAGTTCGTCTGTGTCATCAAAAACTATATCCTTTGGTATTTTAAGAGCATTAGCTTTTTTACTGGGATTATTTGTTCTAGCTTGGTTTCTATGGTCTATTACTGCTGTTCTAGCATATATTGGAATTGCAGCGGTATTATCTCTTATAGGTAGGCCTATTGTCATGTTTTTAAGAGACCGGTTAAAGTTTGGAAACACGTTTGCTGTTTTACTTACTTTGGTTTTTTTACTTATACTCATATTAAGTGCAGTTTCATTATTAATTCCACTAGCCATTGAGCAAAGTGACAATCTGAAGTTGTTAGATAATGATGAGGTGTCTCGAAATTTAGAAATTTTTGCCAATCAAGTAAGTGAGTTTTTTGGTATACAGCGAGTAAACATCTATGAGCTAGTTAAAGAAACGGAGTATTATCAAAAATTTAATCTTGGATTTTTCTCAGACCTGATTATTCAACTTTTTAGTGCCTTAGGAGATTTTGCAATAGGATTATTTTCTATAATGTTCATTACTTTTTTCTTACTAAAAGACAGTCGACTGTTATTAGAAGGAATATTGGTTTTTTCAAAGGAAGGTAATGAAGGTAGGTTTTTGAGAGCCTTTACAAAAATTAAACAGCTTTTATCCCGATATTTCATAGGTCTTGTTTTTCAAGTACTAATTTTATTTGTCCTTTACACCATTATTCTGATTATCACCGGTACAGAAAATGCCATATTAATAGCATTTTTCTGTGCGCTATTAAATCTTGTACCCTATCTAGGTCCGGCAGTAGGATACGTTCTTATGAGTGCATTTGTAATTACGGATAATTTAGGAGCAAACTTTAGTGAAGTCATCTTCCCTAAATTGATCATTATTGCGGTAGGATATGGAATAGTTCAAACTATCGATAACTTTCTTAATCAACCTTTAATATTTGGTAAGAGTGTAAAATCACATCCATTAGAAATTTTCATCATTATCTTAATAGCAGGAATAGTATTTGGAGTGGTAGGACTAGTTCTAGCAGTACCGACATACACAGCTATTAAAGTAATCGCTCAAGAGTTTTTAAGTGAGTATAAAATTGTTAAGAAGTTAACTCGTAATTTGTAATGAATGAGCATCTTATTGATAAGGAAGTAGTATCCTATTTAAAAAAGATAATTCATAGCAATCCGCTTGATATAGCTCTTAATAAATCTCCGTTTCCCTATGTATCATCTAACCAACTAGCACAACAGCTAGCTGGTATGCAAATCGCTCGTAAAAAATTTCCAGATCTCTATGAGAATAGAGAAATTATCTATCCACCTAAAGTAAATCTTGAACAAACGAGTTCGCAAACGGCCGCTTCTTACAAAGCATCACTAATTAAAGGGTCTATTATCGACCTCACAGGTGGCTTTGGGATTGATTGTTGTGCGTTTTACCAACACTCGAGTAAAGATGTCACTCACGTTGAATTAAATCGTGATTTACAAATGTACTCTGAGCATCTATTTAAAACTTTGGATTATAGCATTCATTCGGTTAATGCAAATGGACTCACGTATTTAAAGGAAACCGATAGGCACTTTGAGTCGATTTATTTAGATCCTAGTCGTAAAACAAGTTCAAAAAGCAAAGCATTATTTATTGAAGATTACGAGCCCAATGTGTTAGAATTTAAGGAATTGATGTTAGCTAAAGCAAATCAAGTCTGGATTAAAACGTCACCCATGCTAGATTTGTCAAAAGGCATTCAACAATTGCAAAATGTTCGAGAAATACATATTGTCGCCGTTAAAAATGAAGTGAAAGAGGTTTTATGGAAATTAGATAAATCAATTAATTACTCTCCTGTTATTCATTGTGTAAACTTGGAAACAAATCAAAACGTATTTCAATTCCCATGGGATAGTATTGCTCCTACCTCGAATTATGAATCGCCACAAACTTACTTAATTGAACCTAATGCGGCTATAATGAAGTCTCAAGGGTTCAGCGAGTTTTCAAAGAAGTATGGTTTAGATAAGATAGACGCAAACAGCCATTTATTCACAGCTACGACAATTGAGCCTGGTATCCCTGGTAGAGTTTTTAAAATAAAAGAGATTGCTCCTTATCAACCTAAATCTGTAAAAAAGAAGTATGGAAATCAAAGATTTGGTGTAGTAACTCGTAACTTTAAATTGAGTGTACAACAACTCAGGCAAAAATTTAAACTAGGAGAGCATGAGACAGACTATTTATTTTTTACTACTGTAAAAGGAAGTCTTTCGGTCATACAAGCACAAAAAATTTAATATTCCCACATACGTTTTTTATTCAATTCCTCTTGTGCGTTCAATTCTTCTTGTGGAATTACTTTTAAAAAACTCGGGTGTTGTTCAATAGCATATTCAATTTTCTCCACAAGATCATCTACACTAATAGTATCATAATCAATGTCTAGAGGTTCTTTAATAATAAAGGATTGTAGAATATTTCTCTTTTTAATTCGAAGCCCTTTTTTATCAAAGCTTCTTCTAAAACCATCAATAACAATAGGAACCACTATAGGCTTGTATTGTTTGATTATGTGAGCGGTTCCTTTTCTAATAGGTTTAAACGGTTTAGTTGTTCCTTGCGGAAAAGTAATTACCCAACCATCCTCTAAAGCTACACCTATATTTTTTGTGTCATCAGGATTTACAGATCGTTGAATCTCCTTACCCTTTGCTCGCCAGGTTCTTTCTACTGATATGGCACCAGCATAAGCAAGAATTTTAGGCAGTAGTCCACTGCGCATGGTTTCTTTTGCTGCTACGTAATAGATGTTAAGTTTAGGCTTCCATAAGTAGCCTATATTTTTAATCGTGTTTTCTCTTCCTTTTAATGCAGCATTGAATACATGAAACATGCAAACTACATCGGCAAAATAAGTTTGATGATTAGATATAAATAAAACATGACGATCTGGAAGATCTCTTATGATCTCACTACCTTCTATATGTAATTCATTAAACCCTTGATAGCGTCTATGAGAAAGTAGACCTGCAATTCTAATCAACCACTTTTTCAAAAAAAGAATATGTCCGAAAGGATTTTTCTTTAATAATCCCATATAAATCCTAGAATTTTAGAGTCTGCTAAGATAGGTATAGATAAATAAATAAAAACTTATTGACTAGCAATTAGTTAGCTTATGCTCAGTTGGGCGAGGTAGTCGTAATGATCGCCATCCATTACTTTAATGCAAGAAAAACCTGCTTTTTGGGCATGCTCTTTAAGAGTTTTAAAATCGCAGTACAACCAGGGAAACGGATCACTTATTAAGTTCTTATACTTAAATTGAAAACTCACTTCGCCATAGTAATCAATGCCGGCAGGAATCCATAAACCACCATCTTCATCATCTTCATAAAGGAATTTTAGGTCAGAGCTGTCTATTAAAATCTGCCCGTTTTCTGAAAGCAACGCTTTTAATCGCCTTAAATAATCGGTAAGTTTATTCAGAGATTGCATGATTCCTGTACCATTCATCAACATTAAAATAGTATCATAGGTTCCTTTATGATCCCACACAGATTGTTGCATTACCATCAAGTGATCAAAATTAAATCTATTTTTAACCACATCAATAGCTCCGGCACTTATGTCAATTGCAGTCACAGGCAAGGAACGAGATAAAAGAACGGCAGTATGGCATCCGGCAGCACAGCCTACCTCGAGCACGCTACCAGAACTTAAAGACAATGCCTTGCGTTCTATCTTTGGCATGTCATCAATAGATCTAAATAAATAGGACACCGGTAAAACATCATCCTCCATAGTTGGACTTAATACCTCGATATCGGTAGGGTCGTCTTGAAAATAATAATTGCGAATAGCAGTTCCTAATACATCTTGATCCATAGTGCAAAGTTACTCTTTAAACTTTTCAATTGTGACATAATTACTGCCAGCTTGACACCCATTTTATAATTGGTACTAGGTTTGAATAGTGGGCTAGTGATGTAAATAATTACGCTTTCGCGAAAGCGTAACAAACACAAACACTAATAAAACTATAACTATGTCACAAAAAGGAACTATTAATGTAGCTGTGGAGAATATTTTCCCACTGATTAAGAAGTTTTTATACAGCGATCACGAAATCTTTCTTAGAGAACTTGTTTCTAATGCTACAGACGCAACTCTTAAATTAAAACATCTTGCTAGGATAGGAGAGGCCAATGTTGAATTAGGAGATCAACAAATTGAAATCAAGATTGATAAAGAGGCAAAAACATTAAGTATTATCGATCGAGGTATCGGGATGACGGAAGATGAGGTGCAAAAGTATATTAATGAAGTCGCTTTTTCTGGTGCCGAGGAGTTTCTTGAAAAGTATAAAGACACAGCCCAAGATAGTGGAATAATTGGTCACTTTGGTCTAGGGTTTTATAGTGCCTTTATGGTTGCCGATAAAGTAGAGATCATTACAAAATCCTTTAAAGACGCACCTGCTGTACACTGGACCTGTGATGGATCACCACAATATACGCTAGAGCAAGCTGATAAAACAGAGTTTGGAACTGAGATCGTTTTACATATATCTGAAGACGAGACCGAATTTTTAGAGGATCATAGAATTACCGAGCTATTAAACAAGTATAATAAGTTTATGCCGGTGCCTATTAAATTTGGTACACGAACAGAGACTTTACCAAAACCAGAAGATGCTAAAGAGGAAGATCCTGCACCTACTCAAGAAGTAGACAATATTATAAACAATCCAGATCCAGCTTGGACTAAACAACCTGCTGATCTTGAGGATCAAGATTATAAAAATTTCTATCGTGAACTGTATCCTATGCAGTTTGAGGAACCATTATTCCATATCCATCTAAATGTAGATTATCCATTTAACTTAACGGGTATTTTGTTTTTCCCAAAAATGACGGGAGATTTAAATATTCAAAAAGACCGCATACAACTGTATCAAAATCAGGTATTTGTTACAGATAATGTAGAAGGTATTGTTCCAGAGTTTTTGACCATGTTGCGTGGTGTGATAGACAGTCCTGATATTCCATTGAATGTATCTCGCTCATACTTACAGGCTGATGGTGCTGTTAAGAAAATCTCTAGCTACATTACAAGAAAGGTAGCAGATAAGTTGAAATCATTATTTAATAATGATAGAGAAGGATTTGAGAAAAAGTGGAACGACATTAAACTGGTGATTGAGTATGGAATGTTGAGTGAGGAGAAGTTTTTTGAAAAAGCTGATGCTTTTGCACTTTACCCAACCGTGAACGATACTTTCTTCACTTGGAACGAACTTATTGAAAAAGTAGGTGAATCACAAAAGGATAAAGATGGTAAGACCGTTCTGTTATATGCTTCAAATAAAGAAGAGCAAGACAGTTATATTACCGCTGCTCATGAAAAAGGCTATGAGATATTGTTGCTAGATAGTCCAATAGTTTCTCATCTTATGCAGAAATTAGAAACTAGTAAGGAGAACATATCATTTGCTAGAGTTGATGCTGACCATATTGATAACCTCATTAAAAAGGAAGAGAACACAGTATCCAAACTTAATGAAGAAGAACAAGAGCAATTGAAAACTGCTGTAAGTGACGTAATCGCAAGTACTAATTACAACGTTCAGGTAGAGGCGATGAGTAGTGATGCAGCTCCTTTCATGATTACTCAGCCAGAATTCATGCGACGAATGAAAGAAATGCAAGCTACTGGTGGTGGAATGATGGGTATGGGAAATATGCCTGATATGTATAATCTTGTCGTGAACAGTAATCATGAATTAATATCAAAGATTGTTGCTGCACCAGATGGTAAAAAACAGGAATTGATTAAACAATCTGTAGATCTTGCCAAGCTGAGCCAAGGTCTTTTAAAAGGTAAAGATTTAACAGACTTCATTAAACGTAGTTACGATTTAGTAAATTAATCTTAGAAATCTAATTGTAAAACCGCCAGATTTTTTAAAATCTGGCGGTTTTTTTGTTGAAGCTAGAATAGTCGTTGATTTTTCATCCGATAAAATACTTAAAAAGAGGTTTTTAAGTAAAATACTCTAGAATAATACTAGGGTTTTAAGCTCTACTCATCGTATTTAAGTGTTTTTTATCTATTTAACTTAAAATTAACATAAATTTTTAACTATTGAATTTACTAGTGTTTTCATCGATTTGTACCCATTAATGGGAATAGCGCGAGCCATAATGTACTTGCTTAACACTTTTTTTTATGTGTACATTTGGAATGTCTTCAACGGCCAACCCTAATTGCACTAGAAGATAACGACAAAATCCCTTATGTCGTTTTATCGTACCCTACTACGGTTTTAAATAGTCCCCTTTAGAATAATTAACATTATTCCAACTGTAAATAATGCGTAAGATTATTTAGAGTGCTCAAAATGAATGTGTTTTTATTAATTCTAAATATTCTAATTATGAACCGAGTAAATTTAAGTGTAGCAGCACTTCTTGTGGCTGGATTTGCCTTTGCGCAATCTCCACAAACTGTAGCAAGCCCAGGTCAGCAAACGGCACCTGTAGCTGTATTACCAGCTGCTTCTGCTGGAGGTAACTATTCCAATATTGACCAGAAAGCAGTAGGTAGTGATGCCATGGTACAACAACAAGGTACCTCAAACATCTCATTTATTGATCAAACAGGATCAAATGCATCAAACAAAAATAATGTAGATGTACTACAATGGGGTAACGTACAACCAGGTATTAGTGGTTACCTGAACTATTCTGATATTAAACAGACTGGTGAAGGAAACAACTTTGACCTTATGCAACAAGGAGATAAAAACGAAAACTTTGGTCTACAAAATGGTGTAGACAATAGTGTAGTTGTGCAACAAGGTGCTAATACTCCACAGCAAGCTGAAGAAAATCTTGCTTTATCAGACCAAGACGGTCTTGAAAACTATGCTGAAATCCAGCAAAGATATGACAACAACAAAGCAACTATCACGCAACGTAATGATGTGTCATCTGGTGCTGGTAACTGGTCCTATCAAGAACAAATTGCAAATCCTAACCAAAGTGCAGGTCACACTGCAGTAGGTGAGCAATGGGGTGACGATAATACGTTAATCCAATTGCAAGAAGGATCTGCATCAGGACCTAACTCTTTAGGTAACTACGCTCAAGCAAATCAAGGAGACGCTCTTGCAGCTCCAGACAGCGCAACAGGTGCATTTGCTCAACAAGTACAATTAGGTGACGGTAACGAAGCTTATGCAGGTCAAAAATTGACTAACGATACTTCTTTCCAAGAGCAAATAGGTGATCTTAACCTTGCTGAGGTTAAGCAGAACTTAAGTGGCTCAAATGCAGGTGGTGATAACCATGCTGAGCAATACCAAGACGGTAACTTGAACGAAGCTAGAATCGATCAGAATGGTAATAACAACATAGCTTTACAAGAGCAATATGGTGATGACAACTACTCTAAGATTAAGCAACGTTACGGGCAAGTAACTGGTAATGAAGCTATTTCTTATCAAAATGGTACATTGAACAACTCTGTTATTAATCAACAAGCTAATGCAAACATGGCGCTTGTAGATCAAACAGGTGATGGTCAAATGTCTGTAATCAACCAAAACAACCCACTTAACGGTTCTCCAGCAGCTACTTCTGGATCTAACAGTGCAACTGTTATTCAAAGAAACGCTAACGTGGCATTAACTCCATCTACGCTTAAAGCGGCTCAAACAAGAGCAGATCGTCGTAGATAGTATAACTAATCCAGCACCTACCGAGAATCTTCATTCCCTGTCTGGTGCTGGATTTTAATTCTAAATTCTAAATTCTAAATTCTAAATATCAAAACCATGAAAAATATATTATTAAGTGCAGGAGCTATGCTTATCGCTAGCGTTGCATTTGCACAAACACCAGCGACGGTACCAGCAACAACTCCTTCTGCGATTGCAGTGCCTACTCCACAAGTGTCTCCAACTCTTGGAGCAACAGTAGGAGGAAACTATTCTAATATCAATCAAAAAGCTGTAGGTAGTAACGCTTTAGTAGAACAGCAAGGTACTGCTAATGCTTCATACATAGACCAAACAGGATCTGATGTTGGTAATAAAAATAACGTTTACGTTAAACAATGGGGTAATGTTCAACCATCTATTTCAGGTTATCAAAACCACTCTGAAATTACCCAGGATGGTGCAGGAAATGACTTCACAGCTTTACAACAAGGTGATACCAATATGAACTTTGGATCGCAAGTAGGTCTAGATAATACCGTGATGGTAAAACAAGGAGCTAATGCTGCTCAACAAGCACAAGATAATGTTGCTCTTTCTGATCAAGATGGTAAAGACAACAGTGCAGAAATCGAGCAATATTATGATAACAATATGGCTTCTATTACACAACGCAATGATCAAGTAGCTGGTGTAGGAAACCAATCTTATCAATTACAAACAGCTAACCCTAACCAAACTGCTGGACACACAGCTATTGGTGAGCAATGGGGTGATGATAACAAATTAGTTCAAATGCAAGATAGTGGTAGTCCTGCGAGTGGTGGAGCTAACCATGCTGAGGCTTATCAAGGTGACGCAACTGCTGGAGCAGTGAATGCTTTTGCTCAACAATTACAGTCTGGAGATAATAATGAGGCATACTCTAACCAATTTGGTGTAAATGACGAGTCTTTCCAAGAGCAAAATGGTTCTGGAAACGTAGCTGTAGCTAGGCAAAACACTCTTCCAACTAGCGGAGGTGACAATTTATTAGAGCAATATCAAGAAGGTACTGGTAACAGAGCTAGTGCAGATCAAAATGGTAGTAACAACCAGTCTTTCCAAGAACAGTACGGTACAAATAACAGTGCTGTATTAACTCAACGTCAAGGTCAAATAGCTGGTAACGTTGCCTTATCTATTCAAGAAGGTATGAACCACCAGTCTGAAATCAACCAAAAGACTTCTGGTAACATGGCTACTGTAGATCAAACTGGTCACGGACAAATGAGTATTGTTAATCAAAACTTCCCAGCTGGTAACGGTACTACTGCTCAGGCAGGTGCTGGTTACAACAGTGCAACGGTTATTCAAAGAGATGCAAACGTAGCATTAACTCCACAAATTCAGAGAGCTAACGCAACTAGAGCTAGATTCTAATAAAATCATAAACAAACATCTAGTCTATAATTAAAATAGGCTAGATGTTTTCAATATTCTAAATCTATAAACTATGAAAAATTTATTCTTAACTGCTGGGGCAATGTTAATAGCAGGTGCAGCTTTTGCTCAAACACCTTCTATGGTACAAGTTCCTACTCAGCAGGGTTCGCCTACCGCGACAGCCACAGTAGGTGGAAACTACTCAAATATCAATCAAAAAGCCGTAGGTAGTAATGCATTGGTAGAGCAACAAGGAACTGCAAATGCTTCTTTTATTGATCAAACTGGATCTGACCAGAGTAATAAAAATGAAGTTTATGTAAAGCAATGGGGTAATGTACAACCATCCATTTCTGGTCATTTGAATTATTCTGATATAACTCAAAATGGTGCAGGTAATGATTTTACTGCTTTACAACAAGGTGATGAAAACCAAAACTTTGGTACTCAGGCTGGTTTTGATAACACCGTAATGGTTAAGCAAGGTGCAAACAGTGCACAGCATGCAGAGCACAACATTGCTATTTCTGATCAAGATGGTAATGAAAACAGCGCAGAAATTGAGCAATATTATGACAATAACGTGGCGACAATTAAGCAACGTAATGATCAAACTGCTGGAATAGGTAACCAATCTTACCAACTTCAAACTGCAAATCCTAATGCTAGCGCTGGTCACACAGCTATTGGTGAGCAATGGGGTGATGATAATAAGTTAGTTCAAATGCAAGATAGCGGTAGCCCTGCGTCTGGTGGTGGTAACTATGCAGAGTCTATGCAAGGTAGTGCTGCAAACTCAGCTACAAATGCATTTGCTCAACAAAAACAGTCAGGAGATCTTAACCAGGCATATGCATCTCAATTAGGAGCAAATAATACATTATTCCAGGAACAATTAGGATCTGGAAATAAAGCGGTTGCATCTCAAGCAGATAACCCTGTAAATGGAAGTAACCTATATGCTGAGCAGTACCAAGACGGTACCGATAATGAAGCAAGATCAAAGCAGAATGGACGTAACAATGAAGCGTACCAAGAGCAATATGGTCTTATGAACTACTCTACGATTGAACAAAGAGGTGGAGTAAACCCAAATGACGGTAATGTAGCATTATCTATTCAAGACGGTACATTAAACGACAGTAGAATTAAGCAACAAGCTCGTGGTAACACAGCTTTTGCAGATCAAACTGGAGACGGACAAATGAGTGTAATTAATCAAAATCTTACTTCTAACTCATCTCCTAATGGACATGGATACAACAGTGCTACTGTTATCCAAAGAAATGCTAATGTATCACTAGCTCCTCAAGTACAAAGAGCTGGTGCAACTAGAGCTAGATTCTAATAATTATTAATGATCTCGTTCTAGTAACACTAGAACGAGATCATTTTCATTCAATTATAACCCAATGAAACTCTTAATAGGTATAGCGTTTTTCCTTCAGGTAAGCATTCTTGTGGCTCAAAATCCACAACAGGTTGTTTCTCCTGGGCAGCAAGGTTATCCTACAAACAATGCTTCGCAAGGAGGAAATTATTCTTCCATTGATCAAAAGCAAGTAGGTAGTGATGCCGTTGTAGCCCAGCAAGGTACAGCAAATGCTTCTTTTATTGAACAAACGGGAACTAGTGTGACAAATCGCAACACAGTTTCTGTTTTACAATGGGGAAATGTACAACCAGGAACCAGTGGTGAGCAGAATTATTCTGACATAAAACAAAATGGAGCTGGTAACCAGTACACGCTAATTCAGCAAGGCGATATGAATGAAAACTTTGGTACTCAAGTAGGAGATAACAATAAAGTTCTTGTACAACAAGGCGCAACTATTCCTCAACAAGCACAAAATAACCTAACTCTGGTAAACCAAAATGGTTCACAGAATTATGCACAGGTTCAACAGCGTTTTGACAACAGTCGTGCGCAAATAACACAGCATAATGTAGGAAGTGCCGGAATAGGTAATCGTTCTTATACAGAACAAATTGCAAATCCTAATCAAAGTGCAGGTCATACTGCTATTGTATCACAATATGGCGACGATAACGAGTCGATTCAAAAACAAAGAGGATTTATCTTCTTTCCAAATAACAATGGGAATTACGCTCAAATCGATCAAGGTGATTCAACAACTGCAGCTCAAGGAAATGTCGCTCAACAGTTACAAGCTGGTGATGACAACGAGGCGTATATTACTCAATATGGTAATGACAACACAGTATTACAAGAGCAATGGGGCAAATCAAATACAGCAATAGCCTCACAGAATGCAAGTTCTTTGACAGGTGATTCTAATTACATAGAACAATATCAAGCAGGAACTCATAATCTTGCTAGTGCAACACAAAATGGATCAAATAATCATGCTTATCAGGAACAATATCTTTCTCACAATACCTCAATTATTACTCAAAACGGTGGTCAAAATGGTATGAACGAGGCGATAAGTTTACAGCGTGGTTTACATAACAACTCCTTGATACAACAACAAGCAAGTAACAATTTTGCCTCTGTAGATCAAGTAGGTAATGGTCATACAAGTGTGATTCAACAAAATCAAGGAAGTGTAACACCAAATGCTGGTTCAAACAGTGCTGTTGTTATACAACGTAATGCAAATGTTTCTCTAGCAGGATACTCAAGAAGAGCAGCTGCTACAAGAGCACACCAATTTTAAAAATCCAAGAAGCTGGAGAAATCACAACTCCGGCTTCTTTTAATAAAATAAGAGATATGAAATATTTACTAATAGTTCTTCTGTTTTCCGCTTTCGCGAAAGCGCAAACATACGTGGATGATCAAAATCTAGTTAATGGAGGAAATTTACAGACAGAAAATGCGCAGCTTAATGTAGCTACCACTACAACACAACAAAACGCTGCAAGAGGTAATACAACTCAAAATAATTCGGTATTTATCGCGCAAGTAGGTGTAAACAACTTGGCACTTACCAATGTAGCATCGAATAATGCTGAGGTTAATATTACTCAATCAGGATCTTACAATTTAACTGATTTGAGAATTAATTCTCTTGTTGTTAGACAAAATGTAAATCAAAATGGAGTAGGAAATCAATACTATAACTACAGTACTCAAGGTAATTTACTCAATGTTGCCAATGTAAATCAAGAAGGAAATTACAATACTACAATTAGTGTAGGTAACAATAGTGTGACTGAGAGAGTGAGAGTAAACCAGCAAGGAATAGGAAGTACCGTATATGTACTTCATTATTAATCAATGAAGAGATTTAAATATTTAATAGCATTCGTTTGTTTAATAGCTGCTTTTACTAGCGCACAAGAATCTCTTTACAATAGAACAATGGCAGCAGAAATTGTGCTGGAGCAACAAGCTGAAAATATTGTGATTAAAGCACTTGCTGTAAACAAAACTCAAGTTGATACAGGTATCAGCTATAAGTTTACTGTTTTTACTAAAGACAGTTTAAATAATTCTAGTAAAAATGAACAAAAAGGTAATGGTGTGGTCAAGGCTGGTATTAAAGCCCTTTTAGGTACTACACAGGTAGGAATTAACATTCCAGAAGAAATAAAAATAATGGTACTTATTTATGATCAACTGGATCAATTAATAGGTAAAAAAATAGAAACTATAGCGCCCTATACTACACAATTGGTAACAGCAAACCAATTTCGAAATGACGATGAATATCTAGGGTTTAGGGGAATAGTAACTAATAAAACAAGAACAAAACCAGGTAAGGATTTTTATATTGAATTCTTCCGATTATATAAAAAATACAATGTCAATAGTGATAAAATCGTCGTTGTCAGGGAAGTGTTTGGTCAGGGACGTACTTCACAAATTCAAATACAAGTAGGCTTTACCAAGTTAGAGCCCTTTGTACTCAGCCCACAAAAAAAATACATTGAATATATGGCCTCACGTATGCTACAACAAGTATATATCGAGCTACAAAAAATGAAAGAAAAAGAAACTCGAGAATATTAATAACTAAAAACCAAAATCATGCTCAAATCGATTACAACAATGCTCACGTTGTTTATGGTTATTCTGTTAAGCTCAACAACAGATTCCCAAGCTCAACAATTAGTGTACCGACCTATTAATCCAGCCTTTGGTGGCGATACTTTTAACTATCAATGGTTGGTTCAAAGTGCCGAATTACAAAATAAATTTACTGATCCCAATGAAGCAGCTCTTGCAGAAGATGAGTCTGCATTAGATGCTTTTGCTCAAGGTTTGAATAGACAACTTTTAAGTTCGTTGTCTCGTAGTTTATTAAACTTACAATTTGATAGCAGTCAGGATCTAGAACCAGGTACCTTCAGTTTTGGAAATCTTGAAGTGGAAGTCTTGGAATCCTTAGAAGGATTGGTAATAAATATTTTAGATACAACTACAGGTGATCAGACTCAGGTAGTCGTTCCTCAATAAACCAACCTTTATTATGAGACTTTTTAAACTAGTAGTGATACTACTGGCCTGTATGATTTTGCAGGGATGTGGTGCCTACTTTAACCAGCCTTTAGATACTCAAGACGCTAGAATAGGTGAGACTACAAAAGTTACTGATCGCTTGCGTAATCTTCCACCACCTATCATACCAGCAGTTGTAGGAGTATATAAATTTGAAGACCAAACAGGACAATTTAAATTGAGTGAGGTAGGAAGTACCTTTAGTAACGCTGTTACTCAAGGAGGAACAACTATCCTAATTAAAGCTCTTGAAGATTCTGGATGGTTTAGACCTATCGAGAGAGAAAATCTTACCAATCTAATTACAGAACGTAATTTGATACTAGATACTCGTCGCTCTTATGCCAAGCAAAGCAACACTCAAATGAAGGATTTGGATCCTTTATTATATGCAGGTATCTTAATTGAAGGTGGTATTGTATCGTATGACACAAATGTTCTCACCGGTGGCGCAGGAGCTAGATACTTTGGTGCAGGTGGTTCAACAAAATACCGCCAAGATCGAGTAACTGTTTATTTGAGAGCAGTTTCTACTAAAAGTGGTGAAATATTAAAAACCGTATATGTTTCAAAAACTATTTTCTCACAAGCAGTTGATGCTAGTCTTTTTAGATATGTGAGTTTTCAAAGGTTGCTAGAGGCAGAAACTGGTTTTACTAGAAATGAACCAGGACAGCTTGCTATTAAAGAAGCCATTGAAAAGGCAGTAGAATCTTTGATTATAGAAGGTATAACTGTAAACCTATGGTCGCCTGCTGGTGGTCAAGAAGTTGCTACAGCCATGGTTCGTAAGTACAATAAAGAGAAAGAAGTGGCAGAGCGTACTGATGTGTATCAACGTGATCTACTACAACGCCGTAGTAAATTAAGAATTGATTTGGGCGCTGGTGGAACTTACATGCAAGGTGATTTGCCCAATGCCGATTATGAACACCATTTTAATGTAGGTCTTAAATACAACTTTAACCCATACCTAGGTGTGCGTGGAAATCTTAGTCAGTTGCGATTAAACAACGAGGGCTTGTTTAATGAACAATTTCGCACGGCCGATTTAAATGCCGAAGTTACCTTACTACCTTTTGAATCTTTTACTCCACATGTTTATGGTGGAGCAGGAGTTTTGGCTGTAAATGGTATTTCAAATTTTGAACCTAAACTACAAGTAGGAGCAGGCTTTGAATATGCCTTAACTCCTAGTTTTGGAATTCAAGCTTTTGGTGAATATAACATGACATTTACCGACGAGCTGGACGGAACCGTGGCAGGTAAACGGGATGATAACTATTACAGAGTAGGAGTAGGTCTCAATTTTTATCTAGGAGATAATCAAGCGAAACAAAACAATCTTACTAAACAACAACGTAAAGCAAGACGCCGTCAAAAACGTAGTGAGCGCAAGCAATTGAGAGAAAGTTTGAAAAAAGCCAAAGAATTAGATGCGCTTTCTCGTCCTGCTCAACAAGATGATAATTCAAACGATTCTACTAACTCAAACTAAACAATCATGAAATACACAACATACATTCTGCTAGGACTGCTACTCATGTTGACGGGTTGTAGTGAAGATACTATCGAGATTAATGGTAAAGGGATTATTAAAGGTAGGGTAGTAGAGGATATCACTTTTTTACCTCTTGAAAATGTAAAAATATCAACTAATCCACAAACCAATGTCGTATTTACCGACGTAGATGGGAATTTTGAAATAGAGGTTGAAGAAGGACAATATGCTGTACAAGCCCAAAAGGATGATTTCTTAGCATCATTTGAAAGCGCCGATGTCTTTACAGGAGAAACCGTAGAACTTGTTTATGAACTTAAACCATCAACAGCAAACAATCAACCACCAGCTACACCGTCATTGGTTGCTCCAGTGGATAATGCCGTTGATCAACCCTTTGAACTTACCCTAGAATGGAGTTCTGTCGATCCTGATGAGGACGAATTAAAATTTACAGTTTTACTTAGAAACAGCAGGGATAATACGGTAGAAACTTTTGAAGATATTACCGAAGAAACACTAGATGTGCAAGTGGCTTTTAATACTACCTATTTTTGGCAAGTAATTGCAAATGATGAAATCAACACACCTGTAAACAGTCCGGTATTTACTTTTTCAACAGCAGACTTTCCATTAAATAGATTCCATTTCGTAAGAAAATCAGGTTCTAACAATCAAATTTTTAGTGCCGATGGCGATGGAGTAGAAATAGCACTTACTGATGCCACGACTAATTCTTGGAGACCACGAATCAATCGTACCGCAAATAAGATAGCTTTTTTACGAAATGTGGGTGCTCAAATCCACGTATTTACAATGGATCCAGACGGCAATAACCAGCAACAAATAACAAGTCAAATACCAGTTTCAGGATTTAATCCTGATGAAATAGACATCACTTGGTCAGATGATGGTTCCTTGATTTATTATCCTGTACAAGACCGATTGTACAGCATTCAATTAGATGGAACAGGATTAACACAAGTACATCAAACGACGGGTAATCTAATTACCGAAGTTGATTTTAATAACGGTATTCTAGCGGTAAAGACTAATAATTTATCCGGCTATAACTGCGAGATTTATACTATTGATACTGTAGGTAATGTGCTCGATGTGGTTTTAACTGGAGTGACTGGAGCTGTAGGTGGTATTGATCTAAGTGCCGATAATTCTCAAATTTTATACACACGTGATGCTAGTGGATTTGAAAACCAGCAGTATCGCAGGCTAGATGTTAATGCTTACGTCTACAATTTCAATACCATGAATGAGGTTAATGTGAGCTTTAATAAGGATCCAGGGACTAATGATCTGGACGTTCGTTTTTCACCGACTGAGGCTTCCATAATTGTGTATAATCAAGACAATGATGGAATCACGCCAGGTAAAGTACAAACACTAGCCATATTAGTACCTGATACACGTGAAGATGAATTTACAAACGCAATGATGCCAGACTGGAAATAACATTATCTCAAAAATGGGAATAGCTGTCGTTTATCCTGTACATTGTGCGTAACAATGTCGTTTAAACTGTCCCTGAGCAAGATAGTTTATAGGATATCTGAATAGGATACTTACGCAACTTCACTATTTTTAAACGGCTATTCCCTAGGGATAATATATAAAAAAAATAATGCCTGAGAAGAGTATAGGGAAACTCTTCATCAGGCATCTTTCATTCTAAATATCTATAAACCGTTATGTTTTAGACGACACAAATATACAGATGAAAGGTTTATTTGTTAGATTAATTACATAATATTTAGCATTTGTTCAATAAATAGTGTATTTCATCGATGTGGTTAGTAATTCGAATTAAAAAAATGTGTTAAGGTTAAATTATTTAGTAATTTTTAATTTTCAATCAACCTTAATTACATGTTAATGTCATCATTTATAATTTCGGCTGCGAGTATCTTTATGCTATGAATGCATTTAATATTCCTCAAAGCAATCACCCTAGAGTCATTATAGTAGGTGGTGGTTTTGGTGGTGTTACGCTTTCGCGAAAGCTAACAAAGCTCCAACTTCAAGTGGTACTTATAGATCAAAATAATTACCACACCTTTCAACCCTTATTGTATCAGGTCGCAACTAGCGGTTTAGAACCTGATAGTATTGCATTCCCATTAAGAGGAATTACGGACAATCAAGAGAATTTCTTTTTTAGAATGGCACAGGTGACTCAGGTTGTTCCCGAAAAGAATGAAATTGAAACTAATATTGGGAAATTACAATTTGATTACTTGATACTTGCCACAGGCACCAAAACCAATTACTTCAATAATCAACAAATAGAAAATGCTAGTATGGGAATGAAAAGCGTGGTCGAATCGCTTAACATACGTAGTACTATGCTCAAAAATTTTGAAAAGGCTACTATTACAGCTAGTGAAAAGGAGCGTAAAAAATTAATGCGTATTGTAATATCTGGCGCTGGACCTACTGGAGTAGAACTTGCTGGTGCTTTTGCCGAATTTAAAAAAGGAGTAGTTCCCAAGGATTATCCCGATATTAATCCTGAAAATATGGAAATTCACCTCATCGATGGGTCAGATAGGGTATTGTCTAGTATGAGTGAGGCTTCTAGTAAGAAATCTTTAAAATATCTCGAAAAATTAGGTGTCAATATTCATTTGAATACCTTGGTTAAGAATTATGAAGATGATGTCATCACTACAAATACGGATCTTAATTTAGAAGCATCCACCTTTATCTGGAGTGCTGGTGTTATTGGAAATCACGTTCCTGGCATTAAAGAAGATTCCTTTCATGAGAAAACACAGCGTTATCGAGTAGATGAATATAACCGTATCATGGGTTACGAATCTATTTATGCTGTTGGTGATATCGCATTAATGGAAACTGATGACTATCCCAAAGGTCATCCACAAGTTGCGCAGCCAGCTATACAACAAGGGAAAAATCTCGCCAAAAATTTTAAAAGGCTACTCAGGGAAAAACCTCTTAAACCTTTTTCATATTTTGATAAAGGAAGCATGGCTACCATAGGGCGTAATAAAGCAGTTGCCGATGTGGGATCTTTTACGATTGGCGGTTTTGCTGCCTGGTTCACATGGTTGGCAGTTCACCTTTATTTTTTGGTAGGTGTTAGAAATCGAGTGGTGGTTTTTCTTAATTGGATTTATAACTATTTCAACTTTGATCGTGCTGCACGTCTTATCTTACAACCAGAGCGATCCAAAGCGGCTCCTAAGAATTAAAACAACCAGCTGCGGTCCCAAACTATTCCTAGATTGATAATAAATTCATACCTACTAGTTGAGGTATTTTGTTCAAATATTTGAGCATCGTTGGTGCTAGCCAATCTACGTGCTTCAAATCTTAAAAACGAATAGTTGGTAGGCTTGTACTCGGTCGATAGAGTTATTCCATAAACTGATAATCCTTCATCCACTGTTAGTTGAGAAGGAACGATTCCCGATATGAATCCGTTTTGATCTTTAAATAATTCTATTCGGCTTGTATAACTCCATTTGTTATTTTGTTGAAATTTTGCAGTAAGTAAAGCATTGTACATCCAGGCGGTTTTTCCCGTTTCTAATTCACTATTGGTTTGAGATCCTATATCAAATCCAGCTGTCAACCACCATCTTTCAGAAAATTGGGTGTTTAAATAGGCGTTGTGGTAGGTTCTATATCGAGAAACAGGATCATCAAGGGTAGCTTCTTGTCCAAAAATATTGGTATAAGTGATGCTTGTACGGTCATTAAACGCATAGGTAAGTAATGCTCCAACGCTGAGCTCGTCATTCTCGTCAACAAATTGGTTATACCCATTCAAAACCCATAATTCGGCATACCAATTTTCATTGAATTGATTTGAAAGTTTAGCTCCTGCTTGATAAAAGGGTTCATTAAACGTAGCTACAGCTGTAGAAGCCGTCCAATTGTTTTTTGGGAGAAAACTTTCTGTTCCTATATGGGTAGTAAAAAAACCTGCATCCAGCCATAGTGTTTTGAACAACCTTAAGCCAACTGTTGCAGTTTGTACTTCATTAAAGTCATCGGACCAGGTTGCTTTTGCGATATCACCATAATGCAGGGTAAGGCTAGCTCGTACGTCCTTTGATTCATACTGAGCTCCTAATTGCGCTATATTTAAGCCTATTTGATTATTCCTGTTGGACGTGGTCGTAAAGGATCTAAAACCATCATGACTGCCGTTTGGGACATTGGCATAGTAGGTATCCAAGTAAAAGTCTACAGTAAGTTTCTTTTCAGTGATTTCTTCTTGGCTTCTACCGGTAAAGATTCCAGTAAAAACACAAAAAAGAACGAATAGTGTATTCGATAAATTCATAATACAAAAGTCAACAGCCTTGGACTTATAATTTTGGTAAATAGGAAGAATTTAACTAAAAGTTACTGCATATAATTGGAAATTTGCCAAGTATTAAAATCCATCATGGGCCACTTTTTTAAAACCTTAAATCAGAAATATCAAAGATTTAAGTTAGGACTAAGTCCACAGCGCAATTTATTTTACGGTTTTTTCACCTACATTCTCGCAGGTTGTTTGTTATTATGTTTGCCTTGGTTTCAAAAACAGGACGTATCTTTTTTGGATAATCTATTTATAGCCACCAGTGCGGTTTCTACTACAGGTCTGGTTACTGTAAGTGTATTTGACTCTTATAACTTTTTCGGTCAATTTGTGGTAATGTCCTTATTCCAATTAGGTGGTATAGGTTATTTGACATTCACCACTTTTATGTTACTTTCTACGACGAGAAAAATAACACACTGGCACAAAAGATTACTTAGCTGTGAGTTTACATTACCGACTACGATACGCATCAAGGATTTCTTAAAATCGGTAGTTTTATTCACTTTGATTATGGAATTGATAGGAGCAATCTTGTTTTTTATTGCCTTTTATCATGATGGGATGCCATTCTGGGAAGCAGTTTGGAACGCTATATTTCACAGTATAAGTGCTTTTTGTACAGCAGGATTTAGTTTGTTCAATAGTGGTTTTACCGAATACGTTGACGACGGATTTATAAACTTCATTATTTCGTTTTTAGCGATCGCTGGATCATTAGGATTTATTGTGGTGACTGATTTAGTGTTATACCTGAAAGACAAGACTCACAAACTGAGCTTTACTACCAAAATCATTTTTATAGGTTTTGCTTTCCTATTAAGTACAGGATTTATGTTTATGTACTTTTTAGAACCTAGTGTTACTGCTTTAATGGGATCGGAACGTATTTATGCGGCTTTCTTTCAAACCATGTCTGCCATGACTACAGTAGGATTCAACACAGTTGACTACGGTATATTTTCTCTTCCTATTGTTTTGGTCACTATCTTCTTGATGTATGTAGGAGCATCTCCATCAGGAACTGCTGGTGGAATGAAAATTACCACACTTACAGCTGTTTTTGCTATTATGAAAAGCAGGTTACAAGGAGCGAGAGAAATAACCTTTTTGGGACGTAAAATACCTTTTGAACGATTGTATATCGCTACCTCTTCCTTTATATTTTATACATCACTCATCTTTCTATTTACTTTATTGCTTTCTTTTACAGAAGACTTCTCTTTTGAAAAAATACTGTTTGAGGTAAGCTCTGCATTGGGAACTGTCGGACTTAGTATGGGAATTACTGGTGATTTAACAGCTTGGGGAAAAGCCATCCTTATTGTATTAATGTTTATCGGAAGACTAGGAGTACTCACTTTTGGATTGGCTATTTGGTCCAAACAAAAGCATCAAAAACAGGTCGCAGTTTTAGAGGATGATTTGGCAGTGTAAGTAGTTACTTTCAAACCTGTTCGACAACTGGTTAATAATTCTCTATAAACTGTAAATCAGTGTATTAGGTGTTGATTTTTAACAATGTTTTAAGACTCCTTCTGTGGCGGTATAGGCTGCGATAATTATTCTTGCAGCCTTATTTCATTCTACTATCTCATTCTATTATGTACCGTTTATTTTTAATCACTTATTTATTTATAAGTTCCATTTCTTTAGCTCAGGTAGGAATTAACACCAATGCTCCCAGTCCTTCAACTTACCTAGATATTCAAGGAACTGATGCCGGTGTGCTATTACCTAGAGTAGCCTTAACTGGTAGCGGTGATACAACCACCATTTCGCACGGAAATGTTGAAGGATTAATAGTCTACAATACCGCTACGGTAAGTGATGTAACACCAGGTTTTTATTACTGGAATGGTACTGCTTGGTTAAGGTTCCAAACTTCGGCACCAGTACAAACTGGAGTGATGATGCGTAATTTTACCGCAACGGGAATAGGCGGCACAGGTAGCGTTTTCAATTTTCCTAACCAGCTCTTTAATACTATTACAGGTGCCAGCTTTAATGGAAATCAAATAACCTTACCTACCGGATTGTACATCATAGAATCTGATTTGCGATTAAACTCCAACAATACTATTGATTGGAATGTACAATTAAACGGCACACAGGTTACTACAGGAGCATCTGGATCTGCAAATCCAGCTGGATTCAATACCAATGCCAGTACGATCAAACAAATAAGCATTGTTCATATTACCGCAGCGACTGGTGAAATTGATTTTATAGTAACTAATGGTTCGGGTGCTACGATCTTAAACGGTCAAACTCACGTTCTCATTAAAAAGATAGGCTAGTAGCCTAGTATCAATTTACATTCTCATATTTGGCACGAGCAGCTAGTAAGGTGCTAAAATAACGCACGCCATATTCAATAACCGATTCGTCAACTTGAAAAATGGGTGTATGTGGCATGGCAATAATGTTTTGTTCAAAATTAGAAGCACCCATAAAAAAATAGGTTCCTGGAATTTCTTCTTGAAACAAAGCAAAATCATCGCTACGTCCACCAGGAAAACTTCCAGAAAGCTCTGTGAGTGCATCCTCATAATGATTAGACAGGAATTGCATAGCCTCTTTAGTGGTTTCGGGATGGTTTTTAATCACGTAAGAAACGGGTTCGATGTGGTGGTACTTATATACATCTTGCAAAGCCCCATTCTTAAACAAAGAATCCATCTTTTGACGACCTTGTTCCAGCTCTTCAGCGTTACTAAAGCTTATATAAGCGCTCAAAGTGGTGCTATCTTGGAGCTTTTGCACTTTCATCGGACTTTCTAAATAGGTATAATTCTTATAAATACTAGAACTACCCACAATACCAATAGTAGCATCTTCAAAAGAACTATCAGTACCAAAACGTTCATCAGTCACATTTTGTAATTGCTTAAAGTAGGAAGTAGCCGCATTAATTTTGCTAGTATCTTGGGTATGTAAACCCAAAACGATTTTCTTGTAATGGGCATAAATCTCATTGGGTTTAACGGCCACTGTACCTACAGGAAACGGAGTCATATGCAAGGCATAGAACTCATCAGGTTGAATTACTTCTAGCAAGCCATCTTCTAGCATGGCCTTTGCTCCAGTAATCGTTTCTTCGGCAGGTTGAAAAACGAAATAATACGTTCCAACTAATTGCTCTTTGTGCAAACTCAGATTTTTAGCAATTCCCAAAGCAATGGTAGTATGCACATCGTGTCCACAAATATGTCTTAAACCTGGATTTTTAGACGCAAAAGCTACTGGATCATCTTCAAACTCTGTCGCAAGTGCGTCAATGTCGGCGCGCCAGGCTATTTTCTTACCAGGTTTGCCTGTATCTAAAATACCAACCACGCCATAACCACCTATATTCTCATGAACTTCTAGTTGTAATTCCTTGAGATAATTAGCAACAAGAGTTGCAGTTCGTTTTTCATTACCAGCCAACTCAGGATATTGATGTAGATCTCTACGTATTTCTACTAATTCACTGTACATTTCTTGTGAAGAGGTAGTCATATCCTCAAACAACAATTCTGTATCGTTTTCAGTCGGTTTGCAAGACAACAGCACATTTATTGTCAATAAGGTTAGTACGTATTTCATGGTCTGGTATTTCAGGTAGTTACTCAAAGGTAGTAAAATAGCTGGGACCTTAAGAATATTGCTAATTGGATAATATGTCGTTATACCTACTAGCTGCATTTTGAAATTTGAATGCAATTCTACGTCTTAATCTTTTAGGAGAAAGAACCTCGAGACTATCACCAAAACCTAATAACAATCTATCCAGCTCAAAATTTGTATGAACCTTGATGCTATAGGTAGACCAACCATTCTTATCCTTTTCTATAAAACGTTGCGAACTGTGAAAGGGTTTCGTTTCTACATAAGGAGCATTTTTTGAATCTACTTTAAAAATAATGGTTTTTAAATTGCGATTATCCAGTACAGTAACTCCTATTGTGTCTTTGTAATACTCCTCAATATTTATATCACTAGGTGAGTATTCAATACTAAAATCATAATCAATTCCCAGTATTCTATCCAGCGCTAGCGTGATCAATTTATTGCTTTTATTAGACTTCACAATAAGAAACCAGCGGTTGTTATATTCTTTTAAAAAATAAGGATGACAAGTTATTATGGATGGTGCGATTGCTGTAAAACTTTGATAAAACACCTCGATCACCACTTGTTTTTGAATAGCATGGTACAGTTCGTCCAGTAATTCCAGACCTTTTAATTTGGTATTCTGTTCTAGATGAATAATGGCATTTTTATGATGCCGCTCAGTATGGATACGATCTTCAAGCTTATTGAACAAACCACTAAGTTCTTGAAATAAACTAAAATCTTTAAACTGTCGCAGCATATCCATGGTTTCAGATAAAATACCCATATCATTTTGTGACAGCGGTATTTTTGTAATAGAATAATTAGGATCGGTATACCGGTAATACTTGCGATCATACACCTCGATGGGAGCTTGGTATCCCAGTTTTTCGCTACGCATCATTTGTATATCCAATTGTATGGTACGTTTGCTCACATTAATATCCCTACCTTCAAATTCATACAACGCATCGCTACAGGCAGCTATCAAATCTTGTAAAGTCCAGTTGCGCATGCTATTCTGCAAGCACTTATCTATTGTTTTGTAGCGAATTAACGCATTTTTATTAACAGCCATTTTCCCTAGTTTATTTTGAAATAGTAGGTTTTAATTACGCTTTCGCGAAAGCGTAATCACCATAAATTCATACATAAATACAATAAAATTCTAACTACGCAAAAACATTGCGCAGTAGGAATTAAATATTTGTATTGTCAAAAGGGAAAGGGTATTGTGGTTAGATCCTTTCTTGTGGTAACTGCGCCACCATGGGACGTGGCGCAGTTTAATATCAAAAATAAAGAAAATGAAAACAATTACTGGAAAAGACATACGCGATCTAGGATTCCCACCGGGAAGATGGTATAAAGAAGCGATGGAACATATTAATAAACACCAACTATCACAGGAACAAATGTTAGAATACCTAGAGCAGTTTAGATTGCCCGAGGCTCAGGATTTACATGAGACTCCAGTTTCATTTAAACTAAATATTGCAGCGCAAAACGAGCTAGAGCAGGAAAATGTGGATCAAGTAAAGGCTACTATGGAACAAGTCATGCGCACACCTACCGTTGTAAATGGTGCGGTAATGCCCGATGCTTGTCCAGCAGGACCAGTAGGTACTATTCCTGTAGGTGGCGTGGTAGCTACTAGAAATGCCATACATCCTGGTATGCATAGTGCCGATATATGTTGCTCGGTCATGCTAACTGATTTTGGAAATGCCAATCCTAAAACGGTTCTAGATGCAGCACACCAGATCACGCATTTTGGTCCAGGCGGAAGACCTAGAGGAAAACAATTTTCTCTTACACAAGAAGTGGAAGAGTTGTTTAAAAACAATTGGTTCTTAAACGATGATGTCACCATGTCCATTGCTCAAGAACATTTAGGAACTCAAGGTGACGGTAATCACTTTCTATTTGTAGGAAAATCGGCAGCGACTGGTAATACGATGATGATCACGCACCACGGTTCACGTGGTCCAGGTGCGCGCTTGTATAAGAAAGGGATGAATGTAGCCGAACGTTTTAGACAATTATTGTCGCCACAAACCCTAAAGCAAAATGCCTGGATTCCTTTTGATACCGATGAAGGACAAGAATACTGGAAAGCGCTACAAGCTATACGCGCCTGGACTAAGCTTAACCATGAGATTATTCACGAGCAAACCGCTCTAGAAGCCAATTATCAAGTAGAAAACAGGTTTTGGAACGAACACAATTTTGTTTTTAAGGATGAAGACATTTTTTACCACGCCAAAGGTGCTACACCGCTGGATCAAAAATTCATGCCCGATATTACTGGTCCTAGGTTAATACCTTTAAACATGTCAGAACCTGTTTTGATTGTTGAAGGAGCGACTACCAGTGGTAATTTAGGATTTGCACCGCATGGCGCAGGTCGTAATATGAGTCGATCGCAGCACAAGCGTAACCTGGCAGAACGTAGTGATTTGGATATTTTTAAAGAAGAAACAGCAGGACTAGATGTTCGTTTTTTCAGTAAAGAGATTGATATTTCAGAATTACCTAGTGCTTATAAAAACGCGGCTACGGTGCGCGATCAAATGCAAGAGTATAATTTGGGAACGGTCATAGATGAGGTCATGCCATACGGTTGTATCATGGCAGGTGACTGGCAAAAAAATGCACCTTGGCGCAAGAGAAAACGTAAAAAGCGCAGGAAATAATTCCTAATATGTCATTAAAGAGTAAAGAACGTTAAAAGTTTTTTGCTCTTTTTTTTGTGTATCCTCACATAACATGTCAAACAACATCCACATTAAATTCATTAAAAACCAAACATTACACATTAGTTAAAAAACTAGTTTTTTTCTATCTTCACAGTCCCCTAAATCGCTGCATTTTCTTACTCAAAAGAAAATGAGTGGTTTAGGGTGTTTTTATGTTTGATCATAACGAGATTACAAAGAGTAATCACTCGTTGTGACCTAAATAAAATCCTATAATCGTGTTGATAAACTCATTTTTGAATACAGCAATTGGTTGCTTTACAGAAGTAAAAACAAGCGGTAGAACACGGGTTTATGGGAAAAAATAGAATTAAAAAAGAATAATAATTAAACCAACAAATAAAAATTTATGGGATTGTTTAATAAGATTTTGGGTAACGCTAGTCAAGTTTCCTCAGAACAGCTAAGTGAAAAATACGGTAGACTACTTACTGATAATGAGCAAATTGAATTGGGCTTTAAATTATTTAGAGACGTGTTTATGTTTACTAATAAACGACTAGTACTTATTGATGTGCAAGGACTTACAGGAAGTAAGGTAGAATACAAATCATTGCCCTATAAAAGTATTTCAAGATTCTCACTAGAAACCGCAGGTACTTTTGATCTGGATGCCGAGCTAAAAATTTGGATTTCTAGTGAAAACATACCATCAGTAAGCAAAAAATTCAATAAAAGTATCAATGTATACGAGGTTCAAAAATACCTCGCCAGCAAGGTTATGTAAAGTTTTCTTGTGAGTATGCAAACTGTGAATCTATAGCAAATTTTATACCTTTAAAGCTATTAAAATATAGCGACTCAACCACGAGCCGCTTTATTAGTTTAAACTAATATCTTTCTATGTCAGAAAACCAACAACAATTACATCAAACACTCTGGAATATCGCCAACGACCTACGTGGTAATATGGATGCCGACGATTTTAGAGACTACATACTAGGCTTCATTTTTTATAAATACCTAAGCCGTAAAATGACGCTGCACGCTAACAAAGCACTAGCACCAGATGGCTTAACTTATGACCAAGTAATGGGTCATGAGCAAGAAGAAGCACTTATAGATGCCTTGCGTACCGATGCCTTAGACGCTTTAGGCTATTTTTTAAAACCAACCGAACTGTTTAGCGAGTTGGCAAAACGAGGTAACTCTGGTGGTGTCAATAAATTTATACTAGAAGATTTACAAAAAGTACTCACAAGCATAGAGCAAAGCACTATGGGTAGCGAGAGCGAAGACGATTTTGGTAACCTCTTTGAAGATTTAGACCTTACCAGTAGCAAACTAGGGAAGACCGAAGAAGCCAAAAACGAACTCATAGTAAAAATACTAAACCGTTTAGAAGCCATTAACTTTGATGTAGACAATGCCGAAAGCGACATTCTAGGCGATGCTTACGAGTATCTTATTGGGCAATTTGCAAGTGGCGCAGGTAAAAAGGCAGGCGAGTTTTATACACCGCAACAAGTGTCTAAAATACTAGCGCAGTTAGTCACTACAGACAAAGACCGACTTAAAAGCGTGTACGACCCAACCTGTGGATCTGGTTCCTTACTACTACGTGTGGCAAAAGAAGTGAACGAAGTTGGCGCCTTTTACGGGCAAGAAAGCAACCCAACCACGTACAACTTGGCACGTATGAACATGATCATGCACGATGTGCATTACAAACGTTTCGATATTTATAACGAAGATACGCTAGTCAACCCATCGCCAGTACACAGCGAGCTTAAATTTGAAGCCATAGTGGCAAATCCACCATTTTCTGCAAAATGGAATCCAGATGCTATTATAAGCGACGAGCGTTTTTCACCATACGGAAAAATGGCACCCAAAAGTAAAGCCGACTTTGCTTTTGTACAGCACATGATATACCAGTTAGATACCAATGGGACTATGGCATGCGTATTACCACATGGTGTTTTGTTTCGTGGTGCTGCCGAAGGTCACATACGCAAGTACCTTATTGCAGACACCAACCAGCTAGATGCCGTAATAGGTCTGCCAGCAAACATTTTTTACGGTACCAGTATACCAACTTGTATTTTAGTACTAAAAAAAGACCGCAACACCAGCGCACGTAGTAACAACATTTTGTTTATAGATGCCAGTAACCATTTTGAAAAAGTAAAAACCCAGAATGTACTACTGCCAGAACATATAGACAAAATCGTAAACACATACAGAACTTATTGTCATCCTGAACTTGTTTCAGGATCTCATGATACTCATCCGGCAACCATAGACAAATATAGCTATGTAGCCGGTCTAGACGAGATAAAAGAGAACGATTACAACCTAAACATACCACGCTATGTAGATACTTTTGAAGAAGAAGAACCTGTAGACCTACAAGCCGTATCGCAGCAATTACAACAGCTAGAACAAGATATGGAAAGCACAGATGAGGTAATAGCAGGCTTTTGTAAAGAATTAGGAATAAACACACCGTTTTAGTCATTGCGAACCAAGTGAAGCAATCTTATGAATAAAACAAGAAGTCATTATAAACCGTCACATCGAGTGATTTGTGAGGTACGAGCAAATTGTATCGAGATGCTAACCTTTTTGGGCGTGCCCCAAGGGTCGGGCTATACATTACAATCTTTTTGCTCGTACCTCACAAAAAGGATTTCCATTGCTATCCCTCACGCAAACCAAACAAACCTATAAATGGCAGCAGTAAATAACAATCATATAACTACAACAAAAAGACGCGTACCACAACTACGCTTTAAGGAATTTGAAGGGGAATGGGAAAAGAAGAAATTGGGTAGTATTTCTACTTTTGCTAAAGGGAAAGGTATTTCAAAATCTGACATAGTCGAAAATGGAGCTTCGAAATGTATCCGATATGGCGAATTGTATACGTATTACAATGAGGTAATTAGCGATGTCATATCTAAAACAAATTTGGATTTGAATAGCTTGGTAATCAGTGAGAAAAATGACGTAATTATACCTGCATCAGGTGAAAGTCAATTGGATATAGCTACAGCTTCTTGCGTTATGAAAGATGGAATAGCTCTTGGAGGAGATTTAAATATTATTAAATCGGAAACTAATGGAGTTTTTCTTTCTTATTATTTAAACAGCAAAAAGAAAATTGACATAGCAAGATTATCACAAGGTATATCTGTTGTTCATCTTTATAGTAGTCAATTAAAAACTTTAAACTTGAATTTGCCTCAAGATAAAGAACAACAAAAAATAGCCCAATTTTTAACCGCAGTTGATAGCAAACTACAGCAACTCAACCATAAAAAGGAGCTGCTGGCGCAGTACAAAAAAGGCGTCATGCAACAACTGTTTAGCCAACAACTACGCTTTAAACCAGATGACGGTAGTGATTACCCAGATTGGGAAGAGAAGCCGTTGGGAGAGGTAAGTTATATTACTACTGGAAGTTCGAATAGAGTTGATTCATCATTGGATGGTGAATACACATTTTTTGACAGGTCAGAAGATATTAGAACAAGCAATATTTATTTATTTGATGATGAGGCTGTAATTGTTCCAGGAGAAGGACAGAATTTCATTCCAAAATATTTTATTGGAAAGTTTGACTTACATCAGAGAACATATGCAATTATGAAATTTGAAAATTGTCTAGGAAAATTCATTTATTACCATTTGGCTCAACATCCTAATTACTTATTGTCTCAATCAGTTGGTTCAACCGTCAAGTCTTTAAGGCTTCCAATGTTCAAGAAGATGAAGATTAATTTTCCATCAATAGAAGAACAACAAAAAATAGCCAATTATTTAAGCGCTATAGATACCAAAATAGAAACCGTTACCCAACAAATAGAAGCCTCACAACAGTTTAAAAAAGGCTTGTTGCAACAGATGTTTGTGTAGTCATAGTGAGCGTTTTTCAATTGTCATTGCGAGCGCAGCGTGGCAATCTGTTGTGTATCGCATAGAGGTAGTTTATAGCAGATTGCAACGTCGCAGCGCTCCTCGCAATGACGGTAAGGAGCGACTTGCAATGACATAATAAAAAATAGAATTAATAAAAAACAGATTGCTTCGGCTTTTGCAAAGCCTCGTAATGACTCTATGAAACCAGGATACGTTTACATAATGACCAATAGAAATAACACAACGCTTTATGTAGGTGTAACATCAAACCTAGAGCAACGTGTTAAGGAACATAAGTGTAAAAAACACCCTAAGTCGTTCACGGCACGATATAATTTAGGTAAATTAGTGTATTATGAAGCACACCAAATGATAGGTGACGCCATAGGCAGAGAAAAGCAATTGAAAGCAGGAAGTAGAGCAAAAAAGATAGCATTAATAGAAAGTATAAATCCTGAATGGTTAGATTTATGTAATGAATTATGAGTACACAATCAGAAGCTATATTAGAACAAAACTTAATAACCCAATTGGTAGGTTTAGGTTACACATCTGTAAAAATAACAGATAGTAATGCGTTGCTAGCTAACTTAAAACAACAGTTACAACGTTTTAATAATCTAGTAATTAGCGATAAAGAGTTTGAAACCGTATTAAACCACTTAGCAAAAGGTAATGTGTTTGACAAAGCCAAAACTTTACGTGGTCGTTTTCAGTTCACTAACGATGCTGGTGAGCCTACTTATATTCAGTTTTTTAATAGCGAAGATTGGTCTAAAAATCGATTTCAAGTCACTCACCAAATCACCCAAGACGGTGTATATAAAAACCGTTACGATGTTACGCTTTTAGTAAACGGTCTACCGCTGGTACAAATAGAGTTAAAACGTCGTGGTTTAGAAATTAAAGAAGCATTTAATCAAATAAACCGATATCAAAAATATACGTTTTGGAGTAATAATGGATTGTTTCAATACGTGCAATTATTTGTAATTAGTAATGGTGTAAATACTAAATATTTAGCCAATAACGAGTTGCAATCGGTAAAACAAACCTTCTTTTGGAGCGATGTAAACAACAATAGGGTAAGTGAGTTGACCGTTTTCGCGAAAGCGTTTTTAAATCCCGATCATTTGGGTAAAATGATTGCCAAGTACATAGTACGTAACGAAACCCATAAAATACTTATGGTGTTGCGTCCGTATCAATTCTTTGCAGTAGAACGATTGGTAGAGCAAGTAAAAACAAGTAATGATAACGGTTATGTATGGCATACAACAGGTAGTGGTAAAACATTAACCTCGTTTAAAGCGAGTCAGATTTTAATGGATTTGCCACAGGTAGATAAAGTGTTGTTTGTGGTAGATCGTAAAGATCTAGACTACCAGACTATGAAAGAGTTTAACAGCTTTAAAAAGGATAGTGTAGATGTTACTAATAATACCAGTAGTCTAGTAAAACAACTTACAGACGATTCTAAATTGGTATTAACCACCATACAAAAGTTAAACAACGCCATATCAAAAACACATTACGAAAACCAATTATCTATATTAAAAAACCAGCGTATTGTTATCATTTTTGATGAGTGTCATCGTAGTCAATTTGGTAAAACTCACGAGCTAATCACCAACTATTTTACAAACAGCCAGTTATTTGGGTTTACAGGAACACCAATTTTTGCAGATAATGCATCAAAAAACGATCTGGGTAAACGCACCACAAAAGATTTGTTTGGCAAATGTTTGCATAAATACGTGATAACAGATGCTATTAAAGATGGTAACGTACTGAAGTTTGGTATAGAATACATTGGTAAATACAAACAGAAAGGAAACACGTTTGTAGATATTGAAGTAGAAGATATTGATAAAGCGGAAGTGTTTCAAGATGAGAAACGCTTAGAAAAGATAGCCGATTACATCATTAACTATCATAGTTCTAAAACCTTTAATAAAGCGTATTCAGCATTATTTGCAGTAAGTAGTATTGATGTTTTGATAAAATACTATGATATTTTTAAACGCAAAAAAGAAGCAGGAGATCACAATTTGCGCATAGCAACCATATTTTCTTATGGTGCTAATGAAGATAGTAAAACAGCACAAGATTATTTACCAGATACAGAAGATGACTATGATGCAGCTGCAGAACCAAGTGCAGTTTATGGTAAGCATACTAGAGAAAAGTTAGACGAATACATTGCTGCTTATAACAGTATGTATAATACTAGTTTTTCAACTAAAGACAGTAAACAGTTTGAGAACTATTTTAAAGACATTAGTAAGCGCTTAAAAGAACGAGAGAAAATCACTTTTAAAGACAAGGATCGATTAGATATTGTGATTGTGGTAAACATGATGTTGACTGGTTTTGATGCCAAAAAAGTCAATACACTTTATGTCGATAAAAACTTAAAATATCATGGGTTGATACAAGCTTTTTCTAGAACCAACAGAATTTTAGGTGAACAAAAATCGCAAGGAAATATTATTTGCTTCAGGAATTTAAAAGGCGCAACAGATGAAGCCATCACGTTGTTTTCTAATAAAGAAGCCAAAGAAGAAATCATTTTACCACCTTATGAATCTATCGCTTCAAAATTTGATGAAGCCTTAAAAAACCTGCTTCAAATTACACCAACCTACCAAAGTGTTGACGATTTACGTGATGAAAACCAAGAACTAGAATTTGTTACAGCCTTTAGGCGTTTGTTACGAGCTAAAAACGTGTTAGAGTCGTATGTAGATTTTGATTGGGATGATTTGGGTATTGACGAACAAACTTTTGAGGATTATAAAAGTAAATATCTGGACTTATACGATAAAGTAAAAACCGACAAGCAAAAGCAAAAAACGTCTATTCTTGATGATATTGACTTTGAGTTGGAGTTAATACATCGTGATGAAATTAATGTTGCTTATATTTTACAGCTATTAGCTAAATTAAAAGAGTCAAAACCATCAGAAGCAAAAGCACAGAAAAAAGCTATTATTGACTTGTTAGGAGGTGAAGTAGAGTTACGAAGTAAGCGAGAACTTATAGAGAAGTTTATTGAAGAAAACTTACCACATATTGAAGATCCTGATGATATACCCGATGAGTTTGAAAAGTTCTGGCAACAAGAAAAAGTTATAGCATTATCAAAATTATGCGAAGACGAAGGATTAGATCAACAACAGTTTAATGCTTTGATAGAAAGTTATGTGTATAGCGGACAAGAACCTATACGAGATGAGGTTTTTAAATGTTTAGATAACAGACCAAGCATCTTAAAAGCAAGAGAAATAGGTGAACGGATTATTACACGTATGAAGGATTTTGTAAATATTTTTGTAAATGGAATGGTAGGATAATGAATGCGAATGAAATATTATACTTAACATAATTAATTTACAATTGACTTATAGGATTCTTGAAAATGAAATTTAAGAATATAAAACCAAATTAGAAAATCAGTTTCTTATTGATTAATCGATATACACTTATAAAAAACAACCAAAATTTAAAATATTAAATGAGTACCTTTTTAACAGGAGATGCCCTTAATGATGCTATTGATGACATCATTCAGAACGCTAAGAGATTTTTACACATTACATCACCATACATCAAACTGGATGATCATTTTAAAGAACGTTTTGATCTGATTAAAAACGACCCAAACATCCATTTAATGATTTTGTTCGGGAAAAATGAAAAGGATTTCAATCGTAGTGTAAAAAGTAAGGATTTAGAATATTTTAAGGAGTTTCCTAATGTTTCTATTCTTTTTGAACCCAAACTGCATGCAAAAAGTTACGTCAACGAAAATCAAGGTATTATTACCTCAATGAACTTGTACGATTACTCTGCAGAAAATAATGTGGAATATGGTATAAGCTTCAATAAATCCGCACTTACTGAAACTATCTATAAGGACCACGCCATACAACATGATGACTTGCTGGAAGATAGCGCACATTGTGTATTTATAAAACGACCCGTTTTTAAAATGCGAAACTTAGGATTTACTAAGAATTACCTGCGTTCGGAAATTCTGTTAGATAAAAGTGAGAGGTTTAGACCCAACAGTAGAAAATATGAACGCGTTGCTTTCTTTGATATTGATATAGAAAGCCTAACCGATAAAGATAGAATCCCAGAATTGAAATCTAGAAGTGCCAAAAGGATTGAACAAGAAGAAAAACTAAAAGAGGAAGAAAGAATAAAAGCACTTAAAGAGCAAGAACGATTAGAAAAACAAAGACAAAGAGAAGAACGCAGATCTAAGTCCTATCAGGACGATGATTCCAACACAGGTTATTGCATAAGAACTGGTGAACGTATTCCCTTTAATCCAGAGCAGCCATTATCAAGAGATGCCTACTACGAATGGTTAGAGTGGAAGAACATGGACTATAAGGAAAACTATTGCCATAAAACGGGTCAACTAGTAAAATACAAAGTTTCAATGCGACACCCAATTCTTAATTCCAATTATGAGAATAAAGATGTTTGGAATGCTCCACAAAAACCAGCTTGGTAAATAAGTTTTTACCGAATCACCACCACCAACCTTAACAAAAATTAAAACCATTTTGGTAGGTGGCTCGTATATATTTGAAACCAAATTAAAAATTACCATGCGCAAACCTTACTACTTGATTCTTGCGGTGCTGTTACTATGCAGTCACGACTTGTATCTTAAAATGGAAACTTACTTTTTATCTACTGGTGATACAGCTACCTTACAGCTGTACAACGGGACTTTTGATAAAAGCGAAAACACCATAACTCGCGACCGCATGCTCGATGCGTCCTATACCGTTAACGGTACGAGAACCAGCATTACAGAAGATCAATGGACCGATATAGATACCACCATAACTCAGGTTTCATTTGAAGCAACACAACCTGGAACTTATGTAGCTGGTGTATCGACTAAGGCTCGCAATATAGAATTAAGCGCTGAAAAGTTTAACAGCTACCTAGAGCACGATGGTGTGCTAGACATGCTAGAAAAACGCAAAACAGAACAAAAACTAGATCAAGATGCTGTTGAAAGCTATCAAAAACACGTAAAAGCGATTTATCAAGTAGGTGATACGCGTACCAACGACTGGCAAACCGTTTTAGGTTATCCTATCGAATTTGTTCCTATGCAAAATCCTTACGACATCTATTCTGGTGGTACTTTGGAAGTACAATTATTATTAGATGGTAGACCGCTTACCAATCAATTAGTGTATGCTAATTATGTTGCATCAGGTCATTCTCACGACGAAGCTGAACAAGAGCACACGCACGATGGTAGCACGCACAGCCACAATCATGAAAAAGAGCACAACCACGATCATGACAAAGCTGCGCAAAATCACGAGCACGAGCACACGCACGATGGTAGCACGCACAGCCACAATCATGAAAAAGAACACAGCCACGATCATGATAAAGCTGAACAAGAGCACGAGCACACGCACGATGGTAGTACGCACAGTCATAAACATGAAAAAGAGCATAGCCACGATCAAAAAGCCAAACAGGAATCACACACACATACCAGCGGTCAACAAATAAGAACCGATGATATGGGAATGGTAACAGTAGACTTACCAAAAGACGGTATCTACTACCTGCGTACCATTCACATGAACGAAGTACAGGATAACGATTCACTTACTCATCAGTCTAAATGGGCAACACTTACCTTTGAAGTTACGCATGAACACGGTGCAGCCACACACACACACGATCACGATCACGTGCATAATGATGAGGACGGCATTCCTACCTGGATTTTTATTTTGGGTAGTATTCTAGTTATAGGTCTTTTATTCTTTCTGTTCAAAAACAAGAATAACAATGCCTAAATTTATGAAGTACCTACTTGTGGTAGGGTTGTGTTTGGTACCGTTTTTAGGTTTTGCCCACGACGTCACTAGCGCCGATCAGGAATTGCTGCGCGGTGGTGGATTATGGGCCTACATTCAAGTAGGTGCTACACACATGTTAACTGGGTACGATCACTTGCTGTTTTTGGCAGGTGTGGTGTTTTACCTCAACAGTTTTAAGGACATTTTTAAATTCATCACGGTATTTACCATCGGCCATTGTATTACCTTAATCGGTGCTACGTATGCCGGTATCACGGCCAATGAGCATCTTGTTGATGCCGTAATCGCACTCAGCGTACTTTATAAAGGATTTGAAAACTTAGGTGGATTCAAAAAAATCGGAGTCAAATCGCCTAATTTGCTGCTCATGGTAGGACTTTTTGGCCTAATACACGGTTTTGGTCTATCTACCAGATTACAATCCTTTGAAATGGGACCTGGTGATTTCCTTGCCAAAATTCTGTGCTTCAATCTAGGTGTTGAAATAGGACAGGTTCTCGCATTGATTCCAATAGTTTTTGTGATTACGCTTTCGCGAAAGCGTACCCATTTTCAAGCCTTTTATAAAGCAACAAATTGGTATCTAGTACTTGCTGGGATAGGTTTGTTTGTGTATCAAATTTACGGGTATATATCGGGTCATTAATCCACATCGGGTCATTAATCCATAGAAATAGAGCCTACCATTATGAACAACCTGGAAATCGCCTATACAGATGTAGAGAATTTTATTTACTGCCTAGAGGTAGTACCCGATGCCGATTTGGAGCAAAGTACGGAGGTGGTTTTAATCCTAGAGCACCTGGCTAAACAACAGCATATCACGAGTATTTACAAGGCATGCGATACGATTGAAGGTCTAGAGGAAAGCCTGAATCATTTGTTATACGACGATCATAATTTTAAAAATTATGAAATTATATACCTCGTATTACCTGGCGAGGCCAATTCTATTTTAATCAATGGTTATTACTACAGTATTGAAGAAATAGCCGAACTTTTTGAAGGAAAAATGGATGGAAAAGTGATTCATTTTGCCAATAAGAAATTACTGGATCTCACCGATGAAGAATCACAGTATTTTCTAGATGTAACGGGTGCACGAGCTGTATCGGGCTATGGGGTTTCTTCACCTAACACCACAAGTGCCTATACTATAGATAGGTTGTTTTTTAATTTGTTTTATGAGGACGATGATATTAAAGAGGTAGTAGAACACATGTTTAGAAAACAATATGCACTGTGTAAACTCCTAGATTTTAGATTATATTACTAGGATCATTTGTGGTCATAAATAAAGTTTACAAGCTAGAACAAATCCAGTAGTAAACCTGAGTTAAACGAGGCCTGTTTGTAAGTCTCCAGGACTGATGTTGTAGAATTTTTTAAACTGACGGTTGAAGTAAGAACGGTTGTTGAAACCGCAAGCCATAAAAATTTCCTTGAGTGATAAATTGGTTTGGTCAATCATGCGACGCGCTGCTTGAATACGTACTTTATTTATATACTGAGTAGGAGTAAGTCCTAATTCATTTTTAAAGGCTTTGTAAAAGTGTGATGTGCTCATACAAGCCTTTTTGCTAAGGTTTTCAATACTTAGATCGCCATCCAAATGAGATTTGATGTATTCCATGACATAGGCAAAACGCTGTGAGCTGTTTTGTAACGCAGTATGTGGTGACTCGTATTGTTTGAATGAGGCGTGTTGCAACAGTCTTATTATAAGCTCCTGTAACATGTTGTTGATAAAGAAATCTTTGGAACTGTGATCCTCGGTAAACAAGAACATGAGTCGTTGTATGATATTAGTAACTTCCTCATCATGGGCAAAATGAAGATTGGCTGTGAGTGAGCTCCAGTCGCCGTGATCTACTTTAGGTTGGTATTCATTTAGATATTGAACCACTTTGTGAATTTGAGCCGTTTCTAGCTCAAGCGCTAGGCAACGTGTAGGACGTTCTCGAGAAGCGATAGGAAAATCAATACACATCAATTCTTGCGGTGGCAATACCACACTCTCGCCAGGTAAAAAATCAAACGAAGGCATACCTTTTAAATACATATGTTTTTTACCGGCAATCATAGTTGCTAGTACTGTATTATCAAAGGTAAGATGTACTTGCTCGGTTACTTTTTGTGTTTCAAAAATATGCATGCTAGATCTAGCCGTGGTAAATGAGGTTTGATTTTCAATTAAGGTTTCCACCTTGCGATTCTTAAAATAGGAAGACGATAAATGCATACTGTTTTGGCTAATAGTCTACTAATTTACTAATAGTAGTTGTTATTTATTGTCAAGTAACGAAAAAATAAGGATTAAAATTACCGATTTAACACAGGTTGATGGAATAGTTCACAAGCATGATAGTATTGTTCAATACTTCATCAATCTTACTTAATAGTTTTAGTCAATGATTTTCTAGTCCGCTAGTAATCTTTCTATTAACTAAAAAACAACTATTATGAGTACCGTACAAACTACAGCGGCAACGCAACTGCAAAAACCAACCTTTAAAAGTCAATATGATAATTATATAGGAGGAAAATGGGTAGCACCTGTTCAAGGAAAATATTTTGACAGCATTTCTCCTGTTGATGGTTCTAGTTTTACCAAAGTAGCACGATCTACGCAAGAAGATGTGGATCTTGCGCTGGATGCAGCCTGGGAAGCTGCTCCATCCTGGAACAAATCATCGGCTACCGAGCGTAGTAACATGCTTCTTAAAATCGCCGATGTGATAGAGGAAAATCTAGAAGCGCTAGCAAGAGCAGAAACTTGGGACAATGGTAAAGCCTTAAGAGAAACTCGTGCAGCAGATTTACCGCTTGCGGTAGATCACTTTAGATACTTTGCAGGAGTAATACGCGCAGAGGAAGGCTCAGTAAGTGAGCTAGATGCAACTACAATTTCCATGAATGTAAAGGAACCTCTAGGTGTAGTAGGACAAATTATTCCATGGAATTTCCCTTTACTTATGGCAACATGGAAACTTGCACCAGCGCTAGCAGCAGGAAATTGTGTGGTGTTAAAACCAGCCGAACAAACACCTGTTGGGATCATGATTCTAATGGAATTAATCGATGGTATATTACCTAATGGTGTTTTAAACGTGGTTAACGGTTTTGGGGTAGAGACAGGAAAACCTCTAGCTTCTAGTCCACGTATTAACAAAGTAGCATTTACGGGAGAAACATCTACAGGTCAGTTAATCATGCAGTATGCCTCTAAAAATATAATACCTGTTACTCTTGAATTGGGAGGAAAATCGCCTAACATATTCTTTGCTAATGTTATGAATGAGGACGATGCTTTTTTTGATAAATGCTTAGAAGGAGCAGCTATGTTTGCTCTTAATCAAGGCGAAGTGTGTACTTGTCCATCTCGAATTTTGGTACAGGAAAGTATTTATGACGAATTTGTAGAACGACTGGTTGAACGTGTAAACGCCATAAAACTAGGTCATCCTTTAGATCCTAATACCATGATGGGCGCACAAGCAAGCGAGGAACAATACAACAAAATTTTAAATTACATAGATATAGGTAGGGAAGAAGGTTGTAAGGTTCTCACAGGTGGTAAAGCTGCCTATAATGAAGGATTAGAAGGTGGTTATTACATACAGCCTACTTTATTAGAAGGGAATAACAAAATGCGTGTTTTTCAGGAAGAAATTTTTGGTCCTGTAGCTTGTATTACCAAATTTAAAGACGAGGCCGAAGCTATAGAAATTGCAAATGATACCTTGTACGGTTTAGGAGCTGGAGTATGGACTAGAGACACACACCAAGCCTATCAAATTTCTAGAGCTGTTCAAGCAGGTCGTGTTTGGGTAAATTGTTATCATTTATATCCAGCTCATGCGCCCTTTGGTGGCTATAAAAAGTCAGGTATAGGACGCGAGAACCACAAAATGATGCTAGATCATTACAGACAGACAAAAAACATGCTTATAAGCCATGATAAAAATGCACTCGGATTTTTCTAGTAAACAATCTCTTCAAGTAACCTTTACTCCTGATGCTATAGAACTCCTGAATCGTTTGAAGGTTCAGGGGTCTTTAGTAGTCCACATAAGTGATGGATGTTGTGATGGCACTGTTCCTAATTGCTACTTACAGGATGAGTTTTATAGCGACAGTAATGATGTGGTTGTATACAATGAGCCACCTGTAAAGGTGCTTATTCCTAAAGCTACGATTGATAGATTCAAGAATAATCTTGTAATCGATGTGCATGATAAAAATGTTGCTGGCTTTTCTCTTGAAGTGGCTCTAGACAAACGATTTTATATAAGGAGCGAATAGGGTAGTGCCTTTGTTTTAAAACCGGATTTATAATGAATAGTTTAGAATCAAAAAATGTCCTGAAACTTTTTGAAGTTTCAGGACATTTTTATCTATGATGGTGCGATTATGCCTCGTCCTCTTTTTGATGTTCTTCCATCATTTTGGAATCCTCGGCTTTTATTTGTTCGTGTTCTTTTTCTAACATTTCATGTTCTTTCTTCATCATTTGATGCTCTTCCATCATGTTCTCATGGTCTTTTTTCATGTCTTCCATGCTTACATTTCCTGATTTATGATCTTTTTCTAGAGTAGCATGACGTTCTAACAAATTACTGTGTTTGGCTAGTAGTTCATTGTGTTTAGAAAGAAGCATGCTGTGTTTTTGTTCTGTTATCATGTGCAAACTATCATTTTCAATTTGCTCGTGTTCAAGCATCATTTCAGAATGATCGTCAGACATGGCATTATGTGCTTCTTTCATCATCATGTGAGATTTTTCCATTTCTTCATGGGCCTCTACTAGAGCAAGGTGTTCGGCGCTTTCAGCTGGATTTTGTTTGCAAGATGATAAACTTATCATAACTACAAATAGAACAGCTAGGGATTGAATTAATTTCATGGTTCAGTTATTTATATAAATTTATCTAAGATACGATTTTGTTAGTTAGGTTTTTGTAGTAAGGTGAATTTTAGAATTTTGTATATTTCAATCAATCCTATCTTATAGCATGTTAAGACTACCAATTATTCTAACCTTATCCTTGTTCTGTAGCACATTTTTGTGTGCGCAACAACGTTTTTCTTTTGATTTTGGTAGTTCTAGTTTGTCTCGCGGAACTTATGGCGCCGTTAACAACGTTGCTAGATCATTTAATGCCGGTACTATTGATGAAGTCAGGTTATTAAACTCTGATGGTGTACAAACTGATATCATTCTTAAGGTGACAGACGATTTTAGGAGTGTTAATACCTCAGGAACTTCAAATCCCGATAGTTCGTTGAGTTATCAAAGTAGTCAATCTAGCGATAGCTTTTTTGGAAATACACAACCCTTTTTAAACAGTACTAATCCTACAGCAGCTTTTGTACTTAAGGGATTATCACCGTCCAAGCATTATTCCTTTGAGATTTTTGCTTCTAGAATGGGTGTTACAGATAATCGTGAAACGAGTTACCTTATATCTGGACAATCTTCCCAAACCGTTTACTTAAATCCATCCAATAACACTGATCAAACCATAGAATTATTAAACGTTCAACCAGACGCACAGGGCGAAATAAACATTCAATTAACTGCCGGACCTAATAATACAAGTTCAAGTGGATTCTTTTATATCAATGCGATGGAACTCATTGAACACGATACTACTTTATCGTCAGTATTTATCACTAATCGATTGGAGTTACTTTATCCTAAACAATTAGCAACATGGGAATCTGGCAAAACAATAGAATTTAAATGGCGTAGTTCAGGTATTGCTACTGTAGATATTGAAGCTACTCAGGATAATGGTGCCAGTTGGTTCACTGTATCTACAGTTCCAGCAGTAACAGGTAGGTTTACTTATACCGTGCCGCCAAGCACAGGGATTTATCAATTTAGAATTTCTGGTAATGGATTAAGTGAGCAAAGCAATGACATAAGAATAATTCCTGATGATGGCGTATTCTACGATATATTCATTTTGGGTAGTAGCACGGCGGCAGGAACAGGTCCATCACATGAAATCAACACTTGGGTGAATAAATACGAGAGGTATTTGTATGAATTAGATACAAGGTATCGAGTAGAAAATCTAGCTGTAGGTGGTCAGGTTACCTATAACTTATTACCATCTGGAAGTACCATTCCTACAGGTGTGAATGAGACTATCAATAATAATGGTAATATTTCTGCTGCGATCAATTCCACCGCTGATGGTGTTATCATTAATTTACCCAGCAACGATGCGGCAAGATCTTATTCGGTAAACGATCAACTTGCCAATTATGCCATTATCATGGCAGAGGCTAGTTCTTATTGGATCCCATTGTGGCAAACCACACCTCAACCTAGAGATTTCGGTAATAATGCCTCAAAACTATCCATACAACAAGGTATGCTTGCAGCTACCTGGCAACAGTATCCTAGCACTACTGTCGACTTTTGGTCAGGACTACCTGTACCTGGAGATAATGGTTTGCTCGACGAGTTTGATAGTGGTGATGGAGTTCATGTAAATAACGCCGCACATCAACTATTTTTTGAGAGAATGGTACAGTCTGGAATACATACGGATATTAAAAATCGAGTTGACAATCTTCTTATTACCGACCATTCAGAAATTACTGAATTGAGTATTCATCCTAATCCAGTATACCACACGCTACAAATAAATGGATTATCAGGACTAGAAACGTTTGAAATTATAGATTTACAAGGTAGAGTAGTGTCAACAGGAACGACCTCTGGATTCATTGATGTACAGTGGCTAAATACAGGTTGCTACATACTAGTTATTTCAGGGAAACAATACCGGGTAATAAGAGGTTGATAATGAGTTTTTTAAATGTATTATTTACGTTCTGAACAGTCATGAAAATTTAACTAAAACGGGTAAAAATTTAACTAAAAAATAATGTGTGACGATGAAAACAGATGCACTTTTACATCATAATTAAAGTCATAATACCATGGCAAACAAACCTAAGAAAGAAGCTAAAAACTTTGGTAAACAAGCTCCTGCAGCTAGCAAACCACAAGCTAAAACTTCTCGCAAGGCAGGCAAGAAGTAATCTTGAGCCTTGTTACAAGAACTGGATGTTCTTACAACAAATTAGTAACAATAAGTAGCCACCGCATGGTGGCTTTTTTTATGATTTAATACTGATCAAAAGTTGCAAATCCTTTGACGTTTCCACTGATTATCGTTCCCTGAAAAATTAAGCTATTCTCTTCATTACTAGAGTATCTAGTAGCTCTTATTTCTACATCATTTGATGTTCCGATTGCAATGGTTGTAGTACTTCCGGCACTGAGGTTTCCCGATCCAGTGTTGCTCATAAAATTGCTATGCCAAGCATAACGTAAAGTAAAGGTACTGGTGTTTCTAATGGTAAGTTCACCATTAGTACCGTTATTTTCTATTTCTATCCATTCAATGTCAACTAACTTGTCTGTTGTGGTTCCAGGCATATACGTATGAGTGTGTTTTGTGATGGCACGTCTATCCCAACTTGCATTTCCTTGATTATCACCAGTAAGCACACTTTCAGGACCTTGTGTACCATCCGTGATTTTTACTGAACCATTAACATCTAGAGTAGTCTCAGGATCAGTTTTATTAATCCCAATATTACCATTTTCCTTAATGGTCATACGTTCTAGTGTGCTTGTTGCACCAGTAGGTGTTGTGGCAAATTGAATCTTACCAGGACTACTTGTATTCGATGTATTTCCATCGCTTTCAAAATAGATTTCAGCAGCAGGTCTAAATTTATACGTAGTGGCGTTAATCAAGGATTGAGCTCTCACTCCACCCAATCGTGTTTCGTCTATTACCACGTTTGGTGCAGCAACAGTACCACGAGATCTAAATAAATCGATATCTAAATCATCATTTAATTCTTCAATGAACCTAACTAATATTACATCTCTTGAGTTTTCTGTGGTTATTTGTAATGCTCCTTGTGGATTAGTGGTTCCTATACCTACTTGTCCCATCGTGTAGATGTTTTGAGTGTTTTGAGTGGCAGGATTAGTAGTGTTAGCTTCGTTCCATGGTTCAATATTAGTATTAATAGGTGTCCATAAACTAGTTGCTGTACTCCAAAAATAAAATCCGGCGGTATAGTCGATATCATCGCTGGTAGAAGTAGTTCCCAGATCGTCAGTCCAGTCACTATCCAGAAAGATTAATTGTCCATTTTCAACACCGTCTGTAGAAAGAGTTGTCACACGAGGAACTAAAACGCCGTCGGTTGCAGTATTTGCACCCATATGATTCGTTGCTCGTACGTCCAAAGTCGTTTGAGGCAAATTGGTATTTATCCCTACCTGTGCTGTAACTAGATAAGTTGACAACATTAATAAAATGACTGTAATTTTTTGCTTCATAACGGGCAAATGTATTCGTATAGAATAATTTACCTTAAAAATCTTCCTTAAAATTTTTCAGTTGTTTGTTTACCGTAATTTTTTGTTTTTTAATCGAGACTGTACCAGGTTATTTTTAAGTTAATCGATTATTAATAACCAGTTTACAGTCAGAATGTTTAAGTGTTTTACTACCTAAAAACTGATTTTAAAGCTATTTAGAAAAAAACTAACTGCGCACAGAAAAAAGCAATCAATTAATCAACCATAGATTGGGACTTTTGAATCCTAACAATCTTAAATCCAATTCTCATGAAAAACATACTGTTTATTTCTTTAGCAGTTATAAGTTCCTTTACTGCTCAAGCTCAATTTGGAAAAATTCTCAAGAAAAAAGCCAAAGCAGCGATTGAAAAAGAAATAGATTCTAAATCTAGCACCAAAGAGAACAAACAAGATCAAGAAGCTACTGGACTGGTAAAAAGCAACTCGAATCAACAAGAATACTCTGATGAAGAGGTGAGGCAGGAATTAGCTAAAAAATATCCTAACGATAAAGCCAAACAAGATTTATATTACAAAAAATATCAAGAAAAGAAAAAAGAACAAGCTAGCGCAGTTCAAGAAACAGGCTCTTCTGCAATAGGTGATGAGTTCCTGTATTTATCCTATCCGTTTGCTTATTCTTCAGGGACAAGTGCTTACGGAGTAGATAGAGTTATGTTACGACGTCAAATGACTGATAAAGGTGATAACGTAGATATTTTACCCTATCAAGATCCAGAGTACGCCTGGTTACGATTTTTAACAACTCCCGATTTAGAAACTATGTCACCGGAAGGTACAGTAGGTTATGAGATGGTAAGTGGTATGTTCACTACTAAAGTAGGACCAGACCGCTCTCAGGTTATGGAGTTCGGTACGGGTAGACCTGTTCTAGTAAGAGGTATGCTGATTGATAAGGATTTATTTGTAGTCTATGCTGGATCTCATGTTGGTGGTCATGCTTTTAACGTACCTTCTTATATGAATCAAGAAGATATTACTGTATTAAATATCGTAGGAGCTGGTGACCCACAATTACATCAAGAATGGCTGGTGAAATCAAAAGATATCGTCAAAGAATTTGAAGCCTCTTTACAAGAAAACTATAAAAAAGCTCAAATGGCAAAACAGGGTAGTATTAAAATGCCTAGTTCTGGAAGTATGAATTCAAATGCCGATCTACTAAGTTTTGCTACTAAAAAGGTTAAAGAAACCATTCAAAAAGACGGTGCACAATTATTAAAAATCCATATTGAATCCAACGACTGGAATATCGTAAGGAATAAATATACAGGGCACATTATGTATCGTTGGATTAAGGGAGCTTTTACTGAAAAAAATAAAAATAACGACTGCTACTTACAAGGTTTTCTAATCAAGCAACCTTATACAGGTTCTGGATATGGTAGTTCTCAATTTGGTGGTGTTATTCATGGACAAATGCCTTATGGACAAATTATGAACTGTGATAATGCTCAATAAATAGTCATTTAAAACTTAAATTAAAAGCCTGCATAGCAGGCTTTTTTTGTTTAAGGTAAGTTACTTCGCTTTCGCGAAAGCGAAGTAAAACATATAATAATCAAGTTTATGAAGCTGTTGATTACCAATTCTACTAGGGTGATTTGATTCTGTCATTACCAGATCAGAACAAAATTTAGTCACTAGAAAAAAAGGTGTTTACAATTGAGTCGTTCATTATTACAATTCGGTACTATTTCCTTGATCCTGTTTTGCTTGACTTTTACATTTACCATAAAACTACTGCCATGCCACATGATTTTATAGGTTGGTTTCACACAATCGCTGCTATTCTAGCCCTTGTTACTGGAACAATTATTTTAATTAAAACAAAGGGAACTGTTTTACATAAACAAATTGGTCGCATTTATGGAGTTGCTATGATTTTGGTATGTATTACTTCTTTTATGATTTATCGAGTTCATGGAAGCTTTGGGGTGCTACACTTTTTTGCAGTAGTAAGCACTGTAACATTATTGCTAGGAATGTTACCTCTTTATTTTAAGTCTAGATTTAATCAGCCCATTATCATGCATCTATCATGGATGTATTGGTCGGTTATAGGATTGTACTGTGCCTTTACTGCCGAGGTTTTTACTAGACTACCAATGCTGTTAAGTATCAAAAATACTTATGGAATATTTTATGCTTTAGTAGGTATATCGGCAGGAGCTGTAGGCTATGCAGGTAGTAAAGTTTTCAAAAAGAAACTGAATAACTGGATCGATGCTTTTTCTCAATCAAAATAAAGTCTAGGCAACTTCCTGTCTAGTAAGCTTTGATTTCAAACAAAGTATTTATGTATGGCTGTCAATTATGGGTCTAAAGAACCTCTAAGAAAACTGTTATTTCCCGATACAAAACTGACTAAAAATATTACCTAATAGTTCATCATTGGTAATCTCACCGGTAATGCTGCCTAAAGCCTCGGCAGTCGCTCGTATATCTATTGCTAGAAACTCACTGCTTACTTCTTGTACCATACCTTGTTGCACTTCAAGTAATGAGGCATAGGCTCGTTGTAAAGCATCATAATGGCGTGCATTACTTACCACGGTACTGTCTTGGGACAACGCACCACTATTAAAACTGTCCACCAGTGCTTTCTTAAGATCGTCAACACCAGAACCTGATTGAGCACTCAAACTAATTAAATGAACATCGGGTTGTTTTGATTTTATTTGCTTGCTTATTTCAGCGTGCTCTAGACCAGTAATTTGATCTAGTTTATTCAAGATTACGATCAAGGGTTTGTCAGGAAACTTTTCTCGCATGATGTGAATACGCATTAAACAATGTAATATGCGCGGTTGGGTATTTAATTGAGTAGCATCTAGCAAATACAATACAAGTTTTGATTGTTCTGCTTTTGAATAAGAACGTTCAATTCCTATACTTTCAACTTTGTCCTTAGTTTCTCTAATTCCTGCAGTGTCGATTAGTCTAAATCTGATTCCGTCAATATTGATTTCATCTTCAATAGCATCTCTGGTAGTACCTGCAATATCGCTTACAATGGCTTTTTCCTCATTAAGTAAAGCATTTAATAGGGTTGACTTACCTACATTAGGTTCACCTACAATTGCAATAGGAATTCCGGTTTTAATTACATTTCCTAAAGCAAAAGAATCTATGAGTTTACGTAATTTCAGTTGGCTTTCTTGTAAAAGTGATTTTAACTCGTCTCTATTTGCAAAAGCTACGTCTTCTTCACTAAAATCTAATTCTAGTTCAATTAGGCTAGCAAAGTTCAGTAGTTTTTTACGCAAGACTTGTAGTTCATTGGAAAAACCACCTCTCATTTGCTGTATAGCAATTTGATGAGCAGTAGCACTTTCACTAGAGATTAAGTCTGCGACAGCTTCTGCTTGTGAAAGATCCATTTTTCCATTAAGAAAAGCTTGTAGAGTGAACTCTCCAGCCTCGGCAATGCGTGCACCATTTTTTAGACACACATTGATTATTTCTTGTTGGATATATATAGATCCGTGACATGAAATTTCTACTACGTGTTCACCGGTATAAGATCTTGGTGCTACAAATTTCGATAGTAGTACTTCATCAATCATTCTATCACCATCGTAAATATGACCTAGAGTGATGGTGTTAGCCTTTATTTGATCGTAATTATCAGGATTTATTTTGGATTCCGCTTTCGCGAAAGCGGGCTTAAAAATAGAGCGTATTATTGAATGTGAATCTGGTCCAGAAAGACGTACCACTGCTATGGCACCAGTTCCAGATGGTGTGGCTAAAGCAACTATAGTATCATTTACATGCATGTTGCAAAGATATATAACAAATAGTAGCTGCCCTTTTCAAATACGTGAACGATGCGTTAAAAAGATACAATCCTTAAAAGTCACGTACTATCTTTAAGCCACTAACTTTAAAAAATACTTACGATGAAACACATCTGGATAGGTGTGATTGCCCTATTAACCTTAATTAAAGGGTATTCACAAGAAAAATTAACTTACCAGCAACCACCTGAGGAAATTATGAAATTGGTGGATTATGATCGTCCACCTACTGTACTTATGGACGATGAAGCAAAATACATGGTGCTTATTAATCGTGATACCTACAAATCCATTGAAGATTTATCTGAAAAGGAAATGCGCCTTGCAGGTTTACGTATCAACCCTAAAACCAATATAGGAAGTAGAACTACCTTTTATAATAAAGTTATGGTTCAAAAAGTAGGTGGTAATGAACCAAAGACTGTTACTGGGTTGCCAGCAAAACCGAAACTTGCAAACATCGCCTGGTCGCCTGATCAATCGATGATCGCAATGACAAATACTGTTGAAAATGGGACCGAAGTATGGGTACTGGATATTAAAAAAGCTGCTGCTCGTAAAATAACTGATGCTACAGTAAACGCGAATATGGGTAATCCTATAAGCTGGTTTAAAGATGGAAAATCCTTACTCGTAAAGATGTTAGGTAACAACCGTAAACCCTTAATTGATACCAGTGAAAAAGTTCCTACTGGTCCTACCATATCTACTAGTGATGGTTCCAAAGCTCAAAACCGTACTTATCAAGATCTTCTTAAAAACCCAAACGACGAACACAATTTTGAACAATTGGCTTTGAGTAAAATTGTACAAGTGAATCTTGATGGAACTCAAAAAGATTTTTTACCAGATGCTATGTATCGTGGTATTTCATTCTCACCAGATGGATCACACGTTATGGTAACAAAACTTCAAAAACCATTTAGCTACATTGTTACTTATGGAAGGTTTCCACAAGTAAGTCACGTTTACACCAATAATGGAAAAATGGTTGCCAAGGTGAATGACGTTCCTCTAATAGAAGAAATGCCTAAAGGTTTTATGGCTACAAGAACAGGTAAACGTAGTTTGGGCTGGCGTGCAGATCGCCCACATACTCTTCATTACGTGACGGCACTTGATGGTGGTGATCCAGCTGTTGAGGTTAGTCATAGGGATGTCCTTTACTCTTGGGAAGCGCCATTTAAAGAAGGAACGGCTAGTGAGATGATGAGAACCATTAATAGATTTGCAGGTGTTCAATACGGTGATAAGAACACTGCTATAGCCTATGACCGATGGTGGAACACGCGTAATCGTAAGGTGTATAAATTTAATCCGAGTGATAAAAATCAAGATGCTCAGGTATTATTTGACTTAAATTATCAAGACGTTTATGCCGATCCTGGAAGGTTTGTAACTACTCGCAATCAATACAATCGCAGTGTGCTACTTTTAGATAAGAATCAAGCTTACCTTATGGGAGCTGGATACACTCCAGAAGGGCAGTTTCCTTTTATCGATAAGATTAATTTGAACAGTAGCAAAAAACAACGTCTTTACCAGTCAAAGTATACTGATAAAAAAGAAAGTCTTCTTGATGTGGTCGATATGAAAGCAGGTAAGGTGCTAGTGCGTATTGAATCTGCGACAGATTTCCCTAATTACTATATGCGAGATATTACAAAAGGAAATGATGTAACACAGCTTACTTACTTTGAAAACCCGTTTGAAGGTCTTCAAAACGTGGAAAAAGAAGTGATTACCTATAAACGCGATGATGGTCTGGAGCTTAGTGCAACCATGTACTTACCACCAGGCTATGATAAATCAAAGAAAGAAAAACTGCCTATGCTAGTTTGGGCTTATCCTAGAGAATACAAGGATAAAGCAAGTGCAAGCCGTAACACTCAAAACCCAAATGAATTTACCTATCCTTATTATGGAAGTTTTGTTTATTGGGTAATGAAAGGATATATCGTTTTGGACGATGCAGCATTTCCTATTGTAGGAGAAGGTGATGAGGAACCTAATGATACCTTTATCAAACAATTAGTAGCAAATGGTAAAGCTGCAATAGATGCTGTTGATAAATTAGGATATGTCGATCGTAATAGAGTAGGAGTCGGTGGTCATAGTTATGGAGCCTTTATGACTGCAAACTTACTGGCGCATTCTGATTTATTTGCTGCAGGAATAGCACGATCTGGTGCCTATAACAGAACCTTGACACCATTTGGTTTTCAAAGTGAAGAACGCAGTTACTGGGAAGCACCCGAAATTTACAACACGATGTCACCTTTTATGAATGCTGAAAAAGTTGATGAACCAATTCTTTTAATACATGGACAAGCTGATAATAATAGTGGAACTTATCCATTACAAAGCGAGCGTTATTTCAATGCTCTTAAAGGATTAGGAGCTCAAGCTAGGCTAGTAATGTTACCTAAAGAAAGTCACGGTTATGTTGCCAAGGAATCTATTCTACATGTATTATGGGAACAAGATCAATGGTTAGAAAAGCATGTAAAAAATAAAAATACGGCGGAGTAGTAGGTATTTGAACTACTCATAAAACATAAAGCTGTTTAATAAAACTAGATGTTTATTAAGCAGCTTTTTTAATTAACTCAATACCTTTAAACGTACCTTTGCCATATGTATTCGCGAGAAGAGGCTAAACAAATACGACAACAATTTTGGACCATGTTTGGTAAACGATACGATCGTAAATGGTTGTTGTACAATACAAAGATTAAGGACTTTGCTTTAAAATTTTCATTTGAGCATAAAAAAGCATTAGTCAGTATAGATATAACCCATGACGATGAATTGTTAAGAGCGTATTATTACGACAAGCTCCTCAGTCTTAAAAGCATACTTAAAGATGAGGTAAGTCAAAACCTCATATTTGAGGAAAATTACTACCTAGATTCTGGAAAGGAGATATCAAGAGTTTATGTTCAATTGGATAAAGTAAAAATACAGAAACAAACAGATTGGCCTGCAGTCTATGAATTCTTCTATGAGAATATGGATAAGTTAGAGCGTTTCTTTTTAGACTATAAAGATTTTATTAAAGACTAGCGTGATGATCTAGAGTAAGTTTGACCTGATTTAATCCTTCTTGATAATTCTGATTAAATTGATCAAATAGTTGGTGCACATCTTCTAGGTCTTCGTTGTTTTTAGCCTTATTCTCAATTTCTTGTAGCAAGAATGTTTCCGTTTCCATATCCAATGTACGATAGCTACTTTTAACTTTATGAGCTAGTAGTCCAGCAGCTTCATAATTTTTATTTTCTACGGCTTGCTTTAAATTATCATAATCGGTAGGTACCTCTTGTAAAAACATATCTAATATGGATACGATAATTTCATTATCATCGCCAAAATTTTCTTTTAATCCTTGTAATTCTAGAATTGTGCTTTGCCCCATGCTTTCAAAACTAAACAATTATTCATTTATTCAAAATACTCTTACAGTAAAATTCAAAGGTTTTAACCTAGCCACCCATCACGATCTAGGCTTCTATACTGTATAGCTTCAGCAATATGCGTACCGTTGATAGATTTACTTCCTTCAAGATCGGCAATAGTTCGAGAAACTTTAAGAATACGGTCATAAGCTCGAGCACTCAAGTTTAAACGTTCCATAGCATTTTTAAGTAGTTCCTTACTTGCCTCATCAAGAACACAATGTTGTCGTATATCTTTGGTATTCATTGAGCGTTATAGTGGGTTTTTTCGCTTTCGCGAAAGCGTTCAGTTTGAATATCTCTTGCGGCTGTAACTCGTTTTCTTATCTCAGCTGACTTTTCTGCTTGCCTTTCTTCAGTAAGTTTTTCAAAAGGAACAGGAGTCACTTCAATATGAATGTCAATACGATCTAGTAGCGGACCAGAAATCTTACTTAAGTAGCGCTGCATCTCTGCCGGGCTTGATTGTACTGGAGCATTTGGATCGTTAAAGTAGCCACCTGGACTAGGATTCATACTTGCTACAAGCATAAAACTTGATGGATAGGTAACGGTAAACTTTGCTCTTGAAATGGTAACTTCACGATCTTCAAGAGGTTGTCTCATCACCTCTAGAACTTCTCGTTTAAATTCTGGTAACTCATCTAGAAATAGTATCCCATTATGACTTAATGATATTTCACCAGGTTGTGGATAGCTACCACCACCTACCAGCGCTACATTTGAAATAGTGTGGTGTGGACTCCTAAACGGTCGTTGTGCCATGAGTCCATTTTGATTACTCGTTCTTCCAGCTACACTGTGAATTTTAGTCGTTTCAAGAGCTTCATGTAAAGTCATAGGTGGCAATATAGATGGTAGTCTTTTGGCGAGCATCGTTTTTCCTGCTCCTGGTGGACCGATGAGAATAATATTATGGCCACCTGCTGCCGCAATTTCCATACAGCGTTTAATACTTTCTTGACCTTTTACATCGGCAAAATCAAATTCTGGATGTTCAAGAGCTTGATAAAAGGTTTCACGAGTATCTATAATCGTAGGCTCTAATTCTTTTTCTCCTTTGAAAAATTGAATAACATCCAATATGTTATCAACTCCGTATACATCTAGATTATCTACTATAGCAGCTTCGGCGGCATTTTGTTTGGGTAGAATAAAACCTTTAAATCCTTCTTGTCTTGCTTTTATGGCTATTGGTAAGGCTCCTTTAATGGGTTGTAGTTGACCATCGAGTGATACTTCACCCATAATGATATAATCTCCCAATTGATCGCTATCTATTTGCTTACTAGAATTGAGAATACCTAGAGCAATGGGTAGGTCATAAGCACTACCTTCTTTACGCAAATCGGCTGGTGAAAGATTGATTATCATCTTCTTACCAGGCATTTTATAACCTACGTTTGATAAAGCAGCTGTGATTCTAAAACTACTTTCACTTATAGCCTTGTCAGGCAAACCTACTAGGTGATATCCTATTCCTGTTGCAGCATTTACTTCAACAGTTATAGTTTGTGCCTCGACTCCAAAGACGGCACTTCCATAAACTTTTGTGAGCATGTGGTTTGATTAGGCTTTAAATATAGTAAGAATATATATACGAACTCAATGATAAGGTTTACAGAATAAGTTACTTATAAATCATTATAATCTTTTAAGTTTAAGGCAAATACTTATTGATATATTTAGATGAAGTACCTTTTTGCTGTTTTCTTAATTTTCTCATTCACTTATCTAAAAGCGCAATCAGATTTTGAAATGTTGGCTTATAACGTGTTGTTAGGTTCTTTTACTTCGGGAGTAGGTTCTACAATCAATAAAACCCCTGAACAGAAATGGAATGAAGCCTTTTTTGACGGTGCGTGGAAAGGAGCTTTAGGAGGTTCTCTCACTTACAGCGGTAAAACATTACTTATGGAAGTTGATGATGATAATGATTGGCAAATTTCTTGGGCCTCGAAAATCATTCACAACTTGGGAACTTCATTTATAGAAAATGGTAGTAATAACCGTCCAATTTTTGAACAATATGTTTTTAATATTGGTTTCTATCGTGCTGAATTTATTTTTAAAAATGGATTTAAATTTAATTCTAGAATAAAACCAATTTCATTCACATTAAATGCCTATTCTATGATAGGTAATCGTTTTGATTTAAATAAATCATTAGTTTACGGGACACCAATATATACTACGCAAGACCAAAATCTACCAAACGCTAGTGCAATCACTCATGGAAACTCGATAGTTTTTAGAGAGAGCTTAATCGATAACTTTAGATTAGCTAACCACGAAATGGTGCATGTATTTCAGTATGATGAATATGTGGGATTTAACTCAATCATTACTAAATTTAAACAAGAAAAAAGATGGTTAAATAAAATTGATTCTTCTATATTTTATTTAGACGCTCATGCAATTATGTTCTATTTGTTTTATTTCACAGACGAATTGATTCAAGGAAGATCATTTAATTTTTTAGAAAGAGAGGCTTACTACTTTTCAGGAGAAATTTCAAGAAACAATTAATGCATTCTATCACCTCTTACTTCTAGATGAGGAATAAAACTAGCTTCATAATCTAACCAGTACTGCCATCTTTCTTTCACTATTTCTTCTTTAAAATAAGTTCGCGCAAGTTTAAGGAACAGCTTGTAGTGTTGCGCTTCGGCAACCATAAAGGTATAATAGAAATCTTGTAAATCGGCATCGTTTAAATTTTGCCACAATTGTTTAAAACGTTCACAGCTGCGAGCTTCTATCAATGCGCATATTAATAATTGATCTAAAAACAGTTGATCACGACCTTGTCCTTTGGGCTTGCCTTTCATTAGTTTTTTTACATACTCGTCAGGTCGCTGGATTCCTAATTTTAAACCACGTTCTTTTAATTTACTAAGAACCATCCTAAAATGTCCCCATTCCTCACTTACCACAGGTGATAAGGCTTCAACAATTTCCTCTTTATCACTGTGCATTTGTATGATAGAAATAATGGTGCTGGCAGCCTTTTGCTCACAAAAAGCGTGATCAGTAAGAATATCTTGTAAACTAAATTTAGCCAAATTGGCCCATCTAGGATCAGTAGGTAACTGTAAACCTAAGGTTGTTTTATCTTTAGAAACATGCATAATACAAAGTTGCTAGTTTTACTCGATTTATTCAAGAAGATCTTACATATTTAGAATATAAGTTTTGCACCTATTGATTGTTGATAGTACGCTTTCGCGAAAGCATAATAACCTACTAAAAAATCATAATAAATAAAATATAGATTTATTTAAGATTCATTCGTACTTTTTGGTTTTTATATCCTACCTATGCGTACAATAAGTTTGCTAGTAATGTTAGTTTTATTAATGTCTTCGTGCAGTAATGAAAATGATAAACAATTAAACAAACAGTTTTTAAGTAATCTCAATTATTACCAAAAAAAATCTGACAAATACTTCTTACTGGAAAACCTTAGACTGTTAGAAATAAATTCCAATAACATTAATAAGGAGTCGCAATTTAGGTTCCATACTTTGTATGCAAGGCTTTTATCAAAAGAGAATAGAGCAGATGAGGCAATTTATCATTTTGAAAAAGCTCGTTACTTATCAAAAATTGTTGAAAAAGACTTGACGAGAAGTGATTTACTCTATCTAATACGTCAATATAGTTGGTTAAGAAGATATGTGGAAGCAGAGAACCTTATAAAAACTGAATTTATCACTGATAAAATGACTCTAAGAGACTCGATACTTAAAACTCATTTAGAAGAGTATTTCTATTATCAAAAACAAGAATATGTAAATGCTTTGAGAAAAAATGAAGATCGAATTAAACTTATAAAAAAAAGCTTTGTTGACGATAGTCTAATAACTAGTTTCATTCATAAAGCAGATTATTTATTTATGTTGGGCGAAAGAGAAAAAAGCTTAAGTTTAATGGATAGTTTGATTCAAAATAACTCAATAGTCAAAGATAGTGACTTGATACAGCTCTACGGAAGTTATGGTGTTTTTCAATTTTATGAAGAGGATTATGAAAAAGCATCTTTTTATTATAAAGAAGCTTTGAAATTGAGTAAAAAAGAAACATCTAATAATATCAATGATATAGCCACAGCTTATGCAAATCTGGCGGAAGTTCATATTTATCTTAAAAATTTAGATAAAACGAAGAAATATATTGATAGTTTTTATCAGCTTGATATGACTCAAGTCAAATACAATCTTCAAAAAAGTGTATTGAAATATAATTATCTATTAATCGAAGAAACTAATGGGGATAGCCGAGATGTGCTAAAGTCATTGGATAAAATAGCCGATTGGCAATATTCAAAGTATGAGGAAAAAACACGTGATGAGTTAGTTGCAATGCAATTAGCTAATGATTATGCTTTGAAAATGAATAAACAAAGAGTGCATTTGGAGCAACAAAGAAAATCTGCATGGTTCGCATTTGTATGTGTTTTATTACTACTTATTATTATTGCTCTTGTGTTTGCTTTGGTGTATAATAGGCATAAAGCCAAATATATAAAAAGAGTAAGTAACTTAGAACAAAAGGTTTTTGCTGCTCAAATCAAACCACATTTTCTATATAATGTCCTTACCTCTATTCAAGGTTATATTTATAATGAACCTGAGTTAGCAAGTAATTTATTAGTAAAGTTTTCACGGTTGCTAAGACAGGTTCTAGAGCATTCTACTCATGAATATATACCCATAGAAGAAGAATTAAGGTTACTGCAGAATTATATTGATGTTTTTAATTTACGATCAGAGCAGAACGTTAGTTTTACCGTTAACATTGATAAATCACTGGGAGATACTGAATTTAAAATACCACCAATGCTATTACAGCCTTTTGTTGAAAATTCAATTCAACATGCATTTCCTACAGAAAACTTTGAAGCTAAAATTCTGATTAGTTTGCTTAAGTGTAATGATGATAATGAATTAAAATGCATTATTGAAGACAATGGTATAGGTATTAGAAATAATATTAATCTAAGTAAGGAAAATAAAACATCATTGTCTATCTCAATGATAGAGCAGTTGCTTAAAAACAAATATAAATCCCAATTAATTTTAAATTGTAGTAAGAATTTTAATTCTGGAACTAGAGTCGAATTTAAACTACCAATCGTTTAGTATGAAGGTTTTAATTGTAGAGGACGATAAAAACACAGCAAAGTTTATTTCTGAGTTATTAATTAATAATTTTCATGAAATAAATTTTCATATAACTTTTTCAAATTCTGTAGAAAATGCTAAGAATCATCTGTTCAAAACAAAATTTGATTTTCTTTTATTAGATATTCAAATTAATGGAGGAACAACCTTTGATGTTTTACATGAGGTTAACCTAAAAGATTGTCCGTTTATATTTATTACAGCATATGATCACCTTGCAATTAGAGCATTGAAAATTGGGGCTTTAGATTATATATTAAAGCCAATAGATTTGAATGAATTCAAAGAGGCAATATTCAAAATACTTAATCACAATAAGGTAGGGGATTTTGCATCTCAATTTAAAGTCGCTAAAGACATATTAGACAAAAAACCGAATAAATTTATCGCTATACCCACTAACTCAGCTATTCATATTGTAGAATTAGAAGATGTACTTTATTGTAAATCCGATGGTAATTATACAACGTTTTACATGAAAAATGAAGATAGATTAGTCATGTCTAAACCACTCAAGTACGTTATTAAATTACTTCCATCTTATTTTGTGAAAATTCATCAATCTTACGTAGTTCAGTTACAAGCTATAAGTAAATATTTAAAAATTGGCGGAGTAATTTTAAAATCAGGAAAAGAGCTTCCCGTTTCATCCCGGTATAAAAAAGAAACTCAAGATCGATTAATGAAAGGATATTAACTCACATCTACAACATATGAATCATAGTAAATCAAAAATGAATTTAGTATTGAAAATTTCTTAAAAACTCTAAATTCAAAGAAAATTTCATCATGAATAAATTCATTATTTTATTTCTATTTTTTACTATAATAGGTTGTAGTGAAGATACTGTAAATGAAGAGGTATTTACAAATTCAAATACTGAAAAAGACATTCAAATGAAGTGGCGAGTTGGAGATCCTAACTTGTATGTATTTGATTATGAAGGTGCTTTAAAGTGGGTCTCATGGCTAGTGACAGATTGTATAATTAACGACCTCGCTTTAAGACAATATGTTTTGAATAAAGTAGATCATACAAAAAGGACAGTGAATTTAGATGATTTGTTGAATGGAGAACAAAGTGGGCCATTAAGAGCTAAATTTTCTCAACTTTTATATGACAGACAGATAGCTAAACCAGATAATTGGGATAAGTTTCCAATAAATTGTATAACCTGTAAAAATAATTCTACTCCTGAATCTGACAGTTATATTATACCCATTGGGGATAGGTACGTTCAATATTCTGATATAAATTACTTTTTAAATACAGAGCATTGTACTGAGATATATTTACCCAATCTGATCGATTTCACGAATGCTGACGCTATTTACTCTACAACACATCCATTAAATAATAATCAAAGTAATGAAGCCACTCAACATGTCATTACGTATAATACATACCTTTCAACTTTTGAAAATTTGGATTATTATGACTCATATGCTGATTATACGAGTTTAACAAATGGAGCTTATTTGTTAATTGTTAGACCTCTGAGAAGTACTACAATTTCTAACTGCTCATACTCCCATATCAACGTATCTGATTTTACAAATTTTCTTGACCATTCACTATATATTCCGCCTGGAGGAGAAAATGGTAATGGACCTGGTTTAAATGATAATACAACAGATTAAATAATATTACTCCCTACTAGTATTTTTTATCTCTGTTTAAGCCTTATTCAAGCGAATAAGGCTTCTTTCATAAAAGCACTTTTGATTAATCGCAACTTGCACTCCTTTTATATTTCAATTATAGTCTTTCTTAAGTGTGAATGTGAAAGTATTCATGGTAAATATGAAATATCAACAAACCGCTTTAATGTTGAAACTATCTTCAAACCTTCAACGAGTAAGCTGAAAATCGTCAAGAGTAAGCTAATTATATCCTATTAACATGAAAAATTTTTATTTATTATTATTACTATTAAGCTCCACTATTGTTAGTGCTCAAGAAAATTGTATTTCCACTTCATTAGACCATCCTGTAGATACAATTCAAACTTATGGTTCAATCTTAAGTGCTCAGTGTGATAATTGTTATTATTGGGAGATATCAAATGGCTCTGCGACTATTATTGGAGATAATACAACTAGTAGTATTCAAGTTTTGAGATCAGGTACAGGTTCATTTACAATTACTCTCACGAAGTTTATCAATGGTGATTGTATAGAATGTAATATTGTTATACCTGGAGGCTGTAGACCTCCGACGCTAAATATTTGTAATCAAATTACATCCGTTAATCAAAATGGAGAATTAATTCTACAACTTTCTCAATACGAAAGTCAACCAGTAAGATATGTATGGCAAGCAACCTATCTGGATAATACTACAGCAACGTATGATAGTGCTAATCCACCACCTGGGACTAATGTAAATATAAATTATTTCAGTGCTCAATTCTATGCTATTCAATCTAATCCGATAAAATCTGTCAGAGTGACAAGTTATAAATTAGGATGTCCCAACTATAGAATTATTGCAACAGACTCTAATTGTCCAAATAGCGTTTATGCTGGTAACTTCTTTACATTGCAAAAAGATATTTTAAAGAAAGAAAATGACTTGGATATATATTATGAAAATAAACAACCGATAATAAGTACAAACCTTGAAAAACAAGACATTGTTGCGGTTGTTGTATTTGATCTTTCTGGTACTATTGTAGAGAAATTCAAGGACTTGAACAGCTTGCAATTAGGGTCGATGAAATCAGGCCTTTATATTTTACAGGTACAAACTAAAGACAAAACTTTATCTAAAAAGTTTATTATTAATAAATAGTTTCTCTTCTAGTACAAAATCTAATGCCATCGCTGTATTACTAAAAACTAAAGTTAATTAAAATAAAAACGTTATATAATACAAGTGAATTTTACTAAAGAGATATAAAAGTATTAGCTCTCTTTATTTTGTTAAATTATACAAAGAGCTCCGTTTACGGAGCTCTTTGTATTAAATCATCAAAACATAATAACTTACTAAAAAATCATAATTAAATCATAACTATTTGATAACTAAGGATCATTGTTTTACCTATTGGTTTTAATTATCTTTAAACCTAAACAAAAACCAATAACATTATGACAACTAAACAAGTGGCTGATCAATTAGTCGAATGGTGCCGAAATGGTGAGGAAACAAAATGCTATGAAAATTTGTATAGTCCTGAAATTACAAGCGTCGAAATGGCAGAACCTATGAAAGAAGTTCATGGTTTTGAAGGATTATCTAAGAAAGGAGAGTGGTGGCGTGAAAATTTTGAAGTCCATGGGAATAAGGTAAGTGATCCTATTGTTGCCGACAATCATTTTGCGGTTACCTTTTGGATGGATACTACACACAAGCCTAGCGGACAAAGATCTCAAATGACCGAGATTGGAGTTTATCAAGTGAAGGATGGAAAAATATGGCGAGAGCAGTTTTTTTACAACACAGAAGAGTAATAAAAAAGAGATCTAGAATCCTAGGTCTCTTTCTATTTCTTCCATTTCTATGATGTCCTGCGCTTCTTGAAGGGTAGGGACAACCATAAGTTCTTCAGGAATTTGATCTGTAGAAAGTGCTTTGTTGATGATAACAAAAGACTGTTTTGTAGCACGGTGTTTATTACTTAATTCTAGAAAATGTAGAAGCTGGTTTAATGTAGCTTGATCATATTCGGATAAATCAACTATGACATTTTTATTTGAAAATTGTTGCCAGATTGTAGGTAAAAATTCTGCAAATTCAACAATATCATTATGTTCATCCTTTAGAAGGATAAAGTTGTCGTGCGATGAGCTTTTCATTTAATTTCTCTTTATTTTGCTTGCTACTAAATATAAAACGGCCATTCTTACTGCAACACCATTTTCTACTTGATTTAGAATAATAGCTTGATCACTATCTGCTACTTCACTAGTAATTTCAACACCTCGATTAATCGGTCCAGGATGCATGATTGTTATTTCTTTGTCTAACGATTGAAGCAATTCCATATTTACACCGTATTGTTGCGTGTATTCTCTCACGCTAGGGAAGTAGGAAATATCCATGCGCTCATTTTGAACTCTCAACATGTTTGCTACATCGCACCATTGAAGTGCTTTACGTAAATCTAGCTCTACCTGAACTCCTAGTTTTTCTATATGCTTGGGTATAAGCGTTGCAGGGCCACAAACCATGACTTCGGCACCTAATTTTTGTAGGCAAAAGATGTTAGATAAGGCTACACGACTGTGTAAAATATCACCAACAATGACTACTTTTTTTCCTGATATATCACCTAATTTTTCTCTAATAGAATAACTATCTAACAATGCTTGCGTAGGATGCTCATGCGCACCATCTCCAGCATTTACTATTCTGGCATTTATATGATTTGATAGGAACACACCGGCGCCTGGATTCGGATGACGCATTACTACAACGTCCACCTTCATAGCGAGAATGTTGTTGACGGTGTCTATTAAAGTTTCCCCTTTTTTTACAGAACTTTGGGCAGCACTGAAGTTAATTACATCGGCGCTTAATCGTTTTTCGGCAAGTTCAAAAGAAAGTTTTGTTCTGGTTGAATTTTCAAAGAAAAGATTGGCAACTGTAATATCTCTAAGTGATGGAACCTTCTTAATAGGTCTATTTATTACTTCTTTAAACTGATCGGCAGTTTGATGAATTAATTGAATATCTTGTGGTGTAAGATATTTGATACCCAAAACGTGATCTACACTTAATTCACTCATTAATTTTCTTTGTTTTTAAGTAAGTAAACGGCGTCTTCACCAGCATTTTCCTTCCAATGTACTTTTACTTTTTGATTGTCAATAGCATCAACTTGTCTGCCTTTATAGTCAGGTTGTATAGGTAGATGTCTAGAGAACCTACGATCTATCAATGTTAATAATTCAATATGTTCGGGTCTTCCAAAGGATTGAAGAGCGGTAAGTGCTGATCGTATACTGCGTCCTGTATAAAGTACGTCATCAATAAGCACCACCTTTTTATCTTCTATTAGAAAATTTATTTCGGTGGAGTTTGCTTTAAGTGGTTCATTACTTCTTCTAAAATCATCTCTATAGAATGTGATGTCTAATTTACCCGATAATAAATCGGATATTTCATAATGATCTTGAAGTAATTGTGTCAATCGATTTAATAAAAATGTTCCTCGAGGTTGAATGCCAATAAGAACAGTTTGTTTAAAATCTCCGTGATTTTCAATTAATTGACAGGCTAACCTATGTAAGGTGATGTTTAATGCCGTCGCGTCTAGAAGTAATTTTTGACTCATTGAGGTTACTTGCTAGTGACAAAGATAAGTATTTTAATAATGTAGAAACGTAAGAATGAAACTTAAAAGCGCTTGTTTAGTAGTAGAACGTATGATGTGATCACTAGTATAATGTGATTTTTAAATAAATAAAAAACCCTTACTTAATTTAAGTAAGGGTTTTCTAAACTATTTAGAATAGAGTAGGCTTAAGATTTACCTTCCATTCTGTCTTTAAGAGCTTGTAGTTTAGCATTTGCATCACCTAAAGTAGGTTTGTTTTCCTCTTGAGATTTAGCAGCAGCTTGCTTAACTATTTTAGCTTCTTCTTCTTTATGGATTACCATGTGAGATCCAACTACACGCTTGAATTCTTTGTTGAATTCTATGATTTGGATATCAGCAGTTTCCCCTTTCTTAAGACGACTTCCATCTTCTTTTTCTAGGTGACGAGAAGGAATAAATACGCTGATGTCATCATTTACATTTACAACAGCTCCTTTATCTAATACTTCGTCAATAGTTAATTCATGAGTAGTTCCTACTGCAAATTCAGTAGCATATTTATCCCATGGATTATCTTTAGTTTGCTTGTGTCCTAGTGAAAGTTTACGACCATCAACATCAAGTTCTAATACTACAACATCTAGTTTATCACCAACTGAACAGAATTCACTTGGGTGTTTGATTTTCTTAGTCCAAGAAAGGTCAGAGATGTAAATTAATCCATCAACACCTTCTTCAAGTTCTACAAATACACCAAAGTTTGTAAAGTTTCTTACAGTTCCAGTGTGACGTGAACCTACTGGGTATTTAGAAGTAATATCAGTCCATGGATCTTGAGAAAGTTGCTTCATTCCTAGAGACATCTTACGATCTTCTCTATCAATTGTAAGAACTTCAGCTTCGATTTCATCACCTACTTTAACAAAGTCGTTAGCACTTCTTAAGTGAGTAGACCATGACATTTCTGATACGTGTACAAGACCTTCAACACCTTCTTCAATCTCTACAAAAGCACCGTAATCAGCGATTACTACAACTTTACCTTTTACTTTATCACCTGGCTTGATTTTCTCAGAAAGAGCATCCCATGGATGAGCTTCAAGTTGCTTAAGACCTAATTGGATTCTTGACTTATCTTCATCAAAGTCTAAGATTACAACATTTAAAGTTTGATCTAATTCAACAACCTCTTGTGGGTGATTAATTCTTGACCAAGAAAGGTCAGTAATGTGAATTAATCCATCAACACCACCTAGGTCAACAAATACACCGTAAGAAGTAATGTTTTTCACAACACCTTCTAATACTTGACCTTTTTCTAGGCGAGAAATGATTTCTTTCTTCTGCTCTTCGATATCAGCTTCGATAAGAGCTTTGTGAGAAACAACTACGTTTTTGAATTCATGGTTGATTTTAACCACTTTGAATTCCATAGTTTTATCTACATACTGATCATAATCACGGATAGGTTTAACATCGATTTGAGATCCAGGAAGGAAAGCCTCAATACCGAATACGTCTACAATCATACCACCTTTAGTACGACACTTAACATAACCATTTACGATTTCACCAGTATCATGAGCTGCATTTACACGTTCCCATGCCTTGATTAATCTTGCTTTACGGTGAGATAATACTAACTGTCCAGTAGCATCTTCTCTTACGTCTACAAGTACTTCTACTTTATCACCTTCTTTTAGGTGTGGATTATAACGAAATTCGTTTAGAGAGATAGCACCTTCAGACTTTGCATTGATATCGATGATAGCGTCACGATCAGTAATTTTGATTACAGTTCCTTCGATAACATCATTATCAATAGTATCCACAAAGTTTTCAGCTACAAGCTTTTCGAATTTTTTAAGTTGCTCTTCATCAACTTTTTCAATTCCTTCACTGTAACGTTCCCAGTCAAAGTTATCTAGGAAATCTTGTGGGTTTTCTTGTTGTGGAGAAGTAGTTACTTTTTCCACACGTTCTTGAACCTGTGTATCCGTTACACCGTCTTTTGCAGCTTCAAGCTCTTGTTTTGTTGTTTCTTCAGCCATATTTGCTGATTAAAAATTTGTATTCTAGACTTGCTGGAAACTTTATAGAAACAATTTCTAGAAGGGTTGTTTTTAAATTATTGATTTCCAAGCGGTTTCCATATTCTCGCTTTGGGAGTGCAAAAATACTTCTTTTTTATTAATATACCTACTATTCAAGGAAATACAAAAATAAAATTAGTAGTTATATTTAACTAATGCTATATTTGACTGCTAAACCAATTGAAAATGAAATTTATTGTATGCCTTGTGGCACTACTACTAGGGATGAATTCGGTAGTATCACAAGAAGAATGCAAAATTGATCGTCCCGTCGAATTGTTTACTAGTAAACAATTTCTTGATTTCTTAGATATTAAGAATTACCATGTGTCAGAAATTCAGGCGCACATGTTTTGTTTGACTCAAACTGAAACCACTTTTAATTTTAATAATTATCATCTAGAAGCAAATTCAGATAATTTTTATAAAACTGATGTTTTTATTATACAACCACAACGTTATTTAAACTACATAACTACTGATGATAATAATTTTTCTAAATACGTTGAAAAATTTAATCTTTTTGGAGGTGATAGATTAAAAAAGGTGGTTGATAGTACAGTAAGTTTTCCTAATACCAAAGAAAAAATTGTCGCCTTACCATATTATTATACTTACAAATGTGATTTAGGGACCGCCGTTCTTAAATTTGGTAAAGTGTATGATAAAGGGAAAGTTGTACGCTACCTTATTAATATAACCGCAATTGAGCCAGAGAAGTTTTAAGTCCTTCTACAAGTTGTAAGTTACTTCAAATTACCAGTATCTTTGCCCGTGTAAAAAAAGAAGTATGTTCAATAAAAATATAAAGCTTGTTCTAGCTGCTGCTGTTGTAGCATGGGCGGTTTATCTCTTTACAAGAAATGAAATTCTTTCTGGTATTAGTCTTCTATTACTTGCCGGAATGTTTGTTTTACTTTATTTCAAAAATGAAATAATTGTACTTGCTTTTCTTAGATTAAGAAAACAAGACTTTGAAGGGGCAAAAAAATGGTTGGATAAAATTAAAAACCCAGAAGCAGCACTAGTCACTAAACAACAAGGTTATTATAACTATTTGAATGGATTAATGATTTCTCAAACCAATATGACTAAGGCAGAGAAGTATTTCAAAAAAGCCATTAAACTTGGGTTGAGCATGGATCAAGATCTTGCCATGGCAAAACTTAACCTTGCTGGTATAGCAATGAGTAAGAGACGCAAAAGAGAAGCTCAAATGCTATTGACTGAAGCTAAAAAATTAGACAAACATAATATGTTGACTGATCAAATAAGAATGATGAAGCAACAAATGAAACGTATCTAACTTGATACTTAAATTAAAAAAGCCTGCTATAAATAGCAGGCTTTTTTATGAAATACTTTTATGCGTTATTATCGAACGATAATTTTCTTAGTCACAGATTTATCGTTTTGTTTAATCTGTATTAAATACAGTCCTTGATTTTCAATTGTGAAATTGTTTTCTGTTCCATTCAAAACGATGCGACCAGTCATGTCAAAAACAACATAGTTCATATCCGACTTAAAGTTATCAATAGTAAATGTACCATTTGTTGAAGGATTAGGATATAGTATTACATCGCCTATTTCTGAAGTAATTATTGACAATGTTACTGCATCATGCATTCCTAAATCATTAGTATCATCTGTAGGAAAGACATCCCAATCACGATTTTTATTAAAAGGAATCAAAGGTGCTTGAACATTAGATTTACGAACCAGAGTTTCATCTTTGGCAAAATCATTACTTCCAGATCCAAATGTTCCTACAATATCAATAAGATTGCCATTTAAAAACAGTCCTACAGGATCGTTACCATTAAAGTCTAGAGCACTACCGCTACTAACCAGTTGATCTGCAGCATTGACAATCGTACTGGACGCATTTCCACGAGCAATTACCCAAACATCTTGATCAGCAACAGTTCCTGATAGTGTTACCGTACCAGACCAGTTACCACCGCCATTCGCATCACGAGCAAGTGTATACCCGTTTAAATCAACAGGAGCACCAGTCCAATTAGATAATTCAATTGCCTTATTGTTCCCAGATCCTTCAATGTATTCACTGATAAATAATGTATTAAATACCACTCCTGTTGAAGTACATACTGTCGTTCTATTACGATCATCGGGTAAATTATCTCCATCAGTATCAATATTAGCAAAATTATCTGGGTCATCACTTAATTTGGATAATCCTCCATTTGTCCCAGTCGAATTGAAATCTGCAGTGGTTGTAAGATAATTTTCAAGTTCGCAATTGGGAGAAGAATTGATTAGATTGTTCGTTAAAACTACCACGAGTTTTCCAAACGGGTTAGTAATCGATTGCCCAGGATTCAAACTAGATACTGGCGTAACTGTGTTTTCAAAAGTCCCAACAATAGGGGTAGAGCTTAGGTTATATAAAATCGATTGGCCTATATTGTTATAGGTGTAGTCATATTCTATGCGATCACCAGCATCGATTGTAGCGTTGTTATTCGTGTCTACATAAGTATCTTCAAGAGTAACAAATAACCTTCCCGATGGAGCATTGCTTGATGTCCAAATATCAGTTATCCACGATGGATTGTCGATATAGGGATTTCGATTATTTTGATGTAAATAAACATCGTTATTACGATCTATTTCCTTTTGACTTACTGGATCGGCATTATGCCAGTCTAAAAGTAAATCTACAAACCACTGTTCAAAATATTGATTTTGAGAACCATCTCTAGGGTCATTTGTGGCATTTGGACTATCCCAACTCGTATCGTTGTATTGAGCTTCATAACGAGTGGCAAAATAGAATAAAGAGCGAGCGATATCGCCTTTGAATTCATCAATCGGTTCAAACACAGTCCCAGTGAATCCTGATGTCGCACTAGGGCCTCTACGAGAACCATTTCTGTAGGTAGTAACGCCGCCACCAGAGCTGTCAACTTCTCCAAAGGGTAAGCTACCACGACCTCCATTTACAAAACCGTCAGTCGGTATTACATGGTGAGCATCACTGCGCATGGGCTCTCTTTGATTGAAAAATCCTTGAGGAAACAGGTGCTCGCGATTGTAACAGTCTCCTTCCTGACTATAATTACCACATTGCTCATTTGTATTTCCATTAAAATTATATGGATCTGCACCGGTAGGGTTTTCAGAATACATATCTAATATGGTACCAGTTTGCGTCCCATTATCGTAGTATTCATCATTGTCAGATGTAAGATATAAAGTATGTAATGCGCCATATCCTTGGTTATTATAACCATTAGAAATAATGTTGCTCAATTCGGTTTTTAACGCATATCCTGTGAGCCCATTGGCACTGTTGTAGTAGTTTGCTGGTGGTTGCGCTTTCGCGAAAGCGAAACATCCAATAACTATATAGAATAAAATTGTTCTCATATTATTTTTTACTAAGTCTTGCCATGTAAAATCCGTCAAAACCATCCAGGTGTGCGAATAGGCTTTTTTCTTCTTCAAGTTCAAATTCTTTACCAATTTCTGATTCTAGAAATGTTTTTACTTGATCCTGATTTTCTGAAGGTAAAATGGAGCAAGTTGCGTAAACTAGCTTTCCACCTGATTTAAGTACTTTAGAGTAAGATTGTAAAATTTCTTGTTGAGTATTTTGAATCGTTTCTAAAAATTGAGGTTCAAGTTTCCATTTTGCATCCGGATTACGACGTAAAACACCTAATCCACTACATGGAGCATCAATAAGTATACGATCCATTTTTCCATGAAGTTTTTTGATCACTTTAGTCGTATCGATTAATCGGGTCTCTATGTTATGTGCTCCAGCTCTACGTGCTCTGCGTTTCAATTCTTTTAACTTACTAGAATAAATATCCGTCGCAATTATTTGACCTTTATTTTGTGTGAGCGCAGCAAGATGTAATGTTTTTCCACCAGCACCAGCGCAAGCATCTAGAATTCTCATGCCTGGTTCTACCTGTAAAAATGGTGCTATTTTTTGACTACCTGCATCTTGGACTTCAAATAGGCCATCTTGAAATTCTGGAAGACTAAAAACATTAGCTCTTTCCCTTAAAACTAAAGCATTAGGGAATTCTGGTGAAATATCAGTAGCGATGTCGTGAGCAACCAATTTTTCTTTTAAGGTGTTGATATCAGTTTTTAATTCATTGACTCTTAATACTACGTTTGCTTGTTCATTAAGCGCGTGCAGTTCTTTTTCCCAAAAGGACTCTTCTAATTGATTAAGAGCAAGCTCATCCATCCAGTTGGGAATAGATTCACGCATCACTCTTTTTTTTCTTAATTCGTCAAAACGACCTTTAATTCTTCTTACGGGTGTATTATAGTATTCTTCCCAAGCAGGTAAATCATGTCCCTTTAAAATAATCCAAACACTTGTAAGTCTCCACAAATCTTGAGGCTTAAAAGGTTCTTGAACGTCTGCTATAGCACTATATAATCGTTTGTATCGTACAATGTCATAAGTAGTTTCTGCGATGAATGCACGATCCCTGGAACCCCATCGAGTATCTTTCTTTAAAATCTTTTGTATGGCTTGATCTGCATACTTGCCATCATTAAAAATATTATGTAACGCTTGAGTAGTTGCAACTACTAGGTTGTGGTGAAATCTCATTTTGCAAAATTACTATTATCCTTATTCAAATTAGCTTGTCTTAACTTATTTTTACTCACACAACCTATTATATCTATAAAATGAAATATTTTTCAACCATCTTCGCCTTAATATTTATTGTGTCGCTGTTAGGCTGCAAACAGAATATGAAAGATGAGAACTCTATGACAAGCGAGAATTCGATTGGAGCTGTCACAACAATCGAAATTAATAACTTGGTAACAGATTCTATTAGCATAAGGGCACTAGAATACGGTGATGGTAAGTACTGGTATGGTGGAAGTAAAGGTAACTACGGTTCCATCGACCCTAAAGACTTAAGCATCGATAAAGGTATTATCAAGGTCAATGATTCGTTAGATGTTCAATTCAGATCTATAGCTGTTACTAATCAATATACCTACATTTTAAGTGCTGGTAGTCCAGCGTTGTTATATAGAATAACACATGCAAATGATAATATTGAACTTCTTCTATCACAATCTGGTGACGATGTTTTTTATGATAGTATGAAGTTTTGGGATGATGAAGAAGGTATAATAATGGGTGATCCTCAAGGTGAGGATGAGTTTGATCGTTGTATAGCCATTCTTAAAACGGAAAATGGTGGTAAAGAGTTTGGACAGTTGGATTGCTTTAAATTACCAGATTATATAGATGGTGAGGCAGGTTTTGCAGCGAGTAATTCAAATATGAAAATTTTAAATGACCATGTTTGGATTGCTACTGGTGGCAAAGCAGCAAGAGTGTTGTACAGTTATGACAGAGGAGTTAATTGGGAAGAATATCAAACACCAATTATTGCCGGAAGTCAGATGACCGGAATATTTGCAATGGATTTTTATGATGAAAAAACCGGTGTGATTATAGGTGGAGATTGGGAAAACCCTGAAGATAACAAATACAATAAGGCTATAACTAAAAACGGTGGTCGCAGCTGGAAACTTCTTTCCTCTGGTGATGGACCAGGATATTGTAGTGACATACAGTTTGTTCCAAATACGCAAGGAAATGAATTACTAGCCACGGGCTCACAAGGTATTTGGTGGAGTGGAGATCAAGGCACTACTTGGAGAAAACTTACTGATGATGGTTATTACACGGCAAGCATGATTAATCAAAATGAAGGAATGATAGCTGGTAATGGGAAAATATCTAGTTTTAAGCTTAAAAGAGAATAGTTGGATTAATCTTCCATCTCTTGTTCATACTTTGGAAGGTCTTTGATAAGCTCTTCCAATTTTACTTCTTTATCAATAATTCCTACAGCTGTAAATTCTTCTAATATAGTATCTACAGTAGTATCCCATAGTTGATCGTCACTATATTTGGTACGTAGCATCCATTGTTGAACATCTCCTACTTGTAAATCGTAATGAGCAGCAATAGTTCTATCTATACTTGGAATCAATTTAAAGTCGGCAGTGTATGTGTTTATCACATAAAGCATTTTGCTTAACGCTTCCTCTTTTTCTTTGATACTTTCTTCTCTTGCTGCAATAACAAAACTAGGCCATGGAGTTGCTATGGTTTCCAATCTTTTAAAAACGCCTTTATCTACTAATGGTTGAGTCATATATCGCTCCCATAAAAATAATTGAGCTTTATTGTTAGATAGAGCTTCAACAGCGCCGTCCAAGGTATGAACAAGTTCAAAGTCTAACTCGGTAGTATCCCATCCGTGTTTTTTGGCCATGAGATAGCTCATAAGGTGTGAGCCACTGCCGTAACGACTTATCGCTATTTTACCATCCTCCAACTGTCTAGTGTTATTCGCTTCTATGGTACCAGGAGCATGAACACCCCATAGTAATGGAGTTTGGACATAAACTTGAAGAATTTTTGAAGGGTTTCCAGCGATTATGTCCTTTACAATACCATCGGTGAGTATACATGCCACGTCTAGTTCATCGTCTCGCAACATTTTACTCATTCTTCCCGTTCCTTCAGGAATATCTTGCCATTGTAAATCCAAGCCTACTTTTTCAAAGGCTTTGTCCTCTATTGCTAAGTGCCAAGGTAAATTAAAATGTTCTGGTACTCCGCCTATTCGTATAGTAGTCTTCTTCATAGAAGAAACAAATATACTTTAGAAAAATTAGGAATGAAGTTTTTTTAAGTATTCTCTTATTTCTGTTTGAGAATTTACAACATCTTGTTTTTCAGACTTTCTGAAATTGTTAGATTCACTTTGGTCGTGAATTCTAGCCTTATCTGTGTCATTTAATTGAAGGGTTAAAATTGTGTTTAATTCTTCATAAATTCTCTCGTCATAAATAGGAACAAGAACTTCTATTCTACGATCTAAATTACGCGTCATCCAATCGGCGCTACCAATAAATATTTTAGGATTTCCAGCATTATTAAATTTATAAATACGACCGTGTTCCAAATAGGTGTCTACAATGGAATAACAAGAAATATTTTCACTTAAGTTTTTGAGACCTGGGATTAAACAACTAAAACCTCTAACTAACAAAGTAATAGTAACTCCTGCTTGACTTGCTTTATACAGTAATTCTATGATTCTAGGATCTTCTAATTGATTCATCTTTGCCCAAATAGCAGCTGGTTTACCTAATTGCGCTTCATCAATTTCAGCTCTTATAAGATCTTCAAATGTTTGCCGAGTATTGTAAGGACTTACTAATAGGTGTTTAGGTTTGGGAATAATTAAATCACCTTCCAATACTTTAAATACTTGATATAAATCTTTTGTTATAGGTTTATGAGAAGTAAAAAGTCCGTGATCGCAGTAAACCTTAGCTGTTTTAGAATTAAAATTACCGGTTCCTATGTAAGCATATCTCTTCTTTTCACCATCAATGCGTTTTTGAATAAGTAAAGCTTTACTATGAACTTTAATATTAGGAAAACTCCATATGACACGAGCTCCTTTTTCTTCTAATATTTGGCCCCATTTAATATTGTTTTTTTCATCAAACCTAGCCTTTGCTTCAACAAAAACTACGACCTCTATTTCGTTCTCAACAGCTTCTAAAAGAGCTTGCACTAATTTTGAATCGTCGGCAACTCGATATAGAGATATTTTAATAAACTCTGTTGTATTATCATTTGCAGCTTGATTGACTAGGTTAGAGACATAATCAAAACTCATGAATGGAGTGTGAATGAGTTGGTCCTGTTTATCTATTAAAGCAAAATAGTCCTCGTTGCTTTCAAATTCTTTGTGTTCTATTTCCTTTTTAGGTTCGAGATAAAGATCTGGATTATCGAATGGTTTTGGGAAACTAAAGAAGTCATCAAAGTTATGATAAATACCACCTTTAACTAGATCAATTTTACTCAAATCAAGACTTTTGCGCACATTCTTAATTACTTTGTCAGGAATGCTATCATCATAAAGTAGGCGAGTAGGTTCTCCAATATTACGTTGTTCTAGACTCTTGTAGATTTTTTCTGCTAGAGTTCCTTCGGCAAAATCTTCCACATAAAGCTCGGCATCACGACTTAGTTTAATACTGTAATAACCAGTTATTTCGTTTGAAAAAAAACGATCTAATTGAAGTTTAATAATATCGTCTATAAACGCAATGTGTGCGTGATGATTATCTTTAACTAGGGTTATAAATCGACCAGAATCCTTAGGTATTTTCACAAGGCCATACTTATCTTTATCATTAAATGTAACTAATAAGTATAATCTTTGATTTTCTAGAAAAATGTTACTTTGTGTTCCTGCGTTGATGTAACTGATATCTAGATTATCCTCGTAATGTTCTTTAAACCACTTGTCTGCCAGTAACTTGTGATCGTTTTTTAAACTAATTTCATCGTGTAGATAAATACCATAATCCTCTAATTCTGGCTTAATACTTTCGTGGAATATAGTACCTAAAAAATGCTGTTGCTCTTGGACTTTGGCCAATATTTCTTTTACCAGTTTGGTTGGTTTGGTCTCTAATTTTTTTCGGTACTTTTTTCTTACCTTTTTAAGTTGTCGTAATTGTGAAATACGTACTCTAAAGAACTCATCCAGATTTGATGAGAAAATGGCCATGAATTTAATACGCTCATAGACAGGTAAGTGATCATTGGCTGCTTCTTGGAGCACTCTGTGATTAAAACTTAACCAATTAAGATCTCTATGTCGGTAAGGAAAATCGTATTTCATACAGCTCGTAAATTTAAAAACGAGCTGTGTTTAATTCTGTTATTGTTAGGTTAACTTAACTTAAACAATTAAGTGTAAAGCTGATAAGTTTTTCAACGGTCGCAGCTGGTTGTTCAGAAAAAGAACCTGTAGCTCGATTAGCAAGTATAGCATTTAATGAAACTGCTCTATGACCTAGCAGATTTGCCATGGCATATATTCCAGCGGTCTCCATTTCTAGATTTGTAATGCGCTGGTTGTCATGGTTAAATCCTGCTAATTGATCGTTGAGTTCGTCAAAAGCTGGTTTCAATCTTATAGTTCTACTTTGTGGACCATAAAACCCTACATTGGTTACCGTATTACCATTGATCATTTCTACAGTTTGAAATTTTCTCGCTAGATCTGGATTACAATGTATTACATAAGGATTACTGTGATTGTCGTTGCGCGGTATTTTTTGAGAAATCGCTTTCGCGAAAGCGGAATCACCACCATCATTTTGATACCAGTGATACAGACTGTCAAAACCGATTCCTCGTTGAGATAGTACAAATGAGTCAACAGGAATATCAGGTTGTATGGCACCCGAAGTTCCCACACGAATAATGTCCAAGGAAGTAAGTTTCTCTTTTATTTTACGCGTTTTAAAATCAACATTCACTAAGGCATCCAATTCATTAAAAACGATGTCTATGTTATCCGTTCCAATTCCTGTACTTATAACGCTTATGCGTTTGTTGCGGTATAAACCTGTATGAGTATGAAATTCTCGTTTTGCTACTCTAGTGTCTATTACATCAAAATGTTTGGAAACTTCACTTACACGTTCTGGATCACCAACAGTAATTATGGTAGAAGCTAGTTGTTCTGGCAATAAATTGAGGTGGTAAATACTACCATCATCATTTAGAATAAGTTCTGAGGATTCTAACATGGGATTAAGGCATTTTCTTTGCGATAAATGAAATTTCTACGTTTACGTATTTAGGAAGGTTAGCTACTTCTACTGTTTCTCTGGCAGGAGCTGTTTTATCATCAAAATACGATCCGTACACTTCGTTTACAGTAGCAAAATTTTTCATATCACTCAAAAAAATAGTTGCTTTAATAACATCTTCAAAATTCATATCTGCCTGCTCTAATAAGCTTTCTAGATGTTTCATTACAAGATGTGTTTCTTCTTTTAGATCATCTATTTTAAGTTCGCCGCTTTCTGGATCCATCGCAATTTGACCACTGGTATATAAAGTGTTTTCAAAAGCGTTTACATAGTGTATAGCTTGGTTGTATGGACCAATTGGTGCAGGGGCATTTTTAGTATAAATAATTCTTTTCATAGCAGGTTATTAGAATTGACGTAAAGATACTATCAACAGTCTGATAATAAAAAAAACGACCGCTTTTAAGCAGTCGTTTTCATTTATTAATTCTAAGAGGGATTCTATTGAACGGCTTGTAAGGCGTCAATATTACCGTAACCATAACTAGAATTGCGGTTAGGGTAGAAGTGAGCACTTTGTTTGAGTTTGTTAAGCACTTGAGTTTTTGTCCATGATGGGTTTTTACTCCAAACTAGTGCTGCAATTCCTGCTGTAGTAGCTGTCGCTACACTTGAACCGCCTACGTATTTTTGTTGACCTGTATTAAAGCCTAAAACAGGAACAGTTCTATTGCTATTACTAGCACGCTGCATGGTTACGGTAAAATCAATTTTAGAACCACTATGGCATACATCACAACGGTTGTAGCCATTATCTTTTATACCAGTTACTGCAACTGTCTCACTCATAGAAGCAGGAAAAATTACCCCATACCAATTGGTAAAAGATGTTGAAGTTCCACCTGCAGCAAAAATTAATTTCCCACGACTATTAGCATATCGTACAGCATCTTTAATGTTACCGATACTCCAAACATAACCTATACTCATAGATATGATTTTAACATCACTACGGTTACCTAGAGTTCGTAACGCCTCACTTACACCTTTGCGCTCGTGGTAGTCATTAAGTACTACGTCTTCTGTACTGCGGTAAACTACAAGATTAGAATTATAAGCCACTCCTACTGGTAACTTATCATTATTTCTAGGAGCAGCAGCAACGCTAGCCATTTGAGATCCATGTCCACAACGATCATTTGGCCCATCAACATTATTACTCCACCACCAAGAAGAGTCTATGAAGTTACCGTATCGTTGTACATTTCTACCAGTCGAAGCTCCATCATTAAACCCAGCGTTCATTAGATAGTTATTTGGAGTAAGACCTGTGTCAATTACAGCCAGGGTTACACCAGATCCTGTGCTGTAGTTCCAAGCATCGTCAATGTTGTGAATATTGAAATTCCATGGCATTCTTGCTCCTGGACTTATGTTTGTATAATCAGCGGTATTGATGTTGTCAGGACTTTGGTTGCATCCGCTATTCGATTTTTGTTCTCCTGCCATTTCATAGGAGTAACCTATAGGATCTATATATCTAATGCCTTGTAAATTTTGAAGCGCTTGAATGGTTTCAATTCTAGTAACCGATACTTCCAATTGATAGAAAAAATCGTGATCATCAATAAGTACTTCCTTTTCAGTTAAGGATTCTTTGTCTGCAACTATTTCTAGGATTTGATTTTTAAGGTCGTTAATTTCATTGCTTTTGGTTTCAGCAAAGTAATCATCATCGGTTCCATACCCTATATTAAGCATCATGTCTCCATTCACAGCTGCACTCCATAGAATTTGGGCAGGAGCGTTTGTCCAATCTACATCACCTGTTTCTTGAAGTTGTTGATCTACGTATTTGTTGATTTGTTCAGGAGAAAGCAATTCCTTTTGTTGTGAGCTGTCGCTATTATTGCCTTCGGTTAAATCATCACTACAAGAGTAGAGAATAAATACAGCTATCGCAGCGGTTAAGAGTTTTTTCATGGTTAAAATTTTAAGGGTGATTAAAAATAGGAAGGTTTTATCTATAAATCACGCTTGCTTTTCAAATAATTAGATGTAGTTATTTAATAATTGTTAAAATGTTCATAATTGTCTATAAAAACAATCAACAACTCACATATGTTAAAAAATTAACATTTCGATCTCTTTATGTTAGATAATCCTTGAACGTACCTCTTGTTCGCTTTAAAGTATTGTGGTTATTGTTAGAAGGTTAGTTTTACATTTTGTTAATTAAACGGTATAAAAAAAGCCACCTGGAAAGGTGGCTTTTAATTGTTGATAATTTTCTATTATTATTCGACTGGCAGCAGCTCTAATTCGAAAATCAAATCTGAATTAGCAGGAATTGGACCACGGGCTTGATCACCATAAGCCAATTCTGAAGGAATGAACGCTACAATTTTTTCTCCGTAACTCATACTAGCTATTGCATTTCTAAAACCAGAAACCAATTGCATTTTTTGAGGATCAAATGCCATTTGAATAGGCTTGTAAAAACCACCACGATCTTTACCTAGATTGTAAGCATTAAACTTTAAGGCATACTCTTTATCACTACTGTCAAACATTCTTCCGTTTGTTAGAAAGCCTGAATATGGAATTAAAACAGGTGTTCCTACTTCAGGTTTTGTTCCATTACCTTCTTTAACCACATAAACTTTTACGTCGCTATTAGGTAATTTTTTTGCCTTCTTTTTAAGAGCTGTAAATTCTTTTTCTTTTTCTTCAATCAATTTAGGAGCGTTTTTAGCAAGTTCTGCTATTTTTTCTTGCTCTTTACGAGCTTCCTCCATACGTTCCTGCTCTTTGTCTTTTGAAGTTTGGATATAATCGGCAATAATTTTTGAAGCATCAAATTTTTTAGCCTCTTTACCTTTTCTTATGATTTTAACAGAGTTGATTACCATATCGGTATTCGGTTTGTCACGGAACCCAGTTGGAGTGGTAGCAATAGAATCTACTACTTCTAATCCTTTAATAACCTTTCCAAATACGTTGTAGTTACCATCTAAACTAGGAGTAGGTTTGTGCATGATGAAAAATTGACTTCCATTAGTATTAGGTCCTGCATTTGCCATTGACATAATTCCTTTGGCATCATGTTTAAGTGTATCTACAATTTCCTGATCAAATTTATATCCTACGCTACCACTTCCAGTTCCGGTAGGATCACCTCCTTGGATCATGAAGTTTTCAATAACTCTATGAAAGATTAGACCGTTGTAAAATGGTTTACCTTTAAGTGAGTCTATTACTGCCGGATGATCACCTTCGGCAAGAGCGACAAAGTTTGCTACTGTTGCAGGAGTAGCGTCATGATAAAGCTTTGCAAACATGGTACCTTTAGTGGTGTTTATTTCTGCATATATTCCATCTTCTACTTCTGGATAATCATCATCACACGATGCTGCCATTAATATTAATGATAAAGCAACTAATACTACTTTTAATTTTTTCATTTACTGTTTAATTATTTAATTGTTGGGTATTTGAAATTCAATTTTGTTGTTGGAATCGTTTACGTCAATAAGTTTGATATGACTTTTAAAAGGAATATTTGTTCCTATTTTATTATCATCACCATAATAACCATAGGCTGTGTAAGATGGGAAATAAGCAATCATAGAATCTCCTTTTTGCATTAATTTTAAAGCTTCTCTCATTCCCGTAAAAACACCATACTCTTGTTCCAGAGATTTAGTGATTGGTGATAATTCTTGAGTAGAGTAGATGGTATCGCCATTAAGAGCCAAGACATTATACTCAAAAGTGACCTTATCACCGAATTTAGGTGTAGGAGCATTGTTTTCACTTTTCTTAAACAAGCGGTAGTAAAAACCATTTTGAGAGCGCAACATTGAATCGGCATTGTTTTTAATGGCCTTTTCAATAAGCATTTCTTCTTGCTCTGCTAGTTCTTTATTTCTTTCAATCGAAGATTTTAAATAAGAACTGCTTGATTTTGTTTTTGCTTTACGAGGTATCGTCTCGTTGAAACAGCTGCTTAATGTTAGACTAATTAAACTAAATAGCAGTATGTACCAGTTCTTCTTCATATTGTGGCAAGATACTAATTAATTTATCGACTGTAGCCTTCATATCTAGATCTGATTTTCCTCCAGCGGCATTTAAATGTCCACCGCCATTCCAGTGTTTTCGCGCAAGCGTATTAACATCAAAATTTCCCTTGGAACGCAATGAAGTTTTTATAATACCTTCATCAGCTTTTTGTATAAATATTTGAGCAAAAACTACATCCTTTAAACTTAATGCATAGTTTACAAATCCTTCAGTATCACCTTTCTTAAATCCATTGTCATCTAGTTCCTGTTGAGTAAGAGTAATAAAGGCTGCACGATAATTACTCAAAACGGTCATGTTATTGAGTGCAACACCTAATAATTTAAGCCTGCTTACCGAGTTTGCATCATAAATATTGCGATTAATAGATTCAGCATCGGCACCTTTATCAACGAGTGCTGCCGCTACTCTAAGTGTAGTTGATGTTGTCGATCTATACTTAAAACTTCCTGTGTCAGTCAAAATGCCTGTATACATACTAGCAGCCATTGATGGCGTTATAAACTCTACATGATCCATCATTTCAAAAAAGTGATACATCATCTGGCAGGTACTGCTCATGCCAGTATCGCTATACATATAGGTAGCATATGGATCAGGTTGCTGGTGATGATCAATCATGACAAAGCTAGCTGTTGATTCTTCAAGAATTGTTTGCATTTCACCAGTTCGGTGTAGGGCATTATGATCCAAGCTAAAAATGAGATCGGCTTCCATTATTATGGAATCGGCAAGTTTAGAATCTTTTTCATAATTAATGATCTGTTCTGTATGTGCCATCCATTTTAGAAAATCTGGAAAGTCATTGGGTGAAATCATATGGACTTGATGATTCAATTGTACCAAGTATTCATATAGCGAGGTTATCGAACCTATTGCGTCGCCATCAGGTCCTTTATGAGGTACTATGACAATCTTTTTGGGATGTGATAACTCTTTTTTAAGCGTTGTGATTTGTTGCTCGTTCATAGCGCAAATATAAACAGTGTTGCTAGATGAGCGTAAATGACGGTCACATTAGTTTTTGTATCAATTATTAGGGTATACGTTTAAAAATGCACTACTTTTGCAGCGCATTTAAAAAAGCAAAAATGGCAACAAATAGAACATTTACCATGATTAAGCCAGATGCCGTAGAAGATGGGCATATAGGCGCTATACTTGAAAAAATAACAGCAAGCGGTTTTAGAATCGTAGCTATGAAACTTACTCAAATGACTAAAGCAGATGCTGAGGAGTTTTATGCAATCCACAGTGAGCGTCCATTCTTTGGAGAGCTTGTTGAATTTATGACGCGCGGTCCTATCGTGGCTGCTGTTCTTGAAAAGGATAATGCTGTTGCTGATTTCCGTACGTTAATTGGGGCTACTAATCCTGCTGAAGCTGCAGATGGAACCATCAGAAAAATGTTTGCTAAAAGTGTAGGTGAAAACGCTGTACATGGATCTGATAGTGATGAGAATGCTGCTATTGAAAGCGCTTTCCATTTCTCAGGTCGTGAGATGTTTTAATTAACATTGAACACATATAATAAAATCCACTTTGTAAAAAGTGGATTTTTTTGTTTTTAAGAGTACGCTTTCGCGAAAGCGTAATTACCAACCAACTTATTTTAAAATAGCGGTTCCTCTTTTTGGGCAGTTATAAGTGCGGCTACACGATTAATCTTAATGCGCATGCGCTCAAAGAATTGTGCTCTATCTTTTTCTCCAGAATGTACCAGTAGTTTTGAACTTTTCATTTGTTGTTCAAAGAAATTAGCTAGTCGGTCACAGGTAGGTTTGTGTTCTACCTTGAGATAGGTAAGAACGGTAAAAGGTGTAAAGAATACGCGTTCATTTTTGGTTTGAACCATAATCGTATTACTCATGGTAAGTAAATCGCTGGTATATAATTGATAACTTGCGGTAGAGTCGTTATTATCGATGGCTTGAGAAATACATTGCTTTTCAACATGGTCAATAATACCGTGTAAATCCTTGCATATTAATAAGGCATGTTTTTCGTCTAGTCTACCAGTTTCAAAATAATACAATATTTGCTGTAGAGAGCCATTTATAGTATTATCATTCCAAAATTCTGTAATATTTATATAATCGTAGGTGCTGCCTAACTCATGGGCAGCCTTAAATAAACTACTAGGACAACGATCTAGAAATTCTGTAAAGGTCAACTTTGCCATAGAACCATTCTCGTTCAAAAATTTCAACCATACATAACACTTGTACTTTGTGATATAGGAATCTTTTAATGTGTAAAATAAAGGAATATCCTTGGCAGAATAGGTAATACTAGCGCTTTTGAGTTTTACAAGCTCCTGAATATTAGATAAGGAAACCTTAAAGTAGCTTTCTAGATCTTCAATGGTAGCAATGTGAGGAGAAACTTGCGTAAGAATACTATTTTGTTCACCGACCTCAAATAGTTTATTTAGCGATAGACGATAATGTTTTGCCAGTATAATAGCCTCATTCAGGCTTAATTTGCTCATTCCATTAACACGTCTGTATGCTGCATCATAATTAATATCAAGAATACCTGATATTTCATCCATGAGATTTTTGTGTTCAGGAATTAACTGCTTGATTTTTCTAAATAGTTGTTCTTGCATGGTTTAAAAGTACATCTTAGAACTAAATCCTATTTGTATATTTTACAAAAAACGTAAATCTTTATTTGCGTTTTGTGAATAATCTAGATACTACTAATTGAATGTCTAACCTTTTTAAGAATCTTTCTTTTTAGAAAAATAGTTATCATAATAATATCTAATCAACTCACTTACAATTAAAATAATAAGGAAGAACAGTACTTCAATTACCCAATTTTCAAAGACAAAACGCTCTAATTGAAAATTAATGTCTGCTCCATAGAATAAACTCCCGAAGATAAGTGCTAAAAGAAAAGATATAGTTAACACTACTCTATTCATTATCTGTTTTTCAAATATTCATACACTTTAGGTAATGGTAGTCCCATGACATTATAATAACAACCTTCTAACTTTTCAATCCCTGTGTATCCTATCCAATCTTGAATTCCATAAGATCCAGCCCGATCGTAAGGTTTGTAACTATGAACATAGTATTCAATTTCTTCTTTACTTAATTTTTTAAAATAAACACTAGTGCAGTCGTAGATAGTATCTTGTCTTTGAGTACTCGTAAAACATACTGAAGTAAAAACCTTGTGTTTCTTTCCACTCATGGCAGTGAGCATTTCAATGGCATGTTCTGTAGTTTTAGGTTTACCTAATGCTTGGTTGTCTAACCATACAATAGTATCACTCGTGATCAGTAGATCCTTTTCCTGTAAAATTCCGTTAAACGCCGAAGCCTTTAATTGCGCGAGGAAATTTGTGATTTGTTCCTCTTTCAAAGCTTTGTCGTAGATCTCTTCCACAGGTCTAGTTTGTATGACAAAATCAAGATCTAGTCCTTTAAGTAGCTCTTGTCTTCTAGGTGATTGAGAGGCAAGAATGATATTGGTCTCTAGGTATTTTTCTTTGAGCATTTTTTACAAATTGTAATTAAGATATACAGCTATTATACCGATTACTAAAACTATTTTCATGATAGTGCTTAGTGTAGTCAACTCTTTATTGACTGTTGTTGACCACAATCTAATTGATACATACATAAGTGGTCCCATAAGACCAAAAACGATCAAGTAAATCATGTACTCTTGATTTATAAAAACAGTAACTACCGAGGTTCCTAATCCTAAAACCACAAGTAAGCTAATTGAAGCGACAATTTTACAAGCCCTAGATCTTCCTAAAAGAATGGGTAAACTATTGCGACCAGCAACTTTATCGCCACTCACATCCACACAATCTTTAATCATTTCCCTAATTAAATTTAGCACAAAAGCTATACTTGCTATCCATACTAATTGCTGCATGATCGCAACAAATAATGCACGATTCTCTTCATTTATTACCGGAAACAGATCAAAAATCCCTGTTATCACAACAACTAATCCTACCATAAAGGATATTAGAATATTACCAACCAGCACCATTTTTTTTACCTGATTGGCATACGAGTATAATAGAAATGCAATAATGATGAATATAGAAGCTAGTACAGGTTTACCAATTCTATTGGCAAGTATAAAACCGCTTATCACTGCTATAACCGTGAGAATTACATAAAATGAAAAGGCATTTTTTTCAGTGATATGTTTTTGGACAATTATTTTATTCGGTTTATTAATCTTGTCGGTAGGCACATCCATAATATCATTGATTACGTTACCACCAGCAACTAGCATCGCAGTTGAAACAATTAAAAGAAAAGCATTTGTTAAATCAAGAGCGGTACCAGTCACCATCGTATCGATAACACCATAAATAATAATACATTGACATAATATTGTAATGACTACATTAAGAGGTCTGGTAAGTAGAAAGTAATATTTCAAAATAGCTTATAACTATGATATTATGAAGATACAGCTTGAACAGCTTGTGTAGCATTCCATTTTCCTTGAACCTTCATTACTTGTTCAATAACATCACGCACACAGCTGTCACCGCCGTTACGATGTGATATGTAGTTGCAAATTGATTTAACTTCTTGAATGGCATCTTGTGGACAAGTAGCCACGCCTGAGTATTCAAGTGCTGGCAGATCTGGCATGTCATCACCCATATAAAGTATCTCTTCTGGTGTTAAATTATGTTTTGCAACATATTCTCGCATTTGCACCGTTTTATCACTGGCGTTTAGAAAAACATCTTCAACGCCTAATCCCATTAATCTGGATTTAACACCATCATTGCGACCACCAGTAATAATACAAACCTTATAACCATTATTGAGGGCAGTTTTAATAGCATATCCGTCTCTTGCATTCATGGTTCTTAATAACTCACCACTTTCAGAAATTAGCAATCTTCCGTCCGTAAGCACACCATCAACATCTAGGATAAAGGTTGTTACATCGTTCAATAATTCTTTATAATTCTTCATACATTTTTTTAATAGATTCTGTAATGGCTAGATACATTTTATGATCTTTTTCTGCCAGTAATTTTAAATGGGTTTCAACTGTTTCTTTATCTCCACGTTTAGCAGGTCCAGTTTGTAAATCTTTTGCCGGTTGATCAATTGTTTTTAAATAAGTTTCTTGACGCAACGCGTTGAGTAGGTCAATGGGAATATCATATTTATTCATAATTTCTTCTGCCTTAGCATAGCAATGGTTTACAAAGTTGTTAGTGTATACAGCTGCTACATGTAAATATTTACGTTGGTCAGAATTTAAGTAATTACGCTTTCGCGAAAGCGTGCTAGCCACCGTTTCTAGTATTTCCTTACTTTCATCATTGTTGTATTCCAGGCAAATGGGTATTTCATTGAAATCAACATCCCTTTGTTTAGAAAAACTTTGCGGCATATAAAAAACCCCATAGTTACTATGCTTCTTGAGTACATTCATAGAGACACTGCCTGAAGTGTGTGCAATGGTAGCGTGACTACTAAGCATAAGTGACACATTTTTTATAGTATCATCTGGGGTAGCAATAAATAGGATATCACACTCAGGTATTGTATATAAATCTGTATATAACTTAGAAGTTAATTGAGGTTCTATTTTTCCAGTACGATTGTAATAACCTACAAGTTTAACTGTTTGTTTTTGAGTGTTTAAAGCGTTTTGCTCAAGTGCTTTACACAAGTGCAATCCTAAGTTTCCAGTTCCTATTACAAAAACACGTATCATAAGCGTAAAAATAAGCACTCTTCATCGACTCACAAACTATGGCAGGTCGGCTTTTGTGAAGTATCTTTGCGGCCGGTAAAATATTCCTGATTTTACCCTTAAAAATTGACTATGAAAGACAAATTGATAGCTTTTTTCTTCAGTACCCGTACTATGGCAGTTCTTATGATAGGATTTGCAGCTGCGATGGCTTTTGGAACCTTTATTGAAAACAGTTACGATACACCTACATCAAAGATTTGGATCTATAATACTTGGTGGTTTTCATTGATAATGTTGTGGTTGATGGCAAACTTTATTTATAATATTAAACGCTATCAATTACTACAATGGAAAAAGTGGGCTGTGTTATTACTTCATATCTCTTGGGTACTCATTATAATAGGAGCGGGAATTACCAGATATATTTCTTATGAAGGTATGTTGTTGATTCGTGAAGGAGAAACCGAAAAATTCTTTTTCAGCGAGAGTACTTACTTCAGTGCCATTATCCAAGGAAAAAGTCCAGATGGTCAAGATATCCAACGTACTGTAGATGAAAAGGTCCTCATATCACCTTATGATTATGATATAGAAACCTCGTTTGAATACTTTAATGATAAAGTTACGGTGACTATCGATAGTTTACTATACGATGCTGTTGAAGGACTGGTGCCAGTTGAAGAAGGTACTGGTGATAGATACTTAACTGTAGTGGAAGCAGGTAGTGGTTCTCGTCACGATCATCTAATCAAGGATGGTGAGAAAAGTAGTATACACGGTGTACTTTTTGGTGTTAATATAGATCCCGAAATTGCTGCTAAAGAGAAAATTATAAACATCACTGAAAACTGGAATGGTTATACAATTCAAACTCCTTATGAAGGTGAATTTTTAAGAATGGCAGACCAAATGAAAGGAACTGTTATTCAAGATAGTATTCAACCATTACAATTAAGATCTTTATATACAACAGCTGGTTTGCAATTTGTGATACCTAATGGAATTACTGAAGGTAGACCAGGAATTGTTCAAGCAAGTCCACCTACTAAAGCAAAAGCCTACGGCTTGTTTGTAACTGTATCGGATGGTATTGAAAGTAAGAAAATGGAATTGCTAGGAGGAAAAGGTATGATATCAGATTATGAAAATATTCAATTAGGCGATAAAAATGTGTACCTCAAGTATGGCTCAAAGCAACTTGAATTACCTTTTAGTGTAACTCTGGATGATTTTGTGGCAAATAAGTACCCAGGAACTGAAAACGGATATTCTTCCTTTGAATCTTATGTTACAGTAAATGATGAATCTGGTGCAGTAAAAGAACATATCTATATGAATAACGTATTAGATAAAGAAGGATATAGGTTTTTCCAAGCAGGCTTTGATCCAGACGAATTAGGAACACATTTAAGTGTTAACCATGATTGGTGGGGAACAAATATCACTTATTTGGGGTATTACCTTTTATATATTGGTTTATTAGGATTATTGTTTTCAAAACATACTCGCTTTGCAGAGTTAGGTAGATTGGTGAATAGAGTAGTAAAACGTAAGGCCAAAATGGCTACTACTATCGTTGTTATTTTGTTTTCTATCTCTGGTGCTATAGCACAAGATAATCATGCCGGTCATGATCATGAAACAAATTCGGTAGCTTCGGATTCATTAGCCTCAGTAATTACGCAAGAGGCACCGCCTATCGAAGAAGTAAAGATGCCTGTGATACCAAAACAAAAATTAGACAGTATCATAGTTGCTAATATGGTTCCAGAGAAGCAAGCAGAAATGTTTGGTAGATTGGTAGCTCAAGATGATGGTAGAATGAAACCAATCTCTACTTTATCAAGTGAAATTTTAAGAAGACTATCAGAAAAGGAATACTACGAGGCTGAAGTAGGAGACAGCATTGTTAAATTGACACCAGAGCAAACTCTTTTGAGTATGATGCAACTGGGACAATTGTGGTTTGAAGTACCTATTATTAAATTAAAAAGAGGTAACGATTCTATTCGTGACTTATTAGGAATTGATCGTAGTAGAAAGTTTGCTAGTGGAACAGATTTCTTCAGACGACCAGATGATACCTTTGGAAGTTATAAATTAAGCAGGTTAGTTGATGAGGCAAATGCGGCTGATATAAAGACTGCGCAGCAGAATAACATATTAGATCTCAATTTTTCGACCGGGATTTTAAACGAAACACTTTCAGGAAATATCCTTAAAATTTTTCCAGGACAAAATACAGAGAATAACAAATGGTATTCCCCAATCGAAACTGAAAAGGCTAACTATCAAGCAGAACCAGAAAAGGAGTTTGCAAAAAATTTCATTCCGGCATATTTGACATTGCTTAATCAAGGTAAACAAACAGGGAATTATCTAGCAGCAAATGCTGCTCTCAATGGGATGTTTGAATTTCAAAAGCAATTTGGTGGTGATTTGTTGCCAAGTCAGGATAAGATTGACGCTGAGATTTTTTACAATAAACACGATATTTTCAAAAATCTGTACAAGTGGTATGGTTGGTTTGGATTATTAATGTTGCTTCTATTGGTGGCAGAGATATTAAAACCAATGAAACAAATCAGATGGAGTATAAATTTTCATCATATAGTTATTATTGGATTATTTCTTGCTCACACAGCTGGATTAGTAGTTAGATGGTATTTAAGTGGTCATGCTCCATGGTCCGATGCTTATGAATCATTGATTTATGTAGCATGGGCTACAATGGGTATGGGATTGTTATTAAGCCGAAAAAGCCAGTTAATTGTTGCAGGAGCAGCTTTTGTAGTTGCTATAATTCTTTGGGTAGCTCAGTTAAATTGGTTAGATCCATCTATTTCCAATTTACAACCTGTATTAGACTCGTATTGGTTAATGATACACGTTGCTGTGATTGTAGGTAGTTATGGTCCATTTGCTTTGGGTATGATACTAGGATTGATAGCCTTGATTCTAATGATTGTAACTACTGAAAAGAATAAAAAACGTATTGATTTAAATATTAAAGAGCTTACCTACCTTAACGAAGTAGTTTTGACTATAGGTATAATTATGCTTACAATAGGTAACTTTTTAGGAGGTATGTGGGCAAATGAAAGTTGGGGTAGATACTGGGGTTGGGATCCTAAAGAAACCTGGGCTTTAATTTCTATTTTTATTTATGCCTTTGTTTTACACTTAAGACTCATTCCTGGTCTCAAAGGAAGATGGACTTATAACTTGTGGTCGGTATTGGCCTTTGGTTCCATATTGTTTACATACTTTGGTGTTAACTTCTATTTATCAGGTCTTCATAGTTATGCTAGCGGTGATCAAATCTTATCTTATAAATTTATAGTTACCACACTGGCTGTTGTTTTAGCTATTGGATTTTTAGCAAGGTGGAAAGAAATGAAGCATTTCAAGCGTAAACAACGTGAAATGGAATAACCCATTTGCACCTCAATTATTATCATGAAAAAACTAAATGCTGCATTTTATCAACAAGATGATGTGGTAGCACTCGCGAGGTACCTAATAGGGACCGAATTAGTTACTGAAATTGATGGCTTAAAAACTTCGGGAATTATAACTGAAACCGAAGCTTATAGAGGCTACGATGATAAGGCTTGCCATGCACATTTGGGTAGATTCACTGAAAGAACCAAAGTAATGTATGAAACAGGTGGCGTTGCCTATGTTTACCTATGTTATGGTATTCATCACCTGTTCAATATTATTACGAATAAAAAACATAACGCCGACGCCATTTTAATAAGAGCCATACAACCTACTTCTGGTCTAGACCACATGCTTAAAAGAAGAAATAAAAGCAAAGTAGAAGCTAGCTTAACAAGTGGACCTGGTAATGTTTCAAAAGCTCTCGGAATATCAAAGTCTCATTACGGTGAGGATCTTCAAGGTTCTCAAATTTACATACTTGATAAAACCAAAGCGCTTCCTGTAATACAAAGTGTTAGAATAGGTATAGACTATGCCGGTGAGGACGCACAATTGCCTTGGCGATTTTACGCGGCCGATAATCCCTATGTAAGTAAAAAATTAAAAGCTGATGCGCCGTGTCAAGAATGATTCTATTAGACTATTGAGAATATCGCAGCACCGTACAGTGCAAACCTCAAAAATCGCAGCAATCCAATGAGTATCCAATTCTTGAATGGGTATTTAAGCATTCCAGCAACCAAGCTAGCCATAGAAAAAGGAAGCGGTAGAAGAGCGCCTACACCAATTAAAATTCCACCCCATTTACGCGCCATTAGTAACTGTTTAGCCATTTTCACTTCTAAATATTGATGTACAGATGGAATTTTAAGAGCACGTCTTCCTATAAAATAAGAAGTCATTCCACCCAAATAAGAAAAAAGAGCTAGCAAAAACAAGTTTAATACAGGTGAGCTAGTTTCACCAGCCCAAGCTATGAATAATTCTGGCGGAACTAATCCAAGAATAGTTTCAGAGGCATAAAAAAAAGCAAGAACTCCATAATCAGGTAAATTTTCTACAGCATATTTCAATGCTACAGGAATTTCCATTACAAAAAAGTGAACCAGCAGCAAGATAATTACAATAGCGATCACTGGTGGCATTGATTTTTTAATACTATCAATCACAAACTCGTAAAATCCAGTGATTTTATAGTACCGGTGAGCACGTTTTGGTTCAAATTTTTTTTTCTTTTTATCTAGCACTTGTTCCATTTTTGATGGCAGGAAAATAAGCCTACAAAAATACGGTGTCTTATTCTATTAATTGTTAAAGAAGACTGAATTAAAAAGAAACTAAAATTCCATCATCATCAAGCTAGATAAACCTTTTAAATGCCCTATTTTTGCAAATCTCAAAAAAAAATAGCATTGTATGAATTCCCCAGAAAATAGCACTGAAATTAAATCCCTTTACGATTATCAAGAACGTGATTTAGCGGCTATTTTTGATAGAATAAACAATAAACCAGATGACTATAACATGGTTTATCAGCTACCAACTGGTGGTGGTAAAACGGTGGTCTTTTCTGAAATCGTACGTCGATATCTAGAGCAAAAAAATAAGAAAGTTGTGATCCTTACACACCGTATAGAATTGTGTAAGCAAACAAGCAAGATGTTGAAAGGTTTTGGCGTAAGAAATAAAGTGATCAACTCAAAAGTCAAGGATCTTAATGATCAAAAAGACTACGATTGCTTCGTAGCGATGGTAGAGACCTTAAATAACAGAATTCAAGATGATAAACTTCTCCTTGAAGATATTGGGTTGGTCATCATTGACGAGGCGCATTACAATAGTTTCCGTAAGTTGTTTAAGTACTTTGAACATTGTTTTATGCTAGGTGTTACGGCAACTCCTTTAAGCTCTAACTTCAAATTGCCAATGAAGGATAATTACAAAGAGCTTATTGTAGGTGATAGTATTTCAACGCTAGTAGAAAAAGGCTTTTTAGCACAAGCTGTTACTCATACATATGATGTCGGATTGAGTGGATTAACTATTGGTATGAATGGAGATTATACGGTTAAATCCAGTGAGGCTCTTTATACTAATGCAACCATGCAGGATAAGTTGTTAACCTCGTATAATGAAATTTGTAAAGGAAAGAAAACACTTATCTTTAATAATGGTATACGTACTAGTCTAGAAGTTGAAGATACTTTTAGAAGAGCTGGTGTTGAGATCAGGCATTTAGATAATACTAATACTAAAGAGGAGCGACGAGAGATATTAAAATGGTTTAAAGAAAAACCAGATGCCGTCCTTACTTCAGTGAGTATATTAACTACAGGATTTGATGAACCTTCTGTAGAATGTATTGTTCTTAATCGTGCTACAAAATCTCTTACTCTATATTTTCAAATGATAGGTCGTGGATCTAGAATATTTGAGAACAAAAAGGAATTTCACATCATCGACTTAGGAAACAACGTCGCCAGATTTGGATTATGGAATGAGCCTATCGACTGGCAACAAATTTTCAGAACACCAGACTTCTACGTTGAAAACATAGTGTCTGATGAGGAAATAGAGCGCAATTTTGTATATAAAATGCCAGATGATGTAAGAGCCGAATTTCCTAATACAACAGACTTTACCTTTGATATAAAAGGAGCTTATAAACGAATCACAAAAGAAGGACGTAAGTCCAAAGAGGTACTAGACGAATCTATAGCTCAACACGTACAATGGTGCGTAGAAAATAGTGAAGATGTATTCGACGCACGTATTTTAGCTAGGTTGTTAAAGGATGATATTAAGGATAGAGTAAAACGTTATGCTTACTGTATTATCAATAATACCAACAATTACAAGGAATGGTTAGAAGAGGATTACTACCGTCGTTTACGCATGGGAATCCAACAAGCCTTTGCCGGTATAGAGGCTTAAAATAGTATAGGTAATTAGGTTGTGAATTACGCTTTCGCGAAAGCGTACTATCCACAAGCACCACTAGATAGGTAAGTATTTTTATGGAATAATTAGGAACAATGCACCTCTATAGGTTGTAATTTACCCATTATGAAAATGAAAATATACAATCTTGTTGCAATAGCTATTTTTTCTTGTTTAATGATTTCATGTGTTTCATCACGAGGAATTAATTTTAAAAAACAAGCTAGAACAAGTAATAGTTCAGTACCACTAGTTAACGAGATAAATCACCAACAATGGGATGATTTACTAAAAAAACATGTTCGTGAAGAAGGACTGGTGGATTATAAAGGATTTCAAAAAGATAGTGCTTTATTGTCCGAGTATTTAATATACCTATCAGAAAATGAACCTTCTGAAAAATGGAGTTACGAAGAACAACTAGCGTATTTCATAAATCTTTATAATGCGAGTACGGTACACCTGATTGTAAAAAATTACCCTATTAAAAGTATTAAAGATGTAGAAGCTACCATATCTCCGTTTTTGAAAAAATTTATTCAAATAGGTGATGAAAAACTGTCTCTAGCCGATGTAGAAAAGGGAATCCTGCAGAAAATGAATGAGCCTAGAATTCATTTTGCCATCAACTGTGCATCTTATTCTTGCCCCAAGTTAATGAGAGAAGCTTATACAGCAAAGAACGTGGATTCTTTAATGGAGCAGGCAACAACGGAGTTCATTAACTCTGATAAAAACGAGATAACAAGTGATAGAGTAAGAATCTCTGAAATATTTAAATGGTATAAGAAGGATTTTTTAAAACAAGCTAATTCTATAGACGAATACATTAATCAATATTCTAGAGTTAAAATTCAACCGACTACCGAGATTAATTATTTAGAATATGATTGGAGACTTAATGAAGTAGGTGTCAATTAACGAATATTACTCAATAATTACACGACCAGTATACAATTCTTCTACGTTTACAACAGGTGGCTCTTCGGTTAGAATTAAATTTCCTGTACTCAGCAAGGAGCCTGTCACTTGTTGTTTTGCTTGAAGAAAAATATCGTTAGTACCTCTATGGTAGACCTGAGCTGTTTGCACCTCTAGGTTTCTACCTTCAAATCTCGAGTCTCCTAAAAGGAATTTTAGATCGAGTTCATTCACAGTCCCATTTAAAAAGAAATTACTCAGACCATTTGTTTCTATAGAAAGCTTATCTACATTAATATCGAGATCAAAGTCGCCGCTAATATGAAAAGCATCTTCTTCTTCGGTATCCTCACACAGCAAGGTAAGTTCGTTCAAATTAAGAGTGCCTGAACTTTTCACAGCAAGGCCAGAACTGTTTCTTAAAACTTGAAGATCAGGTAAGGTTACATATACTTTAGTTACTCCATATTCCCGTACCAGGTTACAACTATTGTTGTTTTTAATGGATAGGGTAGCATCGGCTACTGTAATATCAATATCATTTACAAGATTTTCACCGGTTTCTAGGATTACTTCATAAGGTCCTTGTGATACAATAAGCTGGCTACGGTCGTAGACTATAATTTTATTGAAACCTGTAATATCATAATCAATTTGTACTAGGTCACCCGATGTTTGCACACAATCATTAACATTCTCTGAATCACAAGAGAAAAGAATCACGACAAAAAGGAAAAAGAATGCTTTTTTCATAGTTATAATCTTATACCAATTCCAAATTCAACAGCTTCAGCTTTGGCGCCATGTGAATGCACATTTACCACTCCAAAAAATTTATCGCCAAAATATCTTTTAAGTCCTAATCTATTATAAACTCGATTTTCAAATTCTACCGGCCAGTAAACATAGTAGCCTAAGTGTGTGATAAAAGCAATTTTATTAAAACGTAATTCGTGACCTATAAAAACACCAACTCTCTTAAAATCAGTATCGGCGCTTATATTATTCTCAGGAAACGCAATAGATTGATGTTTGATAAATTCCTTTAAAAAATAGGAAACAAATAATTCTGATCCTGCTAACAACGTGCTTTTACGATTAATTTTTTTATCTATAAAACCAGTAAAAACATAAAATGGGAATTGACCACTTCCATTAATATCACTTTCATTAATACCACTCCTAAATACGAAATTGTATTTAAAAGGTTCTGTGTATTTTTTACTTTCAGTATTAGGAATATAATCTGGGAATTGGTCATGGTTAAATTGATAGCTTAAACCTGCCGTTAGTGCAAAGGTGTTTGTACTATTATTAGGAGCTTTAATGTTTGCATTAGAATAATGAATGATGGTAAAACCAGCGTGAATACCTAATCCTTTAACTAGATTTTCTTTTACATATCCAAATTTTAGGTAAGTCGAGCTCAGTAAACTAGTGCCGTAAGCGTTGTTTATATAATTAGTATTGCGATCATAGGGACTACTAGTATAGGCGATACCTTGACCAATTCTCAAAGTCAAACTTCGTTTCAAAAAGTAGAAATTAAAATGCCCGTATAGGCCAATATTTTCTCCTAAATATTGGTTTTTCATATCTTGATAGGATAGAGAAAAACCCCAGTCAGGATAGTTGAATCGTCTTTCCCATTGGTTGTAACCGTATGTTTTCTTGTTATAACTTACGATAAAACCTGTAGGATGATCAGTGATTAAATGAGCTATATCAGGATTATGTTCTAAAATGGTACCATAAAATGGATTGAAGTCTAATGAAAAGGATTTAATTTCATTATCCTGGGAATGAGCATGGAAACAACTATAAAAAAGAAGTGTATAAAAAAAGTATTTATATTTCGTCAAAGGTTGGTTTTAGGGTTCTCTCAAAAGTAAGAAACAACTTAGAAAAACACCCAACCCAAGGAATAATTTATTAGCTCTATTTTAATAGACTCCAATTAATTACATTTCAATTTTACTCAATTCCTTATAGTTTCTTTTCAATCTTTTGAGTAAAATTCCATAAACCAAGCTGTAAATCCCGTAAATCACAAGACACATTACCAATAAGTAAATGAAGGTAAACCCTAAAAACATCAATTTAATTTTTAATTCATGTCCTGCGTTTGAAGGAGCATGCACCATATTGTAAATTCTAGGGTCATTTTCTAACATTAGGATACTAAAAATCACACCGTATACAAAGACAAAGGCTAGGTTAAACCAGATATAAGCCCTCATTGTTTTACGGGTAATGATAATGTTACGCAACAATTCCTTTACTGGTTGAACTGCTGATATGCGACGGTAGTTACGGTAAAATAAATACACAAAAATTATAAGCGCGATGTAGCTAAATACATACGTTCCATAATGAAAACTCTCGCCTGTGATTTCAATAGCCTCATCTCTAGCATCAGTCATAAAGGGAAGAAAACTTACCAAGGTGAGTAGTGCAAATTCAATTAACGCAATGTAGAGTAACCATTTTACGATGTTACTACTTTTCTTGTGAAGCATACTGCTCAGTGCAGTTGTAGAAAATTTAGGTAAACCTTTTTCCTGTTGCTTCCAGTTTTCTTTTAAAATATCTAATTGATCCATAGTTTATGGATTTACAAGTTTAGCAAGTTTTGTTTTTATTCGATTCATCTTTACTCGGGCATTTACCTCGCTTATACCCAAAGTGTATGAGATCTCCTTATAATTTTTATCCTCCAGATATAAAAAAACAAGAGCTTTATCTATATCATTAAGTTGTTTAATAGCACTGTACAATAACGTAAGTTGTTCGTTTGAATCATCTTCCTCTTTACGGTCTTCAATTTTAAATTGTACGCTATCGTATTCTTGAGTTTTAACTCTACGTTTGTTTTTACGATACAATGTAATTGCCGTATTCAGTGCTACACGATACATCCAGGTTGAAAACTTGCTATCACCTCTAAATTTGGGATAGGCTTTCCACAGTTGTATCGTAACTTCTTGAAACAAATCATTATGTGCATCTTGATCATTGGTATATAATCGGCATATTTTGTGCACGATATTCTGGTGTTTATCAAGTAGCTCTACAAATTGTTTTTCTTGGTCTGGTTTCACAAAATCAGATTATGCTTATAAGTAGTTTAGGTTCACTTTTTGTTACAACACAAATGATAAATTTAAAAAAGTAGGTAGTGAGTACGCTTTCGCGAAAGCGTATAATCACATTCTATCATATAACAGTCCATAATGTATGAAAAAAAAAGCCTATTTCTTATCTTTGTTATTCATTATAAATATGAAATAAAGACCTCTTTTATGAGTAAATACGATGTAGCCGTTATAGGCTCGGGACCTGGTGGATATGTTGCAGCAATTCGATGTGCACAACTAGGTATGAAAACTGCCATTATAGAAAAATACAATACATTGGGTGGAACCTGTTTGAATGTGGGATGTATTCCATCAAAAGCACTTTTAGATTCTTCTCATCATTATGATGATGCGATGAGACATTTTGAAGAGCACGGTATCGATATCCCAGGAGATATTAAGATCAATTTTGAAAAAATGATCGCTCGTAAACAAAAAGTAGTTGATCAAACTTGTGATGGTGTAGCATTTCTTATGAAAAAGAACAACATCGATGTTTTTACTGGAATGGGTTCATTTGTCGATGCTACTCATATTAAAATAGAAGGTGAAGAAACACAAACTATCGAGGCAGCAAAAACTATAATTGCAACAGGTTCAAAACCTGCAACACTGCCATTTATAGAACTAGATAAGGAGCGTATCATTACATCTACCGAAGCATTATCGCTTAAAGAAATACCTAAACACATGATCGTAATTGGTGGTGGCGTTATAGGACTAGAGCTAGGTCAGGTTTATCGTCGTCTAGGAGCCGATGTTACTGTGATTGAATACATGGATCGCATTACTCCTGGAATGGATAAGGTTTTATCTAAAGAGCTTACCAAGGTTCTTAAAAAGCAAGGAGTAAAATTCCAGTTATCTCATGCGGTTAATAAAGTGGAACGCAATGGTGATGAAGTAACGGTAACGGCAAAAAATAAAAAGGGAGAAGAAGTAAGCTTTACTGGTGATTACGTTTTAGTAAGTGTAGGTCGTCGCCCTTATACAGATAAATTAAATGCTACCGCTGCAGGTGTAAAGGTTAATGAGCGTGGTCAAATAGAGGTAAATGAACATTTACAAACTAATGTCTCAAACATTTATGCGATAGGAGATGTAGTACGTGGCGCTATGCTAGCTCACAAGGCAGAAGAAGAAGGTGTATTTGTAGCCGAAACAATTGCAGGTCAAAAGCCACATATTAATTACAACCTTATTCCTAATGTAATTTACACTTGGCCAGAAGTAGCAAGTGTAGGTAAAACGGAAGAACAACTTAAGGAATCTGGGGCAAATTACAAAGTTGGTCAATTCCCTATGAGAGCTTTAGGGCGATCTAGAGCAAGTGGTGACATTGATGGATTAATAAAAATTATTGCCGATAAAGCAACCGACGAGGTTCTAGGTGTACACATGATAGGTGCTCGAGTAGCCGACCTAATTTCAGAAGCTGTAACAGCAATGGAATTTAGAGCTAGCGCCGAAGATATTGCTAGAATGTCACACGCACATCCTACCTATGCCGAGGCTGTTAAAGAAGCGGCTCTTGCTGCAACTGATGATCGTGCTCTACATGTATAATATTGTATAAGTAATGAATTTATAAAGTGCGAGTTTTAATTTACTCGCACTTTTTGTTTCTAAATTAGTAAGTGAACAAACGACAAACATATTCTATCCAAAAGGATGCTGCGGCATTTAAAACTGCCTTAATACATTTTTTTAAAAAGGAATCTTTTTTCTTTTTATTAGACAGTAACCATCATCAGGATCAATATACTAATTATGATTGGTTAGTGGCAGTAGGTGCTCTAGAAAAGTTAATTCCCCAATCAGGTGAAGCTTTTAATAGTTTGAGATCCTTTAGAGAAGAATTCCCAGATTGGTGTTTTGGATGGTTGACCTACGACTTAAAAAATGAGGTAGAAGAACTTGAGTCATTCAATGTAGATGGGATGCAAATACCGGTAATGCAATTTGTAGTACCTCAATATGTATTTAGTTGTAAAAAGGGAAAGGTAGAATTACATGCCTATGTAAACGATTCAAGAGTTGTTACAGACTTAATTAATCATATAGTTCAGCATCCAATAACTCATCACGCAACAGTAGTTAAATCTCAGTTTATTGAAGCTCGAGATGAAGAAGATACATACATAAAAAAGGCCCATCGATTTTTAAACCATATTAAGCGAGGTGATATTTATGAAGCAAACTTTTGCACAGAATTTTTTGCTCATGATGCCTGTTTTGATAGTATAAAGGCTTACGATGATTTGAATAAAATAAGTGAACCTCCATTTGCAGCTTATGTAAGAAGTAATGAGTTCTCACTAATATCAGCTAGTCCAGAAAGATATTTACAAAAAAAAGGAAATAAGATCATATCACAACCGATTAAAGGAACAGCTGCAAGATCTGGACATTTTGTGGTGGATGAATCTTTAAAAGAAAAATTACAAAACGATCCTAAAGAACGATCTGAAAATGTCATGATCGTTGATCTGGTGCGCAATGATTTATCAAGAGTAGCGCAAAAAGGAAGCGTGCAAGTAGAAGAACTTTTTGGCGTTTATACCTTTAAACAAGTACATCAAATGATAAGTACTATTACATGTGAACTTAGGGAAGAAATAAGTGCTGTTGATGCGATTGAAAATTCCTTTCCTATGGGCAGTATGACAGGCGCTCCTAAAATAAGTGCCATGAAAATTATAGAAGAGCAAGAAAGCTTTAAACGCGGTTTATACAGCGGTTCAGTAGGGTATTTTACTCCAAATGATGATTTTGATTTCAATGTGGTTATCAGATCTATATTGTATAACTCAAATTTAAAATACCTGTCTTTTTCAGTAGGTAGTGCCTTAACCGTTGCAGCACAACCTGAAAAAGAATATCAAGAATGTATGCTTAAGGCCAGAGCTATGAAGAATGTTTTAGCTTTACAAGGCTTTGAATCACGATAGGTATGTTACAAGATTTTAAACAACATATTCAAACTGAATTTCCAGAACTTTTAAATGCATCCCTATTAATTGCAGTAAGCGGCGGTTGTGATAGTATGGTATTGTGGGATTTAATTCATCGGTCTGGTTTGAACTATGCTGTGACTCATTGTAACTTCCTTCTTAGAGAAAATGAAAGTGATAAAGATCAAGAGCTTGTTGTTAATAAAGCGCAAGAACTAGGCGTTGTTTGTCACACAACTAGCTTCAATACTCAAGAGTTTATGAAGCAGCACAACATGGCTGTTCAAGAAGCTGCTAGAAAATTAAGATACGAATATTTCTATGCTATGTGCAGGGAATTTAATTATGATTACATTCTCACTGCTCACCATTTAGATGATCAAATTGAAACATTCTTTATGCATCTTAATCGTGGTGCAGGATTAAATGGTCTTACAGGTATACCTGACCGCAATAATAAAATCCGAAGACCATTATTGATTTTCTCTAGAGAGAGAATTGAAAACTATGCAACATATAATCAGGTAGAGTATAGAGAGGACGCAAGCAATAATCAAAATAACTATTTACGCAACCAATTACGTAACCTCGTGCTTCCTCAATTGTATAAAGCTTTACCACAATTAAGGGAAAATCTTCCTAAAGTGTTGGTTAATTTAAAAGCTAGTAAACAATTACAAGATGATGCGGTATCACTCTTTCGCGAAAGCGTAATCACACAGGTTCAGGATGAAATACATTTCTCGATCAAAGCATTAACATCTTACCATCAAGCTGGTTTGTATTTATATGAAGTTGTCAATCAATTTACAGCCGTTAACTACGATGAATTAATGCAATTTATGAATTCACCAAGTGGTAAGAGATTAGAATTAGGTGCTTATCAATTATGGCGAGATAGAGAATATTTTAAGTTAATTCCCGTACCGAAAAAGCTTGAATTTGATGTAAGTATGCCTATAGAAAATTCTAAAGTGGAAACTGAGATAGGAACTTTTGAACTTGAAATACGATCGGTAAATAATCCATTAGAGCTTGTAAAAAATGAAGCAAGCAAGAATGATTTGTTTCTTGATGCTGAATTAATAGTCGCTCCTCTAAAAATAACAAATTGGAAAGCAGGAGATAAATTACAACCATTCGGTATGAAGGGAAAAAGTCAATTAGTAAGTGATATACTTACAAATTATAAGGTTTCTACCTTTGAAAAGCCCAATGTTCCAGTATTGCGTTATCTTGGTCATTTATTATGGGTGATAGGGTATAGAAACAGCATTCATTTTCCAGTTACATCATCTACTAAAAAACTATTAAAAATAACTTTTCATTCATGAGAAACTACCTAAGCATTTTATTGTGCTTTTTGAGCTTTTATGCTTTTGCACAGTTTGGTGACCAAGATCCTACCAATTGGAATACAACCGTTGAAAAAATAGCTGAAAACGAATATGTTTTTAAAACTCAAGTAATTCTAGAACCTGGATGGCATTTATATTCTCAAACAGGTGAAAAGGGTAGAGGACCTATTCCAACTACATTTAGTTATTACGGAGTTGAAGATAAAATTGAACTTATCGGTGTAAATAAGGAGGAAGGATCTTTTGCAGAGTTTTCTTCCGTTTGGGATTTCAATGTGTATCAATTTTCTGATAAAGGTAGTTTTGAACAACGGGTGAAAATACTAGATGAATCTCTAGAATACATCGTTGGAGAAATAGGTTATCAGGTATGTGATGATGAAAAGTGTTTAAGACCAACTTCTTTTTCATACGTGTATAAACTCAATCCTGATGTTGTAGTTCCTGATGACGCCACTGATATCATTGATATTTATTATGATGAAGAAAAGGAACCTTTACTTTCGCAAGGACCTGAACCTAGTTCCATTCCACTAATGGAAAGTCATGACTTAGAATCTAAATCAGAATCTGATGTACAAGCATCTAAAAGTGATACGAGTAATAAACAAAATGATAAAATTGAAAATGACACGGAAGAAAAGAGTTTATGGGGTATTTTCTTGGTTTCCTTTTTAGCCGGTTTTGCAGCCTTATTAACACCTTGTGTATTTCCAATGATACCGCTTACGGTGAGTTTCTTTACTAAACAAAGTAGTAATCGAGCTAAAGGAATCTCAAACGCTATTCTATATGGCTTTTTTATCATATTAATCTATGTGTTGTTAGGTAGTGTAGTGGTGGCTATTTTTGGTGACCGTATCCTGAATGCCATGTCTACTAATGCTTATGTCAATTTAGGTTTTTTCATCATTCTTATAATTTTTGCCGCTTCGTTCCTTGGAGCGTTTGAAATTACCTTACCACAATCTTGGGCAAATAAAGTCGACGAAAAATCCAATAAGGGTGGATTTATAGGTATATTTTTTATGGCTTTGGCTTTAGCTATTATTTCATTTTCTTGTACAGGACCTATTGTTGGATCATTGATCGTTGAAGCAGCCAGTAAAGGTGGAGTAGCACCTATTGTTGGTATGCTAGGATTCTCGACTGCGCTTGCACTTCCTTTTACTTTGTTTGCCATCTTTCCTGGCTGGATGAATTCGTTACCAAAATCGGGAGGATGGTTGAATACAGTTAAAGTTGTTTTGGGTTTTTTAGAGTTAGCGTTAGCATTCAAATTTTTATCCAACGCAGATTTAGTATATCAATTCATGCTGTTACCACGTGAGGTGTTCCTAGCCTTTTGGATAGCCATATTTGGTTCACTAGCCTTGTATCTATTTGGTAGAATTAAAATGCCACACGATGGACCAGAGTCAACTATTTCAGTAGGTAGAGCCTTGTTGGGTGTGGTTGTTTTATCCTTTACTATATACATGATTCCTGGTATGTGGGGCGCACCATTAAAAATTATATCAGGTTTTCCACCACCATTAAATTATGCGGAGTCACCTTATGGAGTAGGTTACAAAAAACTTACTGAAGTGACAGAAATTCCTGAACATGCTCATTTAGGTGTACACGACATCATAACTTTTGATGATTATGATGAAGGATTGGCTTATGCTAAACAAGTCAATAAACCCGTGTTAGTAGATTTCACTGGTTATGCTTGTGTGAATTGCCGTAAAATGGAAGAACGTGTTTGGTCAGATTCTAGAATATTGCCCATATTAAAGAATGACTTTGTGATGATTTCTTTATACGTAGATGATCAAAACAAACTACCCAAAGAAGAGCAATATGAAAGTGAAGTCTTAGGAGGAAAAGTAAGAACGATAGGAGATAAGTGGTACGAGTTACAAAAGAAACAATTTAAGAATGCAGCACAGCCTTATTATGTGAAACTTAATGCAGATGGAACTCAAAAAGGAATGCCTGATCCAGTAGGTTATACGCCAGACATAAATGAATATAGAGATTGGTTAAAAGAAGGTATCCAATAATTTAGTCGATTCCTTACAATAAAGTACATAACCCGTTTGAAGCTTCAAACGGGTTTTTTTATTGCTAGCTTATCTCAATCTACTTAACTGTTTTATATTCTTCCTATTCTTTTTATAGATTTAAAGACCTTATTCTTTATCGATGATTTGGTCAGAATGTAATCGAGTTTGGGAAGTGTGAACTATGGTATTAATGATGTATATAGAAGAGTTTCTTTTTGAAAAAGAATAGAAGTATAGCTAGTATCCTAAATAATTGGACTATTTAGGATACTAGCTATACTTCTTATGTCTGTCTTGAGATCGCTTATAATCTCAAAAGCTTAAGTACCTGTATTAGATGAATTCTTAATTTACTTATCATGTGGGTTGTTAAAAGACTTTTCAGCTTAGTTTAAGTGTTGATGTAATGTATCTTTTTTCTTAGAATATGTTCAGAAATATATCCACATTCGATATTCATAAAATAGAGGAATAAAAAAAGCTGCCCGATTGGGCAGCTTTATATTAACAGAAAGAACAGTTAGATTAGTTTACTCTAAAAGTAACTCTTCTTACCATTTGTCTAGCTTGTGCGCTATTTTTATCTACTGATGCATCTTCACCATCACCGTTAACAGTTAACCTTGAAGCATCAATACCAGCTGCAACCATTACATCATTTACCATCTTAGCACGACGCTCAGACAATTGTTTGTTGTATTCTGGGCTTCCGATTTCATCAGCATATCCAGTCAAAGTAGCAGTTGCAGAAGGGTGATCCTTCATATACTGTACGATAGTGTTAAGAGCTCCTAAACTATAAGTAGTAGGCTTAGTGCTGTTAAACTGGAAATATACATTTACGTAACCTTCGTTGATTAATTTTTTAACTAGATCAGAGTCAGCAGCTCCAGCTTGATTCATCATGTTTTCAGCATCGGTCTTATTTACATAAGTATTAGCTAAAGAACTTTCCATATCATCTGGGATACCGTTTTTGTTCATGTCGATTGCGCGACCTTTACTATCAACTCTCACACCACTTTCAGTAGTATTATCACGGTCTAAATAGTTAGGAACACCATCTTGATCATCATCTGCTTGCTCGCGAGCCATTTTATCAACAGCTGCTGCCATTTCAGCAATTTTCTCATCATACATATCCGGAGCCCAGTCTGCATGAATATCATTACTACCTAGGTAAATATTTAAACCTGCAGAAGCATTCACTACAAATCCATTAAATCCTCTAGTTCCTGTTCTTCCTAGACCGTCAAAAGTATAGTCTTGTCTAACATGACCTAGTATAGATAAATCTCCGAATAAAGCCACTCGATTTGATAATCTAACTTGAGGAGTAACACCAAGTTGGAAATTAAGCATGTATTCTTCATCTAATTCAATAGGTTCAACTGGTTTTAGAGTAGATACACCCATACCACCGTGAACTAGAAGACCTAATCGGTCGTCTAATTGATTCAATCCAATAATATGTCCTGCGTTAAGCACACCTTCAAGTGTTGCTCTTACATACCTGCTTTCAAAATCACGGCTTTCTTCATCTGCATTGAAGCTATTATATCCTAAATCAAGATTAAAACCAAATTTATTATTAACCATGTAACGAATCCCTAAATCTGCCTGCCATAAGGATGGTGTGTTAGTAAAGGCTCCTGATGATAAAGGTCTTACAGGTTTTGTTACACCAGCACCTACATCGATCGACCACTTATTAAAGTCGTTAACTTTAACATCTGATTCCATTTCGTCATTTTGGGCAACGGCTATACTAGCTACTAAAGCCATTGCCAAAAAAATACTTTTTTTCATGAAGTTTGTTTTTTTGCTTTCTATTAAGCGACAAAGATACTTGTTTTTAAGAGATAGGCTAATCTTTTCTTACTTTTTAGTCTTAAAATTTAATTAAACGTTTTAGTGATGAATAGTTACCTTTGCCGCATTAAATGTAATGAACATGATTAAAAACATCTGTTGTATAGGAGCAGGATATGTCGGTGGCCCTACAATGACTGTTATAGCTGCTAAATGTCCTCATATTAAGGTTAATGTAGTTGATGTTAATAACAAAAGAATTGAAGCTTGGAACGATTCTGATGTTTCCAAAATACCTATTTATGAACCAGGTCTATCTGACCTAGTGCAACAAGCTAGAGGAAGAAATCTATTTTTCTCGACAGAAGTCGATCAAGCGATCAAGGAAGCTGATATGATCTTTATTTCTGTAAATACTCCTACAAAAACCTATGGAGTAGGAAAAGGAATGGCGGCCGATTTAAAATACATTGAATTATGTGCTAGACAGATTGCAGATGTTGCTGAGAATGATAAAATTATAGTTGAAAAAAGTACACTACCGGTTCGTACAGCCGAAGCACTCAAAAATATTCTTGACAATACTTCCAAGGATGTAAAGTTTCAAATTTTATCCAATCCAGAATTTCTTGCAGAAGGAACCGCTGTTCAAGATTTGTTAAATCCTGACCGAGTACTTATTGGTGGTGAACAAACTGAGGAAGGACGTATGGCTCAAAAGGCTTTAGTAGATGTTTATGCTAATTGGGTGCCTTCTGATAGAATTTTGACGACCAACGTTTGGTCTTCAGAGCTTTCTAAACTTACTGCCAATGCATTTCTCGCACAACGAGTTAGTAGTATAAATGCACTTAGTGAGCTTTGTGAAAAAACTGAAGCTGATGTCAATGAGGTAGCGAGAGCTATAGGAACTGATTCTAGGATAGGATCTAAGTTTTTGAAAGCGTCCGTTGGTTTTGGAGGTAGTTGTTTTCAAAAGGACATTTTAAATCTTGTATACATTTCTAGGTCTTACGGTTTGCAAGAGGTAGCTGACTATTGGGAGCAAGTAATCATAATGAATGATCATCAAAAAAGGCGATTTGCATCTAATATTGTTAAAACACTTTATAATACTGTTTCTGGCAAGAAAATAGCAATGCTTGGTTGGGCATTTAAAAAAGATACGAATGACACCCGAGAATCTGCAAGTATATATGTAGCAGATGACCTACTTAATGAACAGGCAGAAATTGTGGTTTACGATCCTAAAGTAACTGCTGAACAGATTTATGCCGATTTAGATTATTTAAATACTCGAAGTAGCGAAGAAAATAGAAAAGGAGTTACTGTTGTTAACGATCCTATGGAGAGTTTCGATCAGGCTCATGCGATTGCTATTATGACAGAGTGGGATGAGTTTAAAGATTACGATTGGAAATCTATTTATAACAAAATGTTGAAACCTGCGTTCCTATTCGATGGTCGTATGATTTTGGATCATTATAAAATGGAAGATATAGGATTCAAAATGTATACTATAGGTAAAGGTTAGAAGTATTTCGCTTTCGCGAAAGCGTAATTACAACATCAATGAGAAGGACAATTGTTATAACAGGAGGAGCTGGATTTATAGGTTCGGAAGTGGTGCGCTTATTTGTTACCGAGTATCCAGATGCTCACATTATTAATCTTGATGCCCTTACCTATGCAGGAAATTTAGAGAACCTTAAAACTATAGAGCATAAAGAGAATTATACATTCTATCGGGTAAATATCAATGATGCTCAGGCTGTAGAAACTGTATTTAAAAATCATCAAATTGATGTGGTTATACATCTAGCTGCAGAATCTCATGTTGATCGATCTATAAGCGATCCATTAGCCTTTGCTCGTACTAATGTTTTAGGTACTCTTAATCTTTTAGAAGTTTGTAGGTCAACTTGGAATAAGGATTTTACCAATAAGTTGTTTTATCATATAAGTACTGATGAGGTTTATGGGGCTTTAGGTGAGAAAGGTCTTTTTACTGAAGAATCACCTTACAGTCCTAACTCGCCTTACTCGGCCAGTAAAGCTAGTAGTGATCATTTTGTACGCGCTTATCATGAAACTTATGGTTTGCCTATTGTTATAAGTAACTGTTCAAATAACTATGGACCTTATCAATTTCCTGAGAAATTAATACCGTTGTTTATTAATAATATTAAACATGGAAAGCCATTACCTGTTTATGGAGATGGTAATTACACACGGGATTGGTTGTATGTTAAAGATCATGCAATGGCAATTAAAGCTATAATGGAGCAAGGGCAATTAGGAGAGACCTATAACATCGGCGGTCATAATGAATGGAAAAATATTGATCTTGTACAGTTATTGTGTGATGAAATGGATGTGATGCTGCATAATGATGTAGGAACGAGTAGGTCTTTAATTACTTTTGTAAACGATAGACCAGGACATGATTTTAGATATGCCATTGATGCGTCCAAAATGTCAAACGAATTAGGATGGATGCCATCAGTAACATTTGAACAAGGTTTAAAAGAAACAATCTCATGGTACCTAGAGAATCCTTTATGGTTACAACGGGTAACTTCTGGTGCTTACAAAGAATATTATAACCAACAGTATAAATAAATGAAAGGTATTGTATTAGCAGGTGGCTCAGGAACTAGATTGCATCCTTTAACCATAGCAGTGAGTAAGCAATTGCTACCTGTTTATGACAAACCTATGATTTATTACCCTTTATCTGTACTCATGCTGGCAGGTATAAGAGAGATTTTAATTATTTCAACTCCGCATGATTTACCAAATTTTAAAGAACTTTTAGGCGATGGTTCAGATTACGGGATACGTCTACAATATAAAGAGCAACCATCACCTGATGGTTTGGCACAGGCTTTCATAATAGGTGAGGATTTCATAGGAGATGATGATGTAGCTATGGTGTTGGGAGATAATATCTTTTATGGAGCAGGATTCTCTCAAGTACTTCAAAGTGCTGTACGTACTGTAACCAATGAAAAGCGAGCAGTGGTGTTTGGTAATTATGTTAAAGACCCAGAACGTTATGGAGTTGCCTCTTTTGATAAAGAAGGTCAATTAATCAGCATTGAAGAAAAACCTAAACAACCTAAAAGTAATTTTGCTGTAGTTGGTTTGTATTTCTATCCAAATTCTGTTATTGATGTAGCTAAAAGATTGAAGCCTAGTGCTCGAGGAGAGTTGGAAATCACTAGTTTGAATCAATATTTTTTAGAAAAAAGGGAATTGAGCTTAGAAATTTTGAGTAGAGGTTTTGCCTGGTTGGACACAGGTACTCACGAGGCACTTTCTGAGGCAACGGAATTTGTAAAAGCCATAGAGAATAGGGCTGGATTAAAAATTTCATGTTTAGAAGAAATTGCAATTAAAATGGGTTGGGTTGATAAAAACAAAGTTGCAGAACGAATAAGAACCTTCAAAGGTTCTTATTTTGAATATTTAAAAAGGATAACCTTCTCCTAACTCGTAAACAGTGAGTTATTTTCGTACTTTTGCAGATTCAAATTTATAATGTGAAATCAATCAAAGTTTTAGTTACAGGTGCTGCTGGTTTTATAGGTTGCAATCTTTGCGAGTTCTTATTGAATAATAATTATAACGTTACAGGGCTAGATAATTTTTCTAATGGTCATCGTCATAATATCGAGCCTTTTATTCAACATCCTAATTTCACTTTTATAGAAGGGGATATTAGGGATTTAGATACTTGTCATCGTGCTGTAGCTGGTTGCAATTATGTATTGCATCAAGCTGCTTTGGGTAGTGTTCCTAGATCAATAAAAGACCCGATCACTTCAAACGATGTTAATGTAAGCGGTTTTCTGAATATGCTAGTAGCATGTAAAGATGCAGGAGTAAAGAAAATGGTATATGCGGCTAGTAGTTCTACCTATGGAGACTCTGAATCGTTGCCAAAGGTGGAAGACAAAATAGGTCGTCCTTTATCTCCGTACGCTATTACAAAATTTGTTAATGAGCTGTATGCGGATGTGTTCTACAAAACCTATGGGCTAAACACCATAGGTCTTAGGTACTTTAATGTTTTTGGACGTAAACAAGACCCAAACGGAGCCTATGCAGCTGTGATTCCAAAATTTACTTCTAGCCTAATGAAGAAAGAATCACCTATTATAAACGGTGACGGTACATACAGTCGTGATTTTACTTACATCGATAATGTGATTCAAGCTAACGTAAAGGCGATGTTGGTTGATTCGCCAGAAAGTGAAAATCAGGTATTTAATGTGGCCTACGGTGATCGAACTACATTACTTGAACTAATTGAGTATTTGAAAAAGCACTTAAGTAAATTTGATTCTGATATTCAAGATGTGGTAATTAAGCACGGTCCTAATCGTGCAGGTGATATCCCTCATTCACTGGCTTCTATTGAAAAAGCTAAACGACTCCTTGGGTATGAGCCTAAGTTTAATATTGATCGAGGTCTCAAAGAGGCTGTAGAATGGTATTGGAATAATTTATAATTAGTTAATCTACGCTTTCGCGAAAGCGATCAAAACAAATGAGGAATGAATAAAAAAATTTGTGTTATTGGTTTGGGTTATGTAGGACTTCCTTTAGCTAGGCTCTTTGCCACCCAATACGATGTGGTTGGCTTTGATATTAATCAAGCTAGGGTAGATGAGCTTAATAAGGGTAGAGATAATACACTTGAAGTAGATGAAGAAACACTTCAGAAAGTGCTTAAAAATGAGTCAAATGATTCTTATGGATTGTATTGTACTACTCAATTAGAAGATATAGCGGACGCTCAAATATACATTATCACTGTTCCTACACCAGTTGATAAAAATAATCGACCAGTATTAATACCTCTCCAAAAAGCTAGTGAAACGGTTGGGCAGGTACTTAAAAAAGGAGATATTGTTATCTATGAATCTACGGTTTACCCAGGAGCGACTGAAGAAGAGTGTATACCAGTACTGGAACAAGTTAGTGGTCTTAGGTTTAATACTGACTTTTATGCGGGCTATTCACCCGAACGCATTAATCCAGGAGATAAGTTACATACCGTTGATAAAATTTTGAAAGTTACTTCAGGAAGTACTCCAGAAATTGGTCAGGAAATTGATGAACTTTATAAATCAGTTATTACCGCAGGTACTCATCTTGCACCAACTATTAAAGTTGCTGAGGCGGCTAAAGTCATCGAGAATTCACAAAGAGATATCAATATTGCCTTTGTCAATGAACTAGCTAAAATTTTTAATCTGTTAGAAATTGACACACATGCAGTTCTTGAAGCAGCTGGCACTAAATGGAATTTCTTACCGTTCAAGCCAGGTTTAGTAGGTGGTCATTGTATAGGGGTAGATCCTTATTATTTAGCACAAAAAGCTCAAGAAGTAGGCTATCATCCAGAGATTATACTGGCTGGTAGACGACTTAACGATTCAATGGGTGAGTATGTAGCTTCACAAGTTGTCAAAGCAATGATTCAGAAAGGAATAAACGTCAATGGAGCTCAAGTCTTAATGTTAGGAATCACATTTAAAGAAAATTGTCCAGACGTAAGGAATACTAAAATAGTAGATGTAATAGCTGCGTTAGAGGATTATGGAGTTAATGTCACAACCTACGATCCATGGGCTAATCCAGATGAGGTGAAGCATGAATATAAGTTAAATAGTACCGATGAAATGCCAAACTCAAAGTTTGATGCCGTAATTTTAGGAGTTGCTCATGATGAATTCAAAAAAATGAATTTAAACTATTTTAAAAATAGTAATAGTGTGTTATATGATGTAAAGGGAGTTTTAGAGTTTAGTGATAAGAGATTGTAGTTATTTCAATATTTAAAGCAAATAATACTACTACAAAGTAAAAAATATTATGTTTCGATGCATCCATCCACTTTAAGGCCTGAAAATTTGCGGAAGAGTGCTGTTTTAAACAGTCTTACAGGTATTGTAGATTTTGCCGCTAAACTAGGTGTTAGTTTTTTTCTAAATCCTTTAATGATAAGTTTGCTAGGTCCAATTTACTTTGGAGCTTGGCAAGTTATAAGTCAACTTAATTCATATATGGCCACTGCTGATATAAGAGCTGCTACTTCATTAAAGTTTATATTATCTCGTGATAGAAGTGTAAGTAGTGAACTTGAACTTAAAAAAGTAGTTTCCTCAGCACTTTACTCTAATTTATTTTTTATTCCAGTTTATCTTTGTTTAGGAGTATTCGTTATTTGGTTCTCTCCAATTTTATCGGGTGTTGATTATGAGTTTTATTTGACCGTAAGAATCGCTTCAGCCTTTTTGGTTTTATCCTTTGTTGTTACTCAATTTTTTTTTCTGTTCGAATCCACTCTTCATGGAATGAATCTATCCTACAAAAGAATTGGCGTTAGAGCTGCTATAATAATTTTAGCAGGTATCTCGAGTGCTGTAATCTTGTATATGGATTATGGTATTATAGGCCTCGCAATTGTACAAGTATTTGCTGCTGTTTTAATTGGTTTTTCATTTTGGATAATTGTTAAAAAATATATTCCTTGGTTTGAATTTGTAAGAGTAAGTCGTAATCGAATTTTTTCTTTTATTAAATTAAGTGGTTGGTATATGTTCTTGAAAATAGCTGATTTGTTAAGTCAGTCTATTGATATGATATTGCTAGGTTACCTTGCGGGACCTGAATATGTTGCAGTTTATGCAATCACAAAATATTTAATGATTGCTTCTTCCGGATTAGTAAGAACTGTTTCAACTGCCACGACAGTAGGTATTGCTAAATTTATAGGTGAGAATTCATACGATAAATTACTGGAAGCTAGAGAACAATTGCTAAACGTACAATGGTTTTTAATTATTATCACAGGAAATATAGTTTGTTTATATAATCAATCATTTATACAATTATGGACTAAAGAGAGTCTATTTTCTGGACAAATAGAATCTCTTTTAATTATTATTATATCTATTTTTACTATGATGTATCAAGTAGATTCAGGAATAATTAATTCAACTCTCAAATTGAAAAGAAAGATTATAGTAACTTTCATTTCCTCAATTATAAGTATTGTACTTTCATTCATATTAGTACCTCAATTCAAAACTTTAGGTCTTTTAATAGCAATATCAATTGGAATAATTTTTTTAGCACTATCTCTCACATATCTTGTTAAAGTAGAAACGGGTGCTGACTTTAAAATTTTTAAAGTTTTTTATTCTAGATTAGCCTTAGTTGGATATCTTTTTTTAACGATATCGTTTTACTCAACTAAATGGATATTTATTAATAATTGGTTACAATTGGTTGTGCTTGTTATTTTTACTGCCTTATTATTAGGTGTATTAACTTGGTATTTAGGGTTTGATTCTAGCGAAAGAAAAATTTTAAGAAGGTCTATTAAAATGTTAAATAAAAAATAATGAATTTAGACAATAAATCAATTTTAATAACAGGTGGAACAGGATCCTTTGGTAAAATGTTTACTAAACTTATTTTGGAACGATGTCCAAAAGTAAAACGTTTAGTGATTTTATCGAGAGATGAACAAAAACACTTTCAAATGGCTCAAGAATTTAGTGAGTCGGAGTATCCTCAAATTAGATATTTTATTGGAGATGTAAGAGATAAAAATAGACTTAAAAAAGCATTTGAAGGAATAGATATTGTTATCCATGCTGCTGCAATGAAACACGTACATCTTGCAGAATATAATCCCATGGAATGTGTTAAAACAAATATTAACGGTGCAGAAAACGTAATTGACGCAGCTCTAGAATCAAATGTTCAAAATGTAGTAGCACTTTCTACCGATAAAGCAGCAGCACCTATTAATCTATATGGAGCGACAAAATTGGCTTCAGATAAGTTGTTTATTGCTGCAAACAACATCAAAGGAAATAGAGATATTAAATTTTCTGTGGTCCGTTATGGTAATGTTATGGGATCTAACGGTTCTGTTATGCCATTCTTTTTAAAGAAGAAGAATGACGGAGAGTCTTTTCTACCAATTACAGATAACAGGATGACAAGGTTTAACATTTCGCTTGAGGATGGATGTGAAATGGTTTTCTATGCTATTGAAAACGCATGGGGTGGAGAAGTATTTGTTCCTAAAATACCGTCTTATCGAATTCCTGATGTTGCAACTGCGATTGCTCCAAACTTGGAACAAAAAGAAGTCGGTGTAAGACCTGGTGAGAAACTTCATGAAGAAATGATTACAGCATCTGATTCATTCAATACCGTTGATATTGGTAAATATTATGCTATTTTACCACAACCTTCTCCCTATTCAAGATATACCAAAGAGGAGTATAAAAAGGCATTTAATGGAGTTGATGTTGAAGATGGATTTGCCTATGATTCTGGTACTAATACAGAATGGGAGTCAATTGAAAGCTTGAGAGCGTTAGTTAAAAAGCATGTAGATCCTAATTTCTCAGTGTAATATGTCAGTAAGTATTCCATATGGTAGACAAAATATTCAGCAATCAGATATTGATGCTGTAGTAGAAGCTTTACAAGCAGACTATTTGACTCAAGGTCCTAGGATAAATAAATTTGAAGAAGAATTTGCTAATTACGTTGGGGCTAGATTTGCTGTGGCGGTATCTAACGGTACGGCAGCACTTCATTTAAATGCTCTTGCATTAGGGGTTTCCCCAGGTGACAAGGTAATTACTACTCCTATTACATTTGCCGCTAGTGCAAACTGTATACGATATTGCGGTGGTGAAGTAGTTTTTGCAGATATCGATCCCCAAACCTATTTACTTGATATAAACAAAGTTCGTGAGTTATTAGAAGCATCTCCTAAAGGTACGTATAAAGGTATCATTCCAGTAGATTTTGCTGGTAGAGCTGTCGATTTAGAAGCATTCAGAGCTTTAGCCGATGAGTATGGTCTTTGGATTATTGAAGATAGTTGTCATTCTCCAGGAGGTTATTTTATAGATAGTTCTGGAAATAAACAACATTGTGGTAACGGACAATTTGCAGACCTAGCAATCTTTTCATTTCATCCAGTTAAACATATTGCGTGTGGAGAAGGAGGAATGATAACAACTAATGATGAAAGGTTATATAAAAAATTACTCAGTCTAAGAACACACGGTATTGTAAAAGACGATTCTTTATATATTAATAGTAAGGAGTTCGCTTCCGCAAAAGCGGAAACACAAGAATACCCAGGATGGTATATGGAAATGCAGGATTTAGGATATAATTATAGAATTACTGATTTTCAAGCTGCGCTAGGAAGTAGTCAATTAAAAAGAGCTGATCAAGGAATACAAAGAAGAATTAAAATCGCAAAAACCTATAATGAGGCTTTTATCAATAAATCGTTTATCCATGGTCAATCAGGTTTTATTGAAGGACATGCTTATCACCTTTACGTTATAGAGGTTGACGATAGATTAGGGTTATATAACTATTTAAGGCAAAATGGAATTTTTGCTCAAATTCATTATATACCTTGTCATTTAATGCCTTATTATAGAGAGTTTGGCTGGAAAGAAGGTGATTTACCTCATGCGGAGAGTTACTATTCTAAATGTATTAGCTTACCGATGTTTCCTACTCTAACAAATGAGGAACAACAATTTGTTTTGGATACAATAGATAATTTTTACAATGTCTAAACTTTGTATTATACCGGCTCGTGGTGGTAGTAAAAGAATTCCTAGAAAAAATATAAAATCATTTTTAGGAAAACCAATTATAGCCTATTCAATCGACGCAGCATTAAATTCAAAATTATTTGATGAGGTTATGGTTTCCACTGATGATGAGGAAATTGCTGAGATTGCCATGAAATACGGAGCCACTGTACCTTTCTATAGGTCTGAAGAGAACTCAAACGATCATGCTACAACATTTGATGTTCTAAAAGAGGTCATAGAGGAATACAAGCTTAGGTACAAAAAGGAATTTAAATATGCTTGTTGTATTTATCCCACAGCACCTTTTGTCACATCCAAGCGATTGAGTGAGGCATTAGATACTTTGGTTAAAAACGATTTTGATACCGTATTTCCAATAATAAAATTTGGATTCCCCATTCAAAGAGCATTAAAGCTTTCGGAATCTGGTAAGATCGAGTTCTTTAATAAAGAACATCAAAACACAAGGAGTCAGGATTTAGAGCCGACATTTCATGATGCTGGTCAATACTACTGGTTTAATGTGATTCGATGTTTAGAAGCAAAAACGTTAATAACTCAAAACTGTGGAAGCGTAATAATAAAGGAAACCGAAGGTCAAGATATAGATAATGAAATAGATTGGAAACTAGCTGAAATTAAATATGAACTCTTATAAAGCTTTGACCACGCAAGTTTTTTCAACTGATAAGTATAGAATAGTTCCTATTCGTATAGAAGATCGTTATGATATTATGCGATGGCGTAATGAACAAATATATCATTTAAGACAAAATAAGCCATTAACTAAAAGAGATCAGGACGATTATTTTGAAAATGTGGTTTCTAAATTATTTGATCAGGAAATGCCATCTCAATTTCTATTTTCATTTTTAAAAAATAACGTTTGTGTTGGTTATGGTGGTTTAGTACATATCAACTGGATTGATAAAAATGCAGAAATATCTTTTATTATGGATACAAAATCAGAAGATATTTATTTTGAAAAGTATTGGACTATTTATTTAGACCTAATTGAAAAATTAGCTTTTCAAGAACTTAAAATTCATAAGCTTTATGTTTACGCGTTTGATTTAAGACCTCATTTATATAAGGTGTTAAAGAAAAATGATTATTATCTTGACGCAATACTCAAGGAGCATTGCTATTTTAATAATAGATACTTAGATGTAGTAATTCATTCAAAAATTGATTCTAAATGAAAATTGGTGTATTAGCTAGTGGTAATTTAGGTTTTGAAGTAGTTAAAGGGCTTACCAAAATTCATCAAATTGAATTTATTTGTACCGACTCAAATTCAAACAGTATTATAGAATTTGCTGAATCAAATGGTATTAAAAATTACAAAGGCAATCCAAGAAATGGAAAAGCGATAAGAGTGATTGGTGATATTCGTGTGAATGTTTTATTATCAATTAACTACTTGTTTTTGATCGAAGAAGATTTAATTTCTTTACCTTCTAAAATCGCAATAAACATTCATGGTTCTTTATTACCTAAATACAGGGGAAGAACCCCACATGTTTGGTCCATTATTAATGGAGAAACGGTGGCAGGTATTACCATTCATGAAATTAGTAAAGGTTGTGATGAAGGTAAAATTATTGAGCAGTTAAAAATTCCAATTCATTCTGAAATGACTGGAGGAGAACTTCTGGCTGCGTATGGAAATAACTATTTACCTTTACTATTAAAGACGCTAAACAAAATAGAGAATAACGATTATCAACTAATCACTCAAAATGAAACCTTCGCAACTTTTTTTGGAAAAAGAACACCTGATGATGGATTAATTAATTGGGATTGGAGTAGAGAAAGAATTTTTAATTGGGTACGTGCGCAATCAAGGCCTTATCCTGGGGCTTTTACATACTTCAACGGACATAAAGTTGTTATTGATAAAGTAAGTTTTAGTAACTTAGGTTTTACTTATGATATGCCAAATGGCATGATATTGAGTTTAGATCCTATTGTGGTTAAATGCTGTAATGGAGCATTAGAGTTAAGGGATGTTAGAGAAATTGAGATGATTAATCAAAGAATAAAAGTTAAAACAGTTTTTAATTCATGAGAATAGGAAATTTTAATATAACAAATCACGGTTCTTGTTTTATAATAGCAGAGCTGTCCGCAAATCATAACGGTAATTTAGAGGTTGCCTTACAAACAATTGAGGCGGCAAAACGTGCTGGAGCCGATGCCATTAAATTACAAACTTATACTCCTGATACTTTAACTATTAATGTGAATAATGAGTATTTTAGAATTAATGGAGATACTCTTTGGGACGGCAAAAGTTTATATGAGCTTTATAGTGAAGCTTACACTCCGTGGGAGTGGCATCAAAAGCTATTTGATAAAGCAAAAGAGTGTGGTCTCATTTGTTTCTCGTCACCATTTGATTTTACGGCGGTTGATTTTTTAGAGAATTTGAGTGTTCCTGCTTATAAAATAGCCTCTTTTGAAATTCAAGATATTCCCCTCATTAAGTATACTGCTAGTAAAGGAAAACCTATCATAATTTCCACAGGGATTGCTAACGAAGATGATATTCAATTAGCTGTTGACGCCTGTAGATCAGTCGGAAATAATGATATAGCTTTATTAAAATGTACAAGTTCATATCCAGCCCCTTTAGATATCGCAAACTTGAAAACAATTACAGATATGGGGGAAAAGTTTGATGTTAAAGTAGGTTTTAGTGATCATACTTATGGCTCACTTGCCCCTGTGGTAGCCGTAACCTTAGGAGCAAAAATTATTGAGAAACATTTTATTTTAGATAAATCAATCGGAGGACCTGATGCTGATTTTTCCTTAGATGAAAACGAATTTACCCAAATGGTTAATGATGTTCGTAATGCAGAGAAATTAATAGGCAACATTGACTACACAGTTACAAAAAAAGTTGAGAAAAACAGAAAGTTCGCTCGTTCCCTTTTTGTAGTTGAGGACGTTCAAAAAGGTGAAATTCTTACTTCAAAAAATATTCGTTCCATCAGGCCTGGCTATGGATTACATCCTAAATATTTTGAAAAAGTTTTAGGAAAAGTTTCTAAAATAGATTTAAAAAAAGGTACTCCATTAAGTTTTGAATATTTAACGGATAATTAATCATTTAATTAGTATTACTAGAGGAATACATAACTAGATATTTAAATGAATTTACTACTAGATAAAGGAATCATTTCATATTCAGGTTTAGAACGAACTATCGATAATTTTTGTGAAAAACATGAACTTCATTTGATTACCGAACTTTTTCGCAAAAATGAATGGCATTCCAGTAAGTTGATAAATTTCCATTTTTATGATAACCTAGGTGAGAATCCAAGTAATTTAGTGTTTTATAATGAGTATAATGATTTAATGAAATATATACTTAATGATTCTAGATTACTGCTTCTTTTAGAAAGGGTTACACGTGAGTATTTTAGAAAGGAAAGTATTTTTAATAAATCATACATTATCGCTAATTATGTTTACAATAGTTTAGAGTTATTAAAAAGTCAACATATAGATGTCCTTTTTTTTCAGGCTACTCCACATCATATAAATTCTTGGATTCTAGCTCAAACAGCTACTTTTCTTAAATTGCCCGTTTATATAATTCAAAGCTCACCTATACCAGGTAGATATTTTTTAGTAAAGGACTTAGATATTCAAATTCCTATTAAAATCTTTACAAAATCAGAGAATCAATCACAACTTAATTACCTTAAAAGTTTTATAGCTAAAATTGAAGGATCTTATGACAAAGCTATACCTAGTTATGAACGAAAAAGATTAATGGATCGGAAAGGTAAGTTTTGGTCTTGGAAACATGAGCTTAAATTAGCTTTACGAGATCCTCGAAAATTTTTAGTACTTGATAAAAAACGATTTTTGTACAAATATTATATGCAAAATTCTGAAGAAATTAAAAAATCAGAAAAGTACTTTGTTTTTTTTCTTCATTATCAACCAGAACGAACATCACTTCCAGAAGCATATTGCTATTCCCAACAATTATTCATAGTACGGGAGGTTGCTATGAATTTACCTGAGAATTATATTTTAGCGGTTAAGGAACATCCTTCCACTTTTACTGGAGTGTACGATCCAAGATATAGGAATAGAGATTTCTATGACAGTATTTTAAAACTTAGAAATGTCAAATTCTTGTCCTTGAATACTAATAGTTTTGATATTATTGATAATGCAACAGGAGTAATTACCATAACAGGTACTGTGGGAATCGAATCTTTACTTAGAGGTAAACCTGTCTATACTTTCGGTATAGCTAGCTACAGATTTTTTAAGAACGTATATAACATTAAAACGGATGAAATTAAACTCAGTCTTTTCGAAATGACAAAGGCGTTAAAAGAAAATGTTAAAGCTGAAGCGATCATGGATCTACGTGACTCGATGGACCGTTCTATGGGAAATAATGATTTTTATAAAGATATTCATTCATCTTCTGTACGACTGAAATATCATAATGAAATTTTAAAATATTTTCTCACAAATATTGAAAGTTTAAAATGTAAAAATGAATATTAAAGACTTCAATATTTTAATTCTACTTTTTGGTAATACCTTTATAAACCTGATAAATGTCACCGGAGGTAACTACTATCTAGTGATATCTGTAATTTGTTTAGTTGTTTTTTTTCTAAATAATAAAAATTGGTTTAAGCTTCACTTAGTAGTTAAATTATATGGGATTATTACTTTATTTTCCATCTTAGGATTAGTTTACGCAAATAGTTCAGAATTAGTTTTTCACGATTTGACTAAAGTAATTTCCAATTTCTTAACCATGTTTATATTTTGGCATTATATACAACATTCAGGAAATATTAAGAAATTTCTTGTTATGACAGTTTTGGTTATTTCACTACTAGCTATTCCTAACGCGATTTTTACCAGTAGTGGTATTCGTGAAATGTTTTGGGGCGGAGTTAATCCAGTCGCTACAATGATGTTTTTTGCTGTCATCAGTATTTTTGCATTATTACAATTTAAAGTACGATGGACTTTAATCTTTTTACCTTTAATTCTTTATGTAATATTCTTAACACAGTCCCAAAAAATAATTTTGTCTCTTTTAATTGGAGCATTTGTGTTCTTATTCATAAACTTTTTAGTTAAAAAAATATTTGAAAATGTTAAAATTATTTTGTTAACTACCTTAATGGCAGGAATGGTAACTGTTTTGTTAAGTAATGATATTTTTTCCGATACTATTTCGAGAACAACTGCTACAATTGAACAAATTCAAACGAATGAAGAAGTTGAAGGTTCGGCTTTAGGTTCTGGATACAGAACATTTCTAATTGAAAAAGGATTAGAGTTTTTTTATGAAGAGCCCTTTATAGGATATGGGCTTAATAATTCCCGGCAAGTTTATTTAAAAAATATTGGCAGGGCTACATATTCACATAACACTTGGGTAGAATTATTGTTGAGCTATGGTTTCTTTTTGGCCTTAGTATATTTAATAATTTACTGGGTGAGTCTAAAAAAAATCCTTAAAAATTTAGTTTACAATTATAGTAATTTAAAGAATATATTATTCTGCACTGTTATCATGCTTCTGTTAATTAGTCAGTTTCAGAAAATGTATTATAACGTTTATGCACATTTATTTTTACTTCTAAGTGTGCAAGTTTCAAACTTCACAAGCAAATATGATAAAAGTATTAACGGTAGTAGATAAACTTAATCTTGGAGGTATTGAGAAAACTCTTCTTGGTTGTTTAGAACATTTTAATGAAAACGGTGTAGAAAGTCATATATTATGTTCACACGGTGGAATCCTTGATGATCAGTTTGTCGAAAGAGGAGCTATATTACATAATTATAAGAAATCTAGATGGAGTTTTATGCGAATTTATAGCTTCTATAAAGTGATTTTGAGATCAGAAGTTAATGTTATTCATCTACGAAACGGTCATACCTCAGGTCTTTATTGTTTAATAGGTAGACTATTAAATAAGTTTGTAATTGTCTCAATTCATAATGAAAGTGCAATGTTTAAAAAAACATGGCAAAGAAATATATTTCTAAATAAAATAAGAAATTATTATTTGCTGCTGCAGAAAGAATTGATTGTTTTATTCAGCGATAGAATAATCGGACATTCTAAAGCTAATTTGGGTTATTTTTCTAATTATAAAGATAAAATTAAACGTAAAAGCTTAATTATTTACAATGGTGTTGATTTTAGTATGTTAGATGCTTCGTTGGAAAAAACCTCTATTCGGAATAAAAATATTAACTTAATCCATGTAGGTTCTTTTAAGCATCAAAAAAATCACACAATGCTTCTTGATATTTTTAAAAATTTAGTTAAGAAGGGTTATAAAGTTTCACTCGATTTATGTGGAGATGGAGAATTGCAAGAGGAAATAAAACTAAAGTCTTTAGGTTTAAAAGTCAGGTTTCATGGTAATGTAAATGATTTAAGCTCTTTATTTAACAAGGCTCATATTTTGTTATTCCCTAGTAAACATGAAGGTTTTGGTAATGTTCATATTGAGGCTCAATACATGAAAGTAGCCATTTGTTGCTCTGATATTAAACCTCATTATGAATCAGTATTTGACAAATATCATCGATATTTCTTTCCATTGAATTCAATTGATATAGCCACTCAAAAATGTGAAGAATTGATTGCAAGATTGCACGAAAAAGATGCGGATCAACTACTTGAAGATGCAAAACTTTTTTCTCATAAGTTTTCAAATGTAAATATGGCAGAGAAATTAGTAAATGTATATTATGATAGAAAGTAATAAAGAAAATAAACTGATTTTTTTTACAGAGGCTAGAGTTTGTTTTAATTTGGAGGACGAGAATTACTATGGACAATCTGGTTTTTCGGCAAAAATTATAAATAGATATCTTCAAGTTTTTGATAAGATTATTCTTGTCTGCCGAGTTGAAAATAAAGAAAAGGTAAAAAGCAATGATTTAAGTAGAATAAATAATGCTAAAATTAGTATTTACGCCTTACCTTCTTATGTAGGAATGCAACAATATTTTAGAGTAAAAAGGGTAACAAAAAAATTAATTCGATCATTAATACTAAGTAACATTGATGATACTACATCTTTTTTATGTAGAATGCCTGGAAACATAGGTAATATAGCTTGTTCAAATTTAATTAAGTTGAATGTATCTTATGGAATGGAGGTAGTGGGTGATCCTTGGGAGGTTTTTGCTAAAGAATCTATAAAACATCCATTTCGAATTTTATTGAGGATTTGGTTCACCAATACATTAAAATACAATGTTAAAAATGCTAAATCGGTCTTATATGTTACCGAGAAAATTTTACAAAAAAGATATCCAGCGAATAAAGATGCCTATGTAACTAATGCTTCGAATGTTTCCTTGGATTTTCCTTTAGCAACTAATAGTAAATCCATCATAAAAAAGAATAAGTATAACATTATCTCAATCGGTTCTTTAGATCAGCTTTATAAAGGACCAGATATTCTTCTAAAGAGTCTTTCAATTTGTATCAAGCGTGGTGCAGATATAAACTTAATATGGTTGGGTGATGGTAAATATCGAAATCAAATGATAGACTTGAGTAAAAAACTGGAAATAGATACACATGTTAAATTTATTGGAAACGTCCAAACTGCTAAGGTTTTAAATTTTTTAAAAACAGCTGATTTATATGTTTCGACAACTAAGACTGAAGGTTTACCTAGAGCGATAATAGAGGCTATGTCGCAAGCCTTGCCTTGTATAGGTACTAATGTGGGTGGCATTCCAGAATTACTAGATCAAAATGTTTTGATTGAAAAAAATAATGTTCCTATGACTGCTTCCAAAATTCTACTTTTATTAAATAATTCTAGCTTTTATGAAAAACAGTCTAAAATTAATTTAGAAAAATCAAAAAAATATATTCCTGAAGTGCTAAATGAAAAAAGAATTGGTTTTTATAAATCTATGCTAAATAGTTAATAATTATGACTGTCTTTCATTTGATTAAAACTAGTAAAGGTGCTACTTGGGCCATAGAAATGTTTAAGGAGCAAAAAAGAATTTATCCGAATATCAAAATAGTAGTAGCTTTACCTAAAGGGGGAAAGCACTTTAATGAATATCTGGAAATATGCGATCAAGTTTTTGAATTAGAGTATTCTCTAAATGCTAGAATTTTGAATAATGGATTTAAGCTAAGGAAATTCATTAGATTGATAGAACCAGATTTAATTCATAGTTGGTTTACTCAAACGACATTGTACGCAAGGATATTTTTGCGAGATTTTCAAATACCGAGAGTTTTTCAAGTTGTTGGCCCTGCTCATTTAGATAATAAACTTTTTAAATTTTTTGATATATATTCTGCCAATAAACAAGATTTTTGGATAGCAACATCAAAATTTATTAAAAAACAATACTTAAAATCTGGGGTTGATGAAAAAAAGATATTTCTCAATTATGCTTATATTAATATAGATAAAATTTTAGCTTTAAAGGATAAAACTGAACCTATCAATTATCATAAAGACCTTAATTTACCTTCAAACACAATTGTTTTAGGTACAGCATCTTATATATACCCTCCTAAATTTTATCAAAAAAATGGAATCAAAGCTCATGAACAACTTATAAAAGGCTTTTCAATTTTGAGTAAAACTAGAGATGATATCGTTTTAGTAATAGCTGGAGAGAGCTTTGTTAATGATAGTCATTATTTACTCAAGTTGAAAAAAATGGCTGACACAATGTGTCCAGGTAAAATATTTTTTACCGGTGGTTATAAAAATGTTTTTAGGGTAATTGGCAAATTTGATATTTTTATTTATTTATCAAAAATGGAAAATCTTGGCGGAGTCTTTGAAAGTCTTATTGGTGAAATTCCAACTGTAAGCTCCAACTCAGGAGGATTGCCAGAGTTAATTATACATGGATTTACTGGTTTGACGTCTGACTATGATGATATCAAGGGTATCAATGATAATTTAACGTACCTTTTAAAGAATCCGGATGTTAAAGAACGATTTGTTAAAAATGGATTTAAACATGTTCTTAAAACCCTTAATAGTTCCAAAATGGTCGAGAATACTAAAAGAATATATGATACGGTTTGTTTTAACTGATTATTAAATGAAAAGAGTTTTAGATTTTTTATTTTCTCTCGTTATTCTGATTGTTTTTAGTCCAATCATGATATTAATATTCATTCTGTTAACTATCAATTTTGGTAAACCAATCTTTTTACAAAAGCGACCAGGGAAAAACGGTAAAATATTCTATATCGTCAAGTTCAAAACAATGAACGATAAAAAAGACGAGAATGGTGAGCTTTATCCAGACGATGTTAGATTAACTACAGTAGGTAAAATTGTAAGAAAAACTTCTTTAGATGAATTACCACAGATGTTGAACGTAATTAAAGGAGATATGAGCATTGTAGGTCCTAGACCTTTGTTACCAGAATACTTATCCCTTTATTCTGCAGAGCAGTCGCGTAGGCATGAAGTAAAACCTGGAATTACAGGTTGGGCACAAGTAAATGGACGAAATGCCATTAGCTGGAAGGAGAAATTAGAATTAGACGTGTGGTACGTAGATAATCAGTCATTTTGGCTAGATTTAAAAATATTGTTTTTAACCATACGGAAGGTATTTAAATCTGAAGGCATCTCTGCCAAAGGAGAGGCGACGACTACAAAATTTAAAGGAAATTAATATGAAGGATATAGTAATTATTGGTGCTGGAGGTTTTGGAAGAGAAGTTAAATCTATCATTGATCGAATCAATCTTATAAAACCAACCTACAGGTTATTAGGGTTTTATGATGACAATCAAACTTTAAACGAAAATATTAATGGGATACCATATTTAGGTGATCTCAATTCGTTAATTAATAATACTAATAATATTGATGTCGCGCTAGGTATTGGTGATCCTACCGTTAAAGAAAAAATTATATCAAGACTATTAGTTAATGACACATTAAATTTCCCGAATATAGTAGATCCAAACGCTATTATTGGAAATGATGATATAACCTTGGGAATAGGTAACATTATATGTGCAGGTGTTATAATTACATGTAATATCAAATTAAAAGATTTTATAACACTTAATTTATCTTGCACAGTAGGACATGATACTATTATCGAGAGCTTTTCTTCGTTCATGCCATCCGTTAATATTTCGGGTGAAGTGGTAATCAATAAAAAGGTATATGTTGGAACTGGCGCAAAGATTATTAACTTACTGGAAATAGGTGAAAATACTATTGTAGGAGCAGGTGCAGTAGTAGCCAAATCCCTTCCAAGTAACTGTACTGCAGTTGGAATTCCTGCAAAGCCAATTAAATTTCATAATGAAGCGTAGTTTTGACGTTGTACTATCGTTTTTGTTATTACAACTTTTATTACCACCGCTACTTTTTGTAGTTATATTTTCATCAAGTTTGATTTTTACTCAGTATCGAATTGGTAAACACGGTGAACCTTTTCTAATTTACAAGTTAAAAACCATGCAGAATGGAAAAGTAACCCGAATCGGAAAGTGGTTAAGAAAGTATAAAATTGATGAACTACCTCAATTATGGAACATCCTCAAGGGTGAAATGAGTTTTGTGGGTCCTAGGCCAGATATCCCTGGCTACTACGATAATCTTAAAGGAGAGCAGCGCAAAGTGTTACTTTTGAAACCTGGATTAACCAGCCTTGCCGCTATAAAATATAGAAATGAAGAGCTATTACTTTCTCAACAAGTAAATCCGCTCGAATATAACGATATTGTCATATTTCCAGATAAGGTAAGAATGAATTTAGAATATTTGGACAAACGCTCGTTTTTATATGATTTAAAAATCATAATCCTAACTATAAAATCTCTTTTTAACTAGGCTATCTTTGCCACAAATAAATTTCTATGTCACAGGATAAAATTTGGTTGTCTTCTCCACACATGGGAGGAACTGAACGAGACTTTGTAAAAGAAGCTTTTGATACAAACTGGGTAGCACCATTGGGTCCTAATGTTAATGGATTTGAAGAAGATTTGAAAAATTACCAAGGAGAAAATGTTCACGTTGCAGCCTTAAGTAGTGGTACTGCGGCCATACATTTAGCCTTGATTCAGGCTGGCGTAGGACCAGGAGACGAGGTGCTTTGCCAAAGTTTTACTTTTTGTGGTACCACAAACCCTATATTGTATTTAGGAGCTATACCTGTTATGGTGGATAGCGAACCAGAGACATGGAACATTTGTCCTGAATCCTTAAAGCAGGCTTACGAGGATCGGGTTAAAAAGGGAAAAACGCCTAAAGCCTTGCTTTCTGTTCACTTGTATGGAATGCCATATAAAATAGATGAGATTCACGCTTTCGCGAAAGCGAAACAGCTTACAGTCATTGAGGATAGTGCCGAGGCTCTAGGAAGCACCTATAAGGGTAGAAAGTGCGGAACTTTTGGAGACTATGGGATTTTGAGTTTCAATGGGAACAAAATCATTACTACTAGTGGTGGTGGTGCGATGGTAGTACCTTCTAAAGAAAGAAAGGAAAAAACAGTTTTTCTAGCCACGCAAGCTAGAGACAATGCACCGCATTATCAACATAGTGAAGTAGGATATAATTATCGAATGAGTAATATAAGTGCAGGAATAGGGCGTGGTCAAATGCAGGTTTTGGACAAGCATATTTCCCTGCGTAGGGATATGCATCAATTCTATAGCAAATTATTTAATCAAATACCTGGGGTTACACTTTTAAGTGAACCCAATTCTGATTTTTATAGTAATCATTGGTTAAGTGCTATTTTAATTGATCCTAAAAAATCAGGTGGTATTACAAGAGAGGATTTACGACTTGCGTTTGAGGTAGAGAATATAGAATCTCGACCTTTATGGAAACCTATGCACCTGCAACCTTTGTATCAGGAATACCCATTTTATGGAATTGGAGTTTGTGAAAGGCTATTTGAAAATGGATTGTGTTTACCTTCAGGATCTAACTTAACCGATTCAGATAGAAGTCGAATAGAGGAAGTAGTTCATAAGGTTTTTAAGTAACAAAATTCATTACTGCAAATAAAAATTCTTATACTACAATATTTCGTAGTGTCTTGTTTTTATTGGTTTCAAACCATCCAAAAAGTCAGTATACATAGTGATAGTGATTTCATTTTAATAAAGGATAGTGATTTTTAATGTTTCGAATACTAGATGATTCTATTACATTATTCTAAATCTGATTTTTTTAAATTGATTCTAAGCAGATTTATATATTGGTTAGTTAATACAATTGTTATCTCATTTAAAACTAATAGTTTATAATTTTTACTTAAGGAATCAAAGCAGGTAACTAATACGAAGTCCCGTTTTGTGATTTCAAAACTTATTCGATAAGTGGTTGTTTATTCTTTATAATTTATCCGAATTATCCGACAAACTGATCGGTTTTTTCTATTAACAACCCAAGCCATTTTATTTAATATAACCTTAATATTCAGAGCTTAAAAAAGAGTTAAAAACAGACTATTTTTGAGATCTAATTAACTATTAATCAACTTATGAAAAGAATTTTACTATTAGTTGTGTTATTTACTAGTTTGTATTCTAACTCTCAAACGGTCTTCTACACTCAAGATTTTGAAGTTTCTCAAACAGGATATACCAATACACCAAATCAAACGCCAGATGCTGATCCTGGTGATCAGTATTTTAGCAATGCCGTAGCTACTAATACATCAATATATGAGAGTGGTTCACAGTTATATACGAACGTTACCAACAGCTCACTTTTTGTTGGAAGTGCTCCCAATGTAATTAATTCAGGAAATCCAGGAATTTTGTTACTAGATCCCATTTCAGTTTCAAATGCGACAGATGTTGAGATCTTAGCTGATTTTGGTGCAGTTCCTAATGACTGGGACGATGTTGATGGGCTTTTTATGGAATATAATTTTGATGGAGGTCCGTGGCAACCTTTACTTGAATTTAGTCATTCAAATGGTTCAAACGATCCTCTGGTTCTACAAGTTAATAATGGTGTAGGGACAACTGATTCGGCTACTGGATTGGTTTTAACTTTTAACCTACAGACAGTTAAAGCTACCTTGGGATCGACGGGAAGTATTTTAAATGTTAGAATAATATGTGATTCAGGTAATAATTACGAGGCATTTGGAGTTGATAATATAATTGTAAGAGGTACTCCAGTCGGAGGTAACCCAGCTCCTGGTATAGCTAATGTATCCGTTTCTCCAAACACGCCAACATCAAGTGATAATGTTACCATTAGTGCTGATGTTACTGATGACGATGGAATAGATAGCGTTGTATTAAATTGGGGTACTTCGAGTGGAAGCTTAGGGAACTCCATCGCCATGACTGTGTTGTCAGGTGATACTTATACTGCTGATATTCCAGCTCAAGCTAATGGTACTGAAGTTTTTTTTGAAATCGTAGCTACTGACGACAATGCTAGTCCAGAGATTACTACTACTATCGAAGCTTCTTATCAAGTCTTTGATCCAGAACCTCAAGGTTTTGGCGTTCCAAATACAGATGTTAGATATACCATTGATTTTGGTAACACCGTGGCAAATGTTAATAACGGTAGTTTTGATGGATCCGGTTTAGCTCAACTTCCATCAGCAGGTCAATTGGATTCAAATACTTTCTCCTTTGACGGATTTAGTGAAGGAGATACAGATTTTGATGCTGACTACACTTCAGGTGATTATGCCAGAGGTCAAACTACAGGTGGCGTGAGTGGTGGTGGTTTGTATGCCTTTGATCTAGGAGGAGGAAATACAGCACTTGGAATTCAGCCTACAGGTTCAGATTTTACTCCAGGTACGGTCTATTTTAAATTTAGAAACGATACAGGCGAAACCATAACTAATATTTCTGTTGCTTATGATGCATATTTCTTAAATAATGAAAATAGAACAAACAGCCTGATACTTGCTCACGGTCCATCAAAAACGAATCTTACTTCAGTTACTGATTCTTTTATAGAAACGGGAATTGGACAAGATGCCGTAGAAGAGTGGGAACGTAACTTTGTAACAGCCGATATCACAGGTCTTTCTATTTTAGATGGTGAAACCTATCTTATTGCTTGGGAATCAAATGATAGTGGTAGTGGTAGTTCCGATGAATTAGCTATTGATAATATACAACTTGTAGTCAACCCAACATCAGAAAGTCCAAGGCTTTTTGGAGACGTTAATTCTTTAACTGTATTGGGAGATGTAATTGTTAGTTCAAGCAGTAGCGTAAAGGAATTTGTTAATCTAGTAGATGGTGTGGTATCGACCAATGATAACTTAAGTTTATCCAGCTCAGACGGAGCAAGCGCTTATGTTGCAGAGGTAACAAATGGTTCATTGAACGGTGATTTAATAGTGGAGCAATTTTTTCCAGCTAGACGTGTATTTAGATTCGTTTCTTCACCAGTAAACATGACATCTTCGGTTTTTGATCAATGGCAACAATCGGGTCTTAATCCAGGAGATGCTGGTTATCAGGATAATGTAGGAACACAAATTACAGGTGGAATGGTTTCCAACGGTTTTGATCAGTCGCCAACAAACAATCCATCGATTTTTAACTTTGACAACTTGCCGTCCCAAACATGGAATGCAGAAGCAGCTACAAATAATTTAAATTTAAATGCCGGTGACCCTTTAAGATTATTTATTCGTGGTGACAGGTCTGTAGATTTAACATCGGCCACTCAAACCGCAACGGACACTAAATTAATAACCAAAGGAAGTTTACAAACAGGAGATGTGGTAAAATCTTTTTCAAATACCTTATCTAACGGAGAGTTCTTATTTGTAGGAAATCCATATCCTTCACAGGTTGATTTCAATTTGGTTTTACAAGATGGTGGAACAACTGATATTAATGCAGCTAATTACTACGCTTGGGATCCAACTGTTCAAACTAATGGTGCTTACGTATCCTATGACTTTGGTTTGGGAATAAATACGGTAGCAGGTTCACAAGTTGATGAAAATTTACAGCCTACTCAGGCAGTATTTGTTGAGGTAAGTGATGATAGTACAACTCCTTTTGATCCACAAATAACATTTAAAGAGTCTCACAAGATTGCTAGTAACCAAACTAATGCTGTTTATAGATCTAGTAGTATGGACTACTTTAGAGTTAATTTGAGTCCAATAACTAACGGAGCAACTATCGCCGCCGTAGATGGGACTATTGCTAAATTTTCTAATCCTACTTCTTCTACTATGACCAAGTTCATGAATCTTAATGAAAGCATTTGGATTGAAGATAATAATGAAAATTACTCGATAAACTCCTATGGTTTACCATTTGATGGGATGGAAATTCCGTTGAATTTATCTGGATTAATAAATGCTCAATATGAGCTCTCACTTGACCTACAGCTTACAGGTACTAATCTACAAGTAGTTTTAGAAGATGCTTATACTAATACTGAAAAGGTATTAACTGCTTCAGATAATACGTATGTGTTTAGTCAAGATCCTGCTACTACCTCTAGTTTCACAAACAGGTTTACCATCAAGTTCACTACTGTGACATTAGGACAAGGTGATATCGATTTCGCGAAAGCAGTAACCATGTATCCAAATCCTATTAGTAACGGTGATGTATTAAAAATGAATGGTTTAAATCCATCATCATCATACTCCTGGAGTGTAACCGATCTAAGAGGAAGAGTTTTAACTGCTAATATCCAAAAAGGTAGCGAGATTATGAATGATGGATTGTTAATTACGAATTTGAAGTCGGGTGTTTATCTCGTGCAATTGGAATCCAATGGTTCCCTAGCAACTCAAAAAATTGTGGTTGAGTAATCTTACAAAATTTAAGAATAATTAGGAAAGGTAATCCGTACGGATTACCTTTTTCTTTATTTTTGCGGCATGAAGTGGAATTACTTTAAAAAACGATCAGCCAATGTTTTGTGGGGTGAGAAAAGCTCTTTGAGTTTTAAAAATTTGAATTACCTACCTAGATGGGTGATCCTTACCATAGATCTCACCATAGTTCTTATCTCCTTTTTATTGAGTTTTGCCATTATAAACCGCATCACTCCTAATTTTTATCATGTACTTACTCTAGAGCAACAAGGCTTAACTATTGGTTTAAGTTATTTGATGTTCTTTTTTATTTTCAGTACCTATTCTGGTTTAATTCGTCACAGTACGTTTGTAGATTTATTTAAAGTAGCGGTGGCTTGTAGTTCGAGCATTCTTTTACTTTTAATAATTAATTATCTGTATTACTTCACTTTTCATTCAAAGATTTATTTAGTTCCTTTTTTACTGGTAGATCTTATGGTGACTTTTACCTTATTATTTGCTTTTCGATTTACCGTAAAAGGTTTCTATAAGCTCTTTTCTACTATCAATACGGAGTCCATTAATGTCCTAATTTGGGGCGTAAATGATAATTCAATTGCTTTGGCTGAGGCAATTTCCATATCGGATAATGCAAAGTACAACTTAAAAGGATTCATAAGCTCCTCTAAAAGGATGGGGCGAATTAAGATTCAAGGTAAGAGTGTTTTTAAAAACGATGATGAATTATATGAGAATATCGCTCCCTTGAAAATCGGCGGAGTTATTATAGCTGATAATACGATTTCTCGCAAAGAAAAGAACAAAATTGTCGATAATCTACTAGCCAAAGGACTTAAAGTGTTCAATGCTCCTAAAATTGATGAGCTAGACGGATCCTCTAATGTGAATGAAAGTATTAAGAAAATACAAATTGAAGATCTTCTAGAGCGTAATCCGATAAGATTATCAGACGATAAAATTAATGAATATTTAAGAGGTAAAACAATTCTCGTTACTGGTGGAGCAGGATCTATTGGAAGTGAGATTGTCAGACAAATTTCAAATTACAAGCCCAAGAAAATTTTGGTGTTAGATCAGGCTGAGTCACCACTATATCATGTTGAAATAGAGGTGAAAAAAGCATTTCCTGAGCAGGAATACGATTTTCTTTTGGCCGATGTTAGAGAGCATCATCGATTAGAGTCTATTTTTCAGAAAAATGATATTTCAGTTGTTTTTCACGCGGCTGCTTACAAACATGTTCCATTAATTGAACACAATCCTAAGGAAGCTATCAATGTAAACGTTTTGGGAACTACACATCTTGCAAATTTAGCAGTTAAGTATGAAGTGTCTAAATTTGTGATGGTAAGTACTGATAAGGCTGTTAATCCAACTAATGTGATGGGTGCGAGCAAACGTTGTGCCGAAATGTACGTACAGTCTCTACAAAAAGAAAATCATAAAACTACTTTTATAACTACCAGATTCGGTAATGTACTTGGTTCTAATGGATCGGTGATACCTTTCTTTAAAAAGCAAATTGAAGAAGGTGGACCTGTAACAGTTACTCATAAAGATATTATACGTTTCTTTATGACTATACCAGAAGCCTGTCAATTGGTACTCCAAGCCGGGACTATGGGTAAAGGAGGTGAGATTTTTGTGTTTGATATGGGTAAACCAGTGAAAATTATGAGTCTGGCAGAGCGTATGATAAGGCTTTCTGGGTTTGAACCGAATGTTGATATAGAAATAAAAGTAATAGGTTTAAGACCTGGTGAAAAACTCTACGAAGAATTGTTAACTGATGAATCGACTACTTTACCTACTCACCATGAAAAAATCATGGTAGCAACGGTGGACTCATACCCATATACCGACATACAGAATAATATCAAGGACTTAAAAAAGCTTACTTTAGGTTGCAATGATGAAAGTATTGTTTCCAAATTGAAGGAAATTGTACCTGAATTCAAGAGCAATAACAGTATCTTTGAGGCCTTAGACAAAAATTAAATTACATGAAAATTGCTAAGCTTAAAAGCTTAATACTATTACTTGTCCTTTCAGCTCTTTCTTTTTCGTGCACGACAAGAAAGCAGATTGTATATGTTCAGGATATTAACGAAAATCTTCCTGTCGAAAATAGCAATTATGAGGTAACGATTAAACCCGACGATTTACTACGTATTACTGTGACGACAGATGATATGACCACGGCTCAACAGTATAATAAGTTTGTTCCTGCGATAAATCAAAATACGACCCAAATTGTCAGTCAACAAATGCTAGACGGTTATTTAGTAAAACCTGATGGAACAATCACATTTCCAGAGTTAGGGGAAATCTTGGTTAAAGGTAAAACCTTAATGGAAGTCTCGGAATTATTAACCTCCAAGCTCTCCAAATACCTTAAACAACCTGATGTCGAAGTGAGGTTACTGAATTTTAAGTTTACTGTAGTAGGAGAAGTAAATCGTCCAGGGACTTATGATTTTAAGGATAATCGAATTTCGCTTATACAAGCGCTGGGATATGCTGGTGATTTAACTATCGATGGTAAAAGAGATGAAATTTTGATTATTCGTGACAACGAAGGAAATCAGGAAACCTTGAAAGTTGATTTAACTAGTTCGGCCTTTATAAATAGCGAAGCTTACTATTTAGAACAAAATGATACGGTTATTGTACAACCAAACGGTGCTAAAGCTAGTTCAGGTGGTTATACTCGATATGCGGGTGTCTTCGTGAGTATAGCGAGTTTAGTATTATCAGTAATTATTTTAATTACACGCAATAATTAAAAATCAAGATGGAGTCAAATCATAACACCAGTCAAAAAAATATAAACCTGGCTGATCAATTAAAACCTTATCTAAAAGCCAGTCCATTTATACTTCTTTCTATAATATTCTGTGTGGTAGTTGCATTTATTTATTTACGATATACCGTAAACGAATATTCTGCTGATGCTTCTGTAATTATAAAAGATACTCAAATGGGAGGTGGAATATCCGAACAATTGGCTTTAGGAGATATTGATGCTTTTGGAGCTTCTTACAATTCTTTAGAAAATGAAATGGAAATTTTGAAATCTAAAAGATTGATAGAAGATGTTATTAATAAATTAGATCTTGCCACTACTTATCAAGTCCTAGGCAACATAAAAGATTCGTATGTATACAAAGAATCTCCAATTATAATAAAACCTCTAACGGATAGTTTACATTATAAAATTGAAAAACCAATAAAGATTTTTTTAAAGGACTCTAATGATGAGAACATAAATTTTAGATTATCGGAGAAAGATCCTTGGCAAAATATTAAATTTGGATCTCCACTATCTATAGCTGAAGATATAGAAATATTGTTATTACCAAATATTTCTAAATCTCATCATAATAAAAGTGATAATGTAAATGTAGATAATTTAGAGTTTCAATTTAAGTTATCTCCAATCAAGAGAACTATTTTATCTTATCAGTCAAAATTAAAACTTGAAAAAATAGATAAACGAAGTAGTGCTTTGAAACTTACTTTTACAAACGCTAATAAAACTAAAGCAGTTGATTTTCTCAATACTCTAATAAGCATTTATAATAATGATGCGATTCAGGATAAAAATATTGTAGCCTTAAACACTATAGAATTTATAGATGAACGTTTAAGAGAAGTTCAAAGAGATTTGGATAGTGTTGAAACCACACAGCAATCTTTTAAGTCTTCACGTGGAATAACAGATTTAACTGTTGAGGCAGGGCTTGACTTGCAACAATCTACTGAATTACAGGCACAGATAACTGCAGTTCAGTCTCAAATTGAAATGGCAAAATCTGTGAAAAGGTATATGAGAACTGATACCAATACTACCCTACCAACTGGGATTGGATTGGAAAATTTCACCATAGCTGATTTATCAGAAAAATACAATACTTTGGTATTAGAATATAATAAACGTTTAGAATCAGCTACCAAAGAAAATCCGGTAGTGATTAATTTGGCAAGTCAGATTGATGCGGTAAAAAGCTCCATTGAAAGTTCAATAGAATCTTATATTAAGAACTTAGAGATTAAGTCCAATAACTTAAAATCGCAAAAGACTAAGGTAGCTGGACAAATTGCCACTGTTCCAGACAATGCACGATACAGTAGAAGTATTGAACGTAATCGTATGGTGATAGAAGCAATCTATTTGTTACTAAAGGAAAGAAGGGAAACCACAGCTATTTCTGTGGCTTCGGCTACTCCTAAAGCTAAAATAGTGGATAGAGCGTGGGCCAAAGTAGATCCTGTTTCACCAAAACCAAAAATAATTTATTTGGTGGCGTTAGTTATTGGATTTCTAATCCCGGTTACTATAGTATATCTTAATACTCTTTTTAAAAATAAAATTGAAAGCCGTAAAGATCTTGAAAGATCATTACCAGAGACAGCAATATTAGGTGAAATCCCAAAACTTGCTAAAGATGATAAGGATCGTATACAGACGAACGATAGATCCGTACTTGCTGAGGCATTCCGAATTCTTAGGACGAATTTAGCTTATAAGCTAAATGCTTTACCTGAAGAGCAACGTGCTCAAAAGGTTCTAGTCACATCAACGGTAAAAGGAGAAGGGAAAACTTTTGTAGCCTTTAACTTAGCACTTACTAATGCTTATTCAGGAAAAAAAGTATTATTAATAGGAGGTGATATTAGAAATCCACAATTACACAGGTTTTACAACAAACAATTTAAACGCAAGCGTGGAGTAACAGAATTTCTGACTAATGATTCAATCAAAATCAAAGATCTTGTTATTACCGATCCGGATAATTCAAATCTAGATATAGTACTGTCTGGAGCTATACCGCCGAATCCAGCGGAACTTTGGATGCAAAAAAGAACGCAAGACTTATTTAATGAAGCTGAACTTGATTATGATTTGATCATCATCGATTCGGCACCAACTATTTTAGTAACCGACACCTTGTTGATTAACAAATACGCAGATGTTACCGTTTATGTAACTCGTGCCGATTATACAGAGTTTTCATTATTAGAGTATATTTCAGATACTCTGAAATCTGAGAAGATTAAGAATGCTGCATTAGTGATTAACGATGTTAAGATGGCCAACTTTGGTTATGGTAATAAGTATGGTTACTCTTACGGAGCAGAAAAACAAAGTTTTTGGACCTCTTTGAAGGAGAAGTTTAAAAGATAATAGACCAAACCATTTTACTAGGAATTAAAACTAAGCTGATGGTTCTCCATCAGCTTTTTTGTTGCAGGTACCCACTTGCTCTTAATTTGAATGTTTTTCAATTTTTCCAAATGTTCTGGCTTGTGAGCATCGGTTCCTATGTAGCTGTAGTATCCTTGAAGTAAGTATTTTTCCGCTTTCGCGAAAGCATCCTTACCATAATGATCACTTAACGATAATAAATTAAGTTGTAACTCAAAACCTCTTTCTATCAAACTCTCCATTTTTGAACTTCCAAAATACCGATAACGTTCTGGATGAGCGAGTATCGGAATTAAGTCCATAGAACACATTTTAAATACAAGATCGTTTAAATTTTGTGGTGGTTGAAAGTAACTTAACTCGGTTAGGATATAATTATTTTTGATACATAAATATTTATCTTGATCGAGAAGGGATTCAAAACTACTATCCATCATATATTCAGATGCGGCATGAACAATAAAGTCACGAGCGTGTGTACCTTCTAATTCTTGTTTGATAGTAAGAAAATGGTTGGTAATTTTTAAATCATCATTGCCGTAGTAATCCTCCATAGTGTGTGGAGTAGCTATAGCGTGTTTAAATCCACACGACTTCATTCCTTCTACCATTTTTAATGTCATGTCTAAATCCTTAGAGCCATCATCAATATTGGGTAAAATATGATTGTGAATGTCGGTTAATCCGTCAATCAAATCAACAAGGAAATGCTTTTTTGAAAAAAAGAACATATAATTATAATCCTGTTATTAACTGTTGTATTTCATCGGACTTATACACCTTGGGGAAAAGTAATTCAAAAGCAATGATTTGTTCAGGTTCAGACTTTAAACAATTTTGCAAATAATACTTTCCCTTGAAAGGTTTCCCGGTGAGATAGTAAACTCCGCTCAATCTACATTCTAAGTCTGGATTATTAGGATAAAACTCCAGACCATGTTCCAAGGTAATAATGGCAGCTCGCCATTCTCCAAGTTGAATTAGAATATCTGCACGCTCTATCCATGTGTCAAATTCATAATTTCCTAATTCGATAGCTTTTCTATAACCGTATTCAGCCTCTTCAAAAAAATTGAGTTTGTTATTTAACACTGCAAATCGAATCCAGTATAAAGCGTTATCACCATCTATTTCTATTGCTTTGTCTAAATAGCTGAGCGCTCGTTGATAATTTAATCTCTCTGTATAAAAATCCACAATGGCTATCCAACCTTTGTCTAAGAGTGGATCTTCTTTTACGGTACGTTTTAAATATTTAATCGCCTCTTCTTCATTCCCTAATTTAAGATGACACTTTCCTAATCTCAGGTAGGCAAAAGAAGTTGGATCGTCTAACCCTAGGGTAAGCTCATAATTAAAAATGGCTTCGTTGTATCGCCCGAGTTTTTCAAGGACTTTACCTTTTTCTAAATAAGCACCGACAAAGGTATCATCAGATATTATAGCAAAATCAAATGCAGAAAGTGACTTCTCATACTCTTTAAGGTCAAAATATTGCTTTCCTACTTGATGCCAAGCTACCTCACTATAAGGATTGGAGTCCAAATACTTGTTTAAATAGTCTATCGCCAGCTGATTTTCTTTTAAAAAATCAAAACAGTAAATGATGTTGTATAACGCAGCATAGTCTTGATCGTCTAGCTCTATACACTTCATAAAGTTCACCTTAGCATTAGAATAATCCTCCATAAATAGAAATTCCATGCCTATCAAATTATACACATCAGCTTGATCCTCGGTAAGGTCCAAAGCTTCATTTAATAATTTTATTGCCTTGTCGTGATTCTCAGTCTTTGAATAAATATTTGCCTTTTGAATAAAAAGTTCGGCATTATTGGGCTCCATTTCATATAGCTCATCTAAAAGCGCATGAGCCTCTTTAAAATGATTATCAAAAATGAGCATTTCTGCCTTGAACAAACGTATAGTAACTGAACTAGGGTGTTGTGATAATGCTAGACTAATGGCCTTACGAGCTGTAACCATTTGCCCTACATTAAGATAGTGTTCTATGATTTGCTCAAATTCGTCACTATCGAAAAATCCTACTTCATTACTGCGTAGCATAAGTTCAAATTTCTCAATGCTGTGCTCGTGTTCATTATTATACTCAAAATGCATAGGCAGAATTTTAAAAATTCGCGTACTTAAAGTTGTAAATATTATTGGTTAGTCAGCGGTTGTGCTTCAAAGTGTTGTCAACAAATTATAAACAGGCTTATTTAGCTGCTATAAAATTCATCAATAGTTTCTTTTAAAACCGCACAGGCATGATCAATTTCTTGATCAGTAACTGTATAAGGTGGACTTACACGTATTGCTCTTTTTTCAAACAACAATAGGAAAAAGATGACACCTTTCTCTCTACATCTATCCACAATTCGTGCCGCATATTGATCGTCAGGTAAAATAGCGGCAATCATAGCACCTTTTCCGCGTATTTCCTTTATGATATTGTGTTGTAAGCTTTCGCGAAAGCGTAATTCTATTTCCTTAACTCGTTCTGGATACCCTTCGTCCTCAATAGCTTGCAAGGTTGCCAGGGCAGCAGCGGCTATAACGGGATTTCCACCAAAGGTAGTTATGTGACCCAGCATAGGAAACTCTTTAAACTGTGTCATGTGTGACTGTCTGGCAGTGAGAGCTCCTATCGGTAGTCCACCTGCTAGACCTTTTCCAGTGATAACCATATCTGGTATGATATCATGTTGTTGGAAATAGCAGAAACTTCCTGTGCGCCAAATCCCTGGTTGAATTTCGTCAACGATTAATAATGTCCCTGTTTGATTGCATCGCATTCGAAGTTCTTGCAACCAGTGACTAGAAGGCACTTTAAAACCAGCACCACCTTGAATAGTTTCAATAATTACCGCAGCTGTATTTTTAGTAATTAATCTTAACTCTTGAACACAATTAAAGGTAATGTGGTGAACGTCTGGTAATAGTGGTCTGAAAGGTGCTTTACGCTCTTCATAATCCATTAATGCCAGAGAACCGGTTGTATTACCATGATACGCATTTTTCATAGCAATAATTTGTGATCGACCGGTAACTCTTCTAGCTAATTTTATGGAAGCTTCTGTAGCCTCTGTTCCGCTATTTACCAGATAAGTAGTGTCTAATGGACTGGGCAGTAAGGATGCAATTTTTTTACATAATAGGGTAGCAGGTGACATGGCATATTCTCCATATACCATAACATGCATATACTTATCTAGTTGATCCTTGATAGCTTTTACAACAGCAGGATGTGAATGTCCTAACGGTAAAGCACTTACACCAGCGACCATATCTAAATATTTATTGCCATGAGTATCAAAGAAATAGTTCCCATTTGCATGGCTTATTTCTAATCCTGGAGCAAATGGAGTGGTTTGTGCTTGATATTTAAAGAAATCTGATTTAATTCCCATTATTTTCTTCACCTGATGGTTGCTGTAATTCTTTGGACTGATTTTCTATACGATTTTCTAGTTCGCCATTTTGCAAGACCGAATTCTCATTAAGTTTTCCATCCTCTTCATCAAAAAAACCTTCATCCAGTTCAGGTAAAGGAATTCCTTTAATTTTTGTGAGTACAGGTGATTTTTTGCCTTTGAATAAATCAGTTTTTGTAATTAATCGTTCATCACCTCTCCAGTTAAATCCTCGCAGAGTTCTAGCATTCTCTGGTAATTCTTTTGGTGGATAAAGTATGTCTTCAGAATTATCAGCAGGAGAAATGATGGATATAGCCTTGTCTTCAAACTCTATTTCCATGGTTCCACTTGTACCTTTATTAATTCCTATTAATTCCTGTTTGTCGTTACGGCTATAAATGAGGTTTTCTACATTTTTATTGAGAAAAACTTTATCTAATTCATTGTTCTTGAAAAAGCCAGTCAATTCCTTTCCTTTAATTTGGTTAAAGCCACCACTGGAGTCTTGATCAATGATAAACGCGTTATAGAAAACTCTTAAACTATCTAACTTTTCGGTTTTGACATTACTTTGTAAGAAAATCGAATCACCCGTCATTTGACTTTTACCACTCCACAGTATTGGTTTCCTAATCATTTTGGTTAATCCAGTGCTTTGTCTTGTGGTTATAGAGTCACATTTACCGCTTAAGTCTGTTTTAAAAAGTCTTACATCGTTATAACCTCTTACAAATCTATTGTCTTTGGGACCTGTAACAATTAGTAGGTTTGCAGTCATGTAAACGCTATCTTGCTGTTCTATCGTAATAGCTAGTGGACGTTTAGTTATCATAACAGAATCCTTATCTCTGTAAACTTCGGCGTAATGTCCTTTGATGATACTATTATTGATCGTATCGGTCACAACTATATTGTTAGTTGCGCTTGCAAAATTTCTGGGCCTACTGAAATAAAGACTATCGCCTGTAATAGTTCTCGTGTTGTAGTCTATTCGTGAGTTTTTTACAAAATAACCTGTATCACCTCGAGTATCATAGAAACCTCGTTCACAATATACCTTACTGGTCTTACCTGTTATGGTACTAGGTCCATACATAAAGGCATGTCCATTTTCTTCGTAAAAATCTAGATGATTCGAGTTTATGGTATATTCAGGATTAGTTACTACAACATCGTCTATAAATCGGTACTTCTGCTCTTGTATGTAAAATCTTCCTACTCGGCTTGTTAATGTGCTAGCACTATCTCTAACGGTACCACCAGACCTATAATAAGCTTGCTGTTTTATACGATTGAAAAATAGAGTGTCGGTAGTTAAACGAGTATCGGGTGTAATCATATTTACCTTTTCACTCGCGAATGCTAATTGGGTATTACCATTATATTCGGCATAATTACATGTCATTGTGATACTATCACCTTGTTTCATGATAACGTTTCCTACTGCGCGTAAAAAGTTGTCTTTTTGATATAAAACAGCTCTATCGCAAGTCATTTCAATACCTCGATGATTCACTACAACCCTACGAGCATTATCCTTAGAATAGATAACTGCATCGGGTAGGACTGCTTCATCGATAGTTTGATATCCTGCAGTTACCCGGATAAGGGAATCTACTGGCTGTTCTTGTGCTGTGAGCGCTTTCGCGAAAGCGAAACATAAAAAGACAATGAGATATTTCAATCTTTATTTATTTTATTTGAATCCAGTCAACAGGAGAATTGTTTACTGAAGTTGATGTATAGGTAACGAGACTAGGCCTTGCGGTATTGTCTACTTTAACAACCTCTTGTACGCTATAAGTAATTAAATTCCAACCTTTAAGTAGGTTGATGTCGTACTTATAATTAGTTGTAAAAATAATAGTCGAATAATCTTCAACTAGATTGTCTTGTTGGTACTCACCTTTAATTAAAACGGGATTATTAGTGTAAATATAATATGAAAGCCATCCTGTTTGGGTTTGAGGTATTGCTTGAATCTCATTTTTAATGAAGGCAGCGCTGCTTGCAGGAGCAATTAGAACTTGATCATCAACATCATCTTGCGCCACTTCAAAAGTATAGAATTTACCGGCAAGGCTTATTTGTGAATCTAAACCTTGAGTTTTTAAGCTATCATGAGGAAGAAATAATTCTGCAGCGTTAGAAAGCTCTAATTCATATTCGGCAGAGTCGCTTTTGTTGTATTCTTCAAATTTATTTGAGGAAATTTTATTAAAACTAGGTGGTAATTGAAAGGTGAACTTTCCACGGTCATCCACACTTCCTGTGTTTTCTGGTTGAACATAGAATCCCAAAATATTAATAGGACCTTTATCACCTTCATAATTAATTACGTTACCAGTTATCGTTGCTTGTTCGACAGGTTGTACTATAGACTCCTTAGATGTTGTTTGAGTTTCACCAGTAGCATCTGTAGCATTGTTTTGTTTGCACGATATTATGGAAATGATTAATAGTAGATAGATAAATTTCATCTTGACTTTTTGGTTTTAAACATAGCATCTAATACGGTCATAATACCACTAAAAATTAAAAATATGGCCAATATACTAAAGGCTATTCCTGGCATGAGAAAAATGATGGGATGGTCACTTCCTGCTCCTAAATAAATTAAAATAGGACCAGCAAATATAAATAGGACACTTAATGCTAGTCTTTTAAGTCCTTTTCCTAGTATTTCTTTATCTGTAGATGGCTGTTCCATAATTAACACATGCCATAATTATCCAGTGCAGCTCTTACGCTTCCATGTTCTAGCAATAAGTTATGAGCCTTCTCATAACCTAGACCTGTTTTTTCCATGATCATTCTTGTACCACGATCTACTAATTTATCATTGCTAAGCTGCATATCTACCATTTTATTGCCTTTTACATGACCTAACTTGATCATAACACTGGTACTAATCATATTCAGTACCATTTTTTGAGCAGTACCAGCTTTCATACGGCTACTTCCTGTAACGAATTCTGGTCCTACGATAGGAACTATGGAATCATCGGCTATTTGATCAAGTGGACTGTTAAGGTTGCAGGTTATCGCTCCGGTATGTATACCTAATTGTTTACAAGCTTGTAAACCTCCTATTACGTAGGGCGTTGTTCCACTTGCAGCAATTCCTATGACTACATCTTGGGCATTTATATTGTATTTCTTTAAGTCTTTTATAGCTTGTTGATCGTTATCCTCTGCATTTTCAACAGCTTTTCTAATTGCCGCATCACCACCTGCGATTAATCCAATAACTTTGTCATAAGAAACACCAAATGTAGGTGGACATTCACTGGCATCCAATATGCCTAACCTTCCACTTGTACCAGCCCCAATGTAAAATAAACGACCACCAGAATTCATTTGATCAACAATACGATTAACTAGTTTTTCAACAGCTGGCAGTACTTTTTTAACAGCTACTGCAACCTTGTGATCTTCGGCATTGATGTTTTCAAGTAAAATTGCCGTTGACATCGTCTCTAAATTTTGATAAAGCGAAGACTCTTCTGTTGTTTTTTTGAATTGCATAAAAGCTGAGTAGTTCTTTTGATTAGTAATCGGTAGTATTCACTACTTCTAGGCCATAACCAACCATTCCAATACGTTTACTTTGCTCAGAATTGGTCATTAAATCTAATTTACTAATGTTTAAATCATGTAAGATTTGCGCGCCTATTCCATAGTCACGATTGTCCAGTTGTTTACGCGGCGCTTTTACTTGTCCAGACTCCTGAATTTCCTTGAGCGTTTCAAGTCTAGCTAGCATATTTTCTGGTTCAAACTGTTGATTGATAAATACAATGGCTCCTGAACCGCGCTCATTGAGTTTATGAAACATCGCATCTAGTTTTCTGTCAGCTTCAGAGGTTAGGGTAGAGAATAAGTCGTTATTAACTTTGGTACTATTCATTCTTGTTAAGACTGTTTCATCGTCATCCCAACTTCCTAATGTTAAGGCCAAATGAATTTGCCCATTTGTAGTTTGTTGATAGGCTCTTAAACGATATTCTCCAAATCTTGTGGTAAGCATGAAATCTTCTTTCTTGATAATCAAGCTGTCGTTTTTCATGCGGTAGGCAACAAGATCCTCAATAGAAACCAATTTTAGATCAAACTTTTTTGCCACTTCATAAAGTTGTGGAAGTCTAGCCATGGTTCCATCTTCATTCATGATTTCTACAATCACTCCTGCTGGTTCATGACCTGCTAGTCTTGCAAAATCAATGGCAGCTTCAGTATGACCAGTTCTTCTCAAAACGCCACCGTCTTTTGCTCTTAAAGGAAATATGTGACCTGGTTTACTAAAATCGTGAGGTCTAGTATCTGGATTAATTAAGGCTTGAATAGTTTTGGCTCTATCACTAGCGCTTATTCCAGTTGTTACTCCATGACCTCTTAAATCTATTGAAACTGTAAATGCAGTTTCCATAGGGTCGGAGTTATTAGTTACCATGGCTTGTAAATCTAATTCTTTACATCTTGAGTCTGTAATAGGAGCACAAATCAAACCACGACCATGAGTGGCCATAAAGTTGATCATTTCTGGTGTTACAGATGCTGCACTAGCCAAAAAATCACCTTCATTTTCACGATTTTCATCGTCTACAACAATGATTACTTTACCTTTTTTAATGTCTTCTATTGCGTCTTCAATGCGATCCAGCTTAATTTCTGCAGGAGCAATCATATCTTTAATTTTTAAGGAGTAACAAAGATAAGGATAAGCAAGATGCCTATGCCTTATTTGGCTTTTTTTTGAATATTCTAAATAGGCTATCCATAGCACCACCTACATCAAAGAAACCTTGATCTGAAGTCGCTCGATAGGTAAGAATAACCCCAATAGGAAATATGATCATGGTACCCAGCCATGCACCTAACCATACAGGAATAGCACCTCGTGTGGCAGACTGTTCAGCACCAATGTTAATAAAGTGATAGGTAAGGAAAAACACAACAGCAACTACAAGAGGTAGTCCTAATCCACCTTTTCTAATTATTGCTCCTAACGGAGCACCAATAAAGAAAAGAATAATACAGGCTATACCTAGTACGTATTTTTTGTGTATTTCTATTTCGTGTTTCCACAACCGTTCATTTTCAGTTTTTTCAAAGGATATCCTACTTTGAATGGCAGATCGATCAGATTTAGATCTATTAATCGCATTTTCAATAGCCCTGCGTTGATCAAAGATGCTCATCGTATCAAAGAAGTTTTCTTTGTAAACAATCGAATCAATTTCTTTAACTCTATTGTCTATATTTTCAGGAGTCCATTTAGTGTGTTGTGTTTGATGATACACTTTCATATTTTGCTCAAAAGTGTTTACAAAAGTGTCTATACGTTCTTTCAACTCGTTTATTCGTAGCATCTTTTGATTGTCGGTGACAGTTTCCGTATCTAGATCTACCTCGTTAAGTTCAGAAACGTCAACATTCAATTCGTATTCCTTAAACTCACCCTTGATAAAAGGAAGGCTTATACGTTGTTCAGCAGTTTTGGGAATCATTTCTTCGTAATAATTACCATCATAAAGTACCAGCTGGATTACGTCACTTTTTAAACTACTTTTAAGTTCACCTTTTTTACTTTTTATTACCGTAAAATTTCCGGTACGATTAGGTGTTTTTTTATGTATTATCACATCTTCTAGAAATCTACCATTATCACCAGATTTCTTGGTCACTTTAATATTATAGTCTCCTAATTGCTCAAAAGAACCTTCAACGATAGCCATAGCTGGCTTCATTCTTTTAATATTATTAATGAGGTTTTTTTGTTTTAAATTACCCCATGGTATCACTGTATTTGCAAAGAAAAATGATGTGACACCTATACTAAGTATAATTATAGTAAGAGACCTCATAGCACGTTGCAATGAAATACCATTGGATTTCATGGCTGCAAATTCATAGTTTTCTGCCATCTCACCAAATACGAGTAAAGCAGCTAACAGCACACTCAAGGGTAATGATAAAGGAATCGTAAGTGGTATATTGTAATACAGAAAGAGAAAAATAGTTTCTGCATCTAGATCTTTACCAGCTAGGGCCTTTATATATAACCAAATAGCTTGTAAAACTAGAATAAACGTAAATACAATAAAGACGCTTAAAAACGTCTTTGTAAATTTAGTTAATATGTAGCGGTCTAGAATTTTCAAATTAGTCCAACTCTTCTATATCGTAGCCGCTGTATTCTTCTTTATTAAATACAAAAGAATTCTCAGGCAAGGGCTCATTTACCTTCAAAGATTTAATGGTAAAGGTTATAACTGTCCCGTTCTTTTCAGTAACAATAACTTCATTAATATGCTTTGTATTGGAGTCTATACCTATTAAAACACTTTTGTAATTGCTATCTGATTTAATTGGAGTAAGTTTTACAAATTGTATTTTACGACCGCCTACATTTTTGACAATATCCATCTTTTTATTATAGCCTTTATTGTAAAAGGATAACATGTTTGATGGTGTTATAGATTGTGCATTGTCATCATCTAGGGTTGATACTGTAACCTGCTCATCCTCGCTATTAATGACATACTGTTTAGTACCGTCAAAAATTATAGTGGTTCCTAAATAACCTACGTTATATTTTTCGCCAGACATTCTCGCACTTCCTTGAATGTCCATATTAGTTTTACTTTTTGCGTTACGTAAATTCCCTTTGTACAAAAAGCTGATGTTTTCATAGGATTGGAATTTTGCTGTTACTTCATCAAGTAATTTTTCTGCTTTAGCATCTTGTGCTGTTACCGCTTTCGCGAAAGCAAAAATCATAAACACTGCTGTAATAATGTGTTTCATTTTAGGAGTTCTTTTCTTCATTTAACAATTGTTCTAGAGAGTTTAAATCCGGTACTAGGACTTGTCTTGCTTTACTACCTTCAAAAGGGCCTACAATTCCTGCAGCTTCTAATTGATCAATAATACGACCAGCTCGATTGTAACCTAACTTTAACTTACGTTGTAGTAAAGAGGCGCTTCCTTGCTGTGCCGTAATAATTACCTCGGCTGCATCACGGAATTTACTATCTCTTTCTTCTATGCTTATATCAAGACTCGTGCCACCATCTTCTCCTACATACTCCGGAAGTAAGTGAGCATCAGGATATGCTTTTTGCGAGCCTATAAAGTCGGTAATTTTCTCAACTTCTGGAGTGTCTACAAAGGCACACTGAATCCTGATTAATTCATTTCCAGCGGTGTACAACATATCTCCACGGCCTATTAATTGATCGGCTCCACCGCTATCTAGGATGGTACGGGAATCAACCTTTTGCATTACTCTAAATGAAATTCTGGCAGGGAAGTTTGCCTTAATCATACCAGTAATTACATTAACCGATGGTCGTTGAGTAGCAATAATCAAGTGAATACCAACCGCACGTGCAAGTTGTGCAAGACGAGCAATAGGTGTTTCTACCTCTTTTCCAGCAGTCATTATCAAATCGGCAAATTCATCTACAACCAAAACTATGTAGGGTAAAAATTTATGCCCATTTGCAGGATTAAGTTTACGCGATTTAAACTTGGCATTATACTCCTTAATGTTACGACACATAGCATCCTTAAGAATATCGTATCGTTGGTCCATTTCAATACACAAACTATTAAGTGTGTTGATTACCTTAGAGTTATCAGTTATGATAGCATCCTCACTATCCGGTAGTTTTGCTAGATAATGGCGTTCTATTTTATTAAAAAGAGTAAGCTCTACTTTCTTTGGGTCAACAAGAACAAATTTTACTTCGGCAGGATGCTTTGAATAAAGCAATGAAGTAAGTATACAGTTTAGTCCTACCGATTTACCTTGACCGGTGGCTCCAGCCATTAATAAGTGAGGCATTTTTGCCAGGTCAACAACAAAGGTCTCGTTTGAAATATTTTTACCAAGTGCAATAGGTAATTGCATTTCGGCTTTTTGAAATTTAGGAGACGAGATCACCGATCGCATCGATACGATTGACGGCTTTTGGTTAGGTACTTCGATTCCTATAGTTCCTCGACCTGGAATAGGTGCTATAATTCGAATACCTAATGCACTTAACGATAATGCAATATCGTCTTCAAGATTTTTAATTTTAGAAATACGAATCCCAGCTTCAGGTACAATTTCATAAAGAGTAACTGTAGGGCCTATGTTTGCAGTGATTTTTGCGATACCTATTTTGTAGTTCTTAAGGGTTTCTACAATACGATCTTTATTGGCTGCAAGTTCTTCTTCATTAATAGTGATGGTTTTACCTTGTGAGTAATCCTTTAATAAATCAATAGGAGGGAACTGGTAGTTACCCAATTCAAGCGTAGGGTCAAACTCTCCAAAATCTTCTACAAGCTTTGAAGCTTTATTATCTATAAGTTGCTCTTCATCAATTACTTCACCTACTTCTAGATCGACTTCCTTTTCTGTAGTTTTTAAAGTAGGTTCAAGTTCTGGTGATAGTTCCTCCTCTTCTTCTTGAGCAATATTTATTTCCATATCACCACTTTTCATGGTGGTAGGCTGCTTTTTTATTTCGTTTTCTGTAGTTGGTTCACTTGTCGTAGTGGCAGTATGTGTAACAGCTTCTTCCCAGTCTTTTTCTTCATCTGTAGATTCAATATGGGAGGAAACATCTTCTATCGAATTTTCCACAGTTTGTTTTGCTTTAGCAAAACGAGCAGCAATCTTCTCTGGAGTAAGTTTTAATCTTAGAGTTAAGTATACAATCGCAAAAAAGGTAAGAATAAGTATACTTCCTATTAGACCTACATAATCTTGAAGTAGGTCATTAATTTCAAAACCTACAGTTCCTCCTAATAAAGCACTGTAATTATGGAAATATCCTAACACAACACTCAACCATATCATAAGTAATAATCCCCAAAACCATAGTTGCAGGATACGCTTTCGCGAAAGCGATAAAAAGTTCTTGCCTGCTGCAAATAAATAGACACCTGTGAGTATAGTGAGTACAGCGATTGAAAATGCGGCTATTCCAAAACCTTTATAAACAAATATATCGCCTAACCAAGCACCTAGTTGGTTGAGCCAGTTTTTTGTCACAACTGCACGATTTCCTAGATCTACTAGTTCACTTTGATCTTCTCTCCAAGTAAATAGAAAGGACAAGAAGGAGAAAAAGAATATGGCACCTAGAGCCATAAGTCCAGATCCAAGAATAACCTCTTGTCTACGTGTAAGAGAAAAGTTTTTGATTTTAGAAATCAACGATGGTGGAGTAGATGTTTTCTTTTTGCGCGCCATGAATTATAATGAACGAACAAAAATAACAATATTGTACATTCCTTAAACATTTGAAACGTACAGATATCAACAGGATTTATTAACTAAATAGTTCTACGATATAAGGTATGTAGATGATTAGACCTACAATACTTGCTGTTATTGCGGTTATAAAAACAGCTCCTGCTGCTATGTCCTTGATGCGACCTATTTTTTCGTGGAATTCTGGATGAATAAAGTCGGCAATGCCTTCAATGGCAGTGTTTAAACCTTCTAAACTCATTATGCCTCCTATACACATGCATTGTATCATCCATTCTAGCCTTGTGATATTAAATACAAAACCAGCAATTGTCATTATAACACCGATGATCGCCTGTACTTGTATACTAGGCTCTGATAAAATAAGGGCAAAGGCTCCTTTAAAAGCATAGCCCACGCCCTTTATTCTACCAATGATAAATTGTTTTAAATTCAATTATAAAAGTGATTTAAGTGCCGAAAGATAGTCAGGTTCATCAGCAATTTCACCAACTTGCTGATTATAGATTACTTTTCCTTCTTCGTCTAGAACTACAACGGCTCTTGAGTGAAAACCTGATAATGGACCACTTGTCATTTCTAATCCATAATTTTTACCAAATTCACCTGTTATAACATCGCTTAAATTGGTAACGTTTTCTATATCCTCGTCGCTAGCAAATCTTTTTTGAGCAAACGGTGTATCTCGTGAAATACAAAGCACTGCTGTGTTATCAAGTTCAGTCGCTCTTTTATTAAAGTTTTTTACGCTTGTTGCACAAGTGTCGGTATCTATACTAGGAAAGATATTAAGCACAAGGCGTTTTCCCTTAAAATCGTTTAAAGTTTTAGTGTTAAGATCTGAATCTAACAATTGAAAATCTGGTGCTTGTGATCCTACTTCAGGTAACGATCCTGATGTAGATATTTCATTGCCTCCTAATGTTATTGTAGCCATAATTATTTTATTTTATGAAGTAAATCGTTTAATGCTTGTTTAATATCTGGATTGATTATACCCTTTTCAAGATCAAAGTTTTCATTGAATGAAGGTACGGATAAAGCTCCTATTACACTAGCGTCATTTCTAGGGAATCTATCTCTAGCTATTTCCAATACCGTAGATGCACCACGTGATCCTGGTGAAGTAGCTAGTAATAAGGTCTTGCGATTATGAAATCCTTTTGTATCTGGCACTCTAGATAACCAATCAAAGATATTTTTAAAAGCCGCTGTATAACTTCCGTTATGTTCTGCAAGAGAAAAAATTAAAAAGTCGCTATTTTTTATTTTTTGGGATAATTCCAGAATTTCACTGGGTATACCTTTTTCAATCTCTTTGTCAATACCGTAAATAGGAACCTCGTATTTATTGATGTCTATTAACTCTACATCTAAAGGAGCTAATAGAGTAGCAACATGAGTAAGCAGTTTCTTATTTATAGATTGCAAACTATTACTAGCCGCAATTGCAAGTATTTTCATTATTAATATTTAAAAGTAAAAATACCTTAGAATATAAATGTATGGAGTTGTGAAAATGTTAATGTGTTTATTTAGGAATTTCCACGTAAGCTAGTATAGCATCAATTTGCTCGTTTGATAATTGAGGGAATGCATTCATATTACTTTGATTCCATTCATTGTAAAGTTTTACCGCTGTTGGATCACCACTTGCTATTAACGCACTGCTATTTTTGATCCATTTATATAACCATTCTTTATCTCTTCTTTCTGTGACACCATGAAGAGCAGGTCCGGTGGCCTTTTTGTAACGTTTATGACAGCTAGCACAGTTTGTATTGAATAGTTCTTTTCCTTGTTTTTGGACATCGGTAAGTTCTACAGCAGGTTTACTCACAACTGCTACTTCTTGAATAGGAGCAGTGGTTTGGGATTGCGTCGAAACATAAAACGCAGTACCAAATATCACTAACACAATCATTAACAATAAAGTGAAAATAATTCCAATCGCTTTGGATAAATCTTGAAACATGTTTTTTTATTTTAGTCTAGTTTAGGCCGTTATAATTACAAAGAACCCAACCTGATCATACTGATCGTAATTTGGTTTATAATTATTGAAAACCGCTATCGTTTTAACAGTATAAAAGTAGTTGACAATTTGTTGACTGCTTTTTAATTGGGATTAATTTAGCATCGATAATATATATAATAAGCATTATTTTTGTAGAAAATATCTATCATGACAATTACCCAGTTAAAATACGTTCTAGCTGTTGCTCAATATCAAAATTTCACCAAAGCTGCAGAGAAAGTATTTGTGACCCAGCCTACTTTGAGTATGCAAATTCAAAAACTTGAAGAGGAGCTAGATGTCCAAATTTTTGATAGGTCCAAAAAGCCAATTGAACTTACTGAAACAGGGAAGAAAATTGTGAATCAAGCTCGCAATATTGTGAATGAAAGTGATCGTATTCAAGATATTGTAGATCAGGAAAAAGGCTTTATAGGTGGTGAATTCAAATTAGGCGTTATTCCTACTGTAATGCCTACTTTATTACCTATGTTCTTGACTAATTTCATTAATAAATATCCAAAGGTCAAATTAATTATTGAAGAACTTACCACCGATAGTATTATCGATAGTTTACAAGATGGAACAATTGATGCAGCTATAGCCGCTACACCTTTAAACCATGAGTTAATTAAGGAGCGAGTTTTATACTATGAACCTTTCGTTGTTTACGATCCAAGAAAAGCAGCTACCACTTCAGGTAAGATTAAAGTTGACGATATTAATGTAGATGAGCTATTGTTGCTAGAAGATGGTCATTGTTTTAAAGACAGTGTCCTTAATCTATGTAAGGGAAGTAGAGATACAGATGACGATAGATTTATGCTCGAGAGTGGTAGTTTTGAAACGCTTACAAAATTAGCCGATGAAGGTTTAGGGATGACTTTATTACCTTATTTAAACACGTTGGATTTAAACGAACGTAAACAAAACAATTTGATTCATTTTGAAGAACCTTCACCTGCAAGAGAAGTAAGTTTAATATATCATCGCAGTGAACTTAAACTGCAAATTATAGAGGCCTTGCAAAAGGTAATAGCAGGAGTTATTAAGGGAGCTATAGCTTTTCAAAACGTTCAAATCATAAGTCCAAAAGCATAAGCTTTATAATATAGTATCAATATAAAAAGCGACCTACAAGAGGTCGCTTTTTTCGTTTTAAAAATTAATAGAAAGCTATTTTGGTAATAGCGGAATGCAAGTTTTAAGCTCTGGATTTGAAGCAAAAAGCTCATCTAACCAGATTTTGAGTTCAGTAAGTTCAAAAGGTAATAAGCGTTCTACGGCCTTTTCTAATTCCTTACAGAAAAGTGCTGGACTGAAAGAAACTTTCACTAGCACTGTTTTAGTGTACTCAAACATTGCTCTAGCCATATTAAATAGGGTTTTTAGGTTAAAGTAATATTTTTCTATAAGCTGTTATTTAGTGTCATTAAAAATAATAAAAAACTAAATGTAATAAAATAGTTTAGGTTAAAATTAAAGATCTTTATTAACAATGTATGATTTTTATGAAATTAATGATCTTAATCTCAATAAATTATCAATATGTTAAATAAATCAAAAAACTAAAACCTGGCTTGTAAAGCTTAAAACGGAAATCAAGAAGGTAGAGAGTGCTACTTTTTTTAATTCTGGATCTAATGAAATAGGTTCCTCGGTATTGTGTACTCTTATGATGTGGCTAATCAAAGGAATAACCCCAAAAAGAGGAATAAGTAGTAGGTAGGAAGTAATTTCATCAAAATAACTAAGTTGTGTAAACTGTAACAAAAGATGACAGACAAGCATTAATAAAGCAATAACTACAATGAAGAGATGTAATTTCTTGGCTCTCTCAAAACCAATTTTTACTACTAGTGTGTTCTTACCAACCTTGCTATCGCTTATCACATCCCTCATATTATTTAGATTGAGAACGGCAACACTCAATAAACCTATAAGTGTTGACGGAATAATGTTTATCATATATACTTCCTTGGTAATCAAATAATACATTCCCATAACGCTTACAGGTCCAAAAAAGATAAAAACAAATACATCGCCAAGTCCCTTGTAACCGTAGGCATTGTCACCTACAGTATACTTTATAGCTGCCCAAATTGCAATGATGGCTAGAAACAGAAATACCGATGCAATTAAAACCTCATCAAAACTTAGACTCATAGCTATTAATGCTATAGCGCTTATTAGAGATATGGTAGCCGTAAGAATAATCGCTATTTTCATTTGCTTTGCAGTGATTGCTCCGCTTTGTATAGCCCTTTCAGGACCTATTCGATCCTCATTATCAGTACCTTTAACACCATCTCCATAATCATTGGCAAAATTAGATAATACTTGAAAGCCTAAAGTCGTGATTATTCCAAGTAGGGTAATGAACCAAAATTGATTAGAAATACTGAAATCCATATCAGTAAATATGGTAACCCTTTCCTTATTTAAATTTATTGAGAATAGGGCGCAGGAGCATCCCATTAAAATACCACTTATGCTTAAAGGTAGGGTGCGCAACCTAGCTGCACTTATCCAAGATTTAATTTTACTCTTCTTACTCATCGTGACATAATATTTACAATAAGCTCCTTAAGAATATCATTTTGTGATAGTTGGTGACTGCCTACACCTTTAGATTGCATATCTGCTTTACGAATTAGTTTTATGGCTCTACTGCAATATTTCATAGGAAAATTACGAGCAGCAGTTATTATTTCATTTGCAAAATACGGATTAACACCAGCTGCTCGAGCAACATTTGCAGGATTTTTATCGGATAACGCGTGTACTTTTAATAATTGAGTATAAAATGAATACAATTGACCTATGGTGAGTACGATAGGATGATCCTTTGGGTTTTCACCGAAGTAATTAATAATGCGATGTACCTTTACGATATCGCGATTTCCTATAGCCTTTCGTAATTCAAAATTGTTGTAATCCTTAGAGATTCCAATGTTGTCCTCAATGACCTGTGGTGTTATAGGTTGATCCTTGGGATGAACAATTTCTAATTTGCCTAATTCATTATTAATTTTACTTAAATCCGTTCCTAAATATTCCACAAGCATTTGTGTGGCTTTAGGATCTATACGATAACCTTTAGATTTTAGTATATCGTTTATAAAAGCAGGTACTTTATTTTCATATAGCGGTTTGCTTTCTAAATAAACACTATGCTTTTTAAGCAATTTACCTGCTTTTGAGCGACCATCTGGAGTCTTATATTTATAGGCAAAACATAAAATTGTAGTTTGCTGCGGTTGCTCTAGATAGCTCGTTAACTGATCAAGTTGTTTTGATAAATGCTGTGCTTCCTTCACTATGACCACTTGATAATCTGCCATCATCGGGAATCGTTTTGCATTTTCCAGGACCGCGGCCATATTTGTTTCCTTTCCGTAAAGAATAACTTGGTTAAAACCTTTCTCTGATTCATCCAGTACATTATTTTCTATATAATTAGAAACTAGATCTATAAAATAGGACTCCTCGCCACACAAAAAATAGACAGGTTGATATTTTTTCTGTTTAAGATCAGATAGGATTTTTAAGGCATCACTCATGTAATGGCACGTAGGGTTTTTGTATTATTGCTTTATGATTCCACTGCATTTACCAGCCGGAAAATTTAGAGTCAAAAGTACTGAAAAAGGGCGCTTGATTTTTGACCAGGTTAGAAAAAAATTTATTGTACTCACTCCAGAGGAATGGGTAAGGCAACATGTGGTGGAGTTTTTGCTTTCGCGAAAGCGTATACCCTTAAATCTTCTTACAGTAGAAAAACAAATAAGTGTATCGGGTACAGTCAAGCGGTATGATATCGTTTCCTATAATAAGGATGGAAGCGTTCACCTAGTCGTAGAGTGTAAAGCACCTGATGTTAAAATCACCCAAGAAACCTTTGACCAAATCGCGAGATATAATAAAGAATTACAATCGGAGTATTTGATGGTTACAAATGGATTAGATCATTATTTTTGTACCATGGATTATGAAACAAGAGGTTATACATTTATCCCGGATATTCCAGAATATTCTTTATGAAAATTGCCATAGCTATACTTAATTGGAATGGTTTGTCTTTACTAAAGGAATATTTACCCGAGGTAGTAAAGTACAGCAATGAACATCCCATTTACATAATTGATAATGCATCAACTGATGATTCTGTTCAATGGATCAAGAGTCATTATGTAAATAAAGTCGAGATTATTATTCTGGATCAAAACTTTGGTTATTCAGGTGGTTACAACCGTGGTATTGACAAGATAAAAGAAGAGTGGATTTGTTTACTAAATAGTGATGTTAGAGTCACCGAGAACTGGTTGGAACCTATCACAAATGCCATAGAAAAATATCCAAAACTTGCGGCCTGTCAACCGAAGATTTTAGATGATAAACAAAAGGAACTTTTTGAATATGCAGGCGCAGCAGGTGGATTCTTGGATCGTTTCGGTTACCCATATTGTCGCGGACGTGTTTTTGATACTATAGAGCAAGATTACGGACAATATGATACGGTAGTAGATGTTGACTGGGCTAGTGGAGCTTGTTTATTTGTGAATAAAAGGGTGTTTACTGCCGCTGGTAGGTTAGATGAAGATTTCTTTGCCCATCAAGAAGAGATTGATTTGTGCTGGAGAATAAAACTTCTAGATAAAGAAATTAAGGCTATTCCATCAAGTCAGGTCTATCATAAAGGTGGTGCGACACTAAGCTATACCAATCCTAAAAAAACCTATTTGAACTTTAGAAATAGTTTGTTTGTTCAAGTAAAAAACAATCATCATTCATTATGGCTGCTACATTTATTTATAAGAATGGTACTAGATGGTCTAGCAGCTTTTAAATTATGGAGCGATTACGGATTTACTTTTTTTGTTGCTGTTTTAAAGGCTCATAAAGATTTCTATTTATCTCTCGGAAAGTTTGTAAATAAACGTAAAGCGATTAAGAAACAATCGGTTGTTGAAAATGTTTCTTTAACTTCATTCTCTGTAGTTTTAAAGTATTACTTCTGGAAGAAAACGCGTTATCAAGATTTATAGAAGATTTTTGATAATCTAGTGTTAATAGCGCATGATTGTGTTTTGACTTTTATATTTTTGATCAAAATTTATAATAAAGATGAAGAAAATAGCAGTATTATTATTAAGTGGGATTGTGCTTGCTAGTTGTGCTTCTAAAAAAGAATTGGAAGCCGCACTAGCTAAACAACAAGAGACTAAAGAATTACTAGATACAGCAACCGTGAAGCTCAACGCATGTGAATCGGATTTAAAAGCAGCAAAAGCTAGTATCGACTCTAAAAACGATCAAATTTCTACCTTAAAGAATACTAATGCAGCTCTTATGGATAATAACGGTGAATTAGTTACTCTTTCTACACAGGGTAGTCGTAACCTAGAGCGTAGCTTAGAAAGCATTCGTGAAAAAGATTTACAAATTAAATCTCTAAATGATGCTATCAGTAAGAAAGACAGTGTAACTATTGCCTTAGTAACTAGTTTAAAGAGTTCATTAGGTAACTTAAACGACCAAGATATCGAGGTTAATGTAGAGAAAGGCGTAGTTTATATTTCGATCAGTGATAAACTCTTATTTAAGAGTGGTCAGGCACAAGTACAGCAAGAGGCAAAAAGAGTATTAGGCAAAGTGGCAACTGTTGTAAATGATAAACCTGAAATTGACATAATGATTGAAGGTCATACAGATAATAAGCCTATTGCAAGCGCCAATTTTAAAGACAATTGGGAGTTAAGTACCGCAAGAGCTCTTGCTGTAACTAGAGTATTACAAGAAGAGTTTAGTGTGGATCCTAAACGTATGACAGCTGCTGGTCGTAGTTATTACATGCCTGTTGCTTCAAATGATACGGCTGAAGGACGTGCCAAAAACAGAAGAACTAGAATAGTTGTATTACCTAAACTTGATCAATTCTTTAACATGATTGAAGAAGGTATGGAACAAGCTAAAATAGATGCGAAGAAGCAAAATTAATCTTGTTTATACAGAAATGAAAAGCTCCAATTAATTGGAGCTTTTTTTATTTGTTTACAATCTGCCTCATCAATACTTTATATTCTGAAAGCATCATGGCAGTTGCTCCCCAAACGATATTTCCTTGTAAGCGATAGCAGGGCACACTAACTTCTGTCATATAACTAGTTGATAATACCACTCTATCCGAATCAGAAGTTTCTAGAAATTCACTCAAAGGGACCTCAATTATTGATTTAACTTCTTCAATTTGAGGTGTGAAGGATAAAAAATTATTTGTATCAAGTTCTTTTTTACCATTAAAATCAAGCTGTTTATGGGGATAGTACGCCAAATAATTATACACAAGATAATTGCTAGGTGGAATATACAAGGGTGTGCCTTCGATGATTATTTCTTGAAATTCATAAGGTACGCCAACCTCTTCAAAGGTTTCTCTCAAAGCAGTATCTTCAAAACCGTTATCATCCGGTTCTGTTTTTCCTCCAGGAAAGGCAATTTGTCCACTATGTTTACCTTTGCTTTTTTGCCTTTCAATGAGAACAAAATGAGCCTCGTTGTTTTTAGGATATACATACATCATTACAGCAGCCTTTTTAGGTGTATTTTTTTCTAAGCCTACTGACTGTAATTCTTCTAATCTTTCCAATGCAGCCATTTTAAGCTGACTTTCTGCCCCTGGAGCTTCAAGATTTTTTAATTTTGGTACCCATTGCAAAAATTGCTCGTATGAAATCATTATACTGTATTTGTCTAATTGTCTTTTTTTACTCATGTAAAGATACACCTGTAACTCTTAATGAGGTTGATACTCCTAGTAAGGAATCAAATGCAGGAAAATGGATAACTAAGGAAGAAAAAGAAGAACGACGTTTAGAGAAAATTTATACACGTGCAGTAAGCGCCAAAGGAGATACGCTTTTACATTACATACCTCAGGATAGTGTGTCATTATTTTTTAAGCGATATGGAAAAAAGAATCCTGAAACTCGTGTTCTTCTCTCGACAAAATATGGTGATGTAACCTTTGAATTATTTAAAGAAACTGAACTTTATAGATCAAGTTTCATTTACTTGATCAAGAATGGATACTTTAATCAAACAGTTTTTCATCGAGTAGTAGATGATTTTATTGTACAAGGTGGTAATAGCGATGATTCATACCCATCAATGATGCGCAATAGTTCGGGAAATTACCAATTACCACCTCATTTTTTAGACAACGTAAAACATGAACGCGGTACTTTAAGTATGGCAAAATCATGGGATAATAATCCAGACAACTGGCACAATGCTTTTGACTTCTTTATTACGTTGAAAAAGGCAGAACATTTAGATGGAGAGCACACCATTTTTGGTAGAGTAGTGGAAGGTATGGAAGTATTGGAACGTATCTCTCAAATTCCTACAGATTCTAGAGACTGGCCAGAAGAAGATGTTTATATGACTTTTAAAGTTTTAAAAGAATAATTAAATCCAATAATTGAGATTTGGATCATTTTATATCAAAAAAAAAGCTGTCCGTTTGGACAGCTTTTTTTTTGATATAATGAAAATTACTTTCTTTGAGCTTCTTTGATACGAGCTTTCTTTCCAGTAAGTTCTCTAAAGTAGAAGATACGTTTTCTACGTACTTTACCTCTTTTATTGATTTCGATTTTCTGAATAGCTGGAAGGTTGATAGGGAAAATTCTTTCTACACCTATACCACCACTCATTTTTCTAATTGTAAAAGTTTTAGTTGCTCCAGTACCTCTTAATTGTAGTACAACACCACGGAAAAACTGAGTACGGCTTTTTTCACCTTCTTTAATCTCATAATAAACTGTGATAGTATCACCAGCTGAGAATTTTGGTAAATCTTTTGTTGAAATAAATTCGTCTTGTACGAACTTTACTAAATCTGACATTTTTATAGACTTATTATATTTAATTAAAACAACATACACGAACCTCGTCAGAGGTTGATTTAACGAGCTGCAAAAATAAACACTTATTTAAAAGTGTACAATAAATAAAATAAAAAAAACTTTATTGAATGATAAGTTTCTTAACGTGACTATTTCCTTCCGTATTAACTCTAAGGAAATAAATACCAGCGCTTAATTTTGAAACATCAAAGGACATTACACCCGATTTGATTTTACTATTTGTTCGATAGACTTCTTTTCCTAGCGAATTAATGATACTTAATTGTAGGCTGCTGGAGTTTGTATTATTCAATGAGAACTTTAAAGTTCCGTTCTTTACTGGATTGGAAAGTAAAATTAGATTTTCGTTTCCTATCTGATTGTAAGAATAAGTCGATACAGGAGAGGTAGGTACTATTACAGAAGCCTTCACTGTAAAGCACAAACCAAGTACTAGGGTAAAAGAGAGTAATAGTTTCTTCATTTTATACAATTTCAAAATAAAGATACAATTATTTTGCCAAACTGTGACGTTAATTTAAGTTAATCGTTTTTTAATAAATCAGGGCGACGTTCTTCCGTGCGTTTAAACGCTTGTTCTTCTCGCCATTTATCTATGGCTTGAAAATTTCCGCTTAGTAATATTCCAGGTACTTGTTGACCTTTATAATTAGCAGGACGCGTGTATACCGGTGGCGCAAGTAAGTCGTCTTGAAAACTATCGGTAAGTGCACTTGTTTCATTTGATAGGACACCAGGAATTAAACGTATTACTGCATCACATAATACAGCAGCTCCTAGTTCACCACCAGAGAGTACGTAATCACCTATGGAAATTTCTTTGGTAACAAACATATCTCTTACACGTTGATCGACACCTTTATAATGACCACATAAAATGATAATGTTTTCTTGAAGTGAAATAGTATTTGCTATTCCTTGATTCAAAGTCTCTCCATCTGGCGTCATGTAAATGATTTCATCATAATCACGTTCTTTTTTGAGATCCGAAATTATGTGATCTATAGGCTCGATCATCATCACCATGCCAGCGCCACCACCATATTGATAATCATCAATTTGATTGTATTTATTAAGACCGTACTTTCTCAAATCGTGTAGATGTACCTCAACAAGACCTTTTTCCACAGCACGTTTTAAAATACTGGCTTCAAATGGACTAGTTATTAATTCTGGTAAAACGGTGATTATATCTATGCGCACTATTCTTATTTTCTTGCAAAAATACTAAGAATAAGCTGTTATAGGATTCTGCTTTTCAACTCATTCCTTTCAATTATCTTTGCAGCCTATTTAGGAAAAGGAATATGGAGGTAGCAACAGCTGCAAAATCAGTCGCATTTTACACATTAGGGTGTAAGCTTAATTTTAGTGAAACCAGTACCATTGCACGCAGTTTTAAAGACGAAGGCTTTGATAGAGTGGATTTCAATGAAAAAGCAGATATTTATGTAATCAATACATGTAGTGTTACAGAAAATGCCGATAAACGATTTAAGTCCATTGTAAGAAAAGCACAACAGCACAATGAAGATGCTTTTGTAATTGCGGTAGGTTGTTATGCACAATTAAAACCTGCAGAACTGGCAGCCGTTGATGGTGTAGACCTAGTTCTTGGAGCTACTGAAAAGTTTAAGGTAACAGATTATCTTAATCAACTGTCTAAAGAAGAACCAGCGCAAATTCATTCCTGTGAAATAGACGATGCCGATTTTTATGTAGGATCCTATTCTATAGGTGATCGCACACGAGCTTTTCTCAAAGTACAGGACGGTTGTGATTATAAATGTACCTATTGCACCATACCACTGGCACGCGGTATTTCTAGAAGTGATACTCTTGAAAATGTAATGAATAACGCTAGAGAGATTAGCAATAAAGGTATCAAGGAAATTGTCCTCACCGGTGTAAATATAGGCGACTACGGAAAAGGTGAATTTGGTAATAAAAGACATGAGCATACTTTTCTAGACCTTGTACATGCTCTAGACACGGTGAACGGTATAGAAAGATTACGTATCTCTAGTATCGAACCTAATCTACTTAAAAATGAAACTATTGAGTTCGTTAGCCGTGCAAACGCCTTTGTGCCGCATTTTCACATTCCCTTACAATCAGGTAACAATGAATTGCTAGGTAAAATGCGTCGCCGTTATAATAGAGAATTATATGTTGATCGGGTTACTAAAATTAAAGAGGTGATGCCTGATTGCTGTATAGGTGTAGATGTTATCGTGGGATTTCCTGGTGAAACAGATGAACACTTTCTAGATACATATCAATTTTTATCAGAACTGGACATTTCTTACCTGCATGTTTTCACATACTCAGAAAGAGATAATACACTTGCCGCAACCATGGATAGTCCTGTACCAATGAATGTGCGTAAAAAACGTAGTAAAATGCTACGAGGTTTATCGGTTAAAAAACGCAGAGCCTTCTATGAAAGTCAATTAGGTAAAGAAAAAACGGTTCTTTGGGAAGCTGAAAACAAGGAAGGTTTCATACATGGTTTTACTGAAAATTACGTAAAAGTAAAAACCTTTTGGAACCCTAATCTAGTCAATCAATTAGAGCTTGTAAGTCTAGATTACATTGATGAAGATGGCCTGGTACGCATCAAATCATAGTTCTCTTAAAATTTTTTAAACTTGCATGCGTTATTGCTACATAATTTGAAACACTTAATGAGGTATTTTTTCTGTTTGATTTTTCTTTTTTCCGCTTTCGCGAAAGCGCAAATAGGAGGAACCTCAACGTATCAATTTCTTAATCTCGTATCAGGAACTAAGCAGGCTGCTTTGGGCGGTAGAGTGCTTACCAGTGTAGATTATGATCCCACTACAGCATTTTACAATCCAGCGACTATAAATCCCAAAATGGATAATCAATTACAAGTAAATTATGCTAATTGGTTAGGTGATATTAATTATGGAACAGCCAGTTATGCTTATACTTGGGACAGGCATGTGCAAACCTTTCATGTAGGTGTAACCTATGTGAATTATGGAACATTTGCCGGTTACAATGAACAAGGGATTTCAACGGGAGATTTTAGTGGTAATGAAACAGCAATTTCTGCTGGATACAGTTACAACATACCTTGGTCCGATTTTTATGTAGGCGCAAATGTTAAATTCATTTCTTCAAAACTTGACATTTACACCTCACTAGGTGGTGCGCTTGATCTAGGGTTGCTTTATTACAATGAAGATAAAGCGATAAGAGCCGCGCTGGTAGTTAGAAATTTAGGTATACAGTTTACTCCATATAATGAATTACAAGAAGATTTACCGCTAGAGATTGCTGTAGGATTTTCAAATACCATGAAACAGTTACCGGTAAGACTTCATGTTACTTTGGAAAACTTGCAAAAATGGAATTTGGCCTTTTCAAATACCGCAAATGCTCAAACAGATCTCGATGGGAATGTGATAGAAGATGAACCTGGATTTTTTAATAATATGCTCAGGCATACCGTTTTAGGAGTAGAATTATTTCCTGAGCAAACTTTTGAAATAAGGTTGGGTTACAGTTTTAGACGCTCTGAAGAATTGCGTATTCAGGATACACGAGCATTTAGTGGATTAAGCGCTGGGTTTAGTTTAAAAATGAATAAAATGCGATTCAGTTATTCGCATGCTCGCTATAGTCTGGCAGCGCACACCAGTTTTATAGGAGTTAATATAGATTTACAATAATGGGAAGAATTATAATTGCCATAGACGGGCATTCAAGCACTGGTAAAAGCACGGCTGCTAAACAACTTGCAGAACATTTAGATTACGTTTATGTTGATACAGGTGCTATGTATCGTGCTATTGCCTTTCATGCATTATCTTCAAATCTGGTTGAAAATGGTAGTTTAGATAAACAAGCCTTAATAGCTGCATTACCTGGTCTTGCCATATCATTTAAATTAAATCCAGACACTCATAAAGCAGATGTTTATCTAAATGGAACAAACATTGAAAAAGAAATACGTACACTCGAGGTAAGTAATATTGTAAGTCCAGTTGCCGAAATAAGTGAGGTAAGAGCTAAACTTGTAGAACAACAACAAGCCATGGGCCAGGAGCGAGGTATAGTCATGGATGGTAGAGATATAGGTACTGTTGTTTTTCCCAATGCCGAGCTAAAGGTATTTATGACTGCCGCTCCAGAGGTAAGAGCAAAACGCAGGTATGACGAGCTAGTGCAACGTGGCGATCAAGTAACCTATGAAGAAATACATAAAAATGTTTTACAGCGAGATCATATTGATTCTACTCGTGAGGACAGTCCTTTAATCCAAGCAAAAGATGCTAGATTGTTAGATACTAGTGAAATGTCTAGAGAAGAGCAATTTGAATTACTTAAAAAATGGGCAATGGAGACAATTGAAGCTTCTTAATGTCTATTGTCACAACTTAAAATAATATTAGGATAGTTGCTTTCAAGGTAGTACAACTTTGGACAACCAAAAGATTCACTACTCAGGCCGTAAATAAGTGGTGGTTCATTTTTAAATAGTTTCATTGCAAATTGTGAGGAGCTTTCAAGATAATCTGTATTTAAAGGAATGAGACCAGTACTTTCTCCTTCTTGCTCAATAAATGAGTTGGTAATTTCACCGTTTTCTTTTATTACAATCACATAACGGGTTAGTAAGTTATACTTGTTTACATGATCCAGAGAGTATATTGTATAGTTGTTATAAATAGTGTAAAACAATTTAGTCTTAGGTTCATTTGAAAACTCTGATTTAAGATAAGGAAATCGTTTTGTATATAGATGTCTTAGACTTTCTGTTTCTTCTTGTGGAAACCATTTTAAGTATTTAAAATCTGTTGCAGTTTCAAATGGATTATCAATAGCTATGGTAGCAAAATCAAAATCAGTATTTGTATTTTCTGGTAATTCTAGACAAGTTTCAAAATCATAAACGTTGTATTCACCGCTACCGCTGGCATAAACGTTCACATTTGCGATAAGTTTTAAGTTTTTAATAGGATAACTTGCGACTTGACCAATAGTAATTTTGGTTACGTGTAATTGATCATATTTAGTAATGCCACCTGCCTTTAAAAAGTTATCTCTATACGCCTTGTCCCATTCAAAGTACTCTTTTGAATACGTTTTTTCTTCATCCAAAGCAGAATAAAAGTTCGAATTATAATTAGGGGCTTCACTTATATTTACATTGCCTTTGTAATTTTCATCTTCTCCATAAGGATCAATTGAAGTGACGTAGTATACTTTTCTATCTGAATAAACAGGTGAATCAGATACAAAAGCATCAACAACATATACCGTGTCTTTTTGTTTTTTAATGCCTAGCCAAGTACCTTCATAGATTTGATCATCATCAACTATCTCGTAATATTTATTGGTGTACTCAACCACTTCAATAGTTTCGTTTAGGAAAAACTTTCCTAGAACTTTACCATCAGGCTCTTCTCTGTAATTAAGACCAGATTGGGCTGAGGCATATCTTATAACGGGTTTATTTTCAATAGAATCATTAGGTTCACTTTCGGTTGTGCTGTTTACATTTACTTGTTTTATTGCTTCCTTTGATTCTTTAATTTCTATAGAATTAGAACGTTCTTTTTGATTACAGCCTACAGATGCTAAGAGAGAAAAAGTTATAAAAGTGACATACAAATTTTTCACCGATTATTTTTTTGCTAGATTCTCTTCATACACTTGAATCCATTTATCAACACTCATTTTGGATGCTAGTTCGGCTATTAGTTCAAAGGGTATGGCGTCTGGTTTTTTAAAACGCACACAGCTTTTTCCCATATCTAATTTATACTTAGAATGCTTGGGATATTCATCTACAAACCATTGATAGGTAGGTTGGTGTGCATACATTCCCATATGATATAGCGCGATGTAATTTTTTTGACTTGCTAGATTGATAAAGGGTAGAGGAGTCACCTTTTTATTTGCTCTATACCCATGTGGGTAATCTTCTAATGAGATATAAAATCCAGGCATGTTATAAAGCATTCCCTCTGTAAGTCCAGCCGGTAAATTGCATTTTAAAGTATCATATAATTTAGTAAAGGGCTCTTTACGTTCTTCTGGAATTTGGGTAATATAGTCCTGTATATTTTCAGCTTTAATGGTCATAATATCTATTTAAAAGGAATCATCTCTCATTTCTCCGTTGCTGTATTCTGGTCCTATTGCGATCTTAAGACCTACATTGAATAAAATGTTTGAGAAATTGGTTAATTTACGATCAACAGTTCCATTTCCACTAAAATAGGCTATAGGTTCTCCTAGTGTACTCATATATTGTGGAGAAAAGAAAACTTGAACGCTTCTTCTAAAGTAATAATTAAAACGCAAACCTACCTGTAGCACGGCAGCGGTCGTATTAAAGTTTTCGCTATCGGTAGCGTAATTCGTTTCTATGAGACTTGACGTTGCACTACTTTCTTGCTCATCAATAAATTGAAATCCTATTCTTGTGAATGCGTCTAATTGAAATCGATTGTTAGTAAAGCTATATTGAGGTCCTATTGCTAGAGTAAAGGCGCTCCAGTTTTCTTCATTGTTAATGGTTGTTTGTTGAGTGCTTCCGATAGGTGAGAACTCATTATAAACATATCTAGTGCTGGCAGTAAGAGCCCAGTGCTTGTCCATGTAGAAATCATATCCTGCACCTATATTTAATCCAGATACAGCAACATCTTTATAGTCTCCTGTAGGTGATGAAAGTCCGAGATCGATCACTAGATTATGTTTAGGAACCTCTCTTAAATGTACTGCATCTTTAGGTATTGAGTCATTCTGTCCTTTAGCATAAAAGGAAATAGTCAATAAAAGAGTAAGAAATAATATTCTCATAAGGTTAGGGATGAATTATTATGATAGTTTTGTGTACGCTTTCGCGAAAGCGTGATTAAATTTAAACAAAATATACAGCTATGAACAAATTAACCGAGGCACAAATTGAAGAACATTTAAAAGAAGTTGAAGGATGGGATTATTATGACGATGCTATCCATACTACTTTTGAATTTGACAATTTTATGGATTGTTTTTCTGTGATGACGCGAATTGCTATGGAAGCAGAAAAAATGGAGCATCACCCAGAATGGTACAACGTTTATAACACGCTAGAAATCACGTTGAATACACACGATGCTGGTGGTTTAACAGAAAAAGATTTTAAGCTCGCTAAAGCTATCGAGTACATTGTAGGTGATGAATAATTAGAATCATTTATATTTAAGCCGCTTTTATAAAGCGGTTTTTTTTATGAGGATTTTTATTTCATTATTATTTGTTTTTACCATTGCTACAACGACTGCTAGCGATAACCCACGTCAATATTTAAAGTTTATCGATGACCTTAATGAAGATGTTGTTGTTCAAACCTGGGAATACATGAACGCTTATACGAATGGTGGTAGTCTATTTGAACTAAAATCCAATAGGAAAAGATTAGAAAACTATTTACTGCGAGCATTAAAAAAGGTTCAAAAACGTCCTACCGCACATGAGGATTTTAAAAATCAAGCCAAAGCCTACTTTGAAGGTAATCTGGCAATCGTAAAAAAAGATTTATACGTTTTATTACGAAATAAGGAACTTAAAAAGGTTGAGGTAGATCCTTATGAATTACAATTAAATATACGTAGAGCTATTGTACAACTGCGTGTTGATTATGACAATGCCGTTCAAAACTTTGCTAGTGAACACAATTTACAACTAGAACTCAATAGGTCTGATGTGGCAATTGCGATGAATACTACAATGGCTGCCTATGATTACTATCATCATTACAACATCCAGATTAAAAAATTAATTAATCTTGAACAGCAATATTGGACCGATTTACATAATAAAAGTGGCAACCAACTTAACTCCATAGAAAATCAATTGTGCCAGGCAAATCTTGATTTAATTGAAGTGCCCGAATTACTGAATAATGATTCATCTTTAGTTACAGCTGCACAAGAATATATGAGTTATATACAAACATTGTGTGGTCAGGAATTTCAAGAAATTAAAAATTTCAAATTAATAGAAAGCACGGGCGATCGTAAAAAAATAGCTCAAGCAACTAGTGCTTATAATAAAGCTATCAAGGATGCCAATGATAAAAGAAGGAGGCAAATAACGCAATGGCAAAATAAAACAACAGCCTTTTTACAAAGACATGTAAAAATGTAAACCTATCCGCCTACTCGTTTAACCTTAAAGCCTTTGTCTTTAAGAATATCCATAATTCTATCTCTGTAATCACCTTGAATTATGATTTCATCATTTTTAAAACTACCGCCTACTCCTAGAGTTGTTTTAATTTCTTTGGCTAATATTTTGAAGTCACTAGTCGCACCATTGTAGCCTGAAATAATGGTGTTTACTTTTCCTTTTCTCTTCTCAAACTTGCAAAGTAATGGATCATCTTGTAGCCAAACATTGCTTTCTGGTGCTTTTTCTTCCTCCTTATAATCGTGATCAGGAAATAGATTTTTAAGTTGATCTTGTAAGTCCATAATTAAGTAGCTGTGGGATCGGTTTCATTTGTTATATCAAAGATAGACTCTTTTCTTTGATGTAATATAGAAACGCCTTTTTGTAATAATAAGTTATTGGGGTAAGTTATTTCCTCACCTTCACTAGTTTCTAGTAATGTATAAAATCCTTTAATATCCTTAATGGTAGCGGTTACAGGTAGATCTTTATCATGAATACGCACTCTGTCACCTATCTTATAGGGAAAAGTAAAGTAAAGTATGAAGCTAGCAGTAACATTGCTCAAAATACTCCAGTTTGCAAATAAAGCAACACCTACAACGGCAAATGCACTACCTAGTGCTACCCAAAAACCATCGTTATTAATACCCCAAACAAGTATTATACTTATCAAACACAAGGTCCAAAGTATATAACCAAAATACCTGCTTACGTATTGCTTGCGCAATTCTGATCTTGATACGCGTTCTGATATTTTTGAAGCACTCCATATAATCAATCTATGGGTGACAATCCCTAAGATAACGATGATTACAGTGATTATAAATTCCTCTTTTTTTAATAGTTCGATCATAGTTGCAAACTGTCCCTTAAGTGTGCGAATTTATTAGAGTTTTTATTCCAATAATCTGTTTTTATCGTTTTTTTAAGGCTGGCCGTACTTACCATAGGAATTTGATTATCCATGTAGCGTTCCATCCAGTTTAATATCCTGAACGGGAACTCTTTTTCAGTTTTATAAGCAATAGTTCTATTGATTTCAGGATAATTTACACTGTATAAATATCCATCTGGTAATTCTCTAAGTTTGGCTATCGCCTCCATTGGTTCGGCATCTATATGCTTAAGCCTTAAAAATTCTGCACTAGGCACGATATTAAGGGTGTCTACTGGCATTTTCAATGGTCCTAATCTCAATTGACTAGGAATTTGATTTTCAAGTAGTGCGCTCTCTATTTGGAAACTTTTATTGCCTTCACTTTGAAAATAAGAATGCAATTGAACATCATATGACGTATTGTTCTCATTGAATTGCATATAAGTATGACCGCACCATTCTTGAATTGAAGCTGCAACTTTGATAGAATTACCTTCAAAATCTAAAGGTAAAAATGTACTGCTCATCATTTTATAAGGATAAATACCGGTATTAAAATCCCTTGTTGCATTAAGTTTAAGGACTGAATAATTATCATCTTTAATACGATCAGCTTTAATTTGGTCCTTAGAATCAAACGGTTCAGTTACATAGATTAATACTGCTGTACCTTGTCTCATTTCTCCATAACGTGCTTGATTCAACTCATAACTAGAAATTTCTGCGGTACCATCAAACCAGTAAGATTTAAAATTTTCATCTAAAGAACGAGATTGTCTTTTTGATTTTGTTGGAGTACTGACTTCATCGGTAGTTGATGTTTCTTTGTCAGTTTGACAAGAGATAAGTGTTGCGACTAGTACATATAAATAAAAAAACTTCATAACCTTTTTTTCAAAGTTATGAAGTTTGCGATTAATAGGTGTTAAGCTTTCGCGAAAGCGAAACGTAAAAATAATTATTGGGATCTTATTAGAATATATACGTTCCTTAAAGCAATATTATTACTTCCTACCCAAGAATGTAATTTAATATCTTGTGCGGACAAACCTGCATTAAAAGGTTCCCAAGGGCTTGTTGCGATTGTTTCTGTATTTCCAAATCCATCATCAAAAATATTAGAATATGTCCACGCAGAACTAGAAGTTATAGGAAAATTATCAGTTGTTGTAGTAGTCGATCTTAATTGAAAGTTTGCAGTTGAAGCATTGTTGTTTCGATACCTAACCACCATTTTAATTTCTATATTTCCTAGACTGTTATATAATGTAGGCTCTAGCGCAGCGTTTGTCAAATTAATATTTTGACCAGAAGTATTGTTAATTACATAACCAGTTCCATCATGTTGCGTATATAATTGAATCGTTGAGAAAGGTCTGATAGTTGGAGAAATTGTTATTGAATTACTTACCTCGCTTACAGTTATTCCATTGCCACCTGTTATTGTGGCTGTTTCAGATCCTGTTGTGTTACTTGTTATGGTTGCTGTATTTATACCGCTATTATCAACAGTTAAAACTCCTTCATTGGTAGCACTAGCATCTGCTTCGTTTTGCCAACTAGCGTTTCCGCTTCCATCTGTGGTAAGGACTTGACCTGCGCTACCATCCACCGTAGGTAATTCATATCCATCGGTATCAGCTTCATTCCTTATGGCAAATCTATCACCTGAAAAATACCCGGAATAGGCATTACTGGATCCATCATTAATTGCCTGAGAATATATCCCGTATCTCACTCCTGTACTTGTTGAATTACCACTGACTGTTCTTATTCCATAAATAGTGCCTGCAGATGTGGATCCCGTATCGATATTGTTATTAATACCATAACTAGTAGCAGTGCTTGATGAATTTATCTCTGTAAGATTATTTAGCCCTATATGTGTACCATCTCCACTGCTGGATATTTCATTATTAATTCCTACTTTATTTCCTCTTGCAGAACTTGTGTTGTTTACGTTTATGGAATACGTATTGGAAGACAGGGCACTACTAGAATGTCTATTAGTTATGGATAATGTGATGCGATCTTCAGAAGCTAGAGCTCCTTGGTTTTCAATACTCACAACACTTGCAGGTACTCCATCGTTACCGAAGCGCGTTCTTCCTGATCTAAATATTTCTGAAGTTGTAGCGGTAGCATTAGTAGTTGTTCCACTGTCAAAAAATGCAGCAGTACCGCTGGATAAATCAGTTACGTTTTGGTAGGCACTACCATTACTAAAATAAAATCCTATTGGGTTTGAACCGTCCACAGTGTCTAAGTAAATTATGGTACCAGCAGGAGCAGCTGGTGATGGTATATTACTTACTCTAGGAACCATAATTCCATTAAATTCTCCTGGACCTAATGATGTACTTGCTTCAACTTGTAAGTCAGTTACTGGTGTTGCTGTTCCTATTCCCACTTGAGCTGTTACCGAGTAGCTGATAGCTATTAAAAATATGAGTAAAAACTGTTTCATATCTGATTTGTTAAGAGCCTTAAATTAATCAGTTTATTTCTACTATATTTTTTAGATTGACTGCTTATGGACAAAAAACGCTTTACATCTTAAAAAATAGATGTAAGGTTTAAATAATCGTTAATATATAGCTATCAGTAAGTTAAGAACTTGCTTTTTCTTGATACATCTTAAGTTGGTCTCGTAATCTAGCTGCTTCCATGAAGTCCAATTCTTTGGCAGCTTTCTCCATCGCCTTGCGTGTATCTCTTACTTTTTTGTCTAATTGCTCTTTTGATAAGTATTCAGCTTCCTCTTCAGCTGCTTGTTGAGTGAGCACTTCTTCAATGGCATAGCTAGCAGCATTTTTACGAGCAATAGTATTGTCCAATGATTTTTTGATTGCAGTTGGAGTTAGGCCATTTTCTTCGTTATAGGCAATTTGCTTGCTACGTCTATATTCCGTTTCATCAATAGTTTTTTGCATGCTATCCGTGATTTTGTCCGCATATAGGATGGCTAGACCATTTACATTACGAGCAGCACGACCAATAGTTTGTGTTAAAGATCGATTGTTTCTTAAAAACCCTTCTTTATCAGCATCAAGTATAGCAACTAATGATACTTCTGGTAAATCTAATCCTTCTCTTAATAGGTTTACACCAATCAACACATCAAATAGACCTCTTCTTAAATCGCTCATTATCTCTACACGTTCTAGCGTGTCGACATCACTGTGAATATAGCGACATCGCACACGTATACGAGTGAGATACTTTGTCAATTCTTCTGCCATTCGTTTTGTAAGAGTAGTAACCAGTACACGTTCATCACGTTCTTCTCTCAGTCGAATTTCCTCGACAAGATCATCTATTTGATTTTGACTAGGACGCACTTCGATTATTGGATCTAATAATCCCGTAGGTCTTATGATTTGCTCTACATAAATTCCTTCGGTTTTTTCAAGTTCATAATCAGCAGGTGTCGCACTTACATATAATACTTGATTTTGAAGAGCTTCAAACTCTTCAAATTTCAAAGGTCTGTTGTCCATTGCCGCTGGTAGTCTAAAACCATAATCAACTAGGTTTTCTTTTCTAGACCTATCACCACCATACATAGCGCCTACTTGCGGTACACTTACATGGCTTTCGTCAATAATCATCAAATAATCGTCTGGGAAATAATCTAGTAAACAAAAGGGTCTAGTTCCTGGTAATCGACCATCTAAATAACGACTGTAATTTTCGATACCCGAGCAATAACCTAATTCTCTGATCATTTCAAGGTCAAATTCTGTGCGTTCCTGTAAACGTTTAGCTTCAAGAGGCTTACCTATTTCTTTAAAATAGTCAACTTGTTTAACTAGATCTTCTTGAATTTGATGAATAGCATTTTGTAGTACATCAGGTGATGTCACAAACATATTAGCTGGATAAATAGTTATCTGATTGAATTTCTCTAAAACATTTCCATTTACCGGATCAAATCTCTCGATTTCTTCAATTTCATCTCCAAAAAAATGAATTCTAAACGCAGTGTCTGCATAACTAGGGAAGACATCTAGCGTATCACCTTTTACCCTGAAATTCCCACGATTAAAATCGGCAGTAGTACGAGAGTATAAACTTTGTACCAGCATTTGTAATAGCTTGGTTCTAGGAATTTCTTGATCTTGTTTTAATCTGATTACATTTTTTTGGAATTCTACGGGATTACCTATACCGTACAAACAAGATACCGATGCTACAACAATTATATCTCGCCTTCCAGATAGTAAAGATGAGGTAGTGCTCAATCGCATTTTTTCAATTTCCTCGTTGATAGATAAGTCCTTCTCAATATAAGTACCACTCGTAGGTATAAAAGCCTCAGGCTGGTAATAATCATAATAGGAAACAAAGTATTCTACAGCATTTTCAGGAAAAAAAGCTTTGAATTCTGAGTATAATTGAGCAGCGAGTGTTTTATTATGACACAAAACTAGGGTAGGGCGTTGAGTTTTTTCAACCACGTTTGCAGCAGTAAATGTTTTTCCACTTCCTGTAACACCTAGTAAGGTTTGATATCGTTCTCCTGAATTAATTCCGTCGGCCAATTTTTTAATGGCTTGTGGTTGATCTCCAGTTGGCGAAAAGTCTGATACTATTTTGAAGTCCATAATGTAAAACTAAGATTTTTATGAGTACGCTTTCGCGAAAGCGTAATTAAAATAATCCTAACAAAAATGTAATTATCTGATGAGTGAAAAATGACCTTTAAAGGAGCGTCCGTCTGCCAGTTCAACTAAGTACCAATAATCTGTACTAGGCATAGGATTGTTATTATAAGTGCCGTCCCATCCTACACCTAGTGGATCCAATTGTTTGAGCAGTTTACCGAACCGATCAAAGATGTAAATACTTGCATCTGGCTCCGTTTCAATCGCGGTTACTTGCCAGTAGTCGTGAAAACCATCTTCATTTGGAGTGAAGTAAGGTGGAGCAGCTACAATGGTTGCAGGAACTGTTAATGTATTACAGTTAGTTTGAGAGCGTACTGTAATCGTATAAAATCCAGGTAACAAATTCGTAAAAACTGGACTGTCCTGAAATATAAAATTATCTATACTGTATTGCCACGGTCCATCTCCTGTTACATCGATCTGGATGCTATTAGAACGTATTGTGAATTGCTCAATTTCTACGGATTCTAGTTGAGTGAGATCGTAATGAGCTATACTGGTTGAAATACTATCGGTACATCCATTATTATCAATTCCTGTTACCGAATAGATTCCTGGTAGAGTAGTGGTTATACTGCGAGTGGTTTCACCATTACTCCATAAATAGGAATCAAAATTGTTGCTGGCTGTTAAGGTTACTTCATCGTCTGGACAGGTTACAACTGGATCTGTTACTGTAATAACGGGTTTTTCGTTTACGACAATAGTAAATGGTTGTGTGTCTATACAGATAATTGGACCGTTGTTTGCTAATCGTATATAAATTTGTTCATTTGCCTGTGTGTTTTGATAGTTATCTGGTAACGCGTTACTATTACTCAAAGCGCTAGCTTGATCAGGATGAAAACTTACATCCCAGTTAGAAGCAGTACTACTTAGAATTTGATCACGAATAGTGGTTAAATCAAAAATTTCAATTCCATCTCTAGAGTTATCATCACAAACCTCGTAATCATTTATAAATGGTATTTGTGGTTCTTCAATAAGCTCGAAGTCAAAGGATATAATTTCAAAGCAAGAAGTGAAATCGCTATTTTCTATGCGGGCATAGAAAGGTGTATTTGTTGCATTAAGTATATGAAAATAAGGAAGCTCATTAATTCTGTTTTGAGCATCATTATTTGATGAGTAAAAACTGACGTTAAAATCTATGGGATTTTGGGATCCTAGTATCTCACTAGCGGCTTGAGTGAAATCTATTGTCTCGATTCCATCATTTCCTATATCACACGTGTATTGTATTTGAATAGGATTTGCAATTGGCGAATTAACTACGATAAATTCAAAACTTGTTATATCATAACAGCCGTTAGAGTTTAAGTTGTCTAATCTTACATAATAGATGCCTGAGGTTAATTGAGTGTTAGGCGCAATAGAGTTAAAATCTTGCTGAGCTTCAGTTAGATTGTAGTGTAATGAGATTTCAAGATTATTGGAGGTATTATTTTGAAGCACTTGTTGCGACACCAAGGAGAAGTCTATTGTAGCTAAACCATCATTTGAGAGGTCATCGCACACAATTATATCATTAATTGCACCTGCATTGGGTTGGTTCACTACAGTAATGGTATCAATTATTGTAAAAGTTTCAAGTGGCGTTGTTATTGTTAAACTTACTTGGTAATCTCCTGGGCTTACAAATGTATGGGTCGGATTTATTACAGTACTAGTGTTAGTACTGCTAGTTGTATCACCAAAATCCCACAACAATGTAGTGTTTGGACAAGTTGCCAAAGCATCTGCTGTGAATTGGGTAGGATTGCCACTACAGCCTTCTACAAAAGAAAAACGCGGTGTAAAAAAAGCATTATAAAAGGGTGGTAATCCTTCATTTACATTGGTACCAGGAGCAAGGCTGACTCCATTAAGAATAAATGCAGCACTTGCTCCTATGTTGTTAGGTTGATCAATTACGCTTAAATAGTTTTTTAAATCATTTGAATAGTAAATTTTACCATCTGGACCAATTTGCAAAGCACCTCTAGAAACATCATCGGTTGAGTCCAAAGGATCTGTTTGATATATAGTAATAGGATTTGATTGGTAATTAGGTGAAGTTGTATCGTATTGAAGTAGCGTGCGTTCACCAAATACACCATTTTGAGCTGTATTCAAATCCAAATAGAATAACCTAGAGTCTAAGCTAAACTCACCACCATAAGCCAATAGATTAGAAGGAAAACTAAGTTCGGTGGGATTAGTAACATTACCGTTAGTAGTGTCAAAATCAAAAATAAAGGCACCTGTTCCCAGATTGTTGGCAGGTGTTCCATTAGGTAAAAATTGATTCATTAAGGCTATTTTACTGCCATCAGGAGCAATTTTTAAATATCCACGTCTATCTTCAACTCTTGTGGAAGGACTGTTACTTACAATCACATTGTTATCTAATCCTTGCGGAGTTAACTTAAAAGCATAAAATGAATCAAAAATACCGGTATTAAAATTTGATTCGGCATAGGAAATTATCCACGCATCTCGACCATTACTGTGGACACTTGCGGTAACTTTTTCAGAAGAATCAGGTAACAAATTGATGTTTTTTTGAGATGGAATAACAGCTCCTAATCCATTATCTAATAGCATGTCTACAACACTATAATTTAAACCTGTAACAGGATTAAAATCACCAACAGTAAAGATGTAATAGAGGTTTTCATTCTCGGGCATTGGAATAATTATTCCAGATTGTGTACTGCTGGGGTCACCTAGTAGTCCAGAACCATTGAGCATGACTTGATGATTGCGATTCCAGATTGTTATTCCGTCTGTATAGAATAATAAATTTCCACAAGCGTCACTTATGGTTGCGCAACCTTCCGTAGTATCCAATTGCCCTAGGTCATTTGCAACAGGAGAACCACTATTGAAATCTAAACCAGCATTGGAACCAAAAAACCACCAATTAGCCTGATTTTGTGCATTAATGAAGCAAGCAAAAAAAAGTATCAAAAAAAGTAGCTTTTTCATACTTTAAAAATACGCTAATAAAAAATGCCTTCAAATTATTGAAGGCATTACATGTGTATAAGGTAAAAAGTACTTTTAAATTTTAACTCTCCACCCGTGTTTATCTTCCGTACGATTATACTGAATATCCATCAATGCGGCTTTAATATTAGTCGCATAATCGTTTTCAATTACAGGTAATTCATATTTAAAATCTTCGTGTTTGAAACCTTTAATAGGTACAATTACTGCAGCCGTACCACTTCCAAAAATTTCCTTTAATTCACCGTTTTGCGCAGCTTCTTTAATTTCTGAAACTCGTATTCTTCTTTCTTCTACTTCTATACCGTGATCTTTGGCCATTTGAATAACACTTCTTCTTGTTACTCCATTCAATATTCTATCGTTATTAGGAGCAGTCAAAAGTTTATCGCCAATGCGCACAAAGATGTTCATTGTTCCTGCTTCTTCAATGTATTCATGTGAGGCAGCATCAGTCCAAATTATTTGTTGATAACCTTCTTCCATCGCCAGGTTATTTGGGTAAAAACTGGCAGCATAATTACCTGCAGCTTTTGCATATCCTACACCACCATCTGCTGCACGTGAAAATTGATTGGCTATAATAACTCTTACTTCACCACGGTAATACGCAAAAGCAGGAGACATAACGATCATAAATTTATACTCGGTAGAAGGAGCTGCCGCTACTCCGTTTTCACTAGCTATCATAAATGGTCTTAAATACAAAGAAAGTCCTTCTCCATATTTTACCCATCCTTTATCTAAATTTACTAATGTTTTTAATCCTTCTACAAATACCTCATAAGGTACTTCAGGCATTGCAAGTCTTTTGGCACTTTCATTAAAACGTTTCCAGTTGTCTTCTGGTCTAAAAAGGAAAACATCACCAGCTTCATCTTTGTAGGCTTTCATACCTTCAAAAATGGCCTGTCCATAATGAAATACTTTACAACTAGGTTCTACTTGAATTGGTCCGTATGGTTTGATATGTGTTGTTTCCCATTTTCCATCGCGCCAGTTGCATTCAAGCATGTGGTCTGTAAAAGTTTTTCCGAAAACTAGATCATCAAAATTCGTTGATGCTAATCTAGATTCCGAAACTCTATCTATAACGATTTCGTTGGTATCGGTCATGGGTTATTTTTATTAATTTTTTGCAAAGATAACGGATAGTATCATTGAATAAATCCCAACGAATTACTAATTTTGTGGAAAATATAAACAAATGAAAACCTATTTACCTTTATTTTTTATCATTTTCTCAATAATCGGGTGTAAAGAAACTCAAAAAGAAACTGACATGCCTGCAGTAAATGATGAACAAGTTGAAGAAATGGCTTATATGAGCTATGGATCAAAAATAACTGCAGAAAATGCTATTTCAACAGCAGAATTATTCGAGAAATATCAAACCTTAACTGACTCAGACACAATCCAAGTAAAGGTGAAAAGTGAGATTCTTGATGTATGTCCAAAAAAAGGATGTTGGGTCAAAATGGCAGTTGGTAGCGATACAACACGTGTGATGTTTAAGGACTATGGATTTTTTCTACCTAAAAACGGTAAAGGAAAAGAAGTGGTATTTCAAGGTAAAGTATATAAATCAATCACTGACGTAGAAACTCTTCGTCACTATGCAGAAGATGCTGGAAAATCTCAAGAGGAAATAGAAAAGATCAATGAACCTGAAACAAGCTATACTTTTATAGCTGATGGTGCTCTTGTGGAAGAGTTTGAAAACCCAGATGTTGAAATGCCTGCAGAAGAAAGCGCAAGCGAATAATGAAAAGAGAAATCATGATCACTGGCGATGGTTCCAAAACCATTCACATGCCAGATCTTAACGAGCAATATCATTCTAAACATGGCGCCTTGCAAGAGGCGCTTCATGTTTTTATAAAGATGGGTTTACAGCCTTTACAAGAGTCATTACAATCTGATAAAGGCAGCGTTAATATTCTAGAATATGGTTTTGGTACCGGTCTTAATGCTATTTTAACCAAGCAACATGCGAGTACTACTAGAATTCGTTATACCGCAATGGAAGCATACCCAGTAAATGCCGATGAGGTCCTAGCTATGGATTATGGAAGCTTACTTAAAGATCAAATTTTTTATGAAGCATTGCATGAGATGGATTGGGAGATTGATAAGCAGTTAACCTCTACATTTAGTATAATTAAAAAGCAAATGAAATTTGAAGAGGTCAAATTCGATAACCAGTTTGATCTTATATATTTTGATGCTTTTGGACCTAGAACACAACCAGAACTTTGGACCATACCCATTTTTCAAAAAGCGTTTGATAGTCTAAAAAATGGTGGTGTACTCACTACTTATTGTGCTCAAGGTCAGGCTAGACGCAATATGCAAGAAGTTGGTTTTAACGTAGAACGTCTTCCTGGTCCACCAGGTAAAAGAGAAATGTTGCGAGCGACAAAATTATAGGTAATTTAAAAGACTAGCCTGTCTAGTCACTATTAAAAAGATATGAGTAACGAAGTAAGAAATCAAGAACCTAAGTCACTTTGGAATCACTTTGCCGATTTGAACGCAGTTCCTAGACCTTCTAAAAAAGAGGAACGTGTAAGAGCCTTTATGGTGAAATTCGGTAATGAATTAAATCTACAAGTTATAGAGGACGCTGTAGGTAATGTAATTATAAAAAAGCCTGCAACTGCAGGAATGGAGAACCGTAAAAGTGTGATTTTACAATCTCATCTAGATATGGTACACCAAAAAAACAACGACACTCAATTTGATTTTGATACCCAAGGTATTGAAATGATTGTCGATGGTGATATTATTAAGGCAAATGGAACAACTCTAGGTGCCGACAATGGAATAGGCGTGGCTGCAATCATGGCTGTTTTATCCTCAACTGATATTGAGCATCCAGCGATTGAAGCTTTGTTTACAATTGATGAGGAAACAGGTATGACCGGTGCCAAAGAATTGGATAAAAATATTCTTAAATCAACTATACTTCTAAACCTAGATACTGAAGAAGATGATGAAATTGATATAGGATGTGCTGGTGGAGTAGATATCACTGGTAAAAAACAGTACGATACTATTAATCCAGAAGATACTTATTCTACGGTCACGATTACTGTGAAAGGTCTTAACGGTGGCCACAGCGGTATGGATATCATTAAAGGTTTAGGTAACGCAAATAAAATGGCTACCAGACTATTGGATGCGCTACAAAAGAAATCAGATATTCATATTGTTTCTATTCAAGGTGGTAGTTTGAGAAATGCTATTCCACGTGAGGCTGTTGTAGAATTACGCTTTCGCGAAAGCGAACTGCAGCACATGCAATCTACCTTTGAGAAATGCAAGCAAGCCATAATAAATGAGTATAAATCCTTAGAAGAAAATTTAAATATTTCGTGGGAATTGACGAATTCTAGTTTAGGTCATCTTGATGCTTCTAACAGTCGTGAGGTAATACACGTTTTACTAGGAATTCATAATGGTGTTTACAGAATGAGTCCAGATATTGAAGGTCTTGTAGAAACTTCAAACAACTTGGCTCGAGTAAAATTACATGATGGACAATTGGAGATAGCTTGTTTAACTAGATCATCTGTTGAAAGTTCCAAAACAGATCTAGCATCTTCAATAAGTGCTGTAATGCAGTTAGCTGGAATCAGTGTTGAATTATCTGGTGACTATCCTGGTTGGGAACCAAATCGCGATAGCGCAATTTTAAAAATTGCGGAAAATAAGTATAAGGAACTATTCAATGAACCTCCTAGAGTAGTCGCTTGTCATGCAGGATTAGAATGTGGAATTTTAGGTGAACGTTATCCAGGTTTGGACATGATATCTTTTGGTCCAAATATTAGAGGCGCTCACAGTCCAGATGAACACGTTGAGATTTCTAGCGTTCAAAAATTTTGGGATTTTTACTTGGAAATCCTCAAAAATGTTCCAATGTTACCTGCAATTACAAAAAATGAAATCAACAGAATTTAAAAAAATTGTAACAAAAGAAATTGCTCCATTTTTAAGAGAAAACAAATGGAAAGGAAGCGGTTTTGACTATAATAAACAAACTGAAAATATTGTTAAAGCAATAAAGTTTCAACCAAATAGATATGGTGGAGAGTTTTGTATTGATTTAGGTGTACATTTTGATTTCATTCCTATCGCAAACAAGGTAATGAATAAGTTAAGAGCGTGGGATATGGAAATCAGAACAAGATTAACTCCAAATAATGAAAGTGATTATTGGTGGAGTTTTCCAAAAAACGAAACGGATCAAATAAGACTATTTACAGAAATTAAAGAACTTATAAACAATAAAGGGAATACTTTCTTTGATAAATATACTAATTGGGAAAATACTATTTTGAAATTTACTTCAGATGATATTACAAGTGGAAATACAAAAGAATATTTTAATATAACTTCACTGAGGACAGCATTAATGTTAGCAAAGATGAATGTTCATAAAGAAAATTGGACTAATGCAATCGAATTATCAAACTTTGGTTTGTCTGAAATTAAAGGAAGAAATGGTTCTGCTCTAATTCCCGAATTTGAAGAAATAATAAAAAAAGCTGGTAACAATATATTTAAAAAATAGGCGAGATAGTAATGAAATCAAGACTTTCAGCTTATCCAACTTTGTGTTTAACCAAAAGTTTAGTTCTTCGAAATCGCCCACTTTTTATATACTAACCGAAATAAAAGAGCACCTACAGCTATATGAATACTTTAAGTAGGTTTTAAGAAGGATTATTAATGCCAGGTTTTATTTTGCTTGGCATTAATAATTACTTACATGAAAATCAGTACTAAAATTCTTTCTATTTTTTTGGTTTTAGGAATTGTTGCTTGTTCTGCACCAAAAAAGGTGAGTTCCAAAGCAACAAAATCCGAAGCATCAAATAAAACCAGCTCAAAGTTTAAACCTTATAGCAAACTTATAACGGGTAAAACTAAAACAGACGACGGTCTTTTTAAAGTTCATCAAAATGAAGATGAATATCTTTATGAGTTACCAGATTCCCTATTAGGTAAAGATATGTTATGGGTTACCCGTATTGCACAAATACCTGCAAATTTGGGTGGTGGATATTTAAATGCTGGTAGTAAAACTAACCAACAATTAGTTTCATGGGAGCGATTTAAGGATAAAATATTACTTAAAGTCAAATCTTATGATGCCGTTACATTAGACTCTACAGCGGCTATATCCAATAGTGTTAAGGTTAATAATTATGAACCTATTATGTACGCTTTTGATATAGAAGCTATTAATGCCGATTCTACGGGTGTAGTAATTGATGTTACCAAATTTTTAAGCAACGATATACCTGCAATAAGTGGTTTGAATTCCAGACTACGCAAACAGTATAAGGTAAGAAGTCTGGATAAATCACGCAGTTTCATTAATCGTGTGTCTGCTTATCCTTTGAATGTTGAGGTTGTGCAGGATATGACTTATACGGCTAGCGACGCACCTTCAAATTCATCTGTAGGATCCATAAGTTTACAGATGAATCAATCTATGATATTGTTACCTGAAAAACCTATGACACCTAGATTGTATGATCCTAGAGTTGGTTTCTTCACGGTTAATCAAATTGATTATAGCTCTCCTAAATTAAAAGCCGATGAAAAAACATATATAAGAAGATGGAGGCTAGAGCCTAAAGATCCTGAAGCATATGCAAGAGGTGAATTGGTAGAGCCTGTAAAACCAATTGTTTACTACCTTGATCCTGGTACCCCAGAATCTTTGAAGAAATACATAAAACAAGGTATTGAAGACTGGCAGAAACCATTTGAAACTGCAGGGTTTAAAAATGCTATCATAGCAAAGGAGGCTCCTAGCATAGAAGAAGATCCTGAGTTTAGTCCAGAAGATATAAGATATTCTGTGGTTAGATACGTGGCAAGTACTACTCGTAATGCTGTAGGTCCTAGTGTGAGCGATCCTCGTAGTGGTGAAATTATTGAAAGTGATATTATCTGGTATCATAACCATTTAAGATCTTATAGAAACCGTTATTTACTGGAAACAGGTGCGGCAAATCCTAGCGCAAGAACATTAGATACACCAGCTGAAGAAATAGGTGAGATGATGAGACAAGTAATTGCCCATGAGGTAGGTCATGCGTTAGGATTTCCACACAATATGGCGGCGAGTTATGCTTATGATGTCGAAAGTTATAGAGACGGAGACTTTACACAAGCAAATGGAATTGCGGCAAGTCTTATGGATTATGCCCGTTATAATTACATTGCTCAACCTGGAGACAAAAACATAAGATTTGTACGCCAAATGGGTCCTTACGATCATTATGCTGTCAATTGGGGTTATAGAGTAATCCCTAACTCCAATACTCCAGAAGATGAAAAAGAGGTACTGAATCAATGGATTTTAGAAAAAGCAAATGATCCTAAATATAAATTCGGAAGACAAAGCAGTCGTTTTGATCCTCAATCTCAAACTGAAGCTATTGGTAATAATCCTGTAAAGGCAAGTAGTTATGGAGTTGAAAACTTAAAAATTGTTGCCAAAAACTTACCACAGTGGACTTCCAATGACACTAATAATTACGACGATTTAGATGAATTGTATAGAGAACTTTTAGGTGTGTTTTCTAGATATGTAGGTCACGTTGTTACAAATGTTGGTGGCGTTTATGAAAATCTAAAAACTCCTTCTCAAGATGGTACTGTTTATGAACCTGTAGATTCAAAAACACAAGAACAGTCAGTACAGTGGTTGATTGAAAATGTGTTTGAAACACCAGAGTGGTTAGTTCGACCTGAGATTCTTAAAAATATAAATGAATCAGGATATACAGATAGAGTGAGATCATTACAATCTAGATATCTGTCAAGCCTACTGTCTTACGATCGCTTGGGTAGAATGATTGATGCAAAAGCAATGGATGATAGTGCCTACTCTGTAGTGGAGTTGATGCAAGATTTGAACAATGGGATATTTAAAAATATACAACCAGATGTATATGAACGTAACTTGCAAAAAGCCTATGTAGATCGTTTAATTGAGCTTATGACAAATGAAAAACCTCGTGCCAGCTTTAATGTTACCCAAAGCGATGTACCTTCAATTGTAAGAGGTCAACTTAATGAAATTAAAAAGATAGCAAGAAGGAATAATGCGCGTACTTCAAATAAGGTGGTAAGTTTTCACTATGAAGATTTAATTGCCAGAATTGAGAGAACGCTCGATCCAAAGTAAGAATAATAGAACAGCAATAGTAAGAACCTACCTGATGGTGCTCATCAGGTAGGTTTATTTTTTTTTACGGTACATCGTCTCCCAAAGAAGCAACGTAAATTTTAAACCACTGCTCTAGGGATAATTTAACTTTTTTACTTTCTACCGCACTTTGTAAACGTTCGTATTTACCAGTTCCTATAACTGGGATAATTTGAGAAGGATGTGCTAGAATCCATGCAAAAATAACTTGATCAAAGGGTATGTTTCCTAGCTCTGTACTTACTTCTTGGATTGCATTAAGAACTCGTTTTCCTTTATCAGTTTCAGGATGTAGTAAAGATCCACCAGCTAATGGAGACCAAGCCATAGGACGTATTCCAGCACTGGTCAAATAATCAATATTCTCATTTTCAAAATGCTCGAGGGCATAAGGAGATATTTCAATTTGATTTGTAATTAAGGGTTCTTCACAATATTCTTGTAAGCTTTTAAACTGATTAAGTGTAAAATTAGAAACCCCAAAGTACTTTACTTTACCATCTTTTTTTAATTGGCTAAATGTTTCTGCAACTTCAGCATGATCAAAAAAGGGAGATGGCCTGTGTAATAATAGAGCATCGATATAATCGGTCTTCAAATTTTTTAAGGAAGTCTCTACTTGATTAATAATATACTTTTTTGAATAGTCGTAATACTTCACTTGACGATTAGGAAATTTATCGGACCTAAGTTTTATACCACACTTAGTCACAAGCTGCATTTTGTGCCGTATTGATGGGTCTAGAGATATGGCTCGGGAAAATATTTCTTCACATTCATAATTACCATAAATATCAGCATGGTCCATGGTAGTAACACCTAGGTCCACTGCTTGCTTAATATAGGTAAGCAGTTCCTGATTAGGTAAATTCCAGTCGCCTAATCTCCACATTCCCAAAGCAAATTGGGACAATGGGTAATACGATTTATTCTCACTCAATGACATATTCTATTTTTTGCAAAGATGGATATTGTAAGTAGATAAACACATAAATAAAAATTATATTAGTCATTAAAAACATAAATAAAAATATATGAGAACTATTTGCAACCTTTGTACAAACAAAAATTCATGAAAACAATTTCAATAGCAAAAGGTGATGGAATAGGTCCAGAAATTATGAATGCTACATTGGCTATCATAAAGGCATCCGGTGCCGCAGTTAAATTTGAAGAAGTACAATTAGGTAAAGAAGTATACTTATCAGGTAACACATCTGGAATTACTCCTGAAGCTTGGGAAAGTATACGACGTAACAGGGTTTTACTCAAAGCACCTATCACTACACCTCAAGGTGGTGGTTACAAAAGTTTGAACGTAACTATGAGAAAAACTTTGGGACTTTATGCAAATGTAAGACCGTGTGCCAGCCTACATCCATATGTTACAACAAAACATCCTGATATGGATGTAGTTATTGTAAGAGAAAATGAAGAAGATTTATACGCAGGGATTGAACACCAACAAACTCCAGATGTTGTTCAATGTCTTAAATTAATAAGTCGCCCAGGTTGTGAAAAAATCATAAGGTACGCATTTGAGTATGCGAGATACAACAACCGTAAAAAGGTAACTTGTTTTTCAAAAGACAATATTATGAAACAAACTGATGGTTTGTTCCATAAAATATATAATGAAGTAGCACAGGAGTACCCAGATATAGAAAAAGAACATTGGATCGTTGATATAGGTGCAGCTAAGGTTGCTGATTCACCAGAGCATTTTGACGTAATAGTGATGCCTAATTTATACGGTGATATCATAAGTGATATTGCGGCACAAATTACTGGTTCTGTAGGAATGGCAGGTAGTGCCAACATAGGTGAAAGCGTAGCTATGTTTGAGGCCATTCACGGTAGTGCTCCAGATATTGCAGGGCAAAAAATTGCAAATCCTTCTGGTTTGTTGCGTGGAGCAATCATGATGCTTAATCATATAGGAGAAAATGAAGCAGCACAATCTATTCATAACGCTTGGTTACTTACCTTAGAACAAGGTATTCATACTGCAGATATATTTAAAGAGGATATAAGTAGTAGAAAAGTCAATACAGAAGAGTTTGCTCACGCAGTAATTGCTAATATGGGAAAGGAACCACAACAATTAACTAAAGTGAGGTATAATGCAAAAGAGCCGTTTAAGCTGCCTCATGTAAAGGAGCGTGCAGCTCAAAAGAAAGAGTTACTAGGTGTTGATCTGTTTGTAGATTGTGAAAATAAAAACCCTAATTTCGTAGGAGAGCTCTTGCGTAGTATTGAAAAGGAAGATGTCAAATTACAAATGATTACAAATCGTGGAGTGAAAGTATGGCCTAATGGATTTGATGAAACATTTTGTACACAACACTGGCGATGTAGATTTATGCCCGATGGTGGTAGAGCCATGACAAATCAAGAAATTGTTGCATTGCTTAATGAAGCGATTGACAAAAAGGTAGATGTAATTAAAACAGAAAATCTGTACTCATTTGATGGAGAACGAGCTTTTTCTCTAGGACAAGGACAGTAATTTAATATAGATTATACAACTTAATGCCAACAGTACTTTACATTTACTGTTGGCATTTTATATGTAATATTATGAACGAAATTATAAAAACGAGACGCAGTATTTTCCCTGCGCAATATATTGAAGGTACTATAGAGAAACAGGATCTCCTTTCTATTATAGATGCAGCAAGATGGGCTCCTAACCATCGTAAAACTGAACCATGGAGATATAAGGTTCTTACCGGTAAAGCGCTAGATAGGCTAGGTACGTACCTTGGAGATGCCTATGAAGAAACCCCAGGCCACAAGAAAATCAAGCTTAAAAAGTTAAGAGAAAATCCTAGTAAAGCTGCAGCGGTTATTTTAATTTTTATGCACAGGGATGAAAAAGAATCAGTTCCAGAATGGGAAGAAGTAGCAGCAACTTCCATGAGTGTACAAAATATGTGGTTAATGACTCATGAATTGGGTTATGGTGCCTACTGGAGTAGTCCTAAATCCTTTGTTGACATGAAGAATTTTGAAGGTATAACAACACATGAGAACGAACGATTTTTAGGTTTTTTCTACATTGGAAATTATGATAAAAAGGGGTTTGATTATAATGCAACAAGAAAAACTATAGAAGAAATAGCCACTTTTATTGATATGTAAATTTATTGAAATTCAAGTGTTTAGTTCATTGTTTAAATTATTTAAACTAGCAATTTAGTTTTATAACTATAAAAATAGTTTGAAAACTAAAAAAATAGTTATACGTTTGTAATGCGTTAAGGATAGAGTGGTGTTACCATGTAACAACGATAGCCTGACCTCGAGTGATCACTCGAGGTAACGCCCTTAAAACATCATAAATGGAAAAACTAACAGCTAAAGAAGAAGAAATTATGCAGGTTTTATGGAAGCTAGAGAAGGCTTTTGTAAAAGAAGTTGTACCACACCTGTCTGGAACCAATCATTATAATACCGTATCTACCATTGTGCGTAAACTAGAGGATAAGGGATTTGTATCTCACGAGGCCTTTGGTAAAACACACAGGTATTTCCCAATAGTTCAAAAGGAAGACTATCGCAATAAATACGTGACTACAGCGATTACCGATTATTTCAATAATTCATATAAGAATGTGGTTTCTTTCTTTGCCGATGAGAAGAAAATATCGGCCAAGGAGTTAAGAGAAATATTAAATATGATTGAATCTAAAGACAAATAGCATGGAAACACTTGTAGAATACCTTTGGAAAAGTACAGCAGTTCTAGCTGTATTCGTTTTGGGATATCACTTCATATTGAGAAAGTTAACTTTTTTTCAAGCCAACAGAGTTTTTTTACTTGTTGGAATAGTTGCTAGCATCGTTCTACCTTTTGTTGAGTTTACAGAGGTTGTATACATGGAACAATTACCTGTCACCACTACAAATAATGTGATCTATTTTTCTGATGCAGCAATGATGAATAAGGTTACTCCCGAAGTTACTACTTATAACTGGATGGAACTTTTTATTTATGCTTATCTAGCTGTCGTATTATTCTTTTTGGGTAAATTAAGTATAGAGATTATGAGCGTTCAACGACTCTTAAACGGCGGTACGAGTAGAAAGGAAGATGGAGTAGTGTTAGTATCGCTTTCGCGAAAGCTTACTGCATTTAGCTTTTTTAATAAAATAGGATTTCATATTGGTGACGAGAAGTCTGAACAGTTTGCACATATTCTAAGACACGAAAAAGTACACGCCAAGGAATGGCATAGTATAGATGTGATTATAACACATATATATTGCGCTTTATTTTGGGTCAATCCATTATCGTGGTTTTTGAAAAAACAAGTGGCTCAAAATTTAGAATTCATCGCAGATGCCAAAGCGGCTGCTGTACAAGAAGGTAATATGAGCTATGCTAGAACATTAGTTAATGCAGTAGTATTACAACAACAACCAGCGCTTGCAAATAATTTTGTAACCCCTTTTATTAAACAACGAATCATAATGTTACAAAAAGAAGCTTCAAGGAAATGGAGTGCCTATAAGTATGCTCTTATATTACCGGTAATCATTCTTTTCCTTTACAGTTTCAATACGGTTACTAAAGTTGAGTATTTAAATAGTCCAGTTGAAAAAATGATTCCTACTGAAAAGGCATCAAAAGATTATGAACCTTCAACTGCACCAGGTAACTCTAATTTACAAACAGCACAGCCTGTTATAGAAGCAATAGATCCCATATTCAGCTTAAAGGAACGAGTTAATTTAAGGATTGTAAGTTCCAGTACTCGAGAATCTCTTGAAAAACAAGCAGAAAATCTTAAAAAGAAGTACAATGTAGATCTTAAAATTAAAAAGTTCAAAAAGAAGAATGGGAAAATTATAAAACTGGCACTTTCAATTGATAACAACAAGGGTTCTGTCATTGAACAGCAATATGAAAGCACCAATGGTCTAGCCGATATCTGTATAGACGGCGTTTTTGATGACACAACAAGTGATTGGTCAATAGGTAAATGTGATGCACAAGTTTCACAAAGAATAATACAATCTGGTCCTGGAAATAAGTTTTACGCATTCAGTACTGATAGTGTAATGAAGCCTTATATCTTCAATGGAACTTTTAAAGATTCTCTGTTATTGAACGCTTTGTCTAATGTAAAAACGGTGAATCTTGATTCAATTTTTTCTCAGATTGAAATGGGAGAAAATTCGATAAAATTAGATTCTTTAATGGCAACAATGAATATCCAATTTAAAGATTTAGACAGTCTAGTAAATATGGGAAACAGCTTTCAATATGCACAACCCATAATTATTGAAGAGCTCGATATTGATATGGATACATTAAGAGTTGATGCATCCCAACCTATGACGTATGGTAGTTCATACAGATGGAATAGTGATGCTAAACCTCTTTTTATTTTAAATGGTAAAGAGGTGGAAGAAGCTAAAGTATTACGATTACATCCTAATGCCATACAAACCGTTACAGTTCTTAAAGATGGTAATGCAACAAGTAGATATGGAGATAAAGGTGCAAATGGAGTAATTGTTGTGGTTAGTAAACCAGAAGATCTTAGAACTCTTGTAGAAGAGGAAATTATAATTGATAATGATTCTACTAGATATAAAGTAAGACGTAAGGCTATAGAAAAGCGTGAGGAGTATATGCGTGAAAGAGAGCAATTAATGGAGGAAAAGCGAGCTCAATACGAGGAGCGACGAGAATTATTACGTGAAAAATCCGAAGCTAAACGAGAAGAACTAGAAAAACGCAGAGAAATTATGCGTGAAAAAGCTGTGGAGAAAAGAAAACAAGTGGAATTGTTGAGAGAAGCGAAAAGATCAGAACTAGAGGCAAGAAGACAAATCTTATTAGCCAAGAGAGATTCACTAAAGGCTGGATCACGTTATTATGAAATTGAAGAAGTGATTGATGAGAATGTTGAAAATATTTATCAAGTCAATGATCCTGAGAATAAAGATTCCCTTATCAAATTAGGAGAGATACTATCTGAAAAAGGTCATGTTTTAAATATTAAAACACATAGAGTAAGAGATGGTATTTTACGTAAATTAAAATTTGAAATTGACGGTAATCAATACACATCACAATCAGATGCTGGAATTAAACAAGTTGTATTTAAAGAGGTAAACAGTCAACTTAGAGTAAGCATAATTCAAAATTGATAGGTTATCAGAAAAATAAAAAAAGCCTGCAATAACAGGCAGGCTTTTTTTATCATAGCGTTTAATCTTTTACTAGAATTTTACAATCTTGACTTATTAAGAGTAAACTTAGTCAAGATTTAATAGCGATATACAATAGCGTTTATATTCATTCCTGCACCTACACTGGCAAACATGACCACGTCACCTTTTTCAACTTTGTGTTCTGGCATTTTATCATGGACAACAAGATCCATGACAGTAGGTACTGTAGCGACTGAGCTATTTCCAAGCTTGTGAATAATCATAGGCATGATATCTTTAGGAACTTCCATATCATAAAGTTTATAAAAACGCTGCACAATAGCTTCATCCATTTTTTCATTAGCTTGGTGAATGAAAATTTTCTTTAAATCTTTAATATCAACTCCAGCTTGATCCATTGCGGCTTTCATTCCATCTGGCACTTTTGAAAGAGCAAAATTATAGATGCGTCTTCCATACATTTTTATGTATTGTGTTTTGTCTTCTATTTCTTTATTGTAAGAAGTTTCATTAAAAATGAAATAGGTTTCTTCTTCCGTATAAGTAGCGGTAGCCTGACCTAATATACCGTGTTCATCCATGCTAGGTTCTACAATAGCGGCACCAGCACCATCAGAGTAAATCATAGAATCTCTATCGTGTGGATCAACTACCCTTGAAAGTGCTTCGGCACCGATAACAAGTACACGTTTAGCTAGTCCAGATTTTATAAAACTATCTGCTTGGCTTAAACCTAAAACCCAACCAGGACACCCAAAGAGTACATCATAAGCGACACATTGAGGATTTTTTATTCCTAACTTGTTTTTTATTCGGCTAGCCAGACTAGGAACCATATCGCTGGAACCGCCATCTGGTTTAACATCTCCGTAATTATGAGCTACGATAATAAAATCAATCTCTTCTTGGTTACAATTAGCGTCTACAATAGCATTTCTAGCAGCAATAGCGCCTATATCACTTGTAAGTTGTTCAGGTGTAAGGTAGCGTCGTTCTTCAATACCAGTAATGGCTACAAATTTTTCAATAATTACTTCATTGTCACTACCAAATGAGCTACCGTCATTATTTAAGAATTCATGATTTAAAAAGTCCTCATTTTTAGTTACTACTTCCGGAATGTAACTTCCTACTCCTGTTATTTTTGCTCTCATAAAGGCATTAATATCTTCAATTCATCGTAAAAAAAGTCATTAAACTTGTGTTTTCCTAATCTATCACTCTTAAATTTTTAAGTCTTTCTTAACTATTGAGAATATTTAAGATAATTGTAGATTATTCTATGAATAATACAATGCAATGAATAGTAATAACACTTGAAAAGGCATTTTTATGAGATTTTATACCTTCAGGATGTTTTATTAGTTAATCAACTTTAATTCAAAATTATCTTGAAATTTATCGCCTATTTTATACTTCCCATTTAAATTTGCAGCAAACATCGATCTTGAAAAATCTTATCGTTTTTTCTTTGTTATTTGCTCTTGCGGTAAGGCCTGTTTTCTACTTAGGTCAATGGACGTATTACGCAACTAATTTAGATAAGATCATAGACGAATATTGTGTTAATAAAGATCGTCCCCAACTACAGTGTGATGGAAAATGTTATTTAGCACAGCAAATGATGCTGGCAGAGGCTAACTATGAAAAGGAACAATTACAAGTAGGTGCATTAGTGGCTTTTTATCCCGTGTATTATCAACAGAACAATATTGATTTTAATTTTTCTAAAGCATTTCATTACAAGCAAGAATTGATTGTAAGTAAAGAACAGCTCTTACTATCTAGTTATAAACACGACCTGTTTAAACCACCAATCGTTTAACGGCTCTCCGTAAAAAAGCTTATGCTATTATTATTCTATTAGCATTGGCTTATATCAATTCATATAAAATCATAATTATCCGTGATCCCATTATTAATCGAGATGATGGATCACAACTAGGTTGGATATTTTGAATTATTCAAAATAATCCAATGCACCATTATACTATTAAATAAAATGAAACTAAATCATATATTTTCAACAATCGCTCTTACGTTAATTCTAACCTCATGCTCTACTGATGATGATTCTACCGGTGATCAACTAGAAGGCCAGCAAGGTGATATCACGATTAAATTTGACAATGCTGTGGGAAGCAATGACTTCCTATTTAATAACACCTACTCATTGTCAAATGGAGATACTTTTCAAGTTCAAACTCTTAAATACATCATTAGCAACATAGTGTTGTTAGATGAAAAAGGAAACGAGACTACTATTCCAGCAATAGATAATATTTTTATTGTAGATGAATCTCAAGCTAACAATGCAGGTGAATTCAACATTACACTTAATGATATTGATGCAGGAAATTACACTCAAATTAAATTTGGAATAGGTGTTGACCAAGATCGTTATACGCTAGGTGCGGCAGGTCAAGGTAATTTTTTACAACAAGCAGATGACGCTGGAATGATGTGGAGCTGGGCAACTGGATATAAGTTTATTAGATTAGACGGAACTTATACCGATTCTAATGCAGCAGACCAAGCTCTAAATATTCACATGGGTAGTGTGGGAACCTCATTAGATAATTATAGAGAAATTACATTAGACTTACCAAATACATCACGAGTACGTGAAAATAGTATTGCCGAAATTCACGTGATTGCTGATATTATGAAAATTTTTGAAGGGTCTACCACAGTTTCTTTCGCCGATGGTTACAATCAAGTGCACACAAACGAAGTAGAGACACCTATTATAGCTCAAAATTTTTCTGAAAGCTTCAGTGTACACCACGTTCATAACAATTAATAGTTCTTATAATCACTGATATTGAAACTCTTCCCTATAAAAAGAATATTCTGTATCAGTGATTTGTTCAATTTTTAAGTTATGTATAGACTTTTTACAATTACATGTATCTATTTATTGATACTAAGTTGTCAAAGTGAAGAGGACTTGGGATATGAACCTACTCCTGTAGACTTCAGTATTCCAAGTAACTTTCCTTCCATGGAATATGATTTGAATAACAATCCATTGACAGAACAAGGGATTGCGCTAGGCAAAAAGCTTTTTTTCGATGGTAGATTATCCTCTAACAACGCTATAGCTTGTGCTTTTTGTCATGAACAAGAGTTTGCTTTTACGCATCACGGTCATACACTTAGTCACGGTGTGAATGGTAATATAGGTTTTAGGAACACTCCACCATTACAAAACTTAGCTTTTCAAAAGGAGTTTGGCTGGGATGGTGCAGCAAGTCACTTAGATCTTCAACCTATTATTCCAATTACAAATCCTATTGAGATGGATGAAACTTTGGAAAATGTAATCGAAAAACTTAAAGCAGATTCTGACTATCCACATCTTTTTAAACAATCCTTTGAAGATGGTGAAATAAATTCAGCAAATATGTTGCAAGCGTTGTCACAGTTCATGCTCACTATGGTATCGTCAAATTCAATATATGACCAAGTAAAACGAGGTGAAGGACCAGTATTTAACCCATTAGAATCTCAAGGAGAACAAGTGTTTAATCAAAAGTGCGCTAGTTGTCATTCAGGAACTTTATTTACTGATCAATCCTATCGTAATAATGGTTTAAGTATCAATAGTAGACTTGACGATAAAGGAAGATTTCTTGTATTAGAAAGGCAGGAAGATCTTTATAAGTTTAAAGTGCCCAGCTTAAGAAATGTGGAAGTCACAGCACCCTACATGCACGATGGTAGATTTTCAACTTTAAAGGCGGTTTTAGACTTTTATGACACAGGTATGGTTGATACAGGCACCATAGATTCATCACTAGTAAGACCAGATAATTCTTTAGGAATTGATCTTACAGAACAAGAAAAGGAAAGTTTAATTGCTTTCTTGAAAACATTAACCGATCCAACTTTTTTAAACGATGATCAATTTTCAGAATATTAAAACCTATCTAATTTGCTCAATTGCTTTTTTATTGTGGTCTTTCAGTTACAGTCAAAATTTAAATCATATCGATATTAATTTTCAAGACAGCAAACTTATACTTAATGATTTACAAGAGTCTTTTGAATCAGACCGTGAAGAGTACCATTTAAATTCTTTTACTCGCACTGTAAAAATTGACTCACCTTCAAAATTGCTTTGTGACCTTTGTAGTTGTACAACCTCAAGTGGTAGTTCGGGATTTGGGACGTTACAAAATTTAAATTTTGTTGGCATTAGGTTCATTTACCAAAATTTTGAATCGAAAGATGGCATATTTAATAATTCTCCATCCAGTGAGGAGCAATTTTACACTTACCAAGCTTGGGCCAATATTCCCATTAGTAAGAAAATCGCATTAAATGCTGTTATTCCGTATCAGGATTTAAGTAGAAAACGAGTTAATGGAAATGAAAATATCAATGGAGTAGGAGATATCACAATAATAGGATGGTATAAACATGTGCTTTATAAACGTCCAGAAGGATATAACGTAGTCTTTGAAAACAAAGATCCATCCGGTCATCAATTCCAGTATGGGCTGGGAATTAAATTACCTACTGGTAAATTTGAAGAACAGCTTGTAGATCGTGTAAATCCAGGTTTTCAAGTAGGTACCGGTAGTACCGATTTTTTAATCAGTGTAATGCATAATTACTCTGCCAAAAAATGGGGAATAAAAACACAGGGAACCTATTATTTAAAGTCTGAAAATAAAAATGAGTATCGATTTGGAAATCAGTTAAGTGCATCGAGTAATGTGTTTTATAATATCGCTTTCGCGAAAGCGTCATTAAATCCATACCTAGGTATTTCTACAGATTTGTATGGTAGTATTAGACAATTTGATGAAGAGATTAAGGATACTAACGGTTATGTATTCAATGCAACTCTGGGAGCTGAGTTTAATTTTGATCGATTCAACTTGGGAGCGAGTTATACCTTGCCTGTGGCTCAAGAATTGTTTGCAGGAAATGTTGAATCTCAACAACGAGTAAGTATTTATTTAAATGTTTTGTGGCAATAAAGCTGAAATTTCGCAAAACAAAAAACCGAATCAATTAGAATTGATTCGGTTTTTTTATGATTGATATGAAAAGTTTACAAGTACTCTTCCATAGGAGCACAAGTACACATTAAATTTCTGTCACCATAAGCATCATCGGCGCGACGTACTGTAGGCCAGAATTTATTGTCACTTACCCATTCCAGTGGATAAGCAGCTTTTTTCCTAGTGTAAGGAAAATTCCAGTCATCACTGGTTATCATTTGTAAAGTATGCGGTGCATTTTTAAGAACATTATTAGGCTCTTCCTTAGTAGCCTCTTCAATTTCCTTTCTTATGGAAATCATAGCATCGCAAAAACGATCAATCTCTTCCTTACTTTCCGATTCTGTTGGTTCGATCATCATGGTTCCATTTACTGGGAATGACACAGTAGGAGCGTGGAAACCATAATCCATCAAACGTTTGGCGATATCAGTTACTTCTATTCCATTTTCTTTAAATGGTCTACAGTCAATGATCATTTCGTGAGCGGCACGACCTCTTTCACCTACATATAAACATTCAAAACTCCCGTCTAAACGTTCTTTGATATAATTAGCATTAACTATAGCATATTCAGTAGATCGCTTTAAACCAGCAGCACCTAGCATGCATATATAACCATAAGAAATTACACAAGCTAGCGCACTTCCATATGGCGCAGCACTAATAGGAGTAATCGCTTGATCGCCACCTGTAGGTACTACAGGATTTGTAGGTAAGAATGGTACTAGTTGCTTTGCAACACAAATAGGGCCTACACCAGGTCCACCACCACCGTGAGGTATGGCAAATGTTTTGTGTAGGTTAAGGTGACAAACATCAGCGCCTATATTTCCTGGATTAGTAAGACCTACTTGGGCATTCATGTTTGCACCATCCATATAAACCTGACCACCATTTTCATGAATGATTCCAGTTATCTCCTTAATCGCACTCTCATAAACACCGTGAGTCGATGGATAAGTAACCATAAGAGCAGACAGGTTGTCTTTATATTCAATCGCCTTGGCTCTTAAATCATCAACATCTATGTTACCATTTTCTAGTGCTTTTGTAACAACTACCTTCATTCCTGCCATAACAGCACTTGCAGGATTGGTTCCATGTGCACTAGATGGAATTAAACAAATATTACGGTGGCTATCACCACGAGACTCATGATAGGCTCTAATAGCCATAAGTCCTGCAAATTCTCCTTGCGCACCAGAATTAGGTTGTAATGAGGTACCTGCAAATCCAGTGACTTCATTCAATTGTTCCTCAAGCTTTGTCAACATTTCTAGATATCCTTGAGCCTGATCTGCAGGAACAAAAGGGTGAATATTACCCCATTGAGGATCTGAAAGAGGTAACATTTCGGCTGCTGCGTTCAATTTCATCGTACAAGAACCTAAAGAAATCATCGAGTGATTTAATGCCAGATCCTTACGCTCTAATTTTTTAATATAACGCATCAATTCAGTCTCACTGTGATAACTATTGAATACGTCATAGGTCATGAATTCGCTTTCACGTTTTACACCTACATTGTTTTGATCCAATAGATTAGTGATTACCGTTGCTTCTTTTGAGTACGCTTTCGCGAAAGCGGAAACAATATCGTTTAGATCTTTTATGGAAGTAGTCTCGTTTATAGAAACTTGAACTGTTTCTTCATCTGGATAATAGAAGTTAATTTCTAATGCCAAAGCTTGTTCGCGCACCTTGGCTGCATCAGCTTTAAAAGATAAAGTATCAAAATATTGTTCGTTTTCTTGATAAATACCTAGTTTTTCAACAGCATCGGCTAGGGTAGCAGCTGTGTTATGTACTTTACTAGCAATGTATTTTAATCCCTTAGGACCGTGGTAAACACCGTACATTCCAGCCATTACTGCTAGTAGAACCTGAGCAGTACAAATATTAGAAGTTGCTTTGTCTCTTTTAATGTGTTGCTCACGAGTTTGTAAAGCCATACGCAATGCACGCTTACCATCCATGTCGCGAGTTACACCTATAATTCTACCAGGTATTTGACGTTTATAGGTTTCCTTAGTTGCAAAATAGGCAGCATGTGGACCACCATATCCTAATGGAATACCAAAACGTTGTGTAGTACCTACTACAACATCGGCACCCCAATTACCAGGAGCTTCTAACATTACTAGTGAAAGTATGTCTGCAGCTACTGCTATTTTTATGTCATTTTCTTTACAAGCTTGGGCAAATTGAGTATAATCAACCACTTTACCACTTGCACCAGGATACTGAAGTAGTACGGCATAATAACCGTTGGACATATCCATCTCCTTAGGGTTACCTTCAACAAGCTCAATTCCTAATGGAATAGCACGTGTTTTTAATAATTCTTTGGTTTGTGGCAAGGTGTCCTCGTCAACAAAGAATTTCACCACTCCTTCTTTTTTCTGTGCGCGTTCACGAACTGCAAAAAGTAAGGTCATCGCCTCGGCGGCGGCAGTAGATTCATCTAATAACGAGGCGTTTGCTAATTCCATACCAGTAAGATCGGTGATCATGGTCTGGTAATTGAGCAATGCCTCTAGACGACCTTGTGCAATTTCTGCTTGGTAAGGTGTGTAAGCTGTATACCAACCTGGATTTTCAAGTATATTACGTTGAATTACGGCAGGTGTAATAGCGGCGTTGTATCCTAATCCGATGTAGGTCTTAAATTGTTTGTTTTTATTACCTAATTCTTGGATATGATTTAGGTACTCGTACTCGCTCATCGCTGGATCTAATTCCAGTTCTTTTTTCAATTTAATTCCATCTGGAACGGTTTGATAAATGAGCTCGTCGATTGAGGAAACACCAATGGTATCTAGCATGGTGTTAAGATCTTTCTTGCGTGGCCCAATGTGTCTAAGGGCAAAACGATCTGTATTCATAGTGCTTATGTGGTCTATGTTATTAAATAGCAACTTGTTTTTAAGGGTAGCCGCTTTATTTTTATGCAAAAGTAGTCGATTAAGTAGTTTAAACTAACAGAGGTTAGTTAATTATTACCTCTTTTTATTCACGCTTTTTAATAGGTTATTAACCACTGCTATTACCTTTGTTTTATGATGCTAATAAAAAAAGGGTTGGAGTTCTACATAAGAACGAGTTTACATGTGGCAATTTGCTTTGTAACCTTGTCTATGGTTATCACATTACCTTATCTAGAGCCTTTTGTCGATTGGCCGTTTTACATTATGCAATTTTGTCTAGTTGTCGTTAGTTATAACCTGACTAAATATTACCCATTAATATTAGCCAGAAAACCATTTAAATATCGAGGCTTTATATTAATCATGAGCTCCTTATTAATATTAATTGCTCTTAGTTTATTAGCCTTTGAAACAACGGAGTATTGGCTAATTGTGGCTTTGCTAGTACTGTTAAACTTAGTTTATGCGTTTCCTTTGCTATTCAATAAGAAAATCAGAGAGTTTGTTTATTTAAAAACTCCTGTTGTAGCAATAAGCTGGGTGATATTGTTGTTGAGTTTTTTTTGGAGCGCGCACGGATTTACAAACACTGTTCGTGATTTGAATTACATGGATTTTGAAGATCATATGTATCTTGGAATAACTCTTCTTTGCTTTATGATAGCTTACTGTATACCTTTTGAAATTAGAGATATTGAAGATGATAAAATACACCTAATCACATTACCTCAAAAAATAGGAGTTGGTTACACTAAAATTATCGGGTATCTAAGTGCCTTTTTCTTTTTTGTCTTGCAATTGATAAATCAACCCATTATTGATTCAAATACGTCTGAAATAGTAATTATTACGGTTTTATTATTGCTTTTTATTTATTTATCAGACAAAATAAAAAGCTCCTATTTTGTGAGCTTTGCCGTTGAGGGATTACCAATTATTTGGCTACTTTTAAAAGTTTGCTGTTAAAGTTTCCTTTCAATCGCATCCTTAATGCGAGAACGAATTTTAGCCTTTTCGGCTGCGGTTAATTTAATCCAGTTCAAACCGTTTAACGTTCTAGTAAACTTGCAGTTTTTTTTATTAAAGGATCTACATCTCCAGCAATGGGAGTGATGCATTTTAAGTTTAAAACGCTCTTTACTATTGAGATCATTGTATTGCTCTCGTGTACTCAACACTTCAGCATCGTTACAATTTATAAATACTCTACCCATGATAGTTTAATCGATCTTGTACCATTTTTTATTCAAACATTCCATTAACTGGACTCTGGCTCTATGAATTATCACCCATAGATTGGACGCCGTGATATCATGCTCCTTACAAATGGTTTCTGTATCCATGCGATCGATGGTTTTTTGCACAAAGATGATGGCATATCTTTCAGGCAGAGCTGCAATACATTCTTGTAACGCTTCACCTAATTCTTTTTGTTCTATATCATCCTCTACAGTAGGATTGCGTAAATCTTTTACTCGTTCTTCTAGCCAATCTCCTGTTTCATCATTGTTATCTAAATAACTCATTCTAACCTCGGCTTTCCCTTTATTAGAATTGATTTTACGATAATAATCAATGATCTTACGTTTAAGAATTGATACAAGCCAAGTGCGCTCAGTGGATTTTCCCTTGAATCTGTGCGCACTTTTAAGACCAGCCAGAAAAGTTTCGGCAACTAGATCTTGTGCCATAACAGCATCATTAACTCTTGTTATGGTGTAATTAAATAAATAGTCGCTATAACGATCTACCCACTTTTTTGGATCTAATTCTACTTCTGGCATTTAGTTTTTTATGTTTTTATAAGTCCTGCTCGTTTTAAAAGAGCGTCTGTTTTTGGTTTGCTTCCGCGAAAGCGAACATATAATTCCATAGGGTCTTCTGTTCCTCCCATGGAAAGTACATTGTCTTTAAAAAGATCTGCAACCTCTCTATTGAAAATTCCCTTTTGCTTGAAAAATTCAAAAGCATCGGCATCTAAGACCTCAGCCCATTTGTAACTGTAATATCCAGCACTATATCCTCCTTGAAAAATGTGGCTGAATGCTGTGCTCATGCAACTGCTAGGTACGTCGGGATACAAATCTGTTTTCTTAAAAGTGTTGCGCTCATGATCCTTAACATCACCTATATGTGATGGATCAATACCGTGCCAGCTCATATCTAATAATCCAAAACTGAGTTGTCGCATGGTTTGCATACCTTCTAAAAAGGTAGCTGCAGCTTTGATTTTTTCAATATACTCTTGTGGTATGACCTCGTTAGTTTCATAGTGCCTTGCAAATAGTTCAAGTGCTTCTTTTTCATAACACCAGTTTTCAAGAACTTGACTAGGTAATTCTACAAAATCCCAATGCACCGATGTTCCTGAAAGGCTACGGTATGTAGTGTTTGCAAGCATACCGTGTAGGGCATGACCAAACTCATGAAATAAGGTTGTTACCTCATTAAAAGTAAGTAAAGATGGTTTTGTACTAGTAGGTTTTGTGAAATTGCACACAATTGAAACATGTGGTCTACTATCATGTCCATTTTCTTTCCATTGACTTTTGAAACTAGTCATCCACGCTCCATTACGCTTTCCTTTTCTTGGAAAAAAGTCTGCATAGAATATGGAGTTCAATGATTTGTCTTCATTATAAACTTCATAAATCATTACATCTTTATGATAGCTGTCAATTTCTGTATTTTTCTTGAAAGTCAGTCCGAACAATTTGTTGGCAATTTCAAAAGCACCGTTTATTACGTTTTCTAATTTAAAGTAAGGTTTAAGCAACTCATCATCAAGTTCAAATCGTTGTTGCTTTAACTTTTCACTGTAGTAAGCGCTATCCCATTTTTGCAATTGATCAATAGGGAAATCCTTATGATTTTGGGCAAACTTCTGTAATTCATCAAACTCACTTTGAGCGGCAGGTTGTGCTTTTTCAAGTAATTCATTCAAAAAGTCGTTAACCTGCTCTGGCGATCCAGCCATACGTTCCTCTAAAATGAAATGAGCATGACTATCGTATCCTAATAATTGTGCTCTTTCAAACCTTAGTTGCGCAATTTGCAGTACATTTTCTTGATTATCATGATCATCTTTGTAAGCTCTAGACCCAAAAGCAAGTGACATTTCTTTGCGTAAATCCCTATCGTTTGCATAGGTCATTAATGGAATATAACTAGGATAGTCTAGTGTGAAAATATAACCTTCTTTATCACGACTGTTAGCTGTTTCTTTGGCAGCTTCTAGAGCGCTTTCTGGTAGGCCAGATAATTTTGATTCATCTGTAATATGCATTTCAAATGCATTTGTTGCTGCCAGCACATTTTCACCAAATTGTAGACTTAACTGTGCTAGCTGTGTATCAATTTCTCGTAATCGTTCTTTCTGTTTATCATCAAGCAAGGCGCCATTACGTGAAAATCGTTTATACTTTTTATCAAGAAGAGTAAGTTGTTCTGGATTTAAATTAAGCTGATCACGTTTGTTGTACACATGCTTTACACGTTCAAATAGATCTAAATTTAAGGTAACATCATTGCTAAATTTACTTAACTGTGGACTTACCTCACGAGCGATTCTTTGAATTTCATCGTTGGTTTCGGCACTATTAAGATTAAAGAAAATACTTGATATTCTGCCTAATTTTTCGCCAGCCTTATCTAGAGCTTCAATCGTATTTTCAAATGAAGGCTCATCTTTATTACTCGTAATAAGAGTAATTTCTTCTTGTGCTATTTTTATCGCTTTCGCGAAAGCGTCCTCATACAAATCCTCAGTGATAATTGAAAAAGGAGCTGTATTGAATGGTGTATTAAATTCTTGTAATAACGGATTATCACTTGTTTTCATATTGTAAAATTACTTATCAATAGTCCAAAATGGACTATAATATTGTTAAACTTTTGATTAATATAGTTAAACAAAAAAATATCCCCAACCCATTAAAACTACCATTAGAGTTCCATGAATGATCCCCAAATAGTTGTATTCCCAGTTGTGATACTGTCGATTTATTATAAATGACATGATGAAATGAATTCCACCAGCGGTCATTAATTGCCATTTAATCCATTTGGGTTGAAATCCAGCATAAACTAACCAAATAAGGGTTAGAGAGATGATTAAAATAGAAATTACTTTATAAGTTTTAGTCATATTTCATCTCACTAGCAGCACGATGAACTTTTTCTTTAAGACCTTCTTTATAGGTTATTATTCGGTCCCTTACATCGTCTTGTGTAGCACCTATTATTTGAGCCGCAAGAATTCCAGCATTTTTTGCGCCATTCAATGCTACGGTAGCTACAGGAACACCACCTGGCATTTGTAAAATAGATAAAACACTGTCCCATCCATCAATAGAATTACTTGACTTGACAGGAACACCAATAACTGGTAAAGGAGACAGACTGGCTACCATGCCCGGTAAATGAGCAGCACCACCAGCGCCAGCAATTATTACTGCTATGCCATTCTCGTGTGCAGTGGTTCCAAATTCAAACATTTTTTCAGGCGTGCGGTGTGCACTCACAACATCTACTTCAATTTCAATATTAAGTTCTTTAAGAACATCTATGGCGTCTTGCATCACAGGTAAATCACTTATAGATCCCATGATAATAGCTACTTTTTTATTCATGCTATAAAGGTACAAAACACCCTATAAAAAGAGAGAGACAACTGCTAGACATTTTTGCAATGATATCGTTATACTTTCGACATAATACTTAACAGTCTTGCAACATATTCTGGCATGTTATTGGTATAATTTTGAATCATAAATAAATAGTAATGATTAAGAGAATAGTTATTTTAGTTACCGTACTAGGTTTTTTGTCCTGTAAAAATGAAGAAGCAAAGGTCGCAATGAATGATACTACTGCTTCCACAACCGAGCAAGAAACAACCTATAAAGTTTCTAAGACTAATGAAGAATGGAAAGAAATCCTAACACCACAAGAGTACAACGTGTTACGCGAGGCTGGTACCGAAAGACCTTTTACCAGTCCTTTGAATAAACAATACAAACCAGGAACCTTAATTTGCGCAGCATGTTACGCACCTGTTTATAATAATGAGCACAAATTTGATTCTGGTACAGGATGGCCTAGTTATGATAGAGCTATTGATGGTCAGGTTGAAAGGGATACCGATTATAAAATTGGGTATGCAAGAACCGAGTTAAAATGTGCAACTTGCGGCAGTCATCTAGGTCATGAGTTTAATGACGGCCCTAGAAGAACAACTGGAAAAAGACATTGTATTAATGGTGTAGCATTGAATTTTATTCCTGAAGGTGAATCTTTACCAGAACTACGTAAATAATTATTTATGAAAAAGACCGAAGCAGAGTGGAAGGAAGAGCTTACACCAGAGCAGTATTATATTCTACGAGAAAAAGGTACTGAAAGGCCCTTTAGTGGTGAATATAATACGCATTTTGAAAAAGGAATGTATGTATGCGCAGCTTGTAACAATCCATTATTTAAGTCAGAGACAAAATTTGATTCTGGTTGTGGTTGGCCTTCTTTTGATGGAGAAATTCCTGGTGCAATTGAACGTAAATTAGATAAATCACATGGGATGATACGTACGGAAATCCTTTGCTCTAATTGCGGTGGGCATTTGGGTCATGTATTTAATGATGGTCCTACAGCTAGTGGTATTAGACATTGTGTAAACAGTATTTCAATTGATTTTAAATCAAATCAATAACCTGTTAAATTACAAGTGTTGCTTATAATAAGCATCGGCATTTTATGACAGCTACCAAGTTTTAAGTATATTTACTTGGACTCAATTTACTTTTTATGACATCCTTACTGCTGCTGGCTATTTTTGTATTTGTTGCTTGTATGTATTTGTTTTGGCTTACAACGCATAAGCATTTTATAAAAATGTATGGAGAAACTTATTTCAAGCAAACCACCTCAAAGTTATATTATTGGCAAGGCGCAATATCTTTTGGTATAGGAGGCGCATTACTTGTTGTCTATATAGTAAAGTATTTTAACTGGATGAATTAGTGATAAAGCTATTCTATAAATTTTTCATTTCGCTTTTTTTATCAATAACACTTTTCTGTAGTTTGTCTTTTATTTCCATTATTGATAATATTTCAACACCATGGAGTAATGAAAGTTGGTTTGAAATAGATATAGGTTTGCCTTTTTACCTATTATCATGAATTTTTAGATGGTCAGGCTAACCTTCACCATTCTTGGTCACTGGATTTCTTAATTATTGATCTATTACTATGTACGCTTGTGATGTCCTTATACATTTTAGCTAAGCATAAACTTAAATCAAAAATTTAAGGCTCATAAATCGAATTAAAAATTCAGAATGTTCTTATCACCACTTATAGGAAACTCCATTTTCATCAAAATTGAGTTTGCTTGAAGGAAACATCTTATTTAATAAATTACTCGATAGCAATTCTTGCCTTGTATGTTTGACAATCGAACCCTTATGTATAGTTACCAGTTCATTTGCTAGATGAAGTGCCATTTCTAATTCATGAGTACAAAAAATTATACCTTTTTTATTACTAAGACAAACTTCTTTAAGTTGGTGCAACAAATCAATTTTAAAGTTAAGATCTAGATGACTAGTAGGCTCGTCCATCAGAATAAAATCAGTATCCTGCACTAGTGCTCTAGCAATTAGAACTCGCTGTAATTGCCCGTCACTTAAACTGTGTAATCTACGATCCAATAAAGTTGAAATTTGAAAATCAGTACTTATTTTTTGTATAATTTCATTATCTCCTTCACTTATTCTGGCCATAAAATTACTGTAGGGTATTCTACTAAGCTCCAGAAGTTCTTTTACTGTAAGATGGTGACTAAATTCTCTTTGTGTAAGCACAACAGCTACTTTTCTAGACCATTCAACATCGCTGTAATTTTGTCTTAATTTATTGTCTAGAATTACATTCCCTGAAATCTTATGGTTACCATACGCCAGAGCTCGTAAAAACGTTGATTTCCCCATCCCGTTACCACCTATGATTGCTGTTAGATTCGCTTTCGCGAAAGCGAAATCACCAACCGTGCGAGCAACTTCACAAGAACCGTATCCTATATGTAAATCCTGTGCTACTAACATTAAAAGTGAAGTTTACGTTTTCTTACAATTAACCAAATTACAACAGGAGCACCGATAAGTGATGTGACGGCATTTATGGGTAAGGATTTACTACTAAAAGGCAATTGAGCTATTATATCACAAAATAGAAGTAGGGCAGCTCCTAATAAAACAGCTGTAGGAAATAAGGATTTATGATTAACACTGGGTAACATCATCCTAGTAAGATGCGGAACAGCAAGCCCTATGAAGGCGATGGGTCCGGCATAGGCTGTAATGGATCCAGCTAAAACACTTGTGAGTATGATAATGATCCACTTAGTCAATTTGATATTAATTCCTAAACTTAGAGCATATTGTTCACCTAGTAATAGTGCATTAAGTGGTTTAATGAGGTATGTGATTACCACCATACCTATAAGTAGTATACTTGCCAGTATAAGTATTGAAAACCATGATACGTTACTCAAACTACCTAGAGACCAAAAAACATACCTCTGTAATTCTGTACTGGCGCTGAAATAACTTAGGATTCCAACTATAGCGCTACTTAAGCTACCCACCATAAGCCCAATTATGAGTAAGCCCATGGTGTCTCTTAATCTAAATGAAATAAGAAGTATCAATATTAAAACAACCACGCTACCTAAGATACTTGATACAACTAAACTACTTTGACTTGCTGCTTGAAAACCCAGCCAACTAGCGCCTAGTACCGTAAAAGCAACACCTAATCCTGCACCACTTGAGATACCTAAAACAAAAGGTCCTGCTAATGGATTCCTGAATAAAGTTTGCATTAATATACCTGATATTGCAAGGAATGCACCGGCAATAATTGCCATAACAGCCCGTGGTGCTCGTATGTTAGTAACTATGTAGGTAATGGTAGGTTGGTCTTGAAGTGCCTTTTCACTAAAAAAGGAGTCCCATACTTGATAGGGTTTGATGAAAACAGTACCCAAACAAATATCAAGTACAAATAGAAATATTATTCCTATTAATAATGATATGATAAGCGTGTTAACTTTCATTTAGAACCTATGGTAAAAGTGTACTAAAAAAATAAGGCTGATAGTCTTTAAGCAAGTCTCGATCGTGCGTGAGATAAATAATGTCCTTAAGAACTAAATCTGGTCGCATACTAGCTTCTTCATAATAAATAAATCCGCCTGTAGATCCTCTCTTCAATGCAAAGGTATATAGTTTTTTTTGCTGAAAAGCTTTAAACTGTCCATAGGCTTGATTATCTGCAAGCATGTTTGAATAAGTCGTATAACTTCCAGGAGCGATCCAATAATCTGCCTTTTGAGCATCTTTAAGTACTTGTTCAATATTATAGGCTAGTGATCCTTTGCCAGATGTGTTTTCATAAATGTAATTACAGCCGGCATCAGCTAGAATTAATCCTTGCCACGAATCACCATAGGGTAAATACCACACATCTTTCCAGGTTGCACCTGCAATTACAGTAGGTTTTGGCAGGTCAACTACCAACTCTTTTGCTTGTAAATAATCATTCTTAATTTTATTAAATATGGAGTCAGCTTGTTTTTGTTTACCAAATAGCAGTCCGTAAAGCTTAATCCACTCGGCTCTTCCTAATGGATGCTTCTCAACCCAAGCACCACTAAATAATACTGGAATACCAGCTTTTTGAATGTTGTTGTATGTTGGATTTTCTCCTTCAACACCATACCCTATGACCACATCTGGTTGTGTGAGTATGACACTTTCCACATCTAGTCTTTCGTTGATTCCAACATCTTGTATATTTCCTGATTCTATTAAATTTCTTATTGTACTATTACTTATGTAATCAGTTTCTGGAAATCCAACTAAACTTTTTTCCACACCTAACAAGTCTAAGGGTGGTAAGTGAGTAGTCGATGTTGCAATTATACGTTTTACAGGTACTTGTATGATAGTGCCAGCATCAAGTTCAGGAATTAATTCTCTTTTCTGGCTAGAAGCAGGAACAAGTTTGTATGTGTAATCCTTTGTTGCATCTGGCCAAGGTTTTTTTACAGTAACGTAAATTCCTGTTTCTGTATTTTGAACAGTAAGTCCGGTTGCATAATCAAACGATATAACACTTTTGGTTTCTGGAGTTTCAACCAATGTTTGATCTCTATTTTGCTTACAACTACCTAGTAAAATCGCTATAAACCCTATGTATAAAAACTGTTTCATCATTGTGAGCGTAAAAATAACTTTATTAGATTACTTTTGCCGTGTATTGAAGGTTTCATTAATTAATGATTATTATGCTTTCCTCGCATTTGCCTTTATGGCAAGCTTCGGTCGCGAAAACGTAATTACCATATACTAATGAATTAAAAGGGAATCTAGTGTAATTCTAGAACTGTTCCCGCAACTGTAAACAACATTACTCGTACGAGATGTTTCGATTATAGCCACTGGTTTATCTGGGAAGGCAGAAACATGTTGAAGTCAGGAGACCTGCCTCTAATACCAAATAATGTTAACCTTCGGGATAAAGGTGGCAGGTATCTCATCAAATGCTTTCGGGCATTTGTGATCTCTGTGCTTTTACCTGAAAACTAAAAGTAATGCACAAAGCACTGAGAATACTACTATTCATTTGTTTTACCTGGACGATCTACGGTCAACAACAGCCTGCGGAACTTGATACGATTGTATTAAATGCAGACAGGCTACTAGTGCCTTTTTCCAAAACCCAAACAACAACCACTCTTACAGATAGTATAAGCAAGAGACAGTCTGCTCTATTAACTGATTTATTAAGGTTTAATTCAACCATTTTCTTCAAAGAAAATAGTCGTGGCGGCGTTTCGTCTCCTTCTTTTAGAGGAACAACAGCGCAGCAAACAGCAGTAATATGGAACGGAATAAATATTAACTCACAGCTTAATGGTCAAACTGATTTTAATACTTTAAATACAAGAAACTTTGAAGAAATTACGGTTAGGTATGGTGGCGGAAGCGTAATTTATGGAAGCGGAGCAATAGGAGGAACCATTCACTTAAATGATAAAATTGAATTTAAAAATCAGTTTTCAAACGAGCTTTTTGGTAATATAGGAAGTTTTAATACACAGGATTTTGGTTATAAAACTTCTTATGCTAATTCCAAGCTTTATGCTGGTATAGCTATTTCACGTCAAAGTTCAGACAATGATTACACTTATGATTTTAGAGGTCAGGAACGAACTAATTTGAATGGGCAGTTCGACAACTTTTCCGTAAATTCTCAATTGGGTTATAAGCTCAATAACTATCACACCTTTAAGTATTACAATTATTACTTTGATGGTTCTAGGAACTTTTCATTAATCAATCCTAGTGAAATTCCATCTAAGTATGAAGATTACAACACAAGAAACCTTCTTGAATGGGAATTTAAAAAGAAGGCTGTTACCTCAGTTTTAAGAGCAGCTTATTTAACTGAACGCTACAGGTTTTATGGAAATGTTGATCGAGATTCCTACAGCTCGGGTAATTCTCAATCATGGATAGGAAATTATCAGTTCAACCTAAAAATTAATACTAATACGCAAGCACGATTTGTAGCTGACTTAAATCATACCTCAGGAGCTGGTAGCAATCTTGAAAATAGAGATAGAACTATAGGTTCATTTAGTTTTCTTTTAAATCAAAGGCTCAATAAATGGTATTATGAAATAGGTAGTCGTTTAGAAACTACAAAGGATTATGATAGCCCTTTATTATTCAATGTAGGAATAAGTTATAGGTTATTTGATTTTTATACAATAAATATAAATGGTTCACGCAATTATAGAATACCTACGTTTAATGATTTGTATTGGATAGGAGCTGGGAATAGTGAATTAAATCCTGAACAATCTTATCAATTAGAAATGGGTCATTCTTTTGATTTTGAGAACAGTAATTTTAAAATTAGCGGATTCTACTATGATATTAGTGATATGATTAGATGGGTACCCAATTCTAGTGCTATATGGAGACCTATTAATACAGATCAGGTAGTTTCCTATGGTCTAGAATTTCAGGCTAACTACATAACAAGATGGAATAACATTAATTTTAAATTAAACGGTAATTACGCTTACACTAACTCAACCAACCGACTTACTGACAAACAATTAATTTATGTGCCCTATCATAAAGCCACTAATTCAATTCACATAAATTTCAAACCAAGTGCCAATAAACTACATGAAATAAACACCTATGTTCAAACCATGTACGTTGGTGAAGTATTCTTTCAGTCAGATAATAATCCTGAAGCTGTACTGGATTCTTATTTGATTTCAAATCTTGGTATGGAGTTTTTACCTAAGAAGAACTGGACTATAGGTTTACGAGTTCTCAATCTTTTTAATGTTAATTATCAATCGGTTAATAACAGGTTTATGCCTGGAATTAATTATAACTTTTATTTAAATCTAAATTTCTAAACATGAACAGAATTTTAAAATTTCCTCTTTACTTAATGGCTATTGCTATTTTATTCACATCTTGTAGTGAAGACGATGATGTAAACGGTACAGCACCTAGAGGAGAATATGATGGTGGTTATTTTATACTACATGAAGGTGGTGGACCATTAAGCCCTTTTACTTATGTAGATGATAATGGTACCGTAGATACAAATGCATTTGAAACTGCAAACCCTACTGAACTACCTTTTGGTGGATTCAATCAAGATATGTTTTTTAGCGATGATAGAGCGTTCGTTATTTCAGGTCAGTCTAGTAGTGTTACAGTTTTAGACAGATTCTCTTTATCCTTAATAAATACTGTAGACACGGATTTTGAAAATCCTAGATATGGTGTGGTAGTAGGTAATAAAGCTTTTGTTACAAATTCAGGCGATTTTATGTCAACTGCTGATGATTTTGTTACAGTTATTGACCTTAATGATTATAGCACCTCAACTATAGTAGTTGGAGACGTTGTCAATAGAATTTATGCTGCAAATAACAATGTTTATGTTTTGAATGGATCATTTGGAAGTGGTAATGCAATAACAGTTATCAATCCTGATTCTGAGTCAATTATCGGCTCTATTGACCTAGGAGCTGGTAACTCGCCAGATACTGCAGTTTTAAATGCTAATTCTCTATACGTTCTTGCCAACAATGGTGGTGCAACAGGTAGTGTAATTGAAATAAATATAGGTACTAATGCTATCGTGAATACAGTAAGTTTACCAGCGTCTTTAACAACGCCTAAGCACATTTCTATCGATGGAGCAACAACCTATTTTACAAACGGCACAGCGGTTTACGGTTACACCACAAATAATCCTCAAATATCAACTACACCAGTTTTAGAGTACAATTCAAGTTCTCCATTTGGTGCCATGTATGGATTTACCGTGAAAGATGGTATTATTTACATTGCTGATGCAGGAGACTTTGTTTCCAATGGTCAGGCATTTGAATATGATTTAAATGGTAACCTAATGACAACCATTTCAACCGGTGTTGCACCCAATGGATTTTTCTTTAATGATTAATGTCAAAATAGTTTCAGTATTAAAAAAGGCTTTTCGATTAAGAAAAGCCTTTTTTAATTGATATTATATATTATTCCTTGAAAAGTCTAGCCTTCTGCATGACTGTAATAGGGTAGGCGCTTACCTCAAAACCTTCGGCTTCGCCTGCCAGTTCTTTACTCTCTAATGGACTAAAGCTTATAAGAAACTCAATGTACTCTTCATTAAAAATTAATGTTGATGTCAATAAATTACCAGCCACTTCATAGGTACTGAATAAGGTGTTTTCACTATAAGCTGTTGGTAATATTATTCCATTATTTTCATCAAGCTCAAATAAATTAGGATTATTCGTTTTTAATAAGGAGTAAGGTCTTTCAGATCTTTCTTCTCCATAAAATATTTTATAATCATATTTCAATGAATCTTGAGTAGCAAGAAGATGTAATTCCATAGGAATTGAATTTAACCCGTTACTTGTGGTAATATTCAATTTTCCTTTATAAATACCTGTATAATCTTCGGGAAATAGTAATAAATCTGAGTTCGTTTTAACATTTTGTTCAGCTTTTGAGGTGGTCAAAACGTCAGTTTCTCTATTATTGGTTTCATTTTTACAAGATATTAGAGTAAAAACAAGTAGTAAAATTGGAATATATTTCTTCATGACTTTAATAAATATAAGGACTTAATTATAGAATGGTCTAAAATTAGAAAATCCCGAGCAGAAGAATACTGCTCAGGACTTTCACTAACCAACCAAAAAACTTTATGAAAATTACTCTTAATAACCTTCGCCTATTTATATGCAACTGCTGTGCCAAACACAACCTTTCATCTAAAAAGGCGTGCAAAAATACAGCGAGTATCTGCTTCAAACAAAATGATAAATGTTAAAATTTTATCTAGTCAAATTTATAACCATTTTTTGAATTTAAAAAATACTATTAATCCTACAAACATTACCGCACAGATTATCCAAAAATACATGTATCCGTGTTCCCATGTAAGCTCGGGAATATGCTCAAAATTCATCCCGTAAATTCCTGCTAGAAAAGTCATTGGAATAAATATGCTACTTATTATAGTCAATACCTGCATGATTTGATTCATCTTATGACTTACGCTAGATAAATACATATCTTTTAATCCTGTATTTATTTCTCTGTAGGATTCTATAGTCTCAATAATTTGTATGCAATGATCGTAGGCATCTTGAAAATAAGCTTTTGTCTGTGGTTGTAAAAACCTAGATTCTTCTTTTAAAAGCCTACTTATTGATTCTCTTAATGGATAAACCGAACGTCGTAAATTAATAAGTACACGTTTGTTATTTTGTACTTTATTTAGAGATTCTTTTTCTGGGTCATTGAATATTTCATCCTCTAGAACGTCTAGATAATCTCCTATTTTTTCTATAGCAATAAAATAATGGTCCAGCACGCTGTCTATAAGTGCATAGAATAGATAGTCACTGTCTGATGTTCTTATTCTTCCATGATTATTTTCTATCCTACTGCGCACACTCCCAAAAACATCACCAGTTTGTTCTTGAAAGGTTACAACTTCATGTTCATTTAAGATTATACTAACTTGTTCTTGTTCAATATCATGATCTTTTTCATCGTAAGAGATCATTTTAATACATTGAAATACGTAATTTGGATAGAACTCAGTTTTAGGGCGTTGTGTAGTATTAGCTACATCTTCTAGTAATAAAGGGTGAATATCAAATCGTTTCCCTATTTTTTTAAGTTTTTCTATATCGTGAATTCCGTCCAGATTGTACCATTTTACATAATCATTGGGTAAACTATACACAATTTTATCATGCTTTTCATAATGCTCTGGACCGTAGGCTATAGTTTCAGTTATTACTTCACCTTCACGATGAACTCCTACGTAAGATATAGTTCCAGGTGGTGTGAATACTGTTTGTGAAGTTTTAGGCGCTGCCTTTCTTTTAATTCTTAGTTTATTAATGATTTTTTTAGGCATAGCTATTTTATTGTACTATTAAAGTTACTATTTATTATGCTTTCGCGAAAGCGCAATTATAATAACCTAACAAGTAGAGTTACTTCAATTTTTGAGAAATATAAGGTGCGGTATGACTTTCTTTTACCTGAGCAACTTCTTCTGGAGTACCAAATGCTACTAGATTACCTCCTTGTTTACCACCATCGGGACCTAGATCAATAACAAAATCGGCGCATTTTACTAAATCCATATTATGTTCAATTACGATAACAGAATGTCCTTTGTCAATAAGAGCATTAAAACTGTCCAATAATTTATTGATATCATGAAAATGAAGACCGGTAGTAGGTTCGTCAAAGATGAATAACGTTTTATCTGCAGTGGTTCCTTTAACGAGGAAGCTTGCAAGTTTAATACGTTGTGCCTCACCACCAGATAGGGTAGAACTACTTTGTCCTAGGGTTACATATCCTAAACCTACATCTAACAGTGGTTGTAATTTTTTTGCAACTTTATCTTGCTTGTTAGTTTTGAAAAACGCAACGGCATCACTTATTGTCATATTAAGAATGTCGTGAATGTTTTTACCTTCAAATTCTACTTCTAGAATTTCTTTTTTAAACCGTTTACCATTGCATGTTTCACATTGTAAGGTGACATCGGCCATGAACTGCATTTCAATGGTTACTTCTCCTTCACCTTTACAAGTTTCACAACGACCACCTTCTACATTAAATGAAAAATGTTTGGGTTTGTAATTGCGAATTTTTGAAACCTTTTGGGTTGCAAATAAGTTTCTAATATCATCGTAAGCCTTTATGTAAGTAACAGGATTAGAGCGAGAGCTACGACCTATTGGGTTTTGATCAACAAATTCTACAGTTTTTACATTTTCAAATTTTCCTTCTATACTTGTGAAATGCCCTGCCTTTTTACCATAACCACCTAATTTTTTAAGAATAGCTGGATATAATATTTGTTTCACTAATGTAGATTTACCACTACCGCTTACACCAGTAACCATAGTAAGAACTCCTAGCGGAAACTTAACATCAATGTTTTTAAGATTGTTTTGTCTGGCACCTTTTATATCTATGTAGTACTTGAAGGACCTACGTTTGCTAGGTACAGGAATCTCTAGTGATTCATTTAGGTACTGTGCCGTTAGACTGTTTTGATTTAAAATTTCTTTTAGTGTTCCAGTAGCTACCACTTCACCACCGTAGGTTCCTGCCTCTGGACCTATATCGATAATTTCATCGGCTGCTTGCATGATTTCCTCATCATGTTCTACTACGATGACTGTATTTCCTAAGTCTCTTAGATTTTTGAGAACTTTAATTAATTGAGTGGTGTCTTTAGGGTGCAATCCTATACTGGGCTCATCTAGAATGTACATGCTACCAACTAAACTACTACCTAAACTCGTAGCGAGATTAATGCGCTGGCTTTCTCCACCAGATAAAGAATTTGATTTACGATTCAAGGTAAGGTAATCTAGACCTACATCACTCAAAAATTGTAAACGACTATTTATTTCTATAAGGAGTCTTTCGGCAATTTTAGCATCATGTTCTGAAAGTTGTAATTGATCAAAAAACGGAATTAATTCCTTGATGGGTAACGTGACAAGATCTGTAATAGTTTTATCATCAATTTTTACATAGTTAGCCTCTTTACGTAATCTCGTTCCATGACATTGTGAGCATTTTGTTTTTCCACGATAGCGTGATAGCATCACACGATTTTGAATTTTGTACGCTTTGGCTTCTAGCTCGCTAAAGAAGTCATTAATTCCTTCAAAGTACTTATTTCCTTCCCAAACTATATTTTTTTGCATTTCTGTTAACTCAAACCAAGGACGGTGAATTGGGAAATTGAATTTTGATGCATTTTTAATTAATTGATTTTTATAATAGGACATGCTTTCCCCTTTCCAAGGGAATACTGCTCCTTCATAAACAGATAGTGCTGTATTAGGAATAACAAGATCCTCATCAATACCTATTACATCACCATAGCCTTCACATTTAGGACAAGCTCCATAAGGATTATTAAAACTGAATAAATGTACATTAGGTTCTAGAAACTCCATGCCATCTAATTCAAAAGCATTACTAAACATGTGCTCCTTATCTTGTTTTACATGTTCTATATAAGCTGTTCCTTTTCCTTCGAAAAAGGCGGTTGAAACAGAATCGGCTAGTCTGTTATAAAAATCTTCATCATCCTTTTTAACAATTCTATCTACAACAATCCTCAAAGAATCCTTTTCTTTATAAGTAAGATTTTCATCGTCTATTCGATAAACGGTATCATTTATTTTTAATCTAGTATATCCTTGTTGCTGTAATACTTCTATTTGCTCTTTGACCGAGCGTTTACCTTTGACAATCAATGGTGTTGTGAGAAGCATTCTACTACCATTTTCTTGCTTTTTTACGTAATCGATTACATCGCTTACAGTATCTTTTTTTACCTCATTCCCAGAAATAGGAGAGTAGGTGCGTCCTACACGAGCATATAGTAATTTTAAATAATCGTAGATTTCTGTGGTTGTCCCTACCGTACTTCTAGGATTTGTTGAATTTACTTTTTGTTCAATAGCTACTGCCGGAGCAATACCCTTGATATATTCGACTTTAGGCTTGTTTAGACGTCCTAAAAATTGTCTTGCGTATGAGGATAAACTTTCAACATACCTACGTTGTCCTTCTGCATATAATGTGTCAAAAGCAAGAGAAGATTTACCACTACCTGATAAACCGGTAATGACTACCAGCTTATTACGTGGTATGACTACATTAATATTTTTTAAGTTGTGAAGTTGTGCTCCTTTAATTAAAATATTCTCCTTTGGATTAAGAGTATCTATTTCTTCAAAAAATTCAGTCTTTGACATACTACAAAAATACACCCTACTTAAACTAATATAAATTGTGATGCATCTATTAATTTGTTAAAAGTTGGTCCAAATTTTTGCATTTGTTTTATAAAAGTTTATATATTAGCCGAATACAATTGAACAACTGCCTATAGATACAATTTTACTTTAAATCACATTAACGATACGAGTTATAACAAAATAACTCACTTTAAAGTAGTTGTACTATGAGAATGGAAAATGTTCAGGATGCTGTTTTGGTTAGACAGTATATAGAAGGTAAGGAATACGCGCTAGAGGTTCTAATAAACCGACATAAACAAAAAATCTACAGTTTTATTTTTTCTAAAGTAATGGATAAAGACATTACTGAAGATGTTTTTCAAGATACTTTCATTAAAGTAATACGTACTTTAAAAAAGGGAAAGTATAACGAAGAAGGTAAGTTTTTACCATGGGTAATGCGTATAGCGCACAATTTAGTGATAGACCATTTCCGTAAAAACAAGCGTATGCCAAAATTTCAATCTAGAAATGATTTTGACATATTTGATGTAATCAGTAATGGCGCTGATTCTACAGAAACTGAGATGATACTCTCTCAAGTACATGCCGATGTAAAGCGATTAGTCGAAGAATTACCAGAAGATCAAAAACAAGTTCTTAAAATGCGTATCTACAAGGAAATGTCTTTCAAAGAAATCGCCGAACAAACTGAGGTAAGCATTAATACGGCTCTCGGTAGAATGAGGTATGCTCTTATCAACTTGAGAAAAATAATTGAACAGCACAATATTATACTAACAGATAATTAAGGTTACGTTAAAATGAAAAAAATACGGTACTGATTATAATATTGTGAAAATATGGACGTTAAAAAAGAGAATAAACATATTAACGCTCATGGCAAAACTTTACAATGAATCATTACCAGAACAAGTGAAACCTACTGGACCGAGCAAAGAAACGATTAAGTTTTTACTCAATTTTTCAAAATCGTTACACATTACTAAGTATAACAAAATGACATTTGAAGCATCAAAGAATTAAACTTTAAATTTTTGATTTCTAGAAGAAAACCCCATTCATAAAGCTACTATGAATGGGGTTTTTATTGGTTATTAGATATATTATTATCCTAATATTGCTTTAATTTGATCAGCAAGTTCAACTCCTATTCGGTCTTGAGCTTCATTAGTAGCAGCACCAATATGAGGACTTAATGATAGTTTACTATTCATGAGTAATTGCACCTCTGGTTTAGGTTCTTTTTCAAAAACATCTAGTGCAGCAAAAGACAAGTGCTCGTTTTCTAAAGCTTCTACAAGAGCTACTTCATCTAAAACGCCACCACGAGCAGCATTTACCACAGCCGCTCCTTTTTTCATCATTTGAAATTCTTTAGTTCCTAAAACATATTCCGATTGAGCTGGCACGTGAAGAGTTATAAAGTCTGCATTCTTAATAACGTCTTCTTTCTCTAACAACGGAATTTCTACGGTAACAGATTGCCCATCAAAAAGGTCCCAACTTACTTTTGGATTTGTTGTAGCATTATGATCATATCCTACAACATTCATCCCTATTCCTGCTGCAATTTTTGCAACTTCTTGACCTATACGACCTAAACCGATTATTCCAATCGTTTTTCCACGTAATTCTACACCTTTGGCATATTGTTTTTTAAGCCCTTTGAAATTTTCATCACCTTCTAATGGCATGTTACGATTTGCATCATATAGAAAACGTACACCACCATATAAGTGTGCAAAAACAAGTTCGGCAACACTAGCGCTACTTGCAGCTGGTGTATTAATCACCTTAAGTCCTTTATCACGTGCATACTCCACATCTATATTATCCATTCCTACTCCACCACGGCCTATAATTTTAAGGCTTGGACAATTATCGATAATATCTTTACGTACTTTAGTCGCACTACGCACCAGTATAACACTTACATCATTATTGTTGATGTAGTTAACTAATTGGTCTTGAGCTACATTTGTTGTGATCACCTCATAGCCAGCTTTTTCTAATTCGTTGATTCCGCTTTGAGAGATACCGTCGTTAGCTAATACTTTTTTGCTCATTCTTAATTTATTTGTTCAATTATTGGGACTAATTATGCTTTACGTTCTAATTCTTTCATTACATCTACAAGAGTCTGAGCGCTCTCTAAAGTAAGAGCGTTATACATACTTGCTCTATAACCACCTACAGATCTGTGACCATTCAATCCATTAATCCCTGCTTCTTGCCACATTTTATTGAAGGTGTCTTTATGATCCTCATTCACTAAGTTAAAGGTAAGATTCATCATAGATCTGTCTTCTTTATTTGCTACAAACCCTTCAAAAAGTTCATTGCGATCAATCTCATCATAAACTAATGCTGCTTTTTCATTATTGATTTTTTCAATCCATTCAATTCCTCCATTATCTTTTAACCATTGCATCGTCAACATACTTACATAGATAGGAAACACTGGTGGTGTGTTGAACATAGAGTCTTTACTTATATGGACTTGATAATCTAGCATGGAAGGAATGCTGCGTGACACCTTTCCTAATATGTCTTCTTTCACCACAATAAGAGTAGTACCAGCTGGACCCATATTTTTTTGTGCACCGGCATAAATAAGATCGTATTTAGAAAAATCTCGCTTACGTGAAAAAATATCACTACTCATATCACATACCATAGGAACACTTACAGTTGGGTCATCCTTTAACTGAGTTCCAAAAATGGTATTGTTAGTTTGAAAATGAAAGTAATCAACATCACTAGGTACTGTGTATCCTTTTGGTATATAATTGAAATTTTGATCCTTAGAAGAAGCAACTTCAATCACATCACCAAATAATTTTGCTTCCTTAATCGCCTTAGTAGACCATGTACCAGTGTTTAAATAAGCTGCTTTACTTTCAAGTAAGTTATAGGCAACCATTAAAAACTGCATACTTGCGCCACCACCTAAAAAGAGTGCTTTATAACCTTTATCCGTAAGATCTAGGTGTTCTAGTGCTAAACTTTGAGCCTTTTCCATCACCTCAACAAAATCCTTGCTACGGTGAGAAATTTCTAGAATACTTAAATCGTTAAAATTAAGAACAGCTGCAGCTGCTTTTTTGAAAACTTCTTGAGGTAAAATACAAGGTCCTGCGCTAAAATTGTGCTTAAGCATAATGGTGTTTTTGAATGTACCACACAAAAATGCAAAACAAAGCGTTTAAACTTGTTATAATTCCAATAAGATTTTAAGATAATGTCAACAAAAACGATATAGTATCTACACCATCAGCGTAATCATTCAAGGTAGGACACTGGGTTTGACCAAAATTAACGAATTGAGGTGCCTCAAGATCTTTAAAATTAGGAGCTAGTTTTTCACGATCTACATCATTAATAACCACACATTGCAAACTTTCTGCTTTCTGATTAATTTCTTCGGCAACCTGTTCAAGATTATCGTAATAGCTGTACCCTAAAGAAGCAATAGGCGATGAGAAACTTTTATTCTCTTCCTTAATTAATAGAAACTCATTATCAAGTAAATCAAATTCACTCATTAAGTAAACAGCCTTGTTGTAATCGTAATTATTCGTGTACTTTTCAAACTTGATTAAATTGCGCTGTTTATACATGCCATTAAAAAACAAATCAAAGTTGTAATCTCTAGGAACTTTAAGATGGCTTACGCTACGACAACCTAGGCCAAAGTATCTGAATACATCTTCACTCAGCGCTTCCATATCCTCTAAAGTTTCTTTTCCTGTTATTACCGCTATGCTATTACGGTTTTTTCTTATGATGTGCGGTTTCCCTTTAAAATAATATTCAAAATACCTCGATGTATTATTGCTTCCTGTCGCAATAACGGCATCGTATTCTGGTAATTGTCCTTTTACAAAACTATACGAGCTAACTAAGTCTTCCTTATGTGAAGATGCCATATCCAATATTAAAGGTATAAGGACATCATCATTGCTACTATTTTTAATGATAGCATGATGACCACTTATTATTACAGATAAAACATCGTGAAATCCAACAAGTGGAATATTTCCAGCTGTTATAATGGCTACTCTTTTACCTTCAACCTTTTCTAAATCGTATCCATTGGTCCATTGTTCAAGATTCTCAGGTAATAGAGCTTGTGACCATTGGGTAATAGCATGAATTAAGTTTTCTCTTGTGAACCAGCTGTTTTTTCTTTCAGCCTGCTTCAAACTTTCTTCTATGCGTTGATTCCAAGAATTTGAAGATTCAAGGTTTGAATCGGGTTGTAAATAAGAGGATAGTAATTGTCCCGCTTTCGCGAAAGCGGAAATTCTATCATTTAACGTGGTATTAATTGCCAGTGATTTCAATGGGCATTATTTTTGTGCAAAAGTAAAGAAAAGCTATGGCAATCATAATTACTGACGAATGTATTAATTGCGGCGCTTGTGAACCGGAATGTCCAAATACAGCTATTTACGAGGCTGCAGATGACTGGCGCTATGCTGATGGTACCGACCTGGATGGGCAAATTGTTTTACCTAACGGTAAAGAAGTAGATGCAAATGAAACTCAAGAGCCTGTGAGCGATGAGTTCTATTATATTGTTCCTGATAAATGTACAGAGTGTGTAGGTTTTCATGAAGAACCTCAGTGTGCTGCAGTTTGTCCTGTGGATTGTTGTGTTCCAGATGAGGACATTGTAGAAACTGAAGAGGAATTAAAAGCTAAACAAGCTTTTATGCACAAGGAATAACCTGATTATTAGACATGATAAAAGCCGATACTTTTTAAAGTATCGGCTTTTTTATTTAATTTAAAGTCTCACTTATTATTGATCTAAAAAATTTAGAAGCAGCTTATTAAGTTCTTCTTTATGGGTCACATACAAGCCATGTGGCGCGTTTTCTATTATTTCTAATTTTGAGTCCTTAACTAAAGAATGCCCTTGTTTTGAACTAGGCTCGATAGGAACGATTTCATCTGCGCTTCCGTGAATGAATAGGGTAGGAACATCTACTTTTTTAAGTGCCTCACGTAAATCAGTACGTCCAAAAGCACCTATACAATCTAGCGTTCCCTTAGGACTTGCTTGAGCTGCTATTTGGAAATTATAATTAAGTTGACCTTCAGAAACGCGATCCTTGTTGTCCTCATAGTTCACAAACCCTTTACCAAATTCTTTTAAGAAACCTAAACGATCTTGTTTCACATTTTGCTCCATACCTTTAAAAACATCATCTGGAGCGCCAGTTGGATTATCATCTGTTTTAAGTAAGAATGGTGCTATACTGGCAACAAAAATTAGTTTATTGATTTTATCGGTTCCATAATCGGCAACGTATTGTGCTAGCTCGCCACCACCCATTGAAAAACCAATTAGGGTAACTTTTTCAAGTTCTAGTTGATCAATTAGATCATGTAAATCGCTAGCCATAGTTTTGTAATCGTAACCTTCATAAGGTCTAGAACTGCGGCCAAAACCACGGCGATCATAAGTTATCACTCTATATCCGGCTTTTATTAAATCAGGAACTTGGTATTCCCACATTGCACCGCTCAATGGCCAGCCGTGTATGAGTATAATAGGATCTCCATCTCCTTGATCTTCAAAATAAATACTAGCATCTAGATCTTTTTGATCGGTAAGTTTTTCTAAGTAAGGCATAAAATTTTTGATTTCAAGTTAAAAAGACTAAGGTAAACTGTATTTTATAGAATTGTTAATTTGTTAGATAATCGGGTAAATAAGATAATCCCTTTAGTTCCTTTTTGGATTTTATCTCTTTAAGGTGTCGATTATTCAGGTAAAATATACGATCAGAAACTTTGAGAACGTCTTCATATCGATGATCAGAAAGTATAAAACCTTTGTGTGCTTTCATTTCATTGATAGAAAGGAATATTTCATCAATAACCAAGGGACTAAGTCCATTAAAGGGCTCGTCTAGAATGGTAAATGCTTTAGGTTGGTATATAGTTATCAAAACCTCAATAAGTCTTAATTGTCCACCAGAGAGATCTTTTGGTTTGTTATTTAAAAAAGGTTGAATCAACTTATGATTCAACAACTTATTACAATTAACCAATTTTAAAATGGTTCTTACTCTTATTTGATTGGGTAAAAAATGATGTTGCGGCAAGTAATTAATGAATTTAGAGATAGTAGAGCTACTTTTTATAGGACGATCATTTATGGAAACAAATGAATGAACTGATTTTTCTAATCCAGTAATAATTTTAAATAATGTTGATTTACCTGAGCCATTACGTCCAATTACCGCGACGACTTGGCCAGTTTTACAACCTAAATAGATGTCGGATAACAATTTTTGATTACCAAAAGATTTTTCAACACTATCTACCTGTAGTATATTATCCATACCAGTACATTCAACAAAACAATAACTAAATAAAATAGGATTGTAGATAACCACAATCTTTTACGCGACCATCCTAGATTAAAATAAAAAGCATATTCTTCTGGTTTTCTATATTCATATTGAACATAGTGAGTAGAAACTCCTACTAAGGTCGCGATTTGACCAAAACTATTCCAACTACCTACTAATAAAGTAATACATACAGATAAGAATAAGCTTAACGGAATCAATTTATAATGAAAGAGTAGTAAAGGTTTTAGATTCATTAAGTAATTATTATCCTCTTAAAATCTTTTCCATTTTACGACCTTTAGCCAGCTCGTCTACTAATTTGTCTAAATATCTAGTTTGTTTTGTAAGTGGAGTTTGAATTTCCTCAATACGATATCCACAAATAACACCTTTAATCAACTCAGCATTAGGGTTGATGGTGGCTTTTTCAAAAAACTCTTTAAACGTAACTTTTTCTGCAATTTTATTTTTTATATCCTTTTCGCTATAGCCAGTAAGCCATTGAATTACTTCGTGCAATTCTTCTTTAGTCCTGCCTTTCTTTTCAACTTTAGTTACATAATGTGGATAAACAGAAGCAAAAATTAATTTGGCAATGCGTTCATCGTGTTCTGGTGTGGTAGACATAATCTCAAATTTATAACTAATCAAATTTAAACTTTATTACGTAAAAAAGCTTGATGCTTCAAATCAGTCTGCCGTGATTATCAAACAGTTTGCTATGTAGCATATTCTTTATCTTTAACAATTCAATATCAAAAACTAGCTTTGAAAAAACTTATAACCTTAATTGGCGTTGCTTTATTGTTTGTATGTTGTAAAGAAGACGCCACTTCGACTTCTGCTGCTTATCAATCTAAAGAGCTTACCTCACTTGTCAATCCGTTTATAGGAACTGGTGGTCATGGACATACCTATCCTGGTGCAACAATGCCGTTTGGGATGATGCAATTATCACCAGATACTCGTTTAGATGGATGGGATGGTTGTAGTGGATATCACTACAGCGATGATAAAATTTATGGTTTTTCTCATACTCATTTAAGCGGTACCGGCGTGAGCGACTATGGTGATATTTTATTGATGCCTACGCGTGAGCCTATACTCAACAATGGAGCCGATGGTAAAAAAGGGTACCGTTCTTCATTTTCTCACGACAATGAAAAGGCGAGTCCTGGCTATTATGAGGTACACCTGGATGACACAAATATTGATGTGCGGTTAACTGTGACGGAACGTGCTGGGATTCATGAATACAGCTTTCGCGAAAGCGAAACAAATCAACAACCCGATAACCATTACGTCATCCTTGATCTTTTACATCGTGATAAACTATTAGAACACGATATACAAATCCTATCAGATACAGAAGTACAAGGAAAGCGTTTTTCTAGTGCGTGGGCGACAAAACAGATGCTGTTTTTTTATATGAAAACGTCGCATCCTATTAAGAATTGGAATACCAAATATGAGGTTACACCTGAAGTGATGGCTCTTGAATTCGACAATCCAAACAACGAACCTATCACTATTAAAATAGGAATTAGCCCAGTAGATGAAGCTGGCGCTAGACGTAATCTTGAAACCGAGATAGGCGATAAAAGCTTTGACGAAATAAAGCAATCGGCCAATGAAACATGGGTAAAAGAACTCTCAAAAATTGTGGTTGAAGATGACAATGAAGATAATCTAACCAATTTCTACACCTCATTGTATCATACAATGATTGCTCCTAATTTGTACCAAGATGTTGATGGTCGCTATCGCGGGATGGATTTAGAAATTCATCAATCTAATGAATTCAATTATTACACTGTTTTCTCCATGTGGGATACCTATCGCGCTGCTCATCCATTGTACACTATCATTGATGAAAAACGTACTAACGATTTTGTAAGTACCATGCTGGCAAAATATGACGAAGGCGGTATTCTTCCTATTTGGGATTTAAGCGGTAATTACACGGGTTGTATGATAGGATATCACGGCGTTCCCATCATAGCAGATGCTTACATGAAAGGGATTAAAGACTATGATGTGAATAAGGCCTATGAAGCCATGAGACACAGCGCTATGCAAGACAAGCTAGGCCTAAAACACTATAAATCTTTAGGCTATATACCAGTAGAACAAGAAAGTGAGAGTGTTTCTAAAACACTGGAATATGCCTACGATGATTGGACGCTAGCACAGGTTGCAAAAGACCTGGGAAAAACTGAGGATTATAAGTTATTCACACAACGAGCACAGAATTATAAAAACCTTTACAATCCAGCTACGGGATTTTTCCAAGGTCGCCAGCGTAATACATGGTTCTCACCTTTTAAACCAGAAGAAGTAAACTTTAATTATACCGAAGCTAACGCATGGCAATACAGCTTGTACGCACCACAAGACATTTCGGGTCACATTGTATTAATGGGTGGCGAAGAAGCCTATGAAAAGCATCTGGATCAAATGTTCAGCGCGCCCATGGAAACAAGTGGTAGACATCAGGCTGATATTACTGGGCTTATAGGTCAATATGCACATGGTAACGAGCCGTCTCACCACATGGCATATTTGTACAATTTTGTAGGTAAGCCACATAAAACGCAAGAAAAGGTTCACGAAATTTTGACTACGCTTTATACAAATGAACCAGACGGTATTTCTGGAAATGAGGATTGTGGTCAAATGAGCGCGTGGTATGTATTGAGCAGCCTGGGCTTTTATCCAGTGACACCTGGTAGTAATGACTATATCATCGGGATACCTTTGTTTGATAAGGCTACCATTCATCTAGAAAATGGGAATAAATTGACGATTATTAAAAAGGGTAGTGGTAAGTATATAGCCAGTGTTGATTACGCTTTCGCGAAAGCGGAATTACAACCACACACTCAATCGTTCATCACCCATGAACAAATAAACAACGGTGGAACACTAGTATTTACCATGAGTGAAGAACCTACAGATTGGGCAGTAGAAAAATCTAACAGGCCAAAATCTGCAATTGAGGAGTATCCCATAGTTACAGCACCATTTTTGGAAAAGGGCTCCATCGCTTTTACCGATAGCACCGTAGTTCAATTTAACACTTTACAGTCCAATGCACAAATGTTTTATATGCTGGGCGATAGTAGCTGGAAAGAATATTCTAAACCCATCACCATTTATAATGCTGGAGACCTAACTGTTATTTCAAAAAAAGATGGTGTTAGCAGCCCAGCGGTAACTACCACTTTTTATAAATACAATAAGGATATTAAAATCACACTTAATCACAGCTATGCCAATGAATACAGTGCTGGTGGAAATGATGCCTTGATTAATGGTATGCAAGGAACAGAGGATTTTCGCTCTGGAGCATGGCAAGGAACTCAAGGTGAAAATTTGGATGTTACCATTGATTTGGGTGAATCAAGATCTATAAATAGTATTTCACCAGGATTTTTAAAGGATCAACGCAGCTGGATTTTTTACCCAAAAGATGTGACTTTTGAATTCTATGATGAGAATAACAACTTACTAAAAAAGACTTTTAAAATGTTACCTGAAACAGGTAGAGAAGAAGAGTCTGCCGTTTTTAGACCTAGATATGAAACTCCTGGTTTGAATAAAGTGAGATATATAAAAATGAAAGCAACTACGTATGGTAAATTACCAGAATGGCATTTAGGATATCCGTACGATGGTGCAGCTTGGATTTTTACTGATGAAATTGTTATCAAATAAATAAAAGAAAGTTAATCACAATCAACCATTACTTTTATGCAACGAAGAAAATTTATAAAGCAAAGCGTCCAAGGTAGTATCGCTTTATCTCTAGGAGCAACTGTTCTTAGTTGTGTAGAACCCAAAAAAACAGCTACAATGAAAAACACAACAAAACCTGTATCAATATGTACTTGGGGATTTACCAAAGCCAATGAAACAGCTGGACTAGCTTTAGAGAATGGTTACAATGCACTTGATGCTGCTATAAAAGGTGTAGCAGTCGAAGAAGAGAACGTAAAAAATACAACAGTTGGTAAAGGTGGTGCACCAGACCGTGAAGGAAATGTCACACTAGACGCTTGCGTAATGAACAGCAATGGAGATGCAGGTGCGGTAGTTTGTGTGGAAAATATAACTAATGTTGCTGCACTAGCCAAAGTAGTTATGGAGGACACTCCACATGTAATGCTAGCAGCAAAAGGTGCAGAAGAATTAGCTTATGAAAAAGGATTTGTCTCAGAAAATTTGCTTACAGAAAATTCAGAAAGAGCCTATAGAGAATGGCTTAAAACTAGTGAATACAAGCCTATCATTAACATTGAAAATCACGATACCATAGGAATGTTATGTATGGATACTAACGGTGATATTGCAGGTGCTTGTACAACATCGGGATTATCTTATAAAATGCGAGGTAGAGTAGGAGATTCTCCTATAATAGGATCAGGGTTGTTTATTGACAATGAAATAGGTGGAGCAGCGGCTACAGGTATGGGCGAAGAAATCATGAAAACTGTAGGAAGTTTTCTTATCGTTGAATTAATGCGTCAAGGAAAATCACCTCAAGAAGCTTGTGAAGAAGCTGTACAAAGAGTAGTTTCTAAAAATTCCGGTTACAATGAGTTTCAAGTTGCTTATATAGCCATGAATAAGAAAGGTGAAACAGGTAGTTACTGTATTCATCCAGGATTTGCTATGATGCAGTATAAAGATCAAAAGAATACAAGAATAGAGTCTGACTCGTACATTAAAAAGTCATAATATGGCACAAGATAAAAAATACACTAGTGCCTTTGCCATTGTAACTACTCTGTTTTTTCTATGGGGTTTTATTACAGTTCTAGTAGATAGTTTGGTACCTAGATTAAAAGATGTTTTTGAGCTTAGTTATTTTCAAGCTGGATTAGTTCAATTTGCCTTTTTTATAGCTTACTTCATTTTTTCTATTCCAGCTGGTTTTATATTGGATAGGGTAGGATATAAAAAAGGAGTTATAATTGGCTTATCAACCATGGCCTTGGCTTGTTTGCTCTTTTATCCAGCAAGCGAATACAGACTTTTCAGCATATTCTTACTGGCCTATTTTATGCTGGCAGCAGGAATAACTTTTCTTCAGGTAGCAGCAAATCCCTATGTAGCTGTTTTAGGTCCTGAAAAAGGTGCAAGTAGTAGACTTAATCTAGCACAAGCCTTTAATTCATTAGGTACTGCCATTGCACCTATTGCAGGTGCTGCATTCTTATTAAGTGACACTATATTAAGCTCTAAAGAAATAGACGCCTTATCAAATGTAGCCAAAGAAGAATACTATCTGAGAGAAGCAACAGCCGTTCAAGGTCCATTTTTACTTGTAGCAGGCTTCATTTTTTTATTAGTAATAGGATTTATTTTTATAAAGCTACCAGCAGTAAATGAGGAGAAAAAAGGAACCTATTCACAATTATTATCTAAACCTATTATATGGCTAGGAGCAGTCGGAATTTTTGTGTATGTAGGTGCCGAGGTTGCTTTGGGTAGTTATATGGTTAATTATTTTATAGAAAACGATTTACCTGTACATATTCAAAATAGCACATTTATGAAAACCATCGCTAGTACTATTTTAGGCAAAAATGATCTAGCACTTGTAGATGCCAAAGCTGTTGTAGGCGCCTTTGTTTTCTTTTATTGGACAGGTGCTATGATAGGACGATTTATAGGTTCTTATCTTACGCGTATCTGGCGACCTCATTATGTTTTAATAGGATTTGGAATTTCGGCAGTAATTATGATTTTACTTTCTATTGTTACCGACGGTTTGTGGTCTATGTGGACGATCTTATTGGTAGGTCTTTTTAATTCTATAATGTTTCCGACCATCTTTTCATTATCTCTTGAAGGATTAGGTGACTTAAAAGCCAAAGCATCTGGAATATTATGTACAGCTATTGCTGGCGGAGCTATAATACCGATTTGTTTTGGAGCTCTTATTGATTTTTCAGGATTTAATCTGGCCTTGTTATTACCAATTTGTTGTTACTTATATATAGTTGTTTTTGGTTTTATTCGTAAAACAACGTGACAGGTACAACCAATTTTAGCCTAGATAAATAAAAAGCCGCTAGTAATTAAACTAGCGGCTTTTTAATATGAATAAGGTCATCTATCTGTGACCAACCATTTCTTCTGGTTTAACCCATTCATTAAACTCCTCTTCGGTCAAATAACCTAGGGATAAGGCAGCGGCTTTAAGTGTAGTGCCTTCTTCGTGTGCCTTGTTTGCTATTTCTGCAGCTTTATAATATCCTATTTTGGTATTAAGAGCTGTTACAAGCATTAACGAATTATCTAATAGATTTTTGATTCTATCATAATTAGGTTCAATACCGCTAGCACAATTTTCATCAAAACTTCTACAGGCATCACCGATTAAAGTTGCACTTTGTAAAACAGCAGCAGCCATAACAGGTTTAAAAACATTAAGTTCGTAATGACCTTGAGTTCCACCTACGGTAACCGTTACATCATTTCCCATTACTTGTGCACAAACCATTGTTAAGGCCTCACATTGAGTAGGGTTTACTTTTCCTGGCATTATTGAACTTCCTGGTTCATTTGCAGGTATAATAATTTCACCTATTCCACTACGAGGACCAGATGCCATTAATCTTATGTCGTTTGCAATTTTATTCAATGAAACGGCAATTTGTTTTAAAGCACCATGTGTTTCAACAAGAGCATCGTGTGCTGCTAGTGCTTCAAATTTATTTTTTGCAGTTATGAACGGCAGTCCAGTAAATTCTGCAATGTACTCTGCCACCTTAACATCGTAACCTTTAGGAGTGTTTAAGCCAGTACCTACAGCAGTTCCTCCTAAGGCAAGTTCACTTAGATGTTTTAATGTGTTTTCAAGGGCGATTATTCCGTGATCAAGTTGACTTACATAACCAGAAAATTCTTGACCTAATGTAAGAGGTGTAGCATCCATTAAATGGGTACGACCTATTTTTACTACATTATCAAATTCGATAGACTTATTATGCAGGGTATTGCGCAATTGTTTAATTCCTGGGATTGTATTTTCAACTACCTTTTTGTAGCAAGCTATATGCATACCAGTAGGGAATGTATCGTTTGATGATTGAGATTTATTTACATCATCATTCGGTTGTAAAGTTTTTTCTCCTTCACCAATTGTTTTTCCAGCGATTTGATGAGCTCTATTTGCAACCACTTCGTTAACATTCATATTTGACTGAGTACCAGATCCAGTTTGCCAGATAACTAGTGGAAATTGATCATCATGTTTACCTTCTAGAATTTCATCACATACTTGACCTATCAAATCCCTTTTATCTTCGGCTAGTACACCTAGATCGCAGTTTGCATAAGCGGCAGCTTTTTTCAAGTAAGCAAATCCATATACAATTTCTAACGGCATGCTTCCTGCAGGACCTATTTTAAAATTCATTCTAGAGCGTTGGGTTTGTGCGCCCCATAATTTATCAGCTGGTACCTCAACAGGTCCCATAGTATCTTTTTCTATTCTGTATTCCATTGGGTTGAATTTTGCACAAATATAAAACTTGATTAGAGTTCTATTTATAAGGTAAGGTTAATGATTTCCGTAAAGTATAGGTTGATAGTATTTACGCTTTCGCGAAAGCGGAATTAACACCAGGTTTATCAACAATAAAATGTTTATAAATCTTAAGTGTAGTTTTCTATTTTAAGACAAAGCCCTTATCTTTGCAGCAATAAACTAAAGAACATGTTTGAATTTGATCAATTTTTAGGTTTCGGTGCATTCTTCATCATACTTTCAATAGGATTCTGGTTGATGATTCTACTTACAGTAGTAATTATTCCTTACTGGATTTTTGGAAGTACAATGGAACGTATGAAGATGAAAAGAGAAGCTAAGAAGAAAAACTTAGAATCTTAATTTAGATTTTTATACATAAAAGGCACCGCTTCTTTAATGAGAAGCGGTTTTTTTATGCCTTTTAATTAGATTAAACCTAGTATAAATAAACTTTGCGTGTAAAACAGTAGTCCACTATTTTTACACCTATAATTTAAATAAACAATATGGGAAGAGCATTTGAATTTCGCAAGGCACGTAAAATGAAACGTTGGAGTGCTATGTCCAAAGCCTTTACAAAAATAGGAAAGGACATTGTAATAGCAGTTAAAGAAGGTGGACCTGATCCTGATAGTAATTCTAGATTAAGAGCGGTAATTCAAAATGCAAAATCGGTGAACATGCCTAAGGCAAACATCGAACGAGCAATTAAAAAAGCAACTGACAAGAATACAGCAAACTTTGATACGGTCTTATTTGAAGGATATGCACCGCATGGTATTGCTGTTCTAGTAGAAACCTCTACAGACAATAATAATAGAACGGTTGCCAATGTGCGCAGTTATTTCAATAAATGTAATGGAAGTTTAGGCGTATCAGGAAGTGTCGAGTTTATGTTTGATCACAAATGTCATTTTAGAATTGCTGCTGCCGATTATGACCTAGAAGAATTGGAACTAGAGCTTATCGATTTTGGCGCCGAAGAGCTGTTCAAAGATGAAGCCGATGAAGAAGATGAAAACTCTCAAGATGGAATCATGATTTATGCAGAGTTTGCAAATTATGGTGCTATACAGAAAGCTCTAGAAGAAATGGGTGCAGAGATACTTAGCTCTGACTTTGAATACATCCCAACTGTTCAAAAAGATCTTACAGAAGAACAAAGGGAAGATGTAGACAAGTTATTAGAAAAGTTAGAAGAGGACGATGATGTGAACAATGTGTATCACACCATGAAAGAAGAGTAGTTAGTCGACAATTAAAGTTTCTTAGAAAACTTTTTTATGTCCGACTTTTTATTTTGTAACTTTCAATCTCTAATTTAAAAATGAATTTAAAATGGTAAAGCAAAAATATCAGAGCGTTCTAGATTTAGGTGAAAAACTAAATATCGAGAACGGCGACGTACAAGTGAACGGCGACAAATTAGAAGTAAGAGGTACTGCAAAAACTCAGTATGAAAAAAACTTACTTTGGGATGAGATTAAAAAGGTAGGTGGAGAATCACCAGCTGATATAATGGCTGATATTAAAGTTGCAGATGAGTCTGTATATGCTTATCACACAGTAGAAAGTGGTGAGTCTTTAAGTAAGATTGCAAAACACTATTACGGTGACCCAATGAAATACCACCAAATTTTTGCTGCAAATGATGATGTTCTTAAAAATCCAGATGTGATTCATCCAGGTCAAGAATTGAAAATTCCTAATCTATAATTGTATTAGATAGAATATAAATATTAAAACCGCTCTTTAAGAGCGGTTTTTTGTTATCAATCCTTCTTGAATTTTCATTTGAGTGAAACTCTCTAATTCTTCCATAAAAGAAAAGAAATGAGATTTTAAAAGATCATAATGTTCCTCAAGTTCAATAGGAGCAAAGTTCATTTTACTTTTTCCTTTTGTGCGTTTGTTCATTTGATAGAATATACTGGAAATACCATCTATTGTTGCGTACTGTAACAGCCAGTTGTGCTCCATCATAATAGGTAAAAATCGTTGAACTTTCGGTGGTAGCACTGGATAATATTCCTTAAGATCTCGATAAAACTCTAGACTAAACTGCTCTAAAGGTGTAGTGTGAAATTCTTCCCAATTTGCCGCTAAAAAATGATCATAATATAAGTCAACAATTACACTGCTCCAAAGACCATATTGATCTCTAATAAGTGATTTACTTTCCTTAACTATTGGGTGTGTATCGGTATACGTATCTATATGTCTATGTAGAATAATTCCAGCAGCAACCTCCTTTGGAAACATTTTGAAGTTTTTACCGCGCACGGAATCTGCTATAAAATTCCCTATTCTAAGCTCAGTATTTTCGCCTGATAAATAAATATGTGCGAGATAATTCATGTTCAATTTTTGAAAGCGTATAGACTAGCTTTACTTTTGCAGTAAATGTAAGGCTTAAATATGACGTTAATAAAATCAATATCAGGAATCAGAGGAACAATCGGTGGTAAACCCGAAGATAATTTAACACCACTAGATGCGGTAAAATTTGCTAGCGCCTACGCTATGTGGTTAAAGGACTATTCAGGAATTGATACTCCTACAGTTGTCATTGGAAGAGATGCTAGATTAAGCGGTTCAATGATACAGGCCTTGGTGCAAAATACAATTATCGGTTGTGGTTGTAATGTTATAGATTTAGATTTAAGTACAACTCCTACGGTAGAAATTGCCGTACCACACTTTAATGCAAATGGTGGGATTATTCTAACAGCAAGTCACAACCCAAAACAATGGAATGCTCTTAAACTACTTAATAGCAAAGGAGAGTTCCTAGATGGTGTAGAAGGGCAAAAAATATTGGATATTGCTGCTGCCGATGATTTTGAATACGCACAAGTTGACGACCTAGGTACGGTAACACGCGTAGATAATTTCATTGATGTTCATGTAAAGGAAGTGATTAACATGCCAATAACTAAGGTTGATGCTATCGCTTCTAAAAAGTTTAAAGTAGTAGTAGATGCTGTAAACTCTACTGGCGGTATTGCAGTTCCTGCCTTATTAAAGAAATTAGGAGTTGAGGTGATAGAAATGTACTGTGAACCTACAGGGCATTTCCCTCACAATCCAGAACCTCTTAAAGAACATTTGACAGAATTATGTGCTGCAGTAGTAGAACATAATGCAGACTTTGGTATCACCGTGGATCCAGATGTTGACCGATTAGCATTTGTAGATGAAAAAGGAGAAATGTTTGGTGAAGAATACACGCTTGTGGCATGTGCAGATTACATCCTAAGTGAGAAAAAGGGAGATACTGTTTCTAATCTTTCAAGTTCAAGAGCACTAAGAGATATAACTCAAAAACATGGTGGCACGTATCATGCAGCAGCAGTAGGTGAAGTAAATGTGGTAACCAAAATGAAAGAGGTTAACGCAGTAATAGGTGGTGAAGGAAACGGTGGAATTATTTATCCAGAATCTCATTACGGCCGTGATGCATTGGTAGGTATTGCTATGTTTTTATCCTTGTTATCAGGTAAAGAAGGCACTGTAAGTGAATTAAAAGCGTCTTATCCAGCTTATTTTATGGCAAAAAAGAAAGTTGAACTGACTAAAGGAATGCCAGTAGATGCGATTTTACAAGAAATTCAAAACAACTATCAAAACGAAAACATTACCTCTATTGATGGTGTAAAAATTGATTTTCCAGAAAATTGGGTACATATGAGAAAGTCAAACACTGAGCCTATTATACGTATTTATACAGAAGCACAATCACAGGAAGTTGCCGATAATTTAGCCGATAGATTTATCTCTGAATTGAAGGAGATAGCTCAACGTCACGCTTAACATCTTGAAGGGATGTCTTCCATCTTTTATGCGACCAGAGGTAATACTCTGGTTGCATTTTTATTTGATCTTCTAGTAAAGAGAAAAACTTATCTGTTACTAACCACTCAGGTTCTTTGGAGGCGTCGTCCGTAATTTTATGAAATGTTGTTTCATAATAACCTCTTTTAATTTTTTTAATTGCAAGGAAAAAGACAGGAAGACCATGCTCGGCAGCAATGCGTTCTCCACCTCTGAAAACAGCGCTAGGCTTGTTGAAGAAATTGGTAAAGTATTGAGATCTTGCTCGTTTTGGAGCTTGGTCTGCTACCAGTGCAAATAAACAACGCTCGTTATCTGCCTTTTCAGACATTACTCGAGTAGCATGTCTCATTGGAACCATGGTAGACCCAAATTTCTTTCTAATATCTGTAATCAGTTGATTAAATTTTTTATTCTTAATAGGTTTATAAATAGCATACACATTAAAATGTAAAACCTCGTCCAGTACCATGGACCATTCATAGCTACCTGCATGACCAAATAAAGCTACAATTGATTTGTCCGCTTTCGCGAAAGCGTTAACCATCTCAGCATTTGTACAAGTAAATCTTTTATGCATCTCTTCCTTACTTATATGTAAGGATTTCATCATCTCAATAAAAATATCACAAAAGTGTCGAGTACTTGCTTTAGCGATTCTTGTAACTTCTTTTTCATCAAAGTGAGGAAAGGCCGTTCGTATGTTACTCTTTGTAACCTCTTTGCGATATCTTATAATGTAGTAAAGTATAAAATAAATGAAATCACTTAATCTATAAACCAGCCAAAATGGTAAGACAGATACCAATCTAATTAATGCATAAGCTATATAGAATAAGAGGTTTTGCATGTGCGTTATTTTTTTAGCAAATATACTATCTTGTCCGTTCTCAAGATTTAATGAATTCTATGGATTTAGTCACTTTATTTGTTATTGGCGTTACATCATTAGTCAGCTTTAAGGCTTTTAATGATCGGTATTTCTTTGATCGCTTTAAATTTAATATTGCCGGAATAGAGCGTGGTGAACAATGGAGGTTTTTTACAAGTGGTGTTTTACATGCAGATTTGCAACATTTGTTTTTTAATATGTTTACCCTTTTCTTTTTTGCCGATGAAGTTGTAGGTTCTTTTAATAGTGTGAAATTTTTAATTATCTATTTGGCTAGTATGTTAGGTGGTAGTTTTTTAAGCTATATCATTAATAGAAATAATTATGCCTATAGTGCTGTAGGGGCAAGCGGCGCAGTTTCTGGAATTATATACAGCGCTATATTGTTGGATCCATCAATGCGTATTTATTTTGGTATTCCAGGATGGATATTTGGAATAGGATACATGATTTACAGTATCATTGGAATGCAGCGCAAGGCCGATAACATTGGACACGATGCGCACATCGGTGGTGCCATTACAGGTTATCTTATTACTCTTCTATACGATTATACTATTATCCTCGATCGACCTTTTGTGGTAGGAGCGATGCTGTTACCCATTATTGCCGTAATAATTCTTATAAAAATGAATAAGGTTTAAGAGCCCAATAGCTCTTCTAGTTTATTGTGCAACTGTTGGCCACGTAAATCTTTGGCCACTATAACTCCATTTTCATCCAATAAGAAAGCTGCAGGAATAGCATTAACATTGTATTGTCTAGCGATAGGACCAAAGTATTGGAGTCTGCTTATATGATCCCAAGTTAGATTATCTTTTTCAATGGCTTGTTTCCATTGTTCTTCAGCTCCTGGTTTATCTAAAGAAACTCCTAGTATACCAAAACCTTTGTTTTTATATTTTTGGTAAGCATTTACGATGTTAGGATTTTCTCTACGACATGGTCCACACCAACTTGCCCAAAAATCGATAAGTGTAACCTTATTTTTTGCAATTACTTCTTCAAGTTTTATGACCTTGCCGTCAGGATTATGCCCTTCAAAGCTAGGTGCTTTTTTTCCAATTCCTACAGACTCTATTTTACGTAAATAATCATCAATTCTAATAGAAAGTTCTTCACGTTGAACATCTGCACTGAACTTATTGAATTCTTGTCTTGCATCAATAGGATCGATTAATTTTGAACTTATTAAATCACCTAAAATTATAGGACCTAATAGAGTGTTTTTATTTTCTGAAATATAATTTTTAGATTGAGAAACATAGCGTTTTTCTTCTTCCTGCCATTGTAGCATTACCTGGTTTAATTCTTCTAACTGACCAGATCTTTGAAAATTAGAACGCTGCTGATTAAAGGTTTTTGACTCTGCTCGGTATTCATCCTGAATTGCTTTATAGGTATTAAACTGGTCATTTAGTTTACTTCCCTGAACAGAACTCTTAAAGACAGAGTCTTTGTTCACCTTAACTTCTACCGGATTATTATCATGTAAATAAACAATACTTCCATTTGAACCATCTACATTTAAAAAACGAATTTCCGGCTTTTTCACTTCGTCAACGGGATCAAAATGAAACGTTTCATTTATTACGACTGCTGTATCTATAAACTGTTGCTTTCCATTTTCACCTACTTTACCGTAATAAACTCTCATACCATTTAACACACCTGGAGCATTTCCATTTATCATATGTTTATCGGTAGTTTCTTTATTACAACTTACCAATACGGTTACAATCATTAAACTGTATAAAAACTTCATCTTTTTATTTTAAGTGGCACAATATACAGAGCAAAGTTAAAACATGGGTTAAACTTATCTAAAACATCAGCCTATTCTCACAAGTTAGATTAGCAAAAAAGTTAACTTTGCAATAATGAAAGAGGAAAAGGAATTTTTTCAAATAAAACTTAATTTTAAGTCTTTGCTTGAAACTTATGTAGAAAAACTGGAGTTAGAAACTTCTAATTTCAAAAGGCTCTATCTGTCCTCATTAATTCAATTTGTTGAGAAAAATGAAGCCCTTTATACTGAGGTACCTATTGATAAGATCGCTCATTATGAATCTGATATAGATACTGTTCTTACAGATCTTTTTCCTACCGCATTGACTTTAAATGAAATTAAAGCGGCAACCGTACCTTTTTCGGATCAGATTTTCAATTTGACTACAAGATTTAAAAATATTATCAGTGAAGCTGGTGATGATTTTAAATTTGATGTAATGGAATCATTTTCCCAGGATAAATACCGAATGGCATGCGGTGCGATCCTTAAAATTTTCTACGGAAGATTTGTAAATTTTTCCAAACCCTTACAAGTAAGTATTAAAAATGCATCGGGAGCACTTAGAACTTATCGCATTACTTATAATGCCGATTTTGTTAGGATTAGTCTCAATGATGAGAAATACAGGTTGAGTGAAGCACAAATAGCTCAATTGTTAAGAGAACATGATAACATGGAACTGTGGAAGGAATATTTTCCACCGCAAGCATATTCTTTTGAAGGTTTTGGAATCATTTCTCTTACCGATGTTACCATAGATAATGCAATTTCAGAATTAAAAACCATTTTCCTTAATGGTAAATCAATGGGTGATACCCAAAATGATAAAGTAGAATCAATTTTTCGAACTATGTTTGGAATTGAGGATTTAAGAGCTGGGTTTACAAGCTTTAATCACTACGATAAATCATTTGAAACATTAATGTACGGTGATGTAGTAAGTTATTTATTGGGTCAAAGTCATGAGAAAAACTGTGAAAATGCCTTATGTAGAGGAGCTTATAAAAAATTAATCAACGATTTCACTCCACTAGTCATTTCTGATGTTGAAGAGTACTTGAACACAGTTCAAAATACTTTCCTTGCAGAAAACCTTATGAATAATGGCATTAAAAGTGCCACCTTTTATCCTGTTCATGAAAACGATCGCTTACTAGGTATTTTAGAATTAGTTAGTGGTAAAGAATACGAACTCAATAACTTCAATGTAAGCTTGTTAGATGCCGTAGCTCCTTATCTTAAGGCGGTTTTATTAAACTCTGAACGTGAATACGAAAATAGTATTAATGCCATAATTCAAACAGAATGTACATCCATTCACGATAGTGTAAAATGGAAATTTGAAAATGAAGCCAGGCGTATTCTTAAATCACGTAGCGATGGTGGATCTGCACAATTTGAAGATCTAAAGTTTGAAGACGTTTATCCTTTATATGGTCAAATTGACATTGTTGGTAGTAGTGACACGCGTAACAAAATGATTAAAGATGATCTTTTGAGTCAACTTGAAGAGGTTGAAGATATTTTCGCTTTCGCGAAAGCGCAGCAACCATTACCACTTTATGCACAACTTGAATACCGAGTACACAAATACGTAAAGGAGCTAAGAAAAAAAGAGCTAGATGCTAATACAGAAAGAAAGATCATAAAATTTCTAGCAGAAGAAATTCATCCTGTGTTTAATCACTTCAAACAAATAAATCAAGAGATAAAACAACAGATTGAAACTTATGAAAGTTTCTTGGATCCTAACGAAAATGTAAAACATAGTCGTAGAATTGATTATGATAAATCAGTTCAAATTATGAATGATGCAGTAGCTGGTGTTTTGGATAAAAGACAAGTAGAAGCACAACGTATCTATCCTCATTTCTTTGAACGTTTTAAGACTGATGGAGTAGAACATAACATTTACGTAGGTAACAGCATTACCACTGCAAATGACTTCAATCCAGTATATCTTTATAATTTAAGGCTATGGCAACTACAAGTTCTTGTGGAACTTGAAAACAAATTTTACGAGCTTCAAAAGGAATTACCTGTAAAAATAGAAGCAGCTTCCATGATACTGGCATTTGAGAATACCCTTACTATACGCTACCGAATTGATGAGAAAAGATTTGATGTTGATGGTTCATACAACGCTCGTTATGAAGTTGTGAAAAAAAGAATAGACAAGGCTTTAATCAAAGGAACTAATGAGCGTATTACACAACGTGGTAAAATAGCTATTGTTTACGCAAGTAAGGATATGGAAAGAGAGTATTTACGCTACATAGATTTCCTTAAACACAACAACCTTATTGAAGATAAAGTTGAAAAGCTAGAACTTGAAGATGTTCAAGGAGTTGCAGGATTAAAGGCATTACGGGTAAGTGTACTCTATAACTTTTCAGACAGTCAGACTACACTTACCTATAACGATCTTATTAAGGAATTGCAGTTCTAATTTGTTGAAAATCGGTAGTGTAAAAAGCAATCACAAATGATATTACGCTCACGATAATTCCAACCATGAAGATGGTATAGGTCCATCTTAATAAGGTATACTTTCTATTAAGAACGACACCTAGTAGCCATAAATCTTTAAGCAAGCTTTCGTAGACCTCTTCCTTATTATCTAAAAGCCCCATTAAGGCCTCTCTATATTTTTTAAAAGGTACCTTATGAAAATTACCAAAAAATAATAAGTTCACTTCTCTATTACGGACTTGTTCGTCAGTAAACTCACCTGATGTGACATTAGGTCGCGTACTCATAATAGATAGTATAATACTCGCGACCGAGAATAGTATCAATATTAATGTAGGAAACAACAAGTGTCTATTTGTTGGGGCGTCTAGCTTTGGAATTATATTAGCCAGTGCAAGAGATATAATAATGGCATTGACTGATAATAGAATATTGGCTTTAGTATCTGCTATATCAGATAATTTGATATGATTACGTAACGTCGTTCTAAAAAGGGTTTGGATAGCTCTTTCTGGAGATTGATTTTTTAAATCCACCTTAAGCTGCTCCTTTTTAATTTTATTTTTACTCTTCTTTTTCTTTTTAAGCAGCCTAAGCAGGTTTTCATTCTTTGATTTATTCCAATTTTTAATAGCGTAATCACTATAATATCTATGAAACTGTGTAAAAAACTTAATGTTTTCTGCTCGCCACTCTTTATTTGTATATAATTGACCTCTTAATTCTAACTCCTTTTTTAATAACTCGCTCGTTTCCTTATAATAATCCTTGGCAAAATGCGAGCTGTCGGCATCTAGAATGATTTCCTCTAATTTATTTTGAGGTAATCTATCGCACTTTGTGACCTTTATAAGTGTTACAATTTGTTCAATAATAGCCTGATCGACGTTATGTTGTTTCAGGTAAGCCTCTGCCATTTCAGCACCAACTTCCTCGTGATTTTCATCACTATGAGTATAACCTATATCATGAAGTAACGCTGCTAAAGTAAGTATCTGGGCTTCTTTAACATCTATTTCGGAATTGTCAATGATTTCCTTTATACTTTTAACTACGCGTTTAGTATGAGTATAGTTGTGATACACATACCTTTCGTCTAGGTTTTTCTTGAATAAATTCAATACGTAATCGTCAGTAATTTTAATCAGGTCATCCATAAAAAGTGTTTGCATAAAAATAGTAGTAATATTCACTGCATGAAAAAAAATAACATATTCTTAGGTCTTATAGCTTTAATCCTTGCCTCATGTGCTAGTTTCAAAGCTCAATATAAGGAAGAAAATCAATCAGTTTTTCCTAACAATGAATCCATAGATAAAAGTTTTTATTTAATAGGTGATGTAGGACTATCTCCTATGAACGGTAAAAGTGATGGTTTATTAGCCTTGGAGTCTTATTTAAAAGATCAATCTATTTCAAAAGATGATCATTTAGTTTTTCTAGGTGATAACATTTATCCTACGGGAATGCCTAAAAAGGATGATGAATTTAGACCTTATGCCGAAAATCATTTGAATGCTCAAATAGAGGTAGCAAAACAATTCGGCGGTCAGGTATTGTTTATTCCAGGTAATCATGATTACTATAATGAGGGACTTGATAATGTTGAACGAGAGAAAGAGTATATCGTTGAGGCCATGGGTGATAAAGAAGTATGGCAGCCCAAAGTAGGTTGTCCCATAGAACTTAGAGAAATAGAAGACGACGTTCTCATGCTTATCATCGATAGTCAATGGTATCTCGCAAAATGGGATAATTTACCTACTATCAATGATGACTGTGATCAAATTAAAACAAGAGAACAATTTTTCCTAGAAATAGAGAGCGAACTAAAAAAAGCTCAAGACAAAACAATTATAGTTACGTTACACCACCCGTTGTATACTAACGGTATACATGGTGGGCAATATGCAGCAATCAAGCACTTGTATCCTTCTCAAAACAATATTCCGGTACCGGTTCTAGGTTCTTTGACATCTCTTATAAGAACAAGTGGTGGAGTAAGTGCACAAGACAGACAAAATAAAAGGTATCAACAAATGGCCGACCGTATTGCAACACTTATACGTGCAAGTGCTGCCAACCGTGTAATTGTAGCAAGTGGTCATGAACACACTTTACAGTATATTGAAAATGATGGCGTACGACAGATTGTTTCAGGCTCTGGAAGTAAACAAGGATATGCCGCACTCAGTAATGATGGTTTGTTTTCTTATGGAGGTAAAGGTTTTGCTAGACTAGATGTAATGAAAGACGGTAGTTCCTACGTTAGGTTTTACAGTTTTGAAAATGGTACTTACAATCTGTTATACACCAAACAGGCAATTGAACCACAGGAAGATTTTGATTTAAAATCATTACCTGAAGATTATCCCGCTTTCGCGAAAGCGAGCATCTACACCAAAGAACAGGTTGATAAATCAGGATTACATGAATCTATATGGGGTAATAAGTACCGCGATCTTTATGGAACAGAATTGAATGTTCAAGTAGCTATGTTAGATACTTTAATGGGTGGACTTACTGTAGAACGAGGTGGTGGTGGCCATCAAACAAGATCATTGCGTTTAGTAGCAAAAGATGGTAGAGAATACAACTTGCGAGCATTGAAAAAAAGCGCTGTTCAATTTTTGCAAACCACTGTATTCAAAGAGGATAATATAGCGAGTAGTTTTGAAGATACAGGAGCAGAAGATCTTATTTTTGACTTCTACACAGCTGCACATCCCTATGCTTTTTTGACGGTTCCTACACTCGCTAGCGCCATTGACGTGTACCACACAAATCCGGTGCTTTACTACGTACCAAAACAACCGGCACTAGGCAACTACAATAAGGAATACGGTGATGAATTATACATGCTCGTTGAACGACCAGAGGAAAATCATAAAGATTTAGAATCATTTGGTAAGCCGGATGATATAGAAAGCACTGCCGATGTCTTTGAGCGATTAAGGAGAGATGAGAAATATAAAATTGATGAAGAATCCTATGTAAGAGCCAGATTATTTGATATGCTTATAGGCGATTGGGATCGTCATGCAGATCAATGGAGATGGTCTGAATTTGAATTGGAAGATGGAACTCATTTGTTTAAACCAATCCCTAGAGATAGAGATCAAGTATATTCCAATTTTGACGGTGCATTGTTTGCCACATTAAGAGCTATGATAGGAATTACTAATCAATTTGCTACTTATGATGAAGATATTAATAACCTAAAATGGTTTAATACAGCTGCCACCTATCTAGATCGTAATTTGTCTCAAAATTCTGGGAAGGAAGTATGGCTAGACCAAGCGGCATTCATCCAGCAAAACCTGACTGACGAAGTCATTAATGAGGCTTTTGATAAGTTACCACAAGAAATTAAAGCTGCTGAGAGTACAGAAGTCATCAAGAAGAATATGCGAACTAGACGTGATAAAATGGTCAAAATAGCTACAAAATACTACGATATTATCTCTGATCTAGCTATTCTTACCGGTACTGATAAGGATGATTTTATAGACATTGAAGTGATAGACAAAAACTCTACAAGGGTTTCCATATACAGAAATAAGGATGGACAACGAGCAGATGTTGTGGCCCAACGTACCTTTTATAAAAATGAAACTGATGAAGTATGGGTTTATGCGCTAGATGATGATGATGTAATCACTTCAACTGGATCAACAAAATCAAGAATTAAAATTCGAGTAATCGGTGGTCAAAATAATGATATTTATAAGATGGATAATGGTAAAAATGTATCTATCTATGATCACAAGTCTAAACCAAATAGCATCGAGAAGAAAGGGAATGCTAGATTAAGATTAACAGATTCATATGATGTGAATCTATATGATCCAAAGAAACAAATAAGTACAGCAGGCGCTTTTACGCCAGGTATTGGATTTAATCCTGATGACGGTTTTAGAATAGGTATTCAAACAAGTTATATCGTAAAAGGATTTAATAGAAACCCAAATACTCGAGAGCATAGATTTAAAGCCGGTTACTATTTTGCTACACAGGGATATGATATTAATTACAACGGTGTTTTTGCTGGAGTTTTTAATCACGGTAATTTAATCGTTAAGGGAAGATTTGCAGGTCCAACATTTGCTGAAAACTTTTTTGGATTTGGTAACGAAACCGTAAATCTTGATGATGAGTTGGATTTTGATTACAACCGTGTGCGATTAAGTGAAATTTCTGGAGGAATTGGTTACAGTTACGTAGGTGAATACGGTTCTAATTTATCTGCGACTTTTGAAGCACAAGGATTTCAAGTAGAAAGAGATGAAGAACGATTTTTAGCACAATCAGGCTTTGATAATCAAGAAGATTTCTATGAGCGCAATTGGTATGCCGATTTAAGTGCAAGATATAATTATGAAAGTTATGATGTTAAATTAAACCCAACACGAGGTATGATCTTTGACCTCGTGGCAGGTGTTAATACCGAATTTGATGATTTAGAAGGTTCTTTTGGGTACTTAAAACCAAAATTAGGATTTCATAATGCTATTAGTCGTGACAGAAAGTGGGTTTTAAAAACTCTTTTACAAGGTCAGGTCAATATTGGTGACGATTTTGAGTTTTTTCAAAGTGCTCAATTGGGTCAAAACACAGGTTTAAGAGGTTACCGTTTACAAAGATTTTCAGGAGAAAGTGCCATGGCTTTCAGTGGTGATGTAAGGTATAGTTTCAATGAATTTAATTCAGGTTTTGTTCCTCTACAAATTGGAGTATTTGTAGGTGGTGATGTAGGTAGAGTATGGTTAGATGGCGAGGATAGTTCAAGATGGCACAATGATTATGGTGGTGGATTCTATGTTAACAGTGCCGAGGCAATAGGAGCAACCTTTAATTTATTTCATGGTGCTGATGGATTTAGATTCAGTTTTCAGGTTGGATTTAGCTTCTAACTTATATTTTTATCACTTGATATAGATAATCTTTACATGATAAACAAAAGTACCAGCATTTCACTTATTGCAATAGGTAGTTTACTAGTGCTAATAGGTCTTTTATTTTACGCTTTTAACATTGCAGGATCTATCGGTATGTTTGTGTTGGGTGGAATATCCGAGGTTTTAGGGATTGTATTTTTAGCCTTACACTATAAGTCAAAACGATAAATATTACCATCGCTGTGTTTGTTCTCTTCGTCTGCTATAAACAGTTCCGAGTCATTAATAAAACTAATTGCTTCCTTTTGTGAGAAGTGATCCAATTTATATTCGGTCACCTGGTACTCCTTAAAATCCCTATCATAATCTGTTAGTATGATTACCTTATCGTAGGTTAGTAAAGCTATTTTGGTTTTAAAAACATCAGCAGCAGTTACTTGACAATCATCTTTATCATTGCAAATTTCAATTTCTGTTAGTTTTTTTGCTTTTTGTGGTATAGTTGATATCGGGAATGTATATACCGAAGTTTTTCCATTAAAGTCTTTAGATCGATTACGGGTAAAGATGTAAAAATTGTTATTTAATACAATTAACGATTCAGCATCAAAAAGTCTCTCTTTCTTTTTTGGAGGAAACTCATCTTGATCTTCGTAGTAAAAAGGATGTGAAACAGCATTCAATTCAACTTTACCAGATAGTTGTTCTATATTTTTAATAGAAGCCTCATAAATGACTAGATCCTTTCTTTTATTATAATTATTACCGGTATCGGCAATATATATATTAGTGGTACTTCCATTTTTTACAACAGCCATATCTTCCCAATCTACATTATTCCATTGATTACTATGTAACTCTGCAACAACACCTTTATTGATATCGCACAAGTAGATTATTGATTTTCCACCGCTATCGTTTAATGCCAAATACATAGTATTGGAAATAAATTCCATTCCACTACATTCATCTATAACATCGGGCAAGTTTGCAACAACTTGAAGCTTATCATTTTTTAGGCAACTTGTAGAAATAAAAAAGGATAATAGAAGAAGGAAATATGCTTTCATGGGTGATTTTAATTAATTAAAAAAAGAAACCGAGCTAGACAGTTAGTCCAGCTCGGTAGTTTTATAATTTCAAAAGTATTAGATAGATTTATGAGTATCGCTTGTATTCATAACCCATGCATCTAACATCCAACTTTCTTTTTCTAGTTCTCTAATGTAAGCTCCTATTAAATCAATAGTACCTTCATCACCAGCAGCATCGGCTACTTCAACAACCTTTCTCATTTGTGTGATCAATTTTCCATGATCGGATAACAGTTGTTTTACCATTTCAACATCTGTATGTTCAGATTTTGATTCTTCAATTGAAGATAACTCTAAATATTCTGATAGGTTAGAGGTAGGTTGATATCTCAAAGTTAAGATACGTTCTGCTATCTCGTCTACTTTGATTTTAGCCTCATCGTACATCTGTTCAAACTTTTCGTGAAGATCGAAGAAGTTATGTCCAACTACATTCCAATGAAAATTACGCAGTTTTTGGTAGTATAAGTGGTAATCTGCCAGTAACACGTTTAATTCTGTAACGGTTGTTGCTGTTTTTTGTTTATCTAAATTTAAATAACTCATATTTGTATTTGTTGTTTGGTTTTTTGTTGAATTTGATTCGGTATGTGTAGTAGTAACAGGCTCTTTTAAATCAAATTGCTCTGGTCTACTACGATCTCCAAAATCACTTAAATATTGTTCTCTATTTTTAGGTTCAAATTTCCTTTCCATGTTTTTACTTTAAAGATACATCATCATAACGTTTAACATCCGTAAGGTAACGTTAAACGTTGTTTATATTATCCTAATGCCATCTTTAGGCATAGTCACAAAGAACCTTTCAAAGCTGTCTTCCGCGACTTGTTTCCATAGCATGGGCGCATATCCTCTTTTTAGACTTTCTTGGACTATGGGAAGTATGGTTGAATGATTGTAGGAAACTTCTAGTTCATGAGCATGTGATTTCCATAAATGCTTGTGAGGTAAAAAATAGGTGTATGATGAGTACGCTTTCGCGAAAGCGTTATAATCCAAATAGTATCCTGAGATACATGCTTTATTTATAAATGGAAATGGTTTGTTCCAATGATTTTGCGGAATAAATACATGGGCAAGAAAGCAAACTTGCTGTTTTAATGCATCAACGTTAATATCTAATTTCTCAAGAGTTTTTCTAGTTTCTTTACGATATAAAAGTGGCAATTGATGCTGCTGTAGTCGGTGAAACTTTTTAAGAAAAGTATCGCGTCTATTAGGTCCTACATAACGAGATAGCTCCCTAACCCTAGAATCGTCCAATAGGTTTGATTTACCTGTTGCGCATGGATCATAAATATAAAATTTGTAAACCAACTCAACGTGTAATTGCTTGCCGGTGATTTTGTTTTGAAGTATGTAGTCTAGTTCACCTAAAGTCTCTTTATTACTGAAGATTTGTTCGTTTGAAAGTAAAACATCATAATTTTTTGATTGCTCTACGCAAAACTTAAAAAAATATTCTGCTCTTTTTCCTAGTACAGTTTTAGGTGGAATATTGGGTAAATTTATTTTTGAAGTTGACTCCTTAAGATGTGAGAAATCTAGGCTATCCAGAGCAAACTGTTCCATTCCCGATAGATTACCCTTCCAAAAATTTCTGGTCGTGAAAAAGGCCTCAAATCGTTTGTAGGTGTCGTTCATTTACTTGAAGTCGCATAAAGCTGCTTGAGATTTCAAAAAGCTGCGACTGCTAGGACCTAAGTTAAATAACAAATCTAGACCAGACAAGGGTTGCAAAAACCCGTGTTTCTCTTGAAAAACTTGAATGTAAGACTGATATATGGGATGTTTATTACCCTTGGCGGTGATCAGTTTCTGAGCCTTGATATCTCCTTGATAGTTACTGGTGTAACTTATTTTTGGTAAAATTTGTAATTGTTCTAATAAAAACTGTGTACAGCTTAAATTCCACTTCATCAAAGAGGACTCCTCTTTGGCATAGAGTTCTAATAGATCCTGCTCATAATATTCATAGTATGGACTGTTTTGATAAGCACTTTTAATTGCCCTTAAATGATTGAGTTTCCATTTTTCAGAATAGTCAATTTCAATACTTGAGTACGGCACCGATGAACCTGACTTTTGATGAATTATGGGAATGCTAAGAGCGTTTTTGCCATTGGTAGTTGCAATAACACACCTGTTGCGATAGGTTTGTTTTACGTAATTGTCGTGAATTTCAAAAACAAGTTCATCACAGTGATAGGTGTTAATTAGACTGATAACATCCATAAAATAACTAGGATGTACAATCAACTGTGCCCTGGATTCCATCACTATTACTTGTTACCTTTCTTCTTTTTGTAAAGGTATCTACCTGCAAAATATATACCTATAGCTATTACTACATAAAGCAAGTATGATTTTGGTTTTCCATCACCGTTTACGGTTTGAATCATACGATCAGTTCTTAGGGCTGAAGGGAAACTTTTACTAGTATCATAACTTGCCCAAATAAGAACTGGCTTACCTACTATGTGCGTTTCAGGAACGTAACCCCAATAGCGACTGTCCAAGGAGTTATCTCGGTTATCTCCCATAAGCCAGTAGTAATTTTGCTTAAAGGTGTAACTAGTAAGTGGTTTTTCATTTAATAGAACCTGATTTCCTTTAAATGAAATTGTATTAGAAATGTTCATTTCGCTTCCCTCGTACACCTCAATAATTTCTTTATAGTAATCGATGTTTTGATTATTGATTTCTACAGTCTGATTTTTTGCAGGAATTAGAAATTCTTTTCTTGTACTACTGTTATTACCAGTCGATGCGTTGTATGGGAAAGCTCTATAATCAGGAATTCCAATTTCAATTTTTTGGAAATTAGATATTACGCCATCTGCCTTAAGCTTTTCCATAGATGCCTTGGTAGCAGAGTTAAAACCTATACTATCAGGATATTTATCAGGATGTATAGTTGCATATCTCAAACCATCAGTTATATCATACTTTTCTCTTAATATCGCTGGATTACTAAGAACATTACGGTCAATAGGAGTGAAGGCATACGCATTTTGAAGTTTTGCGCGTTCTGGCATTTCAAGTAGTTCACCATTGATATAAACTTCACCATTTTTCATTGAGAGTAAATCACCAGGGATTCCTACACAACGTTTTACATAATTTGATTTCTTATCAATAGGTTTATAATGATATTTACCGTCATCTTGGCCATAAATATTTACACTGTCTACAGGCCAATTAAAAACTACAATGTCATTGCGTTTTACGTCTTGAAAACCTGGTAATCTAGTATAAGGTAGTTGTGGTCTAGGTAGATAACTTTTTACATTTACTACTGGAATCGTATCGTGCACCATAGGAAATGCTATAGGAGTCATAGGAAGTCTAGCACCGTAATGAAATTTACTTACAAATAACGCATCACCTATTAATAAGGTTTTTTCTAACGATGAAGTCGGAATAATAAAAGGTTGCATGACATAAGTGTGAACTATGGTCGCTGCAATTACTGCAAAAAGAATACTATTTGTCCATTCACCAGCTGCCGTTCTAGGTTTAAGCTCTCTATCTTTAATATGATTAAGTGGTAGTGCATAGTTAACGTAAAACAAATAAAGTCCTAGTGTAAGGATTACCAGTACGGTATGTTTAGTTTGATTGTATCCAAAACTGCGCAGTAAATCTACCCAGATAACAATAAACATAATCAGGTTAACCACTGGAAGGAATAATAGCAAAACCCAGTACCAAGGTCGGTTAATAATCTTAGTCAGTATATAAGCGTTATAAACAGGTACAAAAGCTTCCCAAGGCTTATGACCTGCGGCCACATACATCTTGAAGGTAGCTAACCCGTGAATAATTTGTATCACTATAAAAAACAGGAACCATTCTGTCCACTCCATAATTTAAATATCTTGGTATGTAAGTAAGGTTGGAACTATTTAAGTTACAATCCTAATACATCTTTCATTGTAAAAACTCCTTTTTTGCCGTGTATCCATTCTGCGGCTATTACAGCACCTAGTGCAAATCCATCACGACTGTGAGCTGTATGTTTAATTTCAATTTCGTCAATATCGCTACTGTAAAAAATACTATGTGTGCCTTTTACATCTTCTTCTCTAATAGCGTCAATAGTCACTATTTGTTCATCGCTAGTTTGTTCCAGTGACCAATTAGTTTTTTTAAGAGGATCTTTAAGGCCTTCAAATAAAGTGATTGCTGTGCCGCTGGGCGCATCCTTTTTTTCGGTATGATGAATTTCATTCATACTCACTTTGTACTCGTTAAATGTACTCATCATAGCTGCCAGCTTCTTGTTAAGTTCAAAAAATAGGTTAACACCAAGAGAGAAATTTGATGCGTGAACTAAACTACAGTTCTCCTTTATTACGAGGTTTGAAATATTATCCAGGTCATCATTCCAACCCGTTGTTCCACAAACGGTTGGGATATTCAACTTAATCAATTCATTTAAGTTGTTAAGAACTGATTCTGGCGATGTGAATTCGATAGCAACATCGGCGAATTGTGCTTGTTTCATTTGATCATTCCTGCCTAAACGAGCTACAATTTCATGTCCGCGACTTGTTGCAAGACGTTCAATTGTTTTACCCATTTTACCATAACCAACTAGAGCTATCTTCATTTTAAAAATTATAGGTTAGAGAAAATCCAAAATTGCTACCTGCACTTAGATTATTATTATCAATATAGGGTAAAACAGCAAGATTGCGATCTACACTAAACTGACTTAAATGGCCATCAACATTGGCATCGATAATTTGTAGGACATAAGCTGCTGCTGCTAGCAACAAACTTAATTCTTTGTTACGTTGTGATACTTTTTGGGCACGTTCTAATCCTTGAGTAGAAATGATAGGATTACCATTCTCGTCAGAGAATTCATCATTGGTACCACCGGCAAGCCTTATTTTAAAAGCATCTCTTAATCTGTTGTATTCGTTGTCATTCCTTATGTAGAAGTATACACTGGTACCTATAAGGCCATAGGCTATTGGTACTTTCCAATATTTTTTATTATAAACTTGTCCCATACCAGGTAATATAGCACTGTAAAATGCCGCTTTACTTGGTCGGTTTGCATCGTATACAATTGGTAGCGTATCGTTGGCAACAAGTACGGTATTTAAGTCCTGTTTTTCAGGTGTATCATTAGAGTCATCCTGGGCATGACACCATGCAGAACTTAAAATTATAAATATGTAAACGAGGTGCTTAACCATTAATCAACTTGACAATACGTTCAAAATCTGCCTTTGAAGCATAATTAATGGTTATTTTTCCTTTACCAGAACTATTCATGGTAGTAGATACCTTGGTGTCCAAATGTTCTCCTAGCTTTTTAGTTTGAGATTCTACTTTTTCTGGAAGAGAATTCTTTTTAGTTTGCTTTCGCGAAAGCGTACTATCCTTAAGCCCTTTAACTAGTTTTTCAGTATCTCTTACCGATAAATTATCTGAAATTATACGTTGATATATATCCAGCTGATCATCTAGGCTATCGACATTAATTAGAGCACGACCATGACCCATTGAGATAAATCCATCCCTCATACCAGTCTGAATAATTGGATCTAATTTTAATAGTCGCAAATAGTTTGCGATAGCACTACGTGATTTTCCTACACGTTCACTCATTTGTTCTTGCGTAAGACTGATCTCGTCGATAAGTCGCTGGTAGGATAATGCAATTTCAATAGGATCTAAATCCTGACGTTGAATATTCTCAACAAGCGCCATTTCTAGCGATTCTTGATCATTTGCTATACGTACATAGGCTGGAATTGTGGTGAATCCTAGCATTTTTGAAGCACGACAACGACGTTCTCCCGATACTAATTCATATTTTCCAAACCCTTTTTTACGAACAGTAATGGGTTGAATAACACCTAATTCTTTGATAGAAGAGGCAAGCTCTTTTAAATGCTCTTCATTAAATGAGGTACGTGGTTGAAACGGATTCATCTCTATGTCTTCAAGAGGTAAATCAACTACGTTTCCTACAATTTTGTCTGCGTTTTTATCTTGTGCGGTATTTATTTCATTTGTCTTATCATTTAATAAGGCAGATAAACCGCGACCTAAGGCCTGTTTTTTTGTTGCTTTGGCCATGAGTTATGCGTTTTTATTTATCAATTCGTTTGCTAGACTCAAATAGTTCTCCGATCCCTTGCTGGATGCGTCATAATTAATGATACTTTCCCCATAACTAGGAGCCTCACTTAAACGAACATTTCGTTGTATAATTGTTTTAAAGGTCAAACCTTCAAAATGCTGATTAACTTCTTCTACTACTTGATTGGATAATCTTAATCTACTATCGTACATGGTAAGTAGTAATCCTTCTATATCTAAATCTGGATTGTGAATTTTTTGAACACTCTTAACTGTGTTTAATAATTTGCCTAATCCTTCAAGAGCAAAGTATTCACATTGAATAGGTATTAACACAGAGTCACTTGCCGTAAGAGCATTTAAAGTAAGTAACCCGAGAGAAGGAGCGCAATCTATAATTATAAAATCAAAATTGTCCTTAATAGAGGATAAGGCTTGCTTCATCATGTATTCTCTTCGGTCAATATCAACTAATTCAATCTCTATAGCGACTAAATCAATATGAGCTGGAATTATGTGTACGTTAGGAGCGTTAGTTTCCTTAATTAATGACATGGCCGGAGTAGAATTCTCTATCAACTGGTAGGTTCCTGCTTCTATAGTCTCTACATCGAGTCCTAATCCCGATGTCGCATTAGCTTGTGGATCAGCGTCTATCAATAAAACCTTTTTTTCCAATACGCCTAACGATGCCGCTAGATTTACTGCTGTTGTTGTTTTACCTACACCACCTTTTTGATTAGCTATTGCTATAATTTTACCCATGCTTTTGTAAAGAAAATGTGAGCGATAAAAGTAATTATTTAGTTCTTATTTTTACTAGTCTGTGACGGCTATTTATTAACCTAGGTTTAAGCTGTTTTAACTCAATCGTTTATATAAACCTTAAAAACGTAAATCTATTGCAATCTAGTAAAAAGCTATTAATTATTGGTGCTCATTGGCCTAACCCAAATGGATCGGGTACTGGTACAAGGATGATTCAATTAATCGAGACTTTTCAGTCTCAATATGAAATTCATTTTGCAACTGTTTTACCCGTTGATGATAACTTTTGTAATCGTCATACTATATATGGTCATCGTATTGAACTAAATAATCAATCTTTCAATGAATTTGTAGCAGATTATTCTTTCAGTCATGTTCTTTATGATAGGTTTATGATTGAAGAACAATACAGCTGGAGAATAAGAAAAGTTTTACCAGAGTGTATTCATATACTAGATACAGAAGATTTACACTTCTTAAGGAAGGCTAGGGAAGAGGCTTATTTAAAAGATGCTACTGTAAATTTTGATAATGAATACACTTATCGAGAGATTGCTGCAATTCTTAGAGTTGATTATTCTTTAATAATAGCTAATTATGAAATAGAGTTGCTCAAGTCACACTTTAATATTCCATTAGAAAAATTAGTATTTGTCCCTTTCTTATATGAAAATATTGAATGTCCAATAGTCAATTTTGATGACCGTGAGCATTTTGTTTTTGTAGGCTCAGGAAAGCATAGACCGAACATAGAAACGATAAAATTGCTAAAAAATAGGATTTGGCCCTTGATTAGGCAATCTCTTCCTAAAGTAGAATTACATATTTATGGTTATGAGTTACCGGCATTTGTGAATCAAATGCATTCAAAAAAAGAGGGCTTTATCGTTAAAGGATACTGTGAAAATATAGAGGAAGAGTTAACCAAATATAAATTAATGTTAGCTCCCATTCCATATGGTGCTGGTATTAAAACTAAAATATTTGATGCACTAAAGTGTAGTTTACCGATAAACGGAACGGTATATTTATGGGAAGGGATTTCATCTGAAAAAATAGCTTTAGACAGTATAGAAACAATTGATAAACAGTTATTTGTAAGTAAGTCTGTTAAGTTGTATCAGGACCATTCTTCATTAGGTGAACTGTTAAATTATCAGCTTGAACTATGTAATACTTTGTTAAAAAGACAAACAACTGTTAAAAAAGTACTATTGCATACTATCCTAATTGGTAGTTCGTCGAAATTATCAATAGAACAACGCATGATCAGATATTTTAGTCAAAAACAATACGAATTTTTCTCACGTTTTCTAGAACAAAAAAATATAAATTCTTAAAACCATTAAACTTTTTATCGATGAAATACATCGATAAACTGTTATGCAGTGAATAATAAAAATAAGATAAAAAGTTGTATATCAGTATATTATACTTGTTTTTTGCGTTTTTTTAAGAAAAAATAATTTTAATTCAATTTGCAAAATCCATTTTCTCCATAGGCTGAAATTACTTTGTACCGTAGTTAATTATTAAGGTATGAAGAAGTTTTACTTAATTCTAGTTTTATTATCAGGAATAGCAAATGCACAGGTTACTATTTTCAATGCGGACTTCACGACCGGCCTTGGGGATAATGCTTGGACTGATGCTGCCAATCGCGGGCAATGGAGAAGAGGATCTGATTTTGCAGCTCATGGAGCAGGTTTTTACAAATACATACGTAGAACGAGATCTAATGTAACTTATGAGGAATTTGCCAGAATGTCAACAACAACTCCATTGATTGACTTATCCGGTTATGAAAGGATGGTGTTAAGTTTTCGATATAATCTAGATGTTATTCCAAATGGAGCTGATGGATTTAGAATTGAATTTGATAATAACGATGGTTTAGGTTGGAGAACCTTAGGTAGAGTAGGTGAGCCTGATTCTGTTAATTGGATGACAACTGATGACGCTAGTGCAGTAGGTGGTTATGGTGCATGGGCAAATGATTCTAATGGTTGGACAACTGCAAGTGTGAACTTGCCTTCACAAGCTTTTGACGATCAAAGTGATGTGCGTTTTAGAGTTTGGTTTCAGTCTGACGGTGCTGCTTATAATGCTGATGGTCTAGCTATCGATGACTTTAGGATTGAAGGATACTTACAGCTTGCAAAGGTTTATGTAGATTGCGGTAACGGAGTAGGACCAGACTTAGAACTTTGGTTAAATCCAGCAACCTTAGCAGATAATTATAATGATGGTGATCTGATTAGTGAGTGGAGAAACTCTGTTGCAATAGGTAATGTGACAATTGATGGATCTTATACTAATGCCACATCGAGTGGATCACAACGCCCTATTTACCAAGATAACGCCGCTGCAAATGCAAATTATAATCCGGTAGTGACATTTGACGGAAGCAAATCTATGTTTGGTAAAGGTGGCTTTTATTATAACGATATTTATGTGGTAATAAATCCTACCCAAGGCCTTAATGCTTCTCGTGGAACTGAAGATGTTTTCATGGGTGATGATTATAATACAAGCGGAAATAATCAAGATGTTACAGGTATTTCTATCAATAACACAAGTGCTAGGTATGGAACTAATCCTGACATTGTAGCTTACAATCAAGGTGCACAAAATGATTATGGTAAGGCAATTGTACATCCAACTCTTAATTATGACAGACCAGTTATTTTTAATGTAAGAGTTAATGATTCCGGTGATGGAATGGAATTGTATCTAGATGGAGTCAATCTTGAAAATATTCCAGCTTTATCTGGTTTAATTCAAGAGGTTAATAGTACAACTATCAAAGAAATTTTAAATTCGAGATATTGGTTAGGAAGATCAGAATTTTTTGGATCTAGTTTTAATGGAGATATTTTAGAAATCATGTCTTTTTCTGAAAAGAAGTCAGATGACGAGCGTGAGAAAATAGAATCGTATTTTGCTATGAAATACGGAATAACGTTAGGGTTATTTCCTATAGATTCTATTGGTCTACCTCATGTTCCAGGTTCTTATTATGATAGTTCAGGTAATGAATTGTGGAATGCTTCTATAGATCCTGGTTTTACTTATAATGTTACCGCTATAGGAAGAGATGATTGTATGCGCTTAAATCAAAAACAGGCTAGGAGTATAGATCCAAATGCTTTTGTATCAGTTGGTTTGGGTGATTTATATAATACGAATAACGCTAACCCTAATACATTTGAAGACGATTACGACTTCTTGGTTTGGGGAAGTACGTCTGAGGATCTTGACCCAATGCCAAGTCCTTTGGCTGTTACATTAGGTCCTGATTTAGTTACTACGTTTACTGATGTTACTAAAAGAACATGGAAATTTAAAGAAGTTTCTGAACAAGGAAATGACATACCTGAAGTAAAGGTAAGTGTAGAAACAGCAGGTTTCTCTAGCTTACCAGCATTAGTGGGAAATGATGCTTATGTAATGATTGTTGCCAATGATGAAAATTTCAATGATGTATTGGAGACTATCTTTTTAGATGAGAATGGCGCAACACTTGAAACTACTTATGACTTTGATGGTGAAAAATATGTGAAGTTTGGTGTAGCACATGAAGAAATTGAGCCTAGACATATTGATTTTGATGGTGAAAATGACTATGTACAAGTTGGAAACGAAATACAATTAATCGGAGCCTACTCAATTTCTGCTTGGGTTTTATCAAGAGGTGCTAATTCAGATGGAAATAATAGAACAATAGTATCTAAAAAAGGAACCGCAAATAATGGTTATTGGTTATTCCTTGATGCTAATAATCGAGTATCTATGAGACATCAAACCCAAACAAGAAAAAGCGATACTAGAATCGCCGATAATGTTTGGACATATATCACAGTTGTTTATAATGGGACATCAATTAATTTTTACATTGATGGAGTTCTTGATAAAACTCAAACTATAGCTGCGCTTACAACTAATAATGAAGATTTTTGTATAGGAGCGAGATACATATCTAAAACAGATGTAAGAAATCAGTTTTATGGAAATATTGATGAGGTTAGAATTTTTACTACTGCTATAAATCAGGATCAAATTAGATTTATGATGAATCAAGAGATTGAAGAGTTTGGTGGTGGAATAAAAGGATCTATTATTCCTTCTAGTGTAACGAAGAATGATATAGCAGCACTATCTTGGTCAAACCTAGAAGCATATTACAATATGAATACCTACATAGGTACGCACCTAAATGACGCTTCTGGTAACAAACACCGTGGTAGTTTGAGACAACCTTCAAATTTTACCATTATTGACCAAACAGCTCCTCTTCCATACATTTCTCAAGCTAATGGAGATTTCTCAGATAACAGCACTTGGCAAAACGGTGGTGAACTGTATAATCCAGGTAGTACTAGAGTTGTAGCAGGAACTGTTTATGATATTGATTGGAACATCGTACAGTCATCTCATAATATAGAAATAACCGATAAGAATATTACACTCCTAGGCTTAAACCAACAGTCGAACGAACTTTCAGTAAAGAATGATTTAGGTTTAACAGTAACACATATTCTGGAACTTGATGGTCTAATTGACCTGGAAGGTGAAGCACAATTAGTGCAAACTTTAGATAGTGATTTAATTGGTTCTAGTACAGGATCGTTAGAGGCAGATCAACAAGGAACTTCTGATAAGTACAACTATAATTACTGGAGTTCACCTGTTAGTTCAACTACTAATGCTTTGAATAACGATGGATATACCATTCAAGGTTTCATGCATGATGGAACATTTGCCGATAATCCTAGACCTATGAATTTTACAAGTAGAAATGTAAGAGATGGAGCTCCTGGAACGGCTAGTACTGCTGCAACAATCTCTGGTAGATGGTTGTACAAATATTCCAACTTAAGTTCAGGAAATTATTCCAATTGGGAATATGTAGGTCCTACTGGATCCCTAAATACAGGTGAAGGATTTACAATGAAAGGTAATAGCGACAACATTTCAGGAGAGCAGAATTATGTTTTTATAGGTCGACCTAACAATGGTATTATTGACTTACCTATTAACAATGGTAATGACTATTTAGTTGGTAATCCATATCCATCAGCATTAGATGCTCATGAATTCATAAGAGATAATCCTCAGTTGGACGGTACGCTTTACTTCTGGGAACATTGGGGTGGAAACAGTCACGTGTTACTCCAATATCAAGGTGGTTACGCAACCTACAATTTCTCTGGTGGAGTTCCTAACGCTAGTATAGGAACAAGCAGTCCACAAGTAAATCAAGGTGGAGTTCCTACAAAAACTCCAGAGCAATTTGTACCAGTAGCACAAGGCTTTTTTGTAAGAGCAACTTCTAATGGTACTGTTAGATTTGAAAATGATCAACGTCAATTTATTAAAGAATCTACAGGTCCTAGTGTATTTGTTGCTGCACCTGGTAGCGGCGCTGCTGCTATTAGTCCAGACTTAGATTATAATGGACCTAATGATACTAGACAAAAAATAAGATTAGGTTTTGATAGCCCAGGGACAATACATAGACAACTGTTAGTTACTGAAGATGTAAGTGCTACGATGGGTTACGATAGAGGATTTGATGCTAAGCAACAAGATAATCAAATGGACGATATGTCTTGGTATTTCGGTGGAGACACTTATGTGATACAAGGTGTAGGTAGTTTTGATAACAATACCATCCTACCTTTGTCAGTAAAAATAAGTAACCCAGGTACAATCACTATTGGTTTAGATAATCTAGAAAATGTTAATCAAGATTTAAATATATTCCTGCATGACAACCTTACGGGTATGTATCATAATTTACGTAATGCTGATGCTTTAATCGATAATATGAGCGCAGGAACTGTCAATGATAGATTTGAACTTGTATTCAATGATCCTTCTACTTTGTCAAATAATACTGTGCAATTGGATAATCAAATTACAATCTATCAACCAGTTAATACTGATCAAATTCATGTTAAGGTTTCAAATGAACTTTTAGTAAATGGTATAACCTTATACAACACATTAGGACAAAAAGTAGTTCACATCGACAGTCCTGATTATCAAGATGTGATTACTATAGATACAAATGAAATGAGCGCAGGAGCTTATATTGTAACTATAGATTCAAATAGTGGCTCTTATAGTGAAAAGGTAATTGTAAAATAACCCAGAGAGTATATATAATAATTAACTACAAATGAAAAAGCCGCTTCTTATTGAAGCGGCTTTTTCTATTTATATAAATTATAATTTTATGGACTATACCTCTTGTTCAATGGATAAAGAAACCTCAACCTGATTACGTAAAATATCATCCATAGTTTCACGCTTTCTTATGACATGTGATTCTCCATTATACCACAAAATTTCGGCAGGTCTATATCTACTATTATAGTTACTCGCCATTGAAAAACAGTAAGCACCGGCATTTGAGAAAGCTAGTATATCACCTTCTGTAACCTCAGCAATTTGACGGTTATTACCAAAAGTATCTGTCTCACAAATGTATCCTACAACACTGTAATACCTCTTACGTCCATCAGGATTAGAAACATTTTCAATTTTGTGGTACGATCCGTATAACATAGGTCTAATTAAGTGATTGAATCCAGAATCAACGCCAGCAAACACGGTACTCGTTGTCTGCTTTACCACATTTACCTTAGTTAAGAAATAACCAGATTCACTAACTAAAAATTTACCAGGTTCAAATGCTATAGTTAGATCTTTACCATACTCCTTGCAAAAGGTATTAAAACGTTCAGTCAATTGTTCACCTAATTCTTCAATGTCGGTAGATACATCTCCTTCTTTGTAAGGAACTTTAAAACCGCTACCAAAATCTATGAACTCTAAATCATCAAATTTTGCTGCGGTTTCAAATAAAATCTCAGACGCATATAAAAACACGCCAATATCTAATATATCGCTACCTGTATGCATATGAATTCCATTAACACGCATACCTGTATTCTTGACAATTCTTAATAAATGAGGAATTTGATGTATAGATATACCAAATTTTGAATCTATATGACCTACTGAAATATTAGCATTTCCACCAGCCATCACATGTGGATTTATACGCACACATACAGGTACATCAGGATGTTTAGACCCAAATTGTTCTAGTATGGATAAATTGTCAATGTTTATTTGAACACCTAGAGCGGCTACTTGCTCAATTTCTTCGAGAGAAACACCATTAGGAGTGTAAATGATTTTTTTAGGATCAACACCAGCTGCTAGCCCTAGTTTGACTTCCTGCACACTCACGGTATCGAGTCCAGCGCCTAACTGTTTAAAAAGCTTCAAGATTGAGATGTTTGACAGGGCTTTTACAGCATAATGAATTCTTAGATTTTTCGCTTTCGCGAAAGCGGACTCTAATCGTTCATACTGTGATATAATGCGCTGTGCATCATAGACGTAGACAGGACTACCGTGCTCCTTAGCTACTGCAACTAAATCTTGTGCATTCATTTTATTAATGTTAAATTATTTAAGCTCACAAAAATAAGTGCACAGAGGTAGTTGATGAGAAAAAAAACTCTAATTTTTTACCTAATCCTAGTAATTTACTAGGTAATATATGTATCGATAATCTAATGTGTGTTTCTAGACCCAAAAATGGCACTACCTATACGTACCATCGTACTACCTTCTTCAATAGCTATTTTGTAGTCACCAGTCATTCCCATGGATAATTCTTTGAATTCATCATGAGTAAAGTAATCTTCTTTTAATTTGGAAAACAAGCTGCTTAACGATTTGAATTCCTTTCTAATTTGATCTAGATCATCTGTAAATGTAGCCATTCCCATTAATCCTTTGATTGAAACATGAGATAACTCCTTGAACGCTTCACTTGTGATGTAATCCAGTAATTCTTGTTCGTCAAATCCAAATTTATTCTCTTCCTGGGCAATGTGAATTTGAAATAAACAATTAATAACACGATTGTTATTTTTTGCTTGCTTATTAATTTCCTTTAGTAACCTAGGAGAGTCTACACTATGAATTAAATGCACGTAAGGAGCCATGTATTTAACCTTATTCCTTTGAACGTGCCCAATCATGTGCCATTTGATATCTTTAGGTAAGTGTTCCCATTTTGACGTCATCTCTTGGACTTTATTCTCACCAAAATGTCTCTGACCAGTCTCATAGGCTTGTTCTAGATCACTGATAGGTTTTGTTTTACTTACAGCAATAAGTGTAGCCTTGGGTTCTACGCTTTCGCGAAAGCGTAATATGTTTTCACTAATCTTACTCATTTTCAAATTCGTAAATTAATAGTCCACTAGGAAGTTTAGGTTTTATATAAGTGCTTTTAGGAGGCATTACAAGATCTGCATCGGCGATTTTTTTTATTTGTTCTACCGTTGCAGGAAATAGACCGAAACCTACCGCGTATTCATTGTTATCAACTTGTTCCTTCATGTCTAGTAGAGCATCCTTCCCATAATTGTAGGATAATCTGCGATCATTTCTAGGATCTTTAATATCTAAAATCGGTTGAAGCAGATAATCATATAACATTTGCGTATCAAGATCATCCAAAGGACTATCAATTGTCATGACCTGTTTACGCCAATATAGGCTGTAGAATTCTCCATCCAAGTACATACTGAAGTGGTGCTTTTTGGACGGTTTATACATTTCCTTACCTCGATTTTGAATTCTAAAATGTTGATCTAGTTTCATGAGAAAATTTTCCTTTGTAAGATCATTAAGATCTGTCACTAGTCTATTAAATTCAAAGATTTGTAGCTGACTTTCTGGGATTAGAAAACTCATGAAATAATTGTAGGAATCATGTTTGCTACCTAAATCCTGAGATAGTAAATACGAGCTGGCACTGCGGTGATGACCATCTGCAATGTATAAATAGGGTAGAGCTGCAAAGGATTGTTCAATTTTATCACAATCCTTTGCATCATCTATGATCCACACTTTATGTTCATTGCGATCAGTTGTTTTAAAATGATATTCAGGCTCACGTTGTTTTATACGTGAAACGATATCATCAATATCTTGTTGATCAGGGTAAGTGATCAGAACAGGCTCTGCATTAAAGCCTACTGTTTTTAAATATTCTTTAAACAGTGTTTCCCTTACTTTAAGCGTGTTCTCATGCTTTTTAATCACATTGTTGTTATAGTCATTGGTGCTTGCGGCAGCAATAATTCCTACATACTCGTGACCGTTTTCTGTACATTGATACAGATAAAAACTGGGAACTGATTCACTTTTAAGAAATTGATCCTCTTTGAACTCTAAGTACCTGTTGCGAACTAATTGAAAACGTTCATTCCCTGTACTTTCATGATTAAATTTATAACCAGGATTCAAAATATGCAGAAAACTAAACGGATTATATTTTAAGGTGCTTTTAAGTTCCTTTCGTTTGTAATCCTGATAAGATCTGGATATTAAATGAGTAGCAATTTCTTTTGAGGCTCTTACACCTTTGAAGGGTTTTATTTTTGGCACAATTATGAGATCTTAAGCAAAACTTGAACTTACCTTTTCTGCTTTTTTAGATTCTGAATAATCGTAAAAGCCTTCTCCAGATTTCACACCTTTTTTACCTGCCATCACCATATTAACTAATAGTGGACAAGGAGCGTATTTTGGGTTTTTAAATCCATCATACATAACCTCAAGAATTGATAGGCAAACGTCTAGACCTATAAAATCTGCAAGCTGTAATGGTCCCATAGGATGTGCCATACCCAGTTTCATTACAGTATCGATTTCTTGTACTCCTGCAACACCGTTGTATAAAGTCTCTATAGCCTCGTTAATCATAGGCATAAGAATTCTATTTGCTACAAATCCAGGATAGTCATTAACCTCAGTAGGCGTTTTGCCTAATTGAATCGACATATCCATAATAGATTTTGTAACCTCATCACTAGTTGAGTAACCTCTAATGATTTCAACTAGCTTCATGATAGGTACTGGGTTCATAAAGTGCATTCCTATTACCTTTTCAGGTCGTGAGGTAGCAGCACCTATTTGTGTGATGGAAATTGAAGACGTGTTTGAGGCTAGAATACAATCTGCTGGAGCAAACTCATCCATTTGTCCAAAGATTTTCAATTTCAAATCAACATTTTCTGTAGCTGCCTCGACCACGAGATCAGCCTGTTGTACACCTTCTTTAAGATCTGTATAAGTGGTGATGTTATTAAGAGTATCTTGCTTGTCTGCCTCAGTAATTTTTTCACGGGCAATCATACGATCTAGATTTTTACTTATTGTACCTAGACCGCGGTCCAATGCTTCTTGAGAGATATCTACAAGTGATACATTAAATCCTTTTTGGGCAAAAGTGTGTGCGATCCCATTCCCCATGGTTCCTGCGCCGATTACTGTAATATTTTTCATTTTTTTATTCAAAATTTGATTCTAATAGTTCTGTTATGTTGACAAAGGTTTGCATTGCCTCTTTTGAGTTAATATCTGTGTTTACAAAATAAATAATTCCAAAATCATTTTCAGGTTTGAAGAACATGACTGTTCCTACACCTGGATCGCCACCAGTATGGCCTATTCTTCCTTGTTCATAACTTAAGAAAATACCGTGATTTTGCTCATTCTTGAGATTTTTTAAGTTTTCCTTGTTAGATAAATGTGTGGAATCTAAACTTTTAGTAAAAAAGAGTTTGTAAGTATCCTTATTAAGTAATGTACCTTCTCCTTGATACGCAGCTATTATTTCTGAAAATACTAATCCTAAATCATGAACACTGGTATACATTCCTCCATCTGCAAAAGTGATAAGCTTGTAGTCAGGATATCTTAAATCTATGGTGCTATATACCTTACTACGCAATGTAGTATCTAGATCTGATAATCTCCAGCTCGTTTCTTTGAGTTTTAACTCATCAATCACATACTGCTTACTATAATCTTTAAAGTCTGTTTGTGTAGCTTTTTCAACAACATAGGCAGCTAGTGCTGCACCTATGTTTGAATATTCATGAATGGTACCAGGTTTATACTCGTTAAAAATATAATCTGAATGTGTACTGTCAGTGACTGTAAGTCCAGACTTAAGAAATTCTTCTAGACTGCGATCTTCTTCAATAGGCACAAAGTATTCTAATTCTTCTTGATCAATCAAAGGATTTCCATTAGTGTCCTTTTCTAAATTAATGTAGGAAGAACTGTAATATTCCCTATCACTAATTCCGCTTGTGTGATTAACTAAATGTTGGACTCTTATTGTATCGTTAGGAAATAGAGGATGCTTAACAGTAAATGGTAAGTATTTATTAATATCATCATCCAACTTTAGTTTTTCTTCTTCAATAGCCTTGGCAAGTGTAAGCCCTACAAATACCTTTGAAATAGAAGCTATGTTTTGAATGGTGTGAGAAGTATAAGGTAAGCTTTTTTCAAGATCCCTATAACCGTATCCTTTGGTAAATAATATTGAATCTTTGTTGACAACCGCTACTCCAAAACCGTTAAAATAATTTAGATCGTTTATACTATCTAATTGTTTATCAATTCGTGTTTTAAGTATCTGAAACTTATTCTCCACTGTATTTGAATTTGAAACAGAGGATTCGGTATTATTTTGAGTTGTGGTGTTCTTTTCTTGTTTACAAGAAAAACAAAGAAGCACAAAAAAACTACCTATTAAAATTCGTATCATAATGATTTAAAATTCTCAATCACCTTAAGAGCTACATCTAGTGCGCGAGTACCATCTTCAAGATTTACTATAGGTCTGGTGTTATTTTCAATAGCATCTGCAAAGGTTTCTAATTCGTCTAGAATAGCATTATTGGCACTTACCTCTGGGTTGTCAAAGTAAATTTGTTTGCTTTCACCTTCTGCATTTTTAAGAATCATATCAAAGTCGCCAGGCGTTTCAGGAGCGTCTTTCATTCTAACGACCTCGACAGCTTTTTCAAGAAAATCAACAGATATGTAGGCATCCTTTTGGAAAAATCTTGCTTTACGCATTTTCTTTAAACTTATGCGACTAGCAGTAAGGTTTGCCACGCAGCCGTTTTCAAATTCTATACGTGCGTTGGCTATATCAGGTGTTTTAGATATTACCGCAACACCACTCGCATTAATTGATTTCACTTCACTTTTGACGACACTCAATATAGCATCAATATCGTGTATCATTAGGTCTAGTACTACACTTACATCGGTACCTCGTGGATTAAATTCTGCCAGTCGGTGTGACTCTATAAACATAGGTTGGTCGATATTATCCTTAACAGCCATAAAAGCAGGATTAAAACGTTCTACCTGACCTACTTGACCTTTTACATTATGCTTTCGCGAAAGCGAGATTAAATCATTAGCTTCATCAACCGTTACTGTGATAGGTTTTTCTACAAATAAATGTTTTCCTGCCTCTAGAACTTTAACAGCACTGTCATGATGAAATGAGGTAGGAGTGACTACATCGATCATGTCACATGCCTGGATAAGTTCATCTACATTAGAAAAGTATTTGTAACCAAATTCTTTTTCAACTTGTTGAGCGTATTCTGGATTTGCATCATAAAAGCCTACTAGTTCGTAGCGCTCACTTGATTGAAGTAGTTTAAGATGAATTTTTCCAAGATGTCCTGCACCTAGTACTCCTGCTTTAAGCATATGAAATATGGTTTTCCACAAAAGTAACGAAAACAGCTCTTTATAAAATTGTAAAATTTGCCTAGTTTTTAAGGTATTTTATTAGGAACAGAAGTTTAAATTTGCCACCATCGAGGATAATTATATACATAAAGGTAAACGCAGGCAGTTAGTAAATTTACTAAGAGAAAAGGGTATTACTGATGAAAGAGTACTTGATGCTATTAATGAAGTACCTAGACATTTATTTTTAGACAGTGGATTCCTAGAGCACGCCTACCAAAATAAAGCTTTTCCTATAGGAGCAGGACAAACTATATCTCATCCCTATACAGTTGCTTTTCAATCTCAATTACTGGAAGTGATGCCAGGCCAGCGTATCCTTGAAATAGGAACAGGTAGTGGATATCAATGTGCGGTATTGATCAAAATGAAAGCGCAAGTATATACTATAGAAAGGCAGAACGAGTTGTATAAAAAAACGACCCAATTATTTAAAAAACTGTTTTATCGACCTAGAAAATTTGTTTTTGGTGATGGGTACAAGGGTTTACCAGATCAAGGTCCTTTTGATGGTATAATAGTAACCTGTGGTGCTACCGATATTCCAAAAGCCTTGCTAGCGCAATTGAAAATAGGCGGAAGAATGGTAATTCCTGTAGGTGACGATTCTCAAATTATGACACTTATTATACGGGAATCCGAGTCGAAGTTTGTTAAGAGTACATTTGGAGAATTTAGGTTTGTACCGTTTCTGGACGGAAAAGAATAGAGTATTTAAATAGTAGTTGCTGATACTGTCCTAACTCCATCTAAACTTAATAGTTTATAGAAATTCATTGATTAAAACATTACAGAAAACTTTTTTGATAGGAAAAACCTTTTTGTAATAGGGTAGAAGTTACCTAATATAAAACATAAAAAAACCGCCTTATTAAATAAGACGGTTGAATTTTTATAAAAGAATTAGAAATTATCCGATCACTTTTACATTAACGGCGTTGATTCCTTTTCTACCTTGTTGAGTTTCATACTCAACTTTGTCGTTTTCTTTGATTTCGTCGATTAGACCAGAGATGTGTACAAATACATCTTCTCCAGAATCATCAGAGGTAATAAACCCAAAACCTTTTGAGTCATTAAAAAATTTTACTTTGCCTTCTTGCATTGTTATTGAATTAAATTAAAAAAATGTTCTTCAGAACTTTTCACTCATGAGATACCGCAGTAATTGCAGAAAAAAAGTAATGATTGAATGAATAAGTAATGAAGAGAAGGCTCCTCTAAATACACCAATAAATAAAATAACTACTTTGAAAACAAGGTGTCAAGATTCCTAAGAATCATTGCAAAACTAAACTAATTTAATTGCCATACCTAGAATAGTATGTTTTATTTATGTAATTAAAGGGTTTTATAATTCTTAAGTTTTGTTTGAACCAGGTATTTTAATGATTAAGGAAATCGTTGTAACAAATAAAAAATGAATCCTCCTGTTGAATAGCATACTAGATCCCATACATCGCCAGTATATCTTTCATTTACCTGTGGTAAATACCATTCAAAATAAATACTGTACAACAGGACTAGACTGGCTATACTCAAAGCGTCCAGTCTTAAGCTTTTATTTCCTTTTATAAACCATAACACATGTAAACATATGACACTCACTATAGGTATTACCAATATATCATTCACATATCCCGTCACAAAATCACTGGCAACTTGATAAGATTTAGCGAGTTCAACTATTAAAAAACTAACGACACTTAATAAAAAATAGAGGTGTACTATTTTTAAAGGAAGTTTTTTGATCATGTTGCTAGTAAGGCTATTAACCAAGCTAAAAACATCCCTATCGCCATAACAACAGTCCAAATGGATTGTAAAACTTTATAAGAAAAACGAGCCAATGGGTTGCTACTGTTTTCCCACCTATCCAAGAATGACTCATTCTTGGTAGGCTGCTTTGGGTCATTCTCACTATTCTTTTCGGCCGAATTAAGCATGTCAGAATCTTGCATTACATGGTTTTAAAACTAATTCAAAATTTTATTTGTGTACCACTACTGTTTTTACATTACAAAATTCTCTTATTCCATGATGGGATAATTCTCGTCCGTATCCTGATATACCTGTACCACCAAAAGGTAGGTTAGGGTTACTGGCAACTTTGGCGTTGATAAATACGGCGCCGTCTTTTATTTTTTTAGAAAGTTCTTGCATTCTACTTATGTCCTGACTAAATAAACTTGCGCCTAACCCAAATTTTGAATCGTTTACCATTTCTATAGCTTCCTCTTCCTCTTTAAAGGATAGAACAGCCATTAAAGGTCCAAAGGTTTCATCTTTAAAAACTGGCATGTCGCGAGTAATATCGGTCAAAATAGTAGGCTCAAAATAGGCGTTTTTACGACTTCCACCTAGGTGAACCTTAGCACCCATATTTACAGACTGATTCATGAGCTCTTCCAGCTCTTCTGCTAGATCTTTTCTAGCCATAGCTCCAATGTAGGTATCGTCATTTAATGGATCACCAGACTTGAGCTCCTTCACTTTATTGGTAAATTTATCTAGGAACTCATCGTAAACCTTTTCATGGATGATAAGTCTTTTACCTGCGATACAACTTTGTCCAGTGTTTTGATATCTAGCGTTAACGCAAGTTTCAACAGATTTATCTATATCGGCATCTGGAAATATAACTAGTGCGTTATTACCACCTAGTTCTAGTACAGTTTTCTTAATTTCTGAGCCAGCAGTACTTGCCACAGCGCTTCCTGCAGGTTTTGAACCAGTTAATGTCACTGCCTTTATAATATCATTTTTAATAATATTTTCTACAGCCTTACTACTTATTACAAAATTTTGAAAACACCCTTCTGGAACACCTGCTTCAAGTAAACATTCTTCAATCATATTTGCTGTTCCCATCACGCTACTGGCATGTTTAAGAACGCCTACATTTCCTGCCATCAATCCTGGAATTATAAATCGCATTACTTGCCAGAATGGGTAATTCCATGGCATCACTGCAAGAACAACACCTAGTGGTTCATAACTTACATATGAAGAATGTGCATCATCTATATCTATGTATTCACTAGCTAGGTAATCTTTTGCCTTACTAGCGTAGTGATCACATAACCAAGCGCATTTTTCAAGCTCAGATCTTGATTGAGAAATAGGTTTTCCCATTTCCAGTGACATCTGCTTGGCATATTTCTCAATATTCTTTCTCAAAGTGTCACCTATAGATCGCACAGTACCTGCCTTTTTATCATAGGAAGTAAATCTCCAATCATTAAATGCTTTTTGAGCTTTCTCTAGTTTTGATTGAATTTGGTCTTCGGTAAGTTCTTTATATTCTGCTAGCTTTTCTCCTGTATACGGATTGTAAGTAGTTATCATTTTTTATTTTAAAAGTACGATTAAAGCCAATAAAAAAGACTTCCTTTTGGAAGCCTTTAACTCGTTTTAGCATAGGTTTAGCGCTTACTGATTGGATAGCCATTGGTTCACGTTAGTTTCTATACGTGAGAGTATGTTTTCTGTGTCCGCTTTCGCGAAAGCGTGACCCGTTATATTTTCATACAACTCTACATACCTATCACTCACAGAGTTTATATACTCATCGCTCATGTGAGGTATAGTTTGACCTTCTTTACCTTGAAAATCATTTGAAATTAACCATTGACGTACAAACTCTTTACTGAGCTGTTTTTGAGGTTCGTTATTTGCTTGTCGTTCCTCGTAACCATCGGCATAAAAATACCTAGAAGAATCTGGTGTGTGAATTTCATCAATTAGAACGATTTTTCCATCTTTAGTTTTACCAAATTCATATTTAGTATCTACCAAGATAAGCCCACGTTGTGCGGCAAGTTGGGTTCCTCGTTCAAATAAAGCTCGTGTATATTTTTCCAATATATCGTAATCTTGTTCACTTACAATACCCCTTTTAAGAATGTCCTCGCGAGATATGTCTTCATCATGATCTCCTTTTTCTGCCTTGGTAGCTGGTGTGATGATAGGTTGAGAAAATTTATCATTCTCTTTTAAGCCTTCAGGAAGTGGTACGCCACATAGCATGCGCTTTCCTGCTTTATATTCACGAGCTGCATGACCGCTCATATAACCTCTAATAACCATTTCTACTTTAAATGGTTCACATAAATGACCGATAGCAACATTAGGATCTGGGGTGTCTATTAACCAATTAGGTACGATGTCCTCAGTGGCTTTCATCATTTGCGTGGCAATCTGATTCAATATTTGGCCTTTGTAAGGTATTCCTCTAGGCATGACTACATCAAAAGCGCTAAGACGATCTGTGGCAATCATTACCAATAACTCATCATCAATGTTATAAACTTCTCTTACTTTACCTTTATAAACATTTTGTTGTCCTTCAAACTCTAACTGAGTATCCATTAAGGTATTAGGTACGCTCATGATATTTTAAATATAATTATAGAGCAAAGGTCTTATTATTTTATAAAAATTGAAATAGGATAACTGGATATTATAAAGAAGTTATATTAAGTTTTAAACAAGTTTTTGATACTGGTCAAACCATTTTCTTACTTGAGTATCGCCATACCCATATTGTGGGAATTTATCCTGAAATGCTATAAAGACTTGTTTAAAACTAATGTCGGGATTTTGTTTAATTAGATTTTTCACAAACTCCTGTGGCTGCCCGTCACTATTGTCGTTAGGTAATCTATTAATGTGAGAATCTACCGCTGCTCGTACATGAGAATAATTGCTTTTTAACTGTGTTGCAATTTGTAATAGGGTAGTGGTATTTCCATCCACGTAAGATTTCCATAGATTACTCCATAATTCGAGTTGTTCTAATTTTTGTCTGTTAGTATAAATATGAATCAATTCATTATTTGAATGATGTCCATAACTATAAGGAAATGCGTTAAGTGGTCGAACCAAATAGAGTTTAATATTCTTTTTATTGATCTGATGAAACCTGTGTAAAACAAACCATAAATTAGATTGGCAGAATAAATCATCTTCAAACCAAAGATTCACCTCACTATTATCAGGTATATTCGACAGCTTCTCAAGTTCCTTAATCACAAGATCGTTGTACTCTTGATGAGTACTATTATACTCCTGTTTTATATATTGTGAACGATCAATTAATAATTGTTCGTAAGATTGTGCTTTTAAAGGGCCATCAATAAAACATTCTCTAAAAGTGATACACTTACCTTTAAGTTCCGCAGGGAATCTATTTCTTAAGGCATCACCGTTTAGAATATGGTATTCTTGCATCAATAAGTTTAATCTAATCTAAATTCGCCGCGAATATCCTCTACTTCCTTTTCTGGTAGTGAATTAACAAATAAATACATGCAGCCATAAGCGATTGCTCCACCACAAATTCCAACTGGAATTAAGGCTAGGTTATTTTCAACAGAAAACAACATTATGAAAATGAGTATCATTACAAACTCACAGAAAATCCATGAACCTACAAACATGGCTATATACCATCCTTTTTTATAGCCTTTCTCTTCAAGAATCTCTCCTAGCTTTTTAGAAAGCCAGATGACTAAAAATATTTCTAGCATTTTATTTGGGTTGTGTTAGTTGACTCAAATTTAGGCTATTAAAATTTTTAAAATACACAATTGTTAAAATAATTAACAAATTTTTAAAATCCTAGATTGAATCCTAAAACAAAAGCGCCGTAGTTTCTTCCAGATGTCATGCTGTACACGTAGTCTATTCTGAAAGGTCTAAAATTTCCAAAACCAATATTGTCGATCCCTGCACTTAATTCAAAATAAGGTTTGCGTTCTGTAAAAAGTGCTTTTCCATTTAAAATCAAATCGTAATTTAATTGATTAAGCACTGGTATTTTTCCTAAAATAAACCCTTTGAAGTCATGTTGAACATGAAGTTGAGCATAATCCTTATTTGTACTGTAATCGTAATAGTTTAACAATCCAAAACCATAGGGATTAACTGCTTGTAGTTTATACCTTAATCTATTACCATTAAAATGTTGGTAATCCACAAATGAAATATTATCGGCGTTTAGAAATGTACCAGCATTGGCATAATAACTCGTTCTACCTAAATTTCCCAAATCAAAACCTTGGTACAAACTTACCTTGAATTGATGGAAGTTGTAATTATCATTACTTGAAGCAAATCCACCTTCATAATTTAGAACAATCGTTGGGTATTTTTCATTGGAGATGTTGAATTTTTGGTTGGGGTAACTTTGGTATTTTTGACCTGGACGTAAGCTTAACGATACACCAGTTTTTAAAATCTCATGATCGTCTATTATCGCTTGTCTTCCTAAATCCAAACTCAAAGGATTATTGCTAGTGTAATCTATATCATCTTGAGGAAACCATACCTGATCTTCAGTATTTGTTAATGGTTGACGTCTTTCATATGAAAATGAGGTATTTACAAAAACACCATTTACGACTTCTTGTCCAAAGTTGATACTAGCAAAATCAACTTCATAGAACTTGGCAAAATTTCTTTCAAATAATAAACTACTTAATGAATTTTCTAGATTAGAAATAGGGTTGCTATTATTTATTTGACGTACTTCAGTACCAGCTTTAAAGCCTAAATACCTACGATTGGTTCTATTAAACCTATAATTTCCCGTAAAGGTGTACCTTAACCTATCGTCACTAAATCCATAGTTGAATTTTGTCCCTAGGTATAAAGTTCTATTATAATCCTCGTCATAGCCTTTAAAATAAGAGAGCCCAGAATTTATGGAAAATCCTTGTACTGTATTAAAACCAGAAAAGTTTGCTATACCATCGTATGTAATCGAGTAGTTTTTATTGCTATTTCGGTAGGAATAACCTGTAATGGGATCTAATAATCTAAACTTATTGTTTACAGCATCAATTGAATCCTTGTATTTAGGATCGTTGCGTACTGCTGCAATACTGTCTTTTTTTATGTATTCTTTACTTTCTTCTGTATTTAAAGGAACAGGTCTTTGTTTTTTCCAAAATAGACTGTCTTTTTTATTGGCACCTTCTTCAAAACTCAAAACTTCAGCACCAAAAAAATCTTTTTCAAATTGTGGATTGAAATTATAATCCGTGTAATTTGCGATAAATCGACCATTCCCTTTAAAACCTAAGAATTTAAAAGAAAAGTCAATGCTTTGTGATCGCTTTACCCAATCTTTATTACTCTCTTCATAAGAAAAGTCTTGTTTAAAGGTGATCTCTTTAATGACAGGTACATTTATATTCATACCAGTTGTGGTAAGCTCAAGGCCGTAAATCGTCCATTGATCTTCTACTATGTATATAATACCTTCAAATGTATTGTCATTAGGCCTTTTACTTTTAACCTCTATTTTATTGATCAAAAAATTATTATCATCAAAAAAGGTTCCTAACAATTTATATTTATAATATCCAAAAGCATAATCTGCAATAGGAGATACGATTCGATTATTTAAGTCTATATTATTGTTGTAAAAATTAAAGTCGGCACTTTCGGCACTATTGGCACTAAAACCGTTATCGTCACCACTTATCTTACTTGCTATTATGTGTTCCTTAAAATTATCAGGTGCTTCATAGGCAATTTTTGAAACCGTTTCAGATAGATAGATAATTCCCGATCTAGTTATAGAATCTAGTGATCCATCAAGATCTCCTATCTCTTGTCCCATAAAACTTTCTGGAACATCATTCATACGCCATAAACCACGCGAATAAAAATTTGCTTTATAACTGGAGAATTTTAACCTATTCTTTTCTCTATTATCAATAGCAGCTTGAATAACTCTATCTGCTGGGTTTTCATCACTATTTACAATTACTTCATCTAGTGAAGTGGCCTGTTCTTTTAAAATGACGTTTTGTACCTGATTTTCCTTTTGATAGTTGACTTTTATAGTTTCAGGAGCATAGCCTAAAGATTGGTATACAATTTCATAATCACCAAATTTGGGAAGTTTTAAAGTGTAAGCACCTTCATTATTAGTAGTTGTTCCCGTATACGAACCTTTAATATAAATAGAGGCAAAGGCCAGCGAATCTCCTTGTGTTCCTGTAAGAGTTCCTATTAATTGCGCTTTGGCGAAAGCTAAACTGAATACAAAAATGAGAGTAATATAATATTTCATAGAGTTGGTTTATGGATCCCAAAGTTAATTCAGAACCATAAAACTCTATGTCTTACAGAAGGAACTTAACCTTGTTTAACTACATAGACGTATATTGTTAAATAAGGTTGCCTAGATAGAATGAAATTACTTGAATTGTTTTTTTATTGCGTCTAGACGGCGTTTATTATCGCGATCTTTCATGGTTTCACGCTTATCGTAAAGTTTTTTACCCTTTGCTAGCGCTATGTCCATTTTTGCCAGACCATTTTCATTTACAAACAAGCGTAATGGAACAATGGTATTACCAGAATTAGTAACATCTTTTTCTAGTTTTTTAAGTTCCTTACGGTTTAATAATAGTTTACGCTCTTGTTTAGGTTGATGATTAAAATAGGTGGCATGTGAGTATTCTTGTACTGTCATATTGATTACCCAAAGCTCGTTGTTTTGAAATTCACAAAAACTTTCGGCTATACTAGCTTTACCTAACCTTATAGCTTTAATTTCAGTTCCAGCAAGCACAATACCAGCAGTATACCTATCCAGTATCTCATATTCAAATCGTGCCTTACGATTTTTAATTTCTATTTTTTTGTTAATCTTCATATAATACTGCAAATATAAACAGACCAGCACATGCATGTCTTATATATTTGTGAAATGAAAAAGATTGTACTATTACTACTGTTGACAGCACTTGTTGCTTGTAAAGTTGATGATAAAGATTATACTGGTAAGGAGTTAATTCATAAGAGTATTCAAGCGCATGGCTCTCCATTTTTGGACCAATCTACGATGGAATTCAAATTTAGAGAAACGCAATACGAGGCTACAAGGGATAAAGGTATGTTTCAATATTCTCGTGAGTTTATTCAAGATTCCTTAATGATTAAAGATGTATTGAGTAACAATAAGAAAGAGCGCTATATAAACGATTCCATAATTACCGTTGCAGATTCTTTACTTAACGGTTATGCCAGTAGCCTTAATAGCGTAGTGTATTTTGCACAATTACCGTATAGTTTAGATGGTGATGCTATTATCTCTAAAAAAATAGGAATTGATACGATTTTAAATAATAAATATTATGAGGTCAAGGTTACTTTTAAAGAAGAAGGTGGTGGCGAGGATCACGACGATGTTTTTGTCTACTGGATAAATAAGGACAATTATTTAATTGATTACCTGGCTTATTCTTATTGTGAGGAAGAATGTGGATATCGCTTTCGCGAAAGCATAAATCGTAGAACGGTAAATGGTGTAATCATACAGGATTATAAAAACTATAAAGCAGTCAAAACGAATCCAGATTTATTGCAGTTGGATGATTTATTTGAAAAAGGTCAATTGGAGTTAGTCAGTGAGATTAAAACAGAGCAAGTAAAACTCACGTTAGATTAATACGAATATCAACTTATTGAATAGCTAATTCACTGCTAGTTACTAAGTAGTTTCTTGTAAAAAGCACGATTCTAGCATTTGGTAAATATCTGGATGTTTACGTTTCATAAGTTTTGGCCTAGAAAAGAAGTATTCACAAGCAACTGCAAAGAATTCGGCTTCACTTGTTCCACCGTAGGACCTTATGTCTGACTTGTCGTTATTGATTTGCTCCATTTCATGATGCATGATTTCTAACCAAGCTGCAACCATTGGTTGGTTCATCAATATTTGCGGAATGCCGTCTATTTTACCATCCATTTTATCTATGAGGTGAACAAACTCATGAACTGCGGTATTTAGTTTATCCGTATTGTTACGAAAACCGTGATAAAGCGCTTTTTGTGATAATATCATTTGATTCTCAAATCTTCCTGTACCTACTAATCCTAGGATATTACGGTTTTCATCTTTTTCGGCAAAGCCTAATTCTTGATTGAATCGATCTGGATACAACCATACGATTTTTAAGTTATTGTAATGCCAGTCTGGAAAATGAAATACAGGAATTACAGCGCTTGCCGCAATTAACATTTTATCCTTGTCTGCAACCTCAATGTGCACTCCTTCTATTTGAATTTCCTTTAAGAACAGTGCCATACGATTTTTAAATACAGATTGCTGCTCGTTATTCAAGGTCTTATAAAAAGGTACATATTTTAGTAAATCAACATGCCAAAAATCAGGTATTGATAATGCTGGTTTTTTTTTATTGGTATTGAATTTAATTACAAAATAGATTAGAATAAGAGCTACAATAAATAACGTAGTTATCATATGGTCATTTTACCTTGTAAAGGTACTAGCTACATTTCAGACCACCTATTTTACAATTCGGTAACCTCTATTTTAAACTCATGTAGTTTGAATAGATATTTGTCACAGCTTTAAAGGAAAGACTTACTTTTAAGCTAGAAAAAAAGAACTCATGACCTTAAAAAAGTTTTTTAAATATTTTATTTATAGCATTTTACTTGCTTTTATTATCTTATTAATAAACGCATACGCTCGTGGTTATTTCTTCAACTTTCAAGAAGAAGCAATCAACTTTGGAATTAATTTCATGTTCACTGTAGTATTAACAGCTGTAAATCAATGGTGGTTTAATTTCATATCAAAATACTACGATTGGGAAACTCACACAGTAGGAAGATTGATTTTTGGCGCACTAGGTTCCATCATATTAACTATGATAGCCTTGTTTGTATGTTACATTATTGTGGTACTAGGATTTTATCAAAAGTCCTTAGAATTCTTCTGGGCAAATCAAAGTGCCGAGTATTATTGGTTGGGCCTCATAATTACGGTAATTGTGAGTTTGATCTACCACGCAGTTTATTTCTATAGACTATCATTAAATAAAAAGGTAAAGGAGCAGAAGGTAATAGCGCGCAGTGCCACAGCACAGTTCGATGCTCTTAAAAGTCAACTGGATCCACACTTTTTATTTAATAGTTTAAACGTTCTAGTTTCATTGATCGAGGAAAACCCCAAAGCAGCAACAAAATTTACAACGTCACTATCCAAAGTGTATAGATATGTACTGGAACAACGTAACAAGGAATTAGTAACAATTAATGAGGAATTACAATTTGCACGTACTTATGTGAATCTTCTTAAAACTAGGTTTGAGAATAGTATAGAAGTAATTATACCCAATGAAGCTAGCAATCCAGATGCACAAGTTGTGCCTTTATCTCTTCAATTACTACTAGAAAATGCAGTTAAGCATAACGTGGTTAGTAATACGAAACCACTATTAATTGAGATTTTTGAAGATGGAGATATGCTGGCCATCAAAAATAATCTACAACCTAAACAAGTAGTGAAGCGTAGCAGTGGTGTAGGTCTTAATAATATAGCTTCAAGGTATGCCTTATTAAGCAACCGTAAAATGAGTATCGATAAACAGGATGATAACTTTAGGGTAAACATACCTATAATAACTGAAAAAGAAACAATTATGAATACAGTAGAAAACACAAGTGTCGAAGATATTAAACTAGTCAAGGCAAAAAGTAGGATAGCCGATATAAAAGGACTCTACGATAATGCTTTTAGAAGCGCAGCAATTTTAATCTTCTTGTGTGCGGTAAACTATTTTACAAGTGATTTTCCTTGGATCATATTTCCTACCGTTGGGATGAGTATTGGATTAATTTACAATTATGCCAATGTTTACGATTATAAAATACCACTAGGTAAAGAGTGGGAAAATCGAAAAATCGAACAATTAATGAACGATAAAAACTTTTAAATATGAAACCACAAGAAACATATGAAGAACGCTACAAAAGGGCAAAAGAAAGAGTAGGAGAGATCCGTGGATTTTATTCTCACAGTGTGGTATACATACTAGTAAATATAGGAATAGCGGGATTAAATTACTATCAGAATCAATGGGAATTTCCTTGGTTTTTGTTCACTCTTGGTGGATGGGGAATAGGATTAATTGCACATGCATTTGCTATTTTTGGCACTAATCCATTTACAGGTAAAAAATGGGAAGAGCGCAAAATTCAAGAAATTATGGAAAAAGAACTTAACTCATAACAAAATGGAATCATTTACAACCCAAGAAGAGGCTCGTCAGAAAGCCGTAAAAAGAGTAAAAGAACTCAAAGGTTTCTACAACCATCTTATTTCATTTATGTTGGTTAATGGTGGTATTGCATTGCTAGTATGGTATTTTGGTGGTTCAATGGCATTTTTTATTTGGACCGTGACAATTTGGTGGGGTTTAGGACTGCTTATTCACGCTTTAAATACTTTTAAACTAAATCCATTTTTTGGTAAAAAATGGGAAGAGAAAAAAATCAAAGAATTATTAGAAAATGAGCATTAAAACCATAATAATAGAAGACGAAAAACCTGCTGCTCGTAGATTACAACGCATGTTGCACGAACTAGGTGTTGAGGTTATGACCATGTTACATTCTGTAGAAGAGGCTGTTAACTACTTTCATAACAACAGTTCTCCAGATTTAATTTTTCTTGACATTCAATTAAGTGATGGATTATCTTTTGAAATCTTTGATGAGATTCAATTGGATAGCGCCATTATATTCACGACTGCCTATGATGAATATGCCTTGCAGGCATTTAAACACAACAGCGTAGATTATCTTCTTAAACCTCTAGATGAAGATGACTTACAGGCTGCAATAAATAAGTTTGAATTACGCTTTCGCGAAAGCGGAAACTCATCATCACAATCACCTCAAAATAGCCTAAGTAACATAGACTTTTCTCGCATAGCCCAAATGTTGGGCAATCCTATTGATAAGAATTATAAGAAACGATATACAGCTAAAGTAGGAGAACATTTAAAACTGTTTCATGTTGATGATATCCAATTGTTCTTTTCTGAAAATAAAGGAACCTATGTTAATCTTTCGAATGGGCGTAATTACCTAATAGATAACAAATTAGAGTCTGTAAGTAACGAGCTTGATCCCGAACAGTTTTATCGTATTTCTAGACAAGCTATTATCAATATTAACGCTATAAAAGATATGATTTCATACACAAATTCACGTTTAAAGGTGAAAATTGATTCCTTTAATGAATTTGACCTTATCGTGAGTCGTGAGCGAGTAAAGGATTTTAAAAATTGGATGAATCAGTAAGACTTACAATTACAAAAACTAAGAATGTAACGACTACCGATTTTTAGATTAACTTTTCAAATTTATAAGGATCTCGATTTCCTATTTTTAAATTTTCCATAGCGTTTAAAGCAATATCCACCCTTTTTTGTTCTCCTTTTGCATTGTAAACCATAAAAATTATGTTGCGTTGTTTACCAGGTGTAAGTGTTTCAAATATTTCATAAGCCTCAAAATCACTCAATAGTACGGCTTCCAGCTCCTCGGTCATGGGAGCTTGATATTTGCTGGTGTCTTCTTGCATTTTTACGTTTACCGTGTCTCCTTGATCAACATCGAGTAATTTACGATTTGCTTTTGAAAACATGAGATACACAGTCCCATGCTTTTTTGAAACGCCAGCATGTAATTTTAATTCCTTATTATTGGAAGTAATGGTTGCAACTACGCGTTTTATTTTACCTACTGCTAATTGATCGGCAATGTCCTCAGGAATTAGGATAGCTCCCATAAAGCCATCTGTTCCTAGAGTTGCTTCAAATTCAAAAACCATCTATTATAATCTATTTGTGATTACTTGTGTTTCACTGTGCAAGGTACGATGTACGGGACATTTATCTGCAATTTGTAACAAACGGTCAATTTGTTTTTCATCCAGGTCTCCAGTGATTTTTATATCTCTTTTAAAGGTGTCAATCTTGGCAGAATTTTCCTCACAGTGTTCACAATCAGCTGCGTGTTCTTTACTATATGAAACATGACATTCAACATGATCTAGTGGCCATTGCTTGCGCCTAGCATACATGTGCAAAGTCATCACCGTACATGCAGCAAGACCTGATGATACTAGTTCATAAGGTGTAGGCCCAAAGTTATTGCCACCTACACTCAAAGGTTCGTCTGCTGTGATGTAGTGATCGCCTGCATTAATTGAAGTAGTGTAGTCGTCACCAGCTTTTAAACTTGCAACAATTTCATGTTCGGATTTGAGTGATTGTTTTTCAGGAATGTTTAGATATCGCAAGGCCCATGCTGCGATCACTCTTCCTGTATAACTGCTATCTTTTTTGTTCATGAGTAGATGGTGAGCACCGTCTAGACTAATGAAGCTTTTAGGATGCCAGGCATTGACATATAATTTTTCTGCATGTTTAATACTTACATAATCGTCCTGTGGACTGTGCATGATGAGTACAGGTTTGCGTAAATTTTGTAGTACCTGAGTGAGATGATTTTCATTTAGACTCTTTACAAAATCGCTGGATATTGTAAATTCTCTTCCTGCTAATTGAACTTTTGCATTTCCTTTTGATTCAATTTCTTCCACTTTATCAGCAAATAAATGCTTCACATGTTTAACATCACTAGGAGTACCTATAGTAGCAACAGCCTTTATAGAGTTCGCTTTCGCGGAAGCAAAAATCGCAGCAGCACCACCCAAACTATGTCCAATAAGAAGTGAAGGCGCTTGATAGTGCTCTTCTAAATACTCAACGGCAGCCAGTAAGTCGTCAACATTACTCGAAAATGTCGTATCAGCAAAATCACCGTGAGAAGCTCCTAGACCGGTAAAATCAAATCGTAACACACCAAATCCTTGTGCGGTAAGCTCTCTCGAAATAATACGCACTGGAGTAAGATCCTTACTACACGTAAAACAGTGAGCAAATATTACAAAATTATGGGGTTTTTGAGAACTGGGTAATTCGACTATCCCAGTGAGTTTGTATCCTGTAGGACTATCAAAAGTTATGGTAGTAGCTTTCATATCTTTAAAAATACCAACTTTCTATTACAGGCTTAAAAACTTAACGTAATATTGTGAACGGAAAAAGACTTGAAATTATGAAATTGAAATCTCTTTGGGTGATTGTTATTATGATCGTTGTGAGTTCTTGTGGTAACACTAGTAAGCAAGAAGATAATAAGTTAACCACTTTTTATTTTATTAGGCACGCTGAAAAAGTCAAGGATCAAGGTAATGATCCAGAACTTACACCGAGCGGTATTTCAAGAGCAAATCAATGGGTGAATTATTTTTTCTTAAAAGATGTTGATAGAATATTATCCAGTGATTACAAGAGAACTAGACAGACTGCGGCACCACTAGCTAAATCAAAGAAACTACCCATAGAAATTTATGATGTAAGATCTTTGAATGGTGATAGCTTATTAAATAAATACAAAGGAGAGACAGTTGTGTTATATGGTCATAGCAACACTATTAATTCCTATACCAATGACTTACAATCAGATAGTATTTATAAGGAATTAGACGAAAAAGATTACAATCATTTTTTTAAAGTACAAATCGATAATAACGGTAAATCAAGGGCACAAAAGCTAGCCATGGATTTTATTGAATAACTTATGGAGCAACCTAATAATCCTTTACATGGTGTTAAACTAGCAGATATTCTAGAAAAACTAGTAAATCATTATGGCTGGTACGAGCTAGGTGGTTTAATACGCATTAATTGCTTTAATACAAACCCGTCAATTAAATCTAGTTTGAAGTTCTTAAGGCGCACACCATGGGCTCGTGAAAAGGTGGAACAACTCTATTTAGACACTTTTCACTAGAATTGATTAAATGTTTAATGTGTATTAAAAGTATGGATTAAAAAGATCACAAAGGCGCTTATGACCGCAGCTAATATTGTAAAAAATAGAATACCTTTAAGAAGCTCATTATTGTTCTGACGTCTTATTCTAGAAGCTATTTTATTAAGGTCTGTTTTATCAATTGCTTTAGTTGCTATTTTAGCGTTCAGCTTTGATTTAGTCTTGCCTAAAGGTGAATTGTCAAACCTTGATTTTCTCTCACGTTTGTTATTTTTTAAAGACAGCTGCATTGCAGAAAAGGAATTATGTTTCATAACGTGAGTTTAGTTATACGTAGCTTTTAAGCTTTAATTGTTACTTTGATAGATAAAAAAAACCTCAGAATAAAATCCTGAGGTTTGAGTTTTTTTATTGAAGTAAAGTTTAAAACTGATAGCGAATACCTAACGCAACATCAAAATCATTTCCATCCCTAAAATCACCAAAATAAAATTCTGGTCTTACATCTAATGAAAGTATTAGTGGAATATCAAAGTTATATTCAATTCCTACCTGTCCACCTACAAATAATGAGGTTTCACTATCGTCAAAGCGATCACGTCCTGGAAAATCATCATCAAGATCTATGAAAGCAATTCCTGCACCTGGTCCTGCGTACCAATTAAAACCGCCATCGATATTCCAAACCCAATGGTAAATACCACTAGCCTTGAATCCATCAAAATTGTTTCCTGATTCAATACCCAAATCAATTTCTAAACGGTTGTTTCCTCCTAAGTAACGTTGATAGGATATTTCAGTACCAAAACCATCACCATCACCAGCTCTAATTCCTATAGCATTGTTTGAGATTTCTTGTGCACTAATTAGACCACTTACTAGTAATCCAAAAAATAAAAATATTCTTTTCATGTTTATTGTTTTAACAAAAATCTTATTAAATCAATTTATTTATGGATATAAAAAGTTAATATTCTTAAATGTATTGTTAACCTTCAAACTCTATATCATCACCGCCGTCGTTGTTGAAGTTATTACGATCACGTCTTTTTTGTTCATTAAATCTGTAAACAAAGGTGACAATAAATTGACGCTCACGCCATTGGAATTCACTTTCTGAAATAAAATTTGGGGTAGTAACAGTTCCTTGTCTACGACGACTGTTTAATAAATCACTTACACTAGCTGTAATAGAAGCTCTTTCATCCCAAATATCTGTACTTGCAGCAAGGTTTATAGTTACAATACCATCGTTAGTTCCTTGAGCATTTTCACTTGCTCCACGATAGTTAATTCTATTTTGAAGGTCTATTTTTCCAGGTAATGTGAATTTTTGATTCAATCTGGCAAAATATGTGGTGTTATTAAAATCAAAACTTTGTCCGTTGAAATCTCCATCTGTCTCAACATTGAATACATTAAAATCAGAATTAATGGTCCACCATTTAAACGGTCTGTATGTTAAAGTGAGTTCGTATCCTAATCGATCTTGAGTAGAAAGGTTTACAGGAGTTCTTCTAATTATAGGATCTCCATTGTCTGTAAGCTCTCCAGTTTCTTCTTGAATAAATTCCCAATTGTCTTCACTACGATTAAAATAGACAGCAGTACTCAATGTAACTTTATTCCATTTTCTTAGGTAGGTAAGTTCTAAACTATTTGCAAAACTAGGATCAAGATCTACATTACCCTGGAAGATATTTGACTCGCTACTACGACTAGGAAATGGGTTTAAAAATCTTCCTCTAGGTCGTCTTACTCTTCGGTTATATCCCAAAGTTATATTCTCACCATCTCTAAACTCGTAACCTAAGTTTAAAGTAGGGAATAGGCTTCCGTAATTTTTTTCTGAAGTTACATTAGTTGTTTCTTGAAAAATATCAACATCTGTTATTTCATATCGCAACCCAGCTAGTAATGAAAATTTAGTCCATTTATGCCCATATTGCGAGTAAAAGGCATTAACTAATTCCTCATATTGGAATGTGTTATTTAAACCTGGATCTGGCACTAAGGGAGAATCTGGCGTAGTAAAGTCTAGTCTTTCAGCAAAAAATAAAGAAGTCGTAATATCCCTATAGTTTCCTCTATAACCAGCCTCAAAATTGGTGTTTTCACCAATCGGAAGCTCGTAATCTATTTGTAATAAAGCGTTTTGTTCTTCTGTTTCTTGATCTTGAAACTCAACATCATTAATTGTACTTGTAGTAGTTTCTTGTTCAATAATGTTAGCGATTTCCTCTTCAATTTCACCACCGTATTGAAAACTTATAGAAAGCTTTTGTCCATCCTCATCAAGATCATTCAAATAATCTAGTGTGAACTGATAATCATCCTCATTTTCACCTTCCATTTCTCGTCGCAATGTAGCCTCATTCAAATTTCTATTAATATCAAATCTATCTATGGTATTAGTAGTTACATCGTCATCGTTACCGTAGCGATAAACAAAGTTTGCAACAATATTGCTGTTGTCGTTTATATCATATCGAGCTCCTAAACTGGTAAAGAAATTACGTCCTAGTCTATCGAAATCTCTACGTTCATCCACAAACCTGTTGGCAGCATCAGGAGAAAAGAATTCTGTACTAGAGCTAGCATTTCCTGGAGTTGTTCTATAGCGCCATCCGGTATTTGTGAAAAAGTTCCAGTCGCCCGTGCGATAATTTCCATTAAAAGAAACTCCTAATCGTTCTGGTACACCTGATTCTAATTGTAAATTTCCATTGAAACCTTCCAAAGATTTTTTTCTTAAGATAATGTTTAAAATACCAGCGGTACCTTCGGCATCGTACCTTGCACTAGGCGAAGTGATTACCTCTATTTTTTCGATAGCCTCTGCTGGAATTTGTCTTAACGCTTCGGCGCCATTTAAACCGACTAGAGCACTAGGCCTACCATCTATAAAAATGGTTACGTTTTCATTACCACGTAAAGCGACATTTCCTTCTACGTCTACACTTACACTAGGTACATTATCTAATACATCACTAGCAGAACCACCTCTTACAGTAAGGTCACTACCTATATTATAAATCTTTTTGTCTAGTCGTATGTCTACGGTTGTTTTTTCGGCAATTACCACTGCAGCATCCAATTGTGCCACATCTACCACCATTTCCATGGTGCCAAAATCTTTGTCATTTTTAATGACAACATTTTGCTTTTCTATCGTTTTGAAGGTAATGTAATCCCATTTTACAGTATAGGTACCTGGACTTACTTTAAATTCATAGTTACCATCTAGATCTGTAACACCACCTTGAGCAGGAACATTTGCATCATTGCTTATAAAAGATATGGTAGCAAATTCTAATGGAGCTTTAGTGTTAAGGTCGACAAGAGTTCCTTTAATAGTATATTTTACTTCTTGTTTTTGAGCAATCGCAAATGATCCTATTAAGATCATTAATAACGTTAAGGTCTTTTTCATTTTTAGGTTTACAACTTTTGTGCAATGTATATCACGATAAGTTGACAAAAGCCTAAACTTAGGTTAAAGGAATATCAAATTATTTATAATTCGTCGCTAGGTTTCTCCTGACCTTGACTCATTAAGAAGGCCTTTAGAAAAGCGTCAATATCACCATTAAGTACAGCATCGGTATTTCCTGTTTCTTCATTAGTTCGTACATCCTTTACCAGTTTATAAGGATGTAAAACATAATTACGTATTTGAGAACCCCATTCAATTTTCATTTTACCAGCTTCAATTTCATCTCTGGCAGCATTACGTTTTTGTAATTCAATTTCAAAAAGCTGTGATTTCAGCATTTGCATGGCTTTTTCCCGATTTTCTAACTGTGAACGAGTTTCAGAATTGTGAATAACAATTCCAGTAGGATGGTGAGTTAGAATGGCCTTGGTTTCTACCTTGTTTACATTTTGACCACCAGCACCGCTACTACGTGCAAAATCCCAAGAAATATCAGCAGGATTAATATCTATTTCGATAGAGTCATCTGCTAGTGGATAAACATAGACTGATACAAATGAGGTATGTCGTTTTGCATTACTATCAAAAGGAGATATGCGTACTAATCTATGAACACCATTTTCTCCTTTTAACCATCCAAAGCTATAATCACCATCAATTTCAAGAGTAACTGTTTTTACACCAGCAACATCACCAGCTTGAAAATTTAATTCCTTAACCTTGAAACCATGTTTTTCTGCCCACATCATGTACATGCGCATGAGCATCTCTGCCCAATCACAAGATTCTGTTCCACCAGCACCAGCAGTTATTTGAAGTACTGCACTCATGTCATCACCTTCATTGGATAACATATTTTTAAACTCAAGATTTTCAACTAATGAGGTTGCTTCATCAAACTTTTGTTGAACATCTTGTTCGGTTGCATCGTCCTCCTTAAAAAATTCATACAATACGTTTAAATCTTCTACTAGTGTAACCGCTCGTTGATAATCTGTGGTCCATTGTTTTTTATTACGTAACTGTTTCATAATAACTTCAGCCTCTTTCGGATTGTTCCAAAAGTCAGGAGAAAAGGTTTTCTCTTCGAGATTTGTGATCTCGATTTGCTTTGCTTCAATTTGTAAGTAGGATTTTAGATCTTTTACTCGATTCTCAAGATCTTTAATCTGTTCTGTAGTTACCATAAAAATTTATTGGACTCGCAAAAATAAAATTTTAAATATTAAGGATACTATTATCCACAATATATAAATGATAGTGTTTTTAGTATTCGCTTTCGCGAAAGCGTAATCCCACTTAGTATCTTTACATTTTTAATGTAATAAATAGAACATGATAGATTTACGTAGTGATACCGTTACCAAACCTACAAAAGGAATGCTTGAAGCTATGATGAATGCCGATGTAGGTGATGACGTTTATAAAGAAGACCCTACGGCAATAAAATTAGAAAACCGCATTGCCGAAATGTTCGGTATGGACGAGGCATTGTATTTTCCTACTGGTAGTATGGCAAACCAAGCTGCAATCAAATTACACACGCAACCTGGCGAGCAGCTTATATGCGATAAGTATGCCCATGTTTATCATTATGAAGGTGGTGGCGTTTCCTTTAATAGTGGTGTGAGTTGTAAGTTATTGGATGGTGATAGAGGAAAGATCACCGCTTCACAAGTAGAAGCCGCAATTAATCCTCCTGATTTTTATCATAGTCCTCTTACGACCTTAGTAACTCTTGAAAATACAACTAATAAAGGCGGTGGTGCTTGCTATGATTTAAATACCATTAAAGAAATTAAAGAAGTTTGCAATAAGCATGGGTTAGGTCTTCATCTTGATGGGGCTAGATTGTGGAATGCCCTAGTTGCTACTGGTCAAGACCCTAAAGAATATGGCGAATTATTTGATACTATATCTGTTTGTTTAAGTAAAGGATTGGGCGCACCTATGGGCACGGTACTTTGTGGTAAATCTTCATTGATGAAAAATGCAATGCGAGTGCGCAAGGTGTTAGGCGGTGGTATGAGACAAATAGGTTATATGTGTGCTGCTGGATTATATGCTGTTGAAAATCATATCGATCGATTAAAAGAAGATCATCATAAAGCGCAAGAGCTTAAAGAAGTCTTACAAAAAATGTCATTTGTTAAAAAAGTTGAGCCTGTAGAAACTAATATCATCATTTTTGAAGTAAAAGATCAAAATGAATTTATGACATTTTGTAATGCAAAAAAAATGATAATTAGTAACATGGTTGAAGGTAAAATGAGAATTGTTACTCATTATGACTACGATTCTTTACAACATCGTGAAGTAATTAACAATTTGATTGAATTTAATTCAATTAGTTAATCTTAAATATTGTGTATTTCACCGATAATTTTTGTCTTTTAACTAATGTAAAGTTTTTTTATTCTTAAATTTATGTTATAATAACCTGTAAATGGGACTTTTGTATCTCATTATTTAATTATCAAATTTCAATCAAAATGAAAAAATTATTACTATCAGTAGTAGCAATGGCGGCCGTAACAGCAGTTACCGCTCAGGATCTTCCTACAAATCCAGAGCCAGGTAAGTGTTATGTACGTTGTACTACACCAGATGTTTACGAAAACGAAGAAGTTAGTATCCAGTCGACTCCTGCTTATAAGAAGTTAAGAGTGGTTCCTGCTACTTATGAAACTGTTACAGAACGTGTTCTTGTAAAAGAAGCTTCAAAAAAATTACGTGTGATACCTGCAACTTATAAAACTGAGACTAGATCTTATGTTAAGAAGCAAGCAGGTTCTACCATCTCAATTGTTCCAGCTAGTTTTGGAAAGTCAACAGAGACTATCGAGATCAAACCTGCATATGCGCAGTGGGAAATGAGTTCAGTACCACCAGCAGAATGTACATCTTCTAATCCAGATGATTGTCGTTACTGGTGTTATAAAGGTTACCCAGCAGAATACCAAACTGTATCTGTAACTACTCTTACAAACGACGCTTCTTTTAATAGAACAGCTGTGCCAGAGCAAATGGGAACTTACACTGTACGTGTGGTTGATCAACCAGCTAGAGTAGAGGAAATTGAAATTCCTGCAGAATATGCAAATATCACGAAGACAATCCTTAAGTCTGATGCTTCTACAACTGAAGAAACAGTACCATCTACTTCTAAAACAATTACAAGAGAAGTATTAAAGCAAAAAGGTGGTCTTACTGTATGGAGTGAGGTTGACTGTAAGCTTGTAGAGTATAACGGTCTTCAAATCAACTGGAGATTAGGAAGTGCTACATTAACTGATGCTGATAAAGCTGAAATCGATGCTAAATTACTTTCTACTCTTAACAATACTCCAGGATCAAAAGTAGAGATCGCTTCTCACACTGACTCTAGAGGTTCTAAAACTTCTAACCAGGCTTTATCTGAAAGACGTGCACAAGCAGTTGCTAATTACCTTATCTCAAAAGGTATCAACGCTTCTCGTATTGTAGCAAATGGATATGGTGAGTCAAGATTAAAGAATAGATGTGCAGATGGTGTATCTTGTACTGAGCGTGAGCACAGAGCAAACCGTCGTACTGAATTCCGTTTAATCAATAACTAAGATTAAACTTTAATACATTAGAAAGCCTGACTTTTTAGTCAGGCTTTTTTTATTTTAATAAAAACTTTAAAGGGATTTCCATTCTTCTTTTCCAATTTACAGAATCCTCAATGAAGTTTTTATATTCAATCGAAAGGAGATTATCATCAGAATATCCTTTTTGCTTAAACTCCTTAAGGACTTTATTATTATTGCTTTTGTAATGGCTATCGGTCTTTAATGAATTGTGATCAAAATAGAACTTACTTGATGATGGGCTAGGAATATATTTTGGTAACGTTTCAACAAACGCGTCTCCTAAAATCGGAACATTCCAATAGGGTTCAAAGCAAGCAGCATTGCCAAAAATATCAGGATGCTTAATTGCTGCATACAAACTGAGTAAAGCGCCCATTTCATTTCCCATGATGACAGAGTCCTCTTTATTCGATGAAACTTGAAAATTCTTGATAATAAAAGGTCTTAACTCGTTTACTAAAAAATCTAAATATTCATCACTGTATAATTCATTATATCCTGTTTGTTTTTTTAATTCTGCTTTCGCGAAAGCGGAATTTAGAAGAGACTTAGGTTGCTCAGGCATATATTCATTAAATCTCTTGTCGCCAGAACTCCAAATTGCCACAACGATAGTTGGGGAGATGGAATTAGTAGCTTGTAGAGATCTAATTTGATTTCTAAAGTTTAGGGATTTATTAAATGATATAGTATCATTTTGAAATAGGTGTTCACCATCTTGGATATACAACACTTTATACAAAGTTTCTTTTTTAGGATACTGAGCTGGAAGTAATATTTCAATTCTCCTATCAGAAACGAATTTGGAATTAAATTTAGGAATGGTTACTAGTGTATCGCTGCTTGTGCTAATATTCTCATAATGAGGTGTGAGTTGCTTAATTTCATAGGTATTTGAAGGTGAAGGATTATTAACGCAACTTATAAGAAGTACAAGAAGGGAACTACTAATAATGGCCGTGCTCCTGAATTGCATATTGAAGTAATTCACCTTTACCATGGAGATCTAATTTTTGCATCATATTTTTACGATGTTTAATGATCGTACTTACAGCAGTACCTCTGAAGTCGGCAATTTCTTGGTTGGTTTTACCTTGCGCTACTAGCTTAAGAATTTCCTTTTCACTACGAGATAACAACTGTTTTCGTGAGGAGAATAACTTCAAATCCTTGATATTGAATTTAAGTTCGTTATCATAGTAATTTTTACCATCTGCTATTGTAAAAATTGCTTTTTTTAACTCGGTAAGTGGACTGCTTTTAAGCATGTAGCCGTCAACTCCAGCGTCAATCATATCTCTAACTGCACCTTCATTTTCAAACATACTTAGGGCGAGAACTTTTGTTCTTGGGTATTCTTTTTTAATTCGTTGACACAGTTCAACACCATTCATTTCTGGCATGCTTATGTCTGTTAGAATTACTTCAGGCCTCATACGCTCAAGTTTTAAAAGCATTTCCTTGCCATTAGGAACTGTGAACATTACCTTGATGTCGTTATCTTGTTCTAAAAATAATTTGAGACCATCGCTTAGGGAAACATGATCTTCTGCAATTGCAATATGAATCATTATTTAAGGGGTATTTCTATCATTATAGTACTACCTTTTCCTGGTGCACTGTCAACTTCAAACGAACCATTCATGTTCTCAATTTTACGAGCTATGCTGTGTAGACCTATTCCATCTGTTTTATAATTAGGGTCGTAATTAAACCCTATACCATCGTCTTCAATGATAAGATCTAATTTATCTTGATAGCTTGTTATATTTATTGAGGCATTATTAGCCTGTGCGTGCTTAATAATATTATTTAGTAATTCTTGAATAATTCTAAACAAGTTCAATTCTTTAGAATTAGATATAGGAGTAGATAGTTCATTACTTACTACTTCGACATTGGTTTGCCCTGCTTGATTAATTTTGTCGCAAAGGTCTTCTAATGTATCTACCAGTCCAGATTCACCTAAAACACGACTATTTTGGGTATGGGAAATGGTTCTTACCTTAGAGTAGGTTTCACCTATAATATTCAAGGCATTGGTAAGTAAGGTTTGCGCGCTTTCTTCTTTGACGTTAGATTGAACCGATTCAATATACATTTTTACTGTGGTAAGTGAGCTCCCTAAATCATCGTGTAAATCTGATGCTATTTTTTTGCGCTCTTGTTCTTGACCGGCAATCATGGCGTCAATACTCGCAAGTTCTTGATCTTTACGTAATTTTTCCGCCTTCTCTTTTTCAGCAAGTTCTCTTGCTTCTAATACCTTCTTTTGTTTATAAGCATAAAGTATAAAAAATCCAGCTCCTGCTATTATGATTCCTAAAACTATAGAAAGTACATAAAGACTATTTTCAGCTTTTAATTTACCTGCTTTTAGTAAAGCATTTTCCTTTTCCTTTTCTGCTGTTGCGTATTTTGTCTGTAAATCTGCAATAGTACCTGCTTGACTTTCTTCTCCAACAGAGTCTTTTAAAATTAAATAACTTTGATAGTATTCAGCAGCTTCTTTGTATTTTTTATTAGCATATAAAATTTCAGCTTTGTTTCTTTTAATAAGAGCGTCCATTCCTACATTTTTGTAGTTTTTTAAATAAAGTTCAGAAATATTGATGGACTTAAGTGCTTCAGCGTTTCTTTCAAGTTCAAGTTGAACTTTTGCCATATTATTATACCGTTCCAGCATTGCGAATGAATCCTTAGCTTTCTCGTAGTATTCTATATTCTTTTTAAAGTAAAAAAGGGTTGAGTCAAAATCATTATTGTAATAATGAATAGTGCCTATAATATTTTCAATATTAATTTTCTCTCTTTCTAATTTCGCTTTTACCGCTATATTTTTCATTTGATAACTTAATTGAAGAGCATCAATAAAGTCTTCTTTTACAATGCTTTTATAGCATTGATTGTAAATACAATCTATAATTAATTTAGGTTGATTTAACTCGTAGGCAATCTTACAGTTTTCTTCGTCAAGAGCTTCAGCACTAGTACTAAATTCTGAAACCGTATTGGCAACTTTTTGAAGGTAATGATTTACAGTATAGATATTTCTTAAGGAAACATTTTCCTTATATTCTTTTGCTTTTAATAACGCTTTATAAGATTCAACGAATTTATCCTCTTGAAAAAACACCATTCCTTTGATTAAAAGAAATTTTACCTTGGAAGAATCATTTAATTTCTCAAAGTCTCTTAACTTCAATTGTTGCTCAACGTTTACAGCTTTTCCTTGATCTATATAGCTTATTATACTATCTAATGGGATTTCTTGTGAATAAGTCCAAAACGAGATTGTAAGGAATAAAATTGGAGTAATAAAATTGCGCATTTGATGGATAGTTGTATTACAAATATACAAGTTATTAAACAGCTAGTTATTTAAGTAATATCATCAAGAAGATAGATTTACAAGTCTTATTTAAGACCGTATTTTATTAATAGGAGTAACACAAAAAATCCTATAAACCCTATCAATACCCAAAATACACCACGATAATTTTTTTTGTGTAGTTTTTTATCCTTTCGGTACATAATACTTATTATAATCACAAATGCAATAAAGAAAAGAATTGCAAAAATTAATTGTCCGGTAGAGAACATAGGATCTTTTTGTAATAGTATTGGGTACATCTGAAGTATTTTTTCAAATTTACAATCCTAAAAACTAATAAATGAAAAAACAATTAGAAAGCGTATATAAATTTCACGATTCATTTGGACTAGCAATCAAAAATTCACCAATCGCCGATATTTCTAGTAGGAGAATTAAACTAAGGTATGAACTCATGAAAGAAGAAAATGAAGAGTACCTTGAAGCGGCTCAAAATAATGACGTAGTTGAAGTAGCAGATGCACTAGGAGATATGTTGTACATACTTTGTGGAACTATAATAGAACACGGCATGCAAGATATAATCACTAATGTCTTTGATGAAATTCAAAGTTCTAATATGTCAAAACTGGGTGCTGATGGAAAACCTATTTATAGAGAAGATGGTAAAGTATTAAAAGGACCTAATTATTTCAAACCAAATATTAAACAGTTTTTAAAGTAGAATAAAAAAAGCGCCTTATAAATAATAAGGCGCTTTTACAATTTATTAATTAATAATATTATCTCTTAAGAGCAAAGTGTCCTCTAAAACTTCTTCCGTCACTTAATTCTACCATATACCAATAGTCACTAGAAGGCATAGGGTTACCATTATAAGTTCCATCCCATCCAGCACCTGTAGGACTTATTTGTTTTAATAACTTACCATATCTATCAAAGATATAAATGTTTGCATCTGGCACAGTTTCAATAGCAGTTACTTGCCATGTATCGTGATATCCGTCAGAGTTAGGAGTGAAATAAGGTGGTCCACCTATAATAACTGCATCTTGAGAAACCGTTCCACACCCATTTTTATCTTTTACATAAACGGTATAAAATCCTGGAACTAGATTATTAAATCGTGGTGAATCTTGATATACAAAGTTATCCAAACTAAATTCATAATCTCCTGGACCAGTAACTATCGCTTCAAGTGTATTCGTATTTACTTCAAATTGGTTGACAGCAATTCTTTCTATAGTTGCTATATCAGATTCAATTACTCTAATGGTTGCTGTGGTATCACAACCATTGCTATTTGTTACCGTTACTGTATAGTCATCTTGTGAATTTACTGTTATTGTTTGTGTGGTTTCACCAGTTGACCATAAATAACTTGAATAACCAGGACCTGCATCTAGAACTTCATCAATTCCTGCACAAATGGTTATTGGACCTTGATTATTGATATCTGGTCTTTCAAATACTTCAATTTCAAAGAAGGAAACATCGTAACAATCAGGGTTATTTCTGTTTTGAATTCTAGCATAAATTGTTTGAGCTCTTGATGTATTGGTATATGGCACGGGAAGAGCATTACTATTTGAATCCGCATCAGCCTGATTTAAGTGATAAGTTATTTCAAAATCAGAAGCTGATTGACCGTTTAATACTGCACCATCTTGTTGCGAGAAATCAAAATCTTCAAAACCATCATTAGAAGGATCATCACAACCCACTATATCAGGAGCAAAACCAGCAGTTGGTTGTTCGCTTACTGTCAATGTAAAGCTCGTGAAATCCGCACAAACTGGATTAGCTACAGCTTCAATCCTAACGTATACTGTTTCTGGATTAGTACCATTATTATAAATCACAGGCAAAGCATTACTGTTATTATCCGCATCATTTTGTGTAGGATGGTAAGTAATGGTAAAATCTGATGGGTTTTGGTTACCTAAGACTTGACTATCTGCCATTGATAAATCAAAAGATTCTGTATCATCATTTGTAGGATCATCACATAGAACCATATCATTCACCGCATTTGCAGTTGGAGTAGGGGCAATGACAAAATTAAAACTGGTTGTAGTATAACAACTATTGTTATTTACATTATCAATTCTAACAAATATTCTAGGAGTAGAAGCACTTACAGAATAAGGACTTGAAAGTGGACTAGCGTCATTATCAGCGTCTGCTTGAGAAGCGTGATAGGAAACTACAAAGTTTGATGCTGATTGACCATTTAATATGGTAGAATCAAATTGACTAAGATCAACATCTTCAACACCATCATTGGAAGGGTCATCACATACTATTATATCAGCTTGAACACCTGCTTGCGGAGTTGTGTCCACAAATAAATTGATACTTATTGTATCATAACAGCTTGTGTTAGAATTAGTCTGTATTCTTCCTATTATAGTTGATGTTCCAGAGGTATACATGGTAGGTAATGCTGTTGCACCGCCAACAGTTCCTAGATCAGCATCTGATTGATTAGCGAAATACTCAATGGTGAAATCTGCGGCGTTTTGAGTATCTAAAATTTGAGGATTTAGAGTACTTAAATCAAAAGTTTCCTGACCATCGTTTGAAACATCGTCACACAATCTATAATCTGCTACCGAATTTGCAATAGCTTGTTCATTTAAAATAATAGTAATAGGTGCTGTAGCAGCACAACTTTCGTTATTTAAATTATCAACACGAACGACCAGATTTGTTGTTCCTAAACTTACTTGATATGGACTTGTCAACGGGTTTGAATCATTATCTGCATCAGTTTGATTGGCATGATAAGTAACTACAAAATTGGTAGAAGTTTGACCGTTCAATACATCATTATCAAATTGTACACTTAAATCCACATTTTCAACTCCGTCATTACTAGTATCATCACACAAGTCTAAAGTAGCAGGAGTATTGGCTAGAGGAAGTTCATCAACAATTAAATCAAAAGTAGTAGTGTCAAAACAGTTTATATTGTTAATATTTTCAATTCTAACATACATGGTTTGCCCTGCACTACTATAATTTAAGGAAACAGGCGTTGCTCCACCAGCTGAACCTAAATCTGCATCGGCCTGTGAAACAAAAAATTCAACATTGAAATCTGCAGCGGTTTGTGATCCTAATACTTCCGAAATTTTTGTGTTTAAGTCAAATACTTCTGAACCATTATTGGAAATGTCATCACACAGTCTGAATTCTGTTACTGTATTAGCAACTGCTTGAGTATCTAAGAATAAGTTTATAGATGTTGTATCGTAACAGTCAGTGAAATTGGTGTTTTCGATTCTAACATATATAGTAGTATTTCCTGTTAAAGCAAATGGACTTGTTTGAGGAGAACTATTTGTATCGGCATCAGATTGATTTAAGTGATAGGTAATAGCGCTATCTGAAGCATTTTGAGTACCTAAAACTGTTGCATCGAAATCGGTTAAAAGAATATCTTCGGTACCGTCATTACCATTATCACAAAATCTTTGATCAGGTACAGGATTAGCTACTTTCGAATCGTATACATTTAATGTAATATCAATAGTATCAACACCTTGACAAGCAGTTCCAGGATCAGTAACAGCTCTTACATAAACAACTTCTGAGGTTGGTGTAGCATTTACATAGCTATTAAAATTGGTTATTGCATTAGTACCATTATTAGCATCATTTGATGTTGGGTGGTACGTTACTTGAGCACCACCAGCACTTCCACCTGGAAATACCTGAGAATCGGAAGTTGTAAGATCAAATGTCTCAAAACCATCATTATCTGCATCACACAAATTTAATACAGCTGGTGACAAAGTAATACCACCTGCCTGTGATACTATAACGTCAAAAGTATCGGTAACAAAACAGTCAATCGACGCAGGCGGATTTGTATTATTAGAAATTCTTGCGTAAACGGTAGTTGTACCTAATGGAAACAGGTATGGACTATTAATAGATCCTACATTATTGTCGGCATTATTTTGAGTTAGAAAGTATGAGATAGTAAAATCGGTGGTACTTTGAGAACCATAAATAAAAGGATCTATAACGGTTACGAGGTCTAATGGTTCGTCACCACTACCATCAGAATCACACAATCGTTGTGTTGGAACTGGGTTTATGATTGGATTTTCATAAACATATATAACCTGAGTAGCTGTAGCAGAGTAGAAGCCGCTAGTTACCGTTAAAGAAACAGTGTAAACTCCAGGTCCAGCATATAAATGTGTTGGGTTTAATTGAGTACTTGTATTTCCATCTCCAAAATCCCAAAGAACGGTTGCTGTTGCACAAAGTCCACTAGCAGAACTATTAAATTGTATTAAACTACCATCACAATAGTCCGTTTGATTTCCATTATTACCGCCTCCAGAGCCATTATTAGCATCTTGTGCTAGGAATGAAGGTTCAAAAAATGAAGTGATAAATGGTGGTAATCCTTCTCTAGATTGCATAGGCGTAGCCAAAGCCACACCATCGTCAACATAGCCTGCAGCTCCACCTAGTAAATTAGGACTTCTTATTACACCTAACCATGGTTGACAAGTACGTGCATGATAGATCATACCGTCAATACCTAATTGTAAAGCTCCACGACCAGAATTATTAGTTGCATTTGTAGGAATTACATTAGGTCTACTATTCCACATGGCACCACCATTAATTTCATACTGTAGAATTTCTCTGGTGTTCCCAGTTCCACATCCATTACCAGTATCTTGGGTATTTCCATTTAAGTATACTAGTTGAGAATTTGGAGAAAACTCAGTACCATAATATCTTGAAGTGGTTCCGGTAGTGTTAGTAAGAGGTATAGGATTGGAGACAACACCAGTAGCGTTATCAAAGTCAGCTAGATAAGCCGTTCCAGCGTTTCCTATAGAGGTATTTGATACTTTTGATGCATCAGGTGATAATCTAATGTAACCACGAGCATCACTCATTGCAGTTGTTGGTAATGGTGAATCAACACCTTGGGCAGCAAGTATAATTCCACCACCTGCAGGATAAGCACTATAAGTCCCATTTCCATCAAAGGTAAGAATCCAATAAAAAGTTTGAGAATCGTTGTAAGCTGCTGTAACTTTTTCCTGAGTACTTGCTTGTATTAATAAATCCCTTCTTCCTGCCACTACATCTCCTAATCCACTATTAAGGGACATATCTACGATACTATATCGCAATCCTGCACCAGAACTAATAGTAATTACAAAATACCTGACTGTCGACCCTAAATCGGGAATGATAATGGCAGACTGAGCACTAGACGAATTACCGGATAATCCGGTTCCATTAGGCATAGCATTACCATTTCTATCCCAAACCGTTGTTCCGTCTGAATACATTAATAAGTTACCACATTCATCTGATATGGTACTACAACCTTCAAATGTATTCAAGGAACCAGTTGGACCAGGAAGAGGTGCTCCACTATTAAAATCTAAACTTGCGTTTTGTCCGAAGAACCACCACGATGCCTCTCCTTGAGAATACATCGACAGAGGTGTCAATAAAATTAGAAAGAGTAAGAGTTTTTTCATTTTCGTCATTGATTAATCTACGCAAAGTAAGATTTTTTTATGACTTCCATGATATTATGTTAAGATCACCTTAAAATATATGATAAGTATTTGTTAATTAAATGTTTATGCTTTCGCGAAAGCGGAATAAAAAACGTTATGCATGTATAATAAATAGAGCTGGACGTTTATGAATATCTGGAATATTTTGCTTCCATTTTTTTACTGAAAAGGTTCTAATATATTCAGTTGGTAGAGTGATATCGCAGGCTATGCACAAACGCGTTTCTGGATGTAATGCGGTTAATAATTCTTCAATTAACTTATTATTGCGATAAGGCGTTTCAATTAAGGCTTGAGATTGATTTTCTCGTAAACTTAATGACTCTAATTGTTTAATTCTTTTTCGACGATCATGCTTATCAATAGGGAGGTAGCCATTAAACGCAAAACTTTGTCCATTCATACCACTAGACATCATTGCCATAAGGATGGAACTAGGTCCTACTAGAGGTTGAACTCTTATTCCTTGTTCATGTGCCATTGCTACAACCTGTGAACCTGGATCTGCAACACCAGGAACACCAGCCTCGCTCATAAGACCTACATGTGTACCTTCATGACATGGTTTAAGAAAAGTAGGTAATTCACTAGGTTCGGTAAATTTATTAAGTGTTGAAAGTTGCAGGCTAGGTTGTGATTTTCCTGGGTGAATGCTTTTTATAAAGCGTCTAGCACTTTTTTCATTTTCTACGATATAATGATCAACTACCTCAATTACCTTTTTTACAGATATAGGTAATACCTCGAGAGGATTAATTTCACCTAGTGTTACAGGGATGAGAAACAACCTACCTTTTTCCATCATACTAATTTGTATTTATATATGTTTTTTCTTGTCTTGATATATTGATGTACCATGTTAAGAAAAATTCCTTTATCATCATTTAAAGGAATTAAAAGCTTGTTTAAAATTTCACTATTGGTTACCTGATATTTAAGATCGATATAGGCATAACCTTGAACCTTATTGTTGGAAATTTTAAGTACTGCGTGTTCTGTTGTTGTGCGACCTCTTAATTTAAGAATATAGGATCCATTCATGAAGTTAAATTCTTCTAATAATTCATCTATACTCTTACCGTTTTTTAAGTGTTCAATATCTGCCAATTGTTGTAACAATTCGTTATTGACTATATAATCATCGGGAGATTGACAAGAGTTACTAAATAACCACTTAAGAAAATTAATAGCCTTTTTATCGCTTCTAAAAAATATTAAACCATCTCTAGAAGGAAGAGCTATTTTATTAATTTGAATACGATTGTCTTTATAATTAAGTACAGATTTTAAATGTATAGCTTTTCGCTTACGAACAAATTTCGGTCTTTGAGCCTTAATTTCTATGTATTCTTTTATTTCTGCAATTAAAAGGCTTCCTGTTTGTTCATAGGATACTCTATGAATTTTCCTAGTTAAGTTTTCTGCCCACTTAGCTTGTGCGGTTACAACTTGTCTAAGTTTTTTCTTCATATTTCTGCTTTTGGAAATATAAAGAGATTGATTTTTTTCATTAAAAAGATAAAGGACACCTGTAGTCGCAGGTACTGAGTCCAAAAATTCTTGAAGGCCTTTTTTTACACTCTTTTGTGCTAATTGTTTTTGAAAGCTGTTTATAATTTTTTTTCCTGTATCTTTTTCAAGAAGAATCTTAAACAACTTTACTGTTGCTGCCGCATCACCTGTAGCTCGATGTCTCGAAGGAATTGGAATGCCCAATGATTTACAAAGTTTTCCTAGGTTGTAACTTTCTTCATCAGGAAGTAATTCTTGAGCTACTTGAACCGTGCAAATGCTTTCTCTTTGATAATCATAACCTAGGCTAGAGAACTCCTGGACTAACATGCGGTAATCAAACTCAGCATTGTGAGCAACTATGACACAACCTTCGGTAATTTCAATAATTCTTTTTGCAACCTCAAAAAATTTCGGAGCTTTGATTAACATCTTATTGTTTATACCTGTAAGTTGAACTACAAACGGTTGAATGGGTTTTTCCGGATTTACCAGGCTAGCAAATTGATCCACTATTTCATGTCCATCAAATTTATATATAGCGATTTCGGTGATTCCTTCATCACCATAATTACCACCGGTAGTTTCTATATCTAGTATTGCGTACAATTAATTATTTTATTTGGTGAAACTACATAAAAAATGCCGTGATTATACACGGCATTTAAAAAGGTTATACAAAGGATATTAAATTTTTGGTCCGTAAATCTTATCATATAGATCCTGATACCTTGCTTTAATATTTCTTCTTTTCAATTTTAGGGTAGGAGTGAGTTGTTCATTATCGATAGACCAAACTTCTGGAGTAAGTTCAAATCGCTTTATGCGTTCCCATTTTCCAAATTGTTCGTTATAATGATCAACTTCTCTTTGATATCTGTCAATTACTCGATCTAGGGCACATAATTCTTCGTAAGAATTGTACTTAAGTTCTTTACGCTCTGCCCATTCTTCAAGAAATTCAAAATTAGGTTGAATAAAGGCTGCTGGCATTTTTTCTCCTTCACCAATTACCATGATTTGTTCTACAAAACGACTTTGTTTAAGAACATTTTCAATTACTTGTGGAGCAACATACTTACCACCTGATGTTTTAAACATCTCTTTCTTTCTATCCGTAATTCTTAAGAATCCTTCTTGGTCAATTTCACCTATGTCTCCTGTATGAAAGTAACCATCTTTATCAATAGCTTCAGCGGTTTTTTCTGGATCCTTATAATAGCCCATCATACGTTGTGGACCATTAATTATTATTTCACCATCTTCGGCGATTTTAACATCGGTTTCCTTTAATGGTTTTCCTACCGTACCTATTTTAAATCCGTTATTACGCATGTCATTTACAGCAATAACTGGACTAGTTTCAGTTAGACCATATCCTTCCATTACTGGTACGCCTGCTGCGTTGAACACACGTGCAAGTCTGGGTTGAAGAGCAGCGCTACCACTAGCTATGGCTTGTAGATTGCCTCCTAATGCTTCTTGCCATTTTGAGAAAATCAATTTACGCGCTAGTTTAAGTTTTTGTTCATACCACCAGCCATTCCGTCCATATGGTTCCCACTTTAATCCAAGTTCTACAGCCCAGAAGAATAATTTCTTTTTAATGCCGGTAAGATCTGTTCCTTTGGCGATAATTTTATCGTATACTTTTTCGAGTAATCGAGGTACCGCACTCATTACATCGGGTTGCACTTCTTTTAGATTGTCCGATATAGCTTCAATAGACTCCGCAAAATAAATACCACCACCTACATAGGTATACATGTATAATAACATGCGTTCATAAATGTGACAGACAGGTAAAAAGCTTAATGCCTTACCTTTTCCTTCAATGATAGGTAGTCGTTCTCTAGAAAAGATAGCGTTGCTACTAATATTTTTGTGAGAAAGCATTACACCTTTAGGTCTACCGGTTGTTCCAGAAGTATAGATAAGAGTTGCTAGGTCATCTTCCTTGATGGCAGCCATGCGATCCTCTAATTCTTTTTGGTTACTGTCGTCTTTACCTAATTCTAATACTTCTCTCCAGCTTTTACAGCCTTTGATATCATTATAAGAATAAACTTCCTGCAATGATGGAACCTTGTTTCTTATTGCTTGAACCTTATCATATACCTCTTGATCAGATACGAAAACAAATTTTGCCTCACTATGATTAAGAACATATGCGTAATCCTCTTCTGATATAGTAGGATAAATAGGTACATCTTGGGCACCTGTTTGCATAACTCCTATATCAGTGATGTTCCATTCCGTTCTATTGTTTGTTGATATAATACCAACTTTATCGTCCTTTTGAAGTCCCAATCGCATTAATCCACGTGATAGGGCACAGGCTTGATCAATATATTCTTGTGTAGAGGTTTTTTCCCATATTCCATTCTGTTTAGTAACTAGAGCATCTTCTCTAGGATAATTCTTTAATTGGTAATATGGAAAGTCAAATAATCGTTTGATTTGCATGAATTATTTTTTTCGGACGCTAAATATAATACTAGTATTATAAAAAAGTTAACAATCCGATCTAATAAATTATCTATTGATATAGATGTAACCAGCAAGATTTTCTTTATTTCCTATCTTAAGTACGTAGAAATAAGTACCTTCTGGTAGTTTTTCGTCCTGAGATGTGGTTACTCGACCTTCAGAAATTCCAGAAAAACTATTGTCGTAATTTTCTTTTTGATATACAGCCACACCCCAACGATTGTAAATGATAAGTTCATTATCTGGTATATCTTCTAATCCTCGTATAATAAGTGTGTCATTTATACCATCACCATCTGGTGTAATTCCGTTATAAACTAGAATATCATTGCCATTTTCAAGAATAGAAGCTAACGTATAAATAGTATACTCTTGAGTTGCATTAATTTTTGTAGTAATGGTACCTTCATTGACCGTTCCTGTAAAAGAGTCATTCCCTAAATTGTCCCATTTATTGGTAGTAGCATTCCAAGCAGCTATTCTAAGTTGACTTAAATTGTTTACTAAACTACTTACATTACTACTCGATGTCCAGTGTAAAGTAACATCTGCAGTACCAGTACTATCAAGATACCAAAACTCGGTTGTGGAGACAATATCTAAGCTAGGCTCAAAGGCAGATGTGTTAAAGCCACTCACAAATGTGGTAGGAGTGTTAGGGTCCTCCTTAAAATAAGCTGCTACAAATTGTTTATCTGTATAATTGGAAATTCCTAGTGGTTTAAGTTCAAATTCATCTCCAATTGGAAAAGTGAAATCTATTGAACCAGAAAATTCATTAAATCCATCAACATGTTTATTGTCATTTGAATTAAAATAAAAGTTGTTATTTAAAAATTTGAGTCTGATAATGGGATTAATTCTAGGTGTAATAAATCTACCAGAAATAAAGTCTAATTCTCCTGTAATTCCTATGGAAGTTAATAAACTTAAGTCATCATCTACTTCTAACTCTACATTCTCAAAGTTCATTTGGTTGGTACCCGAGAAAGTAAGCATGCGATTATCATTGTAAAATCCGGCTAGTCCATCATTGTCATTCGATATTCCGTCATTAATGACATCTGTATGAAAACCTATCTGTCCTGTTGGATGTATTTTTAAATTACCATAATTATGTAAGGCAGTTTGCGCTTTCGCGAAAGCGTAAACTAATAACAAAGTAAATAATAGATAATTTTTCATAATCTAAATTTTTGTAATACCAATGTTTGAAAAATTGGCGTTTAGTGTAGCTCCATTTACATTAAGTACGTATTGAATGTTGACGACGTCATTTGCATTTAGACTAAACATAATTGTTCCTGTGGTGCCCCAGAAGTCTCTACTAGGAATACTTGCAAATCCTCTAGATAAATAACCTCTTCTTGATCCATTGATGAAAACTGCTAGGATATATTTATTATCACCTGCCGGCATATTGGTAGTTGATAATTCTCCAGAGATAAGATAATTTCCTTGTTGAAGTATTGTAATTTCAGAAGTTCCAGATATTGTATAATAATCGTTATTTATCGTGGTAACGTGACTATTGGTCAAGGGCAAATCATAAAACGTGTTTATTGCAGTAGGTAAGGAGCCTCCATTACGATTTAATATTACAGTCTTGCTTTCATCTACCGTTAGTTTTTTCCATGTAGTAGCATTTCTCAGGTACAAAGATTGATCTGTGGTATTGTAAACAATAGATCCCTCATTAGGATTAGAAATGCTATTAATCTCGGTTGTGGTCAAAGTAGGTATACCCATTATAGAGTTGGGATCTATTTGAGCTTGTGAGAAAGCGAACCACACGGTAAAGATTAAACTACTTAGGAATAATTTCATGAGCAAGTTATTTGTAGGCTGTAAATAAAACCACTATGGCTTCATTGTTAACATCTGCTGGTTGAACATTAAGTACTGGATTAGTATTATTTATCGTTATATCACCGTTAGTATAAGTAGCATTTACGGTAAAACCATTTGTTGTAAAATTGGTTAAAGACGCTTCAATTATACCCAAATTAGAACCATTTTGATCACCGTATCTTATGCCAACACAGTTTGAGCTACTTGAATATCTAGAGATGTCATTGATTGAATTTCCATGTCCGCCTACGTAAATACTTTGTTGAACAATGCTTCCTCCGTTATTTCTAGCAAAACCGTTTGAAGTTCCATAAGAATTTGAAATTCCACGAGCATTATTTCCCACACCGTTATCTGCAGCTATATTATCCGATTCAATATTTGCATGAGCAACAAAGCTTACTTGTGAAGGTTGAAATGGAACATCTGATATTGTAATTGATCCAGACGATTTAATAGTGAAGCTACCTAAATAGACATTAGAATCAACAAGCATTTCACTCCAACCAGTATTTGTATATTCTAGCATTCTATTACGGTCTGTATCATATACAATACTACCTTCTTGAACACCTACTATTGAGTTGATTTCTGCGGTTGTTAAGTTTGATATCCTCATTAAGGAGTCTGGGTTTATTGCAGGCTGAATAAATGAGAATAACAACATTAAAAGCACTATGATAAAAAAGAAGTTTTTCATTTAAAATTAATTAAGGTAGTTTAATAATGGTGAACATGAAATCAAGATCAATGTCAACCTTAGGACTAGCACCATTATCGCTATCTCCTATATTCACGTTGAATCCGTTAGCATCATTTCCGTAGTACGAAATTCCAGGATCATCGTAGTTTGAACCGCCAGCTGGTGGACAGTTTCCATTACAATCTAATATGGTTAATTGTATTACATATCCCGTTGTTATAGGAGTTGTAAAATTGATACGATAGTCTCCAGTATTAAGTCTAGTAATGCTCGAAGTTCCAAAGCTTGCGATGGTAGAACCATCTCCTGCCACGTTACCAGCTGCAGCAATAGTAGGACCAACAAAATAAGCTCCACCATCTGATCCAACTTGAATACTATTATTGGCATCGGCACTTACGACTTGTGCAGTGGTTGTTGTACCAGCCTCGTTGGTGTAAGTTATTTCTCCAGTAGCATTTGGATCACTAGAAGTTGGTGTGTCATTTTGTGAAAAAGTTGTTACAGTTTCATTGATAGTAAATGCCGAACCATCCTCATCGGTATACGTAGCAATGGTATTAGCATCACCAGCGGTTACTTCAGCATCTGTATTACCAGCAGCTTGAGCAAGTAGGGTAAGCGTTTCTAGGTTAGAGATATCGATAATAGTATCTACACCATCTTCATCGGTATAGGTAAAAGTACCGTCTGTGTTTTCAGCAATCTCTGTAAGCGTTTCTAAGTTAGTAACATCAATGATGGTGTCATTACCAGCTTCATCGGTGTAGGTTACTGTCCCGTTAGTGTTTTCCACTAATGCAGTAACAGTTTCATTGATAGTAAATGCCGAACCATCCTCATCGGTATACGTAGCAATGGTATTAGCATCACCAGCGGTTACTTCAGCATCTGTATTACCAGCAGCTTGAGCAAGTAGGGTAAGCGTTTCTAGGTTAGAGATATCGATAATAGTATCTACACCATCTTCATCGGTATAGGTAAAAGTACCGTCTGTGTTTTCAGCAATCTCTGTAAGCGTTTCTAAGTTAGTAACATCAATGATGGTGTCATTACCAGCTTCATCGGTGTAGGTTACTGTCCCGTTAGTGTTTTCCACTAATGCAGTAACAGTTTCATTGATAGTAAATGCCGAACCATCCTCATCGGTATACGTAGCAATGGTATTAGCATCACCAGCGGTTACTTCAGCATCTGTATTACCAGCAGCTTGAGCAAGTAGGGTAAGCGTTTCTAGGTTAGAGATATCGATAATAGTATCTACACCATCTTCATCGGTATAGGTAAAAGTACCGTCTGTGTTTTCAGCAATCTCTGTAAGCGTTTCTAAGTTAGTAACATCAATGATGGTGTCATTACCAGCTTCATCGGTGTAGGTTACTGTTCCGTTAGTGTTTTCCACTAATGCAGTAACAGTTTCATTGATAGTAAATGCCGAACCATCCTCATCGGTATACGTAGCAATGGTATTAGCATCACCAGCGGTTACTTCAGCATCTGTATTACCAGCAGCTTGAGCAAGTAGGGTAAGCGTTTCTAGGTTAGAGATATCGATAATAGTATCTACACCATCTTCATCGGTATAGGTAAAAGTACCGTCTGTGTTTTCAGCAATCTCTGTAAGCGTTTCTAAGTTAGTAACATCAATGATGGTGTCATTACCAGCTTCATCGGTGTAGGTTACTGTCCCGTTAGTGTTTTCTACTAATGCAGTAACAGTTTCATTGATAGTAAATGCCGAACCATCCTCATCGGTATACGTAGCAATGGTATTAGCATCACCAGCGGTTACTTCAGCATCTGTATTACCAGCAGCTTGAGCAAGTAGGGTAAGCGTTTCTAGGTTAGAGATATCGATAATAGTATCTACACCATCTTCATCGGTATAGGTAAAAGTACCGTCTGTGTTTTCAGCAATCTCTGTAAGCGTTTCTAAGTTAGTAACATCAATGATGGTGTCATTACCAGCTTCATCGGTGTAGGTTACTGTCCCGTTAGTGTTTTCCACTAATGCAGTAACAGTTTCATTGATAGTAAATGCCGAACCATCCTCATCGGTATACGTAGCAATGGTATTAGCATCACCAGCGGTTACTTCAGCATCTGTATTACCAGCAGCTTGAGCAAGTAGGGTAAGCGTTTCTAGGTTAGAGATATCGATAATAGTATCTACACCATCTTCATCGGTATAGGTAAAAGTACCGTCTGTGTTTTCAGCAATCTCTGTAAGCGTTTCTAAGTTAGTAACATCAATGATGGTGTCATTACCAGCTTCATCGGTGTAGGTTACTGTCCCGTTAGTGTTTTCCACTAATGCAGTAACAGTTTCATTGATAGTAAATGCCGAACCATCCTCATCGGTATACGTAGCAATGGTATTAGCATCACCAGCGGTTACTTCAGCATCTGTATTACCAGCAGCTTGAGCAAGTAGGGTAAGCGTTTCTAGGTTAGAGATATCGATAATAGTATCTACACCTTCTTCATCGGTATAGGTAAAAGTACCGTCTGTGTTTTCAGCAATCTCTGTAAGCGTTTCTAAGTTAGTAACATCAATGATGGTGTCATTACCAGCTTCATCGGTGTAGGTTACTGTTCCGTTAGTGTTTTCCACTAATGCAGTAACAGTTTCATTGATAGTAAATGCCGAACCATCCTCATCGGTATACGTAGCAATGGTATTAGCATCACCAGCGGTTACTTCAGCATCTGTATTACCAGCAGCTTGAGCAAGTAGGGTAAGCGTTTCTAGGTTAGAGATATCGATAATAGTATCTACACCATCTTCATCAGTATAGGTAAAAGTACCGTCTGTGTTTTCAGCAATCTCTGTAAGCGTTTCTAAGTTAGTAACATCAATGATGGTGTCATTACCAGCTTCATCGGTGTAGGTTACTGTTCCGTTAGTGTTTTCTACTAATGCAGTAACAGTTTCATTGATAGTAAATGCCGAACCATCCTCATCGGTATACGTAGCAATGGTATTAGCATCACCAGCGGTTACTTCAGCATCTGTATTACCAGCAGCTTGAGCAAGTAGGGTAAGCGTTTCTAGGTTAGAGATATCGATAATAGTATCTACACCATCTTCATCGGTATAGGTAAAAGTACCGTCTGTGTTTTCAGCAATCTCTGTAAGCGTTTCTAAGTTAGTAACATCAATGATGGTGTCGTTACCAGCTTCATTGGTGTAGGTTACTGTCCCGTTAGTGTTTTCCACTAATGCAGTAACAGTTTCATTGATAGTAAATGCCGAACCATCCTCATCGGTATACGTAGCAATGGTATTAGCATCACCAGCGGTTACTTCAGCATCTGTATTACCAGCAGCTTGAGCAAGTAGGGTAAGCGTTTCTAGGTTAGAGATATCGATAATAGTATCTACACCATCTTCATCAGTATAGGTAAAAGTACCGTCTGTGTTTTCAGCAATCTCTGTAAGCGTTTCTAAGTTAGTAACATCAATGATGGTGTCGTTACCAGCTTCATTGGTGTAGGTTACTGTTCCGTTAGTGTTTTCTACTAATGCAGTAACAGTTTCATTGATAGTAAATGCCGAACCATCCTCATCGGTATACGTAGCAATGGTATTAGCATCACCAGCGGTTACTTCAGCATCTGTATTACCAGCAGCTTGAGCAAGTAGGGTAAGCGTTTCTAGGTTAGAGATATCGATAATAGTATCTACACCTTCTTCATCGGTATAGGTAAAAGTACCGTCTGTGTTTTCAGCAATCTCTGTAAGCGTTTCTAAGTTAGTAACATCAATGATGGTGTCATTACCAGCTTCATCGGTGTAGGTTACTGTTCCGTTAGTGTTTTCCACTAATGCAGTAACAGTTTCATTGATAGTAAATGCCGAACCATCCTCATCGGTATACGTAGCAATGGTATTAGCATCACCAGCGGTTACTTCAGCATCTGTATTACCAGCAGCTTGAGCAAGTAGGGTAAGCGTTTCTAGGTTAGAGATATCGATAATAGTATCTACACCATCTTCATCGGTATAGGTAAAAGTACCGTCTGTGTTTTCAGCAATCTCTGTAAGCGTTTCTAAGTTAGTAACATCAATGATGGTGTCATTACCAGCTTCATCGGTGTAGGTTACTGTTCCGTTAGTGTTTTCCACTAATGCAGTAACAGTTTCATTGATAGTAAATGCCGAACCATCCTCATCGGTATACGTAGCAATGGTATTAGCATCACCAGCGGTTACTTCAGCATCTGTATTACCAGCAGCTTGAGCAAGTAGGGTAAGCGTTTCTAGGTTAGAGATATCGATAATAGTATCTACACCATCTTCATCGGTATAGGTAAAAGTACCGTCTGTGTTTTCAGCAATCTCTGTAAGCGTTTCTAAGTTAGTAACATCAATGATGGTGTCATTACCAGCTTCATCGGTGTAGGTTACTGTCCGTTAGTGTTTTCTACTAATGCAGTAACAGTTTCATTGATAGTAAATGCCGAACCATCCTCATCGGTATACGTAGCAATGGTATTAGCATCACCAGCGGTTACTTCAGCATCTGTATTACCAGCAGCTTGAGCAAGTAGGGTAAGCGTTTCTAGGTTAGAGATATCGATAATAGTATCTACACCATCTTCATCAGTATAGGTAAAAGTACCGTCTGTGTTTTCAGCAATCTCTGTAAGCGTTTCTAAGTTAGTAACATCAATGATGGTGTCATTACCAGCTTCATCGGTGTAGGTTACTGTTCCGTTAGTGTTTTCTACTAATGCAGTAACAGTTTCATTGATAGTAAATGCCGAACCATCCTCATCGGTATACGTAGCAATGGTATTAGCATCACCAGCGGTTACTTCAGCATCTGTATTACCAGCAGCTTGAGCAAGTAGGGTAAGCGTTTCTAGGTTAGAGATATCGATAATAGTATCTACACCATCTTCATCGGTATAGGTAAAAGTACCGTCTGTGTTTTCAGCAATCTCTGTAAGCGTTTCTAAGTTAGTAACATCAATGATGGTGTCATTACCAGCTTCATCGGTGTAGGTTACTGTCCGTTAGTGTTTTCCACTAATGCAGTAACAGTTTCATTGATAGTAAATGCCGAACCATCCTCATCGGTATACGTAGCAATGGTATTAGCATCACCAGCGGTTACTTCAGCATCTGTATTACCAGCAGCTTGAGCAAGTAGGGTAAGCGTTTCTAGGTTAGAGATATCGATAATAGTATCTACACCATCTTCATCAGTATAGGTAAAAGTACCGTCTGTGTTTTCAGCAATCTCTGTAAGCGTTTCTAAGTTAGTAACATCAATGATGGTGTCGTTACCAGCTTCATTGGTGTAGGTTACTGTTCCGTTAGTGTTTTCTACTAATGCAGTAACAGTTTCATTGATAGTAAATGCCGAACCATCCTCATCGGTATACGTAGCAATGGTATTAGCATCACCAGCGGTTACTTCAGCATCTGTATTACCAGCAGCTTGAGCAAGTAGGGTAAGCGTTTCTAGGTTAGAGATATCGATAATAGTATCTACACCTTCTTCATCGGTATAGGTAAAAGTACCGTCTGTGTTTTCAGCAATCTCTGTAAGCGTTTCTAAGTTAGTAACATCAATGATGGTGTCATTACCAGCTTCATCGGTGTAGGTTACTGTTCCGTTAGTGTTTTCCACTAATGCAGTAACAGTTTCATTGATAGTAAATGCCGAACCATCCTCATCGGTATACGTAGCAATGGTATTAGCATCACCAGCGGTTACTTCAGCATCTGTATTACCAGCAGCTTGAGCAAGTAGGGTAAGCGTTTCTAGGTTAGAGATATCGATAATAGTATCTACACCATCTTCATCAGTATAGGTAAAAGTACCGTCTGTGTTTTCAGCAATCTCTGTAAGCGTTTCTAAGTTAGTAACATCAATGATGGTGTCGTTACCAGCTTCATCGGTGTAGGTTACTGTTCCGTTAGTGTTTTCTACTAATGCAGTAACAGTTTCATTGATAGTAAATGCCGAACCATCCTCATCGGTATACGTAGCAATGGTATTAGCATCACCAGCGGTTACTTCAGCATCTGTATTACCAGCAGCTTGAGCAAGTAGGGTAAGCGTTTCTAGGTTAGAGATATCGATAATAGTATCTACACCATCTTCATCAGTATAGGTAAAAGTACCGTCTGTGTTTTCAACTAAAGTGGTTAAAGTTTCTAGGTTTTGTACTAAAGCTGTAAGATCAAGCTGAGTAACCACACCATCCTCATCGGTGTAATCGATGTTAGTATCATCAGCATTTAACGCGATAGAGGTAAGTGTTTCCAGATTCGTTACATCAATAACGGTAGTACCACCATCTTCATCGGTATAGGTAAAAGTGCCATCAGTGTTTTCAACGATAGTGGTTAAAGTCTCTAGGTTTTGTACTAAAGCTGTAAGATCAAGCTGAGTAACCACACCATCTTCATCGGTGTAGTCGATGTTAGTATCATCAGGATTCAGCGCGATAGAAGTCAGTGTTTCCAGATTAGTAACATCAATAACAGTAGTACCACCATCTTCATCAGTATAGGTAAAGGTACCATCAGTGTTTTCAACTAAAGTGGTTAAAGTCTCTAGGTTTTGTACTAAAGCTGTAAGATCAAGCTGAGTAACCACACCATCTTCATCGGTGTAATCGATGTTAGTATTATCAGCATTCAACGCGATAGAAGTCAGTGTTTCTAGATTGGTAACATCAATAACAGTAGTACCACCATCTTCATCGGTATAGGTAAAAGTACCATCAGTGTTTTCAACGATAGTGGTTAAAGTCTCTAAGTTCTGTACTAAAGCTGTAAGATCAAGCTGAGTTACGAAACCATCCTCATCGGTGTAATCGATGTTAGTATTATCAGCATTCAACGCGATAGAGGTAAGTGTTTCTAGATTGGTAACATCAATAACAGTAGTACCACCATCTTCATCGGTATAGGTAAAAGTACCATCAGTGTTTTCAACGATAGTGGTTAAAGTCTCTAAGTTCTGTACTAAAGCTGTAAGATCAAGTTGAGTAACCACACCATCCTCATCGGTGTAATCGACGTTAGTATTATCAGCATTCAGCGCGATAGAAGTCAGTGTTTCCAGATTAGTAACATCAATAACGGTAGTGCCACCATCTTCATCAGTATAGGTAAAAGTACCGTCAGTGTTTTCAACAATAGTGGTTAAAGTCTCTAGGTTTTGTACTAAAGCCGTAAGATCAAGCTGAGTAACTACACCATCCTCATCGGTGTAATCGATGTTAGTATCATCAGCATTCAACGCGATAGAGGTAAGTGTTTCTAGATTGGTAACATCAATAACAGTAGTACCACCATCTTCATCGGTATAGGTAAAAGTACCATCAGTGTTTTCAACGATAGTGGTTAAAGTTTCTAAGTTTTGTACTAAAGCTGTAAGATCAAGTTGAGTAACCACACCATCCTCATCGGTGTAATCGATGTTAGTATTATCAGCATTTAACGCAATAGAGGTAAGCGTTTCTAGATTGGTAACATCAATAACGGTAGTACCACCATCTTCATCAGTATAGGTAAAAGTACCGTCTGTGTTTTCAACGATAGTGGTTAAAGTTTCTAGGTTTTGTACTAAAGCTGTAAGATCAAGCTGTGTAACCACACCATCTTCATCGGTGTAATCGATATTGGTATCATCAGCATTTAACGCTATAGAGGTAAGTGTTTCCAGATTCGTTACATCAATAACGGTAGTGCCGCCATCTTCATCAGTATAGGTAAACGTACCGTCTGTGTTTTCAACGATAGTAGTTAAAGTCTCTAAGTTCTGTACTAAAGCCGTAAGATCAAGCTGAGTTACCACACCATCCTCATCGGTGTAATCGATGTTAGTATCATCAGCATTTAACGCAATAGAGGTAAGAGTTTCCAGATTGGTAACATCAATAACAGTAGTACCACCATCTTCATCGGTATAGGTAAACGTACCGTCTGTGTTTTCAACGATAGTGGTTAAAGTTTCTAGGTTTTGTACTAAAGCTGTAAGATCAAGCTGAGTTACGACACCATCCTCATCGGTGTAATCGATGTTAGTATCATCAGCATTTAACGCAATAGAGGTAAGCGTTTCCAGATTAGTAACATCAATAACGGTAGTGCCACCATCTTCATCGGTATAGGTAAAAGTACCGTCTGTGTTTTCAACGATAGTGGTTAAAGTTTCTAGGTTTTGTACTAAAGCTGTAAGATCAAGCTGAGTTACGAAACCATCCTCATCGGTGTAATCGATGTTGGTATCATCAGCATTCAACGCTATAGAAGTAAGTGTTTCCAGATTTGTAACATCAATAACGGTAATACCACCATCTTCATCGGTATACGTAAAAGTACCATCAGTGTTTTCAACTAATGTGGTTAAAGTTTCTAAGTTTTGTACTAAAGCTGTAAGATCAAGCTGTGTAACCACACCATCCTCATCGGTGTAATCGATGTTAGTATCATCAGCATTTAACGCGATAGAGGTAAGAGTTTCCAGATTGGTAACATCAATAACAGTAGTACCACCATCTTCATCGGTATAGGTAAACGTACCGTCTGTGTTTTCAACAATAGTGGTTAAAGTCTCCAAGTTTTGTACTAAAGCTGTAAGATCAAGCTGTGTAACCACACCATCCTCATCGGTGTAATCGATGTTGGTATCATCAGCATTCAACGCTATAGAAGTAAGTGTTTCCAGATTAGTAACATCAATAACGGTACTACCACCAGCTTCATCAGTATAGGTAAAAGTACCGTCTGTGTTTTCAACGATAGTGGTTAAAGTCTCTAGGTTTTGTACTAAAGCTGTAAGATCAACCTGAGTTACAACACCATCCTCATCGGTGTAATCGATGTTAGTATTATCAGGATTCAGCGCGATAGAGGTAAGCGTTTCCAGATTGGTAACATCGATAACGGTAGTGCCGCCATCTTCATCAGTATAGGTAAAAGTACCATCTGTGTTTTCAACTAATGAGGTTAAAGTTTCTAAGTTTTGTACAACATTGGTTAAATTAATAGTAGTAATTACGCCGTCTTCATCACTATACTCCAAGGCTGTTTCACTTGCATTAAGGCCTAGGGAAGTGACAGTTTCCAAGAAAGTAGTGTCTATTATAGTTTGCGTGCCAGTTTCATCTGTATAGGTATAAGTACCATTACCATTGTCAATAAGAGTAGAGATACTCGTATCTGCAATAGTGACAATATTTCCATTTGCATCACTGAAAGTGTAAGTACCATCTGCGTTATCAATTAATACAATACTTCTAGTTGCCGTATTCAATTCATCAATAGCATCTTGAACGTTCAATGCACTCAAACCTGATGTAACATTATTGTAGGGATCAGAGCTTGCACTGGTATCAATAACAACAGTACCTCCGTTGATATTTGTAAAAGTATAACTACCGTCATTGTTATCTGTCAAAGTTCCTCCAATACAAAGACTTTCCCAGTTTCCAGACCTATATTGATACAAACAATTTTCGGTAGAATTGTATACTATAGCACCGTTAAGCGGTGTAATCGCATTCATCTCGGCAGTTGTCACCCGTGTAACAACAAGTACATTGGATGTACTTTCCAATTCTAAAATCGAAAAAGGATCTATACTATTTGGATTATCACCAATTTTTACTTGTGAAGTGGCGTAAAGTGAACCTAAAAAAATGAAAAAATAAACTAGGGATCTCATATCTTCTCTTTGAAATACATACGAAAATATCTAGCACAAAGTTTTTTCTAGAAATTAATTATCACAATTGTTTAACAATCGTTAAAAGGAATTTTTCTCTGATTAAAAGCTCTTTTTGTAGAGTGTTTTTTAAAGAATTGATTGTTTGTGTTAACTATGAGTTTTCCTATTTATGCTTTCGCGAAAGCGTAAAATCAAAAAACCCGAGTACAAACTCGGGTTAATTAATTTGTGATAATTTATATTATACACTAATCTTATCTTCTTGATTACGGAAAATCAAGTGGTCATCAAATTGATCAATTAAAACAATACTTTCAGTACTAATTTCTCCAGAGAGTATTTTCTTAGACAATTCATTCATGATCTCTTTTTGAATTACTCTTTTTACTGGTCGTGCACCATATTGAGGATCAAATCCTTTAACAGCTAATAAATTGATAGCTTGATCTGTGGCGTCAACTGTAATTCCTTGTTTTGCAAGCAATTTAGTTACACTCTTCAATTGTAATTTTACAATTTCTTTTATTTCAGCTTTTGTAAGTGGTGTAAACATGACGATATCATCAATTCTATTGATAAATTCAGGTCTTACTTGTTTTTTGAGAGCTTGAAGAACTTCATTTTTGGTTTGATCGATTAATTGTTCATCAATCACATTTGCGTTTTCAAATTTATCCTGTATAGCGTGGGCACCCATGTTTGATGTCATAATGATTATGGCGTTTTTAAAATCGGCTACTCTACCTTTATTATCAGTAAGTCTACCTTCATCTAGGACTTGCAATAGTATATTAAAAGTATCTGGATGAGCTTTTTCAATTTCATCTAAAAGAATTACTGAATAAGGTTTACGTCTTACTGCTTCAGTGAGCTGTCCTCCTTCATCATATCCCACATATCCAGGAGGAGCACCCACAAGTCTGCTTACGCTATGCCGTTCTTGATATTCACTCATATCGATTCGTGTCATGGCGTTTTCATCATTGAATAGAAATTCGGCCAAAGCTTTAGCAAGTTCAGTTTTTCCTACACCAGTTGTTCCTAAAAATAGAAAAGAACCTACTGGTTTACGTTGATCTTGTAAACCTGCTCGACTGCGACGCACTGCATCACTCACAGCTTCGACAGCTTCATGTTGTCCTACAACTCGTTTATTTAATTCAGTTTCTAGGTTGAGTAGTTTTTCTCTTTCACTTTGAAGCATCCTTGTCACCGGTATTCCTGTCCATCTAGCAACCACCTCTGCAATGTCATCATATGTTACTTCTTCTTGAATTAGGGCTTGCGAGCTGTCTTGTAGCGCAGCTTGTTCTTGCAGTTTTACCAATTGTTCTTGCGCTTCCTTGATTTTTCCGTAACGTAATTCTGCTACTTTTCCATAGTTTCCTTCTCTTTCTGCACGTTCTGCTTCCAATTTATAATTCTCAATATCTGATTTAAGATTTTGTATAGCATCAATTACAGATTTTTCATTTTCCCATTGAGCATTGAGCTCATTTCTAGATTCTTTTAAAATGGACAATTCAGAGTTCAGTGACTTAAGTTTGACTTCATCATTTTCTCTTTTGATTGCCTCAATTTCTATTTCCAACTGCATAATTTTGCGATCGAGAACATCCAATTCTTCTGGTTTTGAATTGATTTCCATTCTTAATCTAGCTGCAGATTCATCTATCAGGTCTATAGCTTTATCTGGAAGAAACCTATTTGTAATATATCGTTGTGATAACTCTACAGCACCAATAATAGCATCATCTTTTATTTGTACTTTATGATGTGCTTCATACTTATCCTTGATACCTCTTAAGATCGAAATAGCACTTTCTGTGTCCGGTTCATCAACAGTAACTTTTTGAAAGCGACGTTCCAAAGCTTTATCCTTTTCAAAATATTTTTGATATTCATCAAGGGTTGTCGCTCCAATAGCTCTCAATTCTCCTCTGGCTAGTGCAGGTTTTAAAATATTGGCAGCATCCATTGCTCCATCGCCACCACCAGCACCTACCAGAGTATGTATTTCATCAATAAACAATACAATATCACCGCTACTTTGCGTAACCTCTTTCACAACTGCTTTTAAACGCTCTTCAAATTCACCTTTATACTTTGCACCAGCTATTAAGGCACCCATGTCTAAAGAAAATATTTGTTTTTCTTTGAGATTTTCAGGCACATCACCAGCCACTATACGATGAGCAAGTCCTTCTGCAATAGCAGTTTTACCTACTCCTGGTTCTCCAATTAACATCGGATTATTTTTGGTTCTTCTAGAAAGTATTTGAAGAATTCTTCTTATTTCTTCATCACGACCTATTACGGGATCTAATTTTCCTTTATCAGCGAGATCGTTCAAATTCTTGGCATATTTACTAAGACTTTGATAGGTCTCCTCGGCACTGGATGAAGTCACTCGATTGCCGTTTCTTAATGACTCAATTGCAGCTTTTAAATCTTTTGCATTGATTCCTTGATCTTTCAGTATCCTTGATACCGTTCCTGAACCTTCAAATATGGCTAATAATAAATGTTCAATAGAAACATATTCATCATTCATTTTACCAGCGATAGATATAGCATTGTTTAGTGTACTTGCCGTATCTCTCGAAAATTGTAAGTTTCCTCCGGTTACCGTTGATAGAGATTCTAATTGCGTGTCTATTAATTGACTAATTATGGATAATTGAACACCTAATTTTTGAAAAATAAAAGGAAGGACATTCTCATCTACAAGTTGAATGCCCTTAAATAAATGTTCGTTTAATATACTTGGGTGTTGAGCCTCTTGCGCAATTTGTTGAGCTTGTTGTATCGCTTCTTGAGACTTTATAGTTAATTTATTTAAATTCATAGTATTCATTTTTATTCCTACATTAGCAACTGTTGTACCTTGTTTAATTCTTGACAAAAAGACATTAATTACTGAGTTTAACAAGACATTTTGTCTGATTTAAGTTATTGATAATACGATCATTATTGAACAAGAACTATATTTGTAGCAGTTTAATAACCTATTTACATGGGAATTTTTGATAAATTTTTCAAATCACAAAGAGATATTGCCAAGGATGAAATTACTGGAATTCCTTGGGACTCTCTTGAATCAGTAGATCAATTAGATAATGTAATTCGCAATTCTAGATTAAAGCCTAAAGTTATTTTTAAACATAGTACGCGTTGTGGTATTTCAAGGATGGTTCTTAAGAATTTTGAAAATAATTATGTCAAAAATGATGTAGATGTAAGTTATTATTATCTTGATCTGCTCCAGTTTAGAGAAGTGAGTAATGCTATTGCTCAAAAACTTAATGTAGTACATCAAAGTCCTCAAGTAATCGTACTTTATCAAGAAGAGGTTTTACACAACGAATCTCATCATGGTATCGATATTAAAAAAGTACAAGAAATAGTTGCTAATAAAAAATAAACCTACCTATGAGTTGGAATAGAACAATAATACTGGCCGGTCTTTTTCTATTGTTATCTTGTAAAACAAATGTTTTTACAGGTAAAAAGACTTTAAATTTTATGTCAAACTCGCAATTGTTTCCAATGGCTTTTGCTCAATATGACGATTTTTTAAATCAAAATAATGTGGTTACAGGAACTTCTGAGGCAAAGATGATTGAAGATGTAGGTAATAAAATTAGAATTGCTGCACAACGATGGTTATCGGCTCTAGGAGAAGAAGCTTATTTAAAGGACTACAAATGGGAATATAATCTAGTTAAGGACGAAACCGTAAATGCCTGGTGTATGCCTGGTGGTAAAATTGTCTTTTATACTGGTATCTTACCAATCTGTCAAGGGGAAAGCGGTGTTGCAGTAGTAATGGGACATGAAGTAGCACATGCACTTGCAGATCACGGTGCGCAACGTATGAGTGCAGCTCAGGTACAAGCGCTTGGTGCAGTAGGTGTTGCTGTTGGGTCACAAGTTGCAGGAGCAAATCAACAAACTCAACAAATTTTGAATCAAGCTTATGGTTTAGGTTCTCAATTAGGAGGAATGTTACCGTTCTCAAGATCTCATGAAACTGAAGCTGATAAAATAGGTCTTTATCTATCTGCTATAGCAGGATACGATCCATATGAAGCTCCAGAATTATGGAAACGCATGAAAGCGGTTAGTGGTGGACAAGCTCCACCAGAATTTCTAAGTACGCATCCATCTAACGATAGTCGAATAGAATTTCTTAATCAACTTGCTCCTAAAGCAAAAGAAGAAGCAAAAAAATACGGAGTTACTTCATTCAAGTAATTTTGAATCTTTACTTTTAAGGCGCTCATAAAAGAGCGCCTTTTTTTATGAAACCAACTTTACCAAAGGGTCACAAAAAACTTATAAAGGCCTGGGCATTCTATGACTGGGCAAACTCAGTTTACTCACTTGTTATAGCGAGCGCTATTTTTCCAATTTTCTACAGCTATATAAGTACTAAAGCTTATGAACAAGGCAACGTTCCTGATTTATTAAAATCAGTAACCAATGAAAATATCATTATTATAACAACGGCAATTGCCTTTTTAATAGTTTCGATAATATCACCTATACTTTCAGGAATAGCCGATTATTCTGGTAAAAAGAAAAGGTTTTTACAGTTTTTCTGTTATTTAGGAGCTTTAAGTTGTTGTGGATTAGCATGGTTTAGTTTTGATTATCTATATGTAAGTTTACTTCTATACTTGCTAGCACTGGTAGGTTTTTGGGGATCCCTAGTATTTTACAATTCCTATTTACCAGATATTGCTCACCCAGACCAACAAGATGCTGCAAGCGCCAAAGGTTTTTCTTATGGCTATATAGGTAGTGTGATCTTACTATTACTGTGTCTAGCGCTCATACAAGGTGGCTTTTATCCAGAAGAAGGTATTCTAGGTCTAGATGCACCGCGACTTTCCTTTGTCCTCACTGGTCTTTGGTGGATAGGATTTGCTCAATATACTTATGCATACCTTCCGTTAGGAACAAAAAAGGATACCTCTCAAGTCAAAAACATTTTTACTAATGGATTTAAAGAGCTCAGGAAAATCTGGAATCAATTAGATCATCTAGGACAATTGAAAAGATTTTTAGGAGCTTTTTTTATTTACAGTATGGCTGTACAAACTGTAATGTTAATCGCAACTTATTTTGGAACTGAAGAAGTTCTGTGGCCTATGAATGAGGAGACTGGTGAACGTGATGGTACACTAGGATTAATTGTAAGTATTTTGTTAATACAACTTATTGCTATTCCTGGTGCGTGGTTGGCTAGTAAGCTTTCGCGAAAGCATGGAAATATAAAAACTTTAATGGTTATTAATATTTTATGGGTGTGTATATGTATTTACGGTTATTTTGTATACACACCTTTACAATTTTATGTTACCGCGGGATTTGTGGGATTAGTAATGGGATCAATTCAAAGTTTGTCGAGGAGTACCTACTCAAAAATGATTCCTGAAAATACCATTGATACAGCCTCCTTTTTTAGTTTCTATGATGTTTCAGAGAAAATCGGAATTGTGATTGGAATGGGTATTTTTGCATTGGTAAATCAGTACACTGGCAGCATGAGAGAAAGTATATTATTTCTAGTTGCTTTTTTTACCATTGGAGTAGTGCTGCTTTATCGAACAGGAAAAATTAAGTAAAACCGTTTAGGTTACAAATAAAAAGCCGTCTAGTAAAGTACTAGACGGCTTTTTATTTAATTATAAGGAATGCTATCTTTTTTCTACATCGCCACTTCCTATGATAGAAGTTTTAACCTTACTGGATTTTCCATCATACACAATATCACCACTACCTGCAATACTTGCATTAATGGTACCTCCATTACAATAAACACTTATGTCACCACTTCCTGCGATACTAGCATCAATATTATTGGCTCTTAGACCGAACCCTTCAATATCACCGCTACCAGCTACACTAGCATCTAGATTTTCAGTACGGCCTTTTAAAATTATATCACCACTACCAGCAACATTTACTTCTAGGTTTCTTGATTCTGTTTCAACTTCTATATTACCAGATCCAGCAACACTTATTTCCATATTAGATGATTTTAAAACAAGTTCTGAATGAATATCGCCACTACCTGCCAGTGATAAAGCTTCAATTTCTTGAACAGGTACTGTAACATAGATTCCCTTGCGAGTACTCACATTATATCCATCCTCAATACCAATTTTTAATCTACCGCCTTTCACCTCGATCTCTATATGTTCCATGATATTAGACTCGGCCTTTACTTCAATGGAGCCTTCTTTTCCAGCAACTAATGTTACATCAATGCTATTTCTTACATTGACCTTGTCATAATCACCTACTTCAAAGGTTTTTGAAATGACCTCACCGTTTCCTTTAATTTTATCTTTTCCCCACCATTGAGCCTGAGATAATTGTACGCTTAAAAGGGCTATAAAAAGTAATGTTATATGTTTCATGATTTTTGGATTTAATTAATTGATTTTAAGTGATACTCCACCAAAACTACTGTTGATATTGATGGTACTGCTAGCGCTAGAGCTACCGTAATGTCCTGCTTTTGATTTATCGGTCATATCTTTATTAGATCTGGTTGTTATGATATCATTGGACAGATTGATCCCAGCAAACTCGGTATCGATATCAAAGGTGAATGATGCATCTTTATTTACACCTACATCCACTTTGGTATATTCTGCTCTTAGGATTGCTTCTTTAAAATTTCTCCCTAATTCTCTAATTCTTGCACTTCCAAATTCTGTATTCAAATTGACATACTCTGACACATTATCAATTTTTACGGTAGAATAATCACCGCGACCTGTGACCGTTCTTACAGATTCTATTTGAACAGTTGTAAAGTCATTACGAAAATTCAATTGATCCACCTCACCAAACTTTCCTGTAGTGTAATCACCACTAAATTCAATTTTGTCCGCCTTTTCTAGTTCAAATCCGCTGAAATCTGCTCTTATAGTAGCTGACTTGATATAATCAAAGTGACAGTTTTTAGAATAATCAAATTTGAGTAAGTTGTCCTCGTGATGAAGGTTTCCTATATCAATTCTCCCAAAATCACATTGAATTTTTGCATGTCCAAACAAGTCATCAATTTCAACGTTGCCGTAGTCATTTGCGATGTCAATATCTGCGGTTTTGGGTAATTTTATGATATAATCAATTTTCATATTTGTCACTCTGTTACTATTACTACTAAACAAGGCATTCCAAATGCTCGAACTTTGATTTCGATTACTAAAATCGGCATCGGTCCTTGCGATTACTCTAGAGCTACTTGTATCAAAATCTACATTGATCTCTCTTAATTTCTCTACAACATCATCTTCGTCGTCGCCACTTACTTCAACTACGACTTTGATGTCTATTTGCGCTTTATCCCATGTTGTCATTGAAACGTTTCCAAAACTGTTCTCTACCTGGAGCATACAGGTTTTGTTAACCGGGAATGACTTATTAAGGGTTTTTGTCTTGGTGTACTTACCTTTATCAGGACCAGCTAAAGCTACTACTGGTACCATAAGTAAGAATACTATATTAAATAATGTTTTCATTTTCTTTTTCTAGTTTGAGTTCTTCGAGTTGTTTAATTTGCTCACGAGCTATTTCAAGTACTTGTATTCTATTTTGAAAGTTTTCTATCATCGCTGCGATGACAACTTTACTATCCTTATTTATTCGATAATCCTGCTTGATTTCTTCATACTGTAGTTCTAGCTTTTCAATAGCAGCTAGCGCCTCTTCAATAATTACCGCATTTTCTGCAGTACGTAACGTATTAAGTTGTTCTAGTTCATTTTTAATCGTACTAGAGAAAAACGTTTGAGTTTGCGCAATCTCTGGCGACACTTCTGTAACAGTTGTATCGGTGGGCGTCATTTTTAAACCTGCTATTCCTAGTAAAACTGCTAGAGTTGCAGCAGCACTCCATTTTAGAATTTTTGATAATGAAAAAGTGTTATCCCTATCACCATCCTTATCTATAGGTAATGGAATTACCTTTGTTTCCTCATCACATAACTCTTCTAGTTTTTCAAGAAAAGCTTCTCTATGACCATTAGGCAATGGTGTGGTGTCAAAATCTTGCTGTTGAAACCAGCTCTTCATATCATCCTTCATATTCCTCAATTTTGTTTCTTAAACTTTGTTTTGCACGAGATATCATCGTTCTACATTGTCCATTTGAAAGACCTAGAATCTCACATATCTCTTCATTATCCATTCCTTCAATCAAGTTTAGAGTAAGTACTTGTCTATAATTTTCTTTTAGTTCACTCATTATTTCCAGTACTTTCCTAGCGGTCATTCCGGCTTGTTCCATATCAATCCCTGTATCATCTGGTTGTTGTTCCATTTCATATGATACTTCTTCATAATCTACAGTAGGCATTTTTCCTGCTTTGCGCAGGTGAGACAAACTGTTGTTAATTACAATCCTTTTTAACCAGCTACCATAGGTACTTTCTCTATTCCATTGATTCATTTTTCTAAAAGCTGATATCATACTTTCTTGCATAATATCTTGCGCTAGATCAGTTTGCTGTACAATGCGCAATGCAACATGATACATACCGTTTGCATACTGGTCGTACAACTTCATTTGTGCTCTACGATCACCTTGCTCGCACAAGTCATAAATGGATATTTCTGTTTCTGTTAAAGTCACTTGGTCAGTGTTACGTTATAAAGATGCTACTTTTTTAAGTGTGTTACAGTAAGTGGCAAGAAATTTGAAAATTATATCAGAAAAAGGACCCTTTTCCCTTCTTTCGATGTAAGGTTATACTTGATAGTTAAGGTCAATATAGTTGTTTTACAGTTAGTTGTGGTTTGGGATTGCGCTTTTGCGAAAACGGAGAAAAAAATATTTAAATTAAACGTACAGGCAGCCCTATGACAGGTTGTCTACCTAAATGTTATTATGTTTAAACCTAAAAAATTCAATATAGACAACTTGTCATTGCAAGAATTTGATCAAGATGCGGAATTTATCCCGTTATTGAGTCAGGAAGATGAAGAGGAGATGGATAGAGAATCTATTCCAGAAGTACTACCAATTTTACCGTTGCGTAATATGGTATTATTTCCTGGGGTTGTAATTCCAATTACCGCTGGTCGTGACAAATCTATTCAGTTATTACAAGACGCAAATCGTAACAACAATCCTATAGGTGTTGTAGCTCAAAAAGACGAGGAAATTGAAGATCCTACTTTTGAAGATTTACACAAAACAGGTGTTGTAGCCCGTATACTTAAGGTGTTCAAAATGCCTGATGGTAATACAACGGTCATTATTCAAGGTAAAAAACGCTTTGAGATAGATACTCTCGTTAAAACCGAGCCTTATATGGAAGCTAGTACCAGACCTACAGGTGATACTAGACCAGAAAAAGGAGATAAGGAATTTGAAGCAATTATTGACAAGATTAAAGAATCTTCACTAGAGATAATTAAGGGAAGTCCTAATATTCCATCAGAGGCGACTTTTGCTATTAAAAATATCGAGTCTGATTCGTTTTTAGTGAATTTTGTGTCTTCTAATATGAATCTTAAGGTAGGAGAGAAGCAGCAGTTGCTAGAGATGGATGATCTTAAGGAACGAGCTCTTGAAACTTTAAGATATATGAATATTGAGCTTCAAAAACTGGAGCTTAAAAACGACATTCAATCTAAGGTTCAAAGTGATATAAATAAACAACAGCGAGAATATTTTCTTCATCAACAAATGAAGACCATTCAAGAAGAATTGGGTGGTGGAGTGAGCTCACATCAAGAAATTGATGATATGCGCCAGCGTGCTAAGAAGAAGAAATGGGATGATAAGGTAAAAGAGCACTTTGATAAGGAGTTGGCCAAAATGCAACGTATGAATCCTCAAGTTGCAGAATACTCTATTCAACGCAACTATCTAGACCTTTTCCTTGAGTTACCATGGAATGAATTTAGTAAAGATAATTTTGACCTAAAGAGAGCGATGAAAATTTTAGATCGCGATCATTATGGTCTAGATGACGTTAAAAAACGTATTATAGAATATCTAGCAGTACTTAAATTGCGTAATGACATGAAATCTCCAATTTTGTGTTTATACGGTCCTCCAGGTGTTGGTAAAACTTCACTAGGTAAATCTATTGCAGAAGCTTTAGGCCGTGAATACGTAAGAATGTCTCTGGGTGGTTTGCGTGATGAAGCGGAAATTAGAGGTCATAGAAAAACCTATATTGGTGCCATGCCTGGTAGAATTATTCAAAGTATCAAAAAGGCCAAAACCTCAAACCCAGTTTTTGTTCTTGATGAAATTGATAAGTTAAGTAGCAGTCATAATGGTGATCCATCAAGTGCTATGCTCGAGGTATTAGATCCAGAACAAAACAGTGAGTTCTACGATAACTTCCTGGAAATGGGTTATGACCTGAGTAAGGTTATGTTTATAGCTACTTGTAATAGTTTAAATACTATTCAACCAGCTTTACGTGATAGGATGGAGATAATCAATGTTACTGGTTATACCATTGAAGAAAAAGTAGAAATAGGAAAACAACACTTACTTCCTAAACAACTTAAAGAGCACGGACTTAATAAGGAGCATTTAAAATTAGGTAAACCACAGATTGAAAAAATCGTTGAAGGCTATACTCGAGAAAGTGGTGTACGTACTCTTGATAAGCAAATTGCAAAAATGGTACGCTATGCTGCAAAAAGTATTGCCATGGAAGACGATTACGACATCAAGGTTTCAAACGATACTATCATAGAGGTTTTGGGTTCTCCAAAACTTCTACGAGATAAGTATGAAAATAATGATGTTGCTGGTGTAGTGACTGGACTAGCATGGACAAGAGTAGGTGGTGATATTTTATTCATTGAATCCATATTAAGTAAGGGTAAAGGACAACTATCGATCACAGGTAATCTAGGAAAGGTTATGAAAGAAAGCGCCACTATTGCCATGGAATATATTAAATCAAATGCCGATCAATTAGGAATTAATCCAGAGGTATTTGAGAAGTATAATGTTCACATTCACGTACCAGAAGGTGCAACACCAAAAGATGGTCCTAGTGCTGGTATTACGATGTTAACCTCTCTAGTGTCTTTATTTACGCAGCGCAAAGTGAAGAAAAGCATTGCGATGACAGGTGAAATTACTTTGAGAGGAAAAGTGCTACCTGTCGGTGGAATTAAAGAGAAAATTCTAGCAGCTAAACGTGCTAAGATTAAAGAGATCTTACTTTGCGAGCAAAACCGCAGGGATATTGAAGAAATAAAGGAAGAGTACTTAAAGGGATTGACGTTCCATTATGTGTCTGATATGAGTCAAGTACTTGAATTAGCTATTACTAAACAGAAGGTTAAAAACGCTAAAAAGTTGTAACCAAGTTTATACTTACAAAAAAATAGCCGCTTTTAAAGCGGCTATTTTTTTGTAATTATTTTTTGATCAATCCGATTTCAACTAATCTTTGATGTAGAAATTCACCAGCAGTAATATCATCATACTGTTTTGGATTATTATCATCGATACATTCTTCAAGACAATCTAAAGGCATTTCACTTCTAGGATGCATAAAGAATGGTATGCTATAGCGGCTAGTATGCCATAACTCTCTTGGAGGATTTACTACTCTATGTATAGTAGATCGCAACTTATTGTTAGTATGTCTTTCCAACATATCGCCTACATTGATAACAAGTTCATCCTCACCTGCGATTGCATCTATCCAACGACCGTCTTTATGTTTTACTTGCAAACCTGGTGCACTAGCACCCATAAGTAAGGTTATTAAATTAATATCGCCGTGTGCGCCAGCACGCACTGCGTTATCTGGCTCTTCGGTAATTGGTGGATAATGTATAGGTCTTAAAATCGAATTCCCATTACTAGCCCAGTGGTCAAAGTAGTTTTCTTGTTTACCAATATACAAGGCAAGTGCACGTAATACATAGATACCGGTTTTTTCTAGCATTCTGTACGCCTGCATTCCAACTTCATTAAAATGAGGAAGTTCTTTGACCTGAACGTTGTCAGGATATTCTTCCGTTAAATTGGCATCGGCAGCAGGTTCTTGTCCAAAGTGCCAGAACTCTTTTAAATCTCCTTCTTTCTTTCCTTTAGCATGTTCTTTTCCAAAAGAAACATAACCGCGTTGACCACCTAAGTCCTCACGTTCATATCCTTTTTTTACATCGGTAGGAAGTTTAAAAAACTTCTCCACCTCATTATATAACTTCTCTGTAAGTTCATCATCTAAAAAATGATTTTTTAAGGAAACAAAACCTATTTCCTCATAAGCATTTCCTATTTCTGTGATAAACTTCTTTTTTCTTACGGGATCATCACTTAAAAAATCAGCTAGATCTACACTAGGAATATTTGTCATGTCTTAAATTATTAAAATTGTATATATGCTCCCAATTGTAACTCATTATTTTTTACAATCGGAGCAAATTGAATAGTATAGCTTTTCTTTGACTGGCTAGAGTATTCAACTTTATTTTTATCCTTAAATATAATATTCTTTATCATAGGATATAACCAATATCCTAATTTTGTTGAAAGAATTCCTATTCCAGCACCAGCAAGAACATCATTGAACCAGTGTTTGTCATTATAAATTCTCAAAAAACCAGTGAGAGTGGCTATTGAATAACCACCTATACTAAACCATATGCTGCGGTGACCGTATTCTTGATGTAAAAACTCTGCACCCATAAAAGTGAGCGCCGTATGGCCAGAAGGAAATGTACTTACTGATCTACCACTAGGTCTGCGAGCGCTTATATTATTTTTAGTTATCCTTACGCTAGAATACATGAATAATCCAGACACTAAAAGAACACCTGTTTTGTTTTTCCAATCGTAACGACCTTTGTATCCTGCAAATTCCAAACCATAAGCACTAGCTATTCCTACGGCAGGCAGGTAATCGTCCACTGTTACTTTTGAACCATCTGGTTTAAGAGACTCTCTTATTTCAACACTTAAATCTCTAATAGGACCCTTTCTTATACCAAAAGCACCAGAGGCAATTAAAAAGGTAGGTAACAATAAGGACTCATGTTTAAATTCTAAAGGCTCATTTAAATTTAAACTGTAATCAGATTGTTGACCGTAAATTTTTGGAAAAATAAACAGTACAACTACTACATATAAAAGAAGATGTTTCTTCATAAATCGAGGTCAAAAATAACACACCTATTTTATTCTATAAACAAAAGCTTTTTGAAATCGATTTCGTTACATTTGATTTAAGAAATATTGTAACCTTTCTCTCATGAACGGAGTTTTAAGCAGCCCAAAGACTTTAACCGATTTATTTAAAAACGAATTACCTGATTACAAGCAAATTGAATTATATAAAAGCATGTTGTTACCTCGAATGATTGAGGAGAAGATGCTTATTTTGCTCAGACAAGGTAAAATTTCAAAGTGGTTTTCAGGAATTGGGCAAGAAGCTATTTCATGTGGTATTACACTTGCTATGCAGCAGGATGAGTATATTTTACCTATGCATCGTAATTTAGGTGTTTTTACAAATAGGAACATACCGCTTTGGAAATTATTTGCTCAATGGCAAGGTAAGGTAGAAGGTTTTACAAAAGGAAGAGATCGCAGCTTTCACTTCGGCACACAAGAATACCACATAGTAGGAATGATATCTCATTTAGGACCTCAATTAGGAGTTGCCGATGGTATTGCACTAGCACAGAAACTTAAAAATACTTCAAAAGCCACCGCTGTATTTACTGGTGAAGGAGGAACAAGTGAAGGCGATTTTCATGAGGCACTCAATGTTGCAAGCGTTTGGCAATTACCTGTTTTATTTTGTGTAGAAAATAACGGGTATGGTTTAAGCACACCTACTCAAGAACAATACGCTTGTGAACATATAGCAGATCGTGGTCTAGGTTACGGTATAGAATCCCACATTATCGATGGAAATAACATTATAGAAGTATACACTACCGTAAGTCGTATTCTTGATGATATTAGAGAAAATCCTAGACCTATTTTATTAGAATTCAAAACATTTAGACGTCGTGGGCATGAAGAGGCTAGTGGTACAAAATATGTTCCAGAGGACTTAATGGCTTATTGGGAACAACAAGATCCTGTTACTCGTTTTGAAGAATTCTTATTAAATCAAGGTATAATTAAAACTGATCAAATAGAGGTTATAAAGCAACAAATTAAAACTGATATAAATGAAGGTTTAGACACCGCTTTCGCGAAAGCGTACCCAACACCATCCACGTTACGAGAAATTGATGACGTCTATAAACCACATGTATACAAAGAGATAGAACCTGAAAAATCAACACAAAATATCAGACTAGTTGATGCCATTAAAGATGGTCTGTTTGAAGGCATGAAAAGATATGAAGACCTAGTAATCATGGGACAAGATATCGCAGATTACGGTGGAGTTTTCAAAATTACAGAAGGTTTTCTAGAAGAATTTGGTTCTGGTAGAGTGCGTAACACGCCTATTTGTGAAAGTGCAATAGTAGAGGCAGGAATGGGATTGAGCATTGCTGGCATGAAGGCAGTTGTAGAAATGCAATTTGCCGATTTTGTGAGTAGTGGTTTTAATCCGATAGTTAATTATCTAGCAAAATCTCATTACAGATGGCAGCAAAATGCCGATGTTGTGGTACGCATGCCCTGTGGAGCTGGAGTAGGAGCAGGACCTTTTCACTCGCAAACTAACGAAAGTTGGTTCTTCACAACACCAGGTTTAAAAATCGTGTATCCAGCCTTCCCAATAGATGCCAAAGGATTACTAATAAGTGCTATAGAAGATCCCAATCCAGTGATGTTTTTTGAACATAAGGCGCTTTATAGATCAGTTTATCAGGACGTTCCAGATGGTTACTATAACCTTCCTATTGGAAAAGCTGCGCATTTATCACAAGGACAGGACATAAGTATTATTACCTATGGATTAGGTGTGCATTGGGCTCTTGACGCTAAAAAAGAATTGGATGTTGATATAGACATCATAGATTTACGCAGTCTTGCACCTATCGATTATAATGCTGTTGAAAATTCGGTGAAACGCACAGGAAAAGTAATTGTTTTAGGAGAAGATAGTGCCGTAGGAAGTGTTATGAAAGACATAGCAGCACACATCGCCGATGTTTGTTTTGAGTATCTGGATGCTCCTGTGAAAGTTGTAGGAAGTTTAAATACTCCAATACCATTTGAAAAAGGGTTAGAAAATCAGTATCTAGCTAATTACAAGTTAGATGAAGTTATAAAAAATCTTCTGGAATATTAGCTTGAGAATAATATTATCCCTAATATTGTAAGTAACTAGCTAACAAATTATGGGGAAATGAAAATGAAATTTATGGAAGAGGCTGACATGTTTCGGCCATCCTTATTAATCCTTACTATTCTTTTTGGTCTACTGGCATTTTTTGGTCCTACAGACGGTAGCCTTGGCATGATAAGCCAATTAATGTTTGGTATTTTTGCTTCACTGCTTGTTTTGTACTTCGTTTTAAAATTTATTCAAAAACGTAAGAAATTAAAGTAGTTGTCCTAAATTATTAAGTTTATTTTTTCTTTTAATATATCCAAAGCACCTACTTTTACTAGGTGAAATCTTCTTATGACATAATCATTGCCGGTGGTGGATTGGCTGGTCTTACCGCTGCCATATTATTAGGTAAAGATTATGATGTGCTATTAATCGATCCAGATACTTATCCTAGACATAAATTATGTGGTGAGTATTTAAGCAATGAAGTACTTCCATTATTTGATCAATTAGGAATAAATATTCAGTCTCTTACCGATGTTTCTATTTCTAAACTTCACCTTACACTAAATTCTAACTTTTCTCAAAAAACTAGTTTGCCATTGGGAGCCGTTGGTGTATCTAGATTTTGCCTAGACAAGGCACTGTATGATAAGGTAATTGTCAAAGGTTGTCACAATAAGGATAAAGTAGTTAATGTCATAAAAGACTCGACAGGATTTAAGGTTATTACCAAACAAGATGAATTCACTGCAAACCAAGTTCTTATAGCAACAGGAAAAAGATCAATCTTAGACAAAAGTCTAGATCGTGAATTTATCAAGTTCAAGACACCATGGCTGGCAATTAAACGACATTATAATTATGAAATGGATAAAAATGAAGTAGGATTACATCATTTTGATGGAGGATATGCTGGCATTTCCATGGTAGAGAATGATACGGTTAATCTGTGTTATTTGGCAAATAATAAGGAGTTCTCTGAATATAAAAATGTTCAAGATTTTGAACGAAAGGTGCTGTCAAAAAACAGTTACTTAGAATCATTTTTTGAGAAGGCATCTCCATTATGGGAAAATCCACTTTCAATTTCTCAAATCAGTTTTCAAAAAAAGTCTGCTGTTGTTAATGATTGTCTTGCTGTAGGTGATGCAGCTGGTTTAATACATCCGCTATGCGGCAATGGAATGGCAATGGCTATTCATAGTGCCTTTATAGCTTCTAAATTTTTAAAACGTAGATTAGAAAAACAACTTTCTCAAGAGGAGATGTTGCAAGGTTACACAAGAGAATGGGAAGGAACGTTTGGCTCGAGATTATACGCTGGTAAAAAATTACAATCATTACTACTGCAACCTAGTATTAATAAATTTGCTTTTAAGATTATCAAACATGTTCCAAAGGTCCTACCAACCATCATAAAACATACCCATGGCCAATCTGTCACATATTCGTTATAACCGCGATCTACGTAATGATCTTCCAGAACTTATGGATGCGACCGATATCAATCCTGATACATTAAAGGCAGCGGTAGAGGATATTAATAAAGTAAATAATTTACTAGGTGGTTATAGGTTTACACTTAAAGCTATTAAAAACATCATTAATAAATCAACAAATAAAAATCTCAATATTGTTGATTTAGGTTGTAGTAATGGAAGTATGTTGCGCTATCTACACGATCATCTTGATAATAGCGAGATTGAATTTTTAGGTATAGATTTAAGTGCACAAAGCATTGATAATGCACGCAATTTAAGTAAAGGTTATGATAGAGTACGCTTTCGCGAAAGCGATATCCTTGATTTAACCGCTCAAGACATTAAGTGTGATATACTCATAAGTACCTTAACTTTTCATCATTTCACAGATACCCAAATTATAGAGTTTTTAAAAAAAGCAAAGGAATTGGGAACTCAACATATTATTATCAACGATTTACATAGACATTATCTAGCTTTTGTTTTTTTTAAATATTTAAGCCCTATTTTTATCAAGAACTATATCTCCAGACATGATGGTTTAATCAGTATAGCTTCAGGTTTTAAAAAATCTGATTTCAGGAAATACGCACAAGAAGCAAAATTTACCTCTTATAGATTAAATTGGAAATGGTCCTTTAGATATGTATGGCTAATCTCTCTTGAATGAACGTAACAATAAATGCCGTAAGTACATCTACACCGCAGTACTACAAAGAAACTAAAGATATTTTACCCTTTGTTGACACCTGGTTGTCTGAGCAAGATTCTAGATTAAAACGTAAGGCTATTAAAATTTTTGAAGGTGCTGGAGTAGACAAGCGCTATTCCATTATGGAACCTACAGAGGTCTTTACCGCAAGTAGTTTTCAAGAACGTAATGATATATACAAAAGAGAGGTAGTTCCTCTTGCTAAGAAAACGATCACAAATGCATTAGAAAAGGCAAATTGGCAGGCACAGGATCTAGATTATATTATTACAGTAAGTTGTACTGGAATTATGATCCCTTCTATTGATGCTTATTTAATAAATGAGCTCGATATGAAACAAAATATTGTGCGATTACCTGTCACAGAAATGGGATGCGTGGCTGGTGTTTCGGCAATGATCTATGCTACTGAATTTTTAAAGGCAAACCCAAATAAGCGTGCTTGCATACTTGCTGTTGAAGCGCCTACAGCTACTTTTCAACTGCAAGATTATAGTATGGCAAATATTGTGAGTGCAGCCATATTTGGAGATGGATGTGCTTGTGTTCTCATGTCTTCCCATAAAAATGATAAAGGTCCAAAAGTAATAGGTAATGGCATGTATCATTTTCCTGATGCTACTCACATGATGGGATTTGAATTAGTTAACACAGGTCTTCAAATGGTGCTGGATAAAACAGTTCCTGAAACAATTGCTTCACATTTTGAATCGATTATTCACCCTTTTTTAAAAGGCTATGATAAAACAATTGATGATTTGTCTCATTTGGTGTTTCATCCGGGTGGTAAAAAGATAGTACAAACGGTTCAAGATTTATTTGAACCATTGGGCAAAAATATTGATGATACCAAAGAAGTCTTACGACAGTACGGTAACATGAGTAGTGCTACTGTGTTATTTGTGTTAGAGCGATTCATGAATAAGGAAATAACTGCTGGTGAATTGGGTCTTATGCTTAGCTTTGGTCCTGGTTTTACTGCACAAAGAGTATTACTAGAATGGTAAAAAAATATTATAATAAATGGGCTCTTATATTAGGAGGTAGTTCAGGATTAGGCTATGCTAGTGCTTTAGAATTAGCTCAACAAGATATGAATTTAATAATCGTCTATAGAGCTAGCAGAATGATGATGGAGAAAGTGAACAGCGATTTTGAACAATTAAAATCCTATGGAATAGAGCTTATTGCATTTAATAAAGATGCAACGCGATCCATAGTGGTGGATGAGATTTCACAGGCCTTGGTAACTAAAAACATTAAATTACATATTCTCTTGCATAGTATTGCAAAAGGGAACTTAAAACCCATTAGTAAAGAACAAGACTCTTTAACTAGTCAAGATTTTGAGCAAACAGTTAGTTCTATGGGTTTATCGTTATATACTTGGTCAATGCAATTATTGAAAAAGGACTTATTTGATAAACCAGCAAGAATTATCAGTTTTACAAGCGAAGGAGGTAGTCGCGTGCTTCCAGGATATGCTGCGGTAAGTGCCGCCAAGACTACATTGGAATCTATCACTCGCAGTCTGGCCGTTGAACTTGCGCCTTATCAAATTACAAGTATTTGTATTCAAGCTGGAGTAACCTTAACTCAAAGCTTGTCTCGAATTCCCGGCGTTGATCAAATTATTGAGAAAACTAAAAAACGCAATCCATTTAATAGATTAACTCAACCACAAGATATCGCGAGAGTAGTAGAGCTTATGTGTGATCCTGCAAGTTTTTGGATTAATGGAGATGTTATAAAAGTCGATGGTGGCGAGCATTTACGATAATTATGAAGGAAGGCGATATACTTAAAAGGTTACCCTACGGTAAGGATTTCTGTTTTGTAGATGGCATCAATGAAATTCATGAAAATGGAGTAGTTGGATGGTACCGCTTTCGCGAAAGCGAATCATTCTACAAACATCATTTTAAGAATAATCCAGTAACTCCTGGCGTAATCTTGACAGAATGTATGGCTCAAATCGGGTTAGTTTGTTTTGGAATTTACCTTAATCCATCATTAGAGCATGCTAGTATAGTGATGACAGAAAATCATGTGATATTCGAAAAAATAGTACTACCCGATGAAGTTGTAATAGTCTCTTCTACATTAGTTTATTATAGATTTAATAAACTAAAGGTTCAAGTAAATATGAGGAATGAGAATAAAGAAATTATTGCTCGTGGAACATTGAGTGGTATGATTACTGACCACTTTTAAAAATATTGTCCTATACCGAAGGTGATTCCCGAGCTATTATAATCTCCTGCAATTCTTACACCGTAGTCAATTCGTATCACCGCGTTGAAAATACGTTTATGTATAAATCTAAATCCTATTCCTGAATAAACGTTTAATCCATCAGCGCTAAAAGCATTTTCTATAGTTGCAAGTGGTTTTCTCACTGCACTTGCATCTACAAACGTATTGCTTTGTAAAACAAACCAACCTTTTTCAAACAAGGTATGACGGTATTCAGTATTTACAGTAATGGCACCGGTATGACGATCAACTGTATTTCCCGAACCTCGTAGGTTAAGTTGATTATCTATGGTGAAAGGTGCAAATTCACTACCATTAAAACTAGAATAGGCTAGCCTGATTCTATTAGCCAAATTTCCTTTTTTTGCAATGCGATAAAATCTTTCAGAATCCCATCTTACTAGAAGAGTATTGCTCAACTCATCAATCATCCCTGTTTTATATTCTAGGTTAATTTGATTCCTTGATCCCTCAATATATTGATAATCTATATTGATGTGATTATTCTCATATTCACTTAATATGCTATATCTCTTCTCTTCAATGTGTTCTGGTAAATTAAGGATAGTAAGGTCTTCAATTCTTTCATAACGCTCGTCGCTATACTTTACTCCTAATTGAAAATTGTTGTGGAAATTATGTTCATAGAGCACATATAGGCTAGCGTTAGGATTATTGAATTTATATATTTGTTCTTCATTATTTTGATAAACGGGTTCTCTTGTAATATTACTTATATAGTTTACACCAATTCCCCATTTATTGGAAATAGCGTAGGGTGCTTCCCAGTACAATCCATAACTGTTAAAAACGTTTTTGGCATAGAAACCACCGATGATTTGATTGCGGCCCAGTAAATTAAATTCAAATAAGGATAATCTATAAGAAAAACTATCATCACTAGCCTGGGATACTCGAACTCCAGGAATTATAGTGAAGTTTTCAACTATTGAAAATGCTATTGTAGTTCTATTTTCATTATTAGTTAATTGATAGGTAGCTTTTGCTATTCCAGCTAAACGATTAAGACGCTCTAAATCAGAATTAAGTGTTTTAAAATTAACAACATTACCTTTCTTGGTTTTAATTAAATATCTTAGAAAGCTTTCCTTAGTTTTTTTCAAGCCTTCAAATTCGATTCGCTCAATGATCATATCATTCTGCGCAAAGGAACTAGTTATTAAGAGATATATTACGAGTGCTACAGCTTTTTTCATAAAGCAAAACTAAGGGAGAACGGTTTACAAGATATCTTCAATTAATATGAATTCTATTACATAAATATCACAAACATGTCTGTTTTATGTAGTACATTTAAATAAATAACATTAATGAGTAAAGATAGAAGAGTAGTAATTACTGGACTAGGTGTAGTAGCACCTAATGCTATTACCATACATGACTTTCATAAAGCTTTACTTACTGGTACATCAGGCTTAAAACATCAAAAGAAATTAGAACAATTACAATTTAAGTGTCAAGTAGCTGGGAAACCGCAACTCACCCAAGAAATTATTGACCAACATTTCACAGCGCTACAACAAAGAGGACTGCTTGCAACTGGTTTAATGTATGGTGTAATTAGTGCTAAACAAGCCTTTGAGAATTCTGGTATCGGTTTTAAAAACAAGTCCTATCGTGAAGACATAGGAGTTGTTTTTGGCACAGGACAAAGTGGTGGAGATAAGTTTAGAGAGGCAATACACCACATAGATGACAACAACGTAAGGCGTTTAGGTAGCACTAGTGTTATCCAAACTATGAGTAGTGGTGTAAGCGCTTGGATAAGTGGTGAATTAGGTTTAGGTAATTGGGTGACCACAAACAGCAGCGCTTGTTCTACCGGTACCGAAGCTCTTTTGATGGGATACGATCGAATAAAGTCAGGTAAGGCTCGTGGCATGTTAGTCGGTAGTTGTAGTGATTCTGGACCCTACATTTGGGGCGGCTTTGATGCTATGCGTATTTTACCTACTAAATACAATGACAAGCCTGAGATGGCTAGTAGACCATTTTCACATGATGCCTGCGGTTTTGTTCCTGGTAGTGGAGCAGGCTGTTTAGTATTAGAAACATTAGAAAGCGCCTTATCCAGAAAGGCAACCATCTATGCAGAGGTAAAAGGAGGACATTTAAATAGCGGTGGACAAACTAATGGCGGCTCAATGACTGCTCCCAATGGTCTTGCAGTACAAGCTTGTATTAAAACAGCTTTAATCGAATCAAAAATAGACTCTTCTCAAATCGATGTTATTAATGGTCACATTACAGCTACTAGTAAAGATGGCTTTGAGGTGAAAAATTGGTCTGCAGCTTTAAATAGGTCAGGCAAGGATTTTCCATTCATAAATTCTTTCAAATCCACAATAGGTCATTGCCTAGCAGCATCTGGCAGTATAGAGCTTGTAGGTTCTACATTACAACTTCATCATCAAGTGGTATATCCTAATATCAATATTTCTCAATTACATCCGGAAATTGTTTCTGTAGTTGATAAAGAAAAAGTTCCATTAAAACCTATTAAAACTAAAATTCATTCGTTGGCCAAAGCAAGTTTTGGGTTTGGAGACGTAAATGCATGTGCAATTTTATCTACCTTTAAACCTTAAAAATTATCAATGACAACTCAAGAAATACATCAAAAATTATTAGAAATTGTAAAGGTTTACTTGCCACAGGATGTGACAGAAAGTTCTATTAAACCGGAAAGCCATCTCATGCAAGATCTAGGAATCAATAGCGCTCACCTTGTTGATATTGTTTTGGATGTGGAAGATACTTTTGATATAATGCTTGATGAAAACGACATGCAGCAAATGCAACGCGTTGAGGATGCAACTATAGTCATACACAACAAATTATAAAAAGCGTTAATTTTTCAATCGTTTGCAGTTAAACAATCTTAATAGCCTAGTGATTATAAGGTGCTGGTTGTATTTTTAAAATAAAAAATGCAAGATAAAGCACCATTACTTAAGGAAACACCTACCGACCATCCAATTACCGAAATAATAGAAAATCGCTGGAGTCCACGAGTTTTTTCCGATGCTCCAGTAACTGCAACAGATTTATATAGTTTGTTTGAAGCTGGTCGTTGGGCTGCTAGCTGTAACAATTGGCAACCTTGGAATATTGTTTATGGAATCAAAGGAAGCGAGGCTTACGACAGAATTTTTGATTGCTTGGACGATTTTAACCAGCAATGGGCTCAAGACGCTCCAGCTCTCGCTTTAGCAGTAATGGATACTAAAAATCCAGATGGTAAAAATAACTTTCATGCCCTTTATGATCTTGGACAATATGTAGCAACTATGGCTATTCAAGCTCAATCAATGGGAATAGCTGTTCACCAGATGGCAGGATTTGATCACGAAAAAGCAAAATCTGAATTCCAATTCCCAGAACAGTATCATTTTACAACTGCAATTGCCATAGGACATTACGGTGGTGATCCTAGTAAGCTACCTGATGATTTAGAAGAAATGGAGCATGGAAAACGCTCTCGAAAACCTCAAGAAGAATTTATTTTTAATGGGGATTATGTGAAAAGAGCTGATATCCAATAAATAAAGAAAACTCCCGAATTTAATACGGGAGTTTTTCTTTTTAAATCAAAGTCAGGCCTTGAGCTTTGGTTAAAATCAAATTCAAAAACTCATACGTTTTACGCTAACGATTTCGTAATTTTGCACTACAAAAATTGAGAAATAGCGTCATGCAAGATCAAACACCATATACCCCAAAAAATAAAGTAAGAATTGTAACAGCTGCTAGTCTATTTGATGGCCATGATGCCGCTATTAATATAATGCGCCGTATTATTCAATCAACCGGTTGTGAGGTAATTCATTTAGGTCATGATCGCAGTGTTGAAGAAGTGGTAAACACAGCAATTCAAGAGGATGCAAATGCCATCGCAATGACATCCTATCAAGGTGGTCACAATGAATACTTCAAATACATGTATGATCTACTCAAGGAAAAAGGAGCTGGTCATATTAAAATATTTGGTGGTGGCGGTGGAGTAATCTTGCCTAGCGAGATTCAGGAATTGATGGATTATGGAATTGAGCGCATTTACAGTCCAGACGATGGTCGTGAAATGGGACTACAAGGAATGATCAATGATCTAGTAAAACGATGCGACGTTCCAGTTCCCGCTTTCGCGAAAGCGAAATTAAACGGAGAATTATTGCAAAACGACGTGCCTACTATTGCGAGATTGATATCGCTAGCAGAAAATAGGCATGAGGATTTTGAAAAACACTTTGCAGAAGCAGATAAAACTGATAGTCAAGCACCTGTTTTAGGTATAACAGGAACAGGTGGAGCTGGTAAATCCTCATTAGTAGACGAGTTAATTCGTAGATTTTTAATCGATTTTCCAGAGAAAAATATAGGTATAATATCAGTTGACCCATCAAAGCGTAAAACTGGTGGAGCGCTGTTGGGTGATCGCATACGCATGAATGCAATCAACAACGATCGTGTTTACATGCGTTCACTAGCAACGCGACAGTCTAATCTTGCACTATCAAAACACGTGCAAGAAGCAGTAGATGTTCTTAAAGCTTCTAATTATGATTTAATCATTCTAGAAACTAGTGGAATCGGGCAAAGTGATACAGAAATATTAGAACACAGCGACGTGTCTTTATACGTGATGACTCCAGAATTTGGTGCGGCTACACAGCTGGAGAAAATCGATATGTTAGACTTTGCCGATGTCGTTGCCATAAACAAATTTGACAAGCGAGGTGCTTTAGATGCTTTAAGAGATGTCAAAAAACAGTACCAGCGCAATCACAATTTATGGGAAACAGATCCTGAAACGCTACCAGTATTTGGTACTATTGCTAGTCAATTCAATGATCCTGGTATGAATGCCTTATATGAGGCTTTAATGTTAGAAGTCACTAATAAAACAGGTGTTGATTTAAAACCACAAAGTGAATTAAACAAATCACAAAGCGAGAAGATATTTGTAATTCCACCAGCACGTACACGTTATTTAAGTGAAATCGCAGAAAATAATCGCTCGTACGACGCAACGGCCAAAGCTCAATCTGAAACTGCTCAAAAGCTATTTGGTGTTTTCAAAACTATTATTACAGTTCTCGATATAAAGAATGAGAATCAAACTGATTCTTTATTAGCCGAAAAAGGGTTAAACGAAGATGAGATTTTAAATCAAGCTAATTCTTCAGATAAAGAATTCATTGATTTATTAAACGCCCAATTCAATAAGACTCTTAAAGACCTGGATCCATACAATTGGGAAATTATTACAGGTTGGAGTGAAAAAGTTAATCGATATAAACAACCTGTTTATGAATTTCAGGTACGTGATAAGGTAATAAAAATTGATACGCACACAGAAAGTTTGTCACACCAACAAATTCCAAAAGTTGCGTTACCTAAATACAGCGCTTGGGGTGATATTTTACAATGGTGTTTACAAGAAAACGTACCTGGCGAGTTTCCATATACCGCAGGATTGTATCCATTTAAAAGAACAGGAGAAGACCCTACACGTATGTTTGCTGGTGAAGGTGGACCAGAACGTACAAACCGTCGTTTCCACTATGTGAGTTTAGGCATGCCAGCCAAGCGATTGAGTACAGCTTTTGATAGTGTAACGCTTTATGGTAATGACCCAGGCCACAGACCAGATATTTACGGTAAAATTGGTAATGCAGGAGTAAGCATATGCTGTCTAGATGATGCTAAAAAACTGTATTCCGGATTCGATTTATCTCACGCAGCAACTTCGGTTTCTATGACTATTAATGGTCCAGCACCTATGTTATTAGGCTTTTTTATGAATGCTGCGATAGATCAAAATTGTGAGAAGTACATCAAAGAAAATGGTCTAGAAGATAGAGTAGAGGCTAAATTAAAAGAGCTTTATGATGATCTAGATCTAGAAAGGCCACAGTACCATGGTGATTTACCAGAAGGTAACGATGGATTAGGTTTGATGCTTCTAGGAGTTACTGGTGATCAGATATTAGAACCAGAGGTTTATAATAAAATAAAAGTTGAAACACTTAACCAAGTACGTGGTACTGTACAAGCAGATATTCTAAAAGAAGATCAAGCTCAAAATACTTGTATTTTCTCTACCGAGTTTGCCCTTAGATTAATGGGTGATGTTCAAGAATATTTCATCGAAAAAGCAGTTCGTAATTTCTATAGTGTTTCTATTTCTGGTTATCACATTGCCGAGGCTGGTGCCAACCCAATTACACAGCTAGCATTTACACTAGCTAATGGCTTTACCTATGTTGAATACTACTTAAGCCGTGGTATGGACATTAATAAATTTGGTCCTAACCTAAGTTTCTTCTTTAGTAATGGGATTGATCCAGAGTATTCCGTGATAGGTCGTGTAGCAAGGAAGATTTGGTCTAAGGCGTTAAAACACAAATACGGAGCAAATGCTCGTGCACAGATGTTGAAATACCACATCCAAACTAGTGGTCGTTCGTTACATGCACAAGAGATTGACTTTAACGATATAAGAACCACTTTACAAGCACTTTATGCGATTTACGATAACTGCAATTCGTTGCACACAAATGCTTATGACGAGGCGATAACAACACCTACAGAAGAAAGTGTACGTCGTGCGATGGCAATCCAGTTAATTATTAATAAAGAGCTAGGTCTTGCTAAAAACGAGAACCCTATTCAAGGTTCATTTATCATTGAAGAATTGACCGATCTAGTAGAGCAAGCCGTTTTGACAGAATTTGATCGCATCACAGAGCGTGGCGGAGTTCTAGGCGCTATGGAAACCATGTACCAGCGTAGCAAAATTCAGGAAGAAAGTATGCACTATGAAATGTTAAAGCATACTGGTGAATTTCCAATAATTGGTGTAAATACTTTCTTGAGCAGTAAAGGTAGTCCTACGGTGTTGCCAGCAGAGGTAATCCGCGCGACAGAAGAGGAGAAACAAGCTCAAATTGCTACAAAGGATAATTTGCATACCGCTTTCGCGAAAGCGCAACAAGAACAGCTATCTGCCATACAAGAAGCCGCTGTTAAGAATGAAAACATATTTGAACATTTAATGGAAGCTGCTAAAGTTTGTTCGCTTGGGCAGATTACAGAAGCTCTATTTGAAGTAGGTGGGCAGTATAGAAGGAATATGTAAGTGGTTACAAACCTGTATCTAATAAAAATGCGCCAGTTAAAAAGGCGCATTTTTTGTTTTTAGGGATTAACCAGATTAGGTAGTCGTAAAATATTGCTTTTGAGAAACCTACTAAAACTTAAAGAAAACTTAATATTTTGATGTAGTTTTTTGCTTAAATACAGGTTTAATATATTTGAAAATAAGCCAGAATTACATTGAAAGTTTCCTTATTATTTTTAGTATTTATAAGTTCCTATTTATCGTTTGCTCAAAAACAAGTGCCAATGGACTCCACAGAAGTCACAAAACCTACCAATTGGGCATCATGGGGTAGAGCGAGTTTTATATTTAATCAAAGTGCCTTTAATGATGAATGGCAAGGTGGTGGAGTAACTAATATTTCAGGTGATGTAAGTCTTACATATGATATACAGTATAAAAAAGATAAACTGTCCTGGGATACGAGGGCGCTGTTAGAATTTGGACTTTCACAGGTTAAGGACCAACGTTTTTTACGCAAGACAACCGATAGATTTGAGGTTACAAGTATCGTGGGTAATCAAATAAATAAGAGTTTTTGGAATTATAGTACAATTTTCAATTTTAGAACACAACTTATCTCAGGGTATGAATTTTCAAATAAAGAAGAGGTCAATCCAGATGGCAGCGTGAGTACCATTCAAGATAGAACAGAAATTTCTGGTGGTTTTTCGCCATCGTATTTTCAACTAGGTCTAGGTATTTTGTGGAAAAAGTCCAAAACCCTTAATCTTAATGTAGCACCGGCTACAACAAGATTGATAACCGTATCATCCAGATTTACAGATGTTGACTTGAATGATCCTGCTGCGGTTGAAAGCTATGATCCTTTTTTTGGAGTTGAAGCCAATAAGACCGCGAGATGGGAAGTAGGTGCTTCTCTTCGTGGCTATTCAAAGCTCGAGGTAGCAAAAAATATTCATATGGAAAATGTTCTAAGCTTATACAGTGACTACTTGGACGAACCTGAGAATGTGGATATTGATTTTACTTTCAATCTTTTTCTGAAGGTTAACGATTATATAAGCGGTAATTTTGCCTTTCAAACGATTTACGACGATAACACCATTAAAGGTTTTCAAGTACGTCAGGTAATCGGATTAGGATTTAAATATGCTCTAGGTGAGAAACCTGAAAAACAAGCTTAGTTAGTTTTTTATTACTGTAAGCAAACTAGTACACTCTTTAGGTATTACGCTTTCGCGAAAGCGTAACTAAAACCAAACAACACGTATCAATTAGATTCATTTTTTCTTTAATAAAGTGTAAAGAAATTCAAATAATTATCTAATTAACAAAGTATTACCACCAATTTCTGTAAGCTTCGGTAACTTCAAAACATGAATTGGAGAAAATTATTTCAAGTACTCGGTATTGTTGCAGCTCTTTTATCATTAATGCCCTTAGTAGCGGCAGATTTTTGGTGGATAAGAATTTTTGATTTTCCTCATTTACTCCTTACCAGTTTTACCTTCATTGCCATAGTTCTATACTTTTTTGTTTTTAAGCCGAAATTCATAAACGACTATACCTATATCTTGATTTTATTAGCTTGTTTTGGTTTTCAATTGACCAAAATAATTCCATATACATTTTTATATCCTACAGAATTATTAGAAACTCAGAAAGTATCCAATAAACAAGATGATATATCGCTTTACGTTGTTAATGTACTACAGAAAAATAAGGATCAATCTATAGTAATTAAGGATATTAAAGATGTAAATCCAGATATAGTGCTTGCACTTGAAACTGATCAAAAGTGGGCTAATAGTTTTAGAACTAAATTACAGAATAAGTATCCTTTTGTGGTGGAACAACCACAAGATAATACCTATGGAATGTTACTTTATAGTAAATTACCCTTATCAGATACAAAGATTAATTTTTTAGTGGATAAAGAGATACCTTCAATTGAGACTAAGGCTACAACTTCACAAGGGGAAATCATCCAACTATATGCAGTGCACCCAACACCGCCCATGCCACAACACAATCCTATGTCTTCTGATAGGGACAAGGAACTCATGCTCGTGGCTTTAAAGGCTCATGAAAGTGAATTGCCAGTTGTGATTATGGGAGATTTTAATGATGTTATTTGGTCAGATGCTACACAGCTTACACAACGGATTGGTAAATTATTAGATCCTAAAAAGGGACGTGGTTTTTATAATTCATATCATGCAGAATATTTTCCATTAAGATGGCCACTGGACCATATTCTAGTAAGCAATGACTTTAGGTTTGTCGCTATGGAAACCAGACCTTATGTAGGAAGTGATCATTACCCATTATACTTAAAAGTCTCTCTAGAGTCTGAAATTAAAGAAGAACAGCCCGTTCAAATCATTGAGAAACAGGACTGGCAAAGATGCAAGGATCAAATGAGTAAAAATGGTATGAGCAGTTTTCTTGAGCTGCCTAATCAATTGAGAGATCTTATGAACTAGCTAACCACTATATTTTTATAGTAAAACGTTTCTATGATGTACATTTGTTGAACTAATCAAGACAAATGGAAACAATACCATCACAACCAGAATACAGATCCAGGCGTAATCGTGAACCCTTTAAAAAGGAATCTGATGCTTATGGTATCAAAGATTCTTTAAAAGATGTTTTCAACAAATATGCTGTTTTTACAGGTAGATCTAGAAGATCGGAATATTGGTTTTTGGTATTGTTCAATGTACTCGTAGTATTTGGTTTGTATTTACTATTAATACCTTTTGCAGTCAATCAAAGTGAAGATGGGCTCATTTTAATTCTCATTTTGTGGTCATTATATATGTTGACCGTTTTTATTCCTTCGCTAGCTGTAACTGTAAGAAGATTACATGACACAGGCAGAAGTGGATGGAACTATTTTTTAAGTTTAATACCTTTTGTTGGTTCTATTATTTTGATTATATACCTAGCGGAAGACTCTCAACCTGGTCACAACAATTGGGGCCCAAATCCTAAAGGTATAGGCAATAACACTTTTAATTTTAAATCTGAAAACAATCCATCTTATTCTCAACCTTCATATGAAGAAGATGCTTTTAAAGATTTTTAATGAACTTTAAGGATCTAGCTACTGAAGAAATCCTTTATATACAAACCAACAAATAATAATGAAAAAAGGTCTAGTACTATCTGGCGGTGGTCATAGAGGTGTCGCACACGCAGGAGCATTACAAGCAATGAAGGAATTTGAGCTGTTTCCAGATGAGGTTTCAGGTTCAAGTGCTGGTGCTATTGTAGGTGCAATGTATTGTGCAGGTTATGAACCAGAGGATATATTAAGTATGTTCAAGGAAATAAAACTATTTACGTTTTCAACATTTGCGCGTAGTAAAGCTGGCTTTGTCAATAGCGATGTGTTCAGAAATTACCTAATTAAGTATTTTCCCGATAATTCTTTTGAAAAGCTAGAGCGTAAGTTGTTTGTAACAGCTACAAGCTTGATCACAGGACAAAAGAAAGTATTCAGTGACGGTGATTTAATTTCTTCTGTTCTAGCTAGTGCGGCAGTTCCAGGTGTTTTTACACCAGTTGAAATTGACAATGACCTATACACAGATGGAGGAATTATTGATAATTTTCCTTGTAAACCACTTGAGAATAGGGTAGATGAGATGTATGGAGTATATGTATGTCCCTTAAAGGAAATGAATAAAAACGATTTCAAAAGAACTATTGATGTGATTAATCGCGCCGTAAATTTAAAAATGCACGATAGGTCTTTAAAAAAGTTTAAATACTGCAAATGGGTGATAGCACCGCAAGAATTAGAGAGTTACCATTTATTTCAAGCCTCACAAGCCGATGCTATTTTTGAAATCGGATATCGTGAGGCTCTAAAAGTATTGAAACTACAGTATTCTTAATTGATATTATAGGCTGTAAGTTCTTGATTTGATTCTATACGATCCGTACTAGGAATAGGTAGATTGACACCTAAACTACTAAAATCTTCAAGCTGGTATGTAAATACTACATCCGATTTGATTAGACCAACATTTTCAACCCAGTAGTTATCAATTACAATAACATCTTGTGCGTTCATTACTGGTACGGTAGTGGTAAATCCTGCTACTTGAACATCGCTAGTTATGGTAGCATTTACTATTAATTGACTGTGTAATACATCGCTATAGTTAGAACCATTTACTTGAAGACTAGTCACATCACTTTGCTGGACTGTTCTTGCTGTATAAACGATATTTAAATCATAACCTTGAACAGGTTGAGTTGTCATACCGGTTGTGGAGAAAAGCTCTTGATTTGCTCCTGCATTTTGATCATAAAGAGGCGCATTGTTAATAGAAATATCAAAATCGTTCAATCCTTGAAAACCTAAATTCAAATTTCCAGATCCTAATAACCTACCTGATTCTTTGGTTAATGTACCACTAGTCAAAATAGTACTCATTAAACCATTAGCAGGATCTGGATTACTTTGTAATGAAAAGCTGGAACCCGTTTCATTTGAAATAGTTAATACATCTTGAGAAACTACTCCATCAGTAGTAACATCATAATTCCAAGAGCTATTCAAAGAGCTAGGGAAATAATCAAAATCGGTTCTAGGAGATTCATCATCGCTGGAACATGATGCAATAATGAATAATAAGGCTGTGGCTAGTAGATAGTTAAGTTTTGACATGTTATTGTGTTCTGTAAGTTATTGGTAAAGATACTTTTATTTTCATGGGTTCGTCATCCTGATTCATTGCTGGCTTTATGATATTTAGTAGGGCCACCATTCTTTCTGCTTCAAGAGTTAAATAAGGATTATAAGTGTTTCTTGTTATCGATTTAATACTGGAAACCTGTCCTTGATCGTTTATTTCATAATTAACGTAAATTCTGTTGAAATTACTTAGGGTAAATGTTTCACCGATACTAGTATCGTAATTGTTAACGACAATACCGTTTACTGTAGATTTAAAACAATCACGCAATAAATTATCAGTATTAGAAGTACCACATTCCTTCAATGTAGGAAATGATTTTATCATGAGGAAAGTTTCTAAAGAGTCCTTCTTTTCAGTTACCTGACTCATACTTTCTTTAATATCCATGAGTTTTCGTAAACTGGATGTTTTAGTTAGGTAAGAGTTGTCAGCGTCATATTCGTCTAGTTGGTTGTAGACATCAATTGCAGCGGTAAGGTCATCGTTAGCATGAAAATAAAATCCTTTTAAGTATAGAGCTTCTTCCACTTTATTAGAATCCTTACTTTTTGAAACGGTTTCATTTAAAATATTTAAGGCCTTTTGAGAATCACCTTCAGAAAATAAAGATCTTAAATCTTTTACTTCCTCTACTTGGTTAGATTCTTTTTTTTCTTCTTTAGTGGTTGTATTTTTTATTGATCCACAGGCAATTACAAAAAAAGCTACAACAGCCAAACTTATTATTGATTTGTTTTTCATACGGGCTAATCTACATATTTAAATAGTATATAAGCAAATAAAGTGCTTTTCAATCCAAATCTAATATTACAGACTCATTATATTTGCTTACATGGCAGGAAATACAATAGGTACCATATTTAAACTCACCACCTATGGAGAATCACACGGTGTGGCTATCGGTGGTGTTATTGACGGATGTCCTTCGGGAGTTGAAATCAATCTAGAAGCGATTCAATACGAATTAGACAGGCGTAAACCTGGTCAAAGTAAAATAGTTACTCAACGTAAAGAAAGTGACACAGTTCAATTTTACTCAGGTATTTTTGAAGGTAAAACTACAGGAACACCAATAGGCTTTCAAATTGTAAATGAAAATCAAAAGTCAAAAGATTATTCGCATATCAAAGACTCCTATAGACCTAGTCATGCCGACAAAGTTTATCAGGATAAATATGGTGTAAGAGATTATCGCGGTGGTGGTCGCAGTAGCGCTCGTGAAACAGCTTGTAGAGTAGTTGCTGGAGCAATTGCAAAACAAGTACTAAGCGATATTAAGGTAAATGCCTTCACTAGTAGTGTAGGAGATTTATTTATAAACAAAATGTATCAGGAGTTAGATTTTTCACAAATCGACTCAAATGATGTGCGTTGTCCAGATTCTTCTACTGCACAGGCTATGCAAGAAAAAATTATGCAAGTACGCAAATCTGGCGACACTATAGGCGGCACGATAACCTGTGTAATTCAAAATGTTCCAGCAGGATTGGGAGAACCCGTATTTGATAAGTTACATGCCGATTTGGGTAAGGCCATGCTTTCTATTAATGCTGTTAAAGGATTTGAATACGGTAGCGGTTTTTGTGGGGCCAAAATGAAAGGTAGTGAGCATAATGACCTTTACAATGAAGATGGCACAACCCAGACCAATTTGAGTGGTGGAATTCAAGGTGGAATTTCAAATGGAATGGACATTTATTTTAGAGTTGCCTTTAAACCAGTTGCCACCATTATGCAGGATCAAGAAACTATTGATCATGAAGGTAATAAAGTGATTATGAAAGGTAAAGGTAGACATGATCCTTGTGTAGTTCCTCGTGCAGTTCCCATTGTAGAATCTATGGCTGCAATAACTATTCTAGATCATCTACTTAGATCAAAAACAATAAAATTATAATAATTACGCTTTCGCGAAAGCGGTCCAACCTACCGAACTATTCGTGAGCAACAAACAATTTATATGAAGAAATTAGCTTTACACTGGCAGATATTAATTGGAATGGTAGTCGGAATCCTATTCGGTATAGGAATGGCTCAATGGGATGGAGGAAAAGATTTTGTAGGTGATTGGATAGCTCCATTTGGTAAAATATTTGTCAATTTATTAAAGTTAATTGCTGTACCCTTAATTCTTGCATCGCTTATTAAAGGTATATCCGATTTAAAGGATATCGCCAAATTTCGCAACATGGGATTGCGCACCATTCTTATTTATATAGGAACTACTGTAATTGCTATAACTATAGGATTGGGAATTGTCAATCTGGTAAAACCTGGATCAGGAGTTTCTGAAGAAACAATAGAAAAATTAAGTCGTACTTACGAGGGTAATGAGAATATTCAAGGAAAGCTGGCAACTGCTGCTGCTCAAAAAGATGCAGGTCCTTTACAAGCTCTTGTAGATATGGTGCCAGATAATGCTGTGAGCGCTATGTCCAATAACAGTTTAATGTTACAGGTCATATTTTTTGCCATTTTTCTAGGCATAAGTATGTTATTAATAGGAGAGGAGAGATCGCAACCACTTAAGAACTTTTTTGACAGTTTAAACGATGTAGTATTGAAAATGGTTGATTTAATTATGCTCACTGCTCCATTTGCAGTATTTGCTTTACTAGCAAATGTTGTTGTAAGTGCCGATGATCCTGAAATCTTATTGGCCTTATTATATTATGCACTTACTGTTATAGCAGGATTGTTCTTAATGATCGTAGTTTATTGTCTGATTTTTGCCCTTTATGTAAAAAAGTCACCGTTTTGGTTTCTTAACAAAATGGCGCCAGCTCAATTACTTGCTTTTTCTACCAGTTCCAGTGCGGCAACTTTACCAGTTACCATGGAACGTGTTGAAGAACACATGGGTGTTGAAAAAGATGTTTCCAGTTTTGTACTACCGGTAGGAGCAACCATTAATATGGATGGGACAAGTTTATATCAAGCAGTGGCAGCGGTATTTGTTTGTCAAGCTCTTAATATTGAGATAGGTCTCGCTGGACAATTAACTATAATTTTAACGGCTTTATTAGCATCTATAGGAAGTGCAGCTGTTCCAGGAGCAGGCATGGTGATGCTTGTAATCGTATTAGAGTCTATTGACTTTCCATCAGAATTGTTACCAGTAGCACTAGCTTTAATATTTGCGGTAGATAGGCCACTTGATATGTTGCGAACCACAGTTAATGTTACTGGAGATGCTACAGTAGCATCGGTAGTGGCAAAGAGTCTGGGAAAATTTGGTGAGCCAGATGTTAAAAATTGGGATGATAACCTAGACGAAGTGACTTCTTAACATTGTGTTAATAAAAAGTTTAAGGTAGTTTATCGAAAAACTACAATGAATTAACATTAAAAACTTCAAAACCATTTAGCTTTATAATGCTAAAATATTGATTTTGAAGTTTTTCTATTTTATACTCATTTTATGTTCTGTTCAACTCTCAGTTGGACAAGTAGGAATAGGAACTACCACACCTAATAGTGCTGCTGCGCTAGATATAAATGCAGAAATAAGTACAGGTGTATACGGTGGTTTAAAATTACCTACTGTGACATTGGTCCAGCGTGCTGCTATAACCACACCGATTCCTGATGGAATGATGATTTATCTATCTGATGGATCTTTAAGATGTTTACAAATTTATAGTCAATTGACTGGTTGGGATGATGTTTACTGTATGAATCAACCACCTGTAGCTACTAACGTCGTGATATCATCTGAAAATCTTGTAGGTGAAACATTGTCAACCACCTACGATGAAACTAACAGCAGTTTCCAAACTGATAATGAAAATGATACACCAGGTTTACCGTTATATCAATGGTATACTAATACTACCAATTCTGGTGTAGGAACACCTATTGCAGGAGCAACTAATAGTACTTATACCATCACAACAGCAGATGCTGGTAACTACATCTATTTAGGAATTACGCCTACAACAACAACTGGAGCCAGTCCTGGGATCGAGGCAATTAGTTCATATAGTTCTCAAATTGAGTATGCGCCAACGATAGTTGAGTTTGATCCACAATTATCTACAATATCTGAAGGAGCCGTACCCGATGATATTAATTTAGTTTTTGAATATCCTTATACTTCAACTACAGCTGTTGATGTAACGATCTCAAGTGATGACTATTCTAGATTGCAAGAAACAGGACCTGTTACGATAACTATACCAGCCAATCAAACCTCGCCATACACGACAACCGTATTTAATGTTCAAGATAACTTGCTATTGGATGGAACCGCAAACCTAACTTTTACCATTACAAATGTTACTGGTGGATTAGGAACAAACTCAATAGGTACAGATGATACTGATCTTTGGGATGTTTACGATGATGATGGTGTACCTGTTTTATTGGGAATACAAGATTTTGAGACTACTCCAGCTTTACCTACATTAAATTACACCGATAATGCTACGGGTAGCTTACAGACGGGAGTAGGAACTGCGCCCAATACACCTACCTATATTGACTCTAGATCATATGGAGTTAATAATGATTATGCTGATATAGATTTTGGAAGTGTTGATGCTAGTGGTTTCTCCTCGGTAACAGCTACATTTAGATTGGCTAGCTTTAGTTTAAGTTCTACCGGTAATGGTGCAGATGGAGGAGATTATATAGATGTATATGTTAGTACCGATGGTGGTTCAACTTATAGTTATGAATTAGAAATTTTAGGAAATAGTAATCGACGGTATGATTTTTCGGCTACTGGATCTTACTCTCTAAATTATGATGGTGACAATATAAGCACCTCGGTAGTTACGCCAACTGGAGCTGGTGGTTATTCTACAGTTACGATTACAGGAATCCCAAATAGCGCTAATTTGGTTTTTTCAATCGTAATGTATAATGATAATGATAATGAGCTTTGGGTAATTGATAACGTAGAATTATATGGTAATCCGTAAATCTTTTTTATTCCTTATACTTACTTCCTTAGTATTAGGAAAAGTTTATTGTCAAGTAGGTATTAATACCAATTTACCTGATAGTGCGGTTGCTTTAGATATAAATGCTCAAACCAGTGTAAGTTTTGGCGGTATGCAAATACCTTTGGTCACACCTGCACAACAAGCTAGTATCAATACAACAGCTTCAAGCGATGGGACATTAGTTTACGTAAATTACACAACCCAACAGTGTTTAGAAATTTATGATGGAGTAACAAACTCATGGCAACAAATTAACTGTTCTACGGTTACTTCACAACTCATTATATCTGAATATATTGAAGGTGGTGGTAACAATAAATTTATTGAACTTTATAATGGTACTTCAAGTACTATTGATTTATCGACCATTAAATTAATTATTTTTAGGAACGGTGGTGATTTTCCCATTGGAGGTACCGATCGTGAAATATTCATTACTGGAAGTATCGCTCCCGGAGACACTTTTGTAATTGCGAATGTGCTGCAAACTGAAGTTTCAGCATCAGTTATAGATTATAATGTGCCTAATGCTGGTGACCCATTAGACTTTAATGGTGACGATCCTGTTTTGTTAACTGATTTATCAAATAATATTATCGACGTGGTGGGTATTCCAGGAACTGACCCTGGAACTGGTTATGCTGTAGATGGACAAGATACCTACCTAAACGGTATCAGGAGAATAGCATCAATTACAGATCCTAACGCCTCATGGAATACGTCAGAATGGACCGCACATCCTGAAAATGATTTTTCACATTTAGGCACACGATAATTTCTAGATTTCTATAAATAGAGTCTATTTTTCAGAAATCATTACAAGATTACTGTATATTTTAGTAGTTTGCACATGCAATCAAGCCACAATTATATCTTATGAATATTTGTTTTATTATGTATCCATGGGAAGAAATCGTTTCTGAGACCGATAGTTCCCTTACCCTAATTCATGAATGTGTTAAAAGAGGTCATAAAGTGGCCATTGCAACGCCATCTAACCTAACAATACGTGGTAGTATAGCTTATGCTTTTTCTAAGGTTATACGTAAAATGGATAAAGTTCCTGCTCAAATGAAATCGTTTTATAAAAAAGCTGAGTTTAAAGAAAAAATGCTTCCTCTAGCTGGCTTTGATATAATCATGATGAGAGCAAATCCACCTCTTGATCCCATAGCCTTAAATTTTCTAGATAGTGTAAAGGAAGATGTCTTTATAGTAAACGATATTGAGGGATTGCGCGAGGCAAACAACAAATTGTACACTGCTTGTTTTGATGATCCAAACAATGAAATCATTCCAGTTACTCATGTTTCCAAAAACAAGAAGTACCTTAAAAGCGTGATTAAGGAAAATCCAAAGGACAAAATGATTATGAAACCTCTCAATGGCTATGGTGGAAGTGGTGTGATCATGATTGAAAAAAATGCAATGCAAAATGTTAACTCTTTGCTAGATTTTTATATTGATAATAAGGATGGAACCACTAATTATGTAATACTTCAAGATTATATTGAGGGAGCAGATAATGGCGATGTTCGTATATTGTTACTCAACGGTAAACCTATAGGTGCAGTAAAAAGAGTACCTAGTGGTGATGACCACAGATCTAATATAAGCGCAGGTGGTTCATTTCAAAAACATGCTCTCACAAAAGCAGAAAAGAATCTTTGCAATAAAATTGGTCCAAAATTAGTTAAGGATGGTCTTTATTTTGTTGGAATTGATGTGATCAATGGTATGCTCGTAGAAGTTAATGTAATGTCACCAGGTGGAATTTCGTACATTAATAAAGTCAACAAAACAAAATTGCAGGAAAAGGTAATCAACTATTTTGAAGAAGTAGTTGAAACCGAAAAAAAGGCTCAAGAACGTCGTAACAAACTCAAGTTATCTCTACAAGATGATTAAACTGAGTATTGAAGAAATCATAGAAAAAATTAGAAAGGAAGAAACCTTTCATGCGGTAGCATTTGATTATTCTTTTGTTGTTAAGATAGACGATTATGTTCCTTTCTTTGCAGCAGCCGTTCATGACGGACATCATTTTGATGCTTCCTTATGGTCGCAATGCTTACACTCAGAATATGAGCGTAGGTATGAGGAAGATCCCGCGACAGGTCAAATGATTTCTGATACACCAATTACTCTTATAGGTTTAGACAGTAGGTTTGAGTACGATCTTAATCGAGCTCCAGATACTGCGATCTATGATTCTGCATGGGGTAAAAAATTGTGGAGCACTCCGCTTTCGCGAAAGCAGAAAGAACAACAACTTCAAAAACACAACAACTTCTATAGAGTAGTTAAAGCTCTTTCTCATAAACTTGAAGAAATGTATCCTGCGGTTGTCGTTTATGACATGCACAGTTATAATTACAAGAGATGGGATAGAGAAGTTCCAGTGTTTAATATAGGTACTTCAAATGTAGATGAAGATAGATACAGAGTTGCTATAACTGAATGGCAAGAAATGTTAGATGACTTACCCTTACCAATAGATCAAGAGGTCAGGTGTAATATTAATGATGTTTTTCAAGGTAACGGATATTTCTTAAAATTTATAACCGCAAATACTCAAAATACACTAGTTCTAGCAACAGAAATTTCTAAAATCTATTGCAACGAACTCACAGGGCAATTATTTCCTGATGTTATTAAATCGGTTCAAGATCTTTTAAGATATTATATCAAATCTCATGCGCATAATTTTCAAACAACATATGGATTGAAATAAGTAAGAATGAATAGTGCATCAAATTCCATAATTGAAATAGATCGCAGTCTAGATAGGTTGATAGGTAAACTAGAATTACTAGCTTATATCAATCCACAGAATATTGCAAAAGAGAAGAAAACGTTTTTTCAGAAAAGATACAATTACGAACCCAATTTTAAATATCGTAAGATAAAATTTAATCCCTATAAACTACACAGACTATTTTTTAGTCAACGGTTGGAGCGTATTGACAACGAGATTATTAGGGATTTTTACAAAGATATCATTTACTATTACAGTGGTATGGTTGAATGTATCGAGACCATAGGAGATACAGGTAACAAATTTTATTATAACAGTTTGAGGTATTACGGTACGCCAACTGAAAAAATGGTAGAAAATGCTCGTTTTATACTTCACTATACCGATAATATTGAAGAGAATCAAAAAGAAGATGAGTTTCTCACAACGGAGGAAGCTATAAGTTTTTTTGAAGACTATAAAGTCAATTACAATTTTGACTTTACTATTAAGACAAGTAGTGCTATGAGCGCAAGTGCCATGGTCTCCAATATTGACCAGGCTTTAATACTGAAACGTAATTCTAAATTTAGTAAACACCAGCTTAATGTATTGGCTCACCATGAGATAGGAGTACATTTGGTAACTACTTTTAATGCATTGGAACAGCCATTAAAGGTCTTTAAGAACGGTTTTCCTAATAATGTTGAAACTCAAGAAGGGCTCGCTGTAATGGCAGAGTATATGACAAATAATCTTACAATCGATCGATTAAGAGAACTAGCCTATCGAGTAATAGCTGTAGATTCCTTACTTAAAGGATACACATTCACTGACACTTTTGACCTGCTTCATACTAAATACAAGTTAGATAGGGATAAAGCATTTGCTATCACTTTAAGAGTTCATCGTGGTGGTGGTTTTACTAAAGATGCTCTTTACTTATCAGGTTTAAAAAAGATTTATGACCTTTTTAAAGAGGATCAATCAATAGAACTACAATTGAGAGGTAAATGTTCCCTTGAGTATAGTGGTATAGTTCAGGAGCTAGAGCGTGAAGGACTCTCTATTCCTATTTCTTACGATTCATTGTCTTTAAAAAACAATTTGAATACGAATGAAACTTTAGATTTTATTCTGAAACATTTAAAATAGAAAATTTTAAAAGTAAATTTTAACAAATGAGCATTATTCATTCCTAGATAGTATTGAAATAACTTCCGAGAATTTCTTTGCTCTTGCATATTCCAATGCAGTTTTTCCCTCGTTATCTTTAATATCCTTTAAGGCTTGATTATCAATTAAAAATTGAACCATTTCAATATTATTATACAAGCTGGCAAAAATTAATGGAGTGTATCCTAAATTATTTGTAGCATTTATGTTGGCTCCATTTTCGATTAACAGTTTTGCAAGTGTCATATTTCCTTTGAACGCAACTCCTATGAGAGCAGTATTTCCTGATCCATCTCTTTGATCAATGACTGCATTGTGATCGATTAATATTTTAGAAATATCAACTCTATCAAAATAGGTGGCAAAAATAAGAGGTGTAAAACCTCTTGCATCTGTAGTATTTACAATTTCAGGTTGTCTTTTTAGTATTTCTAAAACTTGTTCTGATTGATTCTGTTGTATGGCAGTAAGTAGGGTGGTAGTCATAGGGAATAAGTAAAACGGGACTGGTATTATAATCCAAGTCCCGTTTTAGAATTTTTAATAATTTATACGTCAAATCTATCTAGATCCATAACTTTTGCCCATGCTTTTACAAAATCGTTTACAAACCTTTCCTCACCATCATTGGCTCCATAAACTTCACATACAGCTCTTAATTCAGTATTGGAACCAAAAATTAAGTCGGCTCTTGTAGCTTTGAATTTTAATTCACCTGTAGCTCGATCTCTTCCCTCAAAATGAGTTTCTTCTGCTGACGTTTCTTTCCAAGTATATCTCATGTCTAATATGGTCTTGAAAAAGTCGTTAGATAAGCTTCCTACATTTTCAGTAAAAACACCATAATCAGATTGATCATAATTTGCTCCTAGAACTCGCATTCCACCTACTAAAACAGTCATTTCAGGGACAGTAAGTGTTAATAGATTTGCTTTATCTACAAGAAGATTTTCAGCTTTTGCATCAACATTAGCATTTTTATAATTTCTAAAACCATCACCTGCTGGTTTTAAATAATTAAACTGTTCAATATCTGTCTGCTCTTGTAGTGCATCACCTCTTCCTTGAGTAAATGGTACTTCTACACTGTATCCTGCTTGGTGTGCGGCTTTTTCTATAGCTACATTTCCTGCAAGTACTATTAAATCTGCCAGAGACACTTCTCCATTAAAGGTTTCTTTTATTTTTTGATATACATCTAAAACCTTATTCAATTCACTAGGATTGTTCACTTTCCAGCTGCGTTGCGGCTGTAATGCAATTCTAGCACCATTTGCTCCACCTCGTTTATCAGAGTCTCTATATGTAGATGCAGAAGCCCATGCTACTCTAACCATTTCCGAAATAGTTAATTCGCTGGATTCAATCATAGATTTTAGCGTATGAATATCGGTATCACTTAACTTGTAATCTACTTTAGGAATTGGATCTTGCCATAATAAATCTTCTTTCGGAATTTCTGGACCTATATAACGGTCTTTTGGTCCCATATCCCTGTGTGTAAGTTTAAACCACGCTTTCGCGAAAGCTTCTTCAAAGGCTTTATGATCTTCATGAAATCTTTTTGAAATCTTCAAGTATTCAGGATCCTCTTTCAAAGCAATATCTGCCGTAGTCATCATGAGCGCTTGTTTCCCTTTACCGCCAGCAGTAGGTGCCATTCTTGCTTGGGATTCTTTTGTAGGAGTCCATTGATGCGCTCCTGCTGGACTTTTTGTAAGTTCCCAATCGTAGTTAAGTAAGACATCAAAATAGTCGGCATCCCATTGAGTTGGATTAGGTGTCCAGGCTCCTTCGATACCAGAAGTAATTACATCATCAAGTACACCAGACTGAAAAGTATTTTTCCATCCTGTGCTCATTTCGGCCATTGAAGCCCCATGAGGTTCCACACCTACGTATTGTCCTGGATCTGCAGCACCGTGAGCTTTACCAAATGTATGTCCTCCGGCAACTAGAGCAACTGTTTCCTCATCGTTCATCGCCATACGGCCAAAAGTTTCTCTTACATCTTTTGCCGATCCTATAGGGTCTGGATTACCGTCTGGTCCTTCAGGATCTACATAGATCCAACCCATCATAACTGCGGCAAGTGGATCTTCTAGATCTCGTTTTAACGGATCTTTTTCTCCATCATATCGTGCTGCGTTTTCACCCCATTCTGTCTCGGTTCCCCAGTAAACATCCTGTTCTGGTTCGTAAATATCTTCTCTACCACCTGCATAACCAAAGGTTGGGAATCCCATTGATTCTAAAGCGACATTTCCTGCTAGAATCATAAGATCTGCCCATGAAAGTTTACTACCGTACTTTTGCTTTATAGGCCATAATAATAAACGCGCTTTATCTAGGTTTCCATTATCTGGCCAGCTATTAATTGGGGCAAAACGTTGATTACCTGTTGATGCGCCACCACGACCATCACCTACACGATAGGTACCAGCACTATGCCATGCCATTCTTATCATTAATCCGCCGTAATGTCCATAATCTGCTGGCCACCAATCTTGAGAGTCTGTCATTAATTGTGTAAGGTCCTTTTTTAATTCGTCGTAATCAATGCTAGCAAATGCTTCGGCATAGTTAAAGTCTTCTCCTAATGGATTATGTTTAGGATCGTGTTGTCGTAATATATTTAATTTAAGTTCATTAGGCCACCAATCACGATTTTTTGTTCCATGACCAGCCGTTTGACTTTGATTCCCGCTTAAAAAGGGGCATTTTGAAGCATCGGAATCATTGATGTCAAAGGCTTCTCCATGTGGTTTGTTAGAGCTCATAGTTGTTTATTTTAGGTTAATAATCGAAATTAAACTTGTTAAGTATGTTCTCAAAATTAGCTGTTATTATGCTACTTAGGATTAGTTACAAATATTAATATCGTATTTAAAAATAAGAAAAAACTATTAAAGGTTAAAATTACATAGCTTTAAGTAATTGTTAAGTGATAGAATAAAAAAAGGGTGTACCTAATAGATACACCCTTTAAAATGATTATTCTAGTTCTTATTTGTAAGCAAAATATTGCTCTCTAGTTTCCATTATATTGTTTACATAAGATTTAAACGCAGCATATTCTTCCTTAGAAATATCGGCTGTGTCGGTTTCAGATATAATTTTGACCTCTACTTTATTTGCTGAAATCTTATTGAAAGTCATTGAATAACTATGATTTTTATAATTAAAAGACTTGTTTTCAGGTATTTCTATGAACTGCTTACCTGATGGAATTTCAATTAAAGTAGTTTCAATGTACTTATTAGCGTTCTCATAGTATTTATAAACTATGTCGTGCTGTCTTTCATCTTTTTCTACAATTCCTTTGGTATACGGTTGAGAAAATAAAGGAATTTTAAATGTTTTTAAAGAGCCTATTTTGGCCGGTTTAGCTTTTACTTCAACCTGTGCTTTTAAAATTGCTTTATTAGATTCATGCTCATAGTTTGCCGTAATTAATTCATTGAGTTTTATCTCTTCATTTGATCTATTTTTAATGAAGCTTTCTAAATTCTCTTTTTTAAGTTTTTCACTTTCTTCATCTAATAAACTACGTAGATAAGAACTAGCACTACTTGAAACATCAGTTGTTATGGTAGCTTGATAATTATCATCTGTTACGGTAACTATGGCATCGGTAGTAACGATACTTGGTTCAAAATTTACTTCTTTAAGATTGAAAATGTCGTTAGTAGATCCAGTTGCGTTAAATGGAATTTCTAGTGCAATGGCCCCATCTAAAGTCTCAGGAAAAGATTTAAATGGTAAGAACTTATCCGTTAATTCAATGAAATATTCTTCACCATCAATTTTTGACTTAACTATACAGTGATTGAAATCTCTTGAAGGTAATCTCAATGAATTCTCACCGTAATCAGATGTCAGGATAAGAACTAAGTTGGCATCTAAATCAACTTGACTCGCAAGAGCCACAAATAGGGTAGAGAAGTCCTTACAATCACCCAACTTTGAAGTAATAGTTTTTGAAGGCTTTTGAGGAACATAACCACTTTGCTTAAAACTTACATAGCTGTAGGTAAACTCATCAGTAATAAAGTCGTAAATAGTTTTTGCTTTTTGCTCATCAGTCAATCCTGCATGACCATTCGGGAAAATTTTTGCAATAACGTTTTTCACTTCATCTTCTACTTCAATTTGACTTCTCACAAGATCAGAATACCAGTCCGATATTTCATTCCAATCTTTAATAGTACTTATATGAATTCTAGTCCCTATATCAGACATAGGCTTCATGTAGTCTTCTGAAGTTCCTATTCCAGGTACATTATTTGCTGTCCATTCATATCCTTTCATACCGTCAACCTCTATGTTTTTAAAGGTCATATTCCCATTAAGAACCTCATAGTTTAAAGGCTGATTATTTTCAGTTATGATTCTTAACGAATATTCCTTGATAGGGTGGTAACCTTGAGCAGAGAATACGTTATCATAATCTTTATAAAAGCGTCCATAGCTACCATATTCTGATTCATAGGATATATAAATGACATCTCCAATTTCAAGATTATTAAAAACCATGTTTGATCCACTGCGCTCTGCTTGTTCTACAGAACCATTAGGTTTCACGATCTCTGATTTATCGATATAATAATTACCATACAAGCCTAGATCGTATTCTTTCATTATTTCAATACCATTATCTGAGGTGATTTCATAAATGTAGTTAGCGTAAAAACGAGATCCGCCTCGTTCATAAAGCATGATTAAATTTTCATCAGAAAGAATAGTAAGGCCGTATTCATTTTCAGTCTTTTGTCCACGATTTGCCTCGATGAATTCATACCTATCTTTTTCCTTTACTATTTCAAATGGATCTTTCTTGTCTTTAAGATCAAAAATTTTACGTCTTAAACTCAAGTTTGACGCACTGCGAGCCAATTTTTCTTCATACCATTTAAGGGCATTCTTTTTGTCGTTCTTTTTTAGGTATATATCACCTTTCATTTCTCTTACTCGTAAAGCATAAGGGTAGTTTTCTAAAGCTTTATCAAGTATCTCCAGTGATTCATCAAATTTTCCAAGATCATATTTAATTCGAGCTAATCGTTGAACATTAGCATTCATAAAGTCATAACGGCCTAAGTGCTTTGTCATGAATTTCTCATACTCTCTTTTACGACCAGATTGGTAGTAATGTGAACCTAGCTTATTCATTATTTGCCAGGTAAAGTAATCATCCTCAAGATTTTCTAATTGCTTTTCAAAAAGATTTTCATTTTTAAAAAGGGTTTTATAGAAATTGATAAAAGTAACCTTAGTGCTCAAACTAACTCTATCGCTACTTACGATTTGATCAATAACTGCTTTAGCTTTTAATGGTTCTTCTTTTCTTATCGCAAGAAAGAAGTCAGTTCCTAATCTAGTTTGTTCAAGTGTAGTAGCTTTCTTTACCTTTTTAATAAAAGTCTCGAAAGATTTCACGTCTTTCTTAAACAGCTTCTCTGTATCTAAAAACTCTAGAACTAAGGATTGATAATAATCTGAATCCTCTCTTTTAAGATCTTCAAGATATTGAAGCATTTTTTCATCTTTCTCATCATCGCCAAAAGCGTATGCTTCAATTAAATATACCTTGATAATAGTACTATTAGGATATTTCTCAATGTATGGCTCTAGAAAAGCTCTGGCTTTTTTAACTCGACCATTTCTTAAATAAGTACTGTATAAACTGAAGATATTGATAACATTATCCGGATTCTCTTGAATCTTATTTTCAAAAAAGCTTTCAAAAGGATGTGTAATTACCTCTGGATTTATATCTGATATGGTTTGTTTGGTATAAGATTTATTAGAAAGATCGCCATTAAGTGGAAGGATGTTATTCTCATCATCCATAAATCTTAACATGAAATAATTCGTATCACTAGAAGCCATTTTGATAAGAATTCTATTAACACCTTTCTTAAGTGATACTTTAAATCTGTTTGCATCCATTTCGGTTTGCACATCTTCATCACTTTCAAAAGCAAGTGCGTCATTCACAAAAACTTTGATCAAACCACCGCGTCCTAAAGACATAGTAACTCTTTGATCCTTATCAGAGTTTATGAAAGTTTGAGCATAGCTTACTTTATCACCATATTCATCATGATTTACAAAGAAGAAATAAGGTCGATCTTTAATTAAGTTAGGTTTATACCAATTAACTATTCCGTTACCTTTAGTATCAAAACCATTTGCTGAAACAGCTTGCAGTTCTGGCTCATACTGGATGTCCATACCACTTTCATTTAGGTTTTCAAAAGGTCCTACAAATTCCCAATTTTCTACTGTAGGAATAGATTGCTTAATATCTTGTCGATCATCAAATTCCTTTAAATTGTTTAAAACTAATGATTGGACATATTTGTAACCATCTCGTATGGTTACATCATTAGTATTAAGAGCTTTTATTTTTTTAAGTACTTTAAGTTTGGCTGGTGAAAATCCTTCATCTCTATAATCACCTAAAAATATATTTGAATCCCATCCAGCATATAGATAAGGTTCAAAACCTGGTAACTTTATAAAGCTTTCTAGAAACTCATATTCATTGTCGATTTGACCATTTTCTGTCTCGGTTAGTTTTCTTAGAAAAGCTTCCTCAATATTGTTCTTTTTAAGTTTTTTTGAGGTAGTGAGCGCTTTTGCTCGGTTGTTGTTTAAAAGTGATTTACTGGTTGATGTAATCGTTGGATTTTGAGCTAATGCTCCTTGGGCGACGATCAAGAATATGATGAGCGCAATTTGGAATGGTTTCCTCATGATTGGTTAAAATTTATTACTGAGGACAAAATAGAACAGAAATCTGTTTCTACCGTAATTTCTTACCTTCTAATTCAATGTAATAAGAGTTATTTAACAATTTTTTAAATCTTACATTTGCCGCGCCTTAAATCCAGATTACAATGTCTAAACTTGACGCCAAATTACTAAACAGAGCCAATCATAAATGCGAACTATGTTCCAGTGAACAGAATTTGGTTCAATTTGAAGTTGAAAATACTGGATTTGATCAGTTTGAAAATGAGGTGATAATCTGTTCAAATTGTGAAGAACAAATCAATGAGGTTATTCCTGTTGATGAAAATCATTGGAGATTATTAAATGATAGCATTTGGCATCCAGTAATTGCGATCCAAGTGTTGTCCTATCGTCTATTACATCAGTTTAATCAGTTTTCATGGACTCGCGATTTGATAGAAATGATGTATATGGAAGAAGAAGTAAAAAATTGGGCAGATTCTGGATTAATTAAAACACCGCAAATAGTACATAAAGACTGTAATGGTAACGTTTTAAAAAAAGGTGATAGCGTTGTTTTAATAAAGGATCTAGATGTAAAAGGAACTAGTTTTGTTGCAAAGCGAGGAACCGCAGTTCATAATATTAATCTGGATCATGAAAACGAAAATCACATTGAAGGTAGAGTGAATAGTCAATACATTGTTATTCTCACTCAATATGTGAAAAAGACTAAATAAACAGTTTCATTTGACCTGTATCACTATTTTTCCTTTCTAGGTCTATCAAATACCTCTTAGCTTTTAAGCCACCAGCATATCCCGTAAGACTGCCGTCTGCGCCAACTACTCGATGACAAGGTACAATTATGGAAAGCGCGTTAGCACCATTTGCAGCGGCTACGGCTCTTATTGCTTTTTGTTGATTACGCTTTCGCGAAAGCGCACCATAAGAAATAACCTCGCCATATTCTAGGTCCAGTAATGTATTCCAAATGTCTTTTTGAAAATTGGTTCCTGCTAGTAATATAGGAATTGTGAACTTTTTTAAACCTTTATTAAAATAATCCTCGAGTTGCTGGAAAATGGTTTGATGGAATCTCGTTTTCTTATACTCAAGGCTTGCATTAAAATATTGAGTCAATCGATGATCGATTTGATCTCGTTGCTTTCTATACTTCCAATCGCACAACACCAGATGATCGTCAAAAGTTCCAATTAAAAGAATTCCTACTGGACTGGAATAGGGTGCAACGAGTATGTGATTACTCATATCGCAGTGATTCAATAGGATCTAACCTTGCTGCTTTTATTGCAGGAAAAAGTCCAGAAAGAATAGCGATTAAAATAGAAACGATGGTTGCATAAATGATCGGATAAACCGGAATTTCAAATGGAATCTCAAAGGCAAAGGTAGACATGGAGTAACCTATGAGCATACCTAATAAGATTCCTGTAATACTACCATATTGACTGATAAGAAAGGTCTCAATAAAAAACTGCCAGGAAATTGTACTGCGTCTAGCTCCTAGTGCTTTACGGACACCTATTTCTCTAGTTCTCTCTGTTACAGAAACAAGCATGATGTTCATTAAAGCAATACTTGAACCAAAAATCGTAATAATCGAAATAAAGAAGGCTGCAAATCCAAGTGCTCCTGATATCTCATTGAAGGAAGCTAGAAAACTATCACTGCGTACTATGCCAAAATTATTTTCTTGAACGGGTGTTAGGTTTCTTATACTACGCATGAGTATGGTAGCTTTATCTTGAGCTTTATCCATATAATTTGCATCAAACACCTTTACACTCACGTTATAATTGATATTAGGCGACGTATAAATTGATCTCGCCATACCTATTGGAATTAAGACTCTAAGATCCTGATTGTTTCCAAAAGTGGCTCCTTTTTCCTTGAGCATTCCAATAACCGTAAACTTATTGCCACGTATGGATAACTGTTGACCTATAGGATTTAATCCTTGAAAGAGAGCATCTTCCATATCACTACCTATCAAACAAACCCTTGCATTTTTTTGAATATCGATAGAAGTAAAGGGTCTACCTTGCCCTAATTCTATACCTGCATTTTCTACATAATGTTCATTTACTCCAGCTACAATTACTTTAGGTTTTGTTTTACGATCCTCGCTTTTTATTTCGGCCTGGCTAGTAGCCTGAAAGGAAACACCTACTTGAGTCAATGGATCCACATAACGCTCTTCAAATTCTTTAACTTGGGAATAGGAGATTATAGGATTAACCTGTGTGCGTTTTCCACCACCTCGACTTCTGAATCCTAATTCATATTGCTGGATATTAAACGTATTGGCACCGATTCCTTCAAAGCCATTAGTAATAGTAGTTTTAAGAGCGTTAACAGAGCTTAGAATACCCACAAGAGCTGTTATTCCTATGGCGATTATTAATACGGTGAGCACGGTACGCAGCAACTGCCCTTTAATACTCTGCTGTGCAATACTGATATTCTGTCGGAATAATTTGAACATGTCAATAGGACTACATAAAGAGTGAAAAGTTACGAGATTCGGTTAAAAAAGTTGCAAAGACTTAAGATGACTTTATGAACACGGTATATACACAGTATATTTGCACTCAGAAAAAAAATTATGGCACAGAAACCTTCTACTCCTAAAGGAACCAGAGATTTTAATCCGTTGCAAGTACAACGTAGAAATTATATTATTCAAACCATAAAAAGACATTTTGAATTGTATGGTTTTATGCCTATTGAAACTCCTAGCTTTGAGAACTTATCCACATTAATGGGTAAATATGGAGAAGAAGGAGATCGATTGATTTTTAAGATCCTTAATAACGGAGATTATTTGGATAAGGTAGATGAAGACTTATTGAATAATAAGGATTCAAATGCTATGATTTCACAGTTAAGTGATCGTGCGCTCAAGTATGATCTTACCGTACCATTTGCTAGATATGTAGTGCAACATCAAAACGATATTACATTTCCCTTTAAAAGGTACCAAATTCAAAATGTATGGCGTGCAGACAGACCTCAAAAAGGTAGGTATCGTGAATTCACGCAGTGTGATGCCGATGTTGTAGGTAGTAATTCTTTATTACAGGAAGTTGATTTTATTAAGTTATACGACGATGTTTTTACTAGCCTACAAGTTAATGGTGTTACCATTAAAATAAACAATCGTAAAATCTTAGCCGGCCTTGCAGAAATCATAGGTGCGGCAGATCAATTGATTCCCTTTACTGTTGCACTCGATAAGTTGGATAAAATAGGAGAGGAGCGTGTTAAACAAGAAATGCAAGAACGAGGAATTTCATCTACAGCCTTGGAAAAACTTCAACCAGTATTTACACTTACGGGAAGTTATGAGGAAAAACTAGAAGCGATGAAAGGGCTATTATCAAGTTCTGAAATAGGAATGAAAGGAATTGAAGAACTTGAATTTATAAATCAATCCTTAAAGTTAAATCAGTTAAAAACCGCAACGTTAGATTTAGATATCACATTGGCTCGTGGTTTAAATTACTATACGGGTTGTATTTTTGAAGTTGCTGCTCCAGGCAGTGTTAAGATAGGAAGCATCGGTGGTGGTGGTAGATATGATGATTTGACCAGTATTTTTGGATTAAAGGATGTAAGTGGTGTAGGAATAAGTTTTGGATTAGATCGAATTTACTTGGTTTTAGAAGAACTTAATTTGTTCCCAGACTCTGTTAGGGCTGGTGTAGATGTTTTATTTATCAATTTTGGAGAGATGGAAGCTGCACATTGTTCTGGGTGGTTGTCTCGCTTTCGCGAAAGCGGAATTAAAACAGAATTATATCCAGACGCTGCAAAAATGAAAAAGCAAATGAGTTATGCAGATAAGAATAATATTCCCTATGTGATTTTGGCAGGGGAAAATGAAATTGCTACTGGTAAACTTACCCTTAAAAATATGATAGAAGGTAGTCAAGAATCACTAACTATTGATGAGATCATTGCTAGATTAAGTTAGTCTTACAAAACATATAAAACGAAAAAGCGGCTTAATTACTAAGCCGCTTTTTTCTTTATTGATGGTTGTACAATTATTTGATAATCACTTTTTCAGTATGATTACCTCTGTTAGTATTCATATTTAGTATATAAGTACCTGCTGCATATGAATCCGTGTTTAGAGTAGTTAACTCATTGTTTTCATCATTCTGTACCGATACAACTACCTGACCAAGCATATTTACTAAAGAAAGTTGTTCTACCAATAAACCATTACTTGTTTGAATATTTATAGTTTGGTTTTCTTGTGGTTGATAAACAACCATATCGTTTGAAACTGCTGCCGTATCGTTAGATAGGGTAGAAGGGTCATTGAATACTATGGAAAATCTTCCATTTTGATTACCTGCATTAAGAACTGGACTTGTATAATCTCCATTCATAAGATTGGTATAGGTTCCTAATACAGCGTCCTTCACATAAATAACTTGACTAGTAGGAACATTTTCTATCGCATCTAAACCTATAACAAAACTGTCAGTACTTGATAATTTAATATTTAAAGGTAGTTCAACACCGTTGTCAATTGATGGAATTCCTTGTATACTTAATTTGTCTCCATTAAGATCAAATGACATATCTTCAAATTGAGTGTCTTGTTGTATACCATCAAAAGCTCTGTCAAAACCAGAAGTACTAGCAGGATCGATAGCAAGAAGTATTTGTCTGTGAATTCCACCTGCACCATCAAAACCAATTCTGAACTTCATTCGAGTATCGCTATCTGTGTTGTACTCATTATTTCCTTGTGCAACAGCACCACTACCTGGAGCAGCTACAAAAATACTGTTCCCAGAATTTTCTTTTACAAATTGTCTTTGATCATTTTCAAAGCGTATTGTCCCGTTAGAAACACCTCTTACAAAGAATCCTTGTGCTACAGGTACGAAACGTTCTGGTCTTTTGGTAGGAGTTCCTCCTGAATTTACTAAAGGATTTGATGTACCAAGTGTTGCATTTGGCACTCCACCTGAATAATTATACATGGCATAACCACCTTGATATTGTTGTAGTACGTGACTATTACCACCCCAATGTTCCCAAAAGTATAATGTACCGTCTAAATTAGGATTGTCCTCAATAAATTCATGAGCATCTAGGGCACTAGGATATGGATTACCTACTAGGTAATCATTACCTGCATTGATAGGTAATGTAATATCACCATTATTAGGCTTTCCTACAAAAACATAATTTTGATCACTAGTTGATGCACCTGTTCCTTTCATTGTAAAACCTTCACCTGCTTGCATGCTACCATTAGGACCTACATATTGCCATGCGCTATATGTGTTTTGAGCTAGATTATTATACTTGTATAACCAACGACCTGATATGGTAGCAGCAGTTGTAGCATCACCAGGAGCACCATCGCGAACAGATCTAGCAGTAAAGTTTAAATCTCTAGGATTTTCTACGATAGTTCCATCTTTAAGTTCTCCTGCAATCGTGTAACCATGGTTTATGGTAGTATTATTTATTGAACTTACTGGAGATGACCAATAATTGTAATCAAATTGAACATTAGTACCTTGTTGGTCACGCTCTAGATTTCCAGTACTGGTAGGTTCTAAATCACTGTCAACAGTCTGTATAAGTTGTGATTCTCCTTTCAAATCTATAGTACCATCTATTTCTAAATGATGGGTAACAGTAAGTCCATGATCATTCTCAACATCTAATTGATTATTAAGTACAAACAAACCTAAAAGTGTAGCATCTGTATTCAGAATTTCAACATCATGTGTGGTTTCAACAATATTCCAGTCAACCTTGTGTACTATACCATTTACAACTCGAGTACTTCCTGGAGTAAATAATAAGGAACCATTTTCCCATGTAGAATTATTTTCCCATTCTCCATTTGTATTTGATTTATATGGTAGAGGTGCAGTTTGAACCCTAAGGTCGTAATAGTTTTCATTGGCCATTCTACCATAACCTCTATTTGTTGATTGATCATTTAATGCTGTACCTATAAAGCTATTCATGCTGTAGTACGCCTTAAGTTCTGACCAATCTACTGTATTTATTTCATTCTTTGTAACGGTAAAAGGAATTACAGTACCAGCTACAAGGTCAGTGTTGTTTTCCAACTCTTGATTCATGATGTACCTGATCTGATTTTGAGAAAGCGCAATATCCCACATTCTAATTTCATCAACTTCACCTGCCCAGTGATCATAGGTAGAACCATCTTCATGTACGCGAGCTCCTATTGCCAGTACATTACTATCCGCAACTGGAGTAGTTACCGCAGCTGTATTATCAAGAATACCATCTATATAAATACTTACGTCAGAACCGTCATAGGTTACAGCGATATGTTGCCATGCATTGTCATTAATTGCTGTATTAGAAACTATTCTTTGTTGGGATGGATTGTACCAAACAACTCGTATACGATTATCCGGTCTCAAAGAAAGTTGGAATCCACTAGTACCTTCACGTTTAGCAACAATAGTTCTATGATTACCTAAATCGTTACTACCAGCACTTAAAACCCATGCACTAGCAGAAAATGTACTACCTAATCCAGTACCATTATCAATAATTATGTGATCATCAACACCATCAAATACAACTGATCTATCTTCAAATTCAACATAGGAAACACCTATTGAAAAATACTTAGTGCCATCAAAATCATATTGCGTTCTTTGGTAGGCACCATCTTCCCAGAAAAATCTTGTTTCGAAATTAGTGGTAAAGTTAGGATCATCTGCAACTAATAAAACGTATTCCATATCAGTTGTTAGAGCTGGTAAACCGGAAAGGTCACTTGTAGCAACTCTAATTCCAGTTACTGGAATATCAGTTGCCACTTCATTGATTTTCCACACTCGATTCATTCTCTGAACTCTCGTATTTACCGCATCTGTAATACCTAAATCATGACTTATATCTCCACTTCTCAAATTAGTGTCTTGACCATTATGACCCCAAATTAGAAAGTCTTGATCATTATTGAAGTTTTGACTGTTATCTGTTCCTATATCTTCTACATTATTTAATCCTATAGCAACAATGCTTGTGGAGTTTTCACTTTGAGATTGTTTTTGAGTAAGTTCAGATTTATCATCTCTTCCGATACCAGCCACATCCCAATTGTAACCAGAATTACTTGCATAATCCCAAATAACAGCATCATCACTATTTAAATAATCCCAATCTGCTTGATGATCATCACTAGTACTTGATGGGTTTTTAAGAGAAACACCGTTTTTAATAGCTAAGTAGGAATAAATACGTTGTTGTACAGCCGAACTAAGTCTATTTCTATAACTAAAAACTTCAGTGATTTGTCCATCTAAATGTGTATCAAATGGCAATCCATTCATTTCATATCTTCCTGCTGCTAAATAAAAAGGCTTGTTTTCAAATTCTTTAAAATTTAATGTTTGCCCACTTACTGTGGTTGTTCCAGTAACGTTATCAACTTTTCTTCCATTAATATATATTTCAGTACCACTATCAGAAGGGTTGTTTTTTACATTGATAATATGTACATCATCAAAAGTTCTAGTTGGATTTGAATAAGCACGACCATAACTGTATTCATTAGCATCAGTTTCAGATACAGTACTAACATTGTGTGCTAATATCTCATTGTTATATCTAGCACTTGTAGGTCCCCAACCTAGACCACTTGGATCCTTTGCAGGGTTAATAGGAGCAGCCTTAGCTCCTAAAAGCATAGTTTCATTGGATATACTACCTGACATATCTAAACTACTTCTAACAACAATCCAGTATTCGTCAGAATTGAAACCTCCTTTACCTCTCATATGTTGTTTTGCAGAACGATCAAAACTAACTGTAGGATTAAAATTGATGTTTTCAACTGGATTATTGGCAAAATTAGGGGCATCGGAAGGGTTTTCAAATGCATCATTATCTAGAGCTTGATCTTCCCAAACAGTAAGTAAATCGCCATCAGTCGCTGGAATATCTTGAGAACGTAACCATAGCGATAAATTATCATCAACATCGGCTGGACCATCTGGAGCAACCATAGGTGTTAAAGGAGTACCTGTAATTATGATATTATCGAATAATACTCCATCATCTCTTGTATTGTCTCCATCTGATCTAAAAACTATTCTAAATCTAACAGTTGGATTGTTATTTAAAACGGCTGGTAAACTGTGAGTAGCCTCTTCAAATCTACTTAGAGAAGGATCAAGTACAGAGTTGTCAAGCGCCCAAGCATCGGCTCCATTAGCAAAACCATCTACATCGGTTTCATTATACCAGTTTTCTCCTGAGCCTACACTTCCTAACACATTCCATGTAGTTCCACCGTTTGCACTATATTCGACACGCATACCATCATCATTGTCATTGGTATTTGTTCTAAAATCAATTTTAAAATTCATGTCTACCCATCCTATAGTAGAGATAATAGGACTAGTGATACGGGCATTTGCATTACTAGGATAATTATTAAAATTATCTGTGTACCAGTAATCACCTTCACCTTTTTCACCAGTGTCACCTTCATTTCCTAGTGTCCAAACAGTACCAGCTGTATTACTGCTCCATCCAGCAGGTCCATTGTCAAAATTCTCATAATACAATGTATTTTCTGCTGCTACAGATTCACCTGTAATATTAAACACATAAGGATTTTCATCAGCATCATCATTAGTGATCGTAAGTGTGGCATTACTTATACCATAAGTTGCTCTAGAAAAAGAAACATCAAAAGTTGAGCTTGAATTTCCTGGTATTATTGCATTTGGTTGATTATCAATGCTAAAATCTGCAGCATTTACCCCAGATAAAGAAACTGAATTGGCTCCTAGATTTAGGTCAACCACTCCTAAGTTTTGAACAGTAAAGGTTCTTGTTATTGTTCCATTATCTACAACTGTTCCGAAGTCTGTACCATCTGTTAAACTAGGCGTAGTGTCGTTATTTACAATATCATTACCTAACCCTTGAATATTAATTTCTTGTGTGGTGCTACCACAGGTTCCTCCACCGCCACTAACAGTAAAATTATAACTGCTTCCTGATGCTCCACTAGGTAAGTTTTGATCAAAAACAACAGATCCTCCGCTAGTAATTCGGATATACCCTGAACCATTCCATCCATCATTATATCTATCCCACAACCTAGCTCGATAAGTGCCGTTAGGTAAACATCCTAGATCTATTGTTGTAGAATAAGCAACAGAACTACCATTATAACAATTAGTTGGATTACAAATTCTAATTATTTCGTTACCTGCATTGTCATATATGATGACATAGTTTTCACCAGACCATTGTGGCCAGTTAATTTCTACATCTACTTGACTGGTTTGACCAATTGAATAAAAACCTATGAATATGATTATTAGGGTTAACCAATTCATTTTAATCGTAGGGGTAATGTTTTTCATACTAACATTTTTTAATATCCGGACTAAAACTATATCCGTTTAACGATAAAAAAATGTTTTTAAACGATAAATCGGTAAAATACAGATTAAATATGCATTTTATCGATCTAATTAACCTTGGTTACAATTATTATTTTGAAATAATTGGAGATTATTAACAATTGATAATAATTCGATATTTATGTTTTCTATAAATAATAATAAATCCTTAGGAAAAATAAATGCGTGAGAATTTCTAGGGTTAGGGTATGATTATTAAAAAATCAAACTCTGAAGATTACTAATCAAAAAAACCGTTTCCTAAGGAAACGGTTTTTAAAGTAGCGTGGGGCGGGCTCGAACCGCCGACCTCAGCATTATGAGTGCTGCGCTCTAACCAGCTGAGCTACCACGCCGTGATTCTGGTTTAGCGGGTGCAAATATACTGTTATTTATTATTCTATTCCAAAGCTTTTTTAGATTTAATTTTCTTCTTAAAAATTTTAACTTTTATAAATATACTTTATATTGCCAGCAAAACCTTAATCCATGGATGAACCAATCAAGTTTGACTTAGAATTCGTAATACAAGTATCTCCTTCATTATTATATAATTACATTGCAACACCTTCCGGTATGTCAGAATGGTTTGCAGACAATGTGAACAGCCGTGGTGAATTCTTTAAATTTATATGGGATGGTCAAGAAGAGAAGGCAAAAATCATAAAAAGAGTCTCAGGTGAAAGAGCTAGATTCCAATGGGATTATGATGAGGATACTAAAAAATATTTTGAACTTAGAATTCAAGTTGATGAAATTACTAAGGACGTGTCTTTAATAATCACGGATTTTGGTGACGACGACGATGAAGTTGAGGAACAAAAAATGTTTTGGGAAAATCAAATTGCAGGTCTTAAAAAAGTCTTAGGTTCTAGATAACTTACTAAAATACATTATATCTTTGATCCCTTTATTCTAAAGGGATTTTTTTATGATCGTTCTCAACGGAGAGTTGGTTTCAAAAGATAAGAGCTTCATACCGTTTAATAATCGCGGTACTTTTTATGGTGATGGAGTATTTGAAACACTAAGACTGTTCAAAGGCAAGGCATTGTTCTTTGAAAATCACTATTTCAGGCTTATGTCTGGAATGAGAATCATGAGAATGCTTATTCCAGAATCATTTACACCAGAATATTTTGAAAAATCTTTCACTGATCTTATATCAAATAATAATTTTGAAAACACAGATCATTTAAGATTTAGGATTAGTGTGTGGCGAAAAGAAGGAGGAAAGTATACCCCAAATTCGAGAGAAGTCAATTTCTCTATGGTAATGGAACCATTGGATAGTTCCTTTGAGAATAATGAAAATTGCGAAGTAGAGCTTTTTAAGGACTTCTATATATATGCTGATTTATTGAGCAATCAAAAGACTATTGATAAAAAGGTGAATATTCTTGCCGGTATTTTTGCCAAAGAAAACTCCTACGATGACATGTTTTTAATGAATCATAATAAAATGATTATTGAAACAATTAGTGGCAATGTATTTCTAAGAAAAGATAATATTATAAAAACACCTCCTTTATCTGATGGATGTTTGAATGGTATAATGAGAGAGCAGGTTATTGATCAATTGAAAAAAATGATCAACTATGAAATTGTAGAAGAGACAATAACACCCTTTGAATTACAGAGAGCAGATGAAATTTTTACTACTAACGTCATTAAAGGAATTCAAAGTATTTCAAAATATCGTAAGAAAAAATATTCTAGAGATGCTGCTACTGAATTATTGAGCTTATTGAAAGAAAAACTTTTCTAATTGTAATTAGGATTTTCAGGAGCATTAAGCCATAATTGATAATTACCACCTAATGTTTTCATTTTTTCTTTCCAAAACGCTATCATATTCTTTGTTAGTAGTTTCTTTTTATCTGTGTTTTCCACTACGACCCACGAATTAGCATTAAGTTCATTATCTAGTTGTTCTAATTCCCATCCAGAATATCCCAAGAAGAATTTAATATTACTAGGTTCAATTAGATTTTTATTAATTAAATCAATAACCACATTAAAGTCTCCGCCCCAGTAAATATCATCCTTAATAAGATGCGAATCAGGAATTAATTCTGGAACATTATGCAAGAAATATAGGTTATCAGTATCAACTGGTCCACCTTGAAATACCTCAAAATTGACACTTACTTCAGGTAATAGTTGGTCAAGAGTACAGTCTAGTGGTTTGTTTAAGATAAAACCTACAACTCCTGCTTCATTGTAATCAGTAATTAGGACTACAGATCTAGAAAACGAGTAATCACCTATTACACTAGGTTCTGAAACCAATAGATGTCCGCGGTCTGGTGCTACTATTTTCATTTTTTGGTTTTTATTTGTACTCTAACTTAGTCAAAAATTCTTACATAACCATAAAAACATGTTTTTAGGTGAATTTTATCGGGTTAAAAGCAAAAAAAAACCTCACTATAAGTGAGGTCTTCTATAAGTTAAACTAAAGAATTCTTAGTTTACTGCTTTTTGTAAGTCGCTACCAGCTTTAAACTTCACTACATTTTTTGCAGCGATTTTGATTGTTTTACCAGTTTGAGGATTTCTTCCTTCACGAGCTGCTCTTTTAGAAACTGAAAAAGAACCAAAACCTACAAGAGATACACGGTCTCCTTTTTTAAGGCTTTTTTCTACACTTCCTAAAAATGATTCTAAAGCTTTTTTTGCAGCCGCTTTTGAGATTCCAGCGCTTTCTGCCATTCCTTCGATAAGATCTGTTTTGTTCATAATAGTAATTAAATTAAAATGTTGGTTAAACTAAAACGTATAACAAATTTAGAGGTAATTCGCGTTCATACAAGTAATAGCTTGATTTTCTCATTATTTTGTTTATAAGTATGAGGAATTGTTAATAAGTTATCGCAAAAAAAACCTATTTCGTCTTAACCCTTATAGAATCTAGCATTAGGATGAAACTGATATCCATTTAATAAGTCTTTCACTTCCATCGCTTTTTTACCCGGTAATTGTAATTGATTTACCTCGATAAAATAATCATTTGTAGCAATAAAGAGTTTTTTGTCCTTTAGTAACAAAGTTCCTGGTGGTACATGATCTGATTTTTCTTCAGAAATTACCGCAGTATGAATTTTACATCGTAGTTCGTCATCATTATTATAAAACAATGCCTTGGCTACAGGATATGGATATAATCCTCTTATTAAAGCGGTAACTTCAGCAGCAGATTTGGTAAAATCAATTAAGGTGTTCTCATTATTTAATTTGGGAGCTGCTTTTAACGAGCTCGAATTTGATTGAACTCTAGTACTAATTTTATTATTTGCTATATCATTTACCGTTTTAAGAGATAAATCTGCTCCCAAATTCATTAAACGACCATAAAGACTACCTACATTTTCATTCTTTTCAATTTGCGTTTCGACTTGATCGATTATAGCTCCTGTATCAATTTTATCATCTATAAAAAATGTAGTCACTCCCGTTTTTTGCTCCTGATTAATAATAGCCCAATTTATAGGTGCGGCACCTCTATATTCAGGAAGCAAACTCGCGTGCAGGTTAAACGTACCCATTACAGGTAAGGACCAAACCACCTTTGGCAACATTCTAAACGCCACAATCACTTGTAAATCTGGATTGATTTCTTGTAATTGTTCAATAAAATCAGGTGATTTTAAATTTGTAGGCTGCAAAACAGGTATATTATTATTTACCGCAAACTTTTTTACATCACTTTGTTGTAGTTTTCTACCACGTCCAGCAGGTTTGTCTGGTGCAGTAACTACTGCTTTGATATTATGATTGGATTCGTGTAATTTTTTAAGTACACCAGTTGCAAATTCTGGAGTACCGTAAAAAACGATATTTAATTTCTTACTCATTTATTTGAAATAAATTGTTCTGTACTTTTTTAAGTTTATTGTTCTCCATCAAGGATTTTACTGATGAAATCAAATTTTCCATGGTAATACCACTTGAAATGGAAACTTGTGATAGGGTAGTTGGTTGATTAAAAAAAGGCAACAAGTTACTCTCATTAATAATAACGCAGTTACTACAAGATCCACAATTTTCAGTATTCTTTTCTCCGAAATAGGAGAGTAGCATTTTGTTTATACAAATCTCTGTATTAAATACTGTTTTAACAAGAGCCTGTAGCTTTTCTGTTTTGTGGGAATTCTGTATCTCTAGTTCTCTTGAAATTCTATTAATCGCTCGATCATCATCCCTAGGTTCTAAAAAAGTGATAGAATTATCAGTGTTTATCAAAGTAACATCGGCTAGCTGTTGCTTATGCATTTTTGATAGAGTTTGTATAACTTGAGCTTCAGTAGTATTACTTCTGTGAGCAATGAGCGGTATTTGAACACTTATATTTTGATTACTGCTTCCACCATAGGTGCGCAAAATAGCTTGGATGATTGCGTAATAGGAATCATTAGTTTGGGCAAACTGTCTTGTTTTTTCTGCGCTTTCGCGAAAGCGTACTAAACACTTTCTTTTAAATACAGGAGACAACTTTATAATTCCAAATCTATCTAGAGTATTAAGTGCTGTATGGGCAGGTAATCCTAACAAGTCATAGGTTTTACAAAATTGAGAAAACGATAAGTAATGAGTGGTTTGATAACCTTCTCCAAAAGCAATATTTAAATAGTTATGTAAATGTTTGTAAATCTTTTTTAAGTAATGTTTATCGGGTTGAGAAGCCACAAATTGATGATGAGCATGATTAACATCATTACGATTAAATATGAAAATGGCATTTGAGGGTTTACCGTCACGTCCAGCACGTCCTGTTTCTTGATAATAACTTTCAATACTATCGGGAAATTGTAGGTGATACACTTGTCTTACATCTGGTTTATCTATACCCATTCCAAACGCGTTTGTGGCAACCATAACTTGAGAACTGTTATTCATCCATGATTGGGTGTGCTGTTCTCGTTGTTTGGGTGTAAGTCCACCGTGATAGTGAGTTGCCGTAATACCGCGTGCTTTAAGTTGATTAGCAAGGACAACTGTATTTTTTCTACTGCGCATGTAGATTATACAGCTGCCAGTAAGCTCCTTTAAATATTCTATTAATACACTAAGCTTGTTCTCAGTTTGTACAAATTGATACTTAATATTATGGCGTTTAAAACTACTTTTTATAACTACAGGATCCTTTAATTCCAGATTAATGGCAATATCCTGTTGCACCTGAGTAGTAGCAGTTGCTGTAAGTGCCACCATTGGTGCTGCTATTCCCAATTCACGTAAAATTTTAATACCTCTATAAGCTGGTCTAAAATCATGTCCCCATTCACTGATGCAATGTGCCTCGTCAACTGCTATTAGGTTTATGGGCATTTTTTGAAGTCTTTGTTGAACAAGGTCTTGTTGTAAACGCTCTGGACTGAGATACAAAAATTTATAATTACCATATATACAATTATCCAGCCGTTCATCGAGTTCTTGATGGCTTATACCACTTGTAATTTCTATTACTTTAATTTGTCTAGATCTTAAAGATTGTACTTGATCTTTAATTAAAGCAACAAGTGGAGATATTACAATGGTAATACCATTCATTGTTAACCCAGGAACCTGGTAACAAACTGATTTACCACCACCAGTAGGTAAGAGTGCTATGGTGTCATTACCTTTTAAGATATTCGATATAACTTCTTCCTGATTACCTTTAAAGCAATCATAGCCAAAAGTGTTTTTTAATATCTCGCGAGCGTAATCTATCATTTAAATACGTTCCAAAAGGTATTTTAATCTCTGATCAACCGGTAAATGAGGAACTTCTATAAGTTCATAATTCAAATTATTGTAATACGTTGTCAAAATTTGGGCAATGGTTACAGCCTGTTCATAGGTTTCATAGCGCTCCTCATCGGTTTGATAAATATCTTTCCAAGGCGGTAAAAAAAACACCTTATCATATCGATAATCCTCACAAGCCTGTTCGTATCGTTGTGGAATTTCTTCGTCTTTATATACATGATAGGCTGGAACATCAGGAATACCTCGATCATAGAAGTTAATTCCCTTTTGCGCTTGTTGGAATTGTTGGATACGGCCTTCTAACAAAGCATCGCTAAATGCAAACGGTTCTACAAGAAATAGTTGATCTATGCCACGTTCTCTCGCTTGAGCTGTAACTTGTCTAGAAATTTCAGGATGAATAACATGTCCAGATTCCTCTATAGCTTGAATTAAGGTAGTTTTACCAGTTCCTGGACCACCAATTAATAGAATTCGCTTAATTTCATTCATAGGTTACAAAATAACTAAATCTAACGCTACGTATAGCCGATCTCTTGAATTATATTTGCACAACTTTATGGCAACACACAAAAACTCAGACGAATTTTACAAAAAATTGAAAGAGCAGTTAGCAGATACGTCTAGCTGGCCTAGTAAATACATGTATAAATTTATAGTTCCATCAGATCAAAGTAAAATTGATCAAATAGAGAACATTTTTGATGGTACTGGCGCGGTGATTAACACAAAAGCCTCTTCAAAAGGCACTTACACAAGCTTGTCTATAGTGGTAAATATGCCTAGTCCAGATGCTGTCATTGCAAAATATAAGGAAGTAGGAAAAGTGGAAGGCGTGATAAGTTTGTAATTCAAAGTTATTGCTTACATTGCACCTTACTTCACAGAATTTAAATCAAGACTATTTTGATATCTTCATTAGAATACAACACTGAGCGTAATAAGCTTAATATTCCAGAATATGGAAGACATATTCAAAAACTAGTTGAACACTGTAAATCATTACCCTCAAAAGAAGAGCGTAATAAAATGGCACATGCCATAATTGGTGTAATGGGTAATTTAAATCCACACTTAAGAGACGTACCAGATTTTCAACATAAACTATGGGATCAATTATTCATCATTGCAGACTTTGATCTAGATGTTGAATCACCATACCCTATACCAGATAAGGAAGAGCTAGAGGCACGCCCAGAAAGAATGTCATATCCACAAAAACGACCTAAATATCGTTTCTATGGGAATAATATTCAGAATATGATTGATGTTGCCGTAAGTTGGGAAAAAGGAGAAAAACGTGAAGCCTTGACCTTCATTATTGCCAATCATATGAAAAAGTCTTTTCTTAACTGGAATAAAGACAGTGTAGATGATTCAGTAATATTTGGTCACCTTTATGAAATGAGTGACGGAGCTATAAACCTGGCTGCAAAAGATGAAGATTTACTAGAATCTAAATCTCTTATTTACCGTAATACCAATTCTAATAGAAGTCGTAATAACAATCACAGACGAAATAACGGTAAAAAGAATAATCGTAATAACCAGCGACGTCGTAGATAAGCAATTATTAAGATATATAGTTTACAAAAAAGCTCTAATAACTAGATTATTAGAGCTTTTTACTTTAATAATTCTTTTGCTTGTTGTTTCCAGTTATCTCTTTTAATCCTACCAGGAAAAAAAGCTATTAATTCAGTTATTTCCTTCTCTTGATCATCAGTCATTGAGGCAAGTTGTTCAAACTGGAAAATGCCGATGCTGTTCAATTTATTCTCTATGGCTGGACCTATTCCTGTGATTTTCTTTAAGTCATCAGCATTTTGAGCGTTTCCTTTCCCGAGTGGGAAATCTTGAAAACTATTAGTATCGTCAGTACTCAGTCTAGGATCAATCAATTCTCCAGTTCTATCCCTAGTTTGTCTAGCTCTTATTTGTCCTGGTTGTATGTAATCCGTTAACTCTTCCGTATCTAGCATATTAGATTGATCAAACTTTTTACTGGAAGATTTTTTAGGTGGCTCTTTGATGGAAGAGGCACTACGTCCAATAAGGTATGCGCCTAGTAGTATTAGGAATAAAACTAATACCACTATGAACTCATTCTGAAAAATTTCCATTGTATCCTATTTTGAACTTATAATCAATTTAATACCACTAGCTGCCATGCCGTTTTCAAATGGAATAGAAGCAACATGAGGACGAACAAGTATCCTATCACGAGATATTCCTGTACTTCTTAATAGTCTGGCAATGTAATTACCTCGATTTTCAGCAGCGTTTGTTACCTCATTTTCATCTTGATAACTGTGAATGGTGACAATATTAGTCGGGTACTTTTCTAGTAGTTCTTTTACAGTTACACCGTAGCGACTACAATTAAACGGTAATTTAATCTTGGCTTGGTTGTAATACATATTGACTTGTGAACCACAATCAAATGCTACAGAATCATCTGGATTAATAATTTTAAAGTCAATATCGTAATCTAAATTTCTTACATTGTTAATCACTTCATCTCTAACTCCTGATACTCTATTATCAATAGAAACGTCTTCTTTATTTGTTGTTGAAATACTATCGGAAACTTTAATGGAATTATCTATTAAACTATCGGTTTGTAGTATTTCTGTATTTGAAGTTTCTGTAAAACTCCTTTCTTGCTCAAGTTGTAGATTTTTGTTAGACGTATCTTCTTTATTATCAACAAATTTTGTGGTTGTGTAGATATAATAAAATAAGGTACAGCACACAGCGCTATACAGCAAGAAGAGTAGGGGATTTTGAAAAGATTTGTTCACAGGAACTAAATATTTGTTAAATATAGTAACTGTTTTTAAACTCTTTTGGTTTTTGCTATAAAAACTTAGCTTTAAGTTCTGGTGTTGGAATCATGCAACTTTCTTTTTTACCGAACCATTGATATCGATTTGAGGCAATCCAGTCATAAACTGCGTTGGATATAAATCTGGGAACGATTCTTAGAATAGCGAGTGCTGGCCACAGTCCAGATAATTGTTGAGCAATGCGTAGTGCTGCTCCCGCTTTCGCGAAAGCGTTATTATCATCAACCAAAATGATAGAATCGGTTTTTTCTGGATCTATTTGATGTTTTCTCAATAACTTTTCTCCTATCTCACTTTGCAAGGCCGCAAATCTAAAAACATCTTTTTTATCGCGCTTAATAATAAAGACAACAGCACCATTACACAGGTTGCAAACACCATCAAATAAAATGATTTTCTTGTCTTGCATTATTTTACCTTCTCTAATTTTTCTAGGTCTACTTGAGTAGTGAACAATCCATAATTCACGATAGCTTTACCTTTTTCAATACTATCAATCGTACCAACAGATTTTGAATCGAGTAGCCTTACTTTGTCATTAAGTTTAAGTTCCACCTTAGGTTGTGGTGGTGTCACATTGTTTACTCGTTCTTTTACTTTTTGACTTCTTATTTTTTGAACCTTTTGAATAACTTCATTTTCAATCTGTTTATCTCTAGATTTTTGAGTTTTGTTTGCTGGTTTTTTCTTTTGAGCAGGGCGATGTTTTACATTTTCTGTAATCACCAGTTTCATAAGTTCTTCCTGCAGTTTCTTTTTCTTTTTATCTTTATTAAAAGTTGCAGCAAGTTGATCAAATTTTTTACCTAATTGAATAAAACGCTGGTAATTATCATACAATTCTTGAAAGTCCTGAAGTTTTTGCTGTACTCTTTCTTGAGTAACTTCCAGTTTATTAGCCTTTTTGGTAGCTTCGATCTCTTTGTCCCTTAAATTCTCATTATTACGTCTTAAATGAGAACGTTCTTTTTGCAGGGCTGCAATGGACTTATCAAAGCGTATTTTACCTCGTTCGACTTTCTTTTTAGCTTTATTAATTAAACTATAAGGAATACCATTCTTTTGCGCCACCTCAAATGTGAACGAGCTACCTGCTTCACCCATTTGCAGTTGATAAACAGGTTGCAAGGATCGAGAGTCAAACAACATATTGGCATTGTTCATTTCTGGAACCTCATTTGCCAGCATTTTTAGATTAGTATAGTGTGTCGTAATGATTCCATAGGAAGAACGGCTGTGTAATTCTTCTAACATACTTTCAGCTAGTGCTCCTCCTAACTCTGGATCTGATCCTGTACCAAATTCATCTATGAGGAATAAGGTGTTTTCATCGGCTGTTTTTAAAAAACCACGCATGTTCTTAAGTCGATAGCTGTAAGTACTCAAGTGGTTGTCTATACTTTGATTATCTCCTATATCAGAAAGTATTTTCTTGAATAGGCAAACTCTGCTTTTTTCATGAACGGGTATCAACATTCCTGTTTGAATCATTACTTGTAATAATCCTACTGTTTTTAATGTGATAGATTTACCACCAGCATTAGGTCCAGAAATTACTATGATACGATTATCCTTATCTAATTTTATAGTTTGTGGATAGGTCTTTTCTCCACGAGCCTGATTTGCAACCAACAACAAAGGGTGGTAGGCATCAACCAGTTCTAACTCACGATGATTGACCATCATGGGTAAAATGCCTTGTATTTTTTGGGCATATCTTGCCTTACCACTTATAATATCAGTATGAATTAAATAATCTCTATAGGTTTCAAAATCTGGGATAAAAGGCCTTAAGAAGTCGGTAAGTTCTTTAAGAATACGTTTAATTTCGTCCTTTTCTTCTATCTCGAGCTCTGCAAGTTGTCTACTTAGATTTAATACGCGTTCTGGTTCTATATAGGCAATGCTACCCGTTTTAGAACTACCCATTACTTTACCCTTTACCTTACGACGGTACATAGCTCTAACTGCTAGAACCCTGCGGTTTTCCATAACGGTTTCCTTAATGTCATCTAGATATCCTAGCTGACCATAATGGGCTAGCGCTTGTCCAAAACTTCCATTCAATTGTCCACGCACGGCATTCATAGAACGTCTAATGTTCCTTAAATCTGGTGACGCATCATCTTTAATTTCGCCATATTTATCAATAACATCATCCACACGAGCAGGAATCAGTTCGTTATAGGGTATACCTTCTAATCGTTCACTTAAAGACGGGAAATGCTCAACCGTTTTTCTAAAAAACTTATGATGCTCATTAATCGTTTTGGGTAACGAGGCTAGTTTGCGTACACCTTCTTTCTCTAGCGTACTGTTTTCTATACCTAGAAGTTGTAATTCTCGTTCAATAGGATCAAATCCATGATTTGGAATTTGATATTCACTAGAGTAGGACGCCACATACTCATTAGTGTGGTTTAAAGCAGTAAGCACTGCATTTTTATTTACATGTGGTTTTTGAAGTAAGGCTTGTTCCTTACCGTCATCGGTCACACAATTTGCTGCCAGCTGTTTTAAAACTGACGGAAATTCTAAATCTTCTAGTGTTTTCTGTGATATCTTACTCATAAATCCTTAGACAAAAATACGCTGCTCGCCATACTTAAGTCGGGATTTTTGATAAAATTATCATTACTCGTGATGGTAGGGCTCATTACGTAGAATGGTAAACGCTCGATAAATTTGTTCTACAGCAAATAATCGTACCATTTGATGTGAAAAGGTCATGGCGCTCAAGGATAGTTTAGATTGACTTCGTTCATACACTTCTTGAGAAAAACCATAGGGTCCACCTATGACAAAGACCAAACGTTTTAATCCAGAAACACTACGTTTATTTATTAATTGAGCAAACTGACTACTGGTATAGCTTTTTCCTTTTTCATCCAATAAGGTGACAAAATCGCTCTTGTCAATCTTATTCAATATCAACTTTCCTTCTTCATTTTTTTGGTGTTCGATACTCATATTTTTTGTGTTTTTGAGATCTGGTATAACTTCCATTTCAAAATTCACATAGTGTTGTAGGCGTTTTTGATACACGTCTATCAAATCTGCAATACGATTATCATCGGTTTTACCGACGGCAAGGAGCGTAATTTTCATAGTGCAAAAGTAAGGAGGTAGCTTCATATTCGTCACAATGTTTCTAAAACCGTATTTTTGAACTTTAAACCATATTATGAATTATAATAGTCAGGAATTTCAAGACGAACTCACACGTATTATTACCAATGCTTTGCGTGAGGATGTAGGTGATGGTGATCACTCAAGTCTATCCTGTATTCCAAGTACTGCAACTGGCAAGGCTCGTTTACTCGTAAAGGATAATGGTGTAATTGCTGGTCTCGCTTTCGCGAAAGCGGTATTTCAACAAGTAGATCCCGATTTACAAGTAGAATTTTTAATGAAAGACGGTGATACTGTTAAGTATGGTGATGAAGCATTCTATGTATCGGGTTCATCACAGTCTATTCTAAAGGCCGAAAGACTAGTGCTTAACGCCATGCAAAGAATGAGTGCCATCGCTACAAAAACCAGAAAATTTGTAGATGTTCTTAAGGGAACAAATACCAAAATCCTGGATACTAGAAAAACCACTCCTGGAATAAGAGCTCTTGAAAAATGGGCAGTTGATATAGGTGGTGGCGTTAATCATAGATTTGGTCTCTACGATATGATCATGTTAAAGGATAATCATATTGATTTTGCTGGTGGAGTAGTAGAAGCTATTGAAAAAACTAAACAATACCTAATAGATACCAAGAAAGATCTTAAGATTATTGTTGAAGCCAGAAGTCTAGAAGAAATTGAAAAAATCTTAAGTGTTGATGGTGTATATCGTATTTTAATTGATAATTTTAATTACGAAAACACTAAAAAGGCTGTAGCCCTTATAGGCGACAAATGTTTAACTGAGAGCAGTGGTGGAATAACCCTGGATACTGCAAAAAACTATGCAGATTGTGGAGTTGATTTTATCTCTAGTGGTTCACTTACTCACAGCGTTTATAATATGGATTTGAGCCTGAAAGCAATGCATGAGTAAAAAGGTTAAAATAGTTCAACGCTTTCCCTTTTTAAAGAAACTGATTGATAAGGCAGATTCTATACATCTTCCTGGTTTTGAAGGAATGACTGCGTGGGATTTATGGGAAACCTATGCCGAAGGAATAACTAATGGAGCTTTTAGCGCACGTGCTAGTTCTATTAGTTATAGTTTTTTTATGGCCATTTTTCCTTTTGTACTATTTATCCTTAACCTGATACCCTTTGTACCTATTAATAATTTTCAAGAAGACGTAATTAGATTTTTGAATGATTTATTGCCTTATCAAGCAGCTGGTGCTTTTGATGGAATTTTTACCGAAATCGCTTTAAAGGAAAATACAGGCTTATTGACGATAGCTTTTTTCTCTTCCCTAATTTTTATGACAAACGGAGTAAATGCCATTTTTGATGGATTTGAGCGCAGTTATCATTCGGTTTTGAATCGAGGTTTCTTCAGGCAATATGCAGTCTCCTTACTGGTTTCTATCATGCTTGTGTTGTTTTTATTTGTAGGTGTTGTTTTAACCATTGCAGTGGAATATTTTTTAAGTGAATTACAAGCTAGGGAATACGTATCAGAAAGTAGCAGTAGTGTGTGGTTACAACTTATTAGATATGCAACCTTAATATTCATGCTGTATGTTTTTATAGCAACTTTATACTATGCTGGTACTAAAACTGGTAGACAAACCAGGTTCTTTTCAATAGGCGCAACGGTAACTACAGTTTTGATTCTCGCGGCCTCTTATTTATATGGTATCTATCTAGAAAACTTTGCTACCTACAACGAAATTTATGGTTCGATAGGAGCTGTAATTATTTTAATGGTTTACATCTGGTTGAATTCCAATCTTTTACTGGTTGGTTTTGAATTAAATGCATCTCTAAGATCGTTAAAGGCACGGAATTTGAATAACACTTAGTATATTGTAACACATTAAACAACATACAATGAAAAAATACATTTTTATTTTAGCTGCGGCTTTCATGACCTTTACTACTCAAGCACAACAAACTGTAGAAGGAGTTGAAGTAGAAGGTTCTCTTTCTAAGTACGGTAAGGAACTTACCTTAAACGGTGCTGGTTTAAGAGAAAAAGTGTTTATCGACCTTTATGTAGGTGGACTTTATGTAACTGAAAAAAGCGATGACGGTGAGACACTTACAAGTTCTGATCAATCAATGGCAATCACATTAGATATCGTGAGTAAGTTAGTAACTCAAGATAACATGATAAGTTCTATAGAAGAAGGTTTTGAGAATAGTTGTTCTAGTAAGGAATACAAAGCCCTTTCAGGTAAAATTGAAAAATTTATCGCTCTCTTTAATGAAGAAATCGTAAAAGGTGATGAGTTTGTATTGTTTTACATTCCAGGTGAAGGAACTAAAGTGTCAAAAAATGGTAAAGAGCTAGGCACCATTCCAGGATTAGACTTTAAAAAAGGACTATTTGGAATCTGGTTAGGTGATTATCCAGCAGATGAAGAGTTAAAAGAAGGTTTATTAGGATTGTAATCCATCAACCTTATTGTATATTCCAGCTGTCTCTATTTGAGACAGCTTTTTTTATTTAAAAAATTAAAACTATGAAATACGCATTTGTACTATTGTTATCACTAACGAGCTTTTTCAATGTCTTGCAAGTAAATGCTCAAGAAAAAGATATTACTGGAACTTGGAAAACGATAGACGATAAAACAGGAATCGTCAAATCCCATGTAGAAATCTATAAAAAAGGTAATAAGTATTATGGCAAAGTAGTAAAGATTCTTGATCCAGATGCTCCTGCTAAACCATTGTGTGAGAATTGTGACGGTGACTTAAAAGACGCACCTATCATTGGATTAGAGATATTAAAGAGTTTTGAAAAGGAGGATGATGAATATGAAGATGGTACTATCCTAGATCCAGAAAATGGAAAAACCTATAAAGCAAAACTTTGGCTAGATGAAGAGGATGAGAACAAACTAAATGTGCGTGGTTACATTTTATTCTTATATAGAACTCAAACTTGGGAAAGACTCTAGGAGGCAATTTTCTCATATAAATTCTGGAGCTTTTCAAGATCGCCTGTATTCTCTATATGTTCTTTACAGTCGTGCATGAGAAGCTCTGCTTGCTTATGAATACTCTTATAATAATCTTCCTTAGAAGCTGGATTTTGAAGCAATTGTTCATACATGGACATCATTTTCAAGGAAACTATTACATCATTTCTAGAATAAGTACGCAGCGCTGCACAAGTAGTATAAATAAGCTCTTCAAAAGAAACCGTTTTTATTTCAATTAACTCCTTGTCGTCTTCAATTAATAGTTCTAGATCTGGTTTATTCATTCTTACACAAAAAAGCTGTGTAAGATAATTGATGGCATTAATAGCAGTTCCTGGATCATTAATTCCAGGAGACATAGCTTTTACCGCAATTTCTGTAATTTGCTTAAAACCTAAAACATAATTGTCACTTACCAATTCAGGTTCTCTAAATAAAAAATACTCCTGAATCTCGTCAGTAACTTTTTCGCCTATTTCTTTATTAATTTTAAACAAGGGACTATTAGCGAGTAGGTAAGTACCTTTTATCTGTAAAAGCTTAATCTTGATATCTTGCTCTTTAGCTATCTTTTTGAGACCCGAAATACTAATATTTTGCAGCGTACCGCTGTTTTTTGCTTTAAATGTGATCCAATCATCGGTGTTAGAAAATGAACCATCCTTGTAATTAGAATCGATTACTTTATTCAAACGTTTTAATGCTTTGGAAAACACATTTTTCAAAATATTATTTATCTGAATATTAGAAGAAATGTTATGAATAAAAAATACGAATGCCGCAAGCGAAATAATAGCTGCTGTTAAGCCTAGTAAAACACTTAAAATAGGAATAGTCTGATTTTGTGTAGGTTCATCAATCCCAATTAAAGTAATAATGTTGTATAATATACTTCCTAAAAAAGCTCCTAGTATCAATTGATGCTTTCTATTTGAGATCAAACTAGGTAATACACGCGGAGAATAATTTGCCGCAGCCTGACTGAGTAGAAGCATCACCATGTTAAAGGTGAAAACTAGCATACTTATTCCACCAGCTATTAAGGTAGTAAGTAAATTACGAGCTGTATCAACATCAGTTATTTCTAATCCAGGAAACCATTCTATCAATTGTTTAGAAGCATCTACCGTTTCAATATATTTCATGAAGAAAGCCAGAAAAATAGCCAGAATAGAATAAAAGGTAGGATAGAAGGCTATACTACCGGTCAAAATATTATAAAACGAATTAACCTTGGTAAATAATTTTTTCATGTGATTATAAATGTAGGTCGGTTTTAGGTTAAGCTAGGTTAATGCTATGCTAATGCATATTATATTTCACAAATAATTAATACCTTGCTACCACACAAAGAAATTATGGGCGATTCTACAACACTTAAAAAAGACTTACTTAACCAACTTATCTTGATGGCTCATCGAGACGGAAAATTAGATAGTAAAGAAATCTCTTTTGTCCTTAATGTAGGTAAAAGACTAGGATTTGAAGAAGTTGATGTTGTAGACATGATTAAAAATCCATCTGCTCAAATTGAAAAACCTCCTAAGGATTTTACACAACGCATTGTACATTTTCATCGTCTTATGATCATGATGTATATTGATGGTCACGTCGATGATAAAGAATTACAATTTTTATATGAACTAGGTCTTACTTATGGCTTTAGAAAGTCGACGATTGACACCTTACTTAGAATGATGGAACGCTATCCAAATGGTGACATTCCTGCTAGTGAACTCATAGAAATACACTCAAGAGACTATAACTAATGCCACAATGGCATTTTAAAACAGCCTGAAACTGTCTTTTTGTCTTATTTTTCAATTGGTATTCAATTTGCCTATCACAGGTCAAATAAGTTGAATAAATAAAAAATTGAAATATGACACTTACAAAAAGAACTAACAACTGGTTACCATCTTTAATTGATGAAATGTTTAATCAAGATTTTAATGGTGGTAGTATTATTAATGAAAAGCCATTCATTCCTGCTGTTAATGTAATTGAAGCAGATAATGCTTTCTCACTAGAAATGAGTATTCCTGGATTTAAAAAGGAAGATGTAAACATTGAAATCGATCAGGATGTCTTGACAATTGAATCGGAAGTTGAAACTTCAAAAGAAGAAAAAACAGAACAATTCACTCGTAAGGAGTTTTCTAAAAAATCTTTTAAGCGCAGTTTTAATTTACCAGAAACAGTAAATCAAGATCGCATTGAAGCTAATTATGAAAACGGTATTCTTACTATAAGTTTACCTAAAAAAGAGGAAGCCTTACCACAGCCTAAAAGAATGATTACTTTAAAGTAATCAAATCAAGATGTAGCTTAAAGCCAGCAGTATTGCTGGTTTTTTTTTTAACATAGAACTAGCATCAGTTTAACGTCTAGTTGGGTGAACCTAGAATACACGCCAACTATCTTTAACCTAAAACAAGAATATGAGTAGTAGTGATATACTTTATAGCAAAATAACCAGCGCACAAGACTTTAAAAATAGAATAGTGATGGCACCAATGACTCGTAGTCGTGCTACCGAGGATCACATTCCTACACCTATAATGGCTGCCTATTACGGCGAAAGAGCATCTGCAGGTTTATTGATTACTGAAGGAACATCTCCATCTCCTAATGGAGTAGGCTATGCAAGGATACCTGGAATTTATAACGATCAACAAATTGATGCATGGCGTGCCGTGACTAAGGCAGTGCATGCTAATGGAGGAAAAATATTTTTGCAAATCATGCACACAGGACGTGTGTCTCATCCAGATAACATGCCCAATGATGCAAAAATTGTAGCGCCTAGTGCTATCGCTCCAGAAAACACAAAAATGTGGGTAGATGGCAAGGGCGAGCTAGAAATACCAGTACCTAATGAAATGTCGTCAAGCGATATAGAACAAGTAATTGAAGAGTTTGTTCAGGCTGCTCAAAATGCTATCGCTGCCGATTTTGACGGTGTAGAAATTCACGGAGCAAATGGGTATTTACTAGAACAGTTTTTTAATCCAGCCTCTAATAAACGAGAGGACGAGTACGGCGGTAGTGTTAAAAACCGAAGTAAGGTAATTCTTGAAATTGCCAAACGAACCGTAGCTGCTATAGGTGCAGATCGTGTAGGAGTGCGTTTAAGTCCTAATGGTGCCATGAATGATGTAGGTCCTTGGGAATCTCAAAAACAAGACTTTGAATACCTGGTATCACAATTCAATTCTTTGAATCTACTTTACCTTCATTTACTCGATCATCAGGCAATGGGAGCAAATCCTCTACCTGAAGATATACGAACAAGCCTGCAATCTAAATTTGAGGGAATCAATATTCTTTGTGGTGGATACGATAAGTCTACTGCCATTAAGGATCTTTCTAATGAAAAAGCCGATATGATTGCCTTTGGACGTCCATTTGTTGCAAATCCCGATTTGGTGGAACGATTTAAACAGGATGCCGATTTGAATGAGGTTGATCAGGATACTCTTTATACTCCAGGGAAAGAAGGTTATCTAGATTATCCTAAAATGGAGCCTATATCCTAATTATTGATTTTATTTTTGCGCTTTCGCGAAAGCGTAAATCCTTTAAACATTTTTATGAAAGTACAAGCATATGGTGCTCACGCATCAGATAAAGATTTAGAACCTTTAACTATAGAACGACGTGAATTACTTAGTAATGACGTTAAAATTAAAATCATTTATTGTGGTGTATGCCACAGCGATATTCACGCCAAAAATAACGACTGGGGTAACGCAAAATATCCTATCGTACCTGGCCATGAGATCATAGGAAGAGTAGAAGAAGTAGGTGTTGAAGTAAGTAAATACAAAGCAGGTGATCTAGTAGGAGTAGGCTGTATGGTGGATAGTTGTCAAGAATGTTCTCAATGTAATGATGATATGGAACATTTTTGTGAAAACGGTAGCACAAGTACCTACAATAGTAAGGATAAACACTTGGGTGGACACACCTTTGGCGGTTACTCTACTCACATTGTTGTAAGGGAGGAATTTGTATTGAGTGTTTCAGAGAAATTGGATACTAAAGCAGTGGCACCACTACTTTGTGCTGGAATTACTACCTATTCTCCTTTGCGTCATTGGAATGTAAAGAAAGGAGATAAAGTAGGTGTTGTAGGATTAGGTGGATTAGGGCACATGGGAATTAAGTTTGCTCATGCTCTAGGCGCCGAGACCTATATGATTACCACTTCACCAGAAAAAGCACAAGATGCAAAACGATTAGGTGCCGATGGTGTTATTATATCAAAGGACGAGGAGGACATGAAAAAACATTTTGGGACCTTTGATTTTATTCTAAACACTATTCCCGTAGGTCACGATTTAAATCCGTACTTACAACTGCTTAAACCAGACGGTACAGTATGTTTAGTAGGTGCCATAGAACCGCTAGAACCTTTCCACGGTGGTAACCTTATTTTAAGACGTAAACGTATTGTAGGTAGCTTAATAGGAGGAATTGCGGAGACTCAAGAAATGCTTGATTTCTGTGCAGAACACAATATTACTAGCGATGTTGAAATGATTGATATCAATGAAATAAATACTGCTTTTGAACGCGTTCAAAAAAATGATGTCAAATATCGTTTTGTTATTGATATGGCATCACTTAATTAATCTTTTGCATGGCAGTAATACGCTGCAGCAGGCTAGGATGTGAATATTGAAACCACACTACAGCCGGATGCGGTGTTAAATTACTTAAACTAGTTTTAGTTAGCGTCTTTAATCCTGTGATTAAAGGCGCTGCTTTATAAGTACGCACTGCATAAGCATCGGCTTGATATTCAAATTTGCGCGAAAGGATGTTCATAAAAATACTTGTAATCATAGATATAGGTGAATACAGCAAGAAAAAGGCTACTAGTCCTATGTGAAATGATGAATTTGAAACACCCAATGCTTGTGCCATCAAATCGCTGTCCACCACAAGAGAAAATAAATATAGAGTAAATCCTGTGGTAAGCGTACCAGCTAGTAGGTTGTATAAAATATGTTTTTTCTTATAGTGACCAACCTCGTGTGCAAGAACAGCCACTATTTCTTCTTCAGTTAATTGATCAATTAACGTATCGTATAAGGTCACCCGTTTTTCACTTCCAAAACCACTGAAATAAGCATTGGCCTTGGTACTTCTTTTGCTACCATCAATCACAAAGATTTTAGTAAGTTCAAAACCTACTTGGTTGGCATATTCAGATATTTTATCTCTTAAACTACCTTGTTCCAAAGGTGCCTGTTTATTGAATATAGGAACGATCAATCGGGCGTAAAACATATTAAGTAATATACTCACGATAAAAATGACGATCCACGCGTACCACCAAAAATTTGAATCTGCCCAATTGTAAATAAGAATAAGAACAGTAAGTAATCCACCACCTAGAATTAGTGTCATAAACCAGCCTTTTATCTTGTCCAGAAAAAATAGTTTTTTTGTGGTTTTATTAAAGCCATATTTTTCTTCAATAACAAAAGTACTGTAATAGGATAGAGGAGTAGTAAGTAAATCACTAGCCATAAACAACACGCCAAAAAATAACAAACTAACCACGGTTTCATTATTGGTAATACTACGACACCATTGATCTACTAGGGCAAATCCATCTAGAAATATAAATACCAAAATACCAACAATAGAAATGAAACTATTTAACGTACCAAATTTGAAGCGCTCCTTTTTATAAGCTTGTGACTTCTCGTATTCCTCTTGTTTATAAACATCGGACAGGACTGCTGGTATAGGTTTTGAATACCAAGTATAATTAAGAAAGGACAAAACCTCATTCAGTAAAAAGTCAAATACTAGAATACCGATTATGCAATAAAATAAAACTGTTGGAGTCATGATTAAAAATCTCTTTGACGTTTTGCTTCAAATAATAAAATGGCAGCACTTACTGATACGTTCATACTATCAATCTCACCACTCATAGGAATGATGATGTTTGCCTTGGCTGCATCTCTCATTTCGTCTGTAAGTCCAGTAGCTTCAGTTCCTACAGCAATAGCGCTGGAATTCTTAAAACTGGCTGTATGATATGGAATACTAGTTTGTAAAGTAGCAGCGTATAGATCAATCTCTTTCATTCTTAAAAATTCACAAATCTCACTAGTGCTAGTACTTGCAATTGGTACAGTGAGCGCACAACCTACACTAGATCGTATAACGTTGGGATTATACAGGTCACATTTAGGATCTGCTAGTAGAACAGCATCAACCGCAGCGGCATCTGCTGTGCGCAGTAAAGCGCCTAAGTTTCCCGGTTTTTCAATAGATTGAGCAACAAGGACAAGGGCATTGTTTGGTAAGTTAAGATCAGTAAGCTGTAATGTTTTCGCTTTCGCGAAAGCGATACAACCTTCAGTACCGCTGCGATAAGCTAGCTTTTCATAAACCTCAATACTTACGCTTATTAGTTCTACATCCTTACTCACGCCAAGTTGAGCCTGTACAAATTCCTTGGAAACTTGTTCTTGCTGGTTAAATATTTCAGGACACACCAATAGAGTTTGTAGCTGATAACCACCTTTAATGGCAAGTGTGATTTCACGAGCACCTTCTATAAGAAACAGCTGTTCCTTTTTACGTGCTTTGCTTTTACGCTGCAGCTGTTCTGCCTGACGTATCAACGCGTTGTGTGGACTAGTAATGTGCTTCATAAAAGTAGAATGTATGCAAAAATAAGAGATTGTAACTAGCTGTGTGACTACTCAAACGTTTAAGCATAAACTTTTGTCAACAACCGCATGTATTTAAAACCCGTGCTAGTGGTTTTATGTACCTTTACTACAAATTAAAGCCTATGAATTTTCACACTCGTAAATGGATTAAACCAGAAGATTTAAACCCTAACGGAACCTTATTTGGTGGTAGATTACTAGAATGGATTGATGAAGAGGCTGCTCTCTATGCAATCATTCAGCTCGAAAATCAAAAGGTAGTCACTAAGTTTATGAGTGAAATTAATTTTACGGCAAGTGCTCAACCAGGTGACATCATTGAGATAGGTCTAGAGGTTAACAAATTTGGTCGTACTTCTATAGACCTTAAATGTGAGGTACGTAATAAAATGACTAGGGAAACCATTATTACAATTGAAAATATTGTTCTAGTTAATTTAGGTGAAGACGGTTCACCAAAACCTCATGGAAAAACCAAAATTGAATACGTTAAGGATCGTTTAAAAGCTTAATTACTCCAATTTTTTAATAATCTTACAAGGATTTCCCATAGCTAGTACATTACTGGGAATATCCCTATTGACTGCACTACCGGCGCCTATGGTAACGTTATCACCTGTAGTAACACCAGGAAAAATAACGCTATTACCACCTATCCATACATTATTACCAATTACGACAGGTTGGGTAGTGGTGATGTAAGTACTATTTGAACTGTTTGATTTTATACGATCCGATGCTTTAAGAGGATGTGTAGCTGTATAAATTTGAACATAAGGTGCTATTAAAACATTATCACCTATTTAAATACGATTATCATCTAGAAACATACAATTGGTATTCACAAAGGTATTTTTACCGATAGAAATGTTTTCGCCATAATCACAGTAAAATGGAAATTCAATCCAAACACCAGGATATTTGTTTCCTAGTAGCTCGCTGAGTAATTCAGCCTTTTCTTCGATCAAACGAGGATTTAATGTATTGATTTTACTAAGTAATTCACAAGCCTTAAAATATCGTTCTAATAATTCAGGATCCTGCGAGTTATAAGGTAATCCCGAGAGCATTTTCTCTTTTTCTGTCATAGCCTTGTACTGTTTTTTAATGAGAAACTACTTTCAATCCTACAATTGATGCAATTAAGGTGGTCAAAAATAGCAGTCGTAAAAAGGTAACAGGTTCTTTAAAAACAAATATTCCCACTAGCACGGTTCCCACAGCACCTATACCAGTCCAAACGGCGTAGGCAGTACCTATGGGCAAACTTTGAGTTGCTTTAATAAGCAATCCCATGCTTACACATAATGCCACGAGAAATCCAGCGTACCACATATACATTAAGGTTCCAGATGATTCTTTGGCTTTACCTAAACAAAATGCAAAGGCCACTTCAAATAATCCTGCGATGATTAAAATTATCCATTTCATTTATTAAAAATACGATAGATTCCGAACAGGTTGTAGATTAAAGTAATCTAATAATGAGAAGAATCATAAAAGAAAATACGATTCTAATAATATTCATAGGATCTTGTTACCGTGTGTTGCAAACCATCCTCTGAATCAAAATATTCTCGCTTTAAAAAATTGCCGAATTCATCAGTTCCAGATTCGGTTACTTTGGATTTTTTAAAGGGTAAACGTGTACTGTCATTACTTACCTTCATTTCTACAAGTTGATTGTCTCGATAAGAAAAAACTACTTTGGAGTACAAGCTATTATTCATATCGTTCCATTTTTTACCAGTAGTCGTAGAGGAAAGGATTTTGTAATCTTTATCCCAAGTATGAATTGTCTTTAGCTCATACTTAGTTGTAATAGATTTAGTGTAAATGTGTAATGTACTATCATTGACTAGTACTTCTTTTTTGATTTTAGAAACCTGTCCGTCATCCACGGCGATAGTTTTAGAGTTTCGCTCCGTATTACTAACCTTTTCAAAGTAGGTTATTTCACCTAGTGCTAGAGAATCTTGCTCTACATACCTATAGTTATAATGATCAATATGAGTAACAAAACCTTCTTCATTAAAGTGGTAAGTATCTTCAAAAGAAGTACTTGTAGCATGATTTAAAGAATGTTCAGTATAACTTTTAATAGAACCCTTTAAATTATTACGTTTCAAGTCATTAGGGAAATTAAAAACGGATGTTTTTAGAGAAGCTATTACCAAGCATATAGAACAAAATACAAGATTCAATTTCATAGTTCACCTAATTAATACATCGTATTTGAATGGGCCAATTGATCCGGTATTTGTTGGATAGCATCCCAGTGTTCACAAATCTTACCATCCTTATCAAATCTAAAAAAATCCATAGTCACGTACTCATCATTACCAGGCCATACTTGATGCGTATGTAAAGCAACCAGATCATGCTGACCTATACAACGTGCAAATTCAATAGTTTTATTAGGATACTCTTGTTGCATTCTTTCAAAATATTCAATAAAACCTTGGATACCGTCAACCACATGTGGATTGTGCTGTATGTAAGTATCGCCTACATAAAGTTCCACAGCTTTACTCGGATTGCCTAGATAAGCCATTTTATAAAAAGCGATAGCGTTTTCTTTATTTTTCTCAATATCCATAATAGTAATTAAATCTAAAGATAAGCAAAGTACAACACCTGGCATCTGGCAATTGTATCTGCCTAACGCGACATCTCAATAAAAAAGTAGGAGTGAAGTGATGTTCTATATCGCTATTGCGAAAGCGTAATACAAAGCAATAATGCCTGCTGATAATAACCAATTACAGAAGAAATGACTGCTGGACGACATGATTCTAAGTTAGCTACGGACATTTCTTTTTAAGACTTTCAATTTTGATTATTTTATATCTTATCTATTTATGAACCACGTTAATCATCAACTACAAGTCGATCTGGAGAGCAAGGTAGCTCCTGTTACGTCCATTTTTTGCTTAGTTTAGTCTCTTTTGTTTCCACAAGCTACGCATAATTTAGCTTTTGATGTTCTATATGGTTTTCCACAGTTTTCACAATCTGGACCAAACAAAGCTATAGCATGATGCATAATTACATTAGGTTCAGTTTCTCCAAAACCGGTTAAATCATTATAATAATCTAACAACTCTTTAAAACGTTCTTGCCTGCCTTCTCTCAGGGTTTTAAAACCTTTTGTATATAATTTAGAAGCAATAACATATTCTTTTTCATTTAACATGGGAACTTCCATTTTGCATCTCCAACAGTATTTAATTTCCATGAACTCTACAAGTAACTTAAATAATCGTATTTCTTTCTAATCCAATTCAATTTTATTCAAATATCAAGAATGAGTTTATGTTCGTAATTTGGATAATAATATAAAACATGAGTAATGTTTAGAAATAACTTTGCCATTTGAGGACTCTGTCTAAAATACTTAGATTTAACTTTCTTACAAACAGCTTTTGATTAGTTTACTGGTTTTATTTGTACTACAAACGACCTACAAACTTTATTTTAATAGAATATAATTAGATTTTAGGATAACGAATTCAACGGTTTTAGTTCAATTAATTATAATTTAAAGACTCTTTATATAGATTAGTTATCGATTGAGAAATCGAAATACTTAAAATTACAAATCCTAAGAAAAAATAAAACCCATGTTGTAATTCAGAATTATTTGTTGTCAAAATATTTAAGCTCTTAGATATTTTTTCCAATTGATTAAGTTGACTAGAGATAATTCCTGTAAAGCCTATATAGGACATGAATATTGCAACAACCATCACATCTGCCATTGACCATTTTCCACTTTTGAATACTAAAAATGAAATCATTTTGTTATTCACTAACTGCCCATGGAACATCAATCCTAAACTAGAAATTATTTTTAATAAAGGGAAAATAATGCTAAAAGTCACGACTAAGATTCCTACGACTGTGACCTCGAATTTTTCTTGAGAAAGCATTAATTTCGACATTTCTACAATACTTTTACTTTTGAAATACAATACTTGGTCTTTAAAAGATATTGTTTCTCCAATAAGCTCAAATTCCATTATGCCTATTCTTGCATCAATATCAATCATTGGAAGAAGCACCCCTAAGAGCAAAAATTGAAGTGCAGTAATTATAAATATTATGAAATTAAAAGTTGAATGCTCCTTTGACAATAAAGTATATAACAGTATTACCATGTAACAAATGAAAGTAACTACAAGAAATGAATTAATTTGTTTGTTATAATTCCTTATCGAATTTTTTATAATTATTGAACAATCATTTTTGTTATCAGTTCTGTATTTTGATAATATTAAATTGAATTGTTCGTAGTCTACCTTTTGAAAGGTACTATTTCTATACTTATCTAATTGTAAAAGAATATAATCTTTAATACTTTCTCGATTTTCTTCTTTTTCTAAAAAATTAATTATTTGGTCCGTAATCTCAGGAACATGTTGTTTTAGTCTTCCAAAAATATTAAAAACATCTGCACCAATATTTTCATAGGATATGCCAAAAAAAGAATTTTCTCTATTCTGCCTCTTATATGAGATCTCAAAATTTTCGATTACCTCATAAAGCAGTTTTTTAATTTTCTTTTCAGCTACTTCTCTATCTTTTCCTTTTAAATTCAATTCCTCTAGTCTGTTTATAATGATTGTGGCCAATTGGTCTTTCCATTTATCAACATTGAACAAACCATATTTAATATCTGATAATTCTATTAAGTCTTTTTTTAAAGATCGCTTGAAGTTTTCTAGATTGTACAAATTATAAGAAGAAATGCTCGTAAATATAAAAAGCAAGCACAAAGTTATTTTTAATAAGTAATGTTTCATTTTAGCTTAAGAAAGTTTAAAAATACTGTGGAGTGAACTACACATTTAACTAGCATTTATTTCTTAATAACTGGACAAATACCAACTCTCATTTCGTTTAACTAATTTCATTGTTCTTTTATAATCAGCGTTTAGTCCAAATAAAAATTCTATTTCTGCTTTCTTTTCTTTAATTATTGGAGTCCCAATAATTCGACCATATTTAAAATTTTGCATAAACTCATCTTTTTCCTCTACTGGATACGCTGAAATGTATGCAATTTTGTCAACCTTGTTATCATTTTCATCATAAGGATCAACAAGAAAGATTGTTTGATTATAGTTACCGTATTTAGCTATTTCAAATAACTTTTCAAGAACTGTTTTTGGGCTTTCTTGCCATTCAAAAGTTTTATGAAGAACATCAAGTTTATTTTTAAGGTTAATAATATCTAAACGATAATTATAAATTATCCTTGATTTTTTTTCAAGTTCAGCAATTTGAGCTCGTTTTGTAGAAGAGGAACGTCCTATTTTAAAAGAATAAACATCATCAAATTCGGTCGAGAGTTTTTTGGATTGCTCATCGATGTTAGCCAAAATTTTATCTAGGTCAGATTTTTTCCTTTCAATTCCTGAAATAACTTTTTGGTTATGAATTAATCGTTCTTCTTCCGACAACTGATTACAAGAAAAGAATGAGACTGCAAAAATCAGAAGTAGTATTTTTTTTTTCATATAGTTTTGTTTATATAATTAAATTGTTTTGTAACTTAATATGTATGATTTATAACCTAAATCATAAATACATGCCATTCAGAAAATCTGCTTGTATTTTCAGAATTATACAGAAACCAGCAATTGCTTAGTTAAAGTTATATTTCGTTTTTAGATTTCTTTAATTCCAATATTTTTAAAATATTGCCAGGTATAATCATAAAATTCACTTGGTCTGGTATGGTCTTTAAATGAGCCATTTGGTATATAAATTATCATACCTTGTCTGGCTCTGGTTAATAAAACTCTATATGTATTTTTTAAGTACTCTTTGCTTTTTTCTTTATTAATTTTCATCCACTTAGTACCCTTAAAATTTTGATATTCCCAAGTATTATCTTTTAAGTAGAAGTTTGCTCCCCAAGCTAAACAAGACCAATCTATTTCTAAGCCCTGAATATCAAATTCAGTTGCTACTTCTTCTAAAAAATAAGAAGATCTAATATCTTTTTTTCCGTTTAGAAACCAATTTGGTGCGGATATTTCGTTTTTAACATCAATTCCCAAAGGTCTTAGTCTACGAGCCCCAGAAGAGGCTATTAAACCTGTTCTTTCAGTTCCTTTAGCATTATTTCTAATCCAACTTTTGGCTACAGATAAATCTCTTGTGAGTAATATCGGAAAGTCATTATAAATTTCAGAATATAGATGTTTTGCTTTATCAATATTTAATTCCAGTAATTCGTGTACAAAAGCTGAAAGTTTTTCGGACCTAAATGATCTTAAAGAAACGGATAAATGTAATTCTCTTTCGGAATTGGCATTTTCCAATAACCAGGTTCTTTGCTCATTTGTTCTTATATAGTTATTACTTTCTATAATTAAATTTGAATAATGTATATTCCAGTTTTTGAAATTTCGCTGAAATGAGTTAATCCATTCTTCAAGACCGGCTTCACCGGTATTTATTTCTTTTCCACCACCTATTAAGCAAACAATGGTACACCAATCCTTGTGTCTATTCATAACATCAACTAAGAATTCAGGCTCAGACATATCGAAATTTTCTTCGCCTCTTTTCCTTTTCATAAAAGAGCTTACTTGTTTTTTATTCCAAGCACGTTGTGCTTCGTCGAAAACAACTACTTTTTCAAACGCTTCAAATTGATGTTTTAAATATTCATCTCTAAAATGATGAATGTTTTGTATAAAAGCATTTGTTTTTCTTTTAGCATTTTCTTTTTTGATAGGTGTCCCATTAATTTTAGAATTGAACACTATGTCTCTGGCTAGTGCTTCTCTTAAAACATCTACCAAAGGCCCGTTCCCTGACAAAAATACTGCGTGTTCATCTTCATCAGCATTCATTCTCTCATTGGTAATGTTTAATCCTGCTAATGTTTTACCTGAACCAGGAACACCAGTTACAAAACAAATTGTCTTTTTATTTTTAGATTTAGAATCTTCTATAATTCTATTTAGACAGTTGGCTGTTTTTGATAAATTTATAGCTCCTGCATCAGACCTAGATATATCTTCAACATTATGACCTTTATAAAGAGCTTGTGCAGCTTCTACTATAGTTGGAGTAGGTTTATATAGTGACATTTCCCAGTTTACACAATCGATTATTTTCGTTCTATTCTTTGTAAACTTATTTATGCTATAGGCTAAATTGCTTTTATTTGATTTAACTACTTCAGTGTGATCCAAAACATTCTTAATATTACAATCATTATCAGCACCTTTAGTTTCTAATAATACAGGCACTAATCTTGCATTATGACTGCCTTCATGGAAATTTTTTAAATCTAATGTGTAATCTAATACTTGTAGTTGTGCATAATTTTCATAATCTGTTTCTCCAACTTTAAATTCTATAACAAAAATTGAATCCTTAATAATTACAATATTATCGACACGTTTTCCCATTCGAGGAATTGCAAATTCAAAGTAGATTTCACCTTCTAAACCAGATAGTTGATCTTTTAAAATTTCGATTTGTTTAACCCATGCATTTTTTTGTAGGTCTTCTAATTGTCTATTGGAATGATTCAAGCTTAATTTTCCTAGGATTGAATTTTTATCTTCCGTTATAAATTCAAATATTGAGTTATTATAATAGGATCTATTCATTAAAAGTATATGGTATTTATTACAGTATGAATGATAACGAATACAACAAGTTCAAACAATACACTTTGAATTCTATAGTGTGTCTTAGCTTTATTGTAGCCTTTGTTATCTCAGTTATTTTGTTTTCTCGATAACTTCAGTGATGTCTTTTCCCAGATAATTGGTCCAAATACCATTTTTGTATTCTATCACTCCTTCTTTGCTGTGGTAAAAGGTAGTTCCCATTCCTTCTTTAGTTTCAATACCTACTAAATAGTCAGGTATGCATATAGTCTCGCCATTGTTTTCTATTTCGGTATAACCTGAGTCGCAAGTATCGCTATCAAAGGAATTCAAGGAAATTAACATTAGCGTAAATAAGCCAAAGGCAATAACTTTTCTTTTCATTTTAATTTAATTACTTCAGTTCCTACGGTTTTGGATACTGTTTAGACTAATACATTTAAAAGGTGCAATCGTTATACAATTGCTGGTACATATACAGGTTCAAAAACAAGTTTATGGTGTAGGGCATGAAGGTTGGTCATTGTTAGGTAACTCAAATTTATAACACTTTGGTTAAATAAAAATACCCCAAAACGGGTATTTTTTGACCAGGATTTCAACAATCAGCCTTGCTAGCATCTTATTTTCAGAATCTTCCTTTTATCCAATCACATTCTTGTAAAACACTTATAAACAGTTAGTTGAAAACAATCATTCTCTTAACAATAACCAATACAGTTTTAAAAAAAAAGAGCCGTTTATAATAAACAGCTCTTTTATCATGCATAGATGTAAAAAAACACCTGTACAAATTGTTCTTTATTCTGGGTGATTACCCAACAGTAGGTTTAGGATATCAATTGCAGCATCGCTTATTTTGGTTCCAGGTCCAAAAACTGCCGCCACGCCAGCATCAAACAAGAACTGATAGTCCTTTCTAGGGATCACACCACCTACAATAATCATGATGTCATCACGACCGTACTTTTTAAGTTCTTCCATCACTTGAGGTACGAGCGTTTTGTGACCAGCAGCAAGTGATGACACACCTAGTACGTGAACATCGTTTTCTACAGCTTGTTTAGCAGCCTCAGCTGGTGTTTGAAACAGTGGTCCTATATCCACGTCAAAACCTACATCAGCATATCCTGTAGCGACTACTTTGGCGCCACGATCGTGACCGTCTTGACCCATTTTGGCAATCATAATTCGTGGTCTACGGCCTTCTTCTAGTGCAAATTGGTCTGCTAGTTGTTGCGCTTTCGCGAAAGCGTGATCATTCATAATCTCTTTTTTATAAACGCCTTGTACACTCTTGATCTGTGCTCGATAACGGCCAAATTCTTTTTCCAGCGCATCAGAAATCTCACCCAAGGTAGCGCGGTGTTGTGCAGCTTGTACAGCAAGCTCCAATAAATTGTGTTCACCTGTTTTTGCAGCCTGTGTAAGTGCTTGTAAGGCGTTCTGTACTGCAGCCTCGTCACGACTAGCACGTATTTGTGACAGTCGTTCTATTTGTTCATTACGCACCGCGGTATTATCAACCTCGAGTGTATCAATCAAGTCCTCGTCGGGACTAGGGTATTTATTTACACCTACAATAGTATCAATTCCCGAATCTATACGGGCTTGTTTTCTAGCAGCAGCTTCTTCAATTCTCATTTTAGGAATACCAGCCTCAATAGCTTTGGTCATTCCGCCTAATTCTTCAACTTCTTCAATAAGTTGCCACGCCTTGTGAGCGATCTCGTGCGTGAGTTTTTCTACGTAGTAGGATCCAGCCCAAGGATCTACCGTTTTAGTAATGCCTGTTTCTTCTTGTAAAAACAACTGGGTGTTACGAGCTATACGTGCGCTAAAATCGGTAGGCAAGGCAATGGCTTCATCCAGTGCATTAGTGTGCAAACTTTGTGTTCCACCAAAGGCTGCTGCTGCAGCCTCAATCGTGGTACGAGCTACATTGTTAAATGGATCTTGCTCAGTAAGTGACCAACCACTGGTCTGACAGTGCGTGCGCAGTGCAAGTGATTTGGCATTTTTAGGTTCAAATTGTTTGATCATTTTAGCCCAAAGCATGCGCGCTGCACGCATTTTGGCGATTTCCATAAAGTGATTCATTCCAATCGCCCAGAAAAAGGACAATCTAGGAGCAAAGGAATCTATATCCAGTCCAGCGGCTAGTCCCTTGCGCACATATTCTAATCCATCTGATAGGGTATAGGCTAGCTCTAGGTCACTAGTAGCACCAGCTTCATACATATGATAACCCGATATGGATATCGAATTAAATTTAGGCATGTTTTTACTAGTGTATTCAAAAATATCTGAGATAATTTTCATGCTAGGAGTAGGAGGATAGATGTATGTATTACGCACCATAAACTCCTTTAAAATATCATTTTGAATGGTTCCGGCTAGGTCTTCTTGATCCACGCCTTGTTCCATAGCGGCCACAATATAAAAGGCCATAATCGGTAACACAGCACCATTCATGGTCATGGAAACCGACATTTTATCTAAAGGTATACCATCAAAAAGGACTTTCATATCCTCAACACTATCAATGGCAACACCAGCTTTACCTACATCACCTACTACACGATCGTGATCACTATCATAACCACGGTGTGTTGCCAGGTCAAAGGCTACAGACAACCCTTTTTGTCCAGCAGCGAGGTTACGTCTATAAAAGGCATTAGATTCTGTCGCACTAGAAAACCCAGCGTATTGACGTACTGTCCATGGTCTTCTTACATACATGGTAGAGTAGGGACCACGCAAGTTGGGCGCTATTCCTGCTACAAAATCACGATGTTCAACATCATCAATATCATCGGGTAAATAATTGGTTTTTATGGCGATACCTTCGGCAGTGTCAAAACTCGCAGCGCTTGCCACTTTTTTTGAGTCGCCGTTAAAATCTATTTCTAATTGTGAAAGGTCTTTTCTTTTCATTTGTGTGTGCTGTAAGTAGGCTTTTACTCCAGTTTTCAATTAGGCTTGTTTCTCAAAATCTTCTGCCAGTCGTTTAGGGACGATAGGAGCGATGAGTGTTTTTCTAGGTTTGGTTTTTACATAAGGATACAGCTCGTATTCCTCTTGCATTCCTTGATCCTGATTAGGGTATTTATTTACGCCTACAAGAACTCTTTGCCCTGTTTCTATTGCCTCGCGTTCTTTGGCATCACTTTCTTTGAGTTTGCGCTGCACCGTACCGTCAAACAAGGCTTGTACAAATCCGCCGGCTTTTTCTACTTCCTTAAACAAGTTATTGGCTTTCTCGGCTAGTTGTTTGGTAAGGTCTTCTATAAAATAAGCGCCATCGGCAGCATTGTGAATTTTATCAAAGTAAGCTTCGTCTTTAAGTACAAGCAACTGATTGCGCGCTATACGTGTTCCAAATTCATTTTCTTTATTGAAAAAGGCGTCATACGGTAGGTTATAGATCGTATCGCAGCCACCTAATACAGCACTCATACACTCGGTTGTGGTGCGCAGCATGTTTACGTTATAATCCAATAAGGATTTGTTACGCAGGCTAGGCGATGCGGTGATGTACGCTTCTAACTCCAGTCCATAGGCTTTACCTAAAGATTTGGTAACTAATCGATAAGCGCGGTATTTGGCAATGTTCATGAAGTAATCGCTGCCTATCGCGGTATCGATGTTGATTCTTTTTTCCGCTTTCGCGAAAGCGGATATCATATCATAATGTTCTAGGTGATTCAAATACTCGTTTAAATGAGCCATATAGTAAGCCAGTTCCTGCACGGCAGAAGCACCTGCTTGCTGATACAAACTAGTGTTTACAGTAACATTTGAAAAATAACCTGGATGTTGTAAAAGAAAAGCCAACCATTTTTCATGATCGGGTTTTAAGTTTTCAAACCAATTACCGTCACTCGCTAATTGATTGATGATATCCAAATGAACATAGCATTTAGGTTGTGCTTGTTGCAATTTTTCTAAAAACGCAAGGTCCAAAAACTGTGGATGCACTTGAATACCTACACTGTGTAAATCCTTAAACAACACTTCTATATCGATTGAGTTGCTAGGTATAATAAAAAGTACGCCTTCGGCACCTCGAGACAAAGCGTCCTTAGCCTTTTCATTGGCTACAGCGGCATCACCTGCATAAATGGATTGTGATATATACCAGCTGCCTGTTTGCGTAGCACGAGTAGGTACTTGAATAGGAGTGGCGTCATCACTGTGATAAAAAGGTTTGATATCGATACCTTCGGCAGTATGCGTGATTAAGGTCTCGTTATAGTCGGCACCTTTAAGATCTACATGTATTTTTTGTTTCCATTCCTTGGCGGTAACCGGTGAAAATTCTTCAAATAATTTACTCATTCTCTTTTTGTTTAACAGAGTCTGGATGTTCTATGATAAAAACTTCTTCGTTTTGTTTTTTCATTAAGTAGCGTTCTCTAGCAAATTTTTCTAGACCTTTTTGCGTACTTAATTGACTGATGCGTGCACTGTCGCGTTTGATACCTTTTCTAAAAAAGGCAGCATTTTGCTCTTTCTCGGCAATTTGCTTATCAATTTCATAATGAGAGGTAAACAAAGCATTGGCATCTAGAAATAGAATCCACACAATAAAAAACAAGCTTATAAGCACATACTTGTTGCTAAAAAACTGGTAGTATTTATTCTTTTTGATGGATTTCCAATTCATACCTCACTAAAATAAGCAATTACGCAATTTTTTGATCAATAATAGTGCGTAAAATTTTAACACCTACTTTATTAAAACGATTGGTAGGTATGATCACATCGGCATAGGCCTTTGTAGGTTCAATAAATTGTTGGTGCATAGGTTTTAAGGTGTTTTGATAACGTTCTAGCACCTCGTTCATATCGCGGCCTCGATCTACAATATCTCGTTTTAACCTGCGAATTAATCGCTCGTCACTGTCACAGTCTATATAAACCTTGATATCAAACAGCTTGCGTATTTTAGGCATTGTAAGAATAAGAATACCTTCTACAATTATAACTTGGCTAGGAGCTGTAGGAACAGTCTCACCCGTACGATTGTGATCTACAAAGGAATAAATAGGCTGGTCAATCGTAATTCCTTTACGCAGTTGTTTGATGTGCTTTTCCAATAAATCAAAATCAATACTTTCTGGATGATCAAAATTGATTTTTACTCGTTCTTCATAACTCAAATGACTAGTGTCCTTGTAATAACTGTCTTGTGAGATAACAGTAACCTCATTCTCTGGGAATTCATGGACCATTTGTTGTACAACAGTGGTTTTACCGCTACCTGTTCCTCCTGCTACGCCTATTATTAGCATGTTGATTTTGTTTTTGCAAAAATAGGATTTTGTTAGGTGACGACCACGTTAATTTACACGTGCTTTGATAAAAACTATTGACAGATTTCTGAGTCGTTCTTTTGGAATTGTTCATAAGAAATGAAGGCGAGCTTTTTAAGAACCGATAAAGCGATTTATTTTAGCCTAAAGCCGTTTTTTATGTCCATTAAATTAGATCCTAGTTGGAAGGAAATGCTGCGCGAGGAAATTGATGCGCCGTACTTTGAGGAACTTACTGATTATGTGAGAAAAGAATACGAGGAACACACGTGCTATCCACCAGGAAGCAAAATATTTGCAGCGCTAGATCGCACTCCGTTTGAAGAGGTTAAAGTCGTTATTATAGGTCAGGATCCTTACCACGGACCAGGACAAGCTAATGGTTTATGCTTTTCTGTAGCTGATGGTATTGCTCATCCTCCTAGCTTGATAAATATTTTTAAAGAAATAACTACCGATTTACAAAAGCCTTATCCCAAATCGGGTAATTTAGAACGATGGGCAGATCAAGGTGTTCTACTCTTAAATGCCGTACTCACAGTAAGAGCTGGACAAGCTGGTAGTCATCAAAAAATAGGCTGGGAACGATTCACAGATGCTATAATTAAAAAAATAGCTGATGAAAGAGAAGGAGTGGTGTTTATGCTTTGGGGTGGCTATGCTAAAAAGAAAGCCAAATGGATCGATAAAAAGAAACACCTTATTCTAGAAAGTGGTCATCCTAGTCCATTGAGTGCCAACAGAGGTTATTGGTTTGGAAACCGACATTTTTCAAAATGCAATCAGTATTTACGAGAGCAAATGAAAGAACCTATTGATTTTTAAAAGGCTTACTTAAAATTGAGGATCTGGTTGACGACGTTGATCCCATTTAATATCACTAAGGGCGCTTGCCTTGATACCAATAAAGAAGAACCAAGATTGATTAGGACCAATAGGTGTCCAGTTAAAACTCATTCTGAAACTTTCTAGATCTCTATTGAATCGTAGTGTCGTGAATGAAATACCATTATTTGCAAAATCATAACCTGTGTTTCCTCCTACAGACCAGCGCGGTGACAATTCCACATCACCACTCACCATTAAAGATTGACGGTTGATTTCATTTTGTCTTGCCGCATTATTATACGTCATCGTATAAGCAATATTAAGACGCCACGGAATTTTAAAACGATAACGTTTTTCGTCAACATTCACTTCTTCTGGATCTTGCTTTTTGTTTTTATAGTTTTCGGCATAATCCAGTGGTTTTCCAAAGAGGTCGTCCTCGCGACCACCTTGAGATAAAGATCTATTTTCTACTTTTTCATCACCAAGATCATCTTCTTCATCGTCCTCACTGCGAGTAAAGTCCTTGTCACTCAAGGTAAAGTTTAATCGAGCTCCAGCGTTGGTTAATCTAAACAAGCTACCTCCGTTATTGATATTAAACTCATCTACACGACGGTTGTTAGCGTCTAGAGCATACGGATCTAGATTAGCATTTAAGTTTAAGTCAATCTTTTTAGTAATAGGAATTACTGCACTCATATTTATGGGACTCCACTGCAAACTATCACCAGCGAGATTATAGGCTGTTTGAAAATTCAAACTTTTAATAAGTTGCACCTTTCTAGGTTCTGTTTTTGTGGTGTCTCGTTCTCGTACCTTAGCCTCTAAATTATTTTGAACACCTATCCCTATTGAACTAGAGAAGTTGCGTCCTGGTGCGCCAAATAGGGTACGGTCAAATCTGCTCGCAAATCGTTCCTCAGGAAAAATATCTTGACCGCTTTCAGTAAGAACACGATCGTAATATTGATCAAAACTAGGATTTGCCGAATACGAAATATTAGGTCTTATCGTGTGACGTATAGCCTGATACTTTCCCTTTTTATTGCTGTTTTCCCATAAACCATATATTGTAGTACCTACACTAGCACCATACCTATAGGTACGATACGAATCAAAACCAGATAGCGTATCAATTTCAGTAGTGGCTAAGCCTTGATCATTAATCACCGCAGTAGTTTTAGTGGTTTGAAATACCCAAGTTTCTTCGTAATTGGCATTTGCCGAAACACTAAAAGGACCTACCTTAAAGTTAGTAGCAACTGGAATTGTGTGTCGAATACCGCTTTGCGCACCTTCAAACATTCTATCAGATAGAAAATCCTCGTCAGTAGTAGTGATTCGGTTTTCAGCACGTACATTATACTGTAGATTGATGTTCTCGATAATCCCTTTCTTTGCACCGAATTTAGGAGCAAACGGGAAAACTCGAGAAACGCTTCCTTGAAAATTAGGTAGGTTCATGGTTACCTCACCAGTTTGTACTAACTGTGAATGGGTTACACCTATATTAAAATTAACCTGAGGTTCTCCTTGAAAGGTTTTAGAATAGTTAATCGAACTACTAAAATTGTTGTTTAAGGTAGCCGCTTGATTAATTTGGTTAAAGCTATTGCTATAAAATCTAGAACTACCTAGGTTTACACTAGCACTAAATCTAGAGTCTGGATTTGCCTTTGGATCCTGACTGTGTTGCCAGTTAATATTATAGATAGTCGATTTTCTAAAGTCTGAAAATCCGCGCTCACTTTGTACCTGATTTTCGTATGAAAATCTAAAATTACCATTGAAGCTGTATCTTTTGGCATAAGAGCTCTCTACTCGAAAACCATAACTACCATTAGTAAAATAATCACCTAATACGGTAAGATCCACATAATCATTAATAGCAAAATAATAACCACCGTTTTGTAAAAAGTAACCCTGATTTACATTGTTACCAAAGCTGGGAACGATTACTCCACTTTTACGTTCCTCGGTCATTGGAAAATAAGCAAACGGTAATCCTATAGGAGTAGGAACATCGGCAATCCACATATTGACAAGTCCTGTTACAATTTTCTTTTTAGGAACAAATTTGATCTTTTGAGCAAGAAAGTAGTATTCTGGATTATCAGGATTTGACGAAGTAGTAAAACGAGCACGCTTCATGTAAAAAACAGAATCGTTCACTTTTTTAGTAGTCTCTGCAAATACATTAAACTCGCCTTGTGTAGTCCTTGAATTATAGGTAAGTGCTTTTTTAGAATCCTTATTAAAAATGATGCTATCTGGTTCTACGACATTAGTTCCTTGAGTAAAGACAGGTTTTTGTTCATAGGCTTGAGTACTGTCATTTACAATCCCGTAAGCAAACACATCACCTGTATTATTATCAATCACTATTTTACCAGCTTCAAGCTTGGTATCACCATATTCAATAATGGCATTATCATAGAGTGTAATAATATTGTTACGTCTATCGATACGCTTTCTACTAGCTTTTGAAACTAATTTATATTCTAAAAATGGTTTCTTTTCAGTTGTGGTACTATCTTTTTTAGTACTGTCTTGTGGTTTAATAAGGTCTTCTGCATTAACCTTAAGTTCCTTTTCTTCTTCAGGTTTTGGTTCTTCCTTTACTGGAATAGGCGTGTTGGAGCTAGGTAATTCCTGGCTCCAGCTGTAATTTAAAGCTGTTAAAAAGACGGTGAAAAATAAAAGTGTCCTCAATGGATGGTACAATCTTCTTATTAGTAATTTCGTTACAGAATAGTCTTGTTTTTGAAACGCCAAAACTACGTATAAATTTTGTAGGTAGATGAATTAATTACAGGGATGTATACCGCAGGATAGATCCTATTGAATTACAGTAAGTTGGTAGAAGTACAAGAAAGTTTGGTTATTACGCTTTCGCGAAAGCGTACCTATGAGCCAGCTTACCGTTATAAAATGGTATAACAATTGTATAAAGCAAATAACAAGTACGTTAATAAGGAAAACGAATTCGATTTTATGAAGATATATATTGCTCTATTGCTATTTCTAGGTTCTTTACAGCTGCACGCAGGTAATGAACCTGTGGATTCCACCATTACAAAGCCGGCAAAAAAGTTTACCGTAGTATTAGATGCTGGTCATGGTGGTAAGGATCCAGGTAAATTAGTTTCTAGCGTACGTGAAAAGGATATTGCCCTAAAAGTGGTGAAATATTTGGGTAAAGAATTAGAAGATCATACGGATATTGAAATCGTATATACACGTACAACTGATAAGTTTTTAGAATTATACCAACGAGCAGATATTGCTAATAAAGCCAAGGCAGACCTTTTTATATCAGTTCACTGTAACGCAGCAGCGTCTCGCAGTGCCAAAGGGAATGAAACCTGGGTATTGGGATTACATCGTAATGCCGATAATCTAGAGGTTGTAAAACGAGAAAACGCAGTAATTCTACTGGAGGAAGATTATGAAGAAAAGTATGCCGGTTTTGACCCTAATGATCCTGCAAGTTTTGCCAGCAATCTGATTGTGCAAGAAGAATACTTGGACAATAGTATTGAGATGGCGTCCAAGGTTCAATCAAATTTTGAAGCAGATTTAAAACGAAAAAACCGCGGTGTAAAACAAGCTGGATTTGCAGTATTAAGATTATCCTACATGCCTAGTGTTCTTATAGAAACAGGTTTTATTACAAATGCTGAGGAACGTAAATTTTTAAGTAGTTCGACGGGTCAAAAAAAGGTGGCGCACGCCATTTATGATGCAGTCATTAAATACAAAGCAAATCGCAGTCTCAATGATTTTGTAATAGAAGACATCACGGATTTAAGCGAAACAGTTGAATCTAATAACACTATTTATAAGGTTCAAATAGCAGCTAGTAAAAACAAAATAGAGGCAAAGTCATACAATTTTAAAAAGTTACCAGCCATATCTAGAGAACAAGAAGGAGCCATCTACAGATATTTTACAGGTAGTTTTAATGATCTTAAAAAAGCACAAGATTTACAGAAGAAAGCGGTTAAGCTAGGATATAAATCTGCCTTTATAGTTAAGTATGAAAATGGCGAGCGCAGTCGCTTGTGATAACTCGTTGTTAATATAGTTGTATACTACAAAGAGCTTATTATCTTTACATTTGTGAAAATCTGTAAAGATGAAAGTTTCTAAAGAAGTTAAGGTAGGTATTCTTACTGTTGCCTCAATCGCATTGTTTATATTTGGATATCAATATCTTAAAGGTCGTAATTTATTACAAGACGATCGTAATTTCTATGCGGTTTATGACAATGTAGAAGGCCTTACAAAGTCGGCTCCTGTTACTATAAATGGGCTACGAGTAGGAAATATTGACGATATTCAGTTCCTAGATTCAAGTGGAAGATTGTTAGTAAGTTTTCATGTGGACGGCTCATTTAACTTTTCAAAAGAAAGTACAGCGAGTGTATATAGCACTGGTTTAATAGGAGGAAAAGCACTTGCTATCGTTCCAAATTTTTCGTCGGACGGACCTATCGCCAAAGATGGTGACACCTTATCATCTAAGATTGATGAAGGACTACAAGGAAAGGTAATGGATGAGTTCCTGCCTCTTAAGGACAAGATTGAACATTTGATTACCACGTCAGATTCGGTAATGAGTGATTTACACAAGACCTTAAATAAAGATACAAGAACATCAATCACAAACAGCCTTGCCGAAATTGAAGATGTACTCAGAGAGTTTAAAGGGATAAGTCGTAATACCAATCAAATTCTAGGAGATAATAAAGAGGCGATAGATAGGACCATTAAAAATCTCGACAAAACAAGTAGTAATTTTGCAATTATGTCAGATTCATTGGCACAAATTGAACTAGCTGGTACCATTAAAAGTTTAGAAACATCGGTAGGTAAATTCAACAATTTGCTTGATCAAGTTTCAAACGGTGAAGGAAGTTTAGGAAAACTTATGACCGACGACAAACTATACGTGAATTTAGAAAAGGCAACTAGACAAGCCGAAGAATTATTACAAGATATTAAATTAAACCCTAAACGTTATGTTCATTTTTCTGTGTTTGGAAAGAAACCAGGAGAATATGAAGAACCAGAAAATCGAGACAGATAAAGCACTATGAAGATACTTTCCATCATTGTTTTTGCCCTTATTCTAGTGGCCGCAGTAGGTTTATTCGCTAGAAACATCAAGCGTATGATACGCAACATTAAATTAGGTCGAGAAGTTGATCGATCTGATAATAAAAAGGAACGCATGGCGCAAATGCTGCGTATAGCGTTTGGACAATCAAAAATGGTACGTAGACCTGTATCTGGTTTTCTACATGTGGTTGTCTATATAGGTTTTGTTATCATCAACATTGAAGTACTTGAAATTATAGTTGATGGTTTGACAGGATCACATAGAATTTTTGCTCCATTCCTTGGTGGCTTCTATGACTTTTTAATTTTCACGTTTGAAATACTTGCCTTTTTAGTTCTAGTATCGGTTGTCATTTTTTGGTTACGCCGTAATGTAATGAACATTAAACGCTTCATGATGGGAGAATTAAAAGGTTGGCCTAAAAATGATGCAAACTACATCTTGTATTTTGAGGTTGTTCTTATGAGTTTGTTCCTTACCATGAATGCGACAGACTTTATTCTACAAACAAGAGGAGTTGAAGGATATGCACACGCAGGAGAAATATATGGATCCTTCCCAATAAGTGGTTTTATAGTTCCTTTATTTGAAGGCATGGCCGATAGTACTCTTATTATCGTTGAAAGAGCTGCATGGTGGCTGCATATAGTTGGTATACTGATATTCCTTAATTATTTATACTGGTCTAAGCACCTACATATATTACTAGCATTTCCTAATGTCTACTTGGCAAAACTTACTCCACAAGGTAAGTTTACTAATATGGATGCCGTAACCAAGGAAGTAAAACTAATGATGGATCCTAACGCAGATCCGTTTGCTGCTCCAGACCCATCAGCAGAAGAAGGAGAACCAGAAAGTTTAGGAGCTCAAGATATCTTTGACCTTAATCAAGTTCAATTATTAAATGCCTACACATGTACGGAGTGTGGTCGTTGTACGAGTGAATGTCCTGCAAATATTACTGGTAAAAAATTAAGCCCTAGAGCCATCATGATGAAAACTCGTGATCGTTTAGAGGAAGTAGGAGCGGTGATTAATAAAGAAGGTGAGTGGAAGGACGACGGTAAAACCTTACTGAATGACCACATCACAACCGAAGAACTTTGGGCTTGTACTACCTGTAATGCCTGTGTAGAAGCTTGTCCTATAGGAATTGATCCACTTAGCATCATTATGGAAATGCGCAGGTATTTAGTTCTTGAAAATAGTGCAGCGCCTAATGAGCTTAATATTACGATGGGTAATATTGAGAATAACGGTGCACCATGGCCTTACAATCAAATGGATCGATTAAACTGGGCAAACGAATAAAAGAAATAGATTAAGTGATTTAAATTACGCTTTCGCGAAAGCGTAATCATCAAACAAAATATACAATGAGCGAAGCATTAAAAGTCCCTACAGCAGCAGAGTTTTTAGCACAAGGAAAGCAACCAGAAGTGTTGTTTTGGGTAGGTTGTAGTGGTAGTTTTGACGATAGAGCAAAAAAAATAACCAAAGCGTTTGTAAAGTTATTGAATAAAGCAGGCGTTGAATTTGCCGTTCTAGGTGCCGAAGAAAGCTGTACCGGTGATCCCGCTAAACGAGCAGGAAACGAGTTTTTATTTCAAATGCAAGCCATGATGAACATTGAAGTTCTTAATGGTTATGAAATCAAAAAAATAGTAACAGCTTGTCCACACTGTTTTAATACGCTAAAAAACGAATATCCAGAACTAGGTGGAAATTATGAAGTAGTACATCACACCCAATTTTTAAAATCATTAATAGCAGAAAGTCGTTTAAAAATTGAAGGTGGTAAGTTTAAAGGAAAAAAAATTACCTATCATGATCCATGTTATCTAGGTAGAGCAAATGATGAATATGAAGCTCCTAGAGAGTTATTAGAAAAACTAGATGCAGCATTACTAGAAATGAAGCGCAGTAAACGTAATGGGTTGTGTTGTGGTGCTGGTGGTGCTCAAATGTTTAAGGAGCCGGAACCTGGTAACAAAGACATAAACATTGAACGTACTGAGGAAGCTCTAGAAACCGGTGCCGAAATTATCGCTGCAGGATGTCCATTTTGTAACACGATGATGACTGATGGTATTAAGGCAGCAGAAAAGGAAGGTAAGGTAGAAGTGCTTGATGTCGCAGAATTAATCGCAAACGCAGAAGATCTATAACATGAGACACCTATTATCTACCATCTTGTTTTTATTACTAGTAATTACTAGTCAAGCACAGCAGTTTAATGAAGAAGGTATCAATACCTTAGCCGACAAGGTTTGTGAGCAACTGACTAAAGATGACATTAACGCTAGTGAACAAGGTCCAGGTGAAGCGGAAGCCTATTTTGAAAAAACCGTAGTTAATGTGGTGATGAAAAACTACAGGCTTTTTAAATCTAAAGGACTAGATATTAATGAACAAAATGGTGAAGCAATAGGTGAGGAAATGGCCATAGTGCTTATGGCAAATTGTCCTAAAGCTGCAGAGCTTTTTACAACCATGGCAATAGAGTCTATGGATGAAGAGGAAGACTCAAGTGAATCAGGTGTTGTTGTAGGAACTGTTGTAAGCATCTCAAGCGATATGATTCCTGTAATTACTGTGAGAGAAAGTAATGGGAATATTGTTAAAATCCTATGGCTATCTACTGTAGAAAATTATCACCTGTTATATGACGCAGCAACCGATGGTAAAAAATACCAATTCACTATTTACGAGGCAACTATTTATGACGGTCGTATTCAAGAATATCGCGATATGAACGTACTTGAAATGGTGCAAGGCATTTAAAAAATAAGTATGTCTAACAAATTACCTTATGGAAAAGTACTTATAAGTGCTTTTATAGGTGGAAGCGTGTATGCACTGATAATGAGCGCCTTCTATATTTATATGGAAGAACGCCCATTTAGTTTCATTAAATTCATCATTGATTTAATTTTAGGGATGGCAATTATGTTTGCCGTTACTTATTATAATTACCGAAAAAGAAAATAAAATGCTAGTAGAGTTCAATCAATTACCTGATGATGCCAGAGTTTGGATTTACCAGGCAGATAGACCATTTACTGATGAAGAGCTTGAAACTCTTAAACCACAAATGAATACTTTTCTTAATCAATGGACCGCTCACGGCAAAGATTTGAATGCTGGTGTAGATTATCCCTACAATCGTTTTATTGTACTAGGATTAGACGAGTCAAAGGCAGGTGCTACCGGTTGTTCTATAGACGCATCGGTTCATTTTATTCAATCCATAGAAAAAGAGTTCGGTATTGACCTTATGGATAAAATGAACGTTACATTTAAAACGGGACAATATCTTGCTCACAAAGATCTTGCTGCTTTTAAAAAAATGGCTAAGGATCGCAGTGTATCTGCTAAGACTATCGTATTTAATAATTTGGTGCAAAATGTAGGAGAATACCGTGAACACTGGGAAGTTCCAGCTAGCGAGAGCTGGCACGCCAGATTTTTCAAGTAACAAAAATCCATTTACCAACTACTGCCATGTCACATGATATTTTTTTACTTAATATTTCTGGACAAGATAAACCAGGACTTACAGCAGCTCTCACCGGTGCTTTGTCGGATTACGGTGCAAAAATTCTAGACATTGGTCAGGCCAATATTCATGAAACCCTTTCATTAGGTATTCTTTTTCAAATTCCCGCAGGAGAAAAATCTGCTGGTGTTTTAAAAGACTTACTTTTTAAATCTTATGAATTAGATATTCAAGTAAAGTTTTCACCAATATCCAATGAAGATTATGAAAACTGGGTAAATCTTCAAGGGAAAGATCGTTATATCATTACTCTATTAGGAGAACAGCTTACTGCACAACAAATAAGCGCTGTGACAGATATCATATCAACAAATGGATTGAATATCGATTCAATAAAAAGGTTGACCGGTCGTACCTCATTAATTCATCAAGATGAGTACAAGCGTGCATCGATCCAACTTTCAATAAGAGGGAAAATCGGGAATAAGGAACAACTGACTGAGAGTTTCATGAAAATCTCAGAACAAATGGATCTTGATATAGCTTTTCAAGAGGATAACATGTTTAGGCGCAACCGAAGATTGGTTTGTTTTGATATGGATTCTACACTCATACAGACTGAAGTTATTGATGAACTTGCCGATCTCGCAGGAGTAGGAGATGAAGTAAGAGCAATTACGGAAAGTGCCATGCGTGGAGAACTTGATTTTTCAGAGAGTTTTAAAAAACGAATGAAGCTTTTAAAAGGTTTAAAAGAGAGTACTCTAAATGAAGTGGCGCAGCAATTACCTATAACAAAAGGTGCCAGAAGACTCATTGAGACCTTGCGCAGTTATGGTTACAAAACGGCTATCCTTTCAGGCGGTTTCACCTATTTTGGAAACTATTTGAAAGAAGAGCTAGGCATGGATTATGTGTATGCCAATCAATTGGAAATTAAAGATGGTGAACTCACCGGTAATTACATAGGTGAGATAGTAGACGGTTCTAAAAAAGCTGAATATCTAAAAGAAATAGCTCAAAAAGAAGGAATTGACATTGCACAAACCATTGCAGTAGGCGATGGTGCTAATGATTTACCCATGCTTAATCTTGCTGGTCTAGGAATTGCCTTTCATGCAAAACCCAAAGTTCAAGAAGATGCTCAAAGCGCTATAAACAGTATAGGCCTGGATGGAGTTTTATACTTTCTAGGATTTCACGATAGACATATTGATTTGATGAATCCCTAATCGTTAAAAAACGGTTTAAAAACCACAGAACTTTTAGCAAATTCATCACACACAAGGATACAGTTTTCCTTATCTTTCCTTATTAGGAACAGTTATTGATTTACTGTAATTCTTTAGACTTCTATGAATTTAAAACATTATAACTACTATCTAGTTAGCCTTGTATTTTTAGGTATCGCTTTCGCGAAAGCGCAGTCACCAACACTGGAATCAAAATCATTAAAATCCGAAATATCACAATCAGTAAATCCATTGCATGCAGATGATGTAATTGCTCAACAAATATGGGTTGACAGTATTTACAATCAGATGACAACTAGGCAAAAAATAGGTCAGTTGTTTATGGTTGATTTGTTTTCTAATAAAGAAAAAGCGCATATCGATAAAGTGCGTAATTTGATTAAGAATCATGAAATAGGCGGAATAATCTTTTCAAAAGGAACGCCACAACTGCAAGCTCCGTTAACCAATGAGTTACAAGCCTTATCCAAAGTACCTCTTATGATAGGTATGGATGCCGAATGGGGACTTGCTATGAGGCTAGAGAATACATTTGCTTATCCATGGAACATGACGTTGGGTGCCAATCCAGGTGATGAATTAACCTACGAAGTGGGTAAACGAATAGGCGAACACTGCAAGCGTTTGGGTGTTCATATCAATTTTGCTCCAGACGTGGATATTAATACCAATCCAGATAATCCTATCATCGGTAACAGAAGTTTTGGTGAGGATGTGGGTAATGTTACCAGAAAAGCACTTGCGTTTATGAATGGAATGCAGAGCGTAGGTGTGCTTGCTAGTGCTAAACATTTTCCAGGTCACGGTGATACTGATCAAGATAGTCATAAAACCTTGCCAACCGTAAGTTTTGATGCAAAGCGTATTAATGAAATAGAACTGTATCCTTATAAGAGACTTATTGATAACAATTTAGCTAGCGTAATGGTTGCTCATTTAAATGTTCCTAGCTTGGAAACTAGAGCAGGATATCCAACTAGTTTAAGTGAAAAAGTAGTATCTGGTTTACTGAAAAGGGATTTAGGATTTCAAGGACTCATTTTTACGGATGCACTAAATATGAAAGGAGCAAGCAATTTCAGTTCTCCAGGTGACATTGACCTAGCTGCTTTCAAAGCTGGTAACGATGTGCTGTTAATTTCAGAAAATGTTCCAAAAGCTATTGATAAAATCGAAGAAGCTTTAAAAAATGGTGAGATTACTGAAGATCGTTTAAAACAATCTGTTGTTAAAATATTGCAAGCTAAATATTTAGTTGGTTTGCATCAATACAAACCTATAGAGTTGTCTGGATTGCAAGAGGACCTGATTACGAATCAGGATGTTTTATTGTATGAGAAAACCATTTCAAACTCGGTTACCTTATTAAAAAACACAAGTAATTTACTACCCTTAAAAAACTTAGAGACTAAGAAAATAGCTTATGTTCAAATGGGAGATGATCATGGAGACGCTTTTATAGAGCAACTTAATAAGTATAGTAAAGTAGATCTTGTAAGAGCTGCTCGTCTTGATGAACTCATGAATAAGCTTTCTGGCTATAACACGGTTATAATTGGATTTCATAAATCCAATGATTCACCGTGGAAATCATATAATATTTCTGATAAAGAGTTAACTTGGATGTATGAGATTGCAAGAAAACACGATGTAATCTTGGACGCTTTTGTAAATCCGTACACGTTTAGAAAATTAAAATCTACAACCAATTTTGAATCCATAATAGCTTCTTATCAAAATAGTGAAGTAAGTCAACAGGTAAGTGCTCAAATGATCTTTGGCGCAAGAGATTTTAAGGGTAAGCTACCGGTTACGAGTGGAGAATCCAAAGTAGGTACTGGTATTTATATTCCTAGTATTGGTAGATTATCCTATTCAACTATACCAGAAAGTGCAGGTTTAAGCAGTGCTATGATCGCCAAAATTGATAGCATTGCTAATCATACAATTGATCATCAAGGTGCACCTGGAATGCAGGTCTTGGTAGCTCGCAAGGGTAGGGTTGTGTTTGATACCAGTTATGGATTCCATACTTACGATAAAAGAAGACGTGTAAGTAGTAGTGATAAATATGATATAGCATCAGTTACCAAAATTGTGGCTACTTTACCTTTGGTGATGGAACTTCAAGAACAAGGCATTTTAAGCTTAGATGATACTTTAGGTGAATTACTACCAGCATATAGAAACACCGATAAAGAGAATATTACAATCAAGCAAATGTTAAGTCATTATGCAAGATTAAAACCATGGATTCCATTCTATAGCAACACTTTAGATAGTATTACACAAAAACCTTTAAAACAATTATATAGCAATACTAAAAAAGGTGGCTATTCTTTAATTGTTGCAGATAATTTATATGGAAAATCTGTTTTAAAAGACAGCATTTCAAATAGCATCAGATTATCTAGCTTACGCGAAAAGTTGGAATATAAGTACAGTGATTTTCCTTACTACATCCTTAAGGATTTCATCGAAGGCTATTATAACCAAGATTTAAATGAACTTACTCAGAACCATTTTTATGCCTCATTGGGTATGGAGAATACAACGTATTTACCAAGGAATAAATTTGATAAATCAGAAATTGTACCTACTGAGAATGACACCGTATTTAGAGATCAACTGGTTCATGGTTTTGTGCACGATCAAGGTGCTGCTATGCAAGGTGGTATTGGCGGACATGCAGGTGTATTCTCTACCTCAAACGACATTGCCAAAATGATGCAAATGTATTTACAAGGAGGCTACTATGGCGGTAAGAGCTATTTCAAAGAAGAGACTATAAATACATTTAATTTCTGTTATTACTGTGATCAAGAGGTTAGGAGAGGAGTCGGTTTTGACAAACCTCAATTAGATGAAGTAGGCCCAACTTGTGGATGTGTGAGCATGCAAAGTTTTGGTCATAGTGGCTTTACTGGAGCTTACACCTGGGCTGATCCAGAAAACGAAATTGTGTATGTCTTTTTAGCAAATCGTATTCATCCTGACGCGAATAATAAGTTTTTAATTGAGGAAAACATTAGAACTAACATTCAGCAGGTGATTTATGATCACATTATTGAATAAAATATAAATATGAAAATAGCCATAGTTTGTTATCCAACCTTTGGAGGAAGTGGAGTAGTAGCGACCATGTTAGGAACTGCCCTTGCAAAACGTGATCACGAAGTACACTTTATTACGTACCATCAACCTGTTCGCTTAGATTTACTGGCTCGTAATATCTATTTTCATGAAGTAAGTGTTGAAGAATATCCCTTATTTCATTATCAACCCTATGATTTAGCATTAAGTAGTAAATTGGTAAATGTGGTTCAAGAATATGGCATAGAATTACTACATGTTCATTATGCCATACCACATGCCTATGCAGGTTATATGGCTCAGCAGATGCTTAAGGAACAAGGAATAGAACTACCAATGGTCACCACGTTACATGGTACTGATATAACCTTAGTAGGAAATCATCCTGTCTATAAGCCTTCCGTAACGTTTAGTATCAATAATAGTAATATAGTAACTTCAGTATCAGATAGCTTAAAACAAGACACGCTAGAATTATTTGACATAAGAACTTCAATCGAAATCGTGCCTAATTTTATTGATATGAGTAGGTATTCTGAGGAATTTAAAGATTGTGACCGCAGCATGATGGCCTTTCCTCAAGAACGTATTATAACTCATTTGAGTAACATGCGACCTGTAAAACGCATACAAGATGTCGTAAGTATTTTTGAAAAAATAAGTAAGGAAATACCTAGTATTTTAATAATGGTCGGTGATGGGCCAGAAAGAGCTGCAGCTGAGGAATATGCTAAAAAACTAGGTTTACAATTAAAAATAAAATGGGTAGGAAATAGTACCGAAATAGACCGTATTCTTTGTTTTACAGATTTATTCTTGCTACCATCTGAAAAAGAAAGTTTTGGACTAGCGGCGCTAGAGGCAATGGCTAATAAAACACCGGTCATTTCTTCAAATACCGGTGGATTGCCAGAGGTTAATGAAAATGGTATTACAGGATATACAAGTGATGTAGGTAATGTAGAAGAAATGGCATTAAATGCTATTAAAATATTGAAAGATGATGACACTTTGAGTAATTTTAAAACATCAGCGTATAATAAGGCACAAGAATTTGATATACATAAAATAGTTCCACTATATGAAGAATTGTATCACAAGGCTATTTATAGCAAGCATAATAATGATTAATTTGAACTCTTGCGGTGTTAGCAATGAGTTAAAAGAAAGACGAGAAACCGGATATGAAATACTGTATCAATCACAAATAAGTGACTGTACAGATCAAAAAATTCGAATACTCGATGATGAAGACCAATGGACACAATACGTTGATAGTTATAGAAATGACAAATTAGGATCCGTTTCTAATATTGATTTTGACAAAGAATTTATTGCCGTAGTATGTGCTGGTACAAGAAATACGGGTGGTTATCAAATTAAATCTCCGGTTATTTCTAAAGAAAAAAATACTATGATGTATTATTTTGAAGTAGAAGGACCAGGTAAAGAGGATCTAGTAACTATGGCTATAACACAACCAATGATGGTAGTAAGAATACCATATAGTAGTAATAAGGTTATTTGCAGATGGAAGTAACTAATACAGTATTCTTCTCAGAATGCTATATTTCTATTTGACATAATATTTATTATAGTTCAATATGATTATGTATAAATATCGAATTACGATAAATTCATTAAATGCAGTTATTAATACCAAAAGCATCATTAATTACTGAGTTATATGATTATATTGATAAGAATCTACCTATAATTAAAGAATCACATATTTAAAGTACAAATAATCATACTGCATTATGAAAATCTCAACAAACCTATTATATATTGAATGATTCTTAATTATACGTAATTTGAGCGTACGCTTTTTTAATTTTTACTTGAATAAATGATAATTATGCATAGCAAACCGTGATTTCGTCGATTCATACAACAGAATTATCTTACATTTCATCTAAAATATTAAATGATCCATTTAAAACTTAATTTCGGTATTATGCGTGCATAACATATTGATAACGTGGGAAATGTTAACAAATAAGCCTCAATAAATATTTTAACAAATGTTAACAATGAAAGATCTCTAACCTTTTCGTAATTAGTTCGTTAAGCTTTATGCACTACATTTGTACTGGATTAATTATCCAAGTTAAGTTTTGTAAATTATAAAGAAGTTGTTTTGACTAGTGTATAAAGGCCATTTGCTCTCGCAAGTGGCTTTTATCTTTTATATCTTTTTTGGGATAATTTGAAAATTCAGTAATTAGCTTGTACTTCATATATACTACAAATGAAGGCTTTACTAGTTGTTACATTATTCTCTGGGCTTAGTTTTATATTTTATGGATTCAGCTGTTTGTATTCGAAAAAAATGAAAGCAGAGTTCATTAGATTCCGTATACCTCAATATCGCAAAATTACTGGATTACTTCAAATATTAGGTGGATCCAGTCTGGTTATAGGTTACTTAATGTCAGTTTGGTGGTTATCCTTTATAGGAGCGTTAGGACTAGCCGTTTTAATGGCGTTAGGTTTCTTTACCCGACTTAGAATTAAGGACAGCCTACCATTATCAGCTCCTGCTCTACTCTTCTCCTTGTTAAATGCGTTCTTAGCCTTTAAATTTTACACCTATATCTAATACAAGTAAATAAATAGACACAAGGTCAGAAAGAAGGCTGCTGGAAAAGATTTATAAAGCGGATCACCAATTTTTAAATGCATAACTACTGATCCAGTCAACAAGGCAGCCAACCCTAAAGCCGCATAGCTTTCAATTCCACTTACCCATATAGAAGCTATCAATAATAAAGATAATGACACCTTGAGGATACCAACAATATAACATACTTGCACAGGTAATCCATAAACTTTGAATTCCTCAACTAGCGTATCGGCGTCGCCACCTCTCCATTTTGTTTTCTTGTTTCTTTGAACTAACCAAACATTCAATAAACTTACAGCTACAATTATTTTAAGGGCGATAATCACGTACTCCATTTCTAAAACTTTTATTTTTAAAGGTATACGAATGTCTAACAATTTATGTTAATAATTAAACAAAACAATGTTAGCAATTTATTATTTCATGTAAAGGACAAAAAAAACCCTTCTGTCAGAAGGGTTTTTTATTTTCTATCTTTAATTATACTTATAGACCAACTCTGTAAATAAGATCCAAGCCTACAAAAAAGCTACTGTCAAATTCGGCATTTAATCTATTACGATCATCACCACTCACCTGGAAAGTTAACACCTGTGCTCCTACTTTATCTCCTGTGTTATACACACCATAGTCAGTAGTATCAAAACCTGCTTTAATACGAGCTAATACTTGGTTTTTAAACAATCCGTAGGAAGCATACAAACCGAATCTAATTGATTCTTCTTGAGCATATAAATCTTGAGAATAACCATTAAGGAAATAAGATTTAACACTTGTCCTTAAATCAGCACCTAGAGCAAATTTCTTACTGAAATAATAGTTAGCCTCCATTTTAATAGGTAATAAAGCGTCTAAAGTAAACTTTCTATTTTTAGTTCTATAATACACACCAACCAATGGCGTAATTATTTGTCCAAATTCTTCGGTACTAGAATACATTCCAAAACGGTAAACTCTTCTGGAGTTTTTCTTCATCTCCATAAAGGCTATAGCGCCAAATTGAAAAGCATTATCTAAATCACCATCAAAATTTGAAGCAAATTTTGGTAGCAACACATAATTACCCGTCCATTTTCTACTATGTTTCATTTTCACCCCTAAATTTAATCTAGTCATCAATAGTCGATCATCCTCTAATGAATTAAAAATGTTAGGGAAATTTGCTCCTTGTAGACTAAATAAGTTGTCTATTTGAGTATTCTCAACAGTTAGACCAGTAACTAAGGTCGTTTTGGAACTTAATGGTGTAGGATATAAAATTTCTAAATTAACGTTAGAAATATCTGTTTCTTCAAAATCTCCATCAACATCTTGCATTGAAGTTCTAGCGAGATTTAACCGCACAACATCTAGCGTAGTCTGTGAAAAAGCTACACCAGTCATAAGGAAACATAGTAAAAAGGTAAATTTTCTCATTTGTTTATTAATTAATCGCTCAATGATACTATAAAATTATGAGAAATTTAAGAACACCTAGTAGAAAATGAGAATATAATAAACCTGTTAATAGGTAAACACACTCATTCTAAGATTGTTTACGCTTTCTTTGTCTTGCCTTTTTCTCGCGATATTTTTTTATCCTTTTAGCTCTTTCGGCAAGTTGAATGCTGTCGTAATTAGCTGGTAAAGCCTCGGTATAAGCTTTCCAGGTGGACTTGCCTTCAAAGTAATCGATAGGAATAGCACTTTGTTGTTCCTCAAGAGTTTCCTGTCTAAAGGCATTTATTAAAATGTCTTCTATATAAAAATCATCTACAACCATATGTGGTTTGTACTCTTCCTTTAATGAAATATCAAAAATCTTTGCCGTGTTATTGAACCAGAATGCACTCCAGCCACTACGTAATCGCTTAATCAGTTCAAATGCAGTGTCGCCTGTCTGTCTGTGAATTAATTTAATAAGGATTTGCCCTTCAGTCCGTGTCAATTTCTTAAGTTCGGCAGTGAATTCTTCCTCGATATACTTTTCGACCATTTTTGCATATCGTTTTTTATCTCTAGTATTTTCTAATGTCGCTAGCCTTTTATCCAGTTCCTGTAACCTTTCTGCTGCTAGTTTTGCATAGGGCCACACTTTCAAAGTTTTACGTTTTAAGATTAAATACCTTATACGTTCGTATTTATGGTCAAATTTCAACTTTTGAATAAGCATAATTTGGTCCAGTTCCACAGCACTCACTGAATCACCGTCTATAAAATAATATTCTGGCGAGCTGGATTTTACGCTGTCTACTTTTACCTTAAGTGTATCTGGTAATTGCGCTTTCGCGAAAGCGTACACAAAACAAACCAATAGAATAAAAAGTAATTTTTTCATAGCAGTTACCTCTGTTCAAAAGGCATTCCAAAAATAATAAAGATGCCACTATAAAAAGTGCTAAGTGCGCAGTATATTCACGTTTTTAAATTTTAATCCATGGCAGAAAAAAGTCTTCTTAATAAAAAATCCCTTGAATTTCTAGAAAATTACCTAAACACAGCCTCGCCTACTGGTTATGAGTGGAATGGTCAACGTGTTTGGATGGATTATTTAAAACCTTATGTAGATGAATTTATAACTGACAATTACGGTACGGCTGTAGGAGTTATAAATCCCGATGCAAAATATAAAGTAGTCATTGAAGGTCATGCAGATGAGATAAGCTGGTACGTTAATTACATCACCGATGATGGACTTATTTACGTAATACGCAATGGTGGTTCTGATCACCAGATTGCTCCTTCTAAAGTGGTAAATATTCATACCAAAAAGGGTATCGTAAAAGGCGTTTTTGGATGGCCAGCTATTCATACTCGTAGTAGAGCCAATGAAAAAGCTCCTAAACCAGATAATATATTTATTGATTGTGGTTGTACTACAAAGGACGAGGTATTAGAACTAGGTGTTGACGTGGGATCAGTAATCACTTACCCAGATGAGTTCTTTGTCTTAAACGGTAACAAATTTGTTTGTCGTGCCCTTGATAATCGTATGGGTGGTTTTATGATTGCCGAAGTAGCTCGATTACTGAAAGAGAATAATCAGGAACTGGACTTTGGATTGTATGTAACAAATTCTGTTCAAGAAGAAATAGGTTTGCGCGGTGCCGAAATGATTACACAAACCATTAAACCTAATGTTGCCATCGTCACTGATGTTACTCACGATACCACTACTCCAATGATCGACATGAAGAAAAATGGAGATGCTGCTATAGGTAAAGGACCCGTATTAGCCTATGCTCCTGCGATACAAAATAACCTGCGTAATTTGATTATGGATGCTGCAGATGCTGCAGATATTCCCTATCAAAAAAGAGCTACCTCGCGCAGTACAGGAACCGATACTGATGCATTTGCCTATTCTAATGGTGGAGTTCCTAGTGCTTTAATATCGTTGCCATTGAGATACATGCACACCACTGTAGAAATGGTACACCGTGATGATGTTGAAAACGTGATAAAAATGATTTATGAATCACTATTAAAAATAAATAACAATCACGATTTTAATTACTTCAATAATGGGAACGCAGGTCTTTATTAAAGACAATAACTAATAATTTAAAAACAGGTCAAATAACAAATTGACCTGTTTTTTTTGTGCTTCATTTTCTATTTAATGGGTCACTTTATTTATATCTCTTCTTTATTGGTATTTACCTATTATAATATAAGCTATATCTAGTTCCAGCTATTGTATGTGTCGATATGTTGCACTACTTTTACTTTATGACCGAAGTGGAAATAGCCGAAGAAAACAAACTTATTGCGCAAGGATATAAAGACTTGCTCAAGATCAGTTATCAAACTCTTACCGATGAGGATAAAAAACTTATTCGTAAGGCTTTTGATATTGCTGTAGAAGCTCATGCACCACAGCGTCGTAAATCTGGCGAGGCCTACATCTTCCATCCTATTGCCGTTGCAAAAATTGTAGCCAAAGAAATAGGTCTGGATGCCACAGCAATAGCAGCAGCCTTATTACATGATGTTGTTGAAGATACAGAATACTCTCTCAATGACATAGAGCGTCTTTTTAATCCGACAATCGCTCGCATTGTTGATGGTCTTACTAAAATCGCGCATCTTAAAAAGGATGGTGATATTTCTACACAAGCAGAGAATTTTAGAAAAATGCTGCTTACCCTTAACGAGGATGTACGTGTAATCATTATTAAGATTGCAGACCGTTTGCACAACATGCAAACAATGGACAGCATGCCTGATTATAAACAGGTTAAAATAGCGTCTGAAACGCTCTATATCTATGCTCCTATTGCACATCGTTTAGGTCTTTACAACATTAAAACAGAACTTGAAGACCTAGGTCTTAAATATACTGAACCTGAGGTGTATAGTGATATACAAAACTCAATTAAGGAAAGTAAAGAAGAACAAGATCGTTATATAAAAGAATTTAGTGATATTATTGACGATAGTCTTAATAAAGAAGGCCTTGAATATACGATATACGGTAGGCATAAGTCAGTCTTTAGTATACGTAGAAAGATGCTTAAACAAGGTGTTTCCTTTGACGAGGTCTACGATAAATTTGCAATACGAATTGTTTTTAGAAGTGATCGTGCAAATGAAAAATTTCTGGCTTGGAAAGTATACTCAGTAGTAACAGATCATTTTAGACCCAATCCTGTAAGGCTTAGAGACTGGATAAGCTCGCCAAAATCTACAGGTTATGAAGCGTTGCACATCACGGTGATGGGCCCAGATGGCAAATGGGTAGAAGTTCAAATAAGATCAGAGCGCATGCATGAAGTAGCTGAAAAAGGTTACGCAGCGCATTATAAATACAAGCAAGGTAACCAAGAAGACGGACTCGAGGAATGGCTGAATCGTTTACAAGACGCTCTTGAAAACCCAGAGGTAAACGCAGTTGATTTTGTTGAACAATTTAAACTCAACTTATACAGTAAGGAGATATTTGTATTTACGCCAAAAGGTGATTTAAAATCATTACCTAAAGGCTCTACTCCATTAGACTTTGCCTTTGCCATTCACACAGAAGTAGGTATGCGCACTCGTGGCGCGCGAGTAAACGGTAAATTAGTACCGCTATCTCACGAATTAAAAAGTGGTGATCAGGTGGATATTATCACCTCAGAAAACCAGAAACCTACTAAAAACTGGTTGGACTATGCAACAACGGCACGTGCACGTTCCAAAATTAAAAGTGCTTTAAAAGAAGATCAAACACTAATTGCCGATGAAGGAAAAGTAGTGCTTGCGCGAAAACTGAAGTCCCAAAAAATCAACTTGGATAATAATGTGATCAATGAAATGGTGAACTTTTTTAAGTTAAAAACCAGTCAAGACCTATTTTACCGAGTAGGAACAGGTGTTATAGACAACAAAGCCATTAAAGAGTACGCTAGTAGTCGTAGTAACGCTTTATACAGTTTTATAAAAAACAAAATCCGTAAGCCAAAGTCTAATCCGGATTTGGATAAACAAGAAGTTACCGAAAATTACGACGACATAGTATTTGGTAAAGAACAAGTTCAATTAGATTACACATTATCTAAATGCTGTAATCCAATTCCAGGAGATTCCGTTTTTGGATTTACAACAGTAAGTGAAGGTATTAAGGTTCATAAAAACAATTGTCCTAATGCTATTAGTTTACAGAGTAAATTTGCATATAGAATTATCAGTGCAAAATGGATTGATTCAACGCAACGTGAACACAAGGCAGATCTTGTACTTACAGGAATAGATAGACTGGGATTGGTTCAAGAAGTGACACAAGTCATTTCAGAATTTATGAGCGTAAATATCAAAAGTATCAGCTTCAGTAGTGATGATGGTATTTTTAAAGGTGAGATTACAGTAGTAGTGACTAATAAAAAGATTTTACAAACGTTGATGCAAAATCTGAATAAAATAAACGGAATAGACAAAGTAACGAGATCGTAATAATGAGTGAAATTATTAACAATTTGGAAAAGGAGCAGGAAATCGTGAAGAATGTTTTCACTCAATTTCTTAGTGATAACAAACACAGGAAAACACCTGAACGTTTTGCCATCCTGGCTGAAATTTATGCCAGTGATGAGCATTTTGATGTAGAGTCATTATACATTAAAATGAAGGAACAAAACTATCGCGTAAGTCGCGCCACACTTTATAATACGATAGATTTACTTATGGAATGTAAATTGGTGCGCAGGCACCAATTTGGTCAAAATCAGTCCTATTATGAGAAATCATATTTTGACAAACAACACGATCATTTAATACTTCAAGACACCAATGAAGTTATTGAATTTTGTGACCCTAGAATTGAGTCAATAAAAAAGACAATTGAAGAGGTTTTTGATGTCCAAATAACCAATCATTCTTTATACTTTTACGGCGTTAAAAATTCAACGGAAAACAATCAATAATGGCAGTAGATTTATTGCTCGGTTTGCAATGGGGCGACGAGGGAAAAGGTAAAATAGTAGACGTTTTAACTTCTAACTACGATATCATTGCAAGATTTCAAGGAGGACCCAATGCTGGTCACACTTTAGAGTTTGATGGTATCAAACACGTATTAAGAACAATCCCTAGTGGTATCTTTCACGACAAAGCTATCAACGTGATAGGAAATGGTGTAGTAATTGATCCTGTAGTTCTAGCACAAGAATTAGACGGTCTTAAACAATTCAACATCAATTATGTTGAACGATTAATAATTTCTAGGAAGGCGCATATCATTTGTCCAACTCACAGACTACTAGATGCAGCAAGTGAAGCGGCAAAAGGTAAAGCAAAAATAGGTTCGACCCTTAAAGGAATTGGTCCTACTTATATGGATAAAACAGGTAGAAATGGTATCCGTGTAGGTGATATAGAATTGGACAATTGGAAGGAGAAATACCGCGCTCTTGCAGATAAGCATGAAGATCTTATTGGTTTCCATAATGTTGATATACAATACGACCTTAAAGAATTAGAAGAAGAATTCTTCACCGCTATAGAACGTTTAAAGGAATTGACATTCATTGATTCTGAAGAATACCTACATCAAGCACAAAAACAAGGGAAATCAATCCTTGCTGAAGGTGCTCAAGGTAGTTTGTTAGATATTGACTTTGGAACATACCCTTTTGTAACTTCTTCAAACACCACTGCAGCCGGAGCTTGTACAGGTTTAGGTGTTGCTCCTAACAGAATAGGTGAAGTATTTGGTATTTTTAAAGCATATACAACACGAGTAGGTAGCGGTCCATTCCCTACTGAACTTTTTGATGAAACAGGAGAAAAAATGGCTAAGGTAGGTCATGAATTTGGTGCCGTAACAGGAAGACCGAGACGTTGTGGTTGGTTAGACCTAGTTGCATTAAAATATGCCTGTCAAGTTAATGGGGTAACTCAACTTATGATGATGAAAGGAGATGTCCTTTCAGGTTTTGACGCTTTACAAGTTTGTACGGCTTATAAGTATAAAGGAGAAACCATAGAGCACTTGCCTTATAATATAGAAGCGGAAAACATCACTCCAATTTATAGTGAATTTTCCTGTTGGGAAGAAGATCTTACTCAAATGACATCGGTAGATCAGTTTCCTAAAGAGCTCAATGCATACATTGAGTTTTTAGAAAAGGAACTAGAAATTCCTATTAAAATAGTAAGTGTAGGTCCAGATCGTAAACAGACCATACACAGATAAACATAAAGCTGGTTTCATTTTTGAACCGGCTTTTTTTAAATAAGTTTATTTTGAAAAAATATCTTAATACAATGCTCAAAGGTGTACTCATGGGTACTGCCGATGTCGTGCCAGGTGTTTCTGGTGGAACTATAGCATTTATAACGGGAATTTACGAGGAACTTATAGCCACTATTGACGGGTTGAGTTTTCAGGCTATTAAAGACATAAAACTTATTGGTTTTGGTGGTGTAATTAGAAAGTACAACTTAAAATTCTTACTTAGTTTAATATTAGGAATTGGAATAGCAGTTGTAAGCCTGTCAAAGCTCATTAGTTATCTTCTTGAAACCTATCCAGTTCTAGTATGGGCATTTTTCTTTGGTTTAGTGGTAGCGAGTATACTATACATAGCCAGACAAATCAAAAGATGGAACGGCACTGCCCTGCTTGCCATTATAATAGGAACAGCAATATCGTATTATATTACAATTGCAGAACCTATAGGATCACCAGATACCTGGTGGTACATTATTTTTTCAGGATTCATAGCAATAATAGCTATGATACTTCCGGGCGTTTCGGGTGCTTTTTTATTACTTCTTTTAGGAAGTTATAAAGTAATTATAGGCAGTATATCTGGTCTAGTTGAAGCCTTGTCACAAGGAGATTGGTCTTTAGTCGGTAAATACTTGACTAACTTGATGTTATTTGCCCTTGGTTGTATCGTTGGTTTAAAGATTTTTTCAAGAATATTAACCTGGTTATTCAAGAATAAAGAAAATACAACACTGGCTTTGCTTACAGGTTTTATGATTGGTTCTCTCAACAAATTATGGCCATGGAAGAAGGTTATAAGCACACGAGTGAATAGTCACGGCGAGGAAGTTCCTTTTTTGGAAAAAAGTATTTTACCCCAATACTTTGATGGAGAACCTAAAATACTGTTAGTTTTTATTCTTGCCTTGCTAGGTTTTGCACTTATTTTTATCTTAGAAAAATGGGCTGCTAAAAAACAATAACACGTGCGTCAACCTACTCGTAGTTTTACCGATAAGTTATTACTTATACTCAAGGGTATCGCTATGGGAACTGCAAACAAAGTTCCCGGCGTGAGCGGCGGTGTTGTGGCATACGTTACTGGTTTCTATGAAGAATTTATTTACAGCCTTCAAAAACTCAATCTCAAAGCACTTAAGTTACTTTTTAACGGTAGATTCAGGTCTTTCTTTCATTATGTAAACGGTAGGTTTTTAAGCCTATTACTCCTGGGTGAAGCTATAAGCTACTTTACTGTTTCTATAGGGTTTGATGTATTATTAGAATATTACCCTATTCTTATATGGGCTTTATTTTTTGGGATGATATTAGGTTCCATTTATTATATCGCCCGTAATTATAACAGTTGGACTCGACAAAATATCATCATTTTAATGATAGGTATAGCCATAGGCGTGGGAACATCATTACTCGATCCTGCTACACAAAACACTAATTTGTTTTTTGTTTTCTTTTGTGGGATGGTGAGTATTTGCGGTATGACCTTACCTGGATTGAGTGGTAGCTTCATCCTTATTCTTCTAGGTAATTACGTTCTTTTACTGGTGGATAGTATTAATGCTTTATTCAACACCATGGTAGCAATCGCGAGATGGGATTTCTCATGGTGGTACGACAGTGTTCATATGGATTTGTTATTGATCTTGGTAGTCTTTGTTGCTGGTTCTATTTTTGGCTTGGTAAGTTTATCTCATCTATTGGGATGGACGATGAAAAACTTTCGTAATCAGACTAACGCTATGATTATAGGATTTATAACAGGATCCTTAGGAGTTGTATGGCCTTGGAAACAAGCCATTTATCAACGCACAGTTACAGGTGAAATTTCTTTAGATGCTAGTGGTAATGAGATTTTAGTAGATTACAACAGGTACTGGCCCGATCTTGCAACTGCTCAAACATGGATAGCAATTGCTATGATTTTAATAGGATATTTAATTGTGTATTTACTTAGTCGATATGGAAATAAAGCAAATCCCGCATAGCATTTTTGGATTAATCGGTAAGCGATTAGATTACAGTTTTTCTAGATCCTATTTTACAGAAAAATTCGAATCATTAGGCTTACAAGATCATGAGTATAGAAATTTTGAAATTCCTGATGCTAGTGAATTAGTTCGCTTTCGCGAAAGCGTAACCTATGACTTACAAACACGCACCACAGCTGGTAAATCTGAAATTATACGTGGTTTGAATGTAACCATACCTTACAAACAAGATATTATGGATATTCTGGACGAGATAAGTCCAGAGGCGAGAGATATAGGTGCTGTTAATACTATAGCTATTGAAGATAACAGGTGGACCGGTTATAATACGGATGCCTACGGATTTGGCAAGGGCTTATCCCCTTTTTTACCCATCAAAAAGAATGCGCTTATATTAGGTACTGGCGGTGCTTCAAAGGCTGTTGCCTATACGCTAGAATCTATGCAAATTCCTTATTTATTTGTTTCCAGAAATCCTAAGGATGAATTTACGATAGACTATAAATCCGTTTCACCTCAAGTGATGAAAATGGTTGGGTTAATTATCAATACCACTCCGCTAGGCACTCATCCAGATATCGAAGTTGCACCTGAAATTCCTTATGATCAGGTAACAGGTCAACATGTTTTTTATGATTTAGTTTATAATCCACCACAAACTCTTTTTATGAAAAAGGCAAGTGCTCACGGCGCACAGGTCATTAACGGAAAACAAATGCTAGTACATCAGGCTGAAAAAGCTTGGGAAATATGGAATAAGTAAGGCATCATAACGTTGTAATTGCATATCATTCTGATTATCTTGCCCACCTATTTTTTAAATGAAAAAAATGAACAAGAACGACAACCTGCCACAAGCAGATGGACAAAATGATGCAAAGCATCTATCCGACGAGACTAATGCGATTGAAAATGCCTTTATCGCAGAACAAAAAAAGGCAGAAGAATCTAAAAAGGAGCACATCGAGGTGGAACCTGTTAAAGAAACTACGACAGTTGATGGCACCAACAAAGCTTCTCAAAAAGCAGAAGACCATTCTACTACTCATGAAGACACCATGGTGGAAGAAAGTGAAGCTGTACAAAATGCTACTGATCCTATCATCGATGAAAATGAAGAAGCCGATAAGGATGAAAATCAGGATAATACGGTAGAAATCCCTGAAAAGGAATACGAGACCATGAATCAAAAGGAACTTATTGATGAGCTGCGTCAACTGATGCAAGAATATCCCATCAATAGTTTTAGAGATCAGGCCGAAAAAATTAAGAAGAACTTTGAAAAACGTGATGTAGAGATTCACGAGGAAGAAAAGGCAAAGTTTGAAAAAGAGAATCCACCTTCTGACGATCCACTAGCACCACAGTTCGAATATAATAACGAGCTTACTAAGGTATTTAACGATTTACACCGTACATATCGTAAGGAAAAAGGAGAATTTCAAAGAAAACGTCGTGCACAGCAAGAAGCTAATCTTGTAAAACGTCGTGAGATTATTGAAGGAATTAAAACCTTGATTACCGAAGAGGAAAACATTGGTACCACTTTCAAAAAGTTTCATGATTTACAAGAAAACTGGCGTTCTACAGGTCCTATCCCGCATGATGCTTACAACATCACTTGGGAAGATTATAGACTTGCTACCCAAAACTTTTATGACTACATAGACCTTTCTAAAGAATTACGTGATAAAGACTTTGAACGTAACCTTGAACTACGTCATAAAATAATAGCTCGCGCTGAAGAATTAGGACAAGAAGACAACATTCACAAAGCGCTACGTGAACTTCAGGAATTACACCGCATGTGGAAAGAAGATGTAGGTCCAGTAGCACAAGAACACAGAGACCCTACTTGGGAATCATTTAAAGCAGCTACAAAAGTAATTCATGACAAACGTCAAGAATTTTATAAGGAGCGTGATAAGCAGCAAGAACACAATAAGATGGTGAAGGAAAACATCATCGCCGAGGTTCAAAAAATAACTGAAACAGGTGCTAAATCTCATAAAGAATGGCAAGACCGTTTAAAAGAGATTGACGTACTCAAGGAGTTATTCAAAAATACAGGAGCAGCCCCTAAAGATGTGAATAATGATTTATGGGATCAATATAGATCGGTAACTAGGGAATTCAATAGAGCCAAAAACAACTTTTATAAAGAGCTTAAAGACGAGCAAAATGAGAATCTTAAAAAGAAAATGGATCTCATCGCTATTGCCGAAGAACATCAAAACTCTGAAGATTTCGCTGGAAGCCTACAGGTTATGAAGCGTATTCAGGCAGACTGGAAAAAAATAGGTCACGTACCTCGAAAAGATAGTGACAAGATTTGGAAACGTTTTCAAAAGGCTTGTAACGCTTTCTTTGATAAAAAGAATGCTCAAAAAGAAGCTGCTACTGTAGAAGAGAAAGAAAATTACGAAGCAAAGCTTAAGATTTATGATGCTTTAAAGGAAATGTTGCCACAGGATGATAAAAAGGCTATGCAGTCGGATATTCAATCTTTCATGGATCAATGGTCTGCGATAGGACGCGTGCCTTACTCAAAACGTTTTATTCAAGATAAGTTTGAGAAACTCGTTAAAGCTAAATTTAAAGCAGCTGGTTTAAGTGAGGTAGATGCAGAAATGCTAAAATATCAAAACAAATTGAGCTCGTTAGAAAATGGTAATGAAAGAGACTTTAAAAACGAGCGTTTTTACTTGAGAAAACGTCAGGATGAGATAAAAAAGGAAATTTTACAACTGCAAAATAACCTTCAGTTTTTTAATTCTAAGGATGACAAAAATCCATTAATACTTGCACAAAAGAAAAATATTGCAGATCTACAGAAAGAGCTAGACGTGGTAAAAGAAAAACAAAAGCAGGTTAATATACTTGAACGTCAATTGGCCCAACAAGAAGAAGTAACAACTGAGGTTACATCGGAAGAATAAGCAGATTAAACTTCTCTTAATTCTAAAAAAAGCCTTGAACGATTGTTCAAGGCTTTTTTATGGGAGAAACATCCGATTAACCTACACCCTATTCATCTTTCTATATCCTTAAACAATTAAAGGAAACATAAAGCTGAAATTTAAATAAAATTAAGTCCGTAACTTGGGCTTTAATATGATGACGTTTATCGTAATTCTTACAGTTTCTGCAGCTTTAATTCTTGGAGCCGTTTGGGGTATTTATGGTTCACTGTCTAAAAAACTGGAAGGTTTTTTAGTCGCTTTGGCTGGTGGAGCTTTATTAGTTTCAGCAATCTTGGAATTAATTCATCCTTCATTGAAGAACGATTCTGTTGGGATCACGTTGCTCTGTGTATTTTTGGGCGCTACTATTTTCACAGGTTTGGACTATTTAATCAAAGAAAAATGGGGATCTAATAGCGGTGCTGGTTTACTGGCTGCCATTACTTTAGATGGCATACCAGAAAACCTAGCTTTAGGAGTTGCTTTGATAAGTGCAAGCCCATTATCTGTGGCAGCGCTTTCTGGTTCCATCCTATTATCAAATTTACCCGAAGCAGCTGGTGGTGCTAAGGAGATGGCTGAAAACACCTCTTCCAAACGGAAAATATTAATTCTATGGATCGCTACCGCCATAATCTTATCTATGGCAGCTTTAATAGGTCATTTCCTATTGGATGATGTTCCAAAGAGTTATTTAAACTACATAAAATGTTTTGCTGGCGGTGCAGTTGTAGCTTCCCTGGCGATAGAAGTATTTCCAAAGGCTTTTAAGGAGAATAAATACTGGAGTGGAGTAGCTACTGCTATAGGTCTTATTCTGGCTCTATACTTAAATACTTTAGGAGAATAGTAAGAAACCTTGTTTGTCAAATTTCTACCTTGCCATAAAAAAGATGACTCCATATCCTAAATCATTTTCCCATATAGGGATTACAGTACCCGATATTCATAAAGCAGTTGTATTTTACTCAGAAATAATGGGTTGGTATGTAATTATGCCACCTTCAACAGTGAAAAAAGAGACTGACACGGCCATTGGTCAAATGTGTATTGATGTGTTTGGTGAAGATTGGGAAAGTTTTAAAATTGCTCATTTATCTACATCTGACGGAATAGGTATTGAACTCTTTGCATTCCCTTTTGGTCAAAAAGAAGCACCAGAATTTAATCCTTTCAATACAGGATTATTTCATTTTTGTGTTCAAGATCCTGAGATTGAAAAATTAACTGAGCGTATTGTGGATGCTGGAGGAAAACAACGTATGCCTATACGAGAATATTATCCTAATGAAAAACCGTATAAAATGGTTTATGTTGAGGATCCATTTGGAATTGTGTTTGAAATTTACACACACAGCTACGAACTCACCTATTCCTCTGGAGCTTATCAAAATGAGGATTAATCCTTTTTAAGACATTAGTTATAACGCCCAACAAAGTACCTTCATTTGGAATTTGTGGAATTTTAAACTGAACAAGTTTCGCAAATTCCTTGAAGTAGCACATCAGTCTTGTGTATAGTTCGACCTGAGATTTTAGGAATATTTACCGAGGCTTCTTCTAGACAATCTACCTTACCACAATTCGTACATTGAAAATGAGGATGATTATGCACGTGTGAATCCTTATTACAATCCTGGCAAATAGCGTAACGCTTAATCCCATCACGGTCTAAAAAAGAATGTACTAAGCCATCATCCTCTAGCCTTTCTAATGCACGATATACCGTAGTTTTGTTTACTTTTTCTTTTAAGCGATCAACTAATTCTACAGCTGCAATAGCTTGATTACTTTTCTTAAATTGATCAAGCAACAGTCCAATTGTCGATGTCTTACGTTGTATGCCCATAACGCAAAATTATACTTTCATAGAGTTACTACCAACTTTACTTCTTACTTTTGCAACTGTGTTGCATTAAAATATAAAAATGAAAGTAAACTTATTAAAACCTGATGTATATGGAGCTACAGCAAGCATTATGTGTATCATACACTGTGTAGCAACTCCTATTCTTTTTATCGCACATGCGCACACTCATGGCACGATTGATCATCATAATCACGCCGCAGCACCTATCTGGTGGGATTATCTTGATTTTATATTTCTGTTTGTTTCCTTTATAGCTATCAAGCAAACCCTACAAAAAAGTTCTAGGAACTGGATGAAGTACGTTTTATGGTCAACTTATAGTTTACTGTTTCTCTTAATTGTTAATGAGAAAATAGAAATTATAGCCTTGGCAGAATCTGTTACTTATGGCGTTGCTATTGTGCTTGCAGGTTTACACCTATTTCATTTAAAGTATTGTCAATGTAATGATGAACAATGCTGCCTTCATTAAAAATTGTTACATCCAATTACGATTGCTTTTTATTACCGTATTATTTATATAATTCAGTAAGTGGTTAACAGCGTCTTTTTTAAAATACCTCAACCCATTACTGCCAGAGGCTGTATGAAACTTAACATGCATTTCTTCACGCCTTCTTATAAAAATACTGTCCCATTTTTCTACTGCTTGCGCTTTAAATACAGGACTTATAGAAAAGCTCTTGAATAACCAGCCTTTTTTAAATCCTATAAAATCTTTATCTGTGACTATACCACTATTGCTACCATACATATAGCTCCAAAAGACAATCAATACCGCTGGTATAAGCATAGGTACCACCCAGTTATAATCTCCAAAATATGCTAGCGGAACCAACGTAGGAATCAAAGTGGCAAGCATGATATAACTTGCTAATCTCATGTATGAAAAACCATTACATGGAATATCAATAGTAGCATCAACAACGCTATCCTTAAAAGCCGTTTCTTGTAGTATTTTAATATGCTCTTTTTTACAGGCAGGAATACTTACTTTAGAAGCCTTATTAGCATCTGACTGAGCTTGATAAATATAGGCTGTAGAATAGCCTAACCACTGTCTTAAAGGGTTTGTTCTAAATTCGAGAGATTGAATTTTCTCAATAGGAACACGGATTTCTTGACGCTTGATTAATCCCATAGAAAGTTCAAGATGACTTTGATAAACTACAGCCTTAAAACCATAGTAATTACTAAAAACAGTTATTAAGCTTACCACTATGGAGAATACCAAGAATATCAATAAAAAACTAAATAGCATACCCAAACTAGCAAAACTCATTAGATTTTCCCATTCCCAACCATCTAAATAATCTCCGAAAAACTGCTTAATTACATCCTGAAATTTAAAATAACTTCCTACTACAAGACCTATTGCTACGCCACCACTGCGCAAGTGGTTTTGGGTCATACCTACTTTGAAAAGATCTAAGAAACTTAATTTTAGCAAGGTAGATGAAACCTCGTTGGAAGTAGGATTTACTGTTTTCTTTTCTGGTTCTGTAACTTCAGTTTTCTCCTGCTCTACCCTTTGGTTACTTATGTCGAGTAGAGCTTGTTTAAGAGAAAGCGCTGCCGACTCGTCCAGTGCTTTAATCTCCAGTTCTTTCTCCTTGGAACCAGCTGTTTCTATTTGTACACTGTATACCTTAAGTATACGTTGTAGCAAATTTTGCTCTAGATTTACAGATTGAATGCGTTCTAGCGGAACCGCTTTTTTTTCCTTAAATAACCATCCTTTATTCAGTATAAATTCATCTTGTTCTATGTGAAATTTGAAAAACAAGTATTGAATTACTGGTCCTATTAAGCTGGTAGCCGCAACAAAAAGTACTAATCCTGTAAAAGCAAGCCCTTCAAGAAATCCTCGCATCCCAAAAGCTGCAAAAACGAAAAAGAATATAAAACCCCTTAAGCTCTTAAAGGCATACAGAGCAATAACTTTTTTGCTTTGTCGCTGTGGAGTTGATAAATCAAACATGTGTGCTCGTTTTTCCTGCTACAAATGATTTTAAATTTTGAGCATCTTTAGGATCCAGACCGCTTATGGATAAATCACTAGAAGAACCTCCAGCGGTATAAATCTCTAGCTCACAAAGATTAAAGAGTCTGTCTATAGGTCCATGATTGATTTCAGTATGTTGAATGCGATTGAAGGGTACTGTGATTTGATGGTGAAAGATCCATCCTTTGCGATACGTTATATCGTGTTCTCTTAAAGTATAACCTCGAACAAAATATTCCTTATAATTCACAAATAATGAAAACAAAAGTATAAAAGCCCATAAACCTAATCCACTCCAGCCCAACCAAGGAAATTCTGAAAAATTATAAAACAAAAAGCCTACCGCTATAGCAAGTGGTATCATGTATAAGGTGTTGGCTATGAGTTTTTTATTTAAAAAACGCTTAGGATGTTTCTCAAATGAAAAGCTTTCAATGTCCGGTAGTGAATGGGTAAGAATTTGCTCGTTTGTCATTATCAACTATTAGACTCATAAAGTTAATAGCTGTTACGCTTTCGCGAAAGCGTAATAAAGAAAATATTAAAAATTCTAATTAACAATCGCTCAAACTCACATTAACTGCAAGTCCGCCTTCACTAGTTTCTTTGTATTTGGAATTCATATCTTGAGCCGTTTGCCACATGGTATTAATAACCTTATCTAAAGGTACTTTGGCATGTGAGGCGTCGGCGTCGAGAGCTAGTTCACAAGCATTTATAGCCTTAATTGCTCCCATAGCGTTGCGTTCTATACAAGGAACTTGAACCAATCCTGCAATAGGATCACAGGTAAGTCCTAGGTGGTGTTCCATGGCAATTTCCGCAGCCATAAGAACTTGGTCTGGTGTGCCACCCATAAGTTCTGTTAATCCAGCAGCTGCCATTGCGCTACTTACACCAATTTCTGCCTGGCAACCACCCATTGCAGCACTTATGGTCGCTCCTTTTTTAAATAAAGCTCCTACCTCACCAGCTACCAGTAAAAACTTTTTGATGTCCTCAAAGTTTGCGTCGTGGTTTTCAATTACCATATAATACATGATTACAGATGGAATAACACCAGCACTACCGTTGGTAGGAGCTGTTACCACACGGCCCAAGGATGCATTTACTTCATTAACCGCAAGGGCAAAACAGGACACCCATTTTAAGATTTCTCTAAATTTCACTTCGGTATCGCGTATGGCTTCAATCCACTCTTCTTTATTAGAATAAGGTTTACCTTTTTGAAGCTTTAGGTGGTTGTCATAAGCGCGACGTCTTACGTTTAATCCACCTGGTAAAGTTCCCTCGGTATGGCAACCTGTATACATACTATCGAGCATGACGTCCCAAACAGCTTTGAACTCTTTATTGATTTCTTCATCACTGCGCATGTATCGTTCGTTTTCTAAAACGACCTCGCTTATTGCCATGCCGTCTCGATGGCAATAGTTTAATAATTCTGTTGCTGTTTGTACCGGTCTAGGAAAACAACTGAATGTCACTTTTTTCTTTTGAGCTCGCTTGCGTTCCTTTTGAACTACAAATCCGCCTCCTATACTATAAAAATGCTCGGTTCTGGATTTACCATCCTTGTAAAAGGCTTTAAATCTTAATCCATTAGGATGATAAGGTAAAAATTTACGGTGGAAGGTTATGGCTTCAACTGGATCAAACTCAAATTGAATACCGTCATTTAATTTGATACATTTTTCACTACTTAAAGCCGCTACATCGTGCGGAATTTGAGCAATATCACAAGTCACAGGATCTTTATCCATCAATCCCATCATCACTGCAATGTCGGTGGCATGACCGCGACCGGTCAAGGATAAGCTTCCATAAAGATCCACTTGAATGCGTTGTACTTGCTTTAATTTATTCACTTTACGTAATTTCTCAAGAAACCTATTGGCTGCACGCCATGGTCCTAAAGTATGTGAACTAGAAGGTCCTACTCCTATTTTAAGCATGTCAAAAACGCTGATTGCTTCCATGTTGTTTCTTTTTCATTCGAAATTCAAATATACTTTTATCCTTTGTCATAGCCGAAAAATTGTAGCACTATCCAACCCTATTTTTAATAATTGTTACAGTGGTTTAAAAGTGTCATTCGGTACATGGGCAATTATTGATAAGTAGAACTCTTGTATACAGATAAGTAATGGTGCACTGTCAGCTTTTCTGTAATTATGACATCCTGTCACTGGCATTTGCTTGGCACAAACATTGACTTATGCAGAGTGTAAAAATTTGAATAAAACTTAAAATTGATATAATGAGTAAAATAATAGGAATCGATTTAGGTACAACAAACAGCTGTGTTTCGGTAATGGAAGGAAGCGAGCCTACTGTAATACCTAATGCAGAAGGAAAACGCACAACCCCATCTGTAATTGCGTTTGTAGAAGGTGGTGAAATTAAAGTGGGTGATCCTGCAAAAAGACAAGCAGTAACTAACCCAGAAAAAACCATCTACTCTATCAAAAGATTCATGGGTAACAAATACTCTGAATCTCAAAGAGAAGCTGATCGCGTACCTTACAACGTGGTAAAAGGTGACAACGACACACCACGTGTTGATATAGATGGAAGATTGTACACTCCACAAGAATTGAGTGCTATGATCCTACAGAAAATGAAAAAAACAGCCGAAGATTACTTAGGTACTGAAGTAACAGGAGCTGTAATTACTGTACCAGCTTATTTTAACGACTCACAACGTCAGGCGACTAAGGAAGCTGGTGAAATCGCAGGTCTTAAAGTAGAGCGTATTATCAACGAACCTACTGCTGCTGCACTTGCATACGGTCTAGATAAAAAAGATACAGATCAAAAAATCGTTGTATTTGACTTTGGTGGTGGTACTCACGATGTTTCTATTCTTGAATTAGGAGATGGCGTGTTTGAAGTATTATCGACTGATGGTGATACACACCTAGGTGGTGATGATGTAGATGAAGCAATCATCAACTGGCTAGCTGATGAATTCCAAGCAGCTGAGCAAATGGACTTACGTAAAGATCCAATGGCGTTACAACGTCTTAAAGAAGCTGCAGAAAAAGCTAAAATTGAACTTTCATCAAGTGCTCAAACTGAAATTAACTTACCTTATGTAACTGCTACCGCTAGCGGTCCTAAACACTTGGTAAAAACGCTTACAAGATCAAAATTTGAGCAATTAATTGATGATTTAGTAAAGCGTACTATTGAACCATGTAGAACTGCTCTTAAAGCAGCAGATCTTTCTACTGGTGATATCGATGAAATCATACTTGTAGGTGGATCTACTCGTATCCCAGCAGTACAAGAAGCAGTTGAAAAATTCTTCGGTAAAAAGCCTTCTAAAGGTGTAAACCCTGATGAAGTTGTAGCAATTGGTGCTGCTATTCAAGGTGGTGTACTTACAGGTGATGTTAAGGATGTATTACTTCTAGATGTAACTCCTCTTTCTCTAGGTATTGAAACTATGGGTGGCGTTATGACTAAACTTATCGATGCTAATACAACTATTCCTACTAAAAAGTCACAAGTATTCTCTACAGCAGCTGATAATCAGCCTAGTGTAGAAATTCACGTACTTCAAGGTGAGCGTTCTATGGCTACAGATAACAAGACCATTGGTCGTTTTCACTTAGATGGTATTCCACCAGCACGTCGTGGTACACCGCAAATTGAAGTGACTTTTGATATTGATGCCAACGGTATCATTAAGGTAAGCGCCGAGGATAAAGCTACTGGTAAGAAACAAGACATTCGTATCGAAGCGTCATCGGGTCTTACGGAAGAGGAAATCCAAAAAATGAAGCAAGAAGCTGAAGCTAATGCTGAAGCTGATAAGCAAGCTAAAGAAAAAGCCGATAAATTAAATCAAGCAGACCAGTTGATTTTCCAAACTGAAAAGCAATTAGAAGAATTTGGTGATAAACTAGGTGATGATAAGAAAAAGCCAATTGAAGAAGCTCTTGAAGAGTTGAAGAAAGCTTATGAAACTAAGGATATCGCACAAATTGATCCTGCTCTTGAGAAAATGAATACTGTATGGACTGCAGCTAGTGAAGAAATGTATAAAGCTCAAGCCGAGGCTCAAGGTGGTCAACCTGGTCCTGATGCTGGTGCTCAACAACAAGCTGGTGACGATACAAGTGATGTAGAAGATGTTGACTTTGAAGAAGTAAAGTAAACTCAAAAACAAACCACGAGTTTGGTTGTAGTTTCTTTATTTGAACTACGATATAGTACAAGAAAGGCCTTGATCTTAATCAAGGCCTTTTTTATTACTTCTGAATTATAAAACACACTTAAAATTACTACTTACTGATAGGATTTAACAAATCACTAATACGTCAAAACACGAAATATATCTACCTTATGAACTATGTTAAAAACAGGTTTTCATAGGTTTTTACTTTTTGGTTTATTGGTATTTTCTATCCTAGGAAACAGTCAGGAAAAAGAAGCTGAGCCAACTCGTGATTTTCCTAAATTATCCGATACCATATCTGAAGCAGGTACCTACCAATCAAATCCTATTGGAGCGTATAACGAGGCTTTTTACATTGTTAATAGACTAAATGAAAACATTGGATTACCACCTAATCATTTAAACTTTCAAACACCACAGGCAACACTAGAACAATTTATATCTAGCTGTAGAAACAACAACTTTGAAGAAGCCGGTTATGCCCTTAACTTAAATCTTTTTCCCAAGGAAGTAACTAAAAAAGAAGCGGCAATTCTCGCAGAGAAATTTTATTTCGTGCTCAATCAACGAGTCAAAATTGATTGGAACAACATATCAGATAGACCCGATGGACAAATTGATATAACTACTTCAACAAACGGAGCTATTGCTGGAAACCCTAGACGAAGTGTGGTTTTTGGAGAAGTAGATTTAAACAACCGCGATGTAGTCCTACGCATACAACGTGTTAAATTAGACGATTATGGTGCTTTTTGGATGATAGCATCCAATACGGTAGAAAATATTGAACCCTTGTATGAGGAGTATGGTCCTAGAAAACTTGATCGTATCATGCCTCAATGGGCCAGAGTTTCATTTCTAGGTTTTCCTGTTTGGAAATTTTTAGCGACCATTCTCCTTTTCTTTATGGCATATGCTGTAGGAAGAGTTTTTAGCTATGTAACAAGAAGGTTGTTACTTAAGTCAGACAGAGCTTGGCTAAGAACAACAGCTAATAAGTTAGCCAAACCAGCAGGAATAGCCCTAAGCATGCTATTCTTTTATATCATACTTAATAAACTCATTTCATTTTCTGGACCTTATTCTAGTACTATTTACGCAATCCTTTTGGTACTGGTAATTGCTTCCATTGCCTGGTTGCTCATGAGTTTTATTAATGCTGTAATGACCTACATTGCCGAACATAAAATAGGCGATTCATCTATAGAGGAAAACACACAAGCTCGTATGATGATGACTTACATTTCGGTAGCGCGACGATTATTGACCATCATTATCATCTTTGTTGCCATATCGGTAGTATTATCACAGTTTAGATCTTTAGAAAAATTAGGTATTTCCTTACTGGCGTCTGCTGGTTTGATTACCATAATATTAGGTGTAGCAGCACAAAATACCTTAGGTAATATCATAGCAGGAATACAAATTGCACTTACAAGACCGTGCAAAATTGGTGACACTTTGTATATAGGTGACGAATGGTGTTATGTAGAAGACATACGCTTTACCTACATGGTTACACGTACCTGGGACAGTCGTAGGCTTATTATTCCTCTTAAAGACATTATCTCAAAGCCATTCCAAAATTGGTCCATGACCAATGCTCACCGTTTACAGCCCATTGTTGTTTATGCCGATTATAATACCGACGTACAGCTAGTGCGTGAAAAGTTCTCTGAATTATTAAAACAAGAAGAAGAGTATGATGAAGAACATCCACCTGTTGTCCAAGTTACCGAAGTAACTGAAAAAGCAATAGCCATAAGAGCGCTTTGTAGTGCTCAGGATGCTAATTCGGCATGGGAATTACACTGTAAGTTAAGAGAAGAACTAGTGAAATTTATAGCTCAATTAAACGATGGGAAACACTTGTCCAAAGAGCGCATCTTGATTCAAAAGGAATCTACCTAATGGAAATACTGCAAGTGAAATTAGGTCATGATCCCTAATAAAGCTGATTTAAGTAGCGATGGAAGTATCACCACGTTACCACGCTGAACAACTTCTTGTAATAACTTAATAACAAATCGTAAATCAAGGTAGATACCTTCTTATCTTTATCCTTTATGAGTAGAAAGAATATTGAACACCGCATTTTGCACGAGGACAACCATTTAATTGCGGTCAACAAAGAATCTGGTGAACTAGTTCAAGGTGATAAAACTGGTGATCCTATTCTACCCGATGCTATTAAAAAATATATAGCTCACAAATACGATAAACCAGGTGCTGTTTATTTGGGTGTGACACACAGGCTAGATCGACCTACTAGCGGTGTTGTAGTTTTTGCACGTACTTCAAAAGCGTTACCGCGCATGAACAAATTATTTGCTGATCATAAAACTGAAAAAATCTATTGGGCACTTGTAGAAGGAACGCCAAAATCTAAAGAAGAACGGCTCGTTCATTACCTAGTGCGCAATACCAAACAAAATAAAAGTTATGCTCACGATCATGAAGTGCCCGATTCAAAAAAGGCCGTACTTACCTATAAAATCATTAAACAGTTAGAACGTTATACACTGTTAGAAATAACGCTAGAAACAGGTAGACATCACCAGATAAGATGTCAATTAAGCAAAATAGGTCACGTTATAAAAGGAGATCTTAAATACGGTGCACGCAGGTCCAATAAGGATGGCAGTATACACCTGCATGCCAGACAACTGTCGTTTATTCATCCTGTTAAGAAAGAACCTGTTACAATCGTGGCACCAGTACCCGATCATGATAATTTGTGGCTTGCTGCAAGTAAATAATTACCTATGAATGTATCCCACACACACCGTTTACAACAGCAGTTTTTTAAAACTGGAGCTACTAAAGAATTAAATTATAGAACCCAAAGTTTACAGCGATTAAAAAACACGTTAGAGACTAGAGAACAAGACGTATACAACGCACTTAAAAAAGATTTGGGTAAAAGTGAGTTTGAAGCCTATGTTACTGAGTATAATGTAGTCATGGCCGAATTGCGCAAGTTTCTTTACAAACTTAAACGCTGGACAAAACCTAAAAAAGTACGTGCGGCCTTACTTAATTTTCCATCCCAGGCCAGACAATATCCCGAACCTTATGGGAACGTTCTCGTTATATCACCGTGGAATTATCCCTTTCAACTAGCGCTAGCTCCAGTAATAGGAGCTGTAGGAGCTGGTAATACTGTGGTTTTAAAACCTAGTGAATTTGCACCACACACCTCTCAATTACTCGAGGAAATTATTGCTACAAGCTTTTCTCCTGAACATGTAACCGTATGTAAAGGTGATGCCGCAGTTGCCAAAGAGCTTACAAGCCTTAAATGGGATTACATTTTTTTTACTGGCAGTCCACAAGTAGGTAAACTTATCTACCAGGCAGCCGCACAGCATCTTACTCCTGTAACACTAGAATTAGGCGGTAAAAACCCTTGTGTCGTTCACCAAAGTGCTGCGATAAAAACGGCCGCAAAACGAATTGTATGGGCCAAGTTTCTAAATGCTGGTCAAACTTGTATTGCACCTGATTACATACTGGTTCATGCAAGCGTAAAACAGGAATTGGTTAAACAATTGCAAATAAGCATAGCACAGTTTTATGGAGAACAACCGCAATCTAGTCATGATTATGGCCGTATTAATCGCAAGGACCACTTAGAAAAATTACTTTCTTACCTAGATGGTGAACAACTTATCACCGGTGGTGATTACAACCTAGAGCAGTTGTACCTAGCTCCTACTCTACTTGACGAGCCTGGTGAGGAAAGCGCTGTCATGCAACAGGAAATTTTTGGTCCCATACTACCCGTCATTAGTTATCAGGAACAAGACGATATTGAAAGGTGGATTCACAGATATGAAAAACCCTTGAGTGGTTACGTTTTTGCTACTCAAAAATCGTTTATTAATTGGTTTACAAAACGTTATAGTTATGGTGGTGGCGTGATTAATGATTGTATAGTTCATTTTGTGAACGATAGATTGCCTTTTGGTGGTGTGGGCAACAGCGGTATAGGAGCCTATCACGGCAAGCACAGTTTTGACTGTTTCAGTCATTATAAAAGTGTGGTACACAGGAAAAACTGGCTGGATATTACTTTAAAATATCCACCTTATGCTGGTAAATTAAAAGCAACAAAATCCTTTTTAAAGCGTTTTTAACAACGATATAGGTACAACCTTAAAACTGTCACAATGTGGTGGTAATGTTTTGTTAGTACGCTTTCGCGAAAGCGTAATGATCAACTACCTTTAAAATAAAAATAGCTATGATAAAGGAAGGAACCAAAGTAAAATGGGAATGGGGAAATGGTACTGCAACCGGTACTGTACAGTCCACATTTACCAAAAAAGTGACACGTACCATAGACGGCAATGAGGTAACTAGAGAAGGTGAAGAAGGAAATAAAGCCTTGTATATCGAACAAGAAGACGGTAGCAACGTTCTAAAATTAGAGAGCGAAGTAAACCGAGCAGATTAATTTTTTACGTATATTTAACTATACATTTTTTACACACTACTACCCTATATGATGAATTGGATGGAACTAGGAACTGCTACTGTAGCCATTGTACTGGCTGCCGTTTTTATACTTGCCGCTGTGATTGCCTACCGCAGCTGGGTAGAGTTATGCAGTCCTAAGGATAGAATGGGTATTAAAATTGATCGCAATGGTAGACATCGCTATCAACCTGTACCACAACCCGATGTAGAACAACTTAGACTGTGGACGCAATTGTTTATCGCGGTACTTACAGCAATAATTACCCTATCTAGCTTGCACTATTTATTTTTAAGGGATTAATATGGCCGATTTTATTAAAATTTATGAGGATAATCCTAATCCTAGAGAAATTAAACGCGTTGCCGATGCCATGCGCAATGGTGCGCTTGTAATTTATCCTACTGATACGGTTTATGGTCTGGGATGTGATATTACCAATAAAAATGCCCTAGAAAAAGTGGCTCGTATTAAGGGTGTAAAATTAGAAAAGGCCAACTTCTCATTTATTTGTGAGGACTTAAGTAATTTAAGCGATTACGTAAGTCAAATAGATAGCGGTACTTTTAAATTACTTAAAAGAAATTTACCAGGACCGTATACTTTTATTTTGCCGGGCAATAATAACTTACCTACTGTTTTTAAGAAAAAGAAAACTGTAGGTATACGTGTACCTGATCATCCTATAGCGATTGCCCTGGTGCGTGAGCTGGGTCGTCCTATAATTTCTACTTCTATAAAGGACGATGATGAGGTAATTGAATATACTACAGATCCCAGCCTGATCTGGGAGAAATGGGACCATCTTGTTGATATAGTCATAGATGGCGGTTATGGTGGTAATATAGGATCTACTATAATTGACCTTACTGGTGATGAACCGGTATTGGTGCGTGAAGGAAAAGGCAGTGTAGAGCTTTAAGCCTATGAGTGCCCTACTCGCATTAAGTACCCATTAAGGATACCTTGCATTTATTGTAAAAACTGCATCACATTAGGAACTTTGTCCAAATGAATGCGAGATACGTGTGTATATATCAAGGTCGTTTTAATATCGTTGTGACCTAGTAATTCTTGAATCACTCTAATATTCACACCAGCCTCCATAAGATGAGTGGCATAGGAATGTCGCAAGGTGTGTAAAGTAACCTTTTTATTTATTCCTGATTTCTCTAGAGCTTTAGCCAGTACGGCTCTTAGACTAGATGCACTATAGCGACTGTGATTATATCCTTCTATCAAGTACTCTTTGGGCTTGTATAATTTGTAGTATTCTCTCAACCTTACTTTCAGATCCTTGGGTAAAGGCAAGTACCTATCCTTGCGACCTTTACTGGCCACAATTTTGACCTGATCACGCTGCCCATCTATGTGGCTTATTTTAAGGTTAATGAGCTCGCCACTACGCAATCCTAATGCATATATCACGAGTATTGCTGTGTGGTGTTTTTTATTGGTAATTGAATTTAAAATTAAGTTGATCTCGTGTGCGCTTAGGACATCGGGTAATACTTTTTGAGGTTTACGAGGTGTTACGGTGGTTAATTCGATGGACCTGTTGTGCATGGTGTTTAGGTATAATCTTATAGCGCTAGCAAGTTGTTTTTGGGTAGAATAGGCCAGGTTTTCTTTAAGAACTTTTTGAGTAAAAGTCTTTCTTATAACACTAGAATCAGCTTGATGAATGGGTATAGTTTCACCTAAAAACTGTTGAAAGGAATTGAGTAACCCTAGATATGTTTTGGCGGTGTTTGGACTGTAACGTTTTATAGCTAGGAATTGTTTAAAGTCATCAAACATGTGTATATACCATTTATACAGCAATATAATAAAAATGTAATAAACCTATTTATATACTTACATTTTGGGTGGTATAGTGCTAATTTTTGGTATATTGCTTATATAAACTAGTTGCTGGACGATACCTACGGTCGTTCAGGCCATTTCGCTATCGCTCAATTCTCTCCTGAACTTACCGTCCAGCAACACGCACAGCATACGCTGTAATTTGCTTTTATCTAACTATATTTATAACCTAAACAACTAAACACTAACCAGCGTTACTGGTACCGTCAACAACTACGGTTATAGCAAATTAACGCTAATGGCTACCGTACACTCTAGAATGCTGCGCATTCTGCGTGAACTCGCCATAACCTGTGCGTGTTGTGCAACATTTGAAATGACATTCGAAATAGGAAAATACCAAGTTGAGTTATTAAACGAATCTGACTATAATCCAGACTCGAAGGACAATCTGAATAAATATTTAAATAACTATTTAACGGAATCTGATTTCAAATTACCGACTAAAATCGGAATAAAAATATCAGAAAACGGAACTGAAATAAATAGTGCGATAATTGGAGCTGAAAACGGAGCAACTGGACTGCACAAAACTTCTCAAATTATTGAATCTAATCGGGTTTTAATATGCTGTTGCGATTCAGTTTTTTGTTTGGACTTACCTACTCTAAATCTGAATTGGAAAACAAAAGTTGATATAGCTACTGCATTTGAAATATTTAAAATAGAAAACGGTTTTATAATTCACGGAGAATTGGAAATAACGCGAATTAACAATGACGGAAAAATAATATGGCAAAATGGTGGAGCTGATATTTTTGTTTCGCAAAATGGAAAAGATGACTTCGAAGTTAAAGACAATTTTGTGAAAGCAACTGATTGGGACAATCGAATTTATAAATGGAATTTAAACGGAGTAGAAATTGAATAAAAAACGTTGCACAACAATGTATAACCGCAATTACGGCGGATTCGACTGCGTCCGAATCCACTCGGAATTGCTAACGTCAGTTCTTAACCGAAAAACATTATCTTTAATCCCGTAACTGACGGTTATACGAGACCGTTGTGCGTAAGTTGACAAATTAAATGAGAAAACATACAGCGATTCTCTGCTCTTTGATTATTGTCTTAAGTTTTAACTGTAAATCAAATGGAAATAAACTAAGAATGGAAAAGGAAGAAAAACAAGTCATAGAAATGTGCCAAGAGTTTGCTTCTAAAGCAGACAAACTAGAAACTAAAGCATTTGGTAATTCGGGTTATAAAGAGAAAGGATTTGTAAAGGACTTCAATGTATTGTTTGAACAATACGCTTTTGGAAAACAAAATAGAACGATATCCGGTTTAAATTTTCGACAGCCCCCTAGATATTCGCATGTTGCAAAAGCAGTTTCTATTGAATCAATCAAAGTGAATAAATCGAAATATGAAATTTATTTTTGGGCAGAAAAATCTTTTAATTCTATAAAATTTATAGTCCAGAAAAAAAATGAGGTATGGAAACTAATAAAATTTCAAACTTGTTTAACAACAAATCCAAATGAACGGGACTGTAGTTGGAGAACCCACAAACTCTAAAAAAACCTACGCACAACACAACCTATAAACAATACGGACTTTGATCTTAATCTCAGGGTTTGCGTATTTTTATAAAGTCGCTAAATCTGTTGGATTTAGCTTTGGACAAAACAAAAAATAAATCAAAACAAAAAGATTTCGCTATGTGCGTGGCGGAAAGCAAACGCCAGTTTGCCACCGTACTGTTCATAGCTAAACCGTTGCTGGACGATACCTACGGTCGTTCAGGCCATTTCGCTATCGCTCAATTCTCTCCTGAACTTACCGTCCAGCAACACGCACAGCATACGCTGTAATTTGCTTTTATCTAACTATATTTATAACCTAAACAACTAAACACTAACCAGCGTTACTGGTACCGTCAACAACTACGGTTATAGCAAATTAACGCTAATGGCTACCGTACACTCTAGAATGCTGCGCATTCTGCGTGAACTCGCCATAACCTGTGCGTGTTGCCATTAATTTGAAAAAAATGACCAAATCTACACTAATTGTACTTCTGACCTTTATGATATTTGGCTGTACTGATATAAATCAAGCCGAAAACACTATCGCTAAACTGGAAAGTCTGCGTGCGGAAAATGATAGTTTACGAAAAATTGTTGCGGATATTGAAACTAAATATGTATTTGACAGTATATCTGTAAGAGACATTCCCGATTACAAAAACACCTACGAGCTGAACTCAAAAATCAAGGGCGAAATTGTATTTGTTGGTTACAATATGAATTTGGAAAAATCAAGAGTAATTATGGTAGATAGTGTGACATACAATCCGGAAAAGCTTCACAATCCTGACACACTGAAATTGCAGAATGGCGGATATAAATATGAAATTAAATTAAACGATAAAGAAATTACTTGGAAAGCTGACATTAAAGTTGAAAACGAATACGGACAAAAGATGCAAGGACTTTTAATGAATAAAGCAAAAGCGAAAAAAAACTAATGGCAACAATGTATAACCGCAATTACGGCGGATTCGACTACGTCCGAATCCACTCGAAATTACTTACGTCAGTGCTTAACGAATATTAACGCATATAAATCCGTAACTGACGGTTATACGAAACCGTTGCTGGACGATACCTACGGTTGTTCAGGCCATTTCGCTAGCGCTCAATTCTCTCCTGAACTTACCGTCCAGCAACACGCACAGCATACGCTGTAATTTGCTTTTATCTAACTATATTTATAACCTAAATAACTAAACACTAACCAGCGTTACTGGTACCGTCAACAACTACGGTTATAGCAAATTAACGCTAATGGCTACCGTACACTCTAGAATGCTACGCATTCTGCGTGAACTCGCCATAACCTGTGCGTGTTGCAAGTAATAGCTCAAGAAACATTCCTCTGAACAATAAAACTGAAAAATAATAAAGATTCTACCCAAAGGTTGTAATTTAAAACCTTACTTCTCGACTTTTCGTATTTATATTTAGTACCAAAAACAAAAACTTAAATAACGAATTTAAAACCTTAATATTTTTTATAATAAATGAAATACAACCTAACTACTCTATTTTTACTATTATTAAGCGCTATAGCTTTATCCCAAGAAACCACAGGAAACCTTCAAGGTAGTTTAAAAGACAGTCAAAATAATTCCATACCTTTTGCCAATATCGTTCTGACAGACACAGAAACCAATTTTAATTATGGTGCCATATCGCAAGAAAATGGCTTTTATAGACTTAACAATATTCCACCAGGAAATTCATATAAAATAAGTATTTCATTTTTGGGCTACAAAACCATAGAGGAAGTTAATATTACCATTAATTTGGGTACCACTACCATAAAGGATTTTATTTTACAAGAAGAAAACACTTCGTTGCAAGAAGTTGTAATAACTGCAGAATCTACCCCAAAGAAAAGCGGAAATGAAACCTTGTTAAATCGTAAAAATATCAAGGCAACACCTACCATTAATAGAAGTATTCAGGATTTGACAAAAAATCTTCCCGAAAACAATCTAAACTCTTTTGGCGGAGCAAGTAACCGATTTAACAACTTAAATATTGACGGAATAGCCAATAACGATATCATAGGCTTTCAAGAACCTGCAAGCGGTGCGTCGGGTTCCTCTGCAAACGGAACACCAGGAAGTTTATCCCGAAGTCAACCTATTGGACTTGGTGCCGTTAAACAAGTTAGCGTGAAACTATCACCATTCGATGTAAGTATTGGTAATTTCAACGGAGCGAGTATCAACTTAGTGACCAAAAATGGAACTAACACAACTAAAGCCGAAGTTTATGGCTACGGAAACAATCAAAATTTGATAGGTAGATTTGCTGGTGGTGCTGAACAGAATGTAGAATCATTTTTTGACGCACAATTTGGTGGTGGTATTGGAGGTGCTATAGTAAAAGATAAGTTGTTTTACTATGTTAATTTTGAACAGGCATTATCCAACTTTCCTGTTCTAAATGCGCCTGGTAGCAGCACATCTGATATTTCTTTAGAAGATGTGACAGCAATACGAGATAGATTATTAAATGAGTATAATTATGACCCTGGCACTTTTCAAAATGCAGACCTACAAACCGCAAGTACAAAATTATTTACAAGATTAGATTACAACCTGTCCGACGTACATAAAATAACGCTTCGTAATAATTACGTCAATAGTTTTACTGATAATCTGGAATGGAACAGTACGTTCTTCAATTTTGGAAATCAAGGATATAGACATAACAGTGTTGCCAATAGTCTTGCTGTAGAATTAAAATCAAATTTCAAGTCCGGAAGCACAAATAAACTTTCTGTTGGATATAATACAGTACAAGAAAATCGTGATTTTGAAGGACGTGTATTCCCTCACATTCAAATTGCTACATCATCTGCTGCTCGTATTTTTGCAGGAACCTATCGCGAGGCCTCTGTGTACAACACCGATTTCTCTACGCTACAAATTGCGGATACATATACTTTCGATTCTGGTCAACACCATTTTACAACTGGAGTTTTTGGTCAATTGCACGATGTAGATTATGGGTTTCTCTCTGCGTGGAACGGTCGCTGGGAATATCGCTCAGTTGACGACTTTCTAAATGACAGACCAGCACGAATACGAGGAGTTTACAACGTAAATAATAATAGTTTTGATTTTGTAAGCAATCGTCCTTCAGCCACTATTGGCGTATTAGAAGCTGCTGCCTTTTTTCAGGATAATTTCCGTATTAATGAAAAACTTGAAATAACTGCTGGTATTCGGTTAGATGGTCAATATTTAACACAACGATTGCCTGTGAGTGAAGAAGTACGCAATACACCAGAATTTTCAAGATTTGACAACACCATATCAAAAGCACCACAGCTTAATCCAAGATTTGGTTTCAACTATAAAATCGATGAAGATGGAAAGTTTACCATAAGAGGTGGTACAGGACTTTTTTCAGGTAGAATACCTTATTTATGGTTTGCATACGCGGAATATATTTCGGGTACAGAATATTTTAATATTGATTTAAGGCCAGACGAAGCCGTAGCATTAACCGAAAACTTGGAAGATTTAAGAAGCCTACAACCTAATCTGGCTGAAATAAATCTTTTAGATCCTGACTTTAGTCTTCCAAGAGATTGGAAAACAAATATTGCATTTAAAGCCAAATTGCCAAATCGATGGACAATAGATATAGAAGGTACTTATACAGAAGTGGTAAATGGGTTGCTTTTTCAATCCATTAATAGACAAAACAACGTTGGTAATTTTAGTGGAGCTGATAATCGTCCCTATTTTTTAGAAACAGGAGATGATATAAAGATTAACCCGAATTTTACAAATGTATTTTTACTTACCAATACGGACAAAGGGTTTAGATACAACATAACTTTTGGTCTTAGCAAACAGGCAGGTGGTTACCGCGGATATTTTGGTTACACATATGGGATGAGTAAAGATATATCCAGTACCGTACGCAGTTCGCCAGCAGCAAATTTTGAATGGAATCAAGCCTTAATTGCCAATGACCCTTCGTTATCCTTTTCAAATTTTGACCTAAGACATAAATTTGTAAGTAGCCATTCATATAATTTTAACATAGGAAAAAATAGCACAGGATTTATCGCTTTTCTATACAACGGAAGGGCAGGAAGTCCTTTTTCATATGTATATAGAGGCGACTTAAATCGTGATGGTTCTTCAAGAAACGATATTATTTATGTTCCAAGAGATGCCTCTGAAATTAATTTAATTGATATAGTCGATGCTTCTGGAAATGTAACTGTAAGTGCTACCGAACAATGGCAACGATTAAATGCTTTTATCGAAAGAGACCCTTATCTAAGAGAACGAAGAGGACAAGTTGCAGAGCGTAATGGAGCAAGAACACCTTGGAACCACGAATTGGATATGAAATTAGAATATGGACTAGCATTAAAGAATGGTGATAAAATATCTTTATCTGTAGATATGCTTAATGTATTTAATTTTATCAATAAGGACTGGGGACGATTGGTATTTGTGCCTAACGTAGTCAATTCCAGTTTTAGTCTTTTAGATTTTAGAGGTATAGAAAATAATGAACCGCAATTCCAGTTCAATATCCCAGAAGGAACAGACCCTTATGTTACAGATTTATTCAATTCTCGTTGGAGAGCACAATTAGGTGTGAAATATAATTTTTAAAAGATTAGAAAAAACTACTACTTGCAACAACGTATATAAAAAATAGCGGTTTAAGTGCTAAAACGAAAGATAAATAATGAAATAAAGGTCAGTTATAAACCGAAAAGTTAGTTCATAAAAACCCACTACTTTTCATATACAAGACCGTTGCTGGACGATACCTACGGTCGTTCAGGCCATTTCGCTAGCGCTCAATTCTCTCCTGAACTTATAAGTTAGATACACGCGTGTCTTCCTCTCGCAAACTGCGTTTGCTCGTCGGAGACAAGTCGCTGTAATTTGCTTTTATCTAACTATATTTATAACCTAAACATTTAAACACTAACCAGCGTTACTGGTACCGTCAACAACTACGGTTATAGCAAATTAACGCTATTGGCTACCGTACACTATAGAATGCTGCGCATTCTGCGTGAACTCGCCATAACCTGTGCGTGTTATGTGCAAGCTGAACAGAACATTGAGAATTGAAAGAAGAAGTAACATATAAACTTGACCGAATTGCTGACATTTGGAATTCATTTATTTGGGAATATGAGTTCTGTAAAAAGAAAATCAAGTTCACACCTGAAGTCCAAACCAATTATTTCGGAGATATTTTAGGTTATTTTCAAGATACTTTTGACATAATATTTGATAATAGAAACTCAAAATCCTACGCCGACCGATTTTCTAATCAAATTAGCTTACTTCAAAGTATATATGTCCAACAAGATTTCATCGAAGAATTACTAATTATCTTCAAATGTGGAATAAACAAAGGAGATTTAAAAAAGGATTCAAACTATTTAATTAATAGAGAAATACGCAACGAACTCGTAGGACATCCGATAAGGAAACACAAAGGACAATTTATTTCATCTTGTCTTTTTGGTTACAATGGTGGCAGTGATAAAATTGTTTATTTAAGATACCATAAAGATAATGACTACAAGTTCGAATCAATGGAGTATGCGGTCTCTGAAATAATACACAGACATAAAGATTTTTTGAATAAATACTTCGACAAAATTTTAATCAAACTAAAGAAAATACTAACCGACTTCACTAAAGAAATTGAAAAAATAGAAAGCTTAATAGACAAAAAAAGTCTTGAGGAAATTCTTAAAATTTCAGAAGTATTTTATGAATCCATTTTTGAGTATGATTTCATCTATGATAAAGAATCTTTATTAAAAATAAATAAAAGAAAAGAGGAACATAAGAGGTATGAAAATTTGATAGATAAATTTTATCAAGACTTGAGAAGTAGTCTAAAAGAAAAGAGAGAATATGCAGTTGAGCTTTTTGAACCCAGAAAAAGAATAGAAAACAACGATGTTGAGAAGCCAATCTTTGATATAAATTTCGTTGACGCTTCACAGATATCAAGAGATAATATAGAAAGACCTGTAACTTACCATTATGAACTTGGTAAACTCGCTACAAAACGTAATCCAATGGATTTTGATTTTTTTGGTGGTTGTCTACGAAGAAAATGTTCGGAAAATGAATTAGTCCTAAATGAATTAGACCATATGGAATCTAATATTTATAATGACATTGAATATTTCACGGCATACAGATTGATTTGTACTGAACTAAATGAAGATTAAAAGCCAGCACATAACAATGTATAACCGCAATTACGGCGGATTCGACTACGTCCGAATCCACTCGGAATTGCTAACGTCTGTGCTAAACCGAAAAATTTCCGTACTTTAACCCGTAACTGACGGTTATACGAGACCGTTGCTGGACGATACCTACGGTCGTTCAGGCCATTTCGCTATCGCTCAATTCTCTCCTGAACTTACCGTCCAGCAACACGCACAGCATACGCTGTAATTTGCTTTTATCTAACTATATTTATAACCTAAACAACTAAACACTAACCAGCGTTACTGGTACCGTCAACAACTACGGTTATAGCAAATTAACGCTAATGGCTACCGTACACTCTAGAATGCTGCGCATTCTGCGTGAACTCGCCATAACCTGTGCGTGTTGTGTGTCATTTAAGAAACTAAATGCAAAAATCAAATTCAATATTTCTTAAAAGCCAATTGACTAAATTTCTGACTGAAATTAGAGTTGAAAATTATTCGATTGAAAACTTTGACAGTACTGAATACATTGTCGAATTTGACCCTGAAGAAAAACAAGACCCTAAAACGAATTCTGATGATATAATGAGACTTTGGTCTCTTCCGAACATAATCGGAAAACAAATTAAGCTGAATGAAGTGTGCGATTGGTTAGTAACTTACAAAAACGAGATTCCACTTTGGATTAAAATAAGACGGACTGACCAAAATAATGTTCTGAAATTACTGATTAGTAAAAGATTTCGGAAAATGAATATAATTGAGGAATGGCATCAACTGAATGAATACAAACCACTAATAAATGAAAAAACGCCACACAACAATGTATAACCGCAATTACGGCGGATTCGACTACGTCCGAATCCACTCGGAATTGCTAACGTCAGTGCCAAACCGAAAAATTTGCGTACTTTAACCCGTAACTGACGGTTATACGAGACCGTTGCTGGACGATACCTACGGTCGTTCAGGCCATTTCGCTAGCGCTCAATTTTCTCCTGAACTTACCGTCCAGCAACAAGTTGAAGAAAAAACGAAAATAGAATATGGCAAGTAGCTTCGTTGACATTAACGGTATAGGTTTTTGGGCAAGAGATGGATTTGTTGAAGCTATGCAACTCTGCTTGATAAATGAAATTGAAAATCAAAAACTTGATTCAATAGAATGGATTAATGAATATAAGTGTGAATTGGCATTACAATCTTTACCAATGATTTATGGCGGAATGTCAATGTTACTTGAAGAATTTCTAACAACAGACGAACGCAAATCTCAAATATTAAAATTGATAGATTTAATAATTGACAAAATTGACTCATCAGACGATTATATAACAGGAAGCAATTTGCACCAATTAAGAAAAAGAGCAATGACAATACTTTCTGAAACTGAAAAAATGGAATTTGAGAATCAAAAAGAATTTGAGAAAACTGTAAATGACTCTAGATGGAACGAATCTAATGGAATTTCAGAAGTTAAAGATAGATATCAACATTCATTCAAACTTTTAAAATCGTTAATTAAAGGAGAATTGAACACGACAGCATCTTCACCTGAAAACTATTGGAATTATTAAAAACCAGTTGCTAACAATGTATATAAAAAATAGGCGAAATAGTAGTAAAACCAAGGCTTTTGGCTCATATCAAACTTTGCGATTAACTGAAAGTTTCGCGCTTCGAAATCGCCTACTTTTCATATACTAACCGTTGCTGGACGATACCTACGGTCGTTCAGGCCATTTCGCTAGCGCTCAATTCTCTCCTGAACTTATAAGTTAGAACCACGCGTGTCTTCCTCTCGCAAACTGCGTTTGCTCGTCGGAGACAAGTCGCTGTAATTTGCTTTTATCTAACTATATTTATAACCTAAATAACTAAACACTAACCAGCGTTACTGGTACCGTCCACAACTTCGGAAATAGCAAATTTGTGCATTCCTCTCATGACGCATTCAAAAAAGCGCACTCGTCGGATGCAAGAATGGCTACCGTACACTCTAGAATGCCGCGCATTCTGCGTGAACTCGCCATAACCTGTGCGTGTTACCCAACATTTGAGAAATGACTTCTGGAATTGAAATAACAGACACTGAATTAAAATTTACAGAATTCCCTTCAAAAGAAACTGGAATAGCAAAATACTGCAAGTCATTTAGACTAAAACTGAATGAAATAAAACTAATCGGAATTAGTCCAAGGCTTGTTTTAGATGATGAATGTATTTTCATTCTTGTAATTAACAAATCGGAAATAATTCATCTGATATCTGGACACGTAATGGGAACAAAAGGACTTGAAAATTTTGAAAAGTATTTTGGATTGGCATCCATCCAAGAGGAATGGAATAAATTTGAATATGACGACCATTATGGGAAAATTGACAAGATAATCTATCCGAAAGATAGTTATTGGAATGACTTATTTGAAAAAGATTGGAAGTTAAAAATTAGATCTCTATATAGCTGGATTAAACCAAAGTCGTTCTATGGCAATCTGAATAAAAAAAACGTTGGGTAACACTGGCTATAATTCATTGTGGCGGATTTCCTAAACGGAAATCCTTACTTTTAAGTTAAGGTTAGATTTCGGGCGGAATGTTCACTGCGTGAAATTCCACAACGAAATCATAGCCCAAACGTTGCTGGACGATACCTACGGTCGTTCAGGCCATTTCGCTAGCGCTCAATTCTCTCCTGAACTTATAAGTTAGATCCACGCGTGTCTTCCTCTCGCAAACTGCGTTTGCTCGTCGGAGACAAGTCGCTGTAATTTGCTTTTATCTAACTATATTTATAACCTAAACAATTTAACACTAACCAGCGTTACTGGTACCGTCCACAACTTCGGTTATAGCAAATTTGTGCATTCCTCTCATGCCGCTTTCATAAAAGCGCACTCGTCGGATGCAAGAATGGCTACCGTACACTCTAGAATGCTACGCATTCTGCGTGAACTCGCCATAACCTGTGCGTGTTGGCAATCATTATGAAAAAACAGACTCTTATTTTACTTACTTTAGTGTTCCTTGTATGCTTTCTGTCTTGTTCAGATAAATCAAATAAATATTCCTCGCAGTTCGACCAAAAAATATGGTTGGAAAATTCCGAAGTTGGAAATGGACTCTCTCAAAATACACGAGCAGGTAAGATTGATGATTTAATTGAAAATCATCTTGAAAAAGGTATGACTAAATCTGACATTATAGAACTACTTGGAAATCCTTATAAAGACGGAATTGAACTTAGATTACCTGCCAATATAAAAGTTCCTGATTCTTTAGACATTATTTCGACAGTTGGCAAATCAAAAGAAATTAGAGAAGAAATGTTAGACCATTGGAATAATTGGTACGCTGAAAATTCTCAACCAGATACTTTAATGTTATATGCTGCTGGTTGGTCTTTAATTGATCCTAATTTTTTGGTTGTAAAGTTAGACGACAAAGAAATTGTCAATGACTTCTGGCTTGAACAACATTAACATTAACGTAAGCAACATAGAAATAAACTAAAAACCAAGTGTTTTTTTGATAAGTTTCTAGCATATTTTGGATCATAAAACAATCTTGATTTCACTATAAAAAAGGCTCATTTTCTCAATCCTCACTCCTACTTTATTAGTATGGAATTCAATATATTTGAGAAAACGAATAACTAACCAAACTACAACTTCCTTACACGATAGAAAGCTAAGAATACTGCGCGAACTCTTCATTACCTGCGCGTGTTGTGTGTGATTAAGAAATGAATCAATGACAAAAAAAGAAATTAAAATCTCATCAGAGTTTAAGGCTCAAACTACCAAAGCGATAATGTCCATTACATTTTTCATTTTGACTTATGTCCTAATGTTAGTCTTGGCTGTTGGTTTAACTTTTTTATGCATCTATGGAGGTATTATGTTAATAGCTATCCGACCAATGTTCATCACAATAGCATTGGGAATTGGATTAGCAAGTTTAGGTGTGCTTGTTTTAATCTTTTTACTAAAGTTTATATTTAGATCACACAAAGTTGATCGATCTCATCTCTTCGAAATTACTAAAGAAGATGAACCTGAACTTTTCGATCTTATTAAAAATATAGTGAATCAGGTCGGTACAACATTTCCTAAAAAAGTTTATCTATCAACTGATGTGAATGCAGCAGTTTTCTATGACTCTAGTTTTTGGAGTATGTTCTTGCCTGTAAGAAAGAATCTTCAAATAGGACTGGGACTTGTTAACGTAGTATCTAAAGCAGAATTAACAGCAATTTTGAGTCATGAGTTTGGCCATTTTTCTCAAAAAACAATGAAAGTAGGAAGCTATGTTTATAATGTAAATCAAGTAATTTACAATCTACTTTACGATAATGAATCCTACGATAGGCTAATTCAAAGCTGGGCTAATGTAAGTGGCTATTTTTCAATTTTTGTTGTTTTGGCTGTGAAAATTATAGAAGGAGTCCAGGCGATTCTAAGGCTAGTTTATGAAATAGTAAACAAAAGCTATATGGGTTTGTCAAGAGAAATGGAATTTCATGCAGATGAAATTGCTTCTAGCGTAACTGGGTTTGAACCATTAAAGAATTCATTACTTAGAATGTCAATAGCAGACCATTCTTTCAATTATGTTTTGTCCTTTTATGACGGAAAAATTAATTCAAATCAAAAAAGCGAGAATTTATATAAAGAACACTTATTTGTAATGAATTTTCTTGCTGAAGACAGTAATATAAAAATTGAAAATAGTCTCCCTAAGGTTACATATGAGGAATTAAACAAATTCAATAAATCCAAATTAGTAATTAAAGATCAATGGGCTTCACACCCAAGTACTGAAGATAGGATAGAGATGTTAGAAAAAACAGGAATGTCTTCTCAAGAGACAGAATTCATTCCTGCATCTAAGGTTTTCAAGAACATTATTAAAACTCAAAAAGAACTTACCAATAAGATTTTCAACAATGTTCAATATCAAGGAGAACCGATTTCTATTCCATTTGAAGAGTTCAAAAATGAATACAGAAATGAGTTTTCAAAAAACTCATTTTCTAAGATGTACAATAGTTATTATGACAATAAAAATCCTATTCTGTTTGATATAAATGCTGCAAAATCAATTAAAGAATTAGTGGGAATAGATGAAATATTCTCTGACGACATGGTTGATTTAGTTTATACTGCAATAGCCCTACAAGATGACATTGAGACTATTAAGCAAATTGCTGAAAAAGCAATTCCAATTAAAACATTTGACTACGATGGACAAAAGTACAAACAGAAAGATAGTAAAGAACTAATAGAGAATCTTGATAAAGAACTGAAAATGATAAATGATCAAATCAAGCAAAACGACATTAGAATTTTTAACTTTTTTAAACGAATCGAACAAAAAGCTATTGACACTCCTGAATTGGAAAATCTTTATAGAGATTTTTTCGATTTTGATAAAGAGTTCGGTACCAAATACGAACCTTACATAAAACTTTCAAATGAATTGCAATTTGTAGAGTTGACGACTCCTTTTGATCAGATTCGTTCAAATTTCGCAAGAATCAAACCAATTGAAGTAAAATTAAAAAATGGCATTAAAGAATTGTTATCGGACAATAGGTATCAAACAGTAATAACGAAAGAGATCAAAGATAATTTTGAATTATATCTTTCGAAACAATGGCAATATTTCGGTAATGATAAATACTTTGACAATAATCTAAAAATCATATTTACAGCAATGAATAATTATGCTTTTGTTTTATCAAGAGGGTATTTTTTATTGAAAAAGCGATTATTGGATTATCAAAAGGAAATTTTAAAAACTACACACAACAACGTGTATAGTGTATAGCACCCTACGGGATGCTACGACACCATGACCAAAACCGTTGCTGGACGATACCTACGGTCGTTCAGGCCATTTCGCTAGCGCTCAATTCTCTCCTGAACTTATAGGTTAGTTTCACGCGTGTCTTCCTCTCGCAAACTGCATTTGCTCGTCGGAGACAAGTCGCTGTAATTTGCTTTTATCTAACTATATTTATAACCTAAACAATTAAACACTAACCAGCGTTACTGGTACCGTCAACAACTTCGGTTATAGCAAATTTGTGCATTCCTCTCATGCCGCTTTCGCGAAAGCGCACTCGTAGGATGCAAGAATGGCTACCGTACACTTTAGAATGCTACTTATTCTGCTTGAACTTGCCATAATCGTGCGTGTTACCAACAAGCTTGAACAGTTTTTATATGTTGTTATTTAATGTAAAATAAGGTCTTTTATAGTATTTCGCGCAACCTTTCTACATTTTACACATCTTGTTAAAAATAAATATCAACTAATTATGAAAAAAATCAACATCACATCACTAATAACTTTCATAGTGCTTTCACTTTTATTATTTAATTGTGAAAACAATGATGACAACTCAGAAGTAATCAATGCAGACACGTACTCGTCCATGGATGGTTTAATACAAGCATTAAAACCGAGTGCACAAACATTTACAATAGACCCTACAACTGATGAAACGGTAACTGGAGCAGATGGAACGATTATATCAATAAATGCAAACGCATTTACTGATGATAATAACAATCTAATAGGAACACCAGTAACAGTCAAATTAAGAGAACATTTAACTCTTGAAGATATGATATTAGCTAATGTTCAAACAAGTTCTAATAATCAAATTTTAGTGACTGGTGGAAGTTTTAGTTTGACTTTTGAAGACGAAAATGGCTCTAGTATAAATGTAAATCCTTGGGCTATTCAAGCTCAAATACCTGTACAGACAGATATAACAGGCTATGAAAACCAAATGCAATACTATAAAGGAGAATCCAGTATCGTGGATAATAGAGAAATGGTGGACTGGGAATTAGGGACAAACTCACAAGCTGATTTAGGTAATGGGATATTTTTCATTTCAGGTTTGGATCAAGGATTTGCAAATTGCGATGTTTTATATGACATGGCAGGCGACACACCAACACAGTTTGAGGTTAGCGTATCTGACGTTACAGATTATTCAGAAACTACCGTTTGGATGGTGATTGAAGATTTTCCATCTGTAATTATGATTAGCTCATTAAATGATACTAGAACAGCCCTGTCAACATACGAGAATTCAATACCAACAGGTCTAAACGCAACACTAATCGCTATAAGCGTAGATGAAGATAATTATTTAAAGTTTGGAAGTCTACCTATTACGGTTTTAGGTGATGATGTTTTTAATATTGATTTAGATTATGGAACTACCCAAGAATTAACAACGTTAATTCAAAATATAGCCAATTAGATAAATAAAGGTGAGAATTAGATAATCATCGAATTCGGATGAATATGAAAATTTGAAATAGCAAAAAAATGGAAGTTATAAAACTTTAACTATAACTCAAGTTGTGTATTAGAAAAGCCTATTGACAACACCGTGTATAGCCCATTGCTGTTGAATTCTTAATCGAAATTTAACAGCAATTTTGCTATCTTCGGTTTACGTCGGAAAATCCTCGCGGATTTTCACGCAACTACGCATAGCCACAAAACCGTTTCTGGACGATACCTACGGTCGTTCAGGCCATTTCGCTAGCGCTCAATTCTCTCCTGAACTTATAAGTTAGAACCACGCGTGTCTTCCTCTCGCAAACTGCGTTTGCTCGTCGGAGACAAGTCGCTGTAATTTGCTTTTATCTAACTATATTTATAACCTAAACAAATAAACACTAACCAGCGTTACTGGTACCGTCCACAACTTCGGTTATAGCAAATTTGTGCATTCCTCTCATGCCGCTTTCGCGAAAGCGCACTCGTCGGATGCAAGAATGGCTACCGTACACTCTAGAATGCTACGCATTCTGCGTGAACTCGCCATAACCTGTGTATGTTGTGTGTAAGCTGAAAAAAAGAAAACCGAATGACAGAAATTACGATTGAAAACCAATTTGAAACGCAGAATAGCGGATTTGAAATCGCAAAAAAAAGATACAGAATTTTAGCCTTCATTATTGATTTTTACATTTTTGGAATTATCGGATTTATTCTTGGATTTTTCTTTGGGACACCATTGGAAGACGAAGTTGGATATAATTTGAATGGTTTACCAGCTTTTGGAATGTTTCTAATTGGATTCTTTTTATGGCCAATTAGCGAGGGAATTTGGGGACAAACAATTGGAAAAAGATTTTTGAACTTAAAAGTAGTAAAGAATGAATTTAAATCAATCGGAATCGGACAAGCGTTCGGTCGATTTTTTCTCGGATTTATCGATTACATCTTTCTGATTGGATTAATAATTGCAGCGAATAATAAACAAAATAAACGCATCGGAGATTTAGCAGCGAATACAATAGTTGTTCGGACTAAAAAGCCTACACACAACAATGTATAACAGCAATTACGGTGGATTCCAACTTAGTCCGAATCCACTCGGTAATTACTGACGTCTGTACTTTATCCGAAAATACTTGCTAATTTATCCCGTAACTAACGGTTATATTTAATATTACCTATAAGCTGAACTAAAGCATTTCACCTCTCGCAGGATAGCCTGACTGAACAATATAATCCACCGCTTTTACAAAAGAAGGCAAATAAGGTCTTCCCCAAGGATTACTGTTTATTGCTGAATAATAAACTTCATTTTTACTATCAATTAAAAATAGCCCTGGTTCACTAAACTGACTTGGTTCACCATCTTTTACAGATGCACTTAAATACAAAGCCCAATTCCTTGCTGATTTTTCAGATAAACCATAGCCCAAAGTAAGATTAGATAATTCCCATTTTTGTTGAGAAAGAAGAGCTCTCTTTTCGGTATCCATACTTACAGCTACGACGTTAACGCCTCGTTGCTCAAATTGGGGTAACAACTCTTGTAATTGTTGCAAATACTTTTTACATAAAGGACAATGCAATCCTCGATAGAATGCTAGTAACGTAAAGTTTTCAGGATTTTGATCTGCCAAATTCCATTGATTTCCATCTAATAATGAAAACCGTAATTCTGGGGCTTTACTTTTTGGTGTTGGTCTACTCATATTAAATACGTTAAAAGTTTGCCTTCAAATGATTTTCAAAACGATTAAAATCATTCTCTATTTCTGGATTTTTCATTACATCATATGCCATAAATGTGGGTAATGCTTCAAGACCAAACCATTTGAAATTAAGATGTATTGGTTTTAAAAGTTCATCTTCACTTATTCCATTAAAAAATGTTTCATCTGGATTATTAAAAGCTTCTTTTGGTGCATTTGCTGTTACTGACATCATATACTTTCCCTTTAGCTTTCCTCCTAGTCCGTAATTCTTCTTTGGCGCTTCTTTACTTCTACCATCACCATCAGACATTTCGCCCATCATACCCATGGAAAATACTTCATCAATGTATTTTTTAAACGACCAACTTACGCTCATCCAGTTCAATGGTGTCTGAAAAAAGACTACATCTGCCCATTTGAATTTTTCAATTTCTTCATTGACATCATAATCAACTGCCATTGTGGTTTTCTTGATATTGTAACCATTGCTCTTAAAGTAGCTTTCCGCTTTTTCAACTAAAGCAGCGTTTAATTTTCCTTCAGAAAATGGATATTTTTGATGTCCGTTGATTATAAAAATATTTTTCATTTTAAATTTTTAATTACATTTGTTTCACAAAGAAACTAATAATGGTTTAATTTAGAAACTATTGTGCCTGCATTTGAATAAATATGTGGTAACCAAAAAGTAACTAATGGCTAGAAAATATATAGACAATCCAAATGCTTGTTCCCTTGTTCATACGATGAACATAATTGGTAATAAATGGAAACCGATTATTATATATTTATTATCAAATGGATCTATGCGATTTGGAATGCTCAATACACTAATTCCAACAATTTCAAAAAAGGTACTTACGAACCAATTGAAAGAATTAGAAAATGATGGATTGCTTTTAAGACAGTCTTTTGCTGAAATTCCACCAAGAGTTGAATATTCATTGACTGAAAAAGCGGTTGGACTTTTACCTGTTTTAAGAATGTTAAGCGATTGGGCAAATGAGTCGTATCCCGAAATGGACTTTGAACAATGTAGAATCATAGAGAATGAAAAAAGTCAGGCTATAACAGAGAATTGAGATAAAATACAACTCATTATAACACTTTTTAATTTCATTGAACTTTTGAATTACAGTGCATAACACAATCCTAGTATCACTGTTCAATAGGCTCATTTTCTCAATCTTCACTCCTACTTTATTCGTATTGATTTAAGTATATTTGAGAAAACGAATAACTAACCAAACCAACAGCTACCGTTCACTTTAGAAGGCGAAGCATTCTGCGTGAACTCGCCATAACCTGTGCGTGTTGTGCATAAGCTAAAAAAACATTGTGGCTAAAATTTATATTCTTCTTTTTAAACTGATTTTTATTCCAAATAGAGCGGAATATTGTACGTGTGCACCACTTCCTCATTGGAAAAAAGCAACACCTAAAGAATACGAATACGCTGATGATGTAATCATAGCAGATGTTATAATTGATGAAAACGAAATCGGTTATAAAATTACAGTTTGCGAAGTTTTTAAAGGAGATTTGAAAACTGGTCAAATTCTAAATGGAAAAAATTTTGGAACTTGTGGACCTTATGTCGATAAAGACGGAGAATGGGTTCTTTTTGGAGCAAACACAACGTATTTTAAAGTAAATGACTGCGGACTGTCCTCGAATATTGCTGAACCTCGTGAACTATTACCGCCACTGCCACCACCAAATTCTGGAATTGATTATGATAAGCTAATCGAAAAACGAAGAAAAGAAGCGAGAGAAAACATTAAGAAACAAATCCAAATGTTGCGAAGAATTAGCAACGCGGATTGAATTGGGAAAGTATCAAAAGTGCGAATAAGCCTATGCACAACAAGGGCTATACGAAATTTCTCGATTCTTGTTCATCACAAAATTTTCTACGGTTTAGGTATATTTGGTAAGACAAGGCTAAGGCACGCAACTGCGCATACCCGCAAACCGTTGGCAAACATTTGAACAAACCAAAAACTGAAAGAAAAATTGAAAGCTGAATTTATTTACCAACCTACTTCTGGAGAGTATGAGGAGAAAACTTTTGACTTAAATACAGTTTGGAAAAGTCAAATATGGAGTTGGACAAAATTCACCACAAAAGACGGAATTGAATGGGTTGGAGCTTTTCGTGGAGAACCAAAAAAAACTGCAATAGCGGAAAGAATAAATCAAGTTGCAGTTTTGACAAGTGATGGACTTTTTATATTGGATATTGATAAAAAAGAAACCCTCTTTTTTGACCAACAAACTGAATTTAGAGAATTAGCAGAATCACCAACAAAAGACCAATTCATTATTGCGGATTATGACCAAATTGTAATAATTGACAAAGATTTTAAAACAGAATATATAAATCTCGATTTCGGAATTGACAATATTGTGTTTAAAAATTATATTGGAACGAAATTGAGAATTAATTTTGAGAAACTACCTGATTATGAAATTATAAATGGAGTTTTGAATACTGAAAACTGGAAAATTGAAACGGAGGAATAAAACCTGTGCTACAACAATGAACTAAGCTAAAACCAAGTGCTTTTATAGTAAGTTTCTAGCATAATTTGGATCCTAACACAATCCTGATTTCACTATTCAATAGGCTCATTTTCTCAGTCTTCACTCCTACTTTATTAGTATGGAATTCAATATATTTGAGAAAACTAAATACTAACCAAACCAACCGCTACCGTACACTATATAACACTACGCTTTCTACGTGAATTCGCCATAACCTGTGCGTGTTGGGTACAATTTTACCAAACCGAATGTTTAACATCTTCAAGAAGAAAATGAAAAAAGGCTGTCCTGCCTGCAATAAAGAAAAAATATTTGCTTTTTCGGAAGAACTTATTGGGACAAGATATAAAGCGAACGTTGAGAAAGTTGAGACAATTGGAACTACGGATTTGTATAAATGCTCGGGTTGTAACACTGATTATTTCAAAGAAAAGAATATGTATAATAAATTGACTAAAAACTCAAAAGAGTTATTAGTTGAATTTTATAATCGACATTTAGTATTAAATGAGAAATTAAGAAAACAAATTGACCAAATTGGAATTACAGATGATTGGAATTCGGATAAATTAATTCCTGCCAAAATAGAACTGAATAATGGAATGATACACGATTTCGCAAGAATACGAATCTCAAAAAATCCACCAATGGGATATTATTTTGATTTGTTCGAAACAGTAATCTACATAGATGAAGTGAAATCAATCAATCAGAGTGAATTTTCGTTATCGAAAGAGGTTAGAGATAAATCAAAAAATGCAGAAGAATTAAGAATGAGTTTTTATCCAACAGTATTACAAACTGCTGACAAAAGAAAGATTGTTATTAACAGCTTGACTCTATTCTTTGATTTTCAAAATATAAAAGGTTCGGAATTATCGCTCGCAAATGAGTTCTGGGATTTTAAGAATGATAAGTATATCTATGCGACTGAAACTCTGAAAGAAATTTTAGTAATAGTAAAAGAATAAAAAACCACGCACAACAATGAACTAAGCTAAAACCAAGTGTTTTTTCGATTAGTTTCTAGCATAATTCGGATTCTAACACAATCCTGATATCACTATTCAATAGGCTCATTTTCTCAGTCTTCACTCCTAATTTATTAGTCTGAAATTCAATATCTTTGAGAAAACGAATAACTAACCAAACAAACAACTACCGTACACTATAGAATGCTGCGCATTCTGCGTGAACTCGCCATAACCTGTGCGTGTAGTGCATAATTACGCAAAATGAAAATTCATCAAATTATATTTAACAAAACTCAAAGTCTCTTAAAGCATCACTTAGGAGATAAATTGAATATTGATATTGAAAAATATGATGATGGATATGAAGCTACTCATCTGACAATAATTGATACTGATATTTGGATTTCTTGTGATAACTGGGAAATAACAATTGGAAGCGGATTTAATCATAGACACTATAATCCTGAATTTGATAATATGAATGATATTATTCAGGATTTATTTGATTTGCTAACTCAGAGAAAAAGAATCACTGAATATTACAAAGGAAAAACTTGTTATAAAAAAAAGACTGAAATTGAAATTGGAGAATCAAAATATAAAGAATTAAGCACTTCTTTGACATGGTTATTTCCGTTCTGGAAACCCACAAAAGAGAAAGTGTTTTATGAAGATAAATTAATTGATAAAACTGATATTATAACGGAAATTGAAGAAATAAAAAACTATGCACAACAAGGTGTATAAAACATCGATAATAAGTGCTAGGCCGTAAGGTTTGTGTATATTTAGAAAGTCCACCATTTTTTTATTCGGCTTGTTATAAGAGAAAAATTAATAACAAAATATAAAAATTCGGCTCTGTGTTAATCCGAAAAGTTAGTATCTTTTTATACGATACGTTTCATACACAGGGCGTTGGCAGTAATTTGAGAATGACGAACTTTACAATTGAAAAACACAAATTATTATCGGAGTTAGATTCCGAAATTAAACTGAATCCTGACAATGGAATTCTGAAATCATTACGGCGGAATTTAAACTCATACCAATCAGTTTCTGAACTGAATGGAACTTTAAGCAGAATTGTTGTAGACAGTCTCGGTTTTAAATTTAAAATCGGAGAAAAATTAATTGAATTTGAGAATTATTTCTCTGACTTTTCAAACTCAATTCGTTCGACTGAGTTGAGGCGTTTAGCGAAAAAATTAATTAATCAAAATACGAGAATTACGTTTTATGGAAAAGCTTGGTCTGAAAATAAAGCGGATTGGATGTATTTTGATAAGGTACTTGATTTAAAAAAAATACGGAAAAAATTCGCATTTGGAGAAAACATAATTGAGCATCAGAATTTGGATATTAGGTCTGGATTAGAAAGCGGATTTATTGACAAAAACACTGACGAGGGAATAATGGGAAAAATAAAAACTACACACAACAATCAACTAAGCTAAAAACCAAGTGTTTTTTTGATTAGTTTCTAGTGTAATTTGGATCCTAACATAATCCTGATTTCACTATTCAATAGGCTCATTTTCTCAATCCTCACTGCTACTTTATTAGTATGGAATTCAATATATTTGAGAAAACTAATTACTAACCAAACCAACAGCTACCGTACACTCTAGAATGCTGCGCATTCTGCGTGAACTCGCCATAACCTGTGCGTGTTGTATGCAATTTGAAAAAAACCAAATTGAATTAAATATGTGGAAACCAATAACAGAAAAGGAACTCTACTCTGAAATCTGGAATGCTGAATATGAATTGGAAGGAAAACATCTTAATTTTTGGAATCTAATAAATATAAGTCCCGAAAAATGGAGCGAACCAAGCTTTGGAAATGAAGGTGGCGGATTTTGGGTTGTGGCGATTTGTGGTCGGAAAATAATTTGGTACAATGATATTGAGGAAGGATTTAATATTTCCAACTATACAGAATACGGAAAAATAAACGGATATTATTGCAATCAAGACAACTTGAGCACAGCAGTTTCAAGATTATTTGAATTAATAACTTTCGGTGGAGAAATTATAGGACAAGCTGAACCACCAATAAATATGGAATAAAAACTACACACAACAATGAACTAAACTAAAAACCAAGTGTTCTTTAGATTAGTTTCTAGCATAATTCGAATCCTAACACAATCCTGTTATCACTATTCAATATGCTTGTTTTCTCAGTCCTCACTACTACCTTATTAGTATGGAATTCAATATATTTGAAAAAACTAATTACTAACCAAACCAAAAGCTACGTATACTTTAGAAGGCATAGCATTCTGCGTGAACTCGCCATAACCTGTGCGTGTTGTATACAATTTGAAAAATGTCGAAATCAATTCAAATTTTAATAATTCTAGTAACACTTTCTGCTTGCGGAAGAAGTTCGAATGAAATGAAAACACCTATAAATGCGAATGAAAAGTTTGCAGAATTTATTGCAAAGGAAAAGTTCTTAGCTGAAAAACAGTATCCAGGAATTGCTGACGAAAAAATGCGACCAATTTTTACGGAAAAAATAAACCAAGTTGCGTCTGAATTTAAAACTCTTGCGGAATCTGATAATCCGACTGACGAAAAATATCAAGAAAAAATTAGAATTGGACTTTCAAGGTTCTCGGACGTTTATATGGAGTTGGACACAGAAGACCGAGAAAGAGTCTGCACATACATTGAGGAGCTAATGGATATTGTCGAACTAGAAAGCTCAAATGGACTATTGAATAAATTTTTGTACGGTTTTGACCCAAATGAATTGATCAAAAAGAACTAAATGACTAATAAAGAAATTGAAACACTAGATTTATTCATCAATAGAACTTCTATGTGGATAAATCCAATTGATAAAAACACTATAACTTCATTTATTCACGGATTTGAAGCTGGTACAGATAAAAAGTCCTTCACTTCCTTGCTAAAAGATTACCTTGAATCTGAACACAATATTAATGGCTCAAATCAAGGTTGGCCTAACCAAGTATTGTTATATGCACAGAAAAATGAATTAAGCTGGAGTAATGCATTTCTGGAATTGGGAATAACAATCATATCGAAATTAAAAACTGTTTCTGACAATGAACTAAGCTAAAAACCAAGCGTTTTTTTGATTAGTTTCTAGCATAATTTGGATCATAAGGCTATCCTGAATTCAATATGAAATATGCTTGTTTTCTCAGTCCTCACTCCTGCTATGTTTTCTTCTATTTAGGTATATTTGAGAAAACAAAATACTAACCAAACCAACAGCCACCGTACACTTTAGAAAGCATATCATTCTGCCTGAACTCGCCATAACTTGTGCGTGTTGGCCACAATGTAAGCCAATCAATGAGCAAAAAAATATTAACCATAATGCTTTTAACTTCTATACTTAACTTTTTTGGTTGTAAAGGGAAAAATGAACCTGAAAAAACAAAAGAAGATGCTGAATTTGAACAGTTTCTTGAACAGTCCAAAAACAGCATTGATGAATTCAAAAATCGGAAAATCTACAAGGAAATGACAACTGAAATTTTGGACTCAATTCCTGATGATCGGATTGAACAAGCAATTTTTGACAACATTTACGAGATTATCGGAGATGACTATGAAAATGAATTAAGTAATGTAAAAAAACTTTCAATAGGACAGCGAGCCTTCTTCTCGACTTGGATAATCGAAGGAGAAGTCAATAATGGTGGATTTAATCAATTCTACTTTAATTCGAGCGGACAATATGCTCAAATGGCGGAAATTGGATTTATGACAATTGGAGCTGAAAAGTTTTCGGAATTGACAAAGCGGGCGAATAAAATTTACTCGGAAAATAAGGAACGACTTGAGGAATTTGACGATGGAACGATGGAAAGTTTTAGTGAATCCTATAAAGACAATCCGCTCAATGATTTGGACACTGAATTTTATAACCTTTATGATTCCGAAAAAATTGGAGAATTAAGAATAAAATACATTCGAGAAAACAAAAACGAATTTATAACTGAATAATAAAAACACAGTGGCTAACAATGTATAAAATTAATTGCTAGGCACTAACTTACTAACGTAAATCCTCGCGGATATAGTTTGTTGTGCACTCGCTAAATCAAGTGAAAAATCCTATTATTCAAATGAAAATTGAAAACCTTACCGATTTACCTCTAATGGGTAAGCTAATTTTTGATGCTAAACATATCAAGCTTTTTAAATCAAGTGCTGAAGAGCTTACATTATTGATTGAAGACACAGAATTGTTTGATTACCTAGATGACTGTTTAATCGAAAAAACCAATATTAGAATTAACCATTACCAGCAAATCAATGTTAATTCTCTTATTCTTTATTTAATTTTCTTTGACAACGACCAAGAAGAAAAATTGATAGAATTCATTAATCGTCTTGATACTAATGAAATTAACAAAATTTGGAGCCTAAACAGTAAAAAACCAGATGTAGAATAGAGCAATAGAGTTTTTTCAAGACTCTTTGAATACCAGCAACCTCAAGCAATCAATAGTGATAAAGTTGATTAAATATATTATTATAATTGTTATTGCGACTGGAATAGTATTGTCATTAATTTTTGGTATTGAGTATTCCTGTCAAGGAAAAGAAGTTTTTCCTACTTATTTTGGAAGTCCCTTTATTTTTAAAAAGACATCTTTAGGAAGTTCGATGGAATTTTTCTACAGTGTTTCTGGATTAATCGTGAATATTATCATTTGGAGTATTTTAATCACATGGATTAATAGACTAGCTCTCAGACTAATTCAAAAATCTAGATTAAAATTTATTTTTTACTCAATTTATAAAACAGTTGTCGTGTTGCTTCTCCTTTTCTCCATATTGAACATCATTATTGATTCTTCTTTAATGGGAAATGGATTTCAGAAGGGTTTAAATTATTGGTATATAGATCTTGATAAAGAAGCTGAAGACTGGGAAATGAATTGTGATGGAAAATGGATACTTTTAAAAGTAAATAAATTACCTGCCTGATAAGGAAGTATCCACCTTTGAATCTGTAATGATGTTTCTTTAGGCGGTTTTTAGCTAATCGTGATTGCAACATCAATAAAAAATCAAACTACACGCCATTTTTTTACTAGCTTTAAACCACACAAGCAACACTAACCAATGAAAAAAATAAAAAGAATTGCGCTCGTTTTACTAGCACTTGTAATTTGGACAGCATTTGTAGGCTTTGGATTTATTGACGGCTTTCTATTGCGCCCTATCACCTCAAAAAAAACTTCTGATAGTTTTATAAACGCTACCCAGGATGTGGTTGATCAAGAGTTCGTGGGCAATTTTGCCATGACTCTTATAGAAAACGGTGAGGTTTCACAAGAATATTTCTATGCCCAACAAGGTAACGTAGATCAAAATACCGTTTTTCCTGTTGCCTCTATAAGTAAATGGATCACCTCGTTTGGAGTTTTAAAACTGGTACAGCAAGGTAACATAGATCTAGACACACCGGTTGATAAGTACCTAACTCGATGGCAACTACCCGACAGTGATTTTGACAACAATAAAGTAACAGTAAGACGCTTATTATCACATTCCTCAGGATTGATTGACGATTTAGGTTACAGTGGTTTTGCGGCTACTGACAGCATACAAACCATTGAAGAATCCCTAAATAAAGCTGCCGACACAGATTACTCTGATGGTGTGGCTATTGTAGGAGTTGAACCTGGAAGCCAGTACTTGTATTCTGGCGCTGGTTATACCATCCTACAATTACTTATTGAAGAAGTAAGCGGTCAACCCTTTACCCAGTATATGAAAAATGAGGTTTTTGATCCGTTAGAAATGTACCATTCTACCTTTCAATATCAGGACGCAACCAATAAACAACTAGCCCAGGTCTATAAAGAAAACGGTGAGGTACGACCTATGAACAGGTTCACCGCACTAGCTGCAGCCGGATTGTACACTACTACTCACGATCTAGCTAAATTTTTAAACGCAAATGTGTCTGAAAATCCTGTGCTCTCAAGCTCAACTATTAATGAAATGGCCACTGCCGAAACCTTTATAGGCACCACTGGTATTTATGGTTTGGGACCTCATCTTTATAGTCAAAATGACCCAGACTCTCAAATAATTGGGCACGATGGTAGCGGTAACAACGCCATCAATACGGCGGCTAGAATTGACCTTAAATCCAAAGACGGTATCATTATTTTGGAAACGGGTAATTATGATATCGCATCGCGCATGGCAGATGAATGGATCTTCTGGAAAGCAGGAATTGCCGATTACGTAGTAATGCAACGCAATAAATCCTACCTTTTGACCTTGTTGTTGGTAGGTTATCTTCTAATTATTATCGGCGCTATTTTTATATTCAAAAGCAGTAGCAAACAGTCATAAAGGCTTTCTGTATGCAATAGTTACCGCAGTTTTTAGCTCTTGACAATGAGTAATCGTACCTAATAGTAGGAAGTTTATTCCGCTTTCGCGAAAGCGTAAACACCACACCACTACTCTATAACAACAAACACGTTAAACCTGCACACACAGCCATCATGAACGAACTGAAGAATTTAAAAAATTAGGCTACAACTTACCAGAAGCTTCCACTCCAGATGGTAGTTATGTTTCAGTTAATGTAAGAGGTCGTATTGCCTATATAGCGATACAATTTCCCATTTTAAATGGAACCTATAAATTTCAAGGAAAACTGGGAAAAGAAGTGACCACACAGCAAGGATATCAAGCCATGGAATTGTGCGCGTTAAATGTACTAGCGCAAATAAAGGAAAAAATAGGTTTTGATAATCTACTAGGAATTAACCACATAGATGGGTATTATCAAGCTGCGCCCGATTGGGATGAATCACCGCAGGTAGTTAATGGAGCCTCTGATTTGTTTTTAAAAATTCTGGAAGAGAAAGGACAACACAGTCGGGCAATTTTTGGAGTGCACAACCTGCCTCGCAACTTCTGCGTTGGGTTAACGGTTACTTGTACGTTACACAATTAAGCAGCTATTGATTGAATAAAACATTCCATAAATAAACTGATTATAAGGTAAAGTCGCTATTCGTTATGGAATAATCGATCAAATAACTATTGAAATTGTACTTTTAGAAACTTAAAACCCAACACGAGATACAACCACCACAAGGAATGAGTAGAACGCATTTTCACACCTTTGACGCCATGCGTTTTTTTGCCTTTTTACTGGTGTTTCTATTGCATTTACCTAAAACCAATATTCCCTATGTCGATTTTTTCTTGAAAAGCGGTTCTATAGGTGTTATTTTCTTCTTTGTATTGAGTGGTTTTCTCATTACCTACATCCTACTTTATGAAAAGGAAAACCGTGGTAGTATATCCCTTAAAAAGTTTTTTGCACGCAGAATTCTTAGGATCTGGCCGTTATTTTATTTGCTAGTAGCATTTGCTTACTTATCGCCTTATTTACTCAGGCTATTCCACATTCCTTTTGAAAATCAAGGCTATGAACCTAGGCTATGGGTATCCTTACTATTTGCTGAAAATTATATGATGATGATCACCGATCAATTTCCCGATGGTGCTCCTTTACGAGTAATGTGGTCCATTTGTATAGAGGAACATTTTTACATTCTTTGGGGCATTTTATTCTATTTGCTGCCAGTCAAACGCATTCTTCCTCTATCGCTTTGTTGCATATTGCTCGCTCATATGGTGCGGTTTATTTATGCTTATTACGACATTGCTCCCATAGATTTATTTACACATCTGGACTATTTTGCCTTTGGTGCTATACCAGCGTACTTGTTCATGTATAAAAAACACACGATTGAGCAACTCAATAAAATTCCTAAGGCAGTCAAATACCTTTTTGCATTAATAACACTAGGCGTAGTTTTCACTATACCTAACCTAGAATGGGAACAAATAGATTATCTTTTTCCTTTATTATGGGGAATACTTTTCTCAGTTTGTATACTCTTTACCTTGGGAAGCAATCCGCTAAGGATAAGTAACAATTCCTGGTTGACAAAGTTGGGTTTATACACCTATGGTTTGTACTTATACCATACTATTATCATCTTGTTGCTGTTGAAATTTATTCCCGTATTGCAATTCTCGCATTGGCTATTACTATCGGCTAGCGCATTACTGCTCACGATACTTGTGAGTATCATCTCCTATCGTGTATTTGAAAAGCCCTTTTTAAGATTGAAAAAGCACTTCTATTAATTTTGATAACCAACGCTGCACAACCCATCAATAAGGTATATCTGCAAGAATTACAGGATCCCGCAAAACAATCTAGATAATCATTAAGTTAAAAATTGTTGGGTTGTTGAGTACGCTTTCGCGAAAGCGTACTAATTCAAGACCCTTTTTGGTAATACTCAGACTTTATCTAGTTAAAATGTTGGTCCAAAAAATGTTGGTATTTAGTTCGCTCCTTTTCAACATCGGCATTTTTTTCAATATCATGAAAATGAGTAGTGCCTAGTAAACTAAGACCGATGAATTGATTCATTTTGTGAAAACCGAACAAAGGACCGTCATCGACGCTGGTTTGATTGAAAAACTCATTTTTAAGAGTAAAGGCCTCTTGCGGTGCATTCCAACTGGTGGTAAGTAGGTACTTTTTACCATGCAAACTACCACCTGTACCATAGTTTATTGCAGGATTGCTCCTGCTCCTACCATCACTTTTATAGATTCCTTTTTGGTGGCCGGCTGTAAAAACTTTATCCAGGTATTCCTTAAAACCAAAAGGTAGTTGAAACCACCAAATAGGCGTGTGATAAATGATAACATCGGCCCAAACGAATTTCTCCACTTCTTCTTGTAACTCATAACTATCGCCTACTTGAGTGGTTTTGATTGCATAATTACCAGTAGACTGTAAATAGGAAACTGTAGTTTCTAGTAAGGTTCTATTGAATCGGCCAGGTGAATGTGCAAAAGCATGACCACCATTGATAATAAAGATATTTTTCATTGTTTCTAAATTCAAATTTTAGACAAAACTACAGGCAGTACATGTATTATAAAAATAATATAAATTATACATTTGTATAAATATTTTAATACATGATGAATTTAGAATGGTATAGGACTTTCATAGCGATTTATGAAAAACATACCTTGACTAAGGCAGCCGAATATTTATATACCTCACAACCAGGAGTAAGTGTTCATTTAAATGCGCTCGAGTCCTACATTGGTAAAAAACTATTTGAACGTACATCTAGGAAAATGATTCCTACTGAAGACGGCAAGCTCTTGTACAGCAATATCATTGAACCTATTAAAAAATTAGAACGCGCCGAACAGCACTTTAAAAGAACTTCAAAAGATGTTATTCCTTCTATTAATATAGGCATGTGTACAGAAACGTTCCAAACTATTCTTGAAAATGAAGTGCCTACTTTACCCTTTAATCTAGTGGCAAAATTTGGAGAACATCAAGACCTAATGAAAGATTTGAATAAAGGTTTGCTTGATCTAGTTATCACACCTCGTAAACATGATAAGTACACGCTTACACAGTACGAGGCGTTTGCGCAAGAACATATTGTTATGGTTGCTGGTAGCGATACAGATGTCAAACAGATTACAGCATTAATCGAGGAACAGAATTTCGATCTTTTAGAATCCGAATTAAAAACAAGAGTATGGTACAGTGCTTCCAATGAAATGGAACATTTCAGACGCTTTTGGTACGAGAGTTTTAAGAAGCGAGTAGATTTTAAACCTAATTATATTTTACCGAATATTGGTTCTATCATAAGATGTATTGAAAATAACAACGGATTTGCCATTGTTCCCGATTTTTTGGTCAAATCATCGATTGAAAGTAATAAAGTAAAACTTGTCTGGCGCGGTAAAAAAGCCGTTTCAAATACCTTATATTTCGCTACTAGAGAAGATTTAAAATTTAAGAAAGAAATCAACTGTATCAAAGATATCTTTATAAGAAAAATGAAGAATACTTCGGTGCTTGGTGTATAATCAGAAGTTTGTCAAAATTTGGGTAATGCAGACTATAAACCATTTTTATAGAGTTAAATGAGCACTATTATGTTCTACCCTATTAAATCTTCCTTCAAATTATAAATTATGTTGTAACCACAAATACTACTAACTCAATATGTTTTTTCCTAAGGACATTCTTTATGTCAAATTATACCTGGATAAGATTGAAATTAGAAATATTCGAACTTTAAAATCCATTACTTCTTATCCACAATTAAAATACTCAAATGATAGGCTGTTGGTTGCTAATTTTGATCATGCAAGAACTGAATTAAAAAAGAGTATTGCCCAAGTGACGACCAATAATAAACTTACTAAAATTGCAACTGTCGTTTTTCAACCCATGCATACTAGTATTACTGATTTTAGTCAGGTAGAATTAATGAGTTTTAGGGATTTATGTAACACTTGTGGAGCTTGTAAAGTATTTCTTTATTTGGAAAAAGACACATTAACAGATGCAAGTATTTTACAAAACTTAACTTCTAAAAATTCCGTTTTTACCATTTGATGAAAATCCTCAATTGCTGAGACTAGATAATTCTGGTTGCATTTATTCCGTGGACAGCACATTCAAAAGTTTATTTAAAGAATAAAGTATCTAAGTATTATCAGTTGTTATAAATAAGCAATCTAGGTAGACTCATCAAAAAACAAAGCTAGATTCCTGATGATTTGGGTATATTTGAAAGGATAAGCATTAGCCACACCAAAGACCAACTTGCACTCTGGAATAACATGTTTCTAAATAAACAAACCATGCATGTATGTTTTTCGGTCATTTAAAACCTACTTGAAAATTACAGTTCATGAGTTTTTTAAGAAAAAAAGATCAAATTTTAGCTGCTCTTGGAAATATTAGAGCTATGGAAAGGTTACACGTTGATACCTATACCGAAGGGAAAATTAAAAACATTACGGGTAAAAAAATAGCAGAATCCAAACAAGGTCAACTTTGGATCAGTTTTCAAAATTTAAATGGTTTTTTGTTTATGAATTGTACCATACTCTCTCGTAAATCTTTAAAAACTTCACGCGGCTCTAAACTATTACTGCTTACAAAAGAATATGAAATTGAATTAGACTCAGACGAAAAAATAATCGAACCTGACTTCTCAAATGTTTCAAATACTTGGATAACAAAAATGAGCTTTGTTTTATCAAATAAAGAAAAGAAAATAATTGAAGAGAGAAGTTTTGAAGAAATCGGATATCATTTTAAAAAAGAGAGTCTAAATTTTAAAATGAAAAAATAAAAACGATTAGAGCAAAAATCTAAAGAGAAAATTGTCTTATTCAATTTTCATTACATATTCAATTACTCGTTTTTTCAGCATGATATCAATTCTTTAGATTTTTCTGTTCATGGCGTAATAGTTTCATAACAAAAATAAACTTAAAATAAAACCATAATATGAAGACAATTTTATAATGTTCTCTCTTCATTTTTGATGATGAATTTTAAATGTCATCAAATGAATTTATCAAAGGTTTTTGAATATTATTACCAAATTGAAAAATTAAAACAAGCTTACAATAATGCTAGAAGTATTAAAGACAAATGGCTTATTTATGGAGAATATTATAAAATATCGAAATCAAAAAGAACAGAATATTTTTCTCAAAATAGACTCGCTTTTTACGGAAAATATCCATTTAATTGGTACTCTAGTTTTTCTTATTTAGAAAAAAGGACTTGGGAAGATATATCTTATATAAATGTTCCATTATATCCACAATATCCTGTCAAAAATTTCTTTATTGATTTTGCCAATCCAGATTTAAAAATAGGTCTTGAAGTTGATGGTTCCAATTATCATGACATTGAAAGGGATTTTAAAATAGATACTAAACTTGCAAAATTTGATTGGAAAATATATCGATCTCCTTATTCTGAATCAAAAAGAGAATATATGGATATTATCGATTTAGAAAAAAATGAAATTACTGGTTCAGAAAAGCAAGAAGCTATAGAACATTGGATTATGAAAACAACTAATGGACTTATCCATGCTATTAAATATTGGTATTTTTTGAATCAAGAACAAAAGCTTCATAATTATCGTTTTCAATTACATCCTGACATTTTTCAACATACTGTAGACTTTCATCAATTGGCACGAAGATCCCTTATAGAACACAGATTAGCTACTTTTGATATAGGTAAACCTTATATAAAATGATAATAAGATAGTTAGTTTATGAAAATATATTTGCACATAACCCAGTTAAGCTATTAATAATTAAAAATGCTGACCGAAAAAGAATAATTATCCAAGTATTTAAATCGATATGCCTATATAGCTAAGGAAGAAGTTGATCTTATTTTCAGATTAATGGAAATTCGTAAAACAAAAAAATCTGAATTCCTTCTAGCATCAGGCAATATTTGTAGATATCAGTACTTTATTTTAAACGGTTTAACTAGAACCTTTTACATTGACAGTAATGGAAATGAAAAAATAACTCAATTTGCTATGGAGAATTGGTGGCATACCAATTGGCATAGTTATAAAAGTGAAACACCATCTGAGAGTTACATACAAGCATTGGAAAATACCACTGTATTACTAATAAGAAAATCTGATCTAGAACACGTATTCGAGAAAATTCCCAATCTTGAACGAGCATTCAGAAAAATAACCGAAAATTGGCTTATCGCCATTCAAAGGCGCAGCGAGTTCTATCTTAAATTGGACAGTAAAAGCAGGTATGAAAAATTCATTTCAGCTCTACCTGACTTCGCACAGCGCGTACCACAATACATGATCGCTTCCTATTTAGAAATCACACCTCAACATTTAAGCACGATAAGAGCAAAACTTGTTTATTAAGATATCTTAACTTATTTCGTATTTCTGAAAAATACATTTGTTCCGAATAAAACAAATAAAACATGGAACGAATATCATTTAAAGAAATCCCTAATAACGTATTGGAAAAACTAATAGGTTTAGAAAACTATATCAATAACTCAAACCTAGATATAACATTATTAGAATTAATGCGCCTAAGGGTAGCACAAATTAATGGATGTGCCTACTGTGTTGATATGCATTACAAAGAATTGAAGAACCTGGGAGAAACCGATTTACGTTTGTCTACGCTCGTGGTTTGGGAAGAAACAAACTTTTTTACCGATAAGGAAAGAGCGGTATTGCGTTTTACAGAAGTACTCACTACACTTAATGGTAAACCTATTTCAAATGCTCAATACAATGATTTAAGTAGTTTTTTCATCAATGATGAGATCATCACTTTAACTTTAGCGATTGCTCAAATCAATACATGGACTAGATTAATGAAAACATTTCAAATCGAGGCTGGTAAGTACAAAGTGAATCATTAAAAACAGAGGTATTTAAACATTTTTCAGATAGATCCTACTTGATCAAAATAGACCTTTATGGATTACGCTTTCGCGAAAGCGTAAACACCACCATCCTAGTGTATAATTAGTGTCATACGTTTAATGAGCAAGTATCTATAGGCATAGGTTTTCCTATTCCTGTTACTTAAAACATGGTATCTTTAACCACAATTTAATGCTTAAGCCTACTTGTAACCTTATAACAATATGAAAATGAATATTCATAAAATGGTAATTATCGTGTTAACGATAAGCTTTATAAGTTGTAAAAAACAAGATGTTAAGGATCACTCCGATCACGTGGAAAGGAATATGGATTTGAAAAATGAACTGGAAACCATTTTAATCAAAGATCAAGGAATAAGGGAACTTGTAAATGGAAATGTAAGTGATGAAAGAAAAGCAGAATTACTAGTACAAATGCAAATCAATGAATCGGATATTGAAGGAAATAAACGATTTGAACTCATGCAACAAATTGACAGTATTAATCTTGCTAATATCGAAAAAATCATTGAAAAATATGGTTATCCTGGTAAATCCCTAGTAGGAGAACCTGCAAACAAAGCGGCTTTTTACGTCATACAACATTCCAAACAAATAGGCACCTATTTACCATTGATTAGAGAGGCTGCAGCGGCTGGTGACATCGCTCAAACATCCCTAGCAATGATGGAAGATAGGAACCTGATGGAGCAAGGTCAAGAACAGATTTATGGAACACAAATCAAAGGAAAAGCCAATAAACAAGGGGCATGGATCTATTTCTTGTGGCCTGTTAAAAATGCAGATTCGGTTAATTTAAGGAGAAAAGAAGTTGGATTTGACCAAAGCCTTGAAGAATACCTAAAAAGTATGGATGTAGAGTTCCAATTGTACACCTTAAATGAAGTAAATGAACTGTAACATATTTTACAACAACTGATTACCTTTCATAAACTCTTTTTTATCTATCTTTAAAAGATTATGACTCATGCTTAACGACTGGTTAGTCGTGCATGCTGTCAATCAATCAAAAAATTAAAAGAGTTTGAAGTATTTTATTGTAACCCTAGCAGTTGCTATAGTCCTCGGTTTGATAGGCTGTGACAGTAAGGAAAAAACATCCCAAATAGCCTATGCCTCGCAACCTATCACCACGCCTACTCCTTTTGCCAAAGGAGTAATTTCAACTAGTGACAATAGCGAGTTTGATATAACTTTTACTCCAGATGGGCTTACAGCCTACTTTTCTAGAAGAGCTCCAGGAGAAAAACAAAAGATCTATGTCACTCGATTTTTATATGAATCCTGGTCAACTCCTACCCTAGCCGAATTCTCGACAGACCGTGACGAAACGGCCTTTATTTCTCCTGATGGCAAGTATTTTTTCTTTGGATCAGAACGACCGATTCCTGATAAACCCAATCAAGGGAATTTTGATATGAATATCTGGATGATGGAAAAAACTAAAGATGGATGGAGCGATCCAAAACCTTTACCAGAACCTATTAATGAAGTTCAAATTAAAGAGGAAGAATGGCCGTCATCCAACAATAATTTCTTTTTTACCAACGACAATTACAGGTACTATTACACCACGATGATGCGCGGTACACAAAGTGTAAAACTGTATACAACTACTTATGATGGAGAAACATTTTCACAACCCGAAGTGATTAATGGCATTTTTGAAGATGATAAAACCTGGATTTATTCTGCTGTACTTTCTCCAAATGGTGAGTATCTTGTCTTTAACTCTTACGATGCTCCAGGAGGAACCGGTGGTGAAGATGTATTCATTTCAAAAAAAACAGTTGACGGTTGGAGCAAGGCCAAACCTATAGGGAGCCTTATCAACACAAAGGATGAGGAAAGCAGTCCTCGATTTTCTAGAGACGGCAAGTATTTCTTTTTTAGCCGTGCGGAAAATTTAGGTAATTATGAATACGGTGAATGGAGTATTTATTTTATCGAAACAGAATCTCTCCACCTAGAAAACCTATTTGAACAGTAATTAAAAAACCTAAATGTTCTTCTGAAAAAAATAACTTAGTTCCATGAAAAATACCTCGTACTTTTTTTATTTCACTCTATTAGTTGCTTTGCTTTTTGCTGTGCAACCTGCCATAGCGCAAGAAGATGACTTTATCAATGAATATATTGAACGGCTGGAACGATCTAAAGAATATTTGATTCTGGTGGCAGAAACCATGCCCGAAGAGCAATATTCCTATCGCCCTACTGAAGAATCTCTCAGTTTTGCCGAAAACTTAATGCATATAGGTTGGGCCATGGATTGGCACAGTCAATCCTTAATGGGCGGAAGACCTGCTAGAGATTGGAACACCGATACAGAACTAAAAGTGGATAAAAAAAGTAAAGCGGAGATGATTGCCAAAATCAAAGAAACCTTTAATCTTACTATAACGTTTATCAAGAGTTTTGATACGAATAAATTAAGCGAGCGACTGGATTATTTTGGTGCCAATAGAACTAAAAGACAAATTTTATTATTACTTACCGATCATATTACCCATCATAGAGGTCAAATGCTTGTCCACTTGCGTTTAAATGGTTTAAAACCGCCTAGATATGTTCTTTATCAATAGTGTATTTGTTTTAGGTGCTGCAAGGATTATAATGATTATCTAATTACTCAAATCATTTCTTATTGCTATAAATTTGTTGTTGAAACCTTATGCGACCTTCTTAATTACAACCAATCATGACCCATAGAGAAGCTCATAAAGATAATTTTACTATCTCGACAGATAAAAGCAAATTGGATCTAATAAGTATTCACGAATTTCTTTCTAAAGAAACCGATTGGGCACTTGGTATTCCTATAGACACTGTAAAGAAGTCGATTGAGAATTCTTTGTGTTTTGGTGTATATGATCAAGGTCAACAAATTGGTTTTGCTAGGGTAATTTCAGACTTCTCTACTATTGCTTACCTAGGTGACGTCTATGTTTTAAATGAATATCGCGGTAATGGTTTGAGCAAGTGGCTCATGGAAGAAATTATGAATCATCCCAACCTACAAGGGTTAAGACGCTGGATTCTACTCACTAATACGGCTGAATGGTTATACAAGAAATTCGGATTTACAGAAATTCCAAATCCAGAATTTTACATGGAGAAACACGATCCAAATGTTTATAAGTAAGATTAAAAAGTTCTTTTATTAGAAAAATGAACACTTTCACACCACAAAGAACTGAGATAAAAAACGTAGCTATTTAGCACTTTCTATTTAATTAAACCTGTAGAACATAGATCATCAGGTAATCCTGATGTTACTATAAAAAGGGTTTGTTTTCTTACTCCTTACTCCTACTTTATCGGTATTGATTTGCGCATGTTTAAGAATAAATAAAATAGCAATTAATTCATGGACTACAATGCATTGTAAAGGCCTATAATTTCTGCATGAACTCAATTTTACTAATGTGATAGTAGCCATTACAAATTTTTCACTATCACAATAAAGTAAGTTCTTACAGAAACACAAACGCAACAAAGTTGCATTAGTATCATTTTGAACTATTTTTGCTAAAAATTTTTAATACAAATAGGTATGCATAAGAAATTGCCAGTAACCGTTTTGAGCGGATTTTTAGGTGCAGGAAAGACAACTTTACTTAATCATATTTTGCATAACAAGGAAGGGTTAAAGGTAGCCGTAATTGTAAACGATATGAGCGAAGTAAATGTGGATGCTGATTTGGTAAAAAGCGAAAACACCCTTTCCCGTACAGAGGAAAAACTCGTTGAAATGAGCAACGGTTGTATTTGTTGTACTCTACGTGAGGATTTAATGGTAGAGGTAGAAAGATTGGCAAAAGAAAATAGATTTGATTATTTACTTATAGAAAGTACAGGTATAAGTGAACCGGTTCCTGTAGCACAAACCTTTTCTTTTATAGATGAAGAAAGCGGTATCGATTTATCTCGATTTAGTTATATAGACACCATGGTCACAGTTGTAGATGCTTTTAATTTTTTCAAAGATTTTGGAAGTCCAGAAACATTAATAGATCGAGAACTTACCGATATTGAGAATGACTTTAGAACCATTGTAAACTTACTAACAGACCAAATCGAATTTGCCAATGTTATCGTGCTAAACAAAACCGATTTGGTTACCGCCGATCATCTTGGAGTATTAAAAGCTGCTATTAGAAAATTGAATCCATCTGCAAAGATTCTTGAGTCCTCATTTAGCCGGATAAATCCAAAAGAGATATTGAATACTAATTTGTTTGATTTTGCAAAAGCAGAGCAAAGTGCTGGATGGATAGAAGAGCTTAACAAAGATGAACATACTCCAGAAACTGAAGAATATGGTATTGGCTCATTTGTTTATCGTTCTAAAAAGCCTTTTGATCCTATAAGGTTTAGAGACTTTATACAAAACAAATTCCCGATGAATATTATTAGAAGTAAAGGTTTATTTTGGATAGCCTCACGTCCTAAACAAGCACTTGTTTGGGGACAAGCAGGTGGCTCTTTAAGAACAGACAGTGCTGGAGTTTGGTGGGCTAGTATGTCTTTTGGTGAGAGGTTTAATAATTCAGTTTTTATTAATAATCAACAAGAAATAGAAAAGGATTGGGATAGTACATATGGAGATAGGAAGAATGAAATTGTCTTCATAGGTCAGGATATGGATGAAAGCCTTATAAAATCGCAATTAAATGATTGTCTTGCCACAGAAGAAGAGTTAGCTACTGGAAAATGGTTAATTGGATATGAAGATAACTGGCCTGTACAAAGAGCTTATTAATCGACTTGAATACCTTAATCAATAAAGAGATAACCTAAGAGCATTTTTTTCAATTAATTTCTAGTATAAAGCAAATCATAGAGCAATCTGATATAATAACCAAGAAGGCTAGTTTTTGGAGTTTTCATTCGTGCTATTTCTTTTACGATTTGGGTATATTTGAAAAACAAAAAACTAACCACACCAATAACTTCTTTACTTTATGGTAGGCCACGCATTTTGTTTGAACTTGTCATTCTCAAAGGCTTTTGTAGGTAATTAATAACTAATCCATTTGAAGAAAATAAAAGTAAATAACGATTATTGGTTCTTAAGTATTATGGGGTTTTTATTGATATCTGTTGCTCCAGTATCATTTTTAATTAATATACTTTTTAGAAATCATAAAATCTCTGAATTACCAATTTTAGCCCTAGTTATTCTTACGTTATATTCTTTTCTAACATTATTATTTCTATATAAACTTCTTACAGAAAGAAATTTTAAAACGCTTAAAAATCAATTTTCTAAAAGAAAAAATATTGAAATTGTGAAAAATAGTTTGGACAAACTTGAATGGTCCTACACTGGTGGAGAAAACGGATATTTAATACGAGATTGGAAGAAAGACAAAAAATTGATCTCTCTTTTACGTTTTGAAGTAGTACCTAGAAGTAATGGAATTTCTTATAATATCATTTATTCAGGCGGATCTAAAGCACGTTTTCCTTTCTTCTTCGGTATCAGAACATATTTAGAATGGAAGTTTAAGAATGAAATTAAAACAACCTATAAATCTATATAATCCGTATTGCCAAATGTACTACTAACTGCCAATCAACTTGGAATTGCTAACGTCAGTGCTACTCGAAAATTATTATCTTTAATCCTTAACGGAATATTAAAAGTCACTTACGAAAATGGGGAAGTCAAGGAAATTCAAGATTATGGTTTGCAAGGAACAATAAATCTGAATGCTATTTATAAAAAAATGTTTGAAATAAATAAAAACGTAAAATAAATACTTTTAAAAACAAGGGCAATTAGTGATTGCTTGTTCTATCCTATTTCTGAAGATACTCACGATTTTTCAACCTGTTATTATATATTATTTTTATAGTTTAAACACTAAACCAACCGATTAACTAGACTAAATAGAATAGTTCTAGGTAATTCATCTTCAAATGAATGAGCGATTTAACGATAATGGAAAATTGTTAACTGAATTTGGAAAATTCCGTACGATAGAATGTCCAAATTGTAAGAAACCCATAGACTACATTCCTCCTAGAATTGTTTGTATTCATTGTGGATTTAATAAGGAACTTAAGAATCAAACGATGCTATATCAATCGTTCCCAATTTCGTCAATTGAATTAAAAGACTATCTACAAGCCTCGTGTTGTAAAAATGTATTGTGGGCTCAGAACCTTAATCACTTAAAATTTTTAGAAGATTATGTTCGTGCAGAATTAAGAGAACGAAAGCCAAATATTAATAGAAGTGTCATAAGCCAACTACCTAAGTGGATAAAGGATGCAAAAAATAGAACCGAAATTTTGAAAACTATTAAAGTATTAAAAATGAAACTCAAGAGTAACGGCTACACAAAAAACAGTACCTAAAATGATAGGTACAAACTTACTCTATAAGGATTACGCTTTCGCGAAAGCGTAAAAACCAATAACCCTTATTATAATGTAGTCCTTGCAGGCAGAAAAACGGTTTGATTAGATTGCTGTATCTTAGTTTTACTAAAAGTATGACCATCACAAATCCTATGAAATTACCATATACTGCAATTGCTGTGCTAGCCAGCCTACTTTTAGGTTGTCATTCAGCCGAGAAGAAAAAAACCACTGAGGAAGAAAAAACCTATGCCGACGTTGAAGTGGTGAGTGCCATGAGAAATGTCATGTGGAAAGGTGAACTGGGCAGTAACATACAGTTAGATAGTATTTCCAATAAAAAAGGACTTTATGGGATTGGTCCCGTGAGTTACCTACAAGGTGAATTACTCATCAACGATGGTAGTAGTTACGTGTCTACCGTGGTGACAGATTCCGCTATGAAAGTGACCAAAACTTATAAAGTCGGTGCGCCCTTTTTTGTTTATACCCATGTAAAAGAATGGCAACAAGTGGACGTTCCTGCTAGTCTAAAGAACATTAAACAATTAGAAACGTTCATCAGTAACCAGGTCAAGGACATGAAAAAACCACTTGCTTTTAAGCTCGCTGGTCATGTTGCAAGCGCTCACATTCATATTCAAAACCTACCTGATGGTGCTGTAGTTTCATCACCGCAGGAAGCACACCAAGGTCAAGTAAATTATAAATTACACGATGAGGCTGTTGGGATTGTAGGCTTCTACTCTACCGAGCACAAGGGAATTTTTACACATCACGATAGCTTTGTACACATGCATTTAATAACGCAGGATGAGCTTCAAATGGGACATCTTGACGAGGTAGAAATTAAGGACATGAAATTATTTTTACCTAGTAAATAGCCTATTAAAGCATTAGAAAAAATGGCATTAGGACTTGGACACTTAATAGATTTAAATAGAAAATTAAAAAACAACAAACAGTTACTTTCTTCAAAAAAGTCCAAAGCCAGATTAAAAAATCGAATTGGTGGTCGTGGTAAGGATACAGGTAAGTACAAACAACAATCACCCAATATCTCTGATGCCGAATTAAATTTAATCAAATCTGATATTAAGAATAAAATGATAAAGGAAAATAGAAGAATCAGGTTCATTACTATTCTTTGTTTTATACTTTGTATCAGTGTAATATTACTTATCATATCCATTCTGTAAAATTGTTTGCTGCAATTTCATACTTCTATGTAAATGACATAAAAATGTATTCTTGGATACTTATTGAAATTAGAGATTTAGGTTGATATTCCGCTTTCGCGAAAGCGTACTGCATACATACAATTAAGAAGAACTGAGGTAAAATACAATTCTTTTTCACACCGTTTGGGTATATTTGAGAAAACAAAACACTAACCAAACCAACGACTACCGCACTATATAGAAGGCGAAGTATTCTGAGTAAACTCGCTATAACCTGTGCGTGTTGTAAAAACAATTGAGAAAAATGCGAGCTAAAATTATAATAATTACATTTTTAATAGGAATTTTTAGCGTTATGAACGCTCAAGAAAATGTGGATAGAAATGAAATGGTTGGATTTGCTTGTTACTTTGCTGGTCAACCTTCAAAAACGGTAGAAAAGTATACTCAAAAACTATATAACCAAAATTACAAGTGGATTTCTAAACGACTGAAATCTAAAAATAACGCGGAAAAATATATGTCGGTTATAATACTTGAAAGACTAACCGAGGTCAAAAAATACAAACTAAATGAAACTGAATTGAATTTGATTTCTGAAATAAAAAATTCTGATGAATTAGTTTCTGTTTGTTCTGGTTGTACATATTTTGAAAAAGTATCCCTAAAAGAATTTTTGGCTGATGATAAAAAGCTTTTTGCAAAGAATTGGCTCGACAGGAATATTAAGATGTAAGAAAAAAACGTTTTACCACAATATATAATCACTATTACAGCAGATTCAGACTGCGTCCGAATCCACTAGGAATTGCTAACAACTGTGCTAAACCGGAAATCATTAACTTTAAACCCGTAACTGACGGTTACACTAGACCGTTGTGCATCATATGACCACAAGAACGATTTATTACTTAGTATTTATAGGGATTGTACTTTCTAGCTGTGCTACAAAGATGTATTATTCTAAAAATAATGCCTTAGCATCGAAAATAATACTCACAGACTCGAAATTTAGAATTATTGAAAGTAATGGCAATGAGGTCGTGAAGCACAAAGGTATTTACCAATTAAATGACAGCACACTTACATTAATTTTTGATAAGGAATCATCGCTTCCAATAATCACATCTACGAAAAATATCACGATTAAATCCCAATCAGAAATCCCAGATCGTCAAAAAATGACTATTATCTCAGCAATTGATGATAACCCAGCTTGGCTTGCTGAAATTGTTTTGAAAGATGCTTCGAAAAAAATTATCAAAAAAATGAAACCAAATTTTGATGGTGAGGTAATTCTCGAAAATTTAGATAAAATTAGCGAAGTGGAGATATCTAGTCAAATAGATGCGCGAACAATGATATTTGATTTTCAAAAATATAAAAACCAGAACATTGAAATTAAGTTAGAACCCATAATATGGGGTGGCGAAACAGTTAGAGCTCCCTATTGTGGAATAGTTTACGCTACGCAACCAGTCATTGTCGCGAACATAGAACGAGACAAGGATACTCTGATCAAGATTTTCATCGATGAAAAAGTTTATTTAGCTGAAAGATAATATGATCTAGAACACGACCTATTTGCAATAGCTTAGGCATTGCTCATCCGAAAATGCCTGCGAAATTTTCTGTGGTTTTGGTATCTTTCAAAAAACAAAACACTAACCAAACCAACGACTACCCTACACTTTAGAATACAACTCTTTCTGCGTGAACTCGCCATAATCTGAGCGTGTTACCTGCAAGCTGAGAACAGACATGCAAAAAATTTTAATCATATTATTATTTCTATCATCAGCCGTAGTGCAATCACAAGACATTTTTCCAAAAATTGTAGAGACAATTTCTAATCATAAACGAATAACTGAAATAGACAGTCTTCTCGACAAACCAAATTCGCACTCAACGGAAATCTACTCGTATCGAAAATTTAAAAGAGAAATTGGTCTAAATTTTTATCAAAATAGATTTTATCTTACAAATAACTTAGTAATCAATATACTTAGTGAAAATGAAATCGTTAAGTTTGGTTGGGTTTCAGAGGTAAAAAGAGAAAAAAATATCCGCACCGAACAACTATATCACTCAGACGAAGAAATCCTGAAATTTATTGAAGCACATAACAAAATGTACGACTCAAATTTCACACTACTAGACCTCGAAAAACAAATGATAAAGGAGTACAAAGTTGCCATTGATTGTGGAATAAAAGAGCAAAACAAATCAAAGGAAACGAAGAAAATGCTTAAGTACGTAAAACGAAAAAACGTAAACAAATTGAACGAGTTTCTTACATCATTTGCACCAGAACTGAGAACCTTAGGAATAATTGGGCTATTAAAACTTGGAAACCTAAGTAAAGAGCAAGAATCTATTGTAGAAAATTTGTATGAAATGGATGCTATTGTAAGTTATTGCATCGGCCATTTTGGTTCACATGATGATTATCAGACAGTAGTGAAATTTCATAGCGAATAAGCAAGCAGGTAACAAGAGCTATACGCAATTGCTCGGTTTTTGCTCATCCGAAAATTTCTACTATGTTTTTTTCTAATTAAGTATATTTGAGAAAACTAAATACTAACCAAACCAACAGCTACCGTACACTTTAAAAGGCCAAAAATGCTGTGTGAACTCGCCATAACCTGTGCGTGTTGTGGTGAATTTAAGAGAAACATTGTGAATTTAAACAAAGTCCTTTTTCTACCGATTTTATTTTTGCTGTTTAACTGTAATCAGAAACAAGAAAAAACTGAAAACAGAATCCACTCTGAATCTGAATTGAAAACTCAATCGGAATCGGAAACTCGAAATTATGAGAAATATGTTTCTGAATTGAAAACTCAATCGGAATCGGAAACTCGAAATTATGAGAAATATGTTTCTGAATTTGCTCTGAATTTCACACCAAAAGGCACATCTGCTTTGGACTCAATTCCCGAAAACATCATTAAAGGATTTAGAGAATTGAGAACTATCGACAAAAGTGCTCATGAAAAATATTTGACTCTAATTTTCACCAAACTTTATGCAGAACATTTACAATGTTGTCATCAGTCATATATCATTGAACATTTCCCAGCAGATAAAACGGAATATGATTTTGATAAACTGACTATGGTAAATGAATTTGCTTTTATGTCAAATTATCTAGATAATGAAAAGTTGCCTGAAATTTGGACTTCAGGAATTATCGAAAAATGGTTGGCTGAAAATCCAGAGTTGTTGGAATTTGAACCAATTGGAAAATATAATCAATTCATCAAAACAGCTTCTGAAAAAATTAAAAATGGTGATTATTGGAACAATTAAGGATAAAAAACTACTGCCAACAATGAACTAAGCTAAAAACCAAGTGTTTTTACGACTAGTTTCTAGCATAATTTGAATCACAAAATAATCCTGATTTCATTATTCAATAGGCTCATTTTCTCAGTCCTCTCTCCTTCTGTTTTATTTATAATTTGGGTATCTTTGAGAAAACCAATCACTAATCAAACCAACGACTGCCGTACACTATAGAACTGAGTGAACTGGCCATAAGCTTTCCGTGTCGTAACACATTTTGAGAAACCTATTAACGTACATATTAATATTCGCTCTATGCTTGGGATGTTCTGACGAAAATTTAGAATGGAGCTCTGAAATACATGCAACAATATTCTTTGGAGCAGAAGAGAAAAGTGAAAAGTTTAATTTGACTTTCAACAAAACAGATAACATACTATATTTTAAATATGTAAATCAAATTGACACGACAAAAACAATAGAAATAAGCAAAATAAGAGACACTGATACTCTACTTTTCGGATTTGACAAGTTTGTAAAAACTGATAGAAAACCTTTCACAAATAACAAACTTCAGAATTTGAGGTTTGAATTTTATGATACAATAGATTATGCAGATGACGCAACTGGACCGATTTTATTTAATCAGAATTATGGACTGCTTGCGATAAACAATGTATATGGACCAACAATTATTTTTCTTGATAAAAGGATTGACAGTCTAACTGAAAAGATTGTTAAAAAGCTAAACGAATAAAGAAACTAATATTGCCAAAAGTAAACAGACTTAATGGATTACCGAATACCATAACTCAACAGTTTTTCAGCACAACTTTTTATTATAGTAAAGGATATATGGCTGATTGGATTTTCAATTCTGCATCTGAAAAGAATGTGAATGAATTAACGCTTGACTTTTGGAATAATACTGTTGAACCAAATGTACTTGAAATAAAACCAATTCTCAGACAATTACCAAGACTTAAAGAGACAGTTTGGAAAACATTGAAAAGTCAAAATTTCGAATCGGATTTTATTCGGAGCGGAATCTTGAAAATCAAAATGGGTAAAACTGGATATAGGTATTTATATTGCAAGACAATATTAACTGACAAAAACGGAAAAGAATATATAGGTAAAGAATACTTGGAATCTGTTTACGAAGATAAATTTCAAGTATTTAAACCGAATTTAATACAAGTTATTAAAAAATTTATCGAGTAAAAAACGGGTTATAAATCCACATATGATTTATTGCTCATTCTTGACTACTTCTGAAAATCCTCGCGAATTTTCAGTTTGGTGTTTACTTGGTGAGTTTCGTTCTAAACCGAGCAACCATTTAAACCTTAATCTTTATGTGTAAGCTGAACAACCTTGACTGAAAATCAAAATCCATATAATATTCTAAAATATCCACCAGCGTATATGGATGGATACTTAGCTATTAATGGATGTTTATCAGAATACTGCATTCCAATTGAATTCACAAAAAAGAACGGAGAAAAATGGGTTTACGGATTTCAGGGAGAAATCGAAAAAGAGATTGAAATAATCAATTTAAAGGATAACAGATATTTTTTAATATCAACAACAAACGAGTTAAAAACTAATTACATAGTTGATGTGGAAACTATTAATCCGATCAACGAAATTGATTATGTATCAGAAAGATTAAAATATAATGATGGTCTAATTTTATTTTTATGTCCAAATTCTATAGTCATAATTAAAGATCCTAACGATATTAGGCGCATTGACACTCATAACTGGGACGGAATAAGAAATAATCGAATCGAGAATGGAATTTTAAAGGGACAACTTTACGATAGGAATTATAATGATAGAGGAGAAAAATATGATAAAACTGACTATGAACTTGATTTAAAAACCTTTATTTTAAAAAAAGGGAGAGAATTAATGCATAAATCAGTACCAATTAAGAATTCAAATATTGAAAAAGTAAAAGTCCAAAAATCAAAATGGTGGAAGGTATGGTAAAAGCAATAAGCCAGATTTCAACAAAGAAGAAGGTAAAAAAAGCAACTCATTCTAGCGCTTTTTTAATGGTTGGAAGTTTTGAAAATCCATTCACAATATCATCCTGATTTCACTATTGAATATGCTTGTTATGGCAGTTCATTACACATCAACATAATAGCTAATTTCCGGCACCTTTTTTTGAGACTGACGGTTGTGGGATGATGACTAGGTTTTCAGATCTTTTTGGCTTGTTAAAATGGTCTCTTGATGCACTGTATAGTAATTGGGTGTTTTTCTGTTTACGCTTTCGCGAAAGCGTGATCAACACTTACCTATCGCATAACTGCTATAAATCTAATTTAAAACCTCTTATTCAATTAGGGCAAATTGGATCGTCTAGCATTTCTTCTATTAATTCGTTTCTGTTTTTTTAGTAAGAAATATTTACGACGTTTTTCACTAATAGATAAGTCATCATGGTCCCGACTTAATAAGTCTTTAAGTTCCTGATCCTCGGTTATAATTTGGCGGCTTTTTTGAGCATTGGATAAATTGTCAACATGATACCTCACTCCTAGCGATAAAGTGAAAAAGCTAGCAGTTTCAAAATTTTCAATGAGATTAGGTGAAGCTTTTATATCATAAAAACCTTGCTCAAAACTAGGTGAAAGTACCATAGAAAACGAGTCTGCAAAATGATACTCTAGCGCCGAACGAAATTTGAGTAAGGAGCCTGAGTCTCTAAAAACTCCATTACCTTGTTCGGGAGATTGTCGATTTCTAAATTGGGTGTAACCATAACCTACATCTACTCCAACTCTAAACTTGTTGTGAAGAACAAACTCATAACCGGCAAAAAAATAGGCATTAAAACGATGCGACCTGTCATAAGTTCCTGTGTCTAAAGGGTTATCGTTTTTGAAGTAATCAAAGTTCAAGGCTCCGCCTAGATACACGTTTTTATACGGATAAAACTGTAATCCTGTTCCGAATCCCAGCCTACCTATAAAATTGGACCCAACAAAGGAATCACCTGTAGGAATGGGCTGTTGTAAGTACCAGTCAAATGCAAATATTCTGCGACCTTCATCCTCGCTGGTGGAATCATTTAATACAGGATCATTATCTTGTTCCTGAGCTGTGGATTGATTAAAAATTCCTAGAACTAACAAACAAGTGATAAAAAAACTTCTAGTAATTGATAACATAGGTTTGTGTATTTGCATCAATTTGAATAGTGCTTGTTGTGGTACTGGTACCATTAAAAATGCTTACTTCCATTTGTGATGGAGCTAGTGTGGTTACAGGAGCTTGTTGTGGATTCTCAGAAGCTGGAACTCCTATAAATTGAGGATTACACTCAAAGTTCTCTATAGAATTGGGTAATTGAAAAGTTCTATTTTCATAAAGTAACGGACAGTCCATCGATTCTGCTATAATTTGTATGTCAAGATCGTTATTCACTCCTGTAGAACTTTGAAAAACTAAAATCACATCGAGTTCTTCCTTAATAGGAACTTCAGGAATAAGTAATTCTAAATTTGTAAATGATTTTTTATTAATGCGATAATCTTGTAAAGGTTGGTCATCTCTATATACGGTTAGATAAAAAAGAGAATTAGTTGCTGACAAGGCTGTCATTTGAATTTTTCCCTCATCGTCTGTAAAAGCTCTTCCTAAAATGAAATCACGATCTGGCTCAGAAAACTTTGCGTTGTCTCTAGAAAACAATCTGTTTATGATACGATAATTGGACAGTACCACTTCTACATCGGTTGCTCTGGAACCATCAGGTTCAATAATAGTAGCTTCTAAATATAATCGCGTATCGTTTTCTAAACGAGGTGTACACGCTACTATCATCATTAAAAAACTACAAAGGAAAAGATTTTTCATACAGTCGGTTTTACTTGAGATGTAAAATAATCAAAAAGGTTGCGTGATAGGCGAGTAAAACAAAAAACCCGATGTTGTAACATCGGGTTTTTTATATATAAAATGTAAGAATTAAGCCATTGCTTTTGCAACGCTTGCGCTTAATCTTTTATAAACACCACCTTCTAAACGGTCACGAATAGCAGAGAATGCGTCTAATGTCTCATTGATATCATCCATGGTATGTGAAGCTGTAGGAATCAATCTTAATAGGATTAATCCTTTAGGAATAACTGGATAAACTACAATTGAACAGAAAATACCAAAGTTTTCTCTAAGATCTTTAACGAGAGCCATTGCTTCTGGTATACTTCCTTTAAGGTATACAGGTGTTACACAAGATTGTGTAGTTCCTATATCAAAACCTCTTTCTTTAAGACCACCTTGAAGAGCATTTACATTTTCCCAAAGCTTGTTTTTAAGTTCAGGCATAGAACGCAGCATATCTAATCGCTTCAATGCTCCTTTAACTAATTGCATTTGCAGAGATTTGGCAAACATTTGCGATCTTAAATTGTATTTTAAGTAATCAATAATTTCTTGATCTGCCGCTATAAAAGCACCAGTACTAGCCATTGATTTTGCAAAGGTCGCAAAGTAAACATCGATTTGATCTTGTACTCCTTGTTCTTCACCAGCTCCAGCACCTGTGGCACCAAGAGTTCCAAATCCATGTGCATCATCTACAAAGAGTCTGAAGTTGTATTTTTCTTTAAGTGCAACAATTTCTTTCAATTTACCTTGCTCACCACGCATTCCAAAAACACCTTCTGAAATTACAAGTATACCACCGCCAGTTTGTTCAGCGATTTTGGTAGCTCGTTGTAAATTCTTTTCAATAGATTCAATGTCATTGTGCTTATAAGTAAAACGTTTACCGTGGTGCAATCTCACACCATCGATAATACATGCATGAGCATCTACATCATAAACGATTACGTCATCTTTAGAAACAAGCGCATCAACTGTAGAAACCATACCTTGATACCCAAAGTTCAATAAATATGCAGCTTCTTTATTAACAAATTCTGCTAGCTCGTTTTGAAGTTGTTCGTGTAAATCAGTATGACCACTCATCATACGAGCACCCATAGGATAGGCACTACCGTATTCTGCGGCAGCTTCTGCATCTACTTTTCTTACATCAGGATGATTGGCAAGACCTAGGTAGTCGTTTACACTCCATGTAATAACTTCTCTACCATTAAACTGCATGCGATTTGCAATAGGTCCTTCTAATTTAGGAAACACAAAGTAACCTTCGGCTACACTTGCCCATTTTCCTAGTGGTCCTTTATCCTTGTAAATTTTCTCAAATAAATCCTTCATAAAACCGATTTCTAATCGGCAAATATACGATATACTGCAAAACTTAACGGATATTGCGCACTTACAGCGACGTTAAATTATCAATAATTGTTGATAACAGTCGGATATCCAGTAACTTTTAAGAATAAAAATGTAGGTATCAAAAAATCATATTTGATACTCTAAGAAAATACAAGTAATTTAAGGTAAGGTAACTACTTATTTAACGTACTCAATGTGTTGCTGAGTAGCTGTTGATACCGAATCAAAGAAACCTTGCTCTTCCATCCACTTATCGTTGTATATTTTACTCATATAACGAGATCCATGATCTGGAAAAATAACTACAACAACTGCATCCTTATCAAAAACTCCTTGAGCAGCTAATTGCTTTGTAGCTTGCATGGCTGCACCACTAGTATAACCTACAAATAATCCTTCATGCTGCGATATAAAACGAGCCATGTGAGCAGCGTCTTCATCTTTTACTTTGGTAAAGCTGTCTATAGCATCAAAATCTGTTGCTGTAGGGATTAAGTTTTTACCGAGTCCTTCTATTCGGTATGGGTAAATCTCGTTTTTATCAAACTCTTGAGTCTCGTGGTACTTTTTAAGAACACTACCATACGCATCAACTCCCAAAATTTGAACATCTGGATTTTGTTCTTTTAAAAATCGAGCTGTTCCTGATATAGTTCCTCCTGTACCACTACAAGCTACAAGGTGTGTGATTTTACCTGCTGTTTGTTTCCAAATTTCAGGACCTGTGCTGTTGTAGTGAGCGTCTATATTAAGTTCATTGAAGTATTGATTAATGTAGATGCTGTCTTTAATTTCCTCGTGTAAACGCTTTGCTACTTGATAATAACTGCGTTCATCATCGGCACTTACATGTGCTGGACATACATAAACTTTGGCACCCATAGATTTAAGCATGTCAATCTTATCGGCACTTGATTTTGAACTTACAGCCAGAATACAGTCATACCCTTTTATACGACTTACCATAGCAATACTGAAACCCGTGTTACCACTTGTAGTTTCTATAATTGTATCGCCTGGTTTTAAGATTCCTTTTCGCTCTGCTTCTTCTATGATATGTAAAGCAATTCTATCTTTTGAAGAGTGTCCTGGATTGAAAGCCTCTACTTTTGCATAAAAATTACCTGAATATGGGGCTACTTTTTCTGAAAGCTTAATAAGTGGTGTTTCTCCTATGAGTTGCAACACATTATCGTAGGCTTGTATATCTTGGTTCATATATAGGGTTTACTGTGTGTCCATTTTTTGGCACAAACGTGGCAAAGTTACACAAAAATTATCAGTCTGTAATTCCTTCTAAATCAAGAAGAAAAGCATACTCAAGCGCTACTTCTTTGAGTGCATCATACCTACCAGATGCACCGCTGTGACCGCTTTTCATGTCGGTTTTGAACAAGAGAAGTTTGTCGTTTGTTTTGCTTTCGCGTAAGCGGGCTACCCATTTTGCTGGTTCCCAGTATTGAACTTGTGAGTCGTGATAACCCGTTGTAACGAGAATATTAGGATAATCCTGCTCCTTTATTTGATCGTAAGGACTGTAACTGAGCATGTATTCATAACTGTCTTTATGGTTGGGATTACCCCATTCGTCATATTCACCTGTTGTTAATGGAATAGTGTCATCAAGCATGGTACTAACGACATCGACAAATGGTACAGCACTTAATATACCGTTGTATAGTTGTGGTGCCATGTTTATAACCGCTCCCATAAGTAGTCCACCAGCACTACCACCGCTAGCATACAATTGTTCATTGGAAGTATAGCCTTCTTTAATGAGATGTTCACTACATGCAATAAAATCTGTAAACGTGTTGCGCTTTTTAAACATTTTACCGTCTTCATACCAAGTTCTTCCCAAATACTCACCACCGCGTATGTGGGCGATAGCGTATATAAAGCCTCTATTAAGTAAGCTGAGTCTAGCTATTGAAAAGTAAGGATCTATAGTTGCTCCATAACTACCATAACCATATAGAAGTAGCGGATTACCGGTTTCCTTTTTCATACTAGTCTTGTAAACCAAGCTTATTGGTACTTTGGTGCCGTCAGGTGCAGTAGCCCAAACTCGCTGTGACGTGTAATTACTAGGATCAAAATCTGCGTCCTCTACAGGTTGTGTTTTAAGTACCTTTTTCTCTCTGGTTTCCATATCAAACTCTATAACGCTTGCTGGAGTTGTTAATGAGTTGTAGACATAGCGTAATTTTGTTGTATCAAACTGTAGATTGGCACCAGTATATGCCGTATACGTTTCATTATCGAAAGGCAGAAAGTAATCGGACGTGCCATCCCATGCCTTAATCCTAATCCTATTAAGTCCATTAAAGCGATCTGAAACTACAAGGAACTTTTCAAATAGATTAAAATCCTCTAGAAGAACATCGTTATCATGTGCTATTAAGTCTTCCCAATTTTCCTTTTCGGTAAGGTGCAAGGGCGTTTGCATTATTTTAAAATTGGTAGCTCCATCTTTATTAGTCATGATGAAAAAATGATCCTTGTAATGTGCTACACTGTATTCTAATTCCTTTTCTCTTTCTTGAAATAATTGAAAATCAGCGTCTGGTTGATTAGATTTTATAAAACGTACCTCATCAGACAAGGTAGAAGAGGATTTAATCATTATAAACTCCTGCGACAGTGTTTTATACACAAAGCAGTTGTAAATCTCATCTTCTTCTTCAAAAACCAATTCACCATCATTATCAGGGTTGGTCAATTTATATTTAAAAATGCGATTTGCTCTTAGAGTTTCTGGATCTTTTCTTGTAAAAAAGAGAGTATTGTTGTCTGCTGCCCAAGTGGAACCACCGGTGGTTAGAGGAACAGCTACATCCAGTAACTCACCTGTTTCAAGGTTTTTTACCATAAGAGTATATTCTCTTCTACCCTTTGTATCAATTCCAAAAGCGGCCAATTTATTATCAGGCGAGATATTCATCCCGGTAAACTTGTAAAAGTCGTGACCTTGAGCCATTTCATTTACATTAAATAGCAGCTCTTCTTTTTGAGTGGCGTCATTACGCCTGTAATAATATGGGTAGCTCTCACCTACTTCCATTTTGGTATAATACCAATATCCGTTAAATAGATAAGGAACCGATTCATCATCTTCTTTAAGTCTACCTTTTATTTCTTGAAAAAGAGATTCTTTAAGATCATCGGTATGAGCTGTCATGGCATCGTAATAATCATTCTCTTGTTCCAGATACGAAAGAACCTCTGGTGCGTCTCTTTCTCTCATCCAGTTGTAGTGGTCGATTCTTTGATGTCCGTGTTTTTCGTGAACGTGCGGTATTTTTTTTGCCACAGGTAACTTCATGTATGCTCTTTTTTTAACCGGCGCAAGATACACAGATATTACCAAGCAATTGTCATCGTTAACTCACTATTCAATAAGCATTTCAAATCATGACTGTAAGGTTATAAATGTCTATTTTTGCAAATAAAATTTAGATCTATGTTTGGAGATATGATGGGAATGATGGGAAAAATCAAAGAAGCCCAAGAAAAAGTAGAAGCTACTAAACAACGTATGGATACTGTATTAATAGATGAGAAGTCCAGCGACAATCTATTAAATGTTACGGTTACAGCTAGTAGAAAAATTAAAAACATCTCTATCAATCCAGAATTGCTAGAGGACCAAGAACAGTTAGAAGACTATTTAATTTTAACTCTTAATAAGGCATTAAGCAAAGCTGAAGGTATTTATGACCAAGAAGTAGCGGCAGCTGCAAAAGATGGAATGCCTAACATTCCAGGTATGGATATGTTTAAGTAACGATCAAACCTTTTTTCCTTGCGCATCCATTTCAGGTAGAGCATCTGGGTCATCCATACTTCTTTCATCGTAATCGTCAAGGTCAAAAGCATCCATTTGAGCACTGAGGCGTTTGGAGATTTTAACCAAGTATTTTGTATCCTCAGTTAATACTTCAACCGCTTCAATGGTTTCATTTTTATGGTTTTTGAAGGTTATGATGTCTTCATCGCCGTAACCAGCAGGATACTTTTCTACGAGTAACGCAACCATTTCTGGAGTGAGCTTTTTGTAGTCTACAATAACATTTTTCATAAGACTAGAATTTTGAGGTGTTCTAAAATTAGAAAAAACTAATTACACCTCAACTTCTTCTAGACATTTTTAACTTAAAAAAGAGCTTTTCAGAAAGTGAATAACGTTTAAACTGTAGCCAATTCATGGAAAGCTAAAACAATATCCTCATTTTCCACCTTTTGATCAGTGACAAAATCGCCTATGCTAGACAAAAGAACAAATCGTATTTCTCCATTGACATTCTTTTTATCATGAGCCATCAATTGAATCATATCTTGTATATCACGGTCAGTAAATGAAAAAGTAAAGCCAAGTCCTTTGTACCAGTTTTTAATAGAATCGTATTCTAATGGAGATAAACCGGTATATCTCGTACTTAAGAAGGACTCTACAAGTATTCCTGCAGCCACAGCCTCGCCGTGCAAAACATCAGGTTGATCTGGTTGAGTTAGGCAAAAAGATTCGATAGCATGACCTGCTGTATGCCCATAGTTAAGAGCTTTACGAGCCCCTTTTTCAGTAGGGTCGTTAACTACAACGTCGTTTTTAATTACGGCGCTTTGAAAAATTAAATGATCAAATATGTCATTATAATAGTTTTTACCGGCATTAATCATATCGTTCCAATATGCCTTATCAGCTATTAAACCGTGTTTAAACATTTCGATGCTTCCATTGACTAATTGCTGCTCATCTAGAGTACGTAAAAATCTTGTGTCAATTAAAGTCATTATAGGTGGAACAATAACTCCTATTTGATTTTTAAGTGGTCCTAAGTCTACACCGTTTTTGCCGCCTATTGCTGCATCGACCATACCTAATAAACTGGTAGGAACGTGTATAAAATCTACACCTCTTTTAATGGTGCTAGCTACAAATCCACCTAGGTCTGTAATTACGCCACCACCTAGATTGATTACAAGACTGTTACGGTCTATTCCTAATTCGACCATCGCACTCCACACACCACTACAAGTTTCAATTGACTTATGTTCTTCTCCAGGATCAATTGCGATTACTTCAATTCTACTTTCAGTTTTCAATTCTGGCATAAAAACTGGATAACAATGATCCATTGTGTTTTCATCGACCATAATGAAAATAGAGCTAGGATGCTTAGTTTGTAGGTACTCATTAAGCTTAGTGTAGCTTTCTTCTTGAAAATAGATGTTGAATAGATGATTTTCAATTGATTCCATATGTAGAGTCAAATATTTTTACTTTGATTAAAACTGTGCTTCCCTCGCCTATTTATAGGCTACGGTCGCGAAAGCTTACCGCTAAAAAATCGTTCAAAACCGGTAATTTTCTTAACATTGCCAAAAGTAAGTCCGACTGTGTGAAAAAGTCGATTTTTACGACAAAATTATCAGTTTCCTAAATCGTTTTCGCAATTATATTTGCATTATGGCAGACAATCCTTTTAATAATACAGAACGTGCATTTGCATTAAAGAGTAATACAGATTTAAAAAAATCTCATTTCATCTTTAAAATGATGGATAAACCATGGTTAGTAAACTTTGGTTCCAAAGCTACTGTACTAGCTCTTAATCTAAACCTACCCATTAAAGGGCTTATTAAGAGCACCATTTTTGAACAATTCTGCGGAGGTACTACCGAGGATGAATGTATGCCACTTGTAGAAAAAATGTACAGTAAAGGTGTGAGCTCCATACTGGATTATAGCGTTGAAGGTAAAGAAGAGGAAACAGAATTTGATAAGGTTGTGGACAAAAAAATCCAACTTATTAAAAAAGCTTCTACCAGTGAAGCGCTTTCCTTTGAAGTAGTGAAACCTACCGGTATTGGCCGCTTTTATATCTGGCAGAAAGTTACGGAAAAACAAACTCTTACTAGTCAAGAACAAGCAGAATGGGAACGCATACAGCAGCGTGTGGACTTAATTTCAAAAACCGCTGCTCAGTACGATGTGGCATTGCTCTACGACGGTGAGGAAAGTTGGATGCAAGACGCAGCCGATGATTTGATACGTGATATGATGTTGCGTTATAATAAAGACAAAGCCATAATTTATAATACGGTACAATGCTATCGTCATGATAGATTAGAATATATTAAAAACCTACATGAAGATGCGACCCAAAATAATTTTATTGTAGGAGCCAAAATAGTTCGCGGTGCTTATATGGAGAAAGAAAGAGAACGTGCTGCCGAAATGGGCTATCAATCTCCTATTTGTATCAATAAAAAAGCAACCGATGCGATGTTCAATGACGTTATGCAGTTTATTCTTGATCGACTAGACCGCATCAAATTATGTATAGGAACTCATAATGAACACAGTACACTACTAGCCATGGATATTCTTAAAGAAAAAGGAATACCTGCTAACCATAACGACGTTTGGTTCGGTCAACTTTATGGAATGAGCGATAATCTAACCTATAATCTTGCACATAAAGGTCATAACACTTTTAAAATATTACCCTTTGGCCCAATTAAAGACGTGATGCCTTATTTGATTCGAAGAGCTCAAGAAAACACTTCTGTCGCAGGACAAATGGGTCGTGAATTGCTATTAATTAAAGAAGAAATGAAACGAAGAGGAATATAAAATTCCTCTTCATATAAATACCCAAGGAATAGTAGGAAATTAACCTACTACTACCCTATTTTCAGCCTTATCGATCACAGCTTGTGCTGCAGCGGCACCGTTAAGCATGGCCGCATTTAAAGAGGAATTACTCAAATGATCACCGGCAAGAAATACATGTTGCGTAAGTTGCGTTTCAGTACTTGGTAACGCATAATTAAGGTTATTAAGCACTGGTAACGCCTTCTTAATCTTGAAATATTTGATCATGTCACCTAGCTCTATTCCAGTTTCCTGCTTCAATTCTTGAGCAAGCAAACTAGATAGCTCTTCTTCGGTTTGTGTGTAATCCTTAACCACCGTAATACTTATTACTTTTTGATGATTTGGGAATACATCATGTAAAAAATGGAAATTATTAGCATATCCATTACCAGTGAGCAATCCAATGATAGGCTGTTTGAATCCTTCATGGTCGGTCTTAAAATAAAATACTGTAGTTTGTTTCCAGTCTTGTTGTTGGTTACGTAAGTTAGGTACCACATCACTTGCTGGAGTAGCAACTATAGTATAATCGCTTTGAACTTGACTACCATCCTTAAACGTTAATTGATTCCCGACTACCTCGAGTAATTCTTTATTGTAATTGATATCAATGTCATTTGCGAGTTGTTCAGGAATAGCCTTAATTCCCCTTGCAGGAATAGTTGCGTTTCCTGTTGCAAACATTTTGAAAACAAACTCAAACATGCGGCTGCTCGTTTCCAATTTATCCTCAAGAAATATTCCTGCATAAAAAGGCCTGAAAAAATTTTCAATAATTTTATCTGAAAAACCGTAATCTTTCAAGTATTGTTCGGTCGTTATCTCAGGTGTAGAAAATATGTCCGATAGTGATTTTTGTTTAAGCTTTCGCGAAAGCGTAAAAACCTTCCATTTATCTCCTAGGGTACCTATTCCAGCAAATATAGTAGGTAATAAAAAATTAAGGTCTCTAGAGGCATCACCTAATTTGTAGGTACGGCCGTCTTTAAAGATTACAGCTCCAGGAGCAAATTTGATTAAGTCTAAAGATGACGTATCTAAATAATCTTTTACTGCTGGATATTCATCTAACATTACTTGAAAACCCAAATCCAAAATTACGTTGTTCTCAACAATAGTGTGTACACGTCCACCTGGATGAGTGTTTTTTTCAAATATGATAGGTTCGTATCCTTGATTTTTAAGAGTTTGAGCAGCTACAAGTCCACTTACTCCAGCACCAATAATGACTATCTTTTTATTCTCCATGCCACAAAAATAAGGTCGATCACTTAATAAAAGCTTATTTAGTTAAAGCTTAACAAATTAATAAGCAGCTCTATGTAATTTTAAGTATGTTGAATTTCCAAGAACTAAATGAAGTACCCGTAGACGAAAAAATCTGGGATACTACCGTACAGATGTACGACAATTTCATCGCCTTTTTACCTAGATTGGGTTTAGGTCTCGCTATTATCATACTGGGTACTTTAATCGCCACGTTAATTGGGCGATTAACAACCAGTAGTGTAAAATTGCGCACTAAAGATCCCTTGATGAGCAGGTTCTTGGGACGTGCCATACGTTTTACTATTATCATTGTTTTTATTATGGTTGCTCTACGCGCTGCTGGATTGGGAGATATAAGCGCCGGTATACTTGCTACTGCTGGTGCAAGTGCCGTGGTACTGGGATTTGCTTTTAAAGATATAGGACAAAACTTTATTGCAGGAGTAATTTTAAGTTTTAATCGTCCTTTCAATGTTAATGATACTGTGGAGATAGGTGATAATTTTGGAAGAGTAAAAGCATTGATGTTTAGATACACAAAATTAAAATCATTTGATGGTAAGGATGTTTATATCCCAAATTCAGATGTGATAACTCAACCGGTTACCAATTATACTGAAGACGGATTCTATCGATGGGATTTTGTAGTAGGAATTGATTATGACGAGGATATAGAACTGGCTAAATCGACCATTATGCGAGCTCTAGAAAAGGATGAAAAGGTAATAAGTGATGAGAACCATGTGAATTATGTAATAGAAGATGAGCTTGCAACGAGTACTGTTAATTTAAAAGTTTTCTTTTGGGTAGATACATTAGATTTTGGTTGGAAAGCAAATAGCACGCGCGGTCGAGTGATAGGACGAGTAAAACGCGCGTTAATGGAAGAAGGCTATTATTTACCGGCAGATATTCAAGAAATTAAACTGTATGGAAAGGATTCTGAATTACCTTTGTCACTCACTGATAAAAGACTGAAAAAAGATGCTTAAATTCTTTAAATATCTTGCTATTGTTGAAGGCTATTCCTTCCTTCTTATTTTATTTGTTACTATGCCATTGAAATACCTGGCTGACTTTGGTTTCCCCAACAAAATTGCTGGTATGGCACATGGTTTTTTATTCTTGGCTTATGTAGTAGTTGCCATTTTAGTTGGAGCACAACTTAAATGGAAATTTAAAACTACTTTAATAGCCTTGGTTATGTCAGTTGTTCCTTTTGGAACATTTTGGTTTGAAGAAAAATACTTGGCTTAAACAGAGTTTTAATATCGATAATTTCATTAAAATTGAAATAATCGATAATGTTGTTGAACTAGTCACCAAAAAACAGCAACAATGAGCAACAGCCTAACAGATTTAATGTGCCTTGACATTTACTTATTCAGTTTAAATGACAAAGAATACCAATTCATTCAAAAACAATTAGAAACAGCCGAACCTAAAATGATGCCACTCCTGTCTTGGGATATCTTCATGGATGGTAATCACCGTTACACTTCTGCTCTTAAAAGAAAACAAGATCTCTTCTCCATAAAAAATTTAGCTAAGGAGTATCAATGGAATAACAACATTGAAAATCTATTTGAGTCAATGGATTATGAAACGATTATCGTCACTGATAAAGATCAAAAGATAATTTGGGTAAATGATGGATTTTCCGAAATGACAGGATATTCTACTCAATTTGCAATAAACAAAACACCACGATTCCTACAAGGAAACCAAACTAAAGAAACTACTAAAAACCGTATACGTTTTAAAATTAAACAACATAAACCTTTTAGTGAGGTGATTGTAAATCATAGAAAAGATGGTACCACTTACAAATGTAAAGTGAACATCATTCCTTTATACCATAACCAGACAACGCACTATATCGCTTTTGAAAAACAAATTGCTTAAATAAACAGGCGATGTAGTTCCTTGATTAGGTAGTTAACCTATTTTTTCTTATTATTTATTATTCCTTTTAATCCACCTGCGATAGGCAGCTGCATTAATATTGTGTTGTGTAAGTGTTTTAGCAAATTTGTGGTAACCAAAATTTTGAACGTCGGCAACGAAGTAAAAGTAATCGTGATTTTCTGGTTGTAGAACAGCATTAATAGCGTCAATATCGGGTGTTACGATAGGACCAGGTGGCAATCCAGCATTTTTATAGGTGTTGTATTCACTATCTATTTCTAAATGCTTGTATAGAACCTGTTTAATGACTTGATTGAAATCACCGTCCTTTTTCTTTTTGGCGTAGATTACGGTAGGATCTGCATCTAGTTTTATGTTCTTTTTTAGACGATTCAAATACACACCAGCTACTCTTGCACGCTCATCCTTCATTGCTGTTTCCTTATGAACAATACTTGCTAAAATATAGGCTTGTGATGGAGAAAGGCGCTGCTTGCTAGCAAGACTTCTTCTATTCTCGTTCCAGTATTGCTGGTGATAGCTGTATAATTTATCTCTTAAAGAGGTTGCGGTGGTATTCCAATAACTATCATACGTGTTAGGTAAAAATAAGGTTAAGGCCTCTTCCCTACTTACTCCTGCCTTATTAAGAAAAGTAGAATCTGTAAACGCTTTTAATAAACTTAAACTATCTGGTTCTACTTGAGTCGCAAGCCTTCCTGCTAGATCCTCAATTCGTTCCTGATTATTAAATCTAACTTTTACTGGAGTATTACCACTGCGCAGCGTATTAATGATATCGTTGTTAGAACTTCCTTTTTTAATTAAAAATCGACCTGCCTTTACATTTTCATGATATTTTTTGCGAACAGCCGTTTGATGCAACGCGTCTCGATCTTCTACAGCATCGGCAAAAATTAGGAATGCCTTGTTATAATCTGCATCACTTGGTATGAATACCTCATAGGTTTCAGATTCAAAATTGGTATTGGGTGATAAGAAAGTGGTATAAACTTTATAGGCAAATCCTGCCATAAACAACAGTCCTACAAGGACTACTCCTAAAATAATTTTGCGGTATTTATTCATTAATCAATTGATAAATCAGTTCGTCTTTATAACCATCTGGAGTAGCGATCCAGTCTTTTTTTATTCCGCTTTCGCGAAAGCGTAATCTCTCAAACAACATTCTACTAGCTACATTATCCGTAGATATACTAGCATGTAGTTGGTGTAATCTAAGGTGTTTAAAAGCATATTCAATCATGAGTTGTAAACCAGCACGCGCGAGACCTTTTTTACGATGAGGTGTATCGATAACAATTCCAATTCCGGCACGATTATGAAATGGATCAAAATCATAGAGGTCTACCAAACCAGCAATTTGATCGCTATGGGTACAAATGGCTAGTCGCAGCTGCTTAACTTCATAAATATCTCGGTGAGCATTTTCTAAATACTCTCGTATCGTAAATCTAGAGTAAGGAGCTAGTAAATTCCCTACTTCCCATAATTCAGGATCATTCTCTAGCTGATAGATGTATTCCATATCAGCCAGATCAACAGCGCGCAGGTAACAAGTTTCATTCCTCAACATCATATATTAATGTTTCCTTTAAACACTTGCTGGGCTGGACCCGAAAGCCAAATATCAGTATAACCATTATCCTTGTTTACAAAACGCACAGATAACTCGCCACCTGGAGTTACTAGTGAAACGTTTGTATTTGTCGTATGACTCGTAGCATGCATGGCTAGAGCAACCGCAGTTACTCCTGTACCACAGCTATAGGTTTCATCCTCTACACCGCGTTCATAAGTACGCACTTTATAAGTACCGTGAGAGATAGGTTGAACAAAATTAATATTGGCACCATCATCACCATAAACTTCATGTCGCAGCTTTCTTCCTGCCTCAACAACGGGATAATTATCAAGGTCTGCCACTAATTGCACATGGTGTGGCGATCCTGTATTAGTAAAGCAATATTCTTTATTATCGTCTACCTTATTGACATCAATCATTTGAAGGCTTATGGTTCCGTCGTCATTAACGACCGCATCGTGCTTACCGTCAATAGCGTTAAAGGTGGTTTGTTTTTCAAAGATTCCTAAAAAATGAGCAAAACTTACTATACAACGACCACCATTACCACACATGGTACTTTCATTACCATCTGAATTGAAGTAAACCATGTTAAAATCTAAATGAGCATGATTCTCTAATAAGATAAAACCGTCACCACCAATTCCAAATCTTCTGTCACAGATACGTGCAATTGTTTTGGCATCTTTTTTGGTAAAAGATAAATCGCGATTATCTACTATGACAAAGTCGTTTCCAGTGCCTTGATACTTATAAAAGGTGAGTGAATCCATGATGCAAAAATACTATCAATTATACTAAAATTAAGGATGTAAATGCATTGTTTAATATGTTATCAATCCATTGTTAATTAAGGTTAATTTGACGGTATAAAAACAATGAATTAAATAATTTTAAGTTCAATAAGAAGCTAAAAAAAGAAAGAAATGAAAAGTTTAATCAAAAATTTCGGTATGGCTGTTTTAGGTGGCGCTGTTGTTTTAGGTACTTATAAAATAGCCTTTGAACCAGAGTCACAAATTGCCGCACAACAATCACAACAAGTTGCTAATGAGGTACAAACACCAGTACTTCCTGTAAAGAATGTTAATTACACTAATTCTATAGAAGGTATCGATTTTACCGAAGCCGCAGAAAAAACAGTGCATGCTGTGGTCCACGTAAAAAATACTACTATAGCTCGTGGTGGTATGTCTATTGCCGATCTTATGTATGGTAGAACACCTTATCGCCAGGCAGTAGGAACTGGTAGCGGTGTTATTATAACCGGTGATGGGTATATCGTAACTAATAATCACGTTATTGAAAATGCACAAAGTCTAGAAGTGACATTAAACAATAACAAAACCTACAAGGCAGAACTCGTGGGAACTGAACCTAATAGTGATATTGCCCTATTAAAAATAGAAGCTGATGAAGAATTACCTTATGTAGTTTTTGGTGATAGTAATCAAGCTAAAATTGGTGAATGGGTACTAGCTGTAGGAAACCCTTTTAATCTTACAAGTACTGTTACCGCTGGGATTATAAGTGCAAAAGGACGTGATCTAGATGAACGCGATAGAAAAATGCAGTCTTTTATTCAAACTGATGCTGCTGTTAACCCAGGAAACTCAGGTGGCGCATTAGTCAACCAAAATGGGGAATTAATTGGTATCAATACCGCAATTGCTAGTAGAACTGGTTCCTATGTAGGATACTCTTTTGCAGTTCCATCAAATAACGCTCGTAAGATTATCGAGGATCTTATGGAATTTGGATTTGTACAGAAAGGGATGCTAGGAATATCAGGAACAGACCTCAATGGTAACATTGCTGATGAAATGGGAATTGATGAGAGTGAAGGAATATATGTTGCCAAAGTGGTTGAAAATTCTGGTGCTGCAAAAGCGAATCTAAAAAATGGTGACATTATTAAAAGTATTGATGGTTTAAAAATGAAAACCTTTGCCGATTTAACCGGATACATTTCAAGTAAAAATCCAGGTGATATTGTTTATGTGAGTTACCTAAGAAATGGAGTTCAAAAACAAGCTCAAATTGAAATAACAAAAAACAATACGGTTCTCATTCCTCAAATTGAAATGGAAGTACGTAATCTTTTTAAAGAGGATCAAAAGATATTTGATACTAAAAAAGGCGTGCGTATCACAAGAACAACAGGTGAATTATCTAGATATGACATGAGAGATTATATCATCACCAAGGTGAATGATTATGAAATTACTAATATTGACGATCTACAAGAAATTTTAAGAGAAGTAAATCCTAGAGAGACACTATTGATTCAAATGAAAAACAGTCGTGGCGAAGTAGAACGATTTAGATATACAATAGATTAATTAGAAATGTTGGTTAATAAAGTACCGCTATCTTTATTTCAAGGTAGCGGTATTTTTTATTGATCAACCAATTGAGCATCATAATTCATGAAAGTTCTACTAGTAGAAGTAACATAAATTTTTGAAAATCCATGTTTTAAAAATTCAATAACAAACTCATGGTTCTCATCCTTACCAGAAGCATTAAATTTTCTAGTTATCATCTTTCTTTCTTCATTAATAATGATTTCATTATCACTTATGGGAGCTTCCACTACAATTCCAGGATTAGACATATAATGTGTAGAAAGCCTTTGTTCTCCATAAAAAGGAAGTTGAGTAAACAAGGAATCATTTCTTACCTCAAAAGTTACAGACTCACCTGATAGGTTTATACGATTGGGAGAATCACCTCTTTGCATCGTGACTTGGGTTAATACTTGATTAGTAGCATTTGTATTAAAAGGGTACGCTACAGTTACATCAAGTTTAAAGTCATTAGTCGCAATACCCTTTACACGATTAAAATCTTCGACCGTATAAGTTTTAGAAGAACTACATCCTATTATAAAAAGTAAACCTATTAATAGAGAGAAACGCATTTTTATTTTAAAGTTACCTATTTAAATTCTTAAAACACTTAATATTCTAATAATTAACGTATTAGTGAAAAATGACCCGTGATAGATTTATTATCATAGTCCAATTTAAACCAGTAATCACTACTTGGTAAAGGTTGCCCGTTGTATGTTCCATCCCATCCTACTCTAACCGCGATATCATTTATCTCCTTGATCAACTTACCGTGTCTATCAAATATTTGGAGTCTGGCATCTGGAAAGTTTCTTAACCCTTCAAAATTAAAATAGTCATTAAAACCATCTTGATTAGGAGTAAAAAACTGAGGTATAATTATTCTGTTGTATTCTTGTTGAACTACCGTACAATTTAGTCTATCACGAACAAAAACAGTGACTTGAGTAAAAGTAGTAATATCAAAGTTTGGCAAATCAGACCACCTTAAACCGTCAATACTGTATTGAAAATTTGACAAGTCAGTATTAGACAGTGTTACTTGTAAATCATTTCCAATAACGATTATTTCATCAATTATAGGAGCTTCGGTAATTGTTACAGTAAATGTCGCTGTAGAAGAACAACCGTCGTTGTTAATTACTTCTACGGTATAAATTCCTTCAGTATCAACGTCAATAGTTGGTGTACCTTCTCCAGTGCTCCATACGTAACTTGCTGGTGAGAATTGAGGATCTAGGACTACCGTTTCATCAGGACAAATTTCGTAATCTTGACTCGTAACATTTGGACTATTGAAGGCTAGGAAATCAATAGCAACTCTAGAATTTGATACACAACCGCTTTGAATATCAACAGTTTCAACGTAATAAGTTCCTGGGATGTTTGTGGTATAATCATTGGAAACATCATGAATAGAGGTTCCACCTGTAGGAACGGTATACCAAAAAGCCGTGGTCCCATTAGGCAAGGTGACTTCCATTTCTTCAGAAATACCATCACAAGCAATCACTGGATTTTGAACTGGAACTGCTTGCGGAACTGTAACATCACGAAATTCGAAAACATCAGAAAAGTTCACGCATTGTGAATTGGATAAATTAACAGCATCTTCAGCTACTTTGACTCTATAAAAAATAGTGTCGTTTAAATTAGGTGTAGTAAAAGTAGGTCCATTCTGTCCTAAAATATCAGTAAAAATAACACCATCATCGCTTTGCTGCCATTGATACTCTGGGGTTGTGAATATGGAACTTACCGTACTTGCCGATAAAGTAATGGATTGTGCAGGATCATCCTCACATTTTGTAACAACCGTATTATTAGCCGCATCAATTATTTGTGTGGTATCACCACAAGTTCTAAAAACGATGTCATCGATGGCTAGGTCATTACCGCAACCACCAGCACCTTCATTTATTAGTTTTAAAATACATCCATTTTGTCCGGTTGCAGTGGTAAAAGTAAGACCGTATTGCTTCCATGTAGGTGCAGGTTGTGATGACTCAGGTGGCATTGCACCGCTTGCTAGTAAGGTGGAATCGGTAATGTCCCAAATTTCAAATCTTACTTGTATAGGAATTTCTCCAGCGCCACAAGGATTGTTGTTATCCAAAATATTGATCACCCAGGCACTAAATTCATAAGGTGTATTTTCACACAAGCCTGTTATCGGAGTTTGATAAAATAAACCTGCGGTAAAATCGGCATTTACTAAAAGCATTTTTCCATTAGGATCTCCTGTATGATCTGGAGCATCCCAAAAACTACTCAATTGTTGCATATTACTAGAGATGGTATATTCTCCATCTTGAATACCACTATTAACGTATGTGTAGGTAGTTACATTTGCTGGTAAAGCAGGTCCATTGGTAGTTCCTGATCCAAAGGTTTCGGTAAAAATGGTTGGTCCAATTTCACCATCGCAAAATGATAATTGCGCTTTCGCGAAAGCGAAATAAAATAATACTAAAAGAGTTACAGCTATCCTTTTCATTGAGTGCAAGATAACTAAGGTTGCTGATACTTTAACTTATAAATATATAAAGGTATTGACAGTAAATTAACAAAATTTATAAAGAGTGCTAAAGTGATATTAAGGTAAACTAAAAACAAAGAAATTCTATAACAACTGTTGTATCTTTAAAATAAAAATTATGACTATACAGTTTAATTACGACGGAGTTTCTGGAAGTGAAAGACTAGAAAACTATACCAAAGAAAAGCTACAAACGATTTTTGAACGTTATGACTGGGTAACACGTGCAGACGTGTTTTTCAAAACAGAAAATACATCGAGTGATCAAACGGGTATGATATCCCAAATAAGATTAAGTGCTCCTGGACCAAGACTTTTTGCCGAGGAGTCGCACGATAATTTTGAAGAAGGAATTTCAAAAGTTATTACTCAACTAAAAACTCAATGTGAGAAGAGAAAGGCGACAATAGTAAAACATTAAAAATGGGAGTTCTTGCAAAATCCAGTCGTGAAGTAAGTATTTTTTACGATTCTAATAAAAAATTACACAAGGAAGTGTATGCTTACCTAGTGAGTAGTGGCAAATCAATTAATCAACGTGATATAAATAAATTTGATATTACTGGAACTATATATGCAGAACTTATTGAATTGCTAGAATGTGATATCATTGATTTAATTGACACCAGTCATGAGAAATATCAAGGTGGTGATAGTATTGAATTTAATGACGGTGTTGATGTTTTACGCAATCAACCAGAATTATTGCGCTTTCCTATTCTTGTAAATGATAAAAAAGCTTTACAAGCTATATCAATGAGCGACGCGATAAAGTTTTTTGATCCAGACACTGCACAAGTGAGAATACCTTAAGTATTTTTACATCATGATTTGGACAGGATTTATAATAATGGTCAGCATCTTTTTGATGCTTGACCTTTTTGTTTTTAATAGAAAGGCTCATGTTATAGGAACCAAAGAGGCTAGTAAATACACTGCTCTTTGGGTAAGTATCGCTGTAGCTTTTACAGGTGCCATTTACCTGATATATGACAATGGACTTGTAGACAATCCTGAAAACATGACAGCCATTGATGCATCTATTAAATATATTACTGGATATCTTATTGAGTTGTCGTTAAGCATAGACAACATTTTTGTGATTGCGGTTATTTTTGGCTCCTTTAATATTGCTCTCAAATACCAGCACCGAGTTTTGTTTTGGGGAATTGTTGGTGCTTTAGTTTTTAGAGCCTTAATGATTTTGTTTGGCGTTGCCTTAATTAACAAGGTAAGCTGGATGACTTATGTTTTTGGGTTATTTCTACTGTATACGGCTTTTAAAATGCTCAAGAACAATGACGAAGAATTTGATCCTGCTCAAAGTCCCATCTATAAACTAGTACGCAAATTTTTACCGGTTACCGATCAAATTAATGGGCAGCAGCTCTTTATCAGAAAAATGGGTAAAAGAATTGCAACCCCATTATTTTTGGCCTTGGTGGTCATCGAATTGACCGATGTTCTTTTTGCTCTAGATTCTATACCGGCTATTCTAGCTATCACGGCTGATCCCTTTTTGGTTTTCACAAGTAACATTCTTGCCATAATGGGATTGAGAAGTATGTACTTTTTCCTAACCAATCTCTTAAACAAGTTCCAATACATTCATTATAGTCTAGTAGCCATACTGAGTTTTGTGGGAATCAAAATGTTATTAGTTCATCATATACATTTTCCAGAATGGTTGTCACTCGGATTTATATTTATAGCTTTACTTGCTGGTGCTTTGGCATCTAGAATGAAAAAAAATTAATCTCATCAATCTCTCCTTACTATGTTTAAATGGTTGCAAGCGATGATAGGTAAATCATCAAAAACGAGCGAGTCTTTAATGAAGGAGATGGCGCAAAAAGCTAAAATTCCAGAAAAGGATTTAGCTTTATTAAAAGAAGAACTGAATAAAATTGTCATTACGGCTACAGGTTATAATAAGGTTAAAGACATAGACCAAAATGTATTTTTAAAAATTCAAAAAAAAGATTCTAAAGGCTTGATCATACCATTAAGAGGAGTATTCCCTATTAATGGCGAGTCTAAAGCTTTTTATTTTGATGAACATAAAGCGAATTCAATCGGTCCCTATTGTGAATTAAGCACGATTGATTATGACGAGTTCCCTATACAAGAATACTACCAGACAGTAACCGTAAAAAGCTTACCGATTTGGGAAGAGGTAATTCATAGATATCCAGAATTACATAAATTAATAGTAAAGCTTGCTCCTGAATTTCCTTGGACATTATATAAAACAGCAAAAAGCCAAATCATCACACCTACACCTTTAATTCAATTGGGTGGATATCCTCAATGGATCATCAATGATATCGATTTTAGAAAAATAAAAGGTAAAGAATTAAAGTTTCAATATCTTAATTCTAGGAGTAGAAAAGGTTACTTTGAGTTTGAATCAGAAGGAAATTTAGGAGATTTATGCTTTTTTCAACGAGATTAACGGCAGTTAAACGTTTTTAGAGAAATAGCCAAGTAAATACATATTCATTCCCCTTTTTCTGTATTAAAATTGTTTCCCCTTAAATTTTTAATACATGAAAACCCTAGAACCATTAATCCCTACCGAAATAAAGTTTGGAAGGAATATGGAATATAGATTTAAATGGACTCCACTTACCGATTCACTTACAGGTGGCAAAAGCACTGGAGAAATAATTCAACACGATCATTATGTAGAATTTTGTGGTACCATTAAATCCGTCAATAATTCCTCGTGGAGCATGTTGAGATCTCACAAACTTGAACAAGATTTAAGTGAGGTGAAATTCATAGAAATTAAATTGAGAACCGATGGTAGACCCGTTGCTTTTGAAATAGAGTTCAATCCAGGTGTTCAACAAGAAAAATACGGATATATGATTCGTATGCATAAGAATACTTGGAAGACCATAAAGCTACCCATCAATCATTTCAAGCGTGTCCTTTTTCACAACATTATTCCTGGAGAAATTGATAAAGAAAACTTAAAAAAAGTTTTAAGATATAATTTCTCTATATCCGATGGTATTGTAGGTAATTATAGTATCGATGTAGAATACATTAAGTTCTTATAATAAAAAAGGTGCGTTTACAAGCACCTTTTTTATTTGTTATTTTAATTAGTATTGTTCATTCTCATTAGGAAAGTCTTTTGCTTTAACATCCTTAACGTAGGAACTTACTGCATCACCCATTTCCTCATAAAGATTTAAATACCTACGTAAAAAACGTGGATTAAATTCATGTGTCATTCCAAACATATCATGAGAAACTAATACCTGACCATCAACTCCAGCACCAGCACCTATACCAATTACAGGTATACTTAATTGACTTGCTACTTTTTCTGCAAGAGCAGCGGGAACTTTTTCTAGCACTAGGGCAAAACAACCCCATTTTTCGAGTAATAATGCATCCTCAATAAGCTTTTCCGCTTCGGCTTCTTCTTTAGCACGTACTGTATAAGTACCAAATTTATATATACTTTGAGGTGTAAGTCCTAGATGGCCCATTACCGGTATTCCTGCGTGTAAAATACGTTTTATGGATTCCTTTACTTCTCTTCCTCCTTCAAGTTTAACGCTGTGTCCGCCACTTTCCTTCATTATTCTAATCGCACTGCGCAAGGCCTCTTTAGGATCACTTTGATAACTACCAAAAGGTAAATCTACAACAACCAGCGAGCGCTCTGCGGCTCTTACAACACTACTCGCATGATAAATCATTTGATCTAGTGTTATAGGTAGCGTAGTCTCGTGACCTGCCATTACGTTACTAGCGCTATCTCCTACTAGAATCACATCAACGCCGCCACTATCTACTATTTTGGCCATGGTATAATCATAAGCAGTTAGCATAGAGATTTTTTCTCCATTGGCCTTCATTTCGGATAATGATTTAACGGTTATTCTTTTATATTGCTTCTTTGCTACAGACATAATCTTGTTTTATGAAGTAAAAATACTAATATTACCATTCAATTAGATATTATGAACAGGAAAGCTTTATTAATGATGGTTTGTGTTTGTTTCGCTTTCGCGAAAGCGTACTCTCAACAACCGGTAGAACAAGAATCCATTGCACAGGACTCTATTAATGAAATGGTGAAGCCGATAAAAAAGTCTCCTGTGGAGGCTGTACGTGAATTTTTCGATGCATTTCACGAGCAGGATAGCGTTGCCCTAGACCAGTCCATGGCCGATAATCTGATGCTATTCTCTTATATTAAGTCTCGTTCTAAAGGAAATTCAATGGAAAAGGCGAGTAAGTCTGACTTTGTGAATAGCATTTTAAATATTCCAGAAAACATGACCTTTAAGGAAACGCTTATAGAAATTAGTCATACTACTTTTGAGGATATTGCAACGGTCCATACAACCTACGAATTTCATGTTAATGGTCAATTTTCACATAGTGGTGTCAACGTATTTACCATGGTTTATTACAATGATAAATGGTTGATAACTGGAATTACGGACACTCGGAATATGCTTTACTAATTTCAATAAAAAAAGACCTGTGTTAAAACAGGTCTTTTTTTTAATCCGCAATTATTTAAAACTACTGATTTCCTAGGATTATAGGTAAACCACCGTTGTCAGAACTACCTACAACGATCACTTTAGAATTAGGTGATTCAGCAAGTTTTAAAGTAGCCTCAATACCTTTTTCCATTAAAATTTTATCAGTAAGTGATTTACTTAAAATATCATTTGCTGCGGCCTTACCTTGTGCGTCAATTCTTTGACGTTCTGCTTCTTTTTGAGCCTTTACCAGCCTGAACTCGTACTCTTGAGCTTCTTGTTCCTGTCTTAACTTACGTTCGATAGCATCGTTAATTTTAGGTGGTAACTTAACCTCTTTTACAAATACCTTGTTCACGGTAAGGTATTGGCCTTCTAATTCCTTAGTAAGTTCAGACATGATTTCACTTACAATAATTTCCTTCTTAGAGGAATAAAGTTGCTCAGGAGTGTAACGACCAACTACTGATCTGGTAGCAGCGTTAATGGCCGGATCAAGGATAGTTTCAACGTAATTTGCTCCTTTTTCCTTATACAACCTAGGTAGGTTATCATATTCTGGTTGAAACCACACCGTACCTTCAACAGTTACTTTAAGACCGTTTACCGAAAGTACTTCCATACTATCAGAAAATGATTGTTGTTTCACTCTAAATTCCGTCATATCATTCCACGGTGCAATGATATGAAATCCTTCTCCATAGGTTTTACTGGTATCAACACCAGAAAAGAAGTTGAATAGAACACCTGCTTCACCAGCACCTATATTAACTGAACTTTTAAATAAAATAATAATAGCTAGTACAATTCCTATCGCAAATAGAATTGCTGCCTTTGGTAATTTTTCCATAATCTAATTTTAAATTAATCCGTTGTATTTCCTGATAAACCATTCTAGTCCTAAGGACAAAAGCAAAACTCCTAATAAATAGTGCCAATCAATTAAAGAGGAATATTTAAGAGTTGCTTTTTCGATAGTTTTATACTTAGATTCATCAAGTAGTTCATCTAGTACTTTATTGGTCTCGCCAGCATAAAAAATATTACTAGAATCAATTAAAGAATTGAAAGAGCTAGAACTCGCACTGGTAAATTGTTTTTCAATGTCAAACTCGAGTATGCTTATTTTTCCAGATTGAGTTAAAACATCATTTTCAACTTTTACTGTAAAGTTATAATCTGCTGGTTCTATATCTGAAAGATTTACCTTATAGGTATTGTTAGAGAGAACAAATGGCCTGATAATTTTCTCACTAGTTTCAAGATTAGTTAAATAAAGATTTAGAATACCACTGTCTTCAAACTCGTAGTTTTTGTTTAAAAATATAGCATTGATTACTATTTCATTGTTTTGATAATAAAAGGAATTATAATCTACATCTAGTCGCTTACGTTTTTTATTACTTGCTAGTAGTTGCACCTGACTACTCACTAAATCGTCAAAATTTGTAAAAGAGGTTGACTCTATAAAACTTTGTGATCGCCATCTCCATAATCCTGCACCCATTGTAACAGAATGTCGGTTGGTATTTTCCTCATAATTAAACCATAAAGGATCGGCTGTTTCTACAGATCCTATTTGTTTGTAGAAAAGTATATCAATAGGTGTATTAAAACTTACCATTCCAAAAGGTGCTCTTACTGGTGGATAATCATTAAATGAAAATGAATCAACATTATAGGCCGTAAAATTCTCATTAAGAATGGGTTGCACCTCATCAACATCCTTTGAGTTTTCGATTGAAAAGGCGTTTTGTAAAGAGTTGATCATTTGAATATCTGGAGATTCTCCCAGTAACCACCAAGTGTTTTTACCCAATAACTTTACCTGCTTTATAATTGGCTTTAAGTCCTGGTTGACACCATAAAAAATAATTAAGTTATACTCATTTAGATTAGAAACTTTATCGGGATTCACAATTTCAACTGTTCTTTGTTGATTGCTTTCAATGGCTTTACGCAACGCACCTACGTCAGGATGCATGCTAGCTGTAATAATGGCCACCTTGGTTTGTTGATCGATTACTTCAACAGCAAAATTTCTATAATTGTTAGAGGTATTTTTCTCTTCTGTGAAAGGTTCTATAGCGATTTGGTACCGTTGTGTACCTATGGAAGTACTTTCTAATAAGGCCGAAATTACAGTACTAGAATTATTTTTGGAGAATGTTAGATTTTCTCGATAAACAATTTGGTTACCATTCTTGATTGTGAGTCTCGATTCTCTTGATACGTCTCCTGAATATTGAACAAATATCTCAACAGGAAATTCATTTTTTAAATAAGAATATTTATTAACATTTACCTGTCCTATTCTAAAATCGTCATAAACAGTCGTATCCCCATAAATTATAGGAAAAAGTGATTCTGGATTATTTAATTTGGTGAAAGCTAGATCCCTACCTCTACTTTGATTTCCATCTGTAAGCAGTAAAGTAACATTATTTCTTGATTTAAAAAGCTCTTGATTCTTGGATAACCCGTTTGAGATATTAGTAGCGTCACCTTTAAAATTTAAACTATCAAAGGGTTCAAAATTATCGTCTAGTGCAAATGTTCTTATTTCAAACTTTTCAACTAAATCTTCATTTTGAATCAAGCTTTGATAATCCGAGTTGAGTTGTTCGCTAGCATTAAGATAATCTATGGATTTAGATTGATCCAATAGAATGGAAAGAACCGGCTTTTCATCCTGAAAGGATTTTGTAACAAACTTTGGATTAATCAATAAAAAAGCTGCACTTAGAACAGAAATGAACCTAAGTACAGCTAAGTAATATAAACTATTTGATAAACGCTTTTCTTTAAAAAAATAGGAATACCAAGCAAATAATGCACTAGCGATTACCGCTACTCCTATCCATAAATAATAAGCAGTTTGCAAGATAATTAATGGTTTAAGTTAACATTCCACCATCAACATTAAGTACTTGACCAGTAATGTAAGCAGATAAATCACTAGCTAGAAATACACATGCATTTGCCACATCTTCTGGAGTACCACCTCTTTTAAGAGGAATTCCGTCTCTCCATCCTTGTACCGTTTTCTCATCTAGAGCACCGGTCATTTCAGTTTCAATAAAACCTGGAGCAATGGCATTACAACGTATATTACGAGATCCCAATTCCAGAGCAACAGATTTTGTAAAACCTAAGATACCAGCTTTTGATGCGGCATAATTGGTTTGTCCTGCATTACCTTTAACACCAACCACGCTGCTCATATTGATAATGCTTCCCTTACGTTGTTTTAACATGGTACGTTGTACAGCTTTAGTCATGTTAAAAACAGACTTTAAGTTTACTTCAATCACCTTGTCAAAATCCTCTTCACTTATACGCATAAGTAAATTATCCTTAGTTATCCCAGCATTATTTATCAATACATCTATAGTATCAAAATCATTCGAGACCGCTTCTATGAGTTCCTGAGCTTGATTGAAGTCTGCAGCGTTACTCTTATAAGCTTTTGCTTTAACTCCTAGGTCAGTTAACTCTTTTTCTAATTCTAGAGCAGGTGCTTCAGAACTTGCGTAGGTAAAAGCAACATTGGCACCATTTTCTGCAAAAACACGTGCAATCCCTTTACCTATTCCACGGCTTGCGCCAGTGATGATTACATTTTTTCCTTCCAGTAATTTCATAAGGTTTGGTATTTATAAAAATAAAACTCAATGGAACACAGTGTGTTCCATTGAGTTTTAAGAAAATCTATAATTATTTTCCTAGAACTTCAGCAACTTTTTTACCTATCTCAGCTGGAGAATCAACAACGTGAATACCACATTCTCTCATAATTGCCTTCTTAGCTTGAGCAGTGTCTTCAGATCCACCTACAATAGCACCTGCGTGACCCATTGTACGTCCAGCAGGAGCAGTTTCACCTGCGATAAAACCAACAACTGGTTTTTTATTACCTGTTTCTTTAATCCATCTAGCAGCATCAGCTTCTAACTGACCACCTATTTCACCTATCATTACGATAGCCTCAGTTTCTGGGTCATTCATAAATAATTCAACGGCTTCCTTTGTAGTCGTTCCAATAATTGGATCACCACCAATTCCTATTGCTGTAGAAATACCATAACCTTGTTTTACTACCTGGTCAGAAGCTTCATAAGTAAGTGTTCCAGATTTTGATACAATTCCTACTTTACCTTCTTTAAATACAAAACCTGGCATAATTCCAACTTTTGCCTCACCTGGAGTAATTACACCAGGACAGTTAGGACCAACTAATCTACAGTCCTTATCCTTGATATAATCAGCAGCTTTTACCATATCTGCCACAGGAATACCTTCAGTAATAGTAATGATTACTTTGATACCTGCGTCAGCAGCTTCCTTAATAGCATCAGCAGCAAATGCTGGTGGAACAAAAATAATTGTTGTATCGGCGTTTACCTTTTCAACAGCCTCTTTAACCGTATTAAAAACTGGTTTACCTAGGTGTTCTTGACCACCTTTACCTGGAGTAACTCCACCTACAACGTTTGTACCGTATTCAATCATTTGACCAGCATGAAAAGTACCTTCACTACCAGTAAATCCTTGAACTATAATATTTGAATCCTTATTTACTAAAACACTCATTTATATGTATTTATACTTATTAAATTAACTTTCTTTTTCACTAGGATGACTAGAATGATGCGCTTCAATAATTCTGTCATCTTGAACTTTAAAAATACTAATAAAATAGCCTATAGGCATTTCTTCATTAGGATTTTCAAAGGTACGCACGTAAAGTGTGAATCGCGCAGCAACTTCGCTTTTATTATTTGCAAGAATATGAGTAACATCAGTTCTCATAACCTCGTAATTATCCGTATTTGACTTGTACAAGTCTAGGTAAGATTGATAATCGAACACATTGAATCCTGAACTGGAATGCCAGTATACTTTTAAATCTTTATGAAAAAATTCTGGGAATTGTGAACTATCTACAAATACCTGAGAATCTAAAAACGATTGAACTATTTTTTTTGCTGACACTTCTTATAATTTTTTGACTAAATTAGGCAACATTCTTAGGGCAGCCAACTCTTTAAACTTTTCTTTTGCATTAATTGCTGGTGAACCAAATACGGCCTCGCCTGGTTGAATGTCTTTAGACACTCCACTTTGTGCCATAACCTCACAACCTTCTCCTAGTTTAACATCGCTGCGCACACCTACCTGACCCCATAATTTTACGTTGTCCTCAATGATTACACAGCCCGCAATTCCTACTTGACTGGCTATAAGTACATGTCTACCCAAAACGGTATCATGTCCTATGTGAACCTGATTGTCCAACTTTGACCCATAACCAATAGTAGTATCGCCAGAGACACCTCTATCAATGGTACACAAAGCACCTATTTCAACTTGATCTTCAATGACTACTCTACCGTTACTCAATAGTTTGTCATATCCAGCTTCTCTCCTTTTATAATAAAAAGCATCTCCGCCTAAAACTGTACCAGCGTGTATAATAACATTATCACCTATGATACAACGATCGCCTATCGATACGTTGGCATGTATAACCGTGTTTTCACCTACGACTACCTCATTTCCTAGACTAGCTGTGGGATGAACTAATGCCGTGGTGGCTATTGTTGTGTTCGCTTTCGCGAAAGCGTTAAAAGGAACAAAATGTTGAGTCAACTTATTGAAATCCCTAAAAGGATCGTCTGATATTAGTAAGGCTTTTCCATCTGGACAATCCACTTTTTTGTTTATCAAAACAATGGTGGCTGCACTGTTTAATGCCTTATCGTAATATTTAGGATGATCAACAAATACAATATCTCCTGGAGTAACAACATGAATCTCGTTCATTCCTGTTACAGGAAAGTCTGCTGGCCCAACAAATTCACATTTGATCAGGTCAGCAATAAAATCTAGTCTATGAGTTTGATTGAATTTCACCTATTCCTTAATACGCTCGTGATAAGCTCCTTTTTCTGTATCGATTCTTATCTTATCACCTTCATTGATAAATAAAGGAACCATTACTCGTTCACCTGTTTCTACGGTAGCTGGTTTTGTAGCGTTTGTTGCTGTGTTACCTTTTACACCAGGCTCTGTCGCTGTAACTTCTAATATTACATATTGAGGCATATCAACTGAAAGTGGTGAGTCGTCCTCTGTATTAATTTGAATTTTCACATTTTCACCTTCTTTAAGAAGACCAGGAGCATCTAGACTACTTTCAGGTAGCTGGATTTGCTCATAGGTATCAGTATTCATAAAGTGGTAGGCCTCACCATCATTATACAAATACTGGAATGTATGAGTTTCAACACGGATTTCATCAATTTTATGACCTGCAGAAAAGGTATTATCGATAACCTTACCAGTAGTTACACTTTTAAGTTTTGTTCTTACAAACGCTGGTCCTTTACCAGGTTTTACGTGTAAAAATTCAATGATTTTATATATATCGTGATTATAACGTATACATAATCCTTTTCTAATGTCGCTTGTATTTGCCATATATTATTAATTGTTGCGCACGTATCCTCTCATGATACCTCGCTTAGAGTTTTTAATAAATTCTATAATTTCATCACGCTCGTTTGAAGCGCTCATTTCTGCCTCGATAATTTGAACCGCTTGTGAAACGTTATAGTTCTTTTGATATAAAATGCGATAGATATCTTGAATCTCTCGTATTTTTTCTAGTTCAAAACCTCGTCTTCTTAATCCTACTGAATTAATACCTACATAACTAAGAGGTTCTCTACCTGCTTTAACGTATGGTGGTACATCTTTACGCACCAACGATCCACCGGTAACAAATGCATGATTCCCTATTTGACAGAATTGTTGAACGGCCGCCATTCCCGCAAGCACCACGTGATCTCCTACGGTTATATGACCTGCGAGTGTACTGTTATTTGAGAAAATACAATTATCTCCTACAACACAATCATGTGCAATATGGCAATAAGCCATAATCCAACAATTTTTACCAATGATAGTTTTCATTTTATCACTAGTACCACGGTTAATCGTTACGCATTCTCTAATGGTAGTACCATCTCCTATGACAGTGGTAGTTTCTTCATCTTCAAACTTTTTATCCTGCGGTATTGCAGATATTACTGCTCCTGGAAAAATGCTTACATTTTTACCTATGCGGGCACCTTCCATGATAGTAACGTTTGATCCTATCCAGGAACCTTCACCTATTACTACATTGTTATGAATAGTAGCAAATGGTTCAATGACTACATTTTTTGCAATTTTTGCTCCTGGATGTACGTATGCTAAAGGTTGATTCATTTATTTTTCTTTTGAAATTTGAGCCATAAGCTCTGCTTCGGCACATAAAACGCCGTTTGCATAAGCATATGCTTGCATGTGAGCAATTCCTCTTCTTATAGGAGTAATTAGATCACATTTAAATATTAGGGTATCTCCAGGTACTACTTTACGTTTAAATTTAACGTTATCGATTTTCATAAAGAAAGTGAGGTAGTTTTCAGGATCTGGAACGGTGCTTAGAACTAATATACCACCATTTTGAGCCATTGCCTCTACTATAAGAACACCTGGCATTACCGGTTGTCCAGGAAAGTGACCTACAAAAAATGGTTCATTCATGGTCACATTCTTGAGTCCGATTACCTGACTATCAGTCAAGGTAAAAATTTTATCTACCAACAAGAATGGTGGACGGTGAGGTAACATAGCCATAATTTGATTGACGTCCATAAGTGGTGTTTGATTGACATCAATATCAGGTACATTTTCTCGAATATCCTTTTTTATAATCTTGGCCATTTTCTTTGCAAATTGAGTGTTAACAAAGTGACCTGGTTTTGTTGCAATAACTTTACCGCGTATTCTATAACCTATTAAAGCAAGATCACCGATTACATCTAATAATTTATGGCGTGCTGCCTCATTAGGGTGATGTAACTCTAGGTTATCTAAAATACCATTAGGTTTTACACTTATATTTTCCTTGTTGAACGCTTTTTTTAAGCTGTTCATAGTTTTCTCAGAAATCTCTTTATCTACATAAACTATCGCATTATTAAGATCACCACCTTGAATAAGTCCGTGATCCAGTAACATCTCTAATTCATGTAAAAAACTAAAGGTTCTTGCTTCTGATATTTCAGATTTAAAATCTGATAATTTTTCAAGAGTAGCATTTTGAGTACCTAATACTTTAGTACCAAAATCAACCATTGTGGTTACTTGGTATTTATCAGAAGGCATCAAAATAATCTCGCTACCTGTTTCCTCATCTTTGTAAGAAATGATTTCCTTGACTACAAATTCTTGACGTTTTGCATCTAATTCCTTGATACCAGCCTTTTCAAGAGCTTCAATAAAAAACTTAGAGGATCCATCCATAATTGGTGGTTCACTACTATTGATTTCTATAAGACAATTGTCAATTTCCAGTCCTACAAGGGCAGCAAGTACATGCTCACAAGTATTGATTTGCACTCCTCGTTTATCAAGGGTTGTTCCTCTTTTAGTATCAGTTACATAAGCAGCTAGCGCTTCAATAACTGGTTCTCCTTCAAGATCAACTCTTTGAAAGGCATAACCATGATCTGCCGGAGCTGGTTTAAATACTAGAGTTACTTCTTTACCTGTATGTAATCCTACACCAGATAAGGTGACCTCACGGTCGATTGTTGTTTGATTAATGTCTGTGACAGTCATAATGACTAACGTTTTTCTAGGTCAGTAATGCGTTTTTCGATTTTTGGCAAATTTTTGAAATACACATAGGAACGGTTCCAATCACCGTAATCAAAGGCTGGCGATCCTTGTATATTTGAATTTGATTTTATATTTCTTCCTACTCCACTTTGAGCTTGGATACCGACATTATCACCTATTGTGATATGCCCTACTATTCCTACTTGACCACCTATCCTGCAATTTTTACCTACCTTGGTAGAACCTGCAACGCCCGTTTGGGCTGCAATAACCGTATTTTCACCTATCTCAACATTGTGAGCTATTTGAATTTGGTTATCCAACTTGGCTCCTTTCCTTATTATAGTACTACCTAGAGTAGCCCTATCAATAGTTGAAAGAGCACCTACATCAACATGATCTTCAATAATTACATTACCTGTTTGTGGCACCTTACTATAAGTACCATCAGGATTAGGTGAAAAACCAAAACCATCGGCTCCTATCACACAACCAGAATTGATAACTACTCGATTACCGATTACACAATCTGATAATACTTGAGCCGACGAGAAAATTACAGAATGATCACCTATAGTAACGTTGTCACCTATATGTGATTGTGGAAAAATCTTTACTCCATCACCTATTTTTACATTCTCTCCTATGTAAGCAAAAGCACCTACATAGACATCATCACCTAGTTGTGCCGTTTCATGAATAAAACTAGGTTGTTCTATACCTGTTTTACTCATTTTGGCCATTTGGTAATATTCAAGCAATTTTGAAAAAGCCTTATAACTATCTTCAACCTTAATGAGTGTGGTGTCTACCGGCTGTTCTGGCAGGAAGTCTTTATTCACGATAACAGCACTGGCTTGTGTGTTATATATATAAGGAGTGTATTTAGGATTTGATAAAAAGGACAAGCTTCCTTTTTCTCCTTCCTCTATCTTGGATAATTTACTTAATTCTAGTTGTTCATCTCCATCTACGATTCCTTCTAGAATGTCAGCTATTTGTTGGACTGTAAACTTCATTGTGGCAAAAATAAGTAAACTAATGTAATATTAATCCCGTAGCAACAACATACTCATATTGTGTTATCCACAATAAAACAAATAATTACTTTGAATTATCATTTAATTTAGGATGACAGTAGTAATGTTTTTGAGCAACTTTGGTAAGAGCTTTGAAACTATCTTCTTTAGTTACTTTAAGTAATTCCTTAACCTTTCCTGTTTTGGTGAGAATTTTAATAGGGTTCGCTTTCGCGAAAGCGGTATGCTTAACCACTCCTTGAAAAACGAAATAACTAGCCTGATCCTCAGACAATTTATATTGCTTTTGAAGTTGAATAATTTTACTATTCAATTTCTTTTCTGAAACAGGAGCATCTCTAAACTTGACTTTGAGTAATTGTCTATTAAGAAGCATATTACTTAATTCCCTGAGCACAAAGTCCTCATGATCGACATTCATTTTAAGCGCAGTAAAAACATCAGTATCATCTAACCTTGCAAACATCTTTAAATCATGAGCACTAGCCTGATCAAAATTTTCTCTAGTAATAAAGTACTCGATACGGTCTGGTAATGCAACGGATATTTTAGACTCATACAATTCAACTAATCGCTTGAAAAAAGATTGTAATAAATGCTCGGCAGCGATCCCTGTTTTATGCAAATACACTTGCCAGTACATAAGCCTGCGCGAAGTCAAAAAATGCTCTATGCTATAAATACCCTTTTCTTCTACTACAAGCTCATCATTAACAACATTAAGCATCGCGATAAGCCTAGTACTGTTTATATTTCCTTCTGCAACTCCTGTATAAAAACTGTCTCGTTTAAGGTAATCCAGTCGATCCATATCTAATTGACTAGAGATTAATTGTAACATAAACGGTCGATGATACTCTCCTTTAAAAATTTTAATAGCAAGCGTTAAACTACCGTTAAACTCCTCGTTAAGAGCTTGCATAAAATTTAAAGATAGCTGCTCGTGAGTAACACCTTTAACGATCTTATATTCAAGAGCGTGAGAGAATGGTCCATGACCTATATCATGTAATAAAATGGTTTTATAAAGAGCATCCTCTTCCTTATCATCAATCACAACACCTTTAGATCGTAATACTTGGACTGCTTTTTGCATGAGATGCATGCATCCCAAGGCATGATGGAAACGAGTGTGATGAGCACCTGGGTAAACCAGATAACTTAATCCCATTTGTGTAATTCTACGCAACCTTTGAAAGTAAGGATGCTCAATTAACTGAAAGATCTCTCTACTAGGAATAGAAATAAATCCATAGATAGGATCGTTTAATATTTTAAGTTTGTTTTGTTGTTTCAAACGACAGGCATTTTAAAGCAAAGATACTAGTATGAATAATATCAAAATATTATGGGTAGATGACGAGGTAGATTTATTAAAACCTCACATACTCTTTTTAGAAAGTAAAGGTTACAAAGTTGATACTCGCGTGAGCGGCACAGAGGCCATTGAAGCTATTGATGAGGACAACTATGATATTGTTTTTCTTGATGAAAATATGCCTGGACTTACAGGTCTAGAAACTCTTACAGAGATAAAAGAAAAACAATCACAGCTTCCTGTCATCATGATCACTAAAAGTGAAGAGGAGTACATCATGGAAGAAGCAATAGGAGCAAAAATTGCTGACTATCTTATCAAACCTGTGAACCCTAATCAAATATTACTGTCGGTAAAAAAGAATTTGGATCACTCAAGGTTGATTAATGAGAAAACAACTAGTGATTACCAAAAAGAGTTTCAAAAAATATCAATGGAATTATCCATGATCAATTCCTATGAAGAATGGGTAAAGCTTTATCAAAAACTACTTTATTGGGAAATAGAATTAGAGGATATTGAGGATAGTGGTATGAGAGAAATATTAAATGCTCAAAAGACCGAAGCAAATCATCAGTTTTGCAAATTTATCGATCGTAATTATCCAGAATGGTTTGAAGATGAAGAAGAAGCTCCTTTATTAAGTCATCAATTATTTAGGAAAAAGGTTGTTCCTACTTTAAAAAACAAGGAACAGGTTTTATTTGTGGTTATTGACAATTTAAGGTATGATCAATATAAAGCTTTTGAAGGGCTAGTTAACAATCATTATAAAAAACAACAAGAAGAAACATACTGCTCCATTTTACCTACAGCCACTCAATACGCTAGAAATGCCATATTTAGTGGTTTAATGCCTGAAGATATGAAGAAACGTCATCCAGAATATTGGAAAGATGATACTGATGAAGGCGGTAAAAATATGCACGAGGCAGACTTTCTAGAAGCTCAGTTAAAAAGATTAAGATTAGATGTAAGTTGGCAATATCATAAAATCACCAACGAAAATAACGGGAGAAAACTTGCAGATAATTTTAAATCTCAAAAAGATAACGACCTTACCGTTGTGGTCTACAACTTCGTCGATATGCTCTCTCATTCTAAAACTGAAATGGAGGTTATAAAAGAACTCGCTAGTAATGACAAAGCATACCGTTCCTTAACCTTAAGTTGGTTCAAAAATTCACCTTTACTAGAAATCATACAACGTGCGCAGCAATTGGGTATGAAACTAATCCTAACCACTGACCACGGTACGATAAATGTGACAACACCTAGTAAAGTAATTGGTGATAAGAATACGAGTTTGAATTTGAGATACAAAACAGGTCGTAGTTTAACATATGAAGACAAAGATGTTCTGGCAGCTCAAGACCCAGCTACTATAAAACTTCCTAAGATCAACATGAGTAGTAGTTTCATTTTTGCCAAAGGAGATTTATTTTTTGCTTACCCTAATAATTACAATCACTACGTGAGTTATTACCGTAATACATATCAACACGGTGGTGTGTCTATGGAAGAAATGTTAATACCAGTAGCAACTTTTGAACCTAGATAATGGAATACGCATATACTTTAGATACCGTTAACCAGGCTGCCAAAAAACTATTAAGAGACCTTAATATAGAACAATCCGTTTTTAATCGTTTTATTATAATTTGTTTTGAAGCAGAAATGGGTTCAGGCAAAACAACTTTGATAAAAGAATTGTGCAAAGTACTTAAATCGAAAGATGAGATATCTTCACCGACATTTTCACTGGTAAACGAATATAAGTGCCCATTCGGCGATATTTTTCATTATGACCTGTACCGAATTAACCAAACAGAAGAGTTGCTCGATCTAGGAATGGAAGATTATATCGACAAAATAGGTATTCATTTTATAGAATGGCCACAGGTAGCAAAGCCTTTATTAACTGATTTTAAAACAGTTACAATTAATTTTGTAGATTTTAACTCTAGAACGTTTAACATATATTAAAAAATTTTAATTGAACTTTAGATAAATTGTACTTTATCGATATGCAACACATAAACTATATAACGATTTTTTACTTTCGTTAAACTTTTTTATCATGTAGGAGTTTGGTTACACGATAAAGTGATTCTACATTTGAATCATCTTAATTGAAAACCTAACTATTTAAAACCCTACATTATGAAATCAAGAAAGATTCAAGCCTTCGCATTTTTAGCATTATTCACAGTATCATTAGCTGGTGCAGCTGTACAGTTCACTCCAGATACTGCTAAAGAAGAAACTTCTAAAACTTCTAAAGAAATCAAGAAGAAGCGTCTAGGTGAAGTATTAAACAGAGAAAACTTAAGATGGTTATAGTACTATCTACTCTTTTATAAAAAAATCGGTTACTGAATAAGTAACCGATTTTTTTTTGAATTACTTTTTTTTGACTAATTTGCAGCAACTAGTCATTAAACCTATAAATGTCCAACAACTCTACCAATAAGAAAAGAAAGGTATTAGGTGGTAATATCATTATCGTCTTTCTTGCAAGTCTACCTTATCTTTTTCATTTCTATCAATTTGTTGATGCAGAAGATTATGTTGATTCAGATTTCGTAAACTCTCTTACTGAACCATTTGGAGGAGATCTCTATGTTGCACTTTGGGTGTTTTTTCAAAAACTATTTCCTTTTTTAATAACCTTAATTTGGTTTTTAACCTGTAAACATTGGTGGTATCATGCCATATTAATACCTATGGGAATGTATGCCATACAAGTATATACTGTATTAGACCCATCTATTGAGTTTGTAGATCAAAGAGACTTATATTTTATGGTACCCGTAGTTATAGGTGCCATCTTTTTAAGTTATACAGCAAGAGACATCGTGAGAGCAAGACTTGATGAACAAGGTTCTAAATTAGACGAGGAAATGCACAAGCCATCCGATAAGTGGATCTAATAGTTTTTATCATATGTCTAATATCTCTACACCTTTTACAAAAGACCAACTTATACCTCAAGAGGAGCGATTAGAAATTACTAGAACTAGTAGAGATTTAATCATAGGTATACCTAAAGAAAATCAAGAAATTGAAAGAAGGATTTGTCTCACTCCCGATGCTGTTGCTGCAATTACAGCACACGGACATAAAATAATTATAGAAAAAGGTGCAGGATTAGGAAGTAATTTTACCGATCAAGATTACATAAATGCTGGTGGAGAAATCACATCAGACAAAAATAAAGTCTTTTCTTGTCCCATGGTACTCAAAGTTGCTCCACCATCTTTAGATGAGATAGACTTATTAAAGCCTAATGCAACTTTGTTTTCTGGTCTTCAATTAAAAACTAGAAGTAAAGCATATTTCAAAAAACTTGCCTCAAAAAAAATCACAGCTCTTGCTTACGAATTCATAACCGATGAATCGGGAAGATTTACAGCCGTAAATGCGCTTAGGGAGATATCAGGAATTGCATCAGTATTGATAGCTTCGGAGCTACTAGCAACTGGATCAAATAGAACCGGTCAGTTATTTGGTAATATTACAGGTGTTCCTCCTGTTGACGTTGTAATTCTAGGAGCTGGTGTAATAGGTGAATTTGCCGCAAGAACAGCTCAAGGTCTAGGTGCCACGATAAAGGTTTTTGATAATTCCATTACCAATTTGAGGAGAATTCAGGATCGTGTAGGTAATCATATCTATACGTCCACTATTCAACCTAAATATTTAGCCAAAGCCTTGCGTCGATGTGACGTTACTATTGGAGCATTAAGTGGTGAAGATCGTACACCTGTGGTAGTATCACAGCCTATGGTGGAAAATATGAAATCGGGTGCTGTAATCATTGATACAAGTATCGATATGGGTGGATGTTTTGAAACCAGTGAATTAACAACTCACTCCTCGCCTACCTATGATAAATTTAATATTACACATTATTGTGTACCTAATTTACCTAGTAGATATAGTCGTACAGCAACGATCTCCCTAAGTAATATCTTTACACCTTATCTTCTTAATATCGGTGGTGATGGTGGTATTGAACACACATTACGAACCGATAAAGGTTTAAAATGTAGCGTTTATTTATACCACGGTATTCTTACAAATAAATCCGTTGGACAATGGTATGACTTACCACATAGCGATGTAAATTTGCTCATCTTTTAAATAAGTTATGAGAAAAATAAGACGATGGGGACTGTACATGAGTGGATTTGCAATTGGAATGGTCTTTCTGTTATTTTTTTGGACAGGAAAACGCACTCAATGCACTTGGATGCCCGAATCTAGAGTGATAAATGATATAGGTAAAAAATCTATAAGATTGTCCCCAGAAGTTAGAGAATTACTTAAAAGTGAACAATTAGACACGTTAAGTATCCAGCTTATTCTTAAATATGGTAATGTTGATTTTTCAAAATCAAATACAGATACAATTCCTTGTAATTTTTATCATATTTCTGGTAGAGAAGATTTAAAAAACACCGCACTTTGGGTGCGCAACTGTGATCGTTTTGCAAGAGTAGAAAAAGTTATAACTACAACGGAGTAGAAACTTATCTTTTAAAATTGGGATGTATTTATTACGCTTTCGCGAAAGCGTAGATCAAATAACAAAGTACTTTGATAAAACCTTAATAAAATAGGCCTAAATTATACTGTCAATTCTAAGGCTCATTTCTTATTTTTGCTACAAATTATTAATTGACATTAAATTCTATATATGAATCTTCACGAATATCAAGGAAAAGAAATACTCGCTGGATACGGTGTAACTGTTCAAAGAGGTAAAGTAGCAACTACTGCTGCAGAAGCTGTAGAAGCAGCAAAAGCACTTACCGAAGAAACCGGAACTGGATGGCATGTAATTAAAGCACAAGTTCACGCTGGTGGTCGCGGTAAAGGTGGTGGAGTTAAACTTGCAAAAAACTTAGATGAAGTTAATGAAATTGCAGGTCAAATTATAGGAATGGACTTAGTTACTCCTCAAACTCCGCCAGAAGGAAAAAGAGTTCACCAGGTCCTTGTAGCTGAAGATGTTTACTATCCTGGAGACAGTGAACCAGAAGAGTTTTACATGTCTGTTTTATTAGATCGTGCAGCTGGTAAAAATATGATCATGTATTCTACAGAAGGTGGAATGGACATTGAAACTGTTGCTGAAGAAACTCCACACTTAATTTTTACTGAAACTATTGATCCTGCTCACGGTTTACAAGGTTTCCAAGCTAGAAGAATAGCTTTTAACCTAGGTCTAAGTGGTAAAGCGTTCAAAGAAATGACAAAATTTGTCAATGCTCTTTACAACGCCTATGTAGGTTCTGATTCTTCTTTATTTGAAATCAACCCTGTATTAAAAGCAAGTGATGACCGCATAATCGCTGTAGACTGTAAAATTTCTCTTGATGAAAACGCGCTTTATCGTCACAAAGACATCGCAGAGATGCGAGACACTCGTGAAGAAAATGCAACCGAAGTAGAAGCTAAAGCAGTTGGTCTTAACTATGTAGATCTTGATGGTAACGTAGGTTGTATGGTAAATGGTGCTGGACTAGCAATGGCTACCATGGACTTAATTAAAATGGCTGGTGGAGAACCAGCAAACTTTCTTGACGTAGGTGGTACTGCAGATGCTAAACGTGTAGAGGAAGCTTTTAGAATTATTCTTAAAGATCCAGCAGTAGAAGCTATCCTAGTTAATATCTTTGGTGGTATTGTAAGATGTGATAGAGTAGCACAAGGAATTGTTGACGCTTACAAAAATATGGGTGATGAAATCAATGTGCCTATCATCGTAAGATTGCAAGGTACTAACGCAGAAATCGCTAAGGAATTGATAGATAACTCTGGACTAGACGTACAGAGTGCAGTTGAATTCCAAGAAGCTGCAGATAAAGTACAGCAAGTACTAGCTTAAATTTTCATAAATGCACATAAAAAAACCGCCTTTTAAAGGCGGTTTTTTTATGTGCTGTTTTTTAAGAATTAAACGAAAACGATATAGTCTTTACGCAATTCCAGCAACGATGGTTTTAATTTTATCATATTCTTGATAATTTATTCCTTCTTTTGAGATATTTCTATTTAATTACTATAATCCAATTCTACAATACTGAATTATATGTTTGATTTATAGGGACTTAATAATTTTACCAATAGAATTGAATTGAAATTTTCTTTATTATCTATTAATCTGATTTGAAGTACTCCTAATTTTAAAACCTTAATTCAATACGTTTTAAGAATGGGAAAAAAATGGAACTTTATCATTTTACTTGTACTTATTATTATCTCACTTATTTTGGGAGAACCTTATGAGATAGAGGAATTAAGTACTCAAATTGATACGGGTGATACTGCATGGATGTTAGTTGCTAGTGCGTTTGTATTACTTATGACTCCTGGACTAGCTTTTTTCTATGGTGGAATGGTTAACAAGAAAAATGTGATTTCCACGATGTTACAAAGTTTTATTGCCTTAGGTATTGTGAGTGTTCTTTGGGTGATTGTTGGATTCAGTCTAGCCTTTGGTGATAGTATTGGAGGAATAATAGGTAACCCAATGACTTATTTCAATTTTAAAAATGTAACTCTATCACCTAATCCAAATTTTGGTTCTACTATTCCCTTTTTGTTATTCGCCTTTTTTCAATTAAAATTTGCCATTATCACTCCTGCTCTTATTACTGGTAGTTTTGCTGGTAGAATAAGATTTAGATCTTACATCCTTTATATTGTTCTGTTCATCTTATTTATCTATACCCCATTAGCTCACATGACTTGGCATCCGGATGGATTGTTAAGAAATCTAGGTGTACTAGATTTTGCAGGCGGGACAGTCGTTCATATGAGCGCTGGATTTGCTGCACTTGCTGGTGCAGTTTTCTTAGGTAAACGTAAAAAGATTACACACGAGACTACTAACACGGCTTACATCATTTTAGGAACAGCTTTATTATGGTTTGGCTGGTTTGGTTTTAACGCAGGATCTGCTCTAGGTGTAAATATGGATACGGTAATATCATTTGCAAATACAAATCTTGCAAGTGCCACCGCTATGATTACTTGGGTTTTTTATGACAGATTTTCTGGCCGCAAGATGAGTGCTTTAAATGCGTGTATTGGAGCTATAGTAGGATTAGTAGCCATAACTCCAGCAGCTGGATTTGTATCACTTAGTCAGTCTATTTTTATAGGATTTATCGCAGCACTAATAAGTAATTGGGCTATTAGATTTAAAAACAAAACCGATCTTGATGATACACTAGACGTTTTTCCTTCTCACGGTGTAGGTGGTGTTGTAGGAATGATCCTTACAGCTGTTTTTGCCAAAGAAGTTGGGCTGATTTATGGAGAGACAACTACTTTTACATGGCATATGATATCTCTTGTAGGCGTTTCTATATTTACGTTTGCTGGCAGCTGGATATTATATTGGATAGTAAATAAAATAATCCCATTAAGAGTGAGAGAAGATCAAGAAAAGAGAGGACTAGACGCTTCACAACATGGTGAAACCTATTCTTAGAATTGTAAATTTTACAAATAGTTAACTAATTATTCTCATTAAATTTAATGGGTTACGCTAGAACTATTTTACTTTTATTCTAGTAAAATGTTGCGTTATGGAAAAGGAAAAACAAGAACTATTAAGTCGCTACAATACTTGTAATCTTGGACTTTCAAGACAATTAAACTATCTAAGAAAAAAATCTATAGAAGCTAGAAGTTATTTTCCTATTTTTCGAAATAGGAAACTATCAAATTCCTAAATTTTACTTAGATCAGATATCTTTGTGCATCTACATTATTATGGATGCTCAACATTTTTTAGTTTATAAACCGTTCCGCATGGTGAGTCAATTTCTCACTAATGATGGAAAACAAAAAAGAAAAAGGTTTTTAAAAGAGTTGGGCTCGTTTCCCAATAACATAATGGCAATAGGTAGACTAGATGAAAAGACTGAAGGTTTACTTTTACTAACCACTTGTGGCAAAACAAGTGATATTATCAACAGATCAAAACTATGGTCAAAAACCTATCACGCTCAAGTAGATGGGAAGATAACTCAATCCGTAATAGAACAATTAAAACATGGCGTAGTTATTACCGTAAACGGTAAACCTTATACCACAAATCCATGTGAAGCTGCTTTAAGCCAAGAACCAGATTACAATTTAACTCATACCTATATTAGAGACGAAAAACACGGTCCTACAAGTTGGATTTCTATCACATTAAACGAAGGAAAGTTTAGACAGGTAAGAAAAATGTGTAGCAAGGTAGGTTTTCCTGTTTTAAGACTTGTACGCACACAAATAGGCCCATTTCAATTAAATGATGTTAAAAATCAAAAGGTAATTGATGTAACTGATCGTCTGGAAACTATTCTTTTAGAACAACAAGCAAAGCTTTAACACCAGAAGCAAGATTCCATTCATTTTTTTGAATAACCTCACCTTTATCGTTCATCACTACAAACTCTGCCGTATTAGGACCTGACTCACCTTGATTAAGAGCTTCTATCTCTATTTTATTAAATCCTTGCTTAAGCGGAATTCGTACACCTTGGTAAGCATATTTTAAATAAATCTTCTCAATTACCACCTTATCATCTACCCATATACGTACTAGATCGCCATCTTGATAACCATGATCTCTACACATCAATTTTATGATGGTTTCCCCAGTTCTTATTTCCCCTAGAAAGGTATCGCTTACAAAACCTGGTCCCATGGGTGCATCTTGTTTAAGCTTTGTCTTTTCTTTAAATTTAATACCTGGATTAGTAAGGTCTGTTTCCTGTCTCAGATTAATTTTGGGTTCCTTTTTAGGTCTTTTCAATACAGTAGACTCCTCATTTTCTGGAAATAATAAACTTCCTCCTGATTCCGTTTCTGGAACAGGTTTAATTTTTTTATTAGTCGACTCCGGTAATTCCTGTGCATTTAGTACATAAGGAACCGCGACTAATAACAATAAAAATAGGAATCTTCTCATAACAATTAAATACCAAAAACCTTGCCTTTTTTTAAAGGTAAGGTTTTTAGTCTTTTAATCACCAACACTTTACGTTAATAAAGTTAATTAGTTTTAAAATTGAGAACCAACGCGTTCAATTTTAGCTCCAATAGCTTTAAGTCTAGAGTCAATATTTTGATATCCACGATCAATCTGTTCAATGTTATGGATAGTACTAGTTCCTTTGGCACTTAGTGCGGCGATTAATAAAGATATCCCAGCCCTAATATCTGGACTTGTCATTGTTGTCGCTTTTAAAGAGGACTTAAAATCATGACCTATCACACTCGCTCTATGAGGATCGCAAAGAATTATTTTTGCTCCCATGTCGATTAATTTGTCTGTAAAGAAAAGTCTACTTTCAAACATTTTTTGATGAATAAGAACACTACCGCGAGCTTGCGTGGCTACTACAAGAACAATACTCAATAAATCTGGGGTAAAACCTGGCCATGGAGCATCAGAAATAGTTAAGATACTACCATCTATATAGTTTTGTATTTCATAACCATTTTCATGAGCAGGAATATGAATATCATCTCCTACTCTATTTATCGTTATACCTAATTTTCTAAAAGTATCTGGAATTATTCCCAGCTCATCATAAGCTACATTTTTGATAGTAATTTCACTTTTTGTCATGGCAGCAAGACCTATCCAACTTCCAATTTCAATCATATCAGGTAGGATTCGGTGTTTAGTTCCTCCTAATTTTTCAACTCCCGTAATTTTTAATAGATTGGATCCTATCCCATCTATTTTGGCACCCATGCGCACAAGCATGTTACATAATTGTTGTAAGTAAGGCTCGCAAGCCGCGTTGTAAATAGTTGTGACACCTTTAGCTAGTACGGCTGCCATGACAATGTTTGCAGTTCCAGTCACCGATGCCTCATTTAATAACATATAAGTCCCATGCAACTCTTCGGCCTCAACCCCATAAAAGTATTCTTCTCTATTGTATCTAAAAGTAGCTCCCAGTTTTATAAAGCCTTCAAAATGAGTATCTAATCTACGTCTTCCTATCTTATCACCACCTGGTCTAGGAATGTATCCTTTACCAAATCTAGCGAGCAATGGACCTACTAGCATAATGGAACCTCTTAATCCTCTTCCTTGAATTTTATAATCTTCAGATTGAAGAAAATCTAAATTGATTTCATCGGCTTGAAAGGTATAGGAGTCTGAACTGTTTTTTGTGACTTTTACACCTAGATTATTTAATAGAGCTATTAATTTATTTACATCAATAATATCAGGAACATTATCAATACGTACAGGTTCATCAGTAAGCAATACAGCACATAAAATTTGAAGTGCTTCATTTTTGGCTCCTTGCGGTTGTATGTCTCCTTTTAATTGGTGTCCTCCTTCTATTATAAATGTTCCCATATTTTAATTCTTCTATTTCAGTAAAAATAAGTCGATAGAATTATATAACTAATAGATTTTTAATCAAGTTTACACTTTTAGTTAACAGTAAAAGGTGAATCATTTTTACGCTTTCGCGAAAGCGAATCAATAAAAACACTCTTTTAATCGTATTTTCACACCTTTAATCTACTAATTTTTTTAACAATTAATATTTTTGAATTCCTTTCACCATAAATCGTAATTTTAAAAACAAATCAAATTAATAAACAATGGCTTCAATTTTAGATCTTTTACAATCTGACCTAGGTCAGACTTTGATACAAGGCGCATCTCAAAAAACAGGACAACCAGCAGATAAAACTGCCAATGTACTTTCACAGGCTATGCCTTTGATACTGGGCGCGATGCAACGTAATGCAAGTACTCCTGAAGGGGCAGCTGCTTTAAATAATGCGCTAGAAAATCCTAAACATAGCTCTGGCGGTGTTCTCGATATGCTAGGAGGAATTTTTGGTGATGGTCCAGGTTCTCCAGACGAGTTAGAGAATGACGGTGCTGGAATATTGGGACATGTTCTAGGTGCTAAACAACCTAGAATTGAATCTGCATTATCACAATCTAGTGGGATGGACATGCAGTCGGTAAGTAAAATTATAAAAATTGCAGCTCCTATTTTAATGGGTATGCTAGGTAAGCAAAAACAGACTTCTCAAACGCAATCGAATGGTATAGGTGATTTACTAGGATCTGTTTTGGGACAATCTGGATCACATGATCAATCATTTATTGAAACTTTATTAGACAGTGATGGCGATGGAAGCATTGTTGACGATGTGGCCGGAATGGTGCTAGGTGGCAATAAGAAAAAAGGTGGTCTAGGTGGACTTCTAGGTGGACTATTTGGAAAATAAATCCCTAACTATTTCTCATAATTAAGCCCTACTTTTATAAGTAGGGCTTTTTTACTCAATAAAATGCAGTCTTTACTAAATGGTACTTTAATAGCTATATAGTTTCTATCATTTTTGTTTTAAATTATTACCATGAAAAATATTATAACAACACTAGGGCTAATAGCAATTCTTATATCTTGTAGTGCTTTAAAAGAATCAAATCACGTAAAGAATAATAAAAATGTTATTACTAACGATACCATACGTATTGCCAATGATAGCCTGGACTATGAAATAATAATTATTGAACCAGGATTTTATGGATGGCTGGGTACACAACCACAAAGAGGATATTACACCCAATCCTCAATGGAAATTACTAATCAATTTAAAGTAAGGGAATATAATTTAAGAGTTCTTAATCCGACAAGATTTGATCCTAACCTGTACGTATGGAGAATCGACTATGAAAGTAAAATTGATTATGGGTATGAAGTAAATTGGTTGCTATATAACTACTTCCTATTCTTTGAAAAAAAGTATAATCAAAAATTGATGTAAGCCTTAACTTTGCTCCCATGAATAGAATAAAAAGCAATTGGGATATAGAGAAAAATTGGCAACTTATTTATATCGTATTAGGTGTAGTTGGATTATTATTTAGTGGATACTTTGTAGCTATAAATTTGATACCAAATATATTTGAAGATGCTATTTATGAATTTGTATTTGTCTGTTGTGTTACCTTAATACTTGCCTATTTGTTTTACAGATTGTGCTTGTACTTTTTTGGAAAATTGTATGACAAATGGGGTATAACAAAAAAATACCGCATGGTAGCGATATTTATTGTTTTTGCAATTACAGGATCCTTATCTGCGAGACTTTCAAATCCATTATTGCATTATATTGGACTAGATCAATTATCCAAATGGATATACTGGCCTGCCAGACTGCTCATCATTTTTCCTATCTACCAAATATTATTAGTAGCCATGGGATGGCTTTTTGGTCAATTTGAATTTTTCTGGTGGTTTGAAAAGAAAATGCTTAGCAGGTTCGGTATAAAACTTTAATTACCTAATTCAACGAGATTTTCAAAGTACTGATATAATTGTCCTTTTGTTATTACTGCTCCAGATTCAATAATTTTAAATTTATCCTCATTTGGAAATTCTCCGTAAGCTTTTGTAGCAGTGAATAGTTTAACTGATTCATCCAGTAAATTATCTTGCAACCATTTATATCCTTCGGTAGTGGTAATGTCAATTTCTTTATTACCTATAATGATAGATATAAGACTCATTTCCTTTTCGCCTGTGTGAAAAAGATTCATTGATTGGGCCGATATGTGTTCTAGGTATTCTGCTTTATTTAATACACCTTCCCAAACTAGATCAGAAAACACATCAATCTCTTGTTCTGCAACATGAGGCTGAGTATTTTTTATATCATCCCATTCTTTTTTATCAATGGACTGAGCAGCAAGAAAATTAATAAATTCCTCGTGCATTTCTTCCAACTGTTCTTTTGTGAGTCTACGGTATTTCATAAAAAGACTTATTAAAAAAGCCGTTTCAATAAATTGAAACGGCTTTTATGTTATTAATTTGAAAGATTACTTTGCTTCAACTACGTTAAAACTAAAGTTAGACTGTACTTCTCTGTGGAAACGTACAGTTGCCTCGTATGGGCCTAATCTTTTGATACTACCACCTGCAATAGAGATGAATTTCTTATCGATTTCTATACCTTCTTTAGCAAGATAGTCTGAAACATCTGCAGTAGTTACAGAACCGAATAATTTATCACCATCACCAGTTTTAGCCGGGATACTCAATTCAAGAGCGTTTAATTTATCAGCTTGTGATTGTGCGTTCTTGATATTGTTTGCTTCTTTGTGAGCTCTTTGTTTAAGAGTTTCTGCTAATTGCTTCTTTGCACTAGCTGTAGCCATTACCGCAAGTCCATTTGGGATAAGGTAATTGCGACCATAACCAGGCTTAACAGTCACTACGTCATCTGTAAAACCTAAATGTTCTACGTCTTTCTTTAATATAAGTTCCATATTGTTAAACTGATTAATTATTTAAGTAAATCTCCTACGTAAGGCATTAATGCAAGGTGACGAGCTCTTTTTACTGCAACTGCCACTTTACGCTGATACTTTAAAGAAGTTCCTGTAAGACGTCTAGGTAATAACTTACCTTGTTCGTTTACAAATGAAAGTAAAAAATCAGCATCTTTGTAATCTATGTATTTAATACCGCTACGCTTAAAACGACAGTATTTTTTTCTAGATTGAGTTTCTATATTAAGAGGAGACAAGTAACGGATGTCACCATCTTTTTTACCTTTAGCTTGTTGTTGTAATGTTGCCATGATTAAGCTTTTTGTTTTTTAGACATTCTACTTCTTCTTTTCTCTGCCCACTCGATAGCATACTTATCAAGTTTCACAGTTAGATAACGCATAACGCGCTCATCACGACGGAATTCAACTTCAAAATCGTTGATTACCTCACCTTCAACTTGGAATTCAAAAAGAGAATAAAATCCACTTTTCTTGTTTTGGATTGGGTAAGCTAATTTTTTTAGTCCCCAATCTTCTTTTGATACCATTTTTGCTCCACGGCTAGTAAGGAAATCTTCGTATTTCTTTACTGCTTCCTTTACCTGATCTTCAGATAAAACGGGATTCAAAATGAAAACAGTTTCGTATTGATTCATATTAATTGTATTTAAACGGCTGCAAAAGTACACTTTTAATAATATTTATACAACTTGTTTTTATTCCTGCTTTAAAAAGTTAACAATTGATTATAATTATGTAAATGCTTAAAAATAAAAGTTTAAACAAAATTTTATTAACAATGTTATCATTAACAACTGATTAACAATGATTTAGAAGTCAAGTTTTTAAGAAGCAATTCGTTTAAACATCAAATTTATTCGATAAAATGTACTTTTTTTTTGCATTTCATCAGAAAAGTGTGTAGAATTGTCCAAGAAATCAAAAGTAATAAGTATGAGTAACGCAGTGCTTAATTGTTTTGTTGTGGATGATTCAAGTATCCAACGACTTTCAATCGTCAAATTAATAGAAGGTCACCCTAACCTTAGATTAGTAGGTGAGTTTAGTAATGCAGTCGAGACTAAATCTGCTCTAGAGAATCAATCCGTTGATCTCATATTTTTAGACATCGAAATGCCCATACTTACAGGATTTGATTTATTAGATGATATCGCAGAAAAACCGGGAATTATTTTTGTAACTGGTCAAACTAAGTATGCCTTTAAAGCATTTGATTATGCGGCAATCGATTACTTACAGAAACCAATAAAAAAGGATAGGTTTTTATATGCTGTAGAACGTGCACTATTAGCACACAAGGTGAAAAACGAAATGATTGAAGATCGTGGAGAATTCATCTTTGTTAAAAGCAATCTTAAAAAACGTAAAGTGTACCTTAAAGAGCTACGATACATACAAGCTCTTGGAGATTACGTAAAGTTGATTACCGAGGAAGATAATCTTGTCGTACTCTCGACAATGAAGTCTTTTGAAAACCTTCTTCCAGAAGAAGATTTTATGAGAATTCACAAGTCTTATATTATAAATCTTAGAAAAGTAGAAAAGTTCAATTCCAAAGCGGTTGAATTAGGAACCGATGTGTTACCTCTTTCCCGCAACAGGAAATCAGAATTAGTTGAGGCGTTGTCTCAATTTTAAATAGTAGGTTCAATTAGGATAAAGAAGCATCTCATTTGAGGTGCTTTTTTAGTTTACGCTTTCGCGAAAGCGTAATAGAACTCCATTTTTTAATAAGGGTCTACATCTATCACACACCTCACTGATCTATATGGAGCTATGGATTCAAAACTGGATTTGACTTTATTGATATGATTTTTAATAGAAGCAATACTGTGTTTTTTATCGGCCTTGAGAAAAATATTCATCAAATATTGATTTCTTATCCTGGCAACAGCAGGAAATTCTGGACCTAACAATTGACCTACACTTTCTAGAGGTTGCAGACCTTTGTGAAACCAATTCGCAGCCTCTTGCACTCTAGTAATATCTTTGGCTTTAAAAGTTATTTTTATCATACGATAGTACGGCGGATATTTAAACTGATACCTATCCTCTACTTGTTGTTTGTACATTGTATGATAGTCATAAACACTTACCTGTTGTAAAATTTGATGATCTGGTGAATAGCTTTGAATTAATACTTTACCTCGCTTATTAGTACGACCACTGCGTCCTGCTACTTGAGTGAGTAATTGAAAACAACGTTCATGAGATCTAAAGTCAGGGAAATTAAGCATACTATCTGCATTAAGAACACCAACTAGCGCTACATTTCTAAAATCCAATCCCTTAGTGAGCATTTGTGTTCCTACTAGACAGTCAACCTCTTGATTTTCTACTTGATTTATTATGGTTTGATAACTGTTTTTTCCTCGAGTAGTATCTAAATCCATTCTTAAGATACTATGATTAGGAAACAATTCTTTAAATTCTTGTTCAACTTGTTCTGTCCCTAATCCTTTTGTTGATAAATCATTGCTCGTACATGAGGCACATTGAGTAGGTGCTGCAGTATGAAATCCACAGTAATGACACCTTAACTGTCCTTTATATTTATGATACGTAAGAGAAACATCGCACCTAGGGCATTGAGGAGAATGCCCACATGTATTGCATTCCATAAAGGGTGAATATCCTCTCCTGTTTTGAAATAAAATTACTTGTTCTTGATTTTCAAAGCACTCGTGAATGGCCGCTATCAAGGTGTCTGAAAAATGTCCTTTCATTTTCTTTTTACGGTGTTTCTGTTTGAGATCCACCATATTGATTTCTGGCATTAAAACATTATTAAACCTTCTTTTTAACTCGGCTAAATGATATTTTGAGCTTTTTACATTATAATAACTTTCTAATGATGGTGTAGCGCTTCCTAATAGGATTCTAGAATTAAAAAGTTGACCCAGAACGATTGCAGTATCTCGCGCATTATATCTAGGTGCAGGATCAAATTGTTTAAAACTTGATTCATGCTCTTCATCCACTATGATCAGGCCTAATTTAGAAAATGGTAGTAATACAGCACTACGTGCACCTATTATCACGTAGGGTTCTTTTGAAGCTAGAATATGATTCCAGGTTTCTAGTCTCTCGTTAGTAGTATACCTAGAATGATAAACGAGTACTTTATGTTTAAAGTAATTTTGTAATCTAGAAATTAATTGAGTGGTTAAAGCGATTTCAGGTAGCAAATAAAGTACTTGATTTCCTTTTTCTAATTCTTCAAGTATTAAACGTACATAAACTTCGGTCTTACCACTTGAAGTTACACCGTGTAATAAAACGGGTTTAGAATTCTCAAATCCTAACTTAATATTATCTATAGCTTTTTGTTGATCTGTGTTTAAAGTTTTTAGTTCACTACCCTTTTCTTTATTTGACTTAACCCTATCAATTCTAAATGCTTCTTGTACAAGAATTTCTTTATCCAATAAGGCTTTGATGGTATTACTAGATGATTGTGAGCGTTCTATTAAAACACTTCTTTTTATAAAGTCACCATATTTAGCCCTAAGCGTAAACAAGGCTAGTATAACATCTTTTTGCTTTGGAGCTCTTTCTAGAGTATTTAAAAGGGTTCTTAAATCATTATCATTAGCATAATTTTCGTGAAGTCGTACAAAATTTTCGGTCTTAGGCTTATATCTTTCTCTTACTTCCTCCTTTAAGGTTAGAATATCCTTTGCGATCAAATTATTGATGATAGGCATCACAGTTTTACGTTCTGTAATACTCATAATATCTTCTATTTTAAGAACTGCCTTGTTCTCCAGGGCCTCAACGATTAAAAACTCATTATCAGTAAGATCTTCTTGAGAATAGATAGAATCCTCCTTTAAAACCAAGGTGGTTTCAGATTCAAGCAGAAAGGATTTGGGTAATGCTGCTTTCATTACTTGCCCCATGCTACACATGTAATACTGGGAAATCCACTTCCATAATTTTAATTGTTCAATCGTAATGATAGGTTCTTCATCTAAGAAAAACTCAATAGATTTCACCTCATATTCCGTTGGGACATCATCAGTATAACCAACAACGATACCGGTTTGTATTTTATTCTTTCCAAAAGGTACCGCCACTCGTATTCCAATTTGCGCTAAATGAAAGGCATCAGAGCTTACCTCATAGGTAAAAATGCGACTTAATGGAAGAGGCAATAGAACCAGTATATATTGTTTCATACAAGATGTAAAGATAAAATTCTTACAGTTAACCTGAGTAAAAAAGAAGCTGTTGACAAACAATGGAAAACAACCTTAAAACTTATAAGCATTCATTTAGATTATCGTCTAATTTTAAACAAAACTACACTTATGAAAACAAGAGACGCATATTTGGTTGCTTTAAGACCAGAAATACCCAATGCAAAAATTACGGAAGGAATGAGTGCAGATGAGTATTTTCAAAACAAAACATTACGACCAATTTCTAAACTACAACATGACCTATTGATACTTGTTTTTAAAAATTATGTCAAAAAACATAAAAACGTATTCTATGGGCTTGATGTACCTAAACGTATTGATTATATTGAAAATGCGGTAAATAAAGATCAAAAATTTAGAAACTCATTAAAAGGTATCATTATAGGTCAATTTACAACTGAAGAATATAAAACCTACATCACAAATAGTAGTGCCTTAAATAAAAGAATGATGAATATAGTTAGAGAACGATTGATCAATAGTCTTCAGGAGTTCTCAAATTCTGAGGTCTCACTGTAAAATATATACCATAAAAAAAGCTGACTATGATAGTCAGCTTTTTTTATTCCTAAAAGATGGGTAGCCATTATTCTATAACTAACTTTTGAGAAGTAATAGATGAACCATTACTTACTCTAACGATATAAATACCGCTATTTAAATTAGATATATCGATGGTTTCATCTAATGAACCATTTACGTTGTAGTTTTTACTAAAAACTCTCTGCCCTAGCATATCATACATATCTACAACAGCTTTCTTACTGTCATTAAATGAAGAGGCTAAGATTGTTATAGATGATGTCGCCGGATTTGGATAGATTTGGAATTCTGTTCCTGCTACTTGAGATGAAGATAAAGTACCTGTATCGGCTCCAGTAATAACCATTGAAAAATCTAACCCATTAGTAGGTAAGTTATTTTTATGATTAACTGTTATCGTATAAGTCCCGTTAGGTACATCTATTTCAACTATTTCAACATTATCTACATTGTTTATTCCTTTAGTGGCTGCAGCAAAAGGAATAGAAGGATCTAATTTCCAAGGAAAGAAATCATTACCGTTACTATCAGTCAACTTTATATCTAAATCGTAAACAAGAGCTGGCGTCGAGTCATCTTCTGGACCGTTATTTTCAGTACCTGCTGCGTCTGTCCATGAAATAGCTACTTTTAAAGGACCATTGTTTGAAGTTACAGAAGAGGAATAAGTTCCTCCATTCGCTAAATTCAATTCTTTGATATCAGAATCTCCATTAGTATTAAGAATAGCATACGCTGCATTTTCAACACTCATATGTCCCCAACCGAATGAATAATCAGGCCCAGGATTTAAACCGGCTTCCAGTGTTGTACTAAGAACGAGTGCCTTAACTGTTGCTGCTTTCATAAAAGAAGAGTTCTGCTGATTATACAATTGCTGTAGCAAAAGAATACCACCAGTTACCATAGGTGCAGACATTGACGTACCTTGTCTAACTCCGTAACTTGTATCACTATTAGAAGTTGTGCTATTTACACTAACCCCTTTGGCTACGATATCTGGTTTAATACGACCATCATCAGCAGGACCCCACGTGCTAAAATTACTCATTTGGACAGAACTAGGACCGTTATATGTTACAATTGTATTGACAGCTCCTACCGTCAAAACGTTTTTAGCTAGTGATCTATCTGTCAACAAATCATAACCGTTGTCATTAAAATTTAGTCCACTATTCCTATCATTACCAGCGCTTACTACCGGTAAATAATATTCATTGAGAAAACATAACAAATCAAAGGATCTAGCAAAATTGTCATATTTACCATAAACCGAGATTGGTGTAGAAGATGAAGAATCTAAACCATAGCTATGATTTGAAACTAACATACCAGACAAAGCTTGTTGTAACATTTCACTTGTATCAGAATCAAAACGATATGAAACGATACTAGCTTGCGGAGCAACTCCTCTTCTAACTATACTATTATCACCAGAACTAATTATCGTTCCACCTACGTGTGTAGCATGATCGCTTAAAGATTTGTTAGGCTCCCCATATGTTACTCTGTTAATAAGATCTACGTGTGTTTGGCGTGTATATCCACCATCCCACACACCAGCTAACATTCCTTGACCTTCAATATTAAGCCCCAATGAACCTCCATTATACAGCTTTTCAGCACCCATCGCTCGAGCACCAGTGAAGTTCTCGGTAATCGTGTAAACCGGAATTCCCTCAACAACATCAGTTATCATTCTAACATTACCGTCTTCAGTAGTTTCTATTTGCTTTACATTATGCTCAACAAGGTATTGCTCAACACGTTGTTGCGCTTGCTGCTCTTTTTGTAAAAGTTCTGTATACAATTGATTAGTAGCTTGTTTATCATAATCTTTAGTAATTTGAGCACGCTGTTCTGGTGTTTGTGCTATCATTACTTGTGATATGCAAGCTATGAAAAGTAAAAAGGAGAATTTTTTCATTTGATTTTTGATATTTGTTGATAATTTAAGAAAACATAATTGGGTTATTAATTGTAACTTAGTTGCTTCTTATATTAAGTTCGCAATTTAATGTATAAATTACATTATTTTAAATAGTCCTTAATATTTATATAACAAAATAAGAGTAATCTTATCACGATTTAATCACAAATAAATATGAAATTCATTGTTTCTAGTTCCTATTTGCAAAAAAACCTTCAATTAATAGGCGGTGTTATAAACAATAATAATACACTACCCATATTAGATAATTTCCTGTTTGAGCTTTCTGGTAACACCCTAAAAGTATCAGCTAGTGATATGGAAACTACTATAATAACCAATTTAGAAGTAGAAAGTGGAGAAGATGGTAATACAGCACTTCCAGCTAAGCTTGTTTTAGACACTCTTAAAACCTTTCCTGAACAACCCTTAACCTTTCATGCTGAGGATCAAAAAATGACTATTAGTCATGACAAAGGTAAGTCTGAAATAGCCTGTGCTAGTGCCGATGAATTCCCTAAAGCTGTTTCATTAGAAGACCCTTCTAAAACAGTCGTTATGGGCGATACACTAGCCACTGCAATAAACAAAACATTATTTGCAACTGGAAACGACGATTTGAGACCTGTTATGAGTGGTGTGTTCTTTCAATTCAACAATGAAAGCTTGACATTTGTAGCTACTGATGCTCACAAACTTGTACGTTATAGAAGAGAAGATCTAAAAGCTGATCAAACAGCAGAATTTATAATGCCTAAGAAACCATTGAATCTTTTAAAGTCAATGTTAATGGGTAATGAATCTGAAGTGGATATTGAATACAATGACAGTAACGCACAGTTTAGCTTTGAAAATACTACAGTCATTTGTCGATTAATAGATGGTAAATACCCAAATTACGAAGCTGTTATCCCTAAAGAAAACCCTAATCGTTTAACTATATCAAGAACTCAATTCTTGAATTCTGTAAGACGTGTAAGTATATTTTCCAACAAAACAACGCACCAAATTAGACTTAAAATGGCTGGTGCCGAACTTAATATAAGTGCCGAAGATCTCGATTTCTCAAATAAAGCCGATGAGCGCCTTACTTGTGATTACCAGGGCGATGATATGCAAATAGGATTCAACAGTAGATTTTTAATAGAAATGCTTAATAATCTAAACTGTGATGAAGTATCTCTCGAAATGAGCTTACCTAATCGAGCCGGTATTTTGACACCATTAGACGGACTGGATGACGGTGAACAAGTTACCATGCTTGTTATGCCAGTAATGCTTAATCAATAGTAATCAAACATAAAAAAATCCCGTAGTTGCGGGATTTTTTATTTCAATAAGGTAAAGTGATTAGGCATGTTGCTCTTCATGCTTACCTTCCATTACCTCTTCGACTAATTTGTCATTAAAAGCGTCAAGATCATCTGGAGTTCTACTGGTCGTAAATCCTTCATCTACTACAACCTCTTCATCTACCCAGTTTGCCCCTGCATTTTCTAAATCTTTGCGCAATGATGGATAGCTTGTCAATTTTCTTCCATTTACCACTCCTGCATCAATTAACGGTTGTACACCATGACAAATTGCACTTACTGGTTTCTTTTGTTGAAAAAATGTCTGAATAAATTTTATAGCGTCTTCATTCATTCTCAACTGATCTGGATTTATAACACCACCAGGTAACATGAGTGAATGATAATCACTCGCATTTACTTCTGATAGAGTTTTGTCAACCTTATAACTCTCAGACCAATTACCATCTGCCCATGCTTTAATCTCTCCTGATTTAGGACTTACAATGTCTACTTTTACACCTGCATTTTCAAGCGCTTGTTTAGGACTAGTTAATTCTACTTCTTCAAAGCCATCTGTGGCCAAAATTGCAACTTTCTTCATTTTTTTTGTTTTTTTAGTTGTTACAAAGTTGACAATAGCACATGGTTATTTACACTAAGAGCCTGCTAAAATTGCTTTAGCAGACTCTTAAAATATATTGATTTACATTAATTTATGTTAATTACGCTTTCGCGAAAGCATAATAAGTAAAAATCTAATTATAAATCTTGAAAAACTTTGTGTAGTAAACGCTTTTTATCATTAATACTTTCCTCTAGACTTATCATAGTTTCAGTGCGACTCACCCCATCTATGTCATCTAGTTGAAATATGATACGTTTTGCATGGGTAGTATCTTTGGCTCTTATTTTACAGAAAATATTAAATTTTCCTGTGGTAATATGTGCTACGGTAACAAAAGGAATCTCCTTTATCCTACTCAACACAAATTGTGTAAGGCTCGTTTTTTCCAAATAAACTCCTATATAAGCGATAAAGGTGTAACCTAGCTGATGGTAATCAACAGTTAAAGAAGAACCCTTTATAATACCCGATTCTTCCATTTTCTTTACTCTTACATGTACGGTTCCAGCTGATATGTTTAATCTTTTTGCTATATCCGTAAATGGAGTTCTAGTGTTTTCAATTAAAACATCAAGGATTTGCTTGTCTATTTCGTCTATTTTAGCCATTTTATTAGTCTAACGTTATTCTTTTCAGGCAAAATTAATAGAAACAATACAAATATTCTTTCAAAATGGAGTTTTTGTTAAATAATTATCAAATTTTTAATACCTAAAACTTCAGATTTAACAATATTATTCTCGTCAATCTTCAAATCTTCAGGAAGTTGACCATCCACATCCATTATCCTATGTGCATTGCGCACCGTTTCTGGATTGATATCATTAACTCGCGGCGAGAGAATTAGTTGACCTTTTTCCAAAACCTCTTTATACATTATGGATGTAAATACTGTTTTATTGTCTTGTTCATAGCGTAATATAATATCACAAAAGGTTTTAGAAATTTGAGGGATAGACAAATATGATTCAACTAGTTGATTATCTGATGTATTTTCTTTTTCATACAATGATTGTAAAGCTGTAAGTATGGCATTCTTAATAATACTGGTTATCTCATCTCTATGATAATCTAATCCGGCATGACCGGCCTCAAAAAGCACGGTAGGAATATTTCTTGACGTTAAATAATCGCCAAAACAATTCTCATTAAAATCATCAGAATATCTGCAGATGGCGGTATTTAAATCTGGTTGTAGTTGAGAATAAATAGAATTAATAACTTTTACAGCTTTTAGCCTAGCTGGATTAAACAACTTTTCATCATTCGAGGCAGGTGCCAAAAAAGATAATTGACATGGTTTACTGCCATCTTCTGTACCAAATATGGTGCGCTGCCCGTGTAAATTAAAGGCCATGTCGGGTTTTATAAGCTCAAGTTGTTCAAAGAAAATCATGGTTTCTGGTTGATCCTTTAAAACAGCATTTCTATTTAAATCAACTTTATTGGCATTTTCTCTTGTCCAATTTTCAGCGCCATCTGGATTCAAAATAGGAATAATATACAATTCTATTTTATCCAACAATGGTTTAAAACCATCCTGATCTATCAAATCCAACAAGGCTCTTGTGGTTGTAGATTCATTACCATGCATTTGAGACCACATAAAAACCTTAATGGAACCTGACCCAGCTTGAAGTAAATAAATAGGTTTTTTAAGTACAGAATATCCAATGGTTTTTAAAGAAAAGGGAGAAGATTCTTTACGCACAATACGATCCAGTTCTTGTTGAAACAATTCATATTTATAATATCTAGTTAACAATGTATACAGCTTTTAAAGATTATATCAAAAGTAAGCATCAAACAGTTTACATAAGTAAAAACAGACATCTTTACATTTGTAAACAATGTAATTACACAATTGTAAACAGGTAAAATCTGATTGTCTTTTACATTTGTAAACTAATAGGCATTTTTTGATATGTCATTGCTTCTATTTTTCATTAAAATGATTTTAAATATATTTTTATTATTGTCTACTAGTTTTTTATGTATATTTATCTAAAGTTTTAATTTAATATTTGGCTTATGATTTTAATAGGATGTGATAATTAATTTCTTTTGTTTACATTTGTATAATATAAATCTTATACAAGATTGTTTACAATTGTAACAAATGAGTGACCCGACAAGTATTGCTGAAAGAATTAAAGAGATTATTGAAAAAAATGATCTTACAGCTTCAACTTTTGCAGAGAAAATCAATGTAGGTCGTAGCAGTATCTCGCATATATTATCTGGAAGAAACAAACCTAGTTTGGATTTTATTCTAAACGTTATGAAAGAATTTCCCGATGTGGATTTATACTGGTTGATGAATGGACAGAAAGCCAAAGCTTCCAAAGAGATCAAATCAACCTCTGCTCCTATTATTAATAATTCTCTTTTTGATCAGGACGTAGTAAAAGAACAATCTGTTCCAAAGAATGAAGAAAAGAATGAAATAAGTCCTTTACCATCTCAAGTCAATTCACAAAAATTAGGGAAAAATATACAAAAGGTAATTTTGCTTTTTTCTGATGGAAGTTTTGAGAGTTACGAACCCTAAGATTTTTTTAAGATAACTGGGTAGTATTTTTGAATTATGAAAAAACTCATTTATTACATTCCTCTTCTCTTACTCTTTTCAGCTTGTTATGAAAATCAAGTAGACTGTGAATCATTTAAAGAAGGTACCTTCATTTGGGAACAAGAATCTGGTGGAAAAAAATTTAAAACTGAATTCACCAGAATCGGAAATTTGCAAATTGAAAAATTTGAAAATGAAATAGACAGTTCTCGCGTTGAATGGATAAATGATTGTGAATGGCGTATAATTCCTATTAATCCAGATTCAAACGCCGATTCTCGAGCTTATCTTTTTAAAATATTGAACACATCAAAAGATTCTTATACCTTTGAATTTAAACAATCTGGTCGTGAACAAGTATATTCAGGAACAGCAACTAAAATCAAATAAAACACATCATGTTTGAGATCTTCCAATCTGCCGATGCCTGGATGGCATTATTAACCTTAACCTTTCTTGAAATAGTTCTAGGAATTGATAATATCATTTTCATCTCACTAGCTTCTGAAAAACTACCAGACGACAAACGTAAAAAGGCAACCAATATTGGATTAATCCTTGCCATGGCTTTACGTATCGTATTACTTTTTGGAATAAGTATTCTTATTTCATTACAAAGTAGCTGGTTTACCTTTGATTATGGCTGGATATCAGGGTCCGTTACTGGACAGTCTCTAATTTTATTTGCTGGTGGTGTTTTCCTTTTATACAAAGCCACACAAGAAATTTATGAAAAAGTAGAAGACATAGGACACGATCAACGTGAGCTTAAAAAGAAAAGAACTGATACTTTAAGTAAAGTAATCTTTGAGATTACAATGATTAATATCGTTTTCTCATTTGATAGTATTCTGACCGCAGTAGGAATGACTAGTGGATTAAGTGACGATCCAGATGGAGCTTTAATTCTTATGATAATTGCCGTTGTGCTTTCAGTAATTATAATGCTTCTGTTTGCACATCCAGTAGGTAAATTTGTAAACAAGCATCCATCGGTTCAAGTGCTAGGTCTGGCATTTTTATTACTGATAGGATTTATGCTTATTGCAGAAGGTGCTCATATGGCCGATCTTGTCGTGTTTGGTAATGAGAGTGGAGTAATTCCTAAAGGATATTTATACTTTGCCATTTTCTTTTCCATGTTTGTTGAGTTTCTTAATTTCAAATTGCGCAGTAAATCAATTAAGAAAAAGAAAACAACTGATCTTCTGGAAGACGATGAAGTAATTAAATAATTAGTAAGAAATAAAAAAACGGGCTCTAGGCCCGTTTTTTATTGTTTATTCTTTAGCAATTCGTTTTGCTCCTTCATCAAAAGTTTAAGATCATTAAGAAGTTCAATATTTTTAGGAGTTGATACTTGTTTTTCTTCAGGGTTGTGCGACTTGTTTCTCAGTTTATTCAACATTTTAATTACAAAAAACACAGTAATACCAATTACCAAAAAATCAATACACACTTCAAATAGTTCGCCGTAGTAGATAGCTATTTCACTAGTTTCCTTGCCAGCTCCGTTAGTAGCTGCAGCTTTTAACACGTATTTTTTATCCTCGAAATTCAACCCATCAGTCAAGTAAGCTAGTGGTGGCAATGCAACCTTTTTAACTAGGGTTTGAACTACATTATTAAACGCAGTTCCTATTATAATTCCCACGGCCATATCGACCATGTTGCCTTTAATGGCAAACTCTTTAAATTCATCAATTATTTTCATCGGCTAGTAGGGTGCTATATTGGTTTTTTAATTTTCTTATTTTGGGATCTATTATGACTTGACAGTAACCTTGTTCCCTATTGTTTTTATAATAATCCTGGTGATAATCCTCGGCTGGATAAAAATCGGTTGCCGGTTCAACTTTTGTCACTATGGGATCTGGGTAAGTTCCATCATTATTCAATTGTTCTATATAGTTTTCGGCGATTTGTTTTTGATTTTCATCCAGGTAAAATACAGCGCTCCTGTAATGTTCACCTACATCATAACCTTGTCTGTTTAATGTTGTAGGATCATGAGTTGCCATGTGTATTTTCAATAACGTTAAGTAATCAATTGTATCTGGGTCATAGCTTACAAGTATAGATTCTGCATGGCCTGTGCGACCTTGAACTACTTCCCTATACGGTGGATTTTTTATATGACCGCCACAAAATCCAGATACCACCTTCTCTACTCCTTTTAATTTTTGGAATACCGCTTCAGTACACCAAAAACAACCACCTGCAAAAATCGCTTCCTCCATTTTTTTTTACAGCAAGTTACTCACAATCCTTATATATGTCTGCATATTAACAAGTCTTTAAAATAATTAATGGATTCTGCGACTAGTTTTGCGATTAGACATGAAAAAACACCTCTTTTTTACTATTATAATAGTTTTTGTAAGTTCCGCTTTCGCGAAAGCGTACTCACAAGAAACCCTAGATACATTAGAAATTCCTCGTAAAAAGTACCGAGCAACACGTATATATGATGCTCCTAAAATTGACGGTAAACCGTTTGAAAAACAATGGGAAGGCGTGACTACCGGAGCTAATTTTGTTATGGTGGAACCTGTAAATCTACAGCCTGAAAGACAAAATTATCGTACCGAATTTAAAATTGCCTATGACGATGAAGCGGTTTATGTGGCTGGTTTTATGTATGACGAGAATCCTGAGGAAATATTGAGACAATTTTCCCAGAGAGATCAAATAAATGTTCAGGCAGACTTATTTTCTATTTGGATAAATACTTACAATAACGGTATTGATCAAACTAGATTTTATGCTACCAGTGCCAATGCGCTAGGTGATGCTAGATCAACAAATGGTGGAGAAGATTTTAGCTTTAATGTTGTTTTCTTAAGTGAAACCAGTATTGATGATAATGGCTGGTATGTTGAAATGAAAATACCTTACCGCACCTTAAGGTTTCCTGAAGTAAATGTTCAAGATTGGAGTTTCAATATTTTTAGAAGAATTAGGCATTTGAATGAGGACTACAGTTACAATCCTATTAATATTACTGAAGGAAACGTAAATCAATACGACGCGTTACTTACTGGTATTGAAGACATTGATCCACCATTACGATTAAACCTATACCCTTTTGTAAGTACCCAAAGCGATTGGAACAAGCTTCAGTCAGAAACTGTCTTCAACGCTGGTATGGATATAAAGTATGGAATTAATGATGCTTTTACCCTAGATGCTACATTAATACCAGACTTTGGTCAGGCTGCATTTGATAGAGTAGTATTGAATTTAGGACCGTTTGAACAAGTTTTTGGAGAAAACAGACAATTTTTTATTGAAGGAACAGAACTTTTTAGAAAAGGAGATATTTTCTTTTCACGTCGTATAGGACAACGTCCTACGCAAAGAGGTAATTTGGGACTTGAACAAGGTGAAACAGTAATAGAAAATCCAAGATCTGCCGATCTATTAAATGCAATAAAAGTTTCTGGTCGAACTTCAAAAGGACTAGGTATAGGTGTACTTAATGCTGTTACTGGACCAACTGATGCTATCATTGAAGATTCTAATACAGGTGATATAAGAGAAGTAAGAACTGAAACACTGGTGAACTACAATGTACTGGTTCTTGATCAAACCTATGGAAATAATAGCGCAGTTTCACTTACTAATGCATCTACATTGCGAGATGGTAGTTTTACTGATGCTAATGCCACAGCTATTGAAGTAACTCATAACAATAATCAAAATACCGTACGTTATTTTGGTCGTGCACGCATGACCAATCGTTTTTTAAGCGACGATACTTCTACTGGATTTTCAACCAGCGCTGTTGTTCAAAAAATTACAGGAAATTGGAGACCTAGAATTGAACATTATTTTGCTGATACTACATTTGATCCAAATGACCTCGGACAACAATTTAGAAACAACTATAATAATTTCTCATTTGAGTTAGAATATAATAGATTCTTACCTCAAGGTATTTTTAATAATTGGAATATTGAACTAGACATAGATCACAATAGAGCCTATAACCCAGGAATTCATACAGGTAGTAGATTTAATATCAATCCATTTTTCTTTACTAAAGAGCGTTTTGCATTTGGAGCAAATTTCACCTACGCTACAGAAAGTAAGGATCTTTTTGAAAGTAGAATTGATGGATTGTTTACCAACTATCCAGCTCGTTTTTTTATGGGTGGTTTTATTTCTAGCGATTATCGTAAAAAGCTGGCAATTGATGCTAATGCAGGAATTAATGAGCGTTTGAATGACGAGCAGCTTAGTTACGACTTTTCTATTTCTCCTCGTTATAGATTTTCTGATAAATTTTTACTGGTTTATAGGATAAATTGGTTTAAAAATGATGGCCGTTTAAGTTATGTTACACTTTTAAATGATGGTAACAGTACACGCAGTATTTTTAGTAGACGATATGACCACAGCGTAGAAAATACGCTTACCGGTAATTTAAATCTGAGCAATCGATTGGCATTAAATCTAACATTCAGAAACTTTTGGCAACGATCAGATTTTGCCGAAGACTTACAAGAACTGCAGGCAAGTGGCGATACCGCACCTTCAACCTTTAGACTAGACGATGAAGACAATCCAGATAGAGATTTTAATGTTTGGAATTTAGACTTAAGTTTTAGATACAGGTTTGCTCCAGGTAGTGAAGTAAGTGTTTTATACCGTAATAGGCTTAATAATGTTGAACAACAAGCACAATTAGGATTCAATGAAAGCTTTGACAATTTATTAAAAGAAGATTTTAATCACACCATATCTGTTAGGTTATCTTATTTCCTTGACTTTAATAAAGCGCTACAAGTGATCAACAAAAATGCTTAAAGCGTTACATTTGTTGTACTATGATTGAAGCAAGAAATATTCAAAAAACTTTTGGAGACCTAAAAGTACTCAAGGGTGTTGATCTTACTATAGAAAAAGGTGAAATTGTTAGTGTTGTAGGTAGTTCTGGAGCTGGTAAAACTACTTTATTACATATTTTAGGAACGCTAGAGCAACCAGATAAAAATAAGAACACCTCTTTACATATAAATGGCACCGATATTCTCAAACTATCTAGCAATCAATTGAGTAAATTTAGAAATGAGCAATTAGGTTTTATATTTCAATTTCACCAATTGTTACCCGAATTTACTGCTATTGAAAATGTATGTATTCCAGCATTTATCAAAAAAACAAATAAAAAAACAGCCGAGAAAAGAGCTCAAGAATTATTGGAATATTTACAATTAAGTGATCGACTACATCATAAACCTGGTGAATTATCTGGTGGAGAACAGCAACGTGTAGCAGTTGCTCGTGCATTGATGAATAGTCCCGAAGTTATTTTTGCCGATGAGCCCACAGGAAATTTAGATACATCAACTGCTGATAATCTACATCAATTAATTTTAAGTTTACGAGAAGAATTTCAACAAACCTTTGTTATCGTAACACATAATCAGGAGCTCGCAAATCTGGCTGACAGAAAGTTAACCATGAGCGATGGACGTTTTTTAAATGAATAAAAAAGAGCTTAAAGAATTCTTAGATAAAAAAGTAGAACAATATAATGTTCCTGACTTTATACCACTTGATCCTATAAAAATACCCCATCAATTCTCTGATAAAAAAGACATTGAGATCGCAGGATTTTTAACTGCTACTATTGCCTGGGGAAATCGCAAGTCTATTTTAAACAACGCAAATAAAATGATGCAACTGCTCGATAATTCTCCGGCAGATTTCATTAAAAACTTTGAAGAAGCAGATTTAAAATCGATTACAAACTTTGTACATAGAACCTTTAATAGTGAAGATTTGAAGACTTTCTTGAGAGCCTTACAACGTTTTGAAAATGAATACGGTGGTTTAGAGTTCGCTTTCGCGAAAGCGTTAAAATCTTCCACCAACCTTCTAGAAGCTATTTCTTTGTTTAAACATGATTTTTTTCAAATTGAACATTTAAATCGAACACAAAAACACGTGAGCGACCCTATGAAAGGCAGTGCAGCCAAAAGAATTTTAATGTTTTTACGCTGGATGGTAAGAAAAGATAAGGCTGGTGTGGATTTAGGCATTTGGAACGAAATACAAGCGAGAGACTTATACTTACCATTAGACGTTCATACCGGGAATATAAGTAGGCAGCTTAACTTGTTGACTCGTAAACAAAACGATGCTAAATCAGTGATTGAAATCACAAATGCGTTGAGAAAATTTGACCCATCAGATCCTATTAAATATGATTTTGCGCTATTTGGATTAGGAGTGTTTAAAGAATTGTAATTTTATTACGATTAGAACAAACAAAATATTTGGTTATCTTTTCTTGTTAATAGAAAACTAATGAAACTTATTGTTGTATCTTTACTTAGTTTTTTTTAACAAACAACCTAATGGCACTAGCACCACTACATACCGACGAGAAAGCAAGAATAGAGGTGCTTAAATCGTATCACATCGATCCTAGCAAACAAAAGGATTTTGATGAACTTACAGAATTAGCTTGTAAACTGACCGATGTACCTAAAAGTTTGATAAGCATTGTTGACAAAGACGAAGTTTGGTTTAAATCACAACATGGATTACAACTTAATTCTTCTCCTAGAGAGCTGAGCTTTTGCTCTCATGCAATCAATTCTAATCAAGAAGTATTTCTTATAGAAGACACAAGAAAGGAGCCAGAATTTGCAGATCATCCATTTGTAAAAGCGGCAGATCCTCTCATTTTTTATGCTGGAGTACCGTTAAAAGATGGGAACGGTTTGCCATATGGAACTATTTGTGTTTTAGATAATGTTCCTCATAAATTTACCGATGAGCAACGTAAAAACTTGCTAATGGTTGCTGATCTTGCTCAAAGACAATTTGAATTAAAACGAGCTAATTTAAAATTAAAAGAAAAAGCAAGACAATTACAGGAAAATAACAAAATGCTTGGAAATTTTGCACACACTGTATCGCATGATTTAAAAATGCCTTTGGCTAATATAATTATGACTAGTGATATGCTTAAAGCTTCATTGAATGGCAAGTTGAATGATAAGGATTCTCAATACCTTTCTGGAATGAAGGAGGCTGCTTTTTCAATGAGTGATTACATTGAAAATATATTAAATCACTATGAAAGTGAGCAGTTGATTATCAATACTCAAGACGAGATTGATATTTATAGCTTGCTTGAGGATATAGAGGATATGATCGGGCAACGAGAGGATTTTAACTTTAAAATGCCTGAGAATAATTTGCAGTTAAAGTGTGATAGTTCGGCCCTACGACAAATTCTACTCAATTTGATAGGAAATAGTATCAAGTACAATGATAAGGACCTTATTGAAGTTAGAGTTGAAACTAAAGAGACTCCGAAATTTTATTGGATAAGTATAGAAGATAATGGCGTGGGAATACCTGACGACAAAAAAGATAAAATATTTGAGTTGTTTACCACACTAAACACTGCCGATAGAGCAGGTAAAAAAGGTCATGGTATAGGACTTTCTACTGTAAAAATTTTAGTAGATAAAATGGGTGGTGTTATTAAATGTAGATCAAAAGTCAATGAAGGAACTACATTTACCTTTTCGATAAAAAAATAAAGTAATATAGAACAAGATATTTATTTTGGTTTGAGGTAAAGAATTATCTTTGAACCAAGGTTATAATGAATGGTATTTAAGAATCCTACACTTCTTTGGGCACTTTTATTTTTAGCAATACCTATTCTTGTTCATTTATTTCAGTTAAGAAGGTTTAAAAAAGTAGCTTTTACAAATGTTGCTTTTCTCAAACCGTTAATTTCTCAGACCCGAAAAAGTCGCACCATTAAAAAATGGCTTACCTTATTAACGAGGCTATGCGCTGTTGCTTGTATTGTCCTTGCTTTTGCACAACCATTTATACCTGGAAGCAAAACGGCTATTAAGGAAAAAGAAACCTCTATATACTTGGACAACTCATTTTCTATGCAAAGAGAGGCAGCTAATGGTAGTTTATTACAGCAAAGTGTTCAACAGCTTATAGAAACTATTCCTAGCTCAAAATCTTTTAATTTAATTACAAATGACAGTGAATTCAAGAATGTTACCTTAAAAGAAGTAAAAAATAATTTATTAGACCTTAATTACTCCAAAAAACCATTTGATCTAAATCAAGCTTTGCTCAAAGCGAATAGTCTTTTTAGTGATAAAAAGAATGTAAAGGAGATCATATTAATCTCTGACTTTCAAAAATTAAATGAAGAACCATTAGATACGTCAAAATTATCATCTGTAAGGATTATTCAGGTAAATGCCCCAGATAAAATTAACATTGCAATTGATAGTGCGTTTATTTTTAAGGAAACTGGTATAAATAAAGAACTTAAGGTTCTATTATCTTCAAGTTCACCTATTGAGAATGCTATTTCCATAGCTCTAAATCATAAAGGAAAACTTATTGCAAAAACATCCGTTGAGTTTGAAAACAAAAAAGCGATAGCTCAATTCAATTATACTCTTGGTGAACCTTTAACAGGTCAACTTAATATACAGTCAAACGATTTAGAATTTGATAATACGTTGTATATAAGTGAACAAGAAAAGCAACGTGTCAATATTCTTGCAATTAATAATGAAAAGGATGATTTTCTTAAAAAGCTATACAAGGGTGATGAGTTCAATCTAACAAGTGTTAATTCAAATCAACTTAATTATAATCTTATACCCGATCAAAATCTTATAATATTAAATGAACTAGACGACTTCTCTAGTGAATTAGAATCGACATTGAGACGCTTTAAATTAAATGGAGGAAAATTGGTAATAATTCCTAGTTCAGAAATGACAACTGCTTTTTTAGGAATTACTCCTTTAAGCCAGCAGGTAAATGCAGACAAGAAAATTACAAATATCAATTTTGAGCATCCTTTATTCAAAGGAGTTTTTAATAAAAGAGTATCAAATTTTCAATACCCAACGGTTTCAAAAGTTATTTTACCATCAAAACCTGTTCCTTCCATTTTAACCTATGAGGATAATTCCTCCTTTTTGTACGAGGACGACGGTACCTATATTTTTACTTCTAGCTTAAATGAGTCCAATTCAAATTTTAAAAGCTCACCTCTTATTGTTCCCATATTTTACAATTTTGCAATAAGTAGCTTGTCACCTGGACGACTGTTTTATAAAACAAATCAATCGGATAAAATCACTATTCCTGTAAATGTAAAACAGGATGAGATTGTTACTATAAGTAATCAAGAAATCGAAGTAATTCCTCTACAAAAGGCTTTTAATAATAAAGTAGAAATTCAAACTGATGGTATTGACTTATCAGCAGGAAATTATACCTTAAGTTATTCAGGTGTTGCTGTTGGAAATATTAGTTTTAATAATGATAGATTAGAAAATAAACAAAGTTTTTACGAATTACAATCTTTAGATACCTACAGCTCTGTCAAAGATTTAATGAGTCAATTAAGCAGCGAGGAAAAAATAACCTCATTATGGCAATGGTTCGTATGCGGTGCATTACTTTTCTTTTTACTTGAAACCTTGATATTAAAATATTTGAAATGATACTGATAAAGCAAGCAAAAATTCTTGATGAATATTCTGATCATCATGACACAATTCAAGATATTCTTATTGAAGATGGAATTATAAAAAAAATAGCTTCTAATATTAGTGAAGATCAACAAATTGAACATATCATAAACGTTGAAGGATTACACATTTCTATAGGCTGGATAGATAGTAGTGTATGTTCTGGTGAACCTGGTTTTGAAGAAAGACAAACGCTTAATAACCTTGTAAATGCAGCTTCAATTGGTGGTTTCACAACAGTATTACTTAACCCTAATAATCAACCTAATCCAGAAGAAGGATCGCAAATTAAATCCTTGAAAAACTACTTGAGTGATCAGCCAGTAGATCTTATACCTATTGGATCTTTGACCTTATCTCAAAAAGGTGAACATCTAGCAGAACTATATGATATGAAAGAAGCTGGTGCAGCAGGGTTTTATGACTTTAAAAAATCAATAACCAATGCCAACTTGATGAAAGTTGCTCTTCAATACAGTACAGGATTTAATGCTGTGATACAATCATACCCTGAAAATTCGGATCTAGCAGGAAAAGGTATGGTAAATGAAGATTCTACAACAGCCTTATTAGGTTTAAAGTCTAAACCAGCCATGGCCGAAACCGTTCAAGTGGCTCGAGATCTTCAAATTCTATCTTATACGGGTGGATTGCTCCACTTTCCAACGGTCAGTCTATCTGAGAGTGTAAATTTGATTGATGAAGCACGCAGTCAGGGATTATCTGCTTCATGTAGCGTAAGTATTAATAATCTTCTTCTAGACAGTCAAAGTTTATTAGGCTTTGAAGCAAATTTCAAATTAGATCCACCACTGCGTAATGAAGAAGAAAAAACAGCACTACTCCAAGATGTAAAATCAGGTAAGGTACAAATGGTTACATCTGATCATATACCACTAGATATTGAGCATAAAAAACTAGAATTTGATCGAGCTAAATCGGGTTCTACGGCTATAGAAGTAACATTTAAAGCATTAAACGCTGTCGTTGATACCTATACTAGTGTAAAGCTCCTCACAGGAGCTTATGATGTTTTTCCAATTGAGCGACCTCGAATACAAGCGAATCATAAAGCAGTAATAACGATGTTCACAGATTCAGAAAACGATACAATAACTAGCACCGACCTAGTATCAACATCAAAGAATTGTGCTTTATTAGGATGTAAAACGCGTGGTCGCGTTTTAGGAATAATTAATGGTAAAAAAATAAAAATATATGAGTAATCCTCCTGGAAAAGGCCTTGCTATACTAGGCTATTGTAGTGTGTTTGGCCTATTTATACATATCTTCTTGTTCATAGCAATTTTAGGAACTGCCATATTACTGAACAATGGTAAAGGTCAACAATTTGCTGCCTTTCATTTACGACAAATGTTTGGTATAGGGATAGTTGCAATTTTAATTAATGCTTTTACACCTATAATAGAACAGGGCTGGCTTGCACTGCTTATCATTTCGCTTATTGTACTTGTCGCGGTTTTAGGCTTATTGAGCGCATTGCGCAATCAAATGATAGCCTTACCTTTTATTGGTGATTACTTTCAAAAATGGTTTAGTTTTATAAAATAATATGACAAATACTTCTCTCTCCATCAAACATATAATACGTCCAGCAGTTCAAGAAAATGCTCCTTTACTCCTATTACTTCATGGATATGGTAGTAATGAGGATGATTTATTTTCCTTTTCTTCCGAAATAGATCCTAAGATCTTTGTAGTGAGTGCCAGAGCTCCTTATGAAATCCCACCTTATGGTGCAGCATGGTACGCCATTAATTTTGATGCAGCAGGAGGAAAATTTAGTGATCTCGATCAAGCAAAATCAAGCATGGAACTGTTAGATACATTTATAGAAGAGCTTAAGAATTCCTATTCTATAGATCCTAATAACATTAATTTACTTGGTTTTAGTCAAGGTGCTATTTTGTCTTATGCGTTAAGTTTTAAACATTTGGGAATGTTTAATAATGTGGTTGCAATGAGTGGCTACTTAAATAAAGAGCTTATTGAAAATGAGGATGATGTGGTGGCACGCTTTCGCGAAAGCGTAAAAAAGACCAATTATTTTATTTCTCACGGAACTATGGATCAAGTAATACCGCTGGATTGGGCCAGTGAAGCTCCTAAATTTATGAGTGAATTAAAAGCTGATTATTTATATAAAAATTATCCAATAGGACATGGGGTTTCTAGAGATAATTTTTACGATATGAAGGAATGGTTAGAAAAACGCATCTTTTAGCCTCTATTCTTGGTATATAAAACGGTCTCGATGGTTTCAAACGTCACTTCCTGATCTTGATCAATGTCATATTTAAGTAAAACATCACCCCATTGATCACCATCAGTAAAATTAGCTGCTATCCATTTATGGTTTAGGGTTTGTATTTGGTCAATAGCAAATCCTCGATTGGCTCCAATATAAGGGATCAAAGGGTTACCACCATCTTTAATATTGAGCTCTAGTAATTTATCATAAAGTAAGGCTTCAACTTGAGAACTTGTAAGATTGTATTTAAGAAAATAATTTTCGGCTTCAGGATTGCCTTTTATCGTGATAAAGTCGGCTATGGCAATTTGGGCCTGAACTGTTTCTAGCTTTTCTTCTTGTTTATCAGCTTCCTTTTTTAGTTCCACTATTTTTTGTTCTAGCTGGGTTTGATATTTTCTACCGTTTACATAAAAAATAAGAGCTATAAGTGAAGCAAAAATGAATAAATAGAGATAGAGATTCTTTTTCATAGATCAAGTCGTAATTTCTAAATTATCGTAAGCAAGGTACACATTATCTGGTAATGTGGGCTCTACTTCGGCATGAAAACCAAGATGATGACTTATGTGAGTAAAATAGGTTCTTTGTGGTGATATTTTATTAATTAACTCCAAAGCTTCATCCAAATTAAGATGCGTATTATGAGGTTCGTGACGAAGCATGTTAATTACAAGAATATCTAAGTTTTCCAATTTTTTTAATTCTTTATCGGTAATGGTTTTTACATCGGTCATATAGGCAACATCATTAATTCTAAAGCCATGAACTGGAATGTAACCATGATCTGCAAGAACAGGAGTTACCCTAATCCCTTTAACTTCAAACTCGTCTTTATCAAATTCATGAACATCTAGTGTAGCTACACCAGGATATTTATTGACGGTTTCAAACATGTAGGAAAATCGTTGTTGTAAGGCTAGGTGTACACGATGAGTCATATAACAATCAAGGTCACCTTGCCTGAAGTAAAATGGCCTTAGGTCATCTAGACCTGCTGTATGATCTGCGTGCTCGTGAGTAAAAAGCACGGCATCAATTTCAGTCACTTTATTGGTTAGCATTTGTTGTCTAAAGTCTGGACCTACATCAATGATAAATCTTATTCCTTCTGTCTCGATCATAGCACTCACGCGTAATCTTTTGTCTCTAGGGTCATCACTTAAACATACTGGATGCGTACTTCCTATTACGGGAATTCCTTGTGATGTACCTGAGCCTAATATGGTAATTTTCGTTTTCATAATTTGGCTTAAAATTAGAGATAATTTTTTTGAGTACTACTGTGGTTTCATACCTTTGTACTAACAGATTTGTAATCGTACTAATATGCCTAGCAGTTTACCTGGAGATCAGGATTTTGAATCCATCCCATCGTTAAAGAATAAAGCCTTAAGAATAAATCTTAACAAAAACATCTACGGAACATTTGCCGAAATAGGTGCTGGTCAAGAAACAGTTCGCCATTTTTTTAGATCTGGTGGCGCTAGTGGAACTATTGCAAAAGCTATGAGTGCTTATGATAAAGACTTCTCTGATGCTGTTTATGGTATTCAGGATGATGGTCGTTACGTAACCGAGGCTAGATTGCAACGTATGTTAGAATACGAAACAGAGCTTATTGAGGATCGTTTATCTAGAGAAAAGCATCCTGAGAAAATGTTTTTCACCTATGCCAATACAGTTGCAACCATAGACTTTGCAAAAAAATATCTAGGTCATGGTTGGGTTGGTATTAAATTTCAAGCTTCACCTGGTGAGGAATATTCAAAGATTATTCTGCACGTAAGATTTAAGGAACGTGATGCTAGACTACAACAAATTACATTAGGTATATTAGGAACTAATCTTATTTATGGTGCCTTCTATAAATATGATCAGCCTAAAAAATTATTGAAATACCTATACGATCACATTGATATGGATAAAATTGAAATTGATATGATCAATTTCTCTGGTCCTAGATTTGAAAATGTAGACAACCGTTTGATGAGTTTACAGCTTATTAAAAACGGAATGACCGAGGCTGTTGTTTTTGGACCAGATGGTAATAACATACTAGCTGCCCGCATACTTTATAAGAAAAATGTACTTTGTTTACGAGGTTCTTTCCGACCAGTGACCAAAGTAAATATGGATATGTATGAAACTGCAAAAAAACGCTTTATACAATCTGGAACAGTAACTGAAGAAAAGCTGCAAACTTTATTTGAAATCACCCTTTCCAATCTTAAAGCTAGTGGTGAAATTGATGAAGAAGACTTCTTACATAGAGCAGAATTGCTTTGTTCACTAGGACACACAGTACTCATTTCAAACTTCAAAGAATATTACCGATTAGTAGAATATCTTAATAATTATACCAAAGCTAGAATTGGACTAGTTATGGGTGTGAATAATCTGGTCGATATTTTTGACACCAAATACTATACTCATTTAAGTGGTGGAATTCTAGAAGCATTTGGTAAATTATTCTTTAAGGATTTAAGAGTCTACCTATATCCAATGAAAGACGCTGAAACCGGAGAGATGATTACCAGTGAAAACCTAAAAGTTCATCCTAGAATGAAAGAATTGTATAAATTCTTTAAATACAACGGAAAACTTAAAGACATAGAAGATTATGATGCCTCAATAGGACATATATTTTCTAGAGAAGTTTTACGTATGATTGAAAATGGAGAGGATGGATGGCAAGAAATGCTACCTAATGGAGTTGCAAATCTTATTGAAAATCAACATTTCTTTGGACACGAAAGTTCAGCAAAAGAGCAAAATGAAGATGCTCCTGTGTAACTGAATAGATTTGATAAAAATAAAAAAAGCCTCAATTTCATTTAAATTGAGGCTTTTTTATCCTTGTACAATACTTAATCGACTAATATTTGAGCTGTGTGATCTTTTGTTTTAACTTTTGATATCACATCCTCAATAATTCCTTCTTCATTTATTACAAATGTTGTTCTGTGAATTCCGTCATACTCTTTACCCATAAATTTTTTAGGACCCCAAACACCATAAGCATTTAATAGCGTATGATCCTCATCAGATAAAAGGTCGTAAGAAAGTTCATGTTTATTTTTAAAATTCAATTGTCTTTTTTGACTATCGGCACTTGCTCCTAAAATTTCGTATCCGCTTGCGCGAAAACGATCTACGTTATCACGTAAATTACAAGCTTCGGCAGTACATCCAGGAGTACTTGCTTTGGGATAAAAGAATAGGACAAGCTTTTTTCCTGCAAAATCAGATAAAGAAATTTCCTTTCCGTCTTGGTTAGGTATAGAAAAATCTGGAGCTTTATCTCCGGCTTTTAAAGTGGTCATAATCGTATTTTTGTTTAAGCTCTAAATTACAACAATGAACAAGGCAGACAAAGTTAATTTCGTCATAAATAAACTCGAGGAATTGTATCCAGAAATTCCTGTACCCTTAGACCATACTGATCCTTATACGTTATTAATTGCTGTATTAATGAGTGCTCAAAGTACAGATGTGAGAGTTAATCAAATTACACCTTTACTATTTGATAGAGCTGATAATCCATATGATATGGTAAAATTAAGCGTAGATGAAATAAGGGAAATCATTAAACCAGTAGGTTTATCTCCTATGAAATCAAAAGGAATTCATGGATTATCGCAAATCTTAATAGACAAACATAATGGTCTTGTACCACAAACCTATAAAGAATTAGAAGAGCTTCCAGCTGTAGGTCATAAAACAGCTGCTGTAGTTCTTTCCCAAGCATTTGGGATACCAGCTTTTCCTGTTGATACCCATATTCACAGATTAATGTATCGTTGGAACTTATCTAATGGGAAGAATGTGGTACAAACAGAAAAAGATGCTAAACGCTTATTTCCAGAAGAAAAGTGGAACGACCTACATCTTCAAATAATATGGTATGGCCGTGAATACAGCCCTGCTAGAGGATGGAATTTGGAAAAGGATATCATTACAAACACTATAGGTAGAAAAAGCGTACTAGATGAGTATTATAAAAGCTTGAAGAAGAGGAAGAAAAAATAAATTCTTTTAATTAGTTTAAACTTAATCGCCTTTTTATAGTCAGAAAAGACAAATACCTCTCATGAAATATTTACTCTTCCTCCTATTTCTATCTTTTTTAGCTTGTTCTAGTGATGATAATAACGTTCATGATCAAATTCAAGAAACTGGAATGTATTTTCCTCCTTCTGATTCGAATGATTGGGAAACTCAATCTACACTATCCTTAAACTGGAACGATCAAAAATTAAACGACCTGTTTACTTTTCTAGAAAACAATGAAACAAGAGCTTTTATAGTTCTTGTGAACGGTAAAATAATAGTTGAGCAATATTGGAATACAGACCTACAATCTCAGCCATTCACGGCAAATTCCAATTGGTACTGGGCAAGTGCATCAAAATCTCTTACGGGCACTATGGTAGGAGTTGCTCAAGAAGAAGGATTTCTGGACATTGCCGATAAAACAAGTGATTATCTAGGTCCAGGCTGGACAACCATGCCTAGTGATAAAGAAGATGAAATTAGCTTATTTCATCAATTAACGTTCACTACAGGAATAGATTATAACGTCTCAAATTCAGATTGTACTAATCCTGGATGTTTGACCTATTTATCAGATGCTGGTTCACAATGGTATTATCACAATGCAACTTATACCCTACTCAAAGATGTTATAGAAGTAGCTACTGGAACGTCGTTAAATAATTACACTGATAGCTCTATTGAAAATAAGATTGGGATGAATGGATTCTGGCTACCTTTAAGTGGTGGCTATGGAAGTACATATTATTCTACAGCAAGAGATGCGGCTAGATTTGGTCTATTAACTCTTAACGAAGGTCAATGGGATTCAACAACCGTACTGGGTGATTCTACTTATTTTAATGACATGGTATCCACCTCTCAAAACCTAAATCCTTCTTATGGCTATTTATGGTGGCTTAATGGTAAAAACTCTATCGTTTTTCCTTCATCACCAAATTCTTTTCCTACCTCACTAACTCCATCAGCTCCTGACGATATGATCTGTGCATTAGGAAAAAATGGTCAGATTATCGATGTTATTCCTAGTCTGGATATGGTTGTTGTGCGTATGGGAGATAGCCCTGCCAATGAACTAGTACCTATAGTTTTTCACGATGAACTTTGGGAATTACTAAACCAAGTAATTAACTAAGTAAGAATAACGCTATTTTGATTGTCAAAAGCACGCCTTTTACATTCATTATTACCTCTTAAATTTTTATCTTCACACCGTATGAAAAAGATCCTCCTTTTTGTATGCGGTATTTTGATTGCATACCCCATAATTGCACAAGAAAATCGCCTTACTCCTAAACCAGTTACTACATCCCAAATTTTCCACGATATTGAAAAATTAGGGTTTCTGGGAACAGTACTTTACGTAGCTGCTCATCCGGATGACGAAAATACAAGACTAATTTCTTATTTAGCCAACGAGAGAATGGCAAGAACTGCTTATCTATCTCTTACACGTGGAGATGGTGGTCAAAATCTCATTGGTCCACAATTAAGAGAACAACTAGGAATGATACGAACTCAAGAACTACTTGAGGCAAGAAACATAGATGGCGGCGAACAGTTTTTTACCAGAGCAAATGATTTTGGGTATTCAAAACATCCAGAGGAGACGATTGAAATTTGGAACAAAACTCAAGTTATGGAAGATGTTGTACGTATTATTAGACAATTTCGACCTGATATAATTATCAATCGTTTTGATCATAGAACACCAGGCACCACTCATGGACATCATACAACTAGTGCTATTTTTAGTGTTGAAGCTTTTAAGGCTGCAGGAGATAAAAATGCCTTTGGAAATCAATTAAAAACACTCGAAACTTGGCAACCTAGCAGACTGTTTTTTAATACGAGCTGGTGGTTTTATGGTAGTCAAGAGGCTTTTGAACAAGCAGACAAGAAAAATTTACTCGCTATAAACTCAAATCCTTTTTATGATTATAAAGGTTTGTCAAATCATGAAATTGCAGCATTAAGTCGAAGTGAACACAAGTCACAAGGCTTTGGTAGTAGTGGAGACAGGTCGCCACAAAAGGAATATATAGAGTTTATAGATGGTGATTTTCCAACAGATAAATCTGATTTATTTTCAGGAATAAATACCACTTGGACAAGAGTCAAGGGAGGAAAAAAGATTAAAGATTTACATGAAAACCTGGTTTCAAATTACGATTTTAAAAATCCAGAAGCTAGCATTCCTTCTTTACTAGAACTGCGATCAAATATTTCCAAAATTAAAAATGATCACTGGAAAACAATTAAATTAAAAGAAATTGATCATATTCTGAATAATATTCTTGGAATTTATATGGTGGCATCTACCAGAAATGAACAAATTGCTATTGGTAATGAAAGTGATGTTTTTATCGAGATAACCAATAGGTCTAAAATTGATTTTTCAATTGAATTCATCCCTAGCAACCTAGTAGAAATTAAAGAAAACAATATTATACTTTCAGAATATGAGTCAAAGCAACTAACCGAAAAGTTGAAGGTTCCTTCCTATTTTGAAACTACTACACCTTACTATCTTAAACAAAAAGGTACTGTAGGTATGTACGTAGTAAATAATCCAGAACAAATAGGAAAACCAGAATTAGATAGTCCATTTTTAGTAAGAGGAATTATTAGGGTTAAGGATCAAGCCATTCCTTTCAAAATACCCGTGATTCATAAAAGAACTGATCCTGTAAGAGGTGAGATTAGAGAACCTCTTCAAATTACTCCAGAAGTATCTTTATCCATCGATAATCCTGTTTTTATTTTCACTCAAAGCCAAAAACAAGAGATAACTGTTAATGTACACGCCTTTAAAAATTTTAGAAATACGAAACTTGAATTATGTGTACCTACTGATTGGAAGGTAAAGCCAGAGCATATCAATATTGATGACCTTTTAAAAGGAGATCAAAAACAATATAACTTTATTGTAACTGCCCCATCACAAGCAAGTAAAGGATTAGCCAGCGCTATTTTAACCGTAAATGATAAATCCTATACCCAAGAGGTAATTTCCATTAATTATGAACATATTCCTAATCAACAATGGGTGCGTAATAACGAAGTTCAACTCGTACAACCAGGTATAACTAACTTTGCAAACTCGGTCGCATATATTAATGGTGCTGGTGATCAAGTAGGTCAAGCAATAGCTGCGATGGGCAGCCAGGTAAGCTTTTTTGATCCTTCAGAAGTCCCTGCAAATCTTTCAGATTATGATGCCGTAGTAATTGGAATAAGAGCCTTTAACGTTTACAAACAAGAAATGGCGGCGTTAAAGGATATCCTTGACACTTATGTAGCCTCAGGTGGAACACTCATCATGCAGTACAATACTAATCGCGGTATCGGTGATAATGAACTAGGACCGTTAGATATTACGCTTTCGCGAAAGCGTGTAACAGATGAAAATGCTGCTGTGACTTTTCTTGCACCAGATCACAGAATCATGAATCAGCCTAATCGCATTACGAATAAAGACTTTGAAGGATGGGTTCAAGAAAGAGGTTTGTATTTTCCTGAAAAATGGAACGATAATTTTACACCTATTCTAGGTATGAATGACGCTGGTGAACCTATGACTAAAGGAAGTTTACTAGTAGGTAAATACGGTGATGGACATATCGTTTACACGGGTTTGAGCTTATTTAGAGAGTTACCTGCCGGAGTTTCTGGAGCTTATAAGTTGCTTGCAAACATGTTGAGTTTAAGTATCGAAAAGGAACCAATTAAACAGCAAGATGAAGAAAGGAAATTCTAAAAAATGGAGCAAGGTATATATAGGTCTTATAGCTGCAAACATTGTTTTTGCGGTGATTTTCTATTTAATTAGTATGAGGTATGGGAACAATTGATTGGTTTATTCTAGCCTCTACTCTAGCCTTTATCGTATTTTATGGTGTTTATAAAACTAGAGGAAAACAAAGTAGTGAACAATATTTAAAAGGAGGTGATGCCCGATGGTGGACTGTTGGGTTATCAGTCATGGCAACACAAGCCAGCGCTATCACTTTTTTAAGTACTCCAGGACAAGCATATACAGAAGGAATGGAATTCGTTCAGTTTTATTTTGGTCTACCGATAGCGGTTGTGATAATTTGTATAAGTTTTATTCCTGTTTACCATAAACTCAAAGTTTATACGGCCTATGAATTTTTAGAGAATAGGTTTAATGTACAAACGAGGTCTCTAGCCTCTATACTATTTCTTATACAACGTGGTCTTGCCGCAGGAATAACGATTTATGCACCGGCTATTATCCTAAGTTCCGTACTTGGTTGGGAACTGAAATACCTAAATATTTTAATAGGAATTCTAGTAATCATTTATACAGTGTCTGGTGGTACCAAAGCGGTTAATGTTACTCAAAAGCAACAAATGATTGTTATCATGGCAGGAATGATTACAGCCTTTGTTTTAATTGTAACAGCATTACCAGAGAACGTAACCTTTGACAATGCGTTGCAAATGGCTGGTGATGCAGATAAAATGAAAATTCTAGACTTTGATTTTTCGTATCAAGATAGGTATAATGTGTGGAGTGCGTTATTTGGAGCTACCTTTCTTATGCTTAGTTATTTTGGGACCGATCAATCTCAAGTACAGCGATATTTATCTGGAAAATCGGTAAAACAAATGAGAATAGGTTTGCTTTTCAATGGCTTACTTAAAGTCCCGATGCAATTTTTTATTCTACTAGTAGGTGTAATGGTCTTTGTATTCTATCAATTTAATGCTACACCACTAAACTTCAATCCAGCAGGAGAACAAGCCGTGTTAGAAAGCGAGTATAAGCAGGAATACATTAAGTTACAGAATAATCACAAATCCATACTAGAAGAAAAGCAACAAACTCAAAAGCAATACGCTGCTATACTTGCTGATGGTTATGAAAATGACAATTTAAAAGTAGAATTAAACCGACTGCGCGCCGAGGAAGAATACAATAGAAGTAAAGCAAGAATTCTTATTGAAAAGGCAGATGAAGGTATTGAAACAAATGACAAAGATTTTGTGTTTATACATTTTATCCTCAATCACTTACCTAAAGGTTTAATAGGATTATTGCTTGCTGTTATCCTAAGTGCAGCGATGAGTTCTACTGCATCAGAATTAAATGCCTTATCGTCCACCACGGCTGTTGATATTTATAAACGATTCAGTAAAACAGAACGTGATGATGATCACTACGTGCGTATGTCAAAGTGGTTTACACTGGCTTGGGGAATTGCAGCTATAGGATTTGCATCAGTTGTATCATTATTTGATAATTTAATACAGCTAGTAAACTTTATAGGCTCCATTTTTTACGGTACTATCTTAGGTATCTTTCTTGTTGCTTTGTATATAAAACATATTAAAGGTAAGGCTATTTTTATTGCAGCATGCCTGTCACAAGTAATTGTAGCCACTTGTGCTATTTTACATGAATTTGTACCAGGTATCGAGATTTTACCTTTCTTATGGCTTAATCCACTAGGTGCAATATTAACGATTGTATTTGCTTTCCTAATTCAATTAGGCGATTATAATAATGAACCACACTTAAATAGAATATAAGCTCAATGGAACAGTCAGAAGACCATAATCCTTTTAAGGATAGCGAATTAATATCGTTACCTAAATCTAGAGTAAACCAAATAAAAACTAACCTCACTAGAAGTAGTTATATTTTAATAGGTGTCCTTATTTTCATGTTGATACACCTAATTCTTATAAGCTTACTCAATTTAAATTTTAATAAAACTACTTACTTAATTCAATTTGCCACAGGCATAGTTTACGGTTTTGTACCAATTGCACTTGCACTAGCAGTTACTAAGAAAAGTTTGAAAATTCCTGCTTTAGTTATAAGTATTTTAATTTGCCTTTTAATGATAGCTACTAGAATTATCACGCTTGTCGAGATTTACCCATCTCTTGACACGATGTTTTATAATTAAAACTTGTTATAACTATAAAGCGGTAAAATAAAAAACGCTGTTCAGTTGAACAGCGTTTTTTATTTAACAAGATCCAACTTACATCGCGCCCCAGCGCTTTAAGTTGTCTTCATTTATTTTTACATAATCAGCATTTTTCTGATCCTTTGCTAAGGCTAGGGCTGTTTTAGCAGACTTTATAGCGTCTTTCTTTTTACCCAGCTTCTCTTCTATTAAGGACTTCCTAGTGAACATCCAGAAAGCCTTATCATTCATTTCTGTTGCTTTGGTAATCCATTCTAGAGCTTGTTCCAGGTTCGTTCCCGCTTCGTAGTAAAAAGCGGCTGCACTATAATAATCATTAACCGAAGGTTGTGCCTCGCCAGACATTACTTTCATAATACTTTCCTCGGTTTTCTTCTTAGTAGGTACGGTAATTGGAATAGCTACTAATGAATTTTCCCAACTAATTTGCAAATGAGCGCTATCCATAGATAATTCATTAATCCCTATTGTAAAACTTTCTTGAGTTAAGTTCATTTCTTGAACTGGCACTGTTGCAGTTGCCACGACTAATGATTCGTCCCAAGATCTTGGTGCACCCCAATTGTCTGTTTTACTATACAGGTAAACATCCCATTGTTTTTTACCAGGTTTAGTAAATACAGCATAAGTTCCTGCTTTAACATCTGTCCCTCCAAAGGTAAAATCGTCTCCAACTGTGATAGTCGTATTTGCATTTGCTCCTGTGCGCCATATTTTGTCAAATGGTACTAAGTCTCCAAATATCGTACGACCTCTCATTGCTGGTCTAGAATATTCAACAGTAATATCTGTTAGACCTACCTTTTGCATGACCTTTGCCGCAGGACTAGGTTGCGGAGTTTGTATTTGTGCTGTAACAGCTGTAGTTGCACAAATCAATAAGAATAAAAATAAACGTTTCATGTATTTTAATATTTTGATGATATAAAAATACAAGTAAATAAATCTTGAATTGGCATTTAAGATACTTTTAATATCTATTCGGCTGGCTTTGCCTGCGAGAAGAAAATCATTTTAATAGCAACAATTATTAAAACAACCCCAAATATTTTTTTTAAAGTTTGCTGGTCTATTTTGACTGCTATCTTTGAACCAAAATAGCCACCTATTACAAAGGCTGCTGCAATTACTAGGGCATATCGCCAGTCTAATCCTTCACCAGCTTTATGATAATTATAAGCTGCTAGAAAGGTCACTGGAACCGCAAGAACTGCAAGACTTAACCCTTGTGCATCATGTTGATTGTAACCTAAGAACCAAATAGCTAATGGCACCATGATAACACCACCGCCTACGCCCACGCTACCGCTCAATAATCCAGCAAGTAATCCTAATAGAAGTAATAATAAAATAGTTGTAAGAGACATTTTGGCTTTTGGTTTCATGTTATAGTAATGGAGCCCACAATCTACAAAAAGACTCTTTAAATTTGTTCAGTTTATTTCTTTTTTCCCACCTTTCTAGTATAATTTGTTCACTGTCAAGTAAATCCTTATCAAATAAATCATTCAATTCCTTACTTATTCGTTCATTGTACATCAAAGCATTGATTTCAAAATTTATATCAAAACTACGGTAATCCATGTTTGAGGTTCCTATCGTAGCAAAATGATCATCAACCACCATAGTTTTTGCATGTAGCATTCCTTTAGTGTACCAGTACAACTTAACTCCACTTTCTAATATTTCGGTGAAATAAGATCTACTAGCATATCTTGCAGCCCAACTATCACCTTTTCTAGGAACAAGAATTTCTATTTCAATTCCAGATCTTGCAGCACTTTTTAAAGCGGTTAAAATGGATTCATTAGGTATAAAGTAAGGAGTGGTAATTCTCACACATCGTTGCGCGGTATTGATCGCAATAAAAAGTGCTTCCATTATATTGGCCCAATCAGTATCGGGACCGCTTGCAGCTATTTGAACAGCAACATCTTCTACCTCATCAATTTCGGGAAAATAACTTGATGGTATTTCATGTGGTAGTTCCTCTTTGTCACATTGACAAACAAAATACCAGTTTAACAACCACTGTACTTGTAACGATTTTACTGCATGACCTTCAATACGACAATGAGTATCTCTCCAGTATAATCTTCCAGTATCTCCTTTCTTATTTACGTAACTATCGCTTACGTTAATTCCTCCTAGATAACCTATATGGCCATCTATGATACATATTTTACGATGGTTTCTATAATTGGCTTTTCTCGTAAAATCTGAAAACAACACTGGCATGAAAGAATGATAATCAATACCAGCATCTTTCATACGATTTTTACCTGCTCGTGATAAATCACTACCTACAGAATCATAAATAAGCTTGACCTCTACCCCACGATTTCTAGCCTCAATTAACTTATCTATAAACGCGTTCCCAATATTGTCGTCATTGAAAATAAAATATTCTAGATGAATGTGATCTTGGGCTTCATCAATATCCTTAAATATGGATTCAAAAGTGGCGTTTCCATTAATTAAGACCTTGACGTCATTTTTCAGAGTTAGATAGGCGTTTTGGTTATGTTTGAGCAACTTAACCATTTTTAAACGATCCATTAGGGCTTGATCATCCAGCTCATGAATACGTTGATCTGAGATTTGTAAACGCTCGTTCCATTCTTTTACTAAGACATTAGCATCTAAGTCCTTACGTTTAAAAATTTTAGACTTCCTATATTCTAAACCAAAAAAGTAATAGATTATAAGACCAATAAATGGAAGCGCAATAAGAAAGAGAAGGGATGAAACCGTTTTACGTGGGTTTTGATTGCTTTTTATTAAAAAAAAGGCACCTGTCAACGCTACTACATAATTAAGTACTAGTGCTGTAAAAAACCAATTACGGTAAACCCAATCTAAAATCATCAGTTATAATAGCCTGCCTCAGGAATTTTAATTTGGTACACTTTTTTAGATTGATTGTTCAATTTGCCTTCTCGCAACCACGGATTGTGAATCTTTAAAATTTTGTAGTTGATATTTTGCGCTTTCGCGAAAGCGGACAAATCTTCAATTTCATAATCAACTGTTACATCCTTTGTAGGAACTAGTTGATACGCATGATCTGGTTCAACATTGAAACCAAACTTTTCTGGAGCTTGCAAAATCTCTTTGATGGCCATTATTCTGAACATATAGCGACCCGTTTCTGGATTAAGTGCAAGGTCATAATAATTATCCACTTGTTGTTTTTCTAACTCTCGATTAATGCCTGCGTTACCAGCATTATATGCTGCTGCAGCAAGAGTCCAACTTCCAAAGCGCTCTTTACTATTCTTAAGATATTCACATGCTACACGTGTTGCTTTTTCAATGTGAAAACGCTCATCGACATTACTATTTACTTCTAGACCATACTCCTTTCCTGTTGCCTTCATTATTTGCCAAAAGCCGCTGGCGCCAGCAGGTGAAGTAACTGGTTGTAGACCACTTTCAATTACGGCTAGATATTTAAAGTCATCAGGAATATTATATTCACGTAAAATGGGTTCAATGATTGGAAAATATTTTTGAGCTCGTTTAATTAACAAAATACCATTAGACTGCCAGTAGGTATTTACAAGGAATTCTCTATCGGCACGTTCTCTAATATCTGGCATATTTAAAGGAACTGTTTCACCAGCAAAATTTAGGTTTTCAGGCACATTGAAACTGTAAACGTTGTAATCATTTACCAGTTTTTTATCCGTCTTTAGAGTTGGTGTTTTTTCAATTGTTACCGATTCGTCGCTATCGCTTGTTTGGATCATGCTTAATCCAATAACAGTAACCATACCTAATCCTATACCTATAAGTAGTTTCTTCATCTTCAAAATTTTGTATAAAAATATAATTTTAACCAGACTAGTGGTTAATCGATAGTGTTAATTATCCAAAATAAGTTGGGGTAAATGCTCATTAAACCATCTAAATCTATTTATAATCATAACGTGTGTTCCCCCTTCAACAGTAATACAGTTTTCAATATATTTAATGGGGAAAACTGGGTCACTATCACCATGAATATGAATTAAGTTATCTGGTGCTTTTTCTTGGTCCCAGTTAATGATTGTGTTCAAGGCCCAGTCCATATATAATGGATCATTTACAGATAGGTATTTATTATACATTTCTATCTTTTTAGGTGCCAATATTTTTGAGTAAGAAGCGATAGTCCCAAAATGCTTAATGAGAGTTGTAGGTAACGCCTTGTGAAGATGAGTAACTTTACTTAACCTCATGCGTCTAGGGAACTCTTTGCTAGATTTAACGGAAGAAATGATAATCATTTTTTTTACAGGTAGCAGTTTTGAAAGTTCTTGGACAATCACACCACCAAATGATACTCCTATTAAAACAGGATATTCATGCTTTATTTGATCTAGAAGTCTGATACAATAGTCCCTAATAGATTCATTTTTAACAGGTAGAATCCATTCCATTAGATGAACATCAAATTGTTTTGATGGCAATTTTATGTATTCAAAAATTTGAGGTGATGCTGCCATTCCTGGCATGAAATATACCGAACACTTCATTGATGCTTATATATCTGATTTATAAATAATTACAAAGAACTTAACTTGTATATGTCTGTTTTTTAGTATATTTGTAATTCAACTATTCAAAAAACTTTTACTAACCTACCAGTAATATAATCAAATATAGGTAGTAAAACGATCAGAATTTCTTCTGATTTTAAATAAGAGAGAATGAGTACAAAGGTAAATTTAGAAATTACTGACAATGAGTTTTTACGTCAGTATGAATGTATTGTGGATGGAGAAATGGCTCGTATCGAGTATGCTCAACAAGATCGCAAAATATTTTTAACCAAATTAATTATCCCTGAAGTTCTAGAAGAGAACTTTTCTTTTAAGGATGAATTTCTTACAGCTGTTTTTGACAACATTAAATTTGAAAAAGAATTAAAAGTTGTACCTACTCACCCTAAAATTGCTGGATTTGTGAGAAAAAATAGAATTAAATACAAGGAAATGTTACCCGTAGGAATCGCTATTTAGAGCAGTCCCACAATTTATTTGCTTCAATTAAATCATCTGGTGTGTCAATTCCAATACTAGATTTTTGAGTGCGCACCATTTTAATCTTTTTCCCTTGCTCTATATAGCGCAAGCATTCTAGTTTTTCTAACAATTCTAGTGGTGTTGCCTTACTGCGATAAAAGTCAAGTAACGCTTGTTTCCTAAACGCATAAATCCCTATATGCTTGTAGTAGGTAGCTGGTAATAATTTATCTCGATGATAAGGTATGGGCGACCTTGAAAAGTAAATAGCGTGATCATTTTCATCAACTATAACTTTTACATTATTAGGATTAGTTATCATTTCCTCACCTTTAATTTCATGCATTAAAGATGCGAGTGATATATTTTTTAAAGGATCATTCTTGAACACTTCTATTAATGAGGCTAGATCGTCTTTATTAGTAAACGGTTCGTCTCCTTGAACGTTGATAACAATATCGGCAGATATGTTTTCGACTGCTTCGGCAATACGATCACTACCACATTCATGATTTTTAGTGCTCATTACCGCTTTACCTCCATTCTCCTCAACAGTTTTGTAGATGGTTTCACTATCGGTTGCGACCATTACATCATCAAATAGACCTGTTTGTTGAGTGGCCTGCATGGTGCGTATAATTACAGGTTTACCACTTAGATCTTTCATTAATTTACCTGGAAATCTGCTTGCTTCATAGCGTGCAGGTATTACGGCTATTGTTCTCAATTTGTTAGTTTTTTGTTAGTTTGCTTTCGCGAAAGCGAACTTCTTTTAAACAATTTTTTATATAACTTTCTCATGGCGAGAAAGATCAATATTACAATAATGACAGCGACAACTGGAGCGAGTAAGGAGAGAATTGATAGAATACCGCTTAATCCAGCCTCGGCTGTGCTTACTACTGGATTACCTAATCCACCAGTAGTTGCTGTGCTTGTTGCTCGTGCTGCAGTTGTAGTGCTTGATATAGCAGCTGCTGTTCCACCACCAGCAATGATGGCCAAAGTCCACGTATAAACTGGGTCCAAATCTCCTACGACACTCACCATTACTGCAGTACCTGCAATAGTTGCGAGAGGAACCGAAATAGTGTCTAAAAGATTATCTACATAAGGTATGTAATAAGCAAGAAGTTCTACTACGGCTGCAACTGCTAGGACAATTACAGCTGTTAAACTACCTGCCCAGGACCAATCTTCATTTAAGGGTATCCAACCCATGTATCCGGCAAAGCTCAAAAATAACAAAGGAACGAATACTCTAAATCCTGCACTGGCAGACAATCCTATACCCAAACAAACGCTGGTGAAAATGCTAAAAAATGTTTCCATAACTATGATTCAATAAAATGATCCTTATTGAAGCCTATAAGATACAAATTTGTTTTGGCTCTTGTACATGCCGTGTACAACCACCTTAAATAATCCTTGCTAGGTCCATCTGGTAAATAGGGTTGCTCAACGATCACATTTTCCCATTGTCCTCCTTGAGATTTGTGACAGGTAATTGCATAAGAAAATTTAACTTGTAGAGCATTAAAATACTGATTGGCTTTAATTTCTTTATACTGCTTCCATTTAGGTAATATTAGATAATCCATCCTTACCTCTTGATACAATTTGTTGCTTTGCTCATAGGTTAAACTAGGCGATTCTGATGTTAATGTATCAAGTAACAAAGTGGTTTCAAAGGGTTTCATGTCAGGGTAATCTACCATACGCACCTTAACATTAGCAAATTTGAAACCATATAATTCTTTAAATGAGAATATCTCTAATATTTCTATGATATCACCATTTGCAATAAATCCAGCATCACTTGTAGGTTTGAGCCAATGGTAATTATTTTTTACGACCATAAGGAAGTCGCCGGCACTTAGCTCGCTTTCTCTGAATAAAATTCTAGATCTTATTTGTTGGTTATAAAGGTTTGCCCTTTTATTTGATCTTACAATTATTGCTGTTTCTTCATGACCGTTGATATCATAGGCACTATTAATAGTATCAATGATTTCATGTCCATCAATTAATCGTTTAATATCATCATAAGGCTGTACGTTGAATTTAAAATTATAATCTTGTTCCTCTATATGATTACGTATACCTGTAGCATTATACAAGATACCAGATTTATCGGTTTGTCGTTTAACCTCGTCTAATTCAATACTTGTGACTTCTTTTAAATAACGTTGTTCAATTATTCTTTCATCAAGAGCTGGACTTACTTCTAGTTTTACTGGCGGTAATTGTGCTGTATCTCCAATGATCAGTAATTTACAATTACTTCCCTCGTAGACATATTGTATAAGGTCGTCCAGTAATGATCCCGTAGCTCCAAATAATTTCCCTTCGGAGACTACATCTGGTATCATCGATGCTTCGTCTACTATAAATAAAGTATTACGATGTTTATTTTTTTTAAGTGTAAATTCTACACTGCCGCTACCTTGACCTTTTGGATAATAAATTTCTCGGTGAATGGTGGCTGCCTGTCTGGATGAATAATTGCTTATTACTTTGGCGGCTCTACCTGTAGGCGCTAGAAGTACAGTTCCTACTCTTACTTTCCAAATAGCCTTAACTAATACACTAATAAGAGTAGTTTTTCCGGTACCTGCGTAACCTTTTAATAAAAAAGTACGGTCTTTATTTTTTTTATCTAGAATGAAATCACTTAACTGATGAAGCGCTATATCTTGTTGATTTGTAGGCTCAAAGGGAAATTGATCTTTTAATTCTTTATAGAAAGAGGATACGTCCATATAAGGTTTGTAGAAAAACTGTGGGTAAACTTAACCCAAATTTCACACTAGTCGTTAGGACTAGACAAAAAATATTGTAGATTTGTTTGCTTTGAAAACAAGTAAAAACTTTTGAACATATGTTGACTTTTGTACTATCAGTATTAGCAGGTTTAGTCGTTCTGATACTGTTTGCTGTATTTATTAACAAAATTCCTAAGAAAGCACACCCTATATTTATTCTTATACTTTTAGGTTTAAGCGGATTCTTTGGATACAAGCTGTATCAATCCATTGCTGAACCCGTAGAATTTGAAAAAGTAAAAGAAGAAAGGTATAAAAAGGTAATTAGTAAACTTATAAAGTTAAGAGAAGCTCAAACAGCTCACAAACTGATAACTGGTAAGTATGCAGAGAACATCAATAACCTTACACAATTTGTAGATACTGCTCAATTTGCTCTTACTACTAAACGAGATAGTACTGTTGTAGATAGAGAACGTAACATCAAATTTAGATTAGATCCTGAAACAGGTGGATATACTAAAGAGGTTACTATTATTGACACGTTAGGCTTTAAATCTGTTAAAGATTCATTATTCAAAAATACTGACGTTGCAAAACTTCTTGATTATGGTATAGAAAATGCTCCTGGTAAAATCAAATTGGAAACAGGTCTTGTACCTGATAAAGACCAAATGATACCTGTATTTAAAGCTACAGCCGATAAAAAAGAAATACTTTTTGATCAGCCTGAAAAGCTCGTAAAAGCAGAACTTGAGGTAAAAGCTGTTGAGGCTGTAAATGGATCTACTATCTATGTAGGAAGCTTGGATGAAATTACAACAAGTGGTAACTGGCCTAGAAAGTATGCAGATAACTAATAAGTCTGAAAATATTTTAAAAGAGTTGTCCGTTCTGATTCATCAGAATGGACTTTCTTTTTTTACTCATATAGGTAATCGCGTAGAAAACAGTTACGATAAGAGCTTTAAATACTCCAACAATCCTATAGAACTTTTTCAAGAGATAGAATTGATTTATAACGAAGAAGATTTTGTAAACAAATCTTTTTCCAAAGTAAATATCTATTACCACCACCCTATTTTCACCTGTGTTCCCAATGCCTACTTTGATCCGTCAAATAGTGCAGACTACCTTAAATACACAACTCAATTATTAGAAACTGATGTAATCAGTCATGATAATCTCAAAGAACTAACTACTGTTTATATTGCATATAGCAACTTGAATAACTTCTTTTTTGAAAAACACGGCGATCTTAACTACTACCACTTAAGTACTCAAATATTGAAAAAAGAAGAAAACATTGAAAGGCAAAACCATGCTTATTTAAACCTTCTTCCTAATCATTTTTACTTAAGTGTTTATAAAGACGATAAATTAGTTGCTCATAACAGCTACCCTTATGAGTCCAAAGAAGATTTACTATACTATACCGTATTTTCGTTACAACAGTTTAATTGCGATGTAGAAACCACAGTAGTAACCGTAAAAGGTGAAAAAATTGATGAAGAATTATTTGATGTACTGTATAAATATATACGACATGTGGAAAAAAATGAAAACATCAATTATCTCAAAGAATTAATATGCGCATAATTTCTGGAATACATAAGGGAAGAAGAATACAAGCTCCAAAAAATCTACCTGTTCGTCCTACGACAGATATGGCTAAGGAAGCTCTATTTAATATTTTAAGACATCAGATTGAAATACATGATGCCAGAGTATTAGAGCTATTCGCAGGTAGTGGAAATATGAGTTATGAATTTTGTAGTCGTGGAGCAAGTAGTTCACTAGCAGTTGATAAACATGCTGCATGTACCAGTTTTATCAAAAAAACTGCAACCGATCTCGACTTAAATATTGACGTTGTAAAGGCCGATGTGTTCAGTTTTTTAAGCAAACATAAAGGTAAGTACGATCTCATTTTTGCAGATCCTCCTTACGGTTTCAGTGATGAGGAATTTCTTAAAGTACCAGAATTAATCTTTCAGCAAGAATTATTAGATACTGATGGAATGCTTATAGTAGAGCATTCAAAACACTCAGATTTAAGTACTCATTCATACTTTAAAGATAGTCGTCGATACGGCGGCACAGTTTTTAGTTTCTTTTATCATGAAGATGAAGAAGAATAAAAAAGCAGGTCTATAAGCCGGATTCTGTATCTCATTATTGAGACCCTTATCATTTATCTGGGATAAGTATTACTACTTACCTCTATCTGCCTACCCATCAAAATCGCGCGGATAACGCTCAAACTCTGACCTACATGACATTGCACCGCATAGAGTTTACCTGGTTTCACTACAGCATTATCTGTACATACTTTCTGTTGCACTAGTCCTATTGCTATTACGATTACGCTTTCGCGAAAGCATAACAACAACGACGGCCATTAACCGTTATGCTATCCTGTGGTGTCCGGACTTTCCTTTCCTGTAAATACTGGAACGATAAGGCGACCTGCGCAGCAAAATTACCTATTTTTTTGTTGATAAATCAATAAAAAACAAACTCAAAATAAACGGCAAAATAATGTTCTACGTATATCTTTGACCTATGGAACCGTTTATAGTAAGCGCACGTAAATACAGACCCGAAACCTTTGAAGATGTTGTTGGTCAAAGGGCAATTACTCAAACTCTAGAGAATGCTATAAAAAGCAATCATCTAGCGCAGGCGTTACTATTTACAGGACCTAGAGGTGTAGGAAAAACTACCTGTGCCAGAATTCTTGCCAAAAAAATAAATCAAGAAAGTGGAGATTACAGTCCCGATGAGGACTTTGCTTTCAATATTTTTGAATTAGATGCTGCCTCAAACAACGGTGTAGAGCACATACGTAGTATTGTCGATCAAGTACGTATCCCTCCACAAGTGGGAAAATATAAAGTATATATCATCGATGAGGTTCACATGCTATCAAATGCTGCCTTCAATGCGTTCTTAAAAACCCTTGAGGAACCACCATCTCATGCTATTTTTATTTTAGCCACTACCGAAAAACACAAAATCATCCCTACCATATTATCTAGATGTCAAATATTTGATTTTAAAAGGATTACGGTAGGTGCTATGAGAGATCACCTTAAAAGAATAGCGCAACAAGAAGGAATAAGTGCTGAGGAAGAAGCGTTGCAAATAATTGCTCAAAAAGCAGATGGTGCACTGCGTGATTCCTTGTCAATTTTTGATAGAGTGGTAAGCTTTTCTGGTAAAGATCTTACTGTACAAGCTGTAACAGAAAATTTAAATGTTTTAGATCGTGATACGTATTTCAAGGTAACCGATTTGATTCTAGATGGCGACATCCCTAATCTTCTAGTTACTTATGATGAAATACTAGCTAAAGGTTTTGATGGTCATCATTTCATAAGTGGTCTTGCAAGTCATTTTAGGGACCTCATGGTTTGTAAAGATGAGCGCACTATCCAGCTTTTGGAATTAGGTGAAAAAACTAAAGCAAAATATAAAAGTCAGTCTTCTCATACAGATTTAGGTTTCCTGCGTGAGGCTATAGAAATAGCAAACAACGCCGATTTTAACTACCGTGCTAGTAGAAATCAACGATTACATGTCGAACTAGCTATAATGAAACTAGCCTCTATCCTTCAGGATGGAGAAAAAAAAAACTCCAATAGCTACATAGTAGGTCCTGAAAAGTTTACAGAAATCCTAATAGATGATGTAAAACCTACTGAGGAACAAAAACAGGAAACAGCTCACGTTACGAAAGCAGCACCTTCAAAAGTAATATCTGAAGAGCCATCAACTTACAGGAATTCTGAAAAGCCTATAGAATCAACCAGTCCTGTACCAAAGAAGACACCTCATTTGAATTCCCAAAACTTTGTGGATACCAATGATCGTGAAGCTCAATTAAAAGCTGCTAGAGAAAGATTGTCTTCTAAAACTAAAGAAACTGTAAGTAGTAGTTCTATCAAAGCTATAAAGGTGAAAAATGAGCACGTCGCCAAAGCTGCTCAAAAAGTAATTAAACATGATGAATTACCTACAAAACCCTTTAGTCAAGAGGAGTTAAATCTAGTATGGAATAAATACGTGGATTATTTAGAGAATAAAGGCCAGCGTATTTTAGCTAGTATTCTCAATGCAGATGATCCTGAATTGATAGAAAAATCAGGTATACGCCTAAAATTTCCCAACAAATCAATGAAAGAGGATCTTGAAAAAAATCAAGGTACGGTTTTGGAACATTTGAAAAGGGAGTTAAACAATTACAATATTTATTTTGATATCATAGTAGATGAGCAGGTAACCAAAAAATATGTTTTTACAGAGCAAGAAAAGTATCAAAAATTGTCTGAGAAAAATCCCGCGCTAGAATTACTAAGAAAAACATTTGATCTCGATTTTAAATAAAAAAAAAGCAGCTCTACGGCTGCTTTTTTGATATCATAGGACAACTGATTTTATAACTTGTAAGCTATACCTAATTGAAAGTATCTGTTATTCGCTTCAGCTATTTCACCAAATTCCCTATCAAAAATGTTAGCGAATCCATAACTATATCTCAAGTCCAAAGTCCAATTTTCATCTAGGTTGTACCCTATTCCACCTACACCAGCAATATCCCAGTTATAATAATCATTATTATCACGTTCAGTAACGTTTACTCCTGCTTGTGGTCCTAACAATAGATAAATTTTTTCTCCTAAATCTACTTTGGCAAGAACACCTACTTGTAACCAATTTGTTTTAAATTGAACATTATCTCCGTTTTCTAATCGCAGCTCTTCTTCATTAACACCTATTGCAGAAAGTCCAATTTCAGGCTGTAAACTAAAGGAATCACTTAATGGTACAACAGCAAAGAAATTTGCATGTAACCCTAATCTAGAATCGGCATCCTCAATATCACCCGATAAATTTGAGTAATTAAGACCTAACCTAAATCCATACTGAGCTTCACCGTTTACCTGAGAATAGGCATTCAGAGAAATAAAAATCACAAATAAGGATAAAATAATATTTTTCATGTGTTCTAATTATTTAATTCAAAAGTACTGTTTAATAGTTTAATGCTGCTTAAATATATTGTTGCCAAGAATTATATCCGATTATCTGCATTATATATCGATTTTATGATACCATCGGACAATCCAATCTTCGGTACATAAATATTTTTGGCCATACTCCATTTCATTGCTCTTAGATAAATTCTACAAGCAGGTATGATAACATCTGCACGATCTTGATTCATATTCAAACTGTAGATACGTTCTTCATAAGTATACGATTGTAACTTTTCATAGTAACTAGCTAGATAAAAGTAAGAAAGTGGTTTTCCTTGAGATTTACCGCTACTTTTAAATATGTTATTAATATTACCACCAGAACCTATTAATTCAATTTTGGAATATGGCTTACAAACTTCTTTTACCCAATTCTCTGCCTCTGCCCAAAGAGAGTTATTTACCATATCATTAAGTAGTCTAACAGTACCTATTTGGAAGGAACGAGAAACGACCTCTTTCCCATAAGCGAAAAGAGTAAATTCCGTACTACCACCACCTACATCGACATATAAATAAACCTTTCTTTCGTCTATCACATTATGTAAATCGGTCATTGCAATTATAGCCGCTTCATGGGATCCATCAATAATTTCGATCTTAATACCGCAATTCTCTTTAATATAATCTGCGATTTCTTGGCCATTTTGGGCACCTCTCATGGCACTCGTTGCATAGGCTTTATACTTTTCAACCTTATGCACTTGCATGAGCAGTTTGTATGCCTTCATGGCGTCTACCATACGATTGAAATTTACTTCACTTATTTCACCAGTAGTAAATACATCTTGACCTAATCTAATAGGTACCCTTACCAAACTAATTTTTTTAAAGTTTGGTGGATTTCCTGTCATAGTATTTGCTGTTGCGATAAGCAGTCTAATTGCGTTAGAACCTATGTCAATGGCACCATATTTAACAGATTTAAAACTCATTATTGATTCTTAAGATAAGTATAGGTTTCGTATTGAGATCTTACAGATTTGTCTTCTAAAAGTTTTACATAATTATTATTTTGATTCTCATCGATCAGTCTAGCTTTTACGTTGTCATTCCAACAAATCTCTAAAGTTTCTAATATTTGTCTTTTCACTTCGTTATCATAAATGGGACAAGCTATCTCTACTCTATGGTCTAGATTTCTAGTCATGAAATCTGCACTTGAGATATACAATAGATCATTCCCATCATTGTGAAAGTAGTAGGCTCTAGGATGCTCTAAATATCTATCTACAATACTTTTGACTGTGATATTTTCACTCATTCCAGGAACTCCTGGTATCAGGCAACAAATACCACGTACAATTAATTCTATTTCAACACCTGCATTTGACGCCTGGTACAATAAATCAATCATCTTGAAATCGGATATCGAATTTAATTTACACCTTATGAAGGCTTTTTTTCCCGCTTTCGCGAAAGCGATCTCTTTACGAATCAATCGTTCAATACCGTTTCTTAAATAATGTGGTGCAACAAGTAAATGTTTATATCTATGTAATTTATAATTAACTTCAAAAAAGTCAAAAACTCGTTCTACCTCTTTGAGAACTTTCTTGTTAGATGTAAAAATGGTGTAATCGGTATAAATCCTAGCGGTTGCTTCATTAAAATTTCCCGTTGAAATGAATCCAAGTCTAGTGTTTTTACCTTTAATCACCTTGTTTACTACACATGCCTTACAATGTACTTTAAGCCCAGGAACTCCAAATATGAGTTTAACTCCTTCCTCTTGCATGAGTTCCGCATAATTGATATTTGCCTGTTCATCAAATCGCGCTTGTAACTCTATCGATACTGTGACTTGTTTTCCATTCTTAGCGGCATTTATCAATGCAAAGGCTACCTGTGATATTTCTGCAAGTCGATAAATAGTTATTTTAATGGTAGTAACGTATGGATCTAGTGCAGCCTCTCGTAGAAACCTAATTGTATTGGAAAACGTATGATAAGGCGTGTATTGTAAGATGTCTTTTTCTTGAATTATCTTAAAAATGGAACCTCTTGCTGGTATGTCCAATACCGGTAATGGCGATTTCTGTTCGTACAATAAATCCGTTCTACCTAGACTTGGGAATTTTAAATAATCCCTACGGTTATGATACCTACCACCAGGAATTATGGAATCTACGTCGTCAAGATGTAATTTATTTAGAAGAAATTCTAAAGTTTTATTATTTATTTCCTTGTCATACACAAATCGTACTATATCACCATCTTTTCTATCCTTTACACTACGTCTTATTTTCTCTAAAAGGCTTTGTTTTAGGTCAATATCCATTTCCAGCTCTGCATCAAGAGTAACTTTGATCATATGAGCTTCGATATATTTGTAATCAAACATATCAAATGTATAATGTAGTCGATGTCTAATTACATCATCCAATAAAATTACATATTGATTATCATCATTTTCTAACCTAGGAAGAACTACAAATCGATTTAAGTATTTTGGTATCTCAATAATGGCATACTGCGTTGTTTCATTTTTTAAAACCATTCTTACTGCTAGATATCCCAAACCATCTCTCAAACTAGGTAGCGGCTGATTCGGTTTAAGAACAATGGTTGAAATTGCGGTACTTATTTTTTCATTGTAAAAACTTCTTATAAAGCCTTCATGTTGTTTTGGCAATTCCTTTTCATCTACAATTAATACATTTTTTTGCTTTAATTCGTTTTCCAGCTGTTCTAAAACGGTAAAACTTCTCGCCTGGATTGATATAACCTCTTTATTAATCTCTTCTAATAAATCTCCGGCTGATATTCCTCCTAATGATTTAGTTGCATTTTTTCCTGCCTTATATATTCTTTGAATGGTGGCATATCGGACCCTAAAAAACTCATCTAAATTATTGGAAAAAATCCCTAAAAACCTAAGTCTTTCAATTAAAGGTACCGATTGGTCTTCTGCCTCTTGGAGTACTCTTTCATTGAATTTTAACCAACTTAATTCACGATTGTAGTAAGTATTCATTAACGAAGTTGTTTTGGGAAAATATGTGAAATCGTTTTACCAGGATTCAAGTCTTTCCATGAATTAATTGAAAATTCAAGAGTTACACAGCCCGTAGTAGGAACATTATCAAAGTAAATATCTCCAAAGTGATTTACAAATTCAGTAATTCCATGATTATGAGAGAATATTGTAATATGATCAAGGTCGTCATTTGCATTAAGAACAACTGATTCTAATTCTTCCTTGCTAAAAGTATATAAACTCCTATTAATTGAAAGAGATTTTAAATTATAATCAAGGTACTCGCAAACGAGAGTTGCAGTTTGTAGTGCACGTGCTGCACTACTTGACATGTAAATATCTGAATTAAATGAATTTTTTTTCAAATAGCTACCTATCAAATGTGCATCTTGTATACCACGTTCTTTAAGAACCCTGTCGTGATCTCTTACTTGATATTCCCAAGTAGATTTACCGTGCCTGATGAGCGTTAATTTTTTCATTAAGGTTGTAGTCTTTTCATTTCCCAAATTGAATTTACCTGTTCAAAAAGTAGTCTATCGTGCAATCTATTTGGCCTTCCCTGCCAAAATTCAAAACTATATGGTTTACAAATAAAACCTCCCCAAAATTCAGGCATTGGAATTTTTGAAGTGTTTTCAAATCTTTCTCTAACAGTCTTGAGTTTGGATTCCAGCTGTTCCCTAGATGCTATCTGTGAACTTTGTTCACTAGCCCAAGCACCTAACTGACTTTCTCTAGGTCTCTTTTTAAAATAATTCTCAGAATGTTCTTTAGATACCTTTGAAATAGTAACCTTTATAATAATTTGTTTTTCTAAAGCAGGCCAAAAAAAATGTAAACATCCTTTTTGATAATTTCCAATAGCTTTTGATTTTTCGCTTTCATAGTTTGTGTAAAAAACAAATCCATTATCAAGAATTTCTTTGAGTAATACAATTCTATTTTTTGGAAAACCATCACTACCTAATGTCGCAATAGACATAGCGTTTGCTTCTTCAATTTTTGGATGTTCTTTAGCCATTTCAAACCAATCCTTAAATAACAAAAAAGGATTATTAGGAACATCTGATTCTATCAATTCACTTTTTTGATAGTTTTTACGTAAATCGTGTAATTCAGTTTTCATGGGCACAATAGTTCATATGCAATTTACAAAATGCATAGTTGAATTATTGAGATTAGTAATTAAAAGAATTTAAATAAGACAAATAAAAAAGCCTTATCAAATAATGATAAGGCTTTAAGTCGGGGTGGCAGGATTCGAACCTGCGACCTCCTGCTCCCAAAGCAGGCGCGATGACCGGGCTACGCTACACCCCGAAAAACATTGGAGAATGCTGCGGAGAGACCGGGACTCGAACCCGGGCAACGCTTGCGCGTTGACAGATTAGCAATCTGCTCCATTACCACTCTGGCACCTCTCCAAAAATTTAAGAACTTACTTCAATTTCTCAAAGCGGTTGCAAATCTACGTCAAAGAATTAGTTTTCACAAAACATTTTTACGTTTTTTATTCGGGATATTCAATTCTAACATGATAAATACTGTTTAACTTCTTTTTTATCAATAGTTTGACCTTTTTAATTTCTTTTAAAGTTAAATCAGAATTATCAAACTGACCACTATTTAAATGTCCATCTATAACAGTTTCCACTAGTCTATCAAATTTTTGTGCAGTCGGTTGTTGTACACTCTTTGAAGCTGCTTCTATACTATCACTTATCATTAATAATGCTGTTTCTTTACTGAATGGTTTAGGGCCGGGATAGCTAAAATTCTCTTTAACTGTGTTTGGATCGAGCTCTTTATTTTTATGATAAAAATATTTGACAAGAGAATCTCCATGATGGGTTCTTATAAAGTCAATTATTCTATCAGGAATATTGTACTCCTTAGCTAACTCTACTCCTAGTAATATATGGTTTATTATTATCCTTGCACTTTCTTTGGGTGCTAGATCATCATGAGGATTAATTCCATTAGTTTGATTTTCGATGAAAAGAGTCGGATTGCTAATTTTTCCTATATCGTGATATAAAGCACCGACTCTAACCAACATCGAATTTGCTCCGATTTCACTTGCAAGATATTCTGCTATATTAGCTACATTCAAAGAATGATGAAAGGTTCCTGGCGCTTCGTTGGATAATCTTTTTAACAATGGAGCATTGGTATCTCCTAATTCAAGTAATGAAATATCACTCGTCATATTAAAAACTTTTTCATAAGCATATATGAGAGGATAAATCATTAGGACGAGAATACTACTGATTACTATCTGCCCTAATTTTTCCCATTTAATAGTGAAATCCGCATCACTAAATAATGAAAATGAAATCCAAATAATTGTAGATACAATTAGAATTTTAACAACTACTACAAATAAATTAGCTCGATTATAAATTTTTGCATTTGAGGTTAAGGCTACAATTGAAATCAATATTTGTTGTGTTATAAAAATAAGGGGATTTAAAACATTAAGGCTTATGACAAGTGTTACTAAGACACTACAAAATAAAGCCAATCTTGTAGAAAAAAATGATTGAAGAATCAAAGAATAAATTACAAAAGGTACAATTAATATATAATCAGGATAACTATACGAGAAAAATATTCCTAAACAAATGAACAATAATGTATTGAATAAAATGAAAATAATATTCTTATTAATCAATAAAAGTGCTCCATTAAATTTTTTGATATACAGATAAAACGCTAGTAATAGAACATAAAGTATTGCTCCTTTACTAATTTTACTAATCAGTCGATCTTTGACGTCTGAATTCTTTACATAATTTCGATTTAAGGAATCTAGCACTTTCAACTTTTCACCTTGAACTATTTCACCTTTAGCTATTATTCTACTATTTTGTTTCACCCAATAGTCAATAGGTAAAATATCTGAAATAGCAGTATTAATCCTCTTATTCGTTTCTTCCTTATCAAAGAAAATATTTTCTTCAGGGACATTAAAAACATTAAATAATGAATCAGGAAGTAAATTTCTTATTTTCTTTTTTAGTTCAGTTCTTCTAATAAGTTTATCCGTATTAATAATACTTTCCTCACCATTCTTAACTAATATGATAGTTCGATTGATCAAGGTATCAGAAATAACACCTGTTTCGTAAGAGTTAAGTATTATTTCATTTATATCATTATTCAGATTTTCACTAATAACTTTTTCACTATTCGCAAGAATAAGATTTTTATTTTCAAGTGATACTTTCTTAAAAGTATATATCGGAAATTGACTTTCTATTGCTTGTTTTTTTTCTGAAATTAATTCCTCATTCGTTTTGTAAACAGGGAAATCAAAAGGCGCGTATAAAACATCCTGTGACCAAGGTTCACCGTTTTGATATCGCAATGAAAATCTATTACTTTCCGGAGTTAATAGAACAATTAAAACCGAAGACAGAAACAAAATGACAAATAAAGCCAAATGTTCAATTTTAAAATATTTTTTTATAAACGACATCCTTTACTTTAAGGTTGAATTAACCACTTTACAATTTTAAAAAGCAGTGTTTTTATGTATTTTCGCAGGTAAAGATAAACATCATGAATAAAGTAGTAATTGTATCCTACGCAAGAACACCTATTGGTAGCTTTATGGGAAAGTTATCAACCATCCCTGCAACACAATTAGGTAGCATAGCAATCAAAGGAGCAATAGATAAATCTGGGATTGATCCAAACCTCGTTCAAGAAGTTTTTATGGGTCACGTTGTTCAAGCAAATACGGGTCAAGCACCTGCTAGACAAGCAGCTCTAGGAGCAGGTATATCAAAAAACACTCCTTGTACTACTGTAAATAAAGTTTGTGCGAGTGGAATGAAATCTATAATGATGGCAGCACAATCAATAGCTTGTGGAGACGCTGATATTGTCATTGCAGGTGGAATGGAAAACATGAGTCAAATACCACATTATACACACTTACGAAATGCTACAAAGTTTGGCCCTAGCACTCTAGTCGATGGAATGCAGCGAGATGGATTAATTGATGCCTATGATAAAAATGCTATGGGAGTATGTGCTGACCAGTGTGCTATCGACCATAGTTTTACAAGAGAAGATCAAGACAAATTTGCAATTCAATCTTATAACAGATCTAGTGAAGCTTGGTCAAATGGAAAGTTTAGTGATGAAGTAGTTCCAGTTCATGTCCCACAGCGCCGTGGTGATGATTTGGTAGTTGATAGAGATGAGGAATACTCTAATGTCAAAATGGATAAAATACCTTCATTACGCCCTGCATTTACTAAGGATGGTACAGTGACAGCGGCAAACGCCTCTACGATCAACGATGGTGCTGCCGCGTTACTTTTGATGAGTGAAGATAAAGCTAAAGAATTAGGTCTTAGTCCAATTGCTTACGTAAAAGGATATGCAGATGCAGCACTGAGTCCTGAGCATTTTACAGTTGCTCCTGCAAAAGCTTTACCCAAAGCTTTAAGTAAAGCAGGTGTTTCTCAAGATGAAATAGATTATTTTGAATTCAATGAGGCTTTTTCAGTTGTTGGATTAGCAAATATGAAGCTATTGGGACTTAATGATAAGAACGTTAATGTGTATGGTGGTGCGGTTTCACTAGGGCATCCATTAGGCTGTAGCGGTGCTCGTATAGTAACTACATTATTAAGTGTGCTTAAACAAGAAAGCGGAAAATTAGGAGCTGCTGCTATTTGCAACGGCGGCGGTGGTGCAAGCGCTATGGTTATAGAAATGTTATAATACATGAGATACGGTATTTGCCCAATTTCAATTGCTCCGTTAAGAGCTGAAGCTAGTGACAAAAGTGAGCTAGTATCTCAGGTACTATATGGGGAAATATTCAAAATTATCGAACCAAGAAAAAGTTGGTCTAGGATACGACTTGCACATGATAAATATGAAGGTTGGATAGATAATAAACAATTGAGGGAAATTGAGTCAGAAGACTATCATAGCATTCATCAACTTCCCAAATCATATTGTACTGATTTAATTTCTCATGTAACACATGAAGATGGATCGTTATCTACAATATGTATTGGTGCGCAAATAAGCTCTTCTGCTTTTTTAGGAGACACGTTTAATGGAGAATATCGTGATTTTGCAGAAATTGAAAAATCTAAAATAGTCGAAAACTCTTTACTCTTTTTAAATACATCATATTTATGGGGTGGACGTAATCCATTGGGTATCGATTGCAGCGGATTTACACAATTAGTATATAGATTGAACGGGCATTCCATTCCTAGAGACGCTTCACAGCAAGCAAATATTGGCGAAGCTTTAAGCTTTATAGAGGAATCAGAACCAGGTGATTTGGCCTTTTTTGATAATAAAGAAGGCTTAATCACTCATGTAGGAGTCGTTATGCAAGATAATTACATTATCCATGCCCACGGCAAGATAAGAATAGATCGCTTAGATCAAAGTGGTATTTTCAATGTAGAAAGTAATTCGCATACTCACAAGTTAAGGGTAATCAAAAAAATTATCTAATTAAAAAAGCCTCTCATAATATTGAGAGGCTTTTTTAATAATCTTTATTTTAAGCTTTCGCGAAAGCGTGAAATTTAAACTTTTTATTTTCCTTGAAGAGCATCGATTTTATCTTGCATTTCAAGTGCTCCGTATAAGCTTAATAAAGTACCTTTTACGTTTGCGTTTTCCGGCTTGATTTTTAAAGCTTTTTCAAAAACATCGATTGCGCTTTTGTATAACTTTTCTTGATCATCATACGAAGTAGAATCCAAGTTTCCTTTTTCTAAATATATAGCGCCTAAATTATATAAGGTAACAAAATTATCAGGGTTCTTAGATAAACTTAAATTAAAATATTTAATAGCTTCATCATAATTTTTATTTTGAACGGCGGCTAATCCAAGATTATCAAAAACTTTTGGGTCCGAAACTTCATCTACAAGCGCCTTAGTAGCTTTTTTATATTCATCCATCATACCCAAGGTTAAATACATATCTGCCTTGTTTATTTTCAAAGATTCATCATTTGGATATCTATCAAACGCATTTACAAAAACCTCTTTTGCTTTGGCATCTTGACCAGAGTTTTTGTAAAGCCAGATTAAATTACTAACTATTACTCCTCTATTAGAAGGTGATTTCTCAACTATTAAATTTTTGTATTCTCCCTTAGCAATAGCAGCTTCTACTAAGACTTTATTAGGAAATATCTCCTCTTTCCCATCCTTTACCCTAGTAGCTTTAAAAATATCTTGCTCTCCTGAGAAACCATTATTAAACAATTCTTCATAGTAAAATAAAGCCTCATCAAATTCTCCAGTGGAGTACGCTAAATTAGCAGCATTAAATTTCATTGAATGATCATCTGGATAAAAGGAAGCTAGTTTTTTAACTATTGAAAGAGCTTTTTGCGGATTTGAATTTGCTAATTTACTTGCATTTTTAACTAGCAATTGTCTTCCTAAACTTTCAACAAAACTAAATTTAACCTCATCATCAAATCCTAACTCTTCAGCTTTTTTCAATTCATCCATAGCTAATAATAGCTGATCAACATCGTCAGGTGCATTTGTAAAAAGAGTGAATGCATTGTAAAATGCATATTCATCTTTATAATCAGCTTCTATTTCATTTTCATTTAGAGTATTGAAAATTTCCATTGCAGTTGCGATGTCATTTCTATCTACTGCCTTTGCTATTTTTTTGAATTGCTTCTTTTGTGCAGTGGCAATTACTGCACAAAAAAGAAACATAATAGTTACTATTTTTTTCATTTTAAAATTTTTGTTATTCTTCGCTATCATCGGTAACAACAGTTGTGCCATCGTTTTCCGTTGCCTCAAGGCTATCGTCGTCGTTTTCATCTTTAACAACTTTTGCAACTGCAGCAATCGAATCGTTACCTTTTAAGTTTATAAGCCTTACTCCTTGTGTTGCTCTTCCCATAACTCTTAGGTCAGAGACATTGATTCTAATCGCAACACCAGACTTATTGATAATCATTAAATCATCAGAGTCAGTTACATTTTTAAGAGCCACTAAACTTCCTGTTTTTTCAGTAACAGAGATTGTTTTTACACCTTTTCCTCCACGATTAGTTTCTCGATAATCTTCTAGGCTTGACCTTTTACCGTATCCTTTTTCAGAAACGACAAGAATATTAGAATCCATATCATTTACAGATACCATTCCTATAACCTCATCATCGTCGTGCGCAAGTCTTATTCCTCTAACTCCACTCGCACTACGACCCATAGGCCTAGTTTTTGATTCATCAAATCTAATTGCTTTACCGCTCTTCAATCCTAACATTACATGGCTATCTCCAGTCGTTAGTTTTGCTTCTAACAAGGTATCCCCATCCTTAATAGTAATTGCATTAATACCATTTGAACGAGGTCTTGAGTACTGTTCTAAAGAAGTTTTCTTAACCTGACCTTTTTTAGTAGCCATTATCACATAATGACTATTAATATAGTCTTCGTCTTTAAGATCTTGAGTACAAATTACTGCCTTAACCTTATCGTCTTGCTCAATATTAATTAGATTCTGTATAGCTCTACCTTTGGAAGTACGACTACCTTCTGGTATTTCATAGACTCTCATCCAGAAACACTTACCTTTTTCAGTAAAGAAAAGCATGTATTGATGATTTGTTCCTATAAAAATATCTTCCAGGAAATCTGCATCACGCGTTGTACTTGCCTTCTGTCCTACTCCACCTCTATTCTGAATTTTATATTCATTCAAACTAGTACGCTTAATGTAACCTGCATGTGAAATTGTAATTACAACTTGCTCATCTGGTATCATATCTTCGATGCTCAAATCACCACCAGCATACTCGATTTTTGATCGGCGCTCATCACCAAATTTCTCTTTAACCTCGAGAAGTTCTTCCTTAATAATAGCCATTCTACGCTCTTTTTTAGCAAGAATATCTTTAAGGTCTGCGATGGTTTCTAAAAGGTCGTTATACTCTGATCGTAATTTATCTTGTTCTAGTCCTGTAAGCTGTCTTAATCGCATTTCAACGATAGCTCTAGCCTGAATTTCAGAAAGTTCAAAACGCTTAATTAGCTTTTCTCGTGCTTCTTCTCCATTTTTACTGGAACGTATAAGTGCAATAACCTCATCGATATTATCACTAGCAATAATTAATCCTTCAAGGATATGTGCTCGTTCTTCAGCTTTACGCAATTCAAACGTTGTTCTACGAGTTACTACCTCATGTCTGTGCTCCACAAAATAATGGATCATCTCTTTTACATTAAGTAATTGCGGTCTACCGTTTACAAGAGCAATGTTATTCACACTAAAACTTGATTGTAAAGCAGTATGCTTATACAATTTATTAATTACGATATTAGGTATAGCATCCCTTTTAAGAACATATACGATACGCATACCTTTACGGTCGGATTCGTCTCTTATAGAAGAGATTCCTTCAAGTTTTTTCTCGTTGATAAGATCGGCTGTTTTCTTAATCATATCAGCTTTATTTACCTGATATGGCAGCTCATCAACGATAATACATTCACGTCCTTTTACCTCTTCAATACGTGCTCTACCTCTTATTTTAACGCGACCTCGCCCAGTATGCATGGCTTCTTTTACTCCATCATAACCGTAAATAATTCCACCTGTTGGAAAATCTGGTGCTTTTACATGGTTTATGAGTTCATCCACTGTAATATCGTTATCTTCAATGTAGGCGATTGTACCATCTACCACTTCAGATAAGTTATGAGGTGGCATATTAGTAGCCATACCTACTGCAATACCGCTAGCTCCATTTACGAGCAGGTTAGGTATTTTTGTAGGAAGAACAGTAGGCTCGCTTAACGTATCATCAAAATTAAGTTGAGTATCTACAGTTTCCTTATCGATATCAGCGAGCATTTCCTCACTTATTTTACGCATTCTGGCTTCAGTATAACGCATGGCTGCAGGTGGATCTCCATCTACACTACCAAAGTTACCCTGACCATCAACCATCATATACCTCAATGACCATTCTTGCGCCATACGTACCATTGTATCGTATACCGATGTATCTCCATGAGGATGGTACTTTCCAAGTACCTCTCCTACAATTCTTGCACTTTTTTTGTAAGCTCTATTAGATAGTACACCTAGCTCGTACATTCCATAAAGAACCCTACGGTGAACTGGTTTTAGCCCATCGCGCACATCTGGCAGTGCACGTGACACTATGACCGACATCGAGTAATCGATGTATGCTGACTTCATTTCATCCTCGATATTAATCGGGATCAACTTTTCTCCATCTGCCATGAATTATCAGTGTTTTAAATTATGAACAAGCAAGATAAGCAAACAGCTAGTATTTATAAGGGTTTAGGCCTACTTTATCCTGTTTTTTATTAACACATTTTAAGAAATCCTGTTTATAAGTTTTAACTTAGATTAACGATGCCTAAAATCATGTTTTAAAGTTAGACTACTTGCGTTTAAATAGTTTCAAATCAGGTGTTTTATTACGCTTTCGCGAAAGCGAACCCAACCACTTAAACTTTATATTAACCGTAATTTATAAAACGGTACGGCTTTTGAACGATTTAATTCATTAAATTTAGCCAAAGAAGCAAGTTATATGGATGATAATTTTTCACCGAGAGTCAAAGACGTGATAGCCTATAGCAAAGAAGAGGCGTTAAGGTTAGGTCACGATTTTATAGGCACTGAACATCTTATGTTAGGTCTTTTGAGAGATGGAGATGGAAAGGCCATTCAAATTTTAGGAAATTTAAGTGTCGATTTAGATTTACTACGTAGAAAAGTAGAAATATTGAGTCCGGCAAATCCTAGTTCGGAATTGAAAGCAAATGAAAAAAAGAATTTGCACCTCACTAGACAGGCAGAAAGAGCACTTAAAACAACCTTTTTAGAAGCAAAGCTGTTTCAAAGTTCCTCTATTAATACTGCACACTTACTATTGTGCATTTTACGCAATGAAAACGATCCTACGACTAAATTGCTCAACAAAATGCAAGTAGATTACGATGGTGTAAAAGAGGAGTTTAAAACCTTATTGTCTGAAGATGATAATTACACTGATGAACCACTCGCACAAAGTTTTAGCGATGATGATTCTAATGAAGCAGGTAAGGATGATGGAGAAAACTTATTCTCAGGAAATGCCGATAAAAAAGGTAGCAAGAAAAGTAAGACACCTGTTCTAGATAATTTTGGACGTGATTTAACCAAACTAGCAGAAGACGACAAACTTGATCCTGTTGTAGGTCGTACGGAAGAAATACAACGTGTATCTCAAATTTTGAGTAGACGTAAAAAGAACAATCCTTTATTAATAGGTGAACCTGGAGTTGGTAAAAGTGCTATAGCCGAAGGTTTAGCCCTGAGAATCGTTCAACGTAAAGTTTCACGTATTTTATATGATAAAAGAGTGATAACTCTTGATCTTGCTAGCCTAGTTGCTGGTACGAAATACAGAGGTCAATTTGAAGAACGTATGAAAGCGGTAATGAATGAGCTTGAAAAAAATGATGATATTATTTTATTCATTGATGAAATTCACACCATAGTCGGCGCTGGTGGTGCTGCTGGGTCATTAGATGCTTCAAACATGTTTAAACCAGCGCTAGCACGTGGTGAGATACAATGTATAGGTGCAACAACTCTTGATGAGTATCGTAATAGTATTGAAAAGGATGGCGCTCTTGAACGACGTTTTCAAAAAGTGATGGTAGAACCAACTAGCGTTGAGGAAACTATAGCTATTCTTAACAATATTAAAGAGAAATATGAAGATCATCATAATGTAGAGTATACGCCTGAGGCTATTGAAGCGTGTGTAACGTTGACCAATAGATATATGACCGATAGGTTTCTGCCAGACAAGGCTATAGACGCTTTAGATGAAGCAGGCTCAAGAATTCATATTACAAATATCGAAGTTCCAGACCAAATTGTCGAAATAGAACAAAAGCTGGAAGAAGTACGCGAGGAGAAGACTAATGTTGTTAAAAAACAAAAGTATGAGCAAGCTGCCCGATTAAGAGACGATGAGAAAAAGCTAGAACAACAGCTTAAAGATGCTCAAGATGCCTGGGAAGAAGCTTCTAAAAATCATAAGGATACAGTTACCGAAGAAAACGTGGCTGAAGTTGTAAGCATGATGACAGGTATTCCTGTTAACAGAATAGCTACCCAAGAAATGAAGAAATTGAGCAACCTTAATGAAACTATAGGTAGTTCAGTAATTGGGCAAGAAAAGGCTGTAAAACAGGTAGTAAAAGCTATTCAACGTAATCGAGCTGGTTTAAAAGATCCTAATAAACCAATTGGATCTTTTATATTCCTAGGGCAAACTGGTGTAGGTAAAACACAACTTGCTAAAGTTTTGTCCAAAGAGCTATTTGATTCTGAAAACTCATTAATCAGAATTGATATGAGTGAATACATGGAGAAATTTGCTATAAGCAGGCTTATAGGTGCGCCTCCAGGATATGTAGGTTATGAAGAAGGTGGACAGCTCACTGAAAAAGTACGTAGAAAACCATATAGCGTGGTTCTATTGGATGAAATTGAGAAAGCTCACCCAGATGTCTTTAATATGTTATTGCAAGTTCTTGACGATGGTTACATTACCGATAGTTTAGGACGCAAAATCGATTTTAGAAACACCATCATAATTATGACAAGTAATGTAGGTGCTAGACAACTTAAAGATTTTGGTTCAGGTGTAGGATTTGGTACAGCAGCTCGTAAGAGCGCTGCAGATGAGAATGCGCGTAGTGTTATTCAAGCTGCCCTTAAAAAGACATTTGCTCCTGAATTTTTAAACAGAATTGACGATGTAATTGTGTTTAACGCTTTAGAAAGAGAGGATATTCATAAAATTATTGATATCGAGCTAGAAAAATTACTAGCACGTATCAAAGATTTAGGATACGAATTAAAACTAAGCGAGAAAGCAAAGGATTATATTGCCGATAAAGGTTTTGACAAACAGTATGGTGCTAGGCCTTTGAAAAGAGCTATTCAAAAACATATTGAAGATACTCTTGCAGAGGAAATTGTTAATAATCAACTTCAAGAAGGAGATTCAATATCTATGGACTTGGATGAAAAAACCAATGAACTTGTCATTAATATTGAAAAAGCAAGTACGACGGAATAAGTTATTTTTAATATATGCTATAAAAGGCTACTCTTTTTTAGAGTGGCCTTTTTTTATTTATTGCACAATTGTTAAAAACAAATAACTTCAAATCCTAAAAACATGTTTTTAATCGAATAGTAAGCTAAATGATTTTCCAAAATTAATAATGATTAGGTATCAAAATACATTTACTCCATCAATTAAAAATAGGGAATATGAAAACAGTAGATTTAGATTTTGGCCGCTTTGAGTTTTACCCAGATCTTGTAATTGGAACAATCAACGAAGGAGTTCACTTTGATAAAAAATTGAACGAGACTTTAAGAAATAATATCGTTTATCATTATGGGGTTCATCATCCTATAGGTTATATAAGTGTAAGAGAGAACAACTATTCTGTAGACCCAATGATACATTTAGAAAATAAAAAATTTGACAATCTATGTAGTGTGGCAATAGTTGAAAATAGAATTTATGGAATGAGTAGCATCGCTCTAGAAGCAAAATTTTTTAAGCCAGGAAAGCTTAAATCATTCATTACCCCAGAGGATGCACTTATATGGACCAATAAACAAATTGAAAACTCTATAAGAAATAAAGAGCTCAAATATCAATTGGTTTAAAAATCAATTTTAGTTTCTTCAAGAAATATTCTAGCAGCTTTTATATCGCTATACATGATACGATCCTCATCGAGTTGAGACACATAATCACGTAAAGAATTAACTATCCTCTTCAGAAATGGAGAGGTTTGTTTTTTTCTAAAAGAAAGAGATTCTGCTCCAGCGATAAGTTCAATTCCCAAAACAGTTTGACAATTATCTAAAAGTTCATATAATTTAACTGCTGCATTTGCTCCCATGCTCACATGGTCTTCCTGCCCATTTGAGGATACTATACTATCAGTAGAACTAGGATTAGCTAGAGATTTATTTTTGCTTACAATACTGGCTGCAGTATACTGCATGATCATCATCCCACTATTCAAGCCTGGGTTGTGCACAAGAAAAGAAGAGAGTCCTCTTTTACCACTCATTAACTGAAAGGTACGTCGCTCACTTATGTTTGCGATTTCACTAAGAGCGATTGCCATATAATCCAAAGCTAAGGCAAGTGGTTGACCATGGAAATTACCAGCAGAAATCACTTCATCTGAATCTGGAAAAACATTAGGATTATCAGTAACTGAATTGAGTTCTGTAACAATGGTTTTAGTAACAAAGTTTAAAGTATCCTTGCTAGCACCATGTACCTGTGGTACGCATCTAAAACTATATGGATCTTGTACATTATCCTTAGCATCCTGTGCTATCTCACTTCCATCTAGTAAGTCTAGTAATAATTGAGCGCTTTCTAATTGTCCAGCATGTGGCCTAATTAGATGACTTTGAGGTAAAAATGGAGATAATGAACAATTAAACCCATCGATTGATAATGAAGCGGTGATGTGAGACCAGTTCCATAGCTGTTCTGCCTTCAATAATCCATTAATAGCATAAGCAAGCATGAATTGAGTACCGTTTATAAGGGCCAAACCTTCTTTAGACTTTAAGTTCAAAGGCTCCACACCATAATCGTTTTTCAAAGCGCTCGCATCTCTAACTTCATTGTCAATATATATTTCCCCTAAACCTAGCAACGGTAAAGCCATGTGCGCGAGTGGCGCTAGATCACCACTAGCTCCTAATGAACCTTGTTCATAAATAACGGGTAATAAATCATTATTAAAGAAAAAAATCAACCTTTCAACAACTTCTATACTTACTCCACTATGGCCGTACGATAGACTTTGTATTTTACAAAAAAGCATGATCCTTATAATCTCCTTAGGAACAGGCTTGCCGGCACCACAAGCATGTGATATGATTAAGTTTTTCTGTAACTTCTCTATATCTTGTAGTTCAATGCGAGTGTCACATAAGGAACCAAACCCAGTATTGATACCGTATGCAGTAGGCGCCTCCATGGCGCCATATTTTTCATCGAGGTACTTGCGACCTTTTAAAATTCGTTGCTTGGCATCTTCCGATAGTTCTAATTCAGTTACTTGAAAAGCAATCTCGGATAGTTTGTTTTTATTAATATGAGCAGATGATATTGTATGCTTCATAAGTCTTGGTAGATGTTAAGTTTTGTAGTTTTGATTAAATAATTTATTGCTGCTGTGGTGGTTGTTGCTGTGGTTGTCTAAATAAGTTAAGAATGGCTGGTCCTATAAAATTGCTAATAATGCTAGCTTTAAGACCTTCATGTGCATAGGTTTGAACAGCTAGATCACCACTAGCTCCATGCAGATAAACACCAAACAATGTGGCAGTAATTGGATCATACTTTTGTGCAAGAAATGCCGCTATTACACCGCTTAATACATCACCACTGCCTGCTGTTGCCATACCTGGATTGCCAGAATCATTAACAAACATACCTTGTGGTGTAACGGTAAAAGTGAATGCTCCTTTAAGGACTAAAATGACTTTATGTTCCATAGAGAATTTTTGAGCTTTTGATAATTTATCATAGCTCCCTTTCCACTCTCCTATTAAACCTTTAAGTTCTCCATCATGCGGCGTGAGAATAGAGTTTTCTGGAATTTTCTTTAAAAGATCTAGATCTCTTGACAATAAATTGATTCCATCGGCATCAATAACCACCGGTGATGCTTGTTTAGATATCGCTTTCGCGAAAGCGGAGAAAGTATCATCTTTTAATCCCAGACCAGGACCTACACATAAAACATAATTCTGTAATTCGTGATCAAAATTAGTTATGTGAGATTCGCCAGAACTTAAAATGCTCATTACCTCTGGAACCGAGCATTGTAATATAGTATTACCGTCTTCTGGAATAAGAGCCGTAACTTTTCCAGCACCTGCATTTATTGCTGCCCCAGAAGCAAGAACTGCCGCTCCCATTTTGCCTTCGCTACCAGCCATAACAAGCACATGACCGTAATCTCCTTTATGAGAAAAAGGGTTGCGATTTTTATACATGCGCTGGGCTAGATCCTTGTCTACAAGATTTGCAAGTGGCTGTACCTGCATCATATATTCCGGATCTAGTCCAATATTAATCACTTCATAAGTACCTACTAAATTTCCTGTTTCGGGAAGGAAAAAAGATAGTTTAGGAGTTTGAAAGGTAAAAGTATGATTGGCACGAATAACAGGCGCATCATTTTGCGCTTGATCTGCAAACAAGCCGCTAGGCATATCAACAGCTACTTTAAAGGCTCTTGAATTATTAATGTGCTCAACAAATTCTGCCATCCAACCATCAATGGGCCTATTTATTCCTGTACCAAAAATCGCATCTATCACGATGTCTTGTTGACCTATTTCTGGAAAATCATCTTTACAACTTAATAGAATAGGCCAGTCTTTTGTAACCTCCTTAATTCTATCATAGTTTACAAGGAAATCCTTACTGCGCTTTTTACTGCAGTTGGTAACATAAGTGGTTACATGATATCCATGCTGGATGAGATGTCTTGCGATTGCTAGACCATCACCACCATTATTACCTATTCCACAAAATACTTTAATAGGAACAGGAGCTCCATTAAGTCGTTGATGTAAACGTTCAAAGACAAGAGTGGCAACACGCTCCATTAAATCAATACTTGAAATTTGCTGTTTTTGTATTGTAGAAGCATCTGCCTGAGCTAATTGCTCGCCGCTTAATATTTTCAAAACCTTATAATTTAGAATTGCAAAATAAGCTTTTTGTAACAGCTTTTAAATAGGGTTAATATTCTTTAAAAAGTACCATTGATTACAGTGTTGACTTCTTACATTTGTTCTACAGAATAATGGATTTATGAAAAATACCGCACTTACCAATACACATATAGAATTAGGAGCCAAAATGGTACCATTTGCAGGTTATAATATGCCTGTACAATATGAAGGTGTTAATATAGAACATCAAACTGTGAGAGATCACGTAGGAGTTTTTGACGTATCCCACATGGGAGAATTTCTTATTGAAGGTCCAAATGCACTAGAATTGGTGCAAAAAGTGTCATCAAACGATGCTTCTAAATTAACTGTTGGTCGTGCACAATATGCTTATTTACCTAATGAGACAGGTGGTATTGTAGATGATATGATTGTATACCGAATTAAAGACGAAACATATATGCTCGTCGTTAATGCCTCAAACATTCAAAAAGATTGGGATCATATTTCAAAATACAACACCATGGGAGCAACCATGCGTGATTTAAGTGAAGACTATTCGTTACTAGCCATACAAGGTCCCAAAGCTGTTGAAGCAATGCAAGCCTTATCCAGCGTTGATTTGAGCGCTATCAAATTTTATCATTTTGAAATAGGAGATTTTGCAGGAATCGATCATGTGATCATAAGCGCAACGGGTTACACAGGATCTGGTGGATTTGAGATCTACTGTAAGAATAAGGAAGTAAAACAAATATGGAATAAGGTACTAGAAGTTGGTGCTAGTTTTAATATTAAACCTATTGGTCTAGCAGCCCGAGATACTCTAAGGTTAGAAATGGGCTATTGTTTATACGGCAATGATATCAGTGAAATGACATCTCCTTATGAAGCAGGACTAGGTTGGGTTACTAAATATACCAAAGAGTTTGTAAACCACGAACAGCTATTGGAGCATAAAGAAAAAGGAGTAGATCGCAAATTGGTAGGCTTTGAAATGGATGAAAGGGCAATACCACGTGGTGGTTATGAAATCAAAGATAGTAACCAACAAGATTTGGGAATGGTTACTAGCGGTACCATGTCACCATCCTTAGGCAAAGGAATAGGAATGGGTTACGTACCGCCAGTTTTTGCAACGCCTGGTAGCAAAATACACATCCAGGTTCGTAAAAAGTTAATACCTGCAACAGTTGTTAAATTACCATTCTACAAAAAATAAGAATTATTTCAAGAATACTGATTTTAGGAGGTAGTGGTTTTATAGGAAATGCTCTCTATAAAGAACTTGCTCCATTTTATAATGTACACGCAACATATAAAACTGAAAATGCTGGTTATGAATCTAACCAGCATTTTCATTGGTTTGATATGGAGCAAGAAGAGGTAGACACCCTTTTACACTCACTACATCCAGAATTTATTATAAGCTGTGTAAGAGGAAATGTAAATAGTCAATTGTACCTTCATAACCAATTGATGAATTATGTTAACAAAAGTAATTGTCGTCTCATTTTTTTATCAAGTGCCAATGTTTTTGACAGATTCACAAATTTTCCCAGTTACGAATACGACAAAACTTTTTCGGAAAGTATTTACGGGAGATTCAAAATAAAAATAGAGAACGCACTTTTAAGATTACCACCACAAAAATATGTGATTTGCCGTATTCCTATGATTTACGGTTACAACAGTCCTAGACTTAAGGCTATTAAAGGACAATTATTGAAAAAAGAGGCCATTGAAGTATTTTCAAACGTTGTAATCAATGCTACCTATATTCAAAAGCTTACTCAACAAATTCATTACATCATAAATCGCAGAAGGCGAGGTATTTTTCATTTAGGAAGTAATGATCTTATACATCACAGTGAATTGGTTAAAGACATTGCGATAACAATAGGCTTTGAAAATCCTTTACTCAAACACGTATTTGACTCAAATGACGACAGGCAATTAAGTGTCCTACCAAAGGACAATTTATTACCTAAACATCTTCAATTTACGATTGATGACGTAGTAAAAAGTTGTGAAAAGCCTGCTTAAGGTTTTTGATTAAGGGATGTACTTGTTATCACCCCATTGAGGTGCTCGTTTTTCTAGAAATGCGTTGCGTCCTTCTCGAGCTTCATCAGTCATATAAATTAATCGGGTCATCTCGCCTGCAAAAACTTGCTGTCCTACCATTCCATCATCGGTAGCATTCATGGCAAATTTTGCCATTTTTATCGCTGTAGGCGATTTCTTGAGAATTTCTTGTGCCCAGTCGTATGCAGTCTGTTCCAGTTCATCATGTGGTACGACAGCATTAACCATACCCATATCCATTGCCTCTTGAGCACTATAATTTTTTCCTAAAAAGAATATTTCTCTAGCCTTTTTCTGACCTACCATTTTTGCTAGATAAGCACTACCATAACCAGCGTCTACACTTGCTACATCGGTATCTGTTTGTTTAAAAATAGCATGCTCTTTACTGGCCAGTGTCATATCACAAACTACATGTAAACTATGACCACCGCCTACAGCCCAACCAGGTACCGCACAAATTACCACCTTTGGCATAAAACGTATCATACGTTGAACCTCAAGAATATTCAATCGACCTGTTCCTTCATCATCCTTATAACCATCTACTCCACGTGCTCGTTGATCACCACCACTACAAAATGCCCAACCACCGTCTTTAGGTGATGGTCCTTCACCAGTTAATATAACTACACCTATCGAAAGATCTTCTTGAGCGTCATAAAATGCTTTTATAAGTTCACTTACGGTTTTAGGTCTAAAAGCGTTACGCACCTCTGGTCTATTAAACGCTATACGAGCTACACCATTGGACTTTTTGTAAGTAATATCTTCAAATTCGATTGCAGTTTTCCAGTTCATAATTGTAGTATTAAGGACTGCAAAGATAAAACTAGTCTTTATACCAAACTCGTATAATTTGCATTGAAATTGTGATACCACTATGAAGGTTCAAGTGATAACTTGCTTTAGAATTCAACTCTTTACCTCTAGGAAATTGTTGTACTATAGTTTCTACATTAATTATTTCAAATGAATAATTTTTGCGCAACCACTCTTCCACTCTAGGCATTACATCGTCCAATGTTTCATAGGTTGTACCTTTCCAAAATGTTTTAGATACAGCTTTTGGAGCAAAATCAATGAATTTCATAAATCGTTTTGTTATAGGTATTATGGGCGACTAGAAAGTTACATCTTGAATAATCAATTCCTCATTATAGATATTAATATATGTGAGTAGCTCGCTTTCGCGAAAGCGATTATATAAATACCCTCATATTATTTATTTACACAGCTGGCTTGAAACGACCATGCTCTCAATTCAGAAAATAAAAGGATACCTTTAAAAAATGAGGGATGACGACACCAATGAAAATTAGTATATTTAGACATAAATAAATTTGTAGGGGAATTTATTTTGTTTTCAATCGAGATAGCTGCAACTATCTCGATTTTCGTTTAAGAAATTCTTGTTAATCTTACACAAAATATATTGATTGCTTGTAAATTTGTATCATGAGCAAGGAGAAAAAACCGGATAGCGTAGTTTATGATGAAGAAACGGGTAAGTACAATGCTGCATTACTTCCCTATGCAAGTGGTGTAGGAGCTCCTAAAATAACTACACCCGACATCACTTCATGGAAACAATCTAATATTAATAAGGTTAACCACGAATTCAAGTCGCAATTTGATCAATTAAAGGCGCAGTATGAAGCCATGGTTTCAAAATTTGAAGCAAACCAACTTGTATACGGCTCACGTTTTTCTTTTGAACCAATAGTTGGAGAAACCTACCACCTATATCGTGACAAAAAACAAAATACTTTTCTTTCGGTTATAGCACCACACGAATGTAACTGGGATTTTGTAGGCTCCTTTAGACTTTCGTCAGAAAAAATCTGGGAACTGGTGTCATAATCACTGAACATCACTTCATTTCATCGATAATTTCATTATTTACATCGTATAATTTGTTAAATTACTACTTTGTATTACACAGTACTGTAACAAATTAATTTATTGGTCGTCATGTAATTGTAACCGCAAAACAAAAGATCATGAGAATTACAGACCGCTTAACTGATTTAACGACAGACTTCCCTCTTCTTTCTAGAAAAAGAAAAGAATCAAACCCAAGTGTTTTCACATTTGAAGAATGGGCACTGTCTTAAAAACCAAACTGATTATTACCTTTTAAAACTAAATACTATGAAAAATCCGAGTTTCTTAAATGCTGGAGCAGCTACCAATAACCGTATAAGTAACACAAAAACTTATTCTGATGAATGGAATCGTAAAAGACGTTATCGATAAAAATCGACAACCAAAAAACCGATAAAGCCTCTTAATTTTTAGTTATTAAGAGGCTTTTTTTATTTAACATGATAATAACATTTATAATAGTAACAAACAGACATTAAATACGTCTACTATTATAAATGAAAGTAATGCTATGAAGTTAACGAAACGTTTATCCAATTTACTCACTCAAAAACCGAAAATAACGGCAGTAAAGAAATCACAGAAATACTCATCTAACGATGCAGGAAAATGGCATCTTGTTTGATAATTAAATAAATAGAAAAATGAAAAATACACAGAACAGTTTTTTAAACGCACAAGCTCAAACTAATAACAGAATCAGCAATTTGCCTACTTATGCTGATAACTGGAACCGTAAAAGGCGGTACACCTTTAAATAAGTAGGAGATTTATTTGAATTAGCCCAAAATCCTCAAGTGAACAACTTGGGGATTTTTTTATTATTTTAACTTTAACCCCATTACAACAAGTTACTTTTATTTTTTAATTCGGCTTTTATGAAATTACTATACTTTTTTTCAGTTTGTTCTATACTATTATTTGTTGCCTGCAAAGATTCACCTAAAAAGGAAATCGCACAGTCTAGCGATAATATCAATAAAAATGTGACAGTCGCAGATTCGAATAATCAGGTTCCTGATACCGATGTACCACTTATTGATGATCAAAAAGATTACATAATCAAACAAGTTTTAGAAAACGATGGTATCATTTGGGGAATGGATTGGTTGCCAAATAATGAGCTATTATACACTACCAAACAGGGCCAGGTTTTTCGCTTTGATGGCAAGAAGAATTATGAAATAAAAAATATCCCAGAGGTGTATATACGTGGTCAAGGTGGTTTGATGGATATAACTGTTCATCCTAATTATAAGGAGCAGCCATTTATATATCTAAGTTATGCAAGTACATCAGGTCAGGGATCTGGTGGAAATACAACTATAGCCAGAGCAAAATTAATTAATGATGAACTTACGGATCTTAACGTCTTGTACAAGGCTGTACCTAACACAAAAGCTGGACAACATTTTGGCTCTAGATTTACTTGGGATAAGGAAGGTCATTTATACTTTAGTGTTGGTGATCGCGGTAATCGTGACGAAAACCCACAAGATATAACAAGAGATGGAGGAAAGATTTATAGAATAATGGACGACGGATCTATTCCTAAAGACAATCCATTTGTAAATGAATCAGGTGCCAAAACTGCCATTTACAGTTATGGTCATAGAAATCCACAAGGGCTTACCACTCATCCTATATCTGGTAAAGTTATGGATCATGAACATGGACCACGTGGCGGTGATGAAATTAATACTATTGTTAAAGGACTTAATTATGGGTGGCCTGTAATTAGTTATGGAATCAATTATGACGGTTCTACTTTTACAAATTTGACTCAAAAAGAAGGAATGCAACAACCCGATTGGTATTGGAAACCTAGTATTGCACCTAGTGGATTTGCCATAATTAATAACCAAGCTTATGGAGATTGGAATGGAGGTTATCTAGCTGGTTCATTAAAGTTTCAATACCTAGAACTTTTATACAACGTAGATGGAAAAGTGACCAAACGAGAAAAAATAGCTGACGGTATTGGTCGCGTAAGAGATGTTTCCATCGGTCCAGATAATTACATATACATTTCAGTGGAATCAGAGGGTATTTATCGTATAACACCTAATTAATGATTAATCTAAATTTTCAGATATGAAAAATATATTAGCTTGTTTATTTACTGCACTTATACTGTGCTCATGTGGAACAGATAAAGAAAAGAAACAAACAATCAAGTTAAAAGAACCGACTAAGAAAGAACTTACAGCGATTGAAAAAAGCGCCCAACGCGGTAAAGAAATTTATAGAGAGTTATGTGTTACCTGTCACCTGACTAATGGTAAAGGAGTTACAGGAGCATTTCCACCGCTCAATCCTAGTGACTGGATCACTGGTAAACGTAAAGAAAGTATTCATGCCGTTAAATATGGCCTAAAGGGAGAAATTGTAGTAAATGGAGTTACTTATAACAATATAATGCAGTACCAAGGTCTAGATGATGAAGAGGTTGCCGATGTACTTAATTATATCATTGACACCTGGAATCCAACTGAAAAGATGGTTACCGTTGAAGAGGTCCAACAAATTAAAAAATAATATAATGAAAAAGCCCATCACAGTGTGATGGGCTTTTATTATATAATAGTATAGTCTTAATTGTAAATTGACTCCTTACCGTGGTGTACACAAAGCATGTAATAAATAATAGCACGATATTTAGCTCGTTCACTTTTTCCGTACTTTTCAATCACAGCTTCAACAGAATCCATTAAGTTATCACCTGATAAACCTAATTTCTTTTTCAAGTAGTTGTCTACCACACGTTGCATTTCACTACTTTCTGCGCTTACGGTTTCAGCATCTTTATTATAAATAGAAGGACCTAATCCCTTAGTAACCTTTCTAAGTAGTTCCTCGTCCAGTTTTCCACCTACTTTTTCCTTGTAAGCTTTAACGTACTTCTCTACTCTTTCATCAAATTTACTCATAATAATGTTCGTTAGTTAAAAAGTTAAAGGCTAAAGTTAGTTAAATAAATGTTATCGTAAAAATTTAAAATAATTTAATAAAATCTCGTCATTCACTTTACTTGGAGTAACTATTTCTAACAATTGTGGTTTATCATTTTTTGATAGAAATTGTTGGTACGCTTTCGCGAAAGCGGCCTCATCACCTACTTTGTGATACCCTATATGGTACATCTCGCACAACTGTATAGCAGTTAAATCATGTTTGGTTTCAAAATACGTATCAAATTCATGAGTATCCTTATGGCCTGGTAATATTCTAAAAATACCACCACCAGAATTATTGATAACTATGATTTTAAAGTTTTTGGGTATGTAGTTATTCCATAATGCATTTGAATCGTAAAAGAAACTAAGATCACCGGTAATAAAAATGCAGGGTCTGTCGCTTGCCATTGCTGCTCCTATAGCCGTACTGGTGCTTCCATCAATTCCACTTGTTCCACGATTTGCATAAATTTTATGTGAGGTATTCATAGGAAATAATTGAGCATACCTCACCGTACTGCTATTACCTAATTGAAGTAGTATGTTATCAGGAAGATTCTGGAATAACAATTTATAAACCTTAAAGTCACACCAAGGCATAGTTTCAAAATAGGATTTCCTTTTTTCAATTCTATTCTTAAAAGTTTTCAACCAGTATTCCTGATATTGACTATTTACAGTTTTAGTATGTAAGGATTGAACCCATGTAGAAGGTTTTACTTTTATATGACCAGCAAGTTTAAAAAAAGTATCATAGGCTCTTCTTTTTCCTACGTGATAATGAATTTTGGTTTCAAACTTGCGTAAGTATTGTTTGATTTTTTTACTTACAATCATTCCTCCTATAGTTACCACCATATCGGGTTGTAGGTGAGTAATTTCCTCATCTATATTTTCAATAGGAGCTATTAAGGTATCTATTCCCCATACCACTTTGTCATGTCGGATATTGGATCCTACCTCACTCATGATTAAAACACTAGGATCTGATGTAAGTTTGTTTAAATCGGCTTCAGTAAGAACGTCAACATTTAAGGTTGAAAGTATGATTAATTTTGAAGAACTATTATCCCAATGTTTATAGAATTCATCTGGAATTATTGATGTTTCCTCTTTAAGGATGTCAATAGTTTTAACGTCTTTAATGGTAGACTTCTCTACTCTATTGTACAGCGGTTCTTCAAAAGGAATGTTTATATGAACTGGACCAGACCTAGCTATGGTGGTGTTTAAGGCTTTATTAAGTAATCTTTCATTAGTTGCGATTGATTCTACCTGTATTTTATCATGAATCATGGTAAGCTCGCAATCGTATAAAATATGGTTGGAGTAAACGTGTTTTTGCCTTATGGTTTGACCATCTCCTATATCTATTTTATGCGGCGGCCTGTCGGCACTTAAAACGATTAAAGGTATTTCACTATAATAGGCCTCAGTAACTGCCGGATAGTAATTGAGCAAAGCGCTACCACTTGTACATAAAAGAGCCACAGGTTCTCTTAACTGTTGTGCCATTCCTAGAGCTACATGTCCTGCACAACGTTCATCTACAATACTATAACAGGTAAAAAAACTATCCTCAGTAAAACCGATGGTAAGTGGTGCATTACGTGATCCTGGAGATATCACAATATGCTTAATTTGTCGTTTCTTAAAAAGCAAAACTACCTGCTGGGCATGAATTATTTCTGGCAACATATACCACAAAGGTAATAGCAGGCAATTACATTTCCTTGATATTAACGCTTAATTAAAGCTTAAGCTCGATACTCTTTTGGTCTATCTTAAAACGTCTTTAATCGAAATAAACGGCAAATCAGAAAAATAATCCAGTATTTGGGAAATTAAAAATTGCTAGGTCCATAAAATTTATCGATATTTAAAGTGTAAATCAGCCCAATTATGATCCTTATAAAATACTTGATTTTTTACAGTTTTGTACTTTTCTATCAAACGGGAATCTATGGTAAAAAAGCATTTTATAGTATCATACTATCATTTAGAAGAAATGCTCAGTATGCAAAATCCTTCTCATTCAAGACCAGTTTAATACGTACTGCTTTTAGAAGTATTTTATAAAACACGAAGCATAGTACCCATTTTATTCACTGTTTCTAGATATTCTGCTTGGGCATGACTTAATGCTGTTATGCCGCCACCCACATACAATGTAGCCGTTTTATCATTCAGTTCCATGCATCTTAAATTGACAAAAAACTCTGCGTTCTTATTGTTGTTATTCACCACTCCTAAATAGCCCGTATAAAAGGACCTGTTGTATCCTTCATTTTCTTTAATAAATTGCAAAGCTTGTTTTGTAAGCATACCACATACAGCTGGTGTAGGATGTAAAGCATTAAGATACTTATACATATCATTTGGGTTAATTTGTGCCTTAATATCAGTTTTTAAGTGACAAATTGCTCCTGCTTGTACAGTTTGAGGTTGTGATGTTTCAATATCTGTTGCATCAGTCATTTTGAGTTGTTCAACTATATAATCAGTGACTAGCTGTTGTTCTTCTCTCTCTTTTTTTCCCCAATAAATATCGGTCACTCCATCATAAGCTACTGTTCCAGCCAATGACATGGTTTTTAAAGTCGTGTTTTCGATTTTTAATAATAATTCTGGAGTTGCTCCCATCCAGGCACCTACTTTAGGATGATAAAAAAAGTAGCTGTTTGCCGTTGGGTACAAATTGAGCAGGCGTTCAAGTAATTTTACTTGTGACAAATGACTTTGAATAGTTTGCTTTCGCGAAAGCACTACTTTCTTTAAGTCTCCTTCTTGTAAATTATTAATAGCCTTGTTAACAAGCATTATATACTCATCTTTATTTACTTCTTTATCAAATTCTGGAAGAGTACTTTCAATCTTTTGATGCGTCCAAGGAAAACTTATACTATTTTCTACGGGTATATAAACACTATGTTGTTCTTTTAAAAAAGGAGCAAATACAATATAATCTTCTTCAAGAGGTGTAGTTCTATGCCATTCTTGATCAGATTGATAGAATAAATTGACGCGATTTTCATTACTTTTTTTAAGTACAAAAAAGGGTAACTCTTGGGCTAAAAGTTGTGATACTTGATGTAAGAAAGGACTGTTCACTGTTATTGTTTTAAAAGAGCAATAGTTGTTAATTTACACAAAGAGATTAACCTATCTTGATCATCTGTTATTCTTATTTGCCATAGTTGAGTAGTTCGTCCTTTGTGAATAAAAGATGCGGTGGCATAAACATATCCTTCTTTAATGGATCGCGTATGATTGGCACTTATTTCTAGACCTCTTATAGTATATTTTTCGGTATCCAGAAAGAGAAAACTAGCCGCGCTACCTACCGACTCGGCCAAAGCTACACTGGCACCACCATGTAGAACTCCGTCAGGTTGATAAACTTTATGAGTAACCGGCATGCGTGCAGTAAGTGTATCTTCTGTAACATCTACATACTCAATATCAAGTGTTTCCATTAGTGTATTACGGCTTATGGTATTACACTGGTCTAGTATATTTTGTTTGTCCATATCTTTACCCAAAAATAAGCCTACAATATAAATATATGGTTAAAACTGTCTTATATAATCATACCAATAGTTACGATACTTTAAACGAATTAACGGATACCACAAAATGTATCTGGATATGTTTTCATGGATTGGGATACTTATCAAAATACTTTAAAAAATATTTTATCAATTTTCCTAAAGACGATCACTATTTTATAATTCCTCAGGCTCCTTCAAAGTATTATCAAGGCTCTGATTTTAAACATGTAGGTGCAAGCTGGCTTACTAGAGAAAATACCATGCAAGAAATGGATAATGTTCTTAATTACCTTGATAAGGTAATTACACAAGAAAATATTAAGGGCGATCCTAGAATTGTTTTGATGGGATATTCACAAGGTGTTTCAATTGCTACTAGGTTTATGTCACAATACTTTTACAATGTAAAGGCCTTAATTATTCAAAGTGGTAGTTTACCACAAGAGCTTAACGAAAATGATGGCCAACATTTTGAAACTTTTTGTGATAGAATCATACATATATCTGGAACTAAAGATGAATACGTGAACGATAAGGTTATTGAACGTGAAAAAGAACGTATTGATACTCTCTTTGGCACAAAATGTGAAAAACATAGACCGGATATAAAGCATGTGGTTCATGTAGAATTGTTACAAACCATTGCAAAAAGCTTAACGTGATGAAATTATTATTTGCTACCCACAATCAAAATAAATTAAAAGAAATTCAAGCTTTAATGCCAGCTAATATTGAGCTGGTATGTTTAAAGGATATTAATTTTGAGGAAGACATTCCTGAAACTTCTGAAACAATTTCTGGTAATGCTATTCAGAAAGTAGAATATCTTGTAAATAGAGTCAAGATGCCTGTATTTGCAGATGATACAGGTTTACTAGTTGATGCCCTAAATGGTGAACCAGGAGTATATAGTGCAAGATATGCAGGTCCTGAACGTGATAGTGAGGCAAATATGCAATTGGTCTTAGACAAGTTAGAAAATACTCGCAATAGAAATGCGAGATTTGTTACTGCCATAGCTTTGTCATTACAAGGCTGTCAATTGTTATTTGAAGGTGTTTGTGAAGGTGTTATCACCGACGAGAAGAAAGGTGAAAAAGGTTTTGGATACGATCCAATTTTTAAACCTAATGAAGCAGATAAGACCTTTGCAGAAATGTCACTAACCGAAAAAGGTGAAATAAGCCACCGTGCTCGAGCCTTCAGAAAGCTCATTTCATATTTGGAAGAGGATGTTAACGGCCGTTAATATATTGAGAATTTATAGAGTATTGAACTCAATTGAATTATTTTAGCTTATAGAATGAAGCATCTACTATTTTTAATTTTGTGTTTTGGAGTTTTCTTTAACACCACTACTGCCCAAGACAGTACATCAGTCAAAGTTGATACAGTAAAAACTATCGCAAAAAAAACTAAAGTTACTGGTGTAGTTCTTAATGCAAAGGACAATTCTCCTCTTGTAAATGTTAATATTGTTAACCTTAATCAAGTTAAAGGAACCGTTACCAATGAAGCTGGAGAGTTTTCCATTACTGCCAAGGTAAATGACACACTTTTCTTTTCCTATTTAGGTTTTCAAACTATAAATGTACCTGTTACTAACGACTGGATAAAATTTGGAAATGTAACTATTTCTATGACCGAAAAAGGGATTGCTCTTGAGGAAGTGGTGGTAGAGGAAATTCAATTAACCGGTTATTTAGAGATCGATGCAAAAAAAGCTCCTATTTATAGCAAGCGTAGATATAGCATAAGTGGTCTAGAAAAAGGGTATGAAGCAGGTGATGAGGAACCAGGAGCGGTAACCAAAGTATTAGGATCTATTTTTAATCCAGCTGATTTTCTATATAACACCTTTAGTAAGAAAGGTAAATCTCTAAAAAAGCTTAGAGAAATAAAGAAAGCAGACGAGGTAAGAAACATATTACAAAGTAAGTACGACAGAGAAACATTGATGAACCTTCTTCAAATGGATAAGGTTAGTATTGATGAAATTCTACGTAATTGCCAATACTCTAAAAAGTTCATTGAAGAAGCTAGTGATTTACAAATCCTAGATGCTATTAGTGAATGTTATGAGGAATATAAAGTCCTGAAAAAAGAAGATAAAAAGAAGTAACGATTAATACCACTTTATGTTAAGTTTAAAAACCATATTATATGCCACAGCAGGATTTGCCCTTGCTGCATCGTGTAATACTATGAAAGGTACCGATGCTGACGCGTCTGGTTCAAATTCTAGTGAAAATTCAAGTATGATTAATTCATCCATGTCTTCCAAAGAAGAAGTGATGAAATATGCGAATACAATTACCGTTGAAGAACTAAAAGAGCAATTATACTTCTATGCTAGCGACGAAATGGAAGGTCGTTATACAGGTGAGCCTGGTCAGAAAAAAGCTGTCGAATATTTGAGAGAGCAGTATAAAAAAATGGGTGTTCCCGGTGGATTAAATGATGGCGCTTACTTTCAAACAGTACCTGCCTCCTACTTTAGAAAAATTAAAAACGATTCAGAAAATGTACTGGCGTATATAGAAGGTTCTGAAAAACCAGAAGAAGTACTTGTTATTAGTGCTCATTTGGATCATGTAGGAATGGAAGGTGGTGAAGTTTTTAATGGTGCCGATGATGATGGAAGCGGTACTATTGCTTTACTTGAAATTGCTGAAGCATTTAAACAAGCAAAAAATGATGGTAAAGGTCCTAAACGTTCCTTACTATTTTTACATGTTACAGGTGAAGAAATAGGTTTATATGGTAGTAGATATTATTCTGAGAATCCTATTTATCCTTTAGAAAATACCATAGCAAATTTGAATATTGATATGATAGGTCGTATAGATCCTCAACAAAAGGATGATCCTAATTATGTTTATTTAATAGGAAGTGATATGCTCTCTCAAGATTTACATGATATGAGTGAAGCTGCCAAAGCAAAATATGACATGGATATTCGATTAGATTATAAGTATAACGGGAAAAACGATCCTAATCGCTTTTATTACAGAAGTGACCACTACAATTTTGCTAAAAATAATGTACCTGTAATATTTTATTTCAATGGCGTACATGAAGATTATCACAAGGCTACTGATACTCCAGATAAAATTGAATATGATCTTTATCAAAAACGTGCTAAGTTGATTTTTGTTACAGCTTGGGAACTAGCAAATGCTGATTCAAGACCAGCTCTTAAGGAAAAGGAATAATTTTTTACTAAGTGATTATATATATAAACCTGCTCGTTATTGAGCAGGTTTTTTTATTAATACTCCACCTATTTAATTATGCTATAGAACTTGTTTAAATAGATACTATAATTTAAGGTTTCACTCGATAAACACTATTTAATTCACTTTAACTACCTAGACGTATACGACCACCTTAAGTTTATAGAAATACCTATAATAAAAAAACCTCAACATTTTCATGTTGAGGTTTATAGTATAATGTATGTTATTAATTAAAATCTATAACCTACTGAGAATCTAACTAATCTTGTGTATTCATCATTTTTGAATTCTTCATTATCAAATAGGTCTGTAACACCTTCAGCAAAATTTGCTTTAAGGAATAAACCTAATTCTGGGAAATCGTATCCTAGACCTAAAGAAACAGAAAGATTAGAATCTACAGTCACCTCATCATCTATGTCTACTTCATTTCCACCAGCAACACTTTGAGTAGCATTAAGAAGAAATCCAACTTGTGGTCCTGCATGAACGGTAAGATTGTTCCAAACTCTATAACGTACGTGTAAAGGTATATTGATAAAATCAAGATTAATCTCTGATTCTGTATTACCTATTTCAAAAGTTTCTCCTTCTCTGCTGTAAAGTATACTGGTTTCAGCACTCCAGCGATCATCAAAGGTGAACAATCCATTTAAACCAGCGTGAAAAGAAACCGCGTTGTCTTCCAATTCACCACCACCTACATTGTTAATTTTTGAGATGTTAACTCCACCTAATAGACCGTAAGAAAATTCTTGGGCTGTTGCTATGATACTCACGCAGAAGAATACTGCAAAGGATACTAAAAGTTTTTTCATTGTATAGTTTTTGGTAAGTCAAATATATAAAAAGAATGTAGACTACACCGTAAACCACAATTAAAGATTATAAACTACTTATTTCATACGCTTTTTACGATTGCGCTCATAGTCAGAAAAAATCATCTCACCTAATCCCTTTAAGCCCGTATAAAAGGCTTTACCTTTATTTGCTTCGGTAAACGCGTCTACAAACTGTTGTAAGTAGGGATCATTTGCTATCATAAACGTAGTTATAGGTATATGCAACCTTCTAGCCTGTGCTGCCATGTTGTAACACTTGTCAACTATGTATTCATCTAGACCATTAGAATTCTTATAATACCTACCGTCACTCAATCTTAAACAACTAGGCTTACCATCGGTGATCATAAATATTTGCTTGTTTGTATTACGTTTACGTCGCAGTAAATCTAGTGCAAGCTGTAATCCAGCGACGGTATTAGTATGATAGGGTCCTACTTTTAGATAAGGTAAATCTGCAATTTTAATTGGCCACGCATCATTACCAAATACTATGATATCAAGAGTATCTTTTGGGTATCTAGTAGTTATTAATTCGGCCAGTGCCATAGCCACTTTTTTGGCAGGTGTTATTCGATCTTCTCCATAAAGAATCATGGAGTGAGAGATGTCTATCATTAATACCGTACTCATTTGAGCCTTGAACTGTGTATCCTCTACTACTAGATCTTCTTCAGTAAGGTTAAAGTTACCTATACCGTGATTAATTTGTGCGTTACGTAAACTCTCTGTCATGGAAATAGAACCTAGGTCGTCACCAAATTTATAAGCTCTAAAATCACCGCTGTGCTCATCTCCGGTTCCTAATTTTGATGTTTTGTGGTTCCCACTTGCGCCCTTACGCATATTACCAAAAATTTGCTCTAGAGCATGCTTACGTAATAATTGTTCTGTTTTTGCAGTAATAGTGAATCTTCCAGATCCATCACCGTCATCTGATCCATCTTGTCCCTTTGATGGATCAATTTCTTCTCGTATATAACCACGCTGTTTTAAATCCTCAATAAAATCGTCTATCGTATATTCTGCAGTGGTTAGGTGATATTCCTTATCTAATTCACGCAACCATTCAATAGCTTCATCAAAATCACCAGAGGTGTGAGTGATTAACTCCTTGAAAATATCAAAGAGCTTGTCAAAGGGATCTTTGTCCTTTGGGTTGTGAATTTCAAATCTGGTACCGTATCGTTCTTGGTAATTCATACAATAAAAATAGTCTGTTTTGTATAGTTGGACTTACATTGTTTGAGGTTTAACGTAGGTTTTACACCACATAAAGGTTAAGAATGGGTTATTATAGGGTCATTATTTCATTGAATAACAATATTATATCAAGGTTTGTCGCGTTTACGCTTTCGCGAAAGCGAAATAACATTATTTTTGCAGCCGCTTAAACAAACAAAAGATTATGCAAGTACATCCTTGGCACGACGTGTCGTACGGAGAAAAAGCTCCGGAAATTGTAAATGGAATTATTGAGATACCAAAGAATACTCGCGCAAAATATGAGTTAGATAAGGAAACAGGAATGTTGATTTTAGATCGTGTGATCTACTCTTCAATGTACTACCCAACTAACTATGGTTTTATACCACAAACTTATTGTGACGATCAAGATCCACTAGATATTCTAGTTCTTTCACAAATTGAAATCGTACCTATGTGTATGGTTGAAGCAAAGGTTATCGGTGTAATGCAAATGATGGATGGTGGTGAAATGGATGATAAAATTATAGCCGTTGCCGCAAATGACATGTCGGTTGCTCACTTTAATGATGTAAGCGAATTACCAGAATACTGGAAAAAAGAAATGCGTAATTTCTTTGAAGATTATAAAAAGTTAGAGAACAAAACTGTTGATGTAGAAGAATTCCAAGGTCGTGAAAAAGCAATGGAGATCGTACAACAAGCAATTACTGATTATAAAAACAAGTTCAATAAATAATACTTTTATAGAACCTAATAAAAAAACCTGTTCATATCATGAGCAGGTTTTTTTCTTTGAAATTAATTGTTGAGTTGATCTTGTAGTTTGCTCAAATATTCCGGTACAAGTTTTAAACGTGATCCATACCACGAGAACATCTCACCATCAACTAGTACAATTTTAGGAATAACCTTCGGTTTTAAAGCGTCGGATGCTGGTGCTAGTGTAAATGCTTCAATAAGTTCTTGTTTATCTTCCTCTTTAAAAGGATAGGGTTCACTAGATAGTAGGATAAATTCTGGTTGTAATTTTATTAACTCATCAAGTGAAAACTCTGGATATCGTTGTAGGTCTTTACATAAATTTTCAAATCCACCTTGTCTTAAAACATGATGAATAAATGTATCATTACCCGTTGCCATGTATGGATTCTTCCAAATTAAGTAAACTGCATTTTTTGCTGAATTCACTTTAAGCTTGTTGAATTCCATTTTAATAGTACGAACTAAGGATTTTGCCTTGAAAGAACTTCCTGTCATCATTCCTATATCATGAATCATCTCGTAAGCGTTTTCCAATGTCAAAATATCACTTACATAAGTAGGAGCTATTTGATCACAAGCAGCTACGATATCTAGGGTGTTTTCCTCTTTATTTGCAATAATTAAATCTGGCTGTAACTCATAAATACGTTCTAGTACTATTTTTTTAGTACCACCTACGACAACTTTATCAGTGCGTAAGTTTTCTGGGTGTACGCAATACCTAGTAACGCCCACAATTCTATCTTCTAATCCTAGATCAACTAGCAATTCGGTTTGAGATGGAACCAGTGAAACGATACGTTCAGGTAAATTTGCGATTTCAACTACTCGGTTAAGCTGGTCTATACCTTTATAAAACATTAATCTAGTGCGTTTTTTGTTACCCATAACTTATAACCTAAAAGCGCCATTTGCCATTTGGTTGCCTTGCTTAGATCTAATCTCTTTTTAGTAAAACTGGGTAACAGCTTTTTATTAATTGATGCAAGTGCTTTGAAAAAATATTTTTTCATAACTCAAATATAGGAATATGTTAACGAGTAATGCGTTAATTGTACTATAAGAAATCACTGCTATTACTTATATTTGCAATTCTTTTTTACAAGCTTAAATACTTGTTTATTACTCTAAAAAACAGAATAATTACAATGGCAGATTTACCTAAAATTATCTATACAAAAACGGATGAAGCACCAGCACTAGCAACCGCTTCTTTTTTACCAATCATTAAAAAATTTATTGCTCCAGCAGGTATCGATATTGATACAGCAGATATTTCTCTAGCTGGAAGAATTATTGCTACTTTCCCAGAAAACCTAACTGAAGATCAAAAACAAGAAGATGCTCTCGCACAGCTAGGTGAACTTGTAAAGCAACCAGACGCCAATGTTATAAAATTACCTAATATAAGTGCATCAATACCACAATTGACTGCTGCTATTGCAGAATTACAAGCACTAGGTTATAACCTACCTGATTACCCTGAAGATCCTCAAACCGAGGAGGAAAAAGAAATTCAAAAACGTTATAATAAGATTAAAGGTAGTGCAGTAAATCCTGTTTTACGTGAAGGTAACTCTGATCGTCGCGCTCCTAAACCGGTAAAGCAATACGCAAAGAACAATCCACACTCTATGGGTGCATGGAGTTCTGATTCAAAATCACATGTTGCAACTATGTCTGCAGGTGATTTTGCGCACAACGAGAAATCTCACACCTTTGAAGAATCTACTTCGGTTTCCATTCAATTAGTAAAAAATAATGGAGAAACTGAAGTTCTTAAAAGTGGTTTAAATCTTCAAAAGGGAGAAATACTAGACGCTACTTACATGAGTAAGAATGCTCTTTTATCTTTCTTGAAGGAACAAATTGAAGATGCAAAAAGTCAAGGCGTACTTTTTTCACTGCATATGAAAGCAACGATGATGAAGGTTTCTGATCCTATCATTTTTGGCCATGCGGTGCGCACATTCTTTGCTCCAGTATTTGAAAAATTTGGTACCGAATTAGAGCAGGCTGGTGTAGATGTAAATAATGGGTTTGGTGATTTATTATCAAAATTAGATCAATTACCAGGCGATGTTCAAACTGCTATTGAAAAGGAAATTGAAAAAGTATACGAGCAACGTCCTGATATCGCAATGGTAAATAGCGATAAAGGAATCACTAATTTACATGTACCTAGTGATGTAATTATTGATGCCTCAATGCCGGCAATGATACGTACATCTGGACAAATGTGGAACAAGGCAGGAGAAACTCAAGATACCAAAGCGGTGATTCCAGATAGTTCATATGCTGGAATCTATCAGGAAACTATCCAGTTTTGTAAAGAACATGGTGCATTTGATCCTACTACCATGGGTACGGTTCCAAATGTAGGTCTAATGGCTCAAAAAGCCGAAGAATATGGTTCACACGATAAAACATTTGAAATACAAGCAAACGGTAAAGTGCAAGTAGTTTCTGAAAATGGTACTGTCATTATAGAACACGATGTAGAAGAAGGTGATATATGGAGAGCTTGTCAAACTAAGGATGCTCCTATTCAAGATTGGGTTAAACTGGCAGTTTCTAGAGCCAGAGCAACTAATGACCCTGCTATTTTCTGGTTAGATGAGAATAGAGCACACGATGCTGAACTAATTAAAAAGGTAAATACATACCTCAAAGATCATGATACAGAAGGCTTGGACATCTCAATCGCTTCACCAGTTGAAGCTACAAAACGCACGCTAGCTAGAATGAAGGATGGTTTAAACACCATCTCGGTTACCGGTAATGTACTTAGAGATTACAATACAGATTTATTCCCAATCCTAGAATTGGGCACAAGTGCCAAAATGCTATCTATTGTTCCATTAATGAACGGTGGTGGATTATTCGAGACTGGCGCTGGTGGATCTGCTCCAAAACACGTGCAACAGTTTGAAAAAGAAAATCACTTAAGATGGGACTCTTTAGGCGAGTTTCTTGCTCTTGCGGTTTCTCTGGAACATCTAGCTGAGAAATACGATAATAAGAAAGCTCAGATTCTTGCAGATTCCTTGGATCGCGCAACAGAGAAGTTCTTAACTAACAAAAAATCTCCTTCAAGAAAGGTTAATGAGTTAGATAACCGTGGTTCGCATTTTTATCTAGCCCTGTATTGGGCCCAAGAATTAGCTTCTCAAAATCAAGATGAAGAACTAAGTGCACAATTCAGTTCACTAGCTAAAGAATTATCTGATAATGAAGAGGTAATCAATAAAGAATTGATTGATGCGCAAGGCGTTGCTATGGATATTGGAGGATATTATCGTCCAGATGCTGCAAAAGAATCAGCAGCAATGCGCCCTAGCGCTACATTAAACAGTATTATTGGTTAAAATAAAACAACCTAATACCATAAAGCCTGTTTGTAAGTGTACAAACAGGCTTTTTATATTTCCATTCCACTACAACTTTATAAATTAAGTCTTCTGCTTTTGCTTTCTAGCTGCAGGAAATAAAATATTGTTTAAAATCAAACGATAGCCCGGTGATGTAGGGTGAAGTTTTAATTCTGTAGGTGGATCTCCTACCCTATGCTGGTAATCTTCTGGATCGTGACCACCATAAAAAGTGAAAAAGCCTTTACCTCGTATTCCGTGTAAGTATTTAACCTCGCCGTTTGATTTATTTTCAGCGAGAACTAGTACATTCTTTTTTACTTCTTCTCTTGTGTAACTGGTAGTTTGCCCCATAAACCCTTTTACTAGCGAAGTATGATTTTGATTGAGCATGGTTGGAATAGGGTCCCATTTGGCGCTAAAATCCATCAAAGTAAAGTAGTCCAACTCCTTTGCTACCTTACGTTTAGTAGTCATATCTATACTACTAAACTCATAAACCATGGGAGAACGTTCCAGTAAAAAATCAGTAAAAGCAAAAGTTTTATTGAAATCAATCTTTGACTGGTAATCTGGTTCACTAGCATCACCATCAAACATGGGTTCGCAAATATCAACATCTTCTGCTGCTAGCGCTATATCAAAGCTATCTGTAGCACTGCACATGGCAAACATAAAACCACCACCTATTACATAATCTCTTATCTTTTTTGCTACGGCAAGTTTTGCCTCACTTACTTTGTTATATCCCAGCTCTGCAGCCAGTTCTTCTGCTTCCTTCTTTTCTTGAATGTACCACGGCGCAGTTCTAAAGCTGCGATAAAATTTACCATACTGTCCTGTAAAATCCTCATGATGCAAGTGCAACCAGTCATACAATAACAATTCATCATTTAAAACTTCTTTATCATAGACCTTGGTATATGGAATTTCGGCATAAGTAAGTACCATGGTAACCGCATCATCCCAAGGTTGTTTTCCTGTAGGAGTATATACTGCAATTTTAGGTGCCTTCTCTAGCACCACTTCTTGCATATTTTGCGACGGGCTAGCAATGAATTCAAGGATTTGTGCTGTCTCGCCTTCATTTAATGATTCGTAACTTACCCCACGTATAGTAAGTTCTTTTTTTATCCCATCAGTTTCTGGAATTAAGAAGGAACCACCTCTATAATTAAGTAACCATTTAACTTTTATACCTTGTTCAAGCACCCAATAAGCCGTTCCATAGGCTTTTAAATGATCTTTTTGAGTATCGGCATCCATGGGAACCAGAACATATTGCGCATGAGAAAACAGACCAATTAGGCATAAAAGAATACAACTTATATAATTTTTAATCATGGTAACCTATTCAAGTTTAAGATTGGAGAACTCGTCATGTCAAGATGGAATTTTTAGTGTACGCTTTCGCGAAAGCGTAATTAAACTAAACTCTATCGTGCCGCATGAGCACAGCTTCATAATCCATGCCGAAATCTCTCAACTGGTACTAAAATACAAATAGGATACGAGAAATGAATTGTAATTTCTAAAAAGCTAGATCGTCATTATCAATTCCAAAAGCATCTCCTGGATTGGAAGGTCTTATTCCTGCATTATCAGATTTAAATGTATCGTCATTTGCTGCATTCATTTTGGAACCAATTTCCTGTGGCGATGAGAAGAAATCGTCCAAGTTATCGAACTTACCAAATTTACCTAAGAATTTCAATCGTATGCTATCAGTAGCACCATTACGGTGTTTTGCTACAATAAATTCACCTTGGTCTTTGGTAGGTCCACGATCATCATCATCCCATTCTTCTAGACCATAATACTCGGGTCTATAAATGAAAGAAACGATATCGGCATCTTGCTCGATGGCTCCAGATTCCCTAAGGTCTGAAAGTAATGGTCGTTTTGTACCACCACGAGATTCAACAGCACGAGATAACTGTGACAATGCAATTACAGGCACGTTAAGTTCTTTGGCCAGGGCTTTAAGGTTACGAGAAATAGTTGATATTTCTTGCTCACGATTACCACCTTTACTGTTTGTTTGTGCGGTCATTAATTGCAAGTAATCAATCATGATAAGCTTGATACCGTATTGTGATGCTAGACGGCGACATTTTGCTCTAAGGTCAAAAATGGATAACGATGGAGTGTCATCTATATAAATAGGAGCTTGTTCAAGATCTTTAACCTTTACATTAAGTTGTTCCCATTCATAGCTCTCTAATTTACCAGTACGTAGCTTTTCTGAACTTAATCCAGTTTCGGCGGAAATAAGACGTGTAATAAGCTGTACCGAGCTCATCTCTAAAGAAAAGAAAGCTACAGGAGTATTAGACCCAATCGCAATATTACGAGCCATACTTAAAGTAAAGGCTGTTTTACCCATACCTGGACGTGCTGCGATAATAATTAAATCACTAGGTTGCCAACCACTGGTTAATTTGTCCAGATCAGTAAATCCTGTAGGAATTCCACTTAATCCATCGCGGTTTGCAATTTCTTCTATTTTTTGTTTTGCCTGTCGTACGAGATCCATCGCTGTCTCGGTACTTTTTCTAATATTACCTTGGGTGACCTCATATAATTTAGATTCGGCAGTATCCAGCAAGTCAAATACATCGGTAGATTCTTCATAGGCATCTTCAATAATTTCTGAAGAAATCGAAATAAGCTGCCTTTGAATGTGTTTCTGTAGGATAATACGGGCATGATATTCAATGTGCGCTGTTGAGCTCACTAATTGACTTAATTGCACCAAGTAATGATCACCGCCAACTGCTTCAATACGTTCTTGCTTGCGTAATTGACTGCTTACGGTTAATAAGTCAATAGGTTTACCTTCTTTGAAAAGAATATCAATCGCTTCAAAGATGTGTTGATGGCTTTTTTGGTAAAAAACCTCTGGTGAAAGCAGGTCAATTACCTCATCTACACCTTTACCATCAATCATCAACGCACCTAGCACAACACGCTCTAAATCAACAGCTTGTGGTGGTATCTTACCTTTTTCAAGGGCGATAACCGGACTGTTTCCAGAGATTTTATTAGAACGTACTTGTATTTTTTCCATAGTTTTCAAAGGTAGTTTTTAAAGTAGGTTTATACTAGCTAGTCTATTCACCATTAACTAACAATCGTGTTTAAAAAGCATTTAATAACCTGTTAATAAGGTACAAAAAATTTTGTTAAATAGGAAGTTTACACTAGCTCAAAAAAAAATGTGATTTTTCTATATTACTATTTGTAGTTGATAACTTCTTTATTGAAAAAAAGCGCAAAAAAAGACGCCTTTATTTTCATAAAAGCGCCTAATATTTATGAGTTAAGAATTATCCTTTATACACACCCATATCAGCATATTTATCCATACGCTGCTCTACAAGTTTACTGGATTCTAATTCTTTTAATTCTGTGTAATGTCTCGTTATACAGTCTGCCACCGATTTGAAGATAGCATCACGATCTCGGTGTGCACCACCTAGAGGTTCTTTAAGTACCTCATCTACAAGCTTCATCTTTTTCATGTCGGTACTGGTAAGTTTAAGAGCCTCGGCAGCTTGTTCTTTATATTCCCAACTGCGCCATAAGATTGATGAACAACTTTCTGGTGAAATAACGGAATACCACGTGTTTTCTAGCATTACAACTCTATCTCCTACTCCTATTCCTAGTGCTCCACCACTTGCTCCTTCTCCTATAATCATTACGATAATAGGCACTTTAAGTCGTGTCATTTCAAGGATATTGCGTGCAATTGCCTCACCTTGACCACGTTCTTCTGCTTCAAGACCTGGATAAGCACCTGGAGTATCGATTAATGCCACTACAGGAATCCCGAATTTCTCGGCACTTTTCATTAAACGTAACGCTTTTCTATAACCTTCAGGATTTGCCATTCCAAAGTTACGGTACTGTCTTGTTTTAGTATTATAACCCTTTTGTTGACCTATAAACATATAGGACTGGTCTCCTATTTTACCCAGACCACCAATCATGGCTTTATCATCCTTTACATTACGATCTCCATGAAGTTCTAACCAAGTATCACCGCAAATGGCTTTAATATAGTCAAGTGTATAAGGGCGATTAGGGTGACGTGATATTTGAACACGTTGCCACGGGCTTAGGTTTTTGTAAATCTCTTTACGAGTGGCCTTAATCTTTTTTTCTATTTTTTTAACCGTATCAGTCACATCAACCTCACTTCCTTCTCCTATCTCAAGTGTTTGCTTGTACTTGTCTTCTAGTTCCTTAATCGGTAATTCAAAATCTAAATATTCCATTATCCTTTTGGACTTTATAATTCGAAAAACAAATGTAGTAAAACTTAAAGTGAATAACGATGAGTTTTTTGGATTTGGGAACGGTTGTAAAACCCTGAAAAAGTCTTTAATAGATAATTCAAGACTATATCGGTTTTTAAAAACACTTATAAAGATGTCAAATATTAAACTACACTAGGAAGTTTTATTGACTTATTTGTTTCTTTTTAAGTCTTGTTTTTATGATACCATTTGCTATAATAACAAGTAGAATCACTACAGCACCTAAATAAAACTCGGGTGTCATTTGCTCTTGCTCTTTGAAAATAAAATAGGCAAGTAAAATTCCGTAAACCGGTTCTAGGTTAATGGTAAGCATCACCGTATAAGCACTTAATACTTTCATTACTTTAACGCTGGCAATAAAGGCATAGGCTGTACACACGGAAGCTAGAATTCCCAACCATAACCAATCGTAAACAGACAATGCTACTGGAGCTACAAAGTCTATTGGTAATATCAAGAAAAATAAAGAGAGTAGAACGACACCACTGGCCAGCTCATAAAAAGAAATAACGGTAGGATTATAAACTTTGGCCCAACTTACATTCATAATACTGAAAACAGCGCTTAACAGTGCACTTGTCAATCCTAGCAAGATCCCTTCTATATAATTACTTTCTACCGTGAATATGTAATATAATGCTCCAATAATTATAATCCCGAAGATTAATTCGTAGCCAACAAATTTTTTAGGTGTAAATAGAGGTTCTAACAAGGCCGTGAAAAAGGCTCCTGTACTCATCATTGCCAAACAGATGGACACATTAGAAACTTTAATGGCACCAAAAAAAGTAACCCAGTGTAAGGCTATTACACAACCTGCTAAGCAGAATGATAGAATACGCTTTCGCGAAAGCGTATTAACTCCATCTCCTAGTAACGAGATCCCTTTAATCTTTATATAGATAAAAATAAAAATCACCGCTAGCAACATACGGTACCAAACCAAAGGAATGGAATCAATACTTATAAGAGCTCCTAAAACAGCGGTAAAACCCCAAATAAAAACAATGAGGTGTAAATGAAGATAATTAACTACTCTATCGTCTGGCATTACGCAATAAAAATATAGCTACAATTGCAAAAAATATATTTGGAAACCACACTGCAAACCACGGATTAAATGTGCTTTTCTCTGCAATGGTTCCAAAAACTTTGTCTAGAAATACGTAGGTCATAGCGATTACTAACCCTATGGCAAGATTCATTCCCATTCCTCCACGTTTTTTTACACTACTTACCGCAACGGCTATAAGGGTAAAAATAAAGGCGCTTACAGGTATGCTAGTACGCTTGTACTTTTCTACATAGTATAAGTTCATGTTAGCGTTACCTCGTTTTTCTTCTTGTTTTATAAATTCATTCAGTTCCCAGAAATTTTTAGTTTCGGCTACATATTCTACTGGTGTAAGTTCATCAATTTCAAAAGGTAAAAGAGTGTCGTACTTACCGTATTGTTCGATTTTTTCACTGTTTTCAAGAATAATACGTTTTTTAAAACTTGTGAGCGTATAGGAAGTGTCGTTAAACTGAATACTACTAGCAGAAATTTTAAATTTAAGTGAGTCAGCTTCAAAATGTTCTAGGGTGAAATTGTAGCCCTTTTTTCTTGAAGGCTGGTAATTACTCACATAGATGTACTCATTATCATTAATTTGACGATAAACATCAGATGTTTTTTGACTATCTGTTCGTTTAAAGTACTTGTATTGATATTCATTAAATCCTTGAGCGGCATTAGGAACCAAAAAAGAACTAAACAACAAGGCTCCTGTACAAACTATCGTTGCACCAATTATGTATGGCTTAAGGAATCTATTGAATGAAACTCCAGAACTTAAAAATGCAATAACTTCTGTGTTATTAGCCAATTTTGATGTAAAAAACATCGTAGAAATAAACAGAAATAAAGGAAATAAAAAATTTGAAAAATAAATAGTAAAATCCAGAAGGTACCACAAGGTCTCGTCAAGTGGTGCATTTTTACTAAGTATCTTTCCCACTTTTTCTGCAAGGTGCACTGTAACCATTATCGGTAGGAATAACGATAACAGCAGGATAAATGAACCTAAATACCTTTTTAATATGTATTTATCTAAAATATTCAATACTATAATCTATTGTCCATTTGTTTTACCATTTTATCCTTCCAGGTTCTAAAATCACCAGCAAGTATGTGTTTTCTCGCCTCGCGCATGAGCCATAGATAAAAAGTAAGATTGTGCAAGGTACATATTTGTTTACCTAGCATTTCATTAACGGTAAAAAGATGTCTTACGTATGCCTTGCTATAATATTGATCTACCCAAGCAGTACCATGCTCATCTAGTGGTGAGAAATCATCGGCCCACTTTTTATTTTTTACATTCATGGTACCATTGACTGTAAAAATCATACCATTTCGTGCATTACGAGTAGGCATTACACAGTCAAACATATCTACACCTAGCGCCACATTTTCCAATAAATTTATAGGAGTACCTACACCCATTAGGTAACGCGGTTTATCTTTTGGAAGAATAGCTGTTACCACCTCGGTCATAGCATACATTTCTTCAGCTGGTTCACCTACTGACAAACCACCTATAGCATTACCTGGCTGATCAGCATTGGCAATAAATTCAGCACTTTGAGCTCTTAAATCTTTATACGTACTACCTTGTACAATAGGAAACAAGGTTTGGTTATAACCATATTTACTAGGAGTATTGTGAAAATGATCGATACATCTTTTTAACCATCTATGGGTCATGTGCATGGATCGACGAGCATAATTGTAATCGCAAGGATAAGGAGTACATTCATCAAATGCCATGATGATGTCTGCACCAATGGTACGTTGAATATCCATAGCGCTTTCTGGTGTAAAGAAGTGGTAAGAACCATCGATATGTGATTTAAATTTCACTCCAGCTTCTTTAATTTTTCTATTTGCACTCAAGGAATAAACTTGATAACCACCAGAATCTGTAAGAACTGGTCTATCCCAATTCATAAATTTATGAACACCACCGGCCTTTTCTAGAATTTCAGTTCCTGGTCGCAAATACAAGTGGTAGGTATTTGCCAGAATTATATCTGGATTAACCACATCTTTAAGTTCGTTTTGATGTAAACCCTTGACTGTTGCAAGGGTTCCTACAGGCATAAATATGGGCGTTTCAATTGCACCATGGTCAGTGTGAACTACACCAGCCCTAGCCTGGCTGTTAGGATCGTTATGTAATAAGTCAAATTTCATGCGTGGCAAAGATAGGTTTTAACGTGATTTATACGACTAGTTAATTCAATTCATCTAAGTTAAAGACCGTTTAAAAGAATAATCGAGTCTTTAACTTTCCGAGATTCTATTAAATTGTTTGCTACTCGTTAATAATTGACTGTGCAAAATTCGTAAAAAGGAAGATTAGAAACGTACTTTTGCAGTATCATCAAATTAAACAATTAAAATGGCTGATATACAGCAATTAAAAGACATCGTAACCCAAGTACGCCGCGACATAGTACGACAGGTTCATGCAGTAAATAGTGGTCACCCAGGTGGATCCCTAGGCTGTGCAGAGTTTATCGTTACTCTCTATAATGAGATCATGGATCACGATCCAGATTTTAGTATGGATGGAGTTAATGAAGATTTATTTTTCTTATCAAACGGGCACATATCTCCCGTTTACTACAGTGTCCTTGCGAGAGCTGGATATTTCCCTGTAGAAGAGTTAAATACTTTTAGAAAACTAAACACTCGCCTACAAGGACATCCTACCACTCATGAAGGTCTACCAGGTATACGCATTGCTAGTGGTTCACTAGGACAAGGAATGAGTGTAGCTATAGGTGCCGCTCTTGCAAAAAAATTGAATAACGATGACAAAACCGTATTCAGTTTGCATGGTGATGGCGAACTTCAAGAAGGTCAAATTTGGGAAGCTGCCATGTACGCTAGTGCAAATCATGTAGACAATTTAATCGCTACAATCGATGTAAATGGTCAACAAATTGATGGCTCTACCGATGCTGTATTATCACTAGGTGATCTGAAAAATAAATTTGAGGCTTTTGGTTGGGAAGTACTTACCATAGAAAAAGGAAATGATATTGAAGCTGTGGTAAATGGAGTACGTGAGGCTATTTCGCTTTCGCGAAAGCGAAAACCTATTTGCATCCTACTTCACACTGAAATGGGTAATGGTGTAGATTTTATGATGGGATCACACAAATGGCATGGAGTAGCACCTAATGATGAGCAATTAGAAAGTGCTCTTGCTCAAAACCCAGAAACTTTAGGAGATTACTAATCAAAATCTGTTCACCATTATGAAAGTTTACGAAAACACAGGAAATAAGGATACAAGATCAGGTTTTGGAGCTGGTCTTACTGAACTAGGAAATAAAAATGAGAATGTAGTGGCTCTTTGCGCCGATCTTACAGGATCATTGAAAATGAATGAATTTGCAAATCAGCACCCAAACCGTTTCTACCAAGTAGGAATTGCAGAAGCCAATATGATGGGTATCGCTGCTGGTTTAACAATAGGTGGTAAAATTCCTTTTACAGGAACATTTGCTAACTTTTCAACGGGTCGTGTTTATGACCAAATCAGACAAAGCATCGCTTATTCTGATAAGAATGTAAAAATTTGTGCATCACACTCTGGTCTTACACTAGGAGAAGATGGTGCTACACACCAAATTCTTGAAGACATCGGTCTTATGAAAATGCTTCCAGGAATGACTGTAATAAACACTTGTGATTACAATCAGACAAAGGCAGCAACGATTGCTATCGCAGATCATCATGGACCTGTTTACCTTAGGTTTGGACGACCTAAAGTAGCTAACTTTACTCCAGAAAACGGAAGCTTTAAAATTGGAAAAGCTGTTCATTTACAAGATGGAAAAGATGTCACTATAGTGGCAACTGGACATTTAGTTTGGGAAGCTCTAGAAGCTGCTAAAGAATTAAATGAAAAAGGTATATCTGCCGAGGTGATTAATATTCACACCATTAAACCTTTAGATGAAAAAGCTATTTTAGATTCAGTAAAGAAAACAGGTTGTATCGTAACAGCAGAAGAACACAATTATCTAGGTGGACTAGGAGAAAGTGTTGCACGCACACTTGCACAGCACCATCCTACACCACAAGAATTTGTTGCTACTCAAGACACCTTTGGAGAAAGTGGAACTCCTGCTCAATTACTTGAAAAATATGGCTTAAATGCTGCAAATATCGCAGCCAAAGCTCAACAGGTAATTAAGCGCAAGTAATTGTAATTACCACTATTATAAAACTGTATCTAATAGTAATTACTTTTAGATACAGTTTTTCTTTTTAAAACCTATAAGCAACTTTAGGAATCAAAGTCCAAGATGTCAAGTTTTTCGTTATTCCACGCTCCATTTTAAAGGGTGTATATTGTAAATCTATGGATATAAACAATACACTCGAATCCTTAAACTCAAAGTTATAACTTAAAGAACTGAGTGCTAAAAAGGAATTTATACTGCTGTAATCAAGCCCTTGTGCAGCGCTATTAGTAACAGGATCTATAAAGATTGAAGCCATCCCCATTCCAAATCCTAAATCCAATGCAGAAGACGGATAGCTTAATAACGTCTTATTTAATCTTAGTGAAGCATTTAATATAGTTGTGGCTTCTATTTCCTCATTTCTTTGTTCGCCTTGTAAAAGAAAATAGTTGTTTTGCTGCGGCACTACTAATTGTAATACAGCCTCTATGCTTCGGTGTTTTCTTGAGTTTGGAAACTGAAGAGATATTTCAAAAGAAGGAGACACATCAATAAATTGCCCTAATTCTGACGATGGAATATACGCACCTACTCCAACCTTCAAAAATGGGGTTTCTATTGGCAAGGAATTCGGATTTTGGTTAGTCTGGGCATTAACCAAAGAATGATTAGAGATAATTAAGATTATAATGATGACTAAATTTTTCATGACTACTAGTTTAAAATTCGTGAGTAAAACTATGAGTCATCTTGTCCTATTTAATTTGATTAAATAGAAAAGAAAAATTTTGAAACTTGTGTTTTTTACAAACTCAACTCAAAAAAAAATCTACCTGTTGGTAGATTTTTTTATTCTATTTATGAGTCTGCATCTAGATAATCTGGGATTCCGTCACCGTCACTATCTCGTGCATCATCTGGATTTGTATTACCATCAGGATCTGCATTTTCCTGACTAGTTGGGATCCCATCACCATCGTCGTCTGGATCTAAATAATCAGGAACACCATCACCATCAGTATCTACTGCATCTCCAGGTAAAAAGTTACCATCAGGATCTGGGTTTTCAAATCTATTTTGAATTCCATCACCGTCTAAATCAATATTCACTTCGTCTGCATCAAGGTAGCCTGGTATTCCATCACCGTCTAAATCTTCTGCATCATCAGGATTCCCATCACCGTTAGGGTCTGCATTTTCAAAGATGGTACCTACTCCATCCCCATCGTCATCACGATCCTCAAAGTTTGCAATACGATCGCTGTCCGTATCATCATTAGTAGTTGTGATCAATTCATCATTATTAGGATCCTCATATCTAGATAAAATACCATCATTATCATGATCATTGATTTTAACAGCATGAACTTTGAAAGTAAAAAGTAAAGGCGAATATGCAGGAATTCCAGTAGGAGAACTATTAAAATAGGCAATACCACTAGGCATAAAAACTGCACCTATACCACTACCGTCAAAGGTAATAGTACCATCGGGATTTGCCGTTACCGATTGAGAACCCTTAAATTCTTGTGCTGCTCTAGCAAAACCTTCAATAGATCTAGGTAAATCAAACCAAATTGGGTTTTGTGCAGCATCAAATAAAGTATTATCCAATAGTCTACCTTCATAACTCACTAAAGCGCTATCTGCATAAGTTATTTGTGGATCACTAGGATTACCTTCTCTTAATTTAAGTAAGTAATAAGTATAATTAACTCCTTCTCGTTCTATAGTACGAGTTTCGACCTGATTAATAAGTGGTGTTTGAGTAGAAGGATCGTCGATTTCTCTCAAAATAATGTCAACGTCATTGGTAGGGCTAGCTGCAAAATCATCTTCATTATAATAATGGGTTTGTAGATAATCTAAAAGCGCCGCTTGATCTTCTAGATCTACTTCGTCTCTATCTCGTATTTGAATACCTGTATCATCGTCGTCATTATTACATGCAAAAACCGCAAGTACAAAACCAGCTAATAAGCCTAGTCTTAAAAGTTTTTTCATCATACTTTTTTTATTAGTGGTCAAAGATAGCATTTCTCGCTATTTTTGTTGTGTTAACGAGTGATAATAAGACATCTTATGCGAGTAGATAAATTTTTGTGGTCTGTACGATACTTTAAAACACGTAGCAAAGCAACTGATGCCGCAAAAAAGGGTCGTATAAAAGTGAATGATGTAGCTGTAAAACCGTCTAGAGATATCTATCCTGGAGATTTAATCACCTTGCGTAAAGATCAAATTGAATATAAAGTAGAAGTTATAGACCTACCGGCTAATCGGGTAGGTAACAAATTAGTTGATCTTTATAGAGTAGATCGTACACCAAAGGAAAATTTTGAAGCTCGCGATTTAGTTAACCTCAGCCAAGATTACTACCGCCGTAAAGGAGAAGGAAGACCTACAAAAAAAGACAGACGTGATTTAACTGATTTACTTAATCAAGAAGAGGAGTAACATGGAATTAGATCAACGATACTGGAATGATAGATACCTGAATAATACCGCAAAATGGGATTTGGGTCAAATTTCAACTCCAATTAAAGAATATGTTGATGGAATCACTAATAAAAATGTAAAGATTCTAATACCTGGCGCAGGGAATTCATACGAGGCCGAGTACCTACATAAAATAGGATTTAGCGATATTACCGTTATTGATATAGCCAGTGAACCTCTTTTAAATTTAGAAAGTAGACTCCCAAAGTCTCATAACCTTAAACTCATTAAAGAAAATTTCTTTAATCATCAGGGAAACTATGATTTAATTATCGAACAAACGTTTTTATGCGCATTGGAATTACGCTTTCGCGAAAGCTACCCTATTAAAATGAGTGATTTACTCAACAGCAATGGAATACTTGCAGGTGTTTTATTTACTATAGATAAGAATCGAAGTGAACCTCCTTTTGGCGGAACAATGGAAGAATATCGTAAATTATTTGAACCACTATTTAAAATAGAGACATTAGAACCTTGTTACAACTCTGTTCCAGACAGAAAAAACAAAGAAGTGTTTATACAATTTAAAAAGAAATGAATACAATTTTAACACACGATCAAGTTCAACATAAAATTCGCCGAATCGCTTTTCAAGTCGCAGAAGTATTTTATGAAGAGCATGAAATAATACTTGCAGGAATTAAAGGGCAAGGCTTCCAATTTGCCTCGCTTTTGAAAGCTCAATTAGATTCTATACTACAAGGAACAGTAACTATATGTGAAGTGAAAATTGATAAGAAAAATCCTCTATCTCCTATTTCTACTTCTCTAGATTCAAACTTATATAAAGATAAAGTTGTGGTCTTATGTGATGATGTTCTAAATAGTGGATCCACCTTAATATATAGTGTAAAACATTTCTTAGACACTCCCATCAAAAAAATGAAAACTGCTGTACTTGTGGATCGTAATCATAAAAGATACCCTGTAAAAGCTGATTTTAAAGGAATTTCATTATCTACAAATTTAAAGGAACACGTTGAAGTTTTCTTTGATTCTAATGACAGTAAAGTCTTACTAAAATAATAGAGCAACAATCTCTCGAGAAATATCGTCGATTGTCTTATTATCGGTATTAATTTGATGCTGGGCTTTAGAATAATACTGCCTGCGTTCAAATAGATGTTTTCCAATAAACTCCATAAGTTCATTTTTATCGGATATAGAGGACAATAACGGTCGTTTATTCATTTCCTCGTATAATCGACTAGTCAAACTAGGAATACTAGCTTGTAAATAGATAGTAATATGTCCTAATTGATTGAGGTATTCCATATTGTTGTAATAACAAGGAGTACCTCCACCTAAAGAAATAATTTGATATGTACTAGATTCAGCTAACTCGGTTAAATACGTACGTTCTATTTTCCTAAAATGAATAGCTCCTTTTTCTTGGAATATTGAATTGATACGTTTTTGCTCCATCTTTTCTATATAGTCATCTAGATCTATTTGATCCATTCCTGTTAATTGACTTAATTTTTGGGCAATCGTACTTTTACCGCTACCCATGTATCCTAAAAGAAAAATTTTTTTCATTCTCAAAACCTTGATTATTAAAGGGATTCAAATTTGTTTCAAAATTAATTCAAAAAGTTGTTTGTAAATCAATAATAGGTAGTATATTTGCACCCGCAAACGCGCAATGACTTGGTAGCTCAGCTGGTAGAGCATCACACTTTTAATGTGAGGGTCCTGGGTTCGAACCCCAGCCAAGTCACAGATTTTTCAAAAACAAAAGCTCTATTTTCATAGGGCTTTTTTTCTACCCGGGTGCTGAAATTGGTAGACAGGCACGGTTGAGGGCCGTGTGCACTAGTTGCGTGTGGGTTCAAGTCCCATCCCGGGTACTTAAAGTCCTTATCAAATACGATAAGGATTTTTTTTTGACCCATTTTTAATTTTTAATGTTGATTATAGAACAAAAGGTTAAACAAATTACAAAGTACTGTTTAAAGTACTTTATTTTTGTTTAACTTTACCATCGTTATAATTAAACAAATTTTGTTTTGATCAAGAGCAAGTTCAGCATTAAGGATTTAGAAAACCTAAGCGGTATTAAATCACATACTATAAGAATCTGGGAAAAGAGGTATAACTTATTAGAACCAGATAGAACTGATACGAATATCAGGACCTACGATTTAAGTATGTTGCAAAAAATTCTTAACGTAAGTTACCTAAGAAACGCTGGTATTAAAATTTCTACTATTGCCAGCTTGAGCGGTGAAGAAATTGAGGCACAGGTTAGAAAATACGCAGAACGTAACAATAGAAATGATCATGCTATTCAGGAGCTAAAATTGGCTATGGTAAATTTTGATCAAGAAATGTTCCAACGTATTTACACGAGTGTTTTGGATGAAGTCGGATTTACAGGAGTATTCTATAATTTGTTTGTTCCATTTCTTGAAGAACTAGGATATTTGTGGCAATCTAAAACAATTAATCTTGCTCATGAGCACTTTATAAGCCATTTAATTAAACAAAAAGTGCTGGTAAATCTGGAAAAATACCAATACAAACATTTTGAGGCAACAGATCATGTTTTTGTTTTATTCTTACCAGAAAATGAAATGCATGATTTAGGCTTGTTATTTCTAAATTATGAACTGTTACGCAGAGGCTGCAACACAGTATATCTTGGTGCTAGTATGATGCTAGATTCTCTACCTTTCTTTAAAAAAGGAGGAATAACACCTACATATATTACATACATAACGGTACAACCTACTGAAAAACAACTACCTACTTTTTTGAGGCAATTTGATCGAAAAGTAGCTAAAGGTGACGACATTAAATTATGGATTTTAGGTCATCTAGCTCAAAAGATCAAGCCAAGCGATTTAAGTAAAAATCAAATCGTATTTCCTGGTATTACAAACTTATTAGAACAAATTCCTGAACTTATAACTAATGAATAAAAAGATAGCAATTATAGGTTCTGGTTTCTCATCACTTTCAGCCGCCTGTTACCTTGCAAAGGAAGGTAATATGGTAACCATTTACGAAAAGAATGAAACAGTTGGTGGTAGAGCAAGAAGATTAGAAAAAGATGGTTTTACTTTTGATATCGGTCCTTCTTGGTACTGGATGCCAGATATCTTTGAGCGATTCTTTGCAGACTTTGATAAAAAGCCATCTGATTATTATCAATTGGATAAATTGAATCCAGGCTACACTGTTTATTTTGAAAATGACAAAATAAACATTGCTGACAATCTAGATGAAATTAAATCCACTTTTGAAGATATTGAGCCAGGCAGTTCACAACCTCTTCAAGAATTTATGGATAAGGCTAGTGAAAACTACGATATCGCCATTAAAAATCTTGTTTATCGTCCAGGAGAATCACCACTAGAATTAGTAACTCCACAAACAGTAAAGAAGCTAGGCGCTTTTGTAGGTAATGTATCAAAGGATGTACGTAAAAAATTCAAAAACCCTAAGTTAATCTCAATATTGGAGTTTCCTGTGTTATTCTTAGGAGCGACACCAAGTAACACTCCTAGCTTTTATAACTTTATGAATCATGCCGATTTTGGTCTGGGTACTTGGCATCCTAAAGGAGGTATGTATGAAGTAATACTAGCCATGAAAAAGCTTGCAGAAGAATTAGGTGTTGTAATAAAAACCAATGCTCCAGTACAGAAGATCCTTGTTAATGAAGATAATCATGCCTACGGTCTCATGGTTAATGATCAAAAACATTTGTTTGATACTATCGTATCAGGAGCAGATTATCATCATTCAGAAACCTTATTAGAGCCTCAATATAGACAGTACAGTGAATCATATTGGGATAAAAAAACATTTGCACCTAGCTCACTGATATTTTATGTTGGATTTGATAAAAAATTAAAAAATATTGAGCATCACAATCTGTTTTTTGATACAGATTTCACTAAACATGCCAACGAAATATATGAGCAACCACAATGGCCAGAAGAACCTTTATTTTACGCAAACTTTACCTCGGTTACTGATGAAAGTACAGCGCCTGATGGTTGCGAAAATGGTTTTTTCTTAATTCCACTAGCTCCAAATTTAGAGGACACTCCTGCTTTACGTGAACAATACTTTGACATAATCATGGACCGATTTGAAAAGAGAACAAATCAAAATGTCAAAAACAGCATTATATTTAAGGAGTCGTTTTGTGTCAATGACTTTAAAGAACAATACAATAGTTATAAAGGAAACGCCTATGGGATGGCAAATACACTATTACAAACAGCTTTCTTAAGACCTAACTTAAGAAGCAAAAAAGTTAAAGACTTATTTTTTACAGGTCAGCTCACGGTTCCTGGACCTGGAGTACCACCATCATTAATTTCAGGAAAATTAACCGCTCAGTTGGTTAAAAAATACTCGCTATAAAATGAAAAGTTTATTCGATCAAGTTTCAAGAGAATGTAGTAAGGCTGTAACGCATCGTTACAGTACGTCATTTTCCCTAGCAAGTAAAATGTTAGGTCCTTCCATAAGGCAAGATATTCATAACATTTATGGATTTGTAAGATTTGCAGATGAAATAGTGGATACATTCCATGATTATGACAAGAGAACATTATTAGACCGTTTTGAAGAAGACGTTAAACGAGCTATAGAAGATAAAATAAGCCTTAATCCTATTTTAAATTCTTTTCAAGAAACCGTAAATAAATACAATATTACTCCAGATATGTATGGTGCTTTTTTAAACAGTATGCGCCTTGATCTTGATAAATCAGTGTATCTAACTGATGAAGAATATCGCAACTACATATATGGCAGTGCCGATGTAGTAGGACTTATGTCTTTAAAAGTATTTGTAAAAGGTGATGAAGACAAATATGAAGACCTAAAACAAGATGCTATGAGACTGGGAAGTGCCTTTCAAAAGGTAAATTTCTTAAGGGATCTAAAAGCAGATTTAGATACACTAGAACGTAGCTATTTTCCAAATACCAACCTACACGATTTATCAGAAGAAGATAAAGCAAGATTGATAACCGAGATTAAAGAAGACTTTGATGCAGGGTTAAGAGGAATTCAACGACTACCAGTAGAGGCAAAGTTGGGAGTTTACACTGCTTATGTTTATTATCGTAGACTTCTTACAAGATTAGAACGTACTCCATCTAGAGAAATAAGAAACACAAGAATACGCGTTCCTAATTATGAAAAAATTGGTTTATTAGCCAAAGGTTATGTAAGTTGTCGCCTGAACTTGATTTAATTATATGGAAATAGTACTCTGGATTGTCATTTTCTTGACCACATTCGGTGTTATGGAATTCAATGCTTGGTGGATGCACAAGTATGTGATGCATGGATTTTTATGGTATTTACATGAGGATCACCATCACAAAAAACATAACAGCTGGTTTGAAAAAAACGATTTCTTCTTTGTTTTTTATGCAGCTGTAAGTATTGCTTTAAAGGTAGCACATAGTGAATATGACTTATGGTGGGCACTACCTATAAGTGCTGGAATTCTAGCCTATGGTATCGCCTATTTCATTGTTCATGACATATTCATACATCAACGCTTCAAATGGCTGAGAAAAGCAAACAATAAATATGCTAAAGGTTTACGTAGAGCTCACAAAATTCATCACAAACATCTAGGAAAAAAAGATGGTGAAAATTTTGGAATGCTAGTAGTGCCATTCAAGTATTTCAAATAATGAAAAAGGCTATCATTATAGGGTCTGGAATTGCCGGCCTAGCTGCTGCCTTGCGACTTAAGAAAAAAGGATATCAAGTAAGTGTATTTGAAAAAAACGACTACGCTGGCGGGAAATTACACGCTATTGAACTAGGTAAATATCGTTTTGACTTAGGACCATCACTTTTTACTTTACCTCATTTAATTGACGAATTACATCAATTGTTTCCTAATGTAGAGGTAGATTTTAATTACATCAAAAAGAAAACTGCCTGTCATTACTTTTGGGAAGATGGAACAAGTTTTGAAGCTCCTGCTGATCTTGAAAACTTTGCTGTAAAAGCTGCTGAAATTTTTGACGAAAAACAAAAAACTTTATCTAAATACCTTCAAAATAGTAAGATAAAGTATGAAAGCACAAAAAGTTTATTTTTAGAAAAATCACTACACAAGTCAAATACCTACTTCAGTAAGCAAACACTTAAAGCTATTTTAAAAATCCCTTTTCTTGGAATTAATAACACATTAGATCAGGAAAACAAGAAGTTTTCCAACCCAAAACTTAACCAACTATTCAATAGATACGCGACCTACAATGGTTCATCACCCTATCTCACACCTGGAATCATGTCTATGATTCCCTATTTAGAATTAGGATTAGGAACCTATTATCCTCAAGGTGGTATGCATCGTATCTCGCAGTCTCTGTTTGAACTAGCACAAAAAGTAGGTGTTGAATTTCGCTTTCGCGAAAGCGTAAAAAAGATCAATCACAGCAATAATAAAGTCACTGGAGTCATCACCGAAAAAGGTATTCACGATGCTGATATCGTATTGTCTAACATGGATGTATTTCCTACTTACCGTCAATTATTAAAAGACATTAAAGCTCCCGAAAAAACATTAAAGCAGGAACGCAGTAGTAGCGCTCTTATATTTTACTGGGGAATTAAAAAATTCTTTCCTCAATTGGATCTTCACAACATTTTATTTAGTGAAAATTACAAAGCAGAATTTGAGGCTATTTTTAATAATAAATCTTTATACGAGGATCCTACAGTATATATAAACATAACAAGTAAACAATCACCTCAAGATGCCCCTAAAGGATGTGAAAATTGGTTTGTGATGATTAATACACCTGGTGATTATGGGCAAGACTGGGAAAAACTTGTAATAAAGGCTAAAAAAAACATACTATCTAAAATCAAAAGATGTCTTAACATCGATGTTGAAGAGCTGATTGATGTCGAATATGTTCTTACACCACAAGGTATCGAAAAAAATACGAGTAGTTATCGAGGTGCTTTATATGGAGCAGCTAGCAATAATAAATTTGCTGCTTTCCTTAGACATCCTAATTTTAATAAAACGATTGGGAATTTGTACCATGTAGGAGGATCGGTTCATCCAGGTGGCGGAATACCTTTATGTTTATTAAGTGCAAAAATTACTGCAGATTTAATCCCAAATACAAATGCCTAAAACTGTTACTATCATCATGCTATGGGTAATACATATAAGTGCGCTTATAGGTATAGCGATGGGTAATCAGGATTTTTTCTTTCCAAAATCACCCTTTACTCTAGTTTATCTGGCCATCTTGTGCGTTTGGTTTTTCCCAGTGAATTCGGTAAAGAAGGCATTGCTTTTTGGGCTCTGTTTTATCACAGGAATGAGTGTAGAGTGGATAGGTGTACACACAGGATATTTGTTTGGAGATTATCACTATGGTGTTAACATGGGCTGGAAATTAGATGGTATACCCTACCTTATTGGAAGTAACTGGGCACTATTATCATTCATCACTTATGAAATAAGTAGAAAATACATAACTCAACGTTTTATGATTCCGCTTGCAGGTGCTTTTCTCATGGTGGTTCTGGATTTCTTTCTAGAGCAAATTTGTGATGTGGCTGGATTTTGGCATTTTAATAATGGTGCAGGCTGGTTCAATTATATATGCTGGTTTTTAATCGCTGCTGCATTGCAATATGTATTACAATTCTTCAAACTTAAAGGAGATTTAAAAATATCTCTGCATTTATATAGCGTTCAACTCATTTTTGCAATTGTGTTATGGATAATCATTACGATATAGCCATTATAGGAATGGGGTGTGCAGGTAGTCATGTAGTACTACAATTGCTCGAGAATGCGCCACATTTAAAAGTGGCTATACTTGATCCATACGGGTCTTTAACTCAAGAAAAAACATGGAGCTTTTGGGAAAAAGGTCCTGGTAAGTATGACGACTTAATCATTGCCAGTTGGAAAAAATGTAGATTTCACACAGTAGATGAGGAATTATCCCTTACCATGAATCCTTACCTATATAAATCAATAGAAAATGTGAAGTTTTCCGCTTTCGCGAAAGCGCAATTACAACAAAATTCCAATTATACCTACCTTGAATCCAAGGTTTTAAACATAGATCGGGAAGCAAACCCAAATCATCAAGATGACAAAATATATGTGAATCACGCTAAGGGAACTATCTCATCGGATTTAGTTCTAGATAGTAGACCATTAGAGGTCATACCATCAACTGGGATTACTTTGTTGCAACACTTCAAGGGTTGGTTCATTGAAACCTCTGAAGATTATTTTGACCCAAAGGAATTTACTAAAATGGATTATCAACTGGTAGATCCGGGAACAACTAGCTTTGTTTATATACTTCCGTTTTCTAAAAGAAAGGCGCTAGTGGAGTATACCTACTTTGCTAAAAATCTGGTGGAAGACAATATTTATGATCAGTACCTTGAAACCTATATTACAGACTTTTTAAAAATCAGTGATTATAAGATAACCAAGGAAGAAAAAGGGATTATTCCTATGACCAGTCATGATTATAAACCCTTTAAAAATAAGAATGTAGTTACAATAGGAACTGCTGGCGGCTGGGTAAAGGCAAGTACTGGTTATAGTTTTAAAAATAGTGAACGACTTGCCCGACAATTGGTCAATAATTATCTAGAAAACAGACCTCTTTCCTATAAAATGACTAATAAAAAGTACGAAGTTTTTGACGAAACTCTACTGCGCGTTTTACACGAGAATGAAGCTTCTGGACCTGAGATATTTAGTAAAATGTACCTGCGCAACAGTGTACAAAATATCATGGCTTTTCTAGATGAAGAAAGCAGCCTTCTTGCTGAATTAGGATTTATGAAGTCACTTACCTCATGGCCCTTTGTAAAGAACTTTTTTAAGTCTCTTTAAACGATAGCAGTTCTGGAATCGTGAAGCCCTGCCAACTTCCTGTAATCAAATACGGTTGAAATCTAGAGAACATTTCTTCTTTATACCACTGTAGTGCTTGAGTTTGCTGTATGGCTTGTTTATGGTTATTACCTCTGTAAGCAAACTTTTTTAAAGCCCTTGCATCGTCCCACAGACTAAACGTTGCCATATGAGTAAAAGGGCGTTCTCCTACTCCTGCGGTAAATAATAAACTAGGATTTTCTTTTAAACCTTTTTGAGAAATAGGTACATAATCCCAAAACTTTTTAAGCATGTGCGGTTTAATAGTAGCTCTTGTTATTACTGTGAGGTAGGGATTATTGGTATCCACATCTGAATGCTGTTCAAAAGGGTTTTTCTTTGACCATTGACCATATGCTTTAATATTTTTCATGTAAAAGGTCAATTGCTGCTCGCTGTGATTAAGATATTTCTTATAAAGACTAGAAGAATCAAAAAATTCTTGGGCTTCTTTATGCGAATCCCATACTTGTATTAATCCGTAAACACTCCAATCTGGCCATGGACTAAAACCTTCTTTACCACTTCCTAATAATTTGTATGACTGTAATCCGCTTTGTCGGCGCAATGCGCTATGCGCAAATTGCATCATCCAAAATGCCCATATCTTGTCCTTTAATTTAGGGTATTTAAAAAAAGTAAGAGTAGTAATTTGTTTAGACATTGAAATCAATAAATAAAGCTAGCAAAATACGAAACCTGTCTAGGTAAAACATCAGGTTTATTTATTATTTATAAAATAGGTAAGAGCTAAGGTAACTAATGAGAATCCCGCGCCTAGATAAAGTATTTCAATACCTTCGGAGTATGTAACAACTTTACCCGTAAACGAAATAGCCATTACAAAAATTACCATTTTAATGAGTAACGATTTAAGATCGTCTAATGTTTCAATAACGAGCCACGATGGTAAGTTTTTGATTTTGGCAACGTATAATTCGAATAGTCCCATGGCAACAGTAAAAAAGATAACACCTAATAATACAAGGTCTAGAGACTTTAAGCAATCTTGTATAATGGTATCTTCTTCAGAGTAACCGCTGGCAATATTAATAAGAGCGTGATAAATATCAGATATTGCATATACTTCAATGGCAATAGCTAGAGCAATAATAGCGACTACCCCAATTGTTGCAATAATTTTTAAAAAAACACCCAAGAATTTAAACACAATAATATTTTTATGTAAGGTACACTTAGACAGTTATTTAAAGACAAAAATTTATCCTAATTCTAATAAAAAAAATCCTCTTCAGTAAGAAGAGGATTTTAAATTTAAGATAACAACTTAATTAAGCTGCGTTTTCTTCTTTAATCTTATTTAAGGCACTTCCTTTATGGAACCATTCAATTTGAGCCTTATTATAAGTGTGGTTTAATTTGATTTGATCCGTCGACCCATCAGCATGTACAACTTCTAAAGTAAGTGGAGTGTCTGGTGCAAATTGATCTAAATCTAAGAAGTTAAAAGTATCATCTTCTTGGATCAAGTCGTAGTCTGCTTCATTTGCAAACGTTAGACCTAACATTCCTTGTTTTTTAAGGTTTGTTTCATGGATACGAGCAAAAGATTTAACTATTACAGCTGCTACACCTAAGTGTCTAGGCTGCATAGCTGCGTGTTCTCTTGATGAACCTTCTCCATAATTATGATCACCTATCACTACAGACTTGATACCGTCAGCTTTATAAGCTCTCTGAACTTTTGGTACAGCATCGTATTCTCCAGTAAGTTGATTTTTCACTAAGTTAGTTTGCTTGTTAAAAGCATTAACCGCTCCAATCAAAGTATTATTTGCAATGTTATCTAAATGTCCTCTGTAACGTAACCATGGACCAGCCATAGAAATGTGATCTGTAGTACATTTTCCAAATGCTTTGATTAACAGTTTTGCACCTGTAATTTCAGTTCCTAATGGCACAAAAGGAGTCAATAATTGTAATCTATCAGAATCGTCTGCAACTACTACTTCTACTCCGCTACCATCTTCAACTGGTGCAAGGTAACCATCGTCTTCTACTTCAAATCCTTTAGGTGGTAATTCCCATCCTGTAGGTTCATCTAGCATCACCTCTTCTCCATCTTCATTGATAAGTTTATCAGTAATTGGATTAAAGTCTAGTCTACCAGCAATTGCTATTGCAGCAGTCATTTCTGGTGAAGCTACAAAAGCGTGTGTGTTTGGATTACCGTCAGCACGCTTGGCGAAGTTTCTATTGAACGAGTGAACGATTGAGTTTTTAGGTGCATTTTTTGGATCCTCATAACGAGCCCATTGACCAATACATGGTCCACAAGCATTCGTAAATATTTTTGCATCTAAATCTTCAAAAACCTTTAAGATTCCATCACGCTCTGCAGTAAATCGAACTTGTTCAGATCCTGGATTAATACCAAACTCTGCTTTAGTTTTAAGTCCTTTATCAAGTGCTTGTTGAGCAACACTGCTTGCTCGAGAAAGGTCTTCGTATGAAGAGTTTGTACAAGATCCTATAAGACCCCATTCCACCTTTAAAGGCCATCCATTTTCTTCAGCTTTTGGCTTCATTGTACCAACTTCAGTAGCAAGATCTGGAGTAAAAGGACCATTTAAGTGTGGCATTAATTTATCTAAGTCGATATCAATTACTTGGTCAAAGTACTGTTCTGGATTTGCATATACTTCATCATCTCCTGTAAGATATTCTTTCACCTCATTTGCAGCATCAGCAATATCTGCACGATCTGTCGCTCTTAAATAGCGTTCCATTGATTCATCGTATCCAAAGGTTGAAGTAGTTGCACCTATTTCTGCACCCATGTTACAAATAGTACCTTTACCTGTACAAGATAAGTTCTTTGCACCAGGTCCAAAATATTCAACTATAGCTCCTGTTCCTCCTTTTACGGTAAGAATTTCAGCAACTTTTAAGATTACATCTTTTGGTGCAGTCCAACCTGATAATTTACCAGTTAACCTTACTCCAATTAACTTAGGAAATTTAAGTTCCCAGGCCATACCTGCCATTACATCTACTGCATCGGCACCACCTACACCTATTGCTACCATTCCTAATCCACCTGCGTTTACAGTGTGTGAATCGGTACCAATCATCATTCCACCTGGAAAGGCATAATTTTCAAGTACTACTTGGTGAATAATTCCTGCACCTGGTTTCCAGAATCCAATACCATATTTGTTTGATACACTTTCAAGGAAGTTAAATACTTCATTACTTGTATTAAGTGCATTTTGTAGATCCGTATCGGCACCTACTTTAGCTTGAATAAGGTGATCACAGTGCACTGTTGTAGGAACAGCTACTTTATCCTTACCAGCTTGCATAAATTGAAGTAAAGCCATTTGGGCTGTTGCATCTTGACAAGCAATACGGTCCGGAGCAAAGTCTACATAATCTTTACCACGTGTAAAAACCTTTTCAGGGTTTCCATCCCACAGGTGTGAGTATAAAATCTTTTCAGCAAGTGTAAGCGGTTTACCAGTCAATTCACGAGCTTTATCTACTCGTTCTGGCATGTTTGCATACACCTTTTTTATCATGTCAATATCAAAAGCCATATGTGTGTTTTTTTATCCGTTTTTTAGGTGTTGCGAATTTACAAAACAGACTTCATAATTGAAAATAATCAACGACAATCAAAAAACAGTGAAATATTTCCATTAAATCAACTATTTGATAAGATAAAATTTACCAAATAGTCAATTAATATTCGTTATCATTAATAGATTATCAATATAAAACGAATCTAAATAGAATAAAAACAGAGATAATAAGGGGTTTGCTTTCGCGAAAGCGATAGTATTCAACTAGCATAAAGCCATAAAATCTTAAGATTTTATAGCCCCCTTGAATAGTACTATGACAGCGCTAAGCAACGTTTCTGTCGATTAGTATTAACCAAGATTTAAAACGATTAATTAATTTCTAGTAGAAATGGTTATTACAGAATCTGGGCAATGATACTTTCTTCTGTAAAACCTTCTGCCTCGGCCTTGTAATTTTTAATAATACGGTGACGTAAGATACCGTTTGCTACGGCTTGTACATCTTCAATATCTGGACTGTACTTACCATTAACAGCTGCGTGAGTTTTGGCAGCTAGAATAAGATTTTGCGATGCACGTGGTCCAGCACCCCAATCTATATATTCCTTTATGATTTCAGGAACATTTTCACCATTAGGTCTTGTTTTCCCTACTAGTCCTACTGCGTATTCAATGACATTATCTGCTACTGGAATACGGCGTACCAATTGCTGAAAATCAATAATCTCCTGAGCTGTGAATAAAGGATTTACAGTTGGTTTGTGGTCGCTTGTAGTAGATTTTACAACATTTACCTCTTCTTCAAAGCTAGGGTATTCGAGTTTGATAGAAAACATAAACCTGTCCAATTGCGCTTCTGGTAAAGGGTAAGTTCCTTCCTGTTCTATAGGGTTTTGTGTGGCAAGTACAAAATAAGGTTTATCTAAAACATAATTATGACCAGAAACTGTAACCTTGCGCTCCTGCATAGCTTCTAGTAAGGCTGCTTGAGTTTTAGGTGGAGTTCTATTGATCTCATCGGCTAGAATAATATTAGAAAACACAGGTCCTTTTATAAATTTAAAGGTCCTATTCTCGTCCAGTATTTCACTTCCTAATATATCACTAGGCATAAGGTCTGGCGTAAACTGTATGCGTTTGAATTGTAGTCCTAGAGCCTGTGAAATTGTATTCACCATAAGTGTTTTGGCCAGCCCTGGAACTCCTACTAGTAAAGCATGTCCTCCAGAAATAATGGAGATAAGAATTTCGTCGATCACTCGTTCTTGACCAATGATGACTTTTCCTATTTCCTTTTTTAATTCTTTGTGCTTTTTGACTAGATTATCAATCGCTGCTACATCAGACATAGTTTGTTGGTTTATTAATTTAGATTGTTTTTATTACGCTTCTGCGAAAGCATACTAATCACATACTTTATTTGAAAATTATTTTGTCCAGTCTACCACAAAATCACATTCTTTAAACTGATCACCTATCTTAATATAGGTATCCTGTAACTTCTCTTCTTGCCATTCACGTATTTTGTCTACACGTTTCTTTTGCAAGGCTAAATCTTTAATTTTAAGAAAATCGAGAGTATAGTTTGCTTTATGATCCTCAATACGCTTATTAACTTTTAAAATCTTGAAAAACACTCTACCTAAATCGTCTTTTTCGTCAATAATTCCACTCACATCTCCTTCTTCCAGAAATTGTAACTGTGCTGATAAAGACGGATCAATTTTTGTAAGATCAAATCTTTTATCACCAGTTGATGGATTGGTTAAAATTCCACCATTTTTTGAAGTTTCTTCTTCATCGCTTATTTCTTTGGCAGCATCTTCAAACGTGATGTCACCAATGATAAGTTTGTCACGCATTTTGTCAAGTTCTTCACGAGCCTTATTCACTTGGGTAGTAGAGATAAACGGACGTAATAGTATGTGACGAACATCACGATAATCACCACGAATTTTTTCTACATAAACGATATGCCACCCAAACTGAGTTTCAAATGGTTCTGATACTTCACCTTCTGGTGTTGAAAAAGCTACTTCTTTAAATTCTGCCACAAAAGGATCCTTTCTTGTTAGACTTAGAATACCACCTTGTCTTTCGGTTCCTGTATCATCAGAGTACAATGCAGCCTTTGCAGCAAAATTACCGCCGTTGTTTATAACGTCGTCACGGTATCTATTTAATTTTGAAATTACATCCTTAACATCTTCTTCTGCCGGTTGTGGTTTAACGATGATTTGAGAAAATTCTACTTCAGTATTAAAGAGTGGTCTCTCGTCCTCTGGAATGTTATAGAAAAATTGTCTAACCTCTTCTGGTGTAATTTCTACTTGCTCAGTAAGTCGTTGCTGCATGCGGTTAGCTAGAAGACCGTCACGATTAAGTTTATTAAGCTCGGCAATAACGGCATCCATACTTTCCCTGTTGTAGTATTTTACTATTTCTTCATCACTACCTAATCTTTGTCTAAAGAAACGCAACATATCATTAGTACGGCTTCTTACCTCTGCATCACTAACATTAATACTATCTTGAATAGCATGGTGGGCATACATTTTCTCGCGGATAAGACTTTCAATGAGTTCACACTTTGAAAGTTTTAAATTTCCTTGTTGTAGTTCAACTTGCGATTGCTGCTTTTTAATATCACTATCTAATATTACATAATCACCGATCACTCCAGCTACACCATCTATCAAAAAACGGTTTGTGTTACTAGGTTTTACAGAATCTTGTAGTTGTAAATACGTTTCTTGAACGTTTTCACGATCCGTAGCAGCTACATCTGTTTGTGTTTGCGCTGTTGCATTTAACCAAAAACACAAACTTGCTAGTACACTACTTATAAATTTTAATTTCATTGCTTTGTTTTGCATCATTCAAAATATCCTTTTCAAGTCTTTTTACATACTGCACTTTACTTCTATTGAGTATAATCTGTTTTATTACAGGCGCTATGTATTCCAAAGGCGCTTCCTCTCCTTTTTTCTTTATTTTTTTGAATTTCACCAAATATACACCAAGACTGTCCTCTAATTTGAAGGAACTTCCTTCTTTGATGTACCATTTCTCATTATTAGGGTTAATAGCCTTTACTTTGTCATAGACTTCACTCTTTTTAACCCATGTTGTGTCATTGAAGTAAAACCTCTTGAATCCTAACTTTAAACTATCCAATTGATTGATTTCTTTTTCGCCAGCGTTACCTATAAGTGCTCTCAATTTATTGATGTCTGGATAATTGTTATCGACATAAACGTACAAGTACTGGATGACGTCTTCATTAAGTAAAAATTGTTCACTTTTATCTTCATAGTACTCAGCTATCAGTTCTTTATTGATGATAGTATCAAGATTTTGCTTAATTACTTTCGTAAGATATTCCTGTGTAAACAATTCCGTTTTATATGTATTGACCAATTGATCTAATTGTTCCTGCCTATCTTCTTCTATATTTAACAACGCCTGATCATACATGAGTTTTTCGGTTGCCCAATTGTCAACGTACCTAGAGATAATTGCAATGCTATCTTCAACAGTATAATCACTAGGAAGCTGCTCATTGATATCTGACGCAGTCAAAATATGTTTCCCTACGGTAACCACTGCATTAGTATCAGCCTCTTTTACAAAGTAATCGCATGAAGTGATAGAGAATACTAGTAATATGAAATATAAATATCTATTCACTATAAGCTGCTAGTTGTTTTTTAATTTTCTTGAAGATGTTTTTCTTCACTTTAATTTTACGATCCTTCCTTAACGAGGATAACCACTCCTTTTCTAATTGCTGCTGATAATCATTAATTACATTACCTACAGCTTCTTCAAAGGTTTTTGGAGCAGAAGGTTTAATGGACTTTACATAGACTACTTTGTAAAAACTATCTCCTTCATTGTGATATATAGTAGAAACGCCTTCCTTGACTTCAAAATTGTCTGGTAATCTATTAAAGCTCTCTTCTACTACTCCTGTACTCACAATTACCTTTACTCTACCATTTTCATTCAGGCTTTCTTTAATTTCATCAACTGGTATTTGATCTTTGAGCATTTGTTGTACCTCAGTAGCAACCTCTTTACTAGTATTTTGAGTCAAAATGATGTCCAGCCTTCTTTTCCACTCATACTTTTCCTTGTGCTTGTTGTAATAATCTCGTTGACCGATGCTGTCTTCCTTTGCCTTGTTCCATATTTTTTTCTGCATAAGGTTAAAAAGCAGGTTTGCTTCCTTAAACTCGTTGTACACAAATGCAAAATCCTTGTTATCACGCTCTAGGTGTTTATCATAATAGTTCATCACTTGGTCATCAACAAATAAATCAAAGTAAAACTGAACTTGTTCATTAACCGTTTTGTAAAATTGTGGATTCTTCATTTGCTGATTTTCAACAAAATTGAAAAAGTCAAATGACATGATATCTGTATCATTAATAGTCAGAACTTTCCTTTCTCTATCCTCAACATTTTGCAACCATTGACCCGTTAGAATGCTATCATTAAATTCCTTTAAAATATAATCTGGCACCTTTAATTTTTGGGGAACTTGATAGCTAGATTTCAATTTATTTACAAATGATTTGGTAATCTTTCTTGACCTAGGAGAACGTTTAATTTTGTTTTCTAGGGTCTTCTTAATCTCATCAAATTTTGGCAAGTCATGCTTTTCCAACAATTTTACAATATGCCAACCAAATTTGGTTTCAAAGGGTTTTGTATAAGATCCTTCCTTTTCAATAGATAAGGCTTTATCTACAAATATGACACTATTCAAACCGCCTGTACCAAATCGAGTTAACTCACCACCCTTTGTGGCACTATTTAAATCATCAGAAAATTCTCTTGCTAATTCTCCAAAATTTTTACCCGATTCTAACTGCTCATAAATATCTTGAATTCTTGTTGCAGCATCTTGGGTTGTAGCATTTGGTTTATCAAAGGTCATTATGTGGGCAACCGTAACTTCACCACGATTAGGCCTGCGATCGTTCACCTTTAAAATATGGTATCCAAACTCAGTTCTAAAGGGTTTACTTATAGATCCTACAGGAGTTTTAAAAGCCACACTTTCAAAATCATAAGTCATTCTAAATCCGCCGAACCATCCTAACTCACCGCCATTTCCTGCACTAGGGCCTTCACTAGTTTCACGTGCTAATTTTGCAAAATCTTCCTTTTGTGCTCTTTGATATAGTTGGTAAATTCTATTGTAAGCTTTTAATGTATCCTGTGGTGAAGATCCTTTATCCAGTTTAACAATGATATGACTGGCGTTAACCTCTTCAATACTTCGGTTGTACGCCTCTTGGACCAAAGCATCAGTCACCTCGTTATCAGTAAGGTAATTCTTCGCTAGACTTGATCGTTGTTTTTTTATCTCATTTAAATATTCAGGCTCTTTATCAAGACCTAGTTCATAGGCTTGCATAAGTTTTAAACGATAATCTATGTACAGTTCTAAATAATTATCTATGTCTTTTTGAGATTCATCCTGTACTATATCAATATTTTTTAAGTACAAGCGCTTGAAAGTACCAGCGTCAAATTCTTGACCATCAATTACTAAAAATGTTTTGTCATCAATATTTTGAGCAAGTATTAAGTTACTTACTATTATAAATAAAAAAACAAATAATTTATTCATAGAGCCTGGATTCATAAGCATGCAAAAATAACCAATGTGATTTCCTATACAAAGCCCTTTCTGCCTCTTAGTGTTAAGTACTATTAACAATTTACGACCATAATGATATGATCAAAACTTCAAATGAGATTACCATTCATAAACCTATCGATGAGGTTATGAAGTTATTTAAGGAACAGGATTATTTTCAGCACTGGCAAAAAGGGCTTGTCTCTTTTAAAAACTTAAGCTCACAAACAGGTCAAGTAGGTAGTAAACGTAGTATGAGAATTAAAACCAGCGTTGCTACTATTTCAATGATTGAGGAAATCACACAATTAGACTTACCTCACTTGTGGGCAGCGACTTATCGTACTCGTGGAGTAGTTAATGAACAATGTAACCGCTTTCGCGAAAGCGTAATTAAAAACAACAACTCACAACATAAAGTAACCCTTTGGCAAGCTAGTTCTACCTTTAAATTCACCGGGATGATGCGACTAGCAGCCAAAGCAAACCCGAAGGTTTTCACCTCACAAACGCTCCAACATATGCAAGATTTTAAGATATTTGCCGAAACTGGAAAAAGTGTAAAAACAGGTGATTACGTCTTATGAGAAAACTAAAATTAATTTGGGATTTTAAAGGTCCTCATGCACAAAAAACAGCACAGCATCACCTTATTCATTTAAAGGAGTATGTGACTATGGAAGGTATTAACAGCCTAGGAAATGGTGTTGAAAAATTAAATGAAAATCATTACATCGCTTTTCTAGGAGTTAATGAAGATGTTATGCCACCAGTACGAGATGCCCTTAAACCACATCGAGGTCAATTGTGGATAGAAAGTTAAACTAAAAGATCTTTATGTTGTATATTTAATCATAAATCCCAAGCTATGATGACTACCGACCACCTATCCTGGACTATGGAACAATTTCGTGTTTACTTAATTCTTTATTGTTCAAAAATTGATATTTCCCAATCTTGTGAAGAATTAAAGTGGATGCAAACGCACTTTGATAAAGAGCGATATGAAGAAATGCTATTAATTTTTAGACGTGATGCAGATTATAAAAGTATAGTTCGCATTGAGGAATACATTAAGCATAACAACCTATCAAAACCTCAAGTAGAAAAAATCCTACATGATGTTAAAGACTTTTTTACTGCCGATGGTAGTTATGATATCATGGAACAGCATTTAATGAATGTATTGAAATCAATTTTCAAAGGATGATTCATACCCTTTTTGCCGATCACCTATCTACTAAACAAATCATTCACGGTGCAGGCTTAAAAAGCCGATATCATCATATATGGCACATGGATGAGCCACTAGCAGCAGCTTGTGTCCTATTACCAGAATCTACCCAACAAGTAAGCACCATCCTTAAAATTTGTCATGATCATGGACTAGCCGTAGTAACTCATGGCGGATTAACAAATCTTGTAGGTAGCACTGAAACCAAAGAGAACGACGTGGTAATTTCTCTCGAAAGAATGAATCAAATAGAAGAAATTGATTCAGAAAGCCGAACTGCAACCGTACAAGCTGGCGTTATTCTAGAAGAATTACATCGCGCTACAGATAAGCAGGAATTACTATTCCCATTAAATTTTGGAGCTCGCGGAAGCGCACAAATTGGTGGGATCATTGCTACTAATGCTGGTGGTTTGCGTGTTTTAAAATATGGCATGACACGCTATTTAATCCTAGGTTTAGAAGTGGTACTAGCTGATGGTACAATAGTATCCAACCTACGTAAAATTATTAAAGATAATAGTGGTTATGACCTTAAACAACTATTTATAGGAAGTGAAGGAACTCTAGGAATAATCACTAAAGCAGTTGTCAAACTTGTAGAAAAACCTAAAAGTAGGTATGCAGCTTATGTTGGATTAAAAAAATATGAGAGCGTTATCCAATTACTCAAACATATAGATGCAGGAGCATCAGGTAAACTTACAGGTTTTGAACTTATCTGGAAAAACACCTATGAGCAATTAACAAGTGCCAGTGATGCAGTAAGACCACCGCTTCCCTATGACTATGAGTATTATGTTTTAATCGAAATCCAAGGAGCTCATCCCGATAAGGACATTCAATTACTAGAGCATTTATTGGAGAACGCACTGGAAGAAGAAATTATTGAAGATGCCGTTATAGCGAGATCACAAAGCGAGGTAGACTGGTTCTTTAGAATAAGAGAAGACGTAAATAATTTGGTTGATTTCATGCCTTATGACCAGCATTTTGATATAAGTATTCCTATACCCGAAATAGGACGTTACATAGCACGATGTTACTTACGCTTTCGCGAAAGCGGAATAGCTACACAAGTATATGCATTTGGTCATGTAGCCGATGGTAACATACACCTAATGATAGGAAAAAATGACACCAGTAAAGCAACCAAAGAAGCTATTGACCATCTTGTATATCAAGAAATTGAAACTTTAAATGGTTCTGTAAGCGCAGAACATGGTATAGGAAATCATAAAAAAGCCTACCTGAAATTTTCCAAATCAGTTTCCGAAATTGCAATTATGAAAGCGCTTAAAAACCAATTAGATCCTAAAGGGATCATGAATCCAGGTAAAATTTTTTAAGTATGAGTTTTTAGATCTAGGAAAGTATTTAAAATAATATCCAATAAAAAAAGCCAGCTATAAAAGCTGGCTTTTTCAATCTACAACTTGAAACTAAATTACTCCTTTACTAATTTTAAACTTGAAACACTGCTAGCCGATGTAACGCGTGCTATATAAATCCCAGGTCTCAATGAACTTGCGTCAATAGTTATTGATTCACTATTTACCTTGTTGCTCATCACCATCTTTCCAGTTAAATCAAAGACAGCTATTTCCTCAATTAATTGATTGCTTGAGGTGATATTCCACTGATTAACGCTTGGGTTTGGATAAACGGTATAATCATTTAAAACAACATCTTGATTGCTAGCCACTTGATTTACAGAAAAGTAAACATTATCAACATAGACCGTAGCACCACCAGCTGGTTGTGCAGAAATTATGAATTGATTAATATCTGAGAATGAAGTCATTCCACCAGCGCTAAAGTCTGATAAAGGTATGGATAAAGTCACCCATTGACCTGTAGCAGGAGTGAATGCTAGTTCTGCTTCGGTATCTCCTGCTCCACCAAATCCATCACCTAAAAAGTCAACTAACTTTATTCTGAACAATGTTGCATCTGGTGTCCATATGTCCATATTGAAGTACATCATTCCTGCTGCGGTAGCATTTATTGGACTTGCTACTGTTTCGATTCCATTAAAATCAAGGTTTTCGTACAATTTTACGTCATCTCCGGCTACCTGAACATCAGAAAATGTAGCTGCACTCCATGAAGTATTCCATGTATCAACAGGAACATCATTATATACATTACTGAACAAACTGATTACATCAACTTGAGGCGCTGTAGGAGCTGGAGCAGCAACTACTGGCATATTTCCACCTGTAGAGTTTGGAGCATTTTGGGAAAAGTATACATTGTCTACATATACTGTTGCCGTACCGGCAGGTTGAGCTGCGATGATTAATTGACTAATATCTGTAAAAGAAGTCATACCAGCAGCAGCAAAGTCAGATAAAGGAATGGAAATTGTTTCCCATGAACCTTGTGCAGGAGTAAAGATTAATTCTGCCTCGGTATCACCTGCTCCACCAAATCCATCACCTAAAAAGTCTACTAGTTTTATTCTAAACTCAGTCGCATCAGGCGTCCAAACATCCATATTAAAAAACATCATACCTGGCGTTGTAGCATCAATAGAGTTAGTTACAGTTTCTATACCGTTGAAATTAAGGTTAGAGTAAAATTTAACATCGTCACCTGCTATTTGAACATCCATTAAAGTAGCTGCACTCCATGATGTATTCCATGTATCTACTGGTACATCAGTATAAACGTTACTAAACATACTTATAACCTCAGATGCTGGAGCAGTAGGCGACGGTGCCGCTACTGTAGGTGCTGTAGGTGCAGCGCTTACTGGATTTTGAGAGAAATAAATATTATCTACATAAACAAAATCAGATTGTAAATTATCTGAGGCATCTATCTTCCATTGAAGTAAGTTTGCCTTAGAAAAACCTCCAGTTCCTGCTTGATTATTAGGTGCATTCATCTCAAAGAAAGACAATGGAATCTCTACATGAGTCCAAGTGTCATTTGCAATCGCTTCTTGCGGAGCACTACCGCCAATCTCATACCAATATTCAACAACACCACCATTGTCATCAATTAAGAAAAATCTAATTTCTGTAGAATTAGAATCGGCCCAATAATCAAATTGTAAATAGTTGTAGGCACTTATGTCCGTTACTGTATTTGTTCCTTGTCCCCATCCACCAGCAGCAAGATTGAACAATAAAGTATTGTTAACCGATCCATTTCCTAAATCAGTTGTATTCACTGATCCAAAAGAATAGTCAGCATTCCAAGTATTGGTATATCCACCAGTATCAGAATAAATACTAAGTACTTCAGCTGCTGGTGCTGTAGGATTAGGAGCTGCCGTTGCTGGCACTGGAGTATTAGGGATTACTGCTCCGTTGGGCCCATTGATATCATCTATATAATAAGTTCCTGTAGCTGTATTTCCAGGAGTGCTATCGGTGAATATTACTATAATTGGATATTCAGTACCTAATCCAGGTCCAAAATCAACATTCACAGTTTGCCATCCCATCATAGTAGTAGTAAAGGTAAGCTCTGTTGCTCCTGAACTTCCTCCTTCTAATTTCAATAAATGTGTTCTAGTAGTGGCATCTGGAGCCCAAATTCTTAAAGAAATGGTGTTATTAGCATCATCAGATAAATCAACATAAGTATCTAAATTAAGAGCTGCTCCATCAAAATCAACTCCTGCACCTATCATTTCTAAAACGGTATTACTTGCATCCGTAGGATCTTGCAACACAGTAGCCACTGTTCCATTAAAAGCGCCCCAAGCATCATCTTCGGCAACTTCAAAGTCTATAGGCATAGATTGGGAAAAACCAATGGTCCCTATAAAAACAAAAAGTAAAAAAGTAATTTTATTCATTTTTTTCGAGTTTAAGTTATTGTTTAAAGTTAATATGTTGATATTGTGTTACCTTATAAATCCACAATACATAAATTATACAGTTTAAAATTAACATTCTTGTTATTACAACAATTTTCAATTATTTGATTTTCAAATCTTTAACACAAACCCATTATTATGGTTTATCACTATTAGTTCCTGTTTGTTGAGGTTTTGTTGAGTTGAAAATTTCATTTAAAAACACAACTATATCGTTTGAAATATTTTGTATTTAATTAAAAATGTCATTACCAAAGGCTTAAAAATTTCAGTTTAATTATCACAACTAAGGGTTTCATTCAAGTCCCAACATCATTTTAAATTATCGTATTAATATTTTAATTTTTCATTTTCATCCCATAGTCCCCATCTTCCTCCTAATTCACCTTCAAATCGAACCTTCCATGATTCATCAAATGATGAAAAATGGAACACAGAAACATCATTATCTGTAGCCCAGGTTTGTGTTTCAATAAAATATCTGATAGCATTAAAATGAGATGGATGTGCGCGCTCAACCGACTGTCCTTGACTAGGCCAGCCCGTTTCCGCAATAACAACTTCTTTACCTTTAGAAACACTGCTGGCAACACCATACATAGTTCTTAAATAATCTAAAGATTCATCTATTGCGATTCCTTCCCAAAATGGATAACAATTGACTAATAAAATATCACAAGCCTCAACTAGTAAGGGTCTTTGATAATATTCAAAATAGGTATCAACATAGCCTATTAAAACGTCTTTATTACTTGTAGCTGCTTTAACACGATTTATGTACTCGATAAGTTGTTCTTCAGAAATATCATTTCTCAAAAGAACTTCGTTACCTACAGCAGCAACCTGTACTTTATCGTTTTGAATCAATTTTATTAATGCCTCGATTTCTTGCTCATTGCGTTCTAGATCTTCACTGATCCATGCTCCTGCAAGAACTTTAGTACCATATTGCTGAGCGATATTGGGAATTAACTCATTTCCTTCCGTACATGAAAAAGATCTTATCCACTCAGTATGAGGTTGGATAATTTTCATACGCCTCCTTATCTGATTTTCAGAAAGTAAATCTCCTATATTTTGTCCCTTAACATAGGGACTAAATGATAATCCCTTAACTCCTTTAGATAGAAGTTCTCTAAACATCAGTTTGATTTGTGGTAGCTCAACCCTATCAAAATTATAAGGACTAGTATAAGGCACTAGTTGGATTTCTGAATTGACATCCAAAAAACTATTTGAACCATAAGTGTCCCTTGTATTTTCAATATCAGATTTTCTCTTATCTAATTCTTTCCTTATTGCATTGGCACGGTCTTCAGTAACGCTGTAGTCTTTCATTACATACATGGCAATAAGAGTACCTATTAATGGGAAAAAACAAAAGAATGCGTGCAATCCATCGACTGATGCTTGTTGTTCCACTGTAGGTATTTCGGCTTCAAATCCTACGATCCAAATAATTACACCACTTAATGCACCAGCTATAGCAAATCCTACTTTAACCATCCACCAATAGATAGCACCAAATATCCCTTCTCTACGTTTACCAGAATTTAATTCATCAATGTCTATTACATCGGCAGTCATGGACATCATAATGGTAAATAAACTACCTATTCCAAAAGAGAAAAAAGGTAAGGCAATGATATACATCCAAGGTTTACCAGGAATAAAAAGAAAGTACAACATCACATATCCTATAATGGAAATGAACTGACTAATCATAAAGGCCTTTTTCTTACCAAATTTCTTTGACATTCGAGCAACCACAGGAATTACTAAAAAGGTGGTTCCTAGTGCTCCCAAACACCCAAACATGGAAACCCATATACCAGCATCACCTGCATTTCCATTAAAAAGTTTATACACGATTACAAAAAAAGTAAGTGAGGCTACAGTATTGAATGCATTGAAAATAAAGAAGGTAGAAATACATAGCTTTTTAAATTCTTTTATTTTGAAAGCCTCTTTAAAACTCTCAATAATTTTCATAAAACTTCCACCTATGTTATTTAATGTAAGTGGCTCATAATCTTCATTCAAAGTAGATTTACTTTTGATAAAAAGAGCAGGCACAATGGCACAAACAGCACATGGAATCGCTACCCAGATCGCTAATTCTCTTGCAGCAACGTCGGCAGATGGAAACCATGATTCATCATACATGATAATCCAAAATAATGGCGCAAATACCCATGCCCATTGACCTATCCATTGAGCAATCGCCATAATATTTGTGCGTTCATGAAAATCCTCGCTCATTTCATAGCCCATTGCCACATAAGGAACGCTAAATAAAGTAAGTCCCAGATAAAAAAGCGCAGACCACGAAAAGAAGTACCAAAAATTATACTGAACAGAATTTTCTTTAAATAATTGCCACATAAAAATGTACGCGATACCCATTACAATTCCTCCTACTAGAACATACTGCCTTCTTCTACCCCATTTAGATTTGGTATTATCAGAGATGAATCCCATAATAGGATCTGTTATAGCATCAAATAATCTAGGGAACAAATAAATCATCGCCCATAACAAACCTGTGAACTTTAAATCTTCAACAAGTACTACCATAAAAATTCCCAAAATGGCAGGAAACATTTGATTGGCAAACATTCCAATACCAAATGCAATTTTTTGAGCCATAGGGACCTTTGTCGAAGTTGAATAAGCCATGAGTTAATTTTTAGGTTTGATTACAATCGTTTGAATTGCTTGAGCGTCTACAGTAATTTTAGTTTCGCTTTCGCGAAAGCGAACACCTTCAACATCCAGTTCAAAGTTCTTTTTATTCTCTCCTTCATTAAAAACTACTACCACAATGGATCCATCTGGGTTTTGCGCTGCTGTAGCGATTAAATCTGTATCAGTCCACTTAATATCCAGCACCACTGCATCTGGTCTAATGAACCTGCTGAAATGAGTCATTACGTAATACAGTGGCGTGAAATACACCTCATCACTTTCTGTATCTACTAATACTGGAGCGGCACACCAATTTTTAAACCAGTTAGGACCACCTTGTTTATCTAGAACCATGTTCCAATCTACCCAACCGTCAACCCAATTGTTCAAACATCCAATAATGTCTCTAGCATAACGGTTTACTGGAGCGTATTTAGGATGCAAATGTTTTTGGTCCTCTGGTGCCCAATCCCAACCCCAATCTGTAGCTTCTTTTTTCCAGTACCAGGCATCATCCTTCCATGCTGGCACTTCGCTATCAATACATCCTTCTGTTTCAATCAAGTATTTAGTAGGTGCTTTTGCATGCGCATACTGTAATTCTTCTGGAAAGACTTCATAGGTACTTTCATACCAGTGAATGGCCGTACCATCATAGTATTTAGAACTTTCTTGCGAGGCGTACATCACATCTACCCATTCTCTAATTCCTGCACGATTTTGGTCATAACCTAGAATGATTTTATCGCCATATCCCTCTTCCTCTAGATGTGGACCTAAATGATGTTGAACAAACTGGGTCATTTCTTCGGGTGTGTAATGCATGCTTTCCCAATTATTACCATTTCCGTGTGGTTCATTTTCTACTGTGAAACCCCAGATAGGAATACCTCTTTTTTCATATTCTTCTACGTACTTTGAAAAAAATAATGCCCACGTATCATAATATTCAGGCAGTAGCTTTCCTCCTACCCATTCCTTGTTATCCTTCATCCATGGCGGCGCTGTCCATGGTGATGCAAACAATTTAAATCCATCGGGTGAGATTTCCATAGCCTCTTTAATCATGGGTATAATGTCGGCCTCATCTTCTTTAACACTAAAATGCTGGAGTTGCAAATCGTCTGCTACAGGAGCATATGAATATTGGGATAAAGAGAAATCACAGCTATTCATGTGCGTTCTATTTAGGGAATAATTTGCACCATCTGCACTGAAATAGGCTTCTAATACCTCACGCCGTTTTGATTTACTTAAATTGTTTAATAGATAAGCACTACTTTCAGTAAACGCACCTCCAAATCCAGTAATCTTTTGATATGTTTTATCTGGATTAATGTTTATGGTACAAACACTATCCAACTGTTCAAAAACTTGAACTTGAGAAAGACTGTTACCAGCGGCTGATGTTTCATACACCGTAATATCAAAGGGTGTTTGCTCTGTACAACTCAACAGGCTACCAATTACTAGTAAAGAAAGTAAGCTCTTCTTCATTATTGTCCTCTTTTTATTGGTGGTGTACTCACTGATTTAAGCAGGGCAATCTCATCTCCGTTAAAGGTTTTATTGATTGGATTACCATCTCTAGAGAGATTTTTATATAGGTCTTGATCTACGAGGTCCCACAAAGCATATTTTGCCTGACCGTTTACAGAAAACAATCCGAAGTGATTTTCACTTCCTTGCGGATTTTCAGCGTCTTTCCACTTCTCATCAAAAGCCTCAAAATAGAAACAAGTAACCTGATTCTTTATAGACCATTCTCTTATAAGCTTGTAATAAATACCTGCTTTGTATTCATCAACTGCTTTTGAACCTGTTTTTCCATATAACTCATTAGAGAAACTCGCCCAGCCCGTTTCACCTATATAGACAGGTTTATCTTCACCTATACTCTGTACATAATTAACCACGCTTTCATACTGATTAATAGCATACTGCAAGGATTGCTGCATAACTATTTCGATTTGCTTTTCTTTAGAAAGTCGCGCTTCATTTTCTTGGACACCCCAAAAAACAGGGTTGTAATGCGTGTCATGCATAGGATAAGTATGGATGGAGATAAAATCAACCTCGCGTATCAATTCATTCAAAGCTGGCACATGATATTGTGTATCGCCGCCGCCCCAACTTGCAAAATTATCTGAACTTGTAATCCATAAATTGGTAGGTAGCTGTCCTTGTTTTTTAAGATCCTGGAGATGTTTTACCCATTTTAAGATAATGTCTGGCTGGACATAATAACTGGTCGCCCATTTAACCATTGCCTCGTTTCCTACTGCGATTATTTTAATAATGTCAGGATATTCTTGAGCTAGGGCTACAGCTCTGCCTATCTCGTCTTCATTTTGTTCACTTTCAATATCGTGGTTCACGGGCTTTCCTGTCCACGCATTTTTACAATCGATCCATGCTCCTAACATGACATACATTTCAAAATCAGGATTTTCAGCTTTTAGTTGTCTTATTGCCTTCAAAACGTTGGTGGCGTGCGGCAACTGTACATTATAGGTGCGAATAAGTCTCACATCCATAGCATTTAAAATTCTTAAATCCTCTTTTATTTGATCGATCGTTGGTTGCTTATCACGAGTCATTTCCCTGTATCCACCATAGCACATGGCTTGATAATTTGATTGGGACAACAACTCTTGAGCAGTCATATTCTTATAGGTTTTTAGAGATGGTTCCACGACTTCTTTTTTACAACTATTTAATAGAAGTAATAGAAGAAATAATGTCAATGGAATTCTCATTTTTTATTTATCATTTTTAGGTTATTGTTTACGCTTTCGCGAAAGCGTAAAAACTATTCTATTTTAAATCTTCAAATACATGTACTTCTATCATCTTCACGAGCCCTGATCGTTTAAAAATCTCACGACTGTGCTGTGCCGTAAGTTGTCTTTCACCTTGCTCAATAACATTACCATCAGACAGGTGTAGACGAATGATATTTTCTTTACTCTTGTGGTAAATTACTGGTACTTGACAGTAGGTAAATGCGAGAGAATTTTTAGATATAGCTATAGATTGTGCCTCTTGATTTACATCTAAATATTTAAATTCTGTACTTGAGGTGAGAAATTCGGCAGCTCTTAACAATTTTGGTTCAAATTGAATTTTACCATCTGTCACGATGATACCTAACTCTCCTATTCTACAAAGTATATCTTCTTTTACTTGACCAGTCATCCCTGGTTGCTGAGCTCCTTTTGTTGCAGGTGTGTGAGAATACGGATCTGTAGGGAAAGCACCATATAATTGCGGTGTTTTATGAACTCCAATTCCTGCTTGAACTTCATAGTAATGATCTAGTAAAAAGCCTATAGTTTTAGGATCTATGTTTTCTTTTATGGCTGCTAAAACAGTTTCTTGAATAGCTAATAATAGCTTAGAAACCATATGCCAATAAATCGATCCTAAACCTTCATAACCAAAGAAGGTTCCCGATCTACCAGTAAATTCTTTATGATTAAACACTTCTTCAAAAATTTCCTCTAGTAAAGAAGACTCTTGATGTATCAACGGTGCATAGCTTTCATCTAATTCTTTAATTGAATTTCGAAGGCTATCGACATTATTAAATTGACCGCTAAAGTGATAATCTCCAATTACATCCTGAGTAATGATTTGCTTGTTATTATTTTCTACTAGTTTTTGAAGTAATTGAGAAGATTCAACTAGATGTTTTGGAATAATGTTCTTATCAGTAAAACCTTTAAGCTCTTTGTTGGGATATAGTATATAGCTGTATTGATCTACACGGAATAAAGAACTTTGTTTTAAGGCGTTTAGTACATCAAGTGACTCATGGGCATTCAAATATCCAGAGCTGAGCACTGCCACCTGACCTTCTAACATTTCTGATAAATAAGAAATTTCTATTTCATCACCCTTTATAGTCATCAAGTTATAGGCGTGGTATAAATTATCCTTACGCTTATTTGCTACGATACTATGATCTAAATATTTGAGTGAGATTTGTACAAATCTCTTTACCGTATCGGTTTTTACCTCAGTTTTATTACCTGAAAATCTTTGGTTATAAATTAAATGACGGTACTCACTTGCTGCGATACCTAATTCATCAAGTATTGATTTCCTTGTTTTATTATCAATAGCTCCGTTAAGAACTTTCTCATAATTGTTTAATGTGGTAAGCAGTGACTCGAAGTAAACGACAAATTCTTGCGAAAAAGAATAGGTAGCTTCTTCTGATTGATCTAGTATTTTATGAGTAAAGTTCAAAAACCTGCGTAAGTAACAGAGAGTTACCATGCTTACACCATTACCTACTAGAGCATTATTTGCATCATTCCATTCTGGTCGTTGGGTATTTAACCATATTCCAGCTTCAGGAATGAAGTTTGACATTTTGGCCAGAACAGTTGCAAGTAATTTTTCTAAGAAATTAACCTTATAAATAGTTTCATTTTGGCTTTTTAATAAAGCCCCATCTACTCCTATTTCTAATCTTTGATTCTCTATATACTCTTGTGCCTTATGATCAAAATCAATCGTATCCTTAGGGTTATTACAAATGTCTTGATAAGGTTTGATAACATAAGGTACGTTGGCATACACGAATAATTCCTGAGAGAAATAACTGATTAATTCTCCTGGGTGATAATTTTCTTGGAACTCTAAAAATTTAAGTAAGTATATGATTTGATGATCGCCCCAATACCCTATGTAAGACCATGGGTCATCTTCTTCAATCGTTTCCCAATCAAATCCTCCTTTTGTTACTCGGTAAGGATTATAACCGTCAAACGTAGTGGCATTTAAAAATTTATGAATCATTCCTTCCATAAACTCAGGATAACTGTGTGCAAGCGCTTCCCAATTCTGGAAAATATCTCGCCAGTTACCTTGATAGTCAAGAATCTTTGACCCATCTACTTCATCACGAGTATTGATTGAAAATTTATTCCATGGACGACTAGGGTCTCCATGTCTTCTACTGAATTTTAAAGGTAAATATTCTAAACACAGTCGTTTTAAATCTATATCGCTGGATACATCTACAAAGTGTTGTAAATCAAATAAGGTAAAAACACTAGGTAATTTTTCTATTTGCTCCTTTAGTGAAGCATAAACCTGTTTATTCGCTTCTTCCAGATAACTTTTAAAATCAAGTTTTTCAATGTTATAACCTTCATCAAAGATTCCACCACGCATGATGTTAAACATGGTATTAGCAAAATGTCTATTATTGATTAAAGGATCCTCAGTTAACTGTATTCCGTCACTTGCGGCGGTTAAAGCTATAAGTTGTTCAGTTCCTTTTTCAATTGAGGCAAGTATGTTTTGATACAGGTTTTTATCAGATTCAATTTGTTGTGCAATTTCATGAACATCACCTATGGTTTTATCTACATCAGCAATAAACATCCATTCTTTGGATTCATTTGCTTCAAGATCAATGAAACTACCATTAAAATAGGCACCTTTTTCTGCCTTAATATCATACTCATTGAATAGACTTTTCCCTTTTCTAAAATCGTTGACTTGTCTATTAGAAAGTAAATAAGTTGCATTATCCAATCCTAGCGACCAACATATGTTTGCCATCAACGATTCACTAGGCTCCGCTTTATCTACGATTACAGCACTAAGAGTGAGTAATCCTATACCTGAATCTGCATGTAGCTCAGACCTTTTGTATGCGTCAACTAGATTGCTAGATGCTTTTTGTAAATCCTCTCCTACATTTGCTGGTAATAAATCCTGTAATCCATCAAGAATTTCACATTGTATTACTGTTTCATTATGATTGAGTAGCTCTGATATTCTTACAAAACCAAATTGATCTGATGAGTTCCAGCTGTACTTAATGGTAAGCTTAAGATCATGATTAATTTCCTCAAACAGTACTTTATTACCGTATTTATTTTTATAAAGATTTCTGGTAGTCTTGTATATACCTTCATACCTATCAGAAAATGGTTCCCACAGGTAGGTTTCATTCTCAATTGTGGCTTTTATGATCGTTTTACTGCCTGTAGAATCAGCATTTCTGGTTATTTTATCATCTGTATAGTATGGAAACAATGCGTGATCGCTATTCTTACGACCAGCTGTTAAACCTCCATTACTAGATATAAACATCCAGTGATTGTAAGCGCTCACAATACTCATAAAGAATGGACGCATCGCATCTACATTACTAATTTTGTAGTAACTCTCACCTTTTATATCAACAAGACTTCCCTTAACTTCCTTTTCTTTAAAAGAAATATTTTGACTTCCTAACTTCATTAACTAAATAATAATCAATATTTTACAAAAAAAATTTTGGAACAATCGGCATGTAATCGTCCTAGTAGCTTCATATTGTTACGCTTTCGCGAAAGCGTAAAAACAAAAACTATCCTGCTTAAATTAAAAATTTATTTTTTCTACATACTATTCATAAACACGTACATAATCGACTTCTAAAACCTGTGGAAAAACGGTACTAGAACTAGGCGATCCAACGAAAGATCCACCAACGGCCATATTTATAATGATATAAAATTCATTATCATTAAAAACCCACTCGCCAGGAACATCATCGGGAGTAATTTGATTATATAAAACATCATCTACATAATAATTGATGTAATCTGGACCCCATTCAATTCCAAAAACATGAAAATCTGTATCGAATCTTTCGGTTATTAAATCGTATGATTTTGAAATCGAATTTGCACCACTATAACCAGGGCCATGTACGGTCCCTAAAACTATGGTAGGATCTTGACCTCGATACTCCATGATATCTATTTCACCTATTTGTGGCCAGACTTGAGTTCCATTATTATCATCTCCTAATAACCAGAAAGCTGGCCAAATTCCTTGTCCCCATGGTAACTTCATACGAGCCTCAAATCTCCCAAAGGTTTTTTGAAACTTACCCTTTGTCAAAATACGTGCACTTGTATATCCAGAACCTTGAAAATTCTCTTGAAGCGCTGTTATTTTAAGAACACCGTCGTCAACAATGACATTTTCTGCTCGATCTGTGTAATACTGTAATTCATTATTTCCCCATCCAGGAATGCCTTGCGCAGTTCCATCACCAATATTGTAATCCCAAAGGTTAGAATCCGGTGCACCAGGATTATCAAAATTATCCTCTAGCACTAATCTATTCATGGTAGTCACCTGCTGTTGATCATCCGATTCACAGGAATAAAAGGCTGCTACAAAAACAGCTGGTAATAAAATCTTCAAATATGTTTTCATAATTTGATCTTCTTAATTTCTAAAATAAATATTGTCTACAAAAACATCAGTCCCTTCAAATGGCTGTGCCACAATAATGTATTGAGCAATATTGTCCCTATTTACTAATCCAGTAAAATCTGATAACGGTATATCATGACTTACCCATTGACCGGTCGCTGGACTGGTGATGCTAACCTCATGTTCTGTATCATCTCCACCTCCAAAAACTCCGTTAGCTCCAAAATCAACGAGTTTTATATTAAATTGAGTGTAACCTGCCGACCAAGTATCAATTCTAAAATGTGTCATTCCAGTTGCATCAATGGTGTTTGACGTAGTTTCAATTCCAGCAAAGCCTAAGGTAGCGTACTTTTTAACATCATCGCCAGCTATCACTTCATCAGTGAGCGTTGTTGCAGCAGATGACCAAGGAGTTCTAAATGTGTCCACAGGTACATTAGTATAGGCATTACTATAAAGCGATATTACATTACTACTAGGATCTACTGGAGTAGGTGCAGCAACTACTGGTGATGTAGGTACCGTATAATAATAAATATTATCAACAAAAAGATTTGAAATTGTACTATCTGAAACGAAGAAAATTAAACCTAACTGATCTCTAGATGCTAGTCCCGTAAAATTTGCCAAAGGCACATCAAAACCTACCCATTGGTTTTCTTGTAATTGATTACTACTTAATGTTACGCTTCCAGAACTTTCATTACCACCTACGTTATTAATTAATTGAAGTCTAATAAAATCTCCTGGATCAATAGTTTCTCTTACTTGTAGATCAACGTGTATATGAGTCATTGAAGAAGCGTTTACAGCAGGAACATTAAGAAAGGTTCCTATACCTACAAAGTTTAAATCTGTATATGTTATGACGTTATCACCACCAAAATTAGCTGGTGGAGCACCACCTTGAGTGGTCTGTCCATCTGGTGTAAAAAATCCATTATAGTAATCTACCGGAACATTGTTGTAAGCATCACTAAAAACTGATATTACATTACTAGGATCTCTTGTTGGGACCGGTGCACTAGTAAAATTTCCTAATGAATTGATCGTCAACGATCCTGCTGCATCAATTCCTGCAAGGCTTGCAGAAATAACAGTTGTTCCAGGTCCACTTACCATTGCAATTCCACTGGAATCAATTGTAGCAACACTGTTATCAGAAGATGAAAAATCAAAATACGCAGGTGCAGCTGTAACCGTGATGTCTCCATTTGCTGAATTTAAAGTTTGAGTAAGTCCTCCTATATGTAAATCACTACCAGTAAAAGAAGATGTCACTTGATCTTGTCCTTCCAAAATACGAGGTCGTGGTTGCGCTATGGTTCCTAATTTTTCAAACTGTACCTCATCTACCCAAAAAGTGTAGGCATTTCCTCCTGTATCTTGTGTACCTGCACTGAACCAGAACATACCTCTTTCTTGAGTAAGTTTTGACGCATCAGGAATAGGAATTATAATTTTTTGCCAGGCTGTGCTCAGGCTCACATTAGTTCTAGCTACTCTAAATCGATCACCTTCAAAATCAACACCAAATCCCATTTCACCTATTGTAACTCCTTGTGTTGCGCGAGCCCAAAATGTCAAAGCATCGTAACCACTTAAATCTCTAGGTCCGGCATCACTTCTAAATATAGCACCAGCAAAACTACCGTCTGGATCATTTGCATTAGGAACGTCTATTCTTATTGAAGAGTTACTTTCATATGCTACCTGATTATCGACTGAAAAAACATCTGGTTTTGCACCTTGAAACGGAAAGTAAAAATTGCTTCCCATTGCTACAAAATTATCAGTAAAAATCTCTCCTGTAGTTGGAAATCCAGCCTCAACAGCATCATCAGAAAAATCTCTTTCACAACTGATTAATACCATTATTAAAGCTAAAAAACTACCGATCGCTTTTAATTTATATACTCTATTTTTCATCATTTGCATTTTTTATTGACCTATGTTAATGTGAACGTACGTTCTGATTTCCCATTCTAAACCATCTGGAAAACCTACTGCGCTTATCGGATTAATTGGAGGGAAAGTATCTGCTGGAATAGCCGCTGGTGCATACCTTGGTGAGAATTCATTCAATGATCTCCAAGTTCCTCTTATACCTATACGAGTACTAGGTAATATAAACCAGTCTGGTTTACTAATACTAGTTGAAATATCCACCATAAATTGATAAGGAAATGTCAGGTTAAAATCTCGATGGTAATCGTATGGACCCCAATCGTTAAATTTTGCGTGAGCTTGTAGCATAAAGTTTTTATAAATAGCTCGCAAATCACCACCATATCGTGTAATCAATCTGTCGCTATCACCATTTGCTTGACCATTACCATAATACCAGTTTGCGATCAAACCTAAATCAGGGCTCACCTTGGACACCATTCTAGAATGAATTTCCCATAAATCTTCAGCTGGTGCTGAATTAGGGAATATCAAAAAGGATCGATCTGCTTGAAATCCAATATGAGCATCCATGGTTGTAGGTAAGTGACGGTAAACAAATCCTAAATTCATCGCAAACTTTGCATCTTCCGCTCTATCATTATCCCATTCATACATCCAAGTTCCTGGAGTTGGGTCATAAGTGAACAAAATTTCACCAGCGGTTGTTTCTCTATTACCATCTCTAACAACAAAAGGATCGTCTATCCAGTTACGTAATCTTCCAGGTCCATCTACATCATTAGGCATGGCATCAATTAGTGGTTTACGCCACATGAAATTAGGCGCTATTTGAAAGTTTCCAACATTGTAAGCAATACCTGATAGTACACTATTTTGATTCCCGCTACCGCTATCGATAAGTCTCCATCCTGTAAAAGTTTGAGTTTGATCAGATCCTGCATTGGCCACTAATCCCATTGTAGAGGCCATTCCGTACCATCTAAAATTGCCATTTTCATAAGTAAGCTTAAGTTTTCCACCCCAATTATCGGAAGATTGAATGCGGTCTTCAAAAACAGTATAATTACCTGAAGTTCCTGTTACATCTTGATAGCTTATACCATTAAGAGGACTTCCACCCCAAATTCCTCCTACAGTAATTCCTAGTTTACCAACTTGTCTATTTACTGCAATCGTAGCACGCTCAGTAGGCCAAGGCGGTATAATACCACTACGAGCTTGCACAGGATCAATGACTCTTCTTCCAGTATTCGGATCAATATCAATATCACGTTCAAAATCACGTTGATAAACACCAGCTACATCCCATTTCCCTAATTGTCTCCTGTATTTGAACATCATAGTAGGATTTGCTGCCCACCAAAGTTGCGGCCCAACAGCTGCTTTTAAACCTTCGAAAATTCCTTTCCCGTCTATTTCAGCCCCAAGGAATTCTCCTCCATAAATATCAAGATTAGGTCCGTAGTTTGCTTCTCTATATAAATTAAAGAAATCTCCTTCATAACCCCAATGATAATGACCTGTTCTATAGAAGCCCCTTAAATCAAAATCTTTGGCATTCCATTCAAATTCTGCTTGATAAATTTGGACTCTGTTTAAATCGTTTATATTGATTTCCTCATCATTAGTATCATCAACCACAACAGGTCTTACCCGGTTTTCGTAGAATATCTCGTTTATTGGATTTTGAGCAACATTACCTGTGATGTTTACATTAACTTCTGCCCTCATGTTGGCCGCTGGCTTTCCTTCAACTCCGACAAAGTAGGACTGCATGTGATCAAAGCCTAGTTGATTAGGTAAAGCATTACTATCAGGATCTGGATTGTCTGGTGTAGTAATTAAATCACCACCAGTATTAAATGTAGTGAACCTAGCACTTAGGTTACTTATTCTCAAAACCTGACCATCGCCTCCATTTCCGGCCGCAGCTTTATCGCCTCTAGCTTTCAATACATATTCCATTAGATTTACTGATTTAAAATATTCAGATACAGTAATTAATGAAACACCCGGAGCATAAGGATTTAAATCATGTACATCTTTTAAAGCGTAGTAAGATGCTCTAGGATATAGCGTGTATAAACCGCTCGCGTTAGGTCTACCTTTTGCACAAATCCCAAACCATTCTTCATTCATGTTTTTAGATCCATTTTTAGTATCTAATGTGTAACCACCAGCAGTCCAACTAGCTTCAGTGTTATGGATGTCTAAATCCTTAGTTTGTCCTCGTTTCCACCATCCATCACTGAACTGGAATGTAAATCCACCTATTGAGTTTTGAGCCTTACCTAAACCAGCAGCATTTTCATAAATTTCTTTCCAATTATTAACCATGTAATAAGCCTGCATCTTTTGATCTTCTTGCATTGCAATTGCATTAAAAGCATCTGATCCAAATTCTGAGAACATTATTGGTTTGCCAAGTTCATTCTTTACTCTTTCAAAAGCATCGGTAAAGGATACTCCACGATACATATTTGTTGCGTAAACATCTATATCTGGAGCATGCTCTGCCACTAATTCAAGGAATAACAAATCCCCATTACAAATAGCGACAGGTTTGTTTGAGACTATTGATTTTATCTCGAGAACAGCCTCATTCATTAATGAATACATAGCCCTAGCTCTCTTTTTAATGGTTCCATCAGTTCCTATAGGAACATCTTCAGTTTCGGCACCACCCCATGACAAACCGTAATTATTTTCATTACCTAACATGAACATTAATAATCCTGGCGTATCCTTAAATTCATTAGCAAGCTTTTTTACTTCATTTAGTAAGAACCGCTTTGTTTTAGGGTCGCTATATTCTGTGTTGGGCACCCAAACACCATCTATAGTTAAACCATACCTACCGAATGAATGATTTAGAAGGGTGTATATTCCATAATTCTCATATATATATGTTACCCATTTAGGTTGAATTCCACTATATACTCTAATGGTATTAACGTTCATATTTTGCAGCAGCGACATCTCAGCATCAAGAGCTTCTTTAATAAAGTCATCCGGTTGTGACCAAAAATCATAAGAATAGTTTGCTCCAATCGGAACATAATCCCAATTCATACCATTTATCATAAAGGGTTGACCATCTACGGTAAGAGTTTGACCACTAGCATTTGAAACTAATTCGACCTTTTGATTTTGACCGTGTAATTGAAAAACCACAGCAAGTAAAAGGAATGTTAATATGAAGTTCTTATTCATGTAAAATAATTTGGTTATGAATTGAAAACGATTTCGTAAACGCTGTCATTAACAAACCGATAACGTTTACATCGATAAATGTAAAAGTTGTTTTAAAAAAACAAAAGAAAATCACCTTTACTAAAATGCAACAAACATGCAATTGAAGAGTTACGCTTTCGCGAAAGCGTAAAAAATACTATCTGATTTATTTTCAGATGTTTAAAATATCACAGGCTGATAAAATTTGTGTATTTATAAATTTCTGTATAGGTAATGTTGTATTAAAATTACAGCAGATGGTATAATTTAAATATCAACAATATAACCTGACAAACTGATATCGCGGTCCAATCCCAACTTTTTACGCAAACGATATCGTTTAATCTCAACACTACGAGGAGAAATATTGAGTAAAGGAGCAATCTCTTTAGAAGATAAATTCAACCTCAAATAGACACATAACCGTAGATCACCAGAGGTTAAATTAGGATGACGTTCTTTTATCTTTTTAAAGAAATCTTTATCAGCATTATTGAAGGCTTCCTCAAAGGTTATCCAGTCTTGTTTACTGTTCAGGTTTTTATCTACCAGATTACGTAGTGATTTGGTTTCGGTTGCTTCAGGTAATTTAGACAACTGCGACTTAAGTTCATTAAGAGTTTCATTCTTTTTAATCATTGCCATAGTTGCCACAGCCAATTCTTTATTACGTAGTTCAATGTCGCCTCTAAGTTTTGAATTACGTAACTCAACAATTCGTTTTTCATTCTCAAGGTTTTTCAACTCGAGCTCTTGCTGTTGCTTTTGAAGGGCTGCATTCTTTTTTCGCTTAAAATACCAAATGTAAAATCCATTTAATAAGCCAACTAATACGATGGTTAAGAGTACATAAATTACAATAGCAGTATTTGACAAATAACCTGGTCGTTGAATAGTAAAATTAAAAGACGCAGTATCCTCAAGGACTGCTCCATTTATACGAGATTTAAGCTTAAAAGTATAATCTCCAAACGAAAGATTTTTAAGCTGCGTCGAGGCATTTGTTGACCAGGTAGACCATGATTCATCTTGTAATTTATAACTATATTCTACTTGATCTAAAATATTAAACGTAGGCACCGTATATCTAATGGATATCGTTCCTATATTATTATTAAAATCAACTCCATCAATTAAAGATCGGTATTTTTCTGAATTGTTATCCCTAGTAACCACCGAAGTAATTACTGGTTTATAATATTCATCTGAAGAATTTTCTGTATTCAAACTTAAATAACCGAAGCTTGTTCCTAGCAGATAATCATCATTCCCAATATGATGAATATTTTCATATCCTATTTTTTCTCTTCTAAAATTATATTGAAATGGAATTTCCTTTATAGAAAAGCTACCGTTTATATCCTCGGTATCTATTTGAAAAATATTATTTTGATTGAACATCCATAGCAATCCATTTTCTTCCACTAGCGATGCCGACGTGTAATTAACGTCTTCGACTATTTTACTGAGTTTAGCATTAGGCCTGAAATTAGAATCGGTTCGCTTTTTTACATGAACAGTTCCTCTTTTTGAGTATATAATATCTCCTTTGAAACTTATAATATCCGAACCAATTCCCTTTGGCAGGGTTTCAATTTTCTCAACTGATAATGCTGTGGTTAATGCGTCGTTTAAAGTTATCTTATAAACTCCTTTATATTCGTGATTAATAAAAACCGTATCGTCTGCATCAATGGCAATAGCTTTGGAACTGATCGAAAAGCCTTTAATTGGAGTTGACTCAAATCCAGACTCCTTACGTTCTAATAGATACAAACCTTTATAGCTACCAGATAAATACGTATTCTCCTTTATTTTTAAGGTCTTCCAAAAACCGGTTGAATTTGAAATTGGAGTTACTTTATCTTCTTCAACAACAAATAATCCAATATTATGATTACAGAATAATACACCATCAAGAAAGTCTAAACTCCAAACTTGCCCTTGTGTTCCTTGCACAAACTTGAAGTTATCATTCCCTTTTTTATTAAATAGACCTTGATTGGTACCAACGTATAAATTATCCTCTAATTTAAAAGCAGTATGAACCGTACCTAATACTCCTTTGTAATCGTTGAAAACAGAAACCCCTGAATTAGGTTGTATAGTACAAACGCCCTTGTCTAAACCTATCCATAGATGTTCTTTACTATCTTCAAATATGCTTAGACAGGTATTATTAAGCAAACCTAGTGCTTGATTTATTTGATAAAGTAATTCACCTTGCGGTGAAATAACCATCAATCCATTTGCTATAGTTCCCAAAGCTATACTACCATTTTTAAGAAGAATTGCATCATAAACAGCAAGTCCTTCATTTATAGCGATCGAAGTCTTATTTGTTATTTGACCATCTTCTAATTGAAGTATTTCACCTTGTGAGGTAATCGCCAGTAGCGTATTGTTTTGTGTAAACAATTGAACAAAACCTATTGTACCTATGGCAGTAGAAGGATATTTAAGAACTGATGCTCCATTCTCCAGTTGATACAAACCCTTATTAAGGACTTGAAAATAGTAGTTGTTTCCTGTTTTAAAAAACTTATGAATCACTTCATCACTTACAATAGGTTTTATTCCACCAGTTTCAATATTGTAAACATAGATATGTGATAAAGATTGAAAAAGAATTTGATTACCTGCAGATTGAATGCTCCAGAACTCCTCGTCTTCTCCTAATTCAATATTGCTTTTCTTGACAATAGAAGTGTATTCTAGCAGGCCTTTGTTATTCCTGCTCCAATATCCAAAATCTCTATAACAACCTGTAAAGATGAGATCATCACGCACGTGAACAGACCTCATAATACTTTCATTAGGTGTTTTATAAAGGTTCCAGTGTGAACCATTATATTCTAGTAACCCTTGATTGTTTGCGGTATAGATATAGCCTGACCTATCCTGGGTTATCATCCAATTTTGATTACCTGCTTGATAAGTAACAGGATCAAAGTTTTGTATAGGTGGAAGTTCTTGAGCCCCTAAGAAGTGACTTATAATTAGAATAAATAGTAAATACCTCTGTATAGTTTTCAAATTTGGAGCACTTTACCCAAATGTAATTAAAAAAACTATACAATTTCTTCTCAGTAAGCTGTTGATGATAATCCTCGTGAGGAATCAACATACAACATCTTATTTATTGAAACCTTGAAGTTTGATGGCAGTGAGAACTTTTTTAGTGTATAGCGGGAAGTCAGCATTTTGTATCCAACTGTAATATCCTGGTTCTTGATTAAGGACATCTACCACTTTTTTACCGCGGTGTTTACCAAAATTAAAGCACTCCTCACCTTCCTTATTGTATACTATCATTCCAGCAAAATCGACAGATTTACGTTGGGTTGAAAATTCTGATAAATACTTAATATTATTTTCTAACTCAGGATATTTATCCAATTGACCTTTAAGCACTTCATAGGTGGCTATGGTATCAGCTTCTGCGCTGTGTGCATCAGTCAAATCTTTATTACAATAAAATTTATATGCTGCCACTAGGGTACGTTGTTCCATTTTATGAAATATGTTTTGGACGTCCACGGCATGTCTTTTTCCCATATCAAAATCTACGCCTGCACGCAGCATTTCCTCTGCCAGCAATGGTATGTCAAAACGATTACTGTTATAACCAGCAAGATCACTGTCCTTAATGATATTATTGATCTCGTGAGCTAGCTGCTCAAAGGTAGGTTCATCTTTTACCATATCGTCAGAAATACCATGAACAGCCGTGGTAGCAGGTGGAATGGGTATAGTTGGATTTACTCTATATGTATAGGTCTTTTCCTCGCCATCAGGAAATATTTTATGTATGGATATCTCTACAATTCTATCTTTAGAAATATTAACACCAGTAGTTTCAAGATCAAAAAAACAAATTGGCCTGTGCAGTTGTAATTGCATATAATTGTGCTATGATTTTAAAATGAGGTAGGTTATTTATTACGCTTTCGCGAAAGCGTAACCATCAACTTTCAAGTAACTGGTAATTACACCATACCCTATTCCAATATGATTATTATTATTTTTACAAATATACCGGTTAACAATTTTTAGGCATGGTATATGCTTATTAAAAGTAAACAGATTCATGAAAGCATTATTAACAATTCTTACTCTCTTTTTTTTAGGTTCTCAACAAAATCCTCATGAAGGAATACTAATCACAATTAAAAAGGACCGTCGCAGCATTACTTACGTCGCAGAAAATATTACCGATAAGGATTTAGATTTGTTCTTTATGGTTAAAAGTGAAGGTTTTAGGCGTAGTGCAGACCGACCAATAATTAAAACCATTCCTGCAAAAGAAAAGGTAGATTTAATTCAATTAATTCCTCTCAAAAATCGTAGAGACACCATTCATACTTATACCGCTATCGTTACAAAACCAGAAAATAATTTGAATATCACAAAAGGTGATAGTATTTCATTAAAGACCAATCGAGCTGCAGAAAAGGTGAAAAAGAAAACATTATAAGGTAAATACTAGTAAGTAGTGACTGAAGCTACCTGCCAAAACGAATAAATGCCAAATTACATGGTTAAAATATAGTTTGTTCCAAGCGTAGAAAACTATTCCTACTGTAAAAAAGACTCCGCCAGCGATTAGATACGTAAGTTGATCCTCAGAAAACTCTCTAGTGACCGTGTCAATATCTAGGACGACTAACCATCCCATTACCAAGTAAAGTAAGCTGGAAAAGGCTTCAAATTTTCCTGTGAAAAACAATTTCCATATGGTGCCGAACAAAGCGATAGACCAGACAGCAATAAGAATAGTAGACCCATTGCTATCCCATAAAACCGATAGACAAATAGGCGTATAGGTTCCTGCTATGGACAAGTATATAGCAATATGATCAGCTTTACGCAATTTAAATTTCAGCTTACCAGGAATTACGTAATGATAGGCTGTGGATGCGCTGTATAAGAAAACTTGTGATACAAAATAAATTACTGTTCCCAGTTTTAAATTGAAATAATCAGTTTGATAATCTGAAAAAACATAATAGATAGAAAAGGCTAGGAATAAAAAAATTCCTATCCCATGCGTTGCGACATTCCAATTTTCCTCTTGGGCGGTTTGAGCTCTTCCCACTAGAAATTGACTTTAGATAATTCTTGTTTTGCGGTATTGAACTCGTTTATCATATTTTCAACAACTTGTGCCGCTGGAATAATATCGTCTATAAGTCCAGAAATTTGTCCGATTTCCAACTCACCTTCGTTCATATCTCCTTCAAACATTCCTTTTTTTGCCCTAGCTCTTCCTAATAATTGTTTAAGATCTTCAATACTTGGATTTGAAGTATATAACTCTTGAACATCTTGCCAAAATTTATTTCTTAATAAACGTACTGGGGCAAGCTCTTTTAAGGTGAGATGAGTGGCTCCTTCACCAGCATCAACAACTGCTTGTTTAAAAGACATATGGCTACTAGCTTCATGGGTGGCTACAAATCTACTTCCTACTTGTACACCATCGGCTCCTAAAGCCATTGCTGCAAGCATTCCTTGACCTGTGGCTATTCCACCTGCTGCCATAAGCGGGATATCAATAGCTTTGGCAACTTGTGGTATTAAAGTAAGCGTCGTACTTTCTTCTCTTCCATTATGTCCACCAGCTTCAAAACCTTCTGCAACTACTGCATCAACTCCAGCTTCTTGAGCTTTTAATGCGAATTTTACAGAGCTCACTACATGAACCACCTTTATACCAGCTTCCTTCAGAATAGGTGTGTACGTTTTAGGATTTCCGGCGCTTGTAAAAACGATAGGCACTTTTTCTTCAATAATTATTTCGAGAATTTGATCCAAATCTGCATACAATAATGGAATATTAACTCCATAAGGTTTATCAGTACTATTTTTAGTTTTTTGAATGTGTTCCTTAAGTACATGAGGATACATGGATCCTGCACCTAGTAAACCTAATCCACCTGCATTACTTACAGCACTTACCAATTTGTGACCACTTGCCCATATCATTCCACCTTGAATAATGGGATATTTAATATTAAATAATTCAGTAATTCTCCTAGGATTCATTATTGAGTATTAGTTTTTGTAAAAATAAGAATTGAAGTCTTTAACAGGATTATAAACTATAATAAAACACAAAAGCCAGGTAATTTATAACCTGGCTTATTTATAAAATCTGGAAGCTCTATTTTACTTTACGTCCATTAATTCAACGTCAAAAACAAGAACAGCATTTGGTGGGATTACTCCACCAGCTCCTGAAGCTCCATATCCTAAGTGAGAAGGGATAACTAATCTTGCTTTGTCTCCTACTTTTAATAGAGAGATTCCTTCATCCCAACCAGGGATTACTTGTCCCATCCCTAATGGAAAATCAATAGGCTGATTACGACTGTATGAAGAATCAAATACCTTTCCATTTGCAAGCATTCCTTTGTAATGTACACTTACAGTTTTACCTTTTTCTGCTTGTTTGCCTTCTCCATGGTTGATTATTTGATAACGCAATCCGCTTTCAGTTTTATTAAATCCAGCTGCGATCTCTTCTAATTCTTGTTCTGCTTGTTTTTTGGCTTGCTCTTCTCTTGCTCGAGCTGCTCCTTCAAATTGTCTAAAAGATTCTACTGCGTTAAACGCTTCGGCATTTTCACCTTGTCTTAAGATAGATACTTTTTTAATTTCATCTCCTTGTTCTATCGCATCAACTACATCTTGACCTTCCATCACCTTTCCAAATACAGTATGCTTGTCATCTAACCAAGCTGTTTCTACATGTGTAATGAAAAACTGAGAACCATTTGTTCCTGGACCAGCATTGGCCATACTAAGAACTCCAGGACCATCGTGACGTAATTCTGGATGGAACTCATCATCAAATTTATATCCTGGTCCACCAGCACCTGTTCCTTGTGGATCACCACCTTGAATCATAAAATCAGGAATTACTCGATGAAATTTTAATCCATCGTAATAAGGTGTTCCTTGAGGCTTAGCCTGATTCTCTAAATTACCTTCGGCTAGTGCCACAAAGTTTCCTACAGTTCCAGGAGTTTTGTCATAATGTAATTGCACCAAAATTTCACCTTTGGTAGTATCAAATTTTGCGTATAATCCTTCTTGCATTTCTAAATTTTTATAGTTGCAAAGATACGTTGTTCAATTAAGTATTTCTTTGAGATTTCTACTTTGGAAAGATGAGTAATATTAAGTAATTTCCACATCAAACTTTTAAACCAACCAAATTATGACAAGAGCAGAACAACTCGCATTCTGTAATCAATGTGTAAATCGTAAAATGGATCTTGAAAAAGGTATGCTGTGTAGCTTTACTAATGAAAGGGCAAATTTTGATCCAGTTTGCGAGAAATATGAAAAGGACCCGACCTACATAAATCGTACTACACCAGTAGAAGCTGGATTACAAATCACTTCACAACAATTCGAAAAACTTAAAACAGAACAAAATTTACCTCTTGGAATAACAGCTGCATTGATCACAGGAATAGTTGGTTCTATTTTATGGGCTCTAATCACAAACTCAACCGGTTACCAAATAGGTTACATGGCTGTGGCAATAGGGTTTGCAGTAGGGTTTGCTAACCGTGTTGCTGGAAAAGGCGTTGAACAATATTTTGGAATTATTGGAGCTTCAATTGCATTATTGAGCTGCGTCGTTGGAAATTTTCTCAGTATTATAGGAATGATAGCAGATAGTGAAGGATTGGGTTATATGGAAACATTAAACCTATTTGACTGGTCATTATTTTTTCCAATAATGGCAGAAACCTTTAGTGTTATGGATATATTATTTTATGGTTTTGCGGCTTACGGAGGTTATAAATATTCTTTTAGGAATTTAGAACCTGAGGATTTATAATAATCTAAATTGTAAATAAAACAGCCGCTCGTTGAGCGGCTGTTTGTTATTATTGAGACTTTCTTTCAAAGAAAACTCCATTATCGAATGCATCGTCCTCATCTGGGAAGTGACCAAAATCTTGATTTGTACCGCTGTTTCTATATGGATTAACATATCCTCTAGCAGCAATTAACTTTCCACGACGGTTGTAGCGCACATCAAGTCCACCTACTCTACTTAACCAACCTCTTGTATAATCTACTCTTATGTTTCCTACTTTTCTTACACGTCCACGAGAATCATAGAAAATACGAGTATTTCCAATTTTAGTGACCTCACCGTATCGATTATATCTTATTAAGTTATTTCTTGTAGCGACTCTTCTTCCTCTTATTCTGCGATCGCTACTACGGATACCTGCGTCAAATGATAATCTACCTGTAGGAGATATTGCATAATCCACTCCTCGATGATTAAAAATAACTGCTTGTGAATTACGTATTCTACGGTTATGATTTTCAAAATCATGACTGTCACTCTTATTGATTTCAAAAGCTGAGGCATAGTTCAAAGACATTAAACCTAGTGCCATAAATAGTAATACTTTTTTCATGATTTTTATGTTTTAATGATGCCTACTCTATAATGATTTTCGGCTTCCTCTAATAATTGGATTTCAAAAGCCGTGCCAGTTAGGTTTTAACTATCCAAACGAAATTATAACGAACTGATTAATAGATAAATAAAAAAGCTTTAAACAGATTTGTTTAAAGCTTTAATACACAATAATTTATGTTTTATAACCCTAATTGGCTACTTCACTTATAAATTTTAATCGATATAATCTCAATTCTTCCTCTTCATAGTCACCGTCAAATTCATCCATAGCCACATCAATCTTATCACTTTCTGATTCTAGGAAATAATCGTGAAGTTCTTCTTGTTGATCTTCATCAAGCATTTCATCAATCCAATATTGAATATTTAATTTTGTACCACTATATACGATACTTTCAAGTTCACCTATAAGCTCATTCATCTCCATTCCCTTTGCACTAGCCATATCATCAAAACTTAGTTTACGATCAATGCTAGTGATGAAGTAAAGTTTATTTCCAGATTTTGAACCTGTACTTTTAATTACAAGGTCATCTGGTCTTGTAATATCGTTATCTTCAACATATTTTGATATCAAATCAATAAAAGGCGTACCGTATTTACGAGCCTTACCTTCACCTACACCATGAATATTTGCGAGCTCTTCCAGAGAAACTGGATATTTCGTAGCCATGTCATCAATAGAAGGATCTTGAAAAACAACATACGGTGGTACGTTCTTTTGTGCCGCTACCTTTTTACGTAAATCTTTTAGAAATTTGACAAGTTGAGTATCAACAGCACCGCCTTTTCCAGAGCCAATTACCTTATCATCACTTTCACTATAACTATGATCATCGGTCATCATAAAACTTGATCCAGAAAGTAAAAATTCTTTACCTTCTTTCTTCATTTTTAAGGTACCATAGGATTCAATATCCTTACGTATATATCCTGCAACCATTATTTGACGTACCAGCGCCATCCAGTAGTTTTTATCTTTATCCTTACCACTACCAAAAAAATCATGTTGATCCAATTTATGACTGCTTATCATGGCATTAGTTTTACCCTTGATAATATTGACTATGTCTTTGGCCTTGTATCTTTCACCAGCATCAGAAATTACTTTGAGTAATTTTTTTACATCCTCAACGGCTTCTTTTTTAGGTTTAGGGTTTTTCATGTTATCGTCCATGTCACCGCCTTCACCTGTTTGTGGATCAAACTGCTCTCCAAAATAATGAAGAATAAACTGTCTGCGGCTCATGCTAGTTTCTGCATAGCTTACCATTTCTTGAAGTAATGCATGACCGATTTCTTGTTCAGCAATCGGTTTTCCCGACATGAATTTTTCTAACTTCTCAATATCTTTATAAGAGTAGTAGGCAAGGCAGTGTCCTTCACCACCATCTCTTCCTGCACGACCAGTTTCTTGATAGTAAGATTCTATACTCTTTGGTATATCGTGATGAATTACAAAACGTACATCAGGTTTATCGATTCCCATCCCAAATGCAATTGTCGCGACTACTACATCAACGTCTTCCATTAGGAACATGTCTTGGTGATTTGCTCTTGTTTTTGCGTCGAGCCCTGCATGATAAGGAACTGCTTTTATACCATTAACTTGCAGTACTTGGGCAAGCTCTTCCACCCTTTTACGAGATAAACAATAAACGATACCAGACTTACCGTCATTTTGTTTAATAAATCTAGTAATATCTGCATCTACTTGAGCTGTTTTAGGACGTACTTCATAGAATAAGTTAGGTCTATTAAAACTTGCCTTAAAAGTGGTAGCATCTGTTATTTGGAGGTTTTTTAAAATATCCTCTTGCACCTTTGGAGTTGCTGTTGCCGTAAGACCAATAATTGGAATGTTAGCTCCTATTCTATCAATGATTTTACGCAGGTTGCGGTATTCAGGTCTAAAATCATGACCCCATTCACTTATACAGTGCGCTTCATCTACCGCAAGAAAAGATATTTTTTGCTCCTTGAGAAATTCTACATATTCCTCTTTGGTCAGTGACTCTGGTGCTACATACAACAATTTACATTCACCACTAGTAATATCATTCATTACACGTTGAACATCTGTTTTTGATAGTGAACTATTGAGTACATGCGCTACTCCATCACTGTCAGAAACTCCACGTATTGCATCAACCTGATTTTTCATTAAAGCTATCAAGGGTGATACCACGATTGCGGTACCATCTTGCATAAGTGCAGGTAACTGATAACATAATGATTTACCACCACCGGTAGGCATGATGACAAAGACATCATTACCATTAAGTAGGGTCTTGATTACATCTTTTTGTAATCCACGGAATTTATCAAATCCAAAATATTTCTTGAGGCTTTCTTCTAGAGAGACTTGTGTTTCTGCCATCCGGCGCTTGTGTTTTTGTTATCTTTGTAAGCTAAATTTACGACTAAATTAGAATATTTCAAATTACTATTAAATCTTATCACTCTTGGATTTAGAAAATAAAGCTCTTGAAGCTGCAAAAAGAACAGTAAGCATTGAGGCACAAGCTGTTAATAATTTAATAAATAGTATTGATTCCGCTTTCGCGAAAGCGGTATTATCCATACATAATTCAAACGGTAGGGTCATCATTACTGGAATAGGTAAAAGCGCTATAATCGCGCAAAAGATGGTAGCTACCATGAACAGTACTGGGACACCAGCTATTTTCATGCATGCCGCTGATGCTATACACGGTGACCTAGGAATTATACAGAAAAATGATGTTGTTGTGTGCCTATCAAAAAGCGGTAACACTCCAGAAATAAAAGTACTTGTTCCACTAATAAAGGATTTTGGCAACCTTTTGATAGCAATTACTAGTCATAAAGATTCCTTTTTAGGTAAGGAAGCAGACTTTATCCTACATGCTCCTATTGAGGAAGAGGCTTGTCCCAACGGCCTTGCTCCTACTACCAGTACAACTGCTCAACTAGTTATAGGTGATGCTCTTGCGGTAAGTCTGCTAGAATTAAAAGGGTTTAGTGATAAGGATTTTGCAAAATATCATCCAGGTGGCGCTTTAGGTAAAAAACTTTATTTAAGGGTTGATGATCTTGTTTCTCAAAATAAAAAGCCTGAAGTATCTGCAAGCACTAGTTTACGTGAAGTGATCATTAATATTTCAGAAAACATGCTAGGGATGACGGTTGTGACTAGTGAGTCTAAGGCTATAGGTGTTATTACTGATGGCGATTTAAGAAGAATGCTCACTAGTGGTCGTAATATAGACGATTTACAAGCTCACGATATAATGAGCGATCACCCTAAAACTATCGATACAGATGCGATGGCAGTTGAGGCTCGAGAAACTATGGAGGAATACAATATTTCTCAACTAGTAGCTACCAATAACGGTGAGTACGCAGGTGTTGTCCATATTCATGATTTAATAAGAGAAGGTATCTTATAACATGGCTAGAAAAAAAGTAGACCCTAACAACATGTCATTTCTTGATCACGTAGAGGAATTGCGATGGGCAATTATAAGATCTATAGGTGGCGTGCTCTTAATGGCAATTGTTGCCTTCATTTTTAAAGACGTAGTAATCGACGGTGTTCTTCTGGGACCTAGTAAAAATGATTTTATCAGTTACCAGAAATTTTGTGAGTTTGCTAAATGGCTAGGATTTGAAAGTGAATTTTGTGATCCTAATTTAAATTTTGCTACTCAAACCAGAAAAATGCCTGATTTATTCAGTGCTCACATTTGGACTTCGATTACGGTAGGATTTATAACCGCTTTTCCATGGATTTTATGGCAGTTTTGGAATTTTATCTCTCCAGGGCTTAAACCAAATGAACGTAAATATTCTAAAGGGTTTATCATCGCAAGCTCATTACTGTTCTTTACTGGTGCATTGTTCGGTTATTATTTGATCGCTCCGTTATCAGTGCATTTTCTAGCTACCTATGAATTATCAGAACTTATTAAGTTTGAACCTGATTTAAATAGTTATATAGGTTTAGTAAGAGCCTGTGTTCTTTCCTGCGGAATCATGTTTGAACTACCTATAATTGTGTACTTTTTAACCAAAGTAGGATTGTGTACACCACAAGCTATGCGCAAATACCGCAAGTTTGCACTAGTAATTGTCCTAATCGTTGCTGCTGTGATAACACCACCTGATATTCAAAGTCAGATAATAGTTGCTATACCTGTGTTAATTTTATACGAGTTAAGTGTTTTCATATCTATGTTTGTACTTTATAGACAACGTAAAAAAGTAGCCTAATAAGGCATTTAATTTTATGAGTAATATTGTAGAAGAATTCAATAGTTATCGTGCCAAAATGAACGATGCTATTCTTGAAGATAACAATAAAGTTATCAAACGTATTTTTAATCTAGACACAAACGCTTTTACTGAAGGTGCTTTGGACAAGAAGACTAAAGAACTTTTAGGTCTAGTAGCAAGTACTGTTTTAAGATGTGACGACTGCGTGCGCTATCATTTACAAGCTAGTAAAGAAGCTGGTCTTAAAAAAGAAGAAGTTGTTGAGGCTTTGTCAATCGCAACCTTAGTAGGCGGTACCATAGTCATTCCACACTTAAGACGTGCCTATGAGTATTGGGATGCTCTAGAACAAGAAAACTAAAAAACAATAACGTTTTTATTTAAAGGTCTGTGATGGTTCACAGGCCTTTTTTTATTAAGATTTAATGAGCCAATCTTCATTTTGAACTGTAGAAAACCCAACAATACCATAATCTATATCATACCATATTTTATTCACATTAATCGCAATATTGGTATGTGAATCAACATATTCTAATGTTGTACCTGAGTTGATTTCAACTACACGATAAAACGTTCTCTCACCAATGGTCATCACTTGTTCGGGTTGGTCAAAAAAACCATTAAGCACTACTCCATCAGTAAATTGCGTTGCATTATTATTATAGTAGCTGAATAGTAATTTCACATTAAAGTTGCCAAATCTTGAGAAATCTGCAACGTAAGCCAGAGTAGTTTCAAAACTAGTTCTAGGATCTTCTATCGTGAAATGAATGGTTGAATATTCTGTTTGATATCTAGGTATTGAATACCAGCCAGTAGTTCCTCCTCGCTGACTAATTCCTTTATTTACTCTTTGCACACAAGCTTGTAGTTCTAATTCATCATCATTTACAAATGATATGCAATCACCTACATCGTAAACATTTTTTACAATGAGGTCCTTTTGTTCTTCATCAAACTGGTACACTGGTCCATAAAGTCTAACATCTTTAATTTCACTTTCCTCTTCTATTTCTTCACAAGAAGCAGCAAGTATCATGGTAAAGCACAGCGACAATAGAAATTTGACGTAATTCATAATAAATGATTTTCAACCAATTTAGTTGAATTATAGACTTTTATATGATGTATTCTACAAATTGTTCGAAATCAAACTTGTAAAAATTACAAATGATCATAAAAAAAAGGTCTGTGATTGCTCACAGACCTTTTGTAATTATTTAAACGAAGTTTTTAACCTAATTCTTTCGCTCTTCTTTTACGTTCATTCTCATCAAGGAAAATCTTACGTAGTCTAATGAAGTTAGGTGTTACCTCTACATACTCATCTTTTTGTATGTATTCCAGTGCTTCTTCTAAAGTGAATTTAATCGGCGGAGCGATTTTCACCTTATCATCCGCACCTGCACTACGCACGTTAGATAATTTTTTAGTCTTTGTAAGGTTAACGACAAGATCATCTGCTCTTGAATTTTCACCTACCACTTGACCTGTATAAATCTCTTCACCAGGCGCTATAAAAAACTTACCGCGATCTTGAAGTTTATCTAATGAATAAGGGATAGCTGTACCTTTTTCCATCGAGATTAATGATCCATTGATACGACCTGGAATTTCTCCTTTAAATGGTTCAAATGCTATAAAACGGTGATTCATAATCGCCTCACCAGCTGTCGCAGTAATTAACTGATTTCTTAATCCTATGATACCTCTAGATGGAATTTTAAATTCAATAACCATACGATCACCTTTAGGAGTCATACTAGTCATTTCACCTTTTCTCATAGTAACCATTTCAACAGCTTTACCACTTACGTTTTCTGGTAAGTCAATGGTAAGTTCTTCTACCGGTTCACATTTAACACCATCTATCTCTTTAATGATAACCTGTGGCTGCCCGATTTGTAGCTCATATCCTTCTCTTCTCATAGTCTCTATAAGAACCGACAAGTGTAACACACCACGACCAAAAACCATAAACTTATCAGCGCTATCTGTATCTTGCACTTGTAGAGCAAGATTCTTCTCAAGCTCCTTGGTTAAACGGTCTTTAATGTGCCTAGAAGTTACAAATTTTCCATCCTTACCAAAGAATGGTGAGTCGTTAATAGTAAACAACATACTCATTGTAGGCTCATCAATCGCTATAGTTTCCATAGCTTCAGGGTTTTCATAATCGGCAATAGAATCTCCAATCTCAAAACCTTCTAAACCTACAACAGCACAAATATCTCCTGCTTGAACTTCGGCTACTTTGGCACGGCCCATTCCATCAAATACGTTAAGCTCCTTGATTTTAGACTTCATCTGGCTACCATCACGTTTACACAAGGTTACTTGCTGCCCTTCTTTAAGAGTACCTCTAGAAACTCTACCTATCGCAATACGACCTGTATAACTAGAGTAGTCTAATGAAGTAATAAGCATTTGAGTAGTACCTTCACTCACTTTAGGAGCAGGTATGTGCTCAATTACCATATCTAGTAACGGCTCGATAGAATCTGTTTGATCTTGCCAATCGTCACTCATCCAATTATTTTTGGCACTACCGTATACCGTTGGGAAGTCCATTTGCCATTCTTCGGCACCTAATTCAAACATCAAGTCAAATACAGCCTCGTGAACTTCGTCTGGTGTACAGTTTTCTTTATCTACTTTGTTTACAACTACACATGGTTTAAGTCCCATGTCAATTGCTTTTTGAAGAACAAAACGAGTTTGCGGCATTGGACCTTCAAAAGCGTCAACTAGTAACAAAACCCCATCGGCCATGTTAAGAACACGTTCTACCTCACCACCAAAATCGGCGTGACCAGGAGTATCGATAATATTAATTTTAGTTCCTTTATAGGTAACCGAAACGTTTTTTGCAAGAATGGTAATACCACGCTCACGTTCTAGGTCATTATTATCTAAGATTAATTCTCCAGTAGATTCATTCTCACGAAAAATCTCACAATGGTGTAAAATCTTGTCTACCAGGGTAGTTTTACCGTGGTCAACGTGTGCGATAATCGCGATATTTCTGATGTCTTTCATTATAGTACCTTAATTTCAGGCTGCAAAAGTACTCTTATTTATTGGTTTTTAGGCTTTTTATTTTTATTGCAGTGTTAATTTGTACTCGCTTTCGCGAAAGCGTAATCCCAAAAACATCATCCACAAAAAAAGACCTGTGGCACAACAGGTCTTTTAAAAGGGGAAAACGAAAGTAAATCTAGTGACTAAGCATTTTTACTTTGAACTTGTACAGCTAGATTGTAGATAACTAACCCAAACCCAATTTTGTTAATAGCGTCACCTATGTTGTACACAACATCAAGGTCCAATCCTCCAAAAATCGATTCGTACCAACCTGGAGTTCCTGCCATATAACCTATCGGGTAAATGGCCCATCCCACTAGTACAAACCAGCATAAGGTTTTATGAGCGCTCAAAACGTAGCCACCTGCTTGTTGTGCGAGTTTTTTTGCCTCGCCAAACCAAATGATTGCAACAATCCAGAAGTAAGCTAATCCTGAAACTAATCCCCATAACCAGGCATTGTCCCTATCAACTGCTTCGCCAAAGTATCCTGTTACAAGCATTACAACTGAAAGTAAAATGAGTTTCCACATTAAAGATTTCTTTGCACCAGCGACCTTAAGAATTAAATAAAATTCAACACACATTAAAGGTACCGTAAGTACCCAATCCACATATCTAAAAAATACTGGTGACTCTGCAAAAGAAGACCAATAATCTCTCATATACCAATAGTGAACCGCAGCAATGAAAGTGATCAATCCTGAAACTAAAATAGAGACACGCCATTTTCTATCAAAAGAATTCATAGAAAGAAAAAAGAAGGCGCTGGCAGCCATCATAGCCATACAGCCTACAAAAAACGAAAACCCTACATAATCATTGGGAGCGATTTTTGAAACTTCGGTAAGTAATAATAAAGTATTCATAATAAAATGTTTTTGTTGAACTAAAATTACAAAACTTTAAACATATTTGTTTAACTTTATAATGTTAATTTTAAACAAAAAAATGTCTTACCTAGGTTTATACCGTATCATTTTAATACTAAGTTTCCTTTGTTTATGGGTATCAACGCGTATTTCGGAAGATTGGGAAAATGGATTAGGGTTGGTATTAATTTTATCAATTGGAGTCATACATGGCGCTAATGATGTGCGAATTCACCTTAACAAAAGTGAACGTTCTACTAAAAGGATACTTTCATTCATATTGAAATATTTAGTTGTGGTGTTACTAGGAACTGTAGGATTTTTTCTTTTACCACAAATTACCCTTGGACTTTTTATACTGGTAAGTGGATATCATTTTGGACAAGAACATTTTGAAAAATACCAATTACCTGCTTCCTGGAAAAACAATCTATTTGTAGCGGCTTATGGATTATTAATCCTATTGATGCTATTCAAAATTAATTCCAGTCAAAGTCTAAATGTTATCAATGAAATAGTTTCCGTGAACATAACTGAGCAGCAACTGTACTATGCACTTCTTGCTACATGCGTTATCCTCGTTGCTACTGGAGCCTATCAACTACGAGGTCTTCCTTTAAAGACAATTGCTAAGGAATTATTATATCTCGCTGTCATCTTTATTATTTTTAATACAAGTAGTCTATTATGGGGATTTGCCATCTATTTTGTTTTATGGCACAGTATACCTTCTATGTACACTCAAATCACTTTTTTATATGGCGACTCAAATCGGTCACATGTTTGGAGTTATATTAAATACAGTTCACTGTATTGGATCGCTTCATTAATATTTTTAGGTGTTTTGTATTTTTTTCTTCAAGAAAGAACTCAATTCTTGCTGTCTATTATAGTTGCATTCTTAGGAGGAATAACGTTTCCTCACGTATTCGTTATGGATAAAATGATCAAAAAAGCATAAAACCGATTCACGATTTAACGTTTAACACATTAAGAACGTTAAGTCTTTCTTAAAGCAAAGAGAAATCTAAATATAATTCGTCTAGCGGTATTTAGATTGATACTTTTGAAGCCTAATAACAAGACAATTACAATGAGTCAAGTAAAAGAAAACGATACTGTACAAGTACATTACACAGGAAAATTAACCGACGGACAAATATTTGATAGTAGCCTAGAGCGTGATCCTTTAGAGGTAACTTTAGGACAAGGTCAATTAATTCCTGGTTTTGAGCATGGTCTTATCGATATGAAGGTGAACGAGAAAAAAACTATTACGATAAACAAGGAAGATGCTTATGGTGAAATACACGATCAACTTTTCCAAAAAGTGGATAGAGCAAACTTACCTCAAGAAATTGAACCACAAGTAGGTATGGGATTAGTATCTCAAAATCCAGATGGTACTGAACGTCAACTACGTGTGAGTGAAGTGCATGATGATCACATTGTGGTAGATGCTAATCATCCACTAGCTGGTAAGGATTTGGTTTTTGACCTTGAACTAGTAGCAATTAAGTAAATTCTTTACAATCCTATAAAAACAGCCTTGTAACCTATTGGTACAAGGCTGTTTGCTTTTTACGCAGGTAAGAAACATTTTCTTATGTTGAACCTAGCTAATTCACTTGAAACACGTTACTAGAAATGTTACCTTTGCATTCCTTAAAAATGAGGTATACCTATGTTTGATAATTTATCCGATAAGTTAGATAAAGCCATGCACGTCCTTAAAGGGCATGGTAGTATTACTGAAGTTAACGTAGCTGACACGCTTAAAGAAATAAGACGTGCCCTAGTTGATGCCGATGTAAACTTTAAAATTGCCAAGGAGTTTACTAAAAAGGCTAAAGATAAAGCGATTGGACAAGGAGTTCTTACCTCATTAAAGCCTGGTCAATTACTTACAAAAATTGTACGAGATGAGCTAGCAGAATTAATGGGTGGTGAAGTAACCGGTGTTAATCTATCGGGTAATCCATCTGTTATTTTAATGTCTGGTCTACAAGGTAGTGGTAAAACTACATTCTCTGGTAAACTGGCTAACTTCTTAAAAACAAAAAAAAGCAAAAAACCTTTATTAGTTGCCTGTGATATTTATAGACCTGCAGCCATTGACCAATTACATGTAGTAGGTGAATCAATAGGTGTTGAGGTTTATTCTAATCGTGACGAAAAAGATCCAGTTAAGATTTCTCAAGCTGCAATAGCTCATGCAAAACAAAACGGCTTTAACGTTGTTATTATAGATACCGCTGGTCGTCTAGCAGTAGATGAGCAAATGATGAATGAAATTGCTCAAGTACACGCTGCTGTTCAACCACAAGAGACTCTTTTTGTAGTAGACTCGATGACAGGTCAGGATGCTGTGAATACAGCTAAAGCATTTAATGATCGTTTAAATTTTGATGGAGTTGTTCTTACTAAACTAGATGGTGATACTCGTGGTGGTGCTGCTTTGTCTATTAAATCGGTTGTTGACAAACCTATTAAATTCATAGGTACAGGTGAAAAAATGGAAGCCATTGATGTTTTCTATCCATCACGTATGGCAGATCGTATCCTAGGAATGGGAGACGTTGTTTCACTTGTAGAAAGAGCGCAAGAACAATTTGACGAGGAACAAGCTCGTAAACTGAATAAAAAGATTGCTAAAAATCAGTTCGGTTTTGATGACTTCCTAAGTCAGATCCAGCAGATCAAAAAAATGGGTAACATTAAAGATCTTATGGGAATGATACCTGGTGCTGGAAAAATGCTTAAAAATGTAGATATCGACGACGATGCTTTTAAAGGTATTGAAGCTATCATACATTCTATGACACCTGAAGAACGTACTAAACCACAAATTATCAATGGTAGCCGTAAAAAACGTATTGCAAAAGGTAGTGGTAGTACGGTTAAAGATGTAAATCAACTGCTCAAACAATTTGACCAAATGAGCAAGATGATGAAAATGATGCAAGGCGGTAAAGGAAAAGCAATGATGAATGCATTGGGTAAAATGAGATAAAAATATCTCCTACCCTATTTTAAAAGAGCTTTTCGTCTTTATTGATCTACATAAATTGAATTCTCTCATATCGAGTGAACTTCGCTATTGCTACAGCTTTTAAAGTTATTGTAATACAATAATTGGTTTGGACTCCAGTTTTACCCGTGAATAACATAAAATCATGAGCATTAAGTTATTCTTACCTGCGGTTTGATTGGTAATTGATTTTATCATACGTATTAAAACAAATGATTTATCACTCCGTCTTTAATAAAACGTTTTCGTTAACAACTAGTGAAAACCTATTACTTCAAAACTTTTAAAAATCAATCAAATTCTTCAATTTTACAGTCGATTAATTAAAAAGCATCATGATCCTACTAGACGGTAAAAAGACCAGTAATGATATCAAGAATGAAATCACAGCTGCAGTACAAGAAATGAAAGATAAAGGTGAAAAAGTACCTCATCTTGCAGCAATAATTGTAGGTAATGATGGCGCAAGTCTTACCTACGTAGGCAGTAAAGTAAGAGCGTGTGAGCGTGTAGGTTTCGAGAGCACGTTGATTAAAATGCCTAATACTACCAGTGAAACCGAATTGCTTAAAGAGATTAAAAAATTAAATCAAAATCCTGAAATTGATGGGTTCATTGTTCAGCTTCCTTTACCTAAACAAATTGACACCCAAAAAGTTCTAATGGCTGTAGATCCAGACAAAGATGTCGATGGATTTCATCCAACCAATTTTGGAAGAATGGCACTAGATATGAGTACATTTATCCCTGCTACTCCTTTTGGTATTCTCGAATTATTAGAACGATACAACATTGAAACTAAAGGTAAACATACTGTAGTAATAGGTCGATCGCATATTGTAGGTAGACCTATGAGCATTCTTATGGGAAGAAAAGGTTTCCCAGGAAACTCAACCGTAACACTTACTCACAGTCAAACTAAGAATATTACTCAAATTACTTCACAAGCTGATATTATCATTTCAGCGCTTGGAGTTCCCGGTTTTCTCAAAGCCGAAATGGTTAAAGATGATGCAGTAATTATCGATGTGGGAATTACTCGTGTTCCTGATGAAAGTGCTGCAAAAGGTTATTACATCACTGGTGATGTTGATTTTGAGAATGTATCCAAAAAGGTAAGTGCAATAACACCTGTTCCAGGTGGTGTAGGTCCTATGACCATAGCAATGCTACTTAAAAATACGTTATTAGCTCGTGAACGTCATCGTGTAATGAGCAATTAATCCTTAAAAACTGTCCGTTTATCGGGCAGTTTTTTTTGTAACTTACATTTGGATTGATCGGTAAATATTTTAGTAAACTTGTACCATAAATAATTTTGATATCATGAAAAAAGCTTTTGTAATCGCTCTAGTAGTCTTTGGTTCCGCTTTCGCGAAAGCGCAATCACCATCCTACCAAGCTCTCGTAATGGAATATTTTGAAGTAGGTGGAATTGATGAAGAATATAATCAAGCTTATGATATGATGCTCAATCAAATTAAGGATGCTTTTCAATCACAATCGGTTCCTGAAAGTTTCTGGAAAAAACATCAAAACAACAAGAAGGAAAGTGTAGCCCAATTTAAGGGAATACTAGCGGCAGAGTATCGTAGTATTATCACAGAAAAATATGACCTAGAGCAACTGATTAAATTTTATAAATCCGAAGCGGGAATTCAATTGCGTGAAAATCCAGCTGCCATGACTGAGGAACAAAAGGCAGCCTATGCCAAATATCTAGAAAGCAGTACTGCGCAAAAAATTAACGAGATACAAGGTGATCTATCGGCTGCAAAACAAAGGACAAGCATGTACTGGTCTAGAAATTTGTTTTGCAGTATCATAAGTGAGTTAAAGGAACTGGGATATAACTCTGGAATGCCTACCGGGAATTGCAATTAATGGACGATTATTTAAAAAAATTACCCCAACTTGCCTCTCAAAAAAAGACTGAAAACACTCAGTATTTTAAAAAATTACGCAAAAAAAAGCCCAAAAACCTAGATTATATAGTTCAAGAAACTCACGATGAGGTTTTTGAGGAAGTGGACTGCCTAACTTGTGCAAATTGTTGTAAAACAACTGGTCCTCTATTTACCGACAACGACATAGCGCGCATCGCTAAGCACTTTAGGATGAAACCATCCGATTTTATTGATGATTACTTGCGTATAGACGAGGATAAAGACTATGTGCTTAAACAGGTGCCTTGCCATTTTCTAGGAGCAGATAATTATTGTTCTATTTATGAGGTAAGGCCCAAAGCTTGTAGAGAATATCCGCACACCGATAGGCGCAAAATTTATCAAATAGGAACTTTGACGGTAAAAAACACAGCCATTTGTCCTGCAGCGTTTAAGGTGGTAGAGAAAATGAAGAGTAAACTGCCCTTATAATTTTAAAGTTTCCTTAATTCCATATCAAACAATCGTTAATCACACATCACATGTGAAACTACCTGTCTAATATTGCATTATGAAGTGGACACTTTACTTATTCATTTTATTAGGATTACTCTCCTGCAAAGAGGATAAACCCATAAGCACAACCCAAGTCATTCAAAGAGAAGGCTTTATTAATATCATCAATGAGCCTAGTGAAAAGATTCAGGTTATAAATTTTTGGGCAACCTGGTGCGCGCCTTGTGTAGAGGAGCTACCCTATTTTGAGAAAGTAAACACTAAATATGATGATGTAGATGTAGTTCTTATATCCTTAGACGATGTAGAAAAGGTAACTTCAACGGTAAATCCATTTCTTAAAGAAGAAGAAATTAAAAGTGCCGTTTACCTACTAGATGATCCCTATGCCGCAGAGTGGATACCCATGGTAGACGATCATTGGGATGGTGCCATACCAGCAACCCTTATAAAAAAAGGAAAAGAAAAATATTTTATAAACAAAGCAGTGACCTACGACCAGTTGGAAGAAGCCATTGCACAATTTAGATAGGTTATGAAAATCGTGAAATTTTTAAGTTTAAGTGCAGTAATACTTGTGGCTGTTGTCATTACCAGTGGTGTAATAGACACCAAAGTAATGGGATATGATGTTGCTGCCACTATACAAGAGTCTGGTTATAAAGTAGGTGATGTTGCTACAGATTTTTCTCTTAAAAATATCGATGGTAAAATGGTGTCCTTATCAGATTACAAACAGGCCAAAGGATTTATTGTAATTTTTACATGTAATCATTGTCCTTATAGTGTGGCTTATGAAGATAGAATTATCGCAATTGATAAAAAGTATAAAGAATTAGGATATCCTGTAATTGCAATCAATCCTAACGATACCGAAACTTATCCTGCAGACAGTTATGAGAACATGATTGTAAGAGCTCGAGAAAAAGGTTTTACATTTCCTTATCTATTTGATGAAGGCCAAAAAATATATCCACAATATGGTGCCACAAAAACTCCGCATGTTTATTTGCTAAAAAAGGAAGGACCTAGAAACGTAGTTCGATACATAGGAGCAATAGACGATAATCATAAGGATGCGAGTAAAGTTAAAAATCATTTTTTAGAAGATGCATTGCAAGCGCTTTTAAACAACAAAAAAATAGAAAATACCTATACGAGAGCCATAGGTTGCAGTATTAAATAGGTATATTGTTATAATCTATTGACTTGACCTAATTCAAGGTACATATCCCTATCATAATTTCTTATTTTTGTCTTAAAATTAGAATTATGATATTGGAACAATATTATACAAAATGCCTAGCTCAAGGAACTTATTACATTTCCAGTAATGGCGAGGCTGCGGTAATAGATCCACTACGTGAGGTACAACCTTACATTGATAGAGCTGCTAAAGAAGGAGCTACCATTAAATATATATTTCTTACTCATTTTCATGCAGACTTTGTATCTGGTCATGTAGATCTAGCAGATAAAACTGGTGCCACGATTGTTATCGGGCCTAATGCCAGTACTAGTTACGCTTTCGCGAAAGCGGAACACCAACAAAGTTTTTCTATCGGTGACATTACACTTACCTTGTTACACACTCCTGGACACACCATGGAGTCCTCTTGTTATTTATTAAAAGATGAAACAGGTAAAGCAGAGGCAATATTTACAGGTGACACACTTTTTATAGGCGATGTAGGTCGTCCTGATCTTGCAGTGAAATCAGATCTAAGCACAGAAGATCTTGCAGGTCATTTATATGATAGTCTACGCAATCACATCATGCCCTTACCAGATGACATCATTGTTTATCCTGCTCATGGTGCTGGTAGTGCTTGTGGTAAGAATATGAGTAAAGAAACTAGCGATACTCTTGGGAATCAAAAGAAAACTAATTATGCTCTTAATCCTGATTTAACTAAAGAGGATTTTATCAAAGAAGTTACTACAGGAATTGCTGCACCGCCTTCTTATTTCCCTAAAAACGTGTGGATGAACAAGGGTGTGAACAGCAGTATTGACGAGATATTAAAAAGAGGAAATACACCTATTAATGCAAAATCGTTTAAAGCGCTCGCAGACGATGTAGAATATCTAGTACTTGATGTACGCAGTCCTCAAGAATTTACCAAAGAACACATACCTGGAAGTTGGTTCATAGGTCTAGATGGACAATTTGCCCCTTGGGTAGGAGCTTTAATAGAAGATATTGATCAAAAAATTATTCTAGTCGCACCTGAAGGTCGAGAAGAAGAAGCAGTGACTAGACTAGCGCGAGTAGGTTACGACAATTCTCAGGGCTATCTTAAAGGAGGAATTAGTAGTTGGAAAACTGCCGGATATTCTATTTCAAGCATTGAAGATATTACAGCTCAAGAATTTATCGATGGACTAGAGTCTGGAATGATTGAACAACCACTAGATTGTCGTAAACCTGGTGAATATGAAAGCAGTCATGTCAATGGAGTACCTTTACATGCTCTGGATAACGTTCATTCCGAATTGAAACATTTGGATAATACTAAAGTGTATACAGTTCATTGCGCTGGTGGATATAGGTCAGTGATTTTTGCCAGTATTGCTCAATCACAAGGTTTTAAATTTAAAAATGTATTAGGTGGTTATGGAGCCATCAAAAAAACTGAATTAAAAAATCAAGAATTGGTCACTACTAGTTCTTGTAATATATAAATTATGAAAGATATTAATCAAGAGGAATGGAGAAAACTCATCGCTAACGATGAAAACGCTATCATTCTAGATGTTAGAACAAAAGAAGAAGTAACTGAAGAAGGAATTATTCCTGGTGCCCTGCACTATAACATTTATGAACCAGAAACTTTCATGAATGCTGTAAACGGCATGGACGCTTCTAAAAACTACTATGTATATTGTCGTGCTGGTAGTCGTAGCGCTCAAGCTTGTCAAATTATGAATCAATTGGGACTACCAAACACCTATAATCTATTAGGTGGATTTATGGAGTGGGAAGGAGAAACAACGCACATTTAATGAAAACTATATATCGATTATTTTTTGTAATTCTATTTTCTATTTCCATAAGTTCTTGTTTTCAAGATAAACCAGGTACAATTATAAAAATTTCACCCGAAGAGGCTGAATCCTTAATTGAAACTAACAAGGTAAAGCTTATTGACGTGCGTAAAGATCTTGATTTTAATAAAAAGCATCTTAAAGGCGCAGTTAATATGGAGATAGAAAATACAGATCTCGAAAAGATTTTATCTTCACTAGATAAAGAGGAACCATTATTACTCTATTGTAATAAAGGTGGTCAAAGTGCTCGTTGCGCCAAAATTCTCGAGGAAAATGGATTTCTAAAAATTTACGACCTAACAGGAGGAATTCAACAATGGGAAAAAAGTGGTCGTAAAGTAATTGTACAGAATTAAAATTATGGATTTAAAACAAGTTCCAAAACTTAAGCATACCGATAGTAATAATTTCTTTTTACTTGCTGGCCCTTGTGCTATCGAAGGTGAAGAAATGGCTTTACGAATAGCTGAGAAAGTTGTGCGTATAACAGATGATTTAAAAATCCCTTACATATTCAAAGGAAGCTTTAAAAAAGCAAACCGCAGCAGAATTGACAGCTTCACTGGAATAGGTGATGAAAAAGCTTTAAAAATTCTTGAAAAAGTCTCAAAAACATTTGATGTTCCTACGGTTACCGATATCCATGAAGTAAGTGACGCACAAAAAGCGGCTCAATACGTGGATGTTCTGCAAATACCTGCTTTTTTAGTTAGACAAACCGATCTAGTAGTTGCAGCTGCACAAACAGGTAAGGTGGTTAACCTTAAAAAGGGGCAATTCATGTCACCCGAAGCTATGCAACATGCAGTTCAAAAAGTAAAGGACTCTGGTAGCGATAAGGCTTGGATTACTGATCGCGGTACCATGTTTGGTTATCAAGATATGATTGTTGATTTTAGAGGAATTCCTACCATGAGACAATTTGCTCCTACAGTACTAGATGTGACGCATAGTTTACAACAACCTAACCAATCTAGTGGAGTAACTGGTGGAAGACCAGATATGATTGAAACAATCGCTAGAGCAGGTGTCGTAAACCATGTAGATGGATTGTTTATAGAGACACATTTTGACCCAGCAAACGCAAAAAGTGACGGCGCAAACATGCTCGACCTACAACATTTAGAAGGTTTACTGACAAGACTCGTAACTATCAGAAAAACAATTAGTTCGTTTTAACTATCGTTAACACAACGTTCAAAGTCAGGCTATCATTGGATCGCCTGACTTTTTTATTTCGATATATTCAAGTTATGTTTAAGAAATTGTAAAACAGTTTTTTATAACTGTAACAAAAAGGAACTTTGCATGTCTTTTAATAAGAACAACAAAATAAAATGCTATGAAAAAGTTACTTTTTTTGTTTGTTATTCTGGTAGCCGGAATTGCAAACGCTCAAACCGTAAAAAACACAGATGATCTTAAACGTGTAAAAATTCACGCTGATGCTGAAGTAGAATTCGTAAACTCTACATCGGATAAGGTTATGTTTAATCTCAATGAAGAAGATCTTAAAAACTTTACGATATCAACTGATAACAACAGTCTGATCGTTAGACAAAATGGTACAAGCGCCAAACCTCTTAAAATTAGAATCTACACTAACTCTTTAAAAGCACTTTCGGTTAAAGGAAATACACAAGTTTCTTTCTCAAAATTTAATTACGAAAAGTCTTTAATGGTAGAGGCCTTAAACGGAGCTCAAGTAGATCTTAACAATTTTAAGATTGGTACTTTAAACATCATAAGATCAGGAGATAGTTCTGTTGCCGCTGAACAAGCAAAAACAACTAAGGAAACTGTAGATGGAGTTTTAATTGCTGCTATTGACTAATAATTTATCTCAAAAAAATAGTAAAGCGTCTCATTTTTTGAGGCGCTTTTTTTTTATTTCTCTTTTAAATTGTTAAACTTTTGTTAGATATCTAAGTCTAAACTTAAAAGTTAGTTGAAAATGGGAAAAAGTCATTTTATAGTTTCGATTTGTTTATTAATCTTGAGTACCATCTTTATAGGTTGTCAAGACTCTAATGATGAAGTAATTTTAACTGAGCAAGAAATCCTTAATAATCATTTTACAAACATCAGTTTATCTACAACACTACCCTATCAAAACACGCAAGTACCTAACTATATAAGATTCGTAAATACAGGAAATGATGTTGAAAATGAAAAAGCGCGATTAGGTAGAGTTTTATTTTACGATAAAAACTTATCTATTGATAATTCTATTTCTTGTGCAAGTTGCCATATTCAGTCTCATGCTTTTGGCGATCTTAACATGGCAAGTATAGGTGTTAATGGAATTACTACAAGGCACAGTATGCGGCTAGTAAATGCCGGTTATAGACCAGGAACTTCTTATTTTTGGGATGAAAGAGCTAGTTCTATAGAAGATCAAGTATTACAACCTATTCAAGATCATGTAGAGATGGGTTTTAGCGGTTCCAATGACTCAAATACTTTGGAGTCTTTGGTTCAAAAACTACAATCCTTAGAGTATTATCCAGTACTCTTTAAACAAGTATACGGCAATGAACAAGTAACAATAGAAGGCATTCAAGAGTCTTTGGCTAATTTTGTTTTAAGCATTCAGTCTTTTGATTCAAAATTTGATGAAGGTCTTGTTCAAACTGGAAATATCAATACTCCATTTCCAAATTTTACCCCATCTGAAAATCGTGGTAAAAGACTGTTTAATACGCCAGCTGTCAATGGTGGTGCAGGTTGTGTGAGTTGCCATGCAGGTCCTGAGTTTGCCATAAGAGATGACATCCATAATAATGGTGTAATAGGAGTGCTTAACAATCCGAATTTAAATGATCATGATAATACTAGATCTCCTAGCCTACGTGATCTCACCGATCCCATGGGAAATTTAAATGGTCCTTTAATGCACGACGCCTCTTTGTCAACGCTGTTAGAGATGGTCAACCATTACAATCAAATTGATATAGCAAACCAACAATTATTAGACCCTTTATTGTTCTCTTCTGTAGGGCCTAATGGACCAGTTGGTCAAGATTTACAACTTACTGAAACACAAAAGGAAGATCTCATTAGCTTTTTAAGAACCCTCTCAGGCAACTCAGTCTATACTGATGAAAAATGGAGTAATCCATTTATCCAACCTAATTAATTAATAGTTTATTATATGTGTTCTCATCGTGGCGATAAACATTGCCATCAACAAGAGGCTTTATCCCTGGAACAGCAAGTTTATCAGTAAACTGCCAAAAATCCCAATCACCTTCTGGTTGACCACGATAGCTATAATTGGCAATCCACAGCCTAGGATAATTTTTAAAATAATCATCGCTAGATAAATAATCCTTGTAATAACTAGCTCCTGTATAAAGAATAGGAGCTACTCCATAGTGTTTTTTTATTATGGAAATCCAATTTTTAAGTCCTTTTCTCAGGTTTTCTATTGATTGTATACTAGAGACCTCTTCAATATCAAGAACAGGTGGTAAATCACCTTTCTTTAAATCTACCGTTTTAATAAAATTTTTTGCTTGTTGAGTGCTGTTAACATTGGCCCAATAATAATGATAGGCACCACGATTTATGTTTAAGACTTGTGATTCTTCCCAATTTCTTTTGAACCTTTTATCTTTTTCCACTCCTACAGTTGCCCTCATAAAAACAAATTGTAAGCTTCTTTCTGGATTAGGATAGGTCACCTTATCCCATTCAATTACTCCTTGATGATGTGATACATCGATTCCTTGAATACTATATTTTTCGATACGATTTTCAAAATGAACGTTAGTTGGTTTAATTGATGAAAAGTTGCTGTAATCCCGATAAAAATAAAATGCTACGACTAGAGAAATAACGGCAATGATCAATAAAATTTTAGACCTCTTCATGTATAACTGTCTATTTAATTAGTTATCTATTCAGTCTTAGATTTTGTAATTCTATCAAGGTTTCTAACAACACTTTATTGTCCATATCGTCCATAGAAAAATACCTCAACGACCTCATGCGCTTACGCCCTTCACCAGCAACCAATTTATTGTGTTTATTGGATAATTCACTGCCATATGCGAGTCCTAGGTCCACATATTTCTTTCTAAAATTTATATAACAAAACATGATATTTCCCTTTAGGTAATAAAAAGGCAAACTCCATTTATATTTTAGAACGGCATCTGGGAAATTTGAACTTATCAATACGTGTAAGTCCATCATAATATGATTGAAAGGTTCTGGAGCTTTGTAGATATAATCTTCTGCCGGATTCATGTGGTTAATTTAGTGGTTATTACGCTTTCGCGAAAGCGTAATTTCGTAAATTTAAGCTCTGACTAAAATAAAATTATGAAAACTATTTTCTTCCTTTTCTTCCCTATTTTAATTTTTGCTCAAGGTAGTAGGTTGCTTAGACAGCCAACTATTCATGAAAATAAAGTTGCTTTTGTTTATGCTAACGACTTGTGGTTATCAAGTACCGATGGTAGTCAAGCTATTAGATTAACTTCACATGAAGGCTATGAAAGTGCTCCTCATTTTTCTCCAGATGGTAAACATATAGCATTCACGGGACAATATGATGGAAATATAGATGTGTATGTGATTCCCACGAATGGAGGTTCACCTGAACGTTTAACCTACCATCCTGAAGGAGATTTTGTACAAGGCTGGTCTCCTGATGGAGAGATTATTTTTAGAAGTGGTAGATCGGGAACTCCTACCAGACTTAATAAGTTTTACACCATAGGAATCAATGATGCATTTCCAAAAGAAATGCCCTTAACACGAGCTAGTTACGGAGAAATATCGCCTAATGGAAAGTATGTTGCTTATACGCCAATTACCAGCTGGGATCCAGAATGGCGCAACTATCGCGGTGGACAAGCCATGCCCATATGGATTGTTAACCTCTCAAATTTTGAATTACAAACAACGCCACAAAAAGATCAAGAAAGGCATTTGGATCCAGTATGGATAGATGATACCGTATACTACCTTTCGGAACGGGATTACACTTCCAATATTTGGTCATTCAATATTCATACAAAAGAAGAAAAACAAATTACCTTTCATAAAAAATTTGATGTAAAAAGTCTTGATGCAGATAAGAATCAAATTATTTATGAACACGCTGGCTTTTTGAAACTTCTCAATCCTATAAATGGTGATACAAAACAAATTGTTATTAATGTAAAGGCCGACATCAATGATTACCGACCGCACTGGAGTGAGATAAAGGACAAAGATTTACAAAATGCTGATATTTCTTCTAATGGTAAACGGGTGCTGTTTGAACATAGAGGTGAGATTTTTACTGTACCTAAAGAAAATGGCTCATGGAGAAATATTTCAAAAAATTCATCTTCTGCAGATAGGAATCCAATTTGGTCTCCAAAAGGAGATAAAATAGCATATTTTAGCGATCGCACAGGTGAATACAAGCTGTACATTACTGATATTTTTGGAGAAGTAGAACAAGAGATTTCAATCCCACAAAGCACTTTCTTTTTTAAGCCTGCTTGGTCTCCTGATGGTAAATACATCGCTTTTACAGATACTCACTACAATCTCTGGATAACTAATTTAGAAACCTCTAAAAGCTATATTGCAGATACTGATACCTATGCTCACCCCAACCGAACGATGAATCCTACCTGGTCACCCGATAGTAAATGGGTGGCTTACTCAAAACAACAGGAAAGTCATTTTAAATCTATTCAAGTACACAACATAGAAAATAAAAATACATTTCAAATAACCCATCCATTGGCTGATTGTATAAGTCCTGTATGGGATAAAAACGGTAAATACGTCTATACACTTGCAAGTACAGATTATGGACTTGAATCAGGTTGGTTAGACATGAGTAATTATGACCCAAAAACTTCACGCAATCTTTATGCTGTTGTTTTAAATAAAACAGATAAAGCTCCTGTGACTATAAGTAGTGATGAAAGTATAGAGAAATCTGCTTCTCAAGAAAAAGATAATGATTCCAATAATGCAAATGAAGCAAAGAATGTAGTCATAAATCAAAATGGAATATTTGAAAGAATGGTGAGTTTAAAATTACCAACAGAACAGTATGTTGAGATGTTTGCCGGACCTGAAAATGAGCTTTTTATTTTACGAAAAAGTGATTGTAAAGTAGGGAAAAATAAAGGTGAATTAATAAAATATAATATTCCTAAAGAGAAATTTGATCTGTTTATTGATGATGTTTCAAAAATTAAAACCTCAATCGATGGTAATCAAATTTTACTCTATTCACAGAATACCTGGAAAAGCACTTCAACAAATTCAAAGACTGTAAAGAATGATGATAAAATAAAAACGAATCTTAAAATGCTTGTAGAACCTCAAAAAGAGTTTCAACAAATATTTAAAGAAGGATGGAGATATATGAGGGATTTTCTTTATGTCGACAATATTCATGGAGCTCCATGGGATGAAATTTATGAGTGGTACTCACCATGGGTAAAACATGCCCAACATAGAACAGACTTAAACTATATCATTGATATAATAAGCGGTGAAGTAGCAATAGGTCACAGCTATGTTTCAGGCGGTGACCTGCCTGATGTTAATCGAGTTCCTACAGGCCTTTTAGGTGCGGATATTACGTTGAAAAAAAATGGTTATCAAATTTCCAAAATTTATTCAACTGGAGCTTACAACCCAAATCTTGTTGCCCCTTTATCAATCCCAGGTTTAAATATTCAAGAAGGAGATTACATCATTGAGGTAAATGGTGTTAAAGTATCACCAGATTCTAACATTTATAAATTATTTGAACAAACAGCTAACCGTGAAATACAAATTACAGTATCAAAGGAAGCAAGTGGTAAGACATCAAGAAAACTAATGATTAAACCTATTCAATCAGAAAGAGGATTACGTTCAGAAAATTGGATTGAAAACAATAGACGCAAAGTCGATGAAATGTCCAATGGTCAATTAGCTTACGTTTACGTGCCTAATACCTCACAAGCTGGATTTGTATCCTTCAACAGATATTACTTCAGTCAACAAGATAAAAAAGGGGTCATTATTGATGAAAGAAATAATGGTGGTGGTAGCGCTGCAGATTATATAATCGATATTTTGAAAAGAAAACCATTCGGTTTTTTTAATAGTAAAGCAGGAGATAGAAAACCTTGGACCACGCCTATGGCAGGAATTTTTGGACCTAAAGTGATGATCATAAATGAAAGAGCTGGATCTGGAGGAGATTTACTACCATATATGTTTAAGAAAGCTCAGTTAGGTCCATTGGTAGGTACAAGGACTTGGGGTGGACTAGTAGGTACATGGGACACTCCTAACTTTATAGATGGAGGAAGAATGGTTGCTCCAAGAGGTGGATTTTACGATTTGCAAGGGAATTGGGCTGTTGAAGGAGTAGGTGTATCGCCGGATATAGAAGTGATACAAGAACCTAAAGAAACTGTAAAAGGCAAAGATCCACAGTTGGAAAAGGCAGTAAAGGAAGCTTTAAAATTATTACCTAAAGAAGAATTTATATTCAAAAAAGATCCTGCCGATCCTGTGAGGTGGAAGAGGCCTGATGGTTATCAAAATGATCAAGATTAAATTAAATAATGTAAAAAAGTCCTGAAATAATTCAGGCTTTTTGATTCTAAAACTTTGTAGAATTAAATATTTACTTTTACTTTGTATTTCAAAGTTCTTTTAAAATGACAAAAGAAAAGTACCTACAAGACATCGCCGAAATTAAAAACATCATGAATCGGTCCACACGATTCATATCGCTTTCAGGATTGAGCGGCATACTAGCAGGCTTTTATGCCATTATCGGTGGAATAATCGGTTTTTTTATTTTACAAAGAGCTCAAATCAATGGCTACACCGATTCATTCGACAGAATGATATCCACACCTTTTAATCAAAATACGAGTGTTCAAATCATTCTTGTAGCAATCGTAGTACTTGTTCTTGCTGTAATAACTGCTTTTTTCCTAACTAAAGCAAAAGCTAAAAAGTATAACCAAAAAATATGGACGAAACAATCTATAAGATTGGTTCTTAATTTTTTAGCTCCATTAAGTATAGGTGGTTTGTTTACTTTAATCATGCTGTACTATGGATTTATAGGATTAGTTGCACCGTGCATGCTTATCTTTTATGGACTAGCCTGCATGAATGCATCTCATTTCACACTAGGGACAGTTAAGTATTTAGGTCTTACTTGCGCTATTTTGGGGTTATTGAACTTAGTGTTCATTGGATATGGTCTCTATTTTTGGGTGGCTGGTTTTGGAATTTGCCATATTTTATATGGAAGTATTATGTATATTAAATACGACAAGCAATAACCAGTGAGTATCATTGACAAGTTAAATAAAGCATTTGATCATAGAATAAGATTAGGAATCATGTCTATTCTAATAGTTAACGATGCTGCAGATTTTAAACAACTTAAAGAAGAGTTAGGAGTTACTGATGGTAATCTAGCTAGTCATACCAAAGCTTTAGAAAAAGAAAAATATATAAGAGTTGAGAAATCTTTTATAGGTAGAAAACCAAATACCAAGTACATTATAAATCAGCACGGTAAAGAAGCCTTTACCTCTCATATTAATGCGTTAGAAAAATTAATTAAAAATGGCTAATTATGAATAAACTATTTTTTTTACCTATTTACTTTGAAATTCAAAGTACTTTAAAAACCATTAGAGAAGTCTTAATTTCGTCTCTATTTAGAATATCTAGTCAGATTTATATCGCGATTAAACCTGCATCACCGTGGGATATATCTGTAAAAGAACTGCTGCAATATCATTATACCACACTGGGATTTCATTTGGGATGCTTTTTACTCAAACATGATTTTACACCACAGCCTAAATGTGAAGATCATGACATCTTCCATCTAATCACAGGATATGATATAGACACTTCTAATGAAATTGCGATGCAATTTTGGTTATTCGGTAACGGCAAGCGCAGTTACTACATACCTATTGCTTTATTAGCTGGTATTCTATTTTATCCAGACTCCTACTCCTTATTTAAGACTGCTTTGAAAAATGGTCGGGAATCATTGCCGGTTTATCACAAAAATTATCGGGATCTATTACACTTTCCGATTTCACAATTAAAACCAGTTAAAACAACTTATAAATTATAGCATCATGAAATCAATTTTATCAATATTAGGTGGTATCGTCTTCGCTTACCTATTTTATTCGCAAGGAATGGGATTAAATACTGTTTTTTACACCGTATTTATATTAATTATTCTGGTACTTCAACAAAAATTTGTTCTCCTTAAAAAACCTGTACTAGTTAGTGCTTGCTTGTGGCTAGGAACTGCCATAGCAGTTAGTTGGCACAGTAATAAACTTAATAATTTTATGTACTGCCTTATGGGGATACAAACCATAGGAGCTGTTGTTTATTACCAATCGAGTATTTACATCAAGTGGATAAATGGAATTTTCAATATACTATTCGGTTCATTACATCGCTTTTTTGAAAAGCCACAAACAACTCAAATTAAGGAGAAATCTAGTACTAGCTTCCTACAATACTTAAAGTACTTTGGCATCCCAACTTTTCTCCTAATAGTATTTCTCTTGCTGTATGCCAACTCAAATCCTGTCATGCAAAATATATTGGATAATATCGATTTTTCATTTCTCAATGGTTTATGGATTTTTACAGCATTTTTAGGCTCTTTACTCACAGCGAACATTTCTATGGGTCAACCTGTTGAGGAGTTAGTCAAATTTGATGAGAATTCTAAAAATGAGCTGCTATTTCCTTCGCATTTAGACCTTTCATTATGCAAAGAGCAAAATAAAATAGGAACTTATTCCTTAATAGCGCTTAACGTTCTATTGATTTTCTTCTTAATTACAGAATTTGTATTTATTACTCAAATAACTTATCAACCTGCTACATCCCTATCTAATGCTGTTCATCAAGGAGTCTATACCAGTATAGCTAGTATTATTTTGGCTCTTATAATCATCGTTTATTTTTTCAGGGGACAGCTTAATTTTTTCAAGAAAAATCAATCACTGCGCAAAATAGCTTATTCATGGTTAGTTTTAAATCTTATCCTAATCGGTAGCGTATGTATTAAAAATTATACCTACATAATTAATTTTGGACTCACTCCTAAAAGATTAGGAGTGATGATCTACTTATTCTTATGTGTTATTGGGATAATTACAGTATACCTTAAAATCAAGCACAAACTTACCTTTACCTATTTACTGCGACGCAATTCCTATATCGCTACTCTACTCTTAGTAATGTATAGTTGGGTAAATTGGGACGCAATAATGACTTCTTACAATATAAAAAACAATCATATTGATACTGAATTGTTCTATGAACTATATCCTGGAAACGCGCTTATTCTTGAGGAAAATCCATCTATCAAAAAACAAATAATAAAGGAAGTGTATTCGCCTAAAATAAGTGAAAAATCAACTAAAAAAGACTGGCAAAGCAAAACCTATCTGGACCTTCAATTAGAAAATCATGACACTTACTAAACTAAAAACTGTTCCCAAATTATGGTTGGTGATTCGAGTAGGATGGTCTTGTCTTGTCTTGGGTACCATAATATTTCTTTGTGGATTGATGTTTCCGCATTATTACATCTATATTTTGGGATACTTATACGTCATTTTTAGCGTAATTATTTCTTTGATAGCATTACTCATTGCTGTCATTACAATTATGATTAATAAAAGAAATTGTCAGTTAGGAATAATTGCTATCTATTGCCTATTAATTAACATACCTATCGCCTACTGGTATGCCCAAATTATCATCAGCTATGCATAAATATTCTAGTAAATTAATTCTAGTTCTTAGTATTTTAAGTCTGATTATGCTCATGGTTCGTATTAAGGTAACAACGAGTATCTATGGTTTGTTTATGGTATGGAATTTATTTCTAGCCATTATTCCTTTACTTATCATAAGGATCACCACAACCTTTCAAAAAAGCACATTTATCCAAATGGTTTTTTGGTTACAGACCAATTCTATTTTTTATAGGATTAATGATGATAAATCACGCTTTCGCGAAAGCGAACTCTACTTTCCTACTCCAAAATCCTCAACGACTTCTACATATACTAAACGAGCTATTGTTGTAGGGTTTTTAATGGTATGGTTATTATTTCTACCCAATGCGCCTTATATGGTTACAGATATGATTCATATTTCTAACTCGCAGGATATGTGGTTACATTATGATATTGTGAATTATGGTTTGTTTGGATGGTGTGGTCTTGTCATATTTTGTAATGGATTGTTTGAGGTTAATGCATTGATTAAAAGAGAATGGGATTGCCATCCTTTACTATTTCCTTTAATCACTATCACTTTAATCGTACTTTGCTCGCTGGGTATTTATTTAGGTAGAGAATTAAGATTTAATAGTTGGGATTTACTTACTTCACCTTATGAATTATTCATCGACATTATCGATACTATAAGTTCGCTTACACATAACATAGCGTTGCTATTCCAATTGGTCGCCTATACGGTACTTCTTAGTATAAGTTTTATCATGTACAGTAACTATGCAAAATAAAATTCACATTATTCTTGCTATTTGTTCATTTGCTATAATGGTAATCATTGAACGCTTTATAAATGATTCTTTTATTCGGCCGTATATGGGCGATGTTATTGTGGCTATTTTTATTTATTGTTTGTTCAAAATTTTCTTTTCATGGTCTGCAAGATCAACAGCTATAATAAGTTTGACATTTTGTTACCTGGTAGAAATACTACAATACATAAACATTATTTCTATTTTAAATTTAGAGAAGTATCACCTAGCTAGAATCATAATAGGCACTAGCTTTTCCTGGTATGATATTTTATGTTATACGACAGGAGTATTGATCATTGTAAGTATTGATTTGAGATATAGTGAAAGTAAGCAACCCTAAAACTCCATATACCATTACTATTTTTTAAAACAACCACTAAATTCAAACAGTAAATGGTGGTTTTACGTATTATTTTATTTTACTACAGACGTCTTACTTTATTATTATCGCTAGATGAAACTTATCTTTGTACTTTAAATTTGATTATGGCATTAAACAAAAACGGAGTATTAGGATGGGCTACTTTAATCATGATCATTATTGGATTAGGGCTCATCGCACTAGGAGCATTTAAGTACAGTGAGGTAGCTGGTTATGGATTTGCAGCAGTAGGAGTGGGATTTTTTGCTATTGCATGGGTTTTCAATGCTTTAAAAGGTCGCGTTTAAATTGAAGCATCGTATCGTATTTCAAGATCAAACTGCTAGAAAGTATGTCGCTTTCACCTCTATAGGAATAATTCTTATAGTTGCTGGTGTGCTTTTACTGTTCACAAGTTTAGAAGAATACGTAGCGTACTTGGGTATAGGAATAGGGATAGCCCTGTTTTTTTATATAAACATGAACTCTTTTCGCAGTACACATTTCATTTCATACAACCGTAAAGGAATAACTTTACAATTACTAGGTAGAAAAACAAACGGTTTTAGCTTTAACCAGTTACAAAAATTATCTCTTGAAGAAAAAGGGCTGCTTATAAAATTAAAAGGTGGTGAGGTTATTACGCTTTCGCGAAAGCGATACCTAGAACAATCTCTACAACAATTATTTACAATTTTAAAGACAAAAACATCATCCCATGAGTGACGATAAACAAGTAATTTTTTCCATGCAAGGTCTTTCCAAGACCTACAGAAGTACTGGTAAACAAGTACTAAAGAATATTCATTTAAGTTTTTTCTACGGTGCCAAAATTGGTATCCTAGGTCTTAATGGTTCTGGTAAATCTACCTTACTTAAAATTATTGCAGGAGTTGAGCAAGATTACCAAGGTAATATTCATTTTCTAGACGGTTACAATGTAGGGTATCTAGAACAAGAACCTCAACTAGACGATGATAAAACAGTTATGGACATTGTAAGAGAAGGAGCTGCAGAAACTGTTGCTGTTCTTGAGGAATACAATTCCATTAACGATCAATTTGGACTACCAGAAGTCTATGAAGACGCCGATAAAATGCAAAAATTAATGGATCGACAGGCTGTGCTTCAAGATAAAATAGATGCACTCAATGCATGGGATCTGGATACCAAACTAGAAATCGCAATGGATGCACTGCGAACGCCACCTGGTGACGCTCAAATTAAAAACCTGTCTGGTGGTGAACGTCGTCGTGTTGCATTATGTAGGTTGCTATTACAAGAGCCAGAAATTTTATTACTGGATGAGCCTACCAACCACCTCGATGCAGAATCTGTTTTGTGGCTAGAACAACACCTAGCACAGTATAAAGGTACCGTCATAGCGGTAACTCACGATAGATATTTCCTTGATAACGTGGCTGGATGGATTCTTGAATTGGATCGTGGTGAAGGTATTCCTTGGAAAGGAAACTATTCTAGCTGGTTAGATCAAAAAAGTGAACGACTTGCCAAAGAAGAAAAGCAAGAGTCCAAGCGTCGTAAAACACTACAGCGAGAACTAGACTGGGTTCGTCAAGGTGCAAAAGGTAGACAAGCTAAACAAAAAGCGCGTTTAAATAACTATGACAAATTGTTGAATGAAGATGTAAAACAAAAGGAAGAACGTCTTGAAATTTATATACCAAATGGACCACGTCTAGGAACTAATGTGATTGAAGCATCACACGTGAGCAAGGCCTTTGGAGATAAGTTATTATATGAAGACCTTAATTTTACTTTACCGCAAAACGGAATTGTGGGAATTATAGGACCTAATGGTGCTGGAAAAACCACCATTTTCAAAATGATAATGGGACAAGAGCAACCTGATAGCGGTACATTTAATGTAGGAGATACGGTAAAACTTGCCTACGTAGATCAAAGTCATAGCGATATAGACCCTGAAAAAAGTATTTGGGAAAACTTTGCCGATGGTCAAGACCAGATAATGATGGGTGGTCGTATGGTAAATTCTAGAGCTTATTTAAGTAGATTTAATTTCTCTGGATCAGAGCAGAATAAAAAAGTTTCAACGCTGTCTGGTGGTGAGCGCAACCGTTTACACCTAGCTATGACCCTAAAAGAAGAAGGTAACGTCCTTTTACTGGATGAGCCTACCAATGATCTAGATGTAAATACATTAAGAGCGCTTGAAGAAGGTCTGGAAAACTTTGCGGGTTGTGCCGTAATTATTTCTCACGATAGATGGTTCCTTGATCGTGTGTGTACACACATAATCGCATTTGAAGGAGACTCACAAGTTTACAGTTTTGAAGGTAGTTTTACCGAATATGAAGAAAACAAGAAAAAACGTTTAGGTGATGTAACTCCTAAACGAATAAAATACAAGAAGTTAACTAGAGATTAGTTAATAATTGAATTCCATAAAAAAATCCGTTTTGCAACTGTGCAAAACGGATTTTTTATTTTGTTTAGATACCTATCATCTAAAGTCGTATTACAGACTTAATGAATCCATAGCTTGATATTTCACTTCATTTACCTGAACACGCTCACTCTTCAATCGATATTTTAACCAATTGTAGATGTTCTCTTTGATTACTTTTTTATTCTCCTCATCTAGCAGTGAATCTTTGAAAGAAATCGTAATCACCTCGGTACTGTCCATTTTTTTTGTTGCGTAATCTCTAGTATGATTCATAGCTAGTCCCATGCTACCTATTTGAGGATATAAATACCCCAATTCATCTAGTAAGATATCTTTATCCTTAAATTTATTACTAACTAATCTCAATTGATTTTCAAGCGCCTCAATGCGAGAATCTTTATCTCGTATAAGTTTAAAATCTTCAATACGTTCCTCTTGAATTTTGGCAAGATCTTCATTCTGTGAATCTATGATTGTACGACTACCTTGAACAAAGGTCACGGTACATTCTTCAAGATCCTCCATTTGGTAGAATTGATCTTCCCATTCTTTAATTTTCTCTTCTGGAACTTCTTTACCAACTACGCTCATTATGAGCTCCTTCTTTTCCTCGTTCCAAATAGGTGTAAAAATAGATCCCTTGTAGTTTAGGGATTCTACAAATTCTAATCTGGCTTGTTTGTTAAGCTGGTCTTGATACAATTGATAAAAAAAGAAAACCGATGGTAACAGAACTATGATCCCAACTGCAGTAGCAATACGTGAAATACGCTTTCTTTTTGCTTGATTAGCATATTTAACCATTGGAAAATTAAGCAACTTACAGACTACAAATGTCGATAATGCTATAAAAACCGCATTGATAGAGAATAAATATATGGCGCCTCCAAAAATACTTATATCCCACATCGCAATTCCGTATCCTGCCGTACACAATGGTGGCATTAAGGCTGTGGCAATTGCAACACCTGCTATAGCATTTGACATAGTACCCTTTTTTGATTTTGCAACAATTAACGCGAGCCCACCAAATATGGCTATAAGCACATCTAGAAAAGTAGGGAATGTCCTATTCTTAAGTTCATCATTAAACTCAACAAAAGGCGAAATTTTAAAATAGATGGTTGCCGTAATAAGAGACAATCCCATCATTACCATGAGATTGATTAAGGAACGACGTAACATTTTTTCATCATTAATCGCTGTACCCAATCCCATTCCTACAATAGGTCCCATAAGTGGTGAGATTAACATGGCTCCAATCACAACTGCGGTAGATCCTACATTTAATCCGATAGAAGCTACCATGATAGAGAAAATCAAAATCCATGCGTTGTGTCCTTGAAAGGAAATATCCTTGCGCACAGATTCAACTGTCTCACTACGATCACTATCTTTCCGTATGTCTAGCAATTCATTTAAAAAAGCCTTTACATTATCCCAAATCCCAGAAATCTTTTGTTGATTTTCCTCGAGTTTGTCACTAGGTTGTGTTGGATTATTTTGCTCCATTATCCTATTTCGTCTCCGTATTTATTAATTGCACTTTGGCGGATTTGTTTAATCTCCTGCTCAGCTGTTTGTGGTATTATCATGAGTACATCATCCTCGTCAACAACTATATAGTTTTCCAGTCCTTGAATGATTACCTTTTTATTAGTATCAGTTTTTATGATGTTGTTACTTGAATTTATAGCGGTTACACTAGAATTAACTATTGCATTATTGTCGCTGTTTTTTTCGAGTTTGTCAAATAATGAACCCCATGTCCCTAAATCATTCCAACTGAAATGTGCTGGAATTACGTTTACGTGATTACTTTTCTCTAGTATCGCATAATCAACTGATATATTTTCAGCTTTTTGATAGTTTTCTTCTAACCAATCGTTTTCATGGGTTGTGTTGTAAACCTCATAACCGTTTTTAAATAATGTGGTTAATGCAGGTTGCGCTTTCGCGAAAGCGGAAACGACACCATCAACGTGCCAGATAAAAATACCGGCATTCCATAAAAAAGTACCTTTTGCCAAAAATTCTTTAGCTGTTTCAAGATTAGGCTTTTCTCTAAACTGCTTTACCTTTTTTACTTGATTAGATGAAGGTTCAAATTCAATATAACCATAACCTGTATTAGGCGATGTAGGAGTGATTCCCAATGTCATTAGGTCATAATAATTTTGTGAGCAGTGATCAAAAGCCGTTTCTAAATTCTCATTAAATAAATGTTCTTCTTCAATATAATGATCACTAGGAGCCACGATCATTGTAGCATCGGGATTCATTTTTTGAATTTTGAGAGCTGCTAGTAAAATACATGGTGCAGTATTACGCATAGCAGGCTCTGCCACGATATGTGTATCCTGCATGAGCGGCAACTGTTTTTTAACCAACTCTACATAGTCTGCATTGGTTAAAACTAAAATATTGTCTACAGGAATAGTAGCACTTAATCTATCATAAGTCATTTGTAACAAAGACTTACCAATTCCCAGCATGTCGTGGAATTGTTTAGGAAATTTTTGTTTGCTTACTGGCCAAAATCGGGATCCTACTCCACCGGCCATAATAACGGCGTACCTGTTCTTACTCATTTGTCTTCATTAAGGTTACTTGAGCATTGGGTTGAAAAACATACATTTTACCTGAATCGAGCTCAAGACATTCATATCTTTTGCGCAGTCTTTTACCTAGCTGGTATAATTTGCCATTACTTGCAACAAACCTACTGCCATACGGTAATTCAAATATATAATTTTTATCGGTCTCGGGATCATAACGACGCAACGCAATACTCATCAATGCATCAGTATCACTGCTAGCTCTGGGGTTTTTAAAATGCTTGACTACCACTGGTAAAAGATCACTTGGATAAATATCGGGCCTTAAAAAAGGTATCATCATTTTTTGAAATGTGTGCTTCCACTCTACTCCATGTGGTTGGATATTTCGTCCATATTTTTGAAAAGCAACTAGATGGGCTAGCTCGTGTACAAGTGTTATTAAAAATCGATACTTATTTAAATTACTATTTATAGTGATATGATGCAATCCACTCGCATCACGACGATAATCTCCATGCCTAGTTTTTCTTTCATGAACAATTTTTAATTGAACCTTAAATTCCTTTAATAAGGCATGTATAGGTGCTACGGTTAATTTAGGTAAGTACTTTTCTAAAAGATCCACTTCATTTACTTTGAAACGTGAAGATAAAAAGACTTATTTTTTTAAATAACCTATTATATAAACATGTATTAACAATTATGTGAATAGTTGTGATTATGTTTGTTTTGTAATAAATAATAGAACATGCGCAGAGAAATAAATGAAAAAGGTTGGAATGATTTAAAAACAAATGATAGTTGGGCAACCTTTAAAATCTTATCTGAATTTGTAATGGGTTATGAGCGTATGAGCCGTATAGGGCCATGTGTTTCTATTTTTGGAAGTGCTCGATTAAAACCTGATAATAAGTACTATAAACTAGCAACTGAAATTGCACAACGTATCGTTGAAAATGGTTATGGTGTAATTACCGGTGGTGGTCCTGGAATAATGGAAGCAGGAAATAAAGGCGCTCATTTATCAGGAGGAACATCTGTTGGTCTTAATATCGACTTGCCGTTTGAACAACATGACAATCCTTATATCGATCATGATAAAAGCCTTGATTTTGATTACTTTTTTGCCCGTAAGGTAATGTTTGTCAAATATTCACAAGGTTTTGTGGTTATGCCAGGTGGATTTGGTACCCTTGATGAATTATTTGAAGCTATTACACTCATTCAAACTCATAAGATTGCAAAATTCCCAATCATTTTAGTTGGTACCGAATTTTGGAGTGGATTATTGGATTGGGTAAAAGAAACCCTTGACAAGAAATTTCATACGATTTCTCCAGAAGATTTGAATTTGATTCATTTAGTCGATACTAGTGAAGAAGCAGTGAGTATTATCAATGACTTCTACGCAAAATACAGCTTGAGTCCTAATTTCTAGTATCTTAGACTAAGCACTTTTGTAATCATCACAAAAATCAACTTAGAAATAGGTGATTTTTGTGATGATTTTTTAATATTTAAACATCATATTTGAAAGTAAACTCTAAAAAAGCACCTTTGAAAACAAGATTTCTTGTATTTCTCACTTTACTATTGTCCATTTATGGCTGGTCGCAGCATCAAACTAACCTTGTGGTTAAGCTTGATGATGATGCTAGGGAATTGACCATTGAACAAGAAATAACTTTCGTTAATACAAGTGATATCTCTTGGGATAAAGTGTATTTATTAGATTGGGCTAATGCCTTCAGTAACTTACAGACTCCTTTAGCTATAAGACTAGCTGAGGATTTTAAAAATCGGTTTGAATTTTCATCTGATGAGGATAAAGGCTTTACAGATATCTCTAGTCTAAATACTGAAAACTATATCGTAAGCAGACCAAAATCTAATCCAGACGTTGTTATTTTAGAATTATTGGAGCCCATCGCACCACAAACATCACGCAGTGTAAACATAACTTACAAAGTAAAAATTCCTCTTGATGATTTTACTGGCTATGGAAAGAGTAGCGATAATGAATATCTACTCAAATATTGGTACCTGCATCCTGCGCCATTTGTAAATGGAGAATGGCAGTTTTATTCTCATAAAGATTTAAATGATTTTTATGGCGCACCTACCCAGATGAGCATTTCAGTTCACGTTCCTTCTCGTCTCAAGGCTATTTCTTCATTAAAAATGATTACCCAAGTTGAGCAGGAAAATCGTAACAGCTATCTATTTGAAGGTTTAACAAGCTCTAGTGCTAGGTTATACTTCCTAGAATCAACCGACGGTTTTAAACGTTATAGCACTAATCAAGTGGATTTAACCACTGATATTGATGATGAAAGTGTTCCCACTGAAATGAAAGTGGTTTTTATAGATAGAATAGCTAGTTTTTTGAATGATCATGTAGGTAAATCTCCGAGTAGGGAACTCTTCATTTCAGATAAATTTTACAAAGAAAATCCTGTATATGGCTTAAGCTCTTTACCTAGTTTTATTAACCCATTTCCAGCAGGTTTTACCTATGAAATAAAAATGCTCAAAGCACTTACTCGTAAATGGGTAGAACAAGGAATAAGTACTCACAATAGAGATGAATACTGGTTAAAACAAGGTATAATAATCCATACCATAATGAAATACCAGGAACAATATTACCCAAATTTAAAAATTGGTGGTAAACTAAGTGATTTTTGGGGAATACGAGGATTCAATGTTTCACAACTAAGGTTTAATGACAGGTATGCCTTTTTATACTTGAATACAAAAAGACTTAATCTAGATCAAGCACCCAATACTCCTGCTGATAGTTTATTGAAATACAATCAACAACTCGCCATTCCTTTTAAAGCTGCAATAGGATTAGCATATCTTAACGACTATCTAGGTAATAATGCCGTTGAAAATTCGATTAAAAAGCTCTATAGTCAATCACCGTCAAATTCACAAAATAGTCGGGATTTTCAAAAATATTTGAATGAACAAACAGATAAAGAAATTGATTGGTTTTTTGATTACTTTATAACTCGTCACGAAAGGCTAGATTGGAAATTAAGGAACATAGAGAAATACAAAGATTCAGTAATTGTAACGATTAAGAATAAGAGCGTTTATCCTATCCCTATTCCTATCTACGCACTCAAAAATGATAGTATTGTTTATAAAGAATGGATTAATGGATTTATAGGTGATACTTCTATTACGCTTTCGCGAAAAGCGATACAAAACAAGAAATTAGGTGCCGCCAATAGAATTGTAGTTAACTATGAGGAAATAATTCCTGAATTTAACCCAAGAGATAACTACAAAACTCTAAAACCATTTCCTGCATTTAATAGGCCCTTGGAATTTAGGCTATTCAAGGACATTGAAGACCCTGAAAAATCTCAAGTTTTCTTGATGCCAGATATTACATTTAATATATACGATGGATTGGCTATAGGTTCTAGATTTTACAATGGTAATTTACTGTCAAAACCTTTTAGATATAGCATTAAACCTGCCTATGGGACAAACTCAGGCAAATTAGTGGGATCGATAGGATTAAGCTATGAGCATCCATTTCAAGATAGAAACAACAGCCTTTTTTCTATGAGATACGGACTAAGTGCCAATCAATTTTCTTATGCTCCAGATTTACTTTATAGACGAGGAAGTGCGTGGTTAAGTTTTAATTACAGACCTAAAGACTTGCGTAGTAATAAAAGACAAAGCCTTAATTTTAGAAACGTATTTGTTCAACGAGATCGCAATGATGAATCTCTTGAAGAAGATCCTGATTATAATGTTTTTGCATTGAGTTTCAATCAATCAGACCGTAACCTTAGAAGATCTTTTAGTTATAGTTTTGGCACCGAGATTAGTGAACGTTTTTCAAAAGCAAGTTTTAGATTAGACTGGCGCAGACTCTATAAAGATAATAGACAACTCAATTTTAGAGTATTCATGGGAACTTTTCTATATAACGATACAAGATCCAATGATGATTTTTTCTCCTTTGCCCTAGATAGACCTACGGATTATCTTTTTGATTATAACTATTATGGTAGGTCTGAAGATGATGGCCTATTCTCGCAACAATTAATTCTTGCCGAAGGTGGTTTCAAAGCTCAATTGGATCCAGCATTTGCAAACCAGTGGATTACCACCTTAAATTCATCGTACAGTATATGGAAATACATATTTGTTTATGGTGATGTAGGAGCTGTTAAAAACAAGGGTACAAGCGCAAGATTTGTGTATGACACTGGGATTAGATTAAACCTATTGCAAGATTATTTTGAGTTGTATTTTCCTGTGTACAACAATAATGGATGGGAGATTGCGCAACCTAATTATGATGAGAAAATAAGGTTCATAGTAACGCTAGATGTTAACACTTTTATAGGGCTATTTACTCGTAGGTGGTACTAATTTTACGCTATTGCAAACGGGCTTTAATCTCCGTATTTTTGCAGTAATATAAAATTCTATGCAAGCAACTGAAAACCCTACTGTTTCTCTAAAAAAAGAAGACTTTAAAAACGAAGTCCTTAAAGATTATAAAATTGCGGTAACTAGTCGCGAATGTAGTCTACTAGGTCGCCGCGAAGTACTTACAGGAAAAGCTAAATTTGGAATCTTTGGTGATGGAAAAGAGCTGCCTCAACTTGCTTGGGCTCGCGCTTTTGAAAATGGTGATTTTAGAAGCGGTTATTATCGAGATCAAACCTTCATGATGGCTATAGGTGAACTTACTATCGAGCAGTTTTTTGCTGGACTGTATGCAAACACCGACATCAAAGAGGAACCAATGAGCGCAGGAAGACAAATGGGTGGTCACTTTGCGACACACAGTCTTGATGAGAAAGGAAATTGGAAAAGATTAATCGATCAAAAAAATAGTAGTAGCGATATTTCTCCTACTGCTGGACAAATGCCTAGATTATTAGGTCTTGCACAAGCTAGTAAAGTATATCGTCACAATGACCTTATTCCTGCAGATAATGGATTTTCAAATAAAGGTAATGAAGTTGCCTGGGGAACGATAGGTAACGCAAGTACAAGTGAAGGCCATTTTTGGGAAACCTTTAATGCTGCCGGAGTCCTGCAAGTACCTATGGTAATCAGCGTGTGGGATGACGATTATGGAATCTCGGTTCATGCACGTCATCAAACTACAAAAGAAAGTATAAGTAAGATTCAGGCAGGTTTTCAAAGAAATGAAGACGGCAAGGGTTATGAAATAATCGTAGTTAAAGGTTGGGATTATGTAGCTCTAGTTGAGGCTTATGAAAAAGCTAGTAAAATTGCTAGAGAAGAGCATGTACCGGTAATGATTCATGTGGATGAACTCACACAGCCACAAGGTCACAGTACTAGTGGCTCTCATGAGCGTTATAAGGATGAAGAAAGACTAGCTTGGGAAGCAGAATATGATTGTAACGCACAATTTAGAAAATGGCTGATTGAAAATGACTTTGCTACAGATGATGAGCTGTCGGCCTTAGAGAAAGACATTAAAAAAGAAGTACGTAACGGTAAAAAAGCAGCGTGGACTGCATTCATCAATCCTATTCTTAAAGAAAGAGATGAAGCGGTACAGCACCTAGAAAAAGTTGCGAACGTAAGTGATAATCAAGTTTTCATTCAACCTTTAATTTCTAAATTAAAAGAAACTAAAGAGCCTATTAGAAAAGAGGTTTTTGAAACTATAAAACAAACCTTACGATATACAATAGGAGAAAATCATGATGAAATTGATCAACTTAAAGCATTTTTGAGTGATTATGAATCGACCATTCAACCTAAATACAGCGATTATCTTTTTAGTAAGTCTGATAAGGCTGTAGTCAACATACAAGCTGTAGATCCAGTCTATAATGAGGACAGCAATGAGGTAGATGCTAGAGTTATCATGAGAGATAATTTTGACGCATTATTTGCTGCCCATCCAGAGGTTATGGTATTTGGTGAAGATGCTGGAGAAATAGGAGACGTTAATCAAGGTCTTGAAGGAATGCAAGAAAAATACGGTGAATTAAGAGTATCAGACACCGGAATTAGAGAAGCTACTATTTTAGGACAAGGAATCGGTCTAGCAATGCGAGGATTACGACCTATTGCCGAAATCCAATACCTAGATTATTTACTTTACTGCTTACAGATCATGAGTGATGATCTAGCTACTGTTCAATATAGAACTGCCGGTAAACAAAAAGCTCCAGTAATTATAAGAACTAGAGGTCATCGCCTAGAAGGAATTTGGCACAGTGGTTCACCAATGGGTGGAATCATTAATCTAGTAAGAGGTATTCATGTTCTAGTACCTAGAAACATGACCAAGGCAGCTGGTTTCTATAACACTCTTATGGCAAGCGATGAGCCTGCCCTTATCGTTGAATGTCTAAACGGATATCGTCTTAAAGAAAAATTACCTGTAAACTTAGGAGAGTTTAGAACTCCTGTAGGAGTTGTTGAAACCATAAAAACAGGTAGTGATATTACCGTTGTTTCTTATGGTTCAACCTTGCGTATTATTGAGGAAGCAGCTGTGGAACTTGAACGAGTAGGAATAGATATTGAAATTATAGATATTCAGTCCTTGTTACCTTTTGACCTTAATCACGATATAGTAAAAAGTGTACAAAACACCAATAGATTATTAGTTATTGATGAAGATGTACCTGGTGGAGCTAGCGCTTTTATCCTTCAAAAAATTGTTGATGAGCAAAACGCTTGGAGATATCTAGATAGCAAACCACAGTGTTTGAGCGCAAGAGCTCACAGACCAGCCTACTCTACAGATGGTGATTATTTCTCAAAACCTAGTAAAGATGATATCTTTGATAAAGTGTATGAAATCATGCACGAGGCTATGCCAGCACGATATCCTAGATAATATATGAGCAACAATACAACATCTTCCCTGTGGCGTCAAAAAGTCCATGAAATCATTTATGAGGCAGATACACCAGCAGGGAAGATTTTTGATGTAGTATTACTTATTCTCATCCTAATGAGCGTAATTCTGGTAGCGCTAGAAAGTGTTCCTGGAATAGGTGAAGAATACGCTAATCAATTTATTATTGCAGAATGGATTATAACCATTTTCTTTACTATTGAATACATACTACGGATCATATCCATCAATAAACCATCTAAGTATATCTTTAGCTTTTATGGAGTTATAGATTTACTCTCTACAATACCCTTATATCTTACCCTATTTATAACAGGCCTCAATGCTCTTATTGCAGTGAGAGCTTTAAGATTACTACGCGTATTTAGAATTTTAAAAGTAACAAGATACATTGGTGAAGCGGATAAATTATCCAAATCCATACGCGCAAGCGGACCAAAAATTGCCGTATTTCTATTTGCCGTGCTAGTTGTTTCTATAATAATGGGAACCCTTATGTATCTTGTAGAAGGTGCAGACAGTGGCTTTGATAGCATCCCAAAAAGTATCTATTGGTGCATTGTCACACTTACCACAGTAGGATTTGGAGATATTGCTCCAGTAACACCGTTAGGGCAATTTATCGCCACAGTGATTATGATAATGGGATATGGAATAATTGCTGTGCCTACAGGTATCGTAAGTGCAGAATATTCGAAAGAAGTAAAAAAAGACAATCCCAATTATCGACATGTAAATACTCAAGTCTGTCAAAATTGTTTAGCAAAAAAACATCAGGATGGTGCTCAATTTTGTCACAAATGCGGTTATGAGCTCCATGACTAAAAAAACACTTCTTACCATAGTTGGACCTACAGCAATTGGAAAGACTGATTTAAGTATCGCTTTCGCGAAAGCGTATCAAACAGCTATCATTTCCTGCGATAGCAGGCAGTGTTACAAGGAAATGAATATAGGGACCGCTGCTCCTACCCTAGAAGAACAAGCAGCTGCGACTCATTATTTTATTCAAGACCGTAGTATTCATAATCCCATGAGTGCAGGAGATTTTGAGAAGGAAGCGTTAACAATTTTAAATCACCTTTTTGAGGAAAACGATGTTGTCATAATGGTAGGTGGAAGCGCTTTATTTGAAAAGGCAGTTACACATGGTCTAGATGACTTTCCTGATGTTCCTGATTCAATACTTGATGAGCTAGAGCTTCAATTAAAAGAAAAAGGTATATCCAGTTTACAACAAGAGTTAATAAAAGTCGATCCAGAATACGCAAATCAAGTAGATATGCATAATTCTAGGAGATTACTTAGAGCTCTTTCTTTGTATAGAGCAAGTGGTAAAACGATGCAGGAATTGAGATCTGGTAATGAACAAGAACGCAATTTTCAAACTATTAAAATCGGACTAGAAGCTCCTCGAGAAACGTTATATGATCGCATTAATCAAAGAGTAGATTTAATGATCGATAATGGATTAATTGAAGAAGCTAAAAGCCTTTTGCCTTTTAAAGAACTTACAGCTTTACAAACCGTAGGATACCAAGAACTGTTTCCTTATTTTGAAAATAAAATAGATCTTGACGAGGCTATTCGTTTAATTAAACGTAACTCTAGAAGATTTGCTAAACGCCAAATGACATGGTACCGCAAGGATAACCAAGTTCACTGGTTTAATTATAGTACTCGCCATACTGAAATTGTACAGCGAGTACATAAACTACTTACAGATCGATTTGATTAATAATCTACTTGATCTTTTATAAGTAAACGGAATCCTTCTCCGTGTATATTTACAATCTCAACATTATCGTCCTTCTTAAGATACTTACGCAGTTTTGCAATATAAACATCCATAGATCTTGAGGTGAAGTAATTATCATCTCTCCAGATTTTTGTTAGAGCTAATTCACGAGGCATAAGATCATTGATATGCAGCGCTAGTAACCTCAGAAGATCGTTTTCTTTTGGTGATAATTTTATAGGTTCATCATCATTATAAGTAAGGAATCTAAGTTTAGAATTTAAATGGAAGTTACCTATTTGAAATTCGAATTCTTTACTATCAGCAATACTATCTTGTCCTTTACGCTGTAGTATAGCTTTAATTTTCATAAGTAAGACTTCGCTATCAAAAGGTTTGTTCAGGTAGTCATCAGCACCTACTTTATAACCTCTTAATACATCTTCCTTCATGGCTTTTGCTGTTAAGAAAATGATAGGTACATCTTCGTTTTTTTCACGTATTTCTTTAGCTAGAGTATACCCATCTTTATAAGGCATCATCACGTCAAGAATACATAAATCGTAATTATCCTTTTTAAATTTTTCGAAACCTTCCATTCCGTTTTTCGCATGAACCACATCAAAGTCGTTCATAGCAAGATAATCTCTAAGAACAGTTCCAAAATTTGGATCATCCTCAACTAATAGTATTTTTTTGTTTTCAGTTTCCATAAGTAGTAATTATTTAGTTAATATTTAGGTTAGTAAAGGCAAGTGAATACTAAATGTACTTCCTACACCTTTAGTGCTTTCTACGTAAATTTCTCCATGACAATCATCTAGTATGCGTTTTGCATAGGCCAGACCTAAACCATGTCCTTTTACGTTATGAATATCTCCGGTATGTTCTCGGTAAAATTTTTGGAAAATTTTTCTTTGAGCAGCCTTGGACATTCCTATACCGTTATCTCTAACTTTGATAACGACTTTATTTTTAATATTTTCTGTAAACACATCAATTATTGGTGCTTCTTCAGAATATTTTATAGCGTTTTCTAAAATGTTGACAAACACATTGAGAGTATGACTTTGATTGACTAAAACCTCAGTCTTTAAGGCTCCAAAATAAGTATTTACAACTCCATTTTTTTCTTCTAAAATCAATTGAATATGAGATATTGCCTCTTCAACAAGTTCATTAACATCTTCTCTGTGTTTTTCTAAATTAAGATCACTTTTCTCCAATTTTGAAATTTGAAGAACATTCTCAACCTGACTGTGCATGCGTTTGTTCTCTTCCCTAATCATACCCAGGTAATTCTTAATTTTTTCTGGATCGCTCGCTATTTTAGGATGTTTAAGACTATCCAGGGCTAGATTTATTGTAGCGATGGGAGTTTTAAACTCATGTGTCATGTTATTAATGAAATCGGTTTTAATTTGAGAAATTTCTTTTTGTTTTTTGGACTGAGTATAAACATGAGCATAAGCCATACCTATTATAGACGTAAAAAGAAATACAAGCAAAGCCATCCAAATAATGGAGGACAAAAGATACTTTTGTCTACCTGGTAAATTAATGGATAACTCATAAGGTTCTACATCCTTTGAATTAGTGGTAAATACGGGATAACTCCAGGTTGCATCCGTTAGAAAATCAAAATTTTCTGAACTTATACGAGTCGCTAGACCATCTTGGTATATGGCAAATTCAAAGTCTGTGTCTATCTGTCTTTTTTTAAGTTCCTTCTTTAACAACTCTCTTACTTCATCAACTGAAGTTCTTTGAGTAAGTGGTAAGTAACTATTAAACTCAGACACCATATTACCAATTAAACGCTTTTCATATTCCTCCATTTTTGAAAGTTGTTCATAAGAATTGCGCTGGCTAGCTTTTAAACCATCAATAGTTTTAGCTTGTTGAGAAACTTTAGATTGTTTATTAAATAATTTGGTAAAGGTTACACTATCTAGATCTATGTCTAATAGCTTTGGATTGAGTTTGTAATTTTCTGTGAGTAAACTATTGGAGTAGGTTGTTATTTCCTCTAATTCTTCATTACGTTGAATTAAAATTAATTCACGCACTGTTCTAGAGTCCGGATTACCACCTAGACTATCCTTTAAACTTTGAAATAAATCGTAATAGCGTTCAACCTCCTTTTCTTCTAATTGAGATGCCGCTTCTGCTAATGTTTGCTTAATTGCAAATGAAAACTGTTGCTCTTTCTCATACAGCCCATTCACAATCCAATATATCTGTATAACTAGGATACCACCTAACGCGATACCCATTACTATCAGATTAAAGAAAACTCCCTTAATATTATTCACGAAACAAAATTAATGAGTATTAATTCTGTTAAAAAGCTTTTAACCTAGTATTAACTTTAATTTTTACTGAGTATAATTCAATTATTTAACAAAAAATCGTTTAAATAACATACAAAACGTTTCGTTTGTTCAATATCTTTATTTGGAAGTACAAATTCTGCTTTATTTAATTTTTTTAATTCAGTCCACTGATTCTCCATTCTAGCGAACACTTCCTCTTCAGTAACCTTATCTCTCGCCATGACCCTTTGCACTCTTACCGATCTTGGTGCAGTAATTAAAACAACAGAATCGCAAATGGAATCTCCACCACTTTCGTATAAAATAGCGGCTTCATACATTCCATAAACAGCATCTTGAGCGGCTACCCAATCATTAAATTTTAATCTAACTGCAGGATGTATAATTTTGTTAAGCTCTTTCAATAACTCTTTATCATTGAAAACTTTTGAAGCAATAAACTTTCTATTAGGTTGTTCAACACCATCAATCTTGACGTAAGCGTCGTCTCCTAGTAACAATTTTACTTTATTAATTACAGTATTATCTTTAGCCAAAATTAGTTTAGCTTCATCATCTGCGATAAATAATGGTACACCGAATGATTTAAACATGTTAACCACCGTGGTTTTTCCACTTCCGATTCCTCCTGTAATACCTATTACTCTCATTTTTTTGATACTATCATTACAGTGTTTGGAATAGTTCTCAACCCTTGTAGTTCTTTAATGTTAGAAGAAACTGAAGGTATAAGCATCAATGAATCTGATAATATTTTTGGAAGCTCTAAGGTTATTGATAAATCCTTACGATTAACCACAGTATTCAATGGTTTGTTTCCTTTTACTTGTAAACTATCAACAGTAAGGTAATAATTATTTGGAATCGAAATATCCTTTAAGCTTTTGGTGGTAGTAAATTCCGTATAGGGTTGAGCTATAAAGGTAATGGTTAATTCATTAGGAGCAACTTTAGCTGCTGTGAAATATTTATTTAAATCTACTTGAACTGTTGTTGTATCACGATCTAACGTGATAGATTCTTTATCCAACACCAAGTTCTTAAAATCTGCTAATTCACCTTCTGCACCAGAAATAAGAACACTATCAATAGAAAATATAGGCTCTTTAACTAGTCTATAGGCATCTTTAAAATCAATGATTAAGTTTTTATCGATAGGTACTTTTTTACTAAGTTTCCTATAAACATCAACAGTAACTGGTTTGTTACTCAAAGAAACCAAACTTAAACCATCAGTCATTTGATTAATTGCAATAAATGCATCGTTAGGAATAAAATGTGGATTAGAATCAGTCCTCACCCATTCTTTAAAATTTAAATTTACTTGATAATTAAACAGCTTCCTATAAATAATACTATAACCCGAACCTCGTACTACAGCAGGAACAGTAATAGTATTATTTTGATTTTCAAATTCGTATTCGATTGGTAAATTATCCCAATTAATTTCAATATCTACAGTATCTTGATAAGTACTTCCATATTTTAAAATGAACCAAACTATCGCACTTCCTAATATGAATATGAGAAGGACCCCATAATTATTTTTACTTGCCTTAATCATTTAAAGAATAGTTTTGGAAAGGCCTCTTTCTCATGTTTGTTTAGAATTTTAATAGCTATGAAAGAAGTAAGGAAACCGATACCGTATCCATAGAACTGTACCATTGTTGCATACACAGCTTTGAATCCTACACTTATATTATTCTTAATCGTAGCATCAATAAAAATAAGAAAAAAGTAAGCGGTATAGACTAATAACAATTCAACATAACCTAGCAGTGAAAAAGCAATACTAAACATAGCTCCCAATATAAAAAGAGAGGGAAACCAAAAGGTAACTTTTGATGTTTGTGGATGCCATTTATTTAAAATTACCCTAACCTTTCCAAATTTTTCAACTTGCTTTTTAAATAAAGTCCACGATATTCTTCTTTCATGATAAACATATGCCTTTTTAATAAGCTTAGTTTCATATCCAGATTGCCATAACCGTATACTTAGATCAGGATCTTCACCAGGATGAATCGTACCAAAACCACCAGTATCCTCAAAAGCCTTTTTACTCAATCCCATATTAAAGCTTCTCGGTTGAAATTTACCTAGTTGTTCACCACCACCTCTTATTCCTCCTGTAGTAAGGAAAGATGTCATTGAATAGTTGATCGCTTTTTGTAAATCGGTAAAACTCTCGTGTGCTGCATCTGGACCTCCGTAACAATGTACAAAATCGTTTTTTAAAAATTCATCAACTTCATTCAAGTAATTTTCTGGTATCAAACAATCACTATCCAGAATTATAAAATAATCACCTTGCGCTCTACTCATACCATAATTACGAGAATCACCAGGCCCAGAGTTCGGTTTAAAATAGTATGAAATATTTACGCTTTCGCGAAAGCGAGAACATACTATATCAGACTTTGAAGTAGACCCATCTTCTATAATCACAACCTCAAAAGATCTGTCGAAATTTAATTTTTCCAGACTCTTCAACAATTTTTCAAGCTCGTCTGGCCGATTGTAAACGGGAATTATAAATGAATAATCTATGCTTTTCACATTTCAAAAATACAAATAAAAAAAGGCCGCACGAGGCGGCCTTTTAAGTATAAAGAAATGAAGTTATTCTTTAATTACTCGTACAGTTTTAGTTGCACCGTTACTAGTAACCTGAATTAAATACATTCCTGTAGAATAAGTCGAAAGATCAATTACCGCATTTTGAGACGCTGGTTTAAGACTAACAACACGTTGACCACTTAGATTCGTTACTGTAACAGAATCTATGGTATTCACCGCGTTAATATTTACAACATCTATAGTTGGGTTAGGATAATAAGTGAATCCTAATTCCTGAGTATTATCAACGCTAGCTGCTGCGTCAATTTCAAATACTCCTACGTGGAAATCGTAATCTTCAACATCATCAACTGCACCATCAGTTGCGTAAATTGCAAATCTTGTAATTCCACTGTAAGCGCTAATATCAATTATCTCTCTAGTACCTGTTACAGCAGGCTGATTTGCCACTGTCCACGTAAATAGAGAAGTCCAAGTCACACCATTATCAGTAGAAACTAATAAATCAACCTGATCATCAGATCCCATTGTATCAGTATCTGTAGCATCAGAGATACCAGAAGTTGTCCAGTTAGTAACGGCCACTTCAATCGTAAGTTCATCATTAGAAGTTCCTGATAAATCAAAATCCTCTGAGATTAGCCATTCCTGATCTATATTTTGGAATAAGTTAAGTGCATTTGAATTAACCACTGTACCATTAATATCTGTATAGGCTCTTGAATCTCTCCAGTCAGAAGTTCCTAATCCTGAAGGACCAGAAGCTATATCACCAGATCCTGCTTCATCCCAACAAGTATTAGGTGCATTTTGAGACATATCTGCCGCATAAGGATATGATGTAACCGGTAAACATGCAGTACTAAAGGTAATTGGGCCTACCCACGTACTAAAGTTACCCATTCCACAATCTGCACGCACATAAACTTCATAACTTGTAGAAGCAGTAAGACCGCTTTCAGTCACGGTAGTTGTTGTTGTAGATGTTCCCGCACCTGTAGGAGCTCCAGAACCAGCTGTAACTACAACATATTCCCATGCAGTTTCAGATCCACCTGCTGTCCAAGATACATCTGCAGTTGTCGCTGTAATATTAGCAACAGTAATGCTAGACGGAGTCAAACAGCCGTTGAAGTCCTCTACAGCTACATCATCTATAGCTATATCTCCACCGAAAGAAGCACCACGTGTACCTCTAAATCTAACAGAAATTGTAGCACCGTTGTATGCTCCTAGTGGAACTATAGCAGTTTGCCAAGCGTCTGTTTGATTTACCTGTTGTTGTCCAACAAGAGTGAACACATCTAGATCCCAACCTGAACCATCATTCACATCAACATGTAAGGTATCAAAATCTGGACCCCACATGTGATATGCAAAACTTAATGCTGGATTAGTTAATGCAGTCATGTCTATTAATGGGGACACTAATTCTGCCTCAGAACCTGCACTTCCTGAAGATGCTTCAGTAAAGAAATAATTAGATCCTGTCGCTGCAGCTGTAGGACCTGTATTAGTTGATCCAGTACCACCTGTACTAACATCCCAAGTGTATCCTGATGTTTGAGGAGTACTCCAACAATTTTCTTCAACAAATGAAGTGGTAACTGTAAAAGACTCAAAACCTTCTGAATATGGAGCTACAAATGCTGAACAAGCCGTGGTAAATGTTCCAGGACCAGTTGGGTTACTTAAAGTTCCTCCACCACAATCTGCAGTAACATAGAATTCATAACAAGTTTCACTTGTTAAACCTGTAATTACAAAATTAGAATTCGTTGTAGCTGTTACTTCAAACACGTTAGGATCGGTAGAAGCCGTTCCCGGTGTAAATCCACAAGGGCCATACTCGACAATCCAAGATGTAGATGAGCCGTTCTCAGTCCAACTTAAATCTGCACTTGCGTCAGTAACATTTGCTACAGTAAGAACAGATGGATTAGGACATGCAGGTAATTCATCCACTTTAAAATCATCAATAGATATATCACCTTCAAAGGTACCATTTGATGTAGCTATGAATCTAAATTGAACCGTTTGACCAGCGTAAGCAGTTAGATCAACTAATTGTGGTAACCACGGATCAGCCTGAGCTGTTTGCTGTTGACCTGGACCAACAGTAAAGATATTTGTCCAAGAAGTACCATCATAAATTTCAAGGTCTAGTGTACCTATTTCACCACCGAACATGTGGTAAAAGAACTCTACCGATGGCGTTGTTAATCCTGATAGATCAATCAACGGAGTAACTAAGGTTGCAGTATCTCCTACTGTACCACTTGATGCTTCAGTATAGAAATAATTTGATCCTGTATTTGCATTAAGAGGTCCTGTTCCTGTAGAAGGTGTAGAACCACTACCATCAACATTCCAATCGTATGCGCTATCAGATGAAGCTGTCCAACAATCATCTTCAACAAAAGATGTGCTTGTTGCCATATTTTCAAATCCGTTGAAATAAGGAGCTGTAAAAGCTGCACAAGTTGTTGTAAATAGTTCAGGACCTGTGAAAACACTTTCATCACCAGCTCCACATCTAGCTAGCACGTAGAATTCATAATCGGTTTCAGGTGTTAATCCTGTAACCTGAACATTGCTATTTGTCAGTACGTTAACTAATGGAATTGCATAAGTGGCTGGGTCTAATGGGTCAAAACCTACTGGACCTACAACTACGTCCCACTCTGTCTCTGTTGCTCCTGCATCCCAATCAAGGTCTGCAGTAGTGTCTGCAACAGCAACCGTTGATAAATTAGCTGGTTCTAAACAACTAGGCTGTACTTCGTACACAAAGTCGTCAATATACATAGCATCAAATGCTCCAAACGGATTGAATTTAATAGCTACAAATCCACCAGTTGTTGTAATACTAGTAAAGTTTACAGTTATCAGTTCATATTGATCATCCGGTAAATCAGCATTGGCAAAAGTTTGAACACTTGTAAAGGTAGAAGAATCAGTAGGGTCAGTCATAACTCCAACTTCAATTCCTCCTGTATCACGATCATAAGCTTGGAATTTAACTCGTTTGTCATTGCTTAAGTCAGAGAATTCTGGAGAAATCCAGAAGATTTCAGTAGCTGCTGGACTACCGCTGTACATGTAAATATGTTGCGAACCAGAATTTGCAATGAAGTCCTCAACTTCTACTAGTGCAGCTGTTGTTCCACTACCTACAATTAAATTTGACTCACAATTATTTAAACCATCTATTGGGTCTGAATCAAAATCGTTAGCATATGGAGCTGTTAACGGCGCACACCTAGTTGTAAATGAGAAAGGACCTACCCAGTTACTAAATCCACCATTAGGACATGCAGATCTAACATAGTAATCGTAGGTTGTATCTGGAGCTAGACCACTAATTAATTCACCTGTATTAGTACTTGTAGTTTGTACTCCCGTAGCACTTGATCCTTGAGTAAATCCAGTTACATCATATTCATATTCCCATGAAGTAGCCGAATCATTTTCATTCCAGAACAAATTAGCTTCAGTAGAAGTAATTGAGTCAGCGTTCAAGTCAGATACGTTAGGACAAGTAGGTAATTCATCAACAGTTACGTCATCGATAGATATATCTCCACCAAACGAAGTTCCTCTCGTTCCTCTAAATCTAATTTGAATAGTCATATTCGCGTAAGCAGATAAATCTACTTGTGCAATCTGCCATGGATCAGCCTGATTAGTCTGTTGTTGTCCAGTAAGTGTGAACACATCTAATATCCAAGTAGAACCATCATTAATATCGATTGCAAGATTATCAAAATCCGGTCCCCACATATGGTAAGCAAATGTCAAGGTAGGTGTAGTAAGTGCAGATAAGTCAATCAAAGGAGAATCTAACTCTGCAACTGCTCCAGTCGTTCCAGAAGAAGCTTCAGTAAAGAAATAATTATTTCCATTGTAAGCTGCTAATGGACCAGTATTCGTAGAACCTGTACCACCAGTACTCACATCCCAAGTATATCCAGTTGTTTGAGGAGTACTCCAACAGTTTTCTTCTACAAAAGAGGTTGATACTGTAAAAGCTTCAAATCCTTCAAAATAAGGAGCTGCAAACGCTGCACAAGTTGTTTGAAAACTTACTGGACCTGACCAAGAAGAGAATCCAGCAGCCCCAGAACAATCTGTTCTTACGTAAACGTCATAATCGGTAAATGCCGTAAGACCTGTTGCAGTATTTCCTGTTGTTGTTGAAGTTGCTGTACCACTAGTAGTTGCATCAGGTGGTGTACTTCCAGCTGGTACTACAATATATTCAAAATTAGAAGCAGCTGTAGCATTGGTATCATTAAAGTCAATATCTACAGTTGTATCGGTAATATTGGATAATGCTATTTGATTAGGTGGAGAACAAAAGGCTCCACAAGTTTCTATTCTCATTAAATCTATAGCTATATCAGCTGCAAATCCAGTGCTACCAGGAGCTTCTTGACCTGTAATTTGTAAATAAATTGTTTGTCCTAGGTATGCATCAAGATTAACACCTACTGGTGCCCACGGATCAGATCCAGCAGTTTGTAATTGACCTTGCGCAGTAAATACATTAGTCCAAGGACCTGTAGGTGAGTTAGAAACATTTACTTCAAACGTATCCACTTCAGCACCATAAGCAAAATAATAGAAAGATAGTTCAGCACTATCAGTTGCAAAACTTAGATCAATTGCTGGTGAAACTATTTCAGCAACTGTAAATGTTCCACTAGTTTCTAAATACGCGAATCCGCCTCCACTAAAAGGAGCGTCAGGACCTGTGCCTGTAGAAGTTGGTGAAATCGCTCTATTAAAATTCCATAAACCAGCAGTAGTGGTTCCTACTCCTATGTCACCCGTCCAACCATTATCATTGTTTTCAAACTCTTCTTGAAAAGCAAATACATTGTCACCATTAGGACACGTAACTCCTTGAGGTGGTAAAAACGCCGTTCTAAAGGTTGCTGGACCGGTTTGTGTACTTAATGTACTAGAACCACAGTCTGCAACTACGTAGAAATCATAAGCTGTGTTAGGCATTAGACCTGTTAAAGTGAATGGATTTGTACCTGCAGTAACTTCAAATACATTAGGATCTGTTGAAGCTGTACCTGGTGTAAAACCAGTTGGACCATATTCAATTATCCATGATGTTTCTGATCCTTGACTAGTCCAAAGAATTTCAGCATCATTTGCATTTAATACACCTGTACCTAATAAAGCAACTGGTGCACAAGCAGGAGCTTCCTCTATACTGAAGTCATCAATTGCCATATCTCCAGTTGTAAATCCTACTCTGGTAGATACAAATCTTACTTGAATATCACCAGTATAACCAGCTAAGTTAATGATCGCATTTTCCCATGGATCAGATCCTGAAGTTTGAATTTGTCCAGAAGTCGCAAATAATCCTGTTTGCCAAGCACTTCCATCCCAAACATCAACACTTAAGCTTCCCATATTTGCTCCATATAAGAAATAAGCAAATTGAACAGATGGTTCAGTTAAACCATCTACATTAATAATTGGAGAAAATAATGTTGCAGTATCTCCATCTGAACCTAAAGTTTCAGTAAACATATAATTAGTACCGCTGTTAGCAGCATCAGGTCCAGTTCCCGCTGAAGGTGTTGTACCTGAAGTGGTAACAGCCCATTCATATTGACTGAATGTATTGGTTGAAACAAATTCTGCTGACCAGCAGTTTTCTCTTGAAAAATTTGTTGTACCAGTAAAAGATTCAAAATCTTCCACATAAGGCATGGCAGTTGTAGCAGTCAAAGGAAGACATTGAGTAAAAACTGTTATTTGTTCTGCTGTACTGTAATCTGGTAAATTAGGATCACAAACCTCTCTTACATAAACATCATACTCAGTATCCGGAGTTAAAGAAGTAATTGAGTAATTTGCACTATTTGATGTTACCACGGTACCTTGAGCAGGTGAATCAAATGGAGTGGTAATCGTTCCTACAGGAGCATAATTAATTTCCCATTCTGTTGACCCAGTTTGTCCTGCAGACCATGAAATATCAGCAGAATCTGGACCTACAAAAACGGATTCTAAACTAGAAACCGGAAAACAACTTATTAAAGTACAAGCTTGATACGGTCCAGACCATAAACTTAAATCACCAGCTCCACAGTCAATTTGCACAAAGAAGTCATAGCACGTGTCAGAAGCTAATCCAGTAACATCTGCAAAAGGAGCAGTAAATTGCTGAACAACAGTTCCTTGACCAGTTCCTGGTGTAGTTATCACTCCTTGTAAAGCGTACTCAATATTAACTACCGGATTTGGGTTACCATTTGAATCCCATACAAATGAGATACTATTAGAAGTATTTGTTACAGGAGCAAAGTTTGAAGCAGATGGACAAGATTCTGTTGTTGTAAACGTTACAGGACCTTGACAAGCACTGAAATCTCCACTACCACAATCAGCAATTACATAAACATCATATGATGTAACAGAACTTAAACCTGAAAGCGTTGCTGGATTAGAATTTACAGTAACCTGAGTTCCACCAGAACCACAAGTATAGGGACTAATACCATATTCTATTATCCAAGACGTTTCGCTTCCTCCAGCAGTCCAAGCTATCTCTGCCGAATCAGCGACAACATTTCCTGCCGTTATGTTACTTACAGCTGGACAAGTTGGACAAGTGGCATTACCACTAAAAATAGCCATACCTCCAGAATTGTTAAATCCTGCATCATAGACTAATATTCCTTCAGAATCCAATAATCTAAATGTTCCATCTCCTGGAAATTGTGTTGGTCGATAATCAATAACCAACGCATCTCCGTCATTAACTGTTATGCTGTAAGTCTCAACAGCTGGTGGATTTGCACTACCAGTTTGAATAGCATAAGTGGTGGTTGTTCCGGCCACGGTGACATCAACACCAGTATTTGCCGTAAGGTTACCTCCTGAAACCCAGTCGTTACCGAGGTTGTCGGTAAGTTCTAAGGTATAATTACATTGAGCCGAGACGGCGAATGTAATCAAGAGAGCACTTAGTAATAAGTAAATTTTTCTCATGGGTTAAATTTTGTTAAATTATCCGTTCAAAATAGTGAATTCTCCAAACACATGATAACAGTATCTTAACATATTCGATGTAATCAATATTCAACCGACAAAATGTTCTTTATCTAGTAAGCTAATCGATTTTTAATTTTTACTGATTATTACGCTTTCGCGAAAGCATAAAAAAAGGCCGCACAAGGCGGCCTTCTATTTGAATTAAATTAAATCTATTCTTTAATCACTCGTACAGTTTTTGTAGCTCCGTTGCTTGAAACTTGAAGCAAGTACATTCCTGTTGAGTAAGTAGAAAGATCCACCACAGCGTTTTGAGATGCTGGCTTGTAACTTACTACTTGCTGACCATTAAGATTTGTTACTACTATGCTATCAATAGTATTTACTGCTGATATGTTAACTATGTCCACCGTTGGGTTAGGATAATAAGTAAATCCTAATTCCTGAGTGTTGTCAACACTTGCAGATGCATCTATTTCAAAAACACCTACATGGAAGTCATAATCTTCAGTATCATCCACAGCACCGTCGGTTGCATATATTGCAAACCTTGTAATACCTGTGTAGGCACTTATGTCTATCGTTTCTCTAGTACCTGTAACAGCTGGCTGATTAGCCAATGTCCAAGTAAAGATTGAACTCCATGTCGCACCATTATCTGTCGAAACCATAAGATCTACTTGATCGTCAGATCCCATCGTATCTGTATCAGAAGCTGTAGAAGTTCCAGAAAAAGTCCAGTTGGTAACAGCCACTTCTATCACTAATTCATCATTGGAAGTACCTGATAAGTCAAAATCTTCAGAAATTAACCATTCTTGATCCACAGATTGATATAAATTCATCGCATTAGAGTTGATCACGTTTCCGTTGATGTCGGTATACGCTCTACCATCTCTCCAATCAGAAGCACCAAAATTAGATGGGCCACTAGTTATATCACCTGAACCTGCTTCATCCCAACAATTATTAGGAGCATTTTGAGACATATCTGCTGCATAAGGATAACTTGTTACCGGAGAACAGTCAGTTCTAAAGGTTACAGGGCCAATAAAGTTTGTATCACAGTCTGCTCTTACATAAACATCGTATTCTGTATCAGCGCTTAATCCTGATTCTGTATAAGGTATTGAAGTCGCATTACTTGTACCAGCAACCGGTGCAGCGCTACCTTGAGGTAACACAACTACTTCCCATGCTGTAGAAACTGGTATATTATTATCAGTCCAGCTTACTGTAAGACTTGAGGCTGTAGAACTGTCTAATACGATGTTAGATACGTTCACACAAGATGGCCTAGGTATACAGTTATAACTTGCTTCCCAACCAGCAGCAGTTACACTACCGTCTGATGTGAACTCTATTGTAATCGCACCATCCGTATTAAGTCCTTGGAAAACTGCTGGGTTCTCTAAATCAGCTTCTAGCACAGGAGCACTTGTGTCTAATCCGTCATAAATAGTAAGAGTATCACAACAATTCTCTAGATCTACCAATGTAAAGTCTAACTCAACGATGTTAGTGGCAACATCTGGTACGTAAGTAATTGTATAGTTTTCTCCATTTGAGTAATCTCCAGTAGCTCCACCCGTGTCGTAAACCGTGTCACCACAAACAGCACTTGTAGTAAAGGTAACTGGACCTTCATAAGGACTTGTGTTTCCAACTGAACATACAGCACGTACATAGACATCATAATCTGTACCTGAAGTTAATGTAGATAATGTGTAAGGATTAGTTGTAACACCAGCATCAGTTGGTGTTCCTGTAGGAGTTGTACCAGCTGGTACTACCTCAATATCCCATTCAGTTTCAGAACCACCATTTGTCCAACTAACCTCTGCTCCAGTAGCTGTAATATTTCCAATAGTAATTGCAGATACTTCTGGACACGAAGGAATGTCTTCGATTACGACATCGTCGATATACATTCTCCAACCATCAGTTCCATTAGGTGGTACTCTCCATGCTATGTAAACATCACCAGTAAAAGATGATAAATCAACTACCTGCTCTTGGTAAGTTGTATTAGAATACAAATTCACAGGCACAATAGTGTTAGTAAAATCTGCTGCTGCATTACCAGTTGTAGATAAAAGTACTTCCATATCATTAGGTTCGTTAGCACTTTGCACTCTATACTGATAAATCAAACGCTGGCCACCAGTGAGTGTAATTGCAGGTGATATCAAGTAATCATCATCTACACCACCATTAAAGTCTGTATTCATTGCAGCCACCTCATCACCTTGGAAGGTGTTGAAAGAGTAATCTAGATCCCATTGATCTCCATCTCCATTTTCATCTAGAACGGTCCAACATCCTTGAGTAGCACTAGTGCTATCAAAGGTTTCGTTAAATGGCACACTAAATGCATTACACGAAGTTCTAAATGATGTTGACACCGACCAAGGGCTAAATCCTCCAGATGGACAAGCTGATCTGATATATACATCGTATTCCGTATTATCAATTAATCCTGTTAATGTAAAAGGATTCGTAGTAACCGTTATTAATGTTCCTGTCCCTAATACAAATCCTGCTGGTCCATATTCAACTTCCCAAGAAGTAGCAGTGCCTTGTTCTGTAAAATCTATATCAACAGCATCAGTTGTTATGTTTGATGTATTAATTGCTATAGGCTCGTTACAACTAGGTATCGTTTCAAATCTTACGTTATCTATGTACATAACCCAACCATCAGTACCATTTGGTGGTATTCTGAAAGCAACATATACATCACCTGAATAAGCAGACAAATCAATAGTTTCTGTTATGTACGTTGTGTTGCTATATTGAGTTACTGGAAGAAGTTGCGTTGTAAAATCTGCAGCATTTGTACCAGTTGTAGAGATAAGAACCTCCATATCATTAGGTTCATTAGCGCTACGAACTCTATAATCATATCTCACTCTCTCATTTCCAGTCAATGTAATTGCTGGAGAAATTAGATAATCATCATCAACACCTCCGTTAAAATCAGTGTTCATAGAAGCAGATTCATCTCCTTCACTAGGTGCAAATGTATCATCAAACTGCCATTGATCACCATCACCATTTATGTCTAATACAGTCCAACAATCTTGAGTACTGCTTGTAGAATTAAATGATTCAGTAAATGGAATACTAAAAGCATTACAAGCTGTTCTTGCTAATACTGCATTAGCAGTCCAACTACTTTGATCTGTTGTTGAACAAATAGCTCTTAAGTAAAAATCATACTCTGTATTGTCAGTAAGACCAGTAACTGTAAATGGATTTGTAGTAGCCGTAACAACTGTTCCAGATCCTTGCCCAGCTCCAGGCGCTGTGTATTCAATTTCCCATTCTGTTTCAGAACCACCAGCTGTCCATGAAAATTCAATCGAATCTGATGAATTAGTTACTGTTGCAAAATTAAAAGGAGTTGGACAAGCCGGAGCTTCTAATAGCTCTATATTATCTATAGCAATGTCTCCTTCAAAAGTACCAGCAGAAGTCCCAACAAAAACCAGTTGAACACTTTGACCAGCAAACGCATTTAATGAAACAAGGAAGTTTTGGAAAGGATCCGTATCAGCCTGTTGTTGTTCTCCAGAAATTGAGAACACACTTGTATCTGTTCCACCTGCTCTAATAAATAATTCAAGCGTTCCTATATCACCACCAAACATATGGTAATCAAATGAAACAGCAGGAACTGTTAATGCAGATAGATCATAAATAGGAGAAACTAATTCTGTAGTATCTCCAGCTGAACCGTTGGAACCTTCTGTATAAAAATAATTACCTGTTGTAATTGAAGGAGCTGGTCCAGTTCCACTCGAAGCTGTTAATGTACCAGGTGCTAAAACCCAAACAAATGATCCCGATGAGCTTGCCTCCCAACAGTTTTCAGAGGTAAAAGCATCAGCTGTGCCAGGGAATGTATTTGTTGTAGGCGTAAAACCTGTCTCAAAATCAATAACAGCTGGGGCTGTAAATGGCAAACATAATGTTTGCACACCTATAGGTCCTGTCCATGTACTGAAGTCAGTAGTTGAACAAGCTGCTCTTATATAAAATTCGTAACCTGTATTATCTGTTAATCCAGATACAGTAAATGGATTTGTGATAGCTGTTACTACAGTACCTGATCCTTGACCTGCACCTGGCGCAGTATATTCTATTTCCCATTCAGTTTCTGTTCCACCATTTGTCCATGCTAATTCAACAGAGTCAGAAGTTGCGCTATTTACAACTAAACTAAGTGGTCTCGGACAAGAAGGTGCTTCAACGAAACCTACGTTGTCAATTGCAATATCACCTTCAAATGTTCCAGCTGATGTTGCTTCAAACACTACTTGAACAGTTTGACCTGCATAAGCCGCTAATGGTAATATTAATGATTCAAATGGATCAGTATCTGAAGTTTGTTGTTCACCTGATATTGAGAAAATATTAGTATCTGTTCCTCCTGTTCTTACAATTACGTCAAGTGTACCTATATCACCACCGAACATGTGATAGTCAAAAGAAACCGCTGGGGCTGTAAGTCCAGAAAGGTCAACCTGAGGTGAAACTAATGTAGTAGTATCACCTGCTGTTCCACTCGAAGCTTCTGTATAAAAATAGTTACCTGTTGTAACTGATGGGGCTGGACCTGTTCCTCCTGATGCTGTTAAAGTACCTGGAGCTAAAACCCAAACAAAATTCGCCGAAGAACTAGCTTCCCAACAATTTTCATTGGTAAATGCATCTCCAGCTGATGGAAATGTATTTGTTGTAGGCGTAAAACCTGTTTCGAAATCAACAGTTAAAGGAGAAGAAAACGGCAAACATAATGTAGTAAAAGACACTAATTCCCAACTACTGAAATCAGGTAAATTAGGATCACAAATACCACGTACATAAACTTCATACACAGTTGCATCAGTCAATCCTGACAGTGAGGTTGACGGTGTGGTAGGATTAGGAGAAACTGTTGTTCCTTGCCCTGTACCTGGATTAGTTATAACTCCGGCCACAGCCCATTCAACTTCCCATTCCGTCTCTACTCCACCGGCAGTCCATGAAATATCAGCACTTGTAGTTTGTATATTACTAGTTGTAAGGCCTGTTACTACAGGACAAGATATCGCTGTTGTAGCCACATAAGGTCCAGACCAACTACTTAAATCTCCATTTCCACAATCAATTTGAACCCAAAATTCATATTCAGTATCTGACATTAATCCACTAACAATCGCAAGTGGAGCAGTAAATTGCTGTTCTTGTTGACCTTGACCGGTACCAGGAGTTGTAATAGTTCCTGTTGGAGCATAATTAACATTAAATGTAGGATTACTATTACCCCTTGCGTCCCAAGTAAATTGTATTTCAAACGCACTTTCAGTAATAGGTGCAAAAGCTCCAGGAGCAGGACAAGATTCCGTCGTAGTACCTTGTATAGGTCCTTGACTGTTACTTATATCAGTTCCAGGTGTACAAACTGCTCTTACATAAAAATCGTAAGTTGTTTCTGAAGTTAATCCAGGAACCGTGAAAGGATTTGAAGTTGCAGAAACCACAGTACCTCCAGATCCTACAGTATATGGACTCACTCCGAATTCTATTTCCCATTCTGACTCTGAACCTCCATTTGTCCAGCCTAATTCTATCGAATCGGCAGCTGCATTGTTAACTACAAGTGCAGTTACTACGGGACAAGTTGGACAACTCGCAGGAGCCGCATATAACGCCGTTCCTCCCGGATTGTTAAATCCAGCATCATAAAGAACAATACCTTCAGAATCTAATAATCTAAACGTACCGTCTCCTGGAAAACTTGTAGGACGATAGTCCACGTTTACCGCGTCTCCTGTATTTACAGTAATGTTATACGTTTCGGTTACTGGAGTCCCAGCATTACCGGTTTGGATTTGGAATGTGGTTGTTACACCTGCAACGGTGACATCCACACCCGTGTTAGCCGTAAGATTCGCCCCAGAAACCCAATCATTACCTAGATTATCGGTAAGTTCTAGAACATAATCACACTGGCTGTAGCTGACTATACTAAATAGAAAAGCTACTAGAACAAGTAATTTTGTTTTCATGTTAAGTTTGATTTTAATTTGTCTGCACAAGATACTATTTAACTTTCACTTAACAATTATCTAACATGTTATCTTTTTTAACTTTTTATTAAAAACCTCCTCAATATTCAAAAAAAAAGCCTCGCTACTGCGAGGCTCCTATAATTAGGTATTGTTTTGTTAAAATTTCTCAATCACTTCTTGGCTTACACCAGTATTTGAGAAGCCACCATCGTGAAATAAATTTTGCATGGTTACTTTTTTAGTATAATCAGAAAATAAAGTCACTGTATATTCGGCACAATCTTGAGCAGTAGCGTTACCCAAAGGGCTCATTTTTTCAGCATAGCTTAAGAATCCTTCAAAACCTTTAACTCCACTACCAGCTGTAGTTGGTGTAGGTGATTGTGAAATCGTGTTTACTCTTACCTTCTTTTCTTTACCAAAGAAATATCCAAAACTTCTAGCAATTGACTCTAAATATGCTTTATTATCTGCCATATCGTTATAATCTGGGAATGTACGTTGAGCAGCCATATAGGTAAGTGCAACAATACTACCCCATTCATTCATTGCATCATTTTTATGCAATGTTTGTAATACTTTATGAAATGATAAGGCACTTACATCCCATCCCTTTTCCGTGTAATTGTAGTTCTGATCTGTATAATGATTTCCTTTTCTTACATTAACACTCATACCTATAGAGTGAAGAACAAAATCTAATTTACCTCCTAAAATCTCAACCGACTCAGTTATCAATTTCTCTAAATCTTCTAAATTTGTTGCATCAGCTGGGATAATCTGACTTCCTGTTTGTTCTGCCAATTTATTTATTTGCCCCATACGCATCGCGACAGGAGCATTAGTCAAAACAAAAGTTGCTCCTTCTTCATGAGCTAATTGAGCTGTTTTCCAAGCTATCGAATTTTCATCTAACGCACCGAAGATTATTCCGCGCTTTCCTTTAAGTAAGTTGTAAGACATAATTTTTGATTAGGTGGCAAATATAAGATTATTGCAAAAGTACTCTTGCATTTTCTCGTGCTGCATCAGAAATTTTTCCACCGCTTAACATTTGTGCAATTTCTTCAATTCTAGCAGAAGCATCTAATTTGCTTATATTACTAATAGTTTTTTCGTTATCAATTTTTTTCTCAACCAATAAGTGTTCGTGACCTCTTGCTGCAATTTGTGGTAAATGAGTTATAGCTATAACCTGCATAGACTCACTCATCACCTGCATAATAGATGCCATTTTTTCGGCAATTGCACCACTCACCCCAGTATCAATCTCATCAAATATTATAGTTGGTAATTTTTTATTCACTGCCAGTTGTGATTTAATAGCAAGCATTACTCTAGATAACTCTCCACCGCTAGCTGCTTTTTCAATAGGCTTCAAGGTTGATCCCATATTTGCAGTAAATAATAAGCCTACTACATCTTTACCTAAGTTGTGGAAGCTATCAGATGATTCAACTTTACAGTTTAATTGCGCATGTGGCATCCCTAAAGATTGTATTTGACTATCCAACTTCTTCTCCAAAGAATCTTTATACATGATTCTCATTCCCATTAATTCGCTAGATAGCTCCGTGCATTGATCGTGCTTTTCGCTTAATAGTTTATTGAGTTCTGTTTTTCTCTTATCTAAACTCGATGTTTCTAACACTTTAGCGGCGAGCTCATCTCTAATCACTATAAGCTCAGAAATTGAATCAGTTTGGTGTTTTTTAAATAGATTTTGAATAGTGTTGAGAGTTTCATCAATCTCGGCAAGCCTTGAAGGGTCTGCCTCTATATTATCAAATTCTCTTTCTAAAGTTTCAACAATATCCTCAAGCTCCACTAACGTTGAACTAAGTCTTTGATCAATTTCATTATATAAAGACGAGAATCTTTTGATCCCAGAAATGGCTGCAATAGAAGATCGTAATTGTTCCACGACACCATGATCATCTTCATTAACGATCTTAAACGCCATTCCCAACCCTTCTTTTATTGACTCAACATTACCCAGTTGCTCTTGCTCTTCTTCAAGTAACTCTAGGTCAATACTTTCTAAATTAAAGTCTTCTAACTCACCAAGTAAAAAGATATTATAATCATTTTCTTTGATCAAGTTGTGCTCCTTTTCTTCGAGAGTTTTTAATTCCCGTTTCAAAGATTTAAATTCTGTAAATGACCTTTGATAATCACTCAACACCTTTAAAAATGATCGCTTTTTATTTTTAGTTTCAAATGCAACATGAGCATCTAACACCTCTCTTTGAAAGGAATCTCTTATTAAATCACGAGTATCATGTTGAGAGTGTATATCAATCAAGTATCCACCTAGTTGCTGTAGTACAGATAAGGTAACTGGCAAATCATTAACAAAAGCACGACTCTTCCCTGACGGTAGTATTATTCTTCTTAAAATAGTATGATTTTCATGATCGAGATCAAGATCCTCAAAAACTTTTTTTAAATCTAATGATGATAAATCAAAATGAGCTTCAACGACACATTTTGAATCAGAATCACGTACCACACTTAAGTCAGCGCGTTGACCTAGTATAAGACCAAGTGCACCTAGAACTATTGATTTTCCCGCACCCGTCTCTCCAGTAATAGTTGTAAGGCCAGTTGACACATCCAAATCTAGATGTTCAATCAAGGCAAAATTCTGTATATGTATAGAGGTAAGCAACTTACTTTAAACGATTTAATAATTCCAGTTAGACAAATAACATAAAGAACTAAATTAATCTAAAGTAATGGTATAGAAAAATGTTTACACACGAATTGTACGCCATTTAGACGATTGGTTGGGCGCTAGTTTCTGTAGCAACGTTTTTAAATCTCTAATGTTTACCGCAGGACCGTCAGAATAGATTCTAGATATCTCATCGGCTTTTGCATCAAAGAAAGTACGTTGTAATAAACTATTAGGTCTGCGCTTATTCAACTCCTCAAATTGCACTAAAATTGTTTTTAGTTTCTCCTTTGTCTTTTTAGGGTCTTCTGCAAACTTATCCATACCTAATAAATGATATTCATACATCACTTTACGATATTCTACATAAGTATCAGATAATAAATCATCATTGAGACGGTACCTTGAAATAAGTCCATCATTTGGTCTCCAACCACGAACCGAAGTATCTGACTGAGATAGATTCACAATTTGTTGTGCTTCTCTGTGATAAGATTCCCCACCTTTAAATTCAAATGTATCTGCATCTATTCCTATTACAGTAAGAGCATAAAAAGAGACTAATGACAATAGGTTATTTTCATATTGGTTTTTGTTGTAAAAGAAAGGAGCATATTCTACATATTCAAACCTCACATCATTGTCTTTATAATTAAAAATAGGTGTGCTATAGGTACTATTAAAAACTGGACGAGATGCCGACACTTGAAAATTACCCTCAAACCTATCATTGTCATATACGTTGACAACAAATACAAGAGACATAGTGATTTTTTCTTCATCCTCATATTCGTTATCCGTCCATTTAGTATTATTTAAAAACTCCTGCATAGAAGTTTCTAATGTTTTAAATATGGATAAATCTGGTTGAGCTACTCCTTGAGCATTAACTTGTACAGTAGCATTAAGCTCTTGGCCGTGGCCATATAAAAAGCTTAATAACAAAAACAGACTACTTAATCCTTTTAACAATCTCATTAACTATATCTTTTGCAACCTCAACTTTACTTTTTAGTTCGAATGGAATGACTTCCTTTTCCTTAGCAATCAAGGTAATTTTATTGGTGTCTTTTTTAAAACCTGCACCTTTATCTCTCATAGAGTTTAAAACCAATAAATCAGTATTCTTTTTTTCCGCTTTCGCGAAAGCGTGATTCAACTCATCATTAGTCTCTAGAGCAAACCCCACAAGAAACGGTTTGTTTTTTAACGCTCCTACACTTGCTAAAATATCGGGATTTTTGATCAATTCTATATGTAACGTGTCTTCCTTCTTTTTTATTTTGTTTGAAGCGACATCTTTAGGCCTGTAATCTGCAACAGCAGCACTAAAGATAGCAATATCCATTTTTGATACTATCTTGTGCACTGCATCGTACATATCTCTAGCACTAGTCACATCAATTCGCTGAATTAAGGAATGCTCTACGATGACCGAACTTGGCCCCATGATCAAATGTACCTGTGCACCCATTTCTGCAACCTGTACAGCAAGGGCCGCACCCATTTTTCCTGAACTGTGATTTCCAATAAAGCGCACTGGATCGATAGCCTCGTGAGTAGGGCCAGCCGTTATTAGAACTTTTTTATCGTGCAGAGGTAATTTTGACAAGATATCGTTTTCAACGAAAGTGATAATTTCTTCAGGTTCGGCCATACGTCCTTTTCCCGACAAACCACTTGCTAGTTCTCCTTCACCTGCTGGAATCATAAGGTTACCATAAGATTCCAACTTTTCAAAATTATGGAGCGTTGATGGATGCTTATACATATCAAGGTCCATGGCTGGGGCAAAGTAAACAGGGCATTTTGCGCTACAATATACCGCAAGCAGTAAATTATCAATTGTACCGCTTACCATTTTACTCAAGGTATTGGCTGTAGCTGGTGCAATAATGATTAAATCGGCCCAAAGACCTAATTCCACATGATTATTCCATGTATCATTTTCATCATCTTCATTGGTAAAGTGAGAATGAACTGGGTTCTTTGAAAGTGTAGATAAAGTAAGCGGTGTAACAAAATCTCGCGCAGCAGGAGTCATCACCACTTTAACGACAGCGCCTGCTTTAATAAGCAGGCGCGTCAAAAATGTTGTTTTATAAGCAGCAATACCACCAGTTACACCCAGTAATACTTTTTTACCACTTAGTATAGACATATCTTAATTAAGATTTGCTAGTATCTCTATGATAGATTTTACCATCTAACCATTCTTTTACAGCAATAGCTGTAGGTTTTGGCAAACGCTCATAAAATTTAGATACTTCTATTTGCTCCTTATTTTCAAAAACTTCTTCTAGTGAGTCATTGTAGGTAGCAAATTCTTCTAGCTTTTCAATAAGCTCTTCCTTGATATCTCCTTTAATCTGCTCAGCTCTTTTAGCGATAATTGAAATCGCTTCATACATATTACCAGTAGGTGAAGTAAGGGCATCACGATTGTAGGTAATAGTTGTAGTTGCTGCGTCTAAATTTTTAGTATCCATATTAATTACTCAAATTCTCTGATTCAAATTTTTCTATTTCGGCCATGATCTCCTGTGCATCTTCTTTATATTCACTATTAGGAAATCTGCGTGCAAAGTTATTATAATATTTTTTAGCAAGCGCTAATCGTTCTGGAATTAAATTTTCAAAACTATTAACAGCATAAATATACTGAGATTCAAAAAGATAATAATGTGCATCATCTAGGTAATTTGATCCTGGATGATCGATTATAAAATTCTCAAAACCTGCAATGGCTGCTTTAATATAAATTCCGCCTCTGTGATGATATTGTTTAGCAATTTCATAGGCCTTGCGATCTAATTTCTCTCTTAATTCAGCTACAAGAACATTAGCTTCTTCATTATACGTCCCTTCTGGGTAAGCATTTATATAATCTTGCAGTTTAACAAGTGCCGTGTTAGTATCAGATTGATCTTTAGAATATACAGGAGACATATGATAGTAACTCTTGGCTCCTAAAAAAATCGCTTCCTCCACATTGTTATCTAAAGGGTGAGAAGTTACAAATCGCTCAAATTGATAAGCACTACTTAAATACCTTCTATCTCCATAAAGCGCCTTGGCATACTTAATAGCCATAGGAGCAGCACTGTCAGTACCTCTATATAAGGGAATGATCTGTTCAAAAAGATCGATACTCTTACTATATTTCTCCTTCTTCATTAATGTATCGATCATACTCACCTTGACATTAGGATCATCTGATTTTAATGCCTTTTGATAAGGACCACAAGACACAAGAACTAAAAAGATAAAAAATATTAAAACAATTTGTTTCATACTACGGTATTGATAGGCTGCAAAAGTAATGTATTCACAACACTCCTTATAATTTTAATTGTGAACGACAGTTAATACGTTTTAGTACGCATTCATGAAATCAATTATACTAGTTCTCAATTTTTGTGAAACTGGCACTAGTGGTAATCTTAAATGTTCTTCACATAAATCGAGATGGGCTAGCATTGCCTTAATACCACCAGGGTTTCCTTCGGCAAAAATTAAATCGATACTAGCTTCAAGTTTATGATGCAGTTTATATGAATCTATTGCATTACCTTTTAAAGCTAGTCTAATCATTTCGCTAAAATCGCTAGGCAATCCTTGACCGATTACAGATATCACTCCAGCACCACCCGCAAGAGTCATTGCGTTGGCGATCATATCATCTCCAGATATCACGAGAAAATCATCTGGTGTATGTTTTATCATTTTCATGGCAGCTACAAGATCTCCTGCTGCTTCCTTTATCGCTACAATATTTGTATAATCATTTGCCAATCGAACTACGGTATCAACAGCCATATTACTCGCTGTTCTTCCAGGAACATTATATAAAATAATAGGCTTATCAGTAGCTTGTGCGACTGCTGCAAAGTGTTGATAGATACCTTCTTGAGTAGGTTTGTTGTAAGCAGGTGAGACACTAAGTACAGCATCAAAAGATGAAAGATCAGTTTGTTTTAATTCATCTACTACAACAGCTGTATTACTGCCACCTATACCTATTACAAGGGGCAATCGTCCTGCATTGGTTTCAACCACGGTTTTTACAACACCCTGTTTTTCCTGTTTAGAAAGGGTAACGCTTTCTCCAGTCGTTCCTAAGACAACTAGATATTCTATACCATTATCAATTTGGTAATTCACTACGGACTGTAAAGCACTGTGATCCACATCACCATTTGCTTTAAAAGGAGTTACAAGTGCTACTCCTGTTCCTTTAAGTTGTTGCATATTATCGGGTTAAAATTTTTATATACTTTGCTATTTCTTTTACAAATACGTCTTTGTCGTTCGATGACACATTAATTGACAAATCATAGAGCTCTTCTCGTGCATCATTGATAGCTACTTTAAGAGCTGCCTGTGCCTTGATCGTCACAAATGTAGCTAGTTCATCGGGATCTTTTATGAGTAATATTTGTAAATCGTGTTTTTTTTCAAGCGCCTCGACTAGTTGCTCATCAACAACGGTTGCATTCCATTTAATAGACTTTTCATCAAACGGAATACCATCCATTTCATGTAATTTCTTTTTATCAGTTACTTGATTTAAAACTGTCAAGTTTTTATCGTCAATTTTAAGTTGTTCACACCACCTTAAAATATCATGATAGGCAATTTGACTAGCGCTAGAGGTAATGACTAACAATGATTTAGGTACCACAGGAACACCATTCCTGTTTTGCGATTTCAATTTTCTTATCGCTTTCCTCAGCGATCTACGCTTTATTCCTTTAAAAAACATTTACTTTTACTGTGGAAACAAAAATAGAATATTTCACATGGCTTTTTGCTACGACTTTCCTCTTAAAACAGATAGGAAATTAGGTGTTTATCTCGCTTTCGCGAAAGCGCTTTTCTTAACCACACTCTTAACTAGTTGCAATTCAAACACAAACGTTCATTTAGATACCGTTGACTATAAACGAATAGAAATAAACGACTCACTAGCTCAAGAAGATAGTATCGCGCAATTTATTGCCCCTTATGGCGAAAAAATAAATCAAGAAATGAATAGAGTGCTTTGCTATAATCCTAAAAGCATGCACAAAAATGATACTCCACTGAACACAGCGCTTGGAAATATGCTATGTGAAATCATTGTGGAACAAGTTAATCCTGTTGTTAAAAGTAGGTTAGATACCAACATTGATGTTGTTTTACTAAATCACGGAGGAATAAGAGCTCCCTTACCAGCTGGTGAGGTAACAACCAAAAGAGCCTATGAAATAATGCCTTTTGAAAATGAGGTTGTGGTAGCACAGCTTAATAAAGCTCAAATGGAGCAACTTATCAAATATATAGTAGATAGAGAAAGAGCTCATCCTTTCTCCGGCATGAAAATTTCTTTAAATGCTGATAGTAGCCTGAATAATGTATCTATTAACGATCAACCTTTAACTGAAAAGATCTATTATGTTGCTACCAGTGATTACTTGTATAACGGCGGTGATAGCATGAACTTTTTTAACAATACAACGGTAACAAAAACTGATTATAAAATAAGAAATGCCATGATTGACTATTTCAAAAAGGTGGATACTCTTAAGTTTGAATCCGACAATAGATTTACTAAAGCAAATTAATCATGAAAAGAAGTACATTTCTTAAAAGTTCGACAGCTGCGGTAGCTGGAATGGGTTTATTTGCCAATTTTTCTACTGCAACCAGTTTATATAAAGTAAGTAGTATAACTAAGAAAAGCAAAAAGATCACCATTTTACATACTAATGATACTCACAGCCACATTGAACCTATTGTAGGAGGACGCAATGATGGTCGTGGTGGTGTTGCTCGTAGAGCAGCTTTAGTCAATCAAATTAGAAAGGAGAATCCTAATACTCTTTTGTTGGATTGTGGTGATATTTTTCAAGGAACCCCATACTTCAATTTCTATGGTGGAGAGCTAGAAATTAAACTCATGAGTATGATGGGTTATGATGCGGCAACAATTGGTAATCATGATTTTGATAATGGAATAGATGGGTTGTACAAGCAGCTTCCACATGCCAATTTTGACTTTGTGATATCCAATTATGATTTCAAGAATACCATAATGGATGGTCATACATTAGAAAACAAGATAGTGACACTAGACGGCATCAAAATAGGAATGTTCGGATTAGGAATCGAACTAGACGGATTAGTAAATAAAACCAACTATAAAGAAACCAAATACCTAGATCCTATAGATATCGCTACAGATCAAGCACGCATACTCAAAAAGGAAAAAGGATGTGATTTAGTTATTTGCATGTCGCATTTGGGATATTCCTATAAATCAGATACTGTAAGTGATGTAAGCCTAGCAGCAGCGACGTCAAATATTGATGTAATAATTGGTGGTCACACTCATACATTTCTAGAAAAACCCGAATTGATCCTTAATAAAGAAGGAAAAAACGTGGTTGTTAATCAAGTAGGTTGCTATGGGATGTATCTAGGTAGAATAGATCTTTACTTAAACGAGACAGATATTAACAATCAAGCTGGAACGGTTTATAATTTATAGAAACATTATTTTGACCTTTTAAATCCTCTTTCTGGGAATTGAGTATCATACGTAACAGGAGATTCTTCCATATGTTCGTAACAACTTTGAATTTTTTCAGAATCTGAAAACAGTAGCTTGTTCTGCTTATCAAGCCGTAGATAGAGTAAATAAATTTCATCGCCTGCTCCACACATACCGCGACCATTTCCTCCTGGCTTACTGGGTTCTATAACGGTGATAAGCATGTGAGTAATGTCATGAACTTCTTTAAATCCTTCTATGTGTACTTCATATACATATTCAAAACCCATCGTTCCAAAGTCTAATACCAGATCATCGTCAACCGTGAGGTAGGTATCATATTCCCCTAAATCCCAAAATTTACTTGCCACATCTTCTTCAAAGGTAACTTCCCAAACTTGTGAGGAACCTTTCTTATTCCAGCTCATGTTATTGAATATACCATCATCAGAGTCTCCATAAAACTTCTCGTCATAATTTACTGGATGACAATTATAATCTTCATCAATTTCTAGTTGAAAATCGCCATCGTATTTTGCATAAATGATGAATTCCTCATTTTCTGGATAAGTTGAAAAATAAACCTGTATGGGTATTGATTGAGTACTTGAATCGTATTTATACCAACCTGTATATTCTCTTTCATATTCACAAAAACCTTGATATTCCATGAACAAGGTTATAGGATATTTACCTACCTTACCTTTTACCATCATTTGATTATTTGTGATAGTTCTATAGGAATAGGTTTGGGATTTCAACCAAAAACTATTTAAAGCGAGTAGAAAAACTATCAGTAATCTCATAATTACAGCATCTTTAAAAACTCTTGTTCACTAATCATGGTAATACCCAGTTTTTCAGCTTTGTCAAGTTTTGAAGGTCCCATTTTATCACCTCGAATGAGAAAGTCTGTTTTACTTGAAAGCGAGCTGCTTACCTTACCACCATTATCCTCAATAAGTTTTTTTAGATCATTACGCGACATTTCAAAAACACCAGAAACTACAAAGCTTTTACCAACTAGTTTATCAGTTTGACCTTCTAACTGCTCTTCACTTAATGAGAATTGTAATCCAGCATTTTTTAACCGTTCTAGAATGGCTTGCTGCCTTTCGTCAACTATGAATTCTACAACAGTTTGTGCTATGCGGTCGCCTATTTCTGGGATAGCAGTTAGTTCTTCTAACTTCTTTTCTATAGGACTGGAAACATCGGCAAATAAGTCTAGATTTTCTTTATCAGGTGCTTCTGGTAAAGCTATGAGAGCATCCATGCTTTTATAATGTTTGGCTAGTTTTTTTGCCACTGTTTCACCTACGTACCGTATTCCTAAAGCAAAAAGAACACGCTCAAATGGAATTTGCTTACTTGCTTGTATCCCGTTAATCATATTCTCTGCACTCTTTTGAGCCATACGTTCTAAAGGCAGAACTTGTTCAACGGTAAGGTCATATAAATCGGCATAGTTAGAAATTAGTCCTGCATCAACGAGTTGACCAACGGTCTCTGCTCCTATTCCATCAATATCCATTGCCTTTCTTGATATAAAATGCTCAATCCTACCTTTAATTTGTGGTGGGCATCCTAATTCATTGGGACAAAAATGTTGGGCTTCGCCTTCTTTACGGACTAGTTCTGTATCACATTCTGGACATCGTGTAGCATATTCAGTAGGGTGGGAATTATCTGGCCGTTTAGTAAGCTCTACAGCAACAATTTTAGGGATAATTTCTCCACCCTTTTCTACATAGACCTCATCTCCTACTCTAATATCTAGTTTTTCAATTTGATCGGCATTATGTAAACTCGCTCTTTTTACCGTAGTACCTGAAATTTCAACCGGTTCTAGATTTGCTACTGGTGTTATGGCACCAGTACGACCCACTTGATAGGTGATTTCATTAAGTCTAGTACTCACCTGTTCTGCGGCAAATTTATAAGCCATTGCCCATCGTGGTGCCTTGGCCGTAAAGCCCAGCTCTTCTTGTTGTTGCAGGCTATTTACCTTTATAACAACTCCATCTGTTTCATAAGGTAAATCCTTTCTTGCAACATCCCAATGTTCTATATACTGCAACACCTCATCAATACTCTGCACTAATTGAGATTCTGCAGGCGCTTTGAAACCCCAATCACGCGCTAGGTTCAAACTGTCGTATTGTGATTGCACCGGTAAGTTATCTCCTGCAAGTTGATATAACAAACATTCCAGTGGTCGCTGTGCAACTATACTACTATCTTGTAATTTTAAACTACCACTAGCGGTATTACGTGGATTGCGATATAGTTCTAATCCTTGGGTTTCACGTTCTTGATTCATTTTATGAAATCCTTGCCACGGTAACACAATCTCACCACGAATTTCAAATTTATCAGGCACTTCACTAGCTCGTAGTTTTAATGGTACCGACTTAATGGTACGCACATTGGCAGTAACATTATCACCTTGAGTACCATCTCCACGAGTAACTGCCTTTACAAAAACTCCTTTTTCATACCTCAAACTTATACTAGCACCATCGTATTTAAGCTCGCATACATATTCAATAGGACCATCAACAATTTTTCTTAATCGCTGTTCCCAATCCAGTAAATCTTCTTTACTATAACTATTATCTAGTGAATACATGCGGTATTCATGCTTCACGGTTTCAAAATTCTTAGTGATTTCACCACCTACCCTAACACTGGGACTATTAGGGTCAAAAAACTCAGGATTTGCTGCCTCGAGTTGTTTGAGTTGCTCTAATTTCTTATCAAATTCAAAATCTGAAATGGTAGGATTGTCGTTTACATAATAGTTGTAATTATGTTCTCGCAATTCATTTCTTAATGCTAGTATTTGTTCTTCAGGACTCATTAAATTGTACTATCTTCTGCAAGTATTTTGTCGACTCTAAATTACAATAATGCTTCAAAGAATTCTACTAATCACCATATTGATATTAACAGTATTATCCTGTACCAAAACCACTAGACATGTAGACCTTAAAAGTCCCAGTATCATTCCAGCGCCGCAATCCTTGCAGGTAAATGATGGATATTTTACGTTTCATGAAAACACTTCGTTTAGGTTTGATCCTGAGTTTCCTATGGCTGGCAAGTTCTTACTTGATCATTTTGATAAAATGGGTTTTGACGAGTTAAACGATTATGATGATAAGGAAGACAACTACATCTATTTGAAATTCAATGAAGAGATCGATAGTACCGAAGGGTACCGAATGAAAATCGATCCTGAACGAATACTTATTCATGCCCGTACGGATGCAGGCGCTTTCTATGCGGTACAATCGCTCATCCAGTTGTTCCCCATACTTAATGACAAGGATGAAATTCACTTACCAGCACTAACCATTGAGGATGAACCACGTTTTAAATATCGTGGTATGCATCTCGACGTTTCTAGACATATGTTTCCAGTAGCGTTTATCAAGAAATACATCGATGCTATGGCGATGTTAAAGATGAATAATTTTCACTGGCATCTAACTGATGATCAAGGCTGGCGCATCGAGATCAAACAATATCCTAAACTTCAAGAAGTGGCTGCTTACCGTGACAGTACTTTACTAGGACATTACAACGATACACCGCACAAGTACAACACGACTAGATATGGTGGATACTACACACAAGATGAAGTGCGTGAGGTTATCGCTTTCGCGAAAGCGAGACACATCAACATCATTCCAGAAATCGAATTACCTGGTCATGCTCAAGCGGCCATTGCTGCCTATCCAGAACTAGGATGCGCCAATAAAGGTGTGAATGTAGCTACAGAATGGGGCGTTTTTGACAACATTTATTGCCCCAATCCAGAGACTTTTGAGTTTCTAGAAAACGTACTAGACGAGGTAGCAGCCTTATTTCCATCACCATACATTCACATAGGCGGCGATGAGGCACCAAAAACACAGTGGAAACAAAGTGTAATCGCACAACGATTTATCAAAGAAAAGGAATTAAAAGATGAATACGAATTACAATCCTACTTCATTAAACATTTTGAAAAATACCTAGCTTCAAAAGGCAAGAAAATCATCGGTTGGGATGAAATCCTAGAAGGCGGACTAGCAAAGGATGCCACGGTTATGAGTTGGCGCGGCATGCAAGGTGCCATAGACGCTGCAAAAACAGGTAACGATGTTATTATGACGCCTACTTCTCATTGTTATTTTGACTATTACCAAAGCGATAATGAAAATGAACCACTAGCTATAGGCGGCTTTTTACCATTAGAAAAAGTTTATAGGTTCAATCCAATTCCAGATGAACTTAGTGATAAAGAAATAACGCACGTTTTAGGCGTACAAGGAAATGTATGGACTGAGTACATGCCTACTACAAATCAAGTAGAATACATGGCTTTCCCACGTATGCTTGCGCTAAGTGAGGTCGCTTGGTCTCCAGTAGAAAAACGAGATTATAACTTGTTTGTCAATAACCTAGAAGTAATGCTGCCACGGCTAGACGCCATGGATATTAATTATGCAAATCATTTATATGAAATTGAAGGAAATTTGAATAAGGATCAAGAATATGAATTAAGCACTAAAACCTTAGGTAAAGAAATCAGATACACTACTGACGGAACTGAGCCAAATGCCAATTCAACTATTTATGAATCACCTATTCCATTTAAGGAAAACATGATTGTAAAAGCTCAAGTATTTGACAATTCTCAGCCGCTTGGACGTTTATTCTCTCAAGAATTCCTTTATCATAAAGGTGTAGGCGCCACTATTACAATTAATCATCCACCACATAAATCCTATAGTGGTAGTGGTGCAAACGGACTTATCAATGGAATTGTAGGTAGTGATACACGTTATGGTGATAAAGAATGGTTGGGCTTTTGGGGTGATGACCTCGAAGTTGAAATAGCATTTGATGAACCTACAGAAGTAAATGAAATCCAATTACGATTTTACCATGCACCTGGACAGTGGATTTATGCGCCAGAGGAATTTCAAACATTTCTTACCCTAGAAGATGGAAATATTGTTGTTGACAAACAACAAGTTCAGACTTCTGAACAAAGTGTAATTGACTTTACCTACAAAGTGTACAAGCCGAAATCTTTTACACCAAAGTATAATAATTTCAAACTTATTATTCCCAACTACGGTATCATCCCAGATGGTGCACAAGGCGCTGGAAATAAAGCCTGGACATTTATTGACGAAATTATTATCAAGTGATAAAAATGTTTAAATGAAAGAAGAAGATAAAAATTTTGCATCTAGGCTGGAAAAGGAATTAAAGTCAAAAAATACAGGAGAGAAAGTTGTTTTTAAAATATCATATGATATAAGCAAAAAATTAATTGGCTATCATGGTATTTTACTTGACTTAAATGATTGCAGAAAATATTTAGAAGAAATGGGTAAAATTGATTCTGAAGTCGTTCAAAATTCTTTGTTTATTTCATTTGTAATCACCTATGGTAAGTCTTTCACAGATAGAAAGTTTAGCAAACTTCCAAAACTAGAAGAGTCCATCTTTCAAGACCAATCATATTTTGATCATCACAAAGAACTGATGAACGCGAGGCATAATTTCGTCGCTCATAGAGGAATATCAAATTATGAATTGGGAGAATCATTCTTCGAATTGCACGTCAATAAAATGCAGTACGATATTCAATCTGGAATTTCCAAAACTTTTAAAGTGGATCATGAAGTGATTCCGCACTACAGAAAATTAATAGATTTCTTAATTAAACGTGTAACAGAAAAGACTGAAATTGTAAGAAAGAAAATTGCTGATCATTTATTAGAATCTTTACTATCAAAGAATTATTCAAAAAAAATGAAGACCTTAAATCATCATGACATTAAAATTGTTACTGATATTTTAAATTCAAAAAAATAATATGCTACTAGAAATCTGCGCGGCAAATTATCAAAGTGCCATCAATGCTCAAAAGGCTGGCGCTCATCGTATAGAGTTGTGTAGCGAGCTAGCCGTAGGTGGAATTACACCAGGTTTTGGATTGCTCAAAAAGGTAATTGCAGACCTCAGTATTCCTGTAATGGTATTGATACGACCACGATCTGGTGATTTTGTGTACAGCAAAGACGAGTTTGAAATCATGAAACAGGATATTCAACTTTGCAAAGAGTTAGGTGCCGCTGGTATTGTTTCTGGAGTATTGACTTCGGATTTTAAAGTGGATATTAAACGTACTAGCGAACTCATAGAGCTTTCTAGACCATTACCCTTTACCTTTCACAGAGCTTTTGATCACGTAGAAAATCCACAGCAGGCCTTGATTGATTTAATCAATTTAGGTGCACATCGCATACTCAGCTCTGGTCAGCAAGCTAGTGCTTTTGAAGGTATTAGTTTATTAATAGAGTTACAGCAACAAGCAGGCGATGAACTCATTATTATGCCTGGTGGTGGCATTAATGCTAGTAATAGTGATGCTTTCTCGAAAGCGAACTTCAAAGAAATCCACGCAAGCGCTACAGCAATCTGTGAGCAAACCAGTGAAGAGAAAGTGCCTATGAATACACCTAAATTTCTTCAAGAAAACATAGAAATCACATCCAACATTGAAAGCATTAAAGCAATCCTTAATCGAATCACGCATGAAATATAGTTGGCTCCTAATCATAGTGATTTCACTAGTCTCATGTAATGATAAACAACCCCATGTAAAGCGTAAATATCTCAACCATAACTGGTCCTTATTAAAAGAAGCTGACAATAGTTTAGTATCAGACTCTGTAAGTATTCCATCAACGGTTCACAAGGAGTTATTACCACTTATCGAGCATCCTTTTCAAGGGAATAATGAAGATGGTTTACAGTGGATTACTGAGGAAAACTGGGTTTACAAAACCATTTTTAAGGTAAACAAAGAAATTCTTGCTAAAGAACATATTACTTTAAACTTTGAAGGCATTGATACGTATGCCAGCATTGAGCTCAATGGCCATAAGATTCTTGACACCGACAATGCTTTTCTCAACTGGCAGATAGATGTAAAGCCATTTATAGAAAAAGAAAATGAGCTTTACGTTACCATAAAGTCTCCTTTAGAAATAGAACTTCAAAAAGCAGCAGCAAATCCGTATCAATTACCAGAAGGAAATCGTATTTACACACGTAAAGCACAATTTCAATACGGTTGGGATTGGGGTCCAAACCTAAACACTATGGGTGTTTGGAAACCAGTTCATCTTGAGGCTTTCAACGATTTTAAAATTAAGGATATTTACTTAAAGCAAAATAGTCTTAATGATTCTATTGCAAATCTTTCGGCACAAGTGACATTATCAAAACCTGTTTTCTCACCGCTTACCTATTCTCTTAAAATCAACGACAGTATTTATCCATATAAAATTACAGACTCCTTGACGGTAGCCACAAAAACAGCTACTCAAGAACTGCATTTTGAAATACAAAATCCTAAAAAATGGTGGCCACATAATCTAGGTGAACCCTATTTATATGAGGTAGAGATTAGCATTTTTAAAGATGAAAATCTTATTGATCAAAAAACAATTAATAAGGGACTGCGCACAGTAGAATTGGTAAATGAGCCAGACGAATACGGAACCAGCTTTTATTTCAAGGTGAACGACGTTCCGGTATATGCAAAAGGTGCAAACTACATTCCACAAAACAGCATGCAAGATTTGGTCACGGATGACCATTATGAAAAGCTTTTAAATGACGCTGTAGATGCAAATATGAACATGCTACGTGTTTGGGGTGGCGGTATTTATGAGAGTGATGTTTTCTATGAAAAATGTGACGAAAAAGGAATAATGGTATGGCAAGATTTTATGTTTGCTTGTGCGATGTATCCTAGTGGAGATAGCTTTCGCGAAAGCGTAAAAAAAGAGGTCACTCAACAACTTACTAGATTACGAGATCATTCGAGCATTGTAATGTGGTGCGGTAACAATGAAAGCCGAGAAGGCTGGCATCGATGGGGCTGGCAAGAAGGTCGCAGTCATCAAGAACGTGACAGTATTTGGGAAGACTACCGAAACATTTTTCAAATAGACATGCCGAAATACGTAGCCGAAATGACCAAAGAACCCTACTGGGAAAGCTCACCACAATACGGTCGTGGCAATCCTAAATATGAGTTTAATGGCGATGCACATGACTGGCGCGTGTGGCACGATGCTTACCCGTTTGAGCATTTTGAAGAGCATGTGCCAAGGTTTATGAGTGAATTTGGTTTTCAGGCGCATCCCTCTTATGAAACCATTCGCTACATTAATTCATCTGGTGAAGTAGATATTAAGTCAAAGGAATATGCTACACACCAAAAACACGCTCGAGGTGACGAGCTTATACAAACTTACATGGAGCGCGATTTTCCCGAACCAGAAAATGATGAAGATTACGTGTACGTGAGTCAGCTCGTACAAGCTTATGGAATTTCTAAAGGTATTCAAGCGCATCGTCGTGCGCGACCTTACAATATGGGAACCCTATACTGGCAACTCAACGATTGCTGGCCAGCGGTAAGCTGGTCCAGTATCGATTATTTTGGCAACTGGAAAGCCTTACACTATCAGGTAAAACGTGATTTTGAGAATGTTCTAATTAGTAACGTAGTTAAAAATGATACGTTGAAAACATATGTGGTAAATGATAATCTCGAGACAGAAGTAGGCGATTTCAAAATCGAAATCAAAGACTTTTCGGGCAAATCGCTTTTTGTTGATACCATCGATAGTTCTATATGCTCAGTCAAAGCTGGTTCTAGCGAGCTCATTCATGCGCTTTCCTTAAAACATTTAAATCTTGATCTAAACAAAATTTACGTGTCTTACCAATTTGGTAATCACAAAAGCATTAAAACTTTAACAAGACCAAAAGATCTCAAATTACCTAAAGCAGAAATCCAAATAAAAAGTCCAAAGAGTAATGACTTTTATGAAATTACGATCGTTTCAAATGTATTTGTAAAGGATCTATTTGTCTTTTCTAGTATAGATGGTCATTTTTCTGATAATTTCTTTGACTTGGAGCCTAATACTGAAAAATCAATTCTATTCTATCCAAAATCGGAAGAGCATGGTGTCCTGCAGATTAAATGCTTAAATGATATGGTAAGTATGAGTGTGAAATAATTTTGTTTATTGCTCCAACGAACCAAACAATTCTTTTCTCAAAAGCAAGATCAAAATTAAAAAGTAAAATATGTAATTTAAAAAGTAAGCCATTACTACGGCATTTTTTCCATAGTACGGTAATAAAACCATCGTAAAAAGATAGAAACAAAAAATGCTTATAAGTTCAGCCACTAGATAGCGTTTAAGATCATTTAATGCGATAAACCTAAAAGCCATTACGGTGGTGATGACCTTTATAAAATCACCTAACAATTGCCATTTAAACATGCTAGAAGCAGGTAAAAACTCTGACGTGAATAAATATTCAAGAATTAAATCTCTACATAAATAAACAGATATAAGTCCAGCTACAACTACAGGAAGTATGGTTTTATAAAAATTCCAAATCGTACTTCTATATTGTTTAAAACTAGAATCCTTGCTCAAATTAGGTAATACGTATAAACTGATTAACGTGGTAACAAATACCATGTAATATCCTGAAATACGTTGAACAGATTCCCACCATCCTGCTGCATGGTCACTTACTTGATCAATAACCTCGTTGCGCACTTCAATATTTACAAGCGGTATAAGTATAGCGCTCACTAAAGCCATAATACTGTATTTAAAGAGCTGTAGTGCTTGCTCATTACTCCATTCAATTGAAAAGGTGAGCATTCCTTTTTTACCTTTTAAATAAAAGAAGTACACAAAAAGAGCCAAAATAAATTGAACATAAGGTGTCACGGCTATACTAAGCAGCGCACCGTATAAATTCTCATTTACAATCAAATAAGCGCCCAGAGCAAATACCGACAAGGCAACGATAATATTAAGAACCACATAGGTCTTAAACCACTCAAATCCTTGTAACAAGGAACTTACTGCAACAAAAACAAAGTAAAATGGTAATGAACAGCCAAAGATCCGTAAGACAAATGAATAACTATCACGATCGAATAAATACAAAGACAGCCAGCTAGCTGTAAAGTTTATACCTATGGCGGTTAATACGCTTACTATAAAAGTTGCTATCCATGCTGTTGTAAAAGTTTTGCTTAGTAGTTTAGGCTCATTCTTTAACGCAGCAGCGTTTTTAGTAAGACCGTTTTCCAATCCTAGAACGGACAGGCTTTGAAGTCCTTGAGAAAAATTACGTAAGTTTCCTAAATAACCCAATCCTGCATCACCCACAAATCGAGCCAAAAGATTAGACATAACAGCACCTAGCGCAATCCTGACAAGAATAAAAATACTATTCCAACTTGCCATTTTAAGCAGCATATTTCTATTAAACAATAAAAACAGCCTGCGCATCAATAAGAATTTATGGTTTGTATAATATGATGAACCTCTTGAGTATCTAACAAAGGATGGCATGGAAGACTTACCTGTTGTTGATGTCTACTTTCTGTGGCGGGAAATTGTAAGTCATTCCACTTAGAAAATGCTTTTTGTTGATGAGGTGGTACCTCATAATGACATCCAGTTTGTATTCCATGATGTTTCATGAAGTCTATAAAGGCTACCCTATCTTCTACGAAAATTGGATAAATATGAAACACTGAACGATTTGCTAATTGCGTGCTTAGTAGCTGCACCTTTTTGTTATCAATACCTTGACTGTATTTGTATGCAATGGATCTACGAGAGTTGTTGTCGTTTTCTAAAACCTGTAATCGCGTACTCAAAAATAGGGCCTGTAAAGGATCCATGCGTGAATTTACTCCTACTTCACTATTTAAAAATTGGGAATCACGCCCGTAATTGGCGATTTTGCGACACATTGCAGCTAGCTCTTGGTCGTTTGTGGTGATAGCGCCTGCATCACCTAGTGCTCCTAAATTTTTAGTAGGATAAAAAGAAAAGGCACTTGCCGCTGCAAGACTTCCACTAGTTTTACCACTACTTGTACGACCACCGTGAGATTGTGCTGTATCGGTATATATTTTTTTGTGGTTCGCTTTCGCGAAAGCGTACACATCATCATCTACCATGATTCCATATAGATCCACAACTATAATAGCATCATAGTCTTCTTTAATTTTTTTAAGATCATCAACCTGTACGACACACTGCTCTGTTTCAAATAATACAGGCGTGTGATGGCTGTGAACAACGCTTAAAATAGTTGCTATATAAGTATTTGCTGGCACCGCAATTTTAGCGTTTTTAGGAAGTCGATTTAGAGCGGTTTCTGCTCTTAGGATAATACTCAAGGCATCCAATCCATTACCAGTACTCACGCAATACTGAACGTTACAATAGCTTGCAAATTCCTTTTCAAATGTATCTACAAATTGACCTCCAATATACCTACCAGATTCATGCAACTCTTTTATAGATTCCATATCCTGAGGTAGAAATCGGTTTTGTATTTTTTTTAAATCGAGAAATGGAATGTGCACAAAAATTATTTATTACGAATATATAAAGAGTTTCCTATACAGGTATCTCGCTTAAAAACCATCTATAAGTCAGGTAAATTAAAAACCCAAAGTTGATTATTGTAACAATGAATTTCTTTACAGTAAAAGGTCTTTTAAAACTTAACAAACTTGCTATAGATCCAGCTATCACAATCACTGCAAAAAAGGTCATGAGATACGATATCCATGAACTGATATCATTAGAGACTGTGCGAGGAATAAAACTTAGTATTATGAAAACTCCGAATACTACAACCTGTATAACGGCAAAATGAAAGGCTTTCTTTTCCAATGATTTACATTAAAATAACACTCATTAACTATGCTTAACCCAAATGTAACACCTTGAAATGGAACACCACCGTACATTTGTAATGAATTACATAACAAACGAAATAATTATTGTAATATTCGATATAAAGAAAAACTTAAACTAGAGTTTTTCTTGCTATGAAAAAGAAAAATATTCCTTAATCGACTTTGATTGTTAAAAGATTCATTTGATAAAATAGCCTAAAACCAGCGCCTGATTAGCGCTGGTTTTTTTATTTTTTATGTGGTTTAAAATGCCAAACCGTTTGTATTTCAAAACTCGCTCCCATCTCCTTCTTATTTTTAGCGAGGCCTTTATTTATTCCTCCATTAGGATCATCTACGGCACCTAGATCATATTTAGTGATATTACACTGTCTTAAAACTTCTATAGTTTCTAAATATAAAAAATCCATAGCCCTTAATGATCTTGCCTCGATTGTACTTGCCATATATTGAGCTCTTGCAATGTTCCCTTTGATGAAAATTACGACACCGGCAATTATTCCCTCTTGATTAGAAACAGTATAAAGTCTGATTTCTTCGGGAAATTTACTCTTCAACTCTTCAATTTCCTGAATACTATGAACAGGACTAGCAGCATATTTATGTTGCAACAAGGGTACTAATACTTGATTCCAAAATTCACCCCAGTTATCATTTTCCTGAAAAATTAAATGATTCCAATTACCATTGCGATAACCAGCGGTCCGTTTAGATGAAATAGACAAATCAACATTCAATTCAAGGTAGGCATTATTAACCCTTTTAAATGGCTGAAAGTCTATACTTTCAATTGCCTCATTTATAAAACGGTTGATTTGAGAATATGAGTTAAACGGTTGTTTGATATATATATCCTTAATTTCATTTGAAATTAGATAAGACACCGTTTGATTCATAACCTGGTTAAGAACATCCTTTGACAACTCATGGTCTAGAATTATACCGCCATAAGTAAGACCTTGATGACTGTACCACTTATCTCCTACTCTATTGCCAGGTAATACAGCAATAAGAGTTTGTGACCTATAAACCATTAGGCTATAATCTTTAAAACGATCCTCATGGTACTCCATGAAAGATCGTTTTAATATAAAGGTCCCATTAAGAGATGAATCTATAAATTTATTCCATGAAGTAGCATCATCACTAGAATAACGATGGATGACTATTTCATTATTCATAAACTAGTTTAATAATTCTCTAGCCGCTTGTAGCGCTTGATCTATTCCTGCTGGATTTTTTCCTCCTGCTGTTGCAAAATGGGGTTGTCCACCACCACCACCTTGTATAAACTTACCTAGTTCTCTTACAATTTGTCCAGCGTTTAATTTCTTTTGATCTACAAGATTCTTTGAGATAATTACAGTAAGTGTTGCTTTATCACCTGCGTTTGATCCAATGATTAGGAACAAGTTAGTAATCTCTTGATCGATTGAAAAAGCCAGGTCTTTAACAGACTTTGCATCTAGATCAGTCTTTGAAGCAATAAATTGAACACCATTTATATCTTCTGCGCTATTAATCAACTCTTGTTTTAGATTGCCTGCCTTGGCTTTTTTTAATTCCTCAATCTCTTTTTTAAGATTCGAATTTTCTTCTTGTAGGGACTGAATAGCTGTTACAGGTTCTTTTGCGTTTTTTAACAGGGCTTTAATCTGCTCAAAATGTTTTGATTGATCATAAAAGAAATCCTTAACTGCATCGCCAGTAATAGCTTCAATACGGCGTATTCCTGCAGCTACTGCAGATTCATTTGTGATTTTAAAATGCCACACATCACTGGTGTTTTTAACATGTGTACCACCGCATAATTCATAACTGCTTCCAAATTTTATGGTACGTACTACGTCTCCATATTTCTCGCCAAACAAACCTATCGCACCATCTTTGATGGCATCTTCATAGGTATTGTTTCTATTTTCTTCCAGTTGTAATTGTTCAGCAATACGAGCATTTACAAAATCCTCAACTTGTTTAAGTTCTTCAATGGTTACTTTAGAAAAATGTGAAAAGTCAAAACGCAAACTAGCACTGCGTACCATACTTCCTTTTTGTTCTACATGAGTTCCCAAAATTTTACGCAACCCTTGATGTAAAAGGTGTGTAGCTGTATGGTTCGCACTGGTTCTAAAACGCTGCTTTTGGTCAACTTGAACGATGAACGTTCCTCCTAACTCTTTAGGCAGGTTTTTAGTTATGTGCACTGTTTGCCCGTTTTCTTTCTTAGTATCAATGATGTATACCGTATCGCCATTTACACCTTCAATATATCCCTTGTCTCCTGTTTGTCCACCACTTTCTCCATAAAAAGGTGTCATGTTAAAGACAAGTTGATAGCGATCACCATCTTTTTTAGTCGTTACTTTCCTGTATTTTGATATACGTACTTTGGCATCTAGTTTATCATAACCAATAAACTCTTGTGTATCATCATCACCTAGTATTACCCAGTCAGACGTTTCTGTTTCACTTGCCTTTCTAGAACTTTCTTGTTGTTTTTTTAAGGCCGCAGTAAATCCTTCTTCATCCATTTTGAGTTGTTGCTCGCTTAGAATAAGTCGAGTAAGCTCTTTTGGAAAACCATAAGTATCATTAAGTTCAAATGCTTTTTTACCTTCTAGCGTATCCTGGCCTTGTGATTTTAAGTTAGCAATCATGCTATCAAGCAAGGCTAGACCATTTTCTAGGGTACGTAAGAAAGAAATCTCCTCTTCTTTGATCACATTTAAAATTAAGTTCTTCTGTGATTTCAACTCAGGAAACGCCTCACCTAATTGCTTGGATAAGGTCGTTACTAATTGATAAATAAAAGGTTCCTTTCTATCCAAGTATGTAAAGCCATATCTTATAGCTCTTCTTAAGATCATTCTTATAACATAACCAGCACCATTGTTTGACGGTAATTGACCATCAGCAATAGAAAAAGATACTGCTCTCACATGATCTGCGATTACACGTATTGCAATATCTTCTTGCTCTGTTTTTCCATAAGCATGACCAGTAATAGTTTCAATCTCTCTAATTAGTGGTTGGAAAACATCAGTATCATAATTTGACTTTACTCCTTGTAAAACCATTGCCAAACGTTCAAACCCCATTCCAGTATCTACATGCTGTGCAGGAAGGTTTTCTAAAGAACCATCAGCAAGTCTATTAAACTGCATGAATACAAGATTCCAAATTTCAATCACTTGTGGATGATCCATATTGACTAGTGTAGCACCGTCAACCTCTTGTTTTTCCTTGTCGCTTCTAATGTCAACATGAATTTCAGAACAAGGACCACATGGTCCTTGCGCGCCCATTTCCCAAAAGTTGTCTTTTTTATTACCGTTTAGGATTCTATCCTCAGCAATGTGTTGTTTCCAGAAATCATATGCCTCGGTATCGCGCGATAATCCTTCGGCATCGTCGCCTTCAAAAATAGTTACGTATAAATGATCTTTAGGAATTTTATATACTTCTGTAAGCAGTTCCCAAGCCCAATCAATAGCTTCTTTCTTAAAGTAATCACCAAAACTCCAGTTACCTAGCATCTCAAACATGGTATGGTGATAGGTATCAACTCCTACTTCTTCTAGGTCGTTATGCTTACCACTTACTCGCAAACACTTCTGACTATCGGCAACTCTGTTATTCTTTGGCTCTGAGTTTCCTAGAAAGTACTCTTTAAATTGATTCATCCCTGCGTTTGTAAACATCAAGGTAGGATCGTCTTTTAACACCATAGGTGCGCTGGGTACAATTTGATGACTTTTTTCAGCAAAAAAATCTAGAAAGGTCTGTCTTATCTGCTTAGAATTCATACTGGTGGTCTATGAGTTTTAATTTTATATTTTTGTAAAAATCGGTAAGGGCAATTTCCTGCATCAATTAAGTACCTTTACTACTTATTTTGATTTTTATTATTACGCTTTCGCGAAAGCGTAATAAACTAAAAACAATACCGTTTTCAACACAGCAAAAATAGTATAAAAAGCATGTCTAAAATTAAGTATTACTACGATTCTGAAACTCTATCCTATAGAAAGGTGGAACGCAAGAAGCGTCATGTATTTTTTAGATTTATAGGATTCCTCGCTGCGAGTATGCTTTTTGGCCTATTATTCTTCTTCATCATTAATCAATACGTGGAGTCTCCTGCGCTGGTTGACGCCAAGGCTGAAAATGAATTTATGAAGCTCGAGGTTGAAAAAGCAAATGAACAAATAAACAATCTGGCGCAAGTCATTGCCGAGGTTGAAGAGCGCGATAATACTATATACCGTATCTATTTTGACGCTGCGCCTATAAGTGACGAGCAGCGCATGGCTGGTTTTGGTGGTGTAAATAGATATAAGGACCTTGAAGGTTTTAATACCAGTGAACGAGTTATACAGCTTAAAAAAGATATTGACCAACTTAAAAAAAGAGTGGCTATACAATCACAATCGCTTGATGAAATAGCAGAATTAGCCAAGGACAAAGAAAAACTTCTCGCTTCTATTCCAGCGATTCAACCTGTACGTAATCAGGATTTAACAAGGATGGCAAGTGGTTATGGGTATAGAACCGATCCTTTTAATAAAACAAGAAAGTTTCACTATGGAATGGATTTTACTGCTCCTAGAGGAACACCTGTGTATGCAACTGGTGATGGTGTTGTTACAAGAGCAGATGCGAACAGCTCGGGTTATGGAAATCATATAAGAATTGATCATGGTTTTGGTTACATCTCGTTATACGCACATTTAAATGCTAAAAATCCTTACAACGTGCGTGTAGGACAAAAAGTGAAGCGTGGTGACATAATTGGTTATGTAGGTAGTACAGGACGCTCGCAAGCTCCTCATTTACATTATGAGGTGTCTAAGGATGGAGAGCGCATCAATCCTATCAATTTCTATTATGGAAATTTATCTCCTGAAGAGTTTAACGAATTGCTGAAGAAATCGCAGCAAGAAAATATTTCTCTAGATTAATGCATATCGACCTACCTGAAAAATTGTATTACAGTATAGGCGAGGTGTCTAGAGCTTTTGATGTCAATCCATCATTAATCAGGTATTGGGAAAAGGAGTTTGATGTATTAAAACCCAAGAAAAATGCTAAGGGTAATAGGAAATTTACTAAAGATGACATTAAAAATTTACAAACCATCTATCGATTAGTAAAGGAACAAGGTTTTACACTTGAAGGTGCCCGCGAATACATGCGTACACACAAAAATCAATTAGATAAATTTGATATTATTCAAAAATTAGAAAACGTCAAGGCCGAACTTCTTAAGATTAAAAAGCAAATGGATTAACCGTAAAGGTGATCCCATATTACTATGAAAATACTTCAAGTAATAGATAGTTTAGATGCTGGTGGTGCCGAAAGAATGGCTGTTTCAATCGCCAATGAACTGGCGGCGCATGGATATGATTCTCATTTATGTGTAACTCGTGCCGAAGGGCTTTTGAAGAAAACTATAGATAAAAAAGTAGGCTACATATTCTTGAATCGCAAAGGCAAGTTGGGTATAAGAGGTATTTATAAACTTTATAAGTATGTCAAGAAAAACGACATCACCCATATTCATGCGCATGCAACCTCGTTTTTCCTTGCTGGTTTGATTAAAAAGGCTCTACCATCACTCATCTATATTTGGCATGATCATTACGGCAATGCCGAACAGTTACAGGGTAGACCGCAGGGATGGATCAAATGGGCTAGTAATTTATCGTCGCAAAATATTGTTGTCAATGAGCTTTTGTTGGAATGGCACAAAAATATTCTGGGTAAAAACAATGCGGTATACTTAAAAAACTTTGCTCAAAAAACTGAATCAGATATTACAGAAATTAGTCTACCGGGCAAGCCTGGTAGGCGTATTGTTCACCTAGCCAATTTACGACCTCAGAAAGATCATCTCAATTTGCTCCAGGCCTTTGAGAAAATAGAAAGTGACTGGGATTTAATTTTAGTAGGTAAGGATTTTAACGATGAATATAGTGAGCAAATAAAAAATTATATTTCGAGCAGAAAATTAGAAAATCGAGTGCATATTTTAGGCGCTAGAAATGAAATAGGCTCCATTCTAGATCAGTGCGACATTGGCGTTCTTTCATCAAAGTCAGAAGGTCTTCCAGTTGCCTTACTTGAGTATGGATTATACAAACTTCCGGTAATTACGACTAATGTAGGTGCTTGTAAAAAGGTTGTTGGAAGTTACGGTAAGGTAGTAGCAGCTAATCAACCTCTAGAATTAAATAATGCTATCGAGGAATTAATAAATTCAAAAGAAGAAAGGGAACAACTGAGTACTGCTTTTAATAAGCACGTACTTTTGAATTATGGGGCTACATCCTACATCAATCAACTTGTAAACCTGTATAAGTCGCATGTTTAAAATTGAAAAGCTTTCTTATCCGGTTTTAATAATTGCACATATTGTGCTTACTATCTTTATGATAGCTATTCCGTTTTTGGTCAAAGTGTACTTTTATGGAATTACAGGATACTTTATACTAAGAGCGTTAAGTAATCAAGATCGTGGTCAAGAAGTTTTACTAGCAAGTTTTTATCTCGTTACCTTAGAGGTTTTCCTGCGCATGAATAGCGCATTATTCTTTTATGAAATGATCAAATATTTGGTTATTGTTTTAATAGGATTAGGTATATTTTTTAAAGGATTTTCACTGCGCAGTATTCCATTTGTATTTTATTTATTGTTATTGATTCCCAGCATTGTGGTTGCCTCGCAAAACATTCCGTTGGGAGAAAGTTTACGTAAAGCTGTAGCCTTTAATTTGAGTGGTCCGGTATGTCTAGGTGTTACTGCGATCTATTGTTTTTATAGAAAAATTCCTCGTGAAAGATTGGATAGCATGCTCAAATTAGGAATTTGCCCATTGGTAATGACTACCTTTTACTTATTCCTTGTAACGCCAGATGTAAGAGATGTTGTTACTAATACAGCTTCCAACTTTGCTGCTTCAGGTGGTTATGGCCCCAATCAAGTGGCAACGGTTTTGGGAATCGGTATGTTCATATCCTTTGCACGGTTTATTATCATTAAAAACAGACTGCACAATATCATTGACATCATACTCTTTATCGCCATGACTTATAGAGGTTGGGTAACCTTTTCACGTGGTGGAGTGATCACTGCCTTTTTAATGATTGCAGGACTTTTAATTACTGTAATATTTTTAAAACGATCCGAATTTAAATTCTCATTCCTTCCTAAACTAGGCGTTCTTGCTGTAGGTTTATTGCTAGCTTGGGGTTATACATCGCTTGCTACTAATGGGATGATAGATAAAAGATATGCTAATCAGGATGCCGCCGGTAGAGCCAAAGATGATTTATCTACTGGTAGAACAGAGTTGATTCTTATTGAACTACAAGCCTTCTTTGAAAACCCGATTGCAGGAATAGGCGCAGGACAAGTAAAATATTATCGAGCCCAAAAAGATGGAATTGTCGCAGCTTCACACAACGAGACCAGCCGATTGTTATCAGAACACGGTAGCATCGGTATTCTTTCCATTATTGTATTAATAATCACGCCCTTATTGTATCGCATTACAAATCGAGGAAATATTTACTTTTATCCATTTCTTATATTTTGGATTGCAACAATAAACCACAGCGCCATGAGGATAGCAGCACCTGCATTTATTTACGGGTTCTCACTTTTATACGTTACCTACCCTACAAAGAAAGTTAACAAAATAAAAGATCCTACTCCAGTACTCGAACCAGCAACTAGCGCATGACACGTATTGTTTACATAGGAAATCAACTGTCAGGTAGTGGTAAATCCTTAACAACCATTGACACCTTGACTCCTTTATTGAAAAATTTAGGCTATGAGGTTGTAACAGCTAGTTCTAAACAAAACAAGTTGTCAAGGTTACTAGAAATGGTATATACCGTGTATAAAAACAGTTCAAAAACTAACTATGTCCTTATAGACACCTACAGCACCTTGAACTTTTGGTACGCCGTAATTGTAGCCCGAGTATGCAGAACAATGAATCTAAAATACATTCCGATATTGCATGGTGGTAATTTACCTCAACGTTTAAAATCCCATCCTAAAACTACATTGAAGTTTCTCAATAAGGCTTACAAAGTGGTAAGTCCTAGTGATTATTTAAAGGACGCTTTCGCGAAAGCGATCACTCAAAAAATCGTTCACATACCTAATAACATAGAGTTACAAAACTATCCTTTTTTACATCGCCAGGCAGCCAATCCTAAATTATTATGGGTGCGGTCATTTGCGCACATTTACCAACCCAAAATGGCGGTACAAGTACTTCATAAATTACAATCCGTTTACCCTAATGCCGAATTATGCATGGTAGGGCCCGATAAAGATGGAAACCTAGAAGAATGTAAAGAAATGGCAGATTCATTAGGGCTTTCAATAAATTTTACAGGTCTTTTAAGCAAAAACGATTGGATCTCATTGAGCAAAAATTACGATGTGTTTATAAACACCACAAATTTTGACAATTTACCAGTGAGCCTTTTAGAAGCAATGGCGCTGGGATTGCCTATTGTAAGTACAAATGTGGGCGGAATTCCATACATCATTAAATCAGGAAAGAACGGGTTATTATGTGAAGCACAAGACGTTAATGGCATGGTTTCACATATAAAAGTATTAGTTGATCAACCTGAACTTGCTAGTAAGCTTAGTAAAAATGCTAGATCCTATGTTCAAATTTATGATTGGGATCAGGTACAAGTTCTATGGAAAGAGTTGTTAACCTAGTTTATAATTTTATCTTTGGTTTTTTTAAATCGAAACCGTGCCCTCAAAAAATTCGATTCACTTTGAGATTTCTGAACGTAAAATTCTATTACGAGTTCTAGATGTACTGGTAGTATTGACTGCCCTAGAAATAGTCGGTTTTTATTTTGAGTTTGATTATTTTAGAATAACTGCAGAGCAGTGGAGCTGGACCATAGTATTAACAGCTTATTTACTGTTTTTCAATACTTTGTTTGAACTATACAATCTAGTAAGAGCTAGTCGAATAACAAGTACTTTGAACAGTGTAATAACCGCGAGTAGTTTAACCTCACTTGCCTATTTACTTACGCCCTTTTTTACACCTACCTTACCAGAAAACAGGTTACAAATATTGTTTTTCTATCTGGCTTTAACTGTTTCTATGTTGCTGTGGCGTTCAATCTATATTAAACTTTTTGCCAGTTCTAGATTTGACAAAAAAATTGTTTTATTAGGAAACGCTGAAGATATCACATTAGTAGCTCAAAATTTAGAAGAAGCAAATCCTTATTATAAGGTAATCGGTTACTTAAACACAAACACACAAGCCAGTCTTAAAGGCCAGTTTATAAAATTAAACGAACTTACTATAACACAAGCGCAAGAGCTACTCAAATCAAATGAAGCCACAGGTGTTGTCGTTTCAGGCAATCAAATTGATGGTATTACACCCCAAGTTTATAACTGGCTTATTGAATTGGTGGAATACGGTCATGAAGTACGAGAATACACACAAGTTTATGAAGAAATGACTGAACGAGTACCCGTGCAATTTATAGGTAAAGACTTTTATAGGTTTTTCCCCTTTGCCAGAAACAATCAAAATGCCTTGTATCGATTTTATCATCGAACCATGGACATTGTATTGTCATGTATAGGATTGGCATTTGGAATTCTACTACTACCCATAGTACTTTTAGGAAACTTGCTGGGTAATCGTGGCCCTTTACTATATAAACAAGAACGTGTAGGCATTAATAGAACTGGTTTTTATATCTATAAGTTTAGATCTATGGTGACCAATGCCGAAGAAGGAGGCGCTCAATTCGCAAAAAAGAACGATGTTAGAATTACCAAATTCGGAAGGTTTTTGAGACGTTCAAGAATTGATGAATTCCCGCAATTTATAAATATTCTTAAGGGCGACATGAGTATCATTGGACCTAGACCAGAACGTCCAATTTTTGTTAAAGAATTATCCAAAAAAATCCCCTTTTACGATACCAGACATGTTATAAAACCTGGTTTAACCGGATGGGCACAAGTAAAGGCAAAATATGGTGAGACCGATGATGATCACTTGCGTAAATTACAATACGACCTGTTCTATATAAAAAAACGTAGTGTTTTTCTTGACATTAGAATAATTGTCAAAACTTTGAGCACTGTCTTATTCTTTAAAGGACAATAGCCTATTTGCGCTTCATGACACCACGACGAGTAAAAGAGAATAGAAATATCCCAAGCATTAAAAAGACACTTACCCGTGCGATAAAATCTCCGTGCTTCACGTAAAATGTGATTTTGTTATTGGGATAAATGGTTCCTTTAAGCGCTCCTTTTTTTTCGTATCCTAATGTGGTGATGATCTTACCGTAATCATTAATGACAGCACTAATTCCAGTATTTGCACTGCGAGCAATCCATTTTCTAGTTTCAATAGCTCGCAATCTTGCTAGACTTAAATGTTGCTTATGACCTTGAGTGTTTTGCCACCAACCATCGTTGGTAATAATACTTAAAAATTGAGCACCATTATTTACATAGCCGGTTACATATTCACCATACACAGACTCATAACATATAATAGGAGCTACTTTTAAACTGTCTCTAGTAATAAAAACTTCACGATCTTCTTGTGTCGTTTTTGTGGCAACCGTACCACCTAAATCCAACATCACGTCTCCTAATATTGGTTGTAACACGTTCTTGTATGGGAAATTTTCAACTCCTACAACCAGTTTAGATTTATGATAAAGTTCCACTGGATTTGTGGAATTCATAAACACCGCACTATTATAGTCGTTATAGTAAAAATCGCCATTTTTAATATAGTTAGTTTGTGAAGTGGCTTTGTCTTTATTTTTGAAGCTATCGCCTAATGATACACCACCCAAATAATAGGTATTAGGATAATCAAATAGAAAACGTTTAATCCTATTAAGAGCAGGATTTCTATTAATTCCAGTAAGTCGCATACCAGATGCCAAAGTAGTTTCTGGAGCGATAATAAGTTTAGTGTTTGCAGTGATAGAATCTACAGCGAGAGTCATTAAATTCTCTGCCATTTGAGAATTAGAAATGTCATATTTCTCTGAATAAGGATCTATATTTGGTTGTAAGATTACTATCTCTGTTCCTTCAACATCATTTGTTATACTATTAATAGACAGAAAATGTGATAGGGATATCGGTACAGCGATAAGTAGTATTGCAGGAATACCATAACGTATAGTAATTCCTTTAGTTGAAACTGAATTTTCTTTTCTGCTAGAGTATTGTAACCAGGCATTATATAGTAATGTATTTACCACAAGCACCCATAAACTTCCTCCAAAAACACCTGTAAATTCATACCATTGAATCCAACTCACAGATTCACTAAAACCATTACCTAATTGCAACCACGGCCACGAAAAATCCCAATGTAAATGTAAGTATTCAAAGGATAACCAAATAGCAATAAAAAATGATGAAGAAGTAAAGCTACTCACTTTTTTAGAAACTAAATGATACACTAAAAAAACGAGTGCCATAAGCAGGCTATTCACCAAAACAGCAAACCACATTCCAAAAGCACTGCTATAGTACAACCAACCTGTTGTAATGATATTCCAAATGAAAAAAGTAAGGTACGCATGCAAAAACACCTTCCATTTCACCGCCTTAATAGCTGTTTTATTAAGTCGGTAATGAGCTATAAACAAGGGTATAAAAGCAATGAACAACAAACCAGCAAATCCATTAGTAGGCCAGGCAAACGCAAGTAACAATCCTGATAAAACGCTAAGTATTGGATTTAAAAAATTCTTCATTAAGATTGCTAGTTAATTTTAATACTATCGCGAGAATACAGACAAATCGATATTTACAGAAAATACATTGCTATACAAATCATCACCGTTACCAATATTTGTAAGTGCATAGTCCACAGATATACCTCTATACTTAAATCCAACTCCGATATTCGGTTGAAAATTTAGGGTCTCGTCACCATCAATACCTTGTACGTTTTGAAAGTTACCAGCGCCAGCTCTTACAAATACCATATCTATATAACCGTATTCTAGCCCAATGGCAGGCGTAGCACTTACACTAGATGAAGAAATAATATCATTAGTCTGGATGAATCGCATGTTCAAATCAACCTCGGCAGTGAGAATATGGTCGTAGTGAAATTCAAAAGTTCTTGCTACACCTATTTGTAATTTAGGTAAGGTAACTTCAGTAGTTTCTGGAAGATCTTGGTTTTGATTTTCAACGGCACCTCTCACTTCTTCAAACTTCTCCTCATCGATGGTCCATGTATTATAGGTAGTAGTAATATCACGTGCCATCACTCCTATTTCCCAATCACCTCTTTTAAATTGAGCTCCTACATCAAACCCAAATCCCCAAGAATTAGCAAATTCTCCGATAACCCTACGTATCACTTTAAAATTCCCACCATAGGTAAAACCGTCCAACTTTGCCTCGCGTGCATAGCTTACTGTGAATGCCCAATCGGCAGTTGAAAAGGTAGAAATACGATCGTAATTGATGTTTCCTTGTGAATCAATTAATTGAGTGGTATTTAAAATATCATCAACAGAGAAACGAATAAGTGATGCCCCAAAACTACTTTGATCATCAATGGGCATCGCAAATGCTGCATAATTGTACTGGGCAATATTTGCAAAGTAGCTACTGTGCATGAGTGACAGTTCCTTTTGTTCCAATCTCATGAGTCCTGCCGGATTCCAGTATCCCGAATTTACATCATCGGTTTGAGCGACCACAGCATTACTCATACCTAGCGCAGCGGCGTCTACACCTATATTGATAAATTCATTTGAGTAGGCTGCTGTAGATTGCGCTTTCGCGAAAGCGAAACACATCACAAACAAACAGGTAATAACAATTTTTTTCAACGCCATTCTTGTACGCAAATATCCGTTTTTCTGATGTAATAACTACTATTATCGACTGATATTGCTTTGTTCTATGTAGAGCACTGGTTTTTGTGCATATTTGTGTTATGAAAAAACAGGTACCTAATTTAATTACACTGCTTAACTTATTGTCTGGATGCGTGGCTGCTGTCTATGCTTTTCATGATAATCTACAGATGACATTGCTTTTTGTAGCGATAGGTATAGGGTTTGACTTCTTTGACGGACTAGTTGCTAGATTATTGCAGGTGCAAGGTGAGCTGGGCAAACAATTGGATTCTCTAGCAGATATGGTTACTAGCGGACTAGTACCAGGAATTGTTATGTTTCAATTGTTACAGGATGCTACTGGTATTACTTTGTTTGAAACAGGTGTTGAGTTTACTACAGCGAGTGCGCAGCAACATGTCATGGCTTATTATATACCGTGGATTGGTTTTTTTATAACGGCTGCTAGCTGCTACCGACTGGCTAAATTTAATATTGATACTCGCCAGACTGATTCCTTTATCGGTCTTCCTACTCCTGCTAATGCTCTATTCATTATATCGCTAGGTTTGATCGCACAGACTACTCAAATAGATTGGATTTATTTTTCATTAACTAATGAATGGGTCCTGCTAGCCATTACTGCATTGAGCTGCTTTATTTTGAATGCCGAATTACCCTTGTTTGCACTCAAGTTTAAGTCATTCTCAATTGCTAAAAATAAATTGAGATATGGTTTTTTAGTTACTTGTATAGTTTTACTCTCGTTGCTGGGATTACTTGCCATACCGTGCATTATAATCTTGTACGTGGCATTGAGTATGATTACTGAATTAATAGGCAGTAAAAAATCCTAATCTTCAAAGATTTTCTTTTTTCTGAGTTCAAAGTTTTGACCGAGGTAAACTTTTCTCACTATTTCATCTTCTGCTAGTTCTTCTGGAACTCCATGTTTAAGGATAGTACCTTCAAACATCAAATAGGTACGATCTGTAATAGCTAGTGTTTCTTGAACGTTGTGATCGGTAATTAAAATACCGATGTTCTTTTTAGTCAATTGAGCAACAATACGTTGTATATCTTCTACTGCTACTGGATCTACTCCTGCAAAGGGCTCATCAAGTAAAATAAAGTTTGGGTTTGTGGCTAGTGCTCGTGCAATCTCGGTACGCCTGCGCTCTCCACCAGATAATAAATCACCACGACGCTTGCGACGCTCGGTCAAACCAAATTCCTCTAGCAACATATCGCAACGCTCTCTTTGCTCTTTTTTGCTAAGATCTGTAAGCTGTAAAACTCCCAAAATGTTGTCCTCGATACTTAGTTTTCTAAAAACAGAAGCTTCTTGGGCTAGATATCCAATACCGCTTTGAGCTCGCTTGTACATAGGATATTTTGTAATCTTTTGATCGTTTAACCAAACATCACCACCAGTAGGTTTAATCAAACCAACGGTCATGTAAAAGGAAGTTGTTTTACCTGCTCCGTTAGGGCCTAACAAACCAACTATTTCTCCTTGATTAACATTGAAAGACACTCCTTTTACAACTGGACGGCCTTTATAAGATTTTTGAAGATTATCTGCTCTTAATTGTTGTTGCATGCAGCAAAGTTAGTTTTTTATGGGCTACTGTCACATAGACCGATTTAATTTGTTTCTTTGTAATCGAATATAAGCATTATGACAATACCTAGATTTCTTTTAGGAGATAACGCCAGTTATCCAGATGATATTTTTATCATACACACAGAATATCCCAGATTTATTATCAATTTAAAGGATGATAGTATCGAGTTTTTGGAAGAAATAAGTAAAGCTGATAAAGAGGATCTTGAAGAGGAAACTAAGAATTTAATTGAAGAAGCTTCTAGATTCTACGACGAACAGATGGAATTCTACGAAAACAATGAATGATATCAAACAAATAGATTGGGACCTTACGGTAATTCTTAATGATTGGGGAAATGATCAAGTTGATTTATTTTTTAATGTGGTCACCCATAAATTTTATGCCATACCATTATACTTGGTCTTTTTGTACTTTCTTTATAAAAAAATGGGATGGCGGAATTTGCTTATTGCCCTAGTTACTATTGCGCTAGTTATAGCTGCTAGTGACCAGCTAGCTAACCTATTCAAAAAAACTCTAGTTTTAAGGTTAAGACCTTTTAGAGAACCAGCTCTTGAAGGGTTAATTTCAAAGGTAGGTAAAAGCGGTGGCCGTTATGGGTTTTATAGTGGGCATGCGAGCAATGCCATGGCTGTGGCTGTTTATTTATGGTTCCAGTTCAAGAATCATTTTAAGTGGCTGGGTATTATTGCTCTCATTTGGGGTATACTAGTGGTATACAGCCGTGTGTACCTGGGCGTTCACTACCTAGGTGATGTATTAATGGGAGGTTTTATGGGATCTCTTTTAGGGTATGCAGGCTATCATTTCGTACCATACGGTAAGGATGAAGTTCATCGAGAAAGTTGACAACTACAAGGTTTTCTTAATCTCTTGACATTCCGTTTTTTTTGAACTAATTTTAAGTGTTACTTTTGCAAAAAATTAAACATTTGTTTATTTTTTAACCTACCAAAAAAAATCTTTGATTAATCAAGTTGCTTTTTAGGCATTATTTTATTGGACAGAATGAAAGAAATAATCTACAAGGATTTAGGATATGCAGAACTTTACTGTTTTGAGAATTACATTATTTCTCAAGTAAAGGAAGGGACCATAATTTCTCCAGATAAAAATAAAGATCTGGATGAAGTCATACAAGAACACTATGAAAATAGACCTGTGGTTTATTTATCAAATAGAACGTTTGACTACAATGTAATGCCTACCACTTATTTAGAGTCTGCGATGATAGAAAATTTAATAGGTGTTGGAATTATCACTCAAACAGGTATTAACAAAAGAAATGCTGAATTTGAGAGTAGTTTTTTCAAAAAAGAATTTATCGTACTGGATTCCCTTTTGGACGGTATTTTATGGGCAGAAAACCTAGTTAAAGAATATAGTATTAAAAAGCTGAAATAATTAAGGCATTCATTTTATCATAATGAAAGCTCCTGAGAAATCAGGAGCTTTTTTTATAGTGAAGATGGTAAGATAAATGTGTAGCTAAGCGGAATACACTTAACAAGTCTACTTAGGATTTTATAAATGAATGATGACAATAATAAGCAGGTTCTTTTTACTCTCGATGCGCTTATCAATAAGGTAAAACTTAAATCGATTGCATAAAAAAACAGTAACTAGTGTCTTTACTAATTACTGTTTTTCAATCAATTATTGCTATTATTAAATTCTAATTAGGGATATTATCCACTATTTTAAAGGAGACTTTTTTTCCAACTTTTATAACCTTGTAATAAATCGCCTTGATTGAATGATTAAGAGTTAATTCTGGCCAATCTTCATCACTTACAGTTCTATTTTCAAGTTTTGCTTTTATTAAAGTAGAATCCAAGTATTTGTATTCATGTATTTTATCAAGTACATTTTTATTGTAATGATCAGCTTTTGAATAAATCAAAAACAACTTGTTTTCAGTTTCTACATAGTCTGTCGGAATATCTATCATCCTAACTTTTTGCTGATGTTGAAATATTGAAATATTGTCTAATTCTGGTAAAAACTTAACATAAGTAGTACCGTTTTTATTGAACTTTGAAATTTCATAGACATTATATTGACCTTTAAATAAATCTTGTTCAACAAAAACTTTAGCTGCATTTCTAAATAGATTCTTTGAATCCATTTTGTAAGAAGAGCAACTTGAAAATATTAAAATTACTAATACTACTTTAATTACTGATTGTAAATTTTTGTTTGCGTCCACCTGATATTATGTATTGAATTAAACCTGTTTGTTTTCTAGACGTTGATCTATCTATATCTGAAGGATCCCAAACATCATTTGCTCCTGGTCTATTGTCTCGAGGAGTATATCTGTGAGTATGGGTTGCAGTCAAATAATTGTGTGTTAAAAGCACTCCGTTTTTTGGAAAGCTATATGTGTCAAATATAGTTTTAACAGTAGTTTTAGCTTCAATGTCGGTATTCCCTTCATATTTATTCAAAATAACAGCTTGTATATCTTGCCCTATAACTTCATTATCTTCATTAATTATTTCTTTACCTAAACCAAAACTTGAACTTTCAACTCCTATTATTCTTGACATTACCTCTTGAAAATGATCAAACTCTTTAAGTGAAGGTTCATCTGTACCATTCACGTTAAAAACATTATTTCTTTTCTTATAATTACGTTTCGTATGAATAAAACCATTGGCTATTCCTTCTTCTACTATATCATCAACTTCGCCATCATCATCTAATAAACCACTTGGGTCAACTCTCAATATTGGATTGTTCTGTACGAAGTTATAAGGCGTTAGCCAGTTCCTTTCTTCCGCCATAGGGTCTATGGTTATGAACCTCCCGAGGGCAGGATCATACGACTTCCAGTCCATTTCATATAAATCCAAACCTAAAGCTTCTTCGTGCTCAACACCTTGGAACTTAAATTTGGAAGCCGTACTATTGCTGTTCTGAACGACATTGTTGTACCCTTTATGTTCAAGTCCAAAAGGATAATAATTATTCTCTTCCTTGATCTCTGAGCTATCTACATTACCATTGTTGTTCATGTCCTGATAGGATAGTCTAATGTTATCAAGGTGACCCTTATATTGATAGACATACTTGTAATAAACTTGATCTACTTTTTCAACATACCCTTCTGCATGAGAGAAGAAATGTAACTGCTCACTACCACCTGAGGAACTCTTTTCATATATAAAAGCACCTGCGTAGGATGTTGTGCTGGTTAAGGTGTTGTTCACGTAGATTTGTTTTTGAAGCTTTGTTATCGTAGCATTATAAATATACTTAATTTACTTATCTTCCAAAAAATGTATTGATACTAGTAAGTTCAAATGATTATACTTGATGGTTTCTATTTTTTTAACCGAAACATCAGAACATCAATGTCCATTTACCGACATCGAATGAACTTTAAGTCGGACTAGCACCTAAAACGAAAAAGACATATGCACAAAAAACCACTCCGAAGTGTGAGATTTTGATTATCTGATCTCAATATGTGTTTATATGAAAAAAAGCAGTGGCTTAATACATTTACTATTTTCTGTCTAGCGAGGCTATTGCTTTTTCAAATTGTTCTTTTTGCTCTTCTGGTACATTGACGTAACCTATAACCACATCTCCCAATACATACTCTAACCAATACAGGTTATTTCTATCTTTTCCAGAGTTTTTTATAGTATCCACTAGGGTAATACTTCTTGAAATTGCATATGTATTCACACCAATTGAATAAAGATTATCAGAGTTTAACCTCGATCCACTATAAATATCAGTTGAAACATAAATTGTTGATTTATTTTGGTATTCAAATCTATACTCGCAAAACCCATGGTTTTCTACTTTTTTTTTGATAAAACCTTTAGATAGGTTTAATTCAATATACTTATAATTTTTTTCTTTTGAAAGACAGTTTTCAAAATTTAAAGTTTTTGAATTAAATAGAAGGCTCTTACTTGATGAACAGCTAGCAGATATTAGTAAAAGTAAGAGTACTATGTTTGTATATATACTTTTCATTTTTTAAAAACTTAATAATTTTGAGAAAAACGGTGTCGGGTAAAAAGTTGGATTTTTATTACTATCCAGAAGATTCGGACAGCCATTATAATTACGCCTTAACCTAAACCACTATATTTTAATACTGTTCCAACTTTGGAACATTTTTATCGTTTTAGTAAAGATTAGTACCAACTAGTACACTTACTAATTACTGTCTTTCAATAATTTAAACTCCTTTATTTAATTATGTATGTCCTAATTTGAGACACTACCGACATTACCTACCCTATCTAACGAAATATCTTTTTCTTAGCTATTAATTTTTGTCCTCTAGATAAAATATCATAAGCTCCAATAAAAGTTGGAGGGTTTACTATAATTTCATAATCATTACATTCCTCTTTAGTGATTTTAGAGTACCACATACATGAATCTAACTTTTTCCCCTTTTTGAGCAATAAATCATAGAAAGAATGTCTATTTTTATTTAAAGTAGAATCGTGCCAATAAAATAACCTGTTATTTCTTGAAATATAATTGTAATTGAATAACGAATCTGGGAGCACAACTTCTTTATTGTCCCAAGTCATAAAAATATAAGATTGTTTATTCCTTTTACTAATCTTGCTTATTTCAAAAACATAATTATCTTCCAATTCTTTACTAACACTTGGATCGTTCTCAAAATGGGTTATTATAATTTCATAAATATTTTCTTTTGAATCAATATCAATCGCATTACAGCAACTCAATAAAATAAATAGTATGTAAAGAAATATCACTTTTAAAATTCTCATCTTTTATTTAGTTTTTACGATTTCACCTTGCTTGTTATAATAATATCTGACACTACCATAAAGGACATAGCTAGTTACATTATGTTTATATTTAGTACTTAATATTTACGATACCTGTCCGTCCTTTAACATAACCTTTCCTTCCTTTTCCTCTTTGCGTGTTTCACCGAGTAGAACTCGGCGCTAGCGGAGAAACATTATTTGACTATACTTTCTATATTTATAATCTGTGATAAATTGATTTGACCTCTTGCTTCTATGTTTTTATTAATTGCTTTTAGTATGAAGAGATATACCTTATTACCTTTTTTAATAATAGATATTTCTAAAGAGTAGGTTTTAGAAAATGATTTATTTTCTACTAGTACAAAGGATTTTTTATCATTATTTAAAGACAAGCCTATCTCGTCTAAAACAGGTGTCTTTAGGTTAAAAACATAAGGTTTTTTGTATTCGATTTCAGCTTTTTCAAAATTAACACTTCTAATCTCAATCTTATTAATAAAAGTATCTGGATGATAATTATAAAAAAAATCAGATTTAAAAATACTTCCTTGACCATAATTAAATCGATCATAGGGGTCTTTATTTACTCTTGATATAATACTATCAAGCATAACATCTGAGTCAATATCATATGATGATATTATTAAGCCATAATCAAAATTATTGATATTATAAATACTGTAAATAGAGCTATTTCTGTTTCTTTGTGATCTAACATGTTTTATATTTCCTGAATCTTTGTAAAAAAAAGATTTGTTAATTTCTGGCTGATCTACATTCTTGTTGTCATTAACCAAATCCAAAGCGCTAAAAATTCTATACCCAGCTATTACTAGAAGAATTCCACAAACTAAAATTGTGATTATTTGTTTTTTTGTCATGTAATATTCTTTAAAATGCAGGTATAGGAATACGAATAGTTGCCGCAGCACTCATCGCAGTTAAAGCGCCGATAAAACCAATGTAACCTGGTTTATATGTCCCTTTCAGCCCTGAAGTATAATTAGCACTTTTAATTACTAATGGAGGATTTCCTACAGCTCTAAAACCATCCAGCCCAAGTTCGTCTTGTTGTTCTTTGTTTCCGTAACCGTAGTTATGATCACGACCTACAATCACAGTATTATACCCTTTATGCTTCACTCCGAAGGGATAATAGTTATTCTCTTCTTTAATCATTAAACCGTCAGGACCTTTAGCATAGTTGAGTCTCACGTTACCAAGATGGTCTTTATATTGATAGAAATACTTGTAATAAACTTGATCTACTTTTTCAACATACCCTTCTGCATGAGAGAAGAAATGTAACTGCTCACTACCACCTGAGGAACTCTTTTCATATATAAAAGCACCTGCGTAGGATTTTGTGCTGGTTAAGGTGTTGTTCACGTAGATTTGTTTTTGAAGCTTTGTTCCCGTAGCATCATAAATATACTTAATTTGTTTATCATCCAAAAAGTGTATTGATACTGGTAAGTTCAAATGGTTGTACTTGATGGTTTCTATTTTTTTAACCGAAACATCAGAACATCAATGTCCATTTACCGACATCTAATGAACTTTAAGTCGGACTACCACCTAAAACGAAAAAAGCTCCTGATTTCTCAGGAGCTTTAAATAGTAGCGAGGACTGGACTCGAACCAGCGACCTTCGGGTTATGAGCCCGACGAGCTACCTACTGCTCTACCTCGCGATATCAACAAACTAAGTTAAACACTCTGTCATAACTCAGAAACAAAGTTTGTTTCATTTGGGATGGCAAATATACAACCCTTTTTCACTTCTAACCAAATATTTTGGAGAGAATCTTTCATAATAAAACATAACAGTTGTTAAAAGATTTTCAATTGATTGAATTTTAAGAACATGCTCTATTATTCTATGTAAATTCAAAATAAAAAATTATGAGCAATACAGTAAAAACAGAAAATTATCTGAACAATCTAATTGAAAAAAGTTACGACGCGCAACATGGTTATGAAAATGCTGCCGAAGTTGTAGATAATGTCCAATTAAAAAAATGGTTTATTTCTCAAGCACAACGAAGAACTGAATATGCAGGTGCTTTAATTAACGAAATGAATAATGTAAACGGTGAGGCTCATCTATCAGGATCCTTTACTGGTGATATGCATCGCAGCTGGACTAATTTGAAAGCAGCTCTTTCTTCTAACAAAGAAGAAACTATACTAGAGGAATGTTTAAGAGGTGAAAAAGCAACCATCGAAGAATATGAAAATGTGCTCGAACATAAGAGTGAATTGCCTCCTACCATAGTGAGTATCTTACAAGCTCAGAAGGATGAAGTTCAATCTACCGTAAACACAGTGAAACGATTGGAAGACATCGCCGATGATTTAGACAGGTAATACGCAATGATATAAATAAAAAGGCTGCCACTATGGGCAGCCTTTTTTTATTTACTATTTTAAAACTTCAACGGAACTTCCATAAATAAAGCCTCACTATCCTGGGTAATATTAAAATCAAAAGATGAAGTCTGGAATATACCGATACCATCCCTTGTAGATAATTGTTCGCCATCTATAGTTATAGATCCTTTAATTAAAAAAATATACAGACCGTTTGTTTCATCTTTAAATTTATAAGTAAGATGGCTGTCCTTTGTGGTTTGAATCATATGCCACCAACTGTTTTGATGTACCCAAACACCATCATCATCTGGATTAGGTGATAGAATTTGGTAGAGTTCGTTCTCAACAGCGATTTCACTTATCGCGACTTCATCATACCTAGGCGTTACATTCTGTTTATTGGGAATCATCCATATTTGCAATAGCTTGAGTTCCTCATTTTCATTTTTATTATACTCGCTGTGCTGCACACCTGTTCCCGCGCTCATTACTTGTACCTTGCCCTTTTCTATGACAGCGGTATTTCCCATACTATCCTTATGTTCTAGAGCACCTTCCAAAGGAATGGTAACAATTTCCATGTTATCATGTGGATGAGTAGGAAATCCTGCTCCACCTGCAATTCTATCGTCGTTTAAAACCCGTAAAACGCCAAAGCTCATTCTATCCGGATTATAATACCTACCAAAACTAAAAGTGTGTCTGGCATCTAACCAACCAAAGTTAGCAGCTCCTCTAGTTTCCGCTCTATGTATAACTGTTTTCATTTTTTTATTACAAGTTAATCATTGACCTAATTCTGTAGCGTTAAAACTTTCTAAACTACCGTTATCAAACACCACCTTAATCTCAATAGGATTGCAGCACACTTCACAGTCTTCCACATAAGTTTGTGAATAGGCTGGATCTAGTAACATCGAAATTTCTTGCCAACAATGCGGACACATAAAAAAATGCTCTATCATAACTCCACATTTAATAATTGTCCTGTGAGTTGTAGTAATTGTAACTCGGCAAGTTTGGCATCGTACTTAGCAAGATTTTTTGTTGTTTGAGCGTTTAACAAGTTTACCTGGGCCTGTCTAAATTCCACCGACGATACTTGACCTAATTTATAACGCTCTTCAGTTCTCGTGAAGTTGTTTTGATTAGTAATCAAGTTTTGCTCCTGCATTTGATAAATTCGTAAAGCGTTGTTGTAATTTCCGCGAGCATTTGCGATATCTCTCTTTACCTCGTCGCCTATTTGTTTTTTAAGCAATTCTTCATTCTTGAATCGAATTTGCGCATTTCGATAATTAGTGATTGATGTACCACCGTCAAAAATATCCCATGTAAGATTTGCACCCAACTGCAATGAAGTACTCAAATTTGTAGTGCTTGGGAAAAATGCACTAGCCGGGTTGTCAGTTTGATTCCATCCGTAAGAACCTGTTAGACCTATTCGAGGTAACATAAGCGACCTTGCTGTTTTAATATCGTATTCACTTACAATCACGTTGCGATCGGCTTGTAATAAACGTACGTTGTTCTCACTAGCCTCTTCAATAAACGATACAATCTCGAGCTCATTGAGTAATGTTACGGTGGTATCTACTGCAAACGACGTTTCTATATCACGTTGCATGATCAAGTTTAAATCTCGTTTTGCATTACGTAATTGTTGTTGAGCATTTAGCAAGTTAATGCTGTCGGTATTAATATCTACTCTAGCATTAAGAACCTCAAGTTTGTTTACTTGTCCATAATCAAACTGGTACTGCGCTCTTTGCTCTCGCTTTAAGGATATATCCAGTGCCTGTTCTAGAACTTGTACGTTTTCTCTAATACGTGCTACCTCTAGATAGACAGACATCAATTGCAAGGCATTTGTTTCTATGGTTTGTCTAGCTTGTAATTCAGATAAGTTATATAATTCTTTTAAACGCTTGTAGTTATACAACCTACCTAAACCATCAAACAATGTGTAATTGACATTGATAGCAGCATTGTAGCGTCTCGTTTCAGCATCCTGAATGTTTACATTATCCCTTACCGATCCATCTTGATTTAAGGCACCGCCAAAGTCTACTTCGGTATCCGTTTGTTCATAATTGGCGCCTGCTGTTCCATTAACGGTAGGCAGGTATCCAGAATTCAGAATCCCTTTATTATTTTCAGCAATGAGTTTTTGATTTTCAGCAATTCTAACTCCGTAATTATTTTCTAGCATTTGTGCGATTGCCTCTTGCTTGGTTAACAAGCTTGCTGGTGACTGTTGTGAGTACGCTTTCGCGAAAGCGTAGAAACAAAAAGCTATTAAAATGAACCTACTTTTATTCTTCATAATCCACTGTGCTATCTTGTTCTTTTTTTACCGGTGTCACTTCCTTAGGAGCTAAGGATTCACCTTTTATAAGCCAGCGCATAGCGAGCTTACTACGATTTCCGAAACTTAAAAATAACGGTAACAATAATAAGGTTAAAATCGTGGCCAAAGCTATCCCGTAAGATATTGAAATCGCCATAGGTTTAAGAAATTGCGCCTGTCGGCTAGTTTCTAACAGTAAGGGTGCAAGACCAGCAATGGTAGTTATAGAGGTTAAAAATATGGCTCTAAAACGTGATTTTCCAGCCTCATAAAGGGCATCATCAAAATCTAGTCCTTCCTTAATGTAATTATTGAACTTACCGATGAGCACAAGACCGTCGTTTACCATAATACCTATTAATGCGATAATACCTAGCATCGATAAAATATTCACAGGAAAACCATGAATCCAGTGTCCCCAACCTACTGCCACTAGACTAAAAGGAATAAGTAATAATAGCATGATAGGTTGTGTCCAACTTCTAAAGGTAAATGCGATTACTATATAAATTAATAATAAAATTATAGGCATTACAGCGCCAGCACTGGAACTAATCTTCTGTGCCTCGCGTGCCTGTCCATTTAAATAGTTAGGTGATATGGTCGGGTACTTGGTCTGTAATTCTGGAATAATGTTTTCTTGAATGTCTGTTAGGATATCTGTGGCGCTTTGATTAGGATCCTTTAAATCAGCAGAAACTTGGATCTCCCTACGACCGTCAAGGTGATTAATGACAACATCGCCACGTTCAATTGTGTATTCTGCAATATCTCTAAGAGGCACACGATCTCCAGCTGGCGTTACTATTCTCAATTCATCTAGGTCAGTAATACTGCTTCGGTTTTCACGATCGTAGCGCACCCATACTTTAATCTCGTCTTGACCTCGTTGGAATCGTTGCGCCTCGCGACCGAAAAAAGCAGCTCTTACTTGAGTCATAATACTTCGTGTATTAAGGCCTAGCGCATAAGCATTTTGTTTTAAGTTAAGTCGTATTTCTTTTATTCCAGCAGGATCGTTATCGGTAACATCCTTGAGCAACGGATTGCTTATTAAAATTTCCTTTAATTCCTCAGTCGCAGATTTCAATTCCTGAATATCATTACTCAATAAAGAAACTGAAACAGGACTACCGCCAAAGTTACCACCTGATCCAAAGACCAGTCTTTCAGCACCTGGAACATCTCCTACTAGTTCCCTTAATCGGTTAGAAACAATATTTGAGTTGAGAGATTCTGGTCTAGTTTCACCAGGCAATAGGTTTATCGTTAATCCAGCAGAAGAAGATGAGGTTTGTGTTTTTATGATGTTTTCAAATAACATAATGCTATCACCATAAACATCATCGGTTAGGTATTCCTCGGTTAATTCTTGATTTACAATTTGCGCTTTTTGTTCTATATGTGAAATAATAGAATCTGTAATTGCAGTGGCTGTTCCATTAGGCATTTCCAGTTCTACACTTACTCTGTCGCTGGCAATTCTAGGAAATAAAGTCACTCCAATAACTCCACCACCTATACTTCCTAAAGTGAGTAAAATAGCCGCTAAGAAAAAACTAAAAGTCAAAAACTTATTGCGTAGGGTAAATCGTAAAGCAGGCGCGTAAAGTTTATCTCGCATCCACGCCATGGACCTATCACCGTAGTCGTTAATTCCTCTCATTTTTTTGAAGAATTGTCCTAGTTTACTTTTAGGTTCCTTAGGTTTATCTGCCAGCGCTTTGGAATGTGCCAGGTGAGCTGGTAAAATGATCAATGCCTCAACTAGAGACACCAGTAATGTCAACATAACAATAACGGAAACCTCACTAAAAAATTCACCTATTCTACTATCTAAAAATAAAAAGGAAGAAAAGGCTAGTATCGTTGTTGTAATCGCACTCAAAATAGGTGGAATCACTTCTAGTGTTCCATCAACGGCAGCTTTTATGGCACTTTTACCATTCTCGTAATGCTGATAGATATTTTCGGCAATCACAATTCCATCGTCCACCAATATACCTATCACGATTATCATCCCAAACAAGGAAAGCACATTAATGGTGACATCAAACTGCCCTGCAAACATGAACATTCCTAAAAAAGCTACTGGTAGTCCAAAAGCTACCCAAAAAGCCAATCTTACATTTAAAAAAACCGATAGAAATATTAAGACTAAAATCATCCCTACGACAGCATTTTCTGCCAGTAATGCTGTTCTTTGATTTAAGGTAATTGATTGATCACTCACTACGTTTAACTGTACATTTGAAGAACGTTGATTGAATCCTTCAATGTACTCCTTAACCTTATCGGCACTATCAATTAAATCTTCAGAATTAGTACTGGTAATGGTTACATTTACTGCAAGTTCATTATTAAAGTAGGATGCATTTGGTGTTTCAGAGAAACGGTCTCGCACAGTAGCTACATCGCTTAATCTTAAAGTAGTACCATCAATATTGGTACGTACAGGAATAAAGTTAAGCTCAGTCCCGTAATAGTTGCGGCTATTTGCCCTAATTAGATACTCCTCAACATCGGTTTTAATATTTCCACCGGTAACCAGTAAATTACTACTAGCAACAGCATCTGCAACCTCTTGAAAGCTTAAATTATAAGCCAACAGAGTATTTTCATTAACAGCAATTTCAATTTCCTCGGCTGGATAACCTGCAATATTAACTTGAGAAATACCGTCTATTCCTCTAAGATCATTTTCAATATCACGAGCTATTGTTTTAAGCGTTTTTAAAGGTATATTCTTACCGCTTACAGCAAAAGATATAGTAGGTCGAGCATTTTCTTGTTTGGCTACTACTAGCGGCTCCATTCCTGTGGGAAATGATGGGACTCTATCAACTGCATTTTTAACCTCGAGCAGCATAAAGTCGATATCGTAACCTTTTATTATTTCTACCGTAATAGTTCCTGCATTCTCTCGTGATGCACTAGTAACCCTATCTACACCTTCAATCCCTTTTAAATTGTCTTCAATTTTTAAAACTACTCCTTCTTCTATTTCTTGAGGAGAAGCTCCTGGGTAGACCACATTAATGGTAATAATTTTTGAGTCTACTAGTGGAAAAAAGGAAGAGTTAAGAGATAAAGCACCGATGATACCAAACACTAAAAATGCAAAGATCATCACATTAACTGCGATGTGATGTTCTATAAAATAACTGATGATTTTTTTCATGTCTCCTTACTCCTCTTCTGGTTTTACAAGCATGCCTTCATAAGCACCAGGTAAAGACTTTGAAATGATAACAGTATTATCAGGAACGTCCTTTATTACCGCTGTTTTATCACTAAAATAGACAGGATTCACTTCCATAAGTTTAAGCACACTATCTTGAACAGTAAACAACGCCTTATCATTTTGTAATAGAGACCTACTAATTTCAATTGCTTGATCAATTTTCTCGGCTTCTAATTGAGCTTGAACAAACATTCCTTCTTTTAAATCTGCATCACTTACTTCAATTATAGCGTCAATAGTTTGACTAGCTTGATCGATTTTAGCATTTATTCTAGTAATAGTACCTGTATAGGTTTTAGTCCTTGTAACATTTTCAAGAACTACCTTTTCCCCAACTTTTAGCAAGTCAGCAAATTCACTACTTACCGCTACCGGTAGTTCATAGGTTCCCGATTTAATAAATTCACCTAATAGTTGACCATTGCGCACTAGTGTACCTTCGGTAACATTAGCCTCGGTCAAAGTTCCTGTAAAAGGAGCTCTTATGCGGTATTTACCTAATCGTTGCTCTAAATTTTTAATATTGTAATAGGTTGTATAAATATTACGACCAGTTATGTAATATTTTTCCTTATCCGATTTTGGCTCTGGTAATGCTGCTGTGGCTGCATTAATGTTCCAGTTATTAAGGTAATCCTGCCACTGCTGGAACGACTCGGGATAATCAAGTCGTAAATCTGGCATGAGCGCTGTAATTTGATTATTCAAACTACTGCGCAAGCTTTGAACCTGAGCGTAAAATTCGGTATTGTCTATAAGTATAATAGTCTCTCCAGCTTTATACTCCTGTCCTGTTCTAAAGAGCTTATTTACAGGTTTAAACACACCAGAAACTTCGGCATATAATTCAATTCTATCCTTTGCTTGTAAGTTACCTTGTGCAGGAATAATAATAGGTACAGTAGTATTTTTTACGGTATCAACTTGAACAATCTTAACCTCTTTCTTGATCTTAGGTTTTGGTTTCTTTTTGCTATTAAAAATAGAATAAGCACCATAGGCTGCACCAAGAATAATAAGCAAGCCTAGAACAATACGTAAAGCAGTTCGCATGTATATACAAATATTAAAGTAGTGCCAAAACTACAATAATATCATACTGCTGCGGTTAAGGAAAACTTAAAGACTAGGAAAAGGATTCAATTTCCTCGTATAGGGATTCCCATTTTTGATTCCAGTCTTTTAATTCTGTTTTAAGAGCTTGGTAGGAATCAAAGAATTTAGGGTCGGCAACGGTTTGATCATAATTCACTTGTAATTCTAGATCAATCTCTTTAATCTCCTTTTCTAATCGGTTTATGTTTGATTCTGCTTTTGATAAACGATTGTTGAGCGATTTCAGTTTTTTTTGATCCTCGTAACTTAATTTTTTTTCAGGTTGTGATTCTTCTTGCTTTCGCGAAAGCGTACCACTTACCTCTTTATCGTTCTTACTATCCTTTGAGACTTTTTCAATCTCTCGCATATCCATGGCCTTGCGTTGTTCTAGATAATAATCAATATCGCCTAAATGCACCTGAAGTTTGTGATCTCTAAACTCATACACCAATTCAGTAAGCCCTTGTAAAAATTCTCTATCGTGAGAAACGACTATTAATGTACCATCGTAGTTAAGTAGGGCTTTTTTCAATACATTTTTTGACTGTATATCTAGGTGGTTTGTAGGCTCATCCATAATCAGAACGTTAAATGGCTGTAGCAATAATTTACAAAGTGCCAGCCTATTGCGTTCTCCACCACTTAATACCTTGACCTTTTTTTCCACTTCATCTCCTCTAAAAAGGAAACTTCCTAACATGTCTCTTACTTTGACACGATTAGTATCGTCTGCAGCATCTAGCATGGTATCTAAAATGGTTTTTTCACCGTCTAGATATTCTGCCTGATTTTGTGCAAAATAACCCAACTGAACGTTGTGTCCTAAATTCACATTCCCTTGAGCATCATTAATATCACCTACAATAATTTTTGCAAGTGTAGATTTTCCCATTCCGTTTTGCCCTACAAACGCTACTCGTTTACCTCTTTCAAGTAGTAAGTTTACATTCCTCAATACCGTTTTGGCACCATAGTTTTTTGAAACATCTTCTAGCTCCAGAACTACTTTACCAGGTTGAACTGATGCCGCAAAACGGATATTCATAGCTGCATTATCCTCTTGCTCAATCTCGACCACATCCATGCGGTCCAACTTTTTTATAAGTGACTGTGCCATGGTCGCTTTGCTTGCTTTGGCTCTAAATTTTTCAATCAGCTTTTCAGTACGTTCAATTTCCTTTTGTTGGTTTTTGAATGTAGCCTCTTGTTGTTCTCTAATTTCGGCACGTAGTTCTAGAAATTTGGTATAAGGCTTTGGATAATCATAAATACGACCTAGACTGATTTCTATAGTACGGTTGGTAACATTGTCCAAAAACATCTTGTCGTGACTTACAATCATTACAGCTCCTGGATAATTTTGCAAAAATTGCTCTAACCAAAGTATAGATTCGATATCTAGGTGGTTGGTAGGTTCATCCAGAAGCAGGATATCATGATTTTCTAATAATAATTTTGCCAGCTCAATACGCATGCGCCAGCCACCTGAAAGTTCATCAGTTAGTTTATTAAATTGTTCTGGTTGAAAACCTAGTCCTTTTAAAATCTTTTCAGTTTCTCCCTTATAATGATATCCGCCAATAATTTCATACTCATGAGTTAAATCACTCAAATCGATCATGAGTTGATTGTAACCTTCACTTTCATAATCGGTGCGTGTGGCAAGTTGCTCATTGATGTTTTCCAACTGAGCTTCGATTTGTATCGCTTTCGCGAAAGCGGTATAAGCCTCTTCAAGAACTGTTCTTCCCTGTACGAAATCAATATCCTGTTTTAAGAAACCTATACTGGTACCTTTTTCCATAGCTACCTGACCTTCATCGTACTCTAGGTCACCAGCAACTACTTTGAGTAAGGTAGATTTACCAGCACCATTTTTACCAATAAGTCCAACTCGTTGACCAGCATTTAAACGAAAGGTGATCTCTTGAAAAAGTGTCTCACCACCAAATGAAACGTGTAAATTATGAATGTTTAACATGAAAGTATTCTATGGATGCAAAGATGCGTAACTACTAGTAAACCTTAAAACTTTGGCAGTTAAAAGCTACATATTTATTTAAATGGAAAATAAACAATTATTTACCTAAATCTTTGAATATCCATTTCTGGATGTAATGATGTGTTTTTGAAAATACAATTATGGAGTTGTTCACTAGCCCAAGGAGCAATCAACACTGCCCTACTACCCATTCCATTAAAAACATAATGATTTTTAAGATTAGGATGCGCTCCTAAAAAAGGTCTCCTATCAACCGTGGTTGGTCTAATGCCCCATTTATATTCGACAATCTCATAAGGTACCCTGAGAATTTTTTCCAAACGAGAGGAAAGAAATTGCGCGCCTGCGTGTGAAATATTATCAGACAGATCATGCCTATTGTACGTGGCTCCTACCCAAAACATATCGTCCTTGTAAGGCATAATAAAAACACCGGCCTTGATAATAGCATTAAGCTTTAAATCTGGTGCTTTTATAAGCATGATTTCTCCTTTATTACCTTGCAAGGGTAAATTATTAAATTTTGCATTATCCTTTATGGCATAACCTTCTGCATAAACTACATGATCAAAGACTTCTGTATTAAAAATCACAGATTGATTATCAACAGAAAGACCGTTGTCATTACCTGCATAAAAACTATCTAAATTTTTAAAGAATTCATAGGATTTTGACATGAAGGTTAGTGTGTCTAACCAACCCGTTTGAGTAACCTCTCCAAAACCAAAAGGTGCAGTAATTCCATCAATATTTAAAGTAGAAATGGAACTTTTCATAAAAGGTTTTAATTCGGGTTTTTCAGATTTTGCAACCCAAGTTTTCTGTTCATTATTGTCATGTAATCTTCTTAAGATTTTATAGGGATGAAGTAATTTACAGTCTAATTCCTTTTCTATTTTTTGGTAAAAAGGCAACATATACTCAAGCTGTTCCTGAGCTTTCCATACACTAGTAAACCTTTTTAAAATAGTTGGATTATAGACGCCAGCTGCAACTGCACTAGATCCTTTTTTTTGATCCGTAACTAAGGTGAATGATTTATCATTAAAGTACCATTGCCAGGCAAGAGTGCAACCTGAGATTCCACCACCAATAATTAAAGTGTCTTTCATATAAAAAGATGAACAACAAATTTACGTCAAAAAAAAACCTCGCTTTACAGCGAGGTTTTATAATTTTAATTATGTGGTTTTAGTAATTCCACATATCTAATTCGAAATTTCTAATTATTTCGTTTAATCTTCTAGATTCTAATAACTGCATTAACGAGTTATCTGCAATGTAACGTTCGATTTCACGATCACCTTGAACATTGTCCATTTTATAGATTAACGCATTAAATCTGCGTGAATTTAAAATATGATCAAATGAGATAGGACGTGCACTGTTAAGTGTATTAAATGCCTTAGCCTCATGAAGTAGTTGACGAGCATCTGGATAGTAAACCCAAAATAATTCAACACCTTCATCAGAGTCCATAAAGTTAGCATCTGGAGTAACAGGACATATACCGATTAAACGATAACGTAATTCAGATTGACGAGCATCGAAATACCATACACCACGTATTCTGTATTCTTTAACATTGTCTGCACCTACAGTTACTACATTAACATACTGATCAAAACCAGGGATGTTGTAAGTAGTATCTACATCTAGAGGTCTTACTCCTTCTTCAAGAATAATACCTTCATCATTAAGGATATTGATACCAGCTTCAGAAATTGTTTGACTGCTCAATGAGTTTTCTATATCAGCATATTCTCTCTTCTCATTGAAATAAGAATCAGCATATAAAGGTAGATCTCCTTTTATAGCAGCATCAGTTAATACATGGAATAAAGAACGACGGTCTTTACCTACTCTAATAGTGTCTACAGGATAATAAAGAGGAAAATTAATACGCTCATCAAGATCTATGGTTTCCCATACAGTTCTTTGCCATAACACATCACGTTGTTCCACATATCCATAAGGTAACGGTGTATCGTTATTATTTTCAACCTGTTCTTCCGTCAATTTCCCAAATTCCTCTGGACTTTTGGCATTGAGAATATTGTTTTGAGCAACAGCAGTTCCTGTAAAGGCTACAGCAGCTATTAAAACGATTATCTTCTTCATTATTGAGATACTATTAATTTATTAGTTTGTAAGTTCAACAGCTACACTTGATACACCTGGAAGGTTTACCTTAACTCCAGGAATAGCAGCTTTAATTTTAGCAAATTGAACGATATCACCCTTACGAGCTCTATTTAAAGCACTTTTTGCAGCACCATTTAATCTATTACCACTTACTGGTATAGCAGGCTGGCCAGGTACTTTAAATATAAAACTTGTAACTCTAGGCTTTAATTCAAAGTCAAAGTTTAAGAACTTAGCGTCAACATCAGATATAGCAAGCTGTTGACGTCCTTTTTTAACATCGTCGTATTCACCTGCTACCATACCTGTAGGTCTTGGTAAGTTTTTGATACGGAAAGTTTTAGAATCAGAAACTGTTTCACCAGTAGATAATTTACCAGTAACATTAATCTTAACTTCTTTACCAGCACCAGGACTCATGATATAACTAGAACCACTTTGCTTTCTTAAACCAGGAGCAGATGCATTAACATTACCACTTTGAACTCCTGCAAAAGTAATGGTCATTGGGTTATCTACACCACGATATACTACATTCATTTTATCAGCAGATATAGTTGCCGAATTAGGCTTAGCAATAGTAGCAAAAGATTGTTCAACATCAACAGGTAAGTCCTCACCATCTTGTTCAAATATCAACTGACCTGTGATTTTGTGATCACCAACCGAACCTGCACCAACTTTTAGTACAACACGACCATCCTCAATGGCGTATTGATTTTCAGATAACGTTCTACCATCTAATTTCAGCTCAACTCTTTTAGGCTTTAATGTAGCATCCTTTCTTCCTAAAACAATTTGACCATCAAAAGTCTCTCCATTGTAGTAAGCAGCTTTAGGAGTCTCCATAAGAGTAGTATACTTATTCATACTCACTTCTTCCTTAAGAGCGCCAGTTGTTAATTTACTTAAAACTTCAGATTCAATATTCTTAACCTGACTTTGCAATAATGTAATCTTAGCAATTGAAGCAATTAATGGAAAACCTTTATAGTGATAGTCCATGTATTCAACTTCTTTACCATCACGATTAGTTTCAGCATTAGGTGTGAATTTATTATCTAATTCACTTTTTAACTCTGCATTATCTGCAACAACTTGTTTCATGTTGTCACGATATTCTGTCATTCTAGATAAAAATTCTTCTCCTTCAGGGCGTAATTTATCACCTACAAAGAACTTCTGATCAAGAAAGTCTGCCTTATCCATAACCTGATAATCCGTAGCATCCTCAACCGAACCTTCCATTTCTTCTTTAATATTTTGAAGATATTGATAGTATTCAGTAGATAATTGATCTACTTTATCTGCCTTTGCTTTAAGTGGAGCATATTTTTCAGGCTGGTCACTAGCTAATTGTGCTAGACCACTCATAGCATTACTATTTTTTGCTGTCGCAGCAACATTGCTTTCTTCTATGTTTGCATTTAATAGACCAAATGCATTAAGAACTTCCTTACTCATATTAAGAGCAAGCATCGCGATGAAAACCAGATACATCAGGTTAATCATCTTCTGTCTTGGGGACTGTTTTCCTCCTGCCATAACTTTTTAATTAGTTGTTGTTAAATTAATTAAGCGAACTAATTATGCTTTCATTGCTCCAAGCATGTTACCATACACACTGTTCAATGAAGATAAGTTATTAGCTAGTCCAGCCATTTGCTCTTGAAGTTTAGTAGCGTTTTCAGCGATTGCTTGATTAGCTTCAGCTTGTTTAGCACCGCTCTCTACTTGTACTTTGTAAAGACTGTTTAAAGATTCCATTTGAGCAGCTGCAAGAGCCATTTCCTCAGAATACTTTTTAGTAGAAGTCATAGCCTCAGTAGTTGGCTTAATACCTTCTGCTGCACCTTTAAAGCTACGGATGCTGTCTCCTAAACTAGACATAAGTTCAGAATCAAGTTTAGCCTCCTTAAGCATTTCATCTAATTTTTTTGATAAAAGACCTTGTGCATCTTTAGGCTCTTCTACTTTTTTCTTTTTCCCACCAACTGCTTGACCACCAGCTAATTCTGGATAAACAAGTGACCAATCAAGATCATCTTCTACAGGTTCAAAAGCAGATATAAAGAAAATTAAAGCTTCAGTAATCAGACCAATAGCAAGTAAGGTACCACCACCAATTTTAGCTCCACCACCTAATGGAATTTCCCAGTGAAGAATTTTGAATAATGCACCGATAATTACAATTGAGGCTCCGATACCGTAAGCCATGTTAAATAATTTCTTAGTTGTTTTAGACTGTGCCATTTTTAAATAAGTGTTTAGTTAAGTTGTTAAGTTAAGATTTAATTAATTAAGGGGTATTAGTTAGTAGCTGCATTAAGAGTTATATCAGTACCTTGATACGTTTGTACCGTACGGAAACCAATAAAACTTCTTGCACTATCCTGATATTCGTAGTCACGAGTTCCTACTTGTAAGAAGTATGATACATCCTTCCAAGATCCACCTCTAACACCTTTACGTTTATTTTCTTTATCATTTACTACAGGCGATAATGAACTCATAAATTCATAAGCTCCTGGCTCATATGAAGAATTCACCCATTCTGATACATTACCTGACATGTTATATAAGTTGTAATCATTTGGTTCATAAGCATCTGCTTCTACCGTATAAACCGCTTGATCTGCTGCGTAATCACCTCTTAATGGCTTGAAGTTAGCAAGGAAACAACCTCTATCATTTTTTGCATAAGGACCACCCCATGGATAAGTAGCTCCTTCTAATCCACCACGAGCAGCATATTCCCATTCTGCCTCACTTGGTAAACGGTACTCAAATACTCTTTCTAGATTACGTTGCTTTCTATACCCATTGTGATAAAGTGTTCTCCATTGACAGAACGCCTTAGCTTGTTTCCAGTTTACTCCTACTACAGGATAATTACTATAAGCTTCATGATAATAGTAATCATTGTGCATTGGCTCATTGTAACTATAGTTAAAATCTCTAATCCATACTGTAGTGTCTGGATATACAGGAACTGGCTCTTGAGTTATAAAGTCTTTTCTAGATTTAGATTTGTCACGATTACGAGCAACTGCTTCTACATCGTACTCTGTGTACATAAACTGTAATTTGTCCGTATCGATAGTACGTTCTCCATTATAAGCTTCCTCGTAAGGGATTAGGAAATTGTCATAAACCTCAGCATAAAATTCGTCTGGAATCTCCTCTGTATCCCAAATAAGATCAACATCACGATTTAACTTTCTTCCTTCATATCCTGTTGGACCAAGACCTACGTAGTTATCTTGTAGGTATTGCTCCCAAGGAGTAAGCTCTCCTTCTTCACCATCAAGAAAGGCAAATTCCCCTATTCCATCATCACCAGGAGTAGCACCATTTTCATCTGCCATAATAGCTAGATTTGTTCTAAAAATAGAATCACGTACCCAGTTTGTAAACTGACGGTATTCTGCGTTTGTAATCTCAGTTTCATCCATGTAGAAAGATGGTACTGTAACAGTTTTAGCTGGCGCATTTCTAGTAGCAGCGATATCATCATCACTTTTACCCATTATAAACGCACCACCTGGTATAAGCGTCATACCATAAGGCTTTTCAGGATGCCATTTCTTTCCTTTGGCACCTACTACCATTCCGCGGTCTCCTTTTCCACAACTAGCTACAAAAACTGCCACTGCTATAAGGACAAAAAACTTTTTCATAAGGTATCTTAAGTTATCTTTATGAGATTTAAGGCCGTAAACCTATTATTTTATTTATAATTCCACAACTTTTTTTTATGATTAATTTAAAGAAACTATCGATAAAATGTTGCTAAAATTCGTTTTTCTTCCTAGCTCTTAACCATTTATCAGGAAGATGTTGATTGCAAGCTTCTTGATAATCTTTATAAGAACAAGGTAATAACGTATGTTGTTTTAATTTATTATTGACTCCTTGAATAAAAGGTATTTCTATCCACCAGCGCCCAGTATTACTACTCTTGTAAAATATAAGTATCTCGTCCTCAACAGGTACCTGATACTTTAATACATTATCATCGATATTCAATGGATACTCACCGCTGCGATAATTGTAACCTTCGATAAAATACCAAACTATCTCTGCTACCAACTGCGCAGGTGTATCTATTGCCTCCAGAACAGTCTCAAAAACACCAAATACTTTTAACCTATCACTAATTCCAGCGTACCTGGAAAGACTGCAAATTTGCTTACCATTAAATCCATTAGGGTTCGCTTTCGCGAAAGCGAGATCACCACTACGAACCGATTGTAAATCGATACCTACCAAGTCTGCATCTCTCATATGAGGCTCTGCCAAGGTGATATCCTGATCCAACGCACCTAATCGATCTGCTTCAAAATACATGCGTTGCAACAACTCAATTTCGTCTTGCGAATTGAAATAGGTTTGAAAACCAAGGTTGGTATAATTGAATAAATTATAGGGTTGTTCCGTCACCATTTTACCAACGTAATTGCGTGAGGTAATGGGCGCATTGATATCGCCTAAGTCAAACCTACAATCAACATTCAACGCATTAATCATTGTATAATGCTCATCAAATGCTCGATACATAGGATACATAAGATCTTGACTACCACCAATGTATATAGGTATAATTTTTCTTAAGAGAAAAAATTCGGTAAGCTGTCTTACCACGAAATAGGTATCTTCAACAGTTTCACCAGGAAAAACATCTCCTAAATCGGCTATGGTTGATGTCCAGTTTCCTGGATACAATTCGTACAGCTTTCTTCTAATATGATCCAAGGTTTTAACTTGAATCAAGGCATTATTATCCTTACGGTTTTCTAACAGACCGATGATCACCAAATCCACATTTTGCAAGTCTGGCATACCATCTTGCTCTGTATGAATTTTTATTGTTTGTCCTAAAGTGGCTGGTGGTTGCAACATTGCATGAGCCACCGCAAGCTCATGAACTGGGTTTAAAAAATCCAGAGACATGTTTATTTTTTAGTACTCTTACGAGTGGTTTTTTTCTTAGTTGTTTTCTTTTTAGGAGCTTTTTTTGCAATTAATTCTTGAGCTTTTTCTAGAGTAATACTTAACGGATCGATAGTTTTTGCTAGTTCCACCTTAGTCTTACCTTTAATGATATTATGCCTACCCCATCGAGCCTTTTCAATTCTTATGCCTTCTTCTTCCCAATCAACTATCAGCTTGTCTTTTTCCTTTTGAATCTTATCTTTAATTAAAGTTTCAATATCTGAATTAGACAGGTTATCAAAGTCGTACTTTTTGTTTACTGAAATAAACATACCACTCCATTTTATAAATGGACCAAATCTACCAACTCCTTTAGTAACCGGTTGGCCGTCATATTCATAAATTGGAGCATCGGCCTTTTCTTTTTCTTCTATAAGCTCCATAGCACGATCTAGTGATATACTCATAGGATCATCTGTTTTCTCCAAGGAAACAAATGTTTTACCGTTGAATTTAACATATGGACCATATCGCCCTTGATTAACTTCAACAGGATGCCCATTGTATTCACCCAAAGTTCTAGGAAGTTTAAATAGCTCTAAAGCTTCCTCTAAAGTAATCGTCGATAGATTTTGAGAAGGCAGTAAGCTAGCAAACTGAGGCTTCTCTTCATCCTCTACAGTACCTATTTGAGCCATAGCTCCAAACCTTCCTAATCGAACACTTATAGGTTTACCGCTTTCAGGATGTGTTCCTAGGATACGTTCACCTACTTCTCGTTCGGCATTTTCTGCTACGTCCTTAACTTTTGGATGAAAGTCTTTATAGAAAGACTGCATCATATCAGTCCATTCTTCTTTCCCTTCGGCGATGTTATCGAAAGACTCTTCTACTTTGGCTGTAAAATTATAATCTAAGATATCACCAAAATGCTCTACTAAGAAGTCATTCACAACTCTTCCTACATCAGTAGGAATCATTTTACCTTTATTTGATCCAGTTTTTTCAGTTAATTCTTGAATCTGAACTTCTTCATTAACCAAAGTGAATTGTTTGTAAGATCTTTCTTCTCCTGTGTCTTGACCTTTTTCAATATACTTACGATTTTGAATGGTCGTAATTGTAGGTGCGTATGTAGAAGGTCTACCGATACCTAATTCTTCTAGTTTTTTAACCAATGAAGCTTCCGTGTAACGGTATGGTGGTCGTGAGAAACGCTCGGTAGCAGTTATAGACTTTGAATCTAAAACATCTCCAACGGTTAAATCTGGTAACAGTCCTTCTTGTTCTAGGTCTTCATCATCAGTTCCTTCTAGGTATACTTTTAAAAAACCTTCGAATTTTACGATTTCACCATTTGCAGTGAATTCTTTATCGTGAGTACTAGCACTTATAGAAACGTTGGTTCTTTCAAGTTTAGCATCACTCATCTGGCTGGCTATAGCTCTTTTCCATATGAGCTCGTATAATCTGATTTGATCTCTATCGGCTCCTGCACTATGGACTGCAAAATCAGTTGGCCTTATAGCCTCGTGAGCCTCTTGAGCTCCTTTAGACTTTCCTTTATAATTACGCTCTTTATGGTATTTATCTCCGTATGCCTTATTTATTTCCTCCTTGGCACCGTTTTTTGCTTCATTACTTAAGTTAACCGAGTCGGTTCTCATATAAGTAATCAATCCAGCTTCATACAATCGTTGTGCAAGTTGCATGGTACGACTTACATTGAAGTATAATTTCCTTGAAGCCTCTTGCTGTAATGTTGATGTAGTAAATGGTGGCGCTGGAGATTTACTAGCTGGCTTTTTGGTTAGATTTGAAACCTTAAAAGTAGCTCCTTTATTGGATTCTAAAAACTCCTCTGCTTCCTTAGTAGAATCAAGTGAACTTGGTAATTTTGCTTTGACTAGCTTACCTTCTTTTGAAAGGAATTCCGCATCAACCCTAAAGAAGTTTGTTGAATTAAACTTCAAGATTTCATCCTCGCGTTCTACTATTAATCGAACTGCCACACTTTGCACACGACCAGCACTTGCACCACCTTTGACCTTTCTCCATAATATAGGAGAAATCTCATATCCTACTATACGGTCTAGCACTCGTCTAGCCTGTTGAGCATTTACAAGATCATAATCTATCGTTCTAGGATTATCAATTGCCTTTTGAACAGCGCTTTTAGTGATCGCATTAAACACAATACGTTTTGTTTTTTCTTTTTTGAGATCTAGTTGTTCAGCAAGGTGCCATGCAATAGCTTCTCCTTCTCGATCTTCATCACTCGCTAACCAAACAATTTCGCAATCGGCAGCTAATTTTTTAAGCTTTTTAACCAGATCTTTTTTATCACTAGAAACAATATATTTAGGTGTAAAATCTTTATCGACATTAACACCTAATTCCTTGGCAGGAAGGTCAGCAATGTGACCAAAACTAGATGCTACTTTGAAATCTTTTCCTAGAAATTTTTCAATAGTTTTTGCCTTGGCAGGCGACTCTACTATTACAAGATTTTTTGCCATTAAGTTTTGAAATTTGAAATGCAAAGTTATAGTTAAAATAATTAGAGAGTCTAAATAATTGTTAAACCAATATTTTTTAGAATTATAAAAATCTATTATTCAGTATTTTACCTTTAAATATTCTTTTAAACCAAATAATCAAAGATAATTCTCCCTGTTCGTAGTATTCTTTTTAGGTTATTAATAGGCAAACCAACTTTTGAACCTTTTCCTTAGAAAGAGCATAACTATCTGTTAGAATGTTAAGGTGACAGATTGTCATTAAACCAAAAAAACAAACTATCTTTGCACCACCTAAAAAAGGTGAAATACTAAGGAGACGATGGAAAAAGTAATTGAAGAAGAAAAGCAAGGAACTACTGTTCAATTAAATGATAAAAAAGAGAATGGCCGTAAGTTATACATAGAGAGCTACGGTTGTCAAATGAATTTCTCAGATAGTGAGATTGTTGCATCAATCTTGGCTAAAGAAGGTTTTAACACTACTAACACTCTTGAAGAAGCAGACCTAGTTCTGGTTAACACTTGCTCCATTCGTGAGAAAGCAGAACAAACAGTTCGTAAAAGATTAGAGAAATTTAATCGAGTAAAAGAGCGCGAAAATCCAAACATGAAAGTTGGGGTTCTAGGCTGTATGGCAGAAAGACTTAAATCTAAATTTCTTGAAGAAGAGAAAATTGTAGACATGGTTGTAGGACCAGATGCCTATAAAGACCTTCCAAATCTTGTAGCAGAAATCGATGAAGGTCGTGATGCAGTTAATGTAATTTTATCTAAAGAAGAAACCTATGGTGATGTTGCTCCTGTAAGATTACATAGTAATGGTGTCACTGCATTTGTATCCATAACTAGAGGTTGCGATAACATGTGTACTTTTTGTGTGGTTCCTTTTACAAGAGGACGTGAACGTAGTCGTGATCCTCAATCTATCTTAGAAGAAATTCAAGATTTGGTAAACAAAGGTTTTAAGGAAGTAACTCTTCTAGGACAAAACGTTGATTCGTATTTGTGGTATGGCGGTGGTCTTAAGAAAGATTTTAAAAAAGCTAGCCCAATGGCACAGGCGACTGCAGTAGATTTTGCCAAACTTCTGCATATAGTTGCTAAGGCTCAACCTAATTTAAGAGTACGCTTTTCTACAAGCAATCCACAAGATATTAGTGATGATGTTCTCCATGCTATGGCAGCACATCGTAATATTTGTAATTATATACACTTACCTGTACAGTCAGGAAGTGATCGTATATTAAAAGAAATGAATCGACTGCATACCCGTCAAGAATACATGGATTTAATTGATCGTATTCATGACATTATTGAGGATTGCGCAATTTCTCAAGATATGATCGCTGGATTCCCAACTGAGACCGAAGAAGATCATCAAGACACTTTAAGCCTTATGGAATATGTAAAGTATGACTATGGTTTCATGTTTGCATATAGTGAGAGACCTGGTACTATGGCTGCAAGAAAAATGGAAGATGATGTTCCGGAAGAAGTAAAGAAAAGACGTTTATCAGAGATAATCGATGTACAACGTCGTACTGGTCTAGAAAGAGCTCAATACTTTGTAGGAAAGACTGTAGAGGTACTTATTGAAAAAGAGTCTAAGCGATCTGATCAACATTGGGCAGGACGCAACTCTCAAAATTACATGACCGTTTTTCCAAAAGGTAATTTTAAGGTTGGCGATTTTGTAATGGTCAAAATAACAAACTGCACTAGCGCAACTCTTATAGGTGAAGCTGTTGGATATAGTGATATGACAGGCCCAATCACGATTAAATAATAGTTTATGGAAGGGATACAAGCTATAAAACAAAGATTTGAGTTAATCGGTAACGACCCTAGTTTTAATCGTGCTATTCAAAAATCCCTGCAAGTTGCTCCTACTGATATTTCAGTATTAGTAACGGGAGAAAGCGGTGTTGGTAAAGAAAGTATTCCTAGAATTATACATTCTCAATCCTTTAGAAAACACGCCAAATATATAGCCGTAAACTGTGGTGCAATCCCAGAAGGAACCATAGACTCTGAACTTTTTGGGCATGAAAAAGGCGCTTTTACTGGAGCTACACAAACAAGATCTGGTTATTTTGAAGTCGCCGATGGCGGAACCATATTCTTAGATGAAGTAGGTGAATTACCACTACCTACACAAGTAAGATTGTTGCGAGTTCTAGAAAATGGTGAGTTTCTAAAAGTAGGATCCTCAAAAGTTCAAAAGACTGATGTTAGGATTGTAGCAGCCACAAACGTCAAAATGTTTGAAGCTATCGAGAAAGGGAAATTCAGAGAAGATCTGTATTACCGATTAAGTACAGTAGAAATTCACTTACCACCATTACGCGAGCGTAAAGGTGATATTCATTTGTTATTTAGAAAATTTGCTAGTGATTTTGCCACCAAGTACAAAATGCCAACTATCAGATTAGATGAGGACGCAGTACGCTTATTAACCAATTACAGGTGGAGTGGAAATATCAGACAATTACGCAACATTGCCGAGCAAATAAGCGTTCTTGAACAGGAACGTAATATCAATGTAGCTACCTTACGTAATTATCTACCAGACACTGGGACTCATTTACCTGCCGTGGTAGGAGAAAACAAAAAAGCCGACAGTGATTTTGCAAACGAGCGTGAAATACTTTACAAAGTGCTGTTTGATATGAAAAATGATTTAAATGATCTTAAAAAGCTCACTCACGATTTGATGGCTAGCGGTAACATGAAAGATGTGTCAGAAGAGAATTCTGGTTTAATTCAACGCATTTATGGCAACAATAATGATTCTAGTACAGACTATGAAGAAGTTATTGATAATGCCTATGAAATAACCAATGAAGATTCTTTTCATGAGGATAAATTACCTGTAGAATATCAACCTCAATCTTCCATAGCTTCATCTGTATCAGACAGGTATGATTTTGCTCAAGAAATTGAAGAAGAAGAATCTTTAAGCTTAGAGGAAAAGGAAATTGAATTAATTAAAAAATCTCTTGAACGTCACAAGGGAAAACGCAAAGCAGCCGCAGAAGATTTAGGAATTTCAGAACGCACCTTATACCGAAAAATTAAGCAGTATGACCTTTAAGAAAATAACCTTTTTAGTAGTAACCCTTCTCTTGGTTACCAGCTGCGGTATTAAATATGGGTTCAATCAAACTTCCATTCCTGATAATGTCAACACTTTTCAGGTAGATTTTTTTGGTAACCTGGACCCTATTGAACCTGGTATCGAGCGTACTTTCACGCTTAATTTACAAGATTTAATTCAGGATCAAACAAGGTTAAGTATTGTCAACAGCGGTGGTGACTACATTTACCAAGGTGAAATCACCAGGTACTACATCGCTCCTATGACTGCAACCGCAAACAATACTGCGAGTCAAAATAGGCTAACTATAGAAGTAAATGTAAGATTTACTAACACCAAGGATGAAGAGCAAAGCTTTGAGAAAAAATTTAGCTTCTTCTATGACTACCCTGCAAATGTTTTACTTAATGGTAGTGCTTTAGATGAAGCTCTCGATGTGATATTTACACAGATCACACAAGATATCGTGAATGAAACACTTACTTCATGGTAACCAAGGATCGTTTACATACTTTGATTGCCACTCCTGACGAGCTTTCATTAAACGATTTAGGAGACATTCAAACTACACTAGAAAAGTACCCGTACTTTCAAAGTTTAAGATCTGTATTTCTTAAAGGTTTAAAATTAGAAAATAGCCCTTCATACAATCAGGAACTTCAAAGAACGGCCGCGCATACCTCGGACCGCGCTGTTCTTTTTGATTATATTACTTCCAAAAGTTTTATTCAAAATAGAATAAGTACTGAGATCAAAAGGCAACAAGAGCAGCTTAATTCGTTAGAAATTGAAGTAGAAGAGTTTAACGTTGTTCAAGAAGATTTTAATGAAAACAGCGATTTTACCAATGTAACAGATGATGACTTATTTGTTAAAAAGGATACTGATCAAACACTGAATTTTGAACAAAGTGATGCTTACAGCTTTAGTGAATGGCTCAAGCTCACATCGCTCTCTCCCATCAAAAGAAGTGATGAGAAATCAGTTGCTAAAGAAACAGATGATATCCAAGACGCTTCAAGTGAAAATAGTTATAGCGTTGAGGAATCTCATCAACGTTCCATGGATATTATTGATAAGTTTCTTAAAACCAAACCTAAGAAAATTAAACCAGTAGCCAGTGAAACTAAAATTCAAAATCTGGCAGATCAAAATATGGCTCCAGAGCAATTCATGACTGAAACTCTAGCCAAAGTTTATCTTGCGCAAAAAAACTATAAGAAAGCAATTAAAGCATATGAAATTTTAAAATTGCAGTATCCAGAAAAAAGTAGTTTCTTTGCAGACCAAATTCAAGAAATAAAGAATTTACAAAGTAATCCATAATGACAACATATTACATTTTTGCAGGTCTTATCATTTTAGTTGCCTTTTTACTTATCGTAGTAATTATGGTTCAAAATCCTAAAGGTGGTGGACTTTCACAAAGCTTTGGCGGCGGTGGAACACAGCAGTTAGGTGGTGTACAAAAAACAGGAAATTTCCTAGACCGCAGTACTTGGGTTTTATCAACGTTACTTCTAGTACTTATTTTATTAGCTAGTACTGCAAAACTTCAAGGCTCTAGTACGTCAACTATTAAAGTTGCCGATCCTGATGCTCAAGTAGAAACTCCTGCTTTACCATCAGATTCTGGTGATGCAACAACACAAGAAACTGACACGAACGAATAAACAGTTCTTTTAACTGACAAAAAATCCAGCTCCACGAGCTGGATTTTTTTATTTACGGCATTTTGTCAGTAACCACAAAATGGCACATTATTAGAATATAGGCAGGCATAAAAACAACTAAAAATTCATTTTAAAAATGGGATTAAATATTCAACCTTTATCAGACAGAGTTTTAATTGAGCCTATGGAGGCTGAACAAAAAACAGCAAGTGGTCTGTACATTCCAGACACAGCAAAGGAAAAACCTCAACAAGGTAAAGTAGTAGCTGTAGGAAATGGTAAGAAAGATCATGAGATGACTGTAAAAGTAGGTGATACAGTTCTTTACGGTAAGTATAGCGGTACCGAACTAAAATTAGAAGGTACTGATTACCTTATGATGAGAGAGGACGACATCCTTGCAATCGTTTAATCTAACCTTTCAATTTAATTTTTAATTAAGTACGCTTTCGCGAAAGCGTAAATTCAAAAAAAACAATCATGGCAAAAGACATAAAATTTGATTTAGAAGCTAGAGATGGTATTAAGCGTGGTGTAGATGCACTTGCTAATGCTGTTAAAGTAACATTAGGACCAAAGGGTCGTAACGTAGTAATAGGAAAATCATTTGGAGCGCCAGTCGTAACTAAAGATGGTGTAAGTGTAGCTAAAGAAATCGAGCTAGAAAATGAGCTGGAAAACATGGGTGCTCAAATGGTTAAAGAGGTAGCATCAAAAACCAACGATCTAGCTGGTGATGGTACTACTACTGCAACCGTACTTGCACAAGCTATCGTAAAAGAAGGCCTTAAAAATGTGGCTGCTGGTGCAAATCCTATGGATCTTAAACGCGGTATCGATAAAGCAGTTGAGGCGATTACTAAAGATCTAGACAAACAATCAGAGAAAGTTGATGATAGTGGTGATAAAATAAAACAAGTTGCCTCGATCAGTGCTAATAATGATGATGTTGTAGGTGAATTAATCGCTACTGCATTTGGCAAAGTAGGAAAAGAAGGTGTAATCACAGTAGAAGAGGCAAAAGGAACCGATACTTATGTAGACGTAGTTGAAGGTATGCAGTTTGATCGTGGTTACTTATCTCCATACTTTGTAACTAATTCAGAAAAAATGACCACTGAATTAGAGAATCCTTACATTCTTCTTTTTGACAAGAAGATTTCTACCATGAAGGATTTAATGCCAGTATTAGAGCCTGTAGCTCAAACTGGAAAACCTTTACTTATCATCGCAGAAGATGTTGATGGTGAAGCACTTGCTACCCTAGTTGTAAACAAGCTAAGAGGAGCTCTTAAAATAGCTGCAGTTAAAGCACCAGGTTTTGGTGATCGTCGTAAAGCTATGCTAGAGGACATCGCTATCTTAACAGGTGGAACTGTGATTAGCGAGGAAAGAGGATTTACTCTTGAGAATGCTACTATTGACATGCTAGGAACAGCAGAAAAAGTGGATATTGATAAAGATAACACTACAATTGTTAATGGTAACGGTGATAATGAAGCTATTAAAGCTCGTGTAGGTCAAATTAAATCTCAAATCGAGAACACGACTTCTGACTATGATAAAGAAAAACTTCAAGAACGTCTAGCTAAACTTGCTGGTGGTGTTGCTGTACTTTATGTAGGTGCTGCAAGTGAGGTTGAAATGAAGGAGAAGAAAGATCGCGTTGATGATGCATTACATGCAACAAGAGCAGCTGTTGAAGAAGGTATTGTTGCTGGTGGTGGTGTTGCCCTAGTAAGAGCTAAATCAGTTCTATCTAAGCTTAAAGGCGCTAATACAGATGAAGAAACTGGTATTTCAATAGTAGCTAGAGCTATAGAGGCTCCATTAAGAACTATCGTTGAAAATGCAGGTGGTGAAGGTAGCGTTGTAGTTTCTAAGATTCTTGAATCTAAAGGAGCTCAAGGTTATGATGCTAAAAATGATCAATATGTTGATATGCTTAAAGCTGGTATCATTGACCCTAAGAAAGTAACGCGTGTAGCTCTTGAAAATGCTGCATCGGTTAGTGGTATGATTCTTACAACAGAATGTGCGCTAGTAGAAATTAAAGAAGATGCACCTGCTGGTGGCGCTGGAATGCCAGGTGGAATGCCAGGAGGAATGGGCGGAATGATGTAATCATTTCTCCATTTTATTACACAAAGCCATCTCTTCTAGAGATGGCTTTTTTTATATTGGCTAACTTATCTTTGTGATATGCGTATTTTTTTTCTCTTATTCTTAATAAGCTCTGGGATTTCCTTATCACAAAATGTTCAACACATCATTGATCAAGTTGATACCAATAGAATTACTACCCGACTTCAAGAATTTGCAGGTGAAGTATCTACTACGGTAAATGGTAATGCGCAAATCATAATTAATCGCGAGAGCAATCAAAACGATATTGCAAAAGACTATCTTGTTGAAAGATTGAATGCCCTGCCCCACCTGAATGTTACTACTATAAATTACAGCACTAGAGGAACTAACATTATAGCAACGCAAACTGGTCTTACTAATCCCAACGACATTTATATAATATGTGCTCATTATGATACAGTTACTAACTACTGCGTAGACGATAATGCTACTGGAACTATCGCTGTTTTAGAAATCGCAGAATTATTAAGCCAGCAGTGTACGGATAACACGATTGTATATGCATTTTGGGATGAGGAGGAACAAGGTTTAATAGGAGCACGTAATTATGCACAAGCAGCAAGAGCCAGAAATGATAATATAAAAGCAGTACTCAATCTAGATATGATAGGATACGATGGTGATGGTGATAATGATTTTGATATTGACGTGAGAGATGTCGCTAACAGCCTAGCTATGAAAGATGATATCGTACAAATGTTAAACCAATATGGAACAAATTGGAATTTAAACGCCAATGTCATTAATCCAGGAACACCTTTGAGCGATCACAAGGTATTTTGGGATGAAAATTATACTGCCTTACTAATCGGTGAAGCATGGTCTATGAACGATCAAAACAATCAATACCATACCACTAGAGATAGATTTAATAATCTAGATATGTCTTACTGCACCGACATCATAAAACTATGTACCGCTTATATGGCCGCAAAAGCAGGACTTAATTACATAGACTCAAGTATTCAAAACACAGGTTCGTCACTTACTGTTACAAATGATCCAACAGCAACTTATAGGTGGATTGATTGTTCCACAAATTTATCAATTTCGGGTGCTACCAGTCACTCCTATACTCCTACCACAGATGGTATTTATAAAGTTAGTATTACGAAGTCAGGCTGTACGGAAGAAAGTGACTGCATTAATTTCACAACGTTATCACATAATAGTTTAAAAACGCCCATTCAAGTAAGCTATAACCAAGCAACCAAAGATTTATTAGTAACCAACACCACAAAAGCTGAAATCCAATTGCGATTGTATCATGTAAATGGTCAATTTGCTCAAGAATGGATTACAGAAAAGTCTCAAGAGAATATTAACCTAAAAAAATATTCGGCAGGGATTTATATTCTCCAATATTTCGTTGAAGGACAAAGGCAAATATTAAAAATTCAGATATAAAAAAACACCCTGAAAATGATTGCATTTTCAGGGTGTTTAAATCAATTATCGAGATATTATTGTTGTACTGGTTCTAGCGCATCTGTAATTAATGTTTCCCCTTTAATTATTTCAAAAGTTTCTTTATTTGCTACATCATCGTGTAATGCTTTTACTAAGACCTTTGCTACATCAGCTCTTGGAATTTCTCCATGCTTATTTAACTTGGATTGCAATTCTATTTTATTGTTAGAATTATCATCGGTTAATGAGCCTGGTCTCACTATTGAGTAATTTAAATTTGAATTTTTTAAATAATTATCTGCGGCTTGTTTAGCTTTTAGATACTCTTGTAAATCTGAAGCCTGCTCTGGGTTGTCTGCTCCCATAGAACTTAGCATCACAAATTTCTTTACCGTTGCATTTTGACTTTCGTCAATTAATTTAATCGCGCCATTTTTATCAACTTCTTCAACATTCTTTCCTTTTGATCCTGCTGCAAAAATCACCTTATCTATGTTGTTTGTTGTATGACTTAAATCATTAGTTAAATCACCCAAAACAGTTTCAATCCCGTTAGTTTTAAACTGATCTACCTGTTCAGGCTTGCGCACCATTGCTACTGGTTCAAAATATTGATCGTTTTTTAATAATTCAATAACTTGTTTTCCTGTGGTACCTGTTGCACCTGCTACTAATATTCTTTCCATATAGTGAAATTAACCACAAAAGTCCTTTAAACAAGGGCTTTTAAGACTACTTAACTAGAGTTTATAATCTAGCTAAGAAGTTAGTCATAAATTAACTAAAGGATCTCTTAAAAGAGTTATAATTCCTTTTTTAAGAATCTAGCTGTATGGCTGGTTTTGTGTTTTGATACTTGTTCAGGAGTACCCTTTGTAACTACTTCTCCACCACCACGACCACCTTCTGGACCTATATCTATAAGGTGATCTGCGATTTTAATAACATCCATATTATGTTCAATAATAAGTACTGTATTTCCTTTATCCACCAACTTATTCAGCACATCCATGAGTACTCTTATATCCTCAAAATGTAATCCTGTAGTAGGTTCATCTAAAATGTAAAAGGTATTACCGGTGTCTCTTTTTGATAATTCGGTAGCCAGTTTTATTCGTTGCGCCTCACCACCAGATAATGTCGTAGATTGTTGTCCCAATGTTATATAACCTAACCCAACATCTTTAATTGTTTTTAACTTGCGATATATTTTTGGAATAGATTCAAAGAAATCTGTTGCCTCATTTATTGTCATCTCAAGTACATCGCTTATAGATTTTCCTTTATAGCGTATTTCAAGAGTTTCTCTGTTAAATCGTTTTCCGTTGCAGGTCTCACAGTTCACATAAACATCTGGTAAAAAGTTCATTTCTATTACTCGTAATCCACCACCTTTACAGGTCTCACATCGTCCACCAGCAACATTAAAACTAAAACGACCTGGTTTGTAACCTCTTATTTGCGCTTCAGGAGTCTTGGCAAATAGCGATCTTATTTCATCAAAGGTTTTAGTATAAGTAGCTGGATTAGATCGCGGCGTTCTACCAATTGGACTTTGATTGATATCTATGACCTTATCAATGTGTTCAAGTCCTTTGATACTTTTATAAGGCATTGGCACTTTTACACCATTGAAAAAATGTGCGTTTAAGATCGGATACAAAGTTTCATTAATCAAAGTAGATTTTCCACTTCCAGAAACTCCCGTCACTACGATCATTTTGCCTAATGGAAAGTCAACTGAAATATTTTTAAGGTTATTACCTGTACAACCTTTCAATACCAATTTTTCACCAGTTCCTTTACGACGCGTTTGGGGTATTTCAATTTCTTTGGTACCGCTTAAATATTGTGCAGTAAGTGTATCGTATTTAAGAATATCTTTTGGACTGCCTTGACTAATTATTGATCCACCGTATTTTCCAGCTCTAGGACCTATGTCTATTACATGATCGGCACGTTCAATCATATCTTTATCATGCTCCACGACTATCACGCTGTTACCGGTATCTCGTAGTGATTCTAAGGAATTGATTAATTTTTCATTATCTCGCTGATGTAAACCTATACTAGGCTCGTCTAGAATGTATAAAACACCTACTAATTGTGAACCTATTTGCGTCGCTAGTCGTATGCGTTGTGCCTCGCCTCCTGATAATGTTTTTGCGCTCCTATTTAAGCTTAAATAGTCTAGCCCAACGTCGAGTAAAAATTGTAATCTTTCTTTAATTTCTTTAAGTAATTCAGTGGCTATTTGTTTTTGCTTTCGCGAAAGCGAACTCTCTAAATCATCAAACCAATCTACCAGTAATGCGATATCCATGTTTGCCAGATCGGCAATGGATTTTTCATTTACTCTAAAGTAAAGCGACTCTTTTCTTAAACGTGTTCCTTCACAGGTAGGACAGGTTACTTTATCCATAAAACCTTTGGCCCATCGTTGTAAACCAGCACTATCGTTATTGTTATAAGTTGCTTCTATAAAATTAGCAAGACCTTCAAAATCAATCTTGTATTTACGAGAAACTCCAAGTGTTTTTGAATTTACTTCGAGACTTTCATTGCCGCCATACAGGATCATTTGTACAGCCTCCTTGGGTAGTTTCTCAATAGGATCAGTAAGTTTAAAGTCAAACTTTTTAGCAATAAGTTCAAGTTGTTTAAATATCCAATTCTTCTTATTGTCTGGATAAGGAGCTAGTCCACCTTTTGAAATACTTAGACTAGGATTGGGAATAATTTTTTCTTCATTAACCTTATACAGGGTTCCTATACCGTTACAGGTAGGACAAGCTCCCTTAGGCGAATTAAAAGAGAAGTTATTGGGTTCTGGCTCTGGATATGAGATACCAGTTTCAGGACACATGAGTGATCTAGAAAAAAAACGTCCTTCCTTATCTCCATGAGCCACTACCATAGTAATGTCGTTTCCATGGTACATAGCTGTGCGTATAGCCTCATCTAGTCGTTTAATATCCTGTTCTGTATCACCTACTTGAATGCGGTCTATTACAATTTCAATATCATGAGTTTTGTAACGATCTAGTTTCATTCCTTTGGTTATGTCCACGATTTCACCATCGGTGCGCACCTTTACAAATCCTTGTTTTGCAATTTGTTCAAATAATTCCCTGTAGTGACCTTTTCGAGCTCGCACAACTGGTGCGAGAATGTTTATACGTTTGTCCTTATAATCCTTAATAATTAAATCCCTGATTTGTTCATCGCTATAACTAACCATTTTTTTACCGGTGTTATAGGAATATGCATCACTCGCCCTAGCATAGAGCAAGCGTAAGAAATCATAAATTTCGGTAATCGTTCCTACTGTACTTCGTGGGCTTTTTGAAGTCGTCTTTTGTTCAATGGCTATGACAGGTGATAGACCATCAATTTTATCCACATCTGGTCGTTCTAATCCTCCTAAAAATTGCCTGGCATAGGCACTGAATGTTTCAATATAACGTCTTTGACCTTCGGCATAGATGGTGTCAAATGCAAGGGAAGATTTTCCAGAACCTGATAATCCTGTAATAACTACTAGTTTTTCTCTAGGAATGTTAACATCAATGTTTTTTAAATTGTGAACTCGAGCTCCTTTTACTTCAATAATCTCGTCTGAATATCCCATAATTTTAGTCAATCTCGCGAAGTTACCTAAACCGCTCTAAAATTTATTTCAAACTAAGTTTAAATCTTGTTAAGTCTTTGCCTCTATTCTTATTACATCTAGTAAACATAAGTGAAAAAACTTGACATTTATCACAAATCGCTCGATTAAATGTAGGCGTTCATCCTAATAATAATAGGCTTTATCTAAAAAAATATAGTTTTAAAACTAAAGTAAATTTTACTTTTAATTTTATCAAAAATTCCCCTATGACCTACCACGGTAAAAATGATTTTCCAGTTTATTTGTATACCATTTTACGTATTGGTTTAGGACTGTATCTTCTTTTTCATGCCCTAGATCATATTATTCATTTCAACCAATATCTTAAAGACACAGAAGCATATTTAGGTGAAGACTCCATGAGTACCGTGCTGCAATTATTTATCCCGATTGTTCCTATGATTGAGTTTTTTATTGCCCTTATGATTACCATGGGACTTTATACTCGTAGTAGTTTAATAGGCGCGATTGCGACAGGAATTATTTTTATAATTACATTCTTCCTTTTTGAAGATTATGACGCTGGCATTGTTCTTCTTTATTCTCTCGCGGTTAAAACGTTGTTGCTGTTCACTGTTAAATACAATCGAATATCGGCCGATTATAGAAACATCCAAATCGCCGAAAAAGAAATGAATGAATTATTAAGGATTAAGGAACAACTTTAACCTGAGTTATAGGTATTTCAATACCGTAGAGACTACGCTTTCGCGAAAGCGGAAAACCACCATCTGTCATTTCCCAGTCTTGCCATGTAGCTCTTATTCCATCTAGAGGTATTATACTTACCCACATTTTAAAAGCTACTGGTTGGTAATTTTCATCCAATTCCCAGAGATAAGCATCGCCTGGCGTTGATCCTCCACTAGAATATTGTACTAATAATTGTTCTTTATCATCAACTTGTACGACAGAGCGCTTTACACCAGCATCAAATAGTTTATGAGGCGCTACCATCCAAAAGCTATCGTTATTAAAGTTTTTTTCAGCATAGGCTATAGCTTCTTCTCTTTCCTTTCCTTCTAGTTTTACTTCGTTTTTAAATGCAAAGCTACTTTGCGGATACCTGGTTTGATACGCAACCCTATAATCATCCCAATAAACGTCAACTAGATTTTGCTGTAATTTCCATCGATATCTATTAACTCCTCTAAATGTCCAATGTAATTCACTAGCTTGAGTAAATTCTTTGTGATTAATTGCATCCAGCATTTTCATGGCCAATTCATCGGCAGGTTTTCCTGTGGTTCCTTCTGGCACCTCTTCATTAAACGTAAGTTTCAATACTATAAAAACAATAAGTAATAATGCAACAACACCTATAAAACCTTTCAATAAAAACTTCAATATTTTTTTCATAGTACTTATTTTTTGCGCAATTTACAGGCAAAATTAAACGTATATCTTTTACTTATGAAATTATTAGGAATAGGCTCTAGAATTGAACATGATGAATTAGGTTTTGGTGTGGTAACCAATGTTACTTCAAAACATTATTGGGTAAGCTTTCAAAAGTCTGGAATTGAAACTATTGATATAGATGATGATTTTGAAGTCATCGAAGCCTGTGAAGATGATGTTGATACAGTTAGTTTTTATGAAGTTGAAAAATCACTAAGATATATTCTTGAACGTTACAGCGATACCAGTCAAATTGTACCGCTTGCAGATAAGTTCAAAGGTGGAAAATTGATATTAGAACCTAAAGACACCGATTTACAATCAAAGGAGATCCCTATCGATAAATTTTGGCATAAAATAGTAATGTTAAGAGATAGACTGCGTGTTATGGAACAAAAGATTAATAGTTCAAAGGAATTAGACGATCAACTTAAAATAGACCTACAGCAATATATTACTCGTATTTACGGTAGCCTTACTACATTCAACGTATTGTTTGCTAGTAAAGACCAGCAATTTAAAGGAACTGGTAAATAAGGATACCATGAACCTACAGGAGGTAAAAAACGAATTTAGAATTGCATTGTCAAATAATTATCCTGACTTTGAAATTGATTCCATTTTTAAAATATGTTGTGAGGATTTATTAGATTTTTCTAGGTCTGATATATTACTAAAATCACAAGAGCCACTGACCAAAAATCAAGAAGGCACTTTAATTACAGCGCTTGAAAAGTTAAAGCAGGATATTCCTGTTCAATATATTACTGGTGTAGCACATTTCTATGGCAGGCAGTTTAAGGTAACTGAAAACACTTTAATTCCAAGACCAGAAACTGAAGAGCTCGTGCAGCTCATCGTGAATGATTTAAATAACGAGTCTTCTTTAAAAATTATAGATATAGGCACTGGAACGGGTTGTATAGGTATAAGTCTTAAAAAAGAACTGATCTCAAGTGATGTCACCTTATTGGATGTTTCTAAGGAAGCTTTATCAATCGCAAAACAAAATGCCACCAACTTAAAAGTTCAGGTACATTTTATAGAACAATCTATTTTAACCACTACGGATTTACCTGACAAATTTGATGTCATCGTAAGTAATCCACCCTATGTACGGAATGTTGAGAAACAGGAAATCCATAATAATGTATTATTATATGAACCTCATCTCGCATTGTTTGTGGAAAATGAAAATCCGTTACTTTTCTATAGAAAAATTTTAGAACTTGCCCTTCATGGACTTACAGAAAAAGGTCGCGTTTACTTTGAAATTAATCAATATCTTTCAAATGAAATGAACGAACTAGCTAGTTCACTAGGGTTTGATTCAAAGATGATTAAGGATTATAATGGGAATTGGCGTATGATGATATGCTGGAAAAAATAAAATCAATTTCAATAGTAGTCCCTATTGATTCTGGTAGTATTCTTTTTTCAATAATAAGCCAGCCTTCTCATCAAATTTTTTATTGAAAACAAACATGTCCCAAAACCATACTCGCTGAGTGATTTGTAGGGTAAATTCCTTTTCAGTAACCTCATTGTTCCTTATTTCATCAAACTTAAATTGATAATAATCTGGCATATATACAGGCACTTGGCCCAAGGTAATCATGGATAAAGTCAAAGGTTGACCGCATACTGGAGTTCTCTTAAGTGGATACAATTTTAGAACCACATTAGCTTCAGTACTATCTGACATTACATTAAAAAGTCCTGAGGCCTTTATTATTTTTAGTTCCTGCTTCAATGAGTCTCCTATTACAAAAGCGTCAATAGTTGTAATCTCCTTCCCGTATTCTTCATAATGAGTAGGAAGCACGCGATAACTATAACACGAATAACAATTCCAAAGCAGGGATACAACAAATAAGAATTTCAATAATCTCATGACTCAAAATGGTTTTCGTTACAGTAGAACAACACTGTTCGCGAGTGATGTGACAATAAAAATACAGTTTTCAGTTCTATTGATTATAACAACAATCCCATTGCGGCTCCTACAATCATTACCAACATTTTTGCAAGATTAAATTTATGAGCTTCACTTGCTTCAAGAATTAAGGTAGTAGAAACATGTAAAACAATACCTGCGACTATGGCCTTAATGATAGTGACTAATTCATCGTCAAATAAGATATATTCATTAAGAAGCGTTCCTAGCGGTGACATTAAGGCAAAAATAAATACTAGCAATGCTGATTTAAATACGCCATATCCTTGTTGTAATAAAAAGCTCGAAAAAATAAAAGCAATAGGAATCTTGTGTACAGCAATTCCATACACCATACTTTGACTAGCATTCAAAGGAATACCTTCTAAGAAAGCATGTATACATAAACTCACAAACAATGCGGTAGGAAAACTAGGAACTTCTTTATTTATGTGTAAGTGACCATGCTCGGCTCCTTTTGAAAAAAATTCTAGAATAATTTGAATAAAAACTCCTATTACAATGTATACACCATAGCGACTTCCATCTTCAAACACCTCTGGTAAGAATTCATGCACCGTAGTGCTCAATAAAAAAGCTCCTGAAAATGCAAGTACCAGTTTAATACTATTAGAATTGATGTTTTTTAATGCCATAGCAGCAAAAAACCCCAATACTACAGCTATAAATGGGAGAAAAATTGGTATCATCTATTATTTAGAATAAGCTTGCAAAATTAACTAACTTCTCAAACATTTGAGCACTTAAAACAGTTATCGTAACTTTACTTTAATATTTATTCAATCAATATGAAAAAAGGATCTTTAGGCTGTTTGGGCATAGGTTTAATTAGTCTTGTAGGCTTAGTTGTCGTTATGGCAATTTGGGCAGGCAGTTGGTACAATGGTACTATTAATTTAAGCGAAGGCGTTTCTGGCGCGTGGGCAAATGTTGAAAGTAGTTATCAACGTAGGAATGACCTAATTCCAAATATCGTAGCTACTGCAAAAAAATATGCCGAATTTGAACAAGAAACATTGATCGGTGTGATTGAAGCTCGTGCAGCGGCCACTTCAATAAAAGTAGATGCCGACAACTTATCTAGTGAACAAATTCAAGCGTTCTCCAAGGTACAAAGTCAAGTAAGTTCAGGTTTAGGTAGATTATTAGCAACCTATGAAAATTATCCAGATCTTAAATCAAACGAGCAGTTTAAAGAACTTATTAATGAATTAGAACGTACAGAGAACCGCATTAATGTGGAACGTAACAATTATAACGGTGCTGTAAAACAATACAACGCTCGCATCAAACGTTTCCCAGGAAACCTGCTTGCCGGTATCTTTAATTTTGATGCTTCTCCTTATTATCAAGCAGATGAAGGTGCAGAAAATGCTCCTGATGTAGAAGGCTTATTTGGCGAATAATATGGACAACCACGTTGAGGAATTTCTTACCGCACAAGAAGAGAAAGAGATTATTGCTGCGATAAGACGAGCAGAAAATAAAACCAGTGGAGAAATAAGAGTACATCTTGAGAGTACCTGTGAAAATGCTATATCCAGGGCTCAAGAAGTATTTCATTTACTCAAAATGGATAACACCAAAGAAGAAAATGGCGTACTTATTTATCTTGCTGTAGATTCTCACAAGTTCTCCATCATCGGCGATAAGGGTATCGATAATAAAGTACCCAGCAACCTTTGGGATCAAATAAAGGATGTGATGGCATCACGCTTTCGCGAAAGCGAATTCTCAACAGGAATCATAAAAGGTATAGAGCTTATAGGTAAGGAACTAGCACAATATTTTCCATGGGATGTGGACGATACCAATGAGTTGAGTGACGAAATATCAAAAGGAACGATTTGATGAAGAGGATACTTTACTTATTGGTATTATTCCCTGTTCTTCTACAGGCTCAATTTAATATCCCAGAAAAACCAGTAGTAAAAGAACAACGAGCTGTTTACGATTATTATAAAATACTCAACAAGCAGGAGTTCACAGCGCTAGACCGCAAATTGATCAACTATGCCGATACAACAAGCACACAAATTGTAATTGCAATTGTAGAGAGCACAAATGGAGAAGACATCTCTTTACTAGGAGCTCGCTGGGGTGAAAAATGGCAGGTAGGACAAAAAGATAAAGACAATGGGATTTTTATCCTGATGGCTTATGGCGATCGTAAAATTGATATTAATACAGGACGCGGCATTGAATACCGCATGACAGACCTAGAAAGTGAACGTATTATTAATCGAATTATAGTACCCAACTTCAAAAGAGGTAATTATTATCAAGGACTGGATCAAGCCACCGATGCCATTTTTAAATATTTAAATGGTGAATTTGTAGAAGACAGAGATTTAAACAAAGCGCCTTTTCCATGGTCATTCTTTATCGTACTAGCTTTTATATTATTCATTATTATATTAAGCAGCCGCAAAGGAAATAATGGCAGTAATCGTGGTGGCGGCACTTCCTTATTAGATGTCATTATTTTAAGTAATATGGGACGTGGCTCATATTCTGGTGGTAGTTTTGGTGGTGGATCTTCCGGTGGTTTTGGCGGCGGATTCGGTGGTGGATTTGGCGGTGGAAGCTTCGGTGGTGGTGGTGCCTCTGGTGGCTGGTAATTAGCTACTTAAAATATAAAGCCGTTCCTATTTGATAGGAACGGCTTTTTTATAGTCTAAGGTTACAAAAGTTATTACTCTTTACCGTCTACATAATCTTGTAAGTAGGCAAAGCGCTCTGTCAATTGACCATCACTAGTAGTAATTTTTGCACGTTGCAATACTCCATCTTTATCCTCATTAAAAAAAGCAGGAATCACATACTTAGAGAACATTTCACCAAAACCTTCACTTGCATCCTTGGGTAATTCACAAGGTAGATTATCTACCGCCATTACAGTTATAGCGCCCTCTTTCTTATAATCTACTTCCTTTTCAGTTTGTGGGTCATAACCATAAATAGGTTGTGCAATAGTGCTAGGTCTAATTGTACAAGCAATAGGACCATCAATATCGCAACTTACATCGGCTACAAGGTTGATATTAAAATCTTCATTTCTCATATCTTCTCTTGTAAAAAAGTAAGGAGCACCGTTTCCATAAAAATGACCTGTAATAAGCATGTCGGTTACCCTAGCATACTTCATAAAATCACTTTTCAATAATTCAGGATTGTTATAACACTCGGTTCTAGTAGGTTTATATCCATCTTTACGCATGTAATAATCCGTCACATCCAGTTGGGTAAACAAGGTTTGCACACTTTTGAATTGACCCAATTGTAAGTATTCCTTGGGTTTTACTTCATGAATTTTAAGTTCCTCTAGGATTTCTCTAATTCCACCTGCCACTTTACCACTTCCTGTCATTACAATATGTATAGGTGGTAGATTGCATTTTATGCGTGCTAGTTCTTTTTTAAGAGCCTTGTAATCAGGAAGTGATTCTACTTTGGGCAATTCAAAACTTCCGTCTCTTAAACCTAATGCTCTAAAGCCATTGTATGCACCTACTATACCAGCATATCTTCCAAAACCTATTAACCTACCTCCGTTTTTTGCGACTATGGTTTCATGGTCATACAGTTCTATTTTTTTATCTAGAATGGCTTGCAACAACTTTCGGTTATAGGGCTGCTTTTTTATCGTGTGAGAAAAGAAAAAGTATTTTTTTCCAGGTATTAAATTTTCAACCGGTACTTCCTTTACTCCTATCATCACATCGGCATCGGTAACATCATCGGTTACAGTAATTCCCTCGCGAGTATAGGCTGCATCGTCAAAAATTCTTATTGGTGATGATTCTACTAGGAATTCCGCTTTCGCGAAAGCGTGATCAAGAACATGTAATTGTTGTGGAGAAAAAACTACGCGGCGATCTGGCGTATTTTTTCTTTCTCTAATAATGGCAAATTTCATAAGGTAGATTATAAAGTAGCAAGATAATTAATCGCAATCAATTTAAAATGGGAAATAAACACCATAAAGACGGAAATATGTTCCAATTATATAGGAAGGTCTATCTGGATCTTTGTCTTATAAATTTATAAAACAATAAACATGAAAAATTTAGTAGTAGTACTTATCGCATTTTTAGGCTTTTATGGTGTGCAAGCACAAGATAAAATGAAAAAGCATTCCGATGAGATGACCCAGGAAGTAGCTCACGTTCAACTAGATCAAATCAAAGGAGAGTTTGTTCAAAAACAAATTACTCTTAAACCGGGTACGTACATCTTTGATGTATCAAACGAGAATGTAGGTCATGAGGTTGGATTTGTACTAGTAAAAAAAGGTGCCGACATAAGTAACCCTAAAAATCACATTCAAACTGCCTATGTAACGCAAGCTGTTAAAACAGGAGAAACCCAACAGTCTAACCCTACAAAACTAGAAGCTGGAGAGTATGTGTATTTTTGTCCTTTAAATCCTACAAGTACAGACAACACGATACTTGTGGAATAGCTTTCTTCTCCCTAGAAAGCAAAAGCCCTGTCATCTAGACAGGGCTTTTTTTTGGCATAGTTTTTAGGCTAATTAATGAGTGTAAATGATATATTTGCGCTCCTAAATTAATTTTAGGTTTTGTTTTTTGAAAACAATCTGGGGTCGACTGGTTTTGACAGCGAGACTGGATTAATGGTAAGCATGTCGAGCGCTGGGAAACAGCTCGTAAATCTCATTTTTCATCTTTTTTAAACGGCGAGAATAACTACGCCCTAGCTGCATAATCTGAATCATAGTAAGATTACGCCTCGGTCTACTAGGTAGACAAGCAGGAAGTCTCTCAACAGCCTTGGTTTGCGGCGGTTGGTTATGGGACTTCGTAAAAGTAAACCTATCTACAGCAGTGCTTTGATGCGGTAGAGAAATTTAATTGAAGCCAAGCCTAGTTTTGGTAGTTTCTGACCGGCTCTAGGACTGAAATGAATTAGAAACTAAACATGTAGAAAGCGATTGATTCACTTGTTTGGACGGCGGTTCGAATCCGCCCGACTCCACAAAAAAACGATAAACCACGACAGCAGTCGTGGTTTTTTTGTTTTGAAGTAATTGAACTAGCAAACTCAATCAATAATATTAAGATCTCATAACCATACTGCTTACATTGAAAAAAAGCCCATCCATTTACTGGACAGGCTTTACCTAAAAAAATAAACACTGAGCTAATTCAATATTTAAAGAGTCTAAATGAAAAAGAAAATTATTCTTCCAATAACTTGTAAGCAAATTGAGGATATCCTCTTTCATTACTAGGACTTGTAAGTGCAAGAAATTGGAGTTTGTAGTAGTTTCCATTGGCATCGTGAATGACATAGAAAATATCTTCTATAAGTGATGGTGAAGCGCTAGGACCACCGCCGTTTCTCCATGTACTACCTATACTTCTTTGATCATTTTCAAAATTGCTATCCACAACATCTAATAAACTAAAGTCCTCGTAGGTGATACCTTCCTCAGCTTCATCAATCATATAAGCTCGCGCACTCGACTTGATGTTATTGGTTATAAAGTCTGCATAAGCATAGGCTCCATAACTTTGTCCACCAAAAACAGCCTCGTTTGTAAATACGGTGTAGCACAAATCCCATTCTTCTTTTTGTGGCTCAACACTCACTACTGATTCTGTGTTAAAGCTGAAAAAAGTATAGTGGAAGGAAGGGTTTTTATTAATGGTAGTTGTTTGAAAGGTAGTATCGTCAAGGTTAGCATATTGCAATAAATAATTCTCACCGTCTTTTAAGATTCTAATCTTCTTCCAACCTCTAGCATCTCCTTTGTAGTTTGAAGAACCAGAATTAGGTTGATCTACACCTACTTCATAGCCTAGATTGATTAGATAAACGTTGTTGTTTGAATCTACTGAAGAGACTGCATCTATAGCGGTTCCTGATATATTCCCATCTGGTGCATCGATAAACTCCATATTCGCTGGATTGAAATTACCTACTTCTGCCTGTGGTTGTAATTGTTGCACTTCAGGATTGGTTGAGTTTACTGCAGTCATATCGTTAGTAGATAAGCGAGCGGCCATCATGAGGATAGACCCGTTTATGATAACCCTATCTTGCATAGAACTAAATCCTAAATCCCACGAGGTTCGGTTAACCTCGGTTGCGATATTGGTACTCAAATCAAAAAAGACCTGGTTGGGCATATTAGGACCACCTACATTTGGAGAAACTGTAGCGCCATCTACGGTTACTACAATTGGTCCCATAGGCTCATCGTCTTCACTACAACTACCTAATAGTAGAATGCTTATAATAGTTAAAGCTGTTAAAAGATTATTTTTCATGTTTTAAAAATTAAGTTTATATAAAAGTTTTAAATAAAAAGATCGTCCGTAACCCAGTAAAATAGAATTTGTTGCTGTATTGTGTGCACCGCCACTAGAGGTATAATTAGTATCTACACGAGTAATATCAAATAAATTACGCGCTCCTACTGTAGCCTCTAATTGATCACTTAAAAAGGATTTTCTTATCGATGCATCTAACCATGAATAAGCATCTGTTTCAATCTTGGAAAAAGTTGAATTACCGTCACTGTCTGAACCTGTAACCCTAAAATCTTGCTGTCTTCCGTTATAATTTACAAGTAGCGAGAAAACCGCATCCCACTTAGGGTAATGATAATTAAGACTGGCATTCAATTGGAATTGATACAAGTAGTCGTCACTAGCATTATCTTCACTTGCTAGCTCTCTAGATATACCAAAAACAGTTGCATTTAAAGAGGTACTCCAGTTCTTTAATTTAAGTGAATTAGTATTAGTTAATCCTATAAAACGATAACTATCTATATTCACATATCGGTACTGTAAAGGATTCGTATTTACAATGGATAGTTCAATGCGATCAGATAAATCGATGTAAGTTAGTTTTACACTATTTTCTAATCTAATCAAAGAATTATCAAACCAGGTTTTCTTTTTTAAACTTAGGAAAGTAGTTAAACCTTCTTCCGGTTTTAAATTCTCGTTACCTTGAACATCATGGTTAGCATCAACAAAGTAATAATAAAGCTCAGTAAAATCAGGAACCCTATACGATGTGCCTACATTGGCTCTTAATTCAAACCCTTTTTCAAACAACTGTCTTGCTGTTAATTCATAAACCGCCTTGTTATCAAATTGAGAGTTATAAATGAAACGTATACCAGGACGTATAGTTAACTTATCACTTAAACCTATTTCAGAAGAGATGAACCCAGCAAAATCATTGATGTTTCTAGTTTTAGGATTTAAGATGTTTTCTCCTGCAGCTTCCCTATCAAAACCTTCTTGTAAAGTTATTTCATAACCTACCTGAGCATTAAAACGATCCGTTTTGAAAAGATTCCCTAATGTACCTTTTGAATACAAAAATTTCCCAGATTGGTTAACTTCATCTATTTCTGCAGTTCGTTCTCTGGAAAGAATGAAATAGTTAAATTCATTCAATCTTCTTTTTTGTTCTTGATAGGATAATGAAACACTATACCTTAAACCAGAATCAAATGTACCAGAGCCATTAAGGTGATTGAATATTCTTGAAGTTTTATAAATCCTATCTGTAGCAGATGGATTTATGGTTGAATTCTGGCTATTAAAATTACTTCTTACTGTAGAATTAAAGAAGTTGATAGTCTCGTCAAAGTACTCAAATTTATAGAAAAACTTGTGCTTTCTATTATTATAGCCTAACAATGCGTTTGAGGTAATTTGTTCCTTAGGTAACCACTCGTAACCTCGCAAACCATCATTCTCAAAATAATCACGCCCTTTCTTATTATTAAAAAAACCAGCAAAATCGTTTCTGGTTACTCCTACACTCGCATACCAATTATCATTAATGTTGTGTGAAATTGTAGCACCTTGTACATGCCTACCTTCATCAAACCATGCGTACTCGTCGCTTACCGTTTCTTCTTGCAAGGAGAGATTGATTCTCCATTTGTTTTTATCAGATTTTTTGGTGATAATATTTAAAACACCCGATACGGCATTAGCACCATATTGAACTCCCATAGATCCCTCAACAATTTCTATACGTTCAACATCGTCTAGATTAATTTGCGTGAGATCAATGTTGCTTCCTACACCATTATCACTCACTATGGGAACATTATCAATGAGAACATTAAAATAACGAGCATCTAATCCAAAAAAACTTACTGTACTCCTACCTGTTGAAGCACTAGGTGTTACATTAAGATTTAGATTAAAATTGAGCAAATCCGCTACATTAACAGCAGCTATTTGTTTGATTTGTTCTGCTTTAATGACTCGCACGTTGTAAACCGATTTTTTAATTGATTGTGGATTATACTGTCCGGTCACCACAATCTCGTCTAGCGACTCTACCTCAGTTGTATCAATAACAACTGTTTGTTGTGAGTTCGCTTTCGCGAAAGCGAGAATTAAAACGATTAAAACATTAAACTTAAACTTCATTATTAATTAGAATGATTCTTAATAAGGCGCAAATATATATTTTATTTTTATTTAGAATCAATAAAAACAACTATTTTTGCAGCAATAAAAAATTTGTACTAATCATGAAAAAAGTTTTAATACTTGGTGTTCTATTAATTTCTATTGCAGCAACTGCTCCTAGTAAAAGGAATGATGATGCTTATGCCATTAAACAAATGTGTGGCTGTTTTGAAGTCACTTTTAATTTTGCGGAAACCTTTAATTATTCCCAAGATTCACTATATAAGCCCTCAAAAACCAAAGTTGATAAAGGACTAGAATGGGCTCAATTGGTTACTGATGAAAAAGACAAAATCCAAATTCAACACTTACTTCAAGTAGGAGATCCTTCAAATCCATATATCGTGAAACATTGGAGGCAAGATTGGCTGTATGAGAATACAGATTTATATGAATACAACGCCGACAACAAATGGGATTTTATTCAATTAAACAAAAAGGACGTAAAGGGTCAATGGACTCAAAAGGTATATCAAGTTGATGATAGTCCTAGATATGAAGGTACAGGAACCTGGGTGCATGTTGATGGTAAAAGCTATTGGGAAAATACCACTAGTGCTCCATTACCTCGCAGAGAATATACTGCTCGTAGCGATTACAACGTAACTATGAGAGGTAATCGTCACGAAATTACGGATTATGGATGGGTACATGATCAAGACAACTTAAAGATCATACGTAAAGAAGGACAAGAGGATCAAGTACTAGCAGCCGAAAAAGGTTATAACACCTACAAAAGAGTAGACGATAGTCGTTGTGCAGCGGCGGCTCAATGGTGGAAAGATAATAACGACAAATGGAGTACCGTACGTTCTAAATGGGACGAAGTTTACAACCGCAACACGGATTTACGTTTACATGAAAAAGTAGATAATAAAGTGCTTTTCAAGCATTTATTTGATGAAAAAATTAAAACTAAAGATCAAATTGATCCTATTATTGAATCATTCATAATCTCAAACCCTAAATAATGAAAGGAATTTTAAACTTAATCCTATGCGTTGTTGTAAGCTCGTTTTCAATAGCCCAAAACAATGTATTTTTAGAAAGATCCTACTGGAATTCAAAACCTAGTCTAGAACGAGTAAAACAAGACATCGCGGCCGGAAACGACGCAACTCAATTGAATCAAAATGCCTTTGATGCTGTTGTATACGCGATTAACTCGGGAGCTGATAATGATGTAATCTTTCATTTGTTATCGTTAGAAGGAAATGATGTAAACAAACTTACACACGACGGAAGAACATATATCTTTTGGGCCGGTTATAAAGGGAATCTACAAGTCCTAGAATACTTAATGAGCAATGGAGCCAATACAGATGTGATTGACAGTCACGGTTATACCTATCTTAATTTCACAGCGAATGCTGGACAGCAAGACACGGCTTTGTATGATTTTATATTTGAAAACGGTGGTAGCCCTAAACAAGTTAACAAACAAGGTGCTAACGCTCTTCTTCTAATTGCTCCATCTTTAAAAGATGAGAAGCTCCTATCCTACTTCATAAGTAAAGGATTTGACCTAAACGCAACCGATTATGATGGGAACAACATATTTAATTATGCTAGTAAAAAGGTTAATCCTGATTTTCTTAATCTATTGGTTGAAAAAGGGATAGACTATAAAAGCAAAAATGAGAATGGTGGAAATGCCTTCTTATTTGCAGCAAGAGGTACACGAGGAAACTCAAATTCTCTAGAGGACTATCAATATTTAGAACAATTGGGTATTGATCCTAATGTTGTAAATAATGACGGAGTAAATGCCCTGCATTATTTATCAGGAAGAAATAAAGATTTAAAATTATTTGATTTTTTCATAGATAAAAATGTAGATATTAATCAAGCCAATAAAGAAGGTATCACGCCGTTCATGAATGCTGCACGTAGTAACGATAACACTGTTATAGATTATCTATTAGACAAAGTAAATGATATTAATATAATAGATGAGAATGGATATAGCGCTTTAACTCATGCTGTGCGTTACAATCGAGCAAGTATAGTTGACTTACTTCTTAAAAACAAGGCTAACGCTCTTGTTGTAGACAAGGAAGGTCAATCCATGGTTTACCATCTAATTCAAAGTTATAACAGCTCTAGACATGATGACTTCATCAAAAAATGGAAATTACTTACAGATGCCGGAATTGAACTTAGTACTCCTATTTCAACAGAAACAACCATCTGGCATGAAGCTGTTAAAAAAGATAACTTGAAACTATTAAATTTTATTAGTACCGTTTCCAAAGAAAAGATAAACGATCTTGATAAGGATGGTATGACGACGCTTCATCTCGCGGCTATGCAAACTAAGAATCCTGAGTTATTAAAATTCTTAATCGATCAAGGTGCAAGTACCCAAATTACTACTGCATTTGATGAAACAGTTTATGACCTAGCTCTAGAAAACGAGTTATTGATGAACGAAAATGCTAATCTAGATTTTCTAAAACCCTAATGAAAAAATGATGAGAATATTATACATGGCCCTTGTTGCCTTGATTTGTCTATCTTTTACTGCTTCTACCGTTTCAAAAACGGCCGTAAAATGTATGATTCAAATGAAAAATTATACCGGTGAAGGTGCCTACATAGTAGTATCTGTAACCGATAAAGAAGGAGAATATAAAGAAACGATTTATGTTCATGGAAAGGATCCAGAATGGTATAGCGAGATTGACTCATGGTGGAAATTCTACGGTAAGCATAGACCAGATATCGACGCCATATCTGGTGAGACTATCGCTGGCGGTGAGCGTTCCATTAGTGTGCTTGAAATACCTACACAATACATAAATTCCAATCACAAACTACGTTTTGAAACTGCTGTAGAGGATCAAGATTACAATGAAGTAGATTTGGAACTAGATTTAACTGATGGTAATCTCAAATCTAAAGTTGACGGTACAGGTTGGATTAGATACGTGAGATTAATGCCTCAAAAATAAATAAGTGATTACATCTATATATAGATACAGTCACCTTGTACTCGCAGCTATTTCCTCCCTTTTTTTGGTAGTAGCTGCGATTACAGGTTTAGTACTTTCAACTGAACCGATTTTTTATGACTTAAAACAACCAGATAAAATCGATTTAAGTGAAATAAGCCTAGGACAAACTATTCATAAATTACACCAAGAATACGACGAGCTTATTACACTTTCTACAACCTCGCAAGGCCTTGTACTGGCCGATGTTGTAACTAAAGAAGGTACAAGCGTTACCGGCTACATAAATCCCAAAACAGGCATGTTTCTGGGTGATGAAATAACGCGACCTAGTATTTACAATTGGTTCACAAACTTACATAGATCCCTATTCCTTAAATCAATAGGAAGAGGTTTTATAGGTATTTCCACCTTTTTATTAGTCTTAATAATCGTATCTGGGATATTTTTATTAGCACAGCGCCAGGGCGGATTTAGCAAATGGTTTTCCTCGATAAAGGATAAGGAATTCCATAAAAAATACCACGTAATACTTAGTCGCTGGCTTTTGATACCTATTCTTATTATTGCTGTCACTGGTGTTTATCTTTCACTGGAACAGTTTGATTTGATTCCTGTTGAGAATCAATCTTTAGATTGGAGTTTATCGCCCGATGAGGAATTACTGCAACAAACAATTGAAAATCAAGCCTTTTTTAAGACCACGACCCTTGATCAGGTTAAAGAAGTAAACTTTCCTTTTTCAAGTGATCCCATAGATTATTATGAAATTTATTTAAAGGAAAAAAGTGTTCTGGTCGCACAACACACTGGTGAAGTCATCGATCAGGTAGAAAATCCTTTTACAGCACTTGTTTCTTATTACAGTACCCTTTTCCATACTGGGAGCGCATCGCCGCTGTGGTCTGTGATCTTGGGAATATCCTGTATAGGAATACTGTATTTTATTATTTCAGGATGTGTCATTTATTGGAAACGTAGGCCTAAGAAAAATTACAAGCTAGAACTTTCAAGCGCACAGGATAGTGAATATATCGTTTTAGTTGGGTCTGAAAGTGGTAGTACTTACGCTTTCGCGAAAGCGTTCACACAACAACTCTTAAGGACAGGTAAAAAAGTATTCTTAAGTGATCTTAATCATTACCAGCAATACGAGCGTGCCTTACACCTCATCATTTTTACAGCAACCTATGGTGATGGCGATGCGCCTACTAATGCTAGGAAGTTTTTTGATAAACTAGAAAAAATTGATCAACCTAGATCATTATTTGTGTCTGTAGTAGGATTTGGTTCTTCTATCTATCCAAAATACAATGAGTTTGGAAAACAAGTTTATAATCGTCTAGTAAAAGATGAGAATATGAAACCATACCTGCCGTTCACTGAGGTAGACGAAGAACACCACCCAGAAGAAACTTGTAAGCAGTGGCTGCAGTTATGGCAACAAAAATCAGGTTTTCCTATGGAACTAAAGGTTGACCAGTTTCCTAAAAGCAATATTGAGAAACAAAAATTTAAGGTAACTCATCGCAGCCCATTAAATAAGGATGAATCCTTTATCATAAGCTTACAACCTACTAGTTATAATGACTATCAATCTGGAGATTTGTTAGAGGTTTACGCAAATGAAACAGCAAAGGCACGGCAGTACTCGATAGCTCGTATTCAAAACAAAATAGTCCTAAGTATTAGAAAGCACGACCACGGACTGTGTTCCACTTATCTAGCAAACTGCCATAAAAACGATGATATCATGGCCACAATTAAAACAAATACCAACTTTCATTTTCCTAAAGATGCTCCAAAAATTATTATGGTAGCAAATGGAACTGGAATAGCACCTTTTCTAGGAATGCTGGATGAAAATAAGACGAACATACCTGTAGATTTATATTGGGGTGGAAAAAACATAGAGAGTCTTTCCATTTATGGAGAATATCTAGAAGATGCTCATAAAAAGCAACAAGTATCTAATTATCATATTTCATACTCTAGAGAAAACGAAGTTGTAGAATACGTACAACATAAAGTAGCTGAACACAAAGAACAAATCACTACTGATCTAATACAAGGTGCAGTAATCATGATCTGCGGATCTTTATCCATGCAAAACGAAGTTCTAGACTTATTAGAATTATGGAACAAAGAGAATCCTGATATCCAACTAGAACAACTGTACAAAAATCAAAAAATCCTTACTGACTGTTATTAATCCAGTCCGTAAGGATAATATTCAGTAAGTTGGAAGCCTATTAAGCAGTAACTTTTTCTGGTGCCCAAGCCTCACACATCATTCCTGCGCTTGCCTTTTCTGGATGAGGACAAGAAGATGACTTGAATCTAGCACATTGTGCGCAATCGTGTTCATTATTAAGATCGGCACGCATATCAAAACTGTTACAAGTGTAACTACTGCTCACTGCCACTTCATGAATTTTACATGTATTATCTGCGTTCAAGTTTGAACAATTTCCACAAGTATTTCCTAATCTAATTGCCATAATCTTTGATTTTTATTTAAAGATATAACACTTTACAAGAAGAATATTCAATAAGTTGTTAATTACCAGCAATATGCATTTAGAATAAATAAAGATAAATGAACTTTAACACTCTAATTTTATTTAGAATAATTAAAAATAGATTATATTTGCACTGTAAATAAAGGGTTTATAACCGATTAATTATTTTTCATGAATCACGAACTTCAATTAATTACAAAAAATCAATTTGGTGAACTTAACTATTGCAATGGTTGTGATTGTTATTCGCTTGTTTTTTCTAATTTCATTTTTAAGTTCACTGTGGATGAGTTTGAAACATTTCAAAATTATATCAATGACATTCCTATGTCGTTTTGGAATAACTCTGAGATGATGAAAAATAAAAAACGTCGCATTCCAATTCACACTAAACAAAAGAATCTTACGCTTGTTTTTAATGGTGAAGAATTTACAAAGCTCAAGGCTTTGGTAAATGGAGTTACAAAAAAAGATGAATTCTTATCCTTATTAGATATTGATTATCCGCTTCATTTGAATTAAGGATACTTAAAAAGCTTCAGCAATACTTAAGTAAAAACTACTAGCGCCATTTTGTCCACGACCGTAGTCAAATCTTAGATTTAAATTTTCTGATTTATCTAGCATGAATCTTAGTCCAGCACCATAATTAAATTTTAAGCTGTCAAACTGAAAATCAGATATATTATTATAGACATCTCCGGCACCTACAAAAGCCACTAGCCCTATCCTACTATCTTTAAAGTTTTTACGGTACTCTATTTGACCAGCTAGTAAATCGCGGTCCACGTACCTACCTTCACGGTAACCTCTCATAATTTCACTACTACCAAAAAAGGAAAATTCTGAAAAAGGAATATCTCCTCGCGTGAATCTACCTATTGTTTGTATTGCAAGAATGTCAAGGTTATTTGGTGATACGTCAATATAATGTCTTAAATCAAAACGAGTAAGATTGAACTTATGAGTACCACCTACTGCTTCAAAATATTTACCATGTGTAAATTCCAAATACCATCCGTCTTGAGCATTTAATATATTACTACGGCTATCGTATAATAATGCAGCTTCTACACCAGCCGATGTTGAACCATCATAACCACTAGGTCTAGTTTGATCAATGAGTTTTCCAGGTTCTATTTCAACATCATAGATTACATTATACCTTACACCAGCTCCTAGAAATAAATACCTTAGTGAGGTTTGCTTGAGAAATATAGGCTCAAATAAAAACTGATAATAATTATACTGTTCTTCATTACTTTCAGGTGAATTGTTTCCCATACCGTAATAAAGCCTAGGGTAATTCTGGAACAACAAATTTCCTTCAATCACCCATTTCTCTTGATTGGTAAAAACTTCAAATCCTGAATACAAAAAGAATTGATTGTTTAACGTATACTGTAAGGTGATCGGCATGTTTGAGGTTCTAGTTTCCTCGCCACTTCCATTAAATTTGAATAAATATTTTGCTCCTGTTCCAAAAGCAAAACTGGTCTCTGGAGAATAACTTATCACTGGTGCTGCGATAAATTTTTGTAGGTATAAACTACTATCTTTTTCTACAGCTTTACGATTCGGGTAAAAAGTAAAAAACTCTTTAAGATCTTCAATAGTTCCCTTTTTTTCTTGAGCGTTAAGAGAAGAACAACTTAGGATTATCAGTATTACGGATAGGTAGAAATATTTCAATATATACTATTTAAATGCCCAAAATAAAACAGGCGTAATAATAAAAGTATCAGTGTTTTACTAATTAGGAAAACTTTATCACTCTTTAGGGTGACAAAAGTCATCCTTTATGGCTTGTAGTCGGTTCTAGATTTGTATCAAATTTAAAATTTATAGGTATGAGCACTTTGTATAACAATTTAAAAACCGACTGGGAAAATCACTTCATGATGTATGCTGCACTAGCTATTATAGCATCAACCTGTTTGGGAGGATTTGCGGTATTGTCCATTTTCAATAATGGTAGTGGTGTCCCACAAATGATTCAAATATTTCTTGTGGTAACGATTTGTAATATCGTAAATGCTTCTATTCTAACAGTTCAAAAACCAGAACGTGTATTAAAGGCACTTATAGCAAGTTTAATCATTTGCTTCCTCATTACAGCAGTTAATCTATTGTTCTAGAAATGGATTTAGTTAGAAAGTATAACGTAGCTGGTCCTCGTTATACCAGTTACCCTACAGTTCCCTATTGGGATGATACTACTTTTGACGTTGAGTCCTGGAAGGAATCTGTTAAAGTAAGCTTTCGCGAAAGCGGAATAAATACAGGCATCTCATTATACATACACCTACCTTTTTGCGAAAGCATGTGTACTTTTTGTGGATGTAACAAAAGAATTACTAAAAATCATAAGGTCGAAACACCTTATATTGAAAGTGTTTTAAAGGAATTTGATTTGTACTTAGATTTAATGGAGCAAAAACCTAGAATCAAACAAATTCATTTGGGTGGTGGAACTCCAACATTTTTCTCACCAAAGAATCTAAAACAACTTATTGACGGCATTTTTAAAAATGCATATCGGGATGATAATGTAGAGTTCAGTTTTGAAGGACATCCTAACAATACCACATACGAACACTTAAAAGTTCTACATGATTTAGGTTTTTCTAGAGTGTGTTACGGTGTTCAAGATTACAATCTCAAGGTTCAAAAAGCTATAAATAGAGTTCAACCTTTTGAAAATGTTCAACAAGCTACTCAAATGGCTAGGGACATAGGTTATAGTAGTGTAGGACACGATATCATTTACGGTTTACCTTTTCAAACCTTAGAAGATGTAATATCGACAATTGAAAAAACGATAGAACTTAAACCAGATCGCATTGCTTTTTATAGTTATGCACACGTGCCATGGATTAAAGGTAATGGACAACGTGGTTTTAAGGACGAGGATTTACCACATCCTACGATTAAAAGAGCGCAGTATGAAACGGGAAAACTCTTATTGACACAAGCAGGATATGTAGAGGTCGGCATGGATCATTATGCACTGCCCGATGATACTCTTGCTGCTGCTATCCATAACGGTAAACTACATCGTAATTTCATGGGTTATAACAGTTTCAAAACAGATTTAATGATAGGTCTAGGTGTTTCCTCAATAAGTGACAGCTGGTCAGGATTTGCACAAAATTATAAAAACATAGAGGACTACAAGCAAGCAGTAGACCTAGGTATACTACCTGTTTTTAGAGGTCATATCCTTACGGAAGAAGATATGATTATAAGAAGGCATATTTTGAAATTAATGTGTCAATTTTCTACTAACTGGACTTCAAACTCAGATTATTTTGATGAAGTTCCAGATGTTCTTATAGCTCTTAAAGAATTGGAAGCCGACGGACTAGTTATTCTGGATAAAAACGGTGTTATTATTACTGAAAAAGGTAAACCCTTTGTTAGAAATATATGCCTACCGTTTGATTTAAGACTTAATAGAAAAAAACCTGATACACAGTTATTTTCTATGACAGTTTAACTTACTACCCATTTAAAATGCTCGTCGATAATCTTACTTTTATTATCAGATAAGTAATCAATATACGCTTGCGCCACTGGTGTAAGCGTTTTGTTTTTTAGCCATACTAAGTTCCACTTTGTTTCTATAGGTAAGCCTGGATAATCAACGGTCTCGATCAATCCCATTTCAAGAGCATTTTTGATTCCTATTTTGGGCATAATTGAAAAACCCAGTCCAGCTATTACAGCTTGTTTAAGTGCCTCGTTTGAAGTTAATTCAATTCTCTTTGTAATTGGATATTCATTTGCTTTTAAAAAATCTTCCATCGCATTGCGAGTAGCACTACCCGATTCTCTGTATAACAGTGGTTGACTCATGAAAATATCTTCACCTTCCTTTAATTTATTTATTCTTTTTTTGTTCCCTACTAAGAAAAGTTCATTTTTAAATATAGAAAAGGTTTTAAGCGATAAATGCTCTGGCAATACAGAAACAAGAGCAAAATCTACTAGATTCTCCTCCAAATCTTTTATTACTCTTTGTTTGTTAGTCACATCCATTTTAAACTCAATTTGTGGATGTTCATCTATAAAACCTGATAAGAAATAAGGCATTAAATACTTACCGGTAGAGACTACAGAGATTTTTAAAGTACCAGCCAATTTTCCTTGAAAGCGTTGAACCTTGTGCTCCATTTCCTTGATTTGTTCAAGAATATTGATCGCTGTGCGAGCTATTTCTTCACCAAAATCAGTTACATAAAGCTGTCTACCAACTACTTCAGTTAAGGGTAAGGGAAACTGCTCTTGAAATTTTTTAAGCTGTATGGATACTGCTGGCTGGGTTAAAAAAAGACTTTCAGATGCCCTTGTAATACTTCTATGCTTAACAATCTCTATAAAAATTTGTAATTGATGTAAGGTGTAATGCATAAACTTGTTTTATGGTAAAGATAAAAAATATAAATAAAAATATATGCAAATGATGTTCAACCTTTGCACCGTAAATGAGAGCATGTTATGGCAAGAACACAAAACCTGTATTCCAATCATAATTCAAAGAGAAAGTTAATCCGGTTGAAAACAACCGCGCAACTTATTAGCATTCAAATTGATAAGACAAAAATAAGTAAAGGATTACAAGTTTTATCGGTTTCTAGCTTTTTAACAATTTTACTCGTTGCTGTTGTATACAGTTATTGGAATAATACCTATCACTTTAAACCCTTACTATTTTCTAGCGGTATTATTTTCTTACTCATTTCATTAAAATTTATTAACTCTAAAAACAAGTAATATGTCTGTAATGATTAACCACAAAGTCAATCTCGTAGAAGGGACTTTTACACCGCAAGAATCTTTGGATATCATTAATGCGTTAATCAAAGAAAAAATTAATTTCCATAAACTACATAGACTTTCGATAGCTGAAGGTAATCTTTATGAAGATACAAGTTATGATGATGACCGCGTGGCACAACTAAATGAAGAACGTCAATCTTACCGAGAATTTTACAAAGAGATTAAACAAAGCGGCAAAAAGTTACGCATTAAAGGAACTATAGAAATTGAGGTTCTAGATTAATTCTAAGATTACTAAATACTTATGGATTTACATTTACTGGCAGATAACCTAACAAACCCTGCCTTATTATTTTTTATTTTAGGTCTTATTGCTTCACAAATCAAAAGCGACCTAGAAATTCCGCGAACCTCTTCAAAATTCATTTCACTATACCTTCTATTAGCCATAGGCTTTAAAGGTGGACAAGAACTTTCTCACAGTCCTATTACAAACGATATTTTATGGGCATTGATCATGGGTATTGCTCTGGCTGCCCTCGTACCGGTCTACACTTTTTTCATATTAAGAATTCGGTTTAGCCTAGAAAACGCTGGAGCAATTGCTGCAGCCTATGGATCAGTAAGTGCTGTAACCTTTGTAACTGCAATAAGTTTCCTAGAAATGGAAGGAATAGAATTTGGCGGACACATGGTGGCAGTAATGGCCTTGATGGAAGCTCCTTCTATTATAGTAGGTGTTCTTTTAATGAGGATATGTAGTAAGAAGAAAAATAAAAAAGATAAGGATACGAGCAAGATAGTTAAGCATGCGGTAACTAATGGTAGCGTTTTAATGATTCTGGGTAGTTTAGTCATCGGAATATTAGCCAACGACGCACAGGCAGCCGATATTAAACCTTTTACCACAGATATCTTTAAAGGATTTCTTGCTGTATTCTTATTAGATATGGGTATTGAAAGCGGTAAAAAAATTGGTGCATTAATTAAGAAAGGTTGGTTTGCCTTAGGATTTGCTCTAATAATTCCAATTATAAATGGAATCTTTATCGCTTGGGTTTCACAATTTGTACTTTCAGAACCAGGCGATAGATTTTTAATAGCCATACTGGCAGCGAGTGCAAGTTATATTGCAGTTCCTGCGGCCATGCGTATAGCAGCACCTAAAGCCAACCCCAGTTTATACTTACCTATGGCGCTAGCGATAACCTTTCCCTTCAATATCACTTTGGGCATGCCATTATATATGTATGTGATACAATCTTTATAGTTGAATGGTTAACTAGAATTATAAAAAGGAACTCAAAGATGGGTTCCTTTTTTATTTCACGCATGTGGTATGGAGAAGTTCATTTTTAAACTTAGATCATTTAAAAAATTGATTTTTCTACTCTATAGAAATTCTCTCATCGTATATCATTTCATTTTGAAAGTGCCAACTTTAAATATTGACGTTTTTGGTCCTTTGTAATTGTTAAATTTTGAAAAAAAGTAAACTATCAACAAAAAATAAAAAAGTAGATTTTAAGAGTTTTCTAACATTTGAAATTTGGCTAAGCCTTTGCAAAATAAAGGTTTGTTAAACCTTTGAACAGACTATCAACAACTTAGCTTAACAACCTAGTAAATTTAATATAAAGAACTGTATTACAACACTTTAAGCTATTGTTGAAAACATTGTGAACAACCTCAATTGCTCCTTCTAGTTACACCAATAATTTATACGCAATTTTACTTAACGTTAATTTAAAGAAGAAATAGGGCATGGAAATAGCATCGATTAGAAAGAGAGATTTTAGCGTTGTTCCTTTTGAACTGGATAAAGTAACATTGGCAGTTTTAAAAGCAATGAACGCGCAAGGAAATGGTGAAGAAAAAGACGCACAAAATGTGGCGCTTACCGTTTACAAGAAATTAAGTACCATTAAGGATAAAGATGCTAGTTTTATTCCTACCGTTGAGCAAATTCAAGATTATGTTGAAACGGCCTTGATGGAAAATGGTTTTCATGATGTAGCTAAAGCCTATATCATATACCGTGAAAAAAGAGCTATGGGACGTCGTTCCAATATCTTTGAAAAACGAGTGAACCTAAAACCATATGAGTATCCACAATTATATGAATACGTTCCTGCAATTAGACACTCTTACTGGATACATACCGAATACAACTTCACAAGCGATATTCAAGATTTCAAATCTAGACTAACCGATGTAGAACGTAGTGCCATCAAGAATACGATGCTCGCTATTTCTCAAATCGAAGTTGCGGTTAAAAGTTTCTGGGGCGATATATACCATCGCATGCCTAAACCAGAAATAGGGTCAGTAGGATCCACATTTGCTGAAAGTGAAGTACGTCATGCAGATGCCTATTCACACCTACTTGAAATTCTAGGATTAAATGAAGAGTTTAAAAAGCTTAAGAAAAATCCTGTAATTATGAAGCGTGTTCAGTATTTGGAAAACGCTTTACGTAATTCAAAAAGTGAAAGCGATAAAGAATATGCAGAATCTATTCTTCTATTCTCTATTTTCATTGAACATGTTTCCCTTTTCTCTCAATTCTTGATCATCATGGCCTTTAACAAGCATAAAAATATGCTTAAAGGAATTTCAAATGTGGTTGAGGCAACATCTAAAGAAGAACAAATACACGGTGACTTTGGTATCGATCTAATTAAAATTTTCCAAGACGAGCGTCCAGAGTGGTTCAATGAATCCTATACCGAAAAAATTCAAAACATCTGTAGAGAAGCCTACGAGGCAGAAAAAGCTATTGTAGATTGGATCTTTGAAGCAGGTGAACTTGACTTTCTTCCTAAAGCGGTTGTAAACGAGTTTATCAAAAACCGTTTCAATCGTTCCCTAATCAGCATTGGTAATGAGGCCATCTTTGAAGTAGATGAAGAACTTCTCGGTCAAACAGAATGGTTTGATGAAGAAATCATTGCCACCAAGCACGTAGACTTTTTTGTAAAAAGATCTATTAACTACACAAAAAGAAAACAAAGTATAACCAGCGACGACTTATTTTAATTATGATTCAAGAAAACAAGCAAGAACAAAAGGTTCAAGAGCAACAAGCAGCACCATCGGCTGCAGAACAATTACTAAAAGCACGTAAAGAAACCCTACAGAAAAGTAAGGAAAAACGACAAGAGCCGTTTTACTGGTTAAACGATTACAGTCGTAGGTTTCTTGAATCAGGATATTTAACCCAAGGAGTAACTCCTGAACAACGTATTAGAGAAATCGCAGATCATGCTGAAAAAATCTTAGGCATGCCAGGTTTTTCAGATAAGTTTTATGACTACATGTCTAGAGGTTTCTATTCATTAGCCTCTCCAGTTTGGTCAAACTTTGGTAAACGTCGCGGTCTTCCTATAAGTTGTTTTGGATCTCATATCGATGATGATATGGGTAACATCCTATATACGCAGTCAGAAGTTGGTATGATGTCAAAATTAGGTGGTGGTACATCAGGTTATTTTGGTAAAATACGTCATCGTGGTGCGGCTGTAAAAAATAATGGAGAAGCTTCTGGTGCTGTACACATCATGCAATTGTTTGAGTCAATGGTCGATGTAGTAAGTCAAGGATCAGTGCGTCGTGGCCGATTCTCTCCTTACCTACCTGTAGAACATCCAGACATCATGGAGTTTCTAGAAATAGGTACTGAAGGAAACCCAATTCAAAGTCTTACTCACGGTGTAACTGTGACTAACGACTGGATGGAAGAAATGATTGGTGGTGACACTGAAAAAAGAGCCATTTGGGCCAAAGTTCTTCAACGTCGTGGTGAGATGGGTTATCCATACATTTTCTTTACAGATAATGCTAATAAAGGTGCTGCTGATGTTTACCAAGACAAAGACCTTCCTATTTATGCCAGCAATTTATGTACAGAAATAATGCTACCTTCAAATGACGACTGGTCGTTCGTTTGTGTACTGTCAAGCGTTAATTTATTGCACTATGATGATTGGAAAGATACTGATGCGGTAGAAACCATGATCTACTTCCTAGATGCTATTATCACTGAATTTGTTGAAAAATTAGAAGCGTATAGAGATTCTGAAAATAGAGATGATCGTCAAACGTTCTTATTTATGGAGCGCGCCTACAATTTTGCAAAAACAAATCGCTCTTTAGGTTTAGGAGCATTAGGATGGCACTCACTTTTACAATCAAAACGTTTATCGTTTGGAAGTCAAGAAGCATTCAATCTGAACAGTGAAATTTTTAGAGAAATAAAAGATCGCTCTTACAAAGCAAGTGAGGAACTAGCCAAAAAGTTTGGAGAACCTGAGGTTCTTAAAGGTTATGGCCGTAGAAATGCGACACTTAACGCAGTAGCGCCTACTACATCTAGTGCCTTTATTTTGGGTCAGGTATCTCAAGGAATTGAACCTATTTGGTCTAATATTTATGTAAAAGATATTGCAAAAATTAAGACCACCATCAAAAACCCATTTCTTGTAGAGCTTTTAGAAGAAAAAGGAATGAACAACAAAGAAGTGTGGAGAGATATTCGCGATCATGATGGATCTGTACAGCATTTGGATTTCTTAACAGAAGAAGAAAAAGATGTTTTTAGAACTTACCCTGAATTAGATCAAAACGATATCGTTTATCAAGCTGCAAACCGTCAAAATCATATTGATCAAGGTCAGTCGGTTAACTTAATCGTTCATCCAGATATGCCTATTAAAGAGATTAATAAAATTCATATTAATGCATGGAAATTAGGCCTTAAGTCACTGTATTACCAGCACAGTATGAATGCTGCACAAAAATTCAAACAACAAAAGGAATGTACTACGTGTGAAGCTTAAGTAATAACTTGTAATCTATAAAAAAGCCATCTTTTTCAAGATGGCTTTTTTAATTCCTCTAATTTTTAAGGACAATCAAATCGTAATTCCCCACTTACAACTCTTTAGCCTCGTTCCAATACACATCCATCTCGTCCAGCGACATATCATGTAGTTGTTTACCAGCCTCACCTGCTTTTTTCTCCAGATAAGAAAAGCGTTTGATGAATTTTTTATTAGTTCGCTCTAGTGCATTTTCTGGATTTACACCTAAATGTTTGGCATAATTTACAAGTGAGAAGAGCACGTCTCCTAGTTCGGCTTCAATTTTATCCTTCTCTCCTGCTAGGACCTCAACTTCTAGCTCTGCCAGTTCTTCTTGTAACTTTTCCTTTACCTGTTCTGGTCGTTCCCAGTCAAACCCTACACCAGCCACTTTTTCCTGTATACGTGCACTTTTCACTAGCGCTGGTAAAGAATTAGGAACACCTTCTAACACACTCTTTTTACCTTCTTTAAGTTTAAGAGCTTCCCAATTTGCCTTTACCTCGGCCTCGTTTTCCACTTTTACATCTCCGTAAATATGTGGATGCCTAGAAACCAACTTATCGCAAATTCCATGAGCAACACTAGCAATATCAAACTCACCAGTCTCACTACCTATCTTGGAATAAAAAACAATGTGCAATAATAAATCACCCAGTTCCTTAGGAATTTCTTCTCGATCATCATCTAGAATAGCATCTCCCAGCTCATAGACTTCTTCAATGGTCAAATGACGTAGTGATTGCAATGTTTGTTTACGATCCCATGGACAGCCTTCTCGCAGTTCATCCATAATGGTAAGCAATCTATCAAGAGCTTCTAATTTTTCCTGGCGTGTAGTCATAAATTGATACTTTTGTGATAAAAGGAACTTACTTTTATCCGTGTGAATAGTTGGTTTAATTACGCTTTCGCGAAAGCGTACTCTCAAAAATACTACTGAACTTTTTCAGTCCATCTACTCACAATAATTATGGCATAAAATTAGTTAGCTTTACTCACAAACAAGAACAATGAACAGAATACTTTTCCTCTTACTTTTTATTTCACTAGGTGGGACCATACAAGCACAGGATTATATAACAGATGATACGTTTGAAACTACCGCAATGAAAAGCGATGGGCAACTTAAAGTCGTATCCTTTACCGCGGCATGGTGCGGTCCTTGTAAAATGATGAAACCTATTTTTAAAGAGTTAAATGAGGATAATAATCTGGATATTACGGTATATTATCTGGATATTGATCACAACGTGACCAATGATGTTCTCAACATTCACAGCGTGCCTACTATATATTTTATAAAAAATGGCGTAAAAATGGGTGAATTAATAGGTGGACGTTCCAAAAGTCACCTTTTGAAAGAAATAAACAAGTTTAAAAATAGTGAAGCAACGGGAGAAAAACTGGACTACCTGCCTGTACCTAGTTCAATAGAAATAGTTGCTGGTGATCATAAGAAATTGACGGTAAAAACCGCTCAAAAAGTATGGAACAGTGTAGATAATTTAAATAAGCTGAGTGAATCTATATTTCTGAACCTGAATAATAAAGCAGACTTGCGTTACGGCCTGATGCTAGCAGAACGCAGCATAGAGATAGAACCTTCCCTAGTGAATACCGTGACAAAAGCTTATATCCTGTACAAATTAGGCGAATCAAAAAAGGCTAAAAAAGCACTTAAAATGGCTCAAAAGGTGGCAGGCGATCAAAAAGTAGAGGCTATTGAAAGTCTACTTAAAAAACTAGCTTAATGTTCAACCGCATAGCATTACTCATCCTAATGTCCATGGGCTGGATGTTGCCGGCACAAGCTCAAACCTATGTTACAGATGCAACCATGGATGAGACTGTAATGCAGGAGAACGATCGCATGGTAATTCTTTTTTTTACTGCTACCTGGTGTGGACCATGTCAATACATGAAACCCATAATAAACAGTATTAAAAAGGAAGTAGACGTTGACATTTACTATCTAGACACAGATAATAACACAGCCGATGATATTTTACACGTAACTAGTATACCTACTTATTATTTCATTAAAAACGGACGAAAACTAGGTCAAACAACCGGTACTTTGAAAAGAGCACGACTTATCCAGTTAATTCAAAGACATGATGCAATGACTGTAACCAGTGATCTTTTACCCTATCGCGGTAAACCCAGTAAATTTTCTATCAAGGAAGGGCATTCAAAAGAATTATCTTATGAAGGTATTGATAAAATATGGTATGATGCGGCGCAACTTAATGCCACTGCATGGAACTATACTAGTGAATCGTCTCATTTACAGGACGTACAAGCTGCTCTCGTCATGATAAATCGCAGTATTGAACTAGAAGAAACGGTAAGTGCTCTAGAGACAAAAGCCTTTTTACTGTTACGTTTAAACCGCAAAAAAGAAGCAAAATTGGTAATTGACCAAGGACTTAAACTAGCTCGTAAAAGGAATGAATTTACTGGAATTCTAGAAGGTTTACTAGAACGATTATAATCCCTTTAAATAACTGCTGTACAAATCGTTAATTTGGTATCCTTCTTTAAATCGGTGCTTGCTTAGTTTATCAAATTCCACCAAGGACCAAAGTAAAAATTCTTTTAAAAAGAATTTGTCCTCGCTGGCTACATCGGGTTGATACTCGTTTATTAAATCTTCTAGTGGAGTAACTTCATTCAACAAATGCTCATATTCCTCATTGGACAACTCATCAAGTAATTCAATCCCGTTATTGTCAAAAAACCATTGCACAAGAGTATCGTATGGGGTCTGCTCATCAGCTTTGGTAAGCTTTTTAATTTCAGGAAAATATATTGGAAAAAGTGTTTTTGTAGCCTGAGCAATTAATTCTTGCGCTACAAATGCGGCTCCTTCTTGTTCTCCTTCATAAACCAATTCTATTTTACCCGTGATGGATGGTATGACACCTAAAAAGTCGCTATATCGTATAGTGGTTGTTTTTTCGCCACTCATTAGCGACCTACGTTCGGCAGTACTTAATAGGTTTTCATATGCGGTGATACTCATACGTGCACTCACTCCACTTTTTTCATCTACGTATTCACTTTCTCGTGCTGTAAAACTTATTTGTTCTAACAAATCTTTAGCAAGTTCAGGTACGTGAATGTGATTTTTTAGACGATCGTCATTACTAGCTTCTTGTTGGGTAATGGTTTTGGCAATCTCAATAGATTTTGGATAATGAGTAAGTATTTGTGAGCCTATACGGTCTTTAAGAGGTGTTACAATGCTACCACGATTGGTATAATCTTCTGGATTTGCAGTAAATACAAATTGCATATCTAGTTGTAGCCTTAATTTAAAACCACGAATTTGAATATCTCCTTCTTGAAGAATATTAAATAAGGCAACTTGAATGCGCGCCTGTAAATCAGGTAACTCATTAATTACAAATATGCAGCGATTTGCTCGTGGTATCATACCATAATGAATCACCCTATCATCTGCATAACTTAACTTGAGATTAGCTGCTTTTATAGGATCGATATCTCCTATCAAATCGGCAACAGTAACATCTGGAGTGGCTAATTTTTCATAGAACCTTTCATCTCTATGTAACCATTCAATAGGCGTGTTATCGCCATGTTCTTCTATAAGTTGTTTCGCTTTTCGCGAAAGCGGATTTAAAGGATCATCATGTATTTCACTGCCACCTATAAAAGGAATGTATTCATCTAAAAGCTGAGTCATGAGCCTTGCGAGCCTAGTTTTGGCCTGTCCTCTTAAACCTAGTAAATTAATATTATGCTTAGATAGGATGGCACGCTCTAGTTCTGGAATCACAGTATTTTCATATCCATGAATTCCTTTAAAAGTGACTACATCATTTTTAATGTTATCAATCAAGTTATCACGCAGCTCATCCTTTATGGATTTTGATTTCCATCCAGCTTCCTTTAATTGACCCAGTGTTTTAATACTTTGAATATTCATGACATTACTTTGAGTAGTGAAAATACAGCGCATAAATGCATTAAAAAAGAAGACACCGCTGTTTTAACGATACTTTGAGTTTTAAAAAGCTCACTGTTCTCTTTATGTGCTCAAATAGAATTAATGAGTAAACAAAACCTCACTGTAATCTGTCAAAGCATCCAATTGTTCCTCGCTTAAATCATCACGGTTTTGATCATTCAAAAGAGACAAATGATACAGGTAATATTTCTTACTTACCTCATTAGGATTAAATTCAATTTCATAGTTTAACTTTTCGTAAATCAATTCATTATTATCAATTAGTAGTAAAACTTGAATGATACCTGATCTAAGGATTACATAATTACTGTAAGGGCTTTTTATTTCTCTAACTAAATCTAAAGCTCCATCTGGATTCCCACGATTTAATTGATGCCTTGCCTCAGCAAGAGTTTGGTAGGCATCCATCATCTCTAGCTGTTTTCCTAAAGGAACATCTACTTGCATGGACAGGGCACTTTGTATAAGTTGTGAAATACTATAACCAGAAGCTACGTGGTAATGATTTGCTATGTAATAATCCCCTTGATTATTAGGTTGAAGATAAAAAACTACATTATCGGCGCTTGTGCCTGTGCTATCTGATATACTATAAATAGCTCTCACGGCATTGTCTTTCTGATAAAGTTCAATCAGTTCTGTTTTTTGATTATTCAATTTATTCGTTTCTGCAATTGACCCCAACGCATCTCTAACTAATCGACGCAGAAAATAAACTACACTACTTCGAGTGTGTTTTGGTATTTTTTTAAAACTAATTTTTTTAGTAAAAGAATTGATATTAAAATTATTCTTAAGGAAATCTGCATCATAATTATTAAGGGCTTCTTCAATATCAACAGCAAGATTTTCAGCTTGAATGGGTACTATGTAATTGATTTTATCTTCATCTGATTTGCAAGCGGTGAGAATGACAATTATGAATGTTAGAATAAGAACGTAGTGGTTTTTCATTAAAGTAGTTAGGTTGATTAACTTATATATTTCCAAAAGCCTTTTTTACTTTGTAAGTAGGCCATTACTCGTTTGATAGGTTGATTTTTATCTAATTGAATAGCAGGATCTTCTTTCAACACTTTACTTGCAGCCTCTCTTGCAATAGCAAGAATTTGTTGGTCCTTCACTAGATCGGCCATTCTCAAGTTCATGATACCACTTTGTCGTGTTCCCATTAAATCTCCTGGACCTCTTAATTTAAGATCTACTTCGGCAATCTCAAACCCATCGGTAGTACGCACCATAGTTTCCATTCTAGTGCGAGCTTCTTTGCTTAACTTAAATCCAGTCATAAGAATACAAAAACTTTGATCGGCACCGCGTCCTACTCTACCACGTAATTGATGCAATTGCGACAAACCAAAACGTTCGGCACTTTCAATTACCATTACACTTGCATTAGGAACATTTACACCTACCTCAATAACGGTTGTAGCTACCATAATTTGTGTTTCTCCTTTGACAAACCTATCCATTTCCCAGTCTTTATCTTCTGGCTTCATCTTTCCATGGACAATACTTACCTTATAATCCGGTAAAGGAAATTCTCTCACGATACTTTCATATCCGTCTTGTAAATCCTTATAGTCTAATTTTTCAGATTCTTCAATTAAGGGATACACCACATATACTTGTCTACCTTTGGTAATTTCATCCCTAATGAATTTAAAGACTCCTAGCCTATTTTTATCGTAACGATGTACGGTTTTTATTTCCTTACGTCCTGGTGGCAATTCATCAATTACAGATACATCTAAATCTCCATAAACACTCATAGCCAAGGTACGTGGGATAGGAGTTGCGGTCATTACCAGGACATGTGGTGGTAATTCATTTTTCTTCCACAGTTTTGCTCGTTGAGCTACACCAAATCGATGTTGTTCATCTACAATCGCAACACCTAGATTTTTATACTTTACTTTATCTTCAATAAGTGCATGTGTCCCTATTAAAATATGTAAGGAGCCATCTTCTAGTCTTTCATGAAGTTCGCGACGCTCTTTAGTCTTTACACTACCAGTTAGTAAGCCGACTGACAGGTCTGTTTTTTCTAATAATTCAGCTACGCCTGCATAATGTTGCTGCGCAAGAATTTCTGTAGGAGCCATTATACAGGCTTGGAATCCATTATCAATAGCAAGAAGGCAAGTAAGTACCGCAACTATAGTCTTTCCAGATCCTACATCACCTTGAAGTAAGCGATTCATATGGGCGCCTGTTCCCATATCGGCTCGTATTTCCTTAACCACTCTTTTTTGAGCACCTGTTAATTCAAAGGGCAAGTGATTATTATAAAAATCTAAAAAATTATCACCTACTTCTTGAAACGGGTATCCTTTAATTTTAGACTTGCGCACTTTATTTTTAAGAAGTAACTCCATTTGAATAAAGAACAACTCCTCAAACTTCAACCGGTATCTGGCAGCTTGCAAATGCCTTGCAGTTGATGGAAAATGCACTTCTTTCATTGCTTGATTTTTCCCCATTAAGCTGTAACCTGATAGTACCTCTTCAGATAAGGTCTCAATAAAGCTGTTGTGTATTTCTCTATACAGCGACCTCATCAATTTTACCATGTATACGTTGGTAATTTTTCTTTTGGCCAAAGTCTCGGTACTGGGATAAATAGGAGCCATTGCTTGTTGAGCACGCGATTGGTGATCTTTAAGCAATTCCATATCAGGATGAGCCATGCTAAAAGTTGCGCCATAGCGCTGTACTTTACCAAACACCACATAAGGCTGATTAAGTTTTAAATTATCTTTAAAATACTTCTGGCCTCTAAACCAAACTAACTCCATTTTACCAGTATCATCTATAAACGTCGCTACTAGCCTGCTTACTTTACCTGTAGGAACGGTTTTGATACTAATGATTTTACCAATTACTTGTACTTGTGTGTTACCGTCAATTAATTGATTGATTTTATAATATTTGGTTTTATCTACATATCGATTGGGGAACAAATTTGCCAGATCTCCATAAGTATCAATACCTAATTCTGTGCGCAACAACTTAGCTCGTTGTGGCCCTACTCCATTTAAATATTCTATAGGTGTAGATAAAAAATTCTGTGGCAAAATTTCTAATTTATTACCAAAAATAGCACATCTCTATCAACGACTGTGGTTTCTTACAAGCATACTTAGCGACTTACATAAGCAACACATTATCTAACAACCATTTAAACCCATAATCACACATAAAAAACTAAATCGAATTGATTGTGAATAACACGTTATTAAAAGCCAACTTACTAAGAATAAAGTCATGAAATCTATGTAGTAAAAAGCTATCTTTGCAACTAGCTTTAAAACGCTCGCAATGATCCTTTTTTTCGGTGAACCCACAAAGAAAATTTATGCTGTACAATCACAGCAAGCTCTCTCTAACGACAACCTTCAAAAATTAGTTTGGCTACTAGGTAATGCTCCTCAAATCGAGGCCGATGCAGTTCCAGGAACCTATACAGGTCCTAGAGCAACTACCATAACTCCATGGTCTACTAATGCTGTTGAAATTACTCAAAACATGCAAATTCCAGGTATACAGCGTATAGAGGAGTTTAACTCCTGTCTGCCCGATGCCGACTACGACCGCATGTTACTAGTTAAATTTGATGGATTAAATCAATCTCAATTTGATATTAATGTTACTCCTGATCAAGTATTAGAAATTGATGACATCGCAGCTTACAACATGCAGGAAGGACTAGCTTTAAGTGATGATGAAATTGATTATTTAAATCAACTTGCCGAGCGTTTAGGGAGAAAGTTAACCGATTCTGAAGTATTTGGTTTTTCACAAGTAAACTCTGAGCATTGTCGTCATAAAATATTCAATGGTACCTTTATTATCGATGGTAAAGAACAACCTACTTCTTTATTTAAATTAATTAAGGAAACTAGTAAACAAAACCCTAATGAAATAGTTAGTGCTTACAGTGATAACGTTGCATTTATTCAAGGTCCACAAGCAGAACAATTTGCTCCTGCCAGCGCAGATAAACCTGATAAATACGTCAATAAGGATTTTGAATCTGTAATATCATTAAAAGCAGAAACCCATAATTTCCCAACCACTGTAGAACCATTTAATGGTGCTGCTACAGGAAGCGGTGGAGAAATACGTGATAGACTAGCTGGTGGACAAGGTTCTTTGCCTCTTGCAGGAACAGCTGTATACATGACCAGTTATTCACGATTAAATGATCAACGCCCATGGGAACGCGATTTTGAAGCACGTGAATGGTTGTATCAAACTCCATTGGACATACTTATCAAAGCCAGTAATGGAGCAAGTGATTTTGGCAACAAATTTGGACAACCATTAATAGCAGGCTCTGTACTTACATTCGAACATGACGAACATGTAGACCAAGAAAACCAATCTTCCCACGATCCACGTTATTTAGGTTACGACAAGGTGATCATGCTTGCTGGTGGAATAGGATATGGAAAAAAAGATCAAGCTCTTAAAAAAACACCCGATGCTGGCGATGATATCATCGTCATGGGTGGTGATAATTACCGTATAGGAATGGGTGGTGCTGCCGTAAGTAGCGCCGATACTGGTTCAATGGATAGCGGTATTGAATTAAATGCTGTTCAACGATCCAATCCCGAAATGCAAAAACGTGCGGCTAATGCCATTAGAGGAATGGTAGAAAGCGACAACAACACCATTAAATCCATTCACGATCATGGTGCTGGTGGACATTTAAATTGCTTATCAGAACTTGTAGAAGAAACAGGTGGAGTAATTGATGTAGACAAATTACCGGTAGGTGATCCTACTCTTTCTCGCAAAGAACTTATAGGTAATGAAAGCCAAGAACGTATGGGATTAGTAATGGAAGCTAGTGATACTCCAGTACTAGAACGTATAGCTCAACGTGAGCGTGCTCCTTTATATAAAGTAGGAACAGTTACCGGTGACAATAAATTTATTTTTAGTGAAAAAGATGGGCGCAGCCCGATGGATCTTGCTCTAGAAGACATGTTCGGTTCTAGTCCAAAGACCATTATGGATGATGTCACCATAAACAGAAAATATAACGACGTACAGTACATTCAAGATGAATTGACCTCTTACCTTAAAAAGGTTTTAAAACTAGAAGCTGTCGCAAGTAAGGACTGGTTAACAAATAAAGTAGACCGCTGTGTAACAGGTCGCGTAGCAAAACAACAAACCTGTGGTGAATTGCAGTTACCTCTTAATAATGTAGGTGTGATGGCTATGGATTATCAAGGTAAAAAAGGTGTTGCGACTACCATAGGTCACAGTCCTGTGAGTGCACTTATCGATCCTATCGCTGGATCTCGTAATTCCATTGCAGAGGCATTGAGTAATTTAGTATTTGCTCCGGTTGAGAAAGGTCTATCTGGTGTAAGTTTGAGTGCAAACTGGATGTGGCCATGTAACAATCCAGGAGAGGATGCTAGACTATATCAAGCAGTAAAAGCGGTAAGTGACTTTGCTATCGAATTAGGAATTAATATACCTACAGGAAAGGACTCCTTGAGTATGAAGCAAAAATATGCCGATAAAGATGTTTTATCTCCTGGAACAGTAATCATTAGTAGCGTGGCAGCTGTAGATGATATCACACGAATTGTAGAACCCGTTCTACAGCCAGATGATAATGCTCCTATTTACTACATTAATTTAAGTGGTGATTCTCACAAATTAGGTGGATCTAGTTTTGCACAAGTTTGTGATGCAATAGGTAATGAATGTCCGACAGTTGTAGATAGTTCCGCTTTCGCGAAAGCGTGGTCACAAATTCAAGCTCTCATAAAATCTGATAAAGTACTAGCTGGTCACGATATAGGAAGTGGTGGTCTTGTAACTACATTACTAGAGATGTGTTTTCCATCAACCAAGGTGGGAATGAAACTTGACCTTTCAGGCATTGGAGACGATTTAATAAAGGTTTTATTCTCAGAAAACATTGGTGTGGTCTTACAAACCACCCAAGATATAGATAATGAATTAAAAGATTGTGGAGTGCCTTTTTATAAGATAGGTACAGCGACAAACAAGCCTGTTATAGAGCTTAATGAGCTTGTTCTTGACGTGGCAGAATATCGCAAAGAATGGTACGAGACCTCTCACCTATTAGATCGTGAACAATCCTTTAACGGTAAGGCCGATGAACGAGCTGCTAATTATGAGCAGCAGCCTTTAAATTACCAATTTCCCGCATCCTTTGACGGAAAACTACCCGAACTACCAAAGCACAAAATAAAAGCAGCTGTAATCCGAGAAAAAGGAAGTAACAGTGAACGAGAAATGGCAAGAGCAATGCACCTTGCTGGTTTTGAGGTTATAGATGTTCACATGACTGATCTTATAAGCGGTCGTGAAACTCTTGAAGATGTGCAATTTATTGCTGCTGTTGGAGGTTTTTCTAACAGCGATGTTTTAGGAAGTGCCAAAGGTTGGGCCGGTGCATTTTTATATAACGACAAGGCAAACAAGGCATTGAAAAACTTTTTTGCACGACCAGATACGATGAGTTTAGGAGTATGTAATGGTTGTCAATTATTTGTGGAATTAGGATTGATAAATCCAGACCACGACATCAAACCAAAAATGCTTCATAACGATAGTAACAAATTTGAATGTCACTTTACTAGCGTAGAAATTGCAGCAAATAATTCTATTATGCTAGAATCACTAGCTGGTACAACCTTAGGAATTTGGGCAGCTCATGGAGAAGGAAAGTTCCTGTTACCTAAACAAAAAGAAGATTACAAGATCCCAGCCACTTATGCCTACACGGGATATCCTGCAAATCCTAATGGATCTGATTACAACGCTGCTATGTTGAACAGTGAGGATGGTAGACATCTTGTAATGATGCCACACCTAGAACGTTCTACATTCCCATGGAATTGGGCGCACTATCCTAAAGACCGTAAAGACGATGTAGTTTCTCCATGGTTAGAAGCATTTGTAAATGCTAGAAAATGGTGTGAAAAACAAAATTCCTAAGGAATTTGTTTTTATTAATATGATTAAAAAACACCTCTCTTAAGGAGGTGTTTTTTTAATTGTAAATTTCCATTTTATAATAAATCTAGATTTATACGGCACCATGCAATTTGTAGTTCATTATTTTTTACATTTTGGTTTTCCTTTTTTCATTGCCTATATATTCTTTAGGAAAAATTGGAAACGGGCTTATTTTATTCTTCTCGCAACCATGCTGGTAGATCTTGATCATCTAGTAGCAAATCCCATATTTCAAGAAAATAGATGTAGTATAAACTTTCATCCACTGCATACTTTTTATGCGATGGCATTTTATGTGGTGTTACTGTTTTTCCGCAAGCCATTCAATATCATTGGTATCGGTTTACTTTTTCATATGCTAACTGATTTTATAGATTGCTTAATGACCTACAGTAAATGTACCGATTGCCTAGTCTCCTCTCCTATTTATGAGAGTTTACAATCAATAAGTCAATTCTTGGGCATATAATTTTATCCCTATACTTAAGAATAGTTGATACTACTAGATGTAAAACAAATATTAAAATCATAACAAACACTTTTTTATATAGTAACTTTACACCAATCGTTAGGGGTGCCGTTGTGCTGAGATTATACCCTATGAACCTGAGATGTGTAATTACAGCGGAGGAAAACGAGACTTGTAACTAGTAAATAAGCATAAACCTACAAGCCACTTTCATTACCGTGAAAGTGGCTTTTTTAATATAATAATGACCCAACAAAGCATATGAATACGACCATTGACTTAATCAAAACGCAATCACCACTTATTCATAATATCACCAATTACGTGGTTATGAATAACACTGCTAATGCCTTACTAGCTATAGGAGCTTCACCAGTGATGGCTCATGCAATAGAAGAAGTTGAAGATATAACCACGATCTCATCATCTTTAGTAATCAATATGGGAACTCTTAGTAAATCTTGGGTAGCTGCCATGGAGCAAGCAATGAAAAAAGCAAAAGCAAATGGAATCCCTATCGTCTTTGATCCGGTTGGAGTAGGCGCGTCAAATTACCGTACGCAAACCGCTCTTCACCTAGCAGAAACTTACCAACCTGACGTAATTCGTGGTAATGCATCAGAAATTATGGCTCTGGCACAATTAAGTTCAAACACAAAAGGTGTTGACAGCACGATAGACTCTAATAACGCAGTGGATGCTGCTAGCACGCTTTCGCGAAAGCTGAATAATACGATTGTAATTAGTGGAGCTACAGATTATGTCGTGACTGGTGACAAAATTGAAGAAATTACGGGTGGAAGTGCGATGATGCCTAAAATAACAGGAATGGGATGTACCGCAACCAGTATTATAGGCGCTTGTGTAGCAGTTAACAAAGACATACATAAAGGAGCTCGCGATGGAATGGAAATTATGAGTAAGGCTGGTGAGCAAGCTGAGTCTAAATCCAATGGACCTGGTAGCTTTCAAATGAATTTTATAGACGCGTTGTTTCAACTCACATAGAATATGAATAAAGCAGACTATTCTCTTATGTATGTGACTGATGAGCGCATTACAGAAGATGCTCTCTTTTTCGACACGCTACAATCCAGCTTAAAAGGTGGTGTTACTATAGTGCAACTTAGGGAAAAGCTTCTGGATACTAGAGATTTTTATAATCGCGCCCTTAAAACAAAAGAGATCTGTGATTATTACAATGTGCCATTGATAATTAACGATAGAATTGATATCGCTTTAAGCATCAACGCCCATGGTGTTCATATTGGTCAACAGGATTTACCACCAGCAATCACTAGAAAAATTTTAGGATCAGATAAAATTATCGGTTGGTCAGTAAGCAATGAGGAACAAGCTCTTAAGGCTAATAGCCTAGAGATTGATTACATAGGTCTTTCTCCTGTATTTAGCACGGCGACTAAAACGGAAAATTTAGAAAAGCCATTAGGAATTTCAGGTTTATCAAGAATAAAGTCCATAAGCAACAAACCCATTATATGTATAGGAGGAATTGACCATTCAAATACAGAAGTACTTATAGAAAGTGGTGCAGAAGGAATTGCTGTGGTATCCGCTATATCAACCTCTGAGCAACCTCAACAAGCAACTGAAAATTTTAAAAAATTATTATGTCGAATTGGTACCAACAAATAAATAAATCTACCGGTAGTATTCTTGCTAAGATTCAAAATCAGCCTTTCATAAAAGAACTTATGCAAGGTACATTATCTAAAGATGTATTTCAGTTTTACATTAATCAAGATGCCTTGTATTTAGCACAATACAAAAAAGTTCTTGCCCTTGTTGGAATAAAATGCCGTGATGAAAATGAAACCCAGTTTTTTCTAGATGCAGCAACAGGAATCATACATGTTGAAAATGCTCTTCATCAACATTTTGTAAATGCCGATTCGTTTACCACAATAGCATCACCTACTTGTGAGCTGTATACCAGTTATTTGACTAGAATTGCTCATGAAAAATCTATTGCAGTAAGTATAGCAGCTGTTTTACCATGCTTTACTATTTACAAACAAATAGGCGATTATATTCTTGACAACCAAACCGATAAAGATAATAATCCTTACCAAGAATGGATTAACACCTATGGTGGTGAGGAGTTTGCAGGATCTGTAGAACAAGCAATCAATATTGCAAACAAGTATGCACAAACAGCTAATCAAGAAGAACTCGAAATGATGAACCAAGCCTTTTTAAAAGCATCACAATTAGAGTGGATGTTTTGGGATAGCGCTTATAGAAAGGAACAATGGGAAATTTAAAAAACACTTACCATACAGTACTTACCATTGCCGGTAGCGATAGTGGTGGCTGTGCTGGTATACAGGCAGATATAAAGAGTATTTCTGCTTGTGGTGCATTTGCTGCCAGTGTGATTACAGCCACAACAGCACAAAATACGCAAGGCGTTTTTGATATTCACCCTATACCGATTGATCATATAGAAAAACAACTAGACGCTGTTTTTACCGACATAACCTTTCAAGCGGTAAAAATAGGCATGTTACATTCTTGTGAGGTGATTAAACTTATTTCAAAAAAGCTACAAGAGTATCAGGCAGTAAATGTGGTAATAGATCCTGTGATGGTAGCGACTTCAGGTGATAGATTAATCACCAACGAGGCGCTGCAAAGCTTGAAATCATTACTGCCACAAGCCTATTTGATCACACCAAATTCTAAGGAAGCAGAACTACTACTAGAACAAGAAATTAATCCCAAAAATGCACAAGAAGCGGCTCAACAACTTGGTAAAAAATACCGGACCTCAGTCTTATTAAAAGGCGGTCATATGGATCATGCTCCTGATGAAATGGTTGATATTTTATACAACTTTGAAACCGCTCAAACCATTCTGTTCAAAAATCCTAAAGTAGAAACCCGTCACACTCATGGCACAGGCTGCAGTTTATCATCTAGCATCGCTACTTTTTTAAGTAAAGGATATTCCTTGGAGAAATCAGTTGACAATGCATGCCAATACATCAATTCGGCAATTTTAAATGCTAAGGATAAGATATTAGGAAAAGGCAATGGTCCCATCAATCATTTTGGATTGTAATTGTTAATGAGGATGTATTTTAGGTACGCTTTCGCGAAAGCGTAATCAAATCAAGCAACTGTAAATCAAACAATCACCTTGGAAAAAGCTTATTAATCCATATCTTTAAGCTGAATATAAAAGGTGTAAAAATGACCAAAAAGTTAACTCCTATATTTTGTTTACTACTCTTTCTAATAGTAACCAGTTGCACATTAGAATCTGAATTTTCTTTACCCAACAATGAGGCAATTGATAGTGAGTTATTGGGTTTATGGAGCCCAACAAATAACCCGAAAGAATCCGTAAAAATAGAACGTCACACTGAGAAAAGATACAAGTTAACTCTAATAGATGGAGATGATCAAGAGGAGTTAATCGCCTACCCTACTACCATAAGAGAAAGAAAAATTTTGACTATAATCACGGAAGATGAAGTTGGTCTGAGTTACCAATTTTATGGGATCTCAATGATAAACAACTCTCTTACCTATAGTGAAGTCAATAATCAAATAAGAGAGGAAAAATTTGAATCCCAACAAGATTTATATGATTTTTTCCTCACTCATATTGAGAAAGATTATTTTTTTAAGAATCCTGAAACTTTAAAAAAAATATCCCATTAATCTAAAATGCATTACTTGGGATCAACGGTTTAAATTGAAAGTTATAAAGTAAAAATCTGAATCATAATCTTATTGTTTTTACAAGTCACTTATTTAAGAAATCTTACCTTCGTCATAATTTTTACAGCCCTTTTGGGGCTATTTTTAAACAGCTATAATGACACAATTTTGGACTAAAAAATCCGAAGAAGAGATTAAGAAGATTGTATTTAATGCATTAGATAAAAATATAAATTATGACAAGGAAGGAGTTATAGGGGTACCTGCTTCCTATTTAGACGACAAGGTTTTTAATCAAGATGCTACCTTTCTTAAAGACGCTCCTTTTATGTACGCACTGGTGAAAAATCCCAATCACATAGGTTGTCATACTTTAGGAAATTCCGAATCTTTTTTTGAAGGTACACATGCAATTGAAAAGGATCTTATTGAAATTTGTGCTGTAGATATTTTAAAAGGAATACCATATGAACAAGATGGTTACGTAGCATCAGGAGGAACTGAAGCTAATATTCAGGCCATTTGGATTTATCGTAACTATTACATGCAACAAATGAATGCATCTCGTGATGAGATAGCAATTGTTTGTAGTAAAGACAGCCATTATTCCATGGATAAAGCTGCAAATCTATTATCGATCAATATTCACAAATATGATGTAAATGAACATACTAGGGAAATTACAGCAGCAAGTGTCGAGCAAACTCTTACTAGCGCAAAAAACAAGGGTATAAAATACTTTATTGTGGTTGCAAACATGATGACAACCATGTATGGATCAGTTGATAATATTGAAACAATAATAGATTCTTTAAAAAAACTGAAGTGTGAATATAAAATCCATGTAGATGGTGCTTACGGTGGTTTTTACTACCCTTTTACCATTAAAAACAACTTACTTACCTTTAAAAATCCTGAAATCACATCCTTTACACTTGATGCTCATAAAATGGCACAGTCTCCTTATGGAACAGGAATTTTCTTGATAAGGAAAGGTTTTATGAAGTATGTAAACACCCAAGAAGCAAGTTATGTGGAAGGTCAAGATTTTACACTTGTAGGTAGCCGTTCAGGAGCCAATGCTATCGCGGTGTGGATGATATTGGCAAAAAATGGACCTTATGGTTGGCAGGAAAAAATATTTATACTTCAAAAAAGAGCTGAATGGATTTGTAAGGAGCTAGAGCAACTTAACATAAAATACTATCGTAACCCCATGTCGAACATCGTTACGATAGGATCCAGCTATTTAAATCCAGAATTGGTAAAAAAATATGGTCTAGTACCAGACAATCATGTATCACCTAAATGGTATAAAATTGTAATTATGGAGCACGTTACTGTAGATAAACTAGCTCTTTTCATCAATGACATCAAGGAAACTGTTTAAACAGCTTTGAACTATAGAAGAGCGAAATTTATACGACACCTAATAGCGTATAGCATTAGATAGATTAAATCTAATCGGTATTCGTAAATAGCTTTTTTTATTTTTTTAAGATTTATCCTTCAAGGATACTACTACTTTTGGCATCTGAATTTTTCTAAAACTTGAAGGAGAAAAGAACTCATATTTTAAGTGCTATTGTACTTGCTGCCATTTATGTATTTGGAATAGTTAACTGCATTAATACAGTTAATATTTCACATGTTTCTATTCAAGAAAATAACATATCCACAGATAAAATAGAATCTGTTGGGAATGACCTATTCGCCCATGCTACGCCTTCGGATAGCAGCATTTTTAGTCTTACTGAATACAGCGACTATAATGATTTTAGAAGTAAGACATCACCATCATTCCATAGCTCTCTTATATTTTCAAATGAAACAAAGGCAAGAGTAAAACAATATACCAATTATCATTTTTCTATATCATTTAGGTATAGAAAATCAGACCTAATATTTCCTTTTCATTACTTCTGGTAGTTAGAAGCTTTTTAATCTGAATCAGATTAAAGCTACGATAAAGTGCTGTAACCTTTACAGTACTAAAAAACATACTATCAATTTAAAATAAAATGATGAATACAGGAATAGCCTTTATAGGCATCGTTTGTGTTGCAATTTGTGCAATACCGTTTTTACTCACATACAGCTCACGTAAAAGAAAACAAAATTTAGAAAAGAAGGAATTTGATACTTTCTTAATGAAACATCAAGCACAACTCGATTATAGCGAGTCTTGTGGTAACTATCATATCGGAATAGACCAGAATAAAATGAAATTGTATTTTCACCTTCATACAAAGCACCTCATAGATCAGGAAGTGGTTAACCTTGATGAAATGAGTCATGCCGAAACTAAACGACATAATTCTAAAAAGGGAACTATAGATAAGCTCGTGATGATACTCTATCCTAAGGACAAAAACCTACCTAGTACTTTTTTAGATTTTTATGATATCAATTTAAGTTATTTGCCTAGTGGTGAAATTGAATCTATTGAAAAATGGCAAGACGTTATAAACAAAACCATTAAACATAATTAAAGTCCATAATGTGGTTTTTCATTTTTTTATTTTCACAATAAGAATGAAAAACCACATCAAATTCTGACAATTTTCTTGAGAAGAATCTTAAAAAATTAATACAATAAACTCTATTAACACAAGATTAATACTCTACAACAACTAATCATAAATAACTGATTAACAATACTTTATTTTAGTGTTAATGATTTTTACAGCGTTAAAATATTACTATCATTTTAGATAGTTATTGCTCACCAATAACACTATAGTTACTTTTGCTACTATAATTTTTATAGTACAATATTGATATGGAACATACAGACATTATAGAAGCATTAAAGTGGAGATACACAACAAAATCTTTTGACCCTTCTAAAAAAATATCTAAGGAAAATGAAGAAAAAATTAAAGAATTACTTCAGTGGAGCCCTTCATCAATTAATTCTCAACCTTGGCATTTCGTATTAACGTCAAGTGAAGAAGGAAAAAAACGACTTGCAAAAGGAACCGCTGGATTTTTTAGCTTTAATGAATCCAAAGTGACTCAAGCTTCACATGTTGTCTTGTTTTGTACAAAAACTGAAATTAGCGATCAATATTTAAGCGAAGTAACAGATAAAGAAGATGAAGATGGTCGTTTTGCAAATGAAGATTTAAAGGAACAAAACCTAGGAGCCAAAAAATTATTTACTAATATTCATAGGTATGACTTAAAGGATGCCCAACATTGGATGGAAAAACAAGTTTATTTAAACATTGGTAATTTCCTTCTAGGTGTGGCTGCACTTGGAATAGATGCTGTACCTATGGAAGGTATTGATATGAAAGCCCTAGATGAAGAGTTAGGTTTACGTGAGAAAGGCTTTTCTTCTATTGTTATGGTTGGATTGGGTTACCGATCTGAAGATGATTTTAATGCCAAGCTACCTAAATCTCGTTTGAATCAGGACGACATTATCACCGTGATATAGTAAAAATTAGAATTTAAGTGAACAAAGCCTTTGAGAATACTCAAAGGCTTTGTCTATTAACAACATATTAATTCATCTAGGTATTCAACAGGATTATCTTTGTTGATGTAATGAATCCATTAGTCATGAATAAAGTAATCCCGTTTTTACTGAGTATTATTTTCTTGAGCTGTCAAACTGAACAGAAAAAACAAATTACCCAAGTAATTTCCTTTAAAGGTCAACAAGTGACTGGTGTAACTGCTACAAATACAGGAAGATTATTTGCTAATTTTCCTAGATGGCGCAACAATGTTGAAAATTCAGTCGTTGAAATTTCAGATTCTGGGGTTGCGACACCTTATCCCAGTAAAGATTGGAACAACTGGAAACTAGGAGCTCCTATCCATGATAGCTTATTTGTTGCGGTTCAATCGGTGGTAGCCTTTGAAGACCATTTATATGTTCTAGATACAAGAAACCCATTGTTCAAAGGGGTTATTGGACAACCTCGAATTTATGATTTTGATTTAAATACCAATCAACTGCTCAACACATACTTTCTGTCTCAAGGTAGTTATCATCATGACTCATATATCAATGACCTTAGAGTTGATAAAAAATTAAATAAAATTTATTGTACAGATTCTGGTCATGCCGGTCTCGTCATTATTGATATGGAATCTGGAAATTCTATCAGAGTTTTGGATAATCATGAATCTACGTTAGCACAAGTAAACAAACTTACTTTTGACAACGGTGATTGGAAAAACACGGTTCATTCCGATGGTATTGCCCTAGATACTGTAAATGACGAATTATATTTTCATGCACTTACAGGTTATAAATTATATAAGATTTCAACGCAGTCACTTAACTCTGGCAATTTAAATATCATAAAGAACAACGTGCAGTTTGTGGCACAAACTCCAGCTCCAGATGGAATGATAATAGATAGCAACGGAATACTTTATTTAGCTGATCTTGAAAAAAATAAGATTATGCAGTATAATATTAATCTAGGAAAACTGTCTGTTTTAGCTCAGGGCGAAAACATAAAATGGGCAGACACATTTACACTACACGACAATAAACTGTATTACACAAATTCTAGAATTAATGAGGCTAAAGATGACATAAGCCAACTAGAATTTTCAATTAATTACATTGAATTATAAATTCAAGTTATTCTAATGGATGAATAATTTTGTTTTCAGGAATTTCAGAAATAACTTCCTTCATGATGTCTTGAATCATCAATTGGAGTTTATTAAGTAGCGTTTTCTTCACAAAATACTTATGAGTAATTATTCCTACCGATCTGGATGGAACAGGTGTATCAAAATGTACCAATTTACCTTGATCATGCTCGGTAAAATCTAAGGTAGCTATTTGCGGTAATATAGTTAAACCATTACTTGCTTTGGTAAATCTTATAAGGCCGTCTAGCGATCCAGATCTAAATTCGAGATTAGAATCTTCATCAACCTGTCGAGAAGACTGTTCACAAATTTGATGTACTTGAGTTTGTAAACAATGACCTTGTTTTAATAACCACAACTTGGAATAATCTAAATTTTTAATAGAAATAGGTCCTTCAGTAGATTTTTCCCTGCAATCATAACTTAAAAACGGTTCAACAAACAATTCTTTTTCATTAAGATCTTTATCCTTTATAGGTAAAGCGAGTAAGCCAATATCTAAAGATCGATTTTTTATAGCTGCTACGATCTCGTCAGTTTGTAATTCATCCACAATTAAATTTACATAAGGAAATTTAGTGGCAAACTTGTGTAAAAATAAGGGTAATAAGTAAGGAGCTATTGTGGGAATCACCCCTATTTTTAATTCACCCATGAGCTCACCTTTCAACTCTTTAACCAGTGCTCCTAACAGTCCAATATCATTGTTTATAGTCCTTAAACGTTCAACGATTATAGCTCCTTCACGAGTGACCGAAACAGGTTTGGACTTACGATTAAAAATTTTAATTCCAATTTCATCTTCAAACCTTGCAATCATCGTGCTTAAGGTAGATTGACTTACAAAGCATTTATCAGCTGCGGCTTCAAAATTTCTTAAATCAACCACCGCTAGAATGTATTTAAACTGTTGAATGTTCATATACAAATATAATATCTACCATGTCGATATTAACATTGATTTTTTAGTTTTTATAAATAAAACAACGCGCCTAGTTTTGTACCAAATTCAATTAAACAATACACTATGCGCAAGATTTTAATAATTTCCGCAATTGCACTGGTAGCTATAGCATCCGTAGCTTTTACCATGCATGTTAACAGTTATTCAGACAAGACTTCAACGTCTGAATCTGGCGGCTGTCCATTTGGTTTTGACCAACCTAAATCAACAGGAAACAGAATTAAAGGAGAAGGAAAAACCAATCAAGAATGGTGGCCTAATTCATTAGATTTAAGTGTCCTTAGACAAAACAGCGATAAATCAAATCCACTAGGAGAAGATTTTGATTACAAAAAAGAATTTGAAAGTTTAGACTATGCGGCTTTAAAAGCTGATGTAGAAAAAGCACTTACCGATTCAAAAGATTGGTGGCCAGCAGACTTTGGTAACTATGGTGGATTATTCATAAGAATGGCATGGCACAGTGCCGGTACTTATAGAACTGGTGATGGTCGTGGTGGTACACGAGAAGGTAAACAACGTTTTGCTCCTCAAAACAGTTGGCCTGATAACGCAAACCTAGATAAGGCAAGAAGATTACTTTGGCCAGTTAAACAAAAATACGGTCAAAAAATTTCATGGGCAGATTTAATGATTCTGGCGGGAAATGTATCCTTTGAATCCATGGGCTTTGAAACACTAGGCTTTGCTGCTGGTAGAGAAGATACATGGGAACCACAAACAAGTGTTTATTGGGGTTCAGAAAATGAAATGCTAGGTGACGATAGATTCAATGAAGAAAGAGAACTAGAACAACCACTTGCTGCTGCACAAATGGGATTAATTTATGTAAACCCAGAAGGACCAAATGGAAATCCAGATCCAGTACTTGCAGCACACGACATACGTAAAACCTTTGGACGTATGGGAATGAACGACGAGGAAACAGTTGCTCTTATTGCTGGTGGACATACCTTAGGTAAAACACATGGTGCCGCGAGTGGTGAGAATTTAGGAAACGCTCCAGAAGAATCAGGAATTGAAGAACAAGGATTAGGATGGAGCAGCACTTTTAAATCTGGTAAAGGAGCCGATGCTGTTACGTCGGGTCTTGAAGTAACCTGGACTCTTACTCCTACACAATGGAGTAATGGATATTTTAAATCACTTTTTGAAAATGAATGGAAACTAGTAAAAAGTCCTGGTGGCGCACATCAATACGAGGCTGTAAATCCTAAAAAAATGTATCCACATGCCTTTGATAAGGATAAAGAAGTTAAACCTACCATGCTCGTAACTGATCTATCGATGATTAAAGATCCAGAGTATCGTAAGATTTCTAAAAGATTTTATGAAAACCCAAAGGAATTTGATAAAGCTTTCGCGAAAGCGTGGTTCAAACTAACACATAGAGATATGGGTCCTAAATCCACTTACCTAGGACCTGAAGTTCCTGCGGAAGAATTTATCTGGCAAGATCCTATTCCTGCTTTAGATCACAAACTGGTTTCTACTAAAGATGTTGATCGACTTAAAAAAGAAATCAAAAACTCTGGTTTAAGTACTAGTGAATTAGTTTCAACAGCATGGGCTGCCGCAGCTACTTACCGAGATGGTGATAGACGTGGTGGAGCAAATGGCGGTAGAATAAGATTAGAACCACAAGTAAGCTGGGAATCAAACAACCCGAATCAACTTAAAAAAGTTTTAAAAGTTTATGAGGAAATAAAATCAAATTTTGATTCCAATACTACAAAAATTTCTATAGCCGATTTAATTGTTCTAGGTGGAAATGTAGCTATAGAAGACGCTGCAAAAAAAGCAGGATATACCATTAAAGTTCCTTTTACACCTGGTAGAATGGATGCGTCACAAGAACAAACAGATATTGATGGTGTTAACCTGCTAGAACCTATCGCCGATGGTTTTAGAAACTACCAAGAAAAAGAATATACGCTTACCCCAGAACAATTACTGATTGACAAGGCTCAACAACTTACATTAAGTGCGCCAGAAATGACGGTCCTCGTAGGTGGTTTGAGAGCCCTAGGAGCAAACTACGATAATTCGTATTTAGGAGTTTTAACTGATAATCCTGGTGTACTTACTAATGATTTCTATCGCAATCTTTTAAGTATGGATTATAAATGGAAAGCTGTTGAAGGAGAAAACAATCTGTTTGAAATCATCGATCGTTCCAACAATAAAGTAATGTGGAAAGCAACTAGAGCAGATCTTATTTTTGAATCAAATTCAGAATTAAGAGCTTTATCTGAAGTTTATGCCAGTGACGATGCCAAGGAGCGATTTATAAACGACTTTGTACAAGCATGGAGTAAAGTAATGAATCTAGATCGATTCGACATTAATTAAAGAGTAATTGATTTTTATGATAAGCGGTTTTAAAAATTTTTAAAACCGCTTTTTTTATTCTTAACTTATTTTGAACCTAAGCCACACGCCTAATTCTTATTTTTACCACATGACCCAATTGAAACCTATTAATGCGTTTACATCTACCTTACCTGCAGATCCAGTAGATGAAAATTACCGACGACAAGTAAGTCAAGTAGCGTACTCTTTTGTACAACCAGAACACTTTATTGATAGTGAGGTACGACATACATCATCGCTAACCGAAGAGCTAGGTTGGGATCCCATTTATGTGGCTAGCAATGAATTTAAAGCTGTATTTGGCAGTAAGCAAATTATAGAAAATAGCAAGCCTTATGCAATGGCCTATGCTGGTCATCAATTTGGTAATTGGGCTGGTCAATTGGGTGATGGTCGCGCTATCAATCTTTTTCAACTAGAAACGGATATTGGATTGCAAACCTTTCAACTTAAAGGGGCAGGACCTACACCCTATTCAAGAAATGGAGATGGATATGCAGTTTTAAGGTCCTCTATAAGAGAATACCTGTGTGCAGAAGCAATGCATCACCTTGGCGTTCCAACCACACGTTCACTCACAATAGCTACAACTGGTAAACAAGTATTAAGGGATGTTATGTATGATGGAAATCCACAGTATGAACAAGGTGCGATAGTTTGTCGGGTAGCTCCTAGTTTTATAAGGTTTGGTAATTTTGAATTATTTGCGGCACAAGGAGATCAAGAAAACTTAAGAAAACTGCTGGATTATACGATTGAGCATCACTTTCCACAGGTCACTACACTTGATAAAAAAGGATATCTAGAATTTTTTGAAATTGTGGCTCAACGCACATTGGACATGATTATCCACTGGCAACGAGTAGGATTTGTTCATGGGGTAATGAATACAGATAACATGAGTATCCTGGGCCTTACGATTGATTATGGACCGTATGGATGGTTAGAACCTTATGACCACGGTTGGACTCCAAATACGACTGACCGACAACACAAAAGATACCGTTATGGTGCACAACCTGAAATTGGATTGTGGAATTTGCTTCAGCTGGCAAATGCACTCTATGAAATAATCGATGATCAATCTGGACTAGAACAAGTTTTAGACAATTACAAAATTCAATATCAAGAAAAACATCTTGATATGATGAGGAATAAGCTAGGTTTTCTTCATAAAGATAGTATTGATCAACAATTAGTAACACAGCTCATACGAACCCTTCATCTTCACGAGGTAGATTACACGTTCTTTTTCAGGGAATTGCAGCATTTGGACAGAAACATGGATACTATCATTATGCTAGATAAACTTGCCATTGCTTTTTATGATTTTGAACAATTAAGTGAACCTCATCGATTAAGATGGTTGGACTGGTTATCGGTTTATAAGTCACGAATTCAACTAGATTATTCTAAATTTCTTGAATCCAAACAGTTTACTAATAATGATGAGGATGTTGTTAATCTCGCTTTCGCGAAAGCGAGATCTGAAAAATTAATTACAACAAATCCTAAATACGTCCTGCGTAATTACATAGCTCAACAAATTATTGATCAAGCTGAAAAAGGGAATTATACCATGTTCAACGAAGTTTATCGGGTATTGCAACATCCATATGACGAGCAACCAGAATTTGAAAAATACTATGCCAAAAGACCTGAATGGGCCAAAACTAAAGTGGGCTGCAGTATGTTAAGTTGTAGTAGTTAAACAACTTAAAACTTATAGGTGTTAAATTTTCATTTTCCACATCGTTATAATTGGAATTATTCCTATTTTTGGAACTATTCCAATTATGAATTTACAAGAGCAAGATTTTGTTGTAGTAGACCTAGAAACTACAGGTAGTGGACTGGGCGGAAATCGCATCACAGAGATATGTATGGTGCGCCTGCGAGGTGAAAAAATACTAGATAAATATACCAGTCTAGTGGATCCCCAAATGCTTATTCCTGATTTTATTACTAGTCTCACAGGCATTGATAATGAAATGACTAGTAGCGCTCCGCTTTTTGAGGAGATAGCTCAGGATATATTAGATTTTACTAAGGATGCTGTTTTTGTAGCACATAATGTGAGTTTTGATTACAACGTTTTACGCAATGAATTTAAAAGGTTGGAACTACCATTTACCCGTAAAAAATTATGTACGGTAAGATTGTCTAGAAAAATTATTCCTGGGTTTCCTAGTTATAGTTTAGGACGTTTGTGTAATTCATTAGGTATCGATCTTGTAAACAGGCATCGCGCTGAAGGTGACACTGATGCAACGGTAGAATTATTTAAATTACTGCTTACAAAACCCGATGCAAGCGAAGTGATGCTAAAGGCTCTTAAGCCCAAAAGTCGTGAGGGAACTTTTCCACCACACCTAGACCGATCTCAATTTAATGAGTTACCAGAAATTCCCGGAGTTTATCTTTTTAAAAATCAAGCACAGAAGGTCATTTATGTAGGAAAAGCAATTAATTTAAAGAAAAGGGTACTCTCTCATTTTTATAACAAACGCAGTAAGTCCTATCATATGTGTCAAGAAATTCATCACATTGAACATATTCCAACTGGTAGTGAATTGGTTGCGCTGTTGCAAGAGGCAGAACTTATTCTTCACTACTACCCAAAATATAATGCTGCACAAAAAAAACCAAGACGTTCCTACCAGATTTTACATTATAAAAATCAAAAAGGCGTAATTCAGTTTGCGGTAGGAGTTATGAAATCCTACGACTCTAGATTAGTTACTCATTACAGTCGAGCACACGCCGTAGAACAGCTGGAACAATTGTGTGAGGAATATAATCTGTGTCCTAGATATTGTAGTTTTAACACTAAAGAACATTGCACCAGCCATTATAAAATAAAATCATGTAAAGGAGTATGTAGAGAAGAGGAACTTGTTCAACTATATAACATACGAGCTAATCAAGCGATTAAAGCTTTACAAGAGACCAATGCTACTTATTTTATTCAAGAACAAGGTAGAACCGAAGATGAATTTTGTTTGGTGATGGTCAAGGATGGTGAGTATGTAGGTTTTGGGTTTGTACCCAATCATGAATCTATAGAATCGGTAGAACAAGCAGAAAGCTATATTGAATCTAAAAAGCCTAATTATCACACCTCTCAAATTTTAAGAGTCTATATAGAAAAAAGGCCTGGTAAACGATTAGAGATAAATAATTGGAGTACTGCTGTTTAAACTATGTTTTTAAAGCTGTTATTTTCAAGTTTACCAAAAAGTAAAACGTCACCATAGCTTTATGGTGACGTTTTTGTATTTACCTATTGCTTTGCATGGCGTCCTTATAGTCTGACGCTAGGCTTTTCTTTTGATTTTCAGATAGTGATTTTCCTGCAAGTTGAAAAACCTCGTGCTCTTCTTCATCAAGGTGGTGTATTACTTTATCGGCTAGGTTTTTCATGTGTGCCAGCCATGCGCTACTATCAAAGTCTGTGTCATTCAATTTTTCTATTAACTCATCAATTTCATGATGTTCGGCGACGCTGTGTCTGGCTTTATCTTGTGTAAGGTCATCCTTAAATAAAGGAACGTAAAAGTACTTCTCCTCTGCGTCGGCATGGATTTGGAGCTCTTTTTTAAGCTCTTCCCAAATGTTTCTTCTAAATTCACTATCACCAGAGGTGTCTAGTAACTTCTTACAATAATCACGTTGTTTCTCATGGTCTTCTCTTATGGCTTCAAAGATGTTCATAGTATTTTGGTTATAGAGTTAATTTTCCTTTTGTTCCTATATCAGTAGGTGTACCGGTTATGGCTGTAAAACCGAGCTTAATCATATTGCTAAGTGCATTGCTTTTAGTATCCCAATACTGACCTTCAAATGGTTGAAATTTTAAAATAGTAATGGAAGTATCCTCTTCATTTTCAAACCAATTATTATCAATATTTGAGTACAACTCTTTAATCAATTCTCTGTCATGAGAAATTATCGTTTCTCCATATACAATTAGGAACTGGTGGCTTGAAGGATCTGAAAACACAATTTGAGATTCTGCATCAATTTGAATATTCTGATTGTGCTCACTATCCTTTTTGCTAAAGAATAAAATGGTTCCATCGTCCTCTACCCTTTTTAAGGTCATGGGAATTGAGTGAATAGGAAATTTATCAAGTGCGGTTTGAAGGATTCCAGTTTGAATTTCTCTGGTTAATTCTAGGTACTTTTCTCTTGCTTCTCGTTGGGTTAAATTCATGTTGCTAGTTTTTCTTTTAAATCTATTGAACTTAAAAGGGCAAGCGTATTAATGAAATATGAATTAACAGAATTTAAGACTGATTGTTACAAGTTTTCAGAACTTAATTTTATTAAGAAGATTTTAAGTTTAACTCCTTCATTTAGTAATCATTAAATAACAATTCGTTAAGACAAAAAACTGTGCTTGCATATTAAATTTGAAAAAAAAAAGCAAACAATGAAAGAGTACTATCTAACCAATGGTTATAGTGATTACAAAAGAAAGGTAATGACTGATGACAATTCAACTAAGGAAAAACCCAAAGTTGAACCTCAAGAGCTATTTGATACAAGGTATCAAAGTAAACTTTAAACGGCTGGTTTCCCAGCCGTTTTTTTTATTCTAAAGTATAGTAATACTTAAAAGGACTCTAATAGGATTGTGTTGTTAACCACTTGTATGGACACCATTCCATCTTCTACAGAAAGTATTTTATCGGAATAAGCATCTCTAATCTCAGTTGCATTAGGGAATACTTTTTTAACTTCGATAGTAGTTGGACCGTTAGTTAAACCAGTTCCTATTAGTACGTCGTCAACGACTCCATTTTTATTGTAAAAACGGGCGAACAACACGCCTTGTCCATCGTGTTCTAGTTTAAAATGTTTTCCGGCTCCTACAGCAGGATGATTAGATCTAAATGTTCCTAACTTTTGATAATGCGACAACAAATTGTTGTCGATAGCATTCCAATTCATCATAGAACGTAGATTAGCATCACCCAAAGCTCCGTCAACTATCAATTGTCTTGCAGTTTCATCACCGTAGTAGGTTTGTGCCATTCCTGGAGCTAGTAGTAGCTTTGTAGCTGCTTCATACCTTTTTTCTCTTCTAGGATCAAATGGTTGCCCATCATCATGACTGCTTATGTAGTTCATGAAGTAAGCTTTATCATTTGGATCTTCGTTTAGTAAGCTTTCGCGAAAGCTATCATACTTACTAAATAATTCTTCATAACTAGCCTGTGCATGTCTTTTGAAACCAAAATTGATCATGCCGTCATAACCATAATCGAAATAATCTACTTGATTCTCGTCACTGAATGGAAAAGGTCTACCACCTGCTACTTCCCAACCATACAACTCACCTAAAACGAAAAACTCATCGTCATGAATCATTAAATCAGGATGGTTGGACTTCCATTTTTCAAATGCTTTTTTGGATTGATCAATAAAGGTTTGCCATACATCTTCTTCAACATGTTTAACAGTATCTACTCTAAATCCATCTACCCCTGTTTCACGTGCATAATCAGTAACCCATTTAATAAGATAATTAGAAGGTGTACGTGGTAAACCGGTTTCCTCAAAGAAGGCATCGATTTCCTGTATTTCTTGTTCGTATCTACCTTCTTTTTTCCATTTCTGGATTAAGATTTCTGGTAACTCGACTTCTTTACTACTATTCGTTAAAATATCTGGTAAATTGTTAGTTAGTGTACAGTCAACAGCTGTCGCTTGATCTTGATAGGTACAGGTAGGTGTAGTTCGCACCCAATCTGATGGCCAAACGGGATCTAACTCGGTTACAGGACCTGTGTGGTTAATAACCACATCTAGTAAAACTCTTATATCCTGATCGTGAGCTTTTTGAACTATGGTTTTAAATTCCTCGTAAGTTCCATAGCTAGGTTCAATAGCTGTCCAATCCTTTGCCCAATATCCATGAAAAGCATAAGTATTTCCTGTTCCTTCATCAACGCTGCCATGAATTTGCTCCCAAATAGGTGTAAGCCATATTGCATTTACTCCTAAATCAGAGAAGTAACCTTCATCTAGCTTTTGTATAATCCCTGCAAAATCACCACCTCTAAAATCTCTAAGTTTTCCTGTCTCTAGGTCTCTATTTATAATAGTGTCATTAGTGGTATCACCGTTTTTGAATCTATCTGTAAGTAAAAAATAAACATGTGCGCTTGACCAATCAAACACCTTTTCTGGAACGGCAACATCCGCATTATCTTTTGAATTACATGATGTTATAACCAATGCAATTAGCAAAAAGAAAAGTAAATAGATATGTTTCATGAAATAAATTTGAGTACTAAAATACATTCACAATTGTTTTTTATGATGTTATCAGATTTATAAATAATACAACGTTGTAGTTTGTAATCTAAGGACAATATCTTTGTAATCGATTTATGTATAAATATGTAGACGTTTTTATAAGTAGTTTTAAAGGCTATTTTAATTATATAATTCATGAGGTTACACATCCTGAATGGGGTAGCTATTTTTATGGATTGTTATTACTATCCATGGTTGTTTATGTCTTGGAAATAATTATTCCATGGAGAAAAAAGCAGTCGGTAGTTCGCAAGGACTTTTGGTTGGATCTTTTTTACTTACTATTTAATTTCTTTTTGTTTTCACTTATAGGCTATAACGCAGTCAGTGATGTTTTTGTGACGCTGTTTAATGATGGATTGCGAGGTATAGGCATTACCAATCTAGTAGCTATTGAAATACAATCCTGGCCAGTATGGGCACAGTTGCTAACGATGTTCATAATAGCAGACTTTATCCAATGGAATATTCATAGGCTACTTCACAGAGTGCCTGCTTTGTGGCGTTTTCATAAGGTGCATCATAGTGTTAAGGAAATGGGGTTTGCCGCTCAATTTAGATTCCATTTTATGGAAACTATAATATATAAGAGCTTACAATATATACCACTGGCAATGATTGGATTTGGAATACAAGAGTTTTTTGTGGTACACATGATTGCCATTTTAATAGGTCACTTAAATCATGCTAACTTAAACTGGGATTATGGACCATTAAAATATGTTTTTAACAATCCCAAGATGCATTTATGGCATCATGCAAAAAAGCTTCCTAAAGAACATCCTTATGGTGTTAATTTTGGTCTATCCTTAAGTATATGGGATTATTTATTTAAAACGGCTCATCAACCCTACAATGATCCTTATTTAGAATTGGGATTTGAAGGTGATGAGAATTATCCTGATGACTTTATTAAACAGACCATAAAAGGATTTGATAAAAATCAATCCTAATTAGATTCTTCCTGGACTAAATATTCGTTTTTTAAAGCCAAAAAGATCTGCTAGTTTTTCAGCCTCGTATTGGGCTGCTTGCTCATCTTCAAGTTGTAATAGTAATAATCTTTGATAATGATTTTCAGTGAGTAAGCAAATTCTAAAAACTTGTTTTTTGGAACTGCTAGTAACCATTGATCTACTTGTCAAGGTCGTTTTTTCTGTAAAGGAAAGTACCGATATATCCGTGTATGGGCTTAATGTTTCCCATGTTCCAAATTTGATAAATAATACTTGAGTGTATGATTTTAATCGATTTTGATTCTTGTCTAATAAAACGCCTTTACGTGAAAGTAATATAGCAAAACCAACAAGTGTGATACAAATTCCAACTACAACATTTGAAGTAATCCCTACCAAACCAATTATGATAAATAATCCACTTAAAATTCTTGTAACAGGTGGAAAAAGCCAACTTGTTTTAAAATTATGCATTATAAACCATAGTGTTTTTTAAGCATGTTCTCATACATTTTTTCAGGTAGGATTTTTTTGAGAACGATAGAGAACTTTTGTAAAAAGCTTCCTACTTTATAGTGAATTCCGGGATTTTTTGCTTTTAATATTTTTTCGACTGTATATGCAACCTCCATTGGATCATTACCATCATCCACATGTTCATCTATGAGCTTTAAGGTGTGGGAATAACCTTTTTCATAATCACTACCGGCAACAACGGGTGCGTGGTACCTACCTGCTGCGATATTTGTAGCAAAATCTCCAGGTGCTAGGTTACTAAAATGAATATTGAGGTGAGCACACTCCATACGATATGCTTCAGTCGCTATTTCTAGCGCTCCTTTTGAAGCACTGTAAATCCCTCGATAAGGTAATCCCATGTATCCAGCGATACTAGTAATATTTATAACTTGTCCCCTTTTTTGTTTACGCATTATTGGTAAAACAGCTTTTAACACCCTAAGAGGACCATAAAAATTAGTTTCCATAGCATGTTTTACCTCATCAATCGGAGTTTCCTCAATTGGTCCAGTAATACCTACACCTGCATTATTAATTAAGACGTCAATGGTAGTTTCTTTTTGTAAAATAGACGCAACACAGTTGTGTGCCGATTCTAAATCATGAACATCAAGTGCGACTAATTCAAAAGGTAAATTAGAATACTTATTAGGATTTCTACTTGTACCATACACCTTGTAATCTAGTGATGAAAGATGTGTAGCTATGGATTTACCAATACCAGATGAAGCGCCAGTAACAAGAACCACTTTATTCATATTAGTCTTAATATCAGGTAGTTAAATTTCAATGAAGTGTACAAAAAAAGGCAAGCTACCTACATCACACCGCTACGACCGCTTACCTTTGCTGCGTTCCCGCCCTGGAGGAGTTCAGCAGGAGCTGGTTGTGTAGGACTTGCCCGGTGCAAATATATAATCTTGTATGACTGTCACAAAGGATTAACTGTATTTTTATGAGTATATTTCGACTGAATTTTAAGTTGTACTATGAAATTAAAATCGATCGCTATAATTGCGACAATAGCACTCTCATTATCAGGATGTAAGACTGAACTGGAAAAATTCTCTTCAAACTACAGTTTAGAAATTTCCAACCCAAAATCGGTATATACACAGAATGATGAAATAAAAATTAGCCTTATCGATGACGCTGGTATAGGTATGGACAGTATAAAATGGTACCGCAATGCTCAACTTTTAAAAGAGGTTTCGGGTAGTACGCTTTCGCGAAAGCTGGCTAACGAACCTTTAGGTAACATTACCTATAAAGCTCGTATTTATAAAGACGGGAAAATAACGGCTGCCACAACACAGGTTACTCAGTATTCCAACAAACAGCCTAATATGATTAAAACTGTAGTGACTAATAGGTTTCCACATTTGACTGAAGCTTATACACAAGGTCTAGAATTTTATGGAGACAGTTTATATGAAAGTACCGGACAATATCGTGAGAGTGATTTAAGAATCACCAATCCAACTACCGGTGAGGTAATTAAAAAAATCGAATTACCTGCCAATGAATTTGCAGAAGGTATGACCATTTTAAACAATAAAATTTATCAACTTACCTGGCGCAGTAACAAAGGATATGTTTATGATCTTAACTTGAACAAGTTAGATGAATTTAGATACAACGAGAGTAAAGAAGGCTGGGGTCTTACTAACGATGGCAAACATTTACTGAAAAGTGATGGTAGTGCCAAAATTTGGAGGATAGATCCAAACACTTATGAAGAGTTAGGGTACATTGAAGTTACTAGTAATGATCGACGCATTGATAAGATCAATGAATTGGAATTTGTAAATGGTAAAATTTATTGCAATGTGTATCAAAATGATTTAATCATGGTTGTAAATCCAGAAAATGGTGCTGTAGAATCATTTATTAATGTTAAGGATTTACGCAATGAGATACCTAATTGGGATAAAGACAATAACGTACTTAATGGAATCGCTTACCGTAATGAAACTGGTAAGTTCTATGTAACAGGAAAAAGATGGAACACTCTTTTTGAAATTGAATTACAATAGTGAAAGAGGAACTTCCTATCTACTCGAAAGAGCTTTTTGTAACGGACGAACATATAGATCAAAATGGGCATGTAAATAATGTAATCTATGTGCAATGGGTTAATGATATCGCACTGGAGCATTGGTTTTCAAAGTCCAACCAAAAACAACAAAAAGAGGTATTATGGTTTTTAGTAAAGCATACCATTAACTATAAAAGTCAAGCGGTTATCGGTGACCGAATTATTATTAAGACACAGGTAGGACGAGCAACAAATGTGAGATATGAACGTTTGGTAAATATTTACAATGCAGATAGTAGTCAATTACTAGCAAGCTCAAAAACAGATTGGTGCGCTGTAAACCCTGATGGAAAAATTATTAAGATCTCTCAAGAAATTAGAGATTTATTTGAAGTGAAATAGTATGAAGTACTTTTTAGGCGTCTTAGGAATTCTAATTTTATTGATCACAGGAACCTCGTGTAGGGATGATTTTTCGTTTGAACCTAGTACAGGAAATCTAGAATTTTCTCAAGATACTGTGTTTCTAGATACTGTATTTTCTACAATTGGAAGCAGCACTAGAACACTCAAAGTTTACAATAGAAGTTCAGACAACATAGTTATTCCTAGAGTAGCACTAGCCGATGGCACTAATTCAAAATACCGATTAAACGTTGATGGAATACCTGGTCAAGTGTTTGAAAATGTCGAATTACTAGCAAAGGATTCCTTATTTGTTTTTATTGAAACAACTGTAGATATTACTGATTTTACAAACGACACTCAATTTGTTTATGAAGATCAAATTGAATTTGATAGTGGCGCGTTGCAACAAAAAGTAGAATTAGTAACTCTTATACAAGATGCTATCTTCTTATTTCCTGAACGTGATGCCGATGGAGTGATAGGAACATTACCACTAGGAACTACACAGGATGGTGAGGAAATTAGAATTCAAGGTTTTGTTCTAGATGACAGTCAACTCAATTTTACAAATGAAAAACCTTATGTAATATATGGTTATGCAGCAATCCCTAATAATAGGACCATGACTATTCAACCTGGGGCAAGACTTCATTTTCATGCTAATAGTGGGATAATAGCCACTAATGAAGCCACCGTAAAAGCTTTGGGAGATTTCTCCTCAACAGAAGATCTAGAAAACGAAATAATAATTGAAGGTGATAGACTTGAACCATCATTTGCAGACTTACCTGGTCAATGGGGAACAATTTGGCTTACACAAGGTAGCTTAAATCATGAATTCAATCATGTTACCATCAAAAATGCCAGTGTAGGGATTTTGATGGATAATTCTAATCCTAATTCTTCAGGTGCTACCTTAAAAATAAACAACAGTCAGATTTTAAACAGTTCAAACAGCGCTTTAATCGCCACCACTGCCGATGTTGATTGCTCTAATAGTATTTTTCATAACAGTGGTCAAAGTACCGTGATAGCAAGACTAGGTGGTTCTTACAACTTTAATAATTGTACCATTTCAAATTACTGGCGTAATAGCTTTAGACAAGATGCAACATTATTAATAACAAACGGCTTTCCTAATTCTGAATTAAGTGAAGATCTTATAGAAGCTACGTTTTCTAATTGTATCGTATATGGAGATAGGAATATTGAGATTGCCCTAGCTGATACTGAAAATAGTTTGTTCAATTTTAATTTTAACCATAGCTTGTTAAGAATCAATGATGTATTTAATGATTTAGACGGTAATCCTAATTACGATTTTAACAACCCATTACTTTACGAGAACAACATTCTAAACATCGATCCGGAATTTGAAAACCCTGCCAGATTTTTGATGAGAATTGACAATTCGTCTGGTGCTAATGGCATTGCCAATCCAACTACAGCTAGTAACACTGATATTCTAAACATTACGCGAGGAAGCAATCCTGATGCTGGTGCTTATGAAAGTCAAGATCTTAATAATTAACAACTAAAAACAACTAAAAAAATCGATATGTTAAAGAGAACTTTACCTTTTTTAATTTTAATTCTTTCTGTTGTAGCATGTACTACAGATATAGAACCACTGGATCCAGGATTAAATCCTAACGGTGGTAATAATGGTGGTGGTAACTTAAATGCCGTTTTCACCGCAGAAATTGATGGTCAATTCAATGACTATTCAAGTACAGTCGAAGCTGAGGAAACTGAAGATGGTTTTACCGTAGGTACTTTGGGAAATCCTACTCTAGCCATTCAGGTATTTAATCCTGCTGTTGGCTCCTTTAATGTAGACGCAAATAACACAAACACTGGTGCGCTTATACTCTATTCTTCTGGTCCTAACAGCCTCTATGTTCCAATGAGTGGTACTGTAACAATCACTTCCTATGATACTACAAATCAAATTGCAAACGGTACATTTGAAGGTGTCATGTCGGATATTGCAGGAGTAGATCCCGATGTAATAATTACAAATGGTGTTTTTCAAAACATTACATACGACATTACAACCTCTTTTGATGAATGTGAAGCTCTATTAGACGGTAATCAGTTTGTAGCCGACGTTTTTGCATCAGCTGAAATCAATAATCAACTAAGTATTGCTTTCAGTAATAGCTTAAATGAACAAATCAACATTCAATTTCCATTGAATATTACTCCTGGCACTTATGATATAGAAGGTTTAGGAGGCACTTATATCGGTCGTTACACCGACACTAACGGAGTTGATTACACCTCTGTACCAATGAGTGGTGAATTAGTAATTACTAGTTCTTCTAACCTCATATTTGAAGGTACATTTGAATTTACAGTAGCCGAAGATGGAAATCCTGCTAATGTTATTGTCATAACCGCTGGAACATTTATCTACGACTATAATTAATAAGAATTAACAGTATAAAAAAACCGAGCTTCGAGCTCGGTTTTTTTTATACATTTTGTTGTTGTTTGATTTTGTCAATGTGATAATCCACTAAACCTTCAATTGGCCTGCGCACAATGTTACCCACTTCATAATCAAACTCATTTGCAACTTGCTTGATTCTCTTTTCAGCAAAATGAGCAATACTTCCTACAAAATGAACTTTATACTGTTTTAATTCTTCTTGAAATTGTAAAATCATGTTGCGTGAGAACTTTCGTAATCCTTTACGCAACAATTTTTTGATGTATCGTTCTTCTAGATTTTTAAAAATAAACTCAGCGTGCTTTGCTAGATAGGCATTAGGATTTGGTAGTTTATACAAATTGTACTTAATGTAATCCGGATCTGTATTATATTCTGCCGCAAATCGTTCCATTAATACTCCTGGCATTTTACCGTAATTGTAATCTTTGAGCAACTGCTTACCATACCAGTTACCACTTGCATCATCCATTAAGGTATAGCCTAATGAAACCACGCGTTGTTCAATATGAGTACCATCGCTAAAACAGCAATTAGATCCAGTTCCTAAAATACAAACAATACCTGGCCTGTCTCCTACCGCGGCATATACGGCAGCTGCAGTATCTTCTTTAACAACGACCTCATTTGCTTGTTGAAAATAATTCTCCAATAAATTTTGAAGCGCCAATCTAGGTTTTTCGGTACCACAACCAGCACCGTAGAAAAAAATTTTTTCAACCTTTTCTTTCGAAGCAATGAGCTCACTTGATTCATTTATGCGATCTTCTAGTTGTTCCAGAGTTAGAATAGCCGGATTCATACCTTTTGTCCTAGACTTGAATAATTGATTTCCATCATTATCAAGAGCTATCCAATCACATTTTGTAGAACCACTATCGGTGATAAGTATCATAAGGGTTAGTTTTAAGGGTAAAACAAAAAACGGCCGCAATCAAATAGTTTTGCAGCCGTTTTCTTTTAATCATTATAATGAATTTACCTTTTCAGCTAGGTCTACCAATTTGTTTGAGTAACCAAACTCGTTGTCGTACCAACTCACCAACTTGAAAAATGTTGAATTAAGTTCGATTCCTGCAGTAGAATCATAAATACTAGTGCGGTCATCACTTACAAAATCCTGAGAAACTACAGCCTCATCGGTATAACCTACTATCCCTTTGTATTCGTTTTGTGCCGCTTTCGCGAAAGCGGAATTAATTTCCTCTAAGCTAGTCTCCTTACTTAGTTTTACTGTTAAATCAACAACCGAAACGTCTACAGTAGGCACTCTAAATGCCATACCAGTAAGTTTACCTTTAAGTTCTGGGATTACTTTAGTAACAGCAACTGCTGCTCCTGTAGAAGTTGGAATAATGTTATTCATAGCACTACGACCCAATCTATAGTTCTTTTTGCTAGGTCCGTCAACAGTGGCTTGTGTTGCAGTTGTTGCATGAACGGTAGTCATAAGCGCCTCTTCAATACCGAAATTATCATCAAGGATTTTTGCCATAGGTGCCAAACAGTTTGTTGTACATGAAGCATTGGAAACGATATGATGATCCGCAGTTAGTTTATCGTCATTTACACCCATTACAAACATAGGTGCAGTCTTTGATGGTGCAGATATTACCACTTTTTTTGCACCAGCATCGATATGAGCTTGTGCTGTATCTAGGTCGGTAAAAATACCTGTACAATCTGCCACTACATCAACGTTAACATCGTTCCATGCAAGATTTTTTGGATCTCTTTCACTCGTTACTCTTACCTCTACACCATCTACGATTAAATTTCCATCCTTTATTTCGATAGTACCGCCATAACGACCATGTACTGAGTCATATTCTAATAAATAAGCTAATTGTTCTACTGGAACAAGGTCATTGATAGCAACTACTTCTACATTTTCTCTTTTTAAAGTTGCTCTAAAAACGATTCGACCTATTCTACCAAAACCGTTTATTCCTAATCTTAATTTTTTACTCATTTTATTGTAATTAAATGTTGTTTTGAAATATTAAATTGTTAGCACTTTTCAATAGATAATAAACATCTTGAAAAGCATTTTATATTGTCACTATATCACTTACTCTAAGTAATTCTGTGTCAATTTCTGTTTTACCTTTAACGGCTTTATCTAGTGGACATAAGGCCATTTTATTATTTTGAATTCCTACCATGTAATTAGTCTTACCTTCTAGTAAACTCTCCACAGCTTTTACACCCATACGGCTAGCTAAAACACGGTCAAAACACGATGGAGTTCCACCACGTTGCATGTGTCCAAGTACTGATACTCTTACCTCATATTCTGGCATATTTTGAAGTACATAATCTTTTAGGTCAAAAACATTCTCTCCTGTCGTATCTCCTTCGGCTACCACAACTATACTCGATGATTTTCCGTTTTTACGACTGCGTTTTAAACTTTCTACAAGTCTGTCCTTACCCATATCCTCTTCTGGAATAAGAATCTCTTCAGCTCCAGCTCCTATCCCAGCATTTAGTGCAATATGTCCCACATCACGACCCATGACCTCAACAAAGAACAACCTGTTATGCGAACTCGCTGTATCTCTAATTTTATCAATAGCATCAACTACTGTGTTCAATGCGGTATCATATCCTAAAGTAAATTGAGTACCGTATATATCATTATCAATAGTTCCAGGTATTCCCATTACTGGAAAATCAAACTCCTCGTTAAAAACCATTCCACCAGTAAATGAACCATCACCACCTATGACCACAAGAGCTTCCATTCCCGATGCTTTAACTTGTTCATAAGCTTTCTTACGACCTTCTACAGTGCGAAATTCTTGTGAACGTGCACTTTTAAGAACCGTTCCTCCTTTATTTATAATGTTATTGACACTACGTGGTGTCATTTCCTTGAAATCACCTTCAATAAGTCCTTGATATCCACGGTATATACCCAAACACTCTACTTGATGGTAGGCACATGTTCGAACCACCGCTCTTATTGCTGCATTCATTCCTGGAGAATCACCTCCAGAGGTCATTAAACCTATTTTTTTAAAGCTTTTGTTCATTACGTTTTTAATAAAAACCAAGCTAATCTATTAACTTTTCCTAAAAAAATGATCGCTATTAATCTATATTTAGCGTTTAGAGAAAATTCAAACGTTATCGTTAATAACTTTTTTACATGGAACTGGAATTCATAGACTTTACGCTCATAATCAGCTTCTTTTTAATCTCCCTTTTAGTAGGAATTTGGGTCTCAAAAAGCAGTGGAAAAGACAGTTCTTCCTTCTTTTTATCCAGTAGAAATATGCCGTGGTGGTTACTAGGATTTTCTATGGTCGCCACCACCTTTGCTGCCGACACTCCAAATTTAGTAGCAGGATTAGTTCGTACCGATGGTGTTTCGGGTAATTGGGTGTGGTGGGCTTTTTTACTAACTGGTATGCTTACTGTATTCTTTTATGCGCGATTATGGCGTCGCAGTGGTGTTACCACCGATTTAGAATTTTATGAATTAAGGTACAGCGGCAAAAGCGCTGCTTTCCTTAGAGGTTTTAGAGCATTATACTTAGGTGTAGTTTTTAATATCATTATAATGGCTACTGTATGCCTTGCTGCTATAAAAATTGGTCACGTTATGTTTGGTTTTGATGCAACCACAACTCTAGTATACGCTTGTGTAGTTACAGTTGCCTATTCGCTTTTAGGAGGATTAAAAGGTGTATTAATAACAGATTTCATACAGTTTATTATAGCAATGGTAGGTTCGATATGGGCTACATGGTATATTCTAGATCTACCTGAAATAAATGGTATGAAAAACTTAATTGCTCATCCTAATGTCCAAGATAAACTAGACTTGATACCCGATTTTTCTAACACTGATATGGTGATGGGTATTTTTCTTATTCCTATCGCTGTTCAATGGTGGAGCACTTGGTATCCAGGTGCAGAACCTGGTGGTGGAGGCTATATAGCGCAGCGCATGCTTGCCGCAAAAGATGAAAAAAACGCTACATGGGCTGTTCTATTTTTTAATCTAGCACATTATGCATTGAGACCGTGGCCATGGATCATTATAGGACTAGCTTCTCTAATTATTTATCCCAACCTCGAATCGTTATCACTTGCATTTCCTAATCTAGATCCTTCATTCATAAAGGATGACCTCAGTTATCCAGCTATGCTTACTTATTTGCCTGCTGGTTTACTTGGGCTAGTTGTTACCTCGTTAATCGCAGCATTTATGAGCACTATTTCTACTCATTTGAATTGGGGTTCTAGCTATGTTGTCAATGATTTTTATGCTAGGTTTTTATATCCAGAAGCTACTGAAAAAGAAAAAGTTATTGTCGGTAGAGTTTCCATGCTAGTAATGATGTTATTAGCCGCCTTGCTTTCCTTTGTTTTGGAGGAAGCAAAATTTGCATTTGATCTTATCATTCAAATAGGTGCTGGATCTGGATTACTATTTATTCTTAGGTGGTTTTGGTACAGGATAAATCCGTGGTCAGAGATAACAGCAATGACCATTTCCTTCCTAGTGGCGTTAGTATTTTTCTTAAATAACAGTGACCTCACATCATTACAATATCAAATATTTGGAGAACTCGCTAGCTGGAAAATGATTTGCATCAATGTTTTAATAACATCTATTGCATGGTTAACGGTTACGTTCTTGACTGAAAAAAGTGACAGCGAAACCTTAAATAGGTTTAATAATCTCATCTATGGCAAAGAATCAAAATTCCATAATTTCCCTGCTAAAACTTTAGGGTTCCTTCTTGGAATAACAGGTGTATATAGTTTACTATTTGCCACAGGAAAACTACTTTATGGTGAGACCGTAATTGGTTTAACATTACTATTAATCTTTATCACCTGTACATTGGGTATTATTTTAATGAGAAAAAAATTGTTTTAAGGCGTGGTGAGTATCACGCTTTCGCGAAAGCGTACTTATTACAACCTCAATTGCATTTCATCAAACTTGATTAAATAGCTATCCAAACTTCCTGTTAAAGGCTTTTTGAACGATTTTTTAAAAACTAAATTTGCACGAGAAACGATAAACAATGCAGAAAGAATCTATATTTTCCTTTATTCAAAAGGTATTGGTAAACATGCCTGAAGGATGGGTAAAAACTACTACACACCGATTAGACATATATAACGAAGCTCTTGCAAAAACCGAGTTTTTAATGCAGTTTGAACAACTGTTTGAAAAAGGAGATGCTTCAAGAAAATCATTAGAGGAATTACCTACAGCCTATGATTATATAAGACTGGGACATCCTTTGTCGTGTGTGCTAGAATGGACTCTAGCAAAGATTAATGACGTTGATGCTCATCAAGTTATTTCCTTTTCCTCTCGTACGGCTCCTATACTAGCCGTATTACGTAAAAACTTACTAGAAAACAAAAACACAAGACTAGTATTTAATAAGGAATTACCGGCATTCATTGACTTTGAAAAAATAAGAGAGGTTTATGGATATAATTTTGAAACTATTAAAATAGATAGCTTATCAGCATTAGACAATTACGCTGGTAGTACGGTTCATATAAAACAGGGTGGCAACAACTTGTCTACAACTTTAGAATCTGCCGCTGATTTTACTATAACTACTCATGGAAGATTAGGTAGCATCATAAGTATAAATAATGACTCTAATAAACATTATATAGCAGATATTCAACACGTGCGCCGTAGAGAAACTATCGCTATGACGCCTGCTGATTCACTTAAAGTTTTAAAATCGTTAGTGAATAATTCTAATCTTTCAATTCCATCAATTGACACTGACGTCAAGAAAAAAGTTCTTAAAACTATACAGGAAGTCGCAGGAATAAATGAAGCTCCTGTTGTAGGATCCAGTGGACTTTCTATTCAGTATGCTATTATGATGGGATTAATTGACCATGCAAATGAAAACCATCCTGGGAAACCCATAAAATTTGTTGTACCACCTAATTGTTACGGTGGTACCAATGATCAAGCTAGAAGAGTTGCAGCAACGCTGGACCATGTTGAAATTATGGATTTACCAGTGGATGGTGAAAACGACATGGTAAATAGTACCGAAAAAGTACTTGTTGAAATCGCTAAACAAGATGCTATTCCCTACATTATAGCAGAAATACCAACAAATCCTAGAGTTGAAGTTCCTGAACTTGATGCGCTCAAAAAAGTGTTATTACAAGAAAGAAAAACACCAACAGGAAGTGTTGCTGTAGATCCGGTTTTTATTCTTGATCAAACTTTTTGCCCCAACATCCAGTTCATGAAAGCTGGAGAGCTCTTAGAAAATGTGCGTAGTATTTCATATGCCAGTGGATCAAAATTTCCTAGCGGTGGAAAATGTACGGCTGGTTATTGTATAGGTAATCCTAATGCAAAATCTTTAATGCTTAAGGTAAGTGAGCATCTTAATTTATGCGACAACGAGGCTACTGACTTGCAATATGAATTACTAGCAGAACAATTACCAGGAATGAATGATCGTATTAAAGGCGCTTATCTCAATACCAGAGAGTTTGTAAATTTTATAGAAGACACACTTCCTGAAGCAAAAATCAACTTTGTTTCTGAAGAATTAGCACAACGAGGATTTACACCTTCAGTATTTTCCTTAGATCTTCCTACCCAAGGAAACACTCCTGAAGAACGAGAAAATTATAAACGTAATTTGAATCTTAAGTTGATTCACCTTATGATTAATAAAATACCGCATGAAAGTAAGTTTTGTGTAAGCTATGGACAATTGAAAGGTTGTTATTGGACAGTGCCAGCAACTTCAACCCAAGGAACAACTAAAGAAGAGGATAAAGACTATATCGTGCGAGCTTCCTTATCTGCAAGCATGGATCTAGAGCTGCACAAGCAAGTTTTTAAAGAATTTGTTACTACTCACATTCATTAAAATATACCGTTATTTTTAAACTGGACGCAACCAATTAAAAGGTTTTACATCTATTTTAAAAATAACGGTTATGAATAAACTACTTATACTATTTATCATCCCTTTGCTATTTTCTTGCCAAGAAGATGATGAGATCCAGATAGAAACAAATGTAATTGGTGAATGGGAAATTGTGGCAAGATACGCTGATCCAGGAGATGGCAGCGGATCCTTTCAACCTACTACAGGTAAATTTCTCACCTTTAGCAACAACAATGTTCTATTTTGTAATCAAGGATTTTGCTTTGCATCACTCACACAAGCAACAACTACTGGTAGTTTTGATGATAGCAACAAAACCATAACTACATCAGACTGTGATGCTACTTATAGTTTTAACGGCATGTTTTTAGAAGTATCTTATTTATGTATTGAACCTTGTATTGAACGATATATAAGAGTCAATTAATCCTTACGGTACTTTTTTGTGTTTTCAAAAACAGAATTCAAAATACGTTGTTCTACATCGTTAAAACTCAATTTACGCCTTTGCATGACCACATCGGCAACCTCATAAGCTTTAGCAGGTTTGTAAGTCATTGTTCCTTGCGGTCCACCCCATGTGAATGATGGAATAAAATTACGTGGGTATCCTGCTCCATAAATATTAGCACTCACGCCTATCACCGTACCAGTATTAAACATGGTGTTAATACCACATTTACTGTGATCTCCCATCATTAAACCACAAAATTGCAAACCAGTTTTAGCAAATCTACCTGTTTTATAATCCCATAATTTAACCTCGGCGTAATTGTTTTTTAGATTACTAGTGTTCGTGTCGGCACCTAGATTACACCATTCTCCAAGTACAGAGTTACCCAGATAACCTTCATGACCTTTATTTGAATATCCTAGTAATACAGAATTACCAACTTCACCACCGATTTTACTATGAGGTCCTACAGTAGTCGGACCATATACTTTAGTTCCTAATTTTGTCGAGCTATTATCACATAATGCAAATCCACCTCGTATAATACTACCTTCCATAACCTCAGCATTTTTACCTATATAAATAGGACCATCTGTAGCATTAAGAATGCAGAATTGTAATTTGGCGCCTTCTTCAATAAAAATGTTTTCACTAGCTATTGATTGAACTCCTTCAGGAATAGGTTGTGAGCTCCTATTTTGAGTTATTCTATTAAAGTCGGCTTTTAATTGATCACCATTTTTTGAAAAAATATCCCAAGTGTGATACAAGCCATCAACTTCTTCTGCATAAATCACTTGTTCTAATTCAATAGTAGGTATTGAAATAGTTGAAGATCTGTAAGCAATAATCTCATCATTTGCGACCAGTTTTTGATTAGGTTTTAATGATTGTATAGCTTCAACTAACGGTTGTGAGGCAAAAATGTGTCCTGCAATTACCGTGTTATCATCCTTTTCGACAAGAGGATATTTTTCTTGTAAATAATCCTGTGTATAGTAGCTAACAGAGCTTTTTAAATACGCTTCCCATTTTTCTTGTAAGGTTTGTATACCACATCTAAGTAACGATGTAGGTCGAGTATACGTAAATGGTAATAAGGATAAATGCTGATTAAAGTCGGCAAGGATGTAATTCATAGTGATCAATTATTATTCAAAGGTCGGTAAAAGATTTTGTAATCTCATATCAAAATAGCCCTTCTTCGTTTGATTTTTAAAACTACATGCATCGATACCTTGCTACTGTATTGTTTTAAAAGTAGTAAGAACTTGCCACCTGAAACGAGTGATTTTAAATGCTTACATGAAGTTTACAACCAATACATAACTATAGAAAAACATTGTGTAAAACAGTGCATAAAAAAACTGCCCTGGGTAACAGGGCAGTTGAATCAAAAACAAAATCTATATCGAGAAACTAAGCATTAAAATACTTACTATTCCATATAGCAACATTAAAATTCTTACCAGTAGCAAAGGAATAATACAAGACTATACTAGCCACTGATTTGAATGTAAAAAAGAATATTAAAAGGTATTCTACAGATGTAGTATCATTACTAAAAAGACCGTTTGGAATCATGTAAGCCAGTAAACCACTTACTACCAATGTAGTTAATATTAAGTTTTCAAAACTCTTTACACACCAAGCCCATGCTTTTCTAAATGGATTTAAGTCATTTCCCCATTTATGAATAAGGTAAAAGTAGCCATTACCGATAGGTGCAAAAAGTAAAGGGTCATCCTTATCTTCTAACTTGAAAAGTTTTGAAGGAGCGACAATTTTAAAACCGCTCATCGTCATTTGATGATCTTTTTCTAATTGCTTGATTTCATTAAGAGCTTCTTGAGGAATCTCGTTTTTAAAATACTTTGTATCTAAAAAACGTAATCTATAATCCACACAAATCTTTCTAATTTGGTCAACGTGATAAATTCGATCAGCATCTAATAAATCAATATCAAATTGATTGCGTGGTGTAGGTTTTTGCGGACTCTTCATCCTAGCTATAATAGCATCTTCCCGTTTATTGTCTTCAGCTAGAATAGCATAAACTTCTTTTAAAACATCTTCGCTAGTGGTTGCCTTATTTCTCACCTTGCGCAATTGATCCTCAATGTTTGTTCTACTAAGCATACTCTTTTAATTCTTAAAATTAGAATTGAAGTTTCAATTTAAAACAAAACTCCTTCACAACCATAGTCGCAAAGGAGTTAAAAACTTTACTTAAAAAAACAAATCTTATCTAAGAACTGCTCCAGTTTGTTTTTCAAGTGATTGCTGTATCTTATTCATTACCTTGTCGATTTGCTTATCAGTTAAGGTTTTATTCTCATCTAATAATGAGAAACTAAGGGCATATGATTTTTTGCCAGCTGGAAGATTTTTACCTTGATATACATCAAATAATTTAACCTCCTTAAGCAATTTACGTTCTGCGTTTAAAGCAACCGTTTGTAATTCTTTAAAGCTTACTTCATCATTAATTAATAAGGCAAAGTCACGTTGCACGACAGGGAATTTTGGTATCGATGTTATCGGTTTATTTTCTGTTTGAACTAATTTAATAACCTCGTCCCAGTAAATATTTGCGTAATGCACCGTTTGATCAATGCCAAACTCTCTGGTGAACTTCTTGCTTATCACACCTAGATCAGCAATTTTAGCTCCGCTATTAAGTGAAATACCTTCACCCAGAAATTCCAGTTTAGTAGCTTTTTCATTTAAAGTGGTAATTCCCAATCGATTTAAAACCGCCGTAACAGCACCTTTCAAATAGAAAAAGTCTGCTGGTTGATCTCCACCTATCCATGAATTTGAATGTACGTTACCCGTAGTAAATAGGGTTAAATGTTGTTGTTCTGTAAATTGACCACTAGAATATTGGTGATAGGACTTTCCAAATTCAAATAATTTAAGGTCTTCTTGTCTTCTATTGATATTGTATGCAATAGCCTCTAATCCTCCATAGATAAGACTTTGACGCATTACCGCTAGATCACTGCTTAATGGATTCAACATGCGTACCTCGTTATCAGCCGAAATTTGTTCACCTAAATGATGATATTTTTCAGCAGTAAGAGAATTTGCCATCATTTCATAAAATCCTAATCCAACTAATTGCTGCGCTGCAATATTTTGAATACGGTTATTTTCTTTTCTTGAAGTGGTAGCGATAGTAGCATTAAGTTTAGTCCCTACTTCAATGCGATCATAACCATAAACGCGTAGTATTTCTTCTATTACATCGGCAGGACGAGTTACATCATTTCGATAAGCAGGAACTGTGAGTCCGATACCAGCATCGGTCGCGTGATTCACATTAATCTCTAACGAACTTAATATTGTGGTAATTTCCTCGCGAGGAATTTCTTGACCTATTAAATTATTAATTTGTTCAAAGGTCACGTACACCTCATGATCTTCTAGTTTTACAGGGTAATGATCTACTATATCACTACTTACGTGTCCACCAGCACATTCTTCAATAAGAGTCACCGCTCTTTTAAGAGCATATTCGGTAATATTAGGATCTATACCTCGCTCAAATCTAAAGCTAGCATCGGTATTAAACCCGTGACGTTTGGCAGTTTTACGTACGCTTACAGGATCAAAGTAAGCACTCTCCAAAAATATACTAGTTGTACTTTCTGTTACGCCGCTGTTTTTTCCACCGTAAACTCCTGCAATGCATAAGGGTTTTTGATCATCACAAATCATAAGGTCTTCCTCATGTAATTTGTGTTCCACTCCATCAAGAGTAATAAATGGCGTGTCCTTTTCGACTGTTTTGACAATTATTTTGTTACCAGTAATTTTATTGGCATCAAAGGCATGTAACGGCTGCCCTAACTCATGCATCACATAGTTGGTAATATCAACAATGTTATTTTTAGGTGCTAGACCTATGGCCTTTAATCTATTTTTCAACCACTCTGGTGATTCTTTTACCTGTAAGCCCGTTAAAGTCACTCCGCAATATCTTGGTGCTTTTTCAGGGTTTTCAACTTCTACATCGATACGTAATGTGCGATCATCCACATGAAAACTACTTACCGATGGTGTAATAAACTCGGTAAGTTCACCAGTTTCTACTGCAAGACCAGCTCTTAAATCTCGAGCTACACCCATGTGTGACATGGCATCTGCACGATTAGGAGTAAGTCCAATCTCAATCACATGATCTTGCTCAATTTTATAAATCTCGCTTAATGGAGTTCCTACTTCACAAGAATCATCTAGTACTAAGATCCCATCGTGAGATTCTCCCAATCCTAATTCATCCTCGGCACATATCATTCCGTGACTTTCCTCACCACGTATTTTACCTTTTTTTATCTTCCACGCCTCACCTTTATCATCGTAAAGTACCGTTCCTATTGTGGCAACAGGAACCTTTTGACCGGCTTCTACATTGGGCGCTCCACAAACTATCTGTACCGTCTTTTCACCTAGGTTGACAGTGGTAATTTTTAATTTATCGGCATTTGGGTGCTTTTCACAAGTTTCTACATGACCTACAACCACGCCTTGTAATCCACCTTTTACACTTTCAAATTTCTCAACGCCTTCAACCTCAAGCCCCAGTGAAGTCAATAGGGCTGTATGTTTATCAATGTTGTGAGGTATGTTTATAAATTGTTTAATCCAGTTGTAGGATACTCTCATGTCCTTTGTTTTTTTGGGTCGGTAAAGATAATGCTATGGTCGCTTTCGCGAAAGCGTAACCACCACAATCCACAACAACTATTTTATATATCTTTATCCTAAAAGAAATACGTGAAAAATTTAGTGGTTTTAACTGGAGCTGGAGTAAGTGCAGAAAGTGGTATTTCAACCTTTAGAGATGCTGGTGGTTTGTGGGAAGGACATGATATTATGGAAGTAGCTTCACCACAAGGTTGGGAACGCAATCCTGAGCTGGTACTCGACTTTTACAACAAACGTAGAGCTCAATTAAAAACGGTTGAACCTAATGAAGCTCATCATATTATCGCAGGGCTAGAACGCAATTTTCAAGTTACTGTAATCACCCAAAATGTAGATGATTTACATGAACGCGCTGGCAGTAGTAGCGTTTTACATTTACATGGAGAATTACGCAAAGTACGCAGTACGGTAAATCCAGATGATATCGCACACCATGAGGATGATCTACATCTAGGTGATTGTTGTGCAGCTGGTCATCAATTAAGGCCACATATTGTATGGTTTGGCGAGGATGTTCCTGCCATGAGTAAGGCCATCGACATCACCAGTAAAGCCGATTTGTTTTTAGTAGTTGGAACTTCATTACAAGTATATCCGGCTGCCGGTTTGATAGATTACACTCCTATTAATTGCCAGCATTTTTTAGTAGATCCTAATCCTGCGCTCTCCTCAAAAAATGGTCTTACGCTAATAGAAGATGTAGCAAGTACTGGAATGAGAAAAATCGAAGAATTATTGTTCTTACATCATGATAAAAAAGATTGATCTCGAGACTGAATTAAACGCATTAAAGGCGTACAAAAAAGAGCGTGTGCGTATAGGAACACTGGTTGTAAAAGAAAATTGTATACCAGAGCTTGTCTCATTGTGCACAGTTGACAGTAAAGTAAGTCATCAGGCATGCTGGTGCCTAGAACAGTCTTTTTTACTGTTCCCAGATGCTACTATGAAGCATATTGATGCGATCGCAAACTTATATAACCAAGAGCTCAACTCGTCGGCTATGAGGTCTTTATCAAAAATAGCTTCAGTAATAACTAAAAAGTATTATTCTAAAAGGTCACATCCATTTCAAAAACAACTAACAAAAGAGCAACGTGAACATTTTGTAACGGGTTGTTTCTATACTTTGATAACGCATACTGATTGCACAGCAAATATGGCAATGGCCACAAACAGCTTGTATGAGTTAGGTAAGGAGTTTGAATGGATTTATCCTGAATTAGTTCCCACAATTGAGAGACTGCTTACTCAAACAAAAACTAAGGGATATCGTGCTAGTGCTGCCAAAGTATTAGATGCTATAAACACCTAATACTCTCGGAAATTTAGCGTACTTTTGCGTGCTTTAAAGACAGAAATTATGCCTACTGCTTTACAAGCTATCTCTCCTGTAGATGGTCGTTATAGATCAAAAGTTGAACCACTAGCCGATTACTTCTCAGAATATGCTCTTATTAAATATAGAGTTCTAGTTGAAGTAGAATATTTTATCGCTTTAAGCGAAAGCGGAATACCTCAACTACAGCCGCTTGATGAAGCGACACAAGAGGAACTTAAAAATCTATATCGCAACTTTACTGAAGAAAACGCTCAAGAAGTAAAAGACATTGAAAAGGTTACTAACCACGATGTCAAAGCAGTGGAATATTTCTTGAAAAAGGCGTTTGATCGATTAGGTCTAAGCGATGTAAAAGAATTTATACATTTTGGTCTTACTTCACAAGATGTAAATAATACAGCCATTCCATTATCCATTAAAGATGCTGTTGAGAATGCTTACTTACCTATATTAGACGAGGTTAAGGATAAATTAAATAATTTATCTATAGAGTGGAAAGATATTCCAATGCTAGCCAGGACTCATGGACAACCTGCCTCGCCTACACGATTAGGTAAAGAATTTTATGTGTATGTAGTTCGTTTAGAAGAACAACTTAACATGCTAGAGCATGTGCAGCACGCGGCAAAATTTGGTGGTGCTACTGGAAATTATAACGCTCATCACATTGCTTATCCAAACATTGATTGGCAAAAATTTGGTGAAGATTTTGTGGAAAATCGATTAGGATTGAAACACAGTTTTCCGACTACACAAATAGAGCATTACGATCATATGGCCTCACTTTTTGATACCTTAAAAAGAATTAATACCATTTTAATAGATCTGGATCGTGATATCTGGACCTACATTTCTATGGATTATTTTAAGCAAAAGATTAAAAAAGGTGAAGTAGGTTCAAGTGCAATGCCTCATAAAGTAAATCCTATTGATTTCGAAAATTCTGAAGGTAATCTAGGAATTGCTAATGCACTTTTTGAACATTTGAGCGCAAAACTTCCTGTATCTAGACTGCAGCGAGATTTAACAGACTCTACAGTTTTAAGAAATGTAGGAATGCCACTAGCTCATACTTTAATTGCTTTTCAAGCAACATTAAAAGGTTTAGGTAAATTATTATTGAACGAGCAGGCGATAGCACAAGATTTAGAGAATAACTGGGCGGTAGTAGCTGAAGCTATTCAGACCATCCTGCGTCGTGAGGCATACCCAAATCCTTATGAAGCACTAAAAGAACTTACTAGAACCAATGAAAAAATCACTGGTAAGAGTATTGCGCAATTTATTGACACGCTTAATGTAGATGAATCTGTTAAGAAAGAGATGAGAGGAATATCGCCATCCTCGTATACCGGTATTTAACTAGTAACATATAAAATCACATATTATTAAACCATCTCATATTGAGATGGTTTTTTTGTGAAAATTTCCCATTAAAGTTTTACTGCGTTGAGTTAGAAACACCAGTAATACTTTAATAATTAAAATCACCTTACCTATTTTTAAGTTAATTTATTACAAAATAAGTTAATAGTTTTTCAATTGATTAGATTTTAATAATATTATCAATATTGCGATAGTAATTTAGAATCGAATCAAAAACAAAAACTATGTCAATTTTAACTATCATCTTAAACATTTTTATCCCACCATTAGGAGTAGGACTAGCCAAAGGTTTTGGCAAAGATTTTCTTATCAACCTGATATTAACTCTAATATTTTTTATCCCAGGAGTTATACACGCGTTTATCGTAACAAGTAGATAATCTTAATTAAGAAAACAGAAATTAATAATCACATTAAATCAAAAAAAATCATGAAAAAATATTTTATACCATTTTTTATAAGTGCAGCCATATTAACTAGTTGCGATGTAAAAAAGACGGAAAAAGGAAGTTTACCCGAAGTAGATGTTGATGTTGAAGCTGAAGCAGGGAATTTACCAGAGTATGAAGTTAACTGGGCAGATGTCGATCTAACGACAGAAACTAGAATGGTAGAGGTTCCTAAAGTGGTCGTAGTAATGGAAGAAGAAGAAGTTGAAGTTCCCGTTATTGACGTAGATATGCCTGGTGAAGACAAGAATGAACGTACCTTACTTGTAGAGGCAGAGGTATCTGATTATGATCATGAATTAGAAATTGAAGAGGTACGTGCTGCCAATAAAAAATTATATGTTATTGCGTCTCTAGAAAAAACAGAAACTAGTTTAGACGGGAAGACTATAAGAAAACAAGATCAAATAGACCTCAATGCTCCAGCTATGGATGTGGAATACATAATTATTGGAGAACGTCCAGATAGAGTATTTAATAAGAATAATACTTATGTAGCAAGTAAAGCAAATCTTAACGATGCTATTAAGAATGCCACTGTAATTTATTCAGAATAAAGACAGTTAAAATCAGTATGAAAAACGCGCCTTTTTAGGGCGCGTTTTTTTCTTCTACAATTTTTACATCAATACTAGGAATATGATGTTTAAAGAACATTTTAAGCTTCAATAATGAATCCTTTTCAAAATCAAAAAAATATAAATAATCTACTCTATTTTCAATGGAAGTAACAGCTACAAATTTCTCAGACAATCTTATTTCTTTGAAATTAATAATAGTATCAAAGTACTCAATATCATTTTTCCTAAAAATAAGTTGATTCTCATTTATCGCAACTATAGCTTGCTCCTCAATTTGAATTTTATAACTAGCAATAAATAAAACGATTAAGATTACAATAAGATAAAAAATATTATTTTCAAGCCAATCATCGACTCCAAATTCAATTATATCTTTAAATAAAACAATATATAGAAAGACACAAAGCAAGAATAGTAACCATCCAAATTTTGAGAAATGGTTTACTTTTTTTTCGGGTTTTTTAAAGCCAGCTTTATCTGTATTTACTTTATTTATTTTGACTATGATTTGAAAAATCAGAATAAATATTGCAGAAATCAGTAAGTAATAAGGTCCATATACCTCGAAGTGTTTATTGTACAAGATTTGAATTAATAAAATCAAGTATGCTGTATAATGTAAAACCCTTAACCAGATATTTTGTCGCCTCCTTTTTAAGAAGTATCGTTGATCAAATATGCTGTCTATGTACTGTAAAAAACGAGCTATCACTATCTTACATGCTTCAAAGTTCTTATAAAGCCGTTAGAATCCTCTATACGTGTAACATAAATCCCTGAAACTAGATCGGTTTTTAACTCATAAGTAGTACCTACTAGAACCTTTTCATCTGCAATCAATTTACCAGTAAGGTCATAAGTCGATAATCGGTAAGTATCTGGTCTAGAAAAATAAAAGGTATCCTCCACTACCCTAACATCAAATTGAGCCATATTTGGACTCTGTTCACTCAGAGTACTTGGTTGCCATCCATAGTCTGACCCTTTCAAATCAGGACTTTGTCTAGATAAGTCGGTGGTTATAATTAAAAAATACCAATCATTTACTTGTGTTCCAGTTGGAATTGTTGTCAAATTTAAATTAGGCTCCTCTTGATAAGTGCGGTTTGCAATATCAATTTGTGCCACATAAGCGCCTGCAGTAGCGTCATAATTAAATACGACAAAGGTAGACGCGTCACTGAAGTCATCATGATAATCCCAAGTACTAGGAATACCATCAGTTTCTAATCCAGTATAGATCAGCAAGTTAGGATCTCCCATAGGGTCAAATAATGAATAATCGCCTTGAGCACCATAAGTTATAGTTATAGTACCACTATTTATATCAGCTGGGTTTGGATTCAATTGAATTTGACCGTGAGCAGTAATACTTAGTGTGATGAAAAAGAAAAGTAATTTTAGCCTCATAAAAATCTTTTAATGATCTCTAAAAATAGAAAAAACCTAATTGTGAGACAACTAAGTTTTTTATTTAAGCTATAACAAAACCTTCTTAAAGATATTATTTCATTTTATCACCTTTAGCTAAATTCATAACTATGGCAACCATAGCTATACAAACCAGCACAAAGACTCCAATAATTACAGCTCCATAAGTCCAATTCACAAGTGGTAGCATATACATATTCATAGTAAAATATTATAAAATTAATGACATTTATATTGAGAGCTTACCTGCTCTACAGTTACATTTTCTGATGGTGAAACATAGGGTATATCTAACCCTAAACCTCTTAATACAAACAAAGTTCCAATCACTACAACAACCACAGGGATCATTTTAATTACCCGTTTTTTGACCTGTCCAGTTAAAAAATTTCCTAGATAAATAGCAGTAGTCATCATAGGAATTGTTCCTAGACCAAACATCAACATATAGATTCCACTTGCGCTCATACTGTTCATAGCAACAGAAGCAAATACGGCCATGTAAACTAAGCCACATGGTAAAAACCCATTAAGAAAACCCATCATAAAAAAGTTTTCATAACCTCTTTTTTTAAGCTGTTGGGATAGACTAGATTTCACCTTACCAATAAGTAAATAAACTGGTTTTGTTATAGAAAATCTCTGTAAAAATTTAGAAGGTAATACCACAGTAGCGATCATTAATATTCCTACACCAATAGAAATATATTGCTGAAATCCGAATAAATGAGCACCACGTCCTATATACCCAAGCATCATTCCTATCGTAGCATAGGTGAACAATCTACCACTATGATAACTGATTAATTGTCCCCACCTTTTAGTACGGCTTTTTCTATCCAATGGCAGTAAAAAAGCTATTGGACCACACATTCCTACACAGTGAAAACTCCCTAATAGACCCAGTATGAAAGCAGTATATATCATTAATACAAAATAGATTCTTTATACAGATAAGCATTATCTTTAGTAGTCCATTCAATAGTAATGTTCCAACGACCGTCCACCAGCTTGTTATCAGGTATGAGCAAGTTAGAACCAGATAATTTCAAATCAAATTGAGTATCTAGTTTTTGGTTAGACGGTCTATATAGGAACACTGTGCCAGAACTATTAATCTCGTTTATTTCTTCAGGGAACTCTATTAACCAACCTTCCTTGGTTCGCTTTCCATTAATTTTTTTGGATAAACTTTCAAGACGCTTTTCCTGATCAATTTCATCTTGATATGCCATCTCCTTTGCGTAGTAATTTTCAGTTACAAGATCGTGATCATAATCGCTATCAGTAAGCATGGTTATTACCATAAACATGATAAAGGCAATAAATCCTATCATTCCTAGAACAATACCGGTTCCCCAATTCCATTTCATATTTTATTCTTTTTAACTCCTATATTATTTGTGCATGCCAGCTACCCTACTTTAGGTAGCTGTCGGGCTATATGTTACAATTCCTCGCTATTAGTTATTGTATAACCATAGCTGCGGGATTTTCACTCCTATCCCTCATGCCTTTTAATTAAAACTTCTAGGTCCCAAAAAGGTAGTTGTTGTAGTTTCAATTAAATGTGAACCACTGTAAATACCTATTTCAACTTTATCTTTTTCTTCTTTAAGTAAGTTTGAGTCAATCTCAATAAACAATGTCCCTTCTGCGAGCTCTTGCGCTGGTACATTAACCTCATCATTCACCACTTTTATAAAACCGTCATGCGATAATAACTTAAAGCTAACATCCTCAATATTTTGAGTGGTTTTATTCACTAATTTGTAGGTAAAAACATTACTTATATTACTACCTTCTTTATGCTCATACAATTGACCAGGTAGACGTAGGATTCTAGCCTCAATATCATTACGTAAAAACAACATACCGACTAGCACCGCAATTAATACACCTAGCACCACACTATAACCTTTAAGCCTAGGAGTAAATTCAAATTTTGTTTTTTTCTCTATATTTTCCTCACTTGCATAGCGTATGAGACCTTTAGGCAATCCCACCTTTTCCATTATACTATCACAGGCATCGATACATGCGGTACAATTGACACATTCCAGCTGTGTACCATTTCTTATATCGATACCAGTCGGACAAACATGAACACACTGTGCACAATCAATACAATCTCCTTTACCACTGGCTTCACGATTTTCTGATTTTTTAAACTTTGCTCGCCCTTTTTCTTTTTCACCTCGCTTATAGTCATAAGCTACTACTATAGATTTATTATCCAATAAAACTCCTTGTAATCTACCGTAAGGACACGCTATAACACATACTTGCTCTCTAAACCAAGCAAAGACAAAGTAAAAAACTGCTGTAAAAATTAATAATGAAATAAATGTGCTTAGGTGGTACTTGGGTCCATCAATCACATACTTAAGCAATTGATCACTACCTATCAAATAAGCTAAAAAAACATTAGCTATTAAGAACGAAATAATAAAGAAGACAATCCATTTAATGACTCTTTTCTTAATTTTTTCGGCATCCCATGGAGCTTTTTTCAGTCGAATTTGCTTACCACGATCGCCTTCAATCCAGTATTCAATCCTTCTAAATACCATTTCCATAAAAATGGTTTGAGGACATATCCAACCGCAAAAAATACGACCATAGGCTACAGTGAAAAACACCACAAATAAAACACCTATAAGCATACTTATGACTACTAGGTGAAAATCTTGAGGCCAGAATGGTTGACCAAAAATATTAAACCTTCTTTCAAGAACATTTATCATGATAAACTGATTACCATTTATCTTGATAAAAGGAGAAATAAATAATATCGTAAGCAGAAAATAGCTTACAATCTTACGCCAATTGTAATACCTACCAGAAGGTTTTTTAGGAAATATCCATGCGCGTTTCCCGTCTTGGGTAACGGTGCTTATACTGTCTCTAAAAACTTCAGCTTCTGGCGATTTCATACTATTTATTTTATTCGTAAGAACTAGGATACTTTTGAGTTAGGGATTGAGACGGCATCCTTTTGTGGTAGCAAGAGATATAGTCGAAAGCCCGACCCAAAGTCCCAAGGACTTTGGGAAACTTCCTAATTAAATTTTGAATTAGTTACTACACTATTTTGTAAACTATCGGTTACTATCGTTTTGTCTGGATTTTCAATTATCATTTTATCAGGAGCATCAGGATTGTTCCATATTTCTCCTTGAGGTTCTTTAGGTTCGGCTGGTGTGGTTCCCTCAAACTGCATGACATAGCTGGCTACTTGAGCAATTTGTGCTGGCTTAAGTTCAGTCTTCCATGGCACCATTCCTTTGCCACTACGACCACCTTCTGAAATGGTATTGAAAATATTTTTTATGCCACCGCCAAGTATCCAGTAGGAATCTGTTAAATTGGGGCCTATTCCACCACCACCATCAACCTTGTGACATGCAGCACAGTTTTGATTAAAAATTTCCTTACCAGCGTTTAAATCACTTGCGTCGGTCAATAATGTAACTGTGTTTACATCTACTAGATCTTTTGCCGTTTTTTTCCATTCTTCTACTTGTGCTCGAGCAATTTCCATTTCAGTTTCAAATTCTGATGCTTGGTCATACTCATTAAATACATGGAATCGCGCTAGGTAAACTACACCAAAAATGATAGTTGCATAAAACATGTAAAGCCACCATGGCGGTAAATTGTTATCTAATTCTTGTATACCGTCGTAATTATGATCGAGTACAATCTCGTGCTCGCTTTCAATAGGTTTGCTATCTAGAGATTTTTTATACACTCTTTTTATTTTAGCAAATTGATTTTCCTTACGTGTTTTTTCGGCAAGGTCATAGCGCTCTTTTGCTTCTTTATCAAGGGTGTTGTATAGGACCGCTTTTAAAGTTGAAATACTGGCCTCACCGGCGATCATAAGTATTATCAAAAGTGCAACCAGCGGCCAAAACCATACTTTTTCAAATGTTGAAAACGGTTGGTCTGGTGAAGCTACAAACATGAGCAAGCCTGATGCAACGACTGCAAAAACACCAACTCTTATATAGGATGATAAGGTTCTCATTGTTTATTAATATTTGTAGTTAAAGAATCATCTAAGGGTATGTTACTCACCTCTTCAATATGTTGCTTTTTTGCTGTTGCTACCCAAAAGAAGAGTGCTACAAAAAAGACGAAGAATATGAGTAAGGAGATCATGGGATAAATACTTACCCCATCAATCTGTTCTAAATTTTGTTTTACAAACTTGAGCATGACTTATTAATTTGATGCAGTTTGCGCTGCGTTACTTATAACTTTTATATCAGTCCCTAATCGCTGTAAATAAGCAATAAGAGCGGTTATCTCGCGATCTTTAATTTCTACAAATTCCTCACCTTGTTGTTGCTTTCTAGTTTTATCTGCCTGGTAAGTTTTTAAGAAATCTGGATCTTCAGATAGGTTGCTTTGTATTTGACTACCTTGTTCGTCCATCCATTCTTGAGCTCGATCTACATCATCCTGTGTATAGGGAACGCCTAGTGAAATCATGGCTTTCATTTTAGCCTCGGTATTTGATTTATCAAGTTTTGATGTGATTAACCATTTATAAGCTGGCATTATGGAACCATCTGATGTACTTTGAGGATCATACATGTGATTAAAGTGCCAATTATCGTTGTATTTTCCTCCTATCCTAAGCAAATCAGGACCTGTACGTTTACTACCCCAAAGGAATGGGTGATCATATACAAATTCACCAGCCTTAGCATACTCTCCATATCGTTCAACTTCACTACGGAAAGGACGTACCATTTGAGAGTGACAATTATTACAACCTTCTCGTATGTATATATCACGACCTTCTAGCTCAAGAGGTGTATATGGTTTTACACTCGAGATAGTTGGAACATAATCATCAACCAGTAAGGAAGGTATAATTTGGACTGCACCACCAATTAAAATTGCTATTGTAGCGTATATAGTCAATTTGACTGGTCTTCTTTCTAACCAAGTGTGATATCCTTCTTTGGCAGTTCTACTAGAGGTTACAGCAGGTAGAGCAGCAGCTTCTGCAAGTTCATCGGTAACTTTTTTACCAGAACGAGCTGTCATAATCACATTATAGACTCCTACTAACGCACCTACTATATATAAACTTCCTCCTATAGCACGCATCCAGTACATAGGCATAATTTCATTTACAGTCTCTAGGAAATTACCGTAAACTAAGGTACCGTCTGGATTAAATTGTTTCCACATAAATGCCTGTACAAATCCAGCTACATACATGGGTAATGCATAAAGCATGATTCCTAATGTACCTATCCAAAAATGAACATTTGCTAATTTATTAGACCACAATTTTGTTTTGAACAGTTTGGGCACTAACCAATATATCATACCGAAGGTTAGGAAACCGTTCCAGGCTAAAGCTCCTACGTGTACGTGAGCTACAATCCAATCGGTAAAATGGGCAATAGCATTAACGTTTTTAAGCGATAACATAGGTCCTTCAAATGTGGCCATACCATATCCTGTGATAGCTACCACCATAAATTTAAGTACTGGACTAGTGCGCACTTTATCCCATGCACCGCGTAACGTAAGCAGTCCGTTTATCATTCCACCCCATGATGGAGCGATCAACATTACTGAAAAAGCTACTCCTAAATTTTGTGCCCAATCTGGTAGTGCAGAATATAACAGATGGTGAGGACCAGCCCATATGTAGATGAAAATCAAAGACCAAAAGTGGACTATGGACAACCTGTATGAATACACTGGTCTATTGGCTGCTTTAGGAACAAAATAATACATAAGTCCTAAGAAAGGTGTAGTTAAGAAAAAAGCAACTGCATTATGACCATACCACCATTGAACTAGCGCATCCTGAACACCTGCATAGGCTGAATAACTCTTTAAAAAGGTTACAGGCAGCTCCATGCTATTAACAATATGAAGTACCGCAACAGTAACAAATGTTGCTAGATAAAACCAAATAGCCACATACAAATGTCGTTGTCTTCTTTTAAGTATAGTTCCTATAAGATTTGCTCCAAAAGCTACCCACACAATTGCAATTGCAATATCTATAGGCCATTCCAGCTCGGCATATTCTTTGGAACTTGTATAACCTAATGGTAAGGTTATAGCCGCTGCAACAATAATAAGTTGCCATCCCCAAAAATTGAAATTACTTAAAAAATCACTCCACATACGAGCTTTTAGCAGTCGTTGGGTAGAGTAATAAACACCTGCATAAATTGCATTACCTACAAATGCAAATATCACTGCATTGGTGTGAAGAGGCCTTAAACGACCGAAGCTTAGCCATGAAATACCGTCGGTTACATTAGGAAAAATGAACATGAATGCGAGTAATAACCCTACACTCATACCTACGACACCCCAAACTAGAGTTGCGACTATAAATTTGCGTACAATCTTGTTATCGTAGTAAAATTGTTGCAGTTCCATACTTGAATTAATTAGTGGTTTTAAAAATTACATTTTAGTCTTGAAGCACATCTTCATCATCAAACAACATGCGAACTGATGGTGTGTACGTGTCGTCATATTGACCGCTGCGTACAGAGATCACAAAGGCTATAAAAAATCCTATAGCAACAACCACGCTTATGGCTAGTAATAAATAAATGATGTTCATACCTGACTTATTTTATACGGTAAAATTAGATCTAGATGCCACCTTGAAATGGTGACTTTTGTCACTTAATACCTATCTTTTTTTGTTGTTTTAAACAAATGCATACATAGCTATAAGTTGAGTTTCAAAGCGCAGTTTGGTCCATTGGTTTAACATTGTGACATCTTCTTGGAGTAGCAATGAGTTTTTTATTTGAAGTAGTTCTTGTTGCAGCAAAAAATATTGGGAAGACAGTTGATCCAATTCAGGAACAAGGTCTGACTTCTCCCGAGAAACATAACACTGTGTTCTCAGTGCCTGTATCTTAGATGCGAGTATCGATAATTGGTTATTCATAATTTAATTATGGTTTGATTTTATTTGAAGCGTAATAAGAAAACAAGGTGGTAAACACCACAATGCTTATGGAACTCAAAGGCATTAAAATAGCAGCAATAACTGGTTTCAAATGACCGGTTACAGCAAAACCTAAGCCTATAAGATTATAGAGTAATGAAAAGATAAAAGCGTATGAAATAATAGACCTTGCCTTCTTAGCTAGTTGTAAATACTGAGGTAAAAAATGAAATTGTGAAGCATCGATGATACCATCACATGCAGGAGAAAAAACATTTACATTTTCAGATATGGCGATACCCACATCACTTTGTTTAAGAGCTCCTGCATCATTTAAACCATCTCCTATCATCATTACTTTGCTACCATTATTTTGTAATTCTTTTACAAATCGCATTTTATCATCAGGCCTTTGATTAAATAAAAAGCGAGTACTTTCTGGTAGTATTTTTTTCAAAGCCTGTAATTCACCTTCATTATCACCAGATAAGACCACAATTTGATATGATTTCTCAAGTTCTTTTAAAGTTTGAGCCATTCCAGGGCGATATTCTGTTTGAAAAATGTAGCATCCTTTATAAGAATAATCTGTTGCTATATGAACTGCCGTCTCTTTACTGGCACTTACATCAATTGAATTTGAAGAATCAATACCAACATATCGCGCCGATCCTATTTTAATAGTTTGAGATGCAATGGAACCAGTAATTCCTTGTCCTACATGTTCTTGAAAAGTGTCTAACGTTTGAATGTTATTCTCCTGTAAAATTTTATATAAGGATCTACTCAAGGGATGGTTTGATGCCTTAAGAGTACTGGACAATAATTGTTTTTCCATATCATCCAGTGCAATTCCCTCATAATGAACTGTATTTTTAGAAGCGCTGGTTAAAGTACCCGTTTTGTCAAAAATGATTGTATCTAACTCAGACATCTTTTCTATAACATGACTGTTTTTAAGATATAGCTTTACCTTACCATAAAATCGTAATACATTACCTAATGTAAAAGGAGCGGCAAGTGCAATGGCACAAGGACAAGCTACTATAAGCACCGCTGTAAAAACATTAAGCGCCATACTACTGTCATATAACAACCAGAATAAAGCAGCAATGATCGCTACACTTAAAATCCCGATCGTAAATCTTTTACTTATTCGATCAGTTATAGATTGTAACCGTGTACTATACTCGTCTTTAAAAATTTCGTTAGACCATAATTGAGTCAAATACGATTGCTCGACTCCTTTAATCACCTCTAGCTCAAGCAAGCCAGATTCCTGCCTACCACCTGCATAAATTTTATCTCCTGATTGTTTAGGCACTGGCTGTGCCTCGCCAGTTACAAAACTATAATCTATAAGCGCCTTTCCCTTTATCAGAATAGCATCCACAGGGATAAGTTCCCCATTCCTAATCAGAATTCTATCACCAGGTTGTAATTCATAAACTGGCGTTTGCACCTCGCAGTCTAGGTTACTCTTGTTAGGTTGATTTATTGTGTTGTCGATCTCGCTTTCGCGAAAGCGTAATTCTTCACATTCCCGAGGTTTTACCATCTTTGTAACACCAATAGGGAAATAGCTTTTGTAATCACGTTCAAACGAAAGATAGGCATAGGTTTTTTGTTGAAAAAATTTACCCAACAAAAGAAAAAAGACGAGTCCTGCAAGACTATCCAGAAAGCCCGTACCCCAATCCATTATAATTTCTATAAGTGACCTTAAGAAAAGTACACTTATCCCTATCGCGATAGGCACGTCTATATTTAAAATCCTTGATTTAATACCTTTAAAAGCCGAAATGAAGTAGTCTACACCACTATAAAACACCACAGGTATTGAAAAAGCAAGCATCAACCATCTAAATACGTGTTTAAATTGATCTAGCCAGTATTCATTGACTTCAAAATACTCAGGAAAGGACAAGAACATTATATTGCCAAATGCAAATCCAGCTACACCTAATTTATAAATCAGACTGCGGTCTTTTACTTTTTTTGACTTTTTTGAATCTTCAAGAGAAATGTAAGGTTCATATCCTAGATTAGATAATAGTATTACCAAAGATTTTAAATTAAGATGCTCTGGTTGATAAACTATCCTTACCGTTTTTTCAGGAAAATTAACCTGAGATTGTGTAACAGCTGGGTTGATTTTATGCAAATGTTCCAGTACCCAAATGCAACTACTGCAATGCATAGAAGGGATAAGGAGCTGTACAATTTGTGTATCTTGTTCATTAAACTCTAAAATGGAATTAACAATATCCTGATTTTCTAAAAAATCAAATTTTCCTTCAAAATCTCTCGGACTCACTCCTGGATGTTGTTCAAGATCGTAGTAATAGGATAAATTGTTTTCATTCAAAATATCATAAACCGTCTTACAACCATGACAACAAAATACCTTGTGATCATGTTCAATAGCACCCGTAATACACGGATCACCACAGTGGAAACATTTTTCCATTTATCTAGTTCTTAAAATTGCTTATACCTGGGACAAAGGTGAGCACAAGACAAGCAATAAAACGGTGACTTTTGTCACCCTAGAACAATAAATTATGAAATGATTAGTAATTAAAAAACTGTATTTCAGTATTTTAAAACAAAAATTCTATGAAAACTAATGCACTATTTTGGGTTTATTTGGTGACGGCAGTATTAGTAATCCTCACCGTTTCTAGTCAACTAGGTACTTCCTTTAAATGGATTTTTACAGGTACCTTAATTGGTCAACTATTATTACTTACTATGGTATATAAAATTTTGACCGATGATTATGAGACTGATAAAACTTTTGAAGATTTCTATGAAGATCGTCCAGACTTGGGTAAATAAAAACTTTTAATTACTGTTATGTTGTTCAAGTAAAGTACGGCTGGTTTTTATTTAATTGAACATTAGTAGATGTTTTATTAATTTTACACATTGTTTGATCAAGTATAATATGAATCATCATAAAGAAAGTCGTTGTGAGAATTGTGTAATAAGACAGCTTAACTCTCTCAAGGCTTTATCAAAGGAACAGCTCAAAGAAATAAGTGACAGTAAAGTAACTAAATCTATTAAAAAAGGTGAAGTCATATTTGCTGAAGGTGAGCGACTACACGGCGTTTTCTGTGTAAGAAATGGTGTTTCTAAATTGTCCAAGACTAGTGAGAACGGTAAGGACCAAATTGTAAAAATTGCTACTAAGGGTGAAGTATTAGGACAGCGATCGGTTATTACCGAGGAATCGGCCAATTTAAGTGCTGTTGCATTAAATGACATGGAAATGTGCTACATTCCAAAAACACATTTAATCAATAATATAAATCGCAACCCAAAGTTTACAAAAGCTGTTCTTATTCAAATGGCCGATGATTTGAAGTTTGCTGATGATGTAATTGTAAATATGGCGCAAAAATCGGTGAAGCAGCGCATTGCAGAAACATTAATGTACTTAGAGAAAAATTTTGGAATTGATCAAGAAGGCTACATTTCTATGACTCTAACCAGAGAAGATATTGCTAACGTAGTTGGTACTGCCAAAGAAGCTTGTATACGTACCTTGACTAGTTTTAAAAAGGAGGACTGGATTATTACCGATGGTAAGCGTATTAAAATTACCGATAAAAACGCTCTCTTAAAATTGAGTAAAGGATTTTAATTGTAACACCACTCATCTATTTTTGACCAAACGTGATTAGGGTCAACCTTGTAAATTTCGCTTTTTTGTATCCTACTCTTTAAGGAAGTAATGAATATAAATTCCTTTGGTCGGATAGTAATTCCACCCCAATGGCTTGGACGCTCAATATCTTTATTTGCATTCATTTGAGTAACCTTATTAAGATTATCAAATAAACGTTTTCTTGAGGAGATGATAGCACTTTGGTTACTAGCCAATGCACTTAATTGACTTTCTCTAGGTCTTCTGAAAAAATAATTGTCAGAAATTTCACTTTCTGTTTGAGAAGCTAGACCTTTTACAATAATCCTCCTAGAGATATTAGGCCAATTGAACTCCAAGCTGCAATTAGGATTAGATATTAAATCCATAGCCTTATTACTGTTGTAATTAGTAAAAAAAGTAAGACCTTTCCAATTGTATTCTTTTAGAAGCACTACTCGATTACTGATTTCAAGGTCGTTACTTATAGTTGTTAATCTCATGGCATTACACTCGGGAACATGTGGATGATCCCGAGCGGTAACTAGCCATTCATGAAATAATTGTAAAGGGTTACAATCGTCCACTTTTACAATTTCAATGTTAGTACAGGTAAAATTGAATGGTTTGCTATATCTTCACTTACACTGCCTTTAAGTAATCGAGAAACACCTGTTCTTCCATGTGTAGGTATAGCGATAACATCTACTTGTGAAAGCTGTGCGTAAGACATGATGCCTTCTTCAATACTGTAATCTGCTATTCTATTCACTTTTTTGATAGCACTCAGTGGTTCAGGATGATTAAGCTTTGTAAAGAAATTGAGTAAAATTTCATCCATTTCATTAGTACTCTTAAAGTTTGAACCAGGTAAATTGACGTATACTAATTCCACTCTTGATTCAAACATTTCAGCTATTTCTAGAACTTTTTTGTAGGCAGGAATCACTTCTTCATCAAAGTTACTAGCCAGTACTATTTTTTCTGGATTAAAATTAAGGTCGTTTTCCTTGACCACTAGAACTGGAACCTGAGAGCTGCGTACCACTTTTTCGGTATTACTACCAGATATCACCTCTTTGAAGCCACTTGCGCCATGCGTACCCATTACTATTAAGCTGGCATCTACATCGCTTGCAAACTCACCTATACTTTCAAAGTTCAATTCTTTTTGTAAAACTGGCTCTACAACTAATCCTTCTAAATACTCCTTATCAGTAAATTCACTAAATTGTTTCTCGGCTAGTTTTAGTTGAAAAATGTTTTGTTGAACAGCTTGTGCTTGGTTTTGATTAATGACTAGTTCTTCAATACCAGCCATGTGACATAACAGTAATTTTGCATTTATTTTATGTGCAACTCGTGCTGCTACTTGTAATGCTTTTTCTGATTCTTTTGAAAAATCTACCGGGATTAAAATGGATTTCATGCTCTACCTGTTTTAAAATTATAGAACAAAATTATACTTGATATAATTTTCTCAAGGTGACAATTATCATCTTTTTCCCAATATTCTAGAATTAATTTTACACAGTAAATTATCCTTTATGGAAACAAGTTTATTATTACAAAACCTGAAATGTAGCGGTTGTAAAAATGCTATACTTAAACGTATATCAAAATTGGATGGAATAAAAAACATTCAATTAGATGTCCCATCTAGTAAGCTTTCATTTGAATACACCAGTCATAATGCATTGGAAGGATTACGCAGTGATCTAGCTGATATGGGTTATCCAATCAGTGGTGAATCTAATACCATTGTTGAGAAAACAAAATCCTACATTCAATGTGCCGTGGGCAGGTTATCCAAAGAGTAAGATAATTACAGGTTAATTTTTAGGGTTTAAAAGCCGGTTGTAAACGTGATCTAGCAACTGGCTTTTATTACGCTTTTCTATATCGTTTGTAGATTTTAAAAAGAATCATAAGAATCACTGCAAGTGCAAATAATCCTATTACTCCATAAATCCAATTGAGTGCACTTTTTAAAATAACTAGAAATACTACTGCAAATAAAACAAGAGTAGCACCTTCATTATATAACCTCATACCGTTTGAAGTCCACTTAACCACATTCTTATCTAACTCTTTGAGTATACTATTTGTCTTAATATGATAAATAATCAATGCAAGTACAAAGGCAAGTTTAACATGCATCCACCCTTGTTCTAGATAGTAAGGTCTTATCAACAATAGCAAAATTGCAAAAGTTGTAGCAAGAATAGCACTAGGCCATCCTATTATAAACCAAAGTCTTCTGGACATGATTTTTAATTGATCTAAAAGGATCGTTTTATTGGGCTCTGGTTTATCATGAGCTTCAATTTGATAAACAAATAGTCTAGGAATATAAAATAAAGCCGCAAACCACGTCACAACAAAAATCAAGTGCAACGACTTAATATATCCATAGAAATTTTCAAAATAATCTGGTAAAACAGGCTCTAATTCCATAGTAGGACAAAGGTAATATGAAAACAGTTACCGATCATTTCAAATAGCTCTATGAGTACTTTTTGAGCGTCTCTATTTGCTTTTCAATAGCCGTTTTAAATTCAGATTTCATTCTATCTATAAGTTCACCAGCTGGTATAGAATCCTTAATAGTTGCAGATCCTTGTCCTGCACTCCAAATAGTTTTCCAGGCCTTGGCCTCAGTATCCATTTCTTTTCCAAAATCAATTTTGGCAGTTGCCTTAAGTTGTTCTTCAGTAATACCTGCAGCTTGTAAACTAGCCCCTAAAAAATTAGCATGCACACCTGATATAGCAGCCGTGTAAACGATATCACTAGCGCCAGATTGAATAATCATCTCCCTATACTCATCAGTAGCTTTAGACTCATGGGTATTAATGAATCTCGTTCCCATATAAGCAAGATCGGCTCCCATTTGCATGGCACTTGCTACATCTTGTCCTGAACTCATAGCTCCAGATAATAAAATAGCTCCGTCATAGAACTCCTTTACTTCTCTTACAAACGGCATAGGGTTAAGAGTTCCCGCATGACCACCAGCACCAGCACATACTAGGATTAAACCATCAACACCAGCTTGAGCCGCTTTTTGCGCATGACGTTTTTTAATAACATCATGAAATACTAATCCACCATAACTGTGCACAGCATTTACAACCTCACTCACTGCACCTAGAGATGTAATAATTAATGGTACTTGATGTTTAACACACAATCTTAAATCGGCCTCTAATCTAGGATTGCTACCGTGAACTATAAGATTTACCCCAAACGGCGCTGCCTTTTTACCGGTTTCTTCTTCCCACTGCTTCAGGCTAGATTTAATCTCAATCAACCATTCTTCAAAACCTTCACTACTACGCTGGTTAAGGGCAGGAAAAGTACCTACTATTCCATTTTTACAACATTCTATAACCAGTTGTGGACCAGAAATTAAAAACATCGGCGCTGCCACCACTGGCAATTCTAATTGATCAATTAAGGATTGTGCTTTCATGAATAGATTTGTTTTGGGTAAAGATAAGTATTATGCATGCATAAAGAAAAGAACCTGTATCAACTTTGTGCTACAATAATAAACTGTGTTTAAGGTTTTACTAACACATTAAATACAAGTGTAGTTTACATTTGTTTTTGAAAAATATAGGTTTTGAAAAAAAATATCCTCCTAGTTTTTTTTGTTCTCGCTTTCGCGAAAGCGTACTCACAAAAAGCTACTCTTTCTGGAACTGTTACCGAGGCAGCCACAAGTGAAACATTGCTCAATGTTAATGTGATTATTAAGGAATTAAAAACAGGAACCATCACAAATGAATATGGTTATTACTCTATTAATCTTCCTGTAGGGTCATACACCGTACAGTTTACCAGTTTAGGATTTACTAGTCAAGAAAAAATTATTTCCTTAAATAAGGATACTGTCCTTGACATAGCTCTAGATGAAGCCAATGAAGAATTAGAAACTATTGTAATTAAAGCTGATGTAGAAAAATTAAACACAAGATCACCTCAAATGAGCGTGAACGCTCTAAATATAGATACTGTAAAAAAAATACCAGTCGTTCTGGGAGAGACCGATCTAATAAAGGCACTTACTTTATTACCTGGTGTGAGTAATGCTGGTGAAGGAGCTGCTGGATTTAATGTACGTGGTGGCGCCGCAGATCAAAATTTGGTTTTACTGGATGAGGCTACTTTATACGGTAGTGATCACCTTTTTGGGTTCTTTTCTGTATTTAATCCAGATGCGATTAAAGATTTAAAATTGTACAAAGGTGGAATTCCTGCTAGATACGGTGGTCGTGTTTCTAGCGTTCTTGAAATATACCAACGTGATGGAAACAAAAAGGAAATAAGTGGTACAGGTGGAATTGGGTTAGTCGCTAGTAGACTTTTATTAGAAGGACCTATAAAAAAAGACAAGTCGTCCTTTTTAATAGGTGGTCGTAGTAGTTATGCTCATTTATTTTTACCTCTTTTTGATATAGATAACAAGGCTTATTTCTATGATTTGAACGCTAAATTAAGTTTTAATTTAAACGATAAGAATAGATTATATTTTTCAAGCTATTTTGGAAGAGACGTGTTTAATGTGAATGATTTATTTGGAAATACCTTTGGAAATTCATTTGTAAATGCAAGGTGGAATCATATTTACAACAGTAAATTATTTGCCAATGCATCATTAATTTTTAGTGACTACAATTATGGCCTTGAATTAGATTTTGTGGAATTTCAATTCGATAGTGGTATTACAAATCTAAATGCTAAATACGACCTCACCCATTACCTGAATGACAAGGTCAAATTACGTTATGGAGTGAACTCAATATATTATGAATTTGATCCTGGGAAAATTGTTCCTACAACACAAGAAAGTGGAGTTAATGAACGACAACTTACTAAAAAATATGCTTGGGAAAATGGATTATATATAGATGGCGAATTCAAAATTAATGACCAATTGAATATTAATGCAGGAATAAGGTATAGTAGCTTTAATCGATTAGGTCAAGATCGTTTAAGCACGTATGATGGTGATCCTGTTGTTTACAATGAAAGCCAGGGAATTTATGAAGGTGCAGAACCTACAGGAGAGACAAGAAACAGCCGTGGTACAACAATTGAATTTTTTGATGCATTTGAACCTCGTTTTTCGGTAGCTTACTCTCTTAATGATGACACGAGTATAAAGGCCAGTTATCAACGTATTGTTCAATATATTCACTTAATTTCAAACACCAATGCTCCTACTCCTTTTGATCTATATGCTCCTAGTGGAACTTATATAGAACCTCAAGATGGTCATCAAGTTGCAATAGGATATTTTAAAAATTTCAATACTTATAGTTTAGAGATTGAAAGTTTTTATAAAACCGTGGACAATCGTCTAGATTATATTGATGGCGCCGATTTAATTGCTAATGATGATGTGGAACAAATACTGCTCGCAGGAGAAGCTCGTGCTTATGGACTTGAATTACTTTTTCGTAAGAATGAGGGTGATTTACAAGGTTGGATAGCATACACCTTGTCTCGCAGTGAACAACGCACTCCAGGTCACAGTGAAATAGAACCTGGAATTAATAATGGAAAGTGGTACAGTGCTCCGTGGGATAAGACTCATGATATCACCATTACTGCAAATTACGACTGGAATAAAAAATGGGATTTTGGAGCAAACTTTACCTTTCAAACAGGTCAACCTGTAACATTTCCTAACGGTCAATACAACTTTGATAATTTATTTATTCCTACTTATGGCGAACGTAATAGCAATAGATTGTCAAACATTCATAGGCTGGATTTGAGCGCAACCTACACACCAAAACCTGATCTAACAAAGGGATGGCAATCGAGTTGGGTTTTTAGTTTATACAATGTATACAATAGAAGAAATGCAGTGAGTATAAACTTTGGAGAAAATGAAGATACCGCTAGAAATGAAGCAACCAGACTATCGATTTTTGGTATCGTACCTGCGGTTACTTATAATTTTAAATTTTAAACCATGAAGTATCTTTATATAATCATGTTTTTGTTCTTAGGCATTGTTTCCTGTGAAGACGTAGTAGAAGTCGATTTAGACACCGCAACGCCTAGATTAGTTATAGATGCAGCTCTAGAACTCAATGAAGATGGAAGTACCACTAGCACAGTATCACTTTCTAGAACTGCTGGCTTTTATGAAGAAAATAACCCTATAGTTACAAATGCCAGTGTAGTCATTAATGAAAGTAATGGAACAACACACAACTTCAGACACATAGGTGGTGGAGTTTATGAATCTAATACTATCAACCTAATAGATAACGAGGTTTACACATTAATCGTTGAAGATGGTAGTGATATTTATACAGCATCACAAACTTTGGAACGCACAGTACCTATCGCAACGGTCGAGCAACTTGTACTGGATAATTTAGATCCAGAAATTACACGCATTACAGTTCTTTATGATGATCCGGTAGGATTAGGAGATAATTATCTATTCACGTATCAAGATCAATACAATGATGAGCTAGATGTGGGTGATGATGAATTTACCGATGGTAATAGAGCACCATCCATTTTCTTTATGGAGGATCTGCCAGTGGGCACTGTTATCACACTAGGGATTAAAGGTATTGACTCTGATTGTTATCGCTTTTATGAAACACTACTTCAACAAACTGAATCGGGTGGACCATTTGATACTCAACCAGCAACAGTAAGAGGAAATATTGTTAATAGTGTAAATGAAGAAAATTTTCCTTTTGGTTATTTCAGAATATCTGAAGTGTTTTTCACGGAATATACCGTTCAATAAGAAGATTATTAAAATCTAAAAATCTTTTCATTTTCCGCCATGAAGTTCCAGTGGTATCTTGCATCGCCACCTGAAAAGTTTTCAATTCTGTTTTTCTCTTTACCCTTGTGATCTAGCGCAAGAAGCGTAGGGTATCGACTATTGTTATACTTTTCAAATAATTTTTTGTTAGCTTTTTTCTCTTGTGGACTTACAATATCATCTCTAAAAGGTATATCTAGATAAACCAAAATATAATTCTGACTCTCATTAATAAAACGAGGTGTATTAAAAAATTTTTGTTCTAGATTTTTACAAGGCGTGCACCAGTCACTACCGCTGAAATAAACCAACATAGGTTTCCTTGATTTTCCCGCATGTTTTAATGCCTTATCAAAATCTGTGTACCAATCTAAAGAATCTACCGTAATTTGGTTTTCAATTTCAACTTCGTATTGCGTATTATTCTCATCTTGAGCAATAAGGCCAAAAGTTGCGACTAGGAATAGCAACAAAACAAAATACTTCATCATAATTCAGTTATCAGTTCAAATGTAAACAATAACGACCAAAAGTCAATTATCTTGCCAAACCTACTTAAACATAACCATTTCCTTCAATGGCAGTCGTACTTTCTTTAAAGATGCCATATAATCCTCACTTGATCTGTAGCCTATAGGAAGCATTAAAACACTTTTCAACCCAAGAGATTCAAGACCTAGCAATTGATCAATTTCCTTTGGTAAAAAGCCTTCCATAGGACAAGCATCAATTTTAAGTTGCGCACATACTGTGAGTAAATTACCTAATGCTATATAAGCTTGTTTTTGAGCCCAAAGTTCAATTTCGTCTTCCTTCTTTTTTGAAAAAGAATCAAGGAGAAATTCCTTGAAAGGATTCAAAATATCATCAGCAGTTCCTCTCACATCCTTCACTGTATTAAAATAAGTAACGATCTCATCTCTACCTATCTTACGAGTACAAAACACCAGAACGTGACTAGCCTGTTCCACTTGTTTTTGACCGTAACTTTTCTCTACCATCATCGATTTTAAGGCTTGGTCTTTAACCACCATTAATTTAACCGGTTGAAGTCCATAACTAGTTGCAGTTAAATTAAAAGCTTCAACGAGAGTCATTAACTTATCATTATCTACCTTTTTAGTACTATCAAATTGTTTAACGGCATAGCGCCATTTTAAATTGTCAATAATTTCCATGCTCAATTAACGTTCTATTAAAAGTATTTTGTGTAATCTCGCTTTCGCGAAAGCATCATAAATACAAACAGTGATTGTAAATAAATACGGATTCAAAGGTACAATCCCTATAAGTTTAAAATCGCCGAAGTCCTATAATTTAAGTCTATGACTCAAACAGAAGAACGTATACAAAAATCTGTTACTCAAATTTTCAAAGCTGTATTTCCAAATACAACAAATCATTATGACACTCTTTTTGGTGGAACTGCACTACAGCTTATGGACGAATCTAGTTTTATATGCGCCACACGATTCTCAAGAAAAAAAGTAGTCACAATAAGCACTGATCAAATTGATTTTAAAAAACCAATTCCACAAGGAAGTATCATTGAATTAGTAAGTAAAGTGATTAAAGTAGGGACAACAAGCTGCGTAGTAGAAACCGATATTTTTATGGAAGATATGTACAGTTACAATCGAGAAAAGGTGGTAACAGGTGTTTTTACATTTGTAGCAGTTGATGACGATAAAAAACCAGTAAGTATTTTATAATGAAACGTTTATTAAACATACTGGTATTTTTAGTTATTGGTGTAATTGTCTTTGCAATAGGGCTTCAATTTCATATTAAAAGACTTGCTCAACCTATAACTCACACATCAGTTCTTGAAGCTCCTCATGCATATACTGGGATTGTATTAGGTGCTAGTGTAAAAGCAAATGGTAATTTGAGCGCAATATTACAAGATCGTGTAGATGCTGCACTAATGGCCTATCAAGAAAAAAAAATTGAGAGATTCCTGTTGAGTGGTGATCATGCCCAAAAAGGGTATGATGAAGTAAATGCTATGAAAAAGTACTTGAATAAAAAAGGTGTTCCAGATTCAGTTATATTTCTAGATCATGCAGGATTAGATACATATGATTCTATGTTTAGAGCAAAAAATATTTTTCAAGTTGACACGGCTTTAGTCTTTACCCAAGAATTTCATCTACCAAGAGCGCTATACATAGGAAAAAACATGGGGTTAAATATCAATGGCGTTATAGCAGACGCAAGGATTTATGAAGGAAACTCTCATTTTAAAAGACGAGAATGGGCAGCTAATATTAAAGCATGGATGGAAATTAACGTAGAAAATCCACCAAAAATTGACGGTTCTGCAATTCCGATTACAGGAAAATCACATCTCTCTCATGATAAATAAAATTTTTATTGCATTTGCGCTTTTCTAATTAAAAAAAGAAGTTATATTTGCACCCGCAAAAGCAGTTAGCTTTTCGACAAATCTGGAGAAATGGCAGAGTGGTCGAATGCACTGGTCTTGAAAACCAGCGAGGGTCACACCTCCGGGGGTTCGAATCCCTCTTTCTCCGCAACATGAAAAACCCGTTTTCTATATAGAAAACGGGTTTTTTGATTTCTTACTTTAATTATTTTATTACTGACTCAAAACTCGTTCTACTTTTAATTGATCAGTATCAGACATTTCAGTCATTAAATTTTTAATAATCTCACGTCCTGCTTCTGTCTTAAATCCAGTTCTTAAATGTTCTCGCGAAGTCTTATAAAATCGCCAAACATGATGAAAACAGGCCGCGATTAAATCACGATAATTCTCCTCAGACATAATATCCAATTGAATTAAGTAATCAAACGCAGCTTGTCTTGTAATCATACTGTGTTTAGAATCTGTGTAATCACGTAATAAACTTAAATAAAGTTGTTTTTCTGCATTAGTAAATTCTGGTGTACTTAATGCTAGAACTAACCAAGACATATTTAATTCTGGACTTAATGCATCCCAGCGACTTTTTAAATCTAAAAGGAGTTCTTTCTTATTCTTTGTATCCTGCCATAATAAAAACATGGCACTTTCCCTAGCTACATAACTTGGTTCGTCAACTAAAGTTTGAATTACACTACGGTTGTAATCGTTTATTTGCTGGGTACTCAGAACAATTGCTCTATTCACTTCAAGAAGGTCATAATTAGAAACTTTTTTGATCAAGTCATATTTCCTAATATCATCATGAAGAGTTAACTGTTGAATCATCTCAATTAGAGCAGGAATGTTGTCCCTTTCATTTGCAACTTCCTTGAAACTTGTAAAACTCTCATTAAAATTTGAAATACTTCTAGCTTTTAGTTGAAAAAACTCTTCCATTTCTGGATATGATCTTAATATTTGCAGTGCTTCTTTTGCAGGGAAAGATTTATTTAACAACCACCTCTCTCTGAAATCTAGTAAATCTAGCCCAGTTATTTCGGTAACTTTTTCAAGAAAATCAAAAGTAGTTACATTGTCATAGGCATTTGTGGTTAAATAATGTCGTATAATAGTTTTAAAAGCTTTATCGCCTACTTTAACCTTTAATGCGTGTAAAGCCCAAGCACCGTGATCATAAAAAGTTAATGAGCTAGATCCCGGATTAAGCAGCTCGGTAGATTTACCCGTGCGTGATTGCTCTACAAGATTTTCTGCTTTGGTATACAGTAGATTTAGGAAATGATTGTCTCCATATAAATATTGCTCGGCTAGCATGGAGTAATAAGTGGCAAAACCTTCATGTAACCAGTGATGCTGTGATTCTGTTTCAGTAACTAAGTTTCCAAACCACTGATGCGCCATTTCATGAGCATTTACCGTAACATAACTTCTGTCGTTTGATCCTATTTCATCGTTAAAAAAGCTATCACTGTAAACTGTTAAACCAGTATTCTCCATTCCAGAATACAGAAAATCCTTCACTGGGACCTGTCTATAAACTTGCCATGGATACGGGTAACCAATTTCTCTTTCTAAAAAATCGAAAATATCTTTTGTTTTTTTATAGGTAGCAAGTGCTTTATTTTTTTCTCCTTTGTAATAATATAACTCAATTGGAACTCCAGTTTCACTAAATAGCTTATAGCTATCATATTCACCAATCACAATGGCAACTAAATAACTACTCATGGGTTGATCCATGCTATAATTCCATTGTATTGCATTACCTAATTCCTTTTTTTGAGTAAGAACACCATTTGATAAAGAAGTTAAATGATTAGGAGCTGTAATTTGTAAATTCCATAACATTTTATCATTCATATCATCAATACTAGGTAACCAGTTACTGGTATATTTACCTTGTCCTTGAGTCCAAATTTGACTCCAAGACCCATCTCCTGTGGCATCAATAAAATACATGGCTTTTTTAGGCTCACTGGTGAAATTTATGCGTAGGTTGATAGTATCGCTTTCGCGAAAGCGAGAACGCAACAAGATACGCTCACCATTATAATCTGACTTGACAAGATTGCCATTGAGAAATACCTCGTGCTCTTTCAAACTCTTGGCATCCACAAATAAAGAATCAGTTGTAGATGTTATTAGAATATCAAACGATATTTCTCCTGTTACATTTTCAGAATCGTTCTGGAATTGAAGTCGCGCAGTTGCAGACAAAAAATCGGCATAGGTCTGTGATGGTGTGTTTTGAGAATAAACCCAAAAGCTTACAAACGACATTATAAAAGCAAGGTATTTCATAGACCGTGAAAGTACAAAAGTCGTGCCTGTATAGCTATACAAAGGCTCGAGCTTAACACACATTAACGAGTTAAAATCATTATACTTGCAGGTAGAAATTAACCCAACGTGTACGAGAATAGCTTCCCTAAAAAAAGATTTCAAATAACCCTTGAGTTTTTAGAAAAACATCTAGAAAAAAACAGCAGCATTCTTGATTTAGGAGTTGAAAACCCATTTAGTAAAATAATGAGCGATGCTGGCTATAAGGTCGTGAATACAAGTGGTGAGGATCTAGATGATGAACTTACTGCTATTTCTGGTTTTACAGGCGATGCTGTTACTGCATTTGAAATATTTGAGCATCTAGTAGCTCCTTACAACGCCTTAAAAGCGATCAAAACCAAAAAGCTCTTTATAAGTGTTCCTATGAAATTATGGTTTGCAAGCGCCTATCGTAATAAGAATGATGTACGAGATCAACATTATCACGAGTTTGAGTCTTGGCAACTGAATTATGTTTTAGAAAAAGCGGGATGGGAAGTTATCGATAGTATTAAATTCACAAATCCCGTAAAGAAATTTGGAATTAGACCTTTTTTAAGAAGGTTTACACCTAGGTATTACCTAGTTTATTGTGAAAAAAGGTAGTCTATTCGACAGTCCAATCTAGCCATTCATCCTTGTATAATAAGGCTGTTTGATAGCATTTGAAAAGGATAGGAAAATTACTTTTGAACTGTTTAGGTGACTCAATAAAATATTCAGTTAATACCGCCATGAACTCATACTGATTGGTAAAAGCGTATTCTCTAAAAAAAGCTGTGTTATCCAATCGTTTTTTGACTTCTGGATCCATCAATCTACGCAAGATAAGTTGATGCTGTTTATGAAATCTTTGTGCATCAACATTGGTACTATGTTCACTTTCAAAATGCAGCACATGGCAAAACTCATGTAATCCTAAATGCAAGTTGTCATTTGAATCGGCCATTCCTTGTAGAAAATCAGGCCAACTCATCGCAAGTACTCGAGCACTTGGGTTGTACTCTCCTTTATGCAATGCGTTATTAGTTGGACTAGTAAATGGCTCTGGAAAAAACAATAGGGTATCCAGCATTCCATATGTGTACTGTCTTCTACCAAAAGTGAGCTCACAAGCTACACATGCAGGAAGGACAAATTGTTCATCGGTGACGCTCTCACCGTATCGATTTTTAAAATTCTTTTGACTTATAAAATGAGCTACTCGATGCTCAAATTGCTTTTGATACTTACTGGACAGTCGTTTATAGAACGGATAGTTTTCTAGAATACGCTTTCGCGAAAGCGGTAACTTCTTATACACAAACATTTGCCTGTACCAGATGAAGTCTTTCTTGCGCTGTAATTTTATCAATATTAATTGTGCAAAAAACAGTACAATCAATAATCCTAAGGCTCCTAGAACATACGGCGCAAGCCACTCTGAGCTTTTCTCAATTAATATGAATACCTTTAAATTAATCGCGAGAAAGGAAAATATTAATGATATACCAGAATAACAACATAAGGCTAGCAAACAATCCAAGTGCTGCGCCAATGTACTGATCCGTATGATATTTGTGAACTAAATTTGATGTTTGATACAATATCGATCCTGCTGCTAGAATAACCATAGCACCAGAAAATATCAAGCCTAAATCAAATCCAAAAATCATCGAGGCTATAATGATTCCTATAGCTACAAAAAAACCTACTACTAGAATACTACGTAAGAAGGAAAAATCTTTTTTTGTAAATAAAACAACCGCACTCAATCCAGTAAATAATCCTAAAGTTACTACTGCAGCTTGATTGAGTAAATTTGATTGTTGTAATTCACCCACGTAAATTGCAACTGTGATTAGAGGAACAAAAATAACAGCCTCGGCAACGACAAATAGTAGTAAAGCCAAATATTGCTGTGTTTTATCATGACTAGTATGCGCAATTTTTTCAGCATAGTTTGTTGCCAGCATAAATACTCCTAGAACCAGTAACCATCGCCAGCCATTAAGCATGCTCATCATAAATTCAACAAGCGGAGTTATTCTGATAAAAACAGCTTCAACTATAATAAAAAGCAATACTGCAAGGGCAACATGCATGTAAGTTTTTCTGTAAAAAGTGGCTCTAGTTGAGTCGTTGACCTGAATTAATGATTCAAATTGAGAATCGTACTGCTCATTGTGTTGTGATTCCATATAACTGTGGTTGGTATTTTAAGATTACTAAAATAATGATTAATAATTATGGATATCATATTATACTGAAATATTTAAGCATATTCTGAAAGGACAACGTTTTTGAAATCCAATTTTAAAAATTATACTAATTTAAATGCGGTAATAAATAATTTTTAATCGTTAAACCTTTGAAACTTTCTATAGTCAAAGAGTAAGTATGAGGGCAATTTCTGATCAGGAAATTTTAGAGAACATTAACAATCCGCAGCGCATGCAGTTAGGATACAAGCAACTTGTGCAGTGCTACAGTAAAAGAATATACTGGCAGGTACGTAAACTTGTAATAACTCATGAAGATGCTGATGATGTTGTACAAAATGTTTTTATCAAAATATTTAAAGGTATTAAGAATTTTAAAGGAGACAGTAAATTGAGCACTTGGATGTATCGTATTGCTTATAATGAAAGTATGACCTTGCTTAATAAGAAAGCTCGTTCCATGCAAATTACTAGTGAAGAATTGGTTCAAAAGCTCACTCAAAACCTAACAGCCGATGTATATTTTACTGAAGACGAAGTATTGATAGCTTTACAAAAAGCCCTAGCAAGTCTACCAGATAGACAACGTGAAATTTTTAATATGAGGTACTACGACTCAATAAAATTTAGTGAGATCGCTCACATACTAGAACTGTCAGAAGGTGCTGTGAAAAGCAGCTACCATCTCGCAGCAAAAAAGGTAGAACAGTTTATAAAGACTCATCAAACTATTGAGTTGGATTAAAGTCTAAGAAATAGAATGATAAAGAAAAATCAACATAACGGTTTTAATATCCCTGATGGATACTATGACAATCTAGAGTTTAAACTCCATAAGATTGCCGAAGATACAGATAGGAAACAATCCATGCACGGTGGTTTTCAGGCTCCTGAAGATTATTGGGAGCAACTGGATAAAAAATTAATGAATCAACCGCTTTCTATTAATGATGAATCTAAAAGAAGTAAGGTAATTTCATTACTTACTCCTTTACTGGCTGTAGCTGCTACTATTGCAGTATTATTATACCTATTCCCAACTACCAATGAACCTAGTGATGAATTAGTAACTACCGATGGTTTAACCGGGACTGAGCTTGCTGATTATCTTGCTCCAGATGACATATTATCATCCGACTATCAATGGGCAGAGATACTTACCGATGATTTTATAGAACAAGTTGAAGTAAATGTGCAAGATGATGACCTGCATGAATACTTAAACGATGTAGAACTACAAGAACTATTTATAGAATGAAAAATATTATAATTCTGGCTGTGCTTTTAATAAGTACAACCGCTATTGCACAACGAGGTGATAGATCAAACAGAGAAGAAAGGGAAAATCGCATTGAAACTTTATTCATTGCCTATGTTACCGATAAATTAGAACTCACCACTGATGAGGCTGCAAAGTTTTGGCCCATCTACAATGAAATTAAACAGGAGCGTCGAGCTCTTGAAAAGAAAAAACGAGCTCTAATCAATGAAATTGATGACAACATGCAAGCAATGAGTGATCAACAAGCACAATCCTACGTAAATAAGGTAATTGCTCTTGAAAAAGAAATAAATTTAAAAAGTTTTGAGAATCGAAGTAAGGAAATAATTGCTGTTATCGGAGCAAAAAGATTTTTACTACTCAAAAAAAGTGAAGTAGAATTTAGACGTAAAATGATATCTGAATTTAAAAAGAAACGACGTCGGGACTAGGTTTGAGGATATATATTTTGGTTTTCATTTGGATTGAAATTAAACCCGATGCCTTTAAAAACTCTCAGAGCTACCTGAGAGTTTTTTCATTAGATAAAATTCTGCTACTACTATCTTACCCCTTAAAAGAAATTGAAATTAATCAAGTTGATTCCTATTTTTACGAGCAATTAAAAAACAAATCAAATGAGAAAATTAATTTTTATTCTAGGATCATTTTTAATTCTTTCATGTAACCAGGATAGCAGTAAGCAAAGTGATCAAACTGTTCTTAATGAGGTTACCCAAAGTGCAGATTATCAGAGGTACGTTCAAGCCTATAATGAATATGCAGCTTGTAAGCGAGAACGTCCTAAAATCACGGAAGATTACATATCCAATAAAATAGATGACAAGGAATTTAAAAGGAGGATTGAAGTTAATAGTCAGACATGTGCCATTAAGAAGGATATTTTCAATAAATACTATCAATTACTCGAGGCACAATTTGATAAAGAGCTTGTAGTCGCTCACAAAATAATGCCTAATTAAGGTATAACTAACTCTAGAGCATCTAGTGAATCAACTGGATTCTCATTATATATTAAAGTCCAACCTAGCGAATTGCTCAAAACATAGATTTGTGTGAGTTCACTCAACAATCTGTTTTGAGCATTTTTCATAGCATCAGAATTTTGAACCTGGCGTTTAATATCTGCTTTGACACTACGTTGAATTTTATTCAAATCCCTAGCAGTAAATTTATTTAAGATTCCTTCCTCAATATCATAATAGGTTAAATTTGGATCTACCTTAATTTCAGGTTCAGGGATTGATGTAATTCTTATTTCTTTTAGGCTTTCGTTAATTTCAACCTTTAGGTCACTTAAATCATAAGCAATTTGAACTTCTGCATTTGAAATAAGCAAGGCCTTTTTCTTACTGTAAAAAAGGTCCAATCCATACTCTTTAGTATCCTCATAATTAAAAACCTTGGCATAATTAATTTCGGTAACCACCAGTTTACTCACATGATTAATTTGCTCTTGAATTAAAGAGGTTTGCGCGATCAATTGTTCCCTTTCAGAGTTTCTTTGGTTCCAATAATAAAAACACCCAACTAGGATCGCTCCCAATAAAACACCTAATACATATTTTCTCATTTCAATTGTACCTTTGGATATAAGGATATCACTTTATCCTTCATTTCTTTTACCATTTCCTCGTGTTTCAATTTATTTTGAGGTTTGTGAGCTTCCAACCTTCTAAATTTCTCAACAATAGACATTTGTTGATCGAGTTTTGTATCTATTACGCTTTCGCGAAAGCGAGACCACACATACTCTATTCCAACTTCATTTAAGTGAATCATATCCGACTTGAAAAATCGATAGTCTCTTAACTCATCAAGGACAATCTCATAAGCTGGGAAATAGGAAACGTCGTTTGATACGTGCTCCAAAACACCTTCATGTAATCGGGATTTACTACGGGTATTTTCCACCATTCCATCTCGTGTATGCCGTACTGGTGAAACAGTATATATAATTTTCACATTTGGATTGTGAGTTTTAGCTACTTGCTCTATCGTGTCAAGTGCCTGATTAATCTCTTGCATGGATAAAAGCAGTTTCTCAAATATATACTGTGGTTGTTTATGACAATTTGCAACTATTTTTTTTGATTCTTTATGCTTGTAAACCCATGCGGTTCCCAGTGTCACAAATAAATGGGAGGTGTTACTAAGCTGTTTTTTAAGTTGTTTTAATTGATGATTTAAATTTTCAAGTAATTGTGTTTCATCCTCGTGATTCATTTGAGAATGAACCTCGTAACAAAAAGGTGTTTCAACATCGGTTGATTGATACCATCTTTCATCTCGTACTCGTTCAAAAATTCTAGCTATACTCACTGGATTAAACAATATACCCATGGGATTTATCAAGGTAGGGAAACCAAAGTAAATACATTTTTCACCAATATTTTGAGCAAAACAACTTCCTATAAATATCAATTGTGAGTCATTATTTATAGGTGTTGATGATGGTTTTATTGTAACTGGTGTAGTAAGCTGCATAATAATCTGTATCTATCAAAAATAGCAATTTTAGTAGCAACAACTTCATTAGGATAAGTAGGTTTCCATTATTTTTGAAACTTGTGAAAATAGCAATCATCATACCAGCCCATAACGAGGCAGACTATATCAAATCAACCCTAATAAGCTTAAAGAATCAATCTCATAAGGCTTCAAAAATTATTCTAGTTGATGATAATAGCACCGATGATACCAGCAATATTGCTCATGAATTTTCTGCCGACTTACCCTTAGAAATCTTAACTAACAAATCAAGCGATCAAAATATACCTGGAAGTAAGGTTATACGTGCCTTTGAAAAAGGTTTATCGAGATTAAATTTAGATGAATTTGATGTTGTTTGTAAGTTTGATGCAGATCTTATTTTCCCTGCAAACTACTTGAAAACTCTGGTTTCAACATTTAAATCAAATGAACAAATTGGTATGGTAGGTGGTCATTGCGTTATCCATCAAAAAGGACATTGGATAATTGAAAATCAAAATAATCCAGACCATATACGTGGAGCATTAAAAGCTTATCGAGTTTCTTGTTTCAAGCAAATAAATGGTTTACGACCATCGATTGGATGGGATACTATTGACGAAATGCTAGCGCGATATTATGGCTTTAAGGTTATCACGGTGCCAAACTTACATGTGAAACATCTTAAACCTACTGGTGCAGCTTATAGAAAAGGATCTTGGCAACTTCAAGGTGAAGCATTTTACAAAATGCGTTACGGTTGGTGGTTAACGATGATTACGGCTTTAAAAATGAGTTTAAACAAAAAGAAGTTCTCTTTGTTTTTTTCATACCTCTCAGGATACCTATCAAGTAAAAAAAACAACCTTGATCCATTAGTAACAGAAGATCAAGGTCGTTTTATACGCCGGTATAGATGGCGTGGAATCAGAAAGAAATTGAGATTTAAAAATTAAAACTCATTCCTATATTAAATACAAACTGATTGTATAATTCTTCGGCTGGAGTAAGATCTTCTGTTTTATATTTAGCAAGAGGAAATCCAGCTTCAGTGTAAAGACCAAATCCATTTGTAAAGAAATAACGTGCACCTACGTGACCGCCAAAATTCTTTGTAGAGAAATGAAGACCTGGATAAAAATCAAAGTTCTCATCAAGATTTATTACATTTCCAATATTGGCATTAAATCGTAATGCAAGAGTAGATCTCTCATCAAAATCTGCATCTACCGCATCGTCTAGACCAAGTGCATAATTTGCAGCTAGACCTAAAGAAAAGTTCTCTCCTACTCCATAATCATAGGTTACACCTATTCCAGTAGCATTTTCCTGAAAACTAGCACCTACTTGAATTTTTTGATCTCCTTTACCGCGATATGCTTGTGCACAGACAGTAGTTCCTGCGATCAACGCTAAAATTAAAAGTATGTTTTTCATTTTGTTTGTTTTGAATGACAAATATATTAGAGTTCTCGTATTAACTCGTTATTTTTCAAATAAAGCTTCGTTAATTGGAGTTCCTGTACAGCCATTAGGAAAAGCTATACCTAACAGTGTTGAAACCGTAGGTGCTATATCTGTAATAAAAATAGGCCTTGCTGTACGACCGGCATTTATTCCTGCTCCATAAAAAATGCAAGGCACATGTGTATCGTAAGCATGAGCACTTCCATGAGTAGAACCTGTTTTTGAATAAGATATTACCGCATTATCTAGTACGTACATGACATCACCACTACGTTTTTGATGAAATCCTTTTTGTATGAGAGCTGCTGTACCTTCTGTAAAACTACCTTGTGTCATTTCATACCTAGTAAACACTTTTTGTACGTTATCTAATCCCAAAAGATAATCGGCAATGTAACGTTGGATGTACTTATTATCAATATTTATATCATTTAAAACTTTATAATTTAAAAAGACTTGTTCGTTGGATACATTTTCAATGATGGCATCATTACCAAACTCTTTTTTTACATGATCCTTAAGTTTTTCCCTTAATGTTCTAGAATCAAAATAACCTGCTTGTAAGCCTTCATCATGTAAGTAAGCTGGTACGTGTACTGCACCGTGATCGGCAGTAAGAAATAAAGTATAATTTCCTACACCTACTTTATCATCTAGTTCTTTCAAAAATCTTGCTATTTCCAGGTCTAGTCGCAAATAAGTATCCATTACCTCGACAGAGTTAACACCATATTGATGGCCTATATAATCTGTACTAGAAAAACTTACTGCAAGAAAATCTGTTACATCATCCTTTCCTAGTTGTTCACCTTCAAGAGCTGCAATAGCAAGATCTGCAACCACAGTATTTCCAAAAGGTGTTGCTTTGAGTAAATCGTAATTTCCGTTTTCTGCTGCTAGTTCTTTTAAATCATAAGGAAACACAGCTTTTTCTTTACCTCTAGGTGGTTTTTCATAATTATTAAGATCGGTACCGCTAGCTTTATAAGTTTCTATTGGATAAAGCGTGTTCCATTCAGTTAAGTATGATTTTGCCTTACCACTATCATTATAGTCTGCTACCCATTGTGGTAACTCTTCTTTGTAAAAGTTACTGGTAATAAATCTAGCCTCATCTTTTCCTTTAAACCAGAATGCAGCATCGGCTAGATGACCTGCAGGTAAAATAGCTCCACGGTCCTTAATGCTTATTCCAATAACCTTGGCACGATCTTGTGTATGTAGTTTCAATTCGTCGGTAACGGTTGATGTCAACAAACGTTCAGGTGACATTTTACCGTCTTCTCCATTAGTTCCAATAGAAACACGATTATTATCATAAACGTTGTAGATGGACTGTTTTGCTACCTTATCGTACCAATTGTTTCCAATTATTCCATGATTTGCAGGTGTTGTACCCGTATAAATACTTGCATGACCTGGAGCCGTATAGGTAGGTACATAATTAAAATGATGATTAACGGCATTAAATCCATTATTCATAAGACGCTTAAAACCATCATCTCCATAGTAATCATAAAATTTAGTGAGATAATCGTACCTCATTTGATCTACAACGATTCCAACTACTAATTTAGGTTGTTGAATTCCTGTAGATGATGTTGACGATACTTGGTTTGCATCACGCTTTCGCGAAAGCGTACTACAACCTATAACCAGTGTTAACAATACTAAAAGAACTGATTGTCGTTTCATTTTTATCATTTTGCGCAAAGGTACAAAGTGAATTTTCCATTAAGTTTAAGAAGGCATTAAATCACAAGGTTATTTTTTTAGCTACTTTTACCAACGCATGAGATTTTTAAGGCATATAGGTACATACATGATGATGCTTTTAGGTGTTTTTAAAAGACCTACGAAAGCTATCGTTCTTAAAGAATTGATTTTAAAGGAAATAGATGATCTAGTAATAGGATCCATAGGTATAACCGCCTTTATTTCTTTATTTATGGGTGCGGTTGTAGCATTACAAACAGCGCTCAATTTAGACAATCCATTAATTCCTAAATCATTGATTGGATTTGCCACTAGGCAATCAATAATTCTAGAATTTGCGCCTACATTTATTAGTGTGATTATGGCTGGTAAAGTAGGCTCTTACATTACATCGAGTATAGGAACCATGCGAGTTACTGAGCAAATTGATGCCCTTGAGGTGATGGGAATTAATCCTTTGAACTATTTGATATTTCCTAAAATTGTAGCGCTTGCATTCTATCCATTTTTAATTGCTATTATCATGTTTATAGGAATTTTTGGTGGGTTTTTAGCCAGCGTTTATGGTAATCTAGTTAGTCTAGAAGAGTTTGTAGTTGGTTTACAGGATACTTTTATACCGTGGCATGTTGCCTATGCTTTTATAAAAACAATCGTTTTTGGGTTTTTGCTCGCAACCATTCCTAGCTATCATGGTTATTACATGAAAGGAGGCGCACTAGAAGTTGGGAAAGCAAGTACGACAAGTTTTGTGTGGACCTGCGTCTCGATTATAATTGCAAACTATTTACTCACTCAATTATTATTGACATGATAGAAGTTAAAGGTTTAAAAAAAGGCTTCAATGGTGAGGAAATTCTTAAAGGAATAGATGCTACTTTCCTTAAGGGAAAGACGAATATGATAATAGGTGCCAGTGGTTCGGGAAAGTCGGTTTTCCTTAAAAATATGCTGGGGTTATTTGAGCCTGATGCTGGTGAGATTATTTACGATGGCGAGCGTTTAGGAGAGATGGAAATTGAACGTAAAAGCGATTTACGTAAAGAAATGGGTATGCTATTTCAACATAGTGCTCTATTTGATAGCATGACGGTAGAAGAGAATGTTATGTTCCCGCTGCGCATGTTTACTAAGATGAAGAAGAACGAGCGACAAGAAAGAGCAAATGAAATTTTGGAGCGTGTAAATCTTCCTGGACTTAATAAAAAAATGCCTAGTGAAATTTCTGGTGGTCAGCAAAAACGTGTTGCACTTGCCAGAGCTGTTGTTAATTATCCTAGATACTTGTTTTGCGATGAACCCAATAGTGGTTTGGATCCAAAAACAGCAACAATAATCGATAATTTAATACAGGAAATCACTCATGAACGTGATATCACTACAGTGATTATTTCCCACGACATGAATTCCGTAATGGAAATAGGTGAAACTATTGTGTTTTTAAAAGATGGGCTTATTGCTTGGGAAGGAACGAATAAGGAAATATTTAGGACTGATAACAAGGCTGTAACCGACTTTGTATATAGTTCTGAGTTATTTAAAAAGGTACGTATCGCTCAAAACGAAGGACTTTAAAGAAGTTTTTCAATCTCATAATCAAATTTATCTAGTGTGTATTGCCTAGACCAGTTTGCCGCATTGTTAGACATTTCATCAAGTTTATTAGTACGATTTAAATACTCTTTAATAATTTCACTTGCATTGGATAACTCTTTGATTAAAATTCCTCTTGTTTGATTATCATCACCTGTTAACATCCAAGGCACGCAACTTACAGCTGTTGCAATTGGAATACAACCCCAAAACATAGGTTCGGCAACGGCTTTGGGCCATCCTTCACTACGCGATAATAAAAATGCAAAATGTGCTTTTTTATACGCCTGAGTAACCGATGACAATGGTTGATTTCCATGTAAGTGAATAAATGGATTCAGTTTATTCTTTCTGATATAATCATTCAAAGATTCAAAAAGTGGTCCATTACCATAAATATCCAAGGTGACTGGCACACCTTCATTTCTTAAGTTTTTTACTATTTGGACAACTTTTAAAGGCCTTTTGTTTTCGCTGAGCGTGCCAACAAATAAAGCATTCAATTCACCGGTATAATCCCTTTTAACAATCGGTTCTTTATCTTTTTCATAATAAGATGCCGTGAAAAAAGGCTTTATATTTTTTGATTGATTGACATAGTCCCCATATGCTAAAACCGTAATATTATTACTTAATAAGGTGTTGGATAATATTCGTTTCTGCCATCTATAAGCCATGGGTTGTCGTGCTTTAGGATCCCAATTTCCGGCATATTTCACTGTTTTCTTTTTTCTAGGAAAAAGTATTTGAACAAGACATGACAGTAGTGCTAGATTACCAGGACAACGCAAGTGAATATGGTCCGTTTTCGCGAAAGCGAAAATCAAAACCACCAACTGGTATGGCATAGTAAGAAGACTTACAACAGCCATACTTATCCTGTGGAATTCCAACCGACGCAAGCTAGTTACTTGAATATCCTGACGATCAAATGGCTGTGTAAGAAGAGGTTTATTATATCGAGTAGGTGCGATGATTTGTACCTCATCTACTTTACTGAACCATAAATTCATCTCCTTGACGTAGGGTGCGTAAGCTTGTTTTTGATCTTTATGTTTAATTATTGGCGCGTCTGATACTACTACTAACTTCATACGTATCCAGAACTATCGTTATTACTAACCTTAACAGCTGGCACTCCAAGAACTGTCGAACTAGGGTCAACATCTTTAATTACTAAACTATTGGCTCCAATAACAGCGTTATCACCTACTTTGATTTTACCAGCTACCGTGGAATTTGCACCTATATAAACTTGATCACCTATTATGGGAACTCCTCTTTTGTTCGAACGGCCACTAACCCCAATAGTAACACCTTGCGATATGTTACAATTTTCTCCAATCACCGCTTTTGCATTTATAATGATTCCTGAATGGTGCCCTATATACAAACCCTGACCAATTGTTGCGCTATAGGGCAAGGTTATTCCAGTTATTATTTCAATAAATTTCAGTTTTATTGCACCTATTAATAAAATTGGGAGTTTAATTACTCCAGGCAAATTTGATCGGTAAACTTTGTTGAATAATCTGTAATGAAATAAAGCCCATAAGCCTTGTTGAGTTAACAACATTAATAATGCTGGTTTACCACTGTAATTGGTGTACCTATTTATGTCTTTTAAAAACTTCATTATTTAGGCCGTGAAAAAAATAAATTTACCCAAGAAACTATTCTACCTAATGATTCAGTAAATGCCTCTTTACGATTACTCGTGGTAAATATATTGAGAATCCTAATTAAAATAAGAATAAGCGTAATGCTATGCCACTTCAATTTATTTTTAAAACTTGGATTAGGATATTTGGTACGCCATACAAACCATCCATTACGAACCACCATTTTACCATATTTGTAATGATTAGGTCTACCATCAGGTGCATGAAAATGCTGACAAGTTGCTAGGGTATTCACATACAAGCTACCTTCATTGCTCAACCGCAAGGTATACTCGGCATCTTCGTACAATCCATAGCCTTCAAAAAAAGTTGAAAATTTATGAGCATCAACAATTTGTTTAGGGTAACTAGCTACACCACCCATAAATAAATCTACTTTATAGGTTTTTCCGGATGGTGGTAAAAACCCTATTGATCTACCGTGACCAAATGGTGGATAAGTGCCTGGCTGTGTATGATGATCCAGACCTAACTTTTTACGTAGCTTATACCTACTACTTTCTTTTCTTACGTAACCATCAAAATTATAAAAATCTGTTGCATTACTGTTTTCATTTTGAAGTTGCCATGCTACCTCATTAGTTATGTAGCCACCTACTCCAAGAGCATTAGGATACTCTTGATACGTTGATGCTAACTGTTTGAAGTATTGATTATCTAATACAACATCATCATCTAAAAATGCAACAACATCAATATCTTCAGAAACTCGATCAATACCAAAATTACGTTGTTTGGTCAAACCGCGATCTTCATTTCCTACCTTAAAATATTCTAACCCATTAAGAGAAAAGGTTTTTAGTTCATTTAAGGAATCATCGTTCAAACTTCCATCTACAATTATTACTTGAGACGGAAGTAATGTTTGAGATCGTACACTGTGTAACAACCTCATCAAAGACTGTGGTCGCATGTAAGTACAAACAATTAGAGCAAATTTCATACGTCAATTTGATTTTTTACGTGGTAAAAGAAATTATGCCTGACTAAATAATTTTCAAACAGTTTACGATTATTTTGCTGTAGTTCTATAAAACGTTCTTCTGAGCATGAATTATGAAATTGAACTAATTTTTTAATCATACTCTCATCCTCTTTTATAAGGCATACATGATTAGACCAATTAATCTCGTTTACTAGTGGTAGCACATTATTGGTTTCAATCAAAACAGGGATTCTTCCTAAAGCCAATGCTTCGTAAAATCTTACAGAAAAATTTCCTGCTCCTCTCATGCAAAAGGCATAAGGTGAGTTGTTCAAGTTATCAAAAAACTCTTGAGAGGTTTGTTGCCTTTCCTGTTCTGAGGTCGCTCCTGCCCTATATCGTTCTCTATAAATGAATCGAGTCGCGATTTGTTGATCTCTCTCTAACGCCTTTAATTTGAGAAATCTTTGTTTTGCAGCATTAAAGAATATAGGCCTATCAGGATTGAAAGATCTAAATGATGTCATCAGGTTTTTTAAATAGCTTAAGTTGTATCTAAAACGTTCCTTCCTACTGTGCGTGGCAAATCCAGTAAATGAAATTTCAGGTTTTTCTTTCTTTGTAATCCATTTTAATTGTCTAATATGAATTCCAATGGGATCTGCTATAAAACTAGGTATGATTATGGTGTCTTTTTGATTAGTATTTCGATATCCTGAATTACGCCAAGTTACTATATAATCCTTGCTAAATGTTTTACCATAATCACCACCTGTATAAACGTGAAGCTTCTTACCGTTTGAAATAGCTAAATGATTCAAAAACTTCCAAGACTGCTGTTCTTCCTTCGTTTTAATTCTTAAATAATCGATAGGAAAGACAATTATATCTGCCTTTTCTACGGTGTTTACCAGTTGGTAATACTTGTGAACTATTGGATGGGTATGCTCAAGATAATGTAAGTCAAAAAGTAAGGGATGAACCTTGCCTCTATTTTTAGTTGACAGGATCTCAATATCGGTAAAAACGCTTATCATAAACTATTTGCATACTTTTTACTTGATTCCCATGCTTTATTAAAGAGTCTATTATGTCCCCAAGGCAAAAACGACCCTAGTTTCCCATAATTTTTAAACCATTGTACCAATTTATAACCTTTCAATTGATTTACAGAATAGTTTTTCTTTCTAAAATACATGATATGAGGAGATGGTTTGGGCTGAATGTTATCAGTTGACCAGGGAAAAATACGTTTCTCTCTAAATCCACCTACAGGCGCTTTTAAGTGTAGAATTTGAATTTGTGGTGCATAAATCACGTCATATCCTGCTCTCCTAATTTGCATTCCAAAATCTACATCTTCGCCGTACCCATGTTCAAGAGCTTTGTCAAATTTACATCGATCAACTATATCTCGATGAATTAAGGAACAACCAGAACCAAAATAGGGCCATTGTTTCCATGTTTTTTGATGTTCGTGTTCCCCTTTTTGTAAATAAGCAGCATTGATACACTTTACGTTTAAATTTTCTGCTAGGCTAACCATATTCTCCAAAACATTGGGTTTTAGTCTAGCATCATCGTCAAATAGTAATACCCATTTTGCCCTTGTTTTTTCAAGAGCAATATTTCGAGCATTACAAGCTCCTGTTTTGTGAATTAACTTGTGATCAATTGAAAAGGGCCAATAACCATTTAAAATCCTATCCAGCTCTGTACTTGCCTCTTTATTAGGATTTTGCTCTACTATGTAAACGGTTTGTGGCAATAAGGTTTGGTTAGCTAAATCATTAATTACATCATACAAATAACTTGCCCTACCCATCGTTGGGATTATAACATCATACTGAGTATTTATAAATGGTTCAACCTGATTAATTTGTAATTCCAAAAAGTCTACAATAGGAACTATCTTTTTAAGAAATATCGCTTTCGCGAAAGCGAAAAAAGGAAATCTCTTGTCATACTTAAGGTGACACAACAGCAAAAACGGCAACCATCCTTTTTTCATCGTGTGCCCCACTAATTTGTAGGCCTTAAAGTAGTTAGATCGAGTTGGGTTCTTCTTAAGATTGGAATAACAAAGTATTCCTTGATGTTGAAATATTCTAGCCAACAAATTAATATCATATTCAAAGTCGGCCGAACTTCTAAAGTGCTTGATTTTATTTAGTACCGTTGCGTGAATCATTCCCTGTTCTGCGCTCATAATCCATGTAGGATACCAATGATTCTCTGAATAATTAATAAAAGGAGTATCTTCTACATACCCCAATCCAGTATCGATAAAATCTGGTGCTTTACCAGAACTCAACATTTTATAAGTCACTGATTTTTGAGAATCAAAGTCATCCCAATCAACAGGTGTAGAGTTTTTCCATGCTATCCAACGATTTGGAAATTTTTTAGCCAATTCAAATAAAGAATCTAATATTTTACCCGAGGATGATCGAGTAATAAGTATATCACTCTCAATATCAGTGATTGTATTTTCTATGTAATTAAAAACAATCATTGATTAATTTAATTTACCAATGACGCTTTTGTAAAAAGCAAGGTTCTTACTTGCTATTTTTCTGATGTCAAATTTACTTTCTACCGTTTTTCTAGCATTAACGGCCACATTAAGTAAAGTATCTTTACTTTCAAAAAGTTTAGTTATAGACTCAATATAGCTCTCTATATCATCTGGATGATGCATGTAACCGTCATGTCCATGCTCAATTAAATCCTGTGCCCAGCCAATATTTGTATTTACCACTGCTTTTTTAAGTGCCATACTTTCAATCGTTACCATACCCAAGGTTTCTGCAAGAGAAGGAAAGACACAAATATGTGCTTTTTTAATAAGGTCTTGGGTTTGATTATAGGGGACTTTTCCCATATAAGTAACGTTGAGTAATGCTGTTGGACTAAAGGTTTGTTTTACCAATTCCCAAGTAGAATTAGAACCAGTAGAAACATCAGCACTATCAGAACCAATTAGTGTCAAAGTTGATTTAGGGTAGGATTTGTGAATTTCATTGAACATTTGAGCCAATTGAAATAAACCCTTTTTACGAATTATAGTACCTATGTTAAGTATATTAAAAGCAGTAAACTGATCGGGATTGTTATTTACAAATTTTTCTAGTTGTAAACCATAAGGTATAATTTTCAACTTATTTACATCAGCCTTAAATAATTGAACTGATTTCTCTCCTGCAAAGGTTGTGGGAGCGATGTAAGCTTGTGCCTTTTTAACAGCCCATTTTTCAAAAAAAAAGTTTTTTTTCTTTTGTGGACGTTTCTCGATGTGACAGAAATAAGTATCACTACCATGAAACCTTATCACCAAAGGTTTTTTCAAGTTCATAAAAGCTGTTATCCCAGTCCAATCAGGAGCTTCTATTATATCGACAGTATCGCAGTTTAAATTTATATAGCTTTCTATATGTTTACGATAAAAGTAAAATCCTCCAATAGGATAGTTGATTTTCTCTATTTTATGAAAGGTTATTCCTTTTTCAGTGAATACTTCGCTACGATTTTGTCCATAAATAAAGACACTGACTTTATACCCTATTATAGCCACTTGTTCTGCTAGATTTTTGATACTAGTGCCCATTCCACCAGCGTGGCCAGTACGTTTATGAGGAAATTCTGGTGTTAGGTAGGCGATGTGCATTTAATTTAATATTTGTCCTATCCCATCCCAAATTCGCTCACTTGCTAATTCTGGTTGCTTAGGATGATTAATAACGCCGTACCATTTTTTACAATCCTGCACGGGATTTACCACATTTTCAAGTAAATGCTTAATTCCAGTCTCAATATCTGCTATTTTATGAGCCCAAACTACAGCCGTATCAGGCATCGTTCTAAAATGCACATATTTGTAATTTTGTCCGATATCGCGTATACTTTTTTTAAGTTCTGGTTGCTCATAGTTGGGGTAAATGGTCGGTTTATCATGTATGACAAAATCAAAGACCATACTGCTGCAAATATTAACTACCAATTCACAGTGTCTGCAAGTATTTACCAATAGTGCAAAATCATCCTTGGTAGGCATCATTTGATTCCAAGAATTACCCATTGGTTTCCATAAAGGTTTTATAGTGGTAATAACATCAACATGTTCTTTCAAAACCTCATCGTATCTATTAGAATCATCTACTGGTACTGGTCTAAATATTATTCCCAAGTTATAACCACGAGCGTTGAGATTTTTAACAGCGATAGCAGTATCCCTTAAATAAAGATGATCCAGTGGCGAAGTGGTAGTATCATCACCAGAAAAACAAATGTATTCCTTGTTTTTATCTAAATTATGCTCGCTCAAAAACTGTTCGCGAGAAATATAGAGTTCTTCACTATAATGTGGCTCAAATTGAGGTGTTCCAGTCACATAAACTTGATTACTTTTTATTTTTGGATAGTAGTGTAGCAACTGCTCCTTCATCAATTCTGACCATACAAAATAATAATCAGTCTCAATAGTAGACATCCCTTTAGGTAAGTTATCCCAACTGTAAACCCAGCACGCTGTAGGTATTCCTAGATCTTGAGCTGCTAGTACCGGTGCTATTCCTTGAGTAGCACGTTGAGTCGTACAAAAAACTAAGTCTGGTTTGTGTTTCTTGAGCTGTTCTTTTAATACCTTATAGCGATCTGTACTCCTTTCAGCCTCATACATTTTATTTATCAGGTTTTCCCAACCCGAATCAGTAGATGAAAAAATTTCATGGAACTTTACAAAGCTACTTTTGATACAATTCTTAAGGTTATTCCATTTTAAAGGAAATCTATAAGTTGGATACACATCATCGTTATCACGCTTTCGCGAAAGCGCTAACTCTACCCTTTTCCTTGCGTGATTAATTACTGGAGTTTTAGGGTGAATTTTGGTACTAGGAATGTTGATTTGTGCAAATCCAAATTCCTTTTCAAGATCAAAAACTGAATTGTTCCAATAGGTAATGTCATAACCTAATTTATCACCAATATTTTTGAAATTTGTGAAGGCAAAATTGCGTAATCCAACGCCGTCAGGAAATAAGATCCAAACCTTTTTTGACATTTTACTTTCTATATTTCAGTTTATCACGTTGAACTTGTTCAATAGGCAATATATCTTGTGATTTATGAGTCAATGCCTTGTGTACAGCTCTTAAATCTCTCGCTAATTTACGCAAACCATTAGGCTCTAATGAGGCACTGTGATCTGTACCTTTCCAGGTGCGATCCAGTGTATAGTGACGTTCTACTATGGGAGCACCTAATGTATAGGCAGCAACATCGGCAGCTATGCCTAAATGATGGCCAGAGAATCCAATTTGTTTGATCCTGCTTTGATATTTTTCTCTAAGTGTAGTAATATCCAACAAACAAATGTCTTCAAAAGGTACTGGATATCCACTAGTACAATTGTATAGTACGAGATCTTGGGCACGACCTTTACGCTCAAAGAATTGCACTAGTTGTTCTATTTCATCGGGTGTTGTCATTCCTGTAGAACAGTGTATTTCACCCTTATAATGATCACACAACCATTCTAGCATTTCAAAATGATTATTACAAGCACTTGGAATCTTTATAAACTCAGGATTCAACGAGGCTATTTCTTGTGCGCTACTTGTATCCCAAACACTAGTACTGTAAGTAATTCCCATTTCCTCACAGTAATCCATCAATTCCTGGTGCTGCTGCACGTTGAATTCTAGATATTCTCTATGTGCTCCATAGGTATCACCATAACTATTGATAGGACTGGGATGTGGTGCGTTATATTGCTCTTCAGTTAATAATTCTTTGTTATTTCTTTTTTGAAATTTAACTGCATCGGCTTTACAAAAAATTGCAGCAACTTTTATAAGTTCCTTGGCGATTTCCATATCACCTTTATGATTACATCCAATCTCTGCAATTACATAGGGTTTGTGATAGTTCATTAGGAGAAAATTAACTATCGCAAGGTAAGGAAATGTGATTATTTAGAAAGTATATTTCTCAAATTGAGTTAACTTTTTGGTTATTTGAGTTGGTCTGTAGTTGTATGATATTCATAAACCTCTAAATCAAAGAATTTTACCGACGCAAGAACGTGATCAAAAATATCTCCCATTATATATTCATAATTGACCCATCGTTGATCTTTACTGAAACAATATATTTCTAACGGTATTCCATGTGGTGTTTGTTCTAGTTGCCTGACCATATACGTCATGTCTTTATGAACCGCCGAGTGGTTTTCAATATAAGTTTGTAGGTACTTCCTAAATACACCAAAATTGGTCATGTTACGGCCGTTAATTAATGCCTCTTTATTAATTTGATTTTGTTCATTGTGTGTATTAATGATTTCGTCCCTTTGTTCCAGATAATCCGTAATTAACTGAATATCCTTTAATTTTTGAATTTCTATAGGAGTTAAAAACTTAATTGTTGACGCTTTAATAATTACAGATCGCTTAATCCTTCTTCCTCCAGATGCTGTCATTCCTCTCCAGTTTTTAAATGAATCTGAAATCAAGGCATAGGTTGGAATAGTGGTAATAGTTTTATCCCAATTTTGAACTTTTACTGTAGCTAGGGTAATTTCTATTACATCACCATCTGCACCGTATTTTTCAAAGGTTATCCAATCGCCTATACGCACCATGTCGTTCACAGTAACTTGAATACTGGCAACAAATCCTAAAATACTATCTCTAAATACCAAAATTATAATTGCCGATGCCGCACCTAGTCCGGTTATGAATTTCCAAAAAGAAACTCCCGTTAGTGTTGCAAAAATGGAGAAAATCGCAAGCAACCAGGCCACAATCATAAAAACCTGTATGTAGCTATAGATAGGTTTATTTTTATAACGATCAATAGTTTTTAGGTAATTCCTTATGGATAACAAAAAGCTTTTAATGATGTATAGACTAAGTAAGATACCTAGTATTCTAATTGATTTTTCAGCTAGATTGGACACATAGTCAAAATCTGTAAAAATATAAGGGACAGCTTCATAAACTAGAAGTAACGGCACTATATGAGCTGCATAGGTAGGTAACTTGTTATCGATTAAAATATCATCAAAGTTTGTTTTAGTCCTAGTAGCAACTACATTGGATATTCTCCTAAAAATTAAGGTAAATATGAAGTCAAGTATTAAGGCTACAACAAGTAACAGAAGCAGAAGTGCCAGCATATTTAAATAACTCGCAACTTGAGGTGTAAATCCACTTTCAATAAGAAAATCATAGATAATGTGCTTCATAACTTACGTTTAATAATCACACAAAAATAGGAGTACTACGCTAGACAGCCTTTGTATTTAGAATAACATTAAAGGTAATCTTGAGTCTGGATAAAACTGGATCTTTTTAAGTTCACTAAAACCTGTTATTGTATCTCATGATGAATTCGCATACCTCACGTATAGCACCCGATGCACTATCGTTGGATAAAGTAACATCAGCGTGTGATTTGACTTCTCTAGTTGCATTGTGAGGCGTAAAAGACCATCCTGCTGCACAAATGTTTGCCAGATCATTTACATCATCACCTACATAGGCAATATTTGAAAAAGCAATTCCTTTATTGCTGGCAATTCTAGATAAAAGACTGTATTTATCCTTGACGCCTAAATACGTATTTTCAATTTTAAGTTTTTTCATCCTACTTGCGACTATGTCTGAATCTTCTGAAGTCATCACCATGACCTCAACTTCGTTTTGTCTTAAAATTTCTAATCCCATACCATCTCTCATGTCAAATTTTTTCATGAGTTCTCCCTGACTATCGTAATAAACACAGCCATCGGTAAACACGCCATCAACATCCAGTACTAGGTGTGTTATAGGTTGGGTTTGCTTGTTTTGTTTTAGCTTTCGCGAAAGCAGTAATTCTACAACATCCCAATCGGACTTACTATCAATTTCGGTTAAAGAATCCTCGTGCATATGAACTAAACCTATTTCACCAGAAACACGATTTTTAGTCTCAAACCACTTCTCTTTTACAGTCACATATACAGCCCCATTTTCAATCAACAGCCCTTCAAAATCCTGACGTCTAGGTCTATTAAACACATCATAATTTTGAGGCTCACCGTTTGAACTCCAGGTAAAACGATGTGTATTCACCACCGTCATAGCGCTGTGCTTGCCGTTTTTAATTTCTTGTAAACAAGCGTTGATATCTACGGCAGTAGTAAAAGGAGATGTAGCTTGTAGCAGACATATAATATCAAAATCAGGATCTTCATCCCTAATAAAATCGATCATCGCACTTTCTGTACTGGCAGTATCCGTGGCGTTTGAGCTCAGGCGTTTGACTGCTTTTATTTTATCTGTCCAGTGGTATTCTCGTTTAACAAAGTCTAAGATATCCGAATCATCAGTATACACATAAACCTCATCTAATTGTGAAGCTATTGCAGCTCCTAAAGACCAACAGAATAATGGCCTACCTAACATTTTCTTTTTATTTTTTCCAGGTATTCCTTTTGATCCTGCTCTTAGTGGGATAAAGCCTATGGTTTTCATTTTCCTTTAAGTATTAATTGGTCTTTAATAAAGATTCTGCAACTTCTTGAGTAAAAATACGAGTTCCTCTATGGTTTAAATGGGATATATCATAAAAGTTCGAAGCATTCTTGTATTCAGTATTTTGAATCGAGTATTTTATAAAATTTGCATTAGAATTAAACTCTGTTTTAAACTCATTGTAAAATCTTTCGTTAAACTGATAGTAGTCTGGTGAAAAAACGAAATATAATTGAATATCATTTTTCAAACATAATTTTTGAATTTCTTTAAAGGAGTTAACCTTTGCCGGATCAATATTTTTATTTGAGTAGTTTACTGTTGTTTCAAAAGTTAGATTGTTAGAAGAAGTACTTTTATCTGGCAAAAGCTGTGAACCTCTTGCATTAAAAGGAAATTTTGATTTCTGTTTTTCTTTATTAAACACTAGTTGATTGGGATGAACTCTAAGGAAATACAAAAATGAAGATACCCATGAATGCTGATTTTCCTCAATTAAAATGGAATTCACTTCATTGTAATGAGCTAATGGGTAAAGTCTATCATAGCGCATGCCCAAAGTAGTTTCTTTTAAAATTGCATAAGGATTATCAACCACCAATAAAACTTTCTCTGGTGCACTGTGATGCTCTAGGTATTTTCTGAAAATTAATTCTTGAAATCGCACATCGCTACCACGATAAGACAAATTATAGGTAGTTTTTTGTAAGTGTTTTTCTAATTGAAATGCATCAATATTGCTAGCTCCACGGGAAGAACCCAAAACGATAATATCATGTTGAAGCTCGCCGTTCAAGAGCAACTCCAACCTATTGTCTTCTTGAATTTTAGCATGACTTGATAAAATAAAATAAGCTGCTTTATCAAAAACAAAAAAAGCGATTAAAAATATAATACTATGTAGTAAAAACCTCCTCATTAGAATTGAAAATATATAAATTCTTCTGGAGTACCATTACTATGAATAAGTATAAGCGCCATCAGTATAAAGTATAATGGATATTTAAACCATTTATAAGAATTGAAAAATCTATGATTTAATACATGTTCCCGTTCACGACCTATCCATTCAAACAAAATAAAGAATAGCAAGTATAAAAACGTATTAAATGGCCTTATTTCAGGTAAAACAATTATAGAGCTAGAGAAAATCTTAGAAATATAGGAAACAGCGTGAGATAAATTATCTGCTCTAAAAAATATCCAAGCTACCATTGTAAGAAGGAATGTTATGAATATCTGAAAAACTTCCTTTATATGAGGAATAAATCTCCCAGATGCTACGGTATCCAGATTACTTCTATTACGGTTGCTTAAAAGTAGTGGTAAGAACAAGATTGCATTGAAGGTTCCCCATATGACAAATGTCCAGTTTGCTCCATGCCAAAAGCCACTAACAATAAAAACAATAAAGACATTTCTCACATTGAGCCACTTACCTACTCGACTTCCTCCTAAAGGAATGTACAAATAGTCTCTGAACCATGTTGATAGAGAAATATGCCACCTACGCCAAAATTCGGCTATATCTCTTGAAAAATAAGGGGTTGCAAAATTTTTCTTCAAATTAAATCCGAATAATTTTGCGGTACCTATTGCGATATCGGAATATCCTGAAAAATCCCCATAAATCTGGAATGTAAAGAAAAAAGCTCCTACTACAAGTGTACTACCCGAATATTGATCGTGATTGTTAAATATATCATTTGCATATCGAGCGCATTGATCTGCTATAATCACCTTTTTTGCCAGGCCCCAAAGAATTTGTTTGCAACCATCTGTAGCGGTAGTGTAATTGAATTTTCTCTTTTTAAAAAACTGAGGTAGTAAATTAGTTGCTCGTTCAATAGGTCCTGCAACGAGCTGTGGAAAAAAACTAACAAAAGCAAAAAAAGCTACGATGTCTTTCGTTGGGGTCAGCTTTTTCCTATATACATCTATAGTGTAACTTAATGTTTGAAAGGTATAAAAACTAATTCCTACTGGAAGGATGATATCCAATCTTGATGGGTTGATTTGAGCGCCAAATAAACTATAAGCCTGAGCAAAACTTTCAATGAAAAAATTGAAATACTTAAAAAAACCAAGCAAACCAATATTCATAAGTAAACTGAGTGATAAAAGTAGTTTTCTATATTGGGGCTTAGTAACACGAGATAAGGAAATTCCTATCCAATAATCAACTAATGAACTCCAAACAATTAACCCTAGAAAACGTATATCCCACCAGCCATAAAACAAATAACTAGCAATTAATAAAAATAGATTTTGAATCCGTAAATTTCTATTAAGTAATATCCAGTAAATCAAAAAGACTACAGGTAGAAAAACCGCAAAATCAAGTGAATTAAACAACATTAGTACTGTATTCCTTGTAAATTGTTACGCCTGATAACAGTAGATCCTTTTACAGGTTTTCGGTTCTTTATGAACATTGGCACTCTACCTATCGCTTTAAAAACAGCTCGAAAATAACATTTTAAATAAGTAGCATCTTGAAAGGCATACTTTCTACCATTGTGCCAGATAACCTTAAGTATTTTTTTAATTGGCTTTGGGTAGTAGATTATGTATAAAGCAATGGTATTAATTAATTGTTTTTCAAATCTAAAATAGTTGGCTCCTGTTTTTCTACGAGCTAGGGAATCCTTTCTGTGATTCACAGCTATATCATAAGAGTAAAGAACGTCAAATCCTCTATCTAACACCTGCAAAGCGACTGCAGTCTCTTCACCATAAATATCCATCCATTTGGGAAAACCAGCTATACTATCATATACTTCTTTCCTAATCGCAAAACCGCAACCTACAAACTCATTAGTGTAATAATCAGCTCCTTTACGCTTTTTTGAAAGAGCATCAAGATCGTCTTTAAAAACCCCAGTAATTTCCTGAAAAGCGATGATAGCTGTTTTCTCGCTTTCGCGAAAGCGAGATATCACTTTTGATTTAAAGTCTACCTCTAAAGGATGAGCATCGTCGTCCAAGCCTATTAGAATGTCATTTTGAGCCAAAGAGTAAAGCTTATTCCTAGCAGGAGAAGCTCCTAACTGAACCTTAGAAATTGTCCATTTCACCCATGGAAATCGATTTTTGAGATATTCTGTCTTACTGCAACCATCAATAAATACAAGAACTTCGTCAAAATTAGAACGAACTAGTTCCTGAAGCTTCCCTAAGGTAATTTCCAAATCATTAGGTCTATTTCTCGTAACGATTAAATAGGAGAATGTCATTATTGGTTATAGATAGATGAATAAATCTCTTGAATTGATGCTCGCAATTTACCACGATTGTAGTAAGTATCAATATAACGCGTGTTGAAGTCCCTAGCTTTTTGAATCAAATTTGTTTTTTTTAAAGCTATTTCAATTGCTTTTTTAACCTCTTCAACATTTTTAGGATCATGAATTATAAATCCGTTTTTATTATGCTCTATAACTTCTTGAGTAGATCCACCAGGATTAGATTGAATAGGAAACGCACCCATTCCCATAGCTTCTAACAAGGAATTAGGCATTCCATCACTTGTGCTTAAACCTATATGTAACAGTGCTCTTCCCATCTTTTTAAGCAGTTGATCATTGGGTATAAAATCTCCTCTCTTGATAAGAGTATTAGAAACGGTTTGAAATAAGGGTGATTTATCAACGTATCTCAACACTAGCTCATCTGCACTGTAAATAAATATCTTATAATCAGCAATAAGCTCTTTATTAACAAGCTCTAGAGCTTGTAGAGCTACTCGAGCTTGCCCAACTCCATCGTCATATCCTTTAATCATTATTAAAGAACGCTCTTCAATAGCCAAGCTATTTTCTAAGGGTAGGTTAATACCACCATTACCAGGTAAAACACCAAGAAAATTTCCAGAAAACCCTAATTCTTGAGCTAATGAGTAATCCCTTTTACAATCGGTAATTAAAAAATCGACCCTTTTTAAAAAGGTTGTTACCTCACTTTGAGATAAACCTAAATTTTTTAAATCATACACATCGCTACCCCAAGAACTATAAATAATTGGAGTGTTTACTGAGTCCCATACTTTTTGAAAAGGAACACCTGAAAGCCTCATTTCAAAACAATGAATTAGATCTGGTTGTAACTTTGAGATTATTGATTGAAGTTTTTCTTCTGCACTACGTTCATTGTATTTATTTAGGAAACTATATAATCGTTGAGCATGTCTCTTAAGAAACGTGCGTCCAGGATAATCTTTTTTTAGACGCCAGCCAGTAATTTGATTTACCCAAGGAATTCTAGGGCTGTATCCAGAATCGGTTACATCCATCCAGTATACCTCAATATCGCTATCTTCCAATTGATTGATCCATTGAAAGAAATGATGATTAGGGATAGAAAGGGTAAGTAGTTTCATTCTAATAACAACTTCTTATATGAATCATTAAACTTTTCAATATCAAAATTTTGACTTGCATAGCTTGCTGTTTCTTCCGAAATTTTAGATATTATTTTTTGATTTTGATACAAATAAGAGATTAAATTTACCATTGATAAGACTATATCCTTATTTTGTTCCTCGTTTATCAAAAAACCGTTGACTTCATGGTTAATATGCTCGTGGATTCCACCCACATCTGTACAAACAGGAATAACCCCAAAAGGCATAGATTCCATCATAACCATGGGAAAACCTTCGTACGTAGAGGTTATTATTAAAAAATCTAAGGATTTATAGATATTCTTTAGCTTTTGTTTGTCCTTAATACTTCCCAAATTTTTCACACCAGCTTTAGTAATTTCTTCATCATGTAAATTCATAGCACTACCAGCCATTACGAACTCCAAATGAGGAAAATCGATTTTAAGTTTTTTTGCAAGCTCTAGAAATAGTTCAGGTCTTTTTTCTAAGGACCATCTTCCTATAAATCCTATTCTATATTTAAGGTCATTATCACTTAAATAATTATTATTTATTTCAACGCCATTTGGAATAACATTAATCTTATTTTGTTGAGTGATATTTCCAGTATGAGTTTTTACAATTTCATACAATTGATTTCTTGTATAATTATTAATAACTATACGTTTTGAAAGTAAAGAATCAGCTTCAGCAAACATCGCTTTTCTAGTGTCGTTGGGTGCAATAGAGTGAATTAAATCTATAGCAGGTTTATTTAACAGCGGTAATATTTCGTAAAAATAATCTGTGTTACAACCCAAAACCTTAGTTATACTTTCGCTTGAATTTATTGCTCTCGCAATAGTTTTAAATAGTTTTTTATTGAGAAAAGAACTTTTTTTATTAATAATTGAATTTAATTCTATTATATAAGCATGACTAGAAAACTTTTCTTTAAAATGATTGGTTGCAGATAAATGGGTAAATATTACAGTTACTTGTTTATTGGATATAGCTTTAATAATATCAAGGTGAACCTGTTCAGCTCCACCTAAATGATAATAAGGTAAAAAAAAGATTATATCGGAATTTACAATTTTTGGAATCTTTTTCGTTTTAAAACACAGAAATAAAAAATAACCGAACAAAAATTTTATTCTTTTTTTTAATGAGCTCATCTTACCTCTTCTGAACTGCTTTGCAACACACCATAGTATCTTTATTTAATAGAAAAACTTCTTCAACTTGAAGTGTAGAATATTTCTCTATTACGTTTTTAAGGGTATAAGGACTGTACCAGCAATTATGATCTGGATGTACTACTTCCTTTATTGATGTTTCTAAATAGTGGTTACGTTGCATGTGAGTCTGTGCAAAGCAATTAGGTGCTGTAATATAAAAAGTACTTGCTTGAACTTTGGATATGTTTTTTAAAAATTCTGCTACATTATCTACATGTTCTATAGTTTCAGGAATCAGGCAAACATCATAGCTCTCTTTTACCTCTCCGATTTTGCTGAAATAAGGTTGGTTTACGTACTTTTTCAAGTTTTCAATACCATCGATATCTACATCAAAACCATGTAATTTATTTGCAACTTTTGATAATTTTATATGCAGATTGTAAGATGGTTCAAAAATGGGCCAATCTGTACAACCAAAATGAATTACATTTTTTTGATCACAAATATTTAGAAAGAAAGAAAAACGATCTTCAATTTTCGAAAAACCGACATCCTGAACCCAAAAATTATCATGAGATAAGTATTGAGGTTTTTTAGGTGTAAACCATGACCATATTTTTAAAAGAAACCATTTCATTTATAATAATTTTATAGTGTCAAAATCAAATTTAACTTCCCTTGTTTATTCAAAATTTCTTTAAATTGTTAAGTTGATAATACAAACGCAAAACTACTTAATGGAAAGTGCTCTTTTTTCTATTAAATGCCATGAAATATAACCAAAAAAGACCGCTAAACTAAAAGAGCCTAAAAGCAATATTTCTAAGCTAGGTGAAAAACAATATATAAGTATTTGCTGAATAGGAAACGCATAAATATAAATTCCATAAGATGGATCACCATAGTCTTTAAAATAGGCTAGTTTACTTTCCCAAAAACCTAATCCTAGAATTAGAAATGATAATGCCACATGTTTCACATAACCATACATACCATAATATGCTGAAACAACTAAAAGAATAAGAGCAAACAAAAGTAATCTCTTATCATTAAAGAGTTTGCGCTGTAAAGTCCCCAAAAATATACCTGCCACAAAATATCCTCCCAAGTTAAATAATGGATAACCTGTCATTCCTAAAAAATTAGACGCTCCAAAACGATTCATACCAAAAGTAAAAATGACATACCAAAGTATTAAAAGGAACGTGGCTAAAAATCTATGATATCGAGCCTTCTTGATAAAAAAGAACAACAATACAAATAAATACATAGAGAACTCATACCTGATAGTCCATAAGGATCCGTTAAATGATCGATATGGTAATGAATTGAAAACTCCTTCTACTGGCCCTTGAAAGAGATATAGAGAAAGATTATATGGTAAATAAGTCCAGTATCCAAACTCATTAAAAATACTTTTATCTCCACGATAAAAAAAAGGTAGAACAACAAGACTTAATAAAAGAACCACCAGTAAGGCTGGAAATAATCTTAAAACACGCTTTTTAAGATAATGCAGTACACTATCACTGCGCAGCATACTTTTATATATAAAATAACCACTAATGGTGAAAAAACCTGCAAGACCTAATTGAGAGAAACTAATCTGCCCATTTGTTATTCCTAGCATCCATTCTTTTTTCTCCATTCCTAATAAGGCGAAAGAATGGGTAATGATGACAAAAGACGCAAAAACAAACCTTAAAAAATCAAAATTATTATGATGCCTTTGTCTATTCAAAATTTGGATGGTTTATTAAAATTAAATCTAAGGATATATGTAAATCGTTTTATCGCATAATACAATTGAATAATGGCATTATAAAATGTCTTAAAAATAGTAGCTATAAGACCTTTAAAAGCACTAGAAGTCTTTACCTCTTCATGCCACAGTTGATAGTTACCTATCACATCATTTTTAAATCTAAAATATTCCTGAGCTCTGGTGCGCTTGATCTCGTAGTGAAAAATTGCAGGAACAAATTCAATATCAAAACCTTTTGACAGGACGCGCTTAGACCATTCTTTATCTTCAAAAGTAGCTACGTCTTCTCTGAATGGGTATTGTTCCCATACTGCCTTCGCAAAAGCGGAACCTGAAAAAATCAATCCTGCACGATTGGCATTATCAACAGCCTGAACACCTTTAATAAAAGCTCTGTAATCATTTGTGCTGTGCAAACAACGTAAACCTGCTAGGTTAGGGTTAGCTAGAAAGCGCTTTTTAATAAGCTTGAAAAAATCATGACTTACGGGATAAGAATGTGCACTAAAAATCACAATAATCTCATTTTTAGCCTCAGTAGCAGCAGTGTTTGCACTACCTCCATAACTAAACTGTTCTATTTTCACATATCTCGCATGATATTGCTGACATAAAGAAGGTGTATCATCCGTAGAATTGTTATCTATAACCACAATTTCATCTATATCACTTGTGTAACGTTCCTTAAGATTACGTAGTAAAAATCCCAATGCAGGAGATTGATTTTTAGTTCTTATAACTACAGATATTTTCATACTCTTACTTGAAAAAGCCTAACATTTTAAAAGGTTTAGTGATAATACTTCCTAATTTGTATTCTATAGATTGCTGTAGTCGTTGTTCTTTTTTGCGACTGGTAGTAATATAATGAAATAGAACTGTTATACAGTTTTCAAAATCCTCTATATAAAGTTCTTTATGCTTTTTCATTATGTAATACCTTACCTGTTCTGCAGTTGTTTTGATAGTGGTAGTTAGCATAGAAGATTCTTTTTTTCGATAATAAAAGAGCTCTTGTGGAATAACAGCATAATTCCAGCCTTTTTTAGTGATATGTAACCAAAATTCCCAATCCTCAAAACCATCACGCATACTTTCATCATATCCACCTACTTGTTCCCAGCAAATTCTACGGTATAATGAAGTAGCAACTAGTTGATTTACGTAAAGTAGATATTTTACATCTTTACCTTTAGGTTGATGTACGTCCACCACATTATCAATGGTATTAATAAAAAATTTACTGTAAACACCTACTATCCCGACATCTGGCGTACTTTCTAGTTTTTTGATAGTTTGTGCTAAATAATTTTTATGAATTACATCATCCGCATCCAGAGGTAATATGTAAGTGCTTTGCGTGGCAGCAATTCCCGTATTACGTGCTGCGCTCAGACCTTTATTTTCTTGAAAGATATATGAAAAACGCTCGTCTCTTGCACACCACTCATGTGCTACTTGTTCCGTATCATCAGGACTGCCGTCATTAACAATGATACAGCTCCAATTTTTAAAGGTTTGTTCTAAAACAGATTGAAGACACTCATTAAGAAAATGAGCTTGATTATAACAAGGAACTATAATAGAAACAAGCGGTACTGAAACATTCATATACTCAATTAAATAAGCTTTTTACAAATCTAAGCGGTTTTAAAAGACTTGCTCCTATTTTATAATCTAGACTATTTTTAGTTTTAGAAACTGTATTCTTGAGAAGGTTGTTTTTGAAATTCAATTGGGCAAAGATATTTTCTGCATGTAGCAGATATAAATCTTGATGCTTACTATAAATCTTTAGTTTTAATTCTTGATCAAAGTTTGCATTTGCTACTTGATCACGGGAATTTTCTTTAATTCTATAGTTAAATAGTTTTTCTGGAATAACATACATATTCCATCCTTTTTTTAAAATTGAAATCCAGAAATCCCAGTCTTCATATCCTTTATCAAAGCTTACATCATAACCGTTTACTTCTTCCCAGCAAGACTTTTTAAATAGAGCACTTGCTATACCATTATTCTGAACTAGAAAATTCGCTACACTTCCACCCAAAGGTTTTATGACATCTCTTTCTAAATTATTATTACCGAATCTCTGATAATGACAACAAACTACAGCAACGTTTGCTCTAGTTGATATGATTTTATGTGCTTTTTCTAAAAAGGTAGGTTCAAAATAATCATCAGCGTCTAGTGTACAAATATAGTCTGTACTTGCTAAGGCTATCGCATTATTTCTTGCAGAACATACCCCTTGATTTTCTTGATAAACTATTTCAACAAGTGGATGATTTATGGATCTTAGTATTTTTCTTGTTTCTGCCTTAGAACCATCGTCAACAATAATTATCTGTTCTGGCAAAAGTGTTTGCGCTAGCAATGAGTCTACTGCTTGTCTAATGAACTTTCCATCATTATAGCAAGGTATTACTGCGGTAATATTTGAATTTATAGCTTTCATTTTTTAAATAGCAAGTCCTTCATTTGCTTTCTTCTTCTCACTAAAGGAAAATACTTAATGTTTAGTTTTGAAAAAAACAATCTCTGGTGCAAGGTATGAACACGCCACCAGTATTTAATTTCATGCCATAAATCCTTATTTTCTTTATGTTTAATAATCCATACCCTACGTAAAATACGGTCTATAACTTCAGTTTTTATACTATTTTGAGAGGCCCATTTAATAACAGATTCATAAGCCATATAGTCATATCCTTGATATAAATCTTCTCGGTAAAAACTATTATTATCATGAACTATTCTCATGGCTACTGGATTATCTATATTGCTGGAATAAGTAGGAGTAGCAAGTATCACTCGCCAAAAGAAATCAGTATCTTCTGCTACGGCGAGTTGTTCATTAAAAAGCCCAGAGGATTTCAAGACTTCTCTTTTGATAGTAAAACCATCTATTTGAAAGTGACCAAATAAACCGTCTACCAATCCTAGAAACAATTGCTCTGGTGGCACTTCTTCAGTAACTGTATATAGCCTATTTTTCAAATAGTCGTATTGATTATTTCGTATATCATAACCTACAGCATTATAAACAGCTCCACAATCTTGATGTGAATCAAAAACTGTTTTGTCTTTACTAAATCGATTAGCAAGAAAATAATCATCTGCATCTAGGAATGCGATATAATCACAGGTAGCGTTTAAGAGTCCTAAATTTCTAGAGGCACTTCTTCCTTTATTTATGCCATTTTCATGCTCAAGAAGTGATACTCTATCGTCTTTAAAAGAATATACTATATTTTTAGTCTCATCTGTACTGCCATCATTTATAATTAGAACCTCAACCGTTTCTGGTTGGTCTAAAACAGATTGAATAGCACGCTTTATGAATTGTGCCGCGTTATAGGCAGGTATGATGACACTTACACGCATTTAAGAACGAGTTTTGAAAGAGGTTACTCTCCGCCACAATTGAATAAGCTTATGACTCCATTTAAAAGAAGTACTGTTTAAAATGCGATTGTTCTCTTTACGTAATTGTAGTAATTCCACAGTCATGGAAGCATATACCTTTTCGAGATGCTCTGTAAAATCTGCTTTATATTTATCTAACATATACATCCTCATCTCCATATCTTGCTGCTTAGTAACGCTTGATCTAGAGTTAATTGATTGGGTATAATTAAATAATGGCTTATCTACTATTCCAAACTCATAACCCAATTTTAATATCCTGATGTTCAAATCCCAGTCTTCATGAGCATATAGCATGGCTGGATCATATAATCCAGCATCTATCATTGCTTTTTTTCTAAAAAGGGCACAAGCGTGCATACCATTATTATATAAGCAAGTAGCTAGAGTTACTGGTTTGAAATAATAAGCCTTGGACTTGACACCATTCTCTATTATCCTATAACCCGTCATGACTGCACCATAATTAGGATTTTCTTCAAACAGTCGAATGGTTTCTTCTACGTAATTTGATTCATAAAAATCGTCTGCATCTAGAGTGAGTATGAATTCACAAGTTGCTTCTGCAATTCCATTATTGCGGGCTATGCATACTCCTTGATTTTCTTGATGAATAACCTTCACTCTAGCATCTATCTTTGATAGCTCTTCAATTACTTTTTTAGAACTATCTACAGAGCCATCATTAACTACTATAACTTCATCTATGGTATAGGTTTGAGATAAACAGCTCTTTACAGCACGTTCAATAGTATCTCCACTATTATAGCACGGTATTACAGCAGACACGTTCATGATTTAGAAATGCGATTAGGTTTATAAATGCTAAAATACAAGTCTCTTTCTTTTATTACCGCAAAAGGCTAGATTTTTATGACTTATATTCAATATACCTCAAGAACCTAGTTCCTCTATTGCTTAGATAATAACTAGGAAGCGCTAGAAACCATCTTGTGAGGTGTTGTATTCGTTTTCGCTTTAAGCGAAAATAAAATGAAGAACATCGTACCAGATAGACATAAGCTATCCAAGCCTTTGACCATTCTTTACTTAATATCAGTTCTTTGTAAAAATCAAAAATATACTCATACAGATGGTCGTGGGTACTAGGTAAAAGATTGATGTTGCTATTTTTAAAACAGTTTAATCTTACATTGAGATTGGACCTGATTTTAGAAATACTGTTTGTAACACTACTAGACATCCTATTTGCATGGATATGGAGATAAGCCAGAACAAGTTCTGTAGTATGATAAACCGGTTGACCGCTTAAAATACGAATAGTGAATTCATATTCCTGAGACTGCTGTAAAGATTCATCAAATCTGTACTGCTGTATGAATGCAGATTTATAAAGTGGTGGATGCACAGTCCAGAAGCTTCTAAACGTAATATAGTCATCTATTGGATGTGCTGCTTTCACTAATGATGATCTCAATCCTAATTCATGTCCTGAATCATCATCAATAAGCATGGTCTGACATACAGAGAATTGATAAGGCGTGTTTTTTATAGCGTCTATTTGTATGCTCAACTTGTCTGGATGTAACGTGTCATCACTATCTAAAAAGTTGATATAATCTCCATGTGCATTTTCTAAGCCTAAGTTACGACATGCATTTGCTCCTTTGGGCCTGTTTTGTGGTCTTTGAAATAGTTTAACTCTCGAATCCTTTCTTACTTGTTCTTCTACTATTTTTAAAGTATCGTCTGTAGAACCATCATCTATAACAATACATTCCCAATTTGTATGGGATTGTTTGAAAATACTATTTAGAGTTCTATTTATGGTGTGAGCTCTATTAAAAGTAGGGATGATTATGGTTACTAGGTCTGACATCACCCTACTTGCTTTTAAGTAAATTGTTTAAAGTAGTAATATGTTTTTCCAGTGTAAAATCATCTTTAATTCGATTTTTTGCGTTCTTACCCATTTCTATAGCCTGTTCTCTATGAGATAGTAATGTATCCATGTGTGCAGCCATAGTAGTAACATCATGCTCCTCACATAGCAAACCACTGATTTTGTGTTGAACTACATCTTTAATACCAGCATGAGTGGTTGAAATTACCGGCAGTCCAGCAGCGCTAGATTCTAGAACGGCAAGTGGCGTTCCTTCCATATCACCACTTGATGCTGTAATGCTGTGCTGCACAAATGCTCTAGACTCTTTTAAGTAGTTTTTAAATGCGCTAGCATCTATTACTCCTGGGAACAGCACTTGCTGTTGAAGATTGAGGTGCTGTACTAGATTTTTACAGGTATTTAAAAGTTCTCCTTTGCCTGCCATGATAAGCTTAGCATCTGGATGTTGTTTTGCTATTTTAGAAAAAGCAAGAATGGTATAATAAGGAGCTTTTTTATCTGTAAACCTACCTACAGCAATGAGTTGCTTTTTTGAGAACTGTGCTTCTACTTTAAAAAATTCATCACGTGGTCCATAGGTATTTAATACAAGTTTATCTTCTGGGCAGTTTATACTTAGCAATTTCTCCTTCATATCTTGAGAAACCGATATGACATGATTTGCTCGTAGAAATACTTCCTTATATTGATTTGAACTCTCAATGGCAGATTGCATAGAAGCATCATATCCATGAAAGTGAACAACCACAGGAATATCAATAAGATTTAGTAGCGGTAAGAGGTGATGCGCGTGTGTACCGTATTCAATTAATATAGAATCTATTTGATTTGACTTGAGGTGTAGGGCCAGTTGTTCCCAAGGTGATTCTTGTTTCTTTCCTTTTATTTTTAACAATAATTGCTGCTTAAGTCCGGCTGGTTGATAGATGCGACCTACCTTCTCTAGTGCTATTGTGGCACCTGTACCATAATAATAGAATACCTTACCATGTAAGTGATTTTTATGAGCCTGAATAAAGGTTTCACTATAAGGATTTTGAGATGGAGAAAATATAGCGATATTCATATGTTACTTTTTAATAGCTGTACCATACAGACCAGTTATCATCTGTCCGTCTTTTAATTCTACCTTTTGTTTGCTATCCCATTTAATTAGTGCTTTAATAATAGGTTTTAAACAGGTAGCTCCTATTTTTTTCTTTAAAGAAGACATAGGACTACGTTTTACCCATAACCCTAACATTTGAGCCATACTAGCATGCCAGCCTCCGGTAGCATATAGTTCTATATCTTGAAAACCAGCTTCTTTCAAATGAAGTTCTAATGCAAAAGGTGTATATCTATAATAATCGTTTGGTGCTTCATGCAGGTTCCATAAAAATGGAACTGTAAAGAAAAAAACGCCATCTGATTTTAAAACTCGATAAACTTCTTTTAAGGTCACATCAGGTTCTGGACAATGTTCTAAAACCTCAGTTCCAAAAGCAGTATCAAAACTAGCGTCTTTAAAAGGCATTTGAACTCCATCCCAGGTTACATCAGGCTTTACGGTTTCATCATAAATTAAAGCGTTTTCAATGTCTAGACCTAAGTATGAATCTACAGCTGCATTTTCAAGAATGTATTCCTTGTAAGGCATCTTACCACAACCTATATCGAGTAAATCACCTTTAAACATAGGTAATGATTTACAAAGCGCATTAAAGATAGAAGTACGTATGTAATACAAATCTAGTTGCGAGGTAGAAAAATGAAGCTTCGTAAAACTGTTCATGTGTTACTTTTTCAATTTTTTAAAACGGTTAATCCAACTTTGTTTTGAAGAATTATCCATTTGTGACGTTTTAAAATCTCGATTATGTTTTTTTAATAACGTAACATACTTTTCAAGTAGAGGTTTTAATAAAGCATCTCTACCGTTAAGTATGGTTGAAATGGTTCCGTTAGTGAAATGAATAAAGACTATAGGATAGGTACCTTCTATAATCACTTCATTTTCTTTTTTTACTCTTGGACATTCTATCATATTCCAATTTGCCACGTTGCAACCTTTATGCTGTAATACTTTGACTTGATTAGGAAAATAAATAGGCATAAGATTCAAATAAATTTGGTCTACATAAAAACCATTTTGCTTTTCCATTCTATAACTGCAGCATTTAAGCCACCAGTCTAGTACAGCTATTGCTTTTTTATTACAAGCAAAAAACCCTGCATTAAAAAGACCACCTGTAAACAGCAAGTCAAAGTTTCCAGAATCAATAAATGCATCACTAGATCTCCAGTGTGGAGTGACTAACACACTATGATTGTTTAATTCTTCAAATAAAAATAAAGGATTATTATAGAAACATAAATCTGGATCAAGAAAAATAGTCTTGTCATATCCCTGAGTTAATAACAAATACTTAAGTAGTAAAGGCTTTAAAGCCCACCTTAAGTTGCTCGCTTTATCAATTTCATACTTTTCAATTAAAGCATAGTCGTCTGGAAAAGTTTTTTTTATTTCCTTTAATCTATGGATTACGATGTTCTCATATGGCTCTACCTCATTTTCGTTATCTACGACTAAGACATGGAAATTAAGATGAGAATCATATATTTTTATACTATCATAGAGCGCCTTTGCATAAAAGTAATGACTAGTGGTGATAATGGTGGTGTAAGCCTGCATAGAGAAGATTATTTTAAATTAATCAATTTTGCTTTGTTATTGGACGCAAAGTTTATGATATCTTCTTTAAAATCCTTTCTAAAGCTTTCCATATAAAAGCAAATTAAATTTGAATCACTTCCGATACCTAACGGTGCAGAAGAATTAGCTGTGGCTAGTTGTGTACTATCGTTTGATTGAAACAATTCTATAGGCATTGCTACTATATCTAATTTGCTGCAATCTACCCTACTACCGGTTCTATTAAATTTTTCTATTAAACTATTCAATTTAACTCCGCTATCTCTAGGATGTGGTTTGAAATAAATAGGGGTCAAATTTTGAGAGTTAAAATAATCGACAATTTTCAAATAAAAATTAACCTCCTCATCTTCAGTGCAAACTTTTGATAGAGCTAAATGCTGAGAAAAGATAATGGCTTTGTAATTTCGCAAATCTATACTTGAGATATTTCCGTTTGAAATGAAAAGATTACGAATTTTATTTCTAATTGAATTCATATTATTGACATCAAGAACAACAACAGGCCCCAGCTTTAACGTTTCTTCTTTCAAATATTTTGGAGTATAAATTTTCGTCTTGGTAGGAATTTTATTTAAATCAGTTTTTATAAAAAACCATTCCCAATACCCAAAGTATCTTTTTGTAGGAGTATTAACTACACCATCTGCAGTAATAATGGTTTTGTTTGGTTTCAAATGATGTAAAATCATTACATCACCTTTCATCTTATGACGATAAGGTATAGACACAACACTACTTCTATAATTTTTTAAAACAGGATAAATCTCTCCTATTTCTTTAGACTTCCTATAAGGAGCATAAAACAAATGCTTTACAAAACTTAAACTAAATTTAGGTTTATGAAATACTGGCGATGGATTATCTAAATTATCAATTGAACCTATAAAATTCATTTTGAAAGCCCGACACATTAGCTTTAAAATCGCTTCTAAACGATGTTTTTCCACTCCTATGTAGAGAACATGAAAATCTGTGAGTTTATAATTTAACTCACTTATCGCAGCGATTTGAATCATAAGCTGACTCGGACCAGATGTAATTATTAGATTGTTATTATTCATTTTTTTTAAAAATGAAAAACCATGGTTCTATTTCGCTGTTTAGAGAATAACTATTTTGTTCAATAAACCATTCCATCTCCTTGATATGGCTTTTGGTTGGCCCTTCCATCAATACTTCCTTTAAACTCAAATCATTACCTTTTTTTTGAAGTTTATTTACCAAAGTGTGATCCTTTTCGCAACCCATGGAAAGAAACATTTCTTCCCACCATTTTCTAGGTTTAAGAGTTACGTGATACTTATTAAAGTTACTACTAGGCCTCAAACTGATAGTTAAGAATAAATAATTACGTGAAACGCGTATCAATTCAGAGATTGTCTTTTTGATATCTTTTTCGGGTATATGTTCTAAAACTTCACTCGAAAAAACCACATCAAACGAGTTATCATCAAACGGTAGTTGGCTTAAAGAACCTTGTTGTACTTTATTTAATTTTAATAGGTCTCTAGCATTTTCCTTAAGCACCTCTCCTGATAACTCTATACCTTTAGCATCATACCCTTTTTCAAGTAAATAACGTGTTACATCAGCACTACCACAACCTGCATCCAGAATACTTTTAAAACTATAATTGTCAATTAAATGGTTGATTATATTAATTCCATAAACCCATTTACCTCCTTTAGAAGAATTAGTTTTCCAATAAGTATCATAAAAAGAAAGATTTTGAGATGAAAAATACTTTTTAATTGATTGTATAAAAGATTTTTTGTATCCGTTTTTTTTGTTGAGCGTGTAAAGATTCGATTTTTTTAAGATTAACTTCAACCCTTTGAAATGAATATAACCGTAATCAATTTTTGTGTAAGAATTTTTTTGAAAGGATGTCTTATTTAAGGCATTTGATAATTTAGTGATTAAATCATCATCACTACTTTCCATATTTAGAAAATTTAATACTTTTCTAAATTCTTCGATTTGTTTTGACTTAGATCTTAACCCTATTAGGTTATTATAATCTAGAACCAGATGATTAGTATTTATTTTATCATAATCGTTTAAGGAATAGACGGTTTTTGCTACATCTAAATGATTTGATTTAATGTCATTTTGTATATTAGCTGCGTTCAAAGAATATATTTCCTCATCTACATTTACACAACCACAATTTCTTAATAAGAATGCATCAAGAAATAAGTCGACACTGTTCCTTCTTATCGAAACCACTTTATTTTCCTCAAAATTAAATTTGCTTAAAGAAAAAGTGCAAAAATTTATTAAACCATTATTTTCCAAAGAATCTTTAAAATGAATTGATTCGAAAGATAAATTTGAAAAAAAATCATTACTAGGAATATCTTTCATCAACTTCGAATCGAAAAGATATTTATTTGATATATCAAGGTTGTATTCAATAAGAAAATCTAAAATCAATTTAGAGTTTTCATCTGGAAGATAATTAAAAAAATACATTTTAGTTTATTTTACTCCATTCATGATCAAAAGCGAAAACGTGACATCTTCCATTACCAAAATAGTCAACATCAGGCGCGGTAATTTGAAAGGAAATTGTATCTGCTGAAGCAATAAAATCCTTCAGTTGTTCACCATAAACCTCAAAATTCGCTAAATAACCTCCGATTAATAAAGGTATATTCTTATACTTGAGGTGAAATGTATTCATTCCTTCCTCTAATGAAACAACAAAATCTAGGTATTTTGATGAGATAGAACTTAATCTAACATTTGAGAATTCTAGATGAGACATTATACGAGCATTCTTAATTTTATTTTTAGAATGTATCACTATTTCAAAAACTACATCATCTCCAGTACTGAAAGTCTGAATGCCTTTAGATTGATTAAGAAAACCAACTGTCATGCAGTCTCCTTTGCTCTCTACCTTAGTTTTTCCTAGAGTATTATATAATCCGACAGCTGTATTACGCTCACCGATAAAATCCATTCTGCCTTTATTCAACACAACGCCTATCTCACATAATCTCATAACATCTACCATATTATGAGACACCAAAATTAATGCAACGTTTTTACTAAGTTTATTGATTAGATAGTCGTAACACTTCATTCTAAACCCTAAATCCCCAACCGCAAGCACCTCATCTATAATTAACACATCGGGCTCCATTTGTGCTGCTACTGCAAAACCTAGTCGCACACGCATACCTGAACTATAGTTTTGAACCGGCATGTCTATAAACTCTCTTATCTCTGCAAAGTCTATAATTTCTTCTACCTTATCATCAATCTCTGCTCTAGAAAAACCTAGTATGGCACCGTTATTATAGATATTTTCTCGACCAGATAAAATAGGATTAAATCCAGCTCCTAGCTCGATAAGTGCTCCTACTCTACCACGCATGGTCACTTTACCGTGGTCTGGATTGATCAATCCATTTAATATTTTAAGTAAAGTAGATTTACCAGCTCCATTATGCCCTATAAGACCTAAACATTCTCCTCTACGTAATTCAAAGTTGATATCTTTAAGTGCCCAGAATTCATCTGGCCGTAACTCATCACTGGTAGGTTTACCTAATAAATTTGCCGCAAGGTCCTGCATACCGTACTTCAAACTCTTTTTTAGGCTTTTACAGAATTTTTTTGATAATCCTTCTACCTTAACCAGTACCTCTTTCTCCATCATCTATGCACTTAAACGTTCTACTATTACAGGTATGCTTATTCTATAAATCACAAGAGCGAGTAACAAAATAGGTAGCGTAATCACTACAAGCCATAAAAAATAATCGACAAATAATAACTCTTGATTTAAAATGATAGTTCTATTCAACACAAGTACCGGCGTGAGAGGATTGTATTCCATAATAGTTTTCATAATACCGCTATCTGGTATAGTATAGACTACAGGAGTCACATACATGACAAATCTTAGTCCCATTGCAATAGCTTTACCTACATCATTATACAGCATACCTAGAGGTGTAATCCACAGCCCTAAGCACACTCCAAAAATCATTAAAAACAAAAATGTGAAAGGAAAAAACACGAGATTCCATCCCGGAATTATCTGAAAATATAAAAAGAAGAAAATGAGCAATAAGAACTTAAAAATACTATTGAATAATATCTTATAAATACCAGATAATATAAGTGCCTCTTTAGGAAAATTAATTTTACTCAATAAACCTTTTGCTCCATTTGTGGCACTTAGTGGCATGTTAATGGACTCGGTTAAAATAGACCACAGTAAGGTTCCCGTAAATACAAAAACAGGATAAGGCACACCAGTATCTTTTAAATCTACCGTACCAGAACTATTTATGAATATCCACACGAGAGCAGTAGAAATAGGTGTAATGAATGCCCAAATTATTCCTAGAAAAGACTGTCGATAGGAAGAAGATATATCTCTTTTGGCTAGTTGAAAGGCAAGAAATCGAGATGTAGCAAGGTCTTTGATTACTTCTTTCACAAGTTGTGATAGATGTAATCGATTACCTCTTTGATATACTTTTGTTTCTAGTTCTTTGGTCATTCAAACAATATAAGTTGTATTTGAAATATTTAATTTTAATTACGCTTTCGCGAAAGCACAATCTTTTCTAACAGCTTTTTATACCACGGCTGGTTCACTTTATTCTCATGATATCCATTACCATAAGCACCGTAACCGTAACCGTAACCGTATCCATAACCATAACCGTACTTACCTCGCTCATCATAGTAATTAAAAACTAGACTGATATCTTGAATTTCCTTTTTATCATACTTGTCATTAAGTACTTGCAACATTCCTTTTTTAGTATATCCTTGACGCACCATATACAAGGAAGCGTCGGCATGTTTAGCGATCTCAAGAGCATCGGCTACCAGACCTAATGGAGGTGTATCCAAAACTATATAATCATAGGATTTTTTAAGCTCTTCAATCATTTTCCCTGCACGTTCACTCAAAATAAGCTCACTAGGATTAGGTGGTACTGGACCCGATAGTATTAAATCTAGATTGTCAACTCGAGTATTATGAATTACTTGTTCCAAGCTAGCGTCATTTACCAGATAATTGGAGACACCTACTGTATTTTCTATCCCGAAATCATCAAAAATTTTGGGCTTTCTTAAATCTAGGCCAATCAGCAAGGTACGCTTACCACTCATAGCATAAACCGTAGCAAGGTTAATACTCATAAAAGTTTTTCCCTCACCACTTACGCTACTTGTGACCATGATTGTTCGACATCCGTAAGGTGCTTCTCCTTTGTACATAAAATGTAGACTAGACCTTATCCCTCTAAAGGCTTCTGCAATGGTGGACTTAGGCTGGTCATTCACAATTAAATTAGAAGGATGATCCATTTTCCCTATAACGCCAATTAATGGAATTGTTGAAAGCCTTTCGAGGTCCTTAGGTACGTGAAGATAATTATCTAAAATTGTGAGTATAAAAGCTAATATTATTGGAATTGCTACAGCCATAAGCAAGGCAATTAAGTAATTGATATTACCGTCACGCCTAGATCCACCATCACCAGTGTCTCTAGCTTTGTCTATGACAAATACATCACTTACATTGGCTGCTTTAACCAATTCTGCTTCTGCCTTTTTGGCCTTAAAAATATTGAAAGCGTCTTGCTCAATTTCTAATTGTCTTTGTTTGCGTAAAAAAGTCTGTTGTTCTTTTGGTAATTTCTTTATTTGTGATTCGATCTGATTTATTTTACCATATAAGTCATTCAAATCTCTATTTAACAAGGATTTGGAACTTCTGATATTTTCATAAATCACTTCTTTTACGGTATTTATATCTCTATCAATTTCTTGAAAAACAGGTGCATCTGCACGCATGGAAAATTCTCTTTTTTTACGTTCTTCAGACAAACTTACCAATCTTGCTACAGCACCACCTATACTGGATTCTTCAATTCCAACTATTGACGGAGCCTGAATAAGGGTATAATCATTTTTATTTCTTAGGTAATTTCCTAAATTTTCATAATAATCCAACTGTCTTTTAAGCCCTGTTTCTTGCTTCTCGTAATTAGTCAATTTTTGATTAAGATCTGTAGATTGCACTTGAGCATCTATTAAGGTGGTTTTTCCTTTAAAATCTTCTAGGTCGTCCTCAGCTGCTTTAACCGACTTAATTTGAGCAACTAAACTACTATCGATGTATCGTATTGTAGCAGTCGCAAATTTATTTTTAAGCTCTAATTCTTCTGTTTCAAGTACAATAGAACTCGTATTTATATAATCGATGAGCCTGGCTTTATTTGTCCCAGAAAGTGATAATTCAAGAATAGAACTTCCATCGGGTTTCTGCATGATACGAATACCCTTATATTTATTTACAGTTGACCAATAGTTACCAAAGTTAAATAACCATTGCCCGGTTTGTATGTTTTCACTTGTCTTTTCAATGACTACATTAAGAAAAGGTAGTTGAATACTATCACCAAATTTAAATTGCTGTGACCATTCTCCAACAGGCGTTTTTACCTGTTCATGTTCTTTATTGGTATAATCATAGGCCAGAGAAGTTTCTGCTGAAAAAGAAGCGCTTAATTTAAAATTATCCTGATCTAGCACATTAATACGGATGTTCTTCCCGTAAAGTTGTGCTTTAGCGGTATCAGCATAAATAAAGAAAGGTGTCGCTTTATAAGCGTCAACATTATAATACTCGCCTTCTTTGATATAATTGATGTAAAATTGTAATTCATCTACAACACGCTCGGCATGTGTTCTCGATTTGAATTTCGTAATGACCGTGGTTACCTTGTCTGTCGTTCCTCCCCAATTAAAAGTGAGGCTTTGATTACTTGTAAATAATGGATTGGTATTATCTTTTATACTTATTAATGAAGAAGCGCTGTAATAGGTTTGAATAAACTGATTTTTATAATAAGCATAGGACAATCCAATTATTAAACAAAGTAGAAAAAACCACCATAGCTTAATCAATTTGTTTAAAAATTGCCTGATATCAAAAATACCAGATAAGGCATCTAAATCTTTAGCTTCTTCAGACATATTAATTGCTTAAACTATTGATTAACAAAACAGTTCCTACTGTAGCCGTAAATACACTCAATATAGTGGTAAAAGTTGACAGTCCGGTTGTTCCAGTCCCTATTGATTTTTGAGGCAATGGATTAACAACAATCATATCGTTAGGTCTTAAAAAGTAATAAGGTGAATTCACAACATCTAATCTTGTTAAATCTACTGTATGAGTGCGAACTCCTTCTGGGTATTGTCTTACGATTTTGACATCTGTTAAATCACCCGTAATCGGCACTCCACCACCATCAGCTATAGCCTCTACAATACTTATTTGTTCTCTGAGAATCCGCTTTTGACCAGGACTTGTAACTTCTCCAACCATTGTGTATCGTAGCCCATCCAACTTTACCGTTACAAATATTTTAGCCTCAGGTTTAAAGTATTTCTCTGTTAATTCTTTAGTAATGTAATCTTGCAATTCTTCCACCGTCATTCCTATTGCTTTTATCTTACCTAGCTCTGGAACACGTATATCACCATGGATATCAATCGTATAACCATTAAAATATAATGCACTACCTTGTTGCGGATTATTGTTTGCACTATTATTATTTGAAATAGTAAACGAACTTATAAGTTCTGTATCTACATCTTTATCAGACTTTATTTGTATCGATAAAACATCGTTAATCTGAAGTCGATAAGGAGATTGTACACGCCTAACTTCGATTAAAGAATCATTTTTACTAGTTCCTGATTCCTGAAGATAGGTAATTTTTGAAATAGGCACGCAAGAGGCAGTTGCAATCACTACAAAAACTAGCAATAATAGGCTTTTACTGTGCATAGCTGGGATTTAACACTATTTTTACAAATATACTCCTTATTAAAAACTGACAAACCTTTTAACGAAGATACTTCTCTCTTTACCTTGATTTAAGTCTTTAGTCTTTCATACTCACTTTTTTAGTTACTCTTTATTGTTCATAATTTAAACTTTCATTTAACTGCTCAATAAAAGAGTTATTAAAAAAAGGCAGTGTCATACAGATTATATTTGCAACAAATAAACACCTATGAATTACATCACTGTTGAAAATGTTTCGAGAGCCTATGGAGAACGTGTATTGTTTGAAAACATTTCACTAGGGATTAATCAAGGACAAAAAATAGGGTTTGTTGCCAAAAATGGTCTAGGTAAAACATCTTTACTTAACATTATTGCTAGACAAGAACAACCCGATAAAGGTCAAGTAAATTACAGAAATGGCCTTAAAACAGCATTTCTATCACAAGAACCTAATTTATCTGGAGAAATCACTATTGAACAAGCTATATTAGAAAGCGATATTCCTACTATTCGTATTACCAACGAATACGAGAAAGCCCTTCAAAATCCAGAAGATACAGAGAATCTTCAGAAGTGCATGGATGCAATGGATGCCGCAAACGCCTGGGATTTTGAAACCAAATACACGCAGATCTTAGCTAAACTAAAACTCAATGACCTAGATCAAAAGATTAAAAAATTGAGCGGTGGCCAAAAAAAACGAGTTGCAATGGCCATAGCTTTATTATCAGATCCACAACTTCTTATACTTGATGAACCTACTAACCATCTAGACCTTGAAATGATAGAATGGTTAGAAGAGTTTTTTAAACAAGAAGATTATACTCTTTTAATGGTAACTCATGATAGGTATTTTTTAGATAGAGTGTGCAATGAAATTATAGAACTAGATCAAGGGAATTTGTACACATATAAAGGAAACTACGGGTATTATGTTGAAAAAAAGCAAGAACGTTTAGATCTAGAACAAACTACTCAAGAAAAAGCTCAGCAGTTATTTAAAAAAGAACTCAATTGGATGCGCAGACAGCCCAAAGCTAGAACCACCAAATCCAAAAGCAGAATTGACGATTTCTACAAGATAAAAGAAGTAGCGCATAAAAGACGTAAGGATCACAATGTTGAGTTAGAAATAAACATGCAGCGATTAGGCACCAAGGTTGTCGAGCTACATAAAATATCAAAATCCTTTGGTGACAAGTGTATTTTTAACGAATTCTCTTACAACTTCAAGCGTGGTGAAAGAGTAGGTATCATTGGAAAAAACGGAACAGGAAAATCCACCTTTTTAAACATGCTTACTGGAAATCTTCCTACTGATTCTGGCAAAGTGGTTATTGGTGAAACTGTAAAAATAGGATACTACACACAGGCTGGTATCAACATCAAACCAGGACAAAAGGTTATTGATGTGATTAAAGAATATGGCGAGTATATTCCCTTGAATAAAGGAAAAATAATAAGTGCCAGTCAACTACTTGAAAGATTCTTGTTTGACAACAAGAAAAAGCACGATTTTGTAGAAAAACTTTCTGGCGGTGAACGTAAAAGATTGTACTTGTGTACCATTCTTATTCAAAACCCTAATTTTCTAATCCTTGATGAACCTACAAATGATCTGGACATACCTACCTTGAATGTTCTAGAAAATTTTCTAATGGACTACCCAGGATGTATTCTTGTTGTTAGCCATGATCGATATTTTATGGATAAAATTGTTGATCACCTGTTTGTTTTCAATCCATCAGGAACGATAACAGATTTCCCTGGTAACTACAGCGACTTCCGCACTTATGTTGGTTCCACAGATATAGAATTAGACAAAGAGAAGAAAGAAAGTGAACCTGCTCTTATAAAAGAGACCTCAACTGGATCAAGTACAGAAAATTCAAAAGGACCTAGTCGAGAACAACAAAAACAACTATCACGATTAGAAAACAAGATCAAGAAATTAGAAGAACAAAAAAAACGTTTGCAAAACAGTTTCTTGGATCCAGAAATCACTCCAGAATCCATGACTGCAAACTCTATTGAGTTGGAAAAAATCAAAGAAGAACTCGAGGAAATAGAGATGGAATGGCTTGAGTTAAGTGAGGAAATTAGTTCGATGTAGTTTAATGGTGTTTCTTAACTACATTCCTCATTTGCTTAAATCCATTCATTTACACGGGATTCATTCTCCTTTTATTTTCGATTTTCAGCATCAATGTTTGTATGACAAAAAACGATACCAGGAGTACGATGAGCTTTTACGCTTTCGCGAAAGCGTAAAAAACGACAAACAAATTTTAAAAGTTGAAGATTTCGGTGCAGGAAGTAGGATTTTTAAAAATAATATTAGGAAAACGGATGAAATCTTAAGACACAACTGCAGCACAATAAAAAAGACAAAAATTCTTTTTAGAATTGCTCGTTATTTTAAGATTGAAAATGCACTGGAACTAGGTACTTCCTTGGGTCTAGGATCTCACGCCCTTTCTACAGCACAACCTAAAGCCTTAATAGATACAGTAGAAGGATCAAAAGAAGTATCACAATTTGCGAGTGAACGACTTAAAAATCACCTTAACGTTAAGGTTCATAACAATCAATTTTTAGACTTTCTACACAGCGACCAGTGTAAATCTAATTACGACCTTATCTTTTTAGATGGTCATCATGATGGCACAGCTACCGTAGCTTATTTTAACGAGCTATTAAAACACAGTCATGATCAAACTATTTTTATTTTAGATGATATCAATTGGTCAAAAGACATGAATTACGCATGGAAAACACTACAAAAACATCCTAGAGTAACAGCAAGTATTGACACTTTCAAGTGGGGTTTTATCTGGACAAGACCAGAACAGCGACAGCAATCTTTTCATATATTTTTGTAACAACATTTTACTATATACGTCCTATATTTAGCAGTAAGAAAAATACATATGAGTGAAAATGTCATTGAGGTAAAAAATATAATACGTGATTTTAAACTAGGTCAAGAAACCGTTCACGTCCTTAAGGGAATAAATTTAGATATCAAAAAAGGTGATTATGTCGCCCTTATGGGACCATCAGGTAGTGGAAAATCTACCTTCATGAATTTGTTAGGTTGTTTAGATACGCCTACATCTGGAGAGTACCTTTTAAATGGTACCGCTGTTTCTAGCCTTAATGACAATCAACTAGCAGACATACGAAATAGTGAGATAGGATTTGTTTTTCAAACCTTTAATCTACTGCCACGTACCACAGCTCTTGACAACGTAGCTCTTCCTATGGTGTATGCAGGGAAATCTAAAAAAGATAGACACGCACGAGCTAGCGAAGTGCTTAAAAGTGTAGGTCTTGAAGATAGAATGGATCACAAACCCAATCAATTATCCGGTGGACAAAGACAAAGAGTAGCAGTTGCCCGTGCTCTTGTAAATAAACCTTCCATCATTCTAGCCGATGAACCTACAGGTAACCTAGATTCAAAAACTAGTGTTGAAATTATGGCTTTATTTGATGAAATTCATGCTAATGGCAACACAGTTATTCTAGTAACTCATGAGGAAGATATTGCAGAACACGCGCACCGAGTGATACGTTTAAGAGACGGATTAATTGAAAGCGACATTAGAAATCCTAAATAAAAAATGGAAGATTTTTTCTCAAATACGAAAGACTGGATCTACATAATAGCAGTAGTAGTTGCTTTCTTCATTTTTTTAGGCTGGAATCGTAAACAGCAAGCAAATAGAAATTCTAGAAAAAGAAGGGACTTTAAAAAATCCTTTAATGAAAAGAAGAAAGATAGAGACTCGTTAAACTAACGTGGATACTATTCTTGGACAAGAAAGATTATTCAATTTACTTAGTAAGCTTGAAAATAAATACAACAATCTCTATTTAATAAAAGGCAACATAAAAAGCCCGTATAATTAGCATTATACGGGCTTCATCATCTTAACTAACCAACTTATTTCTTATTTAAGAAATCGTTTACTTGTTCTGGTGCCATGATAGCACTTACAAAAGTATAGGCACCTGTCTTAGGCGATTTAACCATTTTGATCGCCTTAGTTAATCTTTTTGACCCAGTTTGAAGAGTCGCTACTGATTTCTTTGCCATGTCTTACTTATTTAATTTCTTTATGAACAGTCATGCGCTTTAAGATCGGGTTGAACTTTTTAAGCTCTAAACGATCTGGCGTATTCTTTTTATTCTTTGTAGTGATGTAACGAGAAGTTCCAGGTTGCCCAGTAGCCTTGTGCTCAGTACACTCTAGAATTACTTGTATTCTATTACCTTTCTTTGCCATCTTATCTAATCTTTATGAATTACTTAGTTAAGATTCCCGCAGCACGAGCTTCTTTCACTACTTGAGTAATTCCTTTTTTATTGATATTCTTAATTGCCTTAGCAGAAACTTTTAAAGTAATCCACTTATCTTCCTCTGGTAGATAAAATTTCTTCTTGAAAAGATTAACGTTAAACTTGCGCTTAGTCTTATTCATAGCGTGAGAAACATTGTTTCCTACCATCGCCTTCTTACCAGTAAGTTCACAAACTCGTGACATGATTATCTGTGTTTAAAATCGGACTGCAAAATAACGAATATTTATTCAATCCCACAAGTATAATTTACAAGCTTTTTAATATTTCCTGCTGTAACATCTCAAAAGCTTTATTTACAGACTTTTGCACAACTCGTTCTCTATGATTTCCCATAAAAAATTCCATTGCATAGGTATTAGTTGGTGTAGCGATTCCTATAAACACTGTTCCTACTTGCGCATCACTATCTCCTTTGGATGGACCTGCATTTCCTGTAGTAGCAATTGCATAATCACTTTTGAAAATCCTCTGAGCTGCAGCTGCCATAGCTTGTGCAACAGGAGCACTTACAACAGAATGTTTTTCTATAATAGATGCATCTACACCTAACACATCAACCTTGGACTGAGTAGCGTATGTTACAGTACTACCTTTGAATATTTGGCTCGCTCCAGGAATTTCAGTTAATAGATTAGCAATTTTACCACCGGTACAACTTTCGGCAGTGGACAATGATTTTCCTGACTTTTTAAATAATTCGGTTACTTGAACTGCCAGTGAATCATCATTCCCTTCACCTACTACAATATCTCCTATAAGCTCGTATAATCGCTCTACCTGTGAATCAACTCGTTGTTTAACTTCTTCTTCTTGTGCTCCTACACATGACAACCTTAACCTTACAGTACCTAGTGATGGTAAATAAGCTAGTTTAATATCTATAGGTAAAGCATTTTCCCAATCTGCAATTTTAGTAGCAATGGTGCTCTCTCCTACTCCAGCAGTAATTATAGTACGATGATAAATAAATGGTAGGTTACCTATTTTTTTAATTTCAGGTAACACATGTTCACTCATCAAGTGCTTCATTTCAAAAGGAACTCCAGGCATTGAAATAAATACAGTATTATTCCTTTCTAACCACATACCAGGAGCGGTCCCGTAACTATTTTTAAGCAGTTTTGCTTTTGATGGTACTAGTGCTTGATTCTCGTTTAAAGCCTCCATCGGCTTTTTGACATAATGCTCAAACAAATACTTGACATGCTCCAGCACTTCTTCATTTTTGACTAGAGTGTCATCAAAATACTCAGCTAGTGTAAGCTTAGTCACGTCATCTTTAGTAGGACCCAAACCACCAGTAATGAGTACGATATCTGATTGTGATTCCGCTTTCGCGAAAGCGGATATCATAGAATCCTTATCGTCACTAGTAGTTATTATCTCATTGACTTGAACTCCAATTTTATTAAGTTCTTGTGCCATCCAAGCAGAATTAGTATCTACTATTTGACCTATTAAGATTTCATCTCCAACTGTGATGAGCGTTGCCAGCATATTATTTTACTTTAATGCGGAACATTTCTTGACCTGCTAATGTTCCTGTAAGTATGTCGTTCTCTTGAACTCTAGAAACTCCTGCTGGAGTTCCAGTAAAAATCAAATCGCCTATTTTAAGAGTGAAAAACTGAGATACATAAGCTATGAGCTCATCTATTTTCCATAACATGTGAGACGTATCTCCATCTTGCTGCAGTTGCTCATTTTTATATAACTGAAATTTTAGATTATCGAGATCTCCTAGATTTTCCTTGTTTATAAAATCGCGTGATACCACAGCAGCTCCATCAAATGCTTTAGCCTTTTCCCATGGTAGTCCCTTTTTCTTGCAATTGGATTGTACGTCACGAGCTGTAAAATCAATTCCCAGTCCCACTTCGTCATAATATTTATGAGCAAATTGAGGTTCGATATACTTACCTATTCGATTGATTTTTACAACAACCTCTACCTCATGGTGTACGTCGTTTGTCCATTCTGGTATAAAGAAAGGTTGTTTGTGTAATAAGATTGAAGTATCTGGCTTAAGAAACACTACAGGCTCTGCAGGCTTTTCATTTTCGAGCTCGGCGATGTGTTCCGTATAATTTCTCCCTATGCAAATAATTTTCATATTACTTACGACTATAATTAGGAGCTTCTTTAGTAATTGTCACATCATGAGGATGACTTTCGTGAACACCGGCGGCAGTAATTTTAACGAACTTCCCACTGGATTTAAGAGCATGGATATCTCCTGCACCACAATAACCCATTCCAGCTCGCAAGCCTCCTATAAATTGAGTCATGCTTTCAACTAGATCTCCTTTAAAAGGAACTCTTCCTACTATTCCTTCAGGAACTAATTTTTTAATATCGTCCTCTACATCTTGGAAATATCGATCCTTGGAACCGTGTTGCATAGCTTCAACCGATCCCATTCCACGATAAGATTTAAATTTACGTCCATCGTAAATAATGGTTTCACCAGGAGACTCTGTCGTTCCTGCTAGTAATGAACCTAGCATTACACAGTCTGCTCCTGCTGCGATAGCTTTTGGAATATCTCCTGTATAGCGTATTCCACCATCGGCAATAACTGGAACTCCTGTTCCTTTTAATGCATGAGCTACTTCCATCACCGCACTAAGTTGAGGAAAACCTACACCTGCTACCACACGAGTGGTACAAATAGAACCTGGCCCTATACCAACTTTGACTGCATCGGCACCAGCATCAGCAAGATATTTAGCAGCCTCACCAGTAGCTACATTACCGACAACCACATCTAGATCAGGGTATTGCTTTTTTACAGTTTTTAATACTTCAACCACACCTTTTGTATGCCCATGTGCTGTATCAATTACAACAGCATCAACTCCTGCTTTTACTAGTGCAGCAGCTCTATCTACAGCATCATGTGTAACACCTATTGCAGCTGCCACTCTTAACCTACCGTACTCATCCTTATTGGCATTAGGTTTTAATGTAAGTTTTGTGATATCTCTAAAAGTAATAAGACCGATCAATTTATTTTCATCGTCAACTACTAGGAGCTTTTCAATTTTGTGTTCTTGTAGAATTTCCTCAGCATCTTCAAGGCTTGTACCTTGTTTTGCAGTAATTAAGTTTTCTGAAGTCATTACCTCAGTTACAGGCTTTTCGTTATCCTTTTCAAACCTAAGATCTCGATTAGTAACGATTCCTTTTATAAATCCTTGTTCATCAACAATAGGAATGCCTCCAATTGAATGCTCACGCATACTCGCTTTAGCATCGCCTATTGTTGCTTCAATAGTTAATGTAACAGGATCGATAATCATTCCGCTTTCCGCACGTTTCACACGACGTACTTTTTGAGCCTGCGCTTCTATAGTCATGTTTTTATGCAATACTCCGATTCCTCCTTCTTGCGCCATTGCAATAGCCATGCGGCTTTCAGTAACTGTATCCATAGCAGCACTTACAACTGGAGTGTTGAGCGATATGTTACGTGTAAATTGAGTTTTAATACTTACCTCTCTAGGTAAAACCTCACTATATGCCGGAACAAGAAGAACATCGTCATAAGTAAGTCCTTCTCCTAAAAATTTTGAATCGTGGGAAATCATGCAATTAGAATTAATTGCATGCAAATATAGTTAATTAATTTGTGCTTTAGATATGTAAAGAAGGTCCTTTTAGTTGTTTGATATTGTAGAAGATAATTAACTTTTATAAGCTAATACATTAGACAAAAAATCTTGACAGTTACTGGTATTTTGGAAAAATTGATCACCATAATTATCAAAATAGATAATAATTTGACGGGCATGAGCTTTAGAAATTATAAATACTAAAGCAATCAAGACCTATACTAGAGCAAAACCTTGAAATTAAAATACTATTTATCAGTAACTTAAAAATTAAACTTAAAAAAACCTAAATTATCTTTATTTATTCTAAATAAGGGTAATATTTTTGCATGCAATTATTTTAATTAAGTCTAAATTATATTTAATGAAATTTATCCCTAAACTTCTTCTTGCTGCTGCAACAGCTACGATGATAATAAGCTGTGATAATGATGATGATACAATCACAAGTGTAAACGCTCCTAGTAATTATTCGTTTGAAAGAAATGGACAAACTAGTGTTTCATATTCTGGTCAAACTGATAGAATACTTATGGCCGAGGAAGTTCTAGATGGATTGAAAGAACCTTCTACTTCTTTAAATACCTTACAGGCTCAATTTGACCATACTCAAGGGCAAAACAACTTTTCTGATCCTGCTTTAAATTCCAGTACAAAAAGTGTACGTTCCAAAGTAGCCGCTAGTTCTGACTATTTCTCTTCTAACTCTGTAGATCAATCTAGCATCAGAGCTGATTTTGATGGTTGGATTTCAAGTCAGGTAAACGAATTATACGATAACGGCGCATTGGTAAGCACAACGGCTAGCCCTGGTGTAGCTGGACAATTACAGGAAGCTGGTGGTGGAACCGTTAGATACTTCAATGAAGATGGTCTAGAATACGATCAAGCAGTAGCTAAAGGTTTAATAGGTGCTTTGATGGCCGATCAAATGCTTAATAATTATCTATCAACATCTGTATTAGATGCTGGAACAAACCGCGAAGACAACACTAACGGTGTATTGGTAACTGATAAGAACTACACCAATATGGAGCATAAGTGGGATGAGGCGTTTGGATACTTGTATGGTGTTGACAATGCGTTAAACCCAGTTCTAGATGTTGATTCATTTTTAAATAAGTATTTGGAAAGAACAGAAGGAGATGCAGACTTTACTGGTATTGCTCAAGATATCTATGACGCATTCAAATTGGGTAGAGCTGCCATCGTGGCTGGAGATTATGATCTTAGAGATCAACAAGCTAACATTATTAGAGAAAAAGTTTCTACAGTGATTGCTAGAATGGCTGTTTTCTATCTAATTGATGGTAAAGAAACTCGAGGTGCCAATCCAGCTGCTGGACTACACGATTTATCAGAAGGATTTGGCTTCATCTACAGCCTACAATTTACTAGACAACCTAATAGTGAAATACCATATTTCTCAAAAACAGAAGTGGATGCATTTATTAACACATTGCTAGACGGTAATGGTTTTTGGGATCTAACAGATGCTGAGATTGACGCTATGGCAGCTGATATTGCTTCAAGATTTGACTTTACTGTTGAAGAAGCACACAATTAATTAGATTATTAGTAATAACTCATCTATCCAACCGACGTAGAATTAAAATTTAAAAAGTACCATTATAACAATATGAGAAAAATTGGAATTTTATTCATTACAATGATTGCTTTTATATCATGCGATTCAAGTGATGATTCTAGTGATAACGGTAATCAAAATAACTTTGACAGGTCTGGAATGATGACGAATATTGCTGATAATTTAATCATTCCTGCATTCACAGATTTAAACAATGATTTAGCCACACTGGAAAATGAAATAGCAAGCTTTAGTACTTCGCCAGATCTTGCTGGTTTAAATGCAACTAGAACAGCATGGTTAAATGCCTATACAACCTGGCAGTATGTTGAGATGTATAACATTGGAAAAGCTGAAGAGGTTCAACTAGCTTTTAAAATGAATGTTTATCCAACGAATGTAACAGATATTCAAAACAACATTTTAGATGGAAATGCCGATTTAAATGCTGTAAATAATAATGATGCTGTTGGTTTTCCTGCTGTTGAATATATGATATACGGAACAGGAAATGATGATCAGGAGATTATAGACTTTTATACTACTGATAGTAATGCAAGCCTTAACAAGCAATATTTAATTGATCTGTCGGCAGCCATGAAATCTCTTACTCAGGAGGTTCTTGATGATTGGAATAACGGTTTTAGAGATTCATTTGTGAATAGTACAGAAAATACAGCTACTAGCGCATTGAATAGACTGGTTAATGATTACATTTTTTATTATGAAAAAGGATTAAGGGCAAACAAAATAGGGATTCCAGCAGGAATATTTTCTAGCAGTTCTTTACCAGATCGTGTAGAAGGGTTATACAGTGAAGTATATAGCAAACAACTAGCGACAACAGCTTTAAATGCTGTTAGACAGTTTTTTACAGGACAACACTATAACAGCTCAACTACAGGATTAAGCCTTTCAGATTATGTTACGGCTAGTGAAACCGATGCCAACAATTCTTTGTCTACAGAGATAAGTAATCAGTTCGAGACTGCACAAAATCAATTAAGTACTCTTGACGCTAATCTTTCATCTCAAGTGAACACCAATAATACTGCAATGTTGCAAACTTATGATGAATTGCAACGAGCTGTCGTATTACTAAAAGTTGACATGCTACAGTTATTAAACATTAATGTTGATTATGTTGATGCCGATGGTGATTAACAAAATGTAAAACTACCAAGTGATAAAAGCTGATTTTCTTTCAACAAGTTAGGAAATCAGCTTTTACTTTTGCAGCCCATGAAAGAACAGATTAAATCCTATTTATCACAACCTACAAATTCAGCGCCACTGGCTGTTTTTAGGATAGGATTTGGTATAATAATGTTTTTAAGTATTATCCGATTTTGGAGTAATGGCTGGATTGAAAAGCTATATCTAGAACCAAAATTTCATTTTTCCTATTACGGGTTTGAATGGGTAAAACCATTGGGTAATTTTACCTATCTCATTTTCTTCATTTGTGGGCTAAGCGCTCTCTTTGTAGCGTTAGGCTGGAAATACAAATGGGCGATTGTCACATTCTTCCTGAGTTTTACTTACATAGAACTTATGGACAAAACTACTTATCTCAATCATTATTATTTTATTAGCGTAGTCAGTTTTGTACTTATTTTTTTGCCTGCTGGTAGACGATTTAGTATTGATAATTACGCTTTCGCGAAAGCGAATAAAAAACCATCACCACACTCCATTCCTCGATGGACTATATTGAGCTTAAAAGTATTGATATCGATTGTGTACTTTTATGCTGGTCTGGCCAAAATTAATTCTGATTGGTTACTGCGAGCAATGCCATTAAAAATCTGGCTAAAATCTAAATATGATCTTGCGTTTATCGGCGAAAACTTAATGCAGCAGGATTGGTTCTATTATGCCATGAGCTGGTCTGGTATGTTATACGATTTAACCATTCCATTCCTTCTACTATATAAACGAACAAGGTGGTTTGCTTATATATTGGTTATCATTTTCCATGTATTCACACGAGTTTTATTTCCAATCGGCATGTTTCCTTATGTTATGATTGTAAGTGCTCTCATCTTTTTTGACGCATCATTCCACGAGCAAGTACTAGCTTCAATCAAGAACATAATACCTGAAAAAATAAAAACCTGGATCAAACCTAAACCGATATCTTATAAACCATCACGAGTAAACTTGATCATTGTGAGCTCGGTTATAGCTATACAACTGCTACTACCATTTAGACATTTACTATATCCCGGAGAGTTATTCTGGCACGAACAAGGTTTTAGATTCTCATGGCGTGTAATGTTAATTGAAAAGGTAGGATACACCTCTTTTAAGGTCGTAGACAAAAAATCGGGAGAAAGTTTTATGGTGGATAACACTGATTTTTTGAGTTCGTTCCAAATTAAACAAATGAGTTTTCAACCTGATTTTATCTTGGAATACGCTCATTTTTTAGAGGATCATTTTACCAAACAAGGCCATTCTAATATTGCTATCTATGTAGATAGTTATGTAGCACTTAATGGTAGGAGAAGCACTAGGTTTATTGATCCTGAAGTAGACTTGACCAAGGAAAAAGAATCATTTAAAAACAAAAACTGGATAATTCCATTTAATGATGAGATTAAAGGCTTATAGTTATATCATAGCGTTGTTGTTACCTCTTGCAGTTATATCACAAACAACTGTAACTGGTATCATCACTTCTGTTGATACTGGTAAACCTGTTACAGGTGTTACCATCTATGAAAAAACAGGAAAAACTCTTGCTACTACAAATATTAAGGGTGAGTATAATTTCACAACTGAGCAACAAGTTCTTGAAGTGGTTTTGTATGCATTTGAATATGAAAGTGTTGAGACAAGGATCGACCTCAATCAAAAAAGCACATTCAATTTTACCCTATCTCCGTTAGGATCTACACTAACTGAGGTTGAAATCAATGCACGAAAAGCGAAAATTTTTGAGCTTCAGCGTCTTAAAGATGTTGAAGGAACTTCTATATATGCCGGTAAAAAAAATGAGGTGGTTTTAGTTAATCAATCAACCGCTAATCTGGCATCCAACAACGCTAGGCAAATATATGCTCAAGTAACTGGATTAAATATTTATCAAAATGATGATGCAGGATTACAATTAAACATTGGTGGTCGTGGATTAGACCCTAATAGAACATCAAACTTTAACACGAGGCAAAATGGTTATGATATAAGTGCTGATGTTCTAGGATACCCAGAAAGTTATTACGCACCACCTGCTGAAGGTCTAGAGCAAATTCAAATTATAAGAGGAGCCGCGTCCTTACAATACGGTACTCAGTTTGGCGGATTAGTTAATTTCAAAATGAAATCTGCTCCAAAGAATAAAAAACTCGAACTAGTTACCAGAAACACAATAGGTAATAACGGCTTGTACACCAATTTCACAAGTGCCGGTGGTACTTTGAATAAGCTTAGTTATTACACCTATTTTAATTATAAAGAAGGTGATGGTTTTAGACCAAATTCCGGTTTTAATTCTCGTAATCTATTTACAAAAATAGGTTATGACTTTAATGATAAAACTAGTGTTACTGGTGAAGTAACCCTATTGAATTATATTGCCCAACAAGCAGGTGGACTTACCGATGCCATGTTTGAAGAAAATCCGTATCAAAGTAATCGAAGTAGAAACTGGTTTGAAGTAGATTGGTTACTTTGGAATTTGAGAGTAGATCATAAATTTTCAAATAGTACGAGGTTGAGTGCTAGTCTTTTCGGATTGGATGCCAGTAGAGATGCGTTAGGTTATCGCTCTAATAGAGTGAGCTCCATTGATCCTGGAGAGGAAAGAGATTTGATAAAAAACGATTTTAAAAATTATGGGATAGAACTAAAGTTTTTGACTGAATACCAGATAGCTGGAAAAAAGTCTATCCTTTTATTAGGTTCAAAATATTACAATGCAGACAATAGTTCGCAACAAGGTCCTGGAAGTGAAGGCAGTGATCCAAATTTTGAATTTCAGACAGACCGCTTTCCTAATTACCCTAATCAAAATGCCTACAGTAACCCTAATTTAAACCTGTCTTTATTTGGTGAAAACATCTTCTACATTAATGATAAATGGTCTGTAACTCCAGGTTTTAGATTAGAATACATTAAAACAGAAAGTGATGGATTTTTTGAAAGAATCAATACTGATGCTGCAGGAAATGTAATATTAAGAGAACGGGTAAGTGAAGACTTAACTAACGAACGTAGCTTCTTATTAGTAGGATTAGGTTCCAGTTATAAGCTTAATAAGAACATCGAGTTTTATGGAAATCTATCACAAAATTACCGATCTGTAACCTTTGCCGATATAAATACTGTCAACCCAGCATTTATAATTAATCCCAATATTTCTGACGAAAAAGGATTTACTGGTGATCTAGGAGTAAGAGGGAATTACAAGAATGTTTTTTCATACGATGCCAATATTTTTACCCTTTTCTACAACGACAGGATTGGATTTGTTCAACGTGCTCAAAATGATGGTAGTGTAAAAACAGAAAGAGGAAATGTAGGTAATGCCATCATATATGGTATAGAATCCTTAGTTGATTTTAATCTAAACGAACTCTTCATTAAGAACAATTCTTACGTAGCAAATCTATTCTTCAATACATCGCTTATTCAGTCAGAATATGTGTCTAGCGATGTTAATGGAATTGAAGGTAATGAACTAGAGTTTGTTCCTAGTTTAAACTTTAAAACCGGATTAAAATTTGGCTACAAAAACTTTACCTCTAGTATTCAGTTTACGCATTTATCACAACAATTTACCGATGCATCAAATGCTCAAGAAGGAAATCTTAGCGGTGTTATAGGCGCTATCCCTAGTTACCAAGTAATGGATGTATCAGCTAGTTATAAGTTAGGGCGTTTCAAGCTAGAAACAGGAATAAATAATCTATTTGATCAGGCATATTTTACAAGGAGAGCAACAGGATATCCAGGACCAGGAATTATACCTAGTCCCAATCGCAATTACTATGCAACACTCGAGATTAAATTTTAATTAGGTTTGACAGCTTTAATCTCAAAAATTAAAGGATAAAGTTGTTCGTTTAAATAAAACAGTTCATCATTACCTTTATACATATTGGGAAAGACTTCATAAGGACTTCCATCATGTTCATTAAAATAATCAACAGTCAACCCTGCATTTATAAGCGCTTGTATAACCTCACTTAAGGAATGATTCCAGCCGTACTCTTTAGAAATCATATCAGATTTTGAAGAGCCATAGGTTCCTTGATATTCCTCGTAAATTACGTCTTGTTGACTATAATGATATTTCATAATTGCGGGTTTTGTGGTGTAGTCAAACATCCACGCGATGGGATGAAATTCTACGATATAAAAAACACCACCTTTATTAAGCCGCTGTGCGATCATTTGCGCCCAAGGCTGTAAATCTGGCAACCAGCCTATCACACCATAACTAGTAAACACAATATCAAATGTGTCATTCACATAGGTACTCGTGTCTAGAACATTACATCTTATAAAATTAGCTGGTAAGTTCAAATTTGCACTTAAATTTTTAGCAATTTCAATAGCCTCGTCCGATATATCTATGCCAGTCACATTTGCTCCTAGATGAACCCAGCTCAGTGAATCTTGACCAAAATGACATTGTAAATGAAGTATCGATTTCCCTCTTACATCACCTAGTGCTTTGATTTCATAAGAGTTCAATGAATTTTTCGCTTTCGCGAAACCGTCCCTATCATAAAAATCTCCTTCATAATGTGCAATAGCCTTCTTATTCCAAGTGGCTCTATTCACATCAAAATATTCTTTCATATTGATAATATCAGACCTCTAAACTACAATATTTCAAGGTTTTAACTAATGTTAAAAAATCGTTAAACTACACGATTTAATTACAATTCATCCAATTTAACAACCATTCAATAAATTGAATATCAACTTATTAAAACGAAAGGAAAATATTTTAACGCATTTCATCCTAAATTTAATTGCGTTTATCGTGTTTCTTGGATATTATTGAATGTCAACTAATAATCCCTATGAAACAAACAATTACTCTATCTATACTGCTCATATTTAGTTTGATGAGCTTTCTTAGTTTTTCCCAAACTCTTAAACAAAAAGAGGTTATTGTTAGGAATTCGAATCAGCAAGCACTAGAACAACTCAAAAAACAAGCTGATGCTGAAAACGAAAAGCAAAGCGAAGCCGTACAAAATTTCATTAACCAAAATAACCTGAAAGTAAAAAACCAAACTGACGATGGTAGGTTATTCGAGATACAAAGAATCATTAATGGAGTTCCTGTTTATTACACCACTTACAACACCGATGCAGCACGTAGTACAAGAACCAATTTTCTACATGCCAATGGTGGTCTTAACCTCGATCTGGATGGTCAAAATTTAGTAGCACACGTTTGGGATGGTGGAGTTGCAAGGACAACACACATAGAATACGATGGACCTGGTGGATCAAATCGTTTCTCTGTAGGAGACGCTACAACCTCATTAAACTTTCATGCAGCACATGTTACAGGTACCATAATCGCCTATGGAGCTCAAGCAGATGCAAAAGGAATGGCACCTAGTGCTAGCGCAGTAGGCTACGACTGGAACAATGACTATGTTGAAGCACTAACAGCATCACAACAAGGAATGCTTATTTCAAACCATTCCTATGGATATGCAGCTAGAGATCAAAATGGAAATGCACAGTTACCAGATTATCTTTTTGGAGGATATATAGATGTTTCTAGAGATTGGGACGATTTACTTTACAATACACCATACTACTTGATGGTGACAGCAGCCGGTAATGACGGTAATGATAACACAGCAAATAATGCTCCTCTTGATAACAATGGTCAGTATGATAAATTAACAGGATTCAAAACTTCAAAAAATAATTTGGTTGTAGCCAATGCTCGAGACGCAATTGTGAATCCCGATGGTAGTTTATCTAGTGTTTCCATAAACACTAGCTCTAGTGAAGGACCTACAGATGATTTACGCATCAAACCAGACATTACAGGAAATGGTACAGGTGTTTACTCTACTTTTGAATCAAGCGACAATGACTACGATAGTATAAGTGGTACATCCATGGCATCACCTAATGTTGCTGGTTCTCTTTTATTACTTCAAGAACACTATAACGATGTAAATAATACATTCATGCGTGCCGCTACTTTAAAAGGATTGGCATTACACACCGCAGATGACGCAGGCACTACGGGACCAGATGCAGTATTCGGTTGGGGATTATTAAATGCTAAAAAAGCTGCAGAAGTTATTACCGCAAACGGCGACACATCTATAATTTCAGAGCTTTCATTAAGTTCAGGTCAAACGTATCAAATAGTTGTAAATTCTAACAACTTTGACACGCTACAAGCATCAATATCTTGGACTGATTTACCTGGTACTGCAACAACTAATGTTAACGATAATAGTCCTAAACTGATTAACGATCTTGACATTAGAATTACTCAAAACAACGATACATTCACTCCATGGAGATTAACAGGAGTAACCACAAATGGTAAAGGCGATAATAACAGAGATCCATATGAGCGTGTTGATGTTGATAATCCTTCTGGCAGTTACACCATTACAGTAACGCACAAAGGCTCTCTTGCCACAGGTAGTCAGAATTTCTCATTAATTGTCACTGGACTGGCCAGTAACGCGCCTTGCGTAGCAACTACTCCTACTAATGTAACCGCTGTAAACGCTACTCATTCAAGTGCTTTTATAAATTGGGATGCTATTCCTGGTGCTGGCTACGAGGTAAGCTTTCGCGAAAGCGGAACATCAACATGGAATACCGCAAGTACAAATAGAGCAGAATATTTACTTACCGGATTGACATCATCTACCACTTACGAATTAAGAGTAAGAAGTGTATGTAGTAGTTCGCAAAGCTCTTACAGTTCTGTCATCACTTTTTCTACAACTGTTGTTACGTACTGTGAATCCTATGGTACAGATCAATCAGATGAGTTTATAAGTCGCGTTCAGTTTAGTTCCATCGATAATTCTACAACTGCTGAAACTGGTGGTTACGGCGATTATACTAATTTAATAGCTAATGTTGATCCTGGTTCTAGTTATCCAATTACTATTACTCCTACTTGGAACGGACCTGCCTACACAGAAGGATATGCTGTCTTCATAGATTTCAACCAAGATGGAGATTTTGATGACCAAGATGAAACTGTGTATACGGAAAGAAACACCACAGGCACTCCTGCTTCAGGGACCATCACAATTCCTTCAAACGCATTATCTGGTAGTACAAGATTGCGCGTTATCATGCAATATGATACCATTTCTACTTCTTGTGAAACCTTTACGTATGGTGAAGTGGAAGATTATACTATTGCAGTTTCAACGCCAGGATGTAGTAATATTTCTAATCTTCAAACAGATGCTATTACATCTGATTCAGTTACCATAAGCTGGTTAGAGAATAACAGTCCTGCAGGTAACCAATGGGAAGTAGTAATCGTAAATTCTGGAGCCGCTGTACCTGCAGTAGGTACTGCCAATGTATTTTCTATCCCACATACTCTTTCTAATCTTACTCAAAACACTTCTTATGATATCTATGTAAGAGCAAATTGTGCAAGTAGTTTTCAAGTTTTAAACGTAACTACTAGTGCCGATTGGTGTGGAGCAAGTCTTGCTGACTCAGGAGGAACTGGTGCAGAATACGGTGATGATGAAAATCAAGTATATACAATCTGTCCAAACACACCAGGAGAAAAGGTAGTTATCAACTTTTCTGAATTTAACATTGAAAATAATGGATCTGGATGTTATGATGGTTTGACAATTTATGACGGAGATTCCACTTCGGGAACTATAATCGCACCGCCTAATGGAGGAAACGCGTGGTGTTGGGATCGTAATGACTCTCCTGCAAACGGTTCTGGGGACTTATTACACACTTCAATTGCCGCAACAACAACCAGCGGTTGTATAACCTTGGTATTCACTTCTGATGGATCGGTAACAAGAGATGGGTTTACCTTATCAACCTCTTGCGAATCCGTAGTTTATCTTTGGGATGGAACATCCTGGACAAATGATCCATCGTCCTCAATAAGCAGCAGTAATAACCTTTATATCAATGATGGTAATACTGCTATACTAAATGACGTAGCCGAATTTAATAATCTTTATATGGATGATGAGTCCACACTCATGGTCAATAATAACACAGTAAGTATTAAAGGACATGCAGATGTAAATGGTGAAATTAATGGTGAGCATTCTATAGAACTCAATGCAAATGTCCAGCAATTTATAACTGGTAACGGATTTATTGACCATTTAAAAGCCAATAATACTAGTGGTGTAGAGGTGTTAGGAACTTTAGAAATACTTAAATCATTAGAAGTTCTTAACGGAAACTTGACTACCAATAATAATCTAGTATTTAAGAGCAATGCACAACATACCGCGGTACTTAATACACTAGGCACAGGAGCTTCAATAACAGGTGAAGTTATGGTAGAACAGTTTATTCCAGCTGGTAATAGAGCTTTCCGATTTATAGGTCCTACTGTAAGTGGTTCAACCGTTTTTGACGGGTGGCAAGAAAGCGGTTCGGCTCTATCAGGGTTTGGTACTCATATAACCGGAACAGCCGGAACAATAGGAACGGTTAATTCAACTACTGGATTAGATGAAACGTCAAGTGGTAACCCTAGTTTATTCAAATGGATAAGTAATTCTCAAACTTGGGATGCTGTTTCAAATACTAAAACAGAACAATTTGTTCCAGGAACCTTTTATCGCATAATGATTAGAGGAGATAGAAATACAGATTTGTCCAACAATACTGCTGCAGTAACAGCAACTACCTTAAGAGCTAGAGGAAATTTACACACAGGTTCTTTTACTAGTAGCCCTACATTAAACACGGGAGAGTTTTTCTCAATGGCAAATCCTTACCAAGCAAAACTTGATTTAAGTACTGTGACTAAATCTGGTGTAGGTAATGACATGTATTACTGGGATCCAACAATTGGACCTAGAGGAACTTACTCTACTATTGACATGACTTCAGGAGTAGGAACTGTAGGTAATACTACCCAAGTACTAGAGCCAGGACAAGCGGTATTTATGACTGCTACTACAACAAATCCAAATGTAACGATCGAAGAAACTAACAAAATAACGGGTTCCTCAAACGCAGGTGTCTTTAGATCTAATTTAAATTCTGAATTTGTGTTTGTAAAGCTTTATCAAACTTCAAGATTACAAGCCAATCAATCAGAAAGTGATGGTTTATATATTGAATTTAACGATCAATATGATGATAATATAAATCTAGACGATGCCGTAAAAGTAAATGGATTAAATGCCAACATAAGCATTGACAAAGGTTCTCAAAAATTAAGTATTGAAAGACGTGTTCTTCCAACATTGGATGAAGTTGTTCCTTTACACATATCAAACTATTTAGTTACTGATTATACTTTTGAAATATCAGTTGAGGACTTAAATGGAAATCAAGTTTACTTAAGAGATACTTATACTTCTCAACTTCATCCATTAAACATGAACAATCGTACATTAATTAATTTTCAAATTTCACCATCAGATAATGCTAGTGTAGACAGCAATAGATTTGAGTTAGTTTTTCAAAATTCAACATTGACACAGGGCGACATTACGAATAGCAACGCACTATCAATATATCCTAATCCATTAAGTTCAGGAATATTAAATGTAGAATTAAACTCTGTAGAGTTTGAAAATGCACAACTTAGTATTTATGACGTATCAGGAAAATTAGTTAAATCTGAGAAAATTGACTCTAACAAAACTCGTGTACAAGGTTTAGATTCAATAGCAAAAGGTGTTTACTTGATTAAAGTACAGACCTCTAGTCACAATTATTCTACCCAGTTCATAAAAAATTAGAATATCATTTTTTCATATTAAAACCGAACTAGTTGAAGCAGTTCGGTTTTTTTATATACCACATTTGCATTTAAACTTTAAGTTTTTATAAAGTACCCTAAGTAATATTTGTTTTACTTTTGATTGTAATAGTTAAACAAATGAAACACATTTCATCAGAAGATATATCTGAAATGGATCGGTTTTATCGAGGAAACTTGATAACAGGTCTTACCGGATTCAAGCCGGCTCATTTGATTGGCACTCGATCAAAAGAAGGAATTGATAACCTAGCAATATTTAGCAACGTCACCCATTTAGGAAGCAATCCTGCTCTATTTTGCTTCATACTTAGGCCTTTGGGATATGGAGCTGGTCACACTTATGAAAACTTAAAAGCAACGGGTTACCTAACATTAAATCACGTTAATCCCTCACTTATAAAGAAAGCTCATAGCACAAGCGCTAAATTCCCTGTTGACATTTCAGAGTTTCAAGAATTAGATATAGAAAAAATAGAACGAACTGGATTTAAGGCTCCTTTCGTTGCAAATTCGAACATACAAGTTGCTGCTAGTTATGTAAATGATATTCTTATTGATGAAAATCAATGTCGTCTAGTTATATGTAAAATTACTGACGTTTTTTTAAAGGAAGATTACATCCTTGAAGATGGGTTTTTGAATCTTGAAGAAGCAGAAAGTACTATAATTAATGGTCTTGACGCCTATGGCAAAGCTTCTCTCACTCATCGGTATACTTACGCTCAAATTGAAACTGATGTAAAACCCATCACCTATAATAAAAATGAAACAAAAAGCTCGTAATCCACATGGTTTGCCTACTAAAGTTTGTCCTTCTTGTGAACGAGAATTTACATGGCGTAAGAAGTGGGAAAAGAACTGGGACAACGTAGTGTATTGTAGTAAGAAATGTAGAAAGTAGAAATAAGTAAAACAAAACAAGAATGAATTTAATCTGGTATAGAAACGATTTACGTATTCAGGATAATGTAAGTCTGAAAGCAGCTTGTGAAAATAAGGGTGATGTAATAGCTGTATACTTTTTTGATCCACGGTATTATCAGGAGAGTGATTTTGGAATGAACTTGCCCTTTAAAGTACCTTTCGGAAAAACAGGAAAATACCGAGCACAATTTATTCGTGAAGCGTTAAACGACCTGCGTAAAGGATTAGAAGAGCATGGAATTCCCTTATTACTATTTCACGACAAACCAGAAAATATAATTCCGCAATTAGTAGAAGAGTATGAAATAACTGATATCTATCTACAAAAAGAATGGACGCGTGACGAAGTAGAGCAAGAAGAAGCTCTAGGTAAAGCACTTTCGACCTTGGACTGTAAACCAAAAGGTCATCGCGTTTATGATCAATTTTTATTTCACCCAGAAGACGTACCTTTTGACAACTGGCAACAAATTCCTAAGGTATTTACAGAATTCCGCAAGAAGTGTGAGAAACAAAGCGAAGTGCGTAATACAGTAGATATTGAAGGTTACAAACAAGAAATGCCCAAAGTAACCTTCACTCCTATTCCGTCCCTTGCTGATTTGGGACTTGAGGAGTTTAAAAAACACCCTAACAGTGCTTTTCCTTTTGAAGGTGGTGAGATTGCAGCATGGGATCGTTTAGACCACTATTTCTGGGATACTGAAAAATTGAAATACTATAAGAAAACAAGAAACGGATTATTAGGAACTGATTATAGTAGTAAATTCAGTCCATGGCTAGCCTTAGGATGCATAAGTGCCAGACAGATATATTGGGAAGTAAAACGGTTTGAAAAAGAAGTAAAGAAAAACCAAGATACTTACTGGTTAGTTTTTGAATTGATTTGGCGTGATTTCTTTAAGTATGTTTCATTAAAACATGAACATAATATTTTCAATCTAGGTGGAGTATTACACAGAGATTATGAATGGAAAGCTAGCGAGCGAGAATTAGAAAAATGGATCAATGGTGAAACGCATGAAGACTTCGTAAACGCAAACATGAAAGAACTAGCAGCTACAGGTTTTATGAGCAATCGTGGTAGACAAAATGTAGCCAGCTACTGGAGTATGCATCGTGAACAGGACTGGCGACTAGGTGCTGCTTACTTTGAGCACATTTTAATAGACTATGACGTGCATTCAAACTATGGAAACTGGATGTATAATAGTGGTGTAGGTAATGATCCCAGAAATAGAACTTTTAATATTAAACTACAAGCCGATCGTTATGACAATGAACATAAGTATCGCAAAAAATGGTTACAGGAAAAGTTATTTTAATTGGAAACGTTGAATTCGTTAACAACAACGCTTCTTCTTAGCATATTTTGGAAGAAACCAAGCAGTTAAAAATCCTTGACCTATGGTATAAACAATTAACAAGGTTGTTAAACCGACTTTAGTAAAAAAGCTGAGATAAGCCAGTAATAATAACCAAATAGCCGTTACAAACAAAACAAAATAGTTAGACCTTTTCATACTTAAATCTTTGATAAATAGGTATTCAAATCTTTAAAAACGTTACATCATGCCCAAAAAAACATTACGTCTTATTCTAGGAGATCAACTTAACTACAAGCATTCATGGTATAACGGCGATCAAGATCACATTATTTATCATATGGCAGAAATGCGCCAAGAAACAGATTATGTAAAGCATCACATTCAAAAAGTTGTAGGATTTTTTCAGGCGATGCGCGAGTTCTCATCGTGGTTAGAGGATCGTGGAATGCAGGTAGAATATTTCCGCTTTCGCGAAAGCGAGAACAAGCACAACCTTGTAGACAACCTCAACCATATTATTGATAAACACGGCATTGAAAAATTTGAGTACCTAGCTCCTGACGAATACCGATTGGACCAACAATTGCGAGACTTTTGCAAGTCCTTAGATATAGAATGGGAAGGATATGATACTGAGCATTTTTTCACCAAAAGAAAGGATGTAGAAAAGTTTTTTGAAGGAAAAAAACGCATGACTATGGAATATTTCTATCGTGACATGCGCAAGAAACACGATATCATGATTGTAGGTGACAAGGAACCAGAAGGCGGAAAATGGAACTACGATAAAAGCAATCGAAACAAATGGGATGGTGATACTGAAATTCCGAAAGAAAAAGGATTTCGTAAGGATGTAAGTGATATTGTAGAAATGCTAAAAGAAGAAGATATTTCAACTTTTGGACGTATTGATAGTAGTAATTTCAACTGGCCTACTTCACGAGCTGATGCACTTAAAGTACTCAATTATTTTTGTGATGAGTTACTCGTTCATTTTGGCGATTATCAGGATGCCATGCATACCAATCAGGAGTATTTATACCACAGTAGATTAAGCTTTGCCCTAAATTCTAAGATGCTTCATCCTAAAGAGGTTATAGAAAAAGTAGTTGATAAATGGAGAGAAGACAAACGCAAGATTGACATCTCACAAGTTGAAGGATTTGTGAGACAAATTTTGGGCTGGCGTGAGTTCATGCGTGGAATATATTGGAAGGAAATGCCAAGTTACGCTAGATCAAACAAACTTGACAACCAGAACGATCTACCAGACTTTTACTGGACTGGTGAAACTGATATGAATTGTCTTAAACACAGCATAAATAACTCACTAGACAATGCCTATGCTCATCACATACAACGATTGATGATAACTGGTAATTATGCACTGCTTACACAAACTCATCCCAACCAAGTTTGCGATTGGTATTTAGGAGTTTACATTGATGCTATTGAATGGGTTGAAATAACTAATACTAGAGGAATGTCTCAATGGGCTGATGGTGGGATTGTAGCGACTAAACCTTATGTTTCTAGCGGTAGTTATATCAATAAAATGAGTAACTATTGTAAAGGCTGTAAATACAAAGTAAGTAAGAAAAATGCTGAAGAGGATGCTTGCCCTTTTAATTCGCTATACTGGAATTTTCTAGATGACAAACAAGAGTTTTTCAAAAACAACCAGCGCATGAACATGATGCTGGGAACTCTAAATAAAATGGATAAAGAAAAATTAGAACGACATAAACAACGAGCTCAGGATGTGATGAAAAACCCATCTCAATATTAAATTTGACTTTCTATTGATTTAACATAAATTAATCGTAATTATTAATTTATTTAGAAATCAACATCAAAATCATAAGTACTTTTAGATTAATCAAAAACAAAAACTATATATTATGAGAAGTATTTTATGGTTAGTAGCCGTCATTTGTGTTATCGTTTGGGCATTGGGTATGTTTGGAATTGTACCAGGCATGTCAACTGGCGGATTACTACACGTTCTATTAGTAATTGCAGTAATTGTAATTTTAATTAATATTATAAGCGGTAGAAAACCTTTATAATAGAATCATCAACACTAACTTTTAAAATCATTATTATGTTAAAGAAATTTTTAATTCTAGTAGCTGTTGCAACTTTTACGTTAAGTATTTCAAGTTGTAGAGAAAAATCAACAGGAGAAAAAGTAGAAGATGCAGTAGAAGATGTTGCAGACGATATTGAAGATACTGTAGATTAATTAAATATCACATATTAAAAAAACCCTTGCTAAAACAGCAAGGGTTTTTTCATTCAATAAATCTAATAAACTACTGTACTGTAAGTGGGAATGTTACTTCAATATCACTTTCGCCACCAGCTCCAGTTAGAGTACCGTCATTAGGCTTAGTAGGTTCATGACGTAATACGATAGTAAAGTTACCTGAACCAGCAGCTCCAGTAGTAACTGTAGTATCCAATCCTAATGGATTACCACCACCATCTACATCATTTTTAGCAATCGCTACACCAGCAACATCAGTCACGTAGAATACTTCATGCTCATCTGCTTCGTCTCTTACTTCAACAGTAATATCCTCAACATCTGCCGGATCACTGGCATCTAAAAATCTTACCATACCTGAGTAGGTTGCATTTGCCGTAAGGGCACCATTTTGACGAACTACTGGAGCGATAGGACCTTCTTCCCCATCTTCATCAAACGCTTCAAGCACAACAATATCTGTCGCATCATTGTCATTTGTTAGAGTTAATTCAACCGTAGTTATTAATTCCTCTGGATTGATGATATCTGGGTTATCATCGTCGTTGTCACAACTTACAAATAGTACAGCTGTCATCATTAAAGCGGTTGTAGTTCTAAGAACTTTTTTCATAATTAAAAATTTAAAAATTATACAAAATTTGTGCGATGAAATTCCTACCTATTTCATCTGCGTAAAAACGTTGTCGATTGAGATAATCTCTGTACTTGGTAGAAAGTACATTGTTCACTTGAAGTCTAAAACTCAAGTTAGGTTTATTATTTTGTGACTTAATGGAGTAAGCTAGACCTAGGTTCCATAAGTTGTAAGCATCTGGAGATTCTGATATTTCTACAGTTTCAGTAACTGCATTCCCATTATCTGCTGCATAAGTGATTTCATAATCGTTGTCAGGAAATCTATTTTGTTTCCATACTTGCTGATTTGCAATTTCTACCTGCAAGCCTTCCGTAAAAACATCCTCAATTTCGATTTTAGTTAATAACTGAGCTGGTGGAATATCGATTAAGGGTTTATCGTTTTTCACATCCTCTCCATATACGTAAGAGAACTGTGCACCTAACGATATCCAGTTCTTAGTAACGTTGATTGTTCTATTATATGGAGATCGTTTTATCGTTTCTTTCCTTTTTATATGGTAACTAGCACTTATATCAACACCAGCAAGAACAGCATCTAACTGTTCATATTCATAGACTGCAAACGCACCTCGATTCGTAAGCTGTACTCCATTAGGAACTAATTGTATAAAGTCATTAATACGATTGTAATAAGGTGCAAGTTCTACATCCCAGTTATTATAGTTAGCATGAAAACTAGCACTGATCTTATTTGACACTTCTTTATTTAATTCTAAACGACCTATTTCGATAGTTGCTAGAGCGTGATGCAATCCTTCACTAAAAAGCTCTCCTGGATTTGGAGCACGCTGTGAGTGAGACACATTAAAGGTTATATCAAAGTGATCTCTAAATGAGTATTGAACACCACTTGAAAATGCGAATAAATCAAAATCCAATTCTGGTTCAGTATAAACTTGGATAGATTCTCTAAATCGTTCAAACTGTGCGAATCGCACATCATATCCCAAAGATTCCCAACGAGAGGTGATATAAAACTTTTTAGCGTCTATTGAATAATGATCGTATCTAGCACCAGCCTCAATCATTAGTCTATCTGTAAATTGATATTGAGTTCCTACAAAACCACCTACCTTAATGGAATTATAATCGGGAATAAGACGACGCACACCAGTTGTTGCATCTGGTGAATTGGTTTGTAAAACGGCATCCAATCCTAGTTCATGATTCCATTTATCGCTAGCGTCAATATTTAGATATCCTTGAAAATTGTGTGTTTTTAAATCAATATCTAGTGCAGCACGTTCAGAAAGCGCACCTCGACGTACATCAAATTCTTTTCTGTTATTAAGTTGATACTGGTAGTTGAATTCAAACTTTCCTAGATTTCTAAAGCGTTTAAAAGCGTTAAGAGCAACTTGGTGATGTATGACCTCTTGTTTTGGCTCATCAATATCATAAGTAAACTCATTAATGATAGCAGGTTCACCAGAATTTATACTACGCACTAAGTCGGCGGTATTACCAATGTGAGATGCTCTTAAAATACCTAATTCAGTATCGTAAAAATTATATTCAGCACTTAAACCGTATTCAAATTGCTTATACCCAACTGCAAGTCTAGTAGCAGCTGTTTGAGAACCCGTATTAGAAAGAATATAATCTGGGGCTTCAAAATCTCCCAGTCGCTTGAAAGTAATATTTGCCTGTTGATACCAGCCAGACTTTTTATATCGCTGTATACCAGCAGTTATAGCTCCGCCACGACCATTCGATTGACCGGTTAAGATTGCGTTACCCATAAGAGTATCCTTACTTATTACACGAGCTGGGTCTATTATTATAGTTCCTCCTACCGCGTCGCCACCATAACGTAAGGCACTACTACCTTTAATAACTCTTATAGAAGATGCTGTGTTGGGATCAATATTTGGAGCATGTTCTGTTCCCCATTCTTGATCTTGTAACCTCACACCATTATTTACAATGGTAATTCTACTACCATACAATCCGTGCACGATAGGCTTTACGACACCTTGACCTGTTTTCAGTGATGACACTCCAGGCACAGTTTCTAGCGCATCTCCTAGGGTTGCACCGCTATACTTTTGAATTAATTCCTTATCAATACGAGTTGCATTTTGAGTAGTTGCATGATCATCATGAACATCGGCAACAACCTGTACCTCATCAAGTTCATTGATATGATGTTCGAGAGTAATATTTAAGATTCTATCTTGATTTACAAGGACCTCAATTGATTTTTTATCACAATCAATATGAGTAATAATAAGATGGTAAACCCCTGTACACAAGTCATTTACTTGATACTCACCAGCTGAGTTTGATGTATAAGTACGCTCTTGCTCCTCTACATATACTTGGGCTAGTTCTAGTGGTTTATTATTATGAAAATCGGTAATCTTACCTTTAAGGGTGTTCTTGCAATCTTGTGCTTTACACATTGCAACAGTAGCCATAAAAATGACTACTAATAAATATTTAAACATAGTAAGGGATTGTAATAACTAATTCAAAAAGCGGAATTAGGCTAGTACTGGCGGCGGTCGCGTAAAGAGAATGTTTGATGTTGAGTTCGCTTTCGCGGAAGCGTAATAAACAACAACACCATCAACAGGGATGTGATTTTGAATAGATGGAGTCCACGTCCCTAATTGTGGAAAATCATATTGAAGTTCCTGAAACTCGTGAGATATAACACATACCTCGCAATCTGTTTCATGATCATCATCATGTGACCAGCTATGCAAGTTCATCAATTGCATGCTAGTAAACAGGGCGATTAGTAATATGGATATGTATTGGTTATATCTCATGATCGCCAAATATAGAGCAAAAAAAAATTGTTGCGCTCGAACAAGCGCAACAATTAATATTTCTTTATAGAATTTGAGAATTAGTCGTTCCCGTAGAAATCTAATGAGCTACAACCAGCAAGCATGTTGTTAATAGCTGGATTAGCATTTCCAGATTGTGCTACGTCAAATGCAAGTACTCGTCCACCACCATTAGCAATCTCTGCAATAAAAATGGTATTTGATTCGGTATCGTAATCAACATCAATTGGATTACCTAAAAACGTATTTGAACCTGCAACTCTTGTTTGAGATGATAGTGCCAAAGTCCCACCATTTGCAACTCCTGCTATTTGAGAAAGCGCATTATCAATAACGTGATATGCACCATCTGTATCACTAGAAGCCAGACCTACATCGGTCATGATTAATAAGTCATCTTGTGCATCATAGGCAATACCGTGTGTTCTTACGATTCCTTCAATCGTAATTTGTTTGGTTGCAGCTAGTGAACCATCAGTTGTATTTGATAGGAAATTGGTAAAAATTGCTAGATCTGAGGTATTATCAACTACCGCATATAAATCTGATCCTACAAACTCAACGCCCCATAAATCAAAAGCTATATCAAACGTATTACGCAATTGCAAACCGCTTGATGTTCTAGTATAAACGAATAATTGATTAGTACCATTATCTGCTACTACTACATTGTCACCATTAATAGCTAGTGCTCTAGGACTGTTAAATGCAGCCGTCGCGGTAATACCTGTTGCTGCTGCAACAGCTCCTGATTCAATAGTAGCCTCTACATCTGTAAAAACACTTAAGTTAAGAGCACTACGTGATGCAACAAATAACTCGTCTGTATCACCATCGTACTCAATACCTTCGTTAGAGGTACTTAATGTCGTAAGAGTTGTAGTTTCAACCTGATCATCATCAGAAAAGTCATAGACTGTGATGTCACCACTTGCTGTACTGGTTACATAGAGTTCTGCTCGGTCAAAACGTCCTTCTACAACATCATCATCGTCAGAACAGTTAAATAAGGTTAGTGTACTTAACAGCAAACCGCTGTATAAAAAATACTTTTTCATTGTAATTGTTTTTGAATTCATACATATTTACGAAGAATCTTACACCTCGGTTTTAATGAATTCATAAGAGAGTTTGTAAATGTTAAAGAAAAACAGCTGATTTTACTCAAAATCAACCACTTGAAACATAATTATTTAACGTTTTTAATACAATTTTATAAAAAGAAATTCCACACTATACCGAATCTAAAAGTGAAATCACGATAAGGATGTAATGGAGCACTGAAGTAATCCTGCTTACCAAAGAGTGCATTGATATGTTCTGCCTTAAAGAATATTCTTGTTTGTCTAATCTTACCATTTAAGAAAACATCAATCATAGGAAAATCACCAAACTCTTGATTGTTTTGCGTATAGAATTCCCCTAATACAGGATCGTATCCATCCATATTGTAGGAAGTAAAATATTTTAATGTAAAACCGGTTTGCAGTTGTAAAGCTCTTTTAAAAAACCTATTCTCATAGTAAAAGGTATTTCGAGTAACTACTTCTGGTAAGTTTAATACTTCTTGATTTTGGTCAACAGACTGAAGCATGACGGTATGATCCATACCAAAATGGGTCAAGAACTTAAATCCTTTGTGCAACTTCAATTTTAAATACGTAATTTCAGAATCAAATTGTTGAGGAGCTGCATTATAACCTACTGTATTCAAATCAGAGTCCAATAACTGATTTTCGGTGAAGTAAACATAATCCTGAATTCTAGTAATGCTTAACTGTGCATCTAGAAGTTTATCTGATTTTAAATCAATAGAAAATTGTTGCTTCTCGATATTGTCAAAAGCATTTTGCCAATTATAATTTTCATAATCACTTTGGAATAAAAGCGCATTAAAATTAGGAGATTGCGAGCTCAAATCTAAAGAAGCACTAAGTTTAAACAACTTAAAATCATAACTAGCCGATGCATTTAAAAATTGACCCGTTAAATCACCAAATAGTATTACACCACCATCACCTTGAATATCAAATCCTTTATAATTCTTACTAAACGTTCCTGATAATTGGTACGTTTCACCCTTGAGTCTATTGGTAATTGAAGAAGTCCCAAAATCAAGAACACGATTATAACCATAATTATATGCCTGCCTGGTGAATCCTGCTTTAAAATGACCTAACAAATGATGATCATAGAGTAAACCTACTTCTATATCTCCTTGTTCAAAATCTGTTTTATCATTAATTGCATTCCCAAAGGCATTTCCTAGAAATTCTTCATCTGGTGAAGACTGCTCAAACCTGTACAATTTATCTTCATAAAACATTTCATTGTACAATCTTGCGCTGTAGAAACTGGTTGAATCCTTTTTACCTAGAAACTCATATTCATGATTGATATAAAATCGACGACCGTTCAATGTACCTTCCGCATTTTCTAGATTAGGGTCTAATCGTCCTCTATCATCAAAATCCTCATCGTTATCAATAAATCCTTGAACGGCACTAGCCACAATACCACCATTCTCTTGATTAGATAAATCTTGAAAGGTTGTATGTGCTATAGCTTTATACTTCTTATTTTTTGAAACATAATTTGCCGTGAATTTAAATATCCCTGTGCTAGTAAGTGTGCGAGCATAGTCTCCTGCGCTGCGCACTCCTTTATAACCGATAGAGAAATTAAATTGAGGAGAAATATTACTTGTAAAGGTAGCGTCTAATTGCTGTCCTTGATTCACTGCTGTTTTAAAGTATAAATCGGTTAAAGGAGTAGGCACTCTATAATACTGCATGTCCTGTACTTCTAAATATCCTGTATGCCTAGCTCGCGCACCCATTGATGGAGTGAGTGTATTTAATGAATAGGACTTTCCTAATTCATTATAAGGTTGACCTATATTGTGAAAAGGTTGTAATTCAAAATTATCCTTGCGCAAATAATTGAATTTATAATCTTTGTAAATGTGTAAAGTGGTATCTACGTGAGTCGTATCACGTTGTGCAGATATGATTAGGTAATCTGTAATCGGTGGCTTATCTCCCTTAACTTGAACGCCAGGTTGATCTGTATTTTGATCTCCGTTCAAAGATGTAAATCTATCAGAAGTTCGAACTTCTCCAGCTGATATCAACTCCTTTTCTTGTGCTATAGAAAGTACAGGAAAAGCCATCAATAGAAATAAAAGAAATCTCATTTTTTTAATCACGGCTCAAAAGTAAGATAACGATAGCAATTAGAAGTTATTGAGTTCCTATTAATCCATAGGTATAGATTAATTAAAAATACCAACAGCAAGCTCTATCCAAAGTAAGAAAAAAGCAATGAGAGCTAGTACAATTAGGCCGTACCTCCATTTTGAAGAAGTGTGAGAAAACCAAATATAATGCAACAGAACGCTTGTTGTAAACAGCATCACACCCATAACTAAGAAATCCAGCAAACCCCAATTCACCTCTTTACTAAACACCATACCGATAATTGGTAGGGTAAGAACTAATCCTGTTATAGATAAACTACGTTTTAAAATTCGAATAGTTTTCATGTATTCCTTCTTTGCACATTCAAATTAAGTAATGTGTTTTTATAAAGGTAATTGATATTAATTACATTCGCAGTATGCTTTTATTACAAGTAAAACCCAATCTTATTGAGGCAGGAACTGATGAAGCTGGACGTGGCTGTCTTGCCGGACCCGTCACTGCTGCTGCTGTTATTTTACCACCAGACTTTAAATGTCCTGAATTGAATGATAGTAAAAAGCTTTCGCGAAAGCGTAGGTATGAACTTAGACCTATTATAGAAAAAGAAGCAATATCATTTCATGTATCGCATGTAATGATGGAGAAAATCGATGAGATTAATATATTGAATGCAAGTATTCTTGCAATGCATCAATCAATAAAGGGTCTTGAAAGTAAACCTGAACATATAGCCGTTGATGGCAATCGTTTTAAACCATGCAACGAAATACCTTACACAACAGTGATTAAAGGTGATGGAAAATACCTCAACATCGCAGCTGCTTCCATACTCGCCAAAACATATAGAGATGATTTTATGGAAACAATATCTAGGGAATTCCCTAATTATGATTGGCATAAAAATCAAGGTTATCCCACAGTTGCACATCGCCACGCTATTAAACAATATGGTAGTACAAAATACCATAGAAAAAGCTTTAAACTTTTACCAGATCAATTAAGTCTGGATTTATAATAGTTTTGTTTGAACTGTGTGTTATTTCATATAACTTTTACCTTTGTATAAAACTAGGTCTATGAAAAACTTTTTGAGAATCTTTGTTTTGGTTCTGCTTATTACTAGCTGTGAAAAAGACTCCCAAATAGATTTAAATCTCCTCCATCGTATACCACATGATTCTAAGATCATTATTGACGCAAATAACATGGAGGATGTATTTAGTTTTATAGAAAATAACGCTCTATATAACCAAATAAAAAATCTAGATAGACTACAAGAAATTAAAAATGCAGGTAGCTTTTTAGAATTATATAAAGAAAGTGATAACAATCTAATCACAGTAAGCATTGAAGGTAAAAATGAAGTGGTGATTTCTTTAATTTCTTCGGACCTACCAAATTATAGGGATACTACATCAACCTTTAATTACAATGAAACAAAATACTATCAATCAAAAACAGATAGTACTAATTTTTATTTTCTTAATCATAAAGGATTGCATCTCGCTAGTAGTTCAAAACTTATAATTGAAAGTCAAATAAGACGAGAACTTGATGATTATGTGTTTAATGACGAGTTCAAATCTTTATATGAAAAAACTAGTGGTAATTCGGTATCCTTATATGTAAAAGCCAGTGATAGAAATTGGCTTAAAGAATTTATCTATGGTCTCAATATAAATGATAAGGGAAACTATGCTCATTGGTATCAAGTAGAACCAGAAAACAACGATCTTGCGATACAATTCTCTGGTATTCTCACGTATTCAGACAGTACATCAATGCGCCATGCACTTTATGATGGCCTGACTGCTAGAACTAACCACATATCTGAAATATTACCTCTTAATTTCACCAATGTAGAAACTACTACTTATAAGAATCATCAAGAAATCATATCCAATTTGTCCAGGCAAAAATCAATTAATCACGAGGTTACTGCTACTGTAAAAAATATTTTAGACAACTGTTATGAGTTAAGTAAAATAAGCTGGGATAAGGAGCACGTTGTAGCTTTTGGACTAGAACCTTACGAAACTTTCTTTCTCAATCTGGATAGTTTATCCACAGCCAAGTTTGAGTATCGTAACACAACCATTTATGAATTAAGAGAACCTATCAATACGAGTAGCTTATCTCCTATTTTACCTCAAAAAAACTATTCATATATTACTGTTTTAGGATCTCACTTTATATTGTCTGAAAAAGCAACTACACCCGAGCAAATCATTGCTGCAATTACCAACAAAAGTACTTTGGCCGATCAAATTTGGTGGCAAGACCTAAACAGTTCGATAAATAGCTCAAGTAGCTACACTTCAATTAGTAGTATAGAATTTTATAAGCAAAACTCTACGCTAAGTAAAAACGACAGCAAGATTTTAAAGCAACTGTCAAGTAAAACTTATCCATTTATTATATCTCAATACGTACATGAAAACGAATACGCTCATTATAATTTCCATATACCAGTTGTAAACGATGAGTTAAACAGTGGTAGCGTTCAACAGAGTATGACTTATAAATCAGGCTCGAGTATTATTGCAGGACCATTCCTATTCCCCAATCATTTAACTAAAGGATATGATGTTGCCTTTCAAGACGCCGAATTAAAACTTCACTTAGTATCAGACAAGGGTAAACGACACTGGTCTAAACAGTTGAAAGGAAAAATATTAGGCGAGATACAAGTTGTTGACGGCTATAAAAATGGTCGCAAACAGTTAGTTTTCACAACTGAAAAAGCAATTTACTATCTAGATCGCAATGGCAAGGACGTAAATAAATATCCATTAGAATTTAAAAACGGTATAGATCAACCGGTAAGTGTTTTTGATTATGACAACAGCCGTAATTACCGATTTGTTGTAACTCAGGGTTCAAGATTATTCATGTATGATATAAATGGTAATGCTGTTAAAGGCTTTAATTATCAACCTGATGGAGAAATTCTAACATCACCACAACATATTAGGGTAAACAACAAAGATTTTATCGCGTTTGCTAAAGCAGAAAATAAAATAGCCCTTATCAGTCGTACTGGAAAAACCAGAACTAAGGTTACAGTTCCTATTGCGTTGAAAGGTAAACTCAAACAGCTTAAAAATAAATTGGTTGGACTAGATCAAGACGGTAAATTCTTCTCAATTAATCCTCTTAATGGAGAAGTAGCATTTGAAAATTTCAATAAGTATGGTAACTCTTTTGATAGCTCAAAGTCCCAAAGAGTGAGTTACAACGATAATAATCTGTTTATCAATAAGAATAAAGTTGAAATACCTTATGGTAGCTATGAGCACATTTCGGTTTATGAGAACAAGAACAAAAGCTTCATATCACTAGTTGATAACGCAGAAAATAAGGTTTACATATTCTCCCAAAAAGGTGATTTACTTAATGGATTTCCTGTTTACGGTAATACTACGGCGTCTGTAAAAACTGCTGGTAAATGGCATTACCTAGTCACTTTAGATGGTGATGATGTCCTACTATATAAGTGGTAACGCTCTTAAATTGATGGCTTAAATTCAATTTCAAAATCATCTATAAGCTGTTGAATTCTAGTTTCAATAGCCGTAAAATAGGTACGATCTTTTAATTCTTTAATTTCTTTCCTCTCATCTACAAAACCAGATTGTTTATAAACATCAGCGATATGAGGATGAACATAATATTCTCTACATACACTACGCGTGTTACCTAAAGCTTCGGCAGCAGCATCATAGGCTTGCAGTAGATTAGCTTCTCTATCTTTTTCAGTATTCAAATCAGGTGATTGTAGTAAAAAAGTATAGAATTCTCTAGTCGCGCCCCATGTTCTAAAATCCTTTGCCGAGAAAATATCTCCTGCGATGGTATGCAGATAATCGTTGACGTCATGACTTTCAATAGATTGATGGTTCCCGTCATCATCGTAATACTGAAAAAGTTCCCAACCAGGAATTTCCTCACATTGCTGTATCGCTTTTACCAGCTGTGCGTCATCAATTTCAACATGTTGATCAATTTGATGTTTTCCTTTAAAGTCAAAGATAATTTTTGATCCTGTATCAGTTAAGTGACGCATGCGCATCGTAGACAATCCATATGTCCCATTGCGCTTAGCATATCCTGAACTGCCTATGCGCACATAAGTTTCATCCATTATTTTTATAACTAGCGCAAGACATTTTTCTCTCGTCATTCCTGCCAATTGAAGACTGTTTACTAGTTGCTTTCTAATTTTTGGTAACGCTTTCGCAAAAGCGGACATTTTAAAGAACTTTGTTTGATTACGAACTAAATTCCAGAGGTCATGATAGAGATATACTTTACGGTTTTTTGCATCGCGTCCAACTACTTGCAAGTGCCCATTATCGATAGCACTTATTCGCACTTGTTGCCAAGCTGGCGGTATCACTAACGATTTAATCCTTTTAAGTTGAGCCTTATCGGTTAATCTAGATTCATTATCAATTAGGTAGGAATATCCACGACCGTATTTTTTCCTATGAATATTTAAATGTTGGTCTGTTACATAAACCAAATCTGCCAGCTGTGCAGCATATTCAGGCTCTTCAATACAAGCACGTATATCTTCAATTGATAGGGTCATACCTATAAAAGTAGTCTAGTACATCATTGAGACTACTTAAGGATATTGTAATTCATGTGTAAAGAATGTTAATTCAATTTACATGATCGGCAAGAAGACGAGAATTACTTTTCTACAAGATCTGCTTCAAAAAGCTCAACAAAATAGGTTTTAATTTTTTGCTTGATCTCCTCTTGATCTACAGGTCTTTTTAGCTCTGCTGCTAGAGATGTTACTGCTTTATCTTCTATTCCACAAGGAATAATATGGTCAAAATAACCTAGATCAGTATTTACATTAAAAGCAAAACCATGCATGGTAACCCAACGACTAGCACGTACTCCTAGAGCACAAATTTTACGTGCAAATGGCGTTCCTACATCCAGCCATACGCCAGTTTCACCATTGCTACGTTCACCTTTAAGGCCGTAATCGGCCAAAATTTTAATGAAGATTTCTTCTAGTAAACGTAAATATTCATGAATGTCAGTAAAGAAATTTTCTAGGTCAAGAATTGGGTAACCTGTAATCTGTCCAGGACCATGATAGGTGATGTCTCCGCCACGATTAATTTTATAAAAATCGGCATTGATTTGTTTAAGAACGGCTTCATTGGCAAGAAGGTTATCCAGATCACCACTTTTACCCAGCGTGTAAACGTGATTATGTTCTACAAATAATAGGTGATTAGGTGTAGGATTCTTGGAATCTTCTTTCCTATTTTCAATTTTAATATCAAGAATTTCTTTGAAGAGTTGTTCTTGATAAACCCAGGTCTGTTTATAGTCACCGACCCCTAAATCCTGAAAGAAGACCTTTTTATTCATTTTGCAAAGGTAATATTAACTTTGGTTAAACTTATAATAAATCGCTAAATATTTATATTATCTGTCGGGATTATTTAGTATGATCAACGCAGCAATAACACCAGGAACCCATCCTAACAAGGTTAATATCAATACAATCAAAATAGAACCACAGCCTTTACCAATTACTGCAAGTGGAGGAAAAATAATGGCCAAAATTACTCGCCAAACGCTCATATATTATAATTTAAAGGTGATGTGATTGCAGTAATATGACTGTATAAAATGACAAATGTTACATTTTTTTCTTCAGCTTATTGAATCTAGATGAATTCACAACGATCAGTTTTTAGTAGTGACTTAAACACATTTAAATACACTTAGGTTAACTACTTTATAATCAGTTTTTTTGAGCTGAAAAGAACTCGTTAAAAAGCACATGTTTTTTATTTAGCAACAGACTATTAGACAATCAAAGTACTCTTAATAATGTTCTTTTCATTTTTCACATTCTTATTAAAGTTACTTTTCTGTTTTAATTTACCTTTGCAGGCTTATAAAAACACCTATTTATGCAACTTTCTGAACAAGAAATCGTACGCCGTGAAAAATTGGCAAAACTGCGTGAGATGGGAATAGATCCTTATCCAGCAGCGCTTTATCCCGTAGACCATTCTACTAAACAAATTAAAGCCGATTTTAAAGAAGGTAAAAAGGTAAACATCGCTGGTAGATTAACCTCTAGACGTATACAAGGTAAGGCTAGTTTTGCCGAAATTCAAGACTCAGAAGGTCGTATACAAGTTTACTTTAATCGTGATGAAATTTGTACCGGTGATGACAAAACGCTCTATAATGAAGTCTATAAAAAATTATTAGATATAGGTGACATTATAGGAATAGAAGGCGAGCTTTTTAAAACACAGGTAGGTGAAATGACTGTAAAAGTCACTAATTTCACATTGCTTACAAAAACCTTGCGTCCACTACCCTTTGCAAAGACAGATGCTGATGGAAAAGTTTATGACAAATTTGATGATGCAGAACAACGTTATCGTCAACGATATGTGGACTTAGTAGTAAATCCAGATGTTAAAAATGTATTTGTCAAAAGAACAAAACTTTTTAATGCCATGCGTGAATTTTTCAATTCGCGTGAATATTTTGAAGTAGAGACTCCAATTTTACAACCTATTCCTGGTGGTGCGGCTGCAAAGCCTTTTATCACACATCACAACTCTCTTGATATTCCTCTTTATATGCGTATTGCAAATGAGCTATATCTTAAGAGATTGATTGTAGGAGGATTTGACGGTGTATATGAATTCAGTAAAAACTTCAGGAATGAAGGGATGGATCGCACACACAATCCAGAATTCACAGCCATGGAAATTTATGTGGCTTACAAAGATTATAACTGGATGATGGATTTTACCGAGCAATTATTAGAACATTGCGCGGTTGCAGTAAATGGCACTACTCAAAGTACATTTGGCGATCATACCATTGAATGGAAAGCTCCATACCCTAGAGTCACCATGACTGATGCTATCAAACAGTTCACCGGTTTTGATATTACCGGTAAGAGCGAGGAAGAGTTGTACACTTTCGCGAAAGCGGAAGGAATAGAAGTAGATAACACAATGGGTAAAGGAAAGCTCATCGACGAAATATTTGGTGAAAAATGTGAAGGAAACTTTATTCAACCTACCTTCATTACTGATTATCCTAAAGAAATGTCACCGTTAACCAAGGAACACCGTGATCATCCAGAACTTACGGAACGTTTTGAATTGATGGTATGTGGTAAAGAAATAGCCAATGCTTATAGTGAGCTTAACGATCCTATAGATCAACGCGAGCGATTTGAAGCTCAACTGGCTCTAGCCGATCGTGGTGATGACGAGGCGATGTTTATAGATCAAGACTTTTTAAGAGCTCTAGAATACGGTATGCCACCTACGTCTGGATTAGGAATAGGAATGGATCGACTAATTATGTTTTTAACCAACAACCCATCCATTCAAGAAGTTTTATTTTTCCCACAGATGAGACCGGAGAAAAAATTAAACGTCGACCTCAATGATGATGAAAAAATGGTATATGAACTATTAAAAAAATCAGGCAAAGTAGAGTTGAATGCGCTTAAATCTGACAGTGGATTATCTAATAAGAAATGGGATAAAACAGTAAAAGGATTGACTGGTAAAAAGGTAGCCAAAGTTGAGAAAACAGATGATGGACTTTTTATCGAATTAGTGTAGCCTGAACTGGTACAATGTTAAGATTATAAAACCGCTAGTAAATACTAGCGGTTTTTCTTTGATTAAACTTTTCAACTATAAGCCAGTCATAAGGACAAATAAAATTTTAAATATGAAAAACATCATTCTAATCGCTTCATTTTTTGTGACAGCGATATCCGTAGCACAACGCCCACTTCCAAAAAAAGGAAATGATTTTACACCACAACAACGCGCAGAACTTAAAGTTAAAAAAATGGCTGTAGCACTAGATTTGTCGGACAAGCAAATCAATAGTATTCAACCATTAATCGCAAATCAAGAATTGGAACGTCAAAGCTTGAGAGAAAATCGCGAGGAAATGAAAAATTTGAGTAATGACGAAAAGTTCAATCGTTTAAACACTAGATTAGATAAAAAACTTGAATTTAAAAGAAAAATGAAATCAATTCTAACAGCCGATCAATACGAAAAGTGGCAGAAAATGCATAAAAGAAAGAGAACTGAAGGCAGAAAGAAACATAAACGTAGAAGAAATGAGTAATTAAACTAAGTTTTAATTATTGATAAGGCTAGTTTATATTATTTGTTTATTTTTAAACTCAACAAATACCATCAAATGAAAAAGATCATATTCTTATTAGCCATTGTGTGTTCAGTAAGTGCATATTCACAACAAACTATTACGGCAGAACAACAGGAAGTTTCTGCGCAAACTCATATCAGAGTTAAAGAATTCAATAAGAAAATAGAAACAAAAGTTCAATTGATTGTTGATGCTGTTAAATTGGATGAGAAAAAGGTAAGCGAGCTACGAGAAATAGTTAGAGATCGCGAATCAATGGTTATTCGTATAGAAAGAGAAGCGCAAAGAGGAGAAACGAATGACTTGCAAGGAACTTTAAATGATGTACAAAGTAATTATGAAAAGCGCCTTAAAGAAGTACTAGGTACAGAAAAGTACAACTTATTAAAAAGCAAACAATCTCCGAAATAATAATATAGATTGGTCGATTAAAAGAAGGTTCTCAATTTTGAGAGCCTTCTTTGTTTTTATACTGGATAGTTTTGTTAAAAGGCAAACCTAACTGATACTTAAAATCGTTTGAGCGCTTACTATCGACAATGTCCAATCCGTAGTTGATATTTTGGCTATCACCATAGTAATAGGTTCCAAATATGTGATCCCAAATACTCAGAATATTCCCAAAATTTGTATCTGTTATAGGCATACTATCATGATGATGGAATTTATGCATACCAGGTGTTACTATTAGGTAGCTTAGTGTTTTATCCAGTTTTTTAGGCAAACTAATATTTGCATGACTCCAATAAGTAAAAAATACTGTAATGATCCTATATATAAGATAAAAACCTATAGGCATACCTGTAATCACTACTGCTATCAAAGCTGCAAATTCCCTTAACATAAAATCCAAAGGGTGATGTCTAGTTCCACTAGTAACATCTAAAAAAGTATCACTGTGGTGTACCGTGTGAAGCCTCCATAAAACACTACTTTTATGTAGTAAAAAATGAATGCCATATTGAGCAACAAGATCTAGTACTAATAAACTTATGCCTAGTTCTAACCATATAGGCAAACTCACATAATTTAATACACCTAAACTATTTTGCTCTAGAAAAATAAAAACACCAGCAGTCAGTAAACCAAATGCTACATTAATAATCATAGTAAATGAAAGCAAGGCAAGATTTGTTTGAGCATGCTTCCATTTATCATAAGGTGATTTTAAAAAACTATAGTATCCTTCAAGAATCCAGAAAAGGGTAATCAAACCTATCAGCCACACCAATTTATAGTAGATGGGCATTGTTTCAAAGAATTTTAAAAATGCTTCCATCTCACTAAAGTAGCAAAAGTTATGTTACCAGCTTTTAACTACTTCCTGAGTAGCCTCAATAGTTCTGTCTAGATCTTGATAAGAAAGAGCATCATTTAAGAAATAGCTTTCAAATGCACTAGGTGGCAAATAAATACCTCGTTCTAGCAATCCATGAAAATATTTTTTAAACCACTCATTGTTTCCTTTGGCTGCGCTTTCAAAATCCACTACTGGATCTGGAGTAAAATGAACTGACATCATCGATCCAAATCTATTAATCTGATACTCGATTCCCTTACTCTCTAGAACTTCTTGAATTCCCTTATGTAAATACTCCGTTTTTTGAGAAAGACTATCAAACACTTCTGGATGTTTATTCAAATGATTTAACATTGCATATCCGGCATTCATCGCTAGTGGATTACCACTTAATGTACCAGCCTGATAAACTGGACCTAGTGGCGCTAAATAATTCATAATTTCTTGACGTGCTGCAAATGCTCCTACAGGTAATCCGCCACCTATGACTTTACCATAGGTAACAATGTCTGCATTTACACCTGTTACCTCTTGTGCACCACCACGAGCTAGCCTAAAACCAGTCATCACCTCATCAAAAATGAGTAGTGCATTATTTTGATCACACAATTCTCTTAATCCTTGTAGAAACCCTTCCTGTGGTATTATACAACCCATGTTACCAGCAATAGGCTCTAGAATGATACAGGCAATTTGATCCTTATTATGCTCAAATAGCTGTGCAACCTGATCAAGGTTGTTGTACTGGGCAAGTAAAGTATCTTGAGCTGTTCCTTTTGTTACTCCAGGACTATTTGGACTCCCAAAAGTCACCGCACCACTACCAGCTTGAATTAAAAAGGAATCACTATGCCCGTGGTAGCAACCTGCAAATTTGATAATTTTATCTCGACCTGTGTAACCTCTAGCTAGCCTTACTGCACTCATACAAGCCTCGGTACCAGAGTTTACCATTCTAATTTGATCAATATTAGGAGCCATTTCAATGGCAAGAGCAGCAATTTTGGTCTCCAATTCAGTAGGCATACCATAGGAAGTACCACGGTCAACAGCCTCTTTTACCGAATTCACTACGGGCTCAAAGGCATGACCTAATATCATTGGACCCCATGAAGCTATATAATCTATAATTTCATGTCCATCCTCAGTTTGAAGATAAGCTCCTTTGGCGCTTTTGACATATACGGGATCACCGCCTACTGCGTTAAATGCTCGTACCGGTGAGTTTACACCACCAGGAATATATTTTTTTGCCTCATTAAATAAGGCACTACTACGTTGATAAATAAATGACATTAAAAATCTTTAGGAAGAGGTTCTACAAATAGTTCTTGACCTACACTAATAGTGTTGTCCTTTAAACCATTAAAGGCTTTCAATTGATCTACTGTAATATTATATTTTCTTGAAATACTATAAAGTGTGTCGCCGGCTACAACTTTGTGCGATGCTTGTACACTTGGTCTTACATCGGTGATAGTTCTGGTTTTAGAATCCGTAGGGTTTCCTAGTACCATATTATCGTACTTGTATAGCTCATAACGCTCAATTAAACTTATGAGTTTTTGAGGGTAACGTCTATCTGTGGCATATCCAGCAGCTCTTAAACCTTTGGCCCAACCTTGGTAATCATCTGGTTGTAATTTGAATAAACCTGCATATCTTTTCCTATCTCTCAAAAATAGAGAATGATCACGATAAGAATAGTCTGGATCATTATAGGTCCTAAAACATTCTTGCGCCTTATCATCATCATGATATATACGTCCACCAGTCCATCCTTTATGACATTTTATTCCAAAGTGGTTGTTAGCCTCTACAGCTAGACGACCTTCACCAGATCCACTTTCTAGAATACCTTGAGCTAGCGTGATACTAGCTGGTATCTTATAAAGTTTCATCTCTCGCATGGCGGTATTAGCAAATAAATCTATGTAAGTGGACACCTTATCTTTACTATCAGGCTTTGTAGTTTTAGTAACCTTATCTTCTTCTTGTTGACCTATGGCTTGTGGCGTCGAATCTGGTTGAGTGACTGTTTGAGTTGTCTTTTTCTTCTTTGTAGTCACTACTTTTTTACTACCACCGCACGATGTTAATAGCATCACTCCAAAGAAAATGATCAGCAAATTTTTAAATTTCAAACTCATAAGTAATTTCTTCTCTTCTTTTTCTTTTCAACATTTGATTGTAACCAGCGATCGCCTGTAATCCTCCTGTATGAATTGCTAAAATACGAGAATCTTTAGGAAAAACACCTTTTAAAATAAGGTCTTCTAGATGGAACATCATTTTTGAAGTGTATATGGGATCAAGTGGTACTCCGCTTTCGCGAAAGCGTGAATTCATATATTTAATCAGTTCATTATCAGACCTTGCGTATCCTCCAAATCTATTCTCAGAAAACACTTGAAAATTAGAACGAAGAGTAAGCTTGTTTATTTCCTCCTTTAAAAAACCTCCCTTTAAGGCAGAAAACACCAAAACCTTTTGGTTAGGTGCGCTACTTTCAATAATACCTGCTGCAGTTCCACCTGTTCCGCCAGCCACGGCAATAAAATCATAATGAGATTTATCTTGGTCGGTTAATATTTCTTTGGTTCCTTGAATTGCCAGTTGGTTAGTTCCACCTTCTGGGATAATCATAAGTTTACCGTGTTCCTTAAAAAGTTCTCGATAGTATTGATCATCCTTTTGCTTGTAAGATTCTCTAGTTACAAAGTGAAATTTCATTCCATTGTTGTGAGCTGTGAGTAAGGTATTATTACTTGCTAAGGTTTTTTTTAGATTTAAACCCAATTCCTCTCCTCTTATAATCCCGATACTAGATAAACCAGCAATTTTTGCAGCGGCGCTTGTGGCTGCTATTTGATTTGAAAAAGCTCCTCCATATGTAACTAGGGTATTGATGGATTCTTCTTGTGCATGTAATACGTTATATTTTAATTTCCTAAGCTTATTACCAGATACTTCAGGATGCAATAAGTCTTCTCGCTTAATATCTATTAAAACGTTATTAAGTGTTTTAAAAAACTGATTTTCAGACTGTATTACTCCATAATCTTGCATAGGACAAAGGTAGCAAGCTAATAATGTAAAAAAGCATAGGGTTTTCGCTTTTTTAAGTATTGTAGCTCCGTTTCCATACAATAAGCTTCTTTTTCAAATCTTATTGATCTATAGGCTAGATCATGTGATTTACTAACTCTTAATATTAGATATTCCAACAGATACCATAAATAGAAAAAGACGATTAAAAGCTCCAGCTGTTGCCTGGCGTGAATTCTTTCATGATTCATAAAAACCGGATCATTTTTAAGCGCTTTGGATTTAACCAATAAAAATGGATATAGCGTTATACCGTTATAATTTTTAAGAAATGAAATTTCGACCACTATCATTGTGATAAAGGTAGTATTTATTAAGTCAAAAGCCTATTATCCTTACGGTCATACCACCGTAAAATAGTATTTTTAAGCCATGAAAAAACATATTCCCATTGAGGAAGGAGATTACTACTTAACACCAGAAGGGTATCGTTGTTTCACTGAACAATACCATTTAAAAAGAGGTTATTGTTGTGAAAGTGGATGCAGACACTGCCCATACGGTTACAATAAAAAAACAAACAGCCAGAAATAATGAACAAAACTATCAATAACAACAGTCAGTTTGATTTAGACATATTTCAACAGAGTATAAAACAGGGTATTCCTGAATCTTTACCAGACCCATATGTCTATGACAACTCAGTAAACCATGCTCCTAAAAGAAAAAAAATTCTCAATAAAGAAGAAGAAGAACTTGCATTGCGCAACGCACTCCGATATTTTAAACCTGAATTTCACTCCATTTTATTACCAGAGTTTAAACAGGAATTAGACGAGTATGGACGAATTTATATGTATCGTTTCATGCCTAAGGAAGAAATAAAAGCTAGATCTATTGACGATTATCCAGCTCGTTCTAAACAGGCTGCAGGAATAATGCTCATGATTCAAAATAATCTTGATCACGCGGTCGCACAGCATCCTCATGAACTTATCACTTACGGTGGTAATGGTGCTGTTTTTCAAAACTGGGCTCAATATTTACTCACTATGCAATATTTGAGCGAAATGACCGATGAACAAACTTTAGTCATGTACAGCGGTCACCCAATGGGGTTATTCCCTTCACATAAAAAGGCTCCTCGCTGTGTTGTTACAAATGGAATGATGATACCTAATTATTCTAAACCTGATGATTGGGAAAAATTTAATGCACTAGGTGTCACCCAATACGGTCAAATGACAGCAGGATCCTACATGTATATAGGTCCTCAAGGAATCGTTCATGGTACCACTATAACTGTATTAAACGCCTTTAGAAAAATTGGAAAATCTCCATTAGGTAATGTATTTGTTACTTCTGGATTAGGAGGAATGAGTGGAGCACAACCAAAAGCTGGAAATATTGCAGGTTGTATCACCGTTTGTGCCGAAATGAATCCAAAGGCGGTACAAACTCGACATTCACAAGGATGGGTGGATATTGTAATTGACAACACACATGAGTTAGTAGAACGAGTAAAAGTTGCCCAACAACACAAAGAACCTTTATCAATTGCTTATCTAGGAAACGTCGTTCATGTATGGGAATCCTTCCATGAAGCAGGAATAGAAATTGCGATAGGTAGCGATCAAACTAGCTTACACAACCCATGGGCTGGCGGTTACTACCCGGTAGATCTATCTTTTGAACAGGCAAATAAAATGATGAGTGAACAGCCTGAAGAATTTAAAAGTCAGGTTCAAAATTCTTTAAGAAGACACGTTGCTGCTGTGAATAAACATACTGATCAAGGAACCTATTTCTTTGATTATGGTAATGCCTTTTTATTAGAGTCCAGTCGTGCAGGAGCTAACATCAAAGGAGAAACTACAGAATTCAAATACCCATCATACGTACAAGATATAATGGGACCTATGTGTTTTGACTTTGGGTTTGGCCCATTTAGATGGGTTTGTGCTAGTAACGATCCTACAGATCTTAAAAAAACAGATGAAATTGCTACTCAAGTTTTAGAAAAACTAGCAGCAAACTCTCCGCAGGAGATTAAACAACAAATGCAAGATAATATCCAATGGATTAAGGGCGCACAACAAAATCAACTTGTAGTAGGATCGCAAGCACGTATTTTATATGCAGATGCTTTAGGAAGAATAGAAATAGCCAAAGCTTTTAATCAAGCCATAGCGCAAGAAGAAATAGGCCCTATAATTTTAGGCCGAGATCATCACGATGTATCAGGTACAGACTCACCATACCGTGAAACATCAAACATTTATGACGGTTCTAGATTTACAGCAGACATGGCTATACATAATGTAATAGGCGATAGCTTCAGAGGTGCTACATGGGTTTCCATTCATAATGGCGGCGGTGTAGGCTGGGGCGAAGTAATTAATGGTGGATTCGGTATGGTTATTGATGGTAGTAAAGAAGCTCAAAATAATTTGGAGAGTATGCTTTTCTGGGACGTTAATAATGGAATAGCAAGAAGAAACTGGGCTCGTAATGAAAATGCAACATTTGCGATTAAACGAGCAATGGAACTTAATCCAGATTTGAAAGTCACGTTACCTAATAAAGTAGACAGTAACTTAATTAAAAATATTAATTAGCAAATCGTGAAAGTTGATATCGCTTTCGCGAAAGCGCAAAACCCAATAGCTATGAAACGATTTTTTACCCTTTTATTAATAACAATAGTAGCTGCTAGTTGTCAAACAGTACGAGTTACTCAAGATTATGATGTAAATGCAGATTTTAACAAGTATCAAACGTACGCCTACTACAAACAAGGTATTGACGAAGCCGATGTAAGCGAACTTGATAAAAAACGTATTCTTAGAGCTATTGATGCGAATATGCAAGCAAAAGGATTTACCAAATCTCAAAATCCTGATTTCATGATTAATATTTTCACTGATGCCAAGGAGCGTGTTGATGTATATAACAACTGGGGTTGGAATGTCGGCTGGGGCTGGGGCTGGGGCGGCTTTTGGGGTGGCCCATGGGGCAATAGCGTAAACCGAGTTACCGAAGGCGTTCTTTATATAGATTTTATTGACACCAGTAAAAAAGAGCTTATTTGGCAAGGTATAGGAACAGCGCCGTTAAAGACCACACCACAAGACAAAATAGAACGAACCAATGAAATGGTTAAAGAAATATTAGAGCAATTTCCTCCAGAGCCAGCTAGATAAAAATTTTTAGAATTAGTATAAAAGCCCTTAAAATTAATTTTTTAAGGGCTTTTTAATATGAAAATTACTCAATCTCGGTACCGTTTACTATTACTTTATAGTTAATCGCAACTACAGCATCAAAAGTTTTAGAAACACTACAGTATTTCTCAAAACTTAAAGCCGCTGCACGAGCAGCCTTTTTATCGTCTATATCTCCTTCCAGATGAATAGCACAAGTGATTGACTTAAATGGTTTTGCATTATCTAATTCAAATCGATCTCCTTCCACCTCAACTTTGTAACTAGTGATAGATTGACGTTGCTTTTTAAGAATATCAATAATATCAATTGCGCTACAGCCACCTACTCCCATTAAAACAAGTTCCATTGGACTTACTCCTTGTACAGGAGTTGCGCCACTATGATCGATCATTACTGTATTTCCTGAGGAGCCTGTTGCTTCCATCAAAAAATCATCATTCTTACGTTCAATTTGAATTTTCATCAATTAATAATTTAAGACTTTTTCAATCATAACTTTAACCTTTTCAGTACTAGGAATCATGGTTTGCTCTAGCGTACTATTTAAAGGAATCGCAGGCATATTCTCACTTCCTATAAGCATTACTGGTGCGTCTAACTCTTTAAAACATTCTTCTTGAATACGACCTTGCAATCCTCGCGAAAACCCATTATCACTAGGTTCTTCGGTTACAATTAAACATTTACCGCATTTCTTCACACTGGTAAATACAGTCTGATAGTCCAACGGATGTAGAGTACGTAGATCGACTACCTCTACTCTATCCTGAACTCCTAATTCTTGAGTAGCATTCATAGCCCAGTGAACACCCATTCCATAGGTAATTATCGACAAGGTTTCCTCTTCCTCTTGTTTCCAAATTTCTTGTAAAACCCATGCTTTACCAAATGGCAGGACGTAATCCTCGCTAGGCTCTATGCTAGTTGCTCCTTTTGTTCCTGGCACTTTGGACCAATACAAACCTTTGTGTTCAAAAATCACCACAGGATTAGGATCGTAATAAGCTGCTTTCATCAGTCCTTTTAAATCGGCACCATTAGAAGGATATGCTATTTTAAGACCTCGTATATTGGTTATAACACTTTCTACAGATGATGAGTGATAAGGACCACCACTACCATAGGCACCTATAGGCACTCTTAAAATCATTGATACCGGCCATTTACCATTACTCAAGTAACATGATCTTGAGACCTCGGTAAATAATTGATTCAGACCTGGCCATATATAATCTGCAAACTGAACTTCAACTATTGGTTTCAATCCTACCGCACTCATTCCTACTGTACTACCTACTATAAAGGCTTCTTGAATAGGAGTGTTAAAAACTCGATTATCACCAAACTTTTGAGCTAGTGTAGCTGCTTCTCTAAAAACACCACCTAATCTTCCTCCTACATCTTGCCCATAAAGTAAGCATTCAGGATGCTTGCGCATCAATTCTTCAACTGCAAACAAGGCACAGTCCACCATGACTACTTTTTCTGCGTCCTTTGGCGATCGTTCTCCTTTTTCCTCAGTAATCGGTGTAGGTGCAAAATCATGCGTAAACAAATCTGCTGGTTCTGGGTCTGGTTGTTCTATTGCATTTTTGAGAGATTGCTCTACTTCTGCTTTCGCGAAAGCGTCCATTTCATCCAGTTCCAGCTCGCTAAATCCATATTTACCCATAAGCTCACGCATGCGTGGATAAGGGTCACGACTACGTGCCTCTTCAAGATCATCTCTATAAAACTCCATGCGAACACCGCTTGTATGATGATTAAGCAATGGCACCTTGGCATGAACTACAAATGGTCTGCGTTCTGTCCTGATAGTTTCAATAACTTTTTCAAGGGTTTTATATGATTCCTCAAAGTCTGTCCCATCAATACTTACCGACTCTAAGCCATGAAACCCTGATGCATATTGGGCAGCATTTTGTGCACGTGTTTCTGCTTCATTGGCACTTATATCCCAGCCATTATCTTGTACTAGATATAGAATAGGTAATTGTTTAAGGGCTGCCATTTGCCAGGCTTCCGCTATTTCACCTTCGGTTACACTGGCATCACCTAGTGAACAAACGACGATAGGCATGTCAACATCGTCATCTTGCTTCAATTCTTCAAGACTTTCCTTGTACCACATTCCCATTGCGACACCTGTTGCAGGAATTGCTTGCATTCCTGTTGCGCTACTTTGATGAGGAATTTTAGGCTTGTCCTCGTCGTTCAATGACGGGTGTGAGTAGTAGGTACGACCACCACTGAAGGGATCATCTTTTTTAGCTAATAACTGTAGCATTAAATCATAAGGCTTCATACCTATTGCGAGCAGCATGGCATCGTCGCGATAGTAGGGAAATGCAAAATCTTGAGGTAGCAATTGCATTCCGATTGCAGTTTGTATCACCTCATGACCACGGCTAGTGGCATGTACATATTTTGAAACCAGCTTAAAATTGTCTTCGTAATGCTCTGCCATTGCTTTGGCAGTAACTAGATTACGATAGGCCTTTTTAAGGTTTTCCTTAAATTGAGTATCATTTATAAAATTACTCATATTAAATGTTTTACCTGTCCACATCACATTATCAATGTAGACAGTGATTTTATAGTGTTATAAATCTTTAAGATCGGGAACAAGAGCCATGTTATCAGCTACCTTTTTCAAAAAGCTACCGCCTAAATAACCGTCAACAACACGGTGATCAAAACTTAAACTTAACATCATCATACTGCGAATCTCGATGCGATCTTCTCCATTTTCTGTGATTACTTCGGCACGCTTTTTAATAATCCCAGTTGCCAATATTGCGACTTCTGGTTGATTGATAATGGGTGTTCCCATTAAGGAACCAAAGGTCCCTACATTACTAATTGTAAAGGTGCTTCCTTTTATATCATCACCACCTAGTTTATTATCCCTAGCTAGCCCGGCAAGTCGATTTACATCGGCAGCTAGTTCAGGTAGTGTTTTCTGATCGGCATTTTTAACTACAGGCACTATTAAATTACCGGTAGGTAACGCCGTTGCCATCCCAACATTAATTTCCTCTTTTACGATAATATTTTTGCCATCCAGACTACTATTAATCATTGGAAATTCTTTAATAGCGCTGGCAACAGCTTTAACGAATAATGGCGTAAAGGTCAGTTTGTTGCCGTGTTTTTCTTGGAATTCATTTTTCACGCTTTCGCGAAAGCGTACTACATCAGTCAAATCTGCTTCAACATAGGCAGTAACATGTGGACTAGTGTGTTTACTATACACCATGTGATCTGCAATCATGCTACGCATGCGGTCCATTTCTACAATACGACCAGTTCCCTTATCTAAATTGAGTTGGGGAATTCTATATGCTGTTGGGTCTGGTTCTGGCGATACTGATTGTGCAAATTGATAAGGCCTGCCTTCATTCAAATATTGTATTACATCACTCTTGCGTAGACGATTATCTTTACCAGTGCCAGGAATACGAGCTAATTCCTCATACGAAATATGATGCTCTCTTGCTATACTTTCTACTAACGGGCTTATGAACCTATCAACATTGACAAATGAGGTTTGAGTATTACTAATTGAACTGGTTACGGCTTTTTTAGGCTTGAGAGGTGTTTGTTTTGGTTTCTCAGAACTCGTTTTTTGAGTTGCCTTTTGTGCGGAATTGTCTGTTTTTTTTGTTGAACTTACTGCTCCTTCTACTGGCTCAAATCGAGCAATCACAGCACCTATTTCAACCACGTCTCCTGAATTGAATAAATGCTCCTGCATGATACCACTAGCAGTCGCAGGTACTTCATTATCAACTTTATCAGTACCTACTTCAACAAGAATATCTCCTTCTTCAAAGGATTCTCCTGGTTGTACCATCCAATTGAGTACAGTTCCTTCGGTTATGCTTTCACCCATTTTGGGTAAAACAAAATCTTCCATTTTTGCCATGGGATAAAAATAAGAAAACTAACGGTTGTTAGCTTACTTATAATTCTTAAAGTAGTAATATTTTTAGGTATGAAATAGACTAAAAAATCAAAAGCTTTTTTAAATCATTTTTGATTCAATGCTGGTTTACTGGAAAGTAGTAAGCATCAAATTTTACTTTACGGCATGTAATATTTAATCTAGTAAATAGGGCTAAAAGCTTTTTTGGTGAAAGCGTTTTTCATTAGGATAGAAGGCTTTCCATTTGCCAATTTGCTTACCTAGTTTAAAGCGTCCAGAAATTTTCAACTCACCAGTGATATAATATTCTCTATATCTACCGTTAGGTAAACCATCACTTAAAGGAACTTTGAATTTAAGCTGACCATTTGAGTAGAATTGCTCATAATCACTAGCGGTAAAATCTGAAGGAAATAGGTCAAGCTGAAATATTGTTTCTTTATCTAGATTTACCACATTACGCACCAACTCAATTCCTGGTGAAACCTGTTGCTCTAATTCTTGCACCTGATTATCGTAATCAGGATCATATCTCATTACAGCTCTTGTTTTAAATAAATCCTCCTTTGCCTTTAACTCAAAACCTAGTTGGGTAAATTGTGAGTAAAAATCGTGTTGCTTATTAAGCAATAGTTGAGTTTCTTTATTTAAGTATTCACTTCCTACATGAGCTAGTTTATTAGTATCTATATAAAAAAACACGTTGCTTTGGGTACTGAATTCATCAATAAAATCCATGTAATAATCGCTGTAAATCAATGTGTTTTTGTCCTCGTAGTCATCAATCATTTTTTTGAGTGTTACTGGACTGTTAGAAAAGACTATATAGTCATCAATAACTGTATAATATGGTTTTTCAATTCGTTCAAACATTCCTCCTAACACCCATTTAAAAAAGCCTTTTATATCAAGAAAATTTATTGCATGTTGTTTATAATAAACCGTTTTGAACTTGGCAGGAGATTTTTTACGAATTTGTTCTTGAACAAATCTTAGCCGCTCCTGCATTACATCCTCGTCGTTATATTTAATGGCAGCTATTATACTTTCTTGGTTACTCTTATAATTAGAATTATTGCTATTATCTAGAGTAGCAAAAGCAAATTCATCATCCCACCAAGAGTACATATCACGATCTAGATCTATATCCAGAAATTCTTCTATCTTCTTTTTACCATTTTCATATTCTTCAACTGTTTTATTTTCTTGTTTCTTTAAAATTGAAATAAAATCCTGATGTAGAAATTGAAAATCATCAAACCCAAAACTTATATAAAGTGCGGTATCATTTGGTAAAATAGTAGTGGCATCTAAGCTACCTGTTCCAGAATTGTCTAATGCTTTTATAAAGGCTTGTGCAGTCGAATTACCGCTTATATAGCCAGTTGCCTTTAACCATCGATCACTTTCTTCTTCTATTTGAAAACCACTGTAATAAAAATTTCTTTCAAGAATATCAATAATATCACTGGATTCATTAACAAAAAGACCATAGTAATTACTGAGCTGATTGTGATTCAAGTAAAACCTGAATAAGCCATCATCTTGAATCTCGTTTTTCACTTTTATGAAATTCAAGTCGGTACTTAATTTAGGATTTTTGCTTGTGGTAATACTTCTTTCAACCAATCGAGGTGTATAACTTGCTACTAATTGATTTTCTATAAAGGTTATTCTAAGAACCTCATTTGTATTTGTATCCAATATCTCTTGAATTACATGCCCTTTAAATTCTCTTTTAGAGACACTATAATTCTCATTAACTAATTGGCTAATGTTATTTTTAATCAAATCAATTTTTGAATACTGCCTTAAATCGGCTACGTATAAAAACCCGTAATCGTCAAAACTGATTTTATGAGCACTTATAATAAGATCTCTATCTCCTATTTTATTAAATAAATTTCTTTCTGACTGAAAAAGAGAATCCAATGAGTTTAACTTCTCACTCATCAATGCAATTTGCTCATTCGATTGCAAATGATCCCATAATTCACTTTGAGAAAGAATTTCTAAATTACTAATAGGTTCGCGCGTTTCAATGATAAACATTGCATCATGAGGTACAAGATGAAAAGCGTTTATACGATCTGGTTCAAAAACAAACCAACTCGCGACCTTGTAGACTATAAAAGCTAAAAGGGCAAATAGCGCAATTTTAAAATACCTCTTTATGGTCATTGTAGGATTTAGCCTTTGGATCAAGATAATAACTACAGATCATGTAGCAATATTATAATTAAGTCTGTATCACCCCAAGATTAAAATCCTTTTCAATAGGTGCATGATTTGCGGCTTCTATTCCCATAGAAATCCACTTGCGTGTATCGCGCGGATCTATAATAGCATCAGTCCATAACCTTGCAGCTGCGTAATAAGGAGAAACCTGATCGTCATATCTATTTTTGATTTTGTCAAACAAGGCTTTTTCATCTGCTTCACTTAGTTTCTCACCCGATTTTTCTAGCGATGCTTTTTCAATTTGCATGAGAACTTTGGCAGCGCTATTTCCAGACATTACTGCAAGCTCTGCGCTAGGCCACGCAACGATTAATCTAGGATCATAGGCTTTACCGCACATAGCATAATTACCAGCACCATAACTGTTTCCTACTACTACAGTGAATTTAGGCACCACACTATTTGAAACAGCATTTACCATCTTAGCACCGTCTTTTATGATCCCACCGTGTTCTGACTTGGAACCTACCATAAAGCCAGTCACGTCTTGTAAGAACACTAAAGGTATTTTCTTTTGGTTACAGTTGGCAATAAAACGGGTTGCCTTATCAGCGCTATCACTATAGATTACACCACCAAATTGCATTTCACCTTTTTTGGTTTTTACAATTTTCCTTTGGTTAGCCACTATACCAACTGCCCATCCATCAATTCTAGCATATCCAGTTACGATGGTTTGGCCATAGCCAGATTTATATTCTTCAAATGTATCGGCATCGATCATACGATTGATGATATCCATCATATCATATTGATCACTACGCTTTCGCGGAAGCGTACCAAATAACTCTTCTGGATCCAGAGAAGGCGCTACCGATTCCTTTCTATTAAAACCAGCCTTTTCAAAGTCTCCAATTTTGTCAAAAATATTCTTGATTTTATCTAAGGCATCTTTATCGTCGCTAGCCTTATAATCAGTTACACCGCTTATTTCACAGTGAGTAGTTGCACCACCTAAGGTTTCATTATCGATACTTTCTCCAATGGCTGCTTTAACCAAATAACTTCCTGCTAAAAAGATACTACCTGTTTTATCGACTATAAGAGCCTCATCACTCATTATAGGCAAATAAGCGCCACCAGCAACACAGCTACCCATAACAGCAGCAATTTGAGTGATTCCCATACTACTCATAACTGCATTATTACGAAAGATGCGACCAAAATGTTCCTTGTCTGGGAATATTTCATCTTGCATAGGCAAGTACACTCCTGCACTATCTACTAAATAGATAATCGGTAATTTATTTTCAATCGAAATTTCTTGGGCTCTAAGGTTCTTCTTACCCGTAATAGGAAACCAGGCTCCTGCTTTAACCGTAGCGTCATTTGCGACTACGATGACTTGTTTACCTTGAACATGACCAATTTTAACGACTACTCCACCGCTAGGACAACCACCATGCTCCTCATACATTCCTTCACCAGCAAAGGCTCCTATTTCAATAGCATTGGATGGATCGTCCAATAAATAATCGATTCTTTCTCTTGCAGTAAGCTTACCTTTAGCATGAAGCTTATCTATGCGTTTTTGCCCACCGCCTAATGAAACTTGAGCAAATCTTTTTTTGAGAGTACTTAATAGTAATTTATTGTGATCTTCGTTTTTATTAAAGTTGATATCCATCGATTGCGTAGTTTTCCCAAAAATAGCAAATCTCAACTTGAAACGCAGAATATAACTGGTTTAAACAAGAATTAACATGAATTCAAAAGCCCTTATTAATCAATGAATTAAAACGTAAGCCTCAAGTCTAAAAACTTAAAATTATGTTAATGAGAGTTCAACACAATTGATTTAAATCACTTCTCGTAGCATTATCCAAATTATTATTACGTGAAAATCCATGCAACAATGCCATACATTGCACGCATTTTGTGTTAATCAATAATTAAAATAAATCTACCTGAGAAGTTTTAAAGAGGAAGATTAAAATATTCTTCCTTAAACCTCTGCATCTAATAAATCGGTAGCAATATGGTACCGTGGATCCTCAACACTGCTTTCAATAATAGTATCAAATTCAGGATTACGACGCATGAGTAATTCTTTACACTCAGGACTTAAATGGGTCAGCTTCACTTCTTTTCCTTGTGCTTGATATTTATTTACGACCTCTCGTAATGCTTCAATTCCTGAATGATCCTGAACCCTAGATTCGATAAAATCTATTTTAATTTTTTGCGGATCATTTTTAGGATCAAATTTCTTATTAAAATCAGTCACTGATCCAAAAAATAATGGGCCCCAAATTTCATACACTTTGGTTCCATCATCTTCAATACGTTTTCTCGCTCTAATTCTTTTGGCGCTTTCCCAAGCAAAAACAAGAGCACTTATAATAACACCTACAAAAACAGCAATTGCAAGATCAAAAATTACTGTAACTACTGATACTGTTATCAGAACAGCAGCATCAGATTTTGGAATTTTATTAAGTATCCTGAAACTTGACCAAGCAAAGGTGTCAATAACCATCATAAACATTACACCTATCAATGCTGCGATAGGAACTTGCTCTATTAGTTTATCTGTAAACAATAAAAAAGTTAACAAGGTAATTGCCATCATAACCCCAGAAAGTCTACCACGACCACCGGCATTAATATTAATTACTGTTTGACCAATCATCCCACAACCACCTGTTCCTCCGAAAAGTCCACTCACAATATTACCTGCACCTTGCGCCACACATTCACGATTACCACTACCACGTGTCTCGGTAAGTTCATCGACTAAATTCATGGTCATCAAGGATTCAATCAAACCAACTGCAGCGGCAAGAAAAGCATAAGGAAGGATGAATTGAAAAGTTTTAAAATTGATTGGTAAGTTGCTCCAAAGATCAGTATTAAAAGTAGGTAATTCACCCTTTAAACCTGTCCCACCACCTTCAATTATGTAAGAACCTACTGTACTTACTTCCATACCGCTTATCACAACAACAGCAGTTGTAACTATGATTGCGGTTAATGCTGCAGGTATCTTTTTAGTAAGTTTAGGTAATAACCATATAATTCCCATGGTTAATAACACAAGCGCAATCATCGTCCACAATTCAGTTCCTTGCATGTAAGTGGATACATATCGCGTAACTCCATCTTCTCCCACAACTGGATTTTTATGTGAAAACATCTTTACTTGGGCCATGAAAATCACTACCGCAAGACCATTCACAAATCCCATCATTACTGGATGTGGTATTAACCTAACGAATTTACCTATCTTAAAAACACCTGCTCCTATTTGAATAATACCCATTAAGATTACCGTGGCAAATAGGTAGTAAAAACCCATATTTTCTACTGGGTTTTCAAAGGCCATACCCTTTTCATGACCTTTAATAATGAGATCAACAAATATCACTGCAACGGCACCAGCAGCGCCCGATATTAAACCAGGACGACCACCAAATAAAGCGGTTATTAATCCTATTATAAATGCTCCTGAAAGTGCTACTAATGGATCAATACCAGCCACAAAAGCAAAGGCCACTACCTCTGGAATCATAGCTAGCGATACCGTAATTCCCGCAAGAATATCGTTTTTTGGAGATTTTGTAAAGTTGTTGAAAATTTTAGCCATGCTTGTGAACTGCTGTATTTTAAAGGGCGCAAAGGTAATCGCTTTTTAAGGTTTATAAAACCTTGAATAAGTTATTTATATTTGAAAACCAGTTAACCAAGAACTTCATGAACTTATACACAAGGTGTACCAGTTGTGGCAACCATTTCAATTTAAAGATTAAGGGAAAAGACCGTGTTGAAATCAAAATGAAATACGGTGATTCAATTGCATCACAGTGCAGTCATTGCCACACACAACAATCAACACCTATTAAAAAGATTAAAGCCGAAACAAATCAGCTAATCATCTCGATAGGATTTATAATAGGAGCTGTGGCGTTCTTAACTACATTTTTCTTTATAGGTAAATATTTGGCACTAGGTAAGGCAGTTTATTTCATTTATGGTGGTTTAACCTCTTTACCGTTTTTATTATGGCGTATTGAAGAGAAGTCTGTCAGGAGTTTTAATAGTACCTACATCAAATAAGGTAAATTCCTTAAAATTCAATCTATGAAAAAATTTGTCCCGTTAGTTATTGTTTTTCTCGCTTTCGCGAAAGCGGAAACACTACGAGCTCAAAATGATATTGAAGTTGTTTTAGAAGATTTACTTGTCTATTTGGATGGGTATATTGAACCAGCAGCCGAAGCCAGTGTTACGCAAGCAGGAGCAGCCTGGTATTACAGTGCTAAAGCACTACCCAAATTTAAGACGAGCATAGGCCTACATGCTAATGCGCTAGTTGCTCCTGAGAAAAAACAATTCTTCACAGTAAATAACGATCAATTCAACAATTTGAGAATACGAGGCGGCACAGAGGCTAAAATTCCTACAGCCTTAGGTCCAGAACAACGAACGTTTTTCGATTTTACCGTGGAAGGTGAAGAGTATGAACTTCAAGTTTTTGAAGGCATATCATCTGAAGTACTAGGACATCCATTTTTACAAGCTAACGTAGGCTTATGGGCCGAAACTGAATTGCTTGTAAGATTTGCGCCAAAAATCACCTTGGATAAATCTAATTTTAGTTTATACGGTATTGGGCTTAAACATAATCTAAGCCAATATTTCTTTGGTTCAAATCGTGATTTTGAGCTAGCAGTTCTAGCCAATTATTCTCTTTTTGATTTTAATTTAATATTTGACCCTTATACTATAGAATCAAATCAAGGAACAGCGCTTACAACCATTGATGGTGCTTTAATTGACTCACATGCTGTTATTGTCCAATTAATTGCAAGTAAGGATTATAACAATTGGACATTTTCTAGTGGTGTAGGTTATACAAATAGTTGGATTGATTATCGACTTACTGGAAGTGAAGGTACATTTCTGAACTTATTTAACGAGGTCCTTATAGCTCTTGGTGAAACTAAACAGTCTTATCGATTTGATCTAGGTGCCACTTACAACTGGAATAAATGGAGTGTCACATCTCAATTAAGTGTGGCTCATTATGCTAATTTAAGTTTAGGTGGTGTTTACAAGATTAATTAATAGTTTCATTTTCTTACTTGTTTCAATAGTAAGTATATCGGTTCAAGCACAAGAAACTTCATCAGAAAAATCGGCTAGAAACAGGAAAATCGGTATCGGATATGGTTGGCACACACAGCAATCTTTTCCTGGAACGAGCAACGATTATATTTATGAAACAAAGTCGGCTCACATATTTTATGAATGGCAGCAATGGCAAAGTGGCAAATGGACCTTTCACACCTCAATTGAGACGGCACTATATCAGGTAGATCATCAATTGCTTAATTTTTATTTTATCACACCAGATCAAGAAAATTTTCAAGAAAGACGTGATCGATTCACACAGGCAAGATCATTTAACGAATACGTAGCACATGCAGGACTGAAAACAGTTTACAACTGGAATTTCGAAATAAAACCATTTATTCAAATTCGTATAGGTCCTATGTATGGCACACAAACTACCGAAAGACTGAAACGAGGTTTTTCTTTTTCAGATGTTTTGAGTATTGGAACACAATATCAAGTAGATGAGCATGAATTTATTATAACCTATAGCTTAAGACATACCTCAAATGCAGGTTTAAAATTTCCCAATAGCGGTCATAACAGTTCAGGATTTCAAATAAGTTATGCTTACTTGTTCTAGAGATAAGTTTAGTTAACTTATTAAACTCTTAAAAATTCACACAACTTTATTACGAGATTACTGTTTAATTAGCACTTCTATCCTACTCTATTCTATAATTTCACATCATCTAAGAATACAATTAAGTAGTAATTATTGTACAAAAATAAGGGATGCTGTGCTTGCATCCCTTTTTCATTGATAACCTAATATAAACTCTATACCATTAAAGTCTATCAGCAAGTTGAACAAGCTCTTTAAACTCTTGAATGTATCCATGTGGATCACTCAATTGTACCGACTGTAAAACCTGTTCTATATCACCGTAATTGAAACTGCCTTTATAGCTAGAGTTCCTAAGATTCATTCCAAAACTAGCTGCAGCAGCACCTAATTTTTGCTGTGATGAGCTCGCATTAAAATCAAGATTAGAATCTAAGAGTTCTTCCACTAGTAAATTGCTGGTTAAGTTAACTGGCTCTTTATATCTTAGATTAACCTTGAGACTAGGTTGATTAGCACTTCCTGCTGTTGATGCAGGTACAATCTCATAAAAGGCGGTAATGGATTGCCCGCGACCTATTTCCCCAGCATCTTCCTCGTCATCCTCAAACTGATCATCTTGTAGCAATCTGTTTGCATATCCAATAAGTCGATAACTTTGCACTTCAGTTGGAGAAAATTCTACTTGAATTTTTACATCCTGAGCAGCGGTAAAAAATTTGTTTCGTTCGTGAACAAAAACTTTCAGCAACTGTTCTGTTTTGTCAATATATTCATAGGTCCCATTTCCTTTATTAGCCAATTGCTCTAAGGTTCCTTCATTTAAATTTCCTCTACCTACACCTAAAGCTGTTAGAAAGACACCTGATTCTTTTTTATCTTCTATAAGTTCAATAAGACCTTCTTGATCAGATACTCCAATATTAAAATCACCATCGGTACCTAGAATCACTCTATTATTTCCATTATTTATATAATAGGATTGTGCTATTTCATAAGCCGTAATGATACCTCTTGCACCTGCAGTTCCACCACCAAAACCTAAATCGTCAATAGCTTGTTTTATTCTTATTTTATCACTTCCTGGAGCGCCATCTAAAACCACCCTATCTGCACCAGCATAAGTAACAATTGAAACAATATCATCATCATTGAGTTCATCCACCAAAAATTTAAACCCAGATTTAAGCAAACCAAGTTTATCTGGCGAAGACATACTTCCTGAGACATCAATTAAAAAAACATAATTACTACCTGCAACGGTTGTAAGATCAATATCCTTTCCTTTTATACCTATTCTAGCAAGCTTATGTCCATTTGTCCATGGACAGCTTGTAATCTCTCCATTTATAGTTATAGGACTAGTTGAAAAATCATCATCATAATTCATATCAAAATAATTAATGATTTCTTCAGTGCGCACAGCATTAACAGGTGGCAAAACCGCTTCCTGCTGTAAAAAGCGCCTTACATTAGAATAAGATCCACCGTCGGCATCTATTGAGAATGTAGAAATTGGAAATTCAGTAACGTCAAGAAAAGGATTTTCTGTAACTTCATTATACTGATCGCCTGAAAATGGTTCTGGGAATGACGAGTCATTGTAAAACATTCCTTGATCCTCACAAGAAATCACAAAAAATAGTGTAATAATTAAAAGTGATAGTAATTTTTTCATGGTTGCGTTTTTAGAATAGATCCACATTTCCTTAAAAGGTTGCGTAAAAGAGTATATCATTTATGAAGAAAGGAACCTAAATAAGGATCTTCACAAAAACGCTAGGACAAGTAAATTAAAACGCGCTAAAAAAAAATCCCGATCTGATATCAGATCGGGATTTAATTTGATGCGAGAGGTGGTTACACCTTATTTTACTTTTTCCACGATAGCTTTAAAAGCCTCTGGATTATTCATTGCTAGGTCTGCAAGAACCTTACGATTAAGTTCTATATCGTTTTTCTTTACAGCACCCATAAATTGAGAATAACTCATTCCATGTAAACGAGCACCTGCATTGATACGAGTGATCCATAAACGACGGAAAGTTCTCTTTTTATTTCTTCTATCACGGTAAGAGTAAGACATTGCTTTCTCAACCGCATTCTTTGCTACTGTCCAAACGTTTTTACGACGTCCGAAGTAACCTTTTGCCTGCTTAAGGACTTTTTTTCTACGAGCTCTACGAGCTACAGCATTTACTGATCTAGGCATAATTTTAATTTTTTAATAGTAGGCGACTGTTTGAACAGCACTTTTAAAAGCCTAACTATTGGGTTTTTATTAATTAATAAACCATCAAGGTCTACAGCTTACTTAAGATTAAGTTGTAACTTGATATTGTTTTCATCACTCTTGTGCACAAGTGTATCGTGAGTAAGAGCTAACTTTCTTTTCTTGCTTTTCTTTGTCAGGATGTGACTTTTAAAAGCGTGCTTTCTTTTGATCTTTCCAGTACCAGTAAGCTTAAAACGCTTCTTTGCACTAGATTTAGTTTTCATTTTAGGCATAATTTCCTTTTTTAATTTCTCGCATTTCCACTTAAAAAACGACCATAAAAAAACAGCCCTCTTTTAAGAGGACTGCAAAAATATTATTTTTCCTTGAATTATTAATGCGATCAAGCAAAAAGTTCGTCTTATTTTTTCTTAGGAGCGATAAACATATTCATACGTTTACCTTCCATTTTAGGCATTTGTTCTACTTTACCTAGATCTTCAAGATCTTGAGCAAGTCTAAGCAACAATATTTCACCTTGATCTTTATAGATTATAGAACGTCCTTTAAAGAAAACATAGGCCTTTAATTTAGCTCCTTCTTTCAAAAACTTCTCGGCGTGTTTTTTCTTGAACTCATAATCGTGATCATCTGTATTAGGACCGAAACGTATTTCCTTAATAACCACCTTACTTGCGTTTGCCTTCATGGCTTTTTCACGCTTCTTTTGTTCATAAACAAATTTCTTGTAGTCAAGAATTTTAACTACTGGCGGTTCTGCGTTAGGAGAAATCTCAACAAGATCTAGTTCTTGCTCGCGCGCTTCTTTCAATGCGTCACGGGTGTCCATTACTCTAGGTTCACCTTGACCTACTAATCTAACTTTTCTTGCACGAATTTTCTCATTAATTGCGTGCTTATCTTCTTTAATAATTCGAGCCGGTCCGCGGCTTCTGCGTCTACGTATTGCTATGGCTATATAATTTTAATTAAACTTCAAATTTTTTCATGGTAGCATCGATTTCTTCTTGTATCGCTTTCGCGAAAGCGGAAACATCCATACTACCTAAATCGTCTCCACCATGTTTACGTACAGAAATAGTGCCATTCTTTTCTTCTTGTTCCCCAACAATGATCATGTAAGGGATTTTATTCATTTCGGCCTCACGGATTTTTTTACCCATGGTCTCTGCACGATTATCAACAATAGTGCGAATTTCGTAATTTCCTAGAGAATCTGCTACCTTTTTTGCATAATTTTCATATTTCTCACTGAGAGACAGTATAGTACATTGCTCTGGCATAAGCCATAATGGGAAGTTACCACCTGTGTGCTCTAGTAAAATTGCGATAAAGCGCTCCATTGATCCAAATGGCGCACGGTGAATCATCACTGGTCGATGTGACTCATTGTCAGCTCCTTTATAAGACAGATCAAATCTTTCTGGCAAATTGTAATCTACTTGTATAGTTCCTAACTGCCAGCTACGGCCTAGAGCATCTTTTACCATAAAATCAAGTTTAGGACCATAGAAAGCAGCTTCACCTTCTTCAATGACATAATCTAAACCTTTATCTCGTGCCGCGCTGATGATCGCGTTTTCTGCAATTTCCCAGTTATTAACGTCGCCTATATATTTTTCTGGTTTTTGCGGATCTCTTACACTCACTTGTGCGGTGAAATTTTCAAATCCTAACGAACCAAAAACGTATAATACTAAATCTATAACTGCTTTAAACTCTTCATCTAGTTGTTCTGGCATACAAAAGATGTGAGCGTCATCTTGAGTAAATCCACGTACTCGAGTAAGACCATGTAGCTCACCACTTTGCTCATAACGATAAACAGTCCCAAACTCAGCAAAGCGTTTTGGTAAATCTCGGTATGACCATTGTGTACTTTTATAAATTTCACAATGATGAGGGCAGTTCATCGGTTTAAGAAGAAACTCTTCATCATCAGCTGGTGTAGTAATAGGCTGAAAACTATCTTCACCATATTTAGCATAATGTCCTGACGTTACGTATAATTCTTTTGAGCCTATATGAGGACTTACCACCATTTCATAACCAGCTTTCTTTTGAGCTGCTTTTAGGAAGTTCTCTAATCGCTCACGTAATGCAGCACCTTTTGGCAACCATAAAGGAAGACCTTGACCTACTCGCTGTGAGAAAGTAAATAACTGTAATTCCTTACCTAATTTCCTATGGTCACGTTTTTTTGCTTCTTCAAGTAATTCTAGATATTCTTTAAGGTCCTTTTGTTTAGGAAAAGAAATACCATAAACTCTCGTAAGTTGTGTATTATTTTCATCACCACGCCAGTATGCACCAGCAATAGACATGACTTTAACAGCTTTAATTATTCCTGTATTAGGAATGTGACCACCGCGACACAAATCAGTAAATGAATCGTGATCACAAAAGGTAATCGTCCCGTCCTCAAGGTTCTCTATAAGTTCTACCTTATACTCGTTATTTTGTTTTTTGTAGAAATCTAGCGCATCTTCTTTTGAAACACTGCGCATTTCAAACTCATGTTTACCTCGTGCGATTTCCAACATTTTAGCCTCAATTTTTGGAATATCACTTTCAGAAATACTGTGCTCTTTAAAGTCTATATCGTAGTAAAATCCATTATCTATAGCTGGCCCTATTGTTAAACTCACTCCAGGAAACAATTCTTCAATAGCCTGAGCCATAACATGTGAGGTTGAATGCCAAAAGGCTTCTTTACCTTCCTTATCTTTAAAAGTGTAAAGAATTAGATCTCCATCTTCGGTAAGCTGTGTTTTTGTTTCTACTTTTTTCCCATTGTAGCTAGCACTAATAACATTGCGCGCTAATCCTTGAGAAATACTCATTGCGACATCCATAGGTGTTGAGCCGCTCTCCATTTGTTTGATACTACCGTCTGGTAATGTAATATTAATCATAAGTACAAAATATGAATAAACAAAAGTAAACTTTTAAGCCTATTAACAAAGCATACATGTATTAAACTTATGGTTAATTAAGAAGTTGGAAAAATAGATTATTATTGACTTGAAAGTTTATGAATAACCATTTATAACTCTGGAGATTTAAATCTATTAGATAAAAGTCATTTTTAATAGATAAACTTTCTCAACTACAACAAATTAGCTTTTGGAAAGCCTGTCATTTTTTATGTAACTTTAACCACTTATAATCAACCTCTCATGAAAGCATTATTAGGGAAATGTAAGTGGGCACTTTTTTTATCATGTTTCTTATTTCATTGCAACCTTTATTCTGCGAGCAATGAATCAAAAAACGTTTCTGAATTAATCTATAAAATAGATAAAAGTACCGATCGTGTAACCTTATTTGAGTTAATCAAAAAACTTAAGAAAGAACACAATATCTCTACAAGAATCACATCCTATAAGCGTACAAGTGGAACAACTACTGAATTAGGCCTATACTTTAGTGATAAATTGAATAATGAAAAATCATTCAATTTATCAAGTCAAAACGGTATAGCAGACATATGTATTAAGATAGACAGTAAAAAGGATGAACTGTTAACTGCAGGAACTTGCAATCCACCAATAAAAGAACCTACAATCCAAATAGATCAAAATACCTCAACAGCTTCAAACCATACATCTACTGAGTCAACAAGCATAAGAACTAAACAAGAACTTAAACAACAAGCAGCTCGAGACCGAGCAAGTATTGCAAGAGAGAAAAAGAAAGCAGCTATCCTTAAAAGGCAAGAGGAAATGCAAGAGCGTTTACAAGAGCAAAGAATTAAAAAGAACGAATTAGATTCAATTGCTGCTGCAAAAAAATTGAATCGCCTTAAAAAGGTCGAAACCGAAAAACTAGAACGTAAAAAAGAACTGGAAGCAGCAAGATTAGATAAAATCAATAACGATAAAGAGCTTCTCAAACAGCAAATTGAGGCAATAAAAAATAAAAACTTAATCGAGCAAAGAAGACTGGATTCTATAAGAAAAGAAAGAGAAAAACTACAACGACAAAGCGAATTGAGAGATCAAAAGATTAAAGAAACTAAAGAAACAATTGCCGCTATTAAAGAAAGTAGAAAAGAAGCTTTCAGAACCGAAAAAGAAAGGTTACAAAAAGAAGAAGAAATGCGTAGAGAACTGGTTCAAATAAAGCAAGACAGTGCCGCAATACAACGAGACCAAATTGCGCAACTTAAACTTACTCAAGAAGAAAAGCTAGCATTAATTGAAGAAGAAAAAAGAAAAGCACAAGCCATACAAAACAAATTAAAAGAACAAGAACTTAAAAAAGAGTTAGAAAGAATTCAACGAGAAAGAGACCTAAGCGAGCAAGCCCTTATGGAGATTGACAAAAGCTATGAAGAAAGAATGGTTGGTCTAGAAAAACTACAAGAACTTGTTGTAGAAAATAAGGATGAGGTTGTAACTCAAAAAGTAGATGAAAATAAGATAGCACTTTCCGAAGGCACACTAATCATTAATGGGGATCAAAGCTTTTATCGCAGTTATAAAAACCGAACCGACATTTATAACTCATTGGGTAAGGTAATCTTATCACTAGAAAAAAGTATTACAAAAAATTCGCATTCTGGTTCTATAAACATTAAGGGCCAGCCTATTAAATGGCAATTAAAAAACTCCATTCTTATTTTGAAAAATAATTCTGGTGAATTAGTAAATCCAGACGGTAGTATTTATTAGAGTTTGGTCTAAAATTTGATGTCATTTCACGATATCAAATAAGAATATGAAAAAGCTGCTGTTAATTTTAATTTTAGCTATTACTACAGTCTCGTGTAACATCATAAACGATTGCGACATTTGGGGTGCAAAACCGCAACTTAATGATACAAAACTTTCAACAGGCGTTGTAGATTCATATTACGAAGACAGTTTGAATGCCGAAATTGATAATAATCCTAACGACAACGGCTATTACTACTATTTTACTGTTCATCATTTACCTGCTGGAATGGATTACGAAGTTTACGGAAGAGAGTTGGTCCTTTTTGGCACTCCATCACAACCTGGCCGCTATTCTATTGAGGTTGAACTATACGTAGAACCTGAGTTTTGGGACGAATCGTATGAAGGTGATGGATTGTGTACAGATACTACAAGCAAATACTACAGTCTTGAAATCAAATCATAGGACATTTATACCTGAAATCAGGAAATAATAACCTATAACTAAGGTAAATCATAAAAGAACTTTGTAATGTATTTAAAAAACAATAACATTATGAAATTCAATGAGACTTCAATTTTCAGATTAATTAATTTCTTTACTCAAAATAAAACCATCAGCTCTAAAGTTCTTAACCGTTTAAAATATTGTGAACAGGAAAAAGTCCATGATTTTTATTGTAAGGGCAATTAAAGGTGTTTTTCAAACAATTGATTAGTAGAGTGTGGCATGTGGACTGTTCCTACTGGCTTAAATCCCATACCTTTATAATAAGAACATAGTTTTTCATTGTTAGCTAGACAATCCAACCTAAGTATACCTATTCTATGACTAGCAGCCATTTTTTCTATAGCTTTCATCAATTTAACACCTATACGATTTCCCGTATAATCTGGATGAATCACAAACGAATGAATATAGAATGCGGCGATATCTTGTTTTCCCCAATAAGGAATGTCCTCCTTCATTAATCGGAACATCCCTACTAGAATTGAATGAGAATAGACTAAGGTAAATTCGGCAGCATTAACTCCTTGTTGCACCCATTGAAGTTTATCCTCTGGTGGTTGTAACCAATAGCTCCATTGATCAACACCTGATTCTTTAAGGTGACGTGCCGCTTTTTGTAACAATTCGACCACAACTGGAAAGTCAGATGATTGAGCTGTTACAAATTTAAGTTCCATGATTTATTTTTAAGACATAGGCTCTCCATAAAGGTCAAAGTCTTGAGCAGCCGTAATTTTCACATTAACAAAACTACCTACAGACAAATAATGATCTGCAGCCTCAATGAGTACCTCATTATCAACATCTGGACTATCAAACTCGGTACGACCCACAAAATAATTACCTCGTTTACGATCAATCATGACCTTAAAAACTTGACCTATCTTTTCTTGATTAAGTTCCCACGAAATTTGAGATTGAATTTCCATAATTTCATTGGCTCTTTCCTGTTTAACCTCTTCAGGTACATCATCCTCTAATTGATAAGCATGTGTATTTTCTTCATGAGAATAGGTAAAACAGCCTAGTCGTTCAAATCTTTGTTCTTTTACCCAATCCTTCAACAGCTGAAAATCCTCTTCTGTCTCTCCTGGATAACCTACTATTAAAGTAGTTCTAATTGCCATATTGGGTGCGCTTTTGCGAAAGCGTGACAACAACGCATTAGTCTTCTCATAAGTAGTACCACGACGCATGGACTTCAACAGCTTTGTAGAAATGTGTTGAAGTGGAATGTCTAAATAAAAACAAACTTTAGGTTCTTGATTCATAACGTCAAGAACATCCATAGGAAAACCTGTAGGAAAGGCGTAATGAAGGCGAATCCACTCGATACCATCTACTTTTACCAAAGCGCGTAAAAGGTCTGCCAGTTTGCGCTCTTTGTATAAATCAAGGCCGTAATAAGTTAGATCTTGAGCAATTAGAATGAGCTCTTTAACACCCGATGCAGCTAGCTTTTCTGCCTCGATTACCAAATTCTCAATTGGTGTACTTCTATGCTTACCTCTCATCAAAGGTATAGCACAAAAAGAACATGGTCTATCGCAACCTTCGGCAATTTTAAAATAGGCGTAGTTTTTTGGTGTAGTAGTCACTCGCTCTCCTATAAGCTCGTGTTTATAGTCTGCACCAAGTGCTTTGAGAAGTGATGGAAGTTCGGTTGTTCCAAAATATTGATCAACATCTGGTATTTCCTTTTCTAGATCTGGTTTATATCTTTCTGACAAACATCCAGAGACAAATACCTGATCCACCTCACCACGATTTTTACGCTCAACAAATTCAAGTATGGTATTAACAGATTCTTCTTTGGCATTATCAATAAAACCACAAGTATTAATTACCACTACATTACCTTCTTCTTCGTGAACGACATCCTTTCCACTCGCTTTAAGTTGCCCCATTAAAACCTCACTATCGTAAACGTTTTTGGAACATCCTAATGTTACAACATTAATCCTATTTTTCTTTCTTGACTTTGTTCTCATATCGGCTGCAAAAATACGATGAAGTAATGGATATGTTGTTAAAGTAAATTATAGGATAAAATTGTTGTTATTTAGTTATCTTTAATAATATATGCGGTATCTTCTTCTCACTTTTCTATTGCTAATTTTCACTGGTATGACAACTGCACAAAATCGAACTGTCACTGGTGTAATTAGTGATCCTGATGGCCCGATAGGTGGTGCAATCATAACTGTAAAAGGAACAGAAAGATATAGTACGACAAATTTTGATGGATTTTACTCCATCATGGTCAATGATGGCGATGTTTTGGTTTTTAGTTATGTAGGTTATGAGAGTCAAGAGGTTAAAGTAGGGTTATTGAATATTATAAACGTAATATTAATTAGCAGCTCTGAAGAAATAGTGATAGAATGTGGATTGTATCGCACCAATCAAAAAATTAGTTTATTTAAACTAATTAATAACGAATTAATTGGAGTCTCCTATCAGGATTATTATCAATTCATTCCAAAAGTAAACTTTGGTATGTCCTTGGGTAGTGATTTTGAAAATGGACTCTTTATAAATGGGTTTATTAGTACTTATATAAAAACATCTTCAAGAACCGATCCTTACTATCAGTTTATTGATTTAGACTCAAAATTATTCCGTAATGAATCTTTACAATTCAATTACCACAGTCTAACCCTAGGGTTTCCGAAGAATTCATCTATATTCAAAAACCACAGCTTATATATAAGATTACCCTATGTGGATTACTCAAATAATCTTAATAATTTTAAAGAGGTTGGAGTTGGAGTTGGTTTGGCTGGAGAATTGTTTTTAGGTATCGGACACTATACAAACTACGATTACTTTAAAAGTACTAACATATTTTCTACTCAATTTTCAAGAAGTATCAAAATCGGAGAAGAATATTTTACCGCAAGCATTAATTACCAGCACCTGGAACGATTTGAGGAGTTTACAATTGGTCTAGGATATCTATTTTAAAACCTTTTCTTTTTCAAAATTCCCTTTTTCACTCCTGCCTGTAGTTTGGTGTTTAAATGGTTTTCTTTAGGCGGAATAGGACAAGAATATCCATACCTATAAGCGCAATAAGGATTGTACGTATTGTTAAAATTGAGAACAACCTTTTTCTTTAATGGAGCTCTTAATTCCAAGTACCTTCCAACCTCATAGGTTTCATCACCATTAGTTTGATCAGTAAAATAAAGAGACAAAAAATTGTGATATTCAGGATGATTGCGATATTGTGGCCCATACATGACTAGCAACCTATAACTCTCTCCTTTTAAATTAAAATCTAAATAACCGTACTTTTCATAATCACTTACTTGATTCATTGTTGTGGTTACTTGAATGGTGGAATCCTCGTCAACAGGAGTGAAATTTGCCTCAACTACATATTCCGGGTCGTAAGGGTAGTATTTCAACGCAACAAATTCCTTTTTATCATCCTGTGATAATGGTGATTTATCACCAGATTTAAAAATTGCATTTTGCTTTTTTCTAAATTCAATAGTTTGTTGTCTATAATCAGGTGATTGAGAAAACAGACATAGGAATCCTATAAATATTAGTATATGTTTTATAGAATTAATCAAAAAGTGGCGTAAACCCAATTTGCAATTTCTTGATACGCAAATCTACAAGCTAGAATTACCGCAATAAGAAATAATGTAACCACCCAAGATTGTTTCTTAAGCCATAAAGTTACTACACTAATAAGTAAAACAACAGCGTGAATTGCAGCTATAAAATATACTGGTGTGTATAAGTTATCTGGCATGAGTACGTTGGACTCTCTTTCGCCCGTTAAAAAAGGAACTATGGAAGTAACTATATAAAATGCAGCGTAAAAAGCTACTATTTTGGTAGTTATATTTAATCCTTTTGGAGTAAATAAAACAGATTGATTTTCTTGACTCATATATTTCAATTAATAACCTTTGGGCGCTTGTCTATGGTTGGTTGCTTTTTCATAAGCTGCTGCCCACTTGAACAACAAGGCATCCTCTTCGGTAGGTGCAATAAATGTTAAACCGTATGGTTGTCCTGAGTCGTCATATCCCATAGAAACTGTCATGGCAGGAAAAAATGCTACAGCTGCTTGTGCCGCAGTGTAATTATTAATGGAAAGAAAACCATCGAGGTTATTTTTTCTTGTATAATAATAAAAGTAATCTTGAGTTGCCGTGGTAAGCTTTCTTTTAAGACTTTGTAATTCTTCCTCACTCATTAAATCTCTTTTGATCATATTATCGAATAAACGTTGACCATAAGGCATGGTTTTTACCGAGTCGATTTTATTAAAATTCACTAAGCGTTCTAAATCATATCCACGATACGATTGGTTTGCATATCCCGTAAAATAGTTAGGCAAATCCCGTTTCATATCCTGATCAAGTAAGCTTATAAAACCGTCTAATGAAACATCCTTTTCTTCTAGAACCACTACAGTTGCCCCTAAACTCTCTATATTCTTAATAGCCTGTGAAAACAATGAGTTTTCTTGAAAGCCAGCAAAAACACCAAAACGTTTTCCTTTTAAACTAGATTCATATAATCCAGCGATTTCCTTTTTAGATATTACTTCTACATTTTGAGTCATAGCATTAAGTAGGATTGCATTGTCCATGACATTCTTGGCCATAGGACCGGCAGTATCTAAATAACTAGAAATAGGTACAATACCGCTTCCGCTTAGTGTTCCTACTGTAGGTTTGTATCCCACGAGCGCGTGTTGCGAGGATGGTGATAATATACTTCCTGCCGTTTCAGAGCCTATTGCAACCGCTGCAAAATTTGCAGCAACGCTAGCGCCACTACCACTACTTGATCCACCTGTATCAAATTTTCTAGGCCCATATGGATTTAATGTTTGTCCACCAACGGCGCTCCAACCACTAGGACAATCACCGCAAAAGTAATAGGCCCATTCACTCAGGTTTGCTTTACCTAGAATAACCGCACCTTCTTCCTTAAGTCTTGTAATAATTTTTGCATCTCGTGCGTCATTTTCAAGCAATGCAACTGCACCAGCTGTAGTGGCAATTCCCGATACATTGATGTTATCCTTAACTAGAACAGGAATACCCCACATACTATATTGAATATCTAGCGCGGTTCCTTTATCCTTTAATTGAGAGTCTGCCTTTTTTGCTTGCTCGATAGCCTCAGGATTAATTCGGATTACGGAATTGATCGCTTTTTTATTAAGACGGTCGTACTCGTAAATACGACTTAAATAATACAGTGTAAGTTGTTCATAGGTAAACTTTCCTTCTGCGATGGCAGTATGAATTTCAGGAATTGATTTTTCAAGGACGTATGGACCTATCAATATAGAGGACTTCTTCCCTATTTCGCTTTCGCGAAAGCGTAATACCTCATCCAGCACACCTTCAAATACGTCTTGTTTTGAAATATACTGACTATCAATTACTTTAAATTCTCTGAAATCATCTTTTTTCTTGCTTACATCAGTGGATTGACACGCTGCAAGCACAGCCAAAAAGAAAATTGAAAAATACCTCATCTTTGAAAATTTGCTTAAAAATAGCAAACTATCGATAAACAAGATGTTTTGAATGTAGTTACTGTTTAAAGAAGCTATCTACAAACTCAACTTTATTGAAGACTTGTAAATCATCCATGCCTTCACCTACACCTATATAGCGCACGGGTATTTGAAATTGATCTGAAATACCTATTACCACACCACCTTTTGCAGTACCATCTAATTTGGTAACAGCAAGTGAAGTAACCTCGGTAGCAGCGGTGAATTGTTTTGCCTGCTCAAAAGCATTTTGACCGGTTGACCCGTCTAAGACGAGCATGACGTCGTGAGGCGCATTAGGCAGCACCTTTTGCATAACTCGTTTAATTTTACTGAGCTCGTTCATCAGGTTGACCTTATTGTGCAGTCGTCCAGCGGTATCTAGTAAAACCACATCAGCATTTTGAGCTACGGCACTTTGTAGGGTATCAAAAGCAACACTAGCAGGATCACTACCCATCGCTTGTTTTACAATCTCTACTCCTACTCTATTTGCCCAAATATCTAATTGATCGACTGCAGCAGCTCTAAATGTATCTCCTGCTCCTAGTACGACCTTTTTGCCTTTTTGTTTAAACTGGTGTGCCAGTTTTCCGATTGTAGTGGTTTTCCCTACACCATTAACTCCAACAATCATGATAACATATGGACCATCAGTGTTTGGAATAGTGAAGTCTATGGCATCACCATAATTGACCTCGCTCATTAATCCAGCGATTTCTTCTCGCAGGATTGAATTAAGTTCTGAGGTGCCTAGGTACTTATCTCTAGCTACTCGTTCTTCAATACGATCAATTATTTTTACCGTAGTCGCCACGCCTACATCACTAGATATAAGTACATCTTCTAGATCATCTAGAACATCCTCATCTACCTTTGACTTACCTGCAACGGCTTTACCTAATTTATCAAAGAAACTGGATTTTGATTTCTCAAGACCTTTGTCTAAAGTTTCTTTTTTTTCTTTATTGAATATCTTTTTGAAAAAACTCATTAGTAGCTAATTGGTAAATGCAAAGTTACACAAGTATATAGAGTTAATAAGTGCTTCTTTTTAGGAATTATAGAATAGCCTGTATGGCTGATTTAGTATTATGATTTTTTAATCTCGTGAAGTGTTTTATAAAAGTCCTCTTGAACAGGTCTATTTTTAGGTAATTCTCTTAAAGGTTCTACTTGTCGCATCGTATCGTGACAGTCATTTGGCAATTGCTGGTATAATCTAGTTCCTGCGGTTTTCCAATCTATCATTTGATCACTAACGTCTTTGATTTTTTTTGCAGGATTACCGACAATCAAACTACGCGGTTCAAAAATAGATTCTGCCTTTACAAAACTCATAGCTCCTACTATACATTCATCGCCTATGACAGCATCATCCATGATGACACTATTCATTCCAATTAAGCAATTACGACCTAAATTAGCTCCATGAATAACTGCGCCGTGTCCTACATGTGCGCTTTCGCGAAAGCGGATACTTTTACCAGGAAACATGTGCACCGTACAATTTTCTTGTACGTTAACACCATCTTCCAAAATGATTTCACCCCAGTCACCACGTATTACCGCACTAGGGCCTACGTAACAATTTTTACCTATGATAACATTGCCTATGACAGTTGCTTGAGGATGAATAAAACTACTCTCGTGAACTACTGGGATATGACCTTTAAATGAATAACATGACATAAAGCTAAATTAAACCAACTCTGATAATTTCTCAAATAAATATATGCGTAGGTTTAATTGATAATTACTTTTTCTGTGTAGTAACGACCATTTACCTTCAATTGAAGGATATAAGTACTGGTTGCCATATTAGCAGTGGTTATTTCCCAATTCTGACTGCTGTTCTTTAAAGTGGAAGAATTCACGTTAACGATAGCTTTTCCATTGATATCCAAAAGGTTTACAGACTCTAATTGATAATTGTCATCTAGTAATTGAATTACAATTTTTTGTTCACCATACGGCTGATAAATTGAAAGGATGTCATTGATTGAATTAAAATCATCAATTGAAAGAGTCGTATTTTCAAATTTTATAGAAAAGCGTCCTATATATTGACCAGCATTTAATTGTATGTTTGCGCTTGCATTTCGTAAATCATGATAATTATTGAGTAAGCTATCGAACAAATAAATATCTTGATTACTATCCCAATTTTCAAGCTCATCGATTCCGATGGTATAATTACCTGCGTCATTAATTTCTACAATTAGAGGTAAGCTATCACTATTATCGATATTAGGTACACCTTGAATCATATAGTTCTCTCCATTTAAATCAAATGCCATGTCATTTGACAGCCATTCATAGGCTTTTCCATCATAATATTTATCAACACCATCTGATGATAATGGATCAACTGTTAATAATAACTGTCTGTGCCCACCTGAAAGTCCAGTAAATCCTAATCTAATTTTTGATCTTATATCCTGTTGTTGAGGACCTAGAGTGGCTGTCCCACCAGCTTTGACAAATACGCTTTGACCAGAAGTTTCTGTGACAAAAATTCTTTGATTATTATTAAAATTAATGGGATTGCTACCAACGGTTTCTACAAAAAATCCTTGCGCAACTGGGATGTAACGTCCTGGCGTTTTAGTTGCAGTTCCTGATGTTGAAACACCATTAGCCGGAGTGGCAATGGATGGAGCACCTACACCACCTGAAAAATTATAGGTTGCATATCCGCCTTGGTATTCGGCTAAAAGGTGAGAATTGCCTCCATAATGTTCCCAAAAATAAACAGTACCGTCCAAGTCTGGATTATCTAACAAGAATTGATGAGTATCAATAGCACTAGGATATGGATTCGAAATTAAATAAATATTTCCAACTGTAATCGGCAAATTAATATTACCGTTATTTGGAATACCTTGAAATATAAAAGGTTGTACTCCTGTGGAAAGATGTGTCCCTTTCATTGTGAATCCTTCTCCAGCAAGTAAACTGGTTGACGGTGAAATTTGTTCCCAGTTTGAATAATTCCCAGGTTGATCCCTAAAAGCATAAAGCCATCTTCCTGAGATGGTAGCTGCGTTAGTAGCATCACCAGGTATTCCATCTGGAGTGTTTGTATTTGTAAAACTTAAATCTCGAGGGATTCCTGTAGTTCCATCTTTCATAACAGTTGAAACATCAAAACCTGCATTACTAGATGAACCAGTATTTGAGACAGGACTACCCCAATAAGTATACCTATACAAGTTAGGATTTCCTTCTCGCCATTTTCTCAATTCACCACTTGCCCCTACATTTAAAACTGAACTGTTAGTTTGTACAAATTGTCCATCTAATCCTAAATCTAATACTCCATTAAGATTTACAGGTCCAGTGACCTCAATACCTACATCACCAGAAGTAGTAAGGGTAACTAATGGATCTATAAGTAAGGTTCCTGTTGTAAAAGAGTTAGTTTGAGTTGTGTTTTCCCTAACTATGACTGAATGCGAACTATTACTTGCTATAGGAGTTGATAATCCAGGGTCATAAGGGTCCCAACTTCCAGAATCGTAAACAAATTGCGGAAGTATTTGGATAATCACAGTATTAGAATAACTAGTATTTCCACAAATATCTTGAGCGCGTCGCCTATAAAATCTAGTAGTGGTAAGACCTGTAGGAGGAATATAAGAAAGTGACGATGCTCCTGCTACATTTACCCATCCCGTAACTCCATTGTTACTCCACTGCCATTGATAATTAACAGAGGTACTGTAGGCTTCGGCGTTACTTGTTGAACTTAAGTTCACGGTGTTAGCAATTATATTATAAGAAGAAGCTCCTGTAATCGTTCCTGCATTCAAACTAGTAGCGTCTGTAAAGCTTATTTGATCAACGAATCCGCGATCCTCTCCTACTGAAACACTTCCATCCTTAACATAGCGCCATTCTATAGTATTATTTCCATAGTCAAGCGGTAAAGTAACCAATGTCCATCCTACTGTGCCGCTTATACGTTGCCTTCTTACACCATTAACATATACTTCGAGAAAATCATAATTTGCCTCACTACTCACACGCCATCTAAAACTTACCTGCGATCGACAAGAGACTGTAGTACTAAAGGAAGAAGTTTGATTATGTGTTATGGTACCAGAAGCTGCACAATCATTACCACTAAAAGCCCAACTACCTAATGATCCCCAAAAAGGTCGAGTACCACCACCATTTAAAGTAGATTGAGTGTTTTCAGTTGCCAAAGTTAATGAAGTCGTAGAATATATATAAGAGTAATAAAGATTCATTCGATGATCTGCATTACCTACTGTTTGATTACTAATTGTATTCTGATACTCTACTGGTGTAAGGTTGAATGTGCTTGTTTGTTGAGTTCTACAGTCATCGCCTGATTGATAGGTACATCTAGAACCTGAATCATCTTCCCATGCATCTATTCTTCCAATTATTTGTGTAGCTGGAACATTGTTTCTAGTTCTAGATGCGAACGTCCCAGTTCTATTGTAAGCTCCGTTATCATCAATTTGTACGCAACCACTGGAAATTTCAGCTATTGTGTTATCTCTATGATATCCATATGCCGTATATTCTTCTGTAGTGTTAAATCCAAAGTCATTGCCACAACCATTACCTTGAAATCTTGTTATCCTGGCAGTATAGTTTATGTTTTGTGAAAGACCTACTAACCCTAAAAAAATAAAACTAAAAAATACGTACAAAGTCTTCATAATAAATCGATTGGGACTCGTGAATTTCGTAAAACACTACTATTCAATAAAATACAATCGATACATTACATAGATATTCGGTTATCTACGTTTTTTGAAGAAAAAAAATGACGTTTACTAAAAATTTTTACTACAATATTTTACCAAAACGAAATGCAATTAACCTAAAAATCAAAAGATTAATATGTAGTGTTAACTAAGACCTTCAATTTTAAGAATTTACAAGTCCATGAATTTGAATTAATGATGAAAATGCATAGACGATAACTTTAGTAATAACTTTAATCTTTAACTGCTCTATTTAAAATTACGAGCCTTCAATAAATTTTATGGTTTGATCAATCCAGTTCTCATCATTTTTTAGTCTGACATCAACTGGAACGCCTCTACTTTCAAATTCAAAAAACTCATTGAATTTTAGGTCGGACAAATAAAATGAATAACAATTATCGCCTATTGAAATTAAATCTCCATAATTCAAACCATAAGCAATTACTCCCATGGAACTGTCACCTAATACTGTACCATTTATTAATTCACCTATGAAATGAGTTGTTTGTTCTGCATTGCTTCCAGACTTACCGTTTACAAGAACATATATATTGTTGCGTTTTGCATACTTTTTGATGGCCTTTCTCAATGGTTTACCTATTTGATCTGTACCACCACCATTATTGCGCAAATCGATGATAAGGTGATTTACTTCTAAATTTGGAAAAATATCATCTATAAACTTATTTGCTACTGCTACGTTATCATTGGCCCAACTGAACGTAGCTATACGCATATAACCAACCTTTTTATTTAACGGTTTGTAATAATAAAGGCTATCACTTTCTGGTGCATTATAATGGTATGGCTGTGTTTTATCTTTATAAATACCGTAGAAAACGAATCTCCCGTTAACTACTCTTTCTGCTCTAGAGCTTGCAAACAGTGAAAAATCGGATTTTATAAAGGATATCCTAAACTTATCTCCCAGAGAAGGAATTAATTCAAAAAACTGCATACCTGGTTCCCAATGGTCCATTTGAGTTTTTAATAATATTCCTAGGTATTTATCTTGATCTTTCACAACCCCAAAGGTGGAACCTTCACTATAATATACGCCTTCAATATCTTCAAATGGCTTCTGGTTGAGTTCAGTTTTAAGAGCATTTAAATCACCTTGATAGCGCGGAAGATTTTTGTAAAAAATAGAATTCTTAATGTTTATGGTATCAGAAATTCCAGTACCACGTACTCTACTATGTTCATCTCTTATTACATCTTTTAAATCTGTAATTTTTATGAAACATTCCCAGTGAGTAGTGTTTGAATCAACTTCTGCTAATAGAACATTTAACTTAGCTTTATAAGCTTCCTCGACCTTTCTATCCTTTGTCTGTTGTTTATAAGAAATAGTTTGTTTGTATTTTTCTGCAAACTCATTCAGCGATGTTTTACAATCACAGTTTTGAGCCTTACCACTCAGGATAGCCGTAAAAACGAAAAGAAAAGAAAGGTAAATTGCCCTCATTACCAAATTATTTACTTAAACCTTTTTAATGTTTCCTTAGTAAATTCACTCAAGACTAATCGCCCAGAGATTTTAGCTCTATCGATCAATAAAGTATCCCAGTCTTCACAACCTGTCCAAAACATTTTTTTCATTTCGGCCATGGCATCTGGATTATAAGTCGCTAGATGTTGCGCAAATTTTAGAACTGCCTCATCCATCTCTTCTGTAGATTCATAAACATGAGCAAATAAACCGTTATCTTTTGCCCATTGCGGTGAATAGAATTCATTAGCATTAATAGCAATCTGGCTCATACCGGTTAAACCTAATTTACGCTCTACTGCTGGCCCCACTACAAAAGGACCTATACCTATATTAAGTTCACTTAGTTTTATAGCAGCATATTGAGTGGCAAAACAATAATCGGTAGCAGCAGCTACTCCTACTCCACCACCAACAGTTTTTCCTTGTACACGCCCAATGATAAATTTGGGACATTTACGCATGGCGTTAATTACATTAGCAAAACCACTAAAAAATTCCAGACCTTGCTCCTTATTTTCAATTGCAACCAATTCTTTAAAACTGGCACCTGCACAAAACGTTCTCGCTCCACCAGACTTCAAAATTATCACTTTGGCTTCTTCATCTTTACCTGCGTCTTCTATTGATTGTGCAAGATTTGCAAGCACATCACTAGGTAATGAATTGTGTGCTGGGTGAAAAAACTCAATAGTTGTAATCCCATTATCAGTTTGAGATGTTACGTAAGGTGCGGTCATAATTTTCAATACTTTATTTGTAATTCAAATCTAAGATTTCTTTGGCGTTTTTATAAAGATATAACCATAAAAAAGCCTCTTGTTTACACAAGAGGCATAACATTTCCTGTTATTGTTAAACGATTAGTCGTTAGTTCTATTTACTGCGGCTACTTCACTTTCTAATAAAGCAAAAAATTTGTCTAGATTAGGCATAATTACGATTTGTGTACGTCTATTTTTAGCCATGTTTTCTCTACTATCATTTGCTACTACTGGATCATAACTTCCTCGACCTGCAACAATTAATTGATCAGGCGAAACATTAAATTTGTTTTCTAATCTTCTTACAATTGATGCGCTACGCTCGGTACTCAGGTCCCAATTGTCTTTAATATAACTTCCTTCTTTTACTGTTCTACTATCTGTATGACCAACTATAAGAACTTCTAACGATGGCTCACTGTTAACTACTTGTGCAATTCGATTTAAAATACCATCTGCATCTTTTCCTATTCTGTAACTACTGTCTTTAAATAACATGTCGTCATCTATGTCTATCATTACAACGGTTTCATCAACCGATACATTTAAATCTGAATTTTCAGGTAGACCAGAAAGCTTTTTGGACATATTGTGAGCGATAGCGACATTAAGAGAATCTTTTAAAGTGGTTGCTCCGGCTAGTTTTGCCGCTGGCACATCTTTCAAAGTTGCCCTCATCGCTTTTTTATTGTTTTCAGACATAACTAGATCACCGTTATCCTGTGAAACTAACATCCCATCCTTCTCTGTTTTGAGAGAAGCAATCTTGGCATTGTATCGATCCACTCGCATTTCTATTTCATTCATGCGATTTTCTAATTGTTCTTTTTCAACTCGTGTTTTTTGAAGTTGAGATACAGTGGTGTTGTACTGTGATTCTAGCTCGGTGTATTTCTTTTTTGAAACACAGCTCGTTGTTAACAGAACTACTCCTGTAGCAATAAAAATTTTCTTGATCATAACTTATTTATTTGATAGCAACATAATGTGATGATCAAACGAATAGTATATAGAAAAGCTTAAAGTGTCGTTAAACAATTTATAAACACTAATCAATGTGTTGATTTACAGTTATTTAAAATCAATACGTTGATTTAATACAATTGTTAATTAATTTTATAAATTAAGAGTTACTTAAGAACCACGTAGTCTTTACAACAGTCCAAATTGTTCCAAATGATGCGTTACATGTTTACGCTCCAGCAAGCTCCATTCGTATTTAGAAAGCGGTCCAAAAACAGCATTCTTTGTAGTAGCTTTTGGATTACGCTTAAAGTAATCTATGTACCCATTACGAGCCTCAAAAAGTTTTTCAATAGCGGTTGCCAGGTCTTCATGTTGTAGCTCCTCTAGGCTTCCATCTTGTTTCATTAATGGCATCTTGAAATCACGCGGCATTTTCTCATAATTCCATAAGGTTGCCGCCACTTTTTCTAGATATTTTTCTGGTGTTGCTACTTCAAAATCTTGAATCTCACCACTAGCAATTCTGTAACCATGCTCTAGATGCTCGACCATGTGCTGCATGGTCATGCTGCCCCATAATGGTTTTGTTTCTGGGTTCGCTTTCGCGAAAGCGGAACGCATAAAACGTTCATTGATTTCTGGAAATGTTGTTTGCTTTTTCTCTACCATCGTAAGAATAGTCGCAACCGCAACGAGAGCTTGTGCTTCTTCGTCCGTTTTACCGTTTTCATAATCAACTGGCTCTGCGTCAAAAACCTCAACATACCATTTTACGATACCACTAGGATGCTCACGACCGCTTACATCGCGCTCGCGTTTTTCTTTACAAGTTAATCGCACATAAATCGTATCGTTGTGGTATAACGGTCTTAAAAAACGAATATCTTCAAGTCCATAATTGGCACTTACTGGGCCTTTATTAGGATAAACGAACAAACCAGCAGCGGCACTAATGATAAAGTAACCATGCGCTGTGCGCTTTTTAAAAATGCTACCATCTAAACTGGTGATATCTGTATGGGCATAAAAATGGTCCCAAGTAAGATTAGCAAAGTTTTGAATATCCGTATCAGTAAGAGTACGCTTGTGCGTTTGCAGACTCATACCAGGTTTGATATCTTCATAATGATAGGCAAAAGGATGCTTTTCGGCTTCTTTGTACGCACCATTAGGTTGGTATATTCCTGTGACTTCTGTGAGTGTCGTCGGGCTACCTTGAACCGCACAACGTTGCATGTAGTGTTTGATACCGCGCAGTCCGCCCATTTCCTCGCCGCCACCTGCTCTACCAGGACCACCGTGTACTAATAACGGTAGCGGTGATCCGTGTCCGGTGGATTGTTTGGCACTTTCGGCATTTAAACATAGTATTCTTCCATGATGCGATGCAGCTTCTACAGTGTACGCTTTCGCGAAAGCGTCATCACCAGTAACCACACTGCTCACCAGAGAACCTTTACCCATTTGAGCCAACTCGATTGCCTCTTCAATCCCATTGTAAGGCATGATGGTACTCACAGGACCAAAAGCCTCAATCTCGTGAACCGCAATGTTTTTGAATGGGTTGTCTTCTCTCAACAAAATTGGAGACATGAACGAGCCTTTTTGGGCATCGGCGCCATGAACCTCAACATTATCTAAATCACCATAAACGATGTTTGCTGTCTCGGTTAGTTTTTTAATTTGGCTGATGGTTGTATCACGCTGATCATTATTAATTAACGCACCCATGCGTGTTTCCTTTAGTTTAGGATCACCTATAACAGTACGACTTAATTGCTTTCCTAAAGCGATCTGAACATCTTCAACCAGATTTTCTGGAACGATAATGCGACGTATAGCAGTACATTTCTGGCCGCATTTTACGGTCATCTCTTTACGTACTTCTTTAATAAACAGGTCAAATTCTACTGTTCCAGGAACCGCATCTTCTCCCAAAACACAAGCATTTAAACTATCTGCTTCCATTGTAAATGGAACACTCTCTTCTAGAAGCTGGCTGTGATTTTTAAGTTTACGACCTGTGGCAGCACTACCTGTAAAGGTGACTACATCTTGAGATTGTACAGTGTCCAAAATACTTGTAGTAAGCCCAGATAACAATTGCAGTGATCCTTCTGGTAAAATACCGCTATTGATAATCTCACGCACTACAGCCTCTGTTAGGAAAGCTGTTTGAGGTGCTGGTAATACCACTGCTGGCATTCCTGCCATCCAGTTTACGGCACATTTCTCTAGCATTCCCCAAACAGGGAAATTAAATGCGTTGATATGAACTGCTACTCCTTTTTTAGGTACTAAAAGGTGGTGTGCCATAAAGCGTCCACCACGGGATAAATCAATAGGCTCACCTTCTACAGCATAACTTTGGTCTGGAAAGAGTTTACGCAAACTGGCATTTGCAAATAGATTACCAAATCCTCCTTCTATATCTATCCAGCTATCTACTCTCGTTGCACCGGTGCGGTAACTAATCTCGTAAAACTGTTCCTTGCGCTTGGTAAGATAAAGCGCCAGTTTTTTAATCATATTACCACGCTGCTGAAAGGTCATATCTCTAAGGATTTTACCATTATCTCTACCATATTGCAAGGCACTAGCGATATCCAACCCTTCTGTACTTGTTAAGCCTATTACGTCACCTGTAACAGCGTCGTACATATTACGAGCATTTCTATCATCTCCTGTTAACCATTGTCCATTTATATAAGAAGGTAAAATCATAATATCGTGTTGTTATCAGGCTTTTAAAGATGATAAAGCCCTTAATTCAAAATTCGCATGATTGATTGTTACGAAAATAATAAATGATAACAGTACAAGACTAACATTTGTTAGTTAATTTAAATTCTTTAAATTTTTTGTAAGAAATTGGATTTACTATTGATTGAAAATAAAACTGTTAAACCAAGAATAATACCGATTATAGATTTAAATAAAACCGCATGATCCATTTACTCGTAAACCTAGACTGTACAATACGTTTGCAAAAAAAATGAGAAATGAAATTCCTGTGGTTATTATTAATGTGTTCCATACTGTCTTTTTTTGGTCAGGCTCAAGTAGGAATAGGCACTACTAATCCTGCAATTGGGACTATTCTTCACATAGATGATTCCAGCGGAACTAAAGGTGTAAAACTACCCGATGCTAACCTCATTGATCTTAATACCATAGATCCTTTACCGATAGGCACACATGTAGGAACCATGGTTTATAACATTAACTCCTTCACTGGTCAAGGATTTTTTTATTGGACTGGCTTTGTATGGGCGCCTTTACAGTTGTTCTCTGAAAGAGCTGCGAAATTTCAGAATCTTAAAAATATAGAGACGACTAACGATGTTAACCTTAATACTCCTGCCGGTGTAGATGTGGAAATTATGGATGGCGTTGTGTTTAATGATAATCTAGATCTTTTTGAACAAGTAACTGATGCTAATAATCGTGTAACTAGAATTAAAGTAAAAAAATCTGGCAGATACAAAATCACCGTTTTTATAGGTTTAGAACAAGATGATGCCACAGCTGGATCTTCATCCATACAAGGAAGAATTCGAATAAAAGATTCGATGAATTCATTGAGGTTTGAAGGTAGTTCTCACCGAAGTTCTGAGATGGATCGAAATGGTACCGGTGATGATGATGGTACACTTTCATTTTCAGAAATTTTAAATCTTGATGAAAATGATGAAATCTCTATTAATTGTTCCAATCTAGAAGGTACTGCAGCTGTTTATCAACGAGACAAAAAAGGCTCTGCATTTATAATAGAAAAAATCAGATAAAACATTCGACTTACAACTTAATCCCTATTCTTTTGAAGACAATTACAGTTTTATTAGTAATCCTATTATCCCTACCAATTCATGCTCAAGTAGGTATAGGAACCAGTCATCCTGCCGCAGGAACTAGCCTGCATATAGAAGATTCTACAGGAACAAGCGGTGTACTTTTCCCTAAAGTAAATATCCTAGATTTACAAACGGTAGATCCACTTCCCACAGGTACGGAAAACGGGACCATAGTCTACAATACAAATCTTACTACTGGTGAAGGTTACTACTATTTCAAGGACGGTAAATGGGAACCCATTTTTGGGGTTGTAGGCTCTATGGCTAAATTCACGAACCTTCTATTTTCCACAAGTTCCAATAATTTAAATACAGGAGGCTGGACAACTACTCAATTATGTACTAGCACTTATTTTAATGACAACGCAACCGTATATCAAGAATCTGGCCATACAACTTTGACTGTAGGCCAAACTGGCAGGTATAAGGTTGTTGTCAATATATCGTTAGAAGGCTTTTCTGGTAATAACAATCAAGCATTGCTAGCTGTAGAATCTACATTACGTATAAATGGCACTCAAACTGGTGGTATCTATCGCAGTCAAGAAATGATTTCTGCAAATAGCTCTACACCTGATTATAGCAGCATTAGTATCACCGAAATTATTGAATTAAATACCATGGATAAAATTACTGTAGCAACCAGACGTACTCAAGATACTGGTACAGTTTATTTACGCTCTGAAAGATCCTCGAGCATCTTTATTGAAAGATTAGATTAATTATCAAACCCCAGTTTAAAATTTAACTAGGATTTGATACTTAGACAGTTACCTTACAAACTAGCATTCTCAATCACCATCGCATAACCTTGACCTACACCTACACACATGGTAATAAGCGCATAGCGTTTCCCGGTAAGTTGTAATTCCAACGCCGCGGTATTTGCAAGCCTAGCTCCTGTCATTCCAAGTGGATGACCGATAGCGATGCTTCCACCATTAGGATTAATTCTAGGGTCATCATCTGCCAGTCCCCATGAACGAGTGCAAGCTAGTGCCTGTGATGCAAATGCTTCATTTAACTCTATAACATCCATATCATTCATAGTTAATCCTGCTTTTTCAAGCGCACGATTACTAGCTTCTACAGGTCCTATTCCCATTATACGAGGTTCTACTCCTACTACAGCACTACTCAATACTTGAGCTTTAGGCGTTAAATCATACTTCTTGACAGCATCTTCACTAGCAATAACTAATGCAGCAGCACCATCATTAAGTCCGCTAGAATTTCCAGCAGTCACTGATCCACCTTCTTTCTTGAAAGCTGGACGTAACTTTGCAAGTATTTCTTTGGAAGTAGTAGGTTTTATAAATTCGTCTTGATCAAAGACAATTGGGTCTTTTTTACGTTGCGGTATTTCGACAGCTACAATTTCTTTAGCAAATCTTCCATTTTGTTGTGCAGCAGTAGCTTTATGCTGTGACCATGCTGCAAAGGCATCTTGATCTTCACGAGATATACCAAATTTCTCTACAAGATTTTCGGCTGTATTTCCCATTCCATCCACACCATACATTTCGGCCATTTTGTGGTTTACAAATCTCCAGCCAAAACTACTATCATACATCTTACTGTCATTACCAAAAGCACTACTAGGTTTTGCTATGACGTAAGGACCACGTGTCATATTTTCTACACCACCGCATACAAACACATCGCCATCACCAGTCTGAATAGCACGATGAGCGTGTACCACACTACTTAAACCAGAGCTACATAATCTATTAACTGTTTCTCCTGGAACGCTCCATGGCAATCCAGCAAGTAATCCAGCCATACGTGCTACATTACGATTATCCTCACCAGCTTGATTAGCACATCCCATAATAACATCGGCATAGGCTTCTTTTGGAATACTAGAGTTCCTGTCAACAACAGTTTTTATAACAAGAGCCGCCATGTCATCTGGACGTACTTTTGAGAGCGTTCCTTTGTAATTTCCTACTGGCGTTCGTACACCATCGATGATATATGTTTTTTTCATAAAGTATATAAATTACGCTTTCGCGAAAGCGGAAAAGTAAAATGATTTTCATCAAAAATACAAATAAGAAACTCGGTAGAAGTATCCTCAAACTCTTAAATTTGAAGATCAAAATTAATCTATGAAAATTAAGACAGTAGGAATTATAGGCGCTGGAACAATGGGTCGTGGTATTGCACAAGTTGCAGCTACCGCTGGATGCACGGTTGCACTTTTTGATACGAATCAAGATGCTCTGGATAATGCCCGTGCCTCTCATGAAAAAATCATGAATCGATTGGTAGAAAAAGGACGTATCGATGAAGATGAGAAAAACCGAATTCTAAGTAATATCACGTATGTGGATGCTGTCTCCGCTTTCGCGAAAGCAGACCTCATCATAGAAGCCATTATAGAGAATATTGACATTAAGAAAAAGGTTTTTCAAACTATTGAAAAAACTGTTTCTGAATCATGTATCATCGCATCAAATACCAGTAGTTTAAGTATCGCGAGTATTGCTGCATCACTAGACAAACCTGATCGTTGTGTAGGTATTCATTTTTTCAATCCTGCTCCATTAATGAAATTGGTAGAAGTTATACCAGCGGTACAAACTAGTGACTTAACTTTAAACACTAGTGTTGCTATTATAAAAGAATGGGGTAAGGTTGTGGCAGTAGCAAAAGACACACCAGGTTTTATCGTTAACCGTGTAGCACGTCCTTTTTACGGAGAAGCTATAAGAATTTTTGAAGAAGGCATTGCCGATATTCCTACCATAGATTACGCTTTAAAGAGTTTAGGTTTTAAAATGGGACCTTTTGAGCTTACAGATTTCATAGGCCATGATGTAAATTATGTAGTGACTGAGACTGTATTTAAGGCTTTCTATTACGACCCTAGATACAAACCTAACTTTTCTCAAAAAAGGTTAGTTGAAGCTGGATGGTTAGGCCGAAAAAGTGGTAGAGGTTTTTATGATTATAAAAATGATGAAGCCGCTAATTTCTATGGAAAACAACAACCAAACAAAGAGACAAAACTTATCGAGAATATTCAAGATAGAATCCTTGTCATGCTTATTAATGAAGCTGCCGATGCTTTGTTTTTAAATATAGCAAACGCTACTGATATTGATACCGCCATGACTAAAGGCGTTAATTACCCTAAAGGATTACTCTCATGGGCTAATGAAAAAGGAATTTCATGGTGTGTAAATCAATTAGACTCGTTATACGATCTGTATCGTGAGGACCGTTACCGCTGTTCACCTCTTTTAAGAAAATTGAATGAGCACGGTAAGCAATTTGATATTTAATGAGATACGTAGGTTTATTAAGAGGTGTTAATGTAGGCGGCAAAAACAAACTTCCAATGGCTGAATTGAGGAAAGCTTTAAGCTTTCTTCCTTTTGATAACTTAGTGACATACATACAATCTGGAAACATTGTCTTTGATTCTGATTTTAGCAGTACAGAATGTTCTACTCTCATATCAAACACTATATCTCAAAATTTTAACCTGAACATTCCTGTAGTAGTTTTTGAACAAGCTAATATTATAGAAATATTAGATTCTAATCCATTTAAAAAGCTATGTGAGGTAGAGAAAAAATTCATGTCTTTTGGATTTCTTGATGATTACCCCAGTAAGGAAAATTGTGAATTAATGGAGTCTTTTTCTAATGAAAAGGAGTTCATCAAAATAACAGAAAATATCATATTTTTTTACTGCACTATCGGGTTTGGTAAAACAAAATTGACTAACCATTTTATGGAGAAGAAACTCAAAGTTTCTTCAACTATGAGAAATTATAATACCACTTTGAAATTATCAACACTGTAGAATATGGACGGAAAAGAAATACCTAAAAAAATGCTTAGCCTAGATCCATTTTCACAATGGTTAGGTATCGAGATTTTAGAATGTGAGGTAGGTAAAGTTACATTGGGAATGACTGTAAAACCCGAAATGCTTAATAGCATGGGTAAAGCTCACGGTGGCATTACCTACTCCTTGGCAGATAGTTGTTTTGGTTTTACTGCAAATACACATGGCAAGTATGCGGTCTCTATTGAAACTAGCATCAATCATATTGAAGCACTAGAAGCAGGTGATTATTTGATAGCAACTTGCACTCTTAATGAGACTAGAAATAAAGTAGGTTTCAATATTGTTGAGGTTTACAAGGACAAAACTTTAGTTGCGTTATTTAAAGGAGTAGTTTACCGCACCAATAAGGATTGGGAATAAATCATACTTGTTAAGAAATAACTTAGAAAAATAAACTTATTGATTATCAAAATATGCAATACCACTAAGTTTTTCTATTTTTACACATTACCGGTAAATTGAATTAATGACATCACTAGATAATCTTATAACAAGATTTAAAAATAAAGAGGTTGATGCTTTTGAAAAGCTATACGAAATGTATAGCGATAGTATCTATGGTGTCATCATGAATATCGTGAGAAATGAAGAAATGGCGACTGAGCTTTTACAGGATTCATTCTTAAAAGCCTGGAACAACGCAGAAACTTACAATTCTAAAAAAGGAAGGTTTTTTACCTGGATGCTTAATATAGCGCGTAATAGCGCAATTGACAAGACAAGATCCAAAGCTTTTAAACAATCACGTAAAAACCTAGACTCTAGTTTATTCGTAGATATTATACCAGACAATGAAAATCTGGATAACAAGACGGACGCTATAGGCATCAAAAATTATGTAAAAGCCCTTGGTGAAACTTGTAAACAACTTATAGAATTGCTTTATTTTAAAGGTTTCACTCATAAAGAAGCCGCTGAGGAATTAGGCAATCCTATAGGGACGATTAAAACTAGGAATCGTAATTGCATCAAACAATTACGCGATATGGTATTATAATGAAGGATGTTAAAGAATACATAGAATCTGGAATTCTTGAGCTATATGTAGCTGGGAAACTTAGTGAACAGGAAAATCAAGAAGTTCATGACATGATGTATGAACATCCTGAAATTAAAAAAGAAGTTGAAGAAATTGAAAAAGCGATTTTGCTATTAACGGCATCAGTAGCTCCAGGAACAGTTTCCTTCAACAATATTTTAAATCACGTAAACTCAAACGATAAAAGAGTAATACCGTTAAAAACTAGATATAATTGGGTTACCTATACCGGTTGGGCAGCAAGTATTTTATTAGCAGCTGGCTTAGTTTATAATTATCAGTCCAAAGTTGATTTACAAGGCGAATTAGAACTAACAGAGAGAGAAAATCGAATTCTTGAAATTAAGTTTGAAGACTCTCAGGAAGCTCTAGTTCAAACACAAAATACCTTAGATGCTATAAGAAGTAAAGACGTCATTACGATACCTTTAGGAGGTCAAGGTAATTTTGCCGACTCTTATGCTAAGGTATACTGGAATAGGGAAGATAATTCTATTTATATTGACGGTTCTGGCCTACCAGAAACTCCAACAGGTAAAGTATGGCAAATATGGTCTTTAACTTTAAATCCGCTTACTCCGACTAGTTTAGGAACTATTGACAGTTTCAATGATGATGAAGACAAACTATTTAAGTTTGAAAATGAATATAGTAGTGAAGCTTTTGGGATAACTCTAGAACCAAAAGGCGGAAGTGAATCTCCTACTATGGACCAACTACATACTCTAGGAGTAGTAAATTCAAATCCTTAAAGGGTTCATTTTTCATTAATTCTATAATTCTTCTTAAAGTAAATTTTTCTCCTTCGTTTAAGGACTAATTTATTAATTGCCTTGTCCAGCTATTGAACTTTCTTATATCAAATTTGAAGATTCCGTTTAAACTAGTTCAGTGAATTCTTTTTAATAACATTAATTGAAATCAAAAACGCCCGTATTCAATATACGAGCGCTTTTTCAACCAACTAACTAACCAATTAACTATTACAATTAGAAAATAAAAACCTTAAAATTATCTCAATCAAACCATCGGCTAGTAATCAGTATATTCTAAACATATAAAGGTTTTAAAATGTGTATGTAGCAATACCTCTTATATAAAAAGGTGTGCCTGGAGTAAAATGTAATTCTTCTGTACTCGCAGATTCATTTCTTAAACGAGATTCAGTAGCAAACTGCGCCTCATTCCAATCAATATCAAATAGATTTTCTACTCTAACTCCAAGTGTGAGCTTATTAAACTCATAAGACACATTTAAGTCAAACACTGTATAACCTTCGGCTATGATAGTGTTGTCTTCATTTGCTGGCCTATCATCGATGTATCTCATTTGCAGGCCACCTGAGAAATTTTTAATATCCTTAAAGTATAAACCAGAGACCAATGTAAAGTCAGGAGCCAAAGGAATAAAATCCTCTCCATCAAGTTCATCAATAGCTCTTGCTTTAGTATAAGTTGCATCTGCATTTAGAAAAAGCCAATCGTTTAATTGGTATCTAGTACTTAAATCAATCCCGTATCTTCTTGTTTTTCCACTAGGCTCAACTATCCCGGCATCACCAACATACACAAACTCTTGTTCTAAAAACAAATACCACAAAGCGCCTTCTACTAATAACCTAGGTGCAGGTTTCCAGGTCAATCCTAAATCCGCGTTATAGGATCTTGGTAATATTTCTTCACCTTGATTAGCTACAACTACTCGGGCATCATTAGAATGAAATCCTAAACCAGATTTAGCGTAAACTTGAAAATCATTGTTTATAGTATAGTATAAATTTAGTTTTGGATTAAGAAGGGTTTCAGTTTCAGATTGGGTTTCATAATTTTCTTGTAACTGATCGTTATATAAGAAATTGAAATGATCCAATCTCACACCTGGCTGAATTTTAAACTTACCAAAATCCAACATTGCTTCTACATAGGCACTTGTATTGGTTTGATTAATATCACCTAACTGTAACACTTCAAGAGTTGTTTTTCTGTTTGCTGTTCTGGATAATTCAACATCATTATTAACATCGTGCCTTAAACTAAAACCATAACTCAAATCAAGATCAAAGTTTGAGAAATTCTGGTTGTAGTTAAACTTTGTATTTATACCATATAAATCACGATTCTCACGTTGTTTAATCTGATCACCATTAATAGGATCCTCTAAAAAGAAAGTAAAGTTTGAGAAAAGTTCAAAAGTATAATTAGAATAAAAAGCATTGGCGGTTAAGGTTGTGTTTTCCGAAAGAATTGACTGGAAACTTATATTGAAATTAGTTCTTGAAGTATCACCACCTTCCGTATCATCTATCGCACCAAAACGCGTAATTTCTCCTCTATCAACTGCTCGTTGAGGAATTTGACCAGATGCATCCCAACGGCTTGTGAAATGAGAAGCCGTAAGTTCTACTCGATCTCCTGAAGCTAGGTTCTTTATGTACTTTGTAAATAAATTGATTCTATTAAAATTTTGTGGAGATTCGAATGGACCATCACTCTCTAGGTATTCTACAGCTAGATAAGCATTATCAGTGCTCTTTTTATCTAAGAGGTTAAACATACCGACTGTTCTCAGTGTATTAAATTGTCCAAGACTCAGGCTCAAACTATTCTTTTGTAGATAATCTTTGGTTTTAAAACTTACATATCCAGCTGTATTGAAATCTCCTTTATCAGCGTAATACGAGCCTTTACCAAAGTCAATAACATCTATCGTTTCTGGGATTAAAAAATGAAGGTCGCTATAACCTTGTCCATGAGCATGTGATACCATATTCACCGGCATGCCATCCACATCGATTGCTACATCAGTTCCATGGTCAATATCAAATCCACGTAAGAAAATTTGTTCAGCTTTACCACCACCAGCGTGTTGACCAATGAAAAGACCTGGTACTTTCCTTAAGATTTCTTGAGATGATGTTACAGGTGCAATTTCAAGATCTATTTTGGAAACTGTGGAAGTAAGATTCTTTTGAGAGGCTACAACCAGTTCCTTAAGCTCTACTGGTTTCAACTTCAAAACAATTTTATTATCCAACATGGTTTCAACTTCTAATAGTTGGGTAGAATAACCTAAAGACCTATACATGACAGTATCTCCAATTCTTGTATTCAATAATTCGAACCTACCTAATTCATTACTATGAGTGTGTTCTTGGGTTCGTTGGTTTTCTATATAAACATCCTGTAATGGTTGATTAAATTCTGATACAACTGTTCCTGAAAACTGTTGTGCATGCAATAAGGAGCTTATTAAAAATGTAGCTAAAAAAAAGGCGTTTTTCATTATAAAGTTTTAATCTTAGAAGTTGTCACAGGTCCTAATTCATATGAGCTCGCAAGTAATTCTTTTTTCATTTCTTGAACAATTTCTGCACGGTTAACATTTTTATAAATTTTAGCCATGTGTAATAATGCCAATGGTTCAAAAGTTTTACCATACACCTTGTCATCTATTATTGCAATAGCTTTTTCTGTTTCTCCAAGATTATAATAACTCCAGGCAAGTAAATCATATGCCATAGGAGTTGGTCTGTTTGCTACTTCAATTTTTGCTATTTCTAGAGCAACCTCTGGTTGTTTAACCTCATCAATAAAAATTGCGATGTCATAAGCATTATACATATCACCATAATTGTCATCTTTAGTTAACAATTTATATTGGTTTAATGCTGTTTCTTTTTCAACTGCATTACCTGAGTATTCAGAAATTTCGGCTTTTAATAGATACAAATCCGGAGACTTATAGTAGGACAAACAATGATCTATAATATCATTTGCATCGGACACTTTATTTTCATGGGAATATAATATCCACGCGATACCTTTTTTAGCATAGGCATCCTCTGGCTTTAACTCTAATGCTTTTAAGTAATGATTATAACTTTTTTCTATTTCACCAGCATGACCATAAAAATCCGCAAGATTTGTATAGGACCAATATTTGAGAGAAGACAAGTTTGAGGATTCTGCAATTTTGGTAGCCTTTTCCATATTAAAAATAGCATTATCCAAATTACCCTTATGATCTTCCCATTTTGCTACTCTTATAAAGTAATCAAATCCACCATCGTTTCTTATGGCATCTAACTGTTTTTCTGCTAGAGAATAGTTTCCTAGTTCCAAATGGACATCAAATAACATTTTTTGAGTAGCTAAAAGACCATCTCCTATATTTTCTGCATCTTCCAATAACGTTAGAGCTTCTTTAAAGCGATGTTGAGATATGTAATTTGAAGCTAGGGATCTTAAGTAGCCCGGTTCTCTATTTTGTGTTAATTCAACAGCTTGATTCAAATCAGCCTCTGCTAATTTTAGATATTCAATTTTTGCAGTGAGATCAAATAGACTAGAATAGACATTTGCTCTTTTTACGTAATAAGGATGTTGATTAGGTGTTTCATTTATTTTGTTAGTCCAGAATAGTGCATCTTCAAGTTGCGACTTTAAATCTGGTGTTTGGTTAAGATACTCTGCATATTCGTTACCAGTTTTGAAGGTGTTTTCACAACTTATAGACATGGCGAGTAACATTGCGAGCAATGAGTAAATAGTAATTTTCATTTTTAGGTTTTTAAGATTTTTAATATTAAGAGACGAGCTTTTCATTAAGAGAACCTTTAAAAAACTCGCCTCTAAGTAAATGGGGAATAGATATCAACTAGCTACTCACCTACCAAGGTGAAGCTAGGTAAGGGAAAGAACTATCAAATTGTTTATCATTAGCATCAACATTGTCATTTGATAAACCAGGATTTTCAGAAAAATCTTCACCTCCAAAAATCAATAAAAGTTCTACTGTAATAACATCATCAGTTAGAGCACGACCCGTTAACACATTAGTCCCATCAAAAAAGGTTGTAGTCCCATCTAGTGATACATTAAGGACATCTGTAGCAAGTAAACCTGTAAAGGCAGCAGCATCTTGTCCTAAAGCATTTTGATCACCAGGATTTGCAAAGGCTGGACTCAATCCAGTAAGATTGTTTTCAAACATCGTTTGAAACATTGCATTTTGATTAGATGGAATTGTGGTATTAAAATTATCTTTCATTCCAGAAGACACAAAGACAGTATTAACCGCTGGTCTTCCCATTTGATCTTGTTGTACAAATGTTCCAGAAAAATCTGGTCCTTGTGGAGTTGTATTTATATCGTCGTCATCACTACAACTAACAGCTGTAAAAGCTAAAGAGACAACTAGAATCGATATCTTAAAAATATTAGATTTCATATTAATTCGTTTTAAGGTTATTGTTTTCTTTTAGTCTCTACCCAAGTATTGATAGTTCCTGATCCACCTATCATAGACTTAGGCACCTCAACTACAATCGACATTACATTAGTACCAGCAAAGGTGTCAGTACCGGGATTATTAAAACTTGTAGCATTTCCGGCGATGATCTCGCCATATTGAGCAAAGTCCATGAAAAAAGGATCATCTCTAGGACCTGCAAACGCCATCATTCCATTTGAACTTTCAACAATAGCATTTTGACCATACGGCGTAATATCCACTACTAGTTGATTGTTTGAATTGGTAAGAACACTACTGTTAAGACCAGTTCCCATAGGAGCATCTGGACCAAAAACATACATTTGCCCATCCTTTGGAATAGCTTGTATTACTAGATCTTCAACATTATCACCATCGGTATCAATGTTGAATTCAACTAACACGTTTTCATCAAAAGATGCTGCTCCAGTTGCATTTGGCGATAATAACCCTTGCACATTTGCAACAAATGCAATGTTATTAGAGTTTTCACCTTGGAAGGCATAAAAATCGGTGATATCACTTGTACCACCTTGTACTGCAGGCGCGTCAATATGATCTGCTGCGATCACGACCAGCCCTACGATTGCCATAGCGGCAAATAGTAAGTAAAATTTATTTTTTTTCATAAGTGTGAGAATTAAAAGTTAATCGGCTCTCAATTCTATTTACGTCAACTTATGAAAAGTGGTTTTGTTAAAGTTTTATTAAACTACCTTAAAGAACTATTTTACAGACTAATAGGTTCGTTTTTATATTAATTTCCTTTGAACTTTGGACTCCGTTTTTCCATAAAAGCTGCAACACCTTCTTTGTAATCCTCGGTTTGTGCGCTTTCAATTTGAAGTTTACTTTCTAGGGCTAATTGTTGTTCAACGTTGTTTGAATAACTTGCGTTGAATGCTTTCTTTGTATTAGCCAGGGCAATGGTAGGTAGGTTTGCTAGTTTTTCTGTTTTAGCTTTCGCGAAAGCTAAAAACTCATCATCTTTTATCGCTTTATAAATCATACCCATTTGTACAGCCTCGTTTGCGGTAATTTTATCGGCTAGCATAGCGATAGCACTCGCCTTACCAAAACCAATTAATCGTGGTAAGAACCAGGTCCCAGCACTATCTGGAATTAACCCTATTTTACTAAATGCTTGAATAAACGCAGCACTTTCTGTCGCAATTACCACATCACAACACAATGCGATGTTTGCTCCAGCACCAGCAGCAACACCATTTACTGCAGCTACAACAGGTTTTTCTAGTTCACGTATCTTAATCACGATAGGATTATAATGGTCGTCTAGTATAGCTTTAAAACCAGGATTAAGTTCTGGATCAGTAATCTCTTGAATGTCTTGACCAGCACAAAAAGCTTTCCCTTCTCCAACAATCATTACAGCACGCACATCATCTTCTTTACAACGATCCAAAGCATCTTGCATCGCATGGGCCATTTCTTTATTAAAAGAATTAAAAACCTTGGGTCTATTAAGAGTTATGGTGGCGATATTGTTTTCAATTTGAAGCAAAATACTGTTTGACATATGTTTTATGTATTTCTACCTAGGGCTAAACCTGGGTTGATGAATAAATGATTATTAATTTATGTAAAGTTAATGGTTAGTACGCTTTCGCGAAAGCGGAATTAAAATCGATGTAGATTTAACTCTAAGTTAATCGAAGAGTTCAAAATCTTTTATATTTTCAAACAAACTACCAGCCATGAAATACTTCTCTGTCATAATAGTGCTATGGAGCGCTTTAGGATTTTCCCAACAAGGCGATATAGATTTTGAATTAGTGGTGAGTAATGGGCCGATGGGTGGATATGCAGATGTTACTTACTATATATCAAATTTATCTCCTACAGCAACCTATACTAATGTCACGATCAATCATCCCGATGCAGTTTTACAGAATGTAGTGGTCACTCCATCTACCTTGCCACCTGGTATTCAGGTATATTTAACAGGTCGTATACCATTGTCTGGAGACAATTATGCAGGAATAGGATTGCGCAACACTCAAGCTACTCTTACTGCTAGTGATGGAACTACTACAATTACAGAACTTTCTGACGGTAGGGATTTTCAAGGAAACAGTATTGACGATGGTCCAACTGATTATTTTGTTTTAGAATCACCTAGTTACGGTGTCATTTATATTGACGACAATTTGAACGGTCAATACGATGCAGGAATAGATACATTCTTACCACAGGTAAGGATAAATTTATATGATAGTGCTGGTAATACAGATTTTTTGATGACAAATGAAACTGGATGGTGGTATTTTGATAATAGTTTTCTACAGAATAATAGTACAGGTAATTTCACTTACGGTGCCATCATAGACGTTAATTCACTACCTGCAAATGGTACACGTACCTATCAACTTACAGATGGTGATAATCCCTTTATCCCTAACGGTACTCTTGCCTTTAATTTTAATATGAGCCACGGTTTTGTGTCATCAGATTTTGGCACCATAGAGGCAAGTGCTTTTTTAGATGAAAATAACAATGGTATGCGTGACACAAATGAAGTCAATGTCCCATATGTCGATTTTGAATTTATTAAAGATAATGATCCTACTAGTAGTTTGATAATTAACTCTGGTAATGATGGTATAGTAAGACGCTTTGATAGTAATCCAGGGATCCAATTGAACGATGTCAAAGCAATACTTACTAATAATTCAAGTTTTTACACTATAACAACACCAGATTACGACGATATTACCACGACGATCAATCAAACATTTTACGCTCCATTTGCCCTAACAGAAAATTCAAGTTCAAATAGAGACACTGCTGTATACCTAACAAATGTGGCATCACCAAATCCAGGATTTGCCAGTAGATGTAGAATTACAATTGACAACCGCAGCCCTGGAATAAGCACAGGTAATTTACGATTCACCGCAGATTCAAACGCAAGTATTCTAAATGTGTTTGATCAAAATGGCAATGACTTATTGGTGAATGGAGTTGCTACGGCAACAACTTCTGGGTTTATTATGAATTACTCCATACCCTATTTTTCTCAAAAAGAGATAGATGTAGTTATGGACACGCCAATCACAGGTGTACAAATAGGAGATGTTTTCTCTCATAATACTACTATACTACCCACATCTATAGATGTAGACACGGGTAACAACACTCAAAACATTGATGTTAGTGTAATAGCTTCATATGATCCTAACGATATTACTGAAATAAGAGGTCCTTTAATTCCTATTAATTTATTTTCTACCAGTGATTTTTTAGAATACACCATACGGTTTCAAAATGAAGGAACTGCAAATGCCCAATTTGTACGAATTTTGTCCTCGCTAGATGCCATGCTTGATTTAACGACACTAGAAATGCTTTCTAGTAGTCATAATTATACTTATACTATAATTGGTAACGAATTAGACTGGTATTTTGATAATATTCAACTAGTTCCACAATCGGTAGATGAACAAGCTAGTCAAGGCTATATAAAATACCGTATTAAACCTCGTGCTGGTTTTTCAGTAGGTGATGTTATTAGTGCCCAAGCAAGAATTTTCTTTGATTATAATCCCGCTGTTTTTACTGAAGAATGGACCAGCACATTTGATTCTTCAGCGTCGATTAATGATTCTAGAGAAATTGTTACTGTATATCCCAATCCTATAAATAACCATAATGAATTACACATTTCACAATTAGAAAATGGAAAATTTGAATTATTTGGGGTAACAGGTATACTATTATACAGTGGCGAGTACCACGAAGGTGTCATAAAACTAAATAACCTTTCTCCAGGAATCTTTTTTTTGAAAGTTATCGGTAACGGTAGGTCTGCCGTCATTAAATTAGTTAAAGAATAAACCTCTTCTTACTTCAAACACTTGAAATAGTCAAAGGGCTCTAGACAATCATCACATTGAAACATTGCTTTACAAGCTGTTGAACCAAATTGACTGACTAGTTTTGTATTAGTAGAACCACAGTTGGTGCATTTGACCAACTTTTTATTATTAAGTAGAACATCCTTATCGGCAGTTGGTTCTAGAGGAGCAGCTATACCATATTCTTCCATAGCTTTACGACCACGCTCTGTAATCCAATCGGTTGTCCATGGCGGCGACATGATAAGTTGTACGGTGGTTGTGTAGCCCGCTTTCGCGAAAGCGCGATCTAAATCATCTCCTATAACATCCATTGCCGGACATCCACTATATGTAGGTGTAAGTTTAATGGTTACATGATTTTCATCTAACTGCACACTTCTGATTACACCTAAATCAATAACACTCAAGACTGGAATCTCTGGATCAGAAACGGACTCTAAAATATCTAGAACATCTTTGGGTAAGTCCAAAAATTGTTCAGAATTTAATTCATAAGAATTTGTTTTAGAATCACTACTCATCACTATGTCTGTAAATATTTTATTTCTTTAGTTAGCCAATACTATGAAAATAATCTTTGCTTCAATTTAAAAATGGGTTAAACTCAATATTTGAACGCTCACATAAAACTAAATACTTGTTAAACAATTAAATTTTTAAATGTTCTTTATTTTAAAAGCATCACTGCCAGTAATTTAAAACGAAAGTGCTATCAAAAAAGTTTTTAACCGCCGTTATAACTTACTGTAGAGGATTCACTCAATACTACCATTTGCTATTCGGGTAGGTACGCTGCATATATTGCATTTCTGCAAGGATGTATCCCATGTACTCACTGTGAAGTCCGTTTTTCCCTCCTTTTTGAAAGTAAGGTACTTCTGGAACTTCCAGGGTTGCCTCTGTTAGCAAGTTTTCTACTTTTTCATAATAGTATTCTCTTAATTGTAGCATATCTGGAGCTACGCCAGCATCAATCATTGCTGAATCAGATTCATTTACTTGAAAAAGTTCATCCGTAAACACCCAAAGATCATTAACCGCTTTTTGAGCTTTATCATGACTTTCCGCTGTTCCATCACCCAATCTCTTTAACCAATCTCCTGAGAAACGTTCGTGATAACTTGCCTCTTTAATACCCTTAAAGGCAAGTGCTCTCAGTGTTTCATCGGCGCTTTGTTGCAAGGCATTCAAGAACATTTTATTATAAACGTCAAAGAAAAACTGTCTTGCAATTACATAGGCAAAATCTGTATTGGGTTGTTGTACCAGTAATACACTTCTATACTCACGCTCTTTTCTTAAAAAGGCAATATCGTCCTCTGTACTTCCGTCACCTTTTATTTGAGATATATACTGATAAAAACTGCGAACTTGACCTAAAAGATCGAGCGAAATATTTGTAATAGCGATATCAGGTTCTAGATTAGGTCCATGACCACATAGTTCACCTAGTCGTTGAGCTAAGATTAAATAATTATCGGCAACACCTAAAAGATAGTCTATCAGGTGTTGTTTATTTTCCTTGGACTCTAGGAATTGTGGGTTTAATTCTCTTATCGGTTTCATTTTCGCTAGTTGTAATTAAAGTCTAGTTTTAGGTATAGACTTATTTTATCTTAATCTCAATTAATGGGGTCATTACTAATTTAAAAAATGCCTTATCAAAAGAGTTATATATTTTAATAACTATAAGAATATCTAATCGTAATTCTCATTTAAGATGAAGTGAAAATTAACATTCTTATTTCCATTTCCTTTCTGAACTAATATGTCCAATTTTTCCCAAACATCTCTTATAGTATTAGCATATTACATATGTTTCAACTCGTCAGGCAACTCATAAAAAGTAGGATGCCTGTACACCTTATCTGCAGCAGGCTCAAACAACTCTCCACTATCTTGTGGATTGCTTGCAGTTATATGTTTACTTTCTACCACCCAAATACTCACACCTTCATTTCTACGTGTATACACATCTCGAGCATTATTGAGTGCCATTTCTGCATCCTCGGCATGTAAACTACCACAGTGCCTGTGTTCTAGACCATTTTTAGATCTAATGAATACTTCCCATAATGGAATTTCTTTACTCATAATATATTAAGTTCTTGATTAGATAGCTTGCTTATTTTTACGCTCGTTTTGTTTCTGAGCGTATGCCATCGCAGCATCTCTCACCCATTTTCCTTTTTCCCAAGCATTTCTGCGATCATCCAGTCTTTTTTTGTTCATTGGTCCATGACCCTTAACTACTTGCCAAAACTCATCCCAATCTATTGGACCAAAATCATAACCTCCTTTTTCTTCATTCCATTTTAATTCAGGATCTGGTATAGTAAGTCCTAGAATATCGGCTTGTGGAACAGTTTGGTCAATGAACTGTTGTCTAAGCTCATCATTAGTTTTGCGTTTAAGCTTCCATTTCATGGATTGTTCAGTGTGCACACTGTCTTTATCTTCTGGTCCAAGCATCATTAAGGATGGCCACCACCACCTATTTAATGCATCTTGAGCCATTTGTTTTTGCTCTTCTGTACCGTTACAAAGCGAAAGCATAATCTCATAACCTTGTCTTTGGTGAAAGCTTTCTTCCTTACAAACACGCACCATAGCTCTTGCATATGGTCCGTAAGACGTACTACACAATGGCACTTGATTGATGATAGCAGCACCATCTACTAACCAACCTATAGCTCCCATGTCAGCCCAAGTTAAAGTAGGATAATTAAAAATAGAACTGTATTTGGCTGCTCCTGTATGTAATTGATTGTATAATTCTTCTCTCGAAATTCCTAAGGTTTCACAAGCGCTATATAGATACAACCCATGACCTGCCTCGTCCTGAACTTTGGCTAATAACGCAGCCTTACGTCTGAGTGAAGGTGCTCTTGTGATCCAATTTCCCTCGGGTAACATACCTACGATTTCAGAATGTGCATGTTGTGAAATCTGACGTATGTGAGTTTTACGATACTTCTCTGGCATCCAGTCTTTCGGCTCAATTTTTTCATCATTTGCGATTTTAGCCTCAAACTGTGCTTCTAAACTTTTAATTTCTGCTTCACTCATAATTTCTCGATATTATCACTTCATTACCTATAAGGTACTGTAATGTGAATTAAACTTAAATGTTTTATCAATAGTTCCTATTAAAAATAAGTACTTATTAAATTAAACATCATAATCAACTACTAATTTTTTACTAGTCGGAACACTTACGCAACTAAGTACCAAACCTTTGGCTACCTCTTCTTCAGTAAGAGCATAATTAACTTTCATAGCTACACTACCTTCTTTAACCTTGCACTTACACGTACTACACACACCACCTTTACAAGCATAGGGAAGATCGGCTCCTGCTGCAATCGCTCCGTCTAATACATTATCATAATCCTCACCTAAAACAAAATGGAATTCTTTACTTCCATCAATAATGGTGACCTCAACACCATCCACTTTTTGTTCAAGGGCAGCTGCAGCTCTTGCTTTATCTTCTTCACTTAAACCACTTACAAACAATTCGTAATGAACATTTTCAGCCTTCATCCCAGCAGCAACTAATTCATCGCGAATTAGAAAAATCATCTCTTCAGGTCCACAAATAAAAGCATGATCAGTATGCGGCGCATTAATCAAAGTTTGAGTAAGAGTTTGCATCTTTTCCTTATCAAAGCGGCCGTTAAATAAAGGTATATCGCGGTGCTCTCTACTCAAAAAATAAAACACTTCAAACCTGCTCAAATATTGATTTTTAAGAGCTTCTATTTCTTCCTTAAAAATGATTGAGCTAGCAGTTCTATTCAAATAAAACAATTTGAACTTAGCGAGTGGTTCTTTTTTCAAATGTGTTTTAATTATACTTAGCATAGGTGTAATACCCGAACCAGCAGCAAAAGCGACATAATTCTTACTTTCTACCTCACTGTAACATTCAATACCAAAATCACCGCTAGGCGCTGCTACTTGTATTGAGTCACCAGCTTTAAGCTTTCGATTTACAAAAGTTGAAAATTTACCCTGGTAAATTTCCTTCACGGCTACCTTCCACTCATCATCAAGAGGACTACTGCATAAAGAGTAACTGCGTCTAACATCCTCGCCATCGATTGATGCTCGCAATGTCAAAAACTGTCCCTGACGATAATTAAACTCTTTTTTAAGTTCTTCGGGTACGTCAAAAGCAAGTACCGTCGTATCATCAGTTTCTTTATAGACCTCAGATAATGTTATGTTATGAAATGTATTCACTTTGAATAAGTCGTTGATTTAAAACAAAACTAACACTTGTTAGTTTGTGATGCAAATATGCTGTTTTAATTAGACTTGTTCTGTATTGAAATCAATTATTTTAACCTGATTTTCACGACACTTTTTGTACTAAATACTAATTTAGAAAATATGTCATATTCTAAAATAAAGGCTCCAGCTAGTATTATTGATGCAGTAAATGAAGCTGTTAGTTATTTTCCTGAACTTTATCACACACCTATTGAATTTAAGTTTAATAATATGGTGCGTAAAAATTTTATGCAAGCTCAACCCAAATGGATAAGCTTTTTAAAAAGAAGAAAACATCGTAGTTATATTATCCTAATAAGTAAGGAGTTTAGAGTAGAAAACGAAATTTTCACTGTGAATGAAATTCCTTATGACGTACTTGTAGGTTGGTTAGGTCATGAATTAGGTCATGTGATGGATTATCGTAAAAGGAGCAGTTTAGGAATGTTAATTTTTGGGATTAAATATTTGTATTCATCCGCACACATTCAAGAAGTAGAACGCACTGCCGATGAATATGCTGTAAGACATGGCATGGGAGAGCATATAATCAAAACCAAGAATTTTATTTTAAACCACACTAGTTTATCTGAGACTTATAAAAATCACATGCGTAAATTTTATTTATCTCCCGAGGAAATTTTAGAGTTGATTAATAGATATGGTGATACTGGTGAGAAACCAACTAGAGAAGAGCTTGCGCCTAAGTAATGGTCGATTTACAAAATTGCTCCCATTCCTTAAAAGTATCTTCTTTCATAACTTTTTCCATTTTTACCTGACCACCTTTCTTCTTGTTGTAATCATTCCATTTTGAAAATATCTCTGGTGCAACTTTATGAACTATTACACCCTTTAAGGCCTTAGACCTTGCAACTTTATAATTTTTATTTGCTTTTTGAAGTAAATCATCAAGATGTGATGCTAGCTCTTCCTCACTTACTTCAGTGGTTGTTCCTAACGTCCAAACGTGATAAAACTCGCCTTTATTTTTTTTGGCACAAACTGTAAACTCCTTGATTGCTGTATCAAATTTGTTTTGCAGATCTGTTATCGCTGTTTCCATTTTAATTACGGATAATTGAGTACCTACTACATTTAGAAAAAACTTTGTCCTTCCTGTGATTTTAATTTCAGCGCGATCAACATCAGTAAATTTAATCGTATCACCTATTAAATAACGCCAGGCACCAGATACCGTTGAAATTATTAATGCATAATCCACATTTTCCTCCACTGCGCCTAAATGTAAAACTGGAGCATCTTCAACAATACTTCCATCTGGATTTATGTATTCAGGTTTAAATGGAACAAATTCAAAATAAATACCACCATCAGTAACAAGTTGCATCGCGTCGGTTTCTGGTCTTTGTTGACTTGCTATAAAACCTTCACTAGCTAGATAAGTATCTACAATTTGAACAGGTTTAGAAAACAGTTTTTCAAAACTGCTGCGATACGGCTCATAGGCAACTCCACCAGAGGTGTACACAGACAAGTTAGGCCACACATCATGGATAGAATCAACCTTGTGATATTCCATCACTCTTTTAAGCATTATTTCAATCCAGGATGGTATACCGCTTAACATTCCAATATCCCAATTTTCAGATTGAATTGCGATTTGATGCACCCGTTCATCCCAATCATCTATACTTGCAATTTCCTTTCCTGGCTTGTAAAAGGAACTCAAAAATTCTGGAATTTGACTAGCCGATATTCCACTAATCTCGCCTATAGTAAACCCATTTTTATGGTCAAGATCAGTAGAACTTCCCAAAGCGAGAACCTCTTTTTCAAAAATTGAAGGATCTAAATTAAAATTACTTAATGCGCTTACCTGTGAGGTTCCAGCATCCTTAATGGCTGTTATCATTTCATCAGTTACAGGTATCATCTTTGACTTTTTACCGGTTGTACCACTTGATCTAGCTAAAAAACTAGGTACACCTGGCCATGTAATATCGGGTTTCCCTTGTTTCATTTGTTGCCACCATCGATCATTCATTTTATGATAGTCATAAAAGGGTATCGCTTTCGCGAAAGCGTGCCTAATATCATCACTTTCTACAATGGAATCAAAATCATAGTAAATACCAAACGAAGTATCCTGAGCTGTGATGAGCATGTTACGCAGGACCTTTTCCTGTGATTTTACATGGTCTGTAACCGAGGTCAAATTTTCATGAATACTGAGCGCTGTCTTAATCAAGGGACCTAAGAATGCCATATAAATAAGGTTTATTGTAAAGGTAAGACCTGTTCAACCAGCATCTCGTTAAGATAGTGTTTAACTATGCTTATAAAATGTAAAAGGTATCTTTAACTCTTTAATGAAATACAGAAAATAACTTAGTTGCCTCATTATAGCTACTTTCAAATGACATAGCGTTTACATTTGAGTGCGCCTTTACGTTATTAAAATAACTCACCATTTTTTCTGTAGGCATGTTTCCTGTAAGATCATCTTTGGCCATAGGACAGCCACCAAATCCTTGAATAGCACCATCAAACCTACGACATCCTGCTTTAAAGGCAGCATCGACTTTTTCATGCCATGTGGTAGGAGTAGTATGTAAATGTGCCCCAAACTCCACATGCGGATACATAGGTATTAAATTTGAGAATAGATAATCTATAGTGGATGGATCGCTGGTACCAACGGTGTCGGACAATGAAAGGATTTGAACTCCCATTGTTGCTAATTTCTCTGCCCAGTCACCTACTATGTCTACATTCCATGGATCACCATAAGGGTTACCAAATCCCATTGAAATATAAACTACGACTTGTTTTCCCGAAGTATGAGCAATGTTTAGAATTTCCTTAAGAGTTTCAACAGATTGCTCTATTGTCTTATGCGTATTCCGCATTTGAAAATTCTCAGAAATTGAAAAAGGAAATCCTAAATAATCAATTTCAGGATGTTGACAAGCATCTTGAGCTCCTCTTACGTTTGCAACAATAGCGAGTAACTTGCTTTCTGTTTTAGTTAAATCTAATCCTGCTAAAACTTGAGCAGTGTCAACCATTTGAGGAATTGCTCTTGGGGAAACAAAGCTTCCAAAGTCAATCGTATCAAAGCCACAACGCAGCAGTGATTGAATGTACTGTATTTTTTTATCAGTAGGAATAAAAGGTTTTATTCCCTGCATGGCGTCTCTAGGACATTCAATAAGTTTCACCTTTTCCATCGACCGGTAAAGATACGATGCTCGATCAGCTTTATGAAATCGATTGCGTAAATGATTTTTGATTAATTATCTATTTTTAAACTTGAATTTTAAACTTCTAATCAATCAATTCTCAGCTTATGAGTTCAGTAAACTTTCAAGTAGCAGTAATAGGTGCAGGACCAGCAGGTGCAAGCGCAGCTTATAAATTAGGAATAGCTGGTATTTCATGCATTCTCATTGAAAAACAAAAACTACCTCGTTACAAAGTTTGTGGTGGCGGACTGGTATATCGAGGATTAAACTCCATGTCGTTTGATATTTCATCCGTTATTGAAAGGCAGTTTGACACTATTGATATTTACTTCAAGAATGGTAAATCCATAAAAACTAGCTCTACAGAACCTATGGTAACCATGATAATGAGAGATTCATTTGATCATTTAATTACTAAAAAGGCTCAGGAAGCTGGTGTTCAATTACAAGATGAAACTAAATTGACAGCGATCAATCATGATAATCAAGTGATTCAAGTTGTTACGGATAAAGGAAGCTGGAATGTTGAAGCAATTATAGCGGCCGATGGTGTTTACAGTCCTACTGCAAGGATGTCTGGCTGGAAAAATGAGACTAGACATCTTGCTCCTGCATTAGAATACGAGGTTTACGTAACTGATGCAGAGTTTAAAAAGCACAAAGACATCGTTCGATTCGATATTGATGCCATTAAAAGTGGTTACGGATGGAGCTTTCCAAAAAAAGATCATTTATCAGTAGGTGTAGGCGCCTTTGGTGTTGAAAAAAAGAAAACAGATTTGAAAAGCTTGTGTATGGACTACATGAAGCGCATAGGAATCAATGAAGTAACTCATATCGATAAGCATGGGTTTAATGTTCCTGTAACACCAAGAACAGATGGTTTTGTAAAAAACAACGTATTTCTCACAGGTGATGCGGCAGGTTTTGCCGATCCATTAACAGCCGAAGGTATTTCAAATGCCATAAGAAGTGGTAATCTTGCTGCACAATCCATCATTGAAAACGCTAACAACATCACAAGTGCTGGTGAACGTTATTTGGAGCTTTTGAATGAAGATTTATTACCTCAAATAAAAACCGCTCAACAATTGGCCAAATGGTTCTACTCTCATCCTAAATTGAGGAACATTGTTCTTAATAAATATGGTCAAGAATTTGCAGATTATGTTGCAGGTATTTTTGCTGGAACTAAGACTTACCCAGAAAATGTAACGAAAAGATTGAAAGAAAAAGCGTTGTCCATGGTCAGTTTCTAATGTTTGTTTTTTTATTGTAATAGTATAATAACTAAAACTTAAGGTATTAGAATTAAAACGGCAATACCTACAAACACCACTATTTGCAACCATTTCATAAAGAATGGAAACCAGTTAGAGTTTTTAATAAACATAGCTGCGCGACCTGCTAATAATGCAATACTGTAAAAAACAACTAAGGAAACTGACATAAAAATTATTCCCAAAATATAAATTTGAATCCATTCAGGAGTGTCATTTTGAACTACAAACTGTGGTAGCAAAGCAAGAAAAAACAAACTTACCTTGGGATTCAAAATATTCATAGTTACTCCTATTTTGAACATGTCCCACCAATTACCTTGAGAAGTTTGAGAATCTTTCAATGAGATAGATGGATCAGATTTGAATACTTGAAAGGCAAGATAAAGCAAGTAAATGGCACCGGCTATTTTTATTCCTAGCAATAACCACTCATTATCCCTTATTACAATCGCAAACCCAAAAGCTACTAAAGAAGTATGAGCAATACAACCTGTTATTAATCCAGTTGCAATGGCAATTCCTATTTTACTACCACGAGCAACACTTTGTGTAAGGACAAAAATGTTATCTGGCCCAGGACTAAATGCAAGTAATAGTGTGGCAAGCGCAAAAGAAACTAAAGATTCTATCATTAACCTTGATCAATAATTGCCTTATTAATCCTTTTTATTAATCCAGGCCCTTCATAAATAAATCCGGTATACAACTGTACGAGACTTGCCCCAGCATTAAGTTTATCTAGAGCATCCTGTTCACTCATAATACCACCTACTCCTATAATGGGAAAAGCACCATTACTCTTTGAATGTAAAAAACTTATGACTTGGGTTGCGCGATTAGTAAGCGGCGCACCACTTAATCCACCGACTTCATTTTGTAAGCTCTCTGCAGATTTTAATTTGTTTCTCTCTATAGTTGTATTGGTAGCAATCACACCATCAATCTTTGTATCTTCCACAATACCTATAATATCCATCAATTGATCATCAGTAAGATCTGGGGCTATTTTCAATAATATGGGTTTACGTACTGGCTTCTTATTATTAATATCTTCTAGGGTCTGTAAAATATGAGTCAACGGTTTGCGATCTTGTAATTCACGTAAACCTGGCGTATTTGGTGAACTCACGTTGACAGTAAAATAATCTACATACTCAAATAGTTTTTCAAAGCAAATGATGTAATCATTGACAGCTTCCTCGTTAGGAGTGATCTTATTTTTTCCAATATTTCCACCGATAATCACATGCCCTTTTTCACCAGGTCTTGGATTTTTCTTCAATCGTTCAACTGCAGCATCAACACCACCATTATTAAAGCCCATTCTATTAATAATTGCAGCATCATCCTTAAGCCTAAAAAGTCGTTGTTTGGGATTTCCGTCTTGTGGTTTAGGTGTAAGCGTTCCTATTTCAATAAACCCAAATCCTAGGTTTGAAAATTCTTTAAAAGCCTTGGCATCTTTGTCAAATCCAGCAGCCATTCCAACAGGATTTGGAAATTTGATTCCAAATAATTCTCTTTCTAATGACTTTGGGTTGTTGTGGTAGCGCTTTCGCGAAAGCGAACTAAATCCAGGCAACTTGTTTAATAACTTAACACTTTTGAATGAAAAATGATGTACTGCCTCTGGATCAAAGTTAAAAAGCAGTGGTCGTATTATAGTTTTATACATAGGAATAAGGTTGGGCAAATTTACAATCTGTATTGCTTTATTGCATATTTTTGTGACTCTAAAAAAAAGATCGACATGAGTAAATATGATGTAATCGTTTTGGGAAGTGGACCAGGCGGATATGTAACAGCTATACGTGCTTCACAACTAGGTATGAAAACTGCCATAGTAGAGAAAGAATCTCTAGGTGGAGTTTGTTTAAACTGGGGTTGTATTCCTACTAAAGCACTTATTAAAAGTGCCGATGTTTTTAACTACCTAAAACATGCTGAAGATTATGGTCTTAAGGCAGATAATGTAGATAAAGATTTTGATGCCGTTGTAAACCGCTCTCGCGATGTTGCAAATGGCATGAGTAAAGGTGTTCAATTCTTGATGAAAAAGAATAAAATCGATGTCATCATGGGTTATGGAACACTTAAAAAAGGTAAAAAAGTTGAGGTAAAAGCCGAGGATGGTTCTACTCAAACCATAGAAGGAAATCACGTAATTGTAGCTACTGGAGCTAAGTCTAGAGTTCTTCCATCGCTTCCACAAGATGGTAAAAAAGTGATTGGATACCGTGAGGCTATGACTTTAAAGGAACAACCTAAAAAGTTAATCGTAGTAGGATCTGGTGCTATAGGTGTTGAATTTGCTTATTTCTATAACGCAATGGGAACTGAGGTCACTATTGTAGAATACCTAGATCGTATTGTTCCTGTAGAAGATGTAGATGTATCTAAACAAATGGAACGCAGCTTTAAGAAGTCTGGAATTAAAGTTATGACTTCCAGCGAAGTAACAAAAGTAGATACTAGTGGTGATGGTGTAAAAGCTACCGTTAAAACTAAAAAAGGTGAAGAGGTTCTAGAAGCAGATATCGTATTGAGTGCCGTAGGAATCGAAACTAACCTTAAAAATATTGGATTAGAAGAGGTTGGTATTTCTACTGATCGAGGTAAGGTGCTTGTTAATAAATACTACCAGACTAATATTCCTGGATACTATGCAATAGGTGACATCACCGCTGGACCAGCACTTGCACACGTTGCTAGTGCAGAAGGAATCTTATGTGTTGAAAAAATTGCTGGTATGCATGTGGAACCATTAGATTATGGTAACATACCTGGTTGTACCTATTCTACTCCAGAAATTGCCAGTGTAGGTATGACTGAAGCACAAGCTAAAGAAGCTGGTTATGAGCTTAAGGTAGGTAAATTTCCTTTTAGCGCAAGTGGTAAAGCAAAAGCTAGTGGCGCAAGCGATGGTTTTGTAAAAGTAATATTTGATGCTAAGTATGGAGAGTGGTTAGGTTGTCACATGATAGGCGCTGGAGTTACTGATATGATTGCAGAGGCTGTTGTTGCACGTAAATTAGAAACTACTGGTCATGAAATTTTAAAGGCAGTTCATCCACACCCAACTATGAGTGAAGCTGTGATGGAAGCTGTAGCAGATGCTTATGATGAAGTAATTCACCTATAAGACCTTATTAATTATACAATTAATAAAGAATCCTTGTTCTTATCTACAGAACAAGGATTTTTTTATTGACTGTTTTTTTTAGAATCGGAAAGACGTACCCAAGCTTAATGTTCCTACCTCGCCTTCCTTATGAAGATTATTGCTAAAAGTAGCTCTTTGGTAATCAAATAAATTCTGTTGATATCTTAAGTCAATACGCCATCTTTTTGATAAGTCGTATTGTAATCCAAATTGTAAATAAGGATTTACAATCACACGACCATATCTATCACGCTGAACAAGAGTTTGTGCGTTTGTATTGAATAATGTTCCTGCACCTGCATAAATGCGCCATCGATTTGCAAATCGATGATGAGTTTGAAAGGAAAGATAAGGAGTAAGACCTAAATTAGCATCAACGCCAGCTTCCCATCTTAAACTCCACACATTATTTACTTTATAATCTGCATAAATACCTAGTCCTAGACCTAGAAATTTATCATCGTATTTGTATCTGGTATTTTGATAGGTTTGATACGATAATAACGTTCTAGCAGTAGCTCCTAATTCCCACCTATTTTCAACAGGTGGATCAAATAGAATAGAAGTTGATTTTCTTTCTGTTTCTTGTGACCATAAAGCGTGTGTCACGGACAAAAAAAGCAAGGTAATGAGTAACTGTTTCATAGTTTGGTGTTTTGGTTTTGACCACAAATAAAACACACAAAACCACCAGCTACACTATTGACCACCAGGCTTTAACCCTAAATAACAAAAACTGTTAAGTGGTGTTATTTTTGAATTTTTGGTTTTTCTTTAAAAAAGGTAAAAGTTACATCTTCACCTACCTTTAGTTGTGAAGTCACATCTATTATTTGACCATCCTTAGCTTCAATTGCAATTTTTGCAGTATTGGGTGGTTTATTTCCAATATTTAAGGCTTTAATTTTAATAGTGTTCACAGGATCTATAAATTCCAAAGGAATTATTTTTTTAGTTGTACTAGGTTCAAAGTCCTTCAATATTTTGCGATCATTGATGGATAATTCTATTTTATCTCCATCTGCTTCTTGATCGTCCCAAATTATTAATTTAATATTCTTGTCTTTTAATATAATGTTCAAATTTTCTCCACCTTTTAATTGATTTTTAGAGAATCTATTGAACATCTTACTCATATTAATTTTCTGTTTAATGCTATCAGGAACTTTATTGGTTCTATTCACTCTTTTTTGAAATTTCTCATTTCGCTTTTTAACCTTCTCTGCCGCTTGCATTACAAGTTCCCCATCTATGCAACTAGTAAGATCGTCATAATATCCCTTAAAGGTTCCTTTAATTTCTGCTTTCCCGTTTAATTTTCTTAAATCACCTGTGAAATAAACGTTGCAAAAATCTATCTCCTTAATGTTAGATTTAGTGTAAATAATCTCGACTTCTCTAAATTCCAATTTATTCTCTTCACTATCATACTTCCCTACTACGGCCGACTTTGTCTCGTGCTCACCATTCATATCAGAGTAAGAAAACCCTTTAATTTTTCCGTTTTCTTCTTTAAAACTAAGATTATAAGTTATGAGAGAACTATCTGGTAATTTGAGCAGTCCCATGTATTCATAATTTTGAGCGTTAGATATTAAACTGAATAAAACTAAAATTAAACCGATTAAATATGATTTCATAAAAAGGTATATATTTGAGTAAATGTAACCAATAAAACAAATTTTATGAAAACAAAATTTACTTTAGTATTAGTAGGTTTATTCATGGTAATGAGTCAATTTGCCTTTGCCTCATTCCCAGTTGAAAGACAAGTTGTTTCTGAAACTGTAGCAATTAGCGATACAGAAACGATGGAAGTAGCTACAACAACATTAACTTCTCCCGCTGCGGTTGCTTGGTCAGAGGATCAAACAGTTGCTATTCTTTTATGGTTTTTCCTAGGAGGATTTGCAGCACACAGATGGTTCTTAAAGAGCCCATGGTACTGGAATGTTCTCTTCATTATCACATTTGGATTCTTCGTTGTAGGATGGGTGATCGATGGTATAGAGATCATTACAGGAAGTTATCCTGGACTGTAAATTTGAAATTTAAAAAAAAAGCCCGTTGAGAAAACTCAACGGGCTTTTTTATTACACTTATTTTTAATTATAAGTCAAATATGAGTCCAGCAGAAATAGCTGTTGAGATGTTAAACAACTTCACATCCTGACCAAAATCATTATTGTTTTCATTAATTCGGCTTAGTCCATAAAAACTTTGGGCTTGGAAAAATAATTCTGTATTCTCCGAAACATCAAATTTATATCCTATCCCGTAACCTAAACCTATATCTAGGCTAGAGACTTGATCCTTTAAATCAATCTCACTACCATCAGAAAGCTCACCTTTTGCACTTAATAATACATTTAAAGAAGGACCAAAATTTACATACCAGTTTCTGTTATCCCCAAAGTGAAAGTTTGCTTGCAATGGAATAGATAAATAATTAAGCTTATCAATATTATTTTCAACATCAGTTCCTTTTGCATCATACAGTAATCCAGTTCTAAAACTCCATCGATCACTAAAATAATAGTCTCCAGTTACTCCAACTACCATAGCTACTCTCAAATCATTGTTTAAATCTACATTACTTCTGTAGTTGGAAAGGTTTAATCCTAATTGAGGAGCAAGAGTAAAGTCACCTTTGTCATTTTGAGCATCTGTTGTAAAGGCAAAACCAGCGACACACAATACCGTTAAAAGAATTTTTTTCATTTGGTTGATTTTTTAAAATTACGGAGTAAAACTAATTTCCATGCTACTACCATAATGTGAAAATTATGTTAACACAAATAAGCCCATTGAGAAAACTCAACGGGCTTTTTAATTTCTGTAAATGATCTATTAATTGAATTTGTATACTAATCCCAAATTAACATTAGTAAAATTAAGACCTAAATCAAATGAATTAGTAGAATCAGAAGCTCCATCTAGCTCAACAGATGAATAGCTTAAAATTCCCACTGTCGCTTCTAGCGCAAAGTTGTTTGAAATGAAGTAACTAACACCTGGAGCAATACCTAGTCCAAAACCATCGGTATTAGATTCAAAAGCACCTTGCTCGTTTTCAACAGAAAGGTAAGCAACCGATAATTGTCCAAATAAAGAAAATTGACTACTTGGAGTTACATAATATCTTCCTGTAGCCTCGATGGCTATTGTAGTTGATTCAAAATCAACGACTCCAGGCTCCTCAAATGTTGAAGATGATAATCCTAATCCTAATCCTATAGCGATGTTGTCAGAAACAAAATATCCAACTGATGGTGCGAATTCTAAAGTGTTTTCTTTACGATCGCCAGTACTTTCTGTACTTATTCCAATTGATCCAGTAACAAATAAATCGCCTTGGGAGTAACCACCTGTATTTTCCTCTTGAGCGTTTGACATACCCATTCCAAATACTGCAAACGCAGCTACAAATAACATTTTTTTCATGATTGATTGTTTAAAATAATAATGAAGTAAAAATATCTGTTTGAAATGAGGTTATTGTTAATAGAATATTAATGCACTATTATCTTATGGATAGATAATGCATACCTAATTCATAACCTAATAATCCAAAACCACTTATCACTCCTGCGGCATGTTTAGATATATAGGACACATGTCTAAACTCTTCTCTTTTCATCACATTTGAGATATGAACTTCAATAACTGGTGTGGTTATTCCTGCAACAGCATCAGCTATCGCAACCGATGTATGCGTATATGCGCCTGCATTAAATAAGATCACCTCGTATCCATGACGATCGGCTTTATGCAATTGATTGATCAACTCACCTTCTACATTACTTTGGTAATATTCAATAGTGACATGAGGTAGTTTTGCCCTTAAAGCTTTTAAATAATCATCAAAACTTTCTGCTCCATAAACTTCTGGCTCGCGTTTCCCTAGCAAGTTTAAATTAGGTCCATTAAGTATAAGTACTTTCATATGGTAAATATATCGGTAGTTACGCTTTCGCGAAAGCGTAAACTTAAAAAAGCCTGTTATCTAATAAATAACAGGCCTTTCATTTTTCTTTTTCCTTATCGTTCTAGAACTTGTATCCTATTGAAAGTTGAAGGTTAGAGTTGGTGATATCATCTCCAAACGTATCATTATCTTCAAACACATTGTTCAAACCAATCATATAACGAGCACTTATCATAAATCCTTCAAGCGATGTTCCCTCTTTGAATTTATATGCAAATCCACCACCAGCGCTTAGATCCAACTCTTCGGCATCAGCGTCTTGTTCTATATCTACTAGTCCGCCTTCTTGTGTGAACTCATCATTTACTAGAATTCCAAATTGTGGTCCTGCTTCGATTGAAAAACCAGAATCTGCAATGTAAAATTTAGCCAAAATTGGAATATTGATATAATCCAACTTTAACTTACTCTCTACCCCATTTGCTTCCGATTGTAAACCTTGTTGTGAGTAAACAGCCTCTGCTTGCAACCCAAAAGAAGAATTGAACATGTATTCACCTGTTAAACCTACATGGAAACCAGTACGACCATCAGTATCTTCAACAGAATCTCCTTGCAACTTTGCAAAGTTTACACCACCTTTAACTCCAAAGTCGATTTCTTGTGCCTGAACAGTAATAGCACTTACCGCTAGAGCAATTGTAAAAAGTAATTTTTTCATAGTTATTTATTTTTGTTGCACAAGATTACTGGAAATTTAAACACACATAACTTAAATTATTTTTAAGAGCTGTTAAAACTAGTTAATAACAAAGCCCTTTTTAAGATCATAATTAATTGAATATAAATGAAATACAACGCTTGGGATTCTATAATAAAAAGCTTTAAATCTTACTCTAGAATCGAGCGTGGACTATCAGAAAACACTATAAAAGCATACACTAGGGATCTCAATAAACTCAAGAATTACCTTACTGAGAGTGATCAAACAGTGAAACCAGAAAACATCTCCAGTGAACAACTTAAAGAGTTTATCTACCATATATCTAAAGAGGTTAAGCCACGTTCACAAGCAAGGATAACAAGTAGTTTAAAAGCTTTTTTTCTCTATTTAATATTAGAAAATTATAGAAAAGACCAACCTATGGATTTGATTGAAAGTCCAAAAATAGGACGCAAGCTACCAGATACTCTTACCCTTGAAGAAATTGATCAACTACTCGCTGCCATAGATAGATCTACCCCAGAAGGTGAACGCAATCGCGCTATCATTGAAACATTATACGGATGTGGTCTTAGGGTAAGTGAATTAATTACATTAAGATTAAGTGACCTACTTTTTGAGGAAGGATTTATTAAAGTTATAGGTAAAGGTAACAAGCAGCGGTTTGTCCCTGTAAGTGAATATACTATTAAGGCGATCAACTTATATCGTGATGAAGTACGCGTTCATCAAAAAATAGACCTAAAACATCAAGACACTTTATTTCTTAATCGTCGAGGAAAAGGTCTTACCAGGGCTATGATTTTTCATATAATAAAGCAATTAACGCAACTCGCAGGTATTAAAAAAACTATAAGTCCACACACTTTTAGACACAGCTTTGCCACTCATCTACTAGAAAATGGTGCCGATTTAAGATCGATTCAGGCCATGATGGGGCACGAAAGTATCACTACAACCGAAATTTACATGCACGTTGACCGCAAGCACCTAGAACAAGTGATTCATCAATATCATCCTTGGGCAAAACAGTAACCTATTAAAGTTTTTATAAACTAGCATTCATTTTTGGGTATCGCTTTCGCGAAAGCTAACTTTAACAAAAAACAAAAATGAAAACATTAAAATTTAGAAATGGGGATGAACTCCAGGCTATAGGTTTAGGTACATGGAAATCTGCACCAGGTGAAGTGAAAAAAGCCGTAATCACAGCACTAGAAAACGGGTATAAACACATAGATTGTGCTGCCATTTATGGAAATGAAAAAGAAATTGGTGAAGCTTTCAATGAGGTTTTCTCAAAGGGAGAAATAAAAAGAGAAGATGTGTGGATCACATCAAAGCTATGGAACAACGCTCACTTACCAGAAGATGTTGAACCTGCCCTAGATCAAACCTTGAAAGACTTGCAACTGGATTACCTAGATTTATACCTAATTCACTGGCCCGTTGCATTTAAACCCGATGTAAAGAACCCTGAAAAACCTGAGGATTACTTAACACCCGATGAAGCTCCTATCCATAAAACGTGGGAAGCTATGACCGAATTGAAGCAAAAAGGAAAGGCAAAACATATAGGAGTTTCCAATTTCTCAATCAAAAAGCTTGAAGATTTAATGAGCAAGACTGACGAGACTCCTGAAATGAATCAAGTTGAGTTACACCCTTTGCTACAACAAAACGAGCTTTTTGAATACTGCAGTAAAAATAGAATTCACTTAACAGCTTATTCTCCATTGGGTAGTGGTGACAGATCCGAAGGTATGAAACAAGCTGATGAGCCCAACATGTTTGAACTTGATGCGATCAAAAACATTGCTCAAAAACACAATGCTAGTGAAGGTCAAGTGCTTATCAACTGGTCAGCAAATCGTGGTACAGCGGTTATTCCTAAATCAACCAATGAAGGGCGTATTAAAGAAAATCTAGCTGCTGCCGCTGTAAATTTTGACAAGGAAGATTTGAAAGAGCTCTCAAATCTAGATCGTCATTACAGATATGTAACAGGGAAATTCTTTGAAGTTCCAGAAAAGGGATATGACAATATTTATAATGAATAAAAATTTACCCTATATGGGGTATTTTTTGAATTAGATATTCTTCTCATCTTTGACAAAGAGAAAGCAATCAAGTTCATGGAGTAAGAGAGTTAGGGGACTTTTACTTCACAAAAAATTGAGCTGATTCTCAAAGTCATAAGCCAAAAAACTTATGAGGTTTAGGAAGGTTGTAGGGGATTTTTCTAAATCAAATTAAAAAACCGTTCTGAGAGATCAGAACGGTTTTATTATTTGTTAGCATTTTTAAAATTACTTGGCAATATTTACCGCTCTCGTTTCTCGTATTACAGTAACCTTTACCTGACCAGGGTAGGTCATGTCCGTTTGGATTTTTTGAGAAATCTCAAAAGAAAGCTGTGCCGCTTTTTCATCATTAATTTTCTCGCTTTCTACCATAACTCGTAATTCTCTACCTGCTTGAATGGCATAAGCTTTTTCTACTCCTGGAAAACCAAAGGCTATATCTTCAAGGTCTTTTAATCGTTGAATATAAGAATCCAGAACTTGTCTACGCGCACCTGGTCTAGCACCACTTATGGCATCACAAACCTGTACTATAGGTGATAATAGAGATGTCATCTCGATTTCATCATGGTGAGCACCAATAGCATTGCAAACTTCAGGTTTTTCACCATTTTTTTCGGCAAGTTTCATACCGAGAATAGCGTGAGGAGTTTCATCTTCAGTTTCAGGCACCTTACCTATATCGTGCAGAAGACCTGCACGTTTAGCTAGTTTAGGATTAAGTCCTAGTTCACTCGCCATGGTTCCACATAATTTGGCTACTTCTCTACTATGCTGTAATAAGTTTTGACCGTAGGAAGAACGATACTTCATTCTACCTACCATTTTTACTAGTTCAGGATGAAGACCGTGAATTCCTAAATCAATAACGGTACGTTTACCTACCTCTACTATTTCTTGGTCTATTTGTTTACGAGTCTTACGAACTACCTCTTCGATACGAGCTGGGTGAATTCTACCATCAGTTACTAATTTATGCAAGGAAAGTCTAGCTACTTCTCTTCTTACTGCATCAAAGCAAGATAAGATAATTGCATCTGGAGTATCATCTACTATTATCTCAACTCCAGTTGCCGCCTCAATCGCTCTGATATTACGACCTTCACGACCTATAATACGACCTTTAACATCATCACTTTCTAGGTTAAAGACGGAAACACAATTCTCTACAGCTTCTTCTGTCCCTATACGCTGAATAGTGTTTATAATAACCTTACGTGCTTCTTGTTGAGCAGTCATTTTGGCTTCTTCAATAGTTGTCTGGATAATGCTCATGGCTTCTGTCTTTGCCTTATCCTTAAGTGACTCTACAAGTTGTTTCTTTGCATCTTCACCAGACATTCCACTTATAACTTCAAGCTGCTTTACTTGAGATTCGTGCAGCTTTTCAACCTCATCTAGACGCTTATAAACGCTTGCACGCTTACTTTCAACATCCTTAAGTTTATCCTCTAAACTTTGATTGAGTTTTTTATTTTTTGATAATTCACTTGAAGCCTTTGACTCTTTATCTCGAGTTCTCTTTTCGGCGTCGTTCATTTTCTTTTCTCGCTGCATGATTTCCTTCTCATGCTTTGATTTGAGCTCGATGAATTTTTCTTTTGCTTTATAGGTTTTATCATTATAAAGCTTTTCGCCTTTAATTTCGGCATCTTTTAGAAGGCTGTCTGCTTCCTTTTTTGCATCGGCAATAATTTTTGATGCTTTTCCTTTTTCAATTATAGATTTTGCAATTAAAAATCCTATTGCTAATCCTATTATTAGCGCCACTATGGCGATTATTATACCTGTTGTATCCATGGTTGTTGACTATATATAAAAAAACCTGCACTAGTTGGGTTTTGAATGAACTCCTTAAATAAAGTTTAAGGCTAACTGATTGATCAAGGGTCTGGCATTATAACCAGCATGCTTTTACAACCACGACTCACCTTTTTTAAAGAATTATAGTGTTGAGTTCACCAAAAAATTGAACCAGTGCAGGTAGTAACTTTATTATTTTAAAAGAACGTCTTAAGAAAGGTGATTATCTAGTAAATGCTCGATATTATCCAGCATTTTTTTAGCATTTTCAACATCACTATTCTTATCTATTTTAATTTGCTCTGCTTGAGCTGCAAACTGTAGAGCACACATAGCTAGAACATCTTGTTTATCCCTTACGGCATAATTATTCTCCAGCTGTTGTATCATTTTTTCTATATTCTTTGCAGCTATACGAAGACCTTCTTCTCGAGAAGGTTCTATGGTAAGAGGATAAACTCTATCTGCAATAGAAATTTTGACTTTTTGCCTCTGACTCATAGTTTACGTAAGTTGAGCTATACACTTATCAATTTCTTTAACAAGTGCATTTATCTTGAGCTTTGTTTTTGTTTTGTACTCGTCACTACCCAGCATTGCGTTTGCCGTTTTGAGAGCTACCATCTTATCCTCTGTTGCTTTTAACGATTGTAAAAGTTCATTATTGTCTTTTTCCAATGTTGAAGTAAGTGTTTTTTCATCCATTAACTCCTGTCGCAACCTAGCATTTTCTTGTAATAAAGTCTTTACTTTTAACTCTATAGAAGAAAGTTGAGATGTTAGATCATTCATACGGCATTATTTTCTGCTGTATTTACAAATCTAAAATTATACCTAGAGATTTCAAACAAAAGTGGAACAAACTTTGACATTATTTGTAAAATTAATCCTGCTAAACCTATATTAGTGCCATGATGCAACGTTTATTTATTTCTACCTTTTTCATAATGTGCATGTTCCATTTCGGCGAAAGCCAAACCAACAAAAAAATTCTTGAAGGATATTTTATCAATCCTTTAGATATAGACATGAAACTAAGCGGGACTTTTGGTGAGTTAAGGTCAAATCATTTTCATAGTGGTCTAGACATAAAAACAAATCAAAGAACTGGTGCCAAAGTGTATGCTGTGGCAAATGGTTATGTGAGCCGTATTAAAATTGAAAGATACGGTTATGGTAAAGCTTTGTACGTGACGCATCCTAACGGTTATACTAGTGTCTATGCGCACCTAGAAAAATTTGCTCCCAGAATAGAGGAATACGTAAAGAAAAGGCAATATGAAAAAGAAAGTTTTGAAATCCAACTGTTTCCAACAGACTTAGAGTTACGAGTAGACCAAGGAGATATAATCGCCTATAGCGGAAATAGTGGTGGTAGCGGTGGTCCTCACTTACATTTTGAAATAAGGGATAGTGCTGCAAAACCGATCAATCCAATGTTAATGGATATAGAAATCCCAGACACCAAGGCTCCTATTGTTAAACAGGTTATGGCCTATCCTCTAGATGAAAACAGCACCATCAATGGTCGCAATCAACCCGAATTGATAAGATTGATCCCTTTAAAAAATGGCGATTTTAAAACGGAAAATTTCAAAGCCTATGGGCAAATAGGTATAGGAGTAAACACTAATGATCGACAGAATGGAGCCGCTAACCAAAATGGAGTTTACCGCATTAAATCCTACCTTAACGGCACTAAAAATTTTCAAATCACTTTTGACACCTATGCTTTTAATGAGACTCGATATTTAAACCGTCTTATCGATTATAACCATTTTAAAAAGACTAAAAGTCGAATTACAAAATTGTTTATTCCAGAAGGTTCTCCTTTAAGTCTTTATGAAGATCATATAGATTATGGTGTTTTAAGTTGCTATGATGCCGGTGTAACCAATCAACTTAAAGTTGAAGTAATGGACTTCAAAGACAACACAACCAGCATTCATTTAAAAATCACCACTGATCAACCACCAGGAGAAAGAATGATTCCAGACAATTCGCATTTGTCTTATGTAAATCATAGAGAAAGTTTTACTTACAACGACGGTGCTTTTAATGTGTCAATCCCTAAAGGAGCTCTTTACCAGAACAGTTTATTAGATATCAAAGTAAATAGCGATACAGTAAAAATTCATCAGGATGAAATACCCTTACACAAGAATATTTATATCAATTACAACCTAAAATCTAAAAAGGAAGAAAATCTCAAACAGTATTATATAGGACGAGTTACTGATTGGGGAAGCGTTTACTACACTTCTTCAAAAATTAAAAATGGAGTTCTTACAGGTAGCACCAGATACTTTGGCACCTATGCAGTAAGCAAGGATTACACGCCACCTACCATTACCCCAATTAGCTTTAAAAACAAACAGTGGATATCTAATCATAAGACTTTGAAAATTAAAATTGATGATGCACAAACTGGTATCAAAGGATATCGTGCAACAGTTAATGGAGAATTCATTTTAATGGAGTACGACTATAAAACAAAATTACTGGTACACGATTTTGAAGATGGAGTCGTTAAAGATGGAGAAAACAACCTAAAAGTGATTGTAACGGATAATGTGGGAAATAGCACTACATTTGATGCAGTCTTTTACCGTAAAAACTAATTTTTGAAACAGCTTTTAACCTCGGTTTTTTTATTATTATCATTTCTTTCATTTAGTCAAAATGCCACAATTACCGGTGTTATTCTAAACGAAAAAAACTTACCAGTAGGTGACATTAATGTAAGCATTACAGGCACCTTAATTGGTAACGCAACAGACAACAGCGGTTTCTATAAAATCATAGTGCCAGCAAACGAATTACTCGAATTAAAGTTTTCTGCAATTGGTTATGAAACTATTATCATAAAAAATTTAAAACTGGCAAACAATCAGGTTTTTGAACTTAATCCGGTTATTAAATCTACTATTGAGGAATTTAAGCCTATCGAAATAGATGCGATAAGAGACAATGAACTTAGAGGGATTACAAAAATTAAACCTGCCATTATAAGGAATATGATAGGTGCTCAACCTGGTGTTGAAAATCTTCTTAAATCCTTACCTAGTATTAGTAGCAACAATGAATTGAGCACTCAATACAATGTAAGAGGTGGAAATTTTGATGAAAATCTAGTTTATATAAATGAGATTGAGGTTTACAGACCTTTTCTTATACGTAGTGGTCAACAAGAAGGGTTGAGTATTGTCAATTCTGATTTGGTACGAGATGTGAAGTTTAGCGCTGGTGGATTTCAAGCACGATACGGTGATAAGTTAAGCTCTGTTTTGGATATTGAATACCGTCGTCCTACCCAATTTGCTGCTGGAATCGACGCTTCTTTATTAGGAGTAAACAGCTATGTAGAAGGTACCGCTTTCGCGAAAGCGTTAACAGCAACTCTAGGAGTACGATATAGAGACAATAGCTTATTTGTGAACTCTAGAGAAACTGAAGCCATTACCATTCCAAGGTTTTTTGATGCTCAAACACACCTCACCTATCAATTATCTCCTAAATTTGAATTAAGCTTCCTGGGAAACATTGCTATCAATGATTATGAATTTGAACCACTTACCTCTCAAACAAATTTTGGTACAGTAAACGATGCTCAAGCTTTAATTATTGACTATGACGGTCAAGAAAACGATAGGTACGAGACCTACTTTGGCGCAATAAAAGCCAGTTATGATGTTAATGATAACTTGAATGTAAGGTTAATATCTAGTATTTATCACACTCAAGAACAGGAATACTATGACATTCTTGCAAGGTATAGCATCGGTCGCCCAAATACAGATATAGGAGGAAGTGATCTAGGAGAAGTAGATTTTACAACCTCCATAGGAAGTGAACTAGATCATGGACGTAATAATCTAGATGCACTTATCACTACTGCACAACTTAAATCAACTTACACCATACCTAGCTCCAAAAAAAATAAAGACGTTATCGATGCTAGTATTAAATTTAACAAGGAAGACATTAGAGATAGGTTAAGGGAATATACGGTTATAGATAGCGCCGGATTTAGCGTAAGGCCACCATTACCAGAATTTAGAAACCAACAACCTTATTTTTCATATACAGCTCCTTTAGTACCGTTTGAATCTGCAAGGGCCGATAATGATATTACCATCGATCGAGTACAGGCTTTTATACAATATAGTAGCCGTGGATATCTAGGAGATCACGAAACCTTCTGGAATGCAGGGATAAGATCTCATACATGGACTGTAGCCGGCGATGGAGTTGATAGTAATACTCAAACTGTATTTTCACCTAGAGCTCAATTTGCTATAAAACCGTATTGGAAGAAAACAGATATGTTGTTCAGGCTATCTGGTGGATTATACCATCAACCACCTTTTTATAGAGAGTTAAGAGATCAACAGGGAACGGTGCAACCACAAGTCGAGGCACAAAAATCAGTTCATATTGTTCTAGGGAATGACTGGAGTTTTAATTGGTCTTCTAAAAAAGACGAAATAAGACCATTTAAACTGACTACCGAGGTTTATTATAAAGATTTATGGGATGTGAATACCTACACTCTTGAAAATGTTAGGCTACGATATAGAGCAAACAACAATGCTACGGCCTATGCCTATGGGGTAGAAACAAGAATGAATGGCGAGTTTATCAAAGGAACTGAAAGCTGGATATCTCTTGCATACATGTGTACCCAAGAAAACTTGGACAATCGAGGATTTATTGATCGACCTACTGATCAAAGACTAAAGGCTGCATTCCTATTTCAAGATTATGTTCCTACAATACCTAATTTAAGAGCCTACTTGAATATGGTTTATAGTACAGGGTTACCAGGCGGATCACCTAGTTATGCAGATCCTTATGATTTTCAATTTAGGCTTAAAGATTACTTTAGAGCAGACCTTGGCGTACAACTCGAGCTTGTAGGACCTAATAAAGTTGCTAGAGATGACAGCTGGTTAGCCAACTTTACCGAACTTTCTATAGGTGCTCAAATCTATAACATATTCAATTACGAAAATCAAATATCAAATCTTTGGGTGAGAGATGTAGCTAGTCAGGCACAATACGCGGTGCCTGTAAGATTAACTCCTAGAGTTTTTAATATAAGATTACTAGCTAGACTGTAGCAGTTGAAAATTGCTCGATATACTCCTTGAGAACATTTATTACGTAATCCAATTCTTCTTTAGTATTGTAGATTGAAAAACTAAATCTTAGACTAGGTTTATTTAAATCCTCTCCTTTAAGAACGTTACTAAGCACATGACTTCCTTTTTGTGCTCCGCTTTGACACGCACTTCCTTTTGAGCAAGCAATTCCTTTCAGGTCTAAAGTAAAAAGAAGCATCGCAGCTTTGTCTGCAGGAATCGGTAAACACACATTCAATAAGGTAAAGGTGCTTTTATCTTCCTTGGAACAATTACCATTAAATTTTATACCTGGCACATTACTTATTAATTGGTCTTTGAAGTAATTCTTAAGTTCTAGAACGTAACTTCTTTCTTCTTCTAGATTATCATAAGCCATTTGTAATGATTTGTCTAGGCCTACTATATTATGAACACTTTCAGTACCAGCTCTTACACCACGCTCTTGTGAACCACCTACAATTAATGCTTGTAATCCTGATCCTTTCCTTACAAAAGCAAATCCAACTCCTTTAGGACCGTGAAACTTATGAGCACTCACGGCTGTAAAATCTACGGGAATTTCTGAAAAATCTAATTCATAGTGACCAATAGATTGCACGCAATCACTATGAAACAAAGCATTGTACTGTTTACATAATTTTGCTATTGATTTTATATCTATTTTATTTCCTATTTCATTGTTCACATGCATTAAAGAAACTAGCGTTTTCTCATCTGACTCTTTCAACAATTCCTCTAGATGTTCTTCGTCAGGCGTTCCACATTCTTTTAATCTTACATGAACCTTAGTAGCGCCATGTTTTTCACAGGCTTGATCAATAGCGTATAAGACAGCATGATGTTCAATAGGCGTCGAAATAATTCTAGTAACACCTAAGTCCCGCACACAACTAATTATAGCAAGGTTATCAGCCTCAGTACCACCAGATGTAAAAATGATCTCGGCAGCACTTACGTTCAATACCTTTGCAACATTCTTTCTTGCCGTTTCAATCAAAGATTTGGCTTCTCTTCCGTAACTATGAGTTGAGCTAGGGTTACCATAAACTTCGGTCATTACCTTCGTCATTTCCTCAATAACTTCTGGTCTCATTTGAGTTGTTGCTGCGCTGTCTAGATATACTTTTCTCATAACAGCAAAAATAAATTAATTAAGAATATTATATAGTAACTCACGTTAATACTTAAGTTCTATTTTTGTATCCATGAAGAAGTTACTTTACTTATTACCCATTTTTCTTTTTAGCTGCGATGATGGCGATGTTATCGTGCAAGAATTTGATTTTGAAAATGTATCAGTTGATGCATGCGAATCAGATTTTTTGAATAGTAATGAATACATTTTTTACAAAAACAACGGTCAAGAAACAATCTTCATTCAGTTTTCTACGACCGACGGTATTTTATTAGAAAACAACACCTATGGAAACTACTCAGTAGGAACTAACAACTCTATTGAATACCGCAAATTATCAGATGATATCCCATCTGATTATTACTGTAATAATATTCCCATTCAAGGAATTGACGTACTAGATGTGTTTACAGCAACAGCTGGTGATATTTCAATTGTCACAATAACTAATAGTGAAACAGACAATGACGGTATACCTAACGAACTTGAAACTGGAGACTACGACAATGATGGCATACCTGATATAATAGATCTAGATGATGATGGTGACAACGTACCTACAGTAGATGAAGGCGTGGTAATCACCAATGGCATGATAGATCTAGCTCTCAGTCGTGATACAGACAGTGATGGGATTTTGGATTACCTAGACACAGATGATGACGGCGATGGAATCCTTACCTCACAAGAAGATGTTGACGGTGATCTAAACCCGAGAAATGACATAACAAATGGAATTCCAAACTACCTGAATCCTGCTGTAAGCGATACATTTACAACAACCATAGATACCGCTATCCCTAATAGTTATAGCAGATCCTCGAATCTTGATATTACAATATCCAATTTGATTCTAACCGATGGCAACAATGAGGTATTACTAGGAACTTTTGATTTTGGAACCTACATTTCTCCCGTACTTATCATTGAAACTACCGGCGAAGTAAATACAGTAATAACAAACTAGGACTTGTTTTGATAGAAATACACTTCAGTTGCACCCAGTCCGTACTTCTTGAAGTCGGCATCATAATAAGTTAAATGCTCATAACGATTAAGTAAATACTCGAGCTCGGTTTTTAATACACCAGTTCCCACTCCATGGATCAAAATTAATTTGGGAATTCTGTTTTGTAGAGCCCATTCCACTTTAGAACGAGCTACCTGCAGTTGTAAATCTAACTTTTCATGCGGTTGCATGTAAGCATCCTTATTAGTTAGTTGATGAATATGCAAATCGACTTCTATCGGTGGTAGTTGCCCTTTTTTCCTTTTTTTCGATTGTTTTTTCTTAGGCTCTTCTGCCATAGAGATATCCACGGCACCTATTTGGAATGTTTGATCTAGAATAACCTGCTTGGGATCTACTTGGATTTCTATTTCCTCATCTGTAATTATGGTAAGTGATTCCGCTTTCGCGAAAGCGACAACACCACGTACATCGTCGTCGATAAAGGTTATCCTATCCCCTTTTTTGAATTTACGACTCATCAGAATCTAGATGATCATCTTTAGTTTTAACCCAATGTTGACTTGCTCTATAAGCCCCAAACATCAACAAAACTAATCCAATAATTTTTATGTATACCGAAGTATTTTCATCAATGAGAGCGTAAGCAAGTAGAACTCCACCTAAAAAAATTAAAATACCGTTTATGGATTGCTTGACCATCGTTTTGGGCTCAAAAATAGTCCTTTTATCGATAAACCACATTGAAACATGGTCTTTTAACCATAATTTTTAAGATTTCTATGGTAAAAGTTTATTTTTGTTCTATAATAAGAGTAGTATGAAAAATTTTATAATTACCGCATTTTTAAGCATATACGCAATAACCGCAGCTGCCCAAGTTGTTGTGGTAGGTGATAATTTCATCTATTCTCAAGGAGTCAATCTATTTTCTAAAGGAAGCATTGATTTAAATGATGCCGACTCTAGAATTTACCTAAGAGAAGAAGCGCAACTTATTCAAAATGACAATGTAAGTAATGCTGGTGACGGCTTTATTTCTATTTTCCAAGAAGGTACCGCTGATCAGTTTAATTACAACTATTGGTCTGCACCAGTAGGTGATGTGGCAACAGCATCTGGAAACGAAGGTTTTTCAATGACTCAAATCTATTATCCTACAGGAATCCTTACTGGAACAGCTGCCGATGATGAAAATTATTTCAATAGGACTATTACTGCAGAAAACGCTAATTTCTTAAATTATAATGCTCGCGATGGTGTTTCAGATGATGGGACAGCAACCAATCCTCTTGAAATTGCAAGTAGATGGATATACAATTATGACAGTGCAGGGAACGCAATACCAGGAAATGCCTATTCAGGATGGAATTATCTAGGTGGTAGTGGTTTTGTGAATGCTGGATATGGTTTTAGCATGAAAGGTGTTTCTGGAACTAATGGGATTGCAGTAAATCCTAATCTTAGAGAATATCAAAATGGTCAAATCGGACAACGATATGATTTTAGAGGACGTCCTAATAATGGTAATATTACCGTAGGTGTGGCAGATGACGAGGTTTCACTAGTAGGTAATCCTTATCCAAGCGCACTTGATTTAAAACAATTTTTATTTGAAAATTCGACTGTAAGATATGGTGTAGGAAGCGATCCTGCAGAAGTTGCTACAGTAGATGACACAAAGTTAGATCCATCTATTTTATTCTGGCAATCTAATGCCTCTGGTAGTCACATGCTTACTGCATATGAAGGAGGATATGGTATTTATTCACCTGATGGATATGATGTAACGGCACCAGGGTCAGGGATATTTGCTACTGAAGGTAATTATGTTCCTGCTGCCTTTTATTCATACGACAATAGTGGTAATCCAATTACAAACACATCACCTGGACTAGCAAGCCCAGTAGGAGCAACACTTAGATACGCTCCTGTAGGACAAGGATTTATGATAAGACGAAATGCAAGCGGTTTTACCGCTCCTAATGGAACTTATTTCCCTCCTATTGCTAATTTAACTACCGGAACGGCTTTACCATCAGGAGCTAATGGGGAAGACCAAATCGTATTTACTAACACTCAAAGAGATTTTGTTAGAGAAAGTGGTGGTAACTCCTTAATGCTAAGAGGTTCTGGAAACGGTGGCGCACAAAATAGTGCTTATGCTAACCAGTCGCCTAAATTTAGAATGAATGTAATCATAAATGATACTTACACTAGACAATTATTATTAACCTTTAGAGACAACCTTTCTCTTAACTACGACTCAGCTGTGGATGCTAGAGTTCCAGGGCTCTTGGATACTGATATTTTTGTTAATGTAGAAGGTGGTGCGTTTTCAATTGCAGGTCAAAAATATGATGAAGACATGGGCATTCCTCTAGGACTACTAGTTGATCAAAACGCATCTAATGATGCTACTTTCAATTTTTCAGTTGTAGAACAAATTAATTTTACGCCTAACAATATTTATATTTATGACACCATTGATGATGTGTATTATAACATAACGAGAAGCTCACAAGGGATACAATTACCTTCAGGTCATGCGTCAATGGATCGTTTTGAGATTAGATTTAAAGACACTAGCAACACTTTATCTAATGATACTATTGACGAACTAGGCTTCACAGTATTTCAAAATAACAGAAAACAAAACTTAACTGTATATAATCCAGAGCTGCAAAAGGTTTCTAATATATCGTTGTATGATCTTTCTGGACGATTAATTTTTAATGAAAAACCATCTACAGCTCAAACAGAATACACGTTTAACACTGCAACCTTGTCGAGCGCCTTATACATAGTTAAAGTAACTACCGAGGCAAACAAAGAAGCAGCTATCAAAATAAGTATTGCTAATTAAACATGAATATAAACCTCATCCTAGATGACAGCTGGATGCTGCCTTGTATGAGTAAAAAAATATTAGGAATGGACTGTCCTGGATGTGGAATCCAGCGGTCCATTTCTTTTTTACTTCAAGGTGAATTTGTAAATGCTTTTTACATGTATCCAGCCATATACTTTCTTTTCTTACTTTTTTCTGTGTTGATTATAGATTTCTTCATTAAAATCAAGCATGGAGAAAAAATTAAATTAGTTTTGACCGTACTTACTATAGGAACCATACTAGTTAATTATCTTTTAAAAGTTTTTTGAAAACTTATTTAGAATAACGTAACTTTTGGACTTACTTTTAAACCTATAATTCAATTAACCTAAATTTATCATCATGCAAAAACTCAACACAACCGCAGTCTACATTTTATCCATTGTAGGATTTTTATGTTGTTGCGCCTGGGGACTAGGATTTGTGGCAGCTTTAATAGCTTTTATTATCGCAAACAAGGAACTGAAAAAATATAATGAAAACCCTGAAGCTTACAGTAATGGTAAAGCTATGAAAACTGCAAAAACCGTAGCTTTAGTATCCTTAATTGTTTCTGGACTGGTAACAGCTTACACCGCTTACACATATTTTGCATATAGTGAAAGAGAACGTTTAGAGCAGGGAATTGATTTTTATAGATCAATTGGAGCTCCAGATGAAATGATTGATGCTATGGAAGATCAATTAGACAATATTGAAGACGAAGAATAAGTAGTTATTATATAATAAATTAAAAGGCTCTTTAAATAGAGCCTTTACTTTTTAAATTTTAATATCATGCAAAAATTAAATACAACGGCTGTATACCTTTTATCTGTAGCAGGATTTTTATGTTGCTGCTTTTATGGTATAGGGACAATTGCAGCTATAATTGCTCTTGTTATAGCAAATAAAGAACTTAAAAAATACAATCAAAACCCGGAAGCCTATACAAATGGAAAAGCAATGAAGTCGGCTAAAACGGTGGCCATCATTTCATTAATACTATCTATAATAGGATTGGTAGTTCTGGTTTTATTTTACATGAACCAATGTGAGTTTTACGAATGGTACATAGATTTTGCTCTTAATCAACCTAATGTGACCGAGGAACAACTAGCACCACTGTACGACGCAATGGAACAAGCAGGTTGTAGATAATATTCTAACATTACTCAAAAAAAGGCTCGCTAACGCGGGCCTTTTTTATTTTATACATTTCTATAAATAGTAAAAACAATAATGCTTATAAGTAATATCAAGATAGGCCACTTCCCAATCAAATATTTACGATATTTTATAGGAATCATAGATGTATGTTCCATTAAAAGAACTAAGATTAAATAAGGAATTAAAAAAAATAATAGAGCATTTAAATCCCAAGCTGTTTTAAAATCTCCATGAAGTATAGCGTGTATTGCTCGTTGCGAACCACAACCTGGACAATCATAAGAAGTCACCACCTTACTAGGACACTTTGGGAATAATGCTGTATTTGATGGATTATAGGAATAGTAAATATAAAAACAGCCACTTATAAAAGTGACTGTAATTGCAATAAAAAAGAATCTTTTAAGACTCATTTAAATGTTGTCCAATCCTACTACCAAAAGAACAAAAAGTAAATAAAGTACTATAAACACAGCTGCTCCTATAGCACTGTAAATACACCATTGTTTTGCTTTTTCCGATGCTTGTCTAGATTCATTGTACATACCTTGATTCCACAGCCTATCTACTTTTGCTGCGTTTACAATTGCTGGGATTCCTAATGGCCAGCAACATAAAATAGTCACAATTATCGATTCAGCTAAATAGGTTTTAGGAGGTTGTCCTACTGGTCTTTGGTTTTCAGGTTGATTGAAAGGATCTTGCATATTATTTAATTTATTAAGGTAGCAATTTACTCAAACTCCTTTAAAGTTTTAATAATTATCTCAATACAATCATCTAACTGCTCTTTTGTCATTACCAAAGGAGGAGCAAATCTTATGATGTTACCATGAGTAGGTTTTGCTAGTAAACCATGATCTCTCAAACGTAAACAAATATTCCATGCAGTATCACTTTCTTCCGAATCATTTACAACAATAGCGTTAAGAAGTCCACGACCTCTTACTAGAGTTACTGTATCGGTAGTTTCGATATATTCATTAATTCGGCTTCTAAAGTAATTACCTAGTTCTCTAGCATTTTGCGCTAGCTTTTCATCCTTTACAACATCAAGTGCCGCCATTGCTACTGCACCAGCAATAGGGTTACCTCCAAAGGTACTTCCATGCTGCCCAGGTTGTATAACATTCATAACTTCATCATCTGCAAGAACAGCGCTTACAGGATAAGCTCCACCGGATAATGCCTTACCTAAAATTAAAATATCTGGACGTGAGTACGTTTCTTGTCTTTCACAATGACCTTCACAGGAACATTTACCACATACAGCTAGTAAAGCACCAGTACGAGCAATACCTGTTTGGATTTCATCTGCAATGAAAAGAGCGTTGTATTGAGCGCATAATTCCTTTGCTCGCATCATGAAGTCATCACTAGGAGTATACACTCCTGCTTCCCCTTGAATAGGTTCAACTAAAAATCCAGCTATATTATCTTGTTGTAATGCCTTTTCAAGAGCATCAGTATCATCATAGGCAATCTTAATAAAACCAGGAGTATAAGGTCCAAAGTTTTTTCTTGCATTTTCATCGTTAGAAAAAGAAATCACAGTTGTTGTCCTACCGTGAAAATTATTTTCACACACAATTATTTGGGCATCGTGTTCTTGAACACCTTTCTTTTCATAGGCCCATTTTCTCGCAATCTTTATAGCCGTCTCTACCGCTTCGGCGCCAGTGTTCATAGGTAAAACTTTGTCAAACTTGAAGTAATCAGTTACATATTTTTCATAAACACCTAGCTTATCATTATGAAATGCTCTAGAGGTAAGTGTTAATGTTTTTGCCTGTTCAGTCATGGCATTAACAATAGCTGGATGACAATGACCTTGATTCACAGCACTATAAGCACTAAGAAAATCATAGTACTTTTTACCTTCTACATCCCAAACAAAGACTCCATCACCTCGTTCCAGAACCACTGGTAAAGGATGATAATTATGAGCTCCATGCTTATCCTCTAGATCTATATATTGTTGGGATTTATTTCCTACTTGAACGTTCATACTATTACTATTTATTGGTTGGGCAAGTTAATAAATCTAACAGGCACTGTCCAATAAATATCGTTAAGAAACCTTCAATTCCACTAGATAAAGTTTAATTTTACGCCCTATGTCCAAAAGAAGAAAAAGAGCACAAAAAACCTTTTTAAACGTACCTGTGGTTGATGCTGGTGCCAAAGGTAAAAGCGTAGCAAAAACTGAAGATGGTGAGGTAATTTTTCTTACCGATGCGGTTCCTGGTGATGTGGTAAACATTCAAACCTTTAAGAAAAAGAGATCCTTTTATGAAGGCCGCGTAACAGAATTTATAAGTAAGAGTGATCGTCGTACAACACCGGTATGTAAACACTTTAGTGTGTGTGGTGGTTGTAAATGGCAACACATGAAGTATGAGGAGCAACTACATTTTAAACAGAAGGAAGTTGTAGAGAATCTTACTAGAATAGGCCATCTAGAATTACCTAGTGTGACACCTATTTTGGGTTCTGCAAAACAATACCACTATCGCAATAAAATGGAATTCAGTTTTTCTGCAAACCGCTGGCTTACTCTTGAAGAGATAAACAGTGACAAAGAGATTCAGGATAAAAAAGCTTTAGGATTCCACATTCCTGGTATGTGGGATAAAATTTTACATCTAGATGAGTGTCATTTACATCCTGCTATTGGTGAGAAGATAAGATTGAGTGTTCACGCTTTCGCGAAAGCGGAAAATTTATCATACTACGATCCTAGAGAACGTACAGGATTGTTACGCACCTTAATGCTGCGCATGGCGTCAACAGGTGAGAACATGGTGGTAATTCAGTTTTTTCAAGAAGATGAAGCAAAACGCATTGCTTTACTTGAACACTTAAAATTACAATTTCCAGAAATTACATCTTTACAATATATAATCAATGAAAAAGCAAACGACACTATATATGATCAAGATGTGATTTGTTACCATGGTGAAGACCATATTTGGGAAGAAATGGAAGGTTTAAAATTTAAAATAAACGCCAAATCATTCTACCAAACAAATAGTGAACAAGCTTATGAATTGTATAAAATAACAAGAGATTTTGCGTCATTAAAAGGAGACGAATTAGTCTATGATTTATACACAGGAACTGGAACTATAGCACAATTTGTAGCAAAAAAAGCAAAACACGTGGTAGGAGTTGAAGCGGTCGAAGTAGCTATTAAAGATGCGCAAGAAAACGCGCAAGTAAACAATATAGAAAACACCACCTTTTATGCTGGTGATATGAAAAATGTGTTTACTCAACAATTTATTGAAGAAAACGGTGCACCAGATGTGGTTATAACAGATCCACCAAGAGATGGTATGCATAAGGATGTTGTTGCACAATTGCTTAACTTACAAGCACCAAAAATTGTATATGTGAGTTGTAACAGTGCAACACAAGCGCGTGATCTCGCGTTATTAGAGCAACATTATAAAATTGATAAAATCCAACCTGTAGATATGTTCCCGCAAACGCACCATGTAGAGAATGTAGTGCTACTTACTTTAAAATCGTAATTATGAAAAATATTGTTTTGTTACTATCATTAGTTTTATTGGTAGCAAGTTGTAAAAAGGATGTCGATAATAAAGAAGATAATACTGCCGTTTCATCCACATTAATTAATGGCTCAATCGTATTTACGGATAGTATTAATGAAGCTCCTGATTCTTTCATTGTTTATTATTTTGATCGTGAACAAAACAAATACGAAAACTCACAAGCCCAATTTGATGAAAATGGCACATTCAATCTTACACTAGACATTGAACAGCCTACCACAGCAATAGCTTATGCAGGCCAACAAATAAATCTTTTTCTAGTTCCTGGTGATTCATTAACCATTAGTGGAACGGTAAACAGAGCACAATCAGAGAACAACACGATTAAGTTAGATGGTTCTCGCACGAAAGAATTCATGGCTGTAAAGAACTATTTTGAGAATAACCCCATCAAGGTAGATCCATTTTATGAGCCAGGAGCCGACAAGGATCCTATGGATTTACATATTTATCTATTAAAAAAGGAAGATGAGTTTCATCAATACAACAAGAATTACCTTAATAACCCTAACATACCAGAAGAGTTCAAGAAAGTAATCAATGCAAACGACAAATACTTTCTAGTCAATGCTAGATTAGAGTTTTTAAATTACGCTAACTACATAGGAAAAGAAATACCAGCAATTGATAGTGAATATTTTGAAGGCATGAAAAACTTACCAGATTTCACTAAAGATGATCTTACCTATGGTGCATTAACTAATGCTATTGCAAGTAGTTATAAAAACTATTTAAGAGAAAGACTAGTCTTTGACAAACCAGGAGTTTCCCCAGATTCCTTAAGCTCTATTGTATCAAAACAAATTATAAAGGATAGCTCAAAGCCCATACTTAACCAATATGCTACTTTTTCAACTGCTTTAAAAACCTTTGAAAATCACGATTTGGATTTTTATCAAAACAATCAACAAGCTATTGAACAGCAACTTAAAGGAAGTGATTTCCTAGCTATTTTAAAAAGAGAATATGAAAAGGAAAAAGAATTACTTGAGCGCCCAGAAATACCTAAGGAATCAGAAATTCTAGAATTCACATCTACAGAACCGTCAAATTATTTGAATGAAATTATTTCTAATTCCAAAGGAAAAGTTATTTACATTGATAATTGGGCAACCTGGTGTGGACCTTGTAAAGCCGAATTTAAGGAAGCATCGCCAGCGCTACATGAAAAGTTTAAAGATGATGTTGAGTTTGTTTACTTGTGTCATGCTAGTGAGAAAAAAGCTTACTTACCTAGTATTGCACAATTTAATATTAAAGGAAAACATTACTTTTTAAATGATCAGGAAGGACCAGTTGTTCAAGAACAAATAAATCTGGAAGGCTTTCCTACCTACACCATTATAAATAAGAAGGGTGAAATAGTTCAATCAGATTACATTCACCGACCTAGTTACCCTAAAACCACTACTCTTTTAGAAAGTTTAATCAATGAGTAAATTTAAGGCGACTTTTATTCTGATTTGGGCCATTTTTTTCCTTGTATCAGGATGTGAAAAAGATGATTTATGCACACTGGATCAACCAGCAAACGCTCGTATCAATATAGTATTTAAAGATCGCAGTATTCCATCAGACAACAAGGTTGTTTCACAGCTGAGAGTTTTATTAGAAAATGTGGATACCGAAGTTCCTCTTAATTCTACCAATGATCTTTTGTTAACTGCAACAGACTCAATATCAATACCGCTACCGATTGATGTAAATACTGTTACATATAGATTTGAACGTATTGAAAATGAGAATGAAAATCAGGATGCTATTACTTTTACCTTTGATACTAGAGAAGAGTACGTAAGTCGAGCGTGTGGTTTTAGAGTAGTGTATGATAATTTAACCGCACAAGTTGCACCTGAGACTGGCACTAACAATTGGATTAATAGTGTAGTTGTTAATGAAACTACCATTGAAGACAACCAAATTATTCATGTTGAAATACGTCATTAATATAGTTTTCCTCCTTCTGTGTTGTACGGTTTTACAAGCACAAGAAGAGAAAGAAATCGAGCAAGCTCAAGACTCAATTCAAAAAAAATATGGATTAAGAGTTGGAATAGATGCAGCTAGTTTAGCAAGAAGTTTCTTTGATGACAATTATCAAGGTTTTCAAATCCTAGGTGATTTTAGATTAACTCCATCCTTATATGTTGCTGGAGAATTAGGTAATGAAACTATTACCAAAGACCTAGAACGCATTGAATATGAAACAAGTGGTTCTTTCTTCAAAGCTGGAATTGATTATAATTTCTACAACAATTGGTTAGAGATGGACAATATGATATACGGTGGTGCTCGTATAGGTGTTGCTAGCTTTGGTCACGAATTGTACAGATATGAATACAACTCGGACAATACCCTTTTCCCTATATTAAGTCAACAAGTACAACGAGAATTCACTGGTCTTACTGCTATTTGGTTTGAAGTACAAGGAGGAATGAAGGTTGAAGTGTTTAACAACATTTATTTAATGGCAAACGTTCAATTAAAATTCCTAATCAACGAGAGCACTCCAGATGATTTTGATAATCTGCACATTCCAGGATTTGGAGTTACCAATGATCTTAATGGTATAGGCGTAGGTTACACGTATGGTATTCTATACCGAATTCCTTTGTTTAAAAAATAAAAAATCCTAGAAACAATAATATTTCTAGGATTCTATAATTAAATTCTTCTTTATTGACTACTCCTCTTCATCAAGAGCAGCAAGCAAGTCATTTGACTGTAAAAGATTATACCATTGAATTACCTTTTTAATATCGCTGGCATAAACTCGATCTTCATCATATTCTGGCAAAACCTGTGAAAAATAATCTTGCAATTCATTTTTTGAGGCTTTATGAGAAATGGCAGGTCCCTTTTCCTCCTTATCAGCTATCTTAGAGAATACCTCTTTAAGTGGTACATCCTCAGAATAAGTGTATATGGAAATATCCTTTAAAACGCTCACATTGTGGTTTATTCCTACAATCGAAGTTTTCTTATCTATTAAAGATTCTACTACAAAGCCACTACGTGCCTTTGATTTAAGTTGATACAATCCTGGTTTTCCTGTTATGGATAAAATATTATCTAAACTCATTGCGAATTATTTTTTGGGTGGCAAATATATGTAAAAGCAATTTTACTAATGGTTAACGTCTTCCTTTTAATTCAGGAAACCTCATTCTGTAGTCAACACGAACCTTACCTTTTGATATATTAGCCAGTTTTCCTTTTATCAATCGCTTTTTTAGACTTGAAAGTTTATCAGTAAATAATATACCTTCAATGTGATCGTATTCATGTTGTATAACACGAGCAGCTAGACCTGTATAAGTTTCTGTATGTTTATTAAAATTCTCGTCTAAATAAGAAATAGTAACCTCTTCTGGTCTAAATACATCTTCCCTTACATTAGGTATACTTAAACAACCTTCATTGAATGCCCATTCATCTCCATTTTCTTCTTCAATTTGAGCATTAATAAAAACCTTCTTGAAACCAGTAAGTTGGTTTCTTTCCTCTTCAGTAAGTTCTTCATCATCGGCAAATGGGGTTGCATCAATAACAAACAATCGTAGTGGCATACCTACTTGTGGTGCTGCCAGACCTACTCCACTAGCGCCATACATGGTTTCCCACATGTTTTCAATGATTTCTTTTAATTTTGGATAATCTTGAGGAATATCCTTTGCGACTTTTCTTAAAACTGGATCGCCATAGGCGACAACTGGATAAATCATATTTTTTTATTTAAAGGCCCATTTCGGTTAGGATTCCAATATCCTTCCTCAACATCATTCACCTTATCATTATACCTTTTTTTTATTTACGGCTTCAGCAAGTTTTACATTTTACTATCCAAAAACGTTTGTAAAATAATTGTTGCTGCGATCTCATCAACCAGGGCTTTATTACGCCTTTTGGATTTTGACAAACCACTATCAATCATGGTTTGAAAAGCCATTTTTGAGGTAAATCTTTCGTCCACTCTCGTAATTTCTATGGATGGGTATTTTTCTTGTAACGCTTTCGCGAAAGCGTCAATCACATCTCCTAATTCACTAGGTTCTCCATTCATTTGTTTAGGTTCACCTATTACGATAGTGCTTACTTCCTCATTACGTAAATAATTTTCAATGAATGGTACTAATTCATAGGTGTTTACAGTGGTAAGACCTGATGCTATAAGTTGCAAGGGATCTGTAACTGCAATGCCTGTTCTTTTTTTACCGTAATCTATAGAAAGTGCTCTAGCCATGAGTTTGCAAAAATAATCAATCTAATATGAAGCACATCACTAACTGCTACTACTTATATTTGTGAAAAACTTAAAAGTAGTGGATCAATTAAAAAATATCATTGAAGAAGCCTGGGAAGACCGCACTCAATTAGAGAATCGCGTTACCCAGCAGGCAATTAGAGAAGTGGTAGACATGCTAGATCGTGGAACATTGCGAGTAGCACAACCTACCGAAAATGGCTGGCAAGTTAATGAATGGGTTAAAAAGGCGGTAGTTCTATATTTCCCAATTCAAAAAATGGAAACAATAGAATGTGGTCCACTTGAATTTCATGATAAAATCCCTTTAAAAACTGGATATAAAGAAAAAGGAATACGTGTCGTACCACATGCAGTGGCTAGGCATGGAGCTTATATTTCAAGTGGTGTTATTATGATGCCTAGTTATGTAAATATAGGTGCCTATGTAGAGGAAGGAACTATGGTAGATACTTGGGCAACGGTAGGTAGTTGTGCCCAAATAGGTAAGAATGTGCACCTGAGCGGTGGTGTAGGAATAGGTGGCGTACTAGAACCTTTACAAGCTGCTCCAGTTATCATAGAGGATAATGCTTTTATCGGGTCCCGTTGTATTGTGGTAGAAGGTGTACGAGTAGAAAAAGAGGCAGTACTAGGAGCCAATGTCGTTCTAACCGCTTCAACAAAAATTATAGACGTAACTGGAGATCAACCAGTAGAATACAAAGGCCATGTTCCTGCTAGATCGGTTGTAATTCCAGGTAGCTACCCTAAGGAATTCCCAGCAGGGACTTACAATGTTCCTTGTGCGATCATAATTGGTAAACGTAAAGAAAGTACCAATAAAAAAACCTCGCTTAACGATGCTCTACGCGAGTACAACGTAGCAGTATAGTGAGAATATTACTTATTCAATATAAGATGCTGGGTGATGTGCTCACGAGTACAATTATAGCAGATCAATTAAAAATCACCTATCCCAATTGTCAAATAGATTATCTTATCACACCGATGGCTGCTTCTTTAGTAAAGAACCATCCATCGGTAGATAATCTTATATTGGCTTCCAATAAGGATTTTGAAAGCTTCACAAGTATCCTAAAACTTGCAAAAAAGCTTAAAAAAAACAATTATCAGTTGTGTATTGATAGTTATGGTAAAAACAACAGTGCCCTGCTCTCGTATATCGTAAATGCTACTAGAAGAATAGGGTATAAAAAATGGTTTTCATCACTTGCTTATACTGATGTGGTTAAAAACGAACCAAATAGAGGTATTTATAAAACAGGTGTAGCTCTAGGTAGTAGAATGATCTTATTAAAACCGCTAGAAAAAAATATTCAATGGCACCTTAAACCAAAGATTCATTTGACAGTTGATGAAATCGAACAAGGAAAACAGTGGCTGGAACAAAAAGGGCTAGACTTAACTAATTCCGTAACGATGATAAGCGCTTTGGGTAGTAGTAAGGAAAAAACGTTACCTTTTAAGGAGTTAGCTAGTCTTTTAGATTTTATAGTCCAGAACACAGAGACTCAAATATTGTTCAACTACATCCCTAATCAAATCGACCAAATTAAAGAACTGTATGAACTGTGTTCACTTAAAACGAAAGAACACATCTTTTTAGATGCTTTTGCTCCTAACATACGTGACTTCCTTAAAATTCTTCACCATTGCACTGCTATAATTGGCAACGAAGGTGGTGCCATAAATATGGGAAAAGCACTAGACATTAACACCTTTGCAATTTTTGCCCCATGGATTAATAAATCTTCCTGGAACATAGGTGAAGATGGAAAAAATCACGTAAGCGTTCATTTGATGGATTACAAACCAGATCTTTACAACAACCAAAGTGCAAGTACATTCAAAAAGAAGGCTTTAAGTTTGTATTCTCATTTTGAAGCTGGTATTATGCAAAAAGATCTTAAAAGCTTTTTAAATCATCATTACTAAAAATCCTTATTCTTTATTTATCCCAAATGGAGTAAAGGATTTCTTTTCATCACGAGTAGACTTTCTTATAGCCTTGTTTTTATCGATAGATTCTTGATTTTTATAACCTCGTGCATGATCAAGATGTAAACAAATTGCGCTGTAGCGTATTTGTTTTGACTTTATTCCTAGGTTGAATAAACGTTCTCCTAACTCTCTATCTTGACCACCGTATTGCATGCGCTCGTCAAATCCATTAACCTTCTTTATATCTTCTAACCAACCACTACTGTTGTGACCGTTCCAGCTAGCATTAGTCGGAGTCAAATTTTCCATAACCTTAGCCGTAACAAAACCAGCTGTAAGCTTTTGATTTTTGTAGGATGCTGGTAAACCTCGTTCCTTCAACCACTCTACATCAAAACATCGTTGCGTGTAAATGTCATCTTTTGTTATGGCTTGAGAAATATCTAGAGGCAACTTATAGTAACCACCGCTCAAAAAATAACCAGGTTCCCTACGTTCATAATGGATTTGAAGAAAATCCTCACGAGCAATACAATCACCGTCGCTCATTACAACGTAATTTGCATTACAAGCCATTATAGCCTTATTCAATATTTGACTTTTTTGGAATCCATTATCCTCGTGCCACACGTGTATTATAGGATATCGTGAATCTTTAGCATAGTTTTCAATGAATTCTTTTGTATCATCCCTAGAACCATCATCTGCTATAACTACTTCAAAATCCCTAAAGATTTGTTGCTCATAACTCCATAAGGTCTTTTCCAACCAGGGTATCGAATTGTAAGTACTTATAATGACAGAAATTGTCGGGTTTGAAGACATAGTTCTAGTTTTCTTTCAAAATCTAAACAAATTTAAGCATATCTAGTGGTTATCTAATCAGTAAGTTTATTTTTGCTGAAGAACTATTATGTTTATATCCACTTATGACCAAATATAATATCACTGCAATCATTCCAGCTTTTAACGAAGAACACAACATTGTTGATGTCCTAAAATCTGTTGATTTTTGCGATGAAGTCATTTTAGTAGATTCAAACAGTACCGATAATACGATAGAACTAGCAAAACCTTATTTCACCAAATTACTGACTCGTAATTACGAGCACAGCGCTAGTCAAAAAAACTGGGCTATTCCTCAAGCAAAACATGAATGGATACTTTTAGTTGATGCTGATGAACGAGTTACACCAGCATTGAAGGAAGAAATTTTGAACCTATACCCTACTCTCGATACATCTGATTATGTTGGTTATTGGATTGGTAGACGTAATTTCTTCATGGGTAAACAAGTACGTTACAGTGGCTGGAAAAATGACAAGGTAATACGATTATTTAAGAAATCTAAGTGTAAGTATAAAGACAAACACGTTCATTCTGAAATAATTGCTGATGGTCCAGTAGGAAAACTGGAAAACAGATTCTTACATTATAAATATGTGAGTATGGATCACCATGTTAAGAAATTACAACGCTACGCTGATTTGCAAGCTAAAGATTTTGATAAAAAAGTAGGCAAAATTACCGCATACCACATAGTCATCAAACCTATGTGGGGCTTTTTCAAGCACTTTTTTGTTCAAAAAGGTTTTCTTGACGGATTTGTAGGATTTACGATTGCTTATCTGCGCAGTTATATGATTTTTATGCGATACGTAAAATTATGGTTACTCAGACGAGGGATTAAGTAATCAAATAAGAGTTTCTATTGCGGTTGGGTTCCAATTGTAATAATCGCAAATTCGTTGCCATTGAACTCTATTAAAATCCTTTCCTTTATTTTCTTTTTTAAGGGCCACCTTTTGAGTCCTCGCTATAGGAATAGGTATATCAGGATAATTTTCATTTTGTAAAGAAAGGACTCCATTTTTTAAAGCCATCGCCTTAAACCAGAGATCATCGGCCTTTGGAGCTAATTCATTAAACAAGGTAACATTATGAACATCCTCATGTAAAGAATTAAAAGGATACAAAACACAAAATGCTCCTACAGGCATATTGTGAATACTTTGTTCTTTTACATCATGTATAAAAGGCCACTGTGAATAGCTATTTACCCTATTATTCTCGTATGTCATTTTACGACATCGATTACCAATTATATTATCGGGATATTTTAAATGAAAGTCCCATAACTTTTTGATTGTATCATCTTGATACATGACATCGTCATCACAAGTAATAATGGTTTTTTCTGGAAATTTCTTTAGACTATGGATTAGTTTACGGTGAGAAAACCTGTAGGGCACGTATTCAATTTGAAAAAAAGGACCTTGTAATTTGGCTAGTTTGTTAGGCAAGCTGTTCTTTAAATCATGATGCAACCACAGCACCACTTTTTCAGGAGCATATTTTTGTCTCATCATACTACGTATGGTAAGATCAAGTGTACTTAATCTGCTAGGGATACTAGTTAAACTTACAATAGCAGGAATGACTTGCTCCTGATTCTTTATAAGATTTGCTACACTCGTACTGCGCAATCTGAACGCTTCTAGTATTGAACCCGGTAATTCCTTTAATTTCATGATTTAAACAGTCCTTTTAATTTCTTTTTAAATCTTTTTTTACGGTGAAATTTATCTTGAAATTTTTGCACACTTTCCCACATGGATTCAATAGCATGTTGAGCATCCTTATTAGATAATTTAGCATACTCCTTACCCATTATATCATACATCCATTTTTTGGGCGATAATCGCTCAAAATTCTTCAATCTCATATTATAAGGTATATCAAAAAATTTCATTCTGTTTAAATCAACCAGACTAAAAGTATACCCTTGCGAAGTTTTCTTAATCAAGGTATTCCCAGGAGAATGATCTAGGAAATAAATACCGGCCTCATGCATTTCATACATAAAAGAGGCAAACTCCTTGAGAATTTGTTCTTTATCTTGAAGTGAATCATCATTAATAAGTTCTCTAAAGGTAAAGTCATGTTCCCCATAATAACATATGTAATAACTATCCTTTAAAGTAAAAATCCCTAGTTTTTCTAGATAAGCCACTGGTTGTGGGGTTCCTATTCCTTTTTCAGTTAAATAAACCGCATTTTCATAGGATCTTCTTGCCTTTGATTTTCTTATAAATCTGTAAACAAACTGATTTATAAAGTTTGGTTTCTTGAAGGATTTTACGACATACTTTTCATTTTCCCATTCAATTACCTTTATAGTATTACGTGGATCTCCTAATCTATTTTCAGAATCGTAAAACAACTCTAGTAAATGTTGTATTCGCTTTCGCGAAAGCGAACTAGAAAAAAACCTCTCTTTAAACATATAGTATTACAATGGTAGACAAAGAAACGACATATCCACCTGCTAACAAAGCTAGATGGATATCTAAAAGTTACAGAAAGGTCTAGTTTAAATCATATCTTTGAATTTTATTTATAGCAACAGGTCATCATGTCTTACCATTACTCACTTCAAACAATAATATCAATACATGAGTAAAACAGTCTTACGTGTAGTTCATCTTTCTGGAATGATGAGTCGTGGTGGTGGCGAAAATCACATCATTAATTTGACTACTGAACTGAATAAAATGGGGCATGAAAGCACCGTGTTTTGTCCATTGGGAAGTCAATTAGGCACAGAACTTAAAGAACTCAATAGTCCAGTGATTGAGAAGAAATTAAGGTTAAAAGTTGACCCCTTGTTCTTTTTAAGCTTTGGTAAATTTTGTAAAAAGAAGAAAATTGACATTATACATGTGCACGATCCCGTTGCTATGTTTTTGGTCATACTAGCCTCGTACTTTTTTAAGTTACCTAAAACGGTAATGAGTAAGAAAACTAGTTTTCCTATCAAAAACCGTAAAAAAACTCTTTATAAATACAATCATCCCATTTTTAAAAGAGTGATTTGTGTATCTAATGAAGTGAAAAAGGTAAGCCAAAAATCAATCGTTAACTCAAATAAGATTGTCACGATTTACAATGGATCTAATCTAGATAAATTAGACACATTCGAGCCTAAAATTAATTTAAGAGAATCCTTAAATCTTTCCAAAGACGTTACCCTAGTTTTACATATTGCAAATCACACTAAACCAAAAGATTTACCATTATTTATAAAGTGTGTAGAATACTTTAAAGATCGTGAGGACGTGCATTTTGTTCAAATTGGTAGACACACTGAACATTCCATACCCATTCTAGAGGCTGTTGAGAGTAAAGGACTTGAAAAAAGAGTTTCCTTTTTGCATGAACAAGAAAATGCTGCCGTTTACCTTAAGCAAGCCGATATCTCCTTCATTACCTCAAAAAGTGAAGGATTACCACAGGTTATCTATGAGTCCATGTATTACCAGACCTTAATCGTAAGTACTATGGCAGGTGGTATTCCTGAAGTTATTTCAAATGGCGTAAATGGTTTTATAGCACCAGTAGGCGATAGTATTAAATTAATTGAACATTTGAATCACGTGATAGGCAATAAAAGTGCCTTTGCAAAAATGCTCGATCAAAACTTTCAATTAGTAAAAGAAAAATATGATTCTAAGATAATGGCTCAAAAGACGCTTGAATTATATCAAAACTTGTTAAAGCCTGTTCAATAAATTAAAAATGAAAAACCAACAAGACGATTTTAAAGAACGTATGTATTTCCTATTTGCCCATAAATGGAAATATATTGTTTCAATTATTTTGACCCTTTTCAAATCCAAAAATTATAAAAAAGGTGCAGTGCGCACTGTTACTTACATTGCCCGAGAAAAGGATAAAACATGGATATTTGGAGCTAAAGTTCGTAGATTATCAAAACATTCTCAACTTGACGCCAGAGTTCATTGGAATGATAAGATCAAAGGAATTCCAGATACTGATGGCTATTACCACATCTATCAAAACCACTTTTGCCGCAGTTTGCGACGCAAACCAAACATCATTTTTAAAAAGAATATTGTGATGTTCACCCATCCTAGCTGGAGTAAAAAATACTCAAAAACACATGTGGTTTGGGGTTTGAATCAAGCAGATTATGTCATATGCTTAAATTCCAATATCAAGAAAATGTTGATCGAGGATGGAGTAAGACCAGAAATACTTAAGGTAATTCATATTGCTACCAGTGAAAAAACATTCTATCCACATGAGCGTACAGGTAAAGGAGTTGTGGGATTATGCTCTGGATTTCAAATACGTAAAAATCCAGATTTAATATTTGATGTAGTAAAAAATATGCCTCAAAGAGAGTTCCTTCTATTAGGTAGTAATTGGGAGCGATATACAAAATTTGATGAGTTATTGGCTCTTCCTAATTTCACCTATCTTAAAGATATGGAATATGAAAAATTTCCTGAATTTTACGATAAGATGGATGTATTTTTGTCACCTTCAATTTTAGAAGGTGGACCAGTACCTTTGTTAGAAGCTATGATGTCAAATTGTGTTCCTGTAGCGTCAAACACTGGATTTTCTACTGATATTATTACGCATGGAGAAAATGGGTTCATATTTGATATTAACGCCTCCTATAAAGAGGTAATTCCTTTAATTGAAGAAGCCTATAACCTCAAAGGCAATATTAGAAATACAGTTTTAGAGCATACCTGGACCAATTGCTCTCATAAAATTGACACTCTTTTCAATACATAAAAGGGATGTTCGTTAGATAAAATGTGATTTGAACATGAAAAAGAAAAAGCCTGATAATCGACCTAGAGTTCCTAAAGAAACCATAGATAAAACAGTTGATCATTTAAAAAAAGGTCATACCCTTATTCTTCCTATGGACGGTTATTATTATTTATGCTGTGATGCACAAGACATAGAAGCGGTTGAAAAAACTCTAGGATTAGTAACTAGTGATGAGGCTATTTTTTATGAAGTTCTTGTAGATAAAGATCATGTACTCGAGCGTTATGTAGAACAAGTGCCTGATCCTGCTTGGAATATCATAGACACTAGTAAAAGACCTGTTACACTAGTCCTAGATAAACCAAAAAACATAGCGCCAGCTCTTATACTAGAAGACAACAGTACTCCTTTTAAAATAACCTACGATAGATTCACAGCATTAGTCACAAGCAAACTACGCAGCCCGCTGTTGATCGCTTCTTCCAATTTTCTAAAAGGTAACATGCCAGAAAAATTGGAAGATATTTCTCAATCTTTAATCGATCAAGTTGATTCAATTATTTCCATAGAAGATACTACAGAAAAAATTGAAGTTCACCCACTTGAAAAAGAAGCTCAAAAAGGATCGAATAAACAACGACAACGCCACCAACCTACATCAATTATAAAAATCTCTAATAACGGTACCTTTAAAATTATTAGAAAGTAATGTCGCAAACTCACTATTTAAAAGCACTTGAGCATCCTATATTCAAGGTCATTAATCAAGCTAGTGAATTACTACAACTTGAAACTTATGTTATAGGTGGATTTGTGCGGGATTACTTTTTAAAAAGAGGTCAAAAAAAAGATATTGACATCGTAACTGTAGGTAGCGGTATAGAACTAGCTAAAAAAGTAGCCAGTCTCTTAGAAGACAATCCAAAAGTGACTGTTTTTAAAAATTTTGGCACGGCCATGCTCAAAACAAGAGATCTTGAGTTAGAATTTGTTGGAGCACGCAAGGAAAGCTATGATCGTAATAGTCGTAAACCATTCGTAGAAAATGGCACATTAAAAGACGATCAAAACCGCAGAGACTTTACTATAAACGCCATGGCGTTTTCTCTCAATGATAATAACTACGGTCGCCTGATTGATCCTTTCAATGGTATACAAGATCTAGAAAACAGATTAATACGTACTCCATTAGATCCAGACATCACTTACAGCGACGATCCTTTAAGAATGCTGCGTGCAATACGTTTTGCAAGTCAACTAGATTTCAAAATTGAAGAAAAATCCTTTGATAGTATCAAACAAAACGCAGAAAGATTAGACATCATTTCTCAAGAACGTATCGTGACCGAAGTTCACAAAATCATGCTTTGTGATGTTCCCTCTTATGGTTTCTTACTTTTGGAAAAAAGTAAATTACTTGAGCGTTTTCTTCCCGAATTGACTGCCTTAAAAGGCATTGAAGAAGTTGAAGGTCAAACACATAAAGACAACTTTTATCACACTCTAGAGGTTGTAGATAATATTTCTAAAAACACCGATGATCTTTGGTTACGCTGGTCTGCATTACTTCATGATATAGGCAAAGCTCCTACAAAAAGATTTTCTAAAAAAGTAGGTTGGACATTTCATGGGCATGAGTTCAAAGGCTCAAAAATGGTATACCATCTTTTTAAACGCCTTAAAATGCCATTGAATGACAAAATGAAATTTGTACAAAAAATGGTTCGCATGAGTTCAAGACCTATAGCTGTTATAGATGAAAGCGCAACCGATAGTGCTGTGCGCAGGCTAGTTCATGATGCAGGTGATCATATAGAGGATTTAATGACTCTATGTGAAGCAGATATCACAACTAAGAATCCAAAGAGATTCCAGCGTTATCATAATAACTTCAGGAAAGTACGTACCAAAATTGTCGAAGTAGAAGAACGCGATCGTATACGCAATTTCCAACCACCTGTAAGTGGCGAGGAAATTATGAAAACCTTTAACCTCAAACCTTGTCGAGAAATTGGAATGATTAAAGCAAGTATTAAAGATGCTATTTTGGATGGAAAAATCCCTAACGAATACGAAGCTGCACGAGAGTGGATGTTACAGAAAGGGAAAGAGTTAGGACTCGTGACGCACTAATTGTTCTCACTTTTACAAAACTTCATTTTTAATAAAAGCTAATATCACTAGCTCTTTTATTTCGCTTTCGCGGAAGCGTGATAACTATAATTGCACGATAGTTCACTAGAGAAGAAAGTCGTCAATTTGATTTCTTGAAACCTTTAATTTCTTCAATTGTATATCGTCCTTTTTTTGAGCATATCTAGTATTTTATTCCTATAAAATTACCATTGAGCAACTCATACAGAGATTGAGCAAGATTTTATTTTCATGAGATACTTAATCGTATTTTTATAAATTGATGAGGAGTATCCATTTTTTTTAAATTATTACTAGTTGTAAGTTTCCTGCTTAGCACCATATGTTTAAAAGCACAAGAACCTGTAACGCTATCAATTACTGAAGCACAAGGACTACCGAGTAACGAGATTTATTCCATGGAGGAAGATGCAAAGGGATTTGTATGGCTAGCTACTAATAAAGGTTTGGTGCGTTACGATGGTACAACTTTTCAATCCTATGCACATCCTGAACAAGTAGGATTATCAGTTTTTAATTTATTCGTTGATCAAATGTATAGAGTATGGTGCATGAACTTATCTGGACAGATTTTTTATGCTAAAGATGATGAATTTGTGCTTTTTGCAAATGTCAATGAAGAATTTAAAGGATCACTTGGTGATCTAGTTGCTAATAAGGAAGAACTTGTCGAGAGTTACTTTAAATCTCGCGTGACTATTAATTTAAAAACTAAAGAAAAAAAGTTTCTGATATTCCACAAAATAGTTTTAGCTATGGTCTAGTCGCTCAGCATGATGGAAACATCTTTCAACCTGTGGGAAATATTTTAAGATTATTAAAAATAGTCAGGTTACAAACAAATATCTTTTACCTAGCTCACTTCATGATGAAGCATTGAGACCACACCCTATAAGAACCGTTTTTTCACCTAATGGTAACTTGTATTTAATTCAAGAATTGTTAGGTGAATCGCTCAAGGTATTTATAAGAGAAAATGATGGATGGACTTCTCTAAACACTCCAGCAGATTTCAAAGACGTTAGAATTCAATCCGTTCATGCCCATGATAATCAATTATTTTTTAGTACCAATAAAGGTGTTCTTATCTGTGAGCGCAACGGGAGCGATCTGCTTATAAATCAATCTATCCTTCAGGACTTTTTTACAACTGACACATTTATCGACAATGATCAGAACATTTGGATAAGCACTTTGCACAACGGTCTCATAGTTGTGCCTAACATTCATGTGCGTGAGCACACACTTCCAGCTACTTTGCCTACACGCATTGAAAAGCTTTCTAATGATCACGTTGCAGTAGGTTTTGAGAATGGAAATATAGGAATAGTATCTTCCAAAACTGAAGAAATGGAAGTCATCAAATTCCCTAAATCTACCGCAGTTTCTACATTGTTATATGATAAACAAAACTCAGATCTATTTGTTTTCCAGAAACTATACAACTACAGATATAATCTGGCTACAAGAAAAATCGCCAGACTTAAAAACCAACAAACCACTGTAAAAAAGGCGTCACTAATAGGTACAGATACAATACTATATGCATCTGCCGGTTTTATCGCGGCTCGTTTACTAAAAGAAAATGGGTTTACTAAAAGAGACGAGTTTCTTTTTCAACAAAACATAAGGAGTTACACTGCGCTTCATACCGTCAAAAGTGATCAATCGTATCTGGCATCAATAGAAGGCTTACACATGCTTACTAAAGATTTACAATTAAATCCTATCGCCTTTAAAAACCATCCGATACTTACACGCAATTTAATAGAAGACAACAGTGGAAATGTTTGGGCTGGTAGTTTTAAAAATGGACTTTACAAAATTAATGGTGAAAAAGTAGTAGATCATATAACTACTGATGCAGGATTAGCGTCACAAGTAATCAACGCACTAGCCGTAGATGGTGATTATTTATGAATATGCACAGATAATGTATTGCAACGTTACCATATACCTAGAGGCAGTTTTAACACTTTATATGCAGGTGATGGTATTCCATCATTTTCAATAGTGAATATGACCATGGCTCGAGATTATCTCTACATGAATACTCCATTAAAATTATTCAGCATACAAAAAGAAAAGGTATTTAAACCGCTTTATATTCCTGATTATTACTTTACTGAAGTTCAGATAGACGGAAAAACACAGGAGAAAAGTGACAAGTATATAATTGAAAATAAAAATACGCCTACCACCATTTTCTATAATGTTAATGGTTTGCGAGGTTTGACTAGTGGAAATTTTGAATACCGCATAAAAAATCATACTGAATGGACTGCTCAACCTCAAGGCGCTAATAGCATACAGTTTGCCTCTTTACCTTTGGGTAAATTGACCTTTGAGTTGCGACAACTGGAATTTATCTGATTAAAGTATTTACATCAAATGGTAATAGTGCAACGCAGAACTTGATTAAAAAATAGTACAATTCTCAATTATGTTTTTGTAGTAATTTTCATAATTGAACCATAGAAATCAGGCCAAAAACTGGCCTGATTTTCACCATTTATTGATCATACATAAATTCAAACTATATTTTCATTAAATGACCTATTTCAGTCAGATACAGATAAATTAACTTCAATTAGGTGATTTTTACATCGGGTAGCATAGTAGGGAATGTTGCCCGATTTTATTGTCTATAAATTGTGGTTACTCCACTTTCGCGAAAGCGTGAACACCATTATCTTTACTTAACAAATAAAAAATGATGAATAAAGAAGAAGTTCTAGAGCGATTTTTAAGCTATATAAGCATTGATACCGAAAGTGATGCCTCAAGCCCAACGACACCAAGTACAGATAAACAATGGGACCTTGCTCGTAAATTACATCAAGAGTTGATCGATATGGGAATGAGTGATGTTACAATAGATGAACATGCTTACGTTATGGCTACTTTACCGTCAAATGTCGATCACGAGGTACCAACGATTGGATTCATTTCTCATTTTGACACCACTCCTGATTATACAGGAAAGAATATCAAACCGCAAATAATTGAAAATTATGATGGTGGTGATATTCCTCTTAAAGGAAGCGATCTCATTTTATCTCCAGATTATTTTGAATCTCTTAAAAACTATATAGGTCAAACTATTATTACTACAGACGGTACTACACTTTTAGCAGCAGATGATAAAGCTGGTATAACCGAAATCATGACAGCGGTTAAATATTTAATCGACCATCCAGAAATTAAGCATGGAGCTATCAAAGTAGGTTTTACACCCGATGAAGAGATTGGTCGTGGCGCTCATAAATTTGATGTAGAAAAATTTGGTGCCGATTGGGCCTACACAATGGACGGTAGTCAAGTAGGTGAATTAGAATATGAAAATTTTAATGCCGCTGGCGCCGTAGTGACTTTTCATGGTAAGATTGTTCATCCTGGATATGCCAAAGGCAAAATGATTAATTCTATGTATGTGGCAAGTGAGTTTATTGAATCATTACCCAAATTAGAAACTCCTGAGCATACAGAGGACTATCAAGGTTTTTTCCACCTACATAATATGAAAGGTAGTGTAGAAAAAACCGAATTACATTACATCATACGCGATCACGATAAAGAGCATTTTGAAGCTAGAAAAGACATGCTACTCAAATTGGTAAGCGACCTAAACGAGCAGTACGACAGAGAGGCTGTAAGTATTGAAATCAACGATCAATATTACAACATGCGAGAGAAAGTAGAGCCTGTAATGCATATAGTTGATGTTGCTGAAAAAGCCATGAAAGATTTAGGAATCACTCCACTCATTAAACCCATTAGAGGTGGAACTGATGGATCTCAATTAAGCTACATGGGATTACCATGTCCTAACATTTTTGCCGGTGGACACAACTTTCATGGACCATATGAATATGTTCCTTTAGAAAGCATAGTCAAGGCAACTGAGGTTATTATTAAAATTGCTGAACTAGTCGCCCAGCCTGAATAATTGATTTAATGCGTAGTGAACAAATCCATTGTAATTATGATGGACTTCATATAATCTACATTATAATCCTCTATCAATGAAAACTAAAGTAACTAATACTGCCGAATACATAGAACAATTTCCAAAATGGAAAGAGCAGCTTGAACATGCTGCTATTCTTCTTGAAGAGACTGATCTAGAGGCGTCTATTAAATGGGGCGCACCATGTTATGGTTATGGTAAACGTAATTTAATTGGTTTAGCTGGATTTAAAAATCACTGCGCTATTTGGTTTCATGAAGGTGCGTTATTATCTGATTCTTATAAAGTTTTGGGAAACGCACAACCTGGAAAAACTAAATTCCTAAGAAACATACAATTAAAAGAAGGTGAACAGTTTGATACCGTTATTCTAAAAGAGTATATAAACGAGACTATCCAAATTGCTAAAAGTCAGGACAAACCTAAATAGTAAAATATTTCTACAAAAAGAAAAGCCCTAATGCAAATGCATTAGGGCTTTTTTATGATTTCCTATTTCAAACTTATTTCTTGTCTGATTTAGGTTCGTTTATTTTTTTAGAAAGTTCTGCACTTACAGCAGCACGTTCAAAAGTGATTTTTCCAGCACCTGTTTCAATAACCAAAGTACCTTTTTCCTCATTGATTTGATTCACTTTTCCGTGAATACCACTAGTAGTAACAACCTTGGCTCCTACTTTAAGAGATTCTGTGAATTCCTTTTCAGCCTTACGTTTTTGCGATTGTGGTCTAATTATTAAGAAATAAAAAATCCCAATTACTAATATGTAAGGTGCAAATGCAAGAATTTGATCCATCTAAAATAATTAAGCGTTAGGGCTTGCTTTAGCCTTTGGGTTTACAAAACCTTTGATTCTAATTGACTCAGTACCACTTTCAGTGTTTGCTTTGATGGTAACGGTTTTAGTTTGATTGTTAGGCTTTCCGTTTGTATTAAACTTTACTAGCATACTTCCTTCTTCACCTGGAGCGATAGGCTCTTTTGACCAAGTAGGAACAGTACAACCACAACTACCTTTTGCACTTATTACAACAAGCGGTGCTGTACCTGTATTTTTAAAAGTATACTCATGTTCAACAACAGTTCCTTCTTCTACAGTACCAAAATCATACTCAACCTCGTTGAAAGTCATTACAGGATAATCTGCTGCAACTTCTTTACTAGCTGCTGCTGCAGTTAAATTTGCCTCATCGATCTTAGCCTTAGATTCATTGTTACAACTTGTAAGAGCTACTGCAGCTACTGCTGCAAACATCATTATTACTTTTTTCATTTCAATTAAATTTTAAGTCTAGCAAATGTAATTAAATCCAACCTGAAAGCAAAGTGCGCAACTATAAGATTAACAAAGTTTCAAATACCGTCTTACTACATCAAACCACGACCTACTTTATTGATAAGGTCTTGAGCTGTGAGTTCTTTAAGCAACCTATCTAGAATACCATTTACAAAAGTGCTACTTTTAGGAGTACTGTAATCCTTGGCGATCTCTAGATATTCGTTCAAAGTCACCTTTGTTGGAATACTAGGAAAGTACAAGTATTCTGCCTGGGCCATCATAATAAGTATACTATCGATAGGTGCAATACGTTCCTTATCCCAATTAGGTGTTTTACCTTCTATACGACCTTCTAATTCCTCACTATTAAGGACTGTTTTTCTAAACAAATCCATAGCAAACTTGATATCATCTTGATCCTTAACCAGAACTGGCATTTTAACATCCTTAGATGGCTTTACCTTTCTCAAGAACATGATTATATTACTGTTGACAAGTGGATAGTCATCCATCCAAGTAATATTGATATCCTCCAAATAATCCATGATCTCATCACTAGGAGCGATAAGATTTTCATAGACATTAAGTAGGAATTTTAAATCTCTTTTCAACGACGGCTCTTCCTCCATCGCGTATAAAACAAATTCCTTACTGCTTATAATCTTATCGTATAGATTATGTATGTATTTTGAATCTAGATGCCATGGGTCGATTTTACGTTTTTCTAGGGCATCAACCAGCTCTTGACTTTCTCTAAGCTTAAGTAGAATTTTATTATCAATTAAATGACGACTGGGATTACGTTCAGCATCGGTAGCGATATGACGGTTTTGAGCAAGCTCGTGTTTATCAACTGCGTGCTCATGTAGTTTTACTAAAAGTTGTACCATGTATAGAAACAAGGTATACGTTTGCGTCATACTTGTGTTTAAAAAGGTTTCTAGACTTTTTAATTCATCTGGTTGTTGACGCTGAAATGCAAATACAGCTTGCATCACTTTAATTCGTAGTTGTCTTCTAGTAAGCATAAAGAACGTTTTTTTCCTTTTTAAAGGTTGTTGCTGGTGGTAATCACCATGCGTTTTTATTTATTAAAGATGTCTTATAGGTTCGCTTCCGCGAAAGCGAACAAATTAAAAATAAAGTCCTTCCTATAAGACACCTTAATTCATTTTCAACTATTAAGCTAGTTGTTCTTGTTTTCTAGCATCAATGCGAGCTTGTGCAATTTCAAGCGCAGCTTGATGAGTAGTTACACCAGTCTCGTGAGCTCTATTGAGAATTTCAATAGTAGTAGTGTAAATATTTTCAGTCTTGCGCATGATTTCGGTACGATCATACCCTTCAAGCTCGGCATAGACATTTATAATCCCACCTGCATTGATAAGGAAATCTGGTGCATATAAGATACCACGCTCTTGCAATCTTTTACCGTGTTTTTGCTCATCGGCTAATTGGTTGTTTGCAGCACCAGCAACGATATCACAGTTTAATAGATCAACTGTATCATCATTTACAGTAGCTCCTAATGCACAAGGTGCGTAGATGTCCATTTTCTCAGCATAAAGATTAGTCCCACCATAAATAGTAGCACCATACTTATCTCTAACTTCTTCTAATTTCCCTTGATTAATGTCTGATACGACCACTTTAGCTCCTTCTTGAGTAAGGTATTCTACCAAAGTTTCTCCTACATTACCGATTCCTTGAACATATACCGTTTTATCTTCAAGAATGTCACTACCGTATTTGTATTTTGCAGCAGCCTTCATTCCCATAAAGACACCATAAGCGGTAATTGGACTAGGATTTCCTGCTCCACCTTTATCTTGTGAAATACCTGTTACATATGGAGTGACTTCTCTCACAGTATCCATATCTTCAGTTTCCATACCTACATCCTCTGCAGTAATATACTTACCGCTCAACGAGTGCACAAATTCACCAAAACGGCGCATTAATTCTGGAGTCTTTTGGGTTTTGGCATCACCTATAATTACGGCTTTTCCACCACCTAAATTTAATCCTGTAATGGCACTTTTATATGTCATACCACGTGATAATCGTAGTACATCATTAAGGGCTTCCCATTCGTTTTTGTATTGCCACATTCTAGTTCCTCCTAATGCAGGACCTAAAACTGTGTTATGAATTCCGATAATGGCACGTAATCCAGTATCTTTGTCATTACAAAAAACAATTTGTTCATGATTATTAAAGGAAACCTGTCCAAAAACGGGATCCTGTTGAATCATTTCTTCAACGCTTGTATAGTCTTGTGACATATTGAAATTTTAATTGCCTGTGTTGTTTAGAAAAGGCGTGCAAAAATAACGTGATTTTAGCACATGGACAATATACCAAATGTAAATTACACCCATTTTACAACAGGCCTGTTGTTGGTCACTTTTTTATTACATGAAAGAACTACAAAAGCTCAATAAGCTCTTTGCAAAATACAAATGGCAACTTATAGGTGGAATCCTTGTCACCATTGCCGCCAGACTGTTTTCACTAGTATTACCTCAATACGTAGGTAAAATCATTAACCTACTTAATGATTATGGATCTGGTAAAATTACAGACAAAGAATTTTTAAGAAGTGAATTGTTAATTAACATTGCATGGATAATCGGTGCGACTCTTCTCGCTGCTGGATTAACTTTTGTCATGAGACAACTAATTATAGTTGTATCAAGACACCTAGAATACGACTTAAAAAATCTAGTGTATGAGCAATATCAAAAACTTTCTCTAGGATTTTATAAGCAAAATCGTACCGGTGATTTAATGAACCGTATAAGCGAGGATGTATCCAAGGTAAGAATGTATATGGGACCATCGATAATGTACAGCATTAACATGATCACATTATTTGCAGTAGTTATACCTAGAATGTACTTTACAGCTCCTACCCTAGCGTTGTACACTCTTATACCACTTCCTTTTCTGGCAGTAGCCATCTACGTTATCAGTAGGGAAATCAACAAAAGATCCACGCTAGTACAACAATACCTATCTAATTTAAATACGGTTTCGCAAGAAGCCTTCAGTGGTATTTCTGTAATAAAAGCCTACAATCTATCTGGTCAAATGTTTCAACAATTTGAAGAAATTGCAAATGAAAGTAAAGCAAAAAACATAGACCTAGCACGTGTACAAGCCCTATTTTTTCCATTAATGGTATTATTAATTGGATTGAGTAATATCATGGTCATATATATTGGTGGTAAACAAGTGATCGACGGAGTTATTGATGTAGGGACCATACCCGAATTTCTTATCTATGTAAACATGCTTACATGGCCAGTAGCAGTAGTTGGCTGGGTAACTAATATGATACAACAAGCTGAAGCTTCTCAAAAAAGAATTAATGAATTCCTAGATATTGAACCTGCAATTCAAAATTTACAGCCACAGCGATCGCCAGTAAAAGGAAATATTGAATTTGATCAAGTAAGTTTCACCTATGATGATACTAATATTACTGCACTTAAAGAGGTTTCCTTTAATGTTCCAGCAGGAAAAACACTTGCCATTTTAGGTAAAACGGGTAGCGGTAAATCAACCGTACTAGAACTTTTAGGAAGGTTATACGACATTGAAAAAGGCTCTATAAAAATTGACGAAACTCCTATTAAGGAACTTAATCTGGAGGATTTAAGAGCAGCCATTGGATATGTCCCACAAGACGCATTCTTATTTAGCGACTCAATTAAAAACAACATAGCATTTGGTAAGGTAGATGCAACAGAAGAAGAGATTATAGCAGCAGCAAAAAATGCAGCCGTACACAAAAACATAACCAACTTCACAAAAGGTTACGATACCGTTCTAGGAGAACGAGGAATAACCTTGAGCGGTGGACAAAAACAGCGTGTCTCAATAGCTAGAGCAATTATTAAGAAACCACAAATCTTACTATTTGATGACTGTTTGAGTGCGGTGGATACCGAAACTGAAGAAAAGATTCTAAGCAATTTAAAAAGGGTTACAAAAGACACCACTACAATCATCGTTAGTCACCGTGTAAGCAGCGCTAAAAACGCTGATCTAATTCTCGTACTAGACGACGGTAGAATTATAGAAAAAGGAACGCATCAAGACCTAGTAAACGCACAAGGTTACTATGCTGAATTATTTGAAAATCAAATGTTAGAAAAACAAGATTAAAGCCCAACTAATCTCACTGTACAGGCTACTCGTTTCCCTTTAAAGTTGTTAAAAGATAAATAAGTCTTCTTGTTATTAACATAAATCAACATTAACATCAAAAACAAAGTACTGCTTATCAGTATTTTAGACACTTAAAAAGCATAATGCTTTTGGCTTAAACATTTTTTTATATTTTTGAGCCATAAACCATGAAAAACTCAAATGAGCGATAGAGATTACAAAGAGCAGGAAGATATTTTTTCAAAAGTTGTACGCGCAGGTCGTCGCACGTATTTCTTTGATGTTCGTTCTACTAAAGCAGATGATTATTATTTAACCATCACTGAAAGTAAAAAATTTACCAATGACGACGGTAGCTATCACTTCAAAAAACACAAGATTTATCTTTATAAAGAAGATTTTGCTGAATTCACTGAAACTTTAAATGAGGTTACTAATTTCATAGTTAAAGAAAAAGGTGACGAAGTTATAAGTGAGCGCCATCAATCAGACTATAAAAAGGAAGATGTAGTTGCTGCTCATGATAACGCTGCAGAGCCTAATCACCCTGCAAGTTTTACTAATGTAGAATTTGATGACATATAAAACTTATCGTCTTAAATATATCTTAAAGCCTTTCCCTACGGAAGGCTTTTTTTATTTTTAAAAAAATTTCCCATTCACATGAAAATTACTCGCCATATACTAGTTATCTTAAGCTGTGTTTTTAGTATCGCTTTCGCGAAAGCGCAATCAAATCCTACACTAGTCAACCCAACCTTAGATTATTACTTACCCCAAGACATCTCTTATGATTCCAAAATCTCTAAACCACAAGACGTTTTAGGATATGTTCCAGGTAAGTGGCATGTGACACACGACAAACTTGTAGAATACATGCGTGTACTAGCCCAACAATCAGATAGAATTACCATAGAAAATCGAGGTTATACTTTTGAGGACAGACCTTTATTGCTACTTACAATAACGTCTCCTGAAAATCATGCTAACCTAGACACTATTCAAAAAGAACACCTAGCTCTTTCCAACAGCAATGAAGCAGATGTAAGCAACATGCCGATTGTAGTCTACCAAGGTTTTTCTATACATGGTAACGAAGCTAGTGGATCAAATGCAGCTTTACTACTAGCTTATTATCTAGCAGCTGCACAAGGTGATGAAATAAACAACCTCCTAAAAAACACGGTTATTTTATTTGACCCAAGTTTTAACCCAGATGGCTTACAACGTTTTGCAGGTTGGGTAAATCAACACAAAAATAAAAATGTAACTCCTGATGGGTATGATAGAGAATACAGTGAAGCATGGCCAGGTGGACGTACTAATCATTATTGGTTTGATATGAACCGTGACTGGTTACCAGTTCAACTTCCAGAATCACAAGCCCGTATTGAAACTTTTCACAACTGGATGCCCAACATTCTTACCGACCATCATGAAATGGGTACCAATGCTACTTTCTTTTTTCAACCGGGAATTCCATCGCGCACGCACCCATTAACACCTGCAATGAATCAGCAATTAACTCGTGAAATAGGAAACTATCACGCTGCCGAGTTAGACAAGATAGGATCCTTGTATTATACTGAAGAAAGCTATGACGACTTTTATTATGGTAAAGGCTCTACTTTTCCAGATATCAACGGTTCTATAGGTATACTATTTGAACAAGCGAGTTCTCGCGGTCACGCTCAAAATAGTGATAATGGTGTACTCACTTTTCCATTCACTATACGCAATCAATACACGGCTGGAATTAGTACGTTGAAAGCAGCAGTAAGTATGCGAGAAAAAATTCTAGATTACCATCAAGATTTTTATAGCAATGCTCGCAAAGAAGTTGGCAAAGGGAAATTTGGTATGGGAAAATCAATAATTTTTGGAGATCACACTGATGCTGGTAGGACTGATGCTCTTGCTGAAATACTGAAAAGACATAAAATCAAAGTTGACAGATATTTAGGAGAACAAACCATTGATGGAAAAACTTTTAAAGAAGGTTATGCATATGTAATTCCAAAAAATCAGAAAAATAGCCGTTTGATTAATGCAATGTTTGAAAAGCGCACTCAATTTCAAGATAGTTTATTCTATGACATTAGCGCTTGGACATTCCCATTAGCTTTTGATATGGATTACGTTGAATCAGATTACGTTCAACAAGCGCGTTCAGCAGGCGCAAATGCTAAAGTTAACATACGGTCAAAATATGCCTACGCCTACCTAATGCCATGGAATGAGTACAAGACCCCAAAGGTTCTTAACTCTCTTTTATCAAAAGGTATTCGGTCAAAAGTTGCTATGGAACCGTTTTCTATTGAAGGACGTGATTATGATTATGGAACAATTTTAATTCCAGTGCAAAATCAATCATTGAGTAAAACTGCTCTAGCTGAGTTATTGTTTGAATTACAACAAGATAATAAAGTAGACATATACCCAGTTCAATCTGGCTTAACTACAGGAATTGATTTAGGCTCACGTCAATTCAGAGCGCTTAAACTACCTAAAGTTGCTTTATTAATAGGCGATGGTATAAATCCATACGATGCAGGAGAGATATGGCATCTGTTTGATCAACGCTATGACATCCCTTTAACTAAGATCGACATCAATGACCTTAATCGTAGAGACTTATCTAAATACAACACCATTATCGTTCCTAATACCTACGGTAGTCCAGAAAATGAGGTGATCGACCAATTAAAGGCATGGACTCGTGACGGAGGAACGCTTATCGGTTATAGAAGTGCCTTAAGATGGATGAGTAGTTCAAAAATGTTACCTCTTGAATTTAGATCAACAGAGAACCCAGCAGAAAATATTTCTTTTGAACAGCGATCTGCTTTCTATGGTGCGCAAAATATAGGTGGTGCTATTTTTGAAACGAAATTAGATCGTTCACATCCTATTGCTTTCGGTTTTAAAGATGATCAGTTACCTATGTTTCGCAATACCAGATTATTCATAGAACCGCATAAAGATTCTTTTAGAAACCCTATTACTTACACCAATTCACCGTTAATGAGTGGTTATATAAGTGATATTAATCTAGAAGCATTGAAAAATAGTGTTCCATTTAGACATAATAATTATGGCCGTGGTGATGTAATTGGTTTTACAGACAATACTCAATTCAGGGCATTTTGGTATGGTACAAATAAATTACTAATGAACGCTATATTCTTTGCAGAACAGATGTAGTAAAATCTAAATCAAAAAAAATATCCTTATTCATAAACGTCTAGTGAATAAGGATATTTTTATTAATTCTTATCTGTGGCCTTTTATAAATTCGGTAGGGTTCAAATAGCCTTCACTATTTGATGAATAGCCATCCCCTATTCCCATATTTAAGCTGTCACGTATCTCAAAATGAAGGTGCGCTTTATACAATCCATTTACATTACCTATGGTACCTATTTGCTCGCCTTTTTTAACGATATCATTTCTATTTACCATCATTCTTCTACAGTGAGCATATAAAGATTCTATTATCGCTCCATTCTTAAGCCTGTGCTTAATAACAATAACATTTCCCCAACCACCTGAATAATCCTTTGCCACAACCACTTGACCGTTTCCTATGGCAAAAATAGGATCGCCTAGATCAGAATTACCACCAGTGACGGCATTCCAATCATCTCCTAAGTGATAATTCTCTCCAAAAGGTTGAGCATTATAATAACCAATTGCGTCAGGTTTCCCAACTGGATAATCAAAATGAAAAGCTACAGGAATACTATCATCTAATACAAGCTGTTTATTATTAAATAAAGTGTCCTGTTTTCTTGTGACTTCTTTAGAAGAAATGTTGCTTTCCTTACAAGAAGAGAAAACAATCAAAACTCCAAAAACTAATGGCTGTAATTTCATGGTTTAGAGCACCTGGTTTTATTTTTATAGTATTTTTTGCTCAACCTCAATTGTAAAAAATTAATAATCCTTGCAATAACACGGTAATCACTTCTATCCTATTCTATCACCATTTTTTGCATGAGCACCTGGTTGAAGTAATATTACATCTTTATCAACTCCTACTACTCCTAGCACTAGACATTCACTCATAAAATTTGCGATTTGTTTAGGCGGGAAATTCACAACGGCAATCACTTGTTTACCAATGAGCTCCTGTAATTTGTAACGATTTGTAATTTGAGCACTGGTTTTTTTTACTCCTAAATCACCAAAATCTATATACAACTTATAAGCTGGGTTACGAACTTCTGGAAAAGGCTGCGCATCTATAATAGTACCTACACGCATATCCACCTTTTCAAATTCAGACCAAGTAAGCTTATTCATTCATTCTTAATTTTTCAATCATTTCACGAGAGATTTCGATGTCTGCGCCATAAGCATCTAATAATATACCTTTTTGATCATCCTTTGTTTCAATGGCGTATAAAATCATGTTATCTCCAGGATTAGTCATTCCTTCAAAACGATGAAACTCCACTACTTCTAATTCACCAGCTTTCCACTCTTTTTTAAGTTCTTTACTATGAACACCATCTTCTACAAGATCAAAATCTATTGAAAATCCTCTGTCTTTTAAGTCCTGTGTAGCTTCAACTACGGTATCGTATGATTTTTTCATTTTTATTTTCAAGATAATAATGTTCTAGGACAAGCCCGAGGGATTTAATAGGGTTTTAAGATATGAGATAACAATTCTGTTTAAATGATTAACATTCACCATTAAATTTGTAAACAAATATTAATAAATTACTTTAAAGATTGTAGTTATTCCGCTTTCGCGAAAGCGTAACAAACCGACATACTTTACTACTTATAAATAAAAACAAATGGCTCTTACACCTTCTAACATGTTACCACTGGGCACAAAAGCACCAGATTTCTTTTTATTAGACACGGTAACTGAAAATCACATGAATTTTACAGACATAAAAGGAGAATACGGGACTGTTGTCATGTTCATTTGTAATCATTGTCCTTTTGTAATCCATGTAAATGATGAGTTAGTTCGTGTGGCAAATGATTACCGTGTTGCTGGTTTTGGTTTTGTAGCGATTTCTAGCAACGATATAGAAAACTATCCACAGGATGGTCCTAATTTTATGAAAGAAGTTGCAGATCGAGAAAACTATCCTTTCCCTTACTTGTATGATGAAACGCAAGAGGTAGCTCGTAATTATGACGCTGCTTGCACTCCTGACATTTATGTATTTGACCGAAATGAAAAGCTTGTATACCGTGGACAATTAGATGATTCAAGACCAGGGAACGGCATACCACTTACTGGCAGATCATTGCGAGAAGCTCTAGATGCTCTACTAGGTAACAAAGTGGTTTCACCAGAGCAAAAACCTAGTATAGGTTGTAATATCAAATGGAAGAAATAAGATCATTAAATTAAGAGGATTACCTTAACTTAGTCCCAGAAAATATTCTACATGCAATCATTATACATAGTCTGGAATCCACTTGAAGGAATAGATTTAGGATTTTTTAAATTACATTTTTATAGCTTAAGTTATGTTATTGCCTTTATTCTAGGCTGGTATATTATTAAACCTATTTTTAAAAGAGAGGAACTATCCACTGAAAAGCTGGACCCATTATTTATGTATACAGTAATAGGTTGTATTGTGGGTGCTCGGTTTGGCCATTTTTTATTTTATGAACCAAAGGTGTTTTTCAATGACTTTTTACATGTAATTCTACCTTTTAGGTTTGAACCTGAATTTGAGTTCACAGGTTTCATGGGAATGGCTAGTCATGGTGCTGCACTAGGAATTATCATTGCCATGTACTTTTATAGTCGCAAACATCTAAATCGTAAAACGCCTTTTTGGATTTTGGATCGTATTGTAATACCTACGGCAATTGGTGGAACTTTTGTGAGATTAGGTAATTTATTTAATAGTGAAATAAATGGTGATGTAACCAATGGTTTTGGATTCAAATTTGTAAGAGAGAGCACCGATAAGATGAACTCATTGTTACAGCAAACTCAAATTCCAGACAGAGATAAAGCTATTGACGAGTTGGTGAACAACCCACAATTTGCAACATTATTGGAACAAGTTCCCGTGAAACATCCTGCGCAGCTGTATGAGGCTATTTGTTATGTTTTCGTATTTATAATTTTGTACTTTACTTATTGGAAAACAGACAAAAGGAATAAACAAGGATATCTTCTAGGAATGTTCTTTGTACTACTATTTACAGTAAGATTCTTTATAGAGTATATTAAAGAGGAGCAAACAAGTCATGATGGTTGGGAAATGTTTGGAATATTTTTAAACAATGGACAGCTTTTAAGCATTCCTTTTATCCTTATTGGTTTATACTTAATGTTCAGACCACAGCAAACACTGGTTAAGGATAGATAGATATTGATGAAAAAGACCAAAATCTTCCTGAGTGCAATGTTATTTTGTATGATAGGTTGTAAAAAACCATTTAATCAACAGTTTTCTGAAGAAGATTTAACATTCAAATACCAAGCAAAGGCGTATATAATTGATCAAAATACGTTAGATACTTTGAGCTCTATAAAGCTTCAAATAGCAGAAACTGACCTTCAAATCGCCAAAGGTTTGATGTGGCGTGATAGTTTGTTGCCTAATCAAGGTATGCTATTTTTATTAAAGCACAACTATCAAGCGGGATTCTATATGAAAAATACGTCCATTCCTTTGGACATAGTTTATGTAGATTCGACCAATTCAATTACGCAGATATATGAGAATACTACACCCTATTCTGATTCTATTCATCAAAGCTATTATGTAATTGATAAGGTAATTGAAGTTCCTGCTGGAACGACCTCTAAAAATGACTGGAAGGCCGGAGATCACCTTATATACAATCGTATTAAATAGTCAATACTAACTAAGTAATTATAGTTGACGTCCTATCAAACGCAATCATTCAATTCTAGTCAATAAAAAAAACCTCTTTGATTTGATTCAAAGAGGTTTTTTATGAGAGACTAAAGACAGTTTAAAATCTATCTATAGATAAAGTTTAATAATTAATGTACAACCATCTAGCTACATCTTCAACTTCGCTATCATTAAATTGAATCGTATAGAAGTAAGTACCTACAGGTAATAAACCATCACCTGCAAGCGGTCCTTTATTAGGTATACCTGCAAACTCCTGGTAGTTTTGAGCTCTAGTTTCATAAATAACCGTACCATAACGGTTAAAGACCTTAAGTTCAAAATTTGTAAACTGTTCAATATTTGGTATAACAAAAGTGTCATTTATAGTATCTCCATTTGGAGAGAAACCTTCTGGTAAAATCACCTCACATGTCTCAACTTCTACATCAAAGGTTGATACATTGAAGCATCCTGTATTAGCATCTGTTAATCTAGCGTATATAGTAGATCCATCATTGATATCATCTGTATCTGATAATGATCCTGATCCTGCTTCGGCATCCGTTATAGAAAGGTGATAAGTAACAGAATAATTAGCAGGGCTTAAACCATTTAAAATTGCATTATCTTGAGCTGATAATACAAATGCAGTTCTTAAGTCCAGTGGCGCATTATCACACTCTGTAAGATCAGACGCTGTTCCTATATTCGGCAAATCAAGAACAACTAGATCGAACGTACCTGTTGCATAACAATCTTGATCCTGTGCGTTAGAAACTCTTACGTAAATTGTTTCTGGATTTGAAACATTATCATAAGATTGTGGCGTTGTGATAGCATTGGTATTTGCGTCAGCATCAGCTTGAGTATTAAAATAAGAAACTACATAATCAGCAGGATCTTGAGAACCTAGAATACCAGCTTCTTGACTTGTTAAATCAAAATTTTCAATACCATCTGCCGATAGGTCATCACATGCCTCAAGGTCATTTACTGAATTAAATGCTGATGTGTTATAGGTAACATCAAGTGTCTCTGTATTAAAACAACCAGAAGTATTATCAGTTATTCTCACAAAAACAGTTTCGTTTGTTGTCACATCATAAGCCGTACTATTTAAAATAGGATTAGAATCGGCATCTGCATCGGCTTGTGAATTATAAAAAGTCACATCATACAAAGTTGCATCAAGCCCATTAAGGACATCTGTATTTCTTACAGTAAGATCAACAGTTGCAGCACCAGAGGATTGACAAACTATAATATCATTAGGAGTAGTCGACGTAATTTCAGGAGCAACATCTATACAAATAGTTTCTGTATAAGTACATCCGAAATCATCTGTAAAATCAATACTGTAACAATTTTGTCCGGCAACGCTAGGCGTTACTGTAATATCATTTCCTGTTTGAGCAGTGATATCTGCATTGGTTTGCCATTCAGTAAGTACCTCAGAAGGCTCATAACTTCCTGCAGCTGGAATAATGGCAGGATTAAAGTTAATTCCCCATTCAAAAATATATCCATTATCAATAGATAAATTATCTACAATATCTAGGCACCACAGACCATTAAGAGGAGTACCTATAAAGTTAGAGAATGGATCCTCTGGAGAGTAACTACCAGCAGGCATAGGAGTTCCAAATGCAACTGGTCCAGTTGATTGATCCAAAGTTTGAGTTGCAGCTTCAGTGAACGTATAAACAAAACCTACACCTGGAGTGGTAGTACCATCGTCTAAAGCATTACCTAGATAACGTCCACCACCAGAATTCGGAAAAGTTAAAAACTTTACTTGAGATCCATTTGGAGCCGTCAAAGTAATATCTAAATCACCCATGTAGGAGTGCTCAATATCTATAAATACATTAACTAAATCACTAGCGCTTGCAAATGTAGAACCTGCAGGAAATCCTGAAACATCAATACAAGTTTGATAGGCTACACCGCTTCCGTCCGGAAGAAAAGTCTGTCCCGTTATTGGAGGAGCAACATCAGCAAAAAATTGAGTTGTAGATACGTTACCAGTTATAGTCGTGGACTCTCCAAAACAAAGGGAAGTATCTGCAGCTACAACACCAGAAAAATCAGGTGTAGTACTTACTATTACAGTTGCATCGATAGTTTGTCTATCACGACAGCCTAATTGATCAAACGCAACATAATCAATCTCATAAATTCCAGGTGAATTATATACCTCTGAAGCAGATTGACCAGAAACTACAGTTCCATCTGCAAGTCTGAATTCATAGGTAGCTCCAGTACTATCTTGACTGAATTGTGTAGTCCCAGTAAAAGATACCGTATCACCTTGACATACTCTAATAATACCGTCACCGTCTGGCGCAGGTGTAGAAGTAACGGTGTTACTAATAGATTGACAGTTAGTTACACACTGAATAGTACCTTCCCATCCGGGAGCTGTGTTGGATGAATCGGATATAAATCTAAAAGTTAAACAACCTGATGGATTTGTTGCAGGTGGTGAAGCAATCACCGTACCTGGCGAATTAGTACCTAAAAACACCCCAATAATTGGACTTGTAGCGGTGTCTCCATCATAAATGATAAGTAAATCTCCTGAGGCTAAATCAAAAGAATTAAAGGATACTTGAATAGCGTCCAATGGAAATGGAGAACATATTGTTGTTACAAAGGATTCTCCGTTAGAATAATTACCTGTTAAATCACCAGAATCGGTAAAACTTCCGGAACAGGAAGTGTAATTAGCATCATTCATTATAAAGGTGTTCTGAGCACTTACCCCAACGCTTATAAATAAAAATGCAAGAATAGTTAAGATGTTAAGTTTCATAGGTTTTGGTTTACTATGTATTGAAACTGCAAATTAATCATTTTGTCGCATTTATTTAGTAATTTTTCTAAATTGAATTAACATAATATTTACAACGATCAGTTATACTATTGAACTGATCATATAAAGAAAAAAGCCTCTTAAATAATTAAGAGGCTTTTCTTACTATTATCTAATTGAATTTATTCTTCATCCTTTTTATCGGCTTCAATTTTACCATTTGATTTTTTGATTGTGTCATACATTACTGGAGTCGCAATGAAAACAGAAGAATATGTACCTACAACCACACCTACAATTAAAGCAAACATAAATCCTCTAATAGACTCACCACCGAAAGTAAAAATAGCAAGCAGTACAATTAAAGTAGTTAACGAGGTATTCAATGTACGAGATATAGTACTACTAATCGCTCTATTCACCGTTTCACCAAATGCCATTCCAGTTCTTTCATTGATAAATTCCCTAATTCTATCAAATACTACAACCGTATCATTAAGTGAGTAACCAATTACCGTAAGAATAGCTGCAATAAATGCTTGATCGATCTCCATATTGAAAGGTAAAACTTTGTACAACGCAGAGAATACACCAAGAACTATAGCCACATCGTGGAAAACAGCAACAACAGCTCCTAAAGAGAATTGCCACCTCTTAAAACGTATTAGAATATATAAGAATACAACTGCCAATGAACCTAGAATCGCATAGATAGATCCTTTAAGGATATCATCGGCGATAGTAGGACCTACCTGGAAGTTAGACATAATTCCTGATGTTTTTACTTCAGAACCTACATCTGCAAATTGCGCTTGAGTCATATCAGCCGGTAAGAAATCTTTAAGAGCCACATACAACTTGTTTTCAATCTCATCACTTATAACACTGTCGTCTTGATCAATACCATATTTTGTACTGATTTTAAGCTGATTTGCATCACCATAAGTTTTAGCCTCGGCAGAACCTAAGAAATCCTCTGAGCTTAATATTTTAGTAATCTCAGTAGCATTTACTTCTTGATCAAATCGAACGACATACGTACGACCACCTGAGAAATCAATTCCTAAGTTTAATTTGTTGATTGCCAAAGAAGCAATAGAACCTATAACAACCACCAAAGAAATTAAATAAGCTACCTTTCTCTTCTTCAAGAAGTCAATATTTACATTTCTAAACCAATTCTTTGTTACACCAGATGCAAACGTTAACGTTTTACCGTTCTTAACGTAACCATCAACAAATAATCTAGTAATAAATACCGCTGTAAATAGCGAAGTAAGAATACCAATCATTAAGGTAGTTGCAAATCCTTGAATAGGACCTGTTCCAAAAATGTAAAGTATGATAGCGGTTAACAATGTAGTAATGTTCGCATCTAAAATGGAACTTAATGCATTATTAAATCCATCTTTAATACTATCGGCTTGTGATTTACCCTTAGCAAGTTCTTCACGTATACGTTCAAATATAAGTACGTTAGCATCAACCGAAATACCAATTGTAAGTACGATACCGGCGATACCAGGTAAAGTAAGAACTGCTTTTAAAGATGCTAATGCTCCAAATATGAATAAGATGTTTACCACAAGTGCTATATCTGCATACAAACCTGCTCTACCATAGTAGAAGAACATCCATATAAGAACTAAAACAAGTGCCAGTGCAAATGACATTAAACCACTATCAATAGCTTCTTGACCTAATGATGGTCCAATTACATCACTTTGAATAATTTCTGCTTTTGCAGGTAATTTACCAGCTCTTAAAACTGTAGCAAGATCTTTAGCCTCTTGAACAGTAAAGCTTCCTGAAATTTGAGTACTTCCACCAGAGATTGGACCTGTTGTTACACTAGGCGCGCTGTAAACGGTGTTGTCTAAAACAACCGCAACTTGTGAACGATTGTTAAAGGCATATCCAGTCATTTCTTCCCAAACCTTTGACCCTTCGCCGTTCATCGTCATACTCACGATCACTTTTGCACCAAGATCATAATCCTGTTTAGCATCGGTTATAACACCACCTGCAAGTGGCGCTTCATCTTCTGCGTTACCAACAAGAGCAAATAAATCTGATACTTCAAATCCTAGATTTTCATCAAGGGTAGGTAAAGTAAAAGCAAATTTTGCATTACGAGTTTCAGGAGAAAGTCTCGCTCTTGATTGAGGATCATTTAAATAATCTAAAATAAGATCAATATCGCTTGCGCGGAAAACTCCTAAACCACCAATAAATGATGGACGAACTAACCTTCCTAAAATTGGATTTTCGTCTAAATTAGTTTCTGCTACCTCTTCGCTTGTCTCATCATCACCATCTAAAAGTGCACTTAAGTCAGCAGGATCTTCTTCTTCAACAACTGTTGAATCTCCAGCAACAGCATCAGCCTCAACTACATTACTAGTAGCCGCTAATTTTTCCTTCCAATAATTATTAGAAGCAACAATATAATCACTAATCTCACCTTGCTTGTAAACATGCCAAAATTCTAACTGAGCAGCCTTAGTAAGAATATCTTTAATACGTTTTACATCAGTTTCTCCTGGCAATTCGATTAATACTCGACCCGATGTCCCTAGTTGTTGAATATTTGGTTGAGTAGTACCAAATTGGTCAATACGTTTTCTAATTACATCAAGAGCACTAGTTAAATAGTCTTTTAATTCCTCTTTAAGCACAGCAGCTACATCTGCATTAGAAGATTGAAAATCAATTTCAAATGCATCTTCCATTTCTGGCGTTCCAAAAATATCTGGAGACGCTAGTTGAGCTCCTTCAATCTTATTAAATTCTTCCAGGAAATAGTTAATGTAGTCATCTTGTCCATCCTTAATACGCTCGTCTGCAGCAGCAAGAGCTTTTCTAAATGCAGGGTCATTTGACTCATCTGCCATTCCGATAAGAATGTCTTTTACTGAAATTTGAAGAATTACGTTAATACCACCTTTTAAATCCAGACCTTTTTTAAGCTCTTGCTTTTTGGCACTTTCATAATCGGTATAACCACCCCAAACGTCTTTTTTTGCTACTGAATCTAAGTAACTTTTTACTGCTTCGCTTTTAAGTTGTGATTTGTTCTCAGCATCTGCTGGAACTACGGTAGCTGCGTATGCTTCTGCATCGTCTTCTACCTTGTTTGTAATAAATGTGTAGGTAAGTTGGTAAATACTTACTACAGCAAAAATGATCGCAAAAAATCTGATCAATCCTTTGTTTTGCATGATTTCTATAAATTAATTGATAATTGGTAACAGATTTTAATCTGTTAAGTGATGGTAAGAATAAACTATTACTACCATCATCGTAATAGCTTAAACGATTATACAAATGCGATAGGTCCTGCACGACTGTCGGGTAGTTGATCTATAAAAGATCCCGAAACACCTGAATTGTAATTATTAAATGTATGTGCTGTTAATCTATAATTACTGCTTAGAATCAACGCCTCTAACTCAATGGCATGGAGCACGCTTTGAGGAGTTCTCTCTAAAGAGTTTTTCATTTCAAAGACTACAACATCATCTCCTAAACCAGAAGAAGGAATTTCATTTTCAAGAACTTGAGCTACGGAAACATCTACAGATCCCTCATAGCCTTGTAATCGAATTGTAAAGTAATTCTGAACAACCTGAGCAACTTGAGCTCGCCACTTTTCCGCATTTTGCGAATCACCCCTTAGCTCGATTTTGATAGAATTACCACTTCTAATAAGTGTAACATCCTCGTTAGTAGTTTTTAAATATTGTGCTACTTCTTCAAAAACAGCATTTTGAAAATCTCTGGTAACATTACTAGTAAATCCTATCTCCACTTTATACTCAACCTCTTCAGGTGAATAATAAGCACACGCGCCTATTAAAAATAGGCTAGCGATAATTGATAAGATCCATTTCATTCTCACGCGCCAAATATAACACTTTCCAGCTCTTTATTTAAGTAGACTCTAACAGCTATTCACAACAACCTACTTTATTAGTAATTCATTACATACAAGGTGATTACACAAGATCTAGGATCCCAAAAAAGGAATCTATTTAAAAAACGACTTTGTTAAGTACGCTTTCGCGAAAGCGATAAAACCAACATCAATCCTTACTTAAGAATCGCTTAAAATTTAAAAATGGTCATAAAAAAACCGCTTCAACATTGAAGCGGTTTTTTTTATATTATAATGATAGTTTAAGCCAACAATCCATTTGTTTTCTTAACACCTTCTGCACTTTCAGTTAATGCACTTCTTTCTGCATCACTCAATTCAATTTCTACGATCTTTTCTATCCCATTTGCACCTAAAACAACCGGAACACCTATACAAAGATCAGACAATCCATATTCACCTTCTAACAAAGCACTACAAGGGAAGATTTTCTTTTGATCACAAGCGATAGCCTGCACAAGACCAGATACTGCTGCACCTGGAGCATACCAAGCACTAGTACCTAATAATTTTGTAAGAGTTGCTCCACCTACCTTTGTATCCTGAAGAACTTGCTCTAGTCTTTCCTCAGAAAGAAATTCACTTGCTGGCACAGAATTACGAGTAGCTAATCTTGTTAATGGAACCATTCCTTTATCAGAGTGCCCACCGATTACCATACCATCAACATCGCTTATTGGCGCTTCAAGAGCTTCAGCTAGACGGTACTTAAATCTAGCACTATCTAGGGCACCACCCATACCTATAATTCTATTTTTAGGTAGACCAGTTACTTGGTGTGCTAGATAAGTCATGGTATCCATAGGATTAGAAACCACAATTAGAATTACGTTAGGTGACTGTTCTACTAGACTAGCTGCTACAGATTTTACGATACCTGCATTAATTCCTATTAATTCCTCACGAGTCATTCCTGGTTTTCTAGGAATACCCGAAGTAATTACTGCGATATCACTACCTGCAGTTTTTGAATAGTCACCAGTAGTTCCTGTGATTTTTGTATCAAAATTATTAAGAGATGCGGTTTGCATTAAGTCCATAGCTTTACCTTCGGCAAAACCTTCCTTAATATCAAGTAACACTACCTCACTTGCAAAATTTTTAATTGCGATATACTCTGCACAGCTGGCACCTACTGCTCCAGCTCCTACTACGGTAACTTTCATTTATGTATGATTTTAGTTAAATTAAATGTATTTTTCAATAGTCCTACAAAAATAACCTATGAAACTTAATTGTGTTCATAATTCCTTGTAAAAGTAGGTGGTACACGATTATAATCGAACAAAAATAGACGCAGTAGCCGTATTGAATTCACCAAAGGTATAATCTGCATGTAAATTAAATGCTCCCAAAGTTAATTTTGCACCTACAGTTCCTAATAACCCTGTTGTATCAGACTCTACTGTCACAGGATCACTCACCGTGGTACTTACAGGGAAAATAACCGTATTGCTGGTAAAAGTGTAATCACCTAGTAGTCTTGTCTCTGTACTTCCAGAAATGTAATTGATACCACCATATAAATTAAAAACGTCCCAATTTGTACCTGTGATTAAACTTACATTAAAAACATCGACTTGAGTTTCAATACTTTGATTTCTTCCATCTACAATTGCACCATCTTCAAAATCATAAGAAGCATCTAACCTACTGTAGCCCACAAGAGCCGAAATAGTGATGGGAGCACCATTAATTACTCCATTACCATCTTCTCTATCAAAAAGTTTAGTAAACTCCCATTGTAAAGCACCACCGTAAAATCCAGTTTCAAATTCATCTGTTTTTACCTTTGGAACAAATCTGGCTTTAAGTTCAAGACCTGCGCCTAATCCTACTCCTGCTTGTAAGAAGGCAGTAGGAACAAATTCTAATCCTTCTGAACTTAAACCTTGAGCTAGATCAATCTCATCTCTTTGTAACAATGCTCCTGTATTGGCTTCTCTAGATTCCACAACAAGTTGTTGTGGCATTTCATTTTCTCCTAGTGCGGTTGCGATTAACCTAGGAGTTGTTGAGCCATCACCAAACGAAACATTAATATTGGCTACAGGTCCATTGGTATTATTATAACTTTCTTGAATAATGCGCTCATATTCTGTAGGATCCAGTAAAAACGTCTTTTTCTCATCTGGGGTAAATGTTGCCTGCGCTCGTAATTGAATTTTGAATTTACCAGGTTTCAACACTCGAGCATCATCGTACCATCCAGATGCTATATTAAAGGTAAGAGATTCTGCTGCAGGTGTAGCATAATCTTTTGCGTATAGATTTGCAGCATCAACACCGGCTGCAAGTATTTCTGAAAAATTATCTTGTGATTTCGCTTTCGCGAAAGCGAACAAAACACATAATATGAATATCGTATTCTTCATAACATAAATATTTAATCCCAAAGAAAGACAAAATTACTTAAAACGGTCTTTTTAGTAAACAAAAACGCCCTTACCATTCGGTAAAGGCGCTTAATTAAGTTTGAATGTTGTTATGCATCAATGTTAGCATAAACCGCATTTTTCTCTATGAACTCACGACGAGGCGGCACCTCATCACCCATTAACATTGAGAAAATACGATCAGCCTCGGGCATACTATCAATTGTAATCCTTCTTAGAGTTCTGAATTCTGGATTCATTGTGGTATCCCACAACTGATCTGCATTCATTTCTCCAAGACCCTTATAACGTTGAATGTTTGCTCCACCACCGAAACTTTCGGCGATTTCATCACGCTCTTTATCATTCCAAGCATAACGTTTTTTAGCTCCCTTTTTAACTAGGTATAATGGCGGTGTTGCGATATACACGTAACCGTTCTCAATCAACTCCTTCATGTAACGGAAAAAGAATGTCAAAATTAAAGTAGAAATGTGAGATCCATCGACATCGGCATCACACATGATGACAATTTTATGATAGCGTAACTTTTCTAAATTTAAGGCTTTAGAATCTTCTTCAGTACCTATAGTAACACCTAATGCGGTAAAAATGTTTCGGATTTCTTCGTTTTCAAAGACCTTATGTGACATCGCTTTTTCAACGTTCAAAATCTTTCCTCGTAGTGGCAGTATAGCTTGAAAATTACGGTCACGACCTTGTTTTGCTGTTCCACCTGCAGAATCTCCCTCAACAAGGAATACTTCACATAAAGTAGGGTCAGTTTCAGAACAGTCAGATAATTTACCTGGCAGTCCACCACCACTCATTACGGTTTTACGCTGTACCATTTCGCGAGCCTTGCGAGCAGCATGTCTAGCTTGCGCTGCAAGAATCACCTTTTGTACAATTACCTTGGCATCATTAGGATGCTCTTCAAGATAATCTTCTAGCATTTGAGATACCGCTTGCGAGACAGCACTTGTAACTTCCCTGTTACCTAATTTAGTTTTTGTTTGACCTTCAAATTGAGGTTCGGCAACTTTGACAGAAACGATAGCTGTAAGACCTTCACGGAAGTCGTCTCCTGTGATATCGAACTTCAATTTATCTAACATTCCCGAGTTATCGGCATATTTTTTAAGGGTTCCTGTTAATCCACGACGGAAACCACTTAAATGAGTACCACCTTCGTGCGTATTAATGTTATTCACATAAGAATGTAAATTCTCTGCATAACTATCATTATAAATCATAGCTACTTCAACAGGAATACCATTCTTCTCGCCTTCCATAGAGATTACATCCTCGATTATTGGATGTCTGGTATCATCTAGGAAACGTATAAATTCTTTAAGTCCTTCTTGAGAATGAAATGTCTCACCTTTAAAGGAACCATCTTCCTCGGTTTCTCTTTTGTCGGTAAGTATAATTGTGATTCCTTTATTAAGGTATGCTAGTTCTCTTAAACGATTTGCAAGAGTATCGTAACTATAAGTTGTAGTTTGTTGAAAAATACTGCGATCCGGCAGGAAGGTTACCACTGTACCTGTTTTATCAGTATCGCCAACTGCTTTTACGGGATAAAGAGATTTACCTCTCTCGTATTCTTGCTCCCAAATTTTCCCATCACGATGCACTGTTGCCTTCAAATGATCGGAAAGTGCGTTAACACAACTTACACCTACACCATGCAATCCACCAGAAACCTTATAGGAGTCTTTATCAAATTTTCCTCCGGCACCTATTTTAGTCATTACAACTTCAAGTGCACTTACTCCTTCTTTTTTATGAATACCTACAGGAATACCACGACCGTCGTCAGTTACAGTAATACTGTTGTTTTCATTAATAATAACTTCGATATTATCACAATGACCAGCTAGTGCCTCATCAATGGAATTGTCTACCACCTCATAAACTAAATGGTGTAAACCTCTTACTCCTACATCTCCAATATACATAGAAGGACGCATGCGCACGTGCTCCATTCCTTCAAGTGCCTGAATAGAATCGGCACCATAATTCTTCTTGTTTTCTTCGCTCATTTGTCTGTATAAAATTTGCTACAAAAACAAAGATAACAACCAATTAAAGTAAATAATTGATTTTAGAGCTTTTAATAAACGAAGTTATCAACAGTATTAATATACTTGTGTTTGAAAAAAGTGTTTTAAAACTGCTCTAAATACGTTTTTTAAGGAATATTTAAATATTTATGTGTTTGTAAAGAGACTTGCCATTCAGGATTTTGCATCACAAAATCTGTAATTAATGGGATCATTTTTTCTCTCACCGACCATTCTGGTTGTATGTATAATTTACAACTTGAAGAAACTTTTTCTGCTTCCGCTTTCGCGAAAGCGAAATCATGTTTATTGTATACAATCACTTTAAGCTCATGGGCTTTAGGATATATTTCAGGAACAGGCATTTTTACCTTTTTAGGAGATAAACAAATCCAATCCCAATCACCCGTTAACGGATAGGCTCCACTAGTTTCAATATGCACCTGCATTTGTCTTTCTTTAAGACCTTGGGTCAATGGTCCCATATCCCAAGTGAGCGGTTCTCCACCAGTAATCACAATTGTTTTACTGTATTTTGAAGCGTTTTCTATAATTTTATCTATAGCAGTAGGCGGATGTTTCTCTGGATCCCAACTTTCCTTTACATCACACCAATGACAACCTACATCACAGCCGCCTACTCTTATAAAGTAAGCCGCTCTTCCTGTATGTGATCCTTCTCCTTGAATCGTGTAGAATTCTTCCATTAATGGCAACATAAGGCCTTTTTCTACTTGATCCTGCACTACTTCTTGATTCATGCCACAAAAATACAATATATTGGTAGGTAACATAAGTAATTCACGATAACTTATATCGATGGAATCATCTTATTTCCACAACCACATATAGATATTATCCTTTTTATAGACTTCCTTTTTTTTCGTAGTTGAACAAATGATTATATTTTTACCTCAATCATATATACTGTAATAGATGAGTAATAGAGAAAAATTCACTGAAGTAATTTCTACTGGTTATAATCCGAAAGGTGAAAGCATTGTAATGGGCGCCGCCATGTTAGATGGTGAAGCGATTACAGGATCACATGTAAAAATCCCTCTTAAAACAATGAACCGCCACGGCCTGATCGCAGGAGCTACTGGTACAGGAAAAACTAAAACATTACAAATCATTGCAGAGCAGCTTTCTCAACAAGGTGTTCCTAGTCTACTAATGGATATCAAAGGTGATTTATCTGGTGTAGCCGCAGAAAGTCCAGGTCATCCCAAAATTGACGAAAGACATGAAAAGATTGGGTTAGATTTTAAAAAACGTAAGTCGCCAGTCGAAATAATGACCATATCAGAACAAGACGGAATTAGACTAAGAGCTACAGTAAGTGAATTTGGTCCAGTATTGCTCTCTAGAATACTAGATGTTACTGAAACCCAAGCAGGAATTATCTCTGTAGTTTTTAAATATTGTGATGATAATAAATTGCCTTTATTAGATTTAAATGACTTAAGAAAAGTCTTGCAATATGCTACTGGTGCCGGGAAAGCAGAATTTACTGAAAATTACGGCCGCATTTCAACTTCATCAACTGGAGCAATTCTAAGGAAATTAATAGAACTGGAGCAACAAGGTGCTGATAGGTTTTTTGGCGAACGTAGCTTTGAGGTAAAAGACTTAGTTCGCAAGGATAAAAACGGACACGGATATGTCAATGTAATTCGACTTACTGATATTCAGGATAGGCCAAAGTTATTTTCTACCTTCATGCTTTCATTACTTGCTGAGATTTATTCTACTTTTCCAGAGCAAGGCGATAGCGACAAACCTGAATTAATTTTATTCATTGATGAAGCTCACCTCATATTTGACAATGCTAGCAAAGCTTTACTAGATCAAATCGAAAGCATCGTTAAATTGATTCGTAGTAAAGGTATCGGTTTGTACTTTGTAACTCAAAATCCTACTGATATTCCTGATGGTGTATTAAGTCAACTAGGATTAAAAGTCCAGCATGCTTTAAGAGCATTTACGGCTAAAGATCGAAAAGCGATAAAACTGACGGCACAAAATTATCCAGAAACCGATTTTTATGACACTGCAGAGGTTTTAACTTCACTTGGAATAGGAGAAGCTTTAATAAGTGCTCTAGATGAAAAAGGAAGACCTAGTCCACTTGCCGCTACCCTATTAAGAGCTCCTGAAAGTAGAATGGACGTACTTACCGATAGAGAGTTATCGGATTTAATTGCAGATTCGGAGTTGACAGACAAGTACAACGAGGATATTAATAGAGAAAGTGCCGAAGAAATTTTACAAGCTAAAATAGAACGAGCTCACGAGGAAGACATAAAAGAAAAAGCTAAAAAAGAAAAGGAAAAAGCGAGTAGATCTAGCTCGAGAAGAAGCACAAGACAAAATCCAATTGTAAAAGTTCTTACAAGCGCTACATTTATAAGGGGCGTTTTAGGAATTTTAGGTAAAGCGCTTAAATAATCTTAAAAACCAATTAAGTAACAACTCAAATTCCTACTTTTGCGGTAGAATGAAAATTATGAAGAAATTACTTTTTATTGCTGTAATAGCTGCCGTTTTAACTAGTTGTGGTAAAACACAAGATCCTTTTGAATGGAATAAAGATCGTGTAGGACACATCACAAAGGATACTAAAGTGTACCAACTAGACAGCTTATTTGCAAATGATAGTATTATCAATCCTATTAAAGGAGATGAATTTTCTAATGGAGCAGCTGATATTGAGGTATATGAGAAAGGTGGTAAGCACTTGTTATCCATCTCTCCTTTACAAGCTCTGGATAGCACATCAACTATAGCGAATATTAGAATACACGATGATCGTTATAAGACCGAAAAAGGAATAACAATCAACAGTACCTTTAAGGAAATCGCTGCTGCTTATAAAATCTCTAATGTAGATAACATGATTGACGACGCGGTAGTATGGGTCAATGATCAAAATTTTTATTTTACAGTAAGCAAGGATAATTTACCGGTAGAAGTTAAGTACGATATGAGTGCCACGGTAGAAAAAACAATGATTCCTGATAATGAAAAACCGGTTCACGTATTTGTAAGCTGGTAAAAAGAGTACCATGAAAAAATTCTTATCTAAGGCCATACCAAAGTTGTATGGCTTTTATTTTAATATCCTTGCGGTAATAGCACCAAAAAAAGCAGCTCAACTTGCACTAGACGTCTTTAGCATCCCAAGAAAGGGATTTATAACATCACAACAGCAAGAATTTTTAAATACCGCTCGTCAACAACGTGTTTCGTATGAAGATGGTTTAGTAATGCTTTACCATTGGGAAGGAGATGGACCTACGATTCTATTACCTCATGGATGGGAATCAAATAGCGCAAGATGGCGCTATTTAATAGAACCCTTACAAAAAAAAGATTACAACATCATCGCCATTGATGCACCGGCTCATGGTAAAACTACTGGTAAATTTTTTAACGCGATCAAATACTCTAGGGTTATAAGAAGTATTATCGAGTTATATGAACCAGAAGTTGTAATAGCTCATAGTGTAGGTGCTATGGCTACTGTATTACAAGAAAGCGAAACACCTCACGACTTCATAAAAAAAATAATTCTTTTAGGCAGTCCTGATGAGCTAGAGGTTATCATGAAAGGTTATCAACAAGTAGTAGGATTCAACAAGCGAGTATGGAATCTTCTCGATCAACTTTTAAAAGAAAAATTTGGATACCACATTGCTGAGTTTAAGACATCTTCCTTTGCAACAAAAATTCAAACGCCCGTACTTTTAATTCACGACACAAAAGATTTAATCGTACCCTATGAATCGATGAATAATATTGCTACTGGCTTTACTAATAGCACTGTTTATACATCAAAAACTGGTGGTCACAGCCTACATACTCCAGAAGTCATTGAACAAGTCCTTAAATTCTTAGAAAAATCCTAATTGCAGCTTTTTTAACTCTAGCTAGTGTAAGGTCATAGTATCTTTAAAATAAAAATGTCAAGACCTAGCATTAAAAACGAAGAGCAGTATGAAGCCTTAAAAGATCAAGGCTACAGTAAGGAAAAAGCTGCAAGAATAGCAAATTCTGAAAATAGCGGTGAAAAAGGTGGTAAAGCAAAACCCTATGAAGAAAGAACCAAGGAAGAGCTATATGATCAAGCAAAAGAAATAGGAATAGAAGGGCGTTCCAAGATGGATAAGCAGGAATTAATTGAAGCTTTAAGAAATCACTAAATGAGCAACCGCATTCCGCCAGAAACCATAAGACAGTTATTCATACTTACCGTCATTGTTGCTTTACTTATTCTTATAAGCAAGGAAATGATGGTCTATATAGGTGGAATAATGGGAGCAGTCACCCTATACGTTATTCTAGAGCCATTACAAATTAAGCTAGAGAAAAAAAATTGGAATGCGAGTCTTACAGCAGGACTGTTGCTTCTCCTTACATTCATTGCGCTGGTAATACCACTAGCTGGTATGTCCTACCTTTTAAGCAGTCGTGTAAAAACCGCACTGGATAATAGCAACAAAATAGCCGAAACTATTAAAAGTGAATTAGTAAAGCTGGAAGAACTAACGTCGATGAGTTTATCCGACAGCATTAATATGGAAGCTATCCAGGATTGGATCGCAACACATATTCAAGACATTGCAAGTTCAGGTTTTCAAACCATTTTCTCCATTTCGGTAATGTTTTTTATACTCTATTTTATGCTTATTAATCGCAAAAAATGGAAGGAAGCTATTCTCATTTACCTACCACTTAAAAAAAGAAATATTGAATTACTAGGAAAAGAAAGCAACAATCTTGTAAAGTCAAATGCTATAGGAATTCCACTGGTAGCGCTTCTACAAGGAATAGTGGCACTTATTGGCTATTTTATCTTTGGAGTAGAAAATCCATTTTTTTGGTTTGTCATAACTGTAATTGGTAGCATGATACCTTTCGTTGGTACGGCTTTAGGGATTATACCTGTTGCAGCACTTCTATTTGCCAAGGGTGATACAGGAGCAGCCATAGGAATCTTAATTTATGGAGCAGCGGTTGTAGGTGCGACGGACAATGTATTTAGACTGATTGTCCAACAAAAGCTAGCTGACATCCATCCTGTTGTTACCCTAATCGGTGTTCTGGTCGGTGTTCCACTGTTTGGGTTCATCGGATTAGTTTTTGGTCCACTATTAGTAAGCTTATTACTTTTAATTATTAAAATTTATAAAAACGAATATGGCAAAGACGAAGGAGTGATATAGCGGTAAATTTTTGTTATATCTCGCTTTCGCGAAAGCGTAATTACGTATTTTTAGCCTAAATAAATTTCATACATGAGTAAAACGATCAAACTTCAAGATAGAATAGACGACAATTTTATAGAACAACGTAAAGTTTTTCTTTGGGGAATGGTAGATGACAAGTCGGCGAGGCACTGTGTAGACCGATTACTTTTATTAGACTCAATAAGTAATGAAGAAATAACATTTGTAATCAATAGTCCAGGAGGCTATGTTACGGCTGGATTTTCAATATATGATACTATGCAAGAAATAAAAAGTCCTGTAAGTACTGTTTGTAGTGGTCTAGCTGCTAGTATGGGATCTCTTTTACTTTCTGGTGGTGAAAAAGGAAGACGTTTTATACAAAAACATGGTAGAGTGATGATTCACCAGCCTAGTGGTGGTGGAAGAGGTACTAGTGCCGATATTGAAATAACAGCTCAAGAAATACTTAAGACACGTGATATCCTTGCTAAAATTTACGAGGCTAATTGCGGTCAACCTTATGAAAAAGTTATGAAAGACTTTAATCGCGACTATTGGATGGGCGCAGATGAGGCTGTGGATTATGGAATTGTAGATGGAATTTTATAATAAACCTAAAAATTACATGATAAACCACCTGTAAAAAGGTGGTTTTTTTGAATAGAACTTTTAGCGCGTAAGGAAATTATTCAAAAAAGGATTTAGCTAATTGCTGTTCAACTTCTTATTAAATAAATAGTAAATTAAAGCAACAAAACTTACAAAAATGAAACTCACTCCTTTTCATCTAGCAATTCCTGTAAAAGAAATAACAACAACTAGATCCTTCTACCGTGATACTTTAGGATGCAAAGAAGGTCGTAGCAGTGATCATTGGGTAGATTTTGATTTCTTTGGACATCAATTGGTTATTCATATATCGGACAATGCTCCAGGATTATCTCACAATGCTGTCGATGGTAAGTCTGTCCCTGTACCTCATTTTGGTGTGGTACTAGAATGGGATATTTTCCACACTTTTGCGCAAGCATTACGAGAAAAAAACATCGAGTTTATTATTGAACCCTATATAAGATTTGAAGGCTTGCCAGGTGAACAAGCTACTATGTTTTTTCTAGATCCTAGTGGGAATGCTCTTGAGTTTAAAGCCTTTAAGGATATGAATCAATTGTTTGCTACAGAATAAACTTTTTCACCATTAATATAGGTAGCATTTACTTTAAAATCTGGAATTTGCTCTACTGGAATAGTCATTAAATTCTTTTCAGTGATTATAAAGTCTGCTGCCTTACCTTTTTCAAGACTACCTTTTTCATTTTCTTCAAAATTGGAATAGGCAGCCCATATAGTCATACCCCTTAAAGTTTCTTCTCTAGTCAAACTTTGTTCAGGTAAAAAACCATTTTCTGGATAACCGCTTGTATCCTGTCTAGCAACTGCGGCATAGAATGTTAAGAAAGGATTCACTTGTTCTACAGGATAATCGGTTCCTAGAGCGACTATTCCTGACTTCTTTAATAAGGTTTTATAAGCATAAGCACCTTTAATACGCTCAGCTCCTACTCTATCTTGTGCCCAATACATGTCACTAGTGGCGTGAGTAGGCTGCACCGATGGTAAAATATTATCTTGATTAAAGCTGTTAAAATCATAAGGATCTACTATTTGAGCATGCTCGATGCGCCATCTTCTGTTAGAACTACCATTCAATAATTCCTTATAAGTCTCTAGAACAACATAGTTTGCGCTATCACCAATTGCATGGGTATTCATTTGATAATCGCTTGCTGCTATACGAGATGCAATTTCCTTTATTTTTGAAATAGGACTAAGCAAGGCTCCATAATGATCATGTTTATCGCTGTAGGGTTCTTTAAGGGCTGCTCCACGACTTCCCAGCGCTCCATCGGCATAGAATTTAACAGATCTAACATTAAGTCTATCGGTCTTAACAATTCCTTTGTTTAGGTAATAATCTAAATTTTCAGGAGTATTGCTAATCATGACATACATTTTCATTTTTAGATCACCAACTTGTTGTAAACTATCAATCACTTCAATAACATCTTTATGAAGACCAGCGTCATCTACGGTAGTAAGTCCATATTTAAAATTCTCTTTTTGAGCAGTTAAAAGAGCGTCAACCATATCTTGAGTAGATGGTTTAGGGTATACAGCCTCAACTAACTCCATAGGATTGTCTACGAGTACTCCTGTAAGTTTACCATCGCTCATGATAATTGCTCCACCATCTGCTGGAGTATTAGAATCTATTCCCGCAGCATCAAGAGCTGCCTGATTTGCTAGCATTGCGTGACCGTCAATTCTGGTGAGTGCAACAGGTATATCTGGAAAAAGCTCGTTTAATTTTTCATTACTTGGAAATTCTTTAATCTCCCAATCGTTTTGATCCCAACCTCGACCAATTATAAAATCACGATTATTTTCATTTTGAAAAGTTACTACTCGCTGTATTACGTCTTCAAAACTAGTAGTCCCCATAAGATCTACTCGCTGTGCTTGCTGTCCTAGACCAAAAAAGTGACAATGCGCATCTATTAATCCTGGGTAGATGAACTTACCCGAGGCATCTAGGATAGTTTTACTTTCATACTTTTCAATCAAATCTTTACTATCACCAGTAGCTACAATTTGACCATTTGATATAGCCATAGCCTCAACGGTAGAAAAATTATCGTCAACGGTATAAATGGTTCCGTTAGTTATTAATAAATCTATTGATTGCTTTTTTTCGCAGGCTATTAAACTAATAGCTAGCAATAAAGGTAGTATTCTTCTCATGGGTTAAAAATAATACAGAGTTATCAAAGTTTCATATAATGAATAGCTATATCCCACGATTCAATTCACATTGTTTGATGTTTTAAAACAAATAAAGCACTGAAAAAATCAGTGCTTTATTTATGGGTATTACTCACTCGCTTTCGCGAAAGCGAAAATTAAAAATCAAACTTATAGACGATTCCTCCTAAGACCTGTAAATTTTGAACTGGATAACCGTTAAAGTATTGGTAGTTACCACCGGTGAGATTATTCCCTCTTAAAAAAGCGGTTAACTTAGGGTTGATTTTATAGTTGACGTCTAGGTTTAAATCAACAAATCCATCAATGGTCTCTTTTCCAACTCCTATTCTATAGGCATCTCTCTCTCCAACATAATATAAAGTTAGGCCTGTACTCCATTTTTCATCAATTTTATAATTAGCTGTTAGATCTGCAGTAAGTTCTGGCAGATTGGATGCTATATTTTCAAAAGCATCACCTTCACTTACATCAAAAGATCTTCCTGTAACATTTAAAGTTACATCGAGCGCTGTATTTAAGGTCACTCCTAAAGAAGCTCCATATAATACTGTATTCAAATCTCCATAGGAAGTATAAAAAACATTCCCGTAATCATAAGATTGTAAATCACCAATAGTAAAACGTGAACCGTCATCGGTAATATAAAAATTACGATTTTTCTCAATTCTATAACCTCCAAATACTTTATAACCAAATACTCCTAGTTTTCCTTTGAATCCAGCAATTGCATCTAGCTGTCTGTCTGTAGGCGCAATAGTAAGTGCCGGAGCTATGAACACATTTTCATCTGCAAATTGTTGTAATGAGTTTACGTCAAATCCACCACCAATCTCGGTAAAGGCAACTACGGTTTCTTCTGCGAGGATATAACTTGCTGTTATGTCTGGATATACATAAATATCACATTCTGAATTTTCTATATCGGTAGCATAGTTCACGCGTGCTCCTAGTTCTACCTTGTAATTATCACCGTATAAATTGACACTAGGGTATAAACCAGCGTTGAATAATCCATAATCAGTTGCAACAGGAATAAAAACTTGTTGATCAAACGAACTGCTTAAATAATCCAATTCCACACCTAGACCAACCTCAGTATCCATAATATCAAAACCTAGTTGTGGTCGCAATCTTGCTCTAAATTCACTCGCATCATTTCCTGAACTCACTCCGGTCAATTGTACATCAGCTTCCTTAAATACACTATCAAAAAAGCTAGCTCGTCCTCCTATTCCATAACTAAAATAAGAAGTTGCAACATCTAGATCTTCTTCTGGTTGAGTAGGCACGTTATCATAAACACCATACCAGTTTGCAGTTTGATACCTACCGCCAGCAGTAATGCTCCAGTTCATATCTCTAGATCTAGTTCCATAAGATACGTCTAGACCGGTATCAGAAAACGAATCATCCAGTCGTACCTCATCAATACCACCTTGAGAAGAATTATGGTTAAAAAACACACTTACATCACTATCTCTATCAATTTCAAAATTAGTTGCAAATTCACCAAGTATATTTACATAATTACCTAAACCTAAGCGAGCATAATTACGATAAAATTTTTCTTTACGTTTAGGTTTTAAACGATCTAATTTTCCTGTAGCAGGTGTAAACGTACTAGCTACTGGCACAGAGAATATACTGTAGGTAACAGGCTTTTTCTTGACTTTGGTAGTATCATTTACATTAGGAACGCTTTTCACCTTAAATGCGTCGCTTATGGTAGGATCATAAGGTTTGACTACAGTAATGGTACCACCGTTAAGCTGGTTTTCCTCTTCTTCTTGAGCTATAGCAACACTAGTCCCTAGTATTACAGTCGAGATTAAAAATGATATATAAAATTTCATATGATTCAATTTTTTAAGCAATTCAATAACTGTGTTTCTCACTTTAATTTTGACTCGCTGGCACTACAGATGAGTTTGTTTTTGCTTCCTTAGTTTTAATAAAATCTAGTTCTTTTTGAGCTTCTTCCACCACTTCTGGATACTTAGTAAAATTCTTAATGACAGCTTCTAAAATAGTAGTAGCGTTTAGTGTCTCACCTTTGGCGTAATAACTTTTTGCCATAACAACCAGGCCTTTGGCACTCCACAATTTATATCCAGCATAGTTTTTACTTAGGCTGTTTGCCGTTGCAATTGCCTCGTCGTGATTACCATCTTTATTTTCAAAATAAGCTTTAAAGTAAGTTGCTTCTGCCGCTAGATTTCCAGTCGCATTCTGTCTTACGTTTTCATAAGCGGCTCTTGCATCAGATTCCTTGTTCTGTTTCCATGAAGAACGAGCGATAACAATTTGAGCATCGTTTTTCACAGCAGTTTCTGCAGTTGCATCATTCAACACCTGATTTGCATAAACGATGGCTTGTGAATAATCTTCAGTTTCGTAAAAAGCCCTCATTAAATTAGACCTTGCATAAGAAACATTTTGAGGAAAATCTGCTAGTTGTTCCAATTGTTTAAGAACTGGTATCGCTTTCGCGAAAGCGTTATCACTTAAATGAATCTCACTTAATCGAGCCAATGCTTGTTCGGTAAACTGACTACGTTCTTTAGAAATCACGTACTCATAATGAGGTATACTTTCTTGTTTTTGATCTAAAGAGAACTGTGCCTGTGCTAAATAAAAATGAGCTTGAACGGCATGTTTACCATTAGGAAACTGATCTAAATACTTTTTCATTTCACGAGCGGTACCTTGCATATCACCTCGCACGAAAGGCTGTTCTGCACTTTCATAGGCTGTATCATCAAGTTCACTATCTGTAATTTCAACACCTTCTAAACTTCTTACCCAGGTAGCATACTCTGCCGTTTTACCTTGATCGATATAAACTTGTCTGGCGCTGCTAATTGCTTCTGCAGCTTGCGGTGTGCCAGCATATTTACTTGCTACTTGTTTAAAAACGCTAAGAGCTGCATCTAATTTACCATCGTTATAAAGTTGCAACCCTTTTCTCATCATCGCTGGTGAGGTAAATGAACTACGTGGAAACTCACTGATTAACTGATCATAGGTTTGTAATCCATTATTAACCTGATTATTGTTGATATAGGTATTACCTAATTCATACAACACATCGTCTCTATAAGGTGATCTTTTAAATTTATTCAAAAAGGTTTTAAGATCTTCAATTTTTCTATCTGGCTTACCTACAAATCCATAAGAAATGGCTTTTTGAAATGCGGCATAATCTGCATTTCTTCCATTCATTGAAATAGCCTTGTTATAAGCTTCCATTCCTGGCCAGTATTTCTTAGTCACAAAATTAGCATCTCCTATTCTTAAGTAAGCATCGTTCAATCTTACTTGATCTACATTTGGTTTATTTGTAAATGAAGTAAATGTAGTTATCGAATTATCGTATTCTTTGAGCTTAAAATAAGTGTATCCTAAATCGTAATCAATAAGATCATCCTCGATAATACGAGATGAAGATGCCTTTGCCATTTTATAATTATCAAGTGCTGCCTGATAATTGTTTACCATATAGTAAGAAGCTGCTCTCCAGAAATAAGCACGTTTTTTAAGCTCACCCTGATTTGTATACTTTACAGTTTTATCTAGTTGATTAACTGCATCGCTATATTTGGAATCATTGTATAAGTTGATAGCATGGTAAAAGGCAACCTTTGCATAAGTCGCTTCATTTCCTTTAATTCTGCCATTTTCTAGAAGGTCTAAAGCCTCGGCATAATTTTTTGAAGAGAAATAAGAATCGATTAAAAACTCATTCATTTCATCAGAATGCTGGTTTTCGGGATATGATTCCAAATAACCTAATATTACAGATGGCACACTATCGTAAGGATTCCCGTTTTCATAACTAAGTTTTGCATAGTTATAAGAAGCATCTTCTGTAATTTTTTCATCAAGATTCATTTCACTTGCTTTTTTAAAAGCATTAAGTGCATCCTCGCGTCGATCAACTTTAATATAACTTAATCCTAAATGATAGTAGGCATTTTGTGCTGTAGCATTAGTCCCGTCAACTATTTTATTAAAAGTCTCAATAGCCATAGAATAATTGCCCATTTTATAATAAGCGTATCCCAATTGATAGTAGTCGTTGTTATTCCATTTGCCACGGGTACCTTCATATTTTTCTAGATAGGGCAATGCCTCGTTATACTTTTCTTGATTGAATAAGGATTGACCTATAATACGATTAAGCTCTGATTGTTCCTTGCGGTTAGATTTGGGTAATTGCTCCTGGGCTAGTTGAATAGCTTTATCAAAGTTTCCTAGTTTATAATTAAGATCGGCTTGATAATAAGATAGCTTTTCATCAACTTCTGGTGACTCTTCAACTTGATCAAACAAATCACTTGCTTCTTGCAGTTCATTTCCTTCATAAGCGATGTAACCCAAATAATATTTTGCTTTGCTTCCATAGGTAGGATCATCGCTCACTCTGTTTAAATACTTTTTTGCTTCGTCGTATTTTTTTGATTGTACGAGAGTATATCCTGTGTTGAAATAGTATCTAGTCGTTTGTTTTTGCGAAAGCGTGCTTTTATCAACCCTAGTATACCATTTTGCTGCGCGATTGTAGTTACCATTATCAAAGTAATAATCGGCCACATCAATAATGGCGTTATTTTTTTTAGGATTAGTCGGGTATTTCTCCACAAACTGCTCTATGAGTTGGTCTGCATTTTTTTGATTAAGTCTGACTGCGCAATTTGCGATGTAATAAGCGGCATTAGACTGTATACTTTCATCATCTACCTCGCGTGACACCTTCTCAAACAGCCGTTGTGCTGCTAGGTATTGATTCTCGTCATATAAATCTAGCGCTTGATTATACATCGCTAGATCATCAATATAAATTTTAGATTGTTGAGCCTGCAACGGCATGGCGATTCCCATGATTAGAATAGCCGCGATAGCAATTTTCTTTAACATAAATCCTTTTTTATGGTAAGGTAAAATTAGACACTTACTACAATACAACGCAGGAAAGACTGTTTAATTATTCATAATGTTTTCCACATCAATGATTAACTTTGTAAGAAACTGTTTTTTATGTCAAACCCTGTTTTATCTTTAAATGAAGTTGATATTTTTCAACGAGACACTATGATTCTCAAAAACATCAATTTGAATATTGAAAAAGGAGAATTTGTATACCTAATAGGTAAAACGGGAAGCGGTAAAAGCTCCTTAATGAAAACCTTATACGGTGATCTACCTTTAAAAAAAGGATCCGGTACTATTGTCGATTTTGATTTAGCTCGCTTGCGCGAAAAAGAAATACCACACCTGCGTCGTAAGCTAGGAGTTGTTTTTCAAGATTTCAAATTACTTACCGATCGCAACATCAATGAAAATTTAAAATTTGTGCTCAAAGCAACAGGCTGGAAGGACAAAAAAGCAATGAACGATAAAATTGAAGAGGTTCTTAATAAAGTAGGTATGAAAACCAAAGGTTTTAAATACCCTTATGAAATAAGCGGCGGAGAACAACAACGAGTGGCTATAGCCAGAGCTTTGCTTAATGATCCCGAACTTATCATTGCTGACGAGCCAACCGGTAATCTAGATCCACAAACAAGTGTTGAGGTGATGGAAGTTCTACAAACCATAAATAAAAATGGTAATACTATTCTCATGGCCACGCATGATTATGCACTTATTCTAAAATATCCCTCAAAGACATTAAAATGTGACAATGGGGAAATATTTGAAGTGGTTCAAAAAGCGGTTTAATATTGAAAATCACCATAGGAATACCAACCTTCAATGATGATCCTAATAGATTAATTGATCAATTAGTACGTTATTACAGCAATGTTATTCATGAAATTATCATTTATAACGATGCATCTACTATTCCTATAAATGTGAGCTCACACAAACTAGTAACCTGTTTAAACGGTATTCAAAATTTAGGTGACGTAGAAAGCCGCAGAAAAATAGCAGAAGCTGCCACTACCGATTGGATTTTATTTATTGATGCAGATATACAAATACCAACTATTAATTTCACAAGCTCGTTCCTCGTTCATCTTGATGAATTTGAATTAGTATACGCTACGGTAACTTACCAAGAGACCCTTAATAATCCCAACCATTCTTTAAGATGGAAATATGGTATTTCAAGAGAACAACGTAAACCTAGTAATAATAATGAGATCTATAAATACTTCGTTTCTGCTTGTTTCATTATTCAAAAAAAGCAGTTCTTAGACATTTCTAAAAATGTACCTAAGGGTTATGGACTAGATATCTGGCTCGCCAAACGATTTAAAGAAGAGCAAATTAAAATCAATCATGCGTCCACTCGCATTATACATTTAGGCTTAGAAGAAAACAGAGTTTTTTATAATAAGTCCATTGAAGGAATTAAAAACACCGCTTTACAATATAAAAATGGTCAACTGGATGGAGCATCTAGACCGGTAATAACTCTTTATGAACGGATAAACTCATTAGGTCTAAGCAGCGTTTTCACAAGCGTGGTTACATTTTTTAAACCTAGATTAGAACAAAATATTCTAGGAAAAAATCCTAATCTTAGGTTTTTTGACATTTTAAAATTATACCATTTTATAAAGTCAATAAAAGCATGAATTGGATAGTTGCAATACCACTTTATAACAAATCAAGCACGATAGAAAGGTGTTTAAAAAGTGTATTATCCCAAAGTCTAACAGAATTTGACTTGTTGATAGTCAATGATGGTAGCACCGATAATAGTATTGCGATAGTTGAAGAACGTTTCTCTGATTCACGAATCAATATCGTAACTACAATTAATAAAGGTGTAAGCAATGCAAGAAATATCGCTATTAACTATGCTGTTGATCATGAACACCAGTATATCGCCTTTTTAGATGCAGATGATTACTGGGAAAACAATCATTTGGAACTTCTGGATCAGCTTTTTAAACAGTACAAAGACATTCAAGTTGTCGCGAGTAATTATATCACTCACTTTAACAACTATATAAAATCAAATGTTTTTTCAAAACCCGTAGAAACAACACAAATTCTAGAGGATTTGTTTACTTACTCATTTAAAAGTTTTCCTTTGAGTAGTTCTAGCTTTGCCTGTAATGTTGAAGTTTTTGAGAAAACAGGTAACTACAATACACAGCTCACTCATGGTGAGGATACAGAATTATTTATTCGTCTAGGAAAACTCTATAAAATTGGCTTTAACACCTCGGTTACAGTTCACATAGACAGAACCTTATCAGGAAGCTCGTCTATTGCAATAAAAGACAGAAAGCACCCAGAATTCATCCATTTAGATGATAGTAATAACTTACCCTTGCATGCTTTTATTCAAACCAATCTTTGGCGCATTGCTATAGAACACAAAATGTATGGGCAATCTGATTCCTTTGAAGAGATCAAAAAGAAAATTGATAAAAACTCGCTTACCGTAAAGCAATTATTTCTACTAAATTTACCTGGTAAATTACTTTACTACTTACATCAATTTAAAACAAGAAAAGACTAGTATTCATATAACTAGCTATCACCTGTAACAGCTTTGACGAAGTCTTTTTTTACTCTTATGTAATCTGACTCACTATACTCATGCGAGGCAAGCACTAGGCACATAGAACCACTCGAAAAATCTTTAAGTTCTCGCCACATCATGGTAGGAATTAAAAGTCCTTTATCTGGTTTGTTTAAAACAACCTCTTGAGTAGTTTTACCATCAAATAAAGTAACAGTAAAGCTACCACTTACTGCAATCAACAATTCCAAACATTCTTTATGCGCGTGTCCACCGCGGTATGAATCACTAGGAACATCATACAAGTAATAAACCCTATTTATTTTATAAGGAATAGAGTCTTTTTCAATTACCGCAAGATTTCCTCTAGGGTCGGTTATTTTTGGTATGTCTAATATTTCTAACTTCATTACTTGGATGATTTAAGATAGGCATTGGCTCCTTGAACAAACACCTGATACTTTTTGAGTAACACAGGCAAATTAACAACATATCCCTTACGTAGTAAGAAAAACATATATTTCAATGCCATTAATTTAACCGGTCGATTATCAAACGCGGCTAAAGCACCTCTTGCCTTTATAACCCTATCTGTGACAACCATGTCACTACTTGTTGTTTTAGGATGCTTAACAACGAACTTGGGATCAGACATCAACGAGACACCTTTATCTAGAGCCTCTTTTAAGAATATATAATTCTCTGAATCTTCAAACGTACTTCCTAGACCAAATCTTTCATCATAACTCAATTTATTGATAATCTCTTTATGCTTGAAAGTAATTTCTGGAGAAAGCACTTTTCTTATACTTTTCCTATCATGCTGTTTACTAACATCACCCAGCGTATAATACGGCTCATTATCATCACTCCTTGTTTTAAAAGTTATTATAGCTGTATTGTTTGTGTTATGCGACTCAATGACTGATTCAATTGCGCCTGGCAATAGCTGTACATCATCATCTAGAATCCAACACAAGGGTTTACTTGCATTTTGAATTGCTATATTCCTACTGCGAGATAATCCTAATTGCGCATCATTGATTACTTGTATATTGGAGTATTCACTGTCCAAAACTACCGTACCTTGATTGACAATAATGATATTCTCAGTAATTTCACTTATTGGCTTTGAAAAAATACGTTCCAAAAAACTAAGATCACCGCGATTCATAGTCGCAATGAGAATCTCTAAATCATCAATGGTGTATCTATTCAAGCGTGTTATCTTTACCTCAAAGATAGTTTTTTATGCGCATCTTACTCATAGGCGAGTACAGCGGTTACCACAATGCCCTTAAACACGGTTTACAATCTCTAGGTCACGAGGTTGTTATTGCTGGTGATGGTGATGGGTTTAAAAAATTTCCCGTAGACGTCGACTTAGGTAGCGATTATTTTAGGCGCAATTGGTTTAGAGAAAAGATAAAAGTAGCGTGGTGGAAACTTACTGGTAACAATCTAGAAGACTATTTGAGATTAGCTCGCTTTCGCGAAAGCGAAAAAAAACTAGCAAATTTTGATATAATTCAATTCATTAATTCAAACGCATTAGGTTGTGCACCCAACATAGAATGGCAAATGATGCAACGATTACTGGAAAACAACAGTAAGGTCTTTTTAATTGCCTGTGGTGATGATTGTGAATACAGCAGCTACCTAGTAAACCAACATAAAGACTATTCAATTCTTAAGGCAGCCGAAAATGCTCCAGAAGGAAAAGCAGTTCTTGATCACACCTACAAATATTTGGGTAAAGGATATCGCGATAATTATAACAAATTGATGAAGCGTTGTGTGAATATCGTTCCCAGTAATACGGACTATGCCATGGCACTCACTGATCAAAATAAGGCAACTAGTATCATAGCTGCTCCTGTAGTCGTTGAAAATATCCCAGACGAGATAAACCACGATCTTAGTGTGATTGAAATATTTATGGGTATTAATCGCGGTAATTACTGGAAAAAAGGTATCAATTATTTTGAGAAAGCTCTAGAGATTGTAAAAGAGAAATACAAGAGTAAAGTGAATATTACCATAGCTGAAGATTTACCCTATACCGATTACATTACCAGCTATAAAAAAGCACATGTTTTACTGGATCAAGTACTATGCTATGACCAAGGATACAACGCCTTGCAAGCCATGTTACGAGGCAAAGTTGTTTTTGCAGGTGCAGGTGAACCTTATTTTAAATTTCATAACATTGATAAAATTCCTGTTATCGACGCAACGCCAGATGTGATGGATATTGTAGATAAACTGAGCGAACTTATAGAAAATCCCAGCACCATAATTGAACTAGGTAAAGAAGCTAGAAAACACGTCATTCACTATCACGATGCGGTAAAAATAGCTAGACAATTTGAGCATCTCTATAAATAATGATGTAATAAACAACCATGCTCTTTTTACATATAATTGAAAGACACTAGGTTATTAATAAGATACGTTGATTAAAAAAAACTGATAATGAATTGATAGAGTTTAATCAACTTACTCGAAGGATAGATTATTTATTTTTCCACTGTATATCGATACCTGAAAAATCTGCTTTGGCTTGTTCTTTAGCTTGTGAAGGAATCATAAATTCAAACTCTACATTCACTTCTAGACCATCGTCTAGGTAGAACAGCATGGTTTCTTCACCTTCATAGTCACATATGACCAAAGCATGAACTTCTTTTACGGTAAAAAACTCTGGATCTTTGTATTCCTGAGGTTCAACAAACTCAAAATAGTGAAGTACTCGTGCTCCTTTAAAAAATTCTATCTGCGGCAAATACAAGTCTTTTTCCATGTTGCAAAAATAAATCTTTCTATAAGGGTTTTATCAAGATGATTAAATAAAAAACCACCTAAATACTTAGGTGGTTTGAATTATAGTACATGGTTAATATTAAGATTGCTTTATTAAAGTCATTTCTTCTGGTAGCACAAAATCATACTCACAACCACGACCAAAAGCATTTTGTTTAATACTTCTACCAAATCTCTTATAATGAATAGATCCTACGGTGGTTGTACCATTAACGTTATTTGTTGTGGTTTCATACTTAAGTGAAAACTGTTTGAAACCTGGATGTTCACACAACTCACCGAAATACTCATCATACCTTCCGTATACAACACTATAACCAAGGTCTGCTCCCACAGACTGCCCATTTAAATGGATCTCTTGATTTAAATTAACTTTGGTAAAAACTATTTGCTGGAAGGCATCATCTCCTATCCTAAATCGAGGATCAGATTCTTTAACCAGCACACCATTTTCATAATATTTATATTCGAGTTGTAATAAATCTACAAAGCACTTAGTCTTCCAACCAAAACCTTCACGTTCTCGTTGATTAATAGATATTTCTACCTTTCTGTAGCTATCTTCATATACCCAAGTTCCAACAAATTTATCTTGATCATTATGAATATCTTTATAATAATCACCCGGTTGTGCATCAGTATTAGGCATAGTAAACAGATACAAAGTTCTTAAATCGTGAATGCTTGTGTGTGAGTTGATAATTAAAAAGGCTAATAGGAGAAAAAAATATTTAATCATACGTAGCAATTTAATAAAAAACCACCTAAATACTTAGGTGGTTTTTTTAGTTTAACTATAATTTTCAAGTATTTAAATAGTTCTATTAGGATCAAAACTTTCTAGTAGCTGCGCCACTCGTTGAACAAACTGTCCACCTAGAGCTCCATTTACTACTCTATGGTCATAACTGTGAGACAAGAACATTTTCATTCTTATACCTATAAAATCACCATCTGGAGTTTCTATTACTGCTGGCACTTTTCTAATCGCACCTAGTGCTAGAATACCAACTTGTGGTTGGTTAATGATTGGTGTTCCTAGTACAGAACCAAAGGTACCAACATTGGTCACCGTATAGGTACCACCTTGTGTATCGTCTGGTTTTAATTTACCATTTCTAGCTCTATTTGCAAGATCGTTAACCGATTTTGCCATTCCGACCAAATTAAGTTGGTCTGCATTTTTGATTACCGGAACAATAAGGTTTCCATCTGGTAAAGCAGCTGCCATACCTAGGTTAACGTTCTTCCTTTTTATTATTTTATCACCATCAACTGATATGTTCATCATTGGAAATTCCTTAAGAGCTGTTGCTACAGCTTCCATAAAGATTGGTGTAAAGGTTAAATTCTCGCCTTCTCTAGCTTTGAAAGCATCCTTATTCTTTTTACGCCAGTTCCATATTGTGGTTACATCTGCCTCTATAAAACTTTGTACGTGTGCACTAGTTTGCACGCTAGCTATCATGTGATGAGAGATTAGTTTACCCATTCTACTCATTTCAATGATCTCATCTTCTCCATTGACTGATACTGGAGCAGCCTTAACTGGAGCAGCAGCAGGTTTTGAAGCTGCAGCTGTTGTAGCTGCTGCAGGTGCTGGAGCTGTTTTACCAGCTTTTTTATCTTCTACGTAAGCTAGGATATCGTTTTTAGTAACGCGTCCATCTTTTCCTGTCCCATTAATCGCCTCTAATTCTTCTAGTGAAATGTTCTCCTCTTTGGCAATATTCTTAACAAGCGGAGAGTAAAAAGAATCGCTGTTTGCGTAGTCGTTATCCACCTTACCAGCAGTAGCCATTCCTTTATCAACTTGTGCTGTAGCGGCTTTTACAGCCTCAACAGGTTGTACAGTTGCCTCGGCCGGCGTAGAATCGTTACTGGAGGATGATGCAGCGTCTGTAGCTGAATCTCCGTCAGTTTCTATAATCGCAATAGTTTGTCCTACTTGAACTACATCATCTACTTGAAATAGGATTTCTTTAAGAACACCATCTACCTCACTAGGCACTTCACTATCTACCTTGTCGGTAGCTATTTCTAGTACAGGTTCATCCATTTCTATGGTGTCACCTACATTTTTAAGCCATGTGGTTATGGTAGCTTCTGCTACCGATTCTCCCATTTTAGGTAATTTTAATTCAAATGTTGCCATGATTTTACAGCTACTATAACGTTTTCAATTAGTTTACAAAAGTAAGCAATTAAATAGAGCGTTTAGTGTATTCACAACAAATTAAGAATTCGATAAGTATCAATTACGATATTCTCAATAAATCAAGATTAATTTTAAAATATTTCTATTTTTCCTTGACTGTTTTTGTCGTCACTTCCTACCGCTGTACTCCTATCCAAACTTAAAAATCTATACAAGAATGACCTAGGGTTATCTTTCATATAGTGAAGGACATCTTCTATTAAAAGGGAATTAATGTCCCAATATAACGCAGTATTGCTACAAGAAGTCGCAGGCAATGTATCCATAGAACACACCTCATCAAAACTAGGCAACCCTTTATTAACCTGATTTGTCACCAGAATCTTTTTCTTAATTTTTGGATTAGGCTGAGTATTTTTTATAGGCTTAATGGATAAAACTTTTACTGCTATTTTAACAACCAGCTTTTCAAGTAAATTGCGTTTGAAATATTTGTCGTAAAACAATTCCATCGCGCCGTAAAAGCGCTTTAGGTATTTTTTATCCTTTACAGTACTCTCACCTTTAAAATGAACAACGAGAGCGTCACCTAAATAATAATTTTGCAAATTATTGATTAATGCGGTGTATGACAGATCTATATCCTCGCCATACATAAAATATCGTTCATCAAATCCTCCTAAATCTTGGTAAACTTTCTTCCTACAAAACATAAAGGCTCCTACCAGGATCTCAACAGGACCTCTTGAATCTTTATCAATATCATTGAAATAATACTTGTCGTCGTGGCCTAAAAATTTTGCTCTTGCAACTTTTGGAGTAGGTAAATGCCTTTTGCTTTCTGGTAAAAAGGTGCCTGATCCATCAATGAGTTGGGTCCCTACAAATCCTAAATATGAGTTCGCTTTCGCGAAAGCGAGACAATTCAAAAACACATTTTCACCAACTATGGTATCGGGATTGAGAATACATAAGTAAGTACCACGAGCTTGTTTAACGGCTAGATTATTTCCTTTGGAAAAACCATAGTTTGAGCCAAAAGGCAATAAGGTTACCTGCGGATATTTTTCTCTAACCAGTTGAACACTATCGTCAGTAGAACAGTTATCAGCGACTATAATCTCACTAGAAATTTTTTGTGTAGCTCTAATGACACTATCCAAACATAAGCGTAAGAACGGTGCTGCATTATAATTGAGAATTACTACACTTAACTCCATCTAGCTTTTCATAGAGTTTTCATAGGGCACTCGATGCAATATACTGCGACCTAGGGTAACCTCATCGGCAAATTCTAACTCGTCTCCTACTGCGATACCACGTGCGATGGTTGATGTATTCACCTCTAGATCTGACAGTTGTTTGTAGATATAAAAATTAGTAGTATCTCCTTCAATAGTAGGACTAAGCGCAAAAATAAGCTCCTGTATTCCTTCTTCCTTTACACGGTTAATCAAGCTAGGAATATTAAGATCTTGTGGTCCTACACCATCCATGGGACTTATTTTCCCACCTAAAACATGATATAAACCCTTATACTGACTAGTGTTTTCTATGGCCATTACGTCGCGTATATCTTCTACCACGCAAACTAAGTTTTGATCACGATTATGACTAATACAAATTTCACAAAGGTCGTTGTCACTTACATTGTGACACTTTTTGCAAAATTTGAGGTCGTTGCGCATACTCAATAAGGATTGAGCGAGCGCATCGGTCTGTTGTTCTGGCTGTCGCATTAAGTGCAGGACTAAACGCAATGCTGTTCTCTTACCTATTCCAGGTAATTGAGACACTTGGTTAACAGCCTCTTCTAATATTTTTGATGAGAAATTCATGTATTATGAGTCTCCTAAATGTATCATAGCAAACACAGAATAATTGATCATATCTTGATAATTTGCATCCAGACCTTCAGAAACAAGGGTTTTACCTTCATTATCCTCAATTTGCTTTACTCGTAACAGTTTTTGCAGTATGAGGTCGGTAAGCGAGCTTACTCTCATATCACGCCATGCCTCACCATAATCGTGATTTTTATCCATCATTAATTGTTTAGTAATTGAAGCATGATGGTCGTAAAGCTCTAGTGCCTGTTCCAGATTTAAATCTGGTTGATCCACTACACCTTTGTCTAATTGTACGAGCGCCATTAATGAATAATTGATAATTCCAATAAACTCACTTTCTTGACCTTCGTCAATTTTTGATTCGGTTAATGTTTGTAAACCTCTTATACGTTGCGCTTTGATAAAAATTTGATCAGTAAGCGATGGAAGCCTGAGAATGCGCCACGCAGCTCCATAATCTTTCATTTTATTAGAAAACAACTCGCGACATTGTGCGATAACGACATCGTATTGCTTACTTGTATCTGACATAAAGGTTTAAATTTGGTGTAAATTTAGTTTCATTTTTTCACATAACCCTATTTCATGTCGACTATCAATTGTGCTGGCACACTAATCAATCTTTCAAAAGCTCATACCATGGGTATTGTAAACGTTACTCCAGACTCGTTTTATGATGGTGGTAAGCTCAAGTCTGATAAAGATGTACTCACCCAAGTGGAACGCATGCTCGATGAAGGAGCCACTTTCATTGATATAGGTGGTTACAGTTCTAGACCTGATGGGACTGATATTAGTGAGCAAGAAGAGATTAGAAGAGTTATTCCTGTCATCGAACTTGTTGCAAAAAGCTTTAACATTAAAGGGTTGAGTTGTGACAGCTTTCGCGGAAGCGTGATTAAAAAGGCCCTACAACACGGCGCAAGCCTAGTCAATGATATAAGCGCAGGACTTATTGACCAATCCATACTACCCGTGGTAGCAGAAGCACAAGTACCTTATGTTATGATGCACATGCGCGGCACACCACAAACTATGAAAACTCTTACTGAATATGATGACCTCATTCATGAGATAAATTATTATTTTTCTGATAGAATCGCTGCAGCACGCGCGCTAGGAATCAATGATATAGTAATTGACGCTGGTTTTGGTTTTGCTAAAACTAGAGAGCAAAATTTCACTTTGCTTAAAAACATGAGTTTATTGCAAGCGCACCAAGTTCCTATTCTAGCAGGAGTTTCAAGAAAGTCAATGATATATAAAACATTGGATACAACCTCGGACAAAGCGTTAAATGGAACTACTGCCCTACACATGATTTGTTTACAACAAGGTGCTAAAATTTTGAGAGTACATGATGTGGCGCCTGCCATGGAATGCATTAAACTATTTGAAGAACTGCAAGAAAATTAATTTCTATTTTTACAACTTATGGGCCTACCTGATTTTAGAATTGTAGATTTAATTGATATTGTATTATTTGCCTTTTTGGTTTACTACATATACCGGTTAGTTAAAGGAACTGCTGCGATTAATATCTTCATCGGGATCATTATCTTTTTGGTGATTTATCAAATCACGGTTACTCTTGAAATGAAGCTTTTAGGGTTAACACTAGGTGCCTTTGTAGGTGCTGGTTTTATTGCCCTAGTTGTAGTTTTTCAACAAGAAATCAGGCGTTTCTTATTGATGATAGGAACAACAAACTTCACTAGTAGAAAAAAGTTGCTACGCCAATTGAAGTTTTTTAGAGAAGATTCGACAGCACAACATCATGTTGTAGATGAAATTGTAAGCGCCTGTTTTACATTAAGTAAAACCAAAACAGGCGCGCTTATCGCTATTAAACGGGACGTTTCTATGGATTTTGCAAAAAACACAGGAGACAATATGGACATTCTTGTCAATGCTCCAATACTACGTAGTATCTTTTATAAAAACAGTCCCTTACATGATGGCGCTGTGATTGTAGAGGATAATAAAATCACTGCCACTAGAGCCATTTTACCGGTAAGCAATAGTAAACAAATACCTAGTAGATTTGGCCTTAGACATAGAGCAGCTCTAGGTATTACTGAAAGGACAAATGCTATAGCGGTTATTGTAAGTGAAGAAACAGGCCAAGTATCTCTAGCTCATGAAGAGGAATTAGAAACGTTTCAAGACGAGAATAAACTCGCCGAAAAAATGAAGACTTTATTATCCTAATTTATGGAACGTAGCTGTAGAAATTGCAACCAAATGCTATATCATGGACATGATTACTGTCCAAAATGTGGCTCAAAATGGATTACAAAACGGCTTACCATAAATACGATTACCAGAGAATTTTTTGATCGATACCTGGGTACTGACAATGTATTAATATCAACTTTCAAAGCTCTTATACTTCAACCAGAAATTGTAATTGACAACTACATAAAAGGTCAACGTAAAAGATTTGTAAATCCCATAAATTGGTACTTAATAAGTCTTACACTCATCGGTCTTCAAATGTTTATTCTTAAGAACTTTTTCCCAGAATTATTAAACCTAGTCGATATAAGTGAAACGAACAAACTCGAGTTATTCAACTATTTCTATGACTATTTGGGTGCGTTAACTTCTTTATTCTTGCCCTTGTACGCGTTTACTGGCTGGCTTGTATTTTTTGATATACGTAAGTATAATTTTGTAGAACATCTTGTATTATTTGTATATGCTTTTGGGCTACTCAATATGGTTACTGTAATTTTTACACCTTTAATGATTGTACTTGATATTAGCTATGGAGCAACATCCATCCCAATATCTCTTATTAGCGTCATTCAAATAGGCTGGTATTACAAAAGAATTTTCAAATTAAGTTTAGGACAAACGGTACTCAAAGCCATTCTATCGAGTATCATCTTTAGTACACTTCAAATAATATTTATCATTATTACAGCGGTTTTTGTTCTAGGCGGCATCTATTTGATCAATCCAGAATACCTAAAAGCATTTAAAACAAATTAATGGAACGAGTTTGTAAAAATTGTAACCACATCTTCTACGAGAAGCACAACTATTGCTCTAATTGTGGTTCAAAATGGATTGAAAACAGAATCACAATGCGCAATGTAGCAGCTGATTTTGGCGATATGTATTTAGGGATAGACACAAAATTTGTGAGAACTTTTTTAGATATGTTTACCAAACCTCGTGATGTCATCAATGGATACATTAAGGGACGTCGCATGAATTATGTAGACGCTATCAGGTATTTATTTATAAGCTTGTTTTTCACTGGAATTACGGTATTTGTAATGAAACATACCGAAATAGAATTTTTAAATACGAGCGATTTAATTGATATGTACAAAAGAATGGGCATTCCTGAAAAAGACGCGATAACTCAGGCAAATGCTTTTTCTCAATCTACTGAGTTTACTCAAAACTACATGTCTATAATAGTCTTGTTATCAATACCTATATATGCTCTTTGGGGTAGAATAACATTTTGGGGAAAGAAGAAATACAATTATACCGAACAGCTGGTCATTCAAATGTATTCCTATAGTCAATATGCCATTGCTACTACACCTATTGCTATAGCTATTTTAGTTCTTGCACCAGATTATTATGGAGTATACACAATATTTACATTGCTCACGCTTTTTTTGTACAACGTTTATGTGTATCAACAACTTTTTAAACTAGATCTGGCCCAAACGGTAATGAGAAGTTTACTATTCTTTGTAGTAGCTATAGTTTCTTATATAGGTCTTATTATACTTGTTGTTCTAGCTATGATTATAGGAATGATTGTATTTAAATTCCTGATTTAGGCTACTTCTTGCTGTAAAAATTGAACCTCGTATAAATTGCGGTAATAGCCATTTTCTTTTTGCAGCAATTCTTTATGTGAACCTATCTCGACTATTTCACCAGCATCCATTACAATTATTTTATCTGCTTTTTTAATAGTAGCCAATCGGTGCGCAATAACTATGGACGTGCGTCCTTTGGTAATGATGTCTGTGGCATCTTGAATTAATTGTTCACTATAAGCATCAACAGAACTTGTAGCTTCGTCTAGAACTAAAATACTAGGCTTACTCACGTAGGCTCTCAAAAAGGCGATCAATTGACGTTGACCAGAACTTAACATAACGCCACGCTCCTTCACATTGTACTGATAACCATTAGGCAAAGACATAATAAAGTCATGAACTCCAATTTTTTTAGCAGCTTCAATTACGTCTTCTTCGGTGATGGATGGATCTTGCAGTGTAATATTGTTAAAAATAGTATCGGCAAAGAGAAAAACGTCTTGTAAAACAACTGCAATTTGTGACCGCAGTGAGTGTAGTTGGTACGCTTTCGCGGAAGCGGAATCAATCTTAATCACACCACTGTTAATTTCATAAAATCTCGATAACAAATTAATGATTGTGGATTTACCAGCACCTGTCGCTCCTACTATAGCTACTGTCTCGCCTGGATTAACTGTGAATGACAAATTCTTTATAACTGGTTCATTTTCTACATAACCGAAATTCACATTCTCAAATTCAATAGCACCTTTAAGATTTTCTGCCAGCATGGTACCTTCGTCTTCAATCTTAGAATCGGTATCAATTATGGTAAACACACGATTTGCTGCCACCATTCCCATTTGTAAGGTATTGAATTTATCGGCTATCTGCCTCAAAGGTCTAAATAGTTTTTGAGATAAATCTATGAACATAACAATGGTACCTATTTCTACTAAAAGAGAACCTTGGTCCAAATTAACCACAAATCCTATGTAAACGATAAGAGCAATAGTAATACTTGAGGCCATTTCGGCAATTGGGAAAAAGATAGAGTTGTACCATACGGTGCGCACCCATGCGTTGCGATGCTTGTTATTGATTTCCTTAAAACGTTCGTATTCTATTTTTTCGCGATTGAAAATTTGAACAATTTTCATACCGGTCACCCTTTCTTGAACAAAACTATTAAGATTACTAACCTGAGTACGCACCTCTTCAAACGCCTTTTTCATAGCTTTTTGAAATACTCGTGTGGCATACAAAATAAAGGGCATCACTATTAATGCCACTAGGGTTAATCGCCAACTATAAAAGAACATAAAACCTAAGACAACAACCATCTTAAGTAGATCGGATATCATCACAAATAAACCTTGTGAAAATATACTTGCAATGGTTTCAATATCACTTACTGCACGTGTTACTAATTTTCCAACTGCACTAGTATCAAAATATTTCATTTTGAAACCCATCATGTGGTCAAAAAGCTTCAAGCGTAAATCTCTAATAACCTGCTGGCCCAACCAGTTTGCATAAAATATAAAACTAAGCTGCAACAGCACCTCTATCATTAAAGCACCTATCATCATTGCGAGCACAGTGGTAAAACCTTCATACTCTTTTGGAACTATGTGTTCGTCGATAGCCACCTTGAACAAATAAGGCATAGCGATTGAAACTGCTGCAAGTAAAATTGCGCTCAAGGCTACAAAGTAATACGTAAAACGATAAGGTTTTGTATAGGCTAGGATGCGTTTAAATAAACGCAGGCTAAATGCATTTCCTGTTGTTTTATCTGCCATATGATTTTAGCTTCTTTAAAGCTTCAAATTTTATTTTTTAAAAGTAAGACAATAACCCTTTTAAGCGCTGATTATTCTATCGATTTTAACGATATCACAATTTAATCTTCTATTTTGAAAATATGATCCGGATAATGAACCCTGCTCAGGTAAAGTCCTTGGGCTGGTGCACTAGGACCTGCCATGGATCTGTTTTTGGATTTAAGAACCTCGTGCAAATGTTCAACCGACATTTTATCATACCCTATTTCTAATAAGGTTCCTACAATGGCTCTTACCATATTTCTCAAAAATCGGTTAGCTTTAATATGAAAAATGACATGGTATTTTTGATGCTCAAATGATACATTCATTAAATCACACAAATACGTGTGTACGTCACTGTTTGACCTAGAGAAGCATTCAAAATCGTTATACTCTAGTAACAAATGAGCTGCTTTATTCATTTTATTAAAATCAGGCAATCTATATAGAATGTGTGAATTGTTATTGAAAAAAGGATCTGGTCTTAAGTGAAAATGATACTCATAACTGCGTGCAGTAGCATCAAACCTTGCATGAGCTGTTTCATTCACATTAACAACAGTAAAGACCGATATATCATCTGGCAACCATCTATTTAGTTTATAAACGATATTATCCAATTTGTTAGGATCATCTAGTTCAAAATGCGCAAACATTTGTTTTGCATGAACACCAGCATCAGTTCTACCAGCTCCTACAAGTGATATAGACTCACGCAACAGCAGCTGCATACCTTCTTCCAGTTTTTCTTGAACGGTAATAGCATCTGGCTGTCGTTGCCAGCCGTGATAATTTGTTCCATTATAGGCAAATTCTATAAAAAACCGATTCGATTTCATACTGCAAAGATAAGCGGCTGTTTGAGGAAAATAGGTAACTATTGACTGCTTTACTCCTTACTTTTGCGATAAAGTAAATTTCATGAAAATCCTATTACTTTCTGACACACACAGCCATATTGATGATTTCATATTAAAATATGCGCTCGAGACAGATGAAATATGGCACGCAGGAGACATTGGTGATTTAACGGTGACCGATCAGTTGTCCCAAATAAAACCACTTAAGGCTGTGTATGGTAATATTGACGATGACAAAGCGCGATTACAATTTCCAGAACACTTACGGTTTAATTGCGGTGGTATGGACGTATGGATTACTCATATAGGTGGATATCCAGGTCGTTACAATATGCGAGTAAAAGAGCAGATATACCATAATCCACCAGATATTTTTATCTGTGGTCACAGTCATATTCTTAAAGTTATGATGGACAAAAAGATCAATTGCCTGCACATGAATCCTGGCGCCGTAGGTATTCATGGATTTCATAAAAAACGAACAATGTTGCGATTTGAAATTAATGCTGGTAAGATTAGTAATCTTGAGGTTATTGAAAAGGACAGGTAAATCGTTCTAGATGAATCGTGATTTTTCTACTACGCTTTCGCGAAAGCGAGCTTTAAATTGTTTTAAAACAAAAAACCTGCAAGGTGGCGCCTCGCAGGTTTTTTCACTAATATCACTAAGATAAAATCGTTATCGCAATCGGTCCGCTGATTTTACGAGTTGTTCATCCTTCCGTATGGCCTTGTTTGCCAAGGCAAGTAAAACGATAGATAATACAGGAAGGAACATCCCAAGGCCTTTCTCAGAAACCGCCGTTCCTCCAGACCAAGTTAGGGCTCGATATACAAAAACTCCTAGCAAAATAAGATTAATCAGTATATTGAGTCTATTGATAACAAATTGTAACTGCCTATTTTTAAATAGGAAGATTGCAAATATAGATAAAACAGCACTTACCATAAAAGTACCAAAGTAAACTGAATCGTCTACACCTAGAAATTCATTACTATCGCCATTAAGATAAGCATCTACTACCCAAACTAATACACCAGAAACTAGTGCTGCCAGTATTAAGTAAATAGATTGTATACGTTGTATCATTACATATTTTCTATTGAGCAAAAATAAAACTTAGCCATTAAAAACAGTAGTTAATATCATTTTTTTAAGTATACTTGCAGTGTATTAGGTGTTAAACTACTGTTTTCTAGACCACCTAGACGCGTCAATTTTTTCTGATAAAATTGATTTAGTTCCCTTATAATCTTATCATTTAACAAATAATGTTTCAAATAGCTGATTTAAAATCAAAGAAATTACCTGAATTACAGGAAATTGCCAAGGATTTAAACGTACCTAAGTATAGATCCCTGCGCAAGTTGGATTTAGTTTACAAAATTCTAGATGTTCAAGCAGAAAACCCTAAAGTTCTAGAAAACCTAGACCTAGACAACAAAAGTGAAGATTCACCTAAAAAGCAGTCTAAACCAGATCCAAAAAAGGAATCAAGGACTGCGCCTACTAAAAATATCGAACAAAAGAAAGAACGTAGACCAAGAAAAAACAACAATCCAAAGTCAGCAGAAAAGGATAAGGAATCTAACACTTCTTCTAATAAAAGTCAGCCTTCTAAAAAAGAGAATAACACAGAAGAAACAAAAACCAACGATTCTAATAAGAATAATAAAAAGTCTAATGACAATCGTAACGAGAATCGTAATGAGAATCGTAACGATAATGACACTAGAAATAAGAACAACAATCGCAATAAGAACAATAACCGAAACAACAACAGCGGTAACAATGTTCCTAAAGGAAATAAAGATAACCGTAATCGCTATCGAGATCCAGATTTTGAATTTGATGGAATCATCGAGAGTGAAGGTGTTCTTGACATGATGCCTGATGGTTATGGATTTTTAAGAAGCAGTGATTACAACTACTTATCTAGCCCAGATGATATTTATGTTTCTCAATCACAGATAAGATTATTTGGATTAAAAACAGGTGACACAGTATTAGGTATGGTACGACCACCTAAAGAAGGTGAAAAATACTTTCCTTTAATTAAGATTTCTCAAATCAATGGATTAGATCCAAAGGTTGTTAGAGATAGAGTATCTTTTGAACACCTCACTCCATTATTTCCAGATGAGAAATTCAATATAGCCGAGAGACAATCCAGTATTTCAACTAGAGTAATGGATTTATTTGCCCCTATAGGAAAAGGGCAACGTGGTATGATTGTGGCGCAACCTAAAACGGGTAAAACAATGCTACTTAAAGATATAGCAAATGCTATAGCAGCCAATCATCCTGAAGTATACCAACTTATATTACTTATAGACGAACGTCCTGAGGAAGTAACAGACATGCAACGCAATGTAAGCGGAGAAGTAATTGCTTCAACTTTTGATAAAGAGGCGCATGATCACGTAAGGGTAGCTAACATTGTTCTAGAAAAAGCAAAAAGAATGGTTGAATGCGGTCATGATGTTGTTATCCTATTAGATTCTATTACCAGGCTAGCACGAGCTTACAACACTGTTCAACCTGCCAGCGGTAAAGTACTTTCTGGTGGTGTGGACGCTAATGCTTTACACAAACCTAAAAGGTTCTTTGGAGCTGCTCGTAATATAGAAGGTGGTGGATCATTATCCATCATAGCAACGGCATTGACAGAAACTGGTTCAAAAATGGACGAGGTTATCTTTGAAGAATTTAAAGGAACCGGTAACATGGAACTACAGTTAGATAGGAATATTTCTAATCGTAGAATATTCCCTGCCATTGATTTAACCTCATCGTCTACACGTAGAGACGACTTACTTCTTGATGAAAGCGTATCACAACGTATGTGGATTATGAGAAAATACCTAGCTGATATGAATCCGGTTGAGGCTATGGAGTTTATATCACAACGAATTAAACAGACAAGAAACAATGAAGAGTTTCTAATTAGTATGAATGATTAAACATTCTTCCCTATTAAATAAAGCCTCAATTCACATTGAGGCTTTATTTTTGCACTTCATCCTGATTTAATCACTTTGGTCGATTGACTAATACCCACATTTAATCAAATGTGAAATATTTTAAAAAAACACTCTTCAAAAGCGTCATTTCCCTGATAAATAAGAACTTTTAAAGAGTAAAAAAATCACCTTTTTATCAAAACATTCAGTTTAACGTGTTTAAAAGAGTCCTAATCGAAAAATCATAAATTAAGACTTGTTAAGTATTTTGTAATTGTACTTTTGGACCACAAATTACAATCGTGATGAAAAAATTATACTATTTATTTGCTATCGTTTTACTAGCTGCTTCTTGTTCACAAGTTGAAGATGCAAACGCTCTAGAAGGTCAGAATGATCAAATAGAAATTGCAAAATTAAGCGAGCAAGAATTTATAGATCATGTTGAAAATATTGCTCTTGCAGACAATTTAATCTCACAACATATTAATCCTGAACAATCAGTTTCTCCTGTTCCTTATGAAGCGATGACTACAGAAGTGGAAGAAGGAAAATTTGGAATCATTGGTGGTTCTAACTCTGGAGCTTGTTTTGTAGGAGAAGCTCTTAAAGTTTCCAACTCAAAAAGATACGGTGAATTCACTGTAAATATGGACTCTAATAAAACATATCTTGAATTAGAATTGAATGATGGATGGTACTTACATTCAATCTATATGAATGTAGATTCTACTTGTGATGCCTTACCTAGAGACAGTAACAACTTAATCAACCCATGTTTCTATGGAATCCGTAACTGTTTTAGAGCTTATACAGAAAGTGTAAAGTATAGATTCAACAATAACCATTTCGGAGATTGTTACTGTACATCAGTTTACGCTGTAATCTACAGTGTAAATGAGCACGGTTGTATAGATCAAACTCACGGAATATGGGTAGACGGTGCTGAAGTTCAAGATCAGTTCAACATTCGTACTAACACACACTGTATGTCTGACTGTGGTAATGGAAACCCAGACAACTAAAAGATACAACAACAAACCAATAATTAAAGACGCCTAATTAGGCGTCTTTTTTATTTAGAATAATATTAAAAATAGTTCGTTGTAATACTGCGTATTTTTGCAAAATCTTTGAAACAAAACTTTTAAGTATCCCTAAACATGAAATTCTATTTCTTTTTACTAATACTATTTATTACACACACATCCATCCTAGCACAGGATTCCATCGCGACCCATGAAAAATTGAATAATAAGTTCAATGAAGTTATAGAATCCTCTAACAGATATCAAGAATATAGAGTTATTGAAATTGATAAGATTAACAAGCTTAAAAAAGAAGTCACAACAACTGCAGAAGATCAAGATATTGAAATTAATAACTTGAATAAGCGTATCGAAGATCAAGTAAGCCAGATACAAGAGTTGAACGATCAAATGGAAGCTAGTAAAATTGACATTGCCGCCCTGGAAAAAGGACAAGATAGTATGGAATTGCTAGGTATTCAACTAGAGAAAAGTATGTATAATATTATTCTATGGTCAATAATTGGGATTTTAACCATATTACTAATAAGCTTTATCTATAAATTCAAAAACAGCAACAGTTTAACATCAACTGCTCAAGAACAATTGGCTCAAATAGAAGAAGAATATGAGAATTACCGCAGAAATGCGCTTGAAAAAGAGCAAAGGCTTAATAGACAATTATTAGATGCAAAAAAAGCTAACAAATAATTAAACAAGATGTAATCCTTTGTTAAACCAGTTATTATACTCTTATTAATACGTAAACTTCTTTATCTTTAAAAGAAAAGATTATGAATACAGAAGGAAAAACGCCGGAAAAAACGAGCAAAAAAGAACAAGCCATTAATCTAGAAGAAACGCATGGCAAAAAAATTAATCATCAGGTTAAGGACAAGAAAGAATACACACAACCTAGAGATAATTTAAACGCTAACAAAGAATAAAAAAAATCCCGCTAGTGCGGGATTTTTCTTTTTATATAAGCTCAATAGTGTAATAGTATCCAAAATGAATTTTCTTCTTCTTGGGCTCTTTTATATCACCATATACATTTAATATACGCTTACCATTTTTCACTTCAATTTTAAAGTGATCAGGACTATCTGGAATTCTGAATCTACCATTACTACCACGAGCATAATTGCTTTCACTAGTTTTACCGGTTAACAAATCAATAACCGCTTTCATATCAATATTTCTTTTTGATCTAAAATCACTGCGTTTGAGAGCTCTAAGACTTTCTATAAATACAAACTCATTTGCCATAGATATTTTGGGTAATTGTTTTTCATAAACGTTGTAAACAAAGTAACCGCTCGTATTAAATAATTGTCCTTCTGGATAGTTATTGATATCATTACTACTGTACCATTGACGCCAGTTAATACTTTTTAAGATCCAAGAATCCTTTCCTGTATTCTCTCTTTTTTCATAATCTTGTAGATTACTTCCCATCTTTAATTGATTTCTAAAACCTAAAAAACCACGTTCTCGTTTTCTTAAATTGTCTGAATTCCAACATTTAAAACCATTTAGGGTGATTTTAATCTTATACTCCTTTCCTAGATTTGTTCCTGTTCTTACATCAGAATTTGGTAACTGTGTACGGTTACCATTCCAACTTCCATATTCCAAATTATCGTATTTACCTTTGAATGAACTGTTAGAAAAAATAAAGGAACATGGCCTGATTTTACCTGATTCTTTATTTTTAAACTGACCTTTAAAAATTCGGGTCGATGGATTTTTCTTACCCCAAATCATTCCTCCCTTATCTCCATAATGAGCGACCATAAATCCAGACTTACTATCAATAAAGTCTAGCGTACCGAATTTAGTTTTCCATTTTCCTTTATGGTAATTCTGTGGTGCATCGCTTACTTTTTTCCCGTTCCAATCTCCTTGTACTACACCTGTACTCCATTTCCAGGTGCCTTTAAAACCTAACACAGTTTTTTCTAAGTATGCGTAGCCTAAGGTTCCATTGTTATCAAAAACAACGTTTAGCTTTCTTCCGCTTTTTCTGATAGACCTTATAGTTCCTCGATCACTATATGTGCCTACCACGTAATTACCTCTTTGCAATAGGATAATTTGACCAAAATTAGTCTCATAGGTTCCTGTCCAGTTGAGAACCGTAGTAGGTTCCATGTTTGATGTTGTATTTGATTCTGCTTTCGCGAAAGCGATACCAAAAAGTAATATCGCAATTGCAATTAATCTTGAAGTTTTCATATTGATTTAATTAAGTTGAATTGTATAGAAGTACGCCCATTTATCATTATTGCCGTATTTAATGAAGGCATAACCGCGTACCTTGCGTTTACCGTTAGATTCTGAGAGCCAAAAAGTGTGATCTGAATTTGAGATCTTCTTACGACCATCGGGAGCATTTTGAAAGCTATTAGAATTTCTTTTGTAGGTCAAATAATCCAATATATCCTTCATAGGTATTGAATGAGCCACTAAACGATCTGAAGCATTACTAATGCTACGTAGTCTTTTATGCGTGAAGTTTAAGTTGAGAATTGGATTTTTGTAATATCCTTTACCACCATTATAATAATTAACAAGATTGCTATATTGTTGATCAACCTGTTTTTCTTTATTTTCTTTATAGGTAATATTAGATTGATCTTTATATAATGTGTGTGTCCAATGCCTTCCTTTTTCATCAAATAAAGAGGCGCTTATTGTGACCTTACCCCTTTCCTCACCATGCATTAAACCGCGATTTTTATAATTCTTAATGGTTTGTAGTGTAATATTTACAGTCTGACCGTTCTCACTTCCTCGTATATTAGTATGCTGCCTACCTTTAGAAGTGATAGTTCCATATAGGCCATAATCCCAATCCATCACTATATCAAAAGGACCGCTGGTCTTTATTGTGTCTTCTGAATTTGAAATATAGGCGTAGAACTTCATTTGAGATCCACCACTAAAACCACCGTGAACAAAGTACTCCTGACCATCCTTATATAAGAAACCAGCAACTTTACCTTCAGGATTATGAATGAGGTCTAGTGTACCGAAATCTGTTTTAAAGGTGTTCCACATGTGTAATCCTTTAAGTTTTGAACTGGTTTTAAAAGTTCCATCCCATTTACCATCCCATTTATTTCTACCTGTGGTTGTTTTCCATTTCCAATCTCCTTTCCAAGCTTGATTAGATTGTGGAGTGAAAGAAACTTGTCCAATTTTTTTTCCATTTGAAAAGCTACCTGTGTAGACTCTTCCTCGACCTGAAATGGTAAAATTGGATAGTAACAGATGACCTACTCCTTTGTAAAGGCCTACCGTTTTCTTATTTGATCTTGAGTTTAAAATGTGAATATCTCCATGATCTGATGTGTAAACTCCATCCTTAATTTTAGCATTGATTACTTCATTTCCGGCCATAGCTAGGGCTGTGACAACCATAAATACGGCTGCCGTTATTACTGTTTTTTTCATGATTGATTGATTAAATTTTTCTTATTTCTACGCGACGATTTATTGCTTTGGCCGTCGCTGTTGTTTCATTTGTAAGTGGTTGCGCATCACCAACTCCATCTATTGACAAGATATCTGGGGTGATATTAAAATCATTAATGAGGACATTATAAACTGATTCTGCACGCTTTCGCGAAAGCGTGATGTTATCATCATATTGCCCATCACTGTCAGTGTGACCTATAATTTGATATGAATTCTCAGGATTATTCTCAATCTCTCGAGCAATTGCCTTGATAGTAGCGTAGGATTCTGGGTTTAAACTTGCGCTTCCTGACTGGAATGTTATTCCATGAGCTTGATAAGAGTCGTTATGAAACAAACTTGTAGGAATTTCAACCTGTCCAGCATATTTAATATTACTGATATAAAAATGTTGATTTGCCGGTGAAACATTACTAGCAAATCGGATTGTTTGATACAGCACATCCGGTTGTACCGCTTGGGTCATATCAATTACTTTTTCACTATTGATATACATTTTTATGCGAGTATCCTTTTTTACAATTGAAACGTGGTGCTTTTGATAAGGTTGTGCAGTTTTGTTTGATAATACCGCATGAGGTTGTTTTGTAGACGCATCTGTAGATCTACTTGTTGTCTTTTTGTAAAGTATCGCTCCTTTACCACCACCGCCAGAGCCTGCGCCTATACGCAAATAGGTGTAAGAATTACCTTTATAAGGCTTTGACAAATAACTATATGGATCTTCAAGATCACTAAGTATGACATCAAAGTGTCGCTTAAATGCATATTCGTCCATTTTAAAATCATAAACAAAGTCGAATTCTAGTGTAAAATCGGATTGTAAATTATTGGCGATCTCACTTATAACGATAGTCCTTGATCCTGCCCCAATTTTTAGCCATTTTTCATTGAATTCCTCGAGCTTTACTACTTCAGTTCCTGCGTTTGTATGCCAGCTAGTGGGAAAATCTCCAATAAGCACATTGGAAAAATCTTCAAAGTAGAGAAGATTCTCTCCTGGTGTAAAATCAAATTTTGAATATGATTTTAAAGTAGATTGATTGTCATAATACATTGAGTCTTTAAACTCAACCATTTCTAATTCTTCTTTCACTATAGGTGAAGTATCATTCGCACTATCGTTGCCAAATAAAAGGTCGTCTACTCCTTTATCTATTTTCTTTTCTATTTTCTTTTCAGTCTGCTGGACTTTTTGATCAATTTTCTTCTTTAATTTTTTAAAGAATTGAGCTTGACCATTAAAGGCTGTTAACATAAATAAGCACGTTAACAGGGTACAAAGATTTTTCATGATTAGAGTTTTTAATTGATTTACTCCTTAATGAAGAGCAGGAATAAAAGGTTAACAAAACCTAAAAATTTGTAACTTTAATTCCTCTAACCAACGGATAATGAATCATCAACAAGAAGAGACCATTTACCTTCTAAAATCTGGAGATCGATCCTATTATGAAAAAATCTATTTGCATTACAAGCAAGATTTTAAAGGATACGCTCTTAAACGAGGTATTCCACTACATGATGTTGATCAATTATATCAAGACAGTTTTGTTCAACTGTATCAAAATGTCGCTACCGGTAAATTAACTACACTTACTAGTAGCTTAAAGACCTATTTATTTGGAATAGGGAATTATAAGATGATGGAATACTATAAATCTAAAGGTACTTATGTTAACCTTGATACTGATAATGACATTAAACAAGAAAACCCCATGATGTTCTTTGAAGAACAATCATTGACTGAAAATCAAAATAAATTATACACCGCATTAAACAATATAGGCACTAGATGCAGAAATATTCTTGAGTTATTTTATTTACAAGGTTTGAGTATTAAAGAAATACTAGCAACCGAGAATTATAGTAGTGAAAATACAGTCAAAGCACAAAAAAGCAGGTGTTTAAAACAACTTAAAGAATTAGCAAACAAAGCAGATGGATAAAGAACAGCTCATACAATTAATTATACATAATAAGGCTAACGATTATCAGAAAAATGAATTTGAAAAACTCGTTAATACTGACCTAGAGTTCAAAAAATCCTATCAAGACGCACTTGATATGCGTGCTGCATTAATTAAATCAAAATCTGCAGAATTGAGGAATTTGTTTGACAAACTCGAAAGTACACATGGAGATAAACAGCAATTATCTAGAAAATTATCTATAAAAACAATCATACCATTTGTTGCGGCGGCTAGCATCTTGCTATTTATATTGTTATGGAATAGTTCTCCTTCAAATGACGAAGTTTATAACCAATATTACACTCCTTATCGCAATGTAATAGTAAATATAGAAAGAGGCGAAACAATAGGAGATGATCAAGTGAGTCGAGCTTTTTACAATTATGAAAGTAAAAATTATGCAGTGGCATATAAACAATTTGACAGCATATACAATCAAGATAATCAAAGCTTCTATTTGTTTTATCAAGCTAATGCCGCGCTGGGAAATGAAGATTATACTTCAGCAATTGAGCTATATAAAAAACATCAAAAATTACAAGATGACTTCTACGCAAGATCACGTTGGTACCTAGCCCTTTCTTACGTAAAAATTGGTGAGAAGGAAAAAGCAATCTTGGTACTTGATAAAATAATTGATAATCAAAGCTATAACTACAAAAAGGCTCAATCTCTATTACAAACTTTAAAAGAATAAATCCTTAATTTTTTAGGCTATGAGAACCAACCAAACAAGCATAATCATCTCTTACCTTTTGACATCTAGTCTTATGCTTTTCTTATTGGCTTGTAAAAAAACTGAAGACAGCAGCTTTAACAAACAGATAAATACTCACGTTGAGAATATTATTGAAACCGATAAAGTTAATGACTCTTTGAGTAAAAAGTTCTATCAACAAGTTCAGGATAGTATAGCTGTTAATAATATTAATCCATCACTCATTTCACTTTTAGACAGCACAACCTTTTATTATGACAAGGTAAAGGTTAAAGACTTAAATTATTTAAATGAAATTTATAAACTTAATTACTCATTTAGATACTACCAAAATGATGTAGAAAATGCGGTCCTGAAAATAAAGCAGTTCTTAAAGATTTATAATTCTTTAGAGTATAAAGATTATAAAATAGAATTACCAGCAATTGATTACTTGGTAAATGGATTGCTTAGAACTAGTGACTGTAGTGTTGCGATTGATGATTACATAAAGCCCACTGTAAGAAAAATTGACTCTTTAATCAAAACAGAATCTACCCCAGAAAATCTTGAATTTTTAGAAACAGCAAAATTATCTCTTTATCAAAACCATCTTTCCTGTACACAAGTAATGGATAACGGATTTGAAAAAATTAAAGTACTCAAGGAAATTGAACCCCTTTTAACCCCAAAATACAAAGGAAAGGATTATCTGTTTCAAATTCTAGATTTAATCGATAACGTATCAGACACTTATCATGCATTAGGTGATTACGATAAGTTTCAACTTTATCTACACATGTATGAAAACCTACCTGCAGAAAGAGATGCAATAGATAAACAAATCCTCATGGACAGGTACATGATGCATGCAACAAACGTAAAATCTGATTCCCTATTCTTTAAATATTATGACGAATCCAGTCGTATTTATCAAACTTCTAGAAATGAATATTCTGAATTTTCTGATGAATACATTACTATGGCTCACTGGCAAAGGATAGCTTACGAGCGCAAGGCAAGATACCTTTTAAAACATGTTGACTCATCCGATAAGGAAATAGCAACTCTATTACATAAAGCTATTAAACTTGTTAGTAATTTTCAAAATGATAATTACATCAACCCTATTAATGCGTATAAAAACCTTGTCGAGTACCATCTTGCAAACGAAAGAATAGATAGTGCTGTATTTTATTTGAATAAGCATCTAGAAAAATCAAAAACCCTTGAAGACAGTTACCATATAAGAGATAACTATTTTCTAAACACTTTGGTTAAAATACAATCAAGAAATAAAGATTCAATTATCAGAAGTCTAAATGATTACTATGAACATCTAGGCATTTCAAATATCGATTCGTTTATCAATAAACCTGAATTACTTAAAGAAACCTCTTTAAGTGAATCATCTGTAAAAAGGTTTATCAAGCTTGCCCATTCTCTTCATAAAACAGCGACTAACAATCAGGACGACGTATTACTACATAAAAGTAAAGAGCTATTTCTATTAAGTACTGGATTAATAAATCAGATGAATTTAATAGTAAATAATAATAGTAATTATGTAATACAAATTGACAAAATCAATAACGCTCTGGTTCAAATCGATGATGAACTGTCTCAATTAAATGCCTTAAATGAAGACGATATTTTTAAAACGGTAATAGCTTTAGAACAAAACCATTCCGTTGAAATAAAGTTAAAGTCACGGTTGTATAAGAATGTAAAAAATGATTCCGTTCTCCTCAGGTGGCTTTCGCAAAAGTACTCTCTCGAAAAAAGGATAAAGAAAATCTCTCAAGAACAATCTAAGGACTCTATAACTCAATTTAGTTATCCAACACTGGTTAATGATCTTAATAACGTTAATCAAAACATAGAAGAGAACTATCCTTACCTATCAACTAACAAGCAAGGTCAAATTACCATTTCATCTCTTAAAAGTTTGGCAAGCCAGCAAACCTCTCATGTATACTATAATGGTGACGATGGCCTTTATTTATATTCTGTAAGTCAAAATCCTTATACCATTAGACTACTTAACAACGAGGAGTTTAATAATATAAATCATAGGACCATCCAGTCAATCGCTAATAAAGAGCCGTTACTACCCACAATTAATATTGGCAACAAACAATTTACTAACGTCACAATTACACGATATGGCGCTACTCAAAACCTACCGCTCCATTACTTAGTCTCAAATTATGCTGATAAAAATATAAGCTATTCATTGCAACTTCAAAGTCATCAATTTGATGGCGATCATAGACCATCATCTTCGCTCATTATTACACCATCCTACACAAATGTAAGCAACAGTCTAGCAGCTGTTATTGAACGATCTGGCTCTTATTCATTACCCTTTGCACGTGACGAAGCAACCTATATTTCTAAATTATTTGACGGTACTCTTTTTATTGATGAAGATGCTACTAAAGAGAAATATATTGAGAACGCACCCAACCACAATGTTCACCATCTCGCTATGCATGCTGTAATTGACGAAGAGAATGATTACGATGCAAGGTTATTATTTCAGGGTGAAAAAGATGAGGATTTTCTAAACCTAGAGGAAATTTACAAATTGCATTTAAATGCCGATTTAGTAACATTAAGCGCCTGTAATACTGCTTATGGTAAAATAGATCCTATTGAAGGTGCAATGAGTCTTTCTCGAGCATTTCAATATGCAGGTGCAAGAGCAACCATAACAAGTTTGTGGCGTGTTCCTGATAGAGAGACATCGATTATTATGAAGAGCTTCTATTCTCATCTTAAAAAAGGTCAACCCAAAGATGTTGCACTTAGACTAGCTCAGGAAGAATATGTATCTAATCAAGTCGAAGAAGAATTTAAACATCCCTATTATTGGGCTGGTTTCATACTTACTGGAGACACTAACCCTATAATTTATTCAGATTCACCGTTGGAAAACCTATGGTATGTGATTCCTTTCATACTATTATTGATAGTTCTCTATATCACGCTTTCGCGAAAGCGAAAAAAACAATAATCCCTTGTTAACCTATTTCATAGAGATGCCATTAATGGTAAACTAATCTCATGAAAACATTTTACATTTTACTATTTACCACCTTCATTTGTCAAGCTCAATTCTATGGTCCCGATGATTTTAGAATAAGTGATGCTGGAGGATTTGGAAACACTACACCAAGTGTTGACTTTCCAGACATAGCCTACAATTCAAACAACCACACTTATCTTGCTGTATGGGAAAGCGCCGATACAGATTTCAATGGAGTCGTAGCAAATAACAGTCAAATAATTGGACGATTTATCGATTTAAACGGAAATGTATTAGGGAATGATATTCTCATATCATCTTTAAATCTAGGACAAGCTCCATTGGAGAATCGTTTTCCTCGAGTAGCTTTTAATTCCTCAAACAATACTTTTCTTGTGGTTTACCAAGGACAACTTAACGCCAATAAAAGTGAAATTTATGGTGTGGTATTAGATCAAAATGGTTCTATAATATCGAGTGATTATAGAATAACAAATTCCGGCTCTAGTGGAAATTCTTCAATCGATGCACGTACACCAGCTCTTGTATATAACTCCTTGTTAAATGAATATTTTATGACTTATATAATGGTAAGTCAAGCAACAAGTACTGCTAATGGATCTTTGGAACTTTATGGTCAAAGACTTAATCAAAATGGCTTACAAATAGGCACAAGTTTTCCTATAACCAACTCTGCCAACGGTATACAAACCAACGGGTCCATACCCGATGTGATCTTCAATCCCAATGCAAGAGAATATGCTGTTACCTATGTTGCATCACCTATTAATAATCAAGAAGAGGCTTTTGTTACCATTGTTAGTGAAAATGGTAATCTAGTTAACCAATATCAATTAAGTAATAGAGGAAGTATAAACAGCAACAGTTTTGGTAATAAATGGGTAAGAGCTGCATACAGTACGACAGACAATCGGTACATCTTTGTTTATGAAGCTGATAATTCTCGAGCAGGAGAAATAGATGTATTTGGAGTTATCTATGATGATTCCATGAATATTCTAGTCCCTGAGTTTGAAATTAGTCTAGTAGGTGCCCAGTCCACTAGACATTTTGCTGCAGCTGCAGATGTTGATTGGAACCCGAACGACAATACATTTTATGTCGTTTTCAACGCAAATCCTTTTTTCTCAAACAGGTTCGAAAGAGAAATATTCATGAGAACCGTAACTACTACAGGAGTGACAGGAAATTCATTGTTGCGTGTATCTGCAGCACCAGTTAATGCTGATGGAAGTGCATTTTTACCCAGAATTGTTAGTAACGGTCAAGCGGCACTTTTAATTGTGTACAAAGCAGAGGATACTTCAAGTGGAAGTATGATGGTAAATCAAGAATATGAAGTTTATGGACAACTATATGGTAGTAGTACCCTTAGCTTAGATCCAAATCAACAATCTCAAATTGAGTTTTACCCTAACCCATCCAAAGACTTTATATTTATTGAAGGAAATGGTGATGTGGAAAAATCGGTTACTATTTCTAGTCTATCTGGAACACAATTACTGCAGCATCATGAAATAAATCAAAACCTCACCAAAATTGACATTTCAAACTTGGCTACTGGTGTATATTTCCTAACGGTTACGTCTAATAATGACATCATTACTTGGAAGTTTATTAAATCGCAGTAGCTTAGACAAACTATATAAATAAAAAAGCTCGCTTGAAGCGAGCTTTTGATTTTTTTAAACAGATACTAATTAAAGTGCATTAACGTGCTTTGCAAGTTTAGACTTTAAATTACCTGCTTTATTAGAATGAATAATATTCTTTTTTGCTAATTTATCAATCATAGATGATACTTCAACATATAATTTTTCAGCAGCTCCTTTATCAGAAGTCTCACGTAATTTTTTGATAGCATTACGAGTTGTTTTGTGCTGGTGCTTATTCCTAAGTCTAGCAGTCTCGTTTCTTCTAATTCTTTTTAAAGCACTTTTGTGATTTGCCATAATCTTTGTAAAAATCGTCTATCTAAAGACTTGTTTTATTGTAGCCCGTAGGGGAATCGAACCCCTCTTTCCAGGATGAAAACCTGGCGTCCTAACCGATAGACGAACGGGCCATTGAGTTTTGCTCGTTTAGCGGATGCAAAAATAAGAGCTTTTTACGATTTGCCAAACTATTAAGTAAAAAAAATGAATAAATTTTTCAAGTTATTTTTAATATTCTCAATTTCAATTAATTAGACCCCTAATAAGCCTTAGCAAACAATACCCTTCTTGTACTAGGTTTCCCAGAGAATACGCAAGTTCCTTGTTCTTCCTTAGCATCAAGAGGGATACACCTAATCGTGGCCTTAGTCAGTTCTTTAATTTTATCTTCTGTCTCTGCCGTCCCATCCCAATGAGCACTTATAAAGCCCGTTTTGTTTTCTAAAACGTTTTTAAACTCTTCAAATGTTTCAACTTTAGTAATGTGATTATCTCTAAAATCTAATGCTTTATTGAACAATGACTCTTGAATCTCTTTGAGTAATTCTTTCACACGCATCGCTATTCCTTCTGAAGGAACCACTTCTTTAGTCAGGTCATCTCTTCTAGCGAGTTCTACCGTTCCATTTGCTATATCTCTTGCGCCAATCGCAATTCTTAATGGAACCCCTTGTAATTCGTGCTGTGCAAACTTTGCTCCTGGTCTTAAGGTATCTCGATTGTCATATTTAACAGTTACTCCTAGTGACCTAAGATCTTTCATCATCTCATCTGCAACGGTTGTAACTTCCTTCAACTGATCTTCTCCTTTATATATGGGTACTATGACAACTTGATTTGGTGCTAGATTTGGAGGCAGCACCAAACCTTTATCGTCACTGTGAGTCATAATCAAAGCACCCATTAATCTAGTAGAAACTCCCCAAGACGTTGCCCATACATAATCTTGCTTCCCTTCTTTAGAGGTAAACTTAACATCAAATGCCTTGGCAAAATTTTGACCTAAAAAGTGACTTGTACCTGCCTGCAAAGCTTTACCATCCTGCATTAGAGCTTCAATACAATAAGTCTCATCGGCGCCGGCAAATCGTTCACTTTCAGTTTTCAAACCTTTAACCACTGGAATCGCCATGAAATTTTGAACGAAATCAGAGTAAACATTATTCATTAACTCTGCTTCTTGAATCGCTTCTTCTTTAGTTTCATGAGCTGTATGACCTTCTTGCCACAAAAACTCTGCAGTCCTCAAAAACAGCCTTGTTCTCATTTCCCATCTAACAACATTGGCCCATTGGTTTATTAATAAAGGTAGATCCCTATAACTTTGAATCCATCCTTTATAAGTATTCCATATGATTGCCTCACTGGTAGGTCGCACAACCAACTCCTCTTCCAATTTAGCTTGTGGATCTACTCGTAATTTTCCTGGATTTTCAGGATCATTTTGTAGTCTATAATGAGTTACTACAGCACATTCCTTAGCAAAACCTTCAGCATTTTTTTCTTCCGCTTCAAACAGGCTTTTAGGAACAAACAAAGGAAAATAAGCGTTTTGATGACCTGTTTCTTTAAACATACGATCTAATTCTGCTTGCATTTTTTCCCAAATAGCAAACCCATAAGGTTTGATAACCATACATCCTCTTACAGCACTGTTTTCTGCGAGGTCAGCTTTTACTACTAGTTCATTATACCATTTGGAGTAATCCTCTGCTCTACTTGTTAGGTTTTTAGACATTTATTAATTTTTTGGCACAAATATTGTGCTTAGATTAGAAGTTTGTTAATCCTTATTATTAGGATAACAAAACTACTTATTTTTATCAAATGCTATCAAAAAAATCAAAAGTTATGAGTATCAATTACAATTTTAGAAAAAAATGGAAATCAGCGATTTTGTTATTCGCTTTAAGTTTTATGATCATTTCTTGTGGTACCTATAACAACATTTCGTATAACGATGGCATCTATGGTGAATCAGAATCGGTAAAAGTTGAGAACACTCCTACATATCAAGATGACAGCGCAGGCTACTATGAAAGACTTTTTGAACAAGAAGGTGAACAATTTGGGAGTAACTTTGAAGTCGACAGTGTATTTACTGATGTGGAATCATATTCTGGAGGTAGTTATGATTCTTCAAACCCAGATGCTACAGCTACCTATGGTGGCGGTAATCCTGCATGGGGAGAAAATCCATCTCAAATTAATATAAATTATATAGATAATGGATGGGGTTTAGCACCTGGTTGGGGTTGGAACAATTGGGGATACAACCCAGGATTCGGTTGGGGTTCAGCAAGGTGGGGAATTTTTGGTGCTCCTGGCTATAGGTTTAACAACTGGGCCTGGGGTGGATTCGGGTATTGGTCACCTGTTTGGGGTTGGAATAACTATGCTTGGCTCAGCTGGAATAATTGGGGATTTTTCCCAGGCTGGGGTTACGGAAATGGTTGGTATACCAATAACTCTGGCTGGGGTTACAACCAAAATAATTTCGCTTATGTCAATAGAGGTAGATCTTCAAGAGGTTATAGCCTAAACTCAAATACAAGAGGTAGAGCCGCTTATGGAAGTCGAAATACCACAAATGGTAGATACTATTCTGGACGAAGCACCTCAAACAGAAGAAGTAGTTCGATATCTAGAAGTAGTAGAACCTCTCGAAATAGTAGTATTTCAAGAACATCAAGAAGCTCTACACGTAGTACCAGAATAGGAACAAGAAGTTCTAGTTCTCGTAGCAGTGGAATGAGATCTGGTAGCTCAAGAACAAGCCGTTCTTCAGGTATGAGAAGCAGTGGTAGCTCTTCAAGATCCTCAGGAATGAGAGGTGGCGGATCTAGTGGTAGATCTTCAGGTGGTGGACGTTCATCAAGCTCTAGAGGTCGTAGAGGATAATTAGAAAGTTAAATTATATGAAAAAGGCAATAATTATAGGCGCGCTCGCACTGGGTGCGCTTTTTTCAAGCGCTCAATCTGTTCAAGAAGGACTTACTTACACTCCACAAGATATATATGGAACAGCTAGATTTAGAGCTCTTAGCGGAGCAATGGGATCATTAGGAGGCGATTTATCTGCAATTGGAGTAAATCCTGCTGGTTCAACAGTATTTGCAAATAATTACGTTTCATTAAGTTTAAATGTATTTAATCAAGATGCCGACACAGATTACTTTGGAAGCACTTCAAATGATGGTAGTACTGATGTAACTATCAATCAAGTAGGTGGTGTCCTAGTTTTTGAAGGCAACAATGAATCTGGTGTTACTAAATTTTCTCTAGGTATCAATTACGACGCTTTAAGAAATTATGACACTAGGCTCTTTTTTAATGGTGTAAGTGACACTTCTATTTCTCAATATTTCTTGAATAATGCTAACGGTATTACTCTTGACAATTTACAGTTACAAAATGGAGAAACAGTAAGCGGTCTTTATAGATTCCTTGGGGAAAATGTAGGTTTTGACGCACAACAAGCCTTCTTAGGATATGAAGCTTTTATAATAAACGCTGTTGATGATACCGACCCAAATAATATTGATTACGTATCAAACACTGGTAATGGTCCATACAACCAGACATATTTTGAAGACTCTAATGGGTATCAAAACAAAACATCTTTTAATGGAGCTTTAGAAATTGATAATAAATTTAGCTTAGGTCTTAATGTAAATATTCATTATTTATTTAATGAAAAGTTTACTCGCGCAACCGAAAACAGCAATGGTAATGTTTCTAGAACTAGATTTGACAATGTATTAAGAACAGACGGTAGTGGTGTAAGTTTTCAATTAGGTACGATAGCAAAGGTTACAAAGCAATTTCGACTAGGCCTGTCTTATGAGTCGCCAACATGGTATACTATTGAAGATAACTTAGTTCAGGAGATCGAAGCATCAGGAGCTAACATTAATGCTGTAGTTGCTCCTAGGGTAGAAAACTTATTTGCCCCTTACGATTTAAGGCTTCCAGGAAGTTGGACTGCAAGTGCTAGTTATGTTTTTGGCAAAAAAGGGATTATAAGTCTGGACTACGGTATAAGAGATTACACGAATATGAAGTTTTCTCCAGAAAACGATTTCATTTTTTCTCAAAACAACCAATTTATTTCCAACAATCTAGACACAGCTACCACTTTGAGAATAGGTGGAGAATATCGCGTTAAAAATTGGTCACTGCGTGGTGGTTATAGAATGATTGATTCGCCTTACAAGGATAAGAGTATTGTGGATGATCTTACAGGTTATAGTTTAGGTTTGGGATATTCATGGGGAAATACAGTTCTAGATTTGTCTTATGATTACTCCGAACAAGATTTCTCTCAAAACCTTGCTTCTGGAGGATTAGACACCTCTGGGAACGTACAAAACAGTCTAACTAATATCGTATTAACCTTAGGATTTAATTTATAACAGGTCAACTCTTAACAAGAAAAAAGCTGCATTTCCAATAGATGCAGCTTTTTTTATACCTAGGATTAAATGATTTTTATAATAATTGTGCTTGGTAGTGTTTAGTTATTACGCTTTCGCGAAAGCGTAATCAAATAAATAATAAGCAGTTTTAAAACCTAGTAAGCAAAAGCCCGCATTTAAAATGCGGGCTTTAATAATGTATACCATGAAGAGATTATCTTTTTAAAGCAAAGTGCCCAGTAGCCTCTGCGGATTGTCCTTCAAATTGATATTCAATTTTAAACCAATAATCAGAACTTGGTAAAGGCTCTCCATTAAAAGTTCCGTCCCAACCAGGACCATCGGTTGCTATTTGTTTTAGGAATTTCCCATAACGATCAAAAATGAATACCTGTGTTCCTGGTAGTCTATCACCTCCAATAATATTCCAAGTGTCGTGATAGCCGTCTGCATTAGGAGTGAAATAATCAGGATACCCATATACAAACACCTCTACAACTACTTCACCACAACCAGTTCGTTCTGCAATTGCCATTGTGTGAGGTCCAGGACTTACGTCATTAAAGTATGGTGAATCTTGGTAAGGTCCACCGTCTAAACTAAACCAATATTGATCTGGACCTTCTGTAGTTACAAAAATATCATGTGAAAAATCAAAAGGGTCTGTAGTAACCTCAACATCATAGGAAAGAGGAATTCCCGAAAAACGTACATTAGTACTTTCAGTTTGTTGACAGCCAGTAAACAAGTCTGTCACCACCACTTCATAATCTCCATCTTCTGTTGCATTCAAAAAGGAATCAGATGCACCAGCTATGATTGTACCATTTCGAGTCCATTCAAAAGAATAATCTTGATTATTAAGACCTGTATCAAGTAATTCAGGTCCATTTATAAGAACTCCGTTTTCATCTCTACACAAAATATATTGCGGCAGTAATTGTGGATCTGGTAAATCATTAAACAATAAATCTAAGGTGGTAAATCCTTCACAGCCTAAACCTGGGATTTCAACCCTAACGAATACAGTTGTATCACCGCTAAAATCATAATTAGCATTCAATGGGTTAATGCCATCCTGGGCGTCTTGAGAGGTTTCATGGAAGGTTACATCACTTGTTTGTCCTCCTGTTATCTCTGGGATAGCAGTAGTTAAATCTACCGTAGCTATTCCAGTTCCATCATCACATGATTCAAGTGGTGTTGCAACAAACGCATTAGGCGCTGCAAGTGCCTCTATTTCAAAAGTACCTACAGCAAAACAACCGTTTGAAGCATTTTCTAATCGATAATGGATGGTTTGTGGATTAGAAATATTATTGTAACTGTTACCATCTAATGAGTTTGTTTGTGAAACAGCATCGGCTTGTGACTCATAAAATGTTACTACTCCCGATTGACCGTTAGTTATTTCTGCAGTGCGATCGCTTAAAGAAAACATACCTACACCATCATTATCATCGTCACATACTTCAAGATCTGAAACCGTAACCGTTTGTGGAATTGGATTTACGGTGATGTTGAAACTTGATGTATTTGAACAACCTGTTGTATTATTCACTACGCTAGCGTAAATCGTTTCAGAAGTGGAAGTATTTGAATAATTGGTATTTAAAGGATTTATAGATGAATCTGCATCGGTTTGAGACGCATGATAAGTTATAGTATAATCAGCAGGATTTAAACCATTCAATATCACGGCATCGTTTTGAGATAAGTCAAAAACTTCTATTCCATCTCCTGAAATATCATCACACAATTCTAAATCATTACCATTAATAATAGAAGGAGCTGGATTAACAATTATATCAAAATTAACTGTCGAAAAACAGGTCGCATTTACTACACTTTCCATTCTTACATAAATGGTCTCTGTAGCTGCAGTATTATCATAACTTGTTGAATTTAAAGTATTGGTATTTGAATCAGCATTAGCTTGAGAAGAAAAGTAAGTTATCACATAATCTGCTGCGTTCAATCCGTTTAAAATTGCCGCATCTTGTGAACTTAAGTTAAAATTCTCAATGCCGTCGTTAGAAGGATCATCACAAACCACTAGATCTGCAGGACTTGTTGCCACCGGTAACTCATTAACAACAAGACTAAAACTACCTGTTGTAAAACACGAACCATTAGACACACCTTCTACCCTTACAAAAATTTGCTCTCCTCCTATTGTACTGTTTGTATAAGAACTTGGAGAAGCTATAGCATTAGTCGCAGCATCAGCATCTGATTGAGAAAGATAGTAAGTTATCAAAACATCTACTGGATTTTGTCCATTTAGAATATCAACTTCTTGCGAGGTCAAATCAAATATTTCAATACCATCGTTACTTGTATCATCACAAACAATCATATCCTGTGCTGTATTAAAAACACCTAAATAATCCACTTGTAATGCGAATTGAACTACATCAAAACAAGCGGTATTGCTAGAATTTTCTAACCTAGCATAGATTGTTTGCGGATTTGAAGTATTTGAATAAGCTGTTGAGTTAGTAATTGGATTTGTATTTGAAGTAGCATCGGCCATTGATTCAAAGTAACTAACATTTCCAGTTGTTATCGTTTGAATACTGGCGTCTTGTGAGGTAAGGTCAAAAATTTCTACCCCATCATTACTGGTGTCATCACAAACCACCATATCATTTGGCGTGGTTGCTACTGGTAATTCATTAACCACAATATTGAAACTTCCAGTAGTATAACAAGCAGCATTAGGCACGCCTTCTACTCGTACAAAAATTTGTTCACCACCTACAACTCCATTAGTGTAAGAAGAAGGAGTTGCAATAGCATTGATATTAGCATCTGCATCGCCTTGAGAAAGGTGGTATGTTATAGTAACATCTGCTGAATTTTGACCATTTAAGATATCAACTTCTTGAGTAGTTAAATCAAAGTTTTCTATTCCATCATTAGTGACATCATCACACACAACCATATCAGAGGCTGTATTATACACTCCTAAATAATCAACTTGTATTGCAAATTGTGCTACATCAGAACATGATGGATCAATAGGATTTTCCAACCTAGCGTAAATAATTTGAGGATTAGAAATATTAGAGTATCCAGTTGGGTTAGTAATAGCGTTTGTATTTGCAGAAGCATCTGCCAGAGTTTCAAAATAGGTAACGTTACCACCAGTTACCGATTGAACATCTGCATCTTGAGTAGTAAGATCAAAAACCTCAACACCGTCATTGCTAGCATCATCACATACCACTATATCGTTAACCGGACCTGTAATGGTTTGATTAACTGTTATATCAAAAGGTAATACTGCGTTACAAGAAGGATCAGCAGTGCTCACAATTCTTATCCAAATAGTTACAGTACCAGAAGCTTGGTTATAAGGAAGCGGTATAGGATTTGCTCCAGTTGTAGCATCTGCTTGCGAGGTGTGAAATGTCATCGTAAAATTAGTTCCTACCGTTCCACCGCCGCCGCCAGACAAGCTACTATTTACATAACCTTGTAAGTCAAAATTAACAAGGGCCGTACAGCTGTTAATATCTGGAATCGTTACTGTTCCAAAGTCTATAATCGACACTTGAAAACCAGCTGGATCTACTTCAATACAACTATTTGCTAGGTTTGTAATAGAGACATAGACAGTCTCTGGAGAAGTAGTTGTTACGTATGCACTAGGATTTGCAATAGGGTTAGTTGCGTTCTCTGCGTCGTTTAAGGTATTATGGTAAGCGACTGAAAAATCGGCCGGATTTAAACCATTTAATACAATAGGTGTATTAACCGTAAGGTCAACAGCGGTAGTACCTAAAGTTCCACATTCAACAATGTCATTTGGTGCAGCATCGAGAATTTCCTGTTCTACAGTTATACAAACCTGTTCTGTATAAATACAACCAAAGCTGTCCGTAAATTCATAAGTATAACAGTTAAGACCTTCAGTAGTAGGTGTTACTGTTATCACATCACCATTTGTGGCTGTAATAGAAGGATCTGGCAACCATCTAGTTGCGCTACTACCAGGTGTAAAATTGAACTCACCTGGTATTATTGCTGGATCAAAAGTAATACCCCATTGAAAAATATAACCGTTGTCCGAAGTTAAATTATCTACTATATCTATACACCACTGACCGTTTAATGGACTTCCTATTAAATTAGTATAAGGATCAAATGGAAGATAATCACCAGCAGGAATAGTCGCGTTTGCAGCTGCGGCCTGAGCCCATGTTTGTGTCGCTGCTCGTTGTTCGGTAAAATAGTATAAAAATCCTCTACCAGGGCTCAGGTCTGAGTCATTATCTATTGGGATTCCTAAAAATGTTCCGCCACCATTAGAATATTGATGAAGAACTGCTGTTTGCCCATTTGGAGAAATTATAGTTACCTCTAGATCTCCTAAATAGGAATGCTCCATTTCTAAGAAGATATCTACGATATCAGATGCATTAGTTACCACTGCACCTGGAGTAAAAATATCAACATTTATACAGGTTTGATAGGAAACACCACTACCATCAGGAAGGAAAGTTTGTCCTGCGACAGGCGGAGTTGGGTTTATCGCAAATTCAACCGGCGTGACCACTCCAGTAATGTCGGTACTATCTCCAAAACAAATGGTGGTGTCATCAGGTTGAGTACCCGTAAAATCAGGATCTGTTGAAACAAAGATTATTAAGTCTATTTCCTCTCTATCAGTACAGCCAATATTATCAGTTACAGTAAATTGAACGTTGTATATTCCAGGACTCGCATACGTTTCACTCACCATTTGCCCAGTTACTGTTCCATTGCCATTTCCTAGATCCCACTCGTATGTTGCTCCTGTTCCATCTAAACTAAAAGTTGCGCTTCCGTCAAAATTCACAGTAGTACCTTGACATATTCTTAAAATTCCGTCTGCATCGGTTGCTGGAGTTGTTGTAATAGAAGGCGTAATGGTTTGACAAGGATCAAAACAACCTCGCGTCGCTCTCCAACCTGCATTATTCGTATTTGTACCATCAGAGACAAAGGTGATAAACAAACAACCGGTCGAATTAGTAGGAGATGCTTCTATCACTCCTGGCGCAGTAGTTGTATTTGATGCAGTGTAAAGAACAGGTGCTGTATTATCATCACCGTCATAAATAGTTAAAACATCATTAGGACCTATATCAATAAGTCCTATATTGAATTGCATTCTATCTGTCGGAATAATAGGACATAAAATAAGTTCACCATTTTCATTATTTCCATAATTTCCTGCAGGACCGCCACTATCATTTAAAAAAGCATTGTTACAACCTACATATCTCTCAGTTGCATTGGTGGGCATATTAATAGTTTGAACCTGGCTGTATGCTGTGATTGCCACTGTAAAAAAGAGCAAACTCAACAAGAGTTTTTTAATAGAAATCATTGCTTTGAACTTAGATTAAATCTTGAGTAAGTAACAAATATCTTAATTTTCATTAACATAGCGTTAACTGTAAGCTAATTATTAACACGCCTACTACTCTAATTAGTTAAATTAAAGACCTTAGTTGTATCTTTGCAACCGCATTTTAACGCTTTTAAAGCGATAGTATTTTATGAAAGTAGAAGATCTTTTGGATGATATAAACGACCACGATCACTCATGGTCCAGTGAAGAAACACCGCTACGTGAAGACGCTTTTAGTCTTACCGATGAGGAAAAGATAGAGAGTATTAAAAAAGATGTTCATAACATCTTACAAACATTGGGAATGGACATGACCGATGACAGCCTGCAGGGAACACCTAAAAGGGTTGCAAAAATGTTTGTTAATGAGATCTTTGGAGGATTAAGACCCGATAAAAAACCAAAGGCAAGCACCTTTGACAATAAATACAAATACAATGAAATGTTAGTCGAGAAAAACATAACATTGTATTCTACCTGTGAACACCACTTACTACCTATAGTAGGACGTGCTCATGTTGCCTACATTTCAAATGGAACTGTGGTTGGACTTTCAAAAATGAATCGTATTGTAGATTATTATGCTAAGAGACCGCAGGTGCAAGAGCGATTAAATATCCAAATAGTGAGGGAACTTCAAAGAGTTCTTGGAACAGAGAATGTTGCCTGTGTGATTGATGCAAAACACCTTTGCGTAAATAGTCGAGGTATTCGCGACATTGAAAGTAGTACCGTTACGGGTGAGTTTGGAGGCGAATTTAAAAAGCCAGAAGTTAAAAAGGAATTTCTGAATTACATAAGTCTAGAAACCAAATTCTAGAATCACCTTCTTTACGTGATAGTTTGTTATTGATTACGCTTTCGCGAAAGCGTAACATCTAATATCTTTACCTTATAAATCAACATTATGGAATTATACCAAAGCAATGAAGTAAAGCTTTACAATTCACTTAATGGCCAGAAGGAAGTTTTTACTCCTATAACGCCGGGAAGAATAGGTATGTATGTATGTGGACCTACTGTATACAGCAATGTACACCTAGGGAATTGTCGTACTTTCATAAGCTTTGATATGATATTTAGGTATCTAAAGCATCTAGGATATAAAGTTCGATACGTACGTAATATTACCGATGCTGGCCACCTAACAGATGATGCTGATCAAGGAGAAGACAAAATATCCAAAAAAGCTAGACTAGAAAAGCTAGAACCTATGGAAGTGGTACAGCAGTATACCCTAGACTTTCATAATGTAATGAGGCAATTTAATGCCTTACCACCTAGCATTGAACCTACTGCAACTGGACACATTGTTGAGCAAATTGAAATTATCAAAAACATCATTGACAAAGGTTATGCGTATGAGCGTAACGGATCTGTCTATTTTGATGTCGTTAAATTCAATACTGATCATCGTTACGGAAAATTAAGCGGCAGAAATCTAGAGGATATGATCGCAAACACACGTGATCTTAATGCTCAGGATGAAAAAGAAAATGCTCAAGATTTTGCCTTGTGGAAAAAAGCAAATCCAGATCATATCATGAGATGGCCTAGCCCATGGGGTGATGGTTTTCCCGGTTGGCATCTAGAATGTACTGTGATGAGCAGTAAATATTTAGGAGACACCTTTGATATTCACGGTGGTGGAATGGATCTTAAATTTCCACATCATGAATGTGAAATTGCTCAAGGTGAAGCAGCACACGGTTGTAGTCCTGTAAACTATTGGTTACATGCTAATATGCTGACTCTTAATGGCAAGAAAATGTCAAAGTCAACTGGTAACAGTATTTTACCTAAAGAACTATTTACCGGTGATAACGACTTCATGGAAAAAGGTTTTTCACCTAGTGTAGTGCGTTTCTTCATGATGCAAGCTCATTACCGATCTGTTTTAGATTTTAGTAATGATGCTATCCTAGCGGCTGAAAAAGGTTATAATCGTATTAATGAAGCTATTACTTTATTAGACAAATTACCCGTTTCTCAAACTAGTAGCTTTTCCATTAATGAATGGAAAGAGAAATGTTATGCAGCAATGAATGATGACTTTAACACTCCTATCCTAGTAGCAGAATTATTTGAAGGAGCGAGTTTAATTCAAAAAATTAACAGCGGTTCCGAATCTATAAATCAAGAGGACTTAACCGTGTTGCAGCAAACTTTCAGGGATTTTTTCTATGATGTTTTAGGTCTAAAAAGTTCTCAAGAATCCTTAATTGGTGATGAAACAGAACACTTAGATAAAGCTATGCAATTGTTAATTGATTTAAGAGCACAAGCTAGAGCAAATCGTGATTTTGCAACAAGTGACAAAATCAGGGATCAATTACTAGAGGCTGGAATTCAACTTAAAGATGGTCCAGACGGAACTACTTATACCTTATAAGCGCTTAGACTTAAAGCTATCTTGATATCATCGTTTTTTAAATGATTATCATTATAGTTGATTAAAGGGATTACTATTTATGCATAGTTATAAATAGTTCTAAACTAGAAATTAAAATGCCACATTTTTAATTCATGTTGAACTTGTTTAATTTTATATACGAATAAATTAGATTGAAAAAGTGGCTTACATATCCTTTTCTAGGAATAATTTGGGTTTATCAAAATGCGATATCTCCCTTTACTCCTGCTAGTTGTAGATACACTCCTACATGTTCTAGCTATTCCAAAGAAGCTCTTATTAAGCATGGTTTTTTTAAAGGTGGCTGGCTAGCCATTAAACGTATTTCTAGCTGTCATCCATGGGGTGGCAGTGGTCATGACCCAGTACCTTAATTTCCCAATTATAGATTTTTACTATCTTATATCTAACAATGTCTTTTGTAAATTCGCCATTAAAATAAGTTAGTGAGTCCTAATCAGATATTATTTACAATCATCGGTTATTTTGCCGTACTAATCGGCATTTCCTTTTTAGTAGGTCGTAAAAATGATAGTGCAACCTTTTTTAGAGGTAACCGTTCTTCACCATGGTATATAGTTGCCTTTGGGATGATAGGTGCTTCATTGAGCGGTGTAACCTTTATAAGTATTCCTGGTAATGTTGAGGCAGATTCTATGGGGTATTTTCAAGTAGTACTTGGGTATACCTTAGGGTATCTTGTAATAGGAACAGTCTTGCTTCCCATGTATTACAGACTCAATCTAACTAGTATTTATACCTATCTGCATGATAGATACGGAAAATCAGCTCAATATACCGGATCCAGCTTTTTCCTATTGAGTAGAGTTGTAGGAGCGAGTTTTAGGCTTTATTTGGTGGCAGGCGTACTTCAAACTTTTGTTTTTGATCCTATGCAAGTAGGGATTGAATTTTGGCAAACGGTAACTCTTACTGTTATTCTTATCTGGTTGTATACGTTTAAAAGCGGTATTAAAACAATTGTATGGACAGACACCTTGCAAACTTTATTTATGCTTATAGCCGTAGGTGTAGCCTTGTATTTTCTTTATGAGAGACTAGAATTTTCTTCTATTAATAGCTTAATTGACTATATAAACAGCAGTAACTACTCTCAAGTATTCTTTTTTGATGATTGGAAAAGTGATCAATATTTTTGGAAACAATTTTTATCTGGTGCATTTATAGCAATTGTAATGACAGGATTAGATCAAGATATGATGCAAAAAAACTTGACTTGTCGCAGTCTCAAAGACGCTCAAAAGAATATGTTTTGGTTCACGATTGTACTTACCGTAGTTAATTTATTATTCCTAGTACTAGGAGTTCTATTAACTGCTTTTGCCAAAGCAGAAAACATTCAAGCTTCTAAGGACAGCTTGTTCCCTGCAATTGCGCTACAAAGTGATATGGGAATAGGACTGGGACTGGTATTCATGCTAGGACTTGTTGCCGCTGCTTATAGTAGTGCTGACAGTGCTCTAACTTCACTTACCACCTCATTTTCTGTCGATATTTTAAACGTAGAAAAAAACTACTCTGAATCTAGGCAAAAGAAAGTACGTATGTTAACACATATCGCGTTTTCAATCCTATTAATTCTTGTGATAGTAAGTTTTGAATACGTGATCCAAGATGCCAGTGTAATTACTAAACTTTTTGTTTTTGCTGGTTACACCTATGGACCACTTTTAGGTTTGTTTAGCTTTGGAATACTCACTTCGTTTAAACCTCATCGATACAGCGTTCCTGTTATAGCGATAATATCTCCATTTATTGCCTATACCGTGAGTGTACTAGCCGAAAAAGCGGGATTTGAATTTGGGTTTTTTATTCTTTTATTAAATGGTGCAATCACCTTTTCGTTGTTATTGATTGCGTCAATATTACTACCTTCTAAATCAGCACATAATTAATATTGATTTGTACCTAGCATTACTAAAGTACACGCCACTTCTACCTCTATACCATTTGACCTTAGAATTTCATAAAATTCAGGGTTTTCTGTGCCAGGATTAAAAATGACACGTTTAGGCATTAGACTTAAAATGTAATCGTAATAGGGCTGCTGTCTCTTTGGATTTAAATATAAAGTCACCGTGTGAATATCCTCATATTGGGGTTGATCAGTATCAATAGCTACTCCTGCAACCTCACCAGTTTTCAAACCTATGGCTACGGTAGGAACCTGATAAGATTCCAGTCTATTTATAGCCATGTTTGAGTAACGGTCTGTTTTAAGCGATGCTCCTAATACAAGTGTTTTTTTAGACATATTTAAGATTTAAGCTGTAACATTTCAACAAAGTTAGCGTCTTTTAATTGAAGGACGTGATAAACCCTTTACGATTTATTTGATAATTGAATTGTTTGAAAAAGAAAAATTCAAAGGTTAACGTTTCGTATAATTCATAATTAATGGTTGGTGTTATTGTACGATAACTAGAAATCCCGAGCTTGCAGGCTCGGGATTTTGTTTATATAAAGAATTCAAATAGAATAACTAATCAGTTTTTCTAAGATAACTACCATTTAATTACTGCACTACCCCAAGTAAATCCACTTCCAAAGGCTGCAAGAACGACCGTATCTCCTTCTTTTACTTTACCTTCTTCCCACGCTTCACACAACGCTATTGGGATAGAGGCTGCAGTCGTATTTCCATAGCGCTGTATGTTGTTGTATACTTTGTCATCAGATAATTGAAATTTCTTTTGAATAAACTGCGAGATACGCAAGTTAGCCTGATGTGGCACAAGCATGTCAATATCATTAACATCCAATCCATTAGTTTTCAATCCTTCCATTATCACTTCACTAAAACGGACTACTGCATTTTTAAATACAAACTGGCCATTCATATATGGGTAGTAAGGAATATCTTCTTGTGGATTCTCCTCAATTATTTGAGGAACCCAATGGTTAGTAGAAGGACCTTTAAGAGAAAGTTCTAGCGCGTGTTTCCCCTCACTATGTAAATGTGTTGAAAGTACTCCATGACCTTCTTGTTCTGATCGGGTAAGAACGGCGGCTCCTGCTCCATCACCAAAAATTACGGTTACACCGCGACCACGAGTAGAAAAATCTAATCCACCGCTGTGATTTTCTGATCCTATTAAAAGTACATTTTTATACATACCTGTTTTAATAAATTGATCAGCTACAGAGATTCCATAAATAAAACCACTACATTGATTACGTATATCAAGGGCTGGACAAGTGTGAATTCCCATCATATCTTGTACTTGGACACCACATCCTGGAAAGTAATAATCGGGAGATAGGGTTGCAAAAATGATTAAATCAATCTCATCCTTAGATATTCCAGCTCGATCAAGAGCAATTTCGGCAGCTTTTACACCCATTACTGCAGTTGAATTTCCATCGCCTTTTTTAATATGACGTCGTTCCTTAATACCTGTACGCTCTTGAATCCACGCATCATTTGTATCCATTAATTTAGAAAGATCATCATTAGTCACCACATTTTCAGGGACATACTTTCCCATTCCGGCTATTCTAGAAGTGTACATATTTATTGTTTAAAAGCCTTGCAAGATAATAACCCACTACCCTATCTTGCTATGGTTTCCTTTAGTTTTTATATGCATGCATAATAAGTTGTTTTCTAGTAATCTTCCCGAACTACCTGATGGTGAACTACATTATGTAGGTAATTATTACGCTTTCGCGAAAGCGGACACATTACAGCGTATAATTATTGAGGAAACGAAATGGCGCCAGAACAAAATAAAGTTGTTTGGAAAAGAGCACCTAGAACCTAGGCTTACTCAATTATATGGTGATCCAAAATTGAATTATGGATATTCGGGTATTGAATTTGAACCCTTACCCTGGACCAAAACGTTAGCCATGATTAAAAAAGATGTTGAACAACTTGCTCAAACCGACTTCAATATTTGTTTGCTTAATTTATATAGAGATGGGAATGATTCTAACGGATGGCATGCAGACGATGAAAAAGCTCTAGGTGAAAATCCAACAATTGCATCAGTAAGTTTTGGTGAGGAACGATTTTTTCACCTGAAACATAACACGCTTAAACAACACCGATATAAGTTTAAACTAGAGCACGGCAGTGTGCTAATAATGAGCGGTGGCACGCAACATTTTTATAAACATCAAATTGCCAAAACGAAAAAGACTATAAAACCGCGATTGAACTTAACCTTTAGAAAGGTAATTAGCGATTAACGTTTGGCTATTTTATTACCTGTAGATCGCTGTCTAGAACACTTGAATCTATCAATGCCTTCCATGCGTTGTGCTCTATGTTTTGTAGAACGACCTTGAACACGCTCGCGCCACATTTTAAAACTACTAGGTTTCATTTGATTGCGCATGATTTTGATAACCTCGCCTTCAGAAACGCCGAATTGAGCCTCGATAGCATCAAATGGAGTGCGGTCTTCCCAGCCCATTTCTACTATACGATCTATAGCTCTTTCGTCTAAGTTTTTGATTATGTCTTTTGCTCTTGCCATAGTGATATAGTCGCTTCAATATTTATTCATTACATTGGTAGTAGAAGATAATACTCATTTTTTTTACCTTTAAATATGCAAAATAAAAATTTTATAGAGTACTTAATTATTGCTCTTAATCTAATCCCGTTTCTTTATTTAGGCTTTATTTACAGCGAATTACCAGAAGAAGTAGCCATGCATTTTAATTCTAGCGGACAAGTGGATAGAATGGGAAGCAAAAAGGAATTGTGGATACTTCCTATCCTTTTATGTGGCGTCATGTATTTTTTGTTTAAGTACCTACCTCAACTAGATCCTAAAAACAATAATTCTAGGATATGGCCAGGACTTAGATTAGGCCTTACAGTTTTTATGAGTGCCATCTGCATGATCATTATTTACGCCAGTTCACATACAAATTCATCAACCTTCAGTAAAGAACTACCTAGATTAATCTTTGCTGGTGTGGGATTATTGTTTGTTTTATTGGGATTATATATGAGACATATTAAACCTAATTATTTCATTGGAATACGCACGCCATGGACGCTAGAGAGTAATGATGTATGGAAAAAAACACATCTTTATGGTGGATACTGGTTTTTAATAGCAGGGATCGTAATTGTAATTTCTAGTATACTATTCTCCATGCAAACAACGTTTATTATTGTCATGTCAACTACCATTGGCATAGCAATTGCAAGTTTTGCATACAGTTATTATTTATATCAAAAACCAGGTAAGAGCTAATGAAGTATTTTCTAGTATTCACTTTATTTATTGTAAGTATTTCTTTAAACGCACAAGACGTTTTCAGTAAAGGTCAATTGCAAAAGGAACAAATCGATCCTACTATCTATAATATTAATGATAATATTCAAGGTTCTCTGCTGGTTCCCGATACATTGCAACCAGTACCGCTAGTGATTTTTATTGCAGGACAAGGCGCTGTTGATAGAGATGGAAATGAGCCTAGAACAAGAAGCAATCACTACAAACAATTAGCAGACAGTTTGTTATCTAAGGGTATTGCTAGTTATCGATATGATAAGCGTACTCTTACACTAATGAAAAATAGAAAACCTACGGATGAGGTTACTTTAAACACATTCATTACCGATGCGAGAGTTACCGTAAAAACTTTTAATAAGGATGATAGATTCTCTAAGATTTATTTATTAGGACATGGCCAAGGGTCACTGATAGCTATGAGAGTTTATGACGAATCCATTTCTGGGGTAATTTCTATTGCAGGTCACGGCCAGTCTATCGATGATTTAATAGTAGATCAAATATCTAAAGAAATCCCAGGTCTAGATAAGGTAGCAAGAGCAACCTTTGACAAAATAAAAAAGCAGGAAAAACCTGTTAAAAACATTGAACGAGATCTTTGGAATGTAGCAAATCCTGGAATCCAACCTTTTATGAAAAGTTGGATGAAATATGACCCAACAAAACTGATAAAAAAAATAGAATGTCCGATTCTTTTATTAAACGGTGATAAGAACAGACAGGTTTCTACCATGCAAACTGAACTGTTACATAAAGCATCACCTAGTTCTAAAAAGGTGATTATTACAGGCATGAATTATGTATTTAAAAAAGTTGGTGATGATGAAATTGTTGCAGCAAAAAGCTATGTGGAGCCCAACTTTCCTATTCACCCTGAACTAATTAATCAAGTACATACGTTTGTAACAGAATAGTTACAAATTATTCTCGTTTCATTGTATTTTGCAGGCAACCTTTAAAACAAGCCTGTATCAATGGATATTCCTAAAATTGAAAACCCAGCACCATTAATCACCAATGACGCAATAGTCTTTGGACTTTTAATGATTTGTCTTGCTATTGTGTTTTATGCCTCGTCAAGAGAAGACGGATTTTGGAAAAAATTCTTTACTTATGTTCCCGCCTTACTCATGTGCTATTTATTACCTAGTTTTTTGAGCACAACTGGAATTATATCTGGTGAATCGTGGCAAATTATTGAAAATGGAAAGCTAGTTGAAAAGGAGTCTTACCTTTACTACATGGCCAGTCGTTACTTACTTCCAGCAGCACTTGTTCTTATGACCCTTTCCATTGATCTTAAAGCCGTTTTTAATTTAGGTTCAAAAGCACTACTTATGTTTTTGACTGGTACCGCTGGAATTATTATTGGCGGACCACTAGCAGTACTATTAATAGGTTCGTTTGTACCAGAGGCTATAGGTGGTGAAGGCACAGACGCTGTTTGGCGAGGACTAGCTACACTAGCTGGAAGCTGGATAGGTGGTGGAGCAAATCAAACTGCCATGTTAGAAGTATATGAATATAGCCAAGATAAATATGGTGGTATGGTAATCGTAGACATTGTTGTAGCAAACTTATGGATGGCAATTTTGCTTTTCGGTATCGGTAAAAGTCAACTGTTCGATAAATGGACCAAAGCTGATAACACAGCTATAGAAGAACTCAAACAAAAAGTTAGCGATTATACTACTGCTGTAAAGCGAGAAGCTACAGTCACAGATATCTTTGTAATGTCTGGAATCGGTTTTGGCGCTGTGGCAGTATCACACTTACTTTCAGAGTTTCTGTCTTCAACTTTTCAAGCAAATGAATCGATAGCTAGTAACATTTATTTGTCCTTTTTGACTAGTGGTTTTTTCTGGATTATTGCTATAGCTACTTTGATTGGAATCTTACTTTCTTTTACTCCAGCTAAACGTTATGAAGGCACAGGAGCAAGTAGAATAGGCGGAATATTCATTTACATACTAGTAGCCACGATAGGAATGAAAATGGACTTAACTAAAATAATGGATAATCCATTCTTAATTCTAATCGGCCTGGTGTGGATGTTTTTCCATGCGATGTTATTAATAATCGTGGCAAAACTTATTAAAGCTCCTTACTTTTTCCTAGCTGTGGGAAGTCAAGCAAATGTAGGTGGTGCTGCCAGCGCTCCAGTTGTAGCTGCCGAGTTTCACCCATCTTTAACCAGCGTGGGAGTTCTACTTGCTGTATTTGGATATGTAGTAGGAACTCTAGGAGCTATTGCCTGCACAATTCTTATGCAACTGGCAGCAACAGCCTAGTATTTTACAAGGATATAATGCATATTTGCACCTCAAATTTTTGAAATGAAAAATCTCATCATCTTAATTCTTTTATTGGCTGGAATCACGGCTTGTTCTGATTCAAAAGGCACTCTTACCGTTAATGGAAATATTAAAGGGCTAAAACAAGGAACCGTATATCTTCAAAAATTAATAGATACAACCATCGTCAACGTTGATAGTATAAAAATAGATGGTGAGCCTGTATTTAAATTAACGACTCCACTAGAAAATCCAGAAATTTTATATCTATATCTAGATATTAAAGATGGCGTTAAATATGATGACCGTATACAATTTTTTGCCGAGGATACGATTATCAATATAGAAACTGACCTAGAGATGTTTGAAGATAACGCTCAAATTACTGGTTCAAAGAATCAAGATATTTTAAATATTTATGAGACGAACAAAAAACCTTTAAATCAGGTCTATACTAAGTTAGTACAACGCAGTATGCAATTGAATGCAATGGAAGACGTTTCTCAGGAAAAAATTGATTCACTTACAACTGCTTACGATAAATACCTGCGTAAAAAAGTCCTATATGCGATTAACTATGCTCAATTGCACAAAGATTACGAAGTATCTCCATATATCCTTGTAAAAGATGCATTTGATGCAAAGGCAGATCTACTGGATAGCGCTTATCAAATGATGCCAAAAAAAATTCAGACAAGTCGTTATGGAAAACAACTGTCTGAATTAATTAAAACTAATAAAGAACTATAGAGCGTTTATACGATCAGCTAATTGGTTAGCTTCGTTTTGTAAATCAACTCTCACTTGTTTTAGATGACTTGCTCTATTTTCTACGCTGCGGTCGTTAACACGTGCGATAAGAGCGTCAAAAGTTTTTATACTATCGTCTATAATTTCTTCAGATTTTTTATGATCAGATTCTGGATGCGCTCCTTGATGGATAATTGCCGCATCAATGATATCGCCTAGTACATAGTTGATATCTTGCTTTAAGTGTCTTATGCTTGCCATAATTGTGAATTTATGGCAAAAATAACCTATTTATTAATCTTATGATATAGAAACCTGTAGCACTTTTGCACCTACGGTTGAATGCAAATCAACAGCTACTAGGCTCGCTGGCAATAAAACGGTTTCTACTGGTTTTAAGGTTACATTTTCATCATCTACCTCAATTTCGATAATTGTATTACCCACATTCATAAGCACTACAAAAGATTCGAGCTGTGCTGGGTTTATCTGGTAGTGATCATCAAAACTCACATAGTCTGTTTTAAAGTATCTATTTATCGCAAGATTTTGACTACCAGTTTTTAAGGGATCATAATTAATATGGTGACCTTTAACTCTGTTATAGTCAGCAACATCAATGGTATCCTGAATATGTAATTCTCTGGTATTACCTTCATCATCCTTGCGGTCAAAATCATAGACCCGATAGGTAACATCACTACTTTGTTGAATTTCAGCAAGGGTTATTCCACCACCTACAGCATGAATTAATCCAGGCTTGATAAAGAATGCATCGCCTGTTTTAACTTGCTGTTTATTTAATAAATCTAATAAGGATTTTTCTTGTATCGCTTTCGCGAAAGCGCCCTTATCACAATCCTCATTAAAACCCATAATTAATCGGGCACCTTCATCGGCATGCATGATATACCACATCTCAGTTTTACCAAAACTATTATGTTTCTTTTGCGCTACACTATCATCAGGATGCACTTGTATGGACAAATCTTGTGCTGCGTCTATATATTTTATAAGCAAAGGAAACTGATTTCCAAATCTGTTTACACTAGTAGCTCCTAACAGTTGTAAGGGATATTGTTCAATCAATTCTGTGAGCGATTGCCCCTTATAATTACCATTGGTAATAATAGATTCATCATCGGGCACAACACTAATTTCCCAACTTTCTCCTAATTGGTTAATAGGTGGATTGATTTTTTTGAGTGTATTTAATTGATCTCCACCCCAAATTTTGGACTTAAAAATAGGTTTAAACTGTAGCGGATATAGTTTCATTAATCACCTGAATATACAACAAAGTTACGAGGTGTCTCGTATAATTTAATACTCAAATCGTATTTAGGATCTAATTTAGGTTTTATTTTTTGATAAATGACATAGGCAATATGTTCTGCCGTAGGAATTAAGGTTTTAAATTCAGGAACTTCTTCATTGAGATTTTTGTGGTCAAATGCATCTTCTACTTGTTCTTTGATGATATCTTTAAGTATTTTCAAATCAATCAAATAACCAGTTTCTGGATCAACTTCACCTGTCACACCTACTTCTAATTCGTAATTGTGACCGTGAAAATGTGGATTGCTACATTTCCCAAATATTGATTCGTTTTGTTCACTAGACCAATCTGGTCTAAACAGTCTATGTGCTGCATTAAAATGCGCTTTACGATATGCTGTTAATCTCATGAGATGAATTTGTAATATTTATCAAAAATAATTTTGAACCAAGCTGTATACTCATGTGGATTTTCATCCATATGAGTTTTAATTTCTTGAGCTGTCATCCATTTATAAGCTGCCACTTCATCTGGATTAATTACAGGCTCGTTATTGTAGTAACCTATCATCACGTGATCTAATTCGTGTTCTGTAAGGCCATTATCAAACGGAGCTATGTATATGAAATTGAAAAGCTCTTTAAGCTCTGTAGAAAATCCCATTTCCTCTTGTAATCTTCTTTTACCTGCTTCAATATTAGTCTCACCATCTCGTTGATGACTACAACATGTGTTAGTCCATAAGCCTGGTGAATGATACTTGTGTAATGCTCGTTGCTGCAACATAATTTGTTGCTTATCATTTACTACAAATACGGAAAACGCACGATGCAATAATGCTTTTTCATGGGCCTCAATTTTTTCCATAAGGCCTACTTTTTCATCGTTTTCATTTACCAGTATGACTTGCTCCATTTATAAAATTTTGTTTCAAATTTACAAAAGAAGTTTAATCAACCTCTTAGTAATTTGTTAAGAGAATTGATGATAAATCACTGATTGAATATCCCGATCTAGGACTTTTTTAGGGTAGTTCCTCTGTGATCAATCGTAAAATCTACTGTAGTTGTAGAAACTGGTTTTTTCTTGTTCCCAGTTAAACGATCAACTAGCATATCTACCGCAACGGCACCTATTTCTTCACCGTGTTGAGTAACTGTAGATAGAACAGGATCCGACAAATATGAAAATTCCTCGCTAGAGAAACCTACAATTGATACGTCTTTAGGAATGTTATAATTGAGTCTATTAAGAGCGCTTACCGCTACTAATCCCGATTTATTATCAATACATAGGACTCCATCAACATCAGGATGTACTTCACACATATTTTTTATGTATCCTCTTACATCTTTTGCATTGTCAACATTGATGATGATAGGTTCTTGATTAGTATTACTTGATTTTTCTAGAGCGGTTTTATATCCTAAAACCCTAAGTTTTGCAACGCTTAAATCACCTAAAGTATTTATAAGTATTATCTTCCTACGACCTTCTTCAATGAACATATTAACAGCGTTGAAGGTCGACATAAAGTCGTCTATTACCACCTTATCACATTCAATCGATTGTGAGGTCCTATCAAACATTACTATAGGAACATCTTGTCTAAGTAAATCTTTCAGGTGGTTTAAATCATCTTTGGCCTGGGTCTCTTGTGAAATTGAGAGTATAAATCCATCAACACTACCATTTGACAATAAGTTTATCGAGTCATTTTCTTTTGTAAAGGACTCATTTGAGATACATGTAATAATATTATACCCCAATTTATTTGCCTGTTGCTCAATCCCGTATAAGGTGTTTGCAAAGAAAGGGTTTAAGATATCTGGAATGATTACACCTAAGGTTTTAGTTTGTCTATTTTTTAAACTAAGTGCTAGTGTATTTGGGCGATAATTTAATTCTTTTGCGATTTCTTTCACTCTTTTAATAGTATCCTGACTAATTTCTGGACTATCCTTTAATGCCTTAGAAACAGTAGATACTGAAACACCTAGAGTGCTGGCTAAATCTTTAAGTGTAATCATGATTTACCTTTTGTATTTCACAAATATAATGAACAAGCAACTAGCAGTTAAAAGCCGCAGTCAAACTTTAATTATTGAAACATTTTCTCCTAAAACCTTTACAATGGCCCAACAAAGCATAGGAATAACATATTTAGAAAATGTATATTCAATAATAGAATTAAAACTGCAGCTATAAGATTAATTTAATTATTTACCTACCACGATAAACTCAGATCTTCTGTTAAGTTGATGTTGCTCCTCGGTACAATCAACACCATTTGAACATTCGTTAACCAATTGAAATTCTCCATAACCTTGAGCTGTCAATCTATCTGCATTGATTCCTTTCATTATTAAATAAGCCCTAGTAGACTTGGCTCTGCGATCACTTAATTTCATATTATATAAATCTGGCGCACGGCTATCTGTATGGGATCTAATATCTACTTTAACAGTAGGAAATGCCTTCATAAATTGTAACACTTTTTGCAGTTCAACTTCTGCATCAGGTCTTATATTAGATTTATCAAAGTCAAAATATATCATAGGTATATCGAGCACGCTAGCTAGATCATCACCGACTTGGAATTTTTGGATTTTATCATCAATAGATCTTTTTAAAGATATAGGTAATACTATCGTAGCAATAACATCTGGCGTCGTTGTCACTGCATCGGAAGGAGCATACTCTTCTTTGGATGCTTGGATAGAATATGTTGATTCACATAGCACTGTAAAGGAATAGGCCGCGTCCTTTTTAACAATTACTCGTTCTACCTCGTTATTATCTACATCTAAAAGAACAACGGTTGCTCCTGGGATCAATTCTCCCGTTTCTTCATCTGTTACTACTCCTACTATTTCGTCCTTACAAGCTAAAGGCTTGTTTTGCCTTAAACTATATATATCATCAAGACCTTGTCCTGATTTTCTATTTGAACTAAAGTAACCCGTCATAGTGCTATCCTTAATGACAAATGAAAAGTCATCGTAAGAACTATTAATTGGTTTTCCTACATTGGTGATTTTTAACTTTTCGCTATCATGGGCTTCTGCAAGTGAAGTCACAAAAACATCTAATCCTCCTAATCCCATGTGTCCCGTAGATGAAAAATAAAGATCCTCTTTTTCTGAAATAAATGGGAATAACTCCTTTCCTATTGTATTTACAGCAGTAAGATTCACAGGCTCTGATAAGGTGCCTGTCGAATCTATTTCAACATACCAGATATCTGAACTACTCTTTCCATCCAAACCTGTTACACTTCCAGGTCTATCGCTAGAGAAATACAACCTAGATTCTTCTTCATTTAAAGCTGGGTGAGCTGTTGACCACTCGTCACTATTGATTGCTAGTTCTTCTATATTTCCCCATCCGTCTTCTGTTTTACTAGCTCTAAATATTTTCAACTTATTTATTTCATCTTTGCTTTTCTTATACTTTTTATTGAAATAATTATTGCTGGTGTAATAGATCGTTTGACCGTCTTTCGTGAATACTGCATTACTTTCATGAAATTTAGTATTCAATTTTTGATCGCCATTTCCAAATTTTCTAGGATTAACAAGTTCTAAACTTGCACTATCAATTTGAGCAACATATAAATCTAAAAACTGTCGTTCACTCCATTTATGACGTCTGTTAATCATAGAAGCAGAATCCTTTGAACTTGCATATACCACTTCATTACTCCCATTAAGATAAGCGGTTCCAAATTCCTGAGACTCACTATTTATCTCTAAATTTTTAATGTTATATCTCCATGATTGAAGTTCAATCATCTCAAGATAATTTTTATCGTTTACAAAAATTTCAGTAAAAGAATCAGCTCCTTTAATTTTTTGATACTCTATTAATAACGCATCAGCCTTATCGTAATCCTTTACCGCTTTTAAACTTTGAACATATCTAAAATAGTATTCACTTTCTATCGCCCCATCGTTATTCTCAAATAGTTTTGTATACCATTTGTGTGAATTTGAATAGTCGTTATTGAAGTAATAAGTATCTCCTAATTTTTTATAGACATTACTTGTCCCGTAACCGTCCTCCACCATATTTAAATACATTTGTTGTGCATCTATAAAAGCATACTCATCATATACTTTATCTGGCTCTATTACATTTCTATCTTGAGCGAGAGATATCGTGGAAACTAATCCTAGTATAACAATTAAATATTTCATTGTAACTTTTTAATTTTATTAAAAGAATCTTGGCGTGATAATTCTATCGTAGCTGTTGAACAATTCAAATCGCAAGAATAATTCATAACTACCGTCGTTGTATATCGCATTACCTAATTCTGTAGTCTCGCGATCATAGGCAAATCCTATCATCATTTGATCACTTATTTGAAATCCTACTAATCCAGTAACAGCAGCACTCCATCTATAGGCCGCTCCTACTGTGAACTTATCGTTGAATAAGAAATTTGCCGTTAAGTCAACCTGTAAAGGTGCTCCTTGTACCATCTTTACTAGTCCAGCTGGTTTGAACTTAATGTTATCATTTAAATCAAAAACATATCCCACGGTTCCAAATAAGTGTATACGCTCCTCTGCTATAAACGTGGCTGAACTCGTGTCGTTATCTTCATCAAAATGATCCGTCTGTAATAAATTAGGCGAACTCAATCCTACGTAAAACCTCTCCGTATGATAATACAGTCCTAATCCTACAGTAGGTGACAATCTATTGTCTACATTCTCACTCAATCTAGGATCTCCTGGATCAAAAATATTTAGCTTATTAAAATCAACATTTAACACGTGGATTCCTCCCTTAAGTCCAAAGCTTAATCTTGCCTCGTCTCCTACGGGAATCGTATAACTAAAATCTGCCGCTACATAGGTCTCATCAGCTGGTCCTATTTCGTCATTCACAACACTCAAACCTAACCCTACTCTACTATTGGCAATAGGAGTATGAAACGACAAAGTTTGTGTGCGTGGTGCTCCATCCAATCCAACCCATTGACTACGATGTAATCCAACTATACTCGCTACACCGCGATTACCAGCATAGGCCGGATTTATAACTATCGGATTATACATATACTGACTGTACTGTGGATCCTGTTGAGCTGTTAACGCTTTCGCGAAAGCGAAAAAAACAAAGACAACTATTAATTTTTTCATGCTTGTATTCTTAATAATTAATCTAGACTTAGACTTCCATCTAAGCCTAGATTTATTTTCATTTTATCTGATGTATAAATAACCGGCCAATTTCTGAGTTTTCCCAAAATCATCTATATATTCTACTACATAGAAGTATGTACCAGTCGGTAATTTCTCACCTTGCTCGACAGTAACTCGTCCTTCTGAAACACCTTCAAACCTACGAGTTTCATTATCGTAATTCTCAGTGTTATAAACCTCAATACCCCATCTATTATAGATATGAACTGTATTCTCAAAATTCTCAATTCCTTCTAATATGAAATAATCATTTCTACCATCCTCATTAGGCGTAACTGCATTCCATACTCTTATTCGACGTGGATCTGAATCTAGATAATCTGGAATTCCATCACCATCGATATCACTAGTATCTCCTGTGTTTGGATTACCATCTCCATCTGGATTTGGCCCTTCATCCATAGTATCAATTCCATCGCCATCATCGTCTGTATCTAGGTAGTCTGGTATGCCATCTCCATCAGAGTCTTGATCGGTAGGATCATTATCACCATCATAGTCTTCAAAAATCGTATCTACACCATCTCCATCATCATCGGTATCAAAAACATCTGGAACACCATCTCCATCTGTATCGCCTCTTGTAAGTTCCACTCCATTTGGAACATTATCCATATCACAATCTGCATCTAACCATTCTTGAGAAGGTGTTGTTGATTGATCATCTAGATTAACGCTACATGGATCTTGTGGATCTGTAGGATCTCCACCGTTTGGAGGGAATAATTCATCAATATTGGATACGCCATCTCCATCACAATCTAAGGCATCCCATGCTCCTGATGCTAGACTTACGTCTTGTGATATTGAGTCATAATCACATGGATCTTGAGAATCAGTCCCGTCTATTAATTCCTGTCCGTTAGTTACTCCATCACCATCACAATCTAACATAGCCCATTCATCACTTGGAGTTATTGTCTGACTAGTGGTAAGATAATCACAAGGGTCATTTAGATCAGTACCGTCTGCGATCTCATCACCATTAGTAACTCCATCACCGTCACAATCTGCATCTAGAAAATCGCCTCCTTGAGTTAAAGTAATACTTCCTACTATTAGATCACAAGGATCAATTGGATCAGTCCCATCGATTATTTCATCACCGTTAGTAACACCATCACCATCACAGTCTAGCGCATTCCAAACTGATGTTACTAATGTTAAATCTTGGCTGTTCACATCATAATTACAAGGATCTTGTGGGTCGGATCCATCATTTAATTCGGTACCGTTTGAAACACCGTCACCATCACAATCAGCACCTTGCCACGCTGGAGAAGTAACAGACACATCCTGTTGTGATGCATCGTAATCACATGGGTCATTAGGATCTGTTCCTGCTGTTAATTCGTCTCCATTAGTCACTCCATCACCATCACAGTCTGCTGACAAATAGTCTCCTGATTGAGCAACCGTAATACTTCCAACATTTAAATCACACGGATCGTTTGGATCAGTTCCGTCTGCTATCTCATCAGCATCGGTTACTCCATCTCCATCACAATCTACTGTGCTGGTTACTGCTACTGTTATTTGTGACACGTTGTAATCACACGGATCGTTAGGGTTAGTTCCATCTGGTGTACTTGGATCTCCATCTGGACCATTGATCTCATCAGCATCCGTTACTCCATCTCCATCACAATCAACTGTGCTGGTCACTGGAACTGTAATACTACCTTGATCAAAATCACAAGGATCGTTTGGATCGGTTCCGTCTGCAATCTCATCGGCATCTATCACTCCATCTCCATCACAATCTACTGTGCTCGTTACTGATACTGTTATCTGTGACACGTTGTAATCACACGGATCGTTAGGGTTAGTTCCATCTGGTGTACTTGGATCTCCATCTGGACCATTAATCTCATCAGCATCCGTTACTCCATCTCCATCACAATCTACTGTGCTGGTCACTGGAACTGTAATACTACCTTGATCATAATCACACGCATCGTTTGGATCGGTTCCATCTGCTATCTCATCAGCATCGGTTACTCCATCGCCATCACAATCTACTGTGCTGGTTACTGCTACTGTTATTTGTGACAAGTTGTAATCACATGGATCGTTAGGGTTAGTACCATCTGGTGTACCTGGATCTCCATCTGGACCATTGATCTCATCGGCATCAGTTACTCCATCGCCGTCACAATCTACTGTGCTGGTTACTGGTACAGTTACGCTACTTACGTTATAACTACAAGCATCGTTTGGATCGGTTCCGTCTGCAATCTCATCAGCATCTGTCACTCCATCTCCATCACAGTCTACAGTACTTGTTACTGCTACAGTAATATCTACAACATTGTAACTACATGGATCGTTTGGATCGGTTCCGTTTGATATCTCATCAGCATCCGTTACTCCGTCTCCATCACAATCTACTCCACTTGTTACTGATACTGTTACACTTGCTGGATCATAACTACACGCATTGTTTGGATCGGTTCCGTCTGCTATCTCATCAGCATCGGTTACTCCATCGCCATCACAATCTACTGTGCTTGTTACTACTACTGTTATTTGTGACACGTTGTAATCACATGGATCGTTAGGGTTAGTACCATCTGGTGTACCTGGATCTCCATCTGGACCATTGATCTCATCGGCATCAGTTACTCCATCGCCGTCACAATCTACTGTGCTGGTTACTGGTACAGTTACGCTACTTACATTATAACTACAAGCATCGTTTGGATCGGTTCCGTCTGCAATCTCATCAGCATCTGTCACTCCATCTCCATCACAGTCTACAGTACTTGTTACTGCTACAGTAATATCTACAACATTGTAACTACACGCATCGTTCGGGTCGGTTCCTGCAGCTATCTCATCAGCGTCAGTTACTCCATCTCCGTCACAATCTACTCCACTTGTTACCGCTACTGTTACACTTGCTGGATCATAACTACACGCATCGTTCGGATCAGTTCCATCTGCTATCTCATCAGCATCCGTTACTCCATCTCCATCACAATCTACTGTGCTTGTAACTGCTACCGTTATTTGTGATACGTTGTAATCACATGGATCGTTAGGGTTGGTACCATCTGGTGTGCCTGGATCTCCATCTAGACCATTGATCTCATCAGCATCGGTTACTCCATCGCCGTCACAATCTACTGTGCTGATTACTGGTACAGTTACGCTACTTACGTTATAACTACAAGCATCGTTTGGATCGGTCCCGTCTGCAATCTCATCGGCATCTATCACTCCATCGCCATCACAGTCTACTGTGCTAGTAACTGATACCGTAATATCTGCAACATTGTAGCTACATGCAACGTTTGGATCGGTTCCTGCTGCTATCTCATCAGCATCCGTTACTCCATCTCCGTCACAATCTACACCACTTGTTACTGCTACTGTTACACTTGCTGGATCATAACTACACGCATCGTTTGGATCGGTTCCATCTGCTATCTCATCAGCATCGGTCACTCCATCTCCATCACAATCTACTGTGCTCGTTACTGCTACTGTTATTTGTGACACGTTGTAATCACACGGATCGTTAGGGTTAGTTCCATCTGGTGTACTTGGATCTCCATCTGGACCATTGATCTCATCAGCATCCGTTACTCCATCTCCATCACAATCAACTGTGCTGGTCACTGGAACTGTAATACTACCTTGATCATAATCACAAGCATCGTTTGGATCGGTTCCGTCTGCAATCTCATCGGCATCTATCACTCCATCGCCATCACAGTCTACTGTGCTAGTAACTGATACTGTAATATCTGCAACATTATAACTACATGCATCGTTTGGATCGGTTCCTGCGGCTATCTCATCAGCGTCAGTTACTCCATCTCCGTCACAATCTACACCACTTGTTACTGCTAAAGTCACACTTGCTGGATCATAACTACACGCATCGTTTGGATCGGTTCCGTCTGCTATCTCATCAGCATCGGTTACTCCATCTCCATCACAGTCTACTGTGCTTGTTACTGCTACTGTTATTTGTGACAAGTTGTAATCACATGGATCGTTAGGGTTAGTACCATCTGGTGTACCTGGATCTCCATCTGGACCATTGATCTCATCAGCATCGATTACTCCATCTCCATCACAGTCTACTGTGCTGGTTACTGGTACAGTTACGCTACTTACGTTATAACTACAAGCATCGTTTGGATCGGTTCCGTCTGCAATCTCATCGGCATCTATCACACCATCTCCATCACAGTCTACTGTGCTAGTAACTGATACCGTAATATCTGCAACATTGTAGCTACATGCATCGTTTGGATCGGTTCCTGCTGCTATCTCATCAGCATCCGTTACTCCATCTCCGTCACAATCTACTCCACTTGTTACTGATACTGTTACACTTGCTGGATCATAACTACACGCATCGTTTGGATCAGTTCCGTCTGCTATCTCATTAGCATCGGTTACTCCATCGCCATCACAATCTACTGTGCTTGTTACTGCTACTGTTATTTGTGACACGTTGTAATCACATGGATCGTTAGGGTTGGTACCATCTGGTGTACCTGGATCTCCATCTGGACCATTGATCTCATCGGCATCAGTTACTCCATCGCCGTCACAATCTACTGTGCTGGTTACTGGTACAGTTACGCTACTTACGTTATAACTACAAGCATCGTTTGGATCGGTTCCGTCTGCAATCTCATCAGCATCTGTCACTCCATCTCCATCACAGTCTACAGTACTTGTTACTGCTACAGTAATATCTACAACATTGTAACTACACGCATCGTTCGGGTCGGTTCCTGCAGCTATCTCATCAGCGTCAGTTACTCCATCTCCGTCACAATCTACTCCACTTGTTACCGCTACTGTTACACTTGCTGGATCATAACTACACGCATCGTTCGGATCAGTTCCATCTGCTATCTCATCAGCATCCGTTACTCCATCTCCATCACAATCTACTGTGCTCGTTACTGATACTGTTATCTGTGACACGTTGTAATCACACGGATCGTTAGGGTTAGTTCCATCTGGTGTACTTGGATCTCCATCTGGACCATTGATCTCATCAGCATCCGTTACTCCATCTCCATCACAATCAACTGTGCTGGTCACTGGAACTGTAATACTACCTTGATCATAATCACAAGCATCGTTTGGATCGGTTCCGTCTGCAATCTCATCGGCATCTATCACTCCATCGCCATCACAGTCTACTGTGCTAGTAACTGATACTGTAATATCTGCAACATTATAACTACATGCATCGTTTGGATCGGTTCCTGCGGCTATCTCATCAGCGTCAGTTACTCCATCTCCGTCACAATCTACACCACTTGTTACTGCTAAAGTCACACTTGCTGGATCATAACTACACGCATCGTTTGGATCGGTTCCGTCTGCTATCTCATCAGCATCGGTTACTCCATCTCCATCACAGTCTACTGTGCTTGTTACTGCTACTGTTATTTGTGACAAGTTGTAATCACATGGATCGTTAGGGTTAGTACCATCTGGTGTACCTGGATCTCCATCTGGACCATTGATCTCATCAGCATCGATTACTCCATCTCCATCACAGTCTACTGTGCTGGTTACTGGTACAGTTACGCTACTTACGTTATAACTACAAGCATCGTTTGGATCGGTTCCGTCTGCAATCTCATCGGCATCTATCACTCCATCGCCATCACAGTCTACTGTGCTAGTAACTGATACCGTAATATCTGCTACGTTGTAGCTACATGCATCGTTTGGATCGGTTCCTGCTGCTATCTCATCAGCATCCGTTACTCCATCTCCGTCACAATCTACACCACTTGTTACTGATACTGTTACACTTGCTGGATCATAACTACACGCATCGTTTGGATCCGTTCCGTCTGCGCATTCTGCAGAATTAGTAACACCGTCACCATCACAGTCCTCAAAACCAATTGAGTTTGCTGGATCGCTGGTCAAAATTAGACAGACATCAACCGTTCCAGATGTTACATCGTCACAATCAATAACAACAGTTATGGATACATTACCTACATCAGTTAATCCATCTTCATCTTCTAGCGTATAGTCAAAACTAACACTTGTTAAATTTGATCCAGGCGTAACGTCTAATGTTCCATTAGTTTGAAGTGTTACCGTAGTACCATCACTTAAGGTTACTGTAGATCCTGGTGCTATCGGAGTTACTACTCCTGTTGCTGGATCGATGATCTCGGTAATCGTCAAATTAGCATTGTCGCCGTCTGGATCATCATCACCGTCTAATACACTGATATTGATCAAGGTTTCTGTATCTGTAGTAGCTACTTCATCATCTGCTACTGGTGGTAACTGAGTGAAAGTTATATCTACCATACCTGTATCAGTTAAGCCGTCTTCATCTGCAACTGTGTATTCAAAACTGATTGGCTCTGTGCTGTCTGTCGCTGGAATAACATTTAAGGTTCCATCTGGATTTAACTCTACTACCGTACCATCAGCCAAAGTCACTGGTGAACCTACCGATATCGCCTGACCTTCTACCTCAGTGATTGTCAAGTTTGCATTATCGCCATCTGGATCATCATCGCCTGCTAACGCATCTACCGTAATCGGTGTATTGATCGTCTGATCTGATAGAATCTCATCATCTGCTACTGGTGGTAACTGAGTGAAGGTTATATCTACCATGCCCGTGTCGGTTAAACCGTCTTCATCTTCAACTGTGTATTCAAAACTAATCGGCTCAGTGCTATCCGTTACTGGAATAACATTTAAGGTTCCGTCTGGATTTAACTCTACTACCGTACCATCAGCCAAAGTCACTGGTGAACCTACCGATATCGCCTGACCTTCTACCTCGGTAATTGTTAAGTTTGCATTATCACCATCTGGATCATTATCGCCAGCTAACGCATCTACCGTCACTGGAGTATTGACCGTCTGATCCGCTAGAATCTCATCATCTGCTACTGGTGGTAACTGGGTGAAGGTTATATCTACCATTCCCGTATCGGTTAAACCGTCTTCATCTTCTAGGGTATACTCAAAACTAATCGGCTCCGTACTGTCTGTCGCCGGTGTAACATCTAAGGTCCCGTTTGTCTGAAGGGTTACCGTAGTACCATCACTTAAGGTTACTGTCGATCCTGGTGCTATCGGAGTTACTACTCCTGTTACTGGATCAACAATCTCGGTAATCGTCAAATTAGCATTGTCGCCGTCTGGATCATCATCACCGTCTAACACATTGATATTAATAGGTGTGTTTATAGCTTGATCTGTTAAACTCTCATCATCTGCTACTGGTGGTAACTGAGTGAAAGTTATATCTACCATACCTGTATCGGTTAAACCGTCTTCATCTGCAACTGTGTATTCAAAACTGATTGGCTCTGTGCTGTCTGTCGCTGGAATAACATTTAAGGTCCCATCTGGATTTAATTCTACTACCGTACCATCAGCCAATGTCACTGGTGAACCTACCGATATCGCCTGACCTTCTACCTCAGTGATTGTCAAGTTTGCATTATCACCATCTGGATCATCATCGCCTGCTAACGCATCTACCGTAATCGGTGTATTGATCGTCTGATCTGATAGAATCTCATCATCTGCTACTGGTGGTAACTGAGTGAAAGTTATATCTACCATGCCCGTGTCGGTTAAACCGTCTTCATCTTCAACTGTGTATTCAAAACTAATCGGCTCAGTGCTATCCGTTACTGGAATAACATTTAAGGTTCCGTCTGGATTTAACTCTACTACCGTACCATCAGCCAAAGTCACTGGTGAACCTACCGATATCGCCTGACCTTCTACCTCGGTAATTGTCAAGTTTGCATTATCACCATCTGGATCATTATCGCCAGCTAACGCATCTACCGTCACTGGAGTATTGATCGTCTGGTCTGATAGAATCTCATCATCTGCTACTGGTGGTAACTGGGTGAAGGTTATATCTACCATTCCCGTGTCGGTTAAACCGTCTTCATCTTCTAAGGTATACTCAAAACTAATCGGCTCCGTACTGTCTGTCGCCGGTGTAACATCTAAGGTCCCGTTTGTCTGAAGGGTTACCGTAGTACCATCACTTAAGGTTACTGTCGATCCTGGTGCTATCGGAGTTACTACTCCTGTTACTGGATCAATAATCTCGGTAATCGTCAAATTAGCATTGTCGCCGTCTGGATCATCATCACCGTCTAACACATTGATATTAATAGGTGTGTTTATAGCTTGATCTGTTAAACTCTCATCATCTGCTACTGGTGGTAACTGAGTGAAAGTTATATCTACCATACCTGTATCGGTTAAACCGTCTTCATCTGCAACTGTGTATTCAAAACTGATTGGCTCTGTGCTGTCTGTCGCTGGAATAACATTTAAGGTCCCATCTGGATTTAATTCTACTACCGTACCATCAGCCAATGTCACTGGTGAACCTACCGATATCGCCTGACCTTCTACCTCAGTGATTGTCAAGTTTGCATTATCACCATCTGGATCATCATCGCCTGCTAACGCATCTACCGTAATCGGTGTATTGATCGTCTGATCTGATAGAATCTCATCATCTGCTACTGGTGGTAACTGAGTGAAGGTTATATCTACCATGCCCGTGTCGGTTAAACCGTCTTCATCTTCAACTGTGTATTCAAAACTAATCGGCTCAGTGCTATCCGTTACTGGAATAACATTTAAGGTTCCGTCTGGATTTAACTCTACTACCGTACCATCGGCTAAGGTCACTGATAAACCTACCGATATCGCCTGACCTTCTACCTCGGTAATTGTCAAGTTTGCATTATCACCATCTGGATCATTATCGCCAGCTAACGCATCTACCGTCACTGGAGTATTGATCGTCTGGTCCGCTAGAATCTCATCATCTGCTACTGGTGGTAACTGAGTGAAGGTTATATCTACCATTCCCGTATCGGTTAAACCGTCTTCATCTTCTAGGGTATACTCAAAACTAATCGGCTCCGTACTGTCTGTCGCCGGTGTAACATCTAAGGTCCCGTTTGTCTGAAGGGTTACCGTAGTACCATCACTTAAGGTTACTGTCGATCCTGGTGCTATCGGAGTTACTACTCCTGTTACTGGATCAATAATCTCGGTAATCGTCAAATTAGCATTGTCGCCGTCTGGATCATCATCACCGTCTAACACATTGATATTAATAGGTGTGTTTATAGCTTGATCTGTTAAACTCTCATCATCTGCTACTGGTGGTAACTGAGTGAAAGTTATATCTACCATACCTGTATCGGTTAAACCGTCTTCATCTGCAACTGTGTATTCAAAACTGATTGGCTCTGTGCTGTCTGTCGCTGGAATAACATTTAAGGTCCCATCTGGATTTAATTCTACTACCGTACCATCAGCCAATGTCACTGGTGAACCTACCGATATCGCCTGACCTTCTACCTCAGTGATTGTCAAGTTTGCATTATCACCATCTGGATCATCATCGCCTGCTAACGCATCTACCGTAATCGGTGTATTGATCGTCTGATCTGATAGAATCTCATCATCTGCTACTGGTGGTAACTGAGTGAAAGTTATATCTACCATGCCCGTGTCGGTTAAACCGTCTTCATCTTCAACTGTGTATTCAAAACTAATCGGCTCAGTGCTATCCGTTACTGGAATAACATTTAAGGTTCCGTCTGGATTTAACTCTACTACCGTACCATCAGCCAAAGTCACTGGTGAACCTACCGATATCGCCTGACCTTCTACCTCGGTAATTGTCAAGTTTGCATTATCACCATCTGGATCATTATCGCCAGCTAACGCATCTACCGTCACTGGAGTATTGATCGTCTGGTCTGATAGAATCTCATCATCTGCTACTGGTGGTAACTGGTGAAGGTTATATCTACCATTCCCGTGTCGGTTAAACCGTCTTCATCTTCTAAGGTATACTCAAAACTAATCGGCTCCGTACTGTCTGTCGCCGGTGTAACATCTAAGGTCCCGTTTGTCTGAAGGGTTACCGTAGTACCATCACTTAAGGTTACTGTCGATCCTGGTGCTATCGGAGTTACTACTCCTGTTACTGGATCAATAATCTCGGTAATCGTCAAATTAGCATTGTCGCCGTCTGGATCATCATCACCGTCTAACACATTGATATTAATAGGTGTGTTTATAGCTTGATCTGTTAAACTCTCATCATCTGCTACTGGTGGTAACTGAGTGAAAGTTATATCTACCATACCTGTATCGGTTAAACCGTCTTCATCTGCAACTGTGTATTCAAAACTGATTGGCTCTGTGCTGTCTGTCGCTGGAATAACATTTAAGGTCCCATCTGGATTTAATTCTACTACCGTACCATCAGCCAATGTCACTGGTGAACCTACCGATATCGCCTGACCTTCTACCTCAGTGATTGTCAAGTTTGCATTATCACCATCTGGATCATCATCGCCTGCTAACGCATCTACCGTAATCGGTGTATTGATCGTCTGATCTGATAGAATCTCATCATCTGCTACTGGTGGTAACTGAGTGAAGGTTATATCTACCATGCCCGTGTCGGTTAAACCGTCTTCATCTTCAACTGTGTATTCAAAACTAATCGGCTCAGTGCTATCCGTTACTGGAATAACATTTAAGGTTCCGTCTGGATTTAACTCTACTACCGTACCATCGGCTAAGTCACTGATAAACCTACCGATATCGCCTGACCTTCTACCTCGGTAATTGTCAAGTTTGCATTATCACCATCTGGATCATTATCGCCAGCTAACGCATCTACCGTCACTGGAGTATTGATCGTCTGGTCCGCTAGAATCTCATCATCTGCTACTGGTGGTAACTGAGTGAAGGTTATATCTACCATTCCCGTATCGGTTAAACCGTCTTCATCTTCTAGGGTATACTCAAAACTAATCGGCTCCGTACTGTCTGTCGCCGGTGTAACATCTAAGGTCCCGTTTGTCTGAAGGGTTACCGTAGTACCATCACTTAAGGTTACTGTCGATCCTGGTGCTATCGGAGTTACTACTCCTGTTACTGGATCAATAATCTCGGTAATCGTCAAATTAGCATTGTCGCCGTCTGGATCATCATCACCGTCTAACACATTGATATTAATAGGTGTGTTTATAGCTTGATCTGTTAAACTCTCATCATCTGCTACTGGTGGTAACTGAGTGAAAGTTATATCTACCATACCTGTATCGGTTAAACCGTCTTCATCTGCAACTGTGTATTCAAAACTGATTGGCTCTGTGCTGTCTGTCGCTGGAATAACATTTAAGGTCCCATCTGGATTTAATTCTACTACCGTACCATCAGCCAATGTCACTGGTGAACCTACCGATATCGCCTGACCTTCTACCTCAGTGATTGTCAAGTTTGCATTATCACCATCTGGATCATCATCGCCTGCTAACGCATCTACCGTAATCGGTGTATTGATCGTCTGATCTGATAGAATCTCATCATCTGCTACTGGTGGTAACTGAGTGAAAGTTATATCTACCATGCCCGTGTCGGTTAAACCGTCTTCATCTTCAACTGTGTATTCAAAACTAATCGGCTCAGTGCTATCCGTTACTGGAATAACATTTAAGGTTCCGTCTGGATTTAACTCTACTACCGTACCATCAGCCAAAGTCACTGGTGAACCTACCGATATCGCCTGACCTTCTACCTCGGTAATTGTCAAGTTTGCATTATCACCATCTGGATCATTATCGCCAGCTAACGCATCTACCGTCACTGGAGTATTGACCGTCTGATCCGCTAGAATCTCATCATCTGCTACTGGTGGTAACTGGTGAAGGTTATATCTACCATTCCCGTGTCGGTTAAACCGTCTTCATCTTCTAAGGTATACTCAAAACTAATCGGCTCCGTACTGTCTGTCGCCGGTGTAACATCTAAGGTCCCGTTTGTCTGAAGGGTTACCGTAGTACCATCACTTAAGGTTACTGTCGATCCTGGTGCTATCGGAGTTACTACTCCTGTTACTGGATCAATAATCTCGGTAATCGTCAAATTAGCATTGTCGCCGTCTGGATCATCATCACCGTCTAACACATTGATATTAATAGGTGTGTTTATAGCTTGATCTGTTAAACTCTCATCATCTGCTACTGGTGGTAACTGAGTGAAAGTTATATCTACCATACCTGTATCGGTTAAACCGTCTTCATCTGCAACTGTGTATTCAAAACTGATTGGCTCTGTGCTGTCTGTCGCTGGAATAACATTTAAGGTCCCATCTGGATTTAATTCTACTACCGTACCATCAGCCAATGTCACTGGTGAACCTACCAATATCGCCTGACCTTCTACCTCAGTGATTGTCAAGTTTGCATTATCGCCATCTGGATCATCATCGCCTGCTAACGCATCTACCGTAATCGGTGTATTGATCGTCTGATCTGATAGAATCTCATCATCTGCTACTGGTGGTAACTGAGTGAAGGTTATATCTACCATGCCCGTGTCGGTTAAACCGTCTTCATCTTCAACTGTGTATTCAAAACTAATCGGCTCAGTGCTATCCGTTACTGGAATAACATTTAAGGTTCCGTCTGGATTTAACTCTACTACCGTACCATCAGCCAAAGTCACTGGTGAACCTACCGATATCGCCTGACCTTCTACCTCGGTAATTGTCAAGTTTGCATTATCACCATCTGGATCATTATCGCCAGCTAACGCATCTACCGTCACTGGAGTATTGATCGTCTGGTCTGATAGAATCTCATCATCTGCTACTGGTGGTAACTGAGTGAAGGTTATATCTACCATTCCCGTATCGGTTAAACCGTCTTCATCTTCTAGGGTATACTCAAAACTAATCGGCTCCGTACTGTCTGTCGCCGGTGTAACATCTAAGGTCCCGTTTGTCTGAAGGGTTACCGTAGTACCATCACTTAAGGTTACTGTCGATCCTGGTGCTATCGGAGTTACTACTCCTGTTACTGGATCAATAATCTCGGTAATCGTCAAATTAGCATTGTCGCCGTCTGGATCATCATCACCGTCTAACACATTGATATTAATAGGTGTGTTTATAGCTTGATCTGTTAAACTCTCATCATCTGCTACTGGTGGTAACTGAGTGAAAGTTATATCTACCATACCTGTATCGGTTAAACCGTCTTCATCTGCAACTGTGTATTCAAAACTGATTGGCTCTGTGCTGTCTGTCGCTGGAATAACATTTAAGGTCCCATCTGGATTTAATTCTACTACCGTACCATCAGCCAATGTCACTGGTGAACCTACCGATATCGCCTGACCTTCTACCTCAGTGATTGTCAAGTTTGCATTATCACCATCTGGATCATCATCGCCTGCTAACGCATCTACCGTAATCGGTGTATTGATCGTCTGATCTGATAGAATCTCATCATCTGCTACTGGTGGTAACTGAGTGAAGGTTATATCTACCATGCCCGTGTCGGTTAAACCGTCTTCATCTTCAACTGTGTATTCAAAACTAATCGGCTCAGTGCTATCCGTTACTGGAATAACATTTAAGGTTCCGTCTGGATTTAACTCTACTACCGTACCATCGGCTAAGTCACTGATAAACCTACCGATATCGCCTGACCTTCTACCTCGGTAATTGTCAAGTTTGCATTATCACCATCTGGATCATTATCGCCAGCTAACGCATCTACCGTCACTGGAGTATTGATCGTCTGGTCCGCTAGAATCTCATCATCTGCTACTGGTGGTAACTGAGTGAAGGTTATATCTACCATTCCCGTATCGGTTAAACCGTCTTCATCTTCTAGGGTATACTCAAAACTAATCGGCTCCGTACTGTCTGTCGCCGGTGTAACATCTAAGGTCCCGTTTGTCTGAAGGGTTACCGTAGTACCATCACTTAAGGTTACTGTCGATCCTGGTGCTATCGGAGTTACTACTCCTGTTACTGGATCAATAATCTCGGTAATCGTCAAATTAGCATTGTCGCCGTCTGGATCATCATCACCGTCTAACACATTGATATTAATAGGTGTGTTTATAGCTTGATCTGTTAAACTCTCATCATCTGCTACTGGTGGTAACTGAGTGAAAGTTATATCTACCATACCTGTATCGGTTAAACCGTCTTCATCTGCAACTGTGTATTCAAAACTGATTGGCTCTGTGCTGTCTGTCGCTGGAATAACATTTAAGGTCCCATCTGGATTTAATTCTACTACCGTACCATCAGCCAATGTCACTGGTGAACCTACCGATATCGCCTGACCTTCTACCTCAGTGATTGTCAAGTTTGCATTATCACCATCTGGATCATCATCGCCTGCTAACGCATCTACCGTAATCGGTGTATTGATCGTCTGATCTGATAGAATCTCATCATCTGCTACTGGTGGTAACTGAGTGAAAGTTATATCTACCATGCCCGTGTCGGTTAAACCGTCTTCATCTTCAACTGTGTATTCAAAACTAATCGGCTCAGTGCTATCCGTTACTGGAATAACATTTAAGGTTCCGTCTGGATTTAACTCTACTACCGTACCATCAGCCAAAGTCACTGGTGAACCTACCGATATCGCCTGACCTTCTACCTCGGTAATTGTCAAGTTTGCATTATCACCATCTGGATCATTATCGCCAGCTAACGCATCTACCGTCACTGGAGTATTGATCGTCTGGTCTGATAGAATCTCATCATCTGCTACTGGTGGTAACTGGGTGAAGGTTATATCTACCATTCCCGTGTCGGTTAAACCGTCTTCATCTTCTAAGGTATACTCAAAACTAATCGGCTCCGTACTGTCTGTCGCCGGTGTAACATCTAAGGTCCCGTTTGTCTGAAGGGTTACCGTAGTACCATCACTTAAGGTTACTGTCGATCCTGGTGCTATCGGAGTTACTACTCCTGTTACTGGATCAATAATCTCGGTAATCGTCAAATTAGCATTGTCGCCGTCTGGATCATCATCACCGTCTAACACATTGATATTAATAGGTGTGTTTATAGCTTGATCTGTTAAACTCTCATCATCTGCTACTGGCGGTAACTGAGTGAAAGTTATATCTACCATACCTGTATCAGTTAAACCGTCTTCATCTGCAACTGTGTATTCAAAACTGATCGGCTCTGTGCTGTCTGTCGCTGGAATAACATTTAAGGTCCCATCTGGATTTAACTCTACTACCGTACCATCAGCCAAAGTCACTGGTGAACCTACCAATATCGCCTGACCTTCTACCTCAGTGATTGTCAAGTTTGCATTATCGCCATCTGGATCATCATCGCCTGCTAACGCATCTACCGTAATCGGTGTATTGATCGTCTGATCTGATAGAATCTCATCATCTGCTACTGGTGGTAACTGAGTGAAGGTTATATCTACCATGCCCGTGTCGGTTAAACCGTCTTCATCTTCAACTGTGTATTCAAAACTAATCGGCTCAGTGCTATCCGTTACTGGAATAACATTTAAGGTTCCGTCTGGATTTAACTCTACTACCGTACCATCAGCCAAAGTCACTGGTGAACCTACCGATATCGCCTGACCTTCTACCTCGGTAATTGTCAAGTTTGCATTATCACCATCTGGATCATTATCGCCAGCTAACGCATCTACCGTCACTGGAGTATTGATCGTCTGGTCCGCTAGAATCTCATCATCTGCTACTGGTGGTAACTGAGTGAAGGTTATATCTACCATTCCCGTATCGGTTAAACCGTCTTCATCTTCTAGGGTATACTCAAAACTAATCGGCTCCGTACTGTCTGTCGCCGGTGTAACATCTAAGGTCCCGTTTGTCTGAAGGGTTACCGTAGTACCATCACTTAAGGTTACTGTCGATCCTGGTGCTATCGGAGTTACTACTCCTGTTACTGGATCAATAATCTCGGTAATCGTCAAATTAGCATTGTCGCCGTCTGGATCATCATCACCGTCTAACACATTGATATTAATAGGTGTGTTTATAGCTTGATCTGTTAAACTCTCATCATCTGCTACTGGTGGTAACTGAGTGAAAGTTATATCTACCATACCTGTATCGGTTAAACCGTCTTCATCTGCAACTGTGTATTCAAAACTGATTGGCTCTGTGCTGTCTGTCGCTGGAATAACATTTAAGGTCCCATCTGGATTTAATTCTACTACCGTACCATCAGCCAATGTCACTGGTGAACCTACCGATATCGCCTGACCTTCTACCTCAGTGATTGTCAAGTTTGCATTATCACCATCTGGATCATCATCGCCTGCTAACGCATCTACCGTAATCGGTGTATTGATCGTTTGGTCTGATAGAATCTCATCATCTGCTACTGGTGGAATATTGTATATTATAGTTACAAAAGCTGGATTGGAAATATAACCATCATTATCATCGACTGTATATTGAATTGGAGTTGGAGAACCATTGAAACCTGTTTCTGGTGTAAAACTTATTTCTCCATTTATCGGATTAACTTCCCAAGTTCCTTCACCTGGGACAGTAAATCCAATAAAATCCCCATCACTATCAGTAATGATCATGGTTACACCCGAAGGAACTACAAGACTGACAGAAGTAGGATCTAAGGTTCCATCAGGATCACTATCTATTCCGTTACCATTATCTGCAAAAGGATTTACAAATACAGTAACACCTACATTATTATCAACACTCACATCATCTTGCGCAACGGGAGACTCAAAAACTTCGATAGTAACAATAGCAGAGTCACATACCGAGTCGTCCGGAGAATTTAAACAAATTTGATAGGTTACTGTATACGAACCTCCAGCTGTTCCTGGTGGAACATTAATAGTACCATCTGTATTAATCGTGACACCTGTTAAACCTCCATCATTAGTAATACTAATGTTATCATTAATATTTGCATCATTAGCGGGATCTGCATTACTGGTATCATTACCAAACACTGTTGCAGTTGTCCCACCTGATGTACCATTAATTGGAGAAGAAGAAAAATCGTCATCATTAGCGTCTGCTTGGGCTGGTTGAATTATTGTAATAATCAGGTTTGCGTCCGAAGTTGCACCTGAGTTGTCTAAGGAATCTATAAGTTGATAAGGAATTGTATCTGTGAGCGTAGAACCTGGACTTAATGCCACGACCGCTGGATTAGCAGGATCTACATTGTAAGTATAAGATCCATCTGAATTAACTGTAATAAATCCATAAGTGGTTGCAATAACATTACCAACATTTGCTGTATCATTATCTACCTCTGACACTCTAGGAACATCAGTTGCTTGCCAAATGAGATCTGTTATTGCAGCAATTTGAGGATTAGGATCTGGCACTGTAACGTCAGGGCCATAATTATATTCAATAACAACCTGATTTATAGGATCGGGAAAAAAGAAATTTACATTACCCATTGCCTCAGAGGCAGGAACCGAACCTGTTCCATAAAATGAATTCCCACTTTGTATTACTGTTCCTGCAACCTGTGCGTTATAGGCCACAGGAACCCCATCTAAAAATGCGGTCACGGTGAATTGATCTTGCCATGTTGTATTAAAGCTTTGGTCTTGGTCTATATCAGAAGCCGCAAAACTTAAACTTACAATTGGAGCATCAAAATCAATTGTTGTAGTTGTCGAAGCTACAGGGTTAGTAGCACCATTAATTTGATATCCTAAATATCCCGTATGCCCTCCATTTGTTCTAGTTTGATGAACAACTTGATTTCTATTAATAGTACCTACATTATCAGGATCTGTTGATGTAAATGATATAGTTACACCTGTTGTAGTATTTAATCTATTTTCACCATCTATAGGAGGAGAATATCCAACTTCACCACCTGTGGCAGAAAACTCATTCTCCCAAATAAACCTTGCAAATGGTCTATCTGTATTGTCCGGACCATTACCATCATCGTCTGTAATAACATTACCAGTTGCTGTAGGACTAGAACCTATAATAACAGAATTTGCATTATCTGTTGCTACTGGTGGCTCAGTCACTCCATTAATTGTAACTGTAATGAATCCAGTATCACTGAATCCGAGACCATCTGCTGCTCGGTAAGCAATTATATCTTCTAATGTCTCACCATTCCTTATACCAAGAACTGCTATGTTACTTGTATCTACCTGATAACTATAGGAACCATCGCTTTGAACAGTTAAGGTACCATAGGTTGAATTATAAGGCATACCAACTTCTGCCACATATCCATTAACATCTGCAACACTTAACACATTTCCTGGTGGATTTGGCGAATTATCAGTATCGTTGGACAATAAATTACCCGTTATTGGTGCCGCAGCATTTGCTGTTATTGATGCCGTATCATCTATAACTACAGGTGGATAATGAGGGAATAGTTCTGTAGTCGCAGATAGAGTGTTAACAGGATCTGTGACGCTAATTTGCATATAACGTATAGCTTCTGTTACCACACCTGTACCTTGATGTAAATATCTAAAGTTTAATAAAAAAGTTTCAAAGTTATCGGTTAGAATAGGATTACCATTTGTTTCTGTTATATTGTAGGTAATACCATCTATACTAGTAATAGTAAAACTATTAGTACCATAAACAACATTAAACGGCCCAAATGGGGCTGGATTCGAAGTGTTTCCTAAAAACGGAGCGGAAATTATACCAGTTCCTGCTTCATTATATATAACTAATCTTTCTTGACCATTATCGTAAACACCATTAGGAGCACCAGTTGGATTTTGAGAGAATGTAATAGTTGCACTGGTAAAAGATCCTGATGTGGTTACAAGTTGCCAGTCTAAGGCAGCAGGTTGGTATATAAAATTAATAAGAACATCTAAACTATAATCATTACCTGGGAATGGTCCATTTAGATCTAGAGTAGTAACCGTTTTGGATGTAAAGGAAGGTGAAGTTTTAGATTTCTTTTTTGATGAAATAATCTTTTTATAGACATTAACTGTTTTGGACACATCCTCAACATCATCCGTAGAAAAAATAAAAGTCTTTTTTAAATCTACAGGACTTTGTGAATACATACTATTAAGAAAGAACCCGTATAGAAAAAATAGTAGCACCTTAATAAATGCTTGTTTTTTTGCAATCGGTATATTTTTAAAAAACTGAGTAGTGTTATTCATAATTCTTTTTATTAACTTGATAGAATCATTCGATAATAAATAAATATATTCGATGTAATGCCTAGTTTAGAAATATTACTGTTAAGATCATAAAAAATCGTTAAAATGACAATTTTTATCGTTTAAATAGTGATAATTAACATTTTACAAGTTCGATAAAAAACATCAGTTATATCCCTATTGTTAATTATAAAAAATTGGTTATTTCATGAGTTATCCATAGACAACTTTATAAAAAATAGAAATTAGCAAATCAATCAAACAATCCATTGATTAATCAAGGATGCTGTATTTTTGCATTTCCGAATAATTAATCATTCATGTCCTTACAAAAAGAAATTAATAGAAGACGTACCTTCGGTATTGTTTCTCACCCAGATGCAGGTAAAACTACACTTACAGAAAAACTTCTTCTTTATGGAGGTGCTATTCAGGAAGCAGGAGCCGTAAAGAGCAATAAAATTAAAAAAGGTGCGGCTAGTGACTTCATGGAAATCGAGCGTCAACGTGGTATATCGGTAGCTACATCGGTTCTAGCATTTGAATATAATGACACAAAGATTAATATTCTAGATACACCAGGACACAAAGATTTTGCCGAGGACACCTTTAGAACTTTAACAGCTGTTGATAGTGTCATAGTCGTAGTAGACGTTGCAAAAGGTGTGGAAGAGCAAACTGAAAAACTTGTTGAAGTTTGTAGAATGCGCAACATTCCTATGATTGTATTCATCAATAAAATGGATAGGGAAGGAAAAGATGCCTTTGACCTACTAGATGAAATTGAGCAAAAGTTACAACTCACAGTGACACCATTGAGTTTTCCTATAGGAATGGGATATGATCTTAAAGGAATTTATAATCTTTTTGAAAAAAACATAAGATTGTTTACTGGAGAGTCTTCTAAAGACATTAATAAAACTACTTCTATAGACGATTTAAATGATACGGCATTAGACAACCTAATTGGAACTGAAAGCGCTCAAACATTACGAGAAGAACTTGAAATGGTAGAAGGTATCTATCCAGAATTTAATGAGAAAGATTACCTAGACGGTAAATTGCAACCCGTATTTTATGGTAGTGCACTGCATAATTTTGGCGTAAAAGAGCTGCTAGACGCATTCATTAAAATAGCCCCTACTCCTAGACCTAAAAATGCTGAGGAACGATTAGTAAATCCTAAAGAAAAAGATTTTAGTGGATTCGTTTTCAAGATACACGCGAATATGGACCCTAAACACAGAGACAGACTGGCTTTTGTGAAAATTGTAAGCGGGACTTTTGAGCGGAACAAACCTTATAAACATGTTAGGTTAGATAAAAACTTAAAATTCTCCAGCCCTAATGCATTCTTTGCAGAAAAGAAAGAAATTGTTGACATATCGTACCCAGGAGATATTGTAGGTCTTCACGACACGGGAAATTTTAAAATCGGTGACACTTTAACTAGTGGTGAGATCCTACATTATAAGGGAATTCCTTCATTCTCACCAGAACATTTTAGATACATTAATAATGCCGATCCTATGAAAGCAAAACAGCTTGCTAAGGGTATTGATCAATTAATGGATGAAGGTGTAGCACAATTATTTACTCTAGAACTAAATGGTCGTAAAGTTATTGGTACTGTTGGCGCTCTGCAATTTGAAGTAATTCAATATAGACTGGAACATGAATATGGAGCAAAATGTTCCTATGAGAACCTTAACGTGCACAAAGCTTGCTGGGTGGATACCAAGGATTGGAAAAGTGAAGAGTTTTTAGATTTTAAAAGAGTTAAGTCCAAGTTCTTAGCTAAAGATAAACAAGGTCAATTGGTATTTCTAGCAGATAGTGCTTTCTCTCTTCAAATGACGCAACAAAAATACCCTAGTATCAAATTTCACTTCGTATCGGAATTTGAATCCATAGCTGTATAATCTTTGCTACGCTTTCGCGAAAGCGTTATTATAAAAAAAGAAAGAGGTTCTTGAAGAACCTCTTTTTTATTAATTACAATTGGAAATCTTACCTAGACCAGAAATTATAAACTCTGATCTACGATTAAGTTGATGTTCCTCTGGAGTACATTCAACTCCATTTGAGCACTTATTAAGTAATTGACGCTCTCCATAACCTTTGGCTGTTAATCTGGACGCATCGATACCATTATCGATCAACCACTGACGAGTACTTCGCGCTCTACGATCACTTAAAGCATCGTTGTAATCATCTGGCGCACGACTATCTGTGTGAGACCTAATTTCAACAGCTATCTGTGGATATAGTTCCATGAATGCTTTAATCTTTGTCAATTCTGCAGCCGCATCTGGTCTTATATTAGACTTGTCAAAATCAAAGTAGATTTGTTTTATGTTTAATAAAGGTGCTATATCATCACAGTCTGCTAGCGCTTGTTTGTTTTTAGACAATTCCAGCGGTATATCACTATAATCTGTTTGAGAAGGTGTTGTAAACAAATCCTCGTCGGTACCATATTCCCGTTTTTCACCTCGTAGGAAATATTGTTTATCGCACTCTAATTTAAATACAAATTTTCCATTAGCCTTAGTAATTACTTCTCCTACAATATTATTATTAGCATCAACAACGGTTACTAATGCACCATCTATAGGAGCTCCTGTATTTTTATCAGTTACTGTACCAGAAAGAAGGTGCTCACATTCTTTACGCATCTCTTCTGTTTGAATGAAACTATAAATATCGTCATCTCCGATTCCTCCTGGTCTATTACTACTGAAATATCCTCGCTTACTACCGTCATTTATTATAAATGAGAAATCATCATATTGTGTATTTATAGGACTACCTATATTTACCACATTAGATACAGATCCATCTGGTTTGATGGAACTTGCAAATACATCTAATCCTCCTAATCCTTGATGACCAGTACTTGCGAAATAGAGTGTATTATTGCTACTTACAAAAGGAAAACTTTCCCTACCTTCTGTATTGACATTTTCCAAATTGCGAGGTTCACTGTAATTACCATCTTCTAAAATATCAACCACCCATAAATCAGACTTACCAAATTTTTCTCTCATGTCATAACCAACTGATCCTGGCATATCACTTGAAAAATATAACTTAGTCTCATCTGGACTTAATGCTGGGTGTGCTGTAGAGTATTCATCGCTATTAAAAGGTAGTTCAACAGGTTGTGACCATCTTTTTCCCTTTTTAACCGACTTGTATATTTTAAGTCTGTTAACCCCATCAATATCTTGTCTTGCAACACCTTCGGAGTAGTTATTACGAGTAAAGTATACAGTGTTACCATCTTTAGTAAATGTAGGTGTACTTTCATGGAACCTTGTATTAAGAACCCCTTTAAATTCCTTGGCATTTCTTAATTCTCCAGCATTTGTTTCGTCAGCTTCATAGAGCTCTAAAAAAGCCTGTCCACTCCATGTATGTCTTCTATTTATCAATGAAGAAGTATCTCTAGACGTGGCAAACACTACTTTATCTTTGGCATAGTAGTAAGCCGTACCAAAATCACTGGTATAACTATTAACATCCTCTGCATTTTTTATAATAAATCTTCCTGACTGAAAATCGATGATTTGCAGATAATTAGGCTCGTCAGAATATTTTTTGGCTCTTGAATCAAATCCCTTGAAGGAATTAAAAGTTGCCATCAATTCATCTGCTTTCTGATACTGACCAGTGGCTTTTAAAGTTTGCGCATGTCTAAAATAATACTCTGGTTTTACTGACTCTTTGTATTTTTCAAAAAGTAGTGTATAATATTTATTGGATTTTTCTAACTCGTCATTAAAGTAATAAGCATCGGCAAGTTTTGATAAAATCTCTGGTGATTCGTAACCATCTTCAAATAGTTTTTTATAGAGCTTTTGAGCTTCAAAAAAGGCTAATTGATCATACTTTTTATTTGCTTTCTCTAAATCTGACTTTTTCTGTGCATATGAAAAATTCAGAATAAATGTCACCAATAAAAGTGTAGATATATATTTTAATTTCATGATACTATTTTATTAAAAGAATCTTGGTGTGATAATTCTATCGTAGCTGTTGAACAATTCAAATCGCAAGAATAATTCATAACTACCGTCGTTGTATATCGCATTACCTAATTCTGTAGTCTCGCGATCATAGGCAAATCCTATCATCATTTGATCACTTATTTGAAATCCTACTAATCCAGTAACAGCAGCACTCCACCTATAGGCCGCTCCTACTGTGAACTTCTCGTTGAATAAGAAATTTGCCGTTAGGTCAACCTGTAAAGGTGCTCCTTGTACCATCTTTACTAGTCCAGCTGGCTTGAACTTAATGTTATCATTTAAATCAAATACATATCCCACGGTTCCAAATAAGTGTATACGCTCCTCTGCTATAAACGTGGCTGAACTCGTGTCGTTATCTTCATCAAAATGATCCGTCTGTAATAAATTAGGCGAACTCAATCCTACGTAAAACCTATCCGTATGATAATACAGTCCTAATCCTACAGTAGGTGACAATCTATTGTCTACATTCTCACTCAATCTAGGATCTCCTGGATCAAAAATATTTAGCTTATTAAAATCAACGTTTAACACGTGAATTCCTCCCTTAAGTCCAAAGCTTAATCTTGCCTCGTCTCCTACGGGAATCGTATAACTAAAATCTGCCGCTACATAGGTCTCATCAGCTGGTCCTATTTCGTCATTCACAACACTCAAACCTAACCCTACTCTACTATTGGCAATAGGAGTATGAAACGACAAAGTTTGTGTGCGTGGTGCTCCATCCAATCCAACCCATTGACTACGATGTAATCCAACTATACTCGCTACACCGCGATTACCAGCATAGGCCGGATTTATAACTATCGGATTATACATATACTGACTGTACTGTGGATCCTGTTGAGCTGTTAACGCTTTCGCGAAAGCGAAAAAAACAAAGACAACTATTAATTTTTTCATGCTTGTAAGTTATAAAAAAAATCAAGCCTTGACCTAAATCAAGGCTTGAATGATTTATCTGTTAATATAAAGATAGCCAGCTAATTGAACTGTCTCATTCTGATCATTGATGTACTCAATTACGTAGAAGTATGTTCCTTCTGGTAATTTCTCGCCTTGTGCTACTGTCACTCTACCTTCTGATATACCTCTAAATGCACGGTTACCATTGTTATAGTTCTCAGTATTATAAACCTCTACACCCCAACGGTTGAAAATACTAACCGTGTTTTCAAAATTCTCGATTCCTTGAATGATGAAGAAATCGTTACGTCCATCACCATCTGGTGTTACACCGTTAAATATCTTAATTTTTCTTGGGTCTGAATCTAGATAATCTGGGATTCCATCATTATCAAAGTCTCCATTTATTAAATCTGGACCTGTAATAATATCATCGTTATCATCATCTAAATCTCTATAATCTGGCTCCTCATCCCCATCTGTGTTATTAAGATCATTGCGAGGATCACTGTCCACAAATGCTCCATTTGCATCGTCATAACCACCATTAGGCGTGCTATCAAACGCATCATCAAGACCATCATTATCTGCATCATTTCCTGAAGGCGTAACATCTGGCTGACCATCATTATCGTAATCAAAACCTTCTGTACTATCAGGAACTCCATCATCGTCAGAATCTTCATCTAGATAATCAGGAAGTCCATCACCATCAAAATCTATTGGCATAATTCCCTCTCCAGATCCTGGTGTATTTTCATACGCATCATCTAATCCATTTCCATCAGAATCAACTCCAGAAGGCTCGACATACCCAGCTGTTGATTGACCTTCAACATTATCAGGAATACCATCTCCATCACTGTCTAAATCAAACCAGTCTGGAATTCCGTCTCCATCGCTATCACCATTACCTTCAAGAATATCAATAATACCATCATTGTCATCATCAATATCATCAACATCTGGTATTCCATCTCCATCATTATCTGGATAGTTGTAACCATTGTTCTCTTCAAACACATCTACACCTGAAATTACTGTTACAGTTGTAGGATCTGTCCCTTCTGTTTGTGATGCACTATTTGGCAATGTTGTTTCATCTATATCTACAATAGCATCTCCTGCTGCTATCACGGTAGCCACATAATCACCATTTGCATCTGTAATTACAGTTTGAGTATTCCCTTCAGAATCGGTTATAATTACACTTACTCCTGCAAGATCAGGTTCTCCAGGATCTTGAATTCCATTTCCATTTGAATCTAGATAAACGTGTCCTGAAATAGTCCCTGGAATATTGAAACCATTATTTTCTTCAAACACTGTCGCACCTGCTGTTACTGTTACGGTTGTAGGATCTGTTCCTTCTGTAAGGGTTGCACCTGCAGGTAACGTAGTTTCATCAATATCAATCACAACATCTCCAGGCACCACAATTGTTGCAGTATAATCTCCATTATTATCTGTAATTACAGTTTGAATATTTCCATCAGAATCAGTTATAACTACAGTTACTCCTGCAAGATCTGGCTCTCCTGGATCTTGAACTCCATTACCATTTAGGTCTTCATATAAGTGACCTGTTACGGTTGCTGGTGTATTATAACCATTATTTTCTTCAAACGTATCAATGCCAGAAACTACGGTTACAACAGTTGGATCGGTTCCTTGTGTTTGAATGGCACCTACCGGTAGTGTTGCTTCATCTATATCTACTGTAGCATTACCAGGTGCCGAAACTACTGCTGTGTAATTTCCATTTGCATCTGTAACCACTGTAACTATATTACCTAGTGAATCTGTAATGACTACTGTGACACCTGATAATCCAGGCTCACCTGGATCTTGAACTCCATTACCATTGACATCATCATAGATAGTACCAGACACAGTTCCTGGAACATTGAAACCATTGTTTTCTTCAAATACTGTTACTCCTGAAACAGCTATTACCGTTGTAGGATCTGTTCCTTCTGTTTGAACAGCTCCTACTGGTAAAGTAGTTTCATCAATATCTATAATTGTCGCTCCAGGAGCAGAGACATTTACTGTATAATCACCGTTAACATCAGTAACTACAGTCTGCACCATACCTAAAGAATCTGTTATTATCACAGTTACTCCTGCTAAATCTGGTTCTCCTGGATCTTGCACGCCGTTACCATTAACGTCATCATAAAGATGACCTGTAATTACAGATGGTATATTGAAACCGTTGTTCTCTTCGAAAACAGTACTACCTGATGTTACAACAACGGTTGTAGGATCAGTACCTTCTGTTTGTACAAAACCTAATGGTAGCGTATTGTCATCAATATCTACAACCACATTACCAGGTGTTAAAATCAATGCAGAATAATCTCCATTAACATCAGTAGTAACAATTTGTATGTTACCATTACTATCAGTAATTACCACATCTACACCAACTAAATCTGGTTCACCGGCATCCTGTACTCCATTACCATTTAAATCTTCATACAAGTGACCTGTAACTACTCCTGGGATATAATAACCATTATTTTCCTCAAATACAGTAGTACCAGAAATCACATTTACTGTAGTTGGATCTGTACCTTCACTTAAAATAGCTCCGGCAGGTAATGTAGCTTCATCTATATCAATAGTAACATCCTGTCCTCCGGTTACTGTAACTGTATAATCACCATTACTATCAGTCACGACAATTTGGGTATTTCCTAAACTATCAGTTACGATGACATTTACACCTGCAAGATCTGGTTCACCAGGATCTTGCACACCGTTGTTATTTAAATCGTTATACACGTGCCCTTGTATGGAACCTGTTTCAAGTATAAATCCATCATCTGTAGTTGTCACAGTTGTATTAGTCACTACCGTTATACTCTCTGGATCTGATCCGATGGTAGATAAAATATAACCTGATGGATCAACTACGTCCACATTATAATCTCCAGAAGGGACTGTAGCCGTCCAGTTACCAGTAGCATCTACTGTCACTGTAGTTACAACTCCATTAATATCAGTCAAATTAACTAGTGTACCGGCAGGGAATAAATTATCAACAGTTGGATCATATAACCCATCATTATTTATGTCTTCAAACACAAATCCTGTTACAGTTCCTTGACCTTGATATCCATCATCTGTACTATTATTAGTTGTACCAGCCACAACAGTAACTGTTTCAGGATCACTTCCCACTGTTGTTAATACTGCACCTGTTGGATCAGTAACATCTATAGTCGTATCTCCTGATGGAACTACCACTGACCAACTTCCGTCTGGCTGAGTTGTAACTACTTGTACAACTCCGTTTGAATCTGTAATTACTACATCTACACCACCTAAACCTGGCTCACCTGCATTCTGTACTCCATCTCCGTTTAAGTCCTCAAAGACTAATCCGTTTAAGATTCCATTCTGATCTAAAGGTGTCACCGTTGGATCATCTGGGTCTCCATCTGCGTCTGGATCTACATCATTCACATTGTTTGGATCATCACTATCATCGCTCACAGGTCCTAATGGATCTCCATTTGGATCTATAGCGTCTGCTTCTGATACCGCTGTATTGGTTACACTTCCGTTTGCTATATCTGCTGCCGTTAATGTGTAAACCTGATCTGCTATACTTCCTACTGCGCCTGGAGCTAATGTACTTGGAACTACTGGCTCATTTACTAAACCTAGTAAGGCATCACTGATTACTGCATTCTCTACTAATACGTTACCATTATTGGTCACTGTAAAGCTGTAGGTAATCGTGTCTCCTGCATCTGTAATACCATTCCCATTAGCATCTACTACTCCTCCGCTTACTTTCTCTAACGATAAGTTTGCTTCTGCTGTAAAGAATCCATCAGCTGGCTCGGTTACATTTGATCCTGATCCTACTGTTGTAGTCGTTGGATCTGTTCCGGCTGTCTGAATATCAGTTCCTGCTGGTAATGTAGACTCGTCTATATCGGTTGTCGTATCTCCTGATGGAACTACCACTGACCAACTTCCGTCTGGCTGAGTTGTAACTACTTGTACAACTCCGTTTGAATCTGTAATTACTACATCTACACCACCTAAACCTGGCTCACCTGCATTCTGTACTCCATCTCCGTTTAAGTCCTCAAAGACTAATCCGTTTAAGATTCCATTCTGATCTAAAGGTGTCACCGTTGGATCATCTGGGTCGCCATCTGCGTCTGGATCTACATCATTCACATTGTTTGGATCATCACTATCATCGCTCACAGGTCCTAATGGATCTCCATTTGGATCTATAGCGTCTGCTTCTGATACCGCTGTATTGGTTACACTTCCGTTTGCTATATCTGCTGCCGTTAACGTGTAAACCTGATCTGCTATACTTCCTACTGCGCCTGGAGCTAATGTACTTGGAACTACTGGCTCATTTACTAAACCTAGTAAGGCATCACTGATTACTGCATTCTCTACTAATACGTTACCATTATTGGTCACTGTAAAGCTGTAGGTAATCGTGTCTCCTGCATCTGTAATACCATTCCCATTAGCATCTACTACTCCTCCGCTTACTTTCTCTAACGATAAGTTTGCTTCTGCTGTAAAGAATCCATCAGCTGGCTCGGTTACATTTGATCCTGATCCTACTGTTGTAGTCGTTGGATCTGTTCCGGCTGTCTGAATATCAGTTCCTGCTGGTAATGTAGACTCGTCTATATCGGTTGTCGTATCTCCTGATGGAACTACCACTGACCAACTTCCGTCTGGCTGAGTTGTAACTACTTGTACAACTCCGTTTGAATCTGTAATTACTACATCTACACCACCTAAACCTGGCTCACCTGCATTCTGTACTCCATCTCCGTTTAAGTCCTCAAAGACTAATCCGTTTAAGATTCCATTCTGATCTAAAGGTGTCACCGTTGGATCATCTGGGTCTCCATCTGCGTCTGGATCTACATCATTCACATTGTTTGGATCATCACTATCATCGCTCACAGGTCCTAATGGATCTCCATTTGGATCTATAGCGTCTGCTTCTGATACCGCTGTATTGGTTACACTTCCGTTTGCTATATCTGCTGCCGTTAACGTGTAAACCTGATCTGCTATACTTCCTACTGCGCCTGGAGCTAATGTACTTGGAACTACTGGCTCATTTACTAAACCTAGTAAGGCATCACTGATTACTGCATTCTCTACTAATACGTTACCATTATTGGTCACTGTAAAGCTGTAGATAATCGTGTCTCCTGCATCTGTAATACCATTCCCATTAGCATCTACTACTCCTCCGCTTACTTTCTCTAACGATAAGTTTGCTTCTGCTGTAAAGAATCCATCAGCTGGCTCGGTTACATTTGATCCTGATCCTACTGTTGTGGTCGTTGGATCTGTTCCGGCTGTCTGAATATCAGTCCCTGCTGGTAATGTAGACTCGTCTATATCGGTTGTCGTATCTCCTGATGGAACTACCACTGACCAACTTCCGTCTGGCTGAGTTGTAACTACTTGTACAACTCCGTTTGAATCTGTAATTACTACATCTACACCACCTAAACCTGGCTCACCTGCATTCTGTACTCCATCTCCGTTTAAGTCCTCAAAGACTAATCCGTTTAAGATTCCATTCTGATCTAAAGGTGTCACCGTTGGATCATCTGGGTCGCCATCTGCGTCTGGATCTACATCATTCACATTGTTTGGATCATCACTATCATCGCTCACAGGTCCTAATGGATCTCCATTTGGATCTATAGCGTCTGCTTCTGATACCGCTGTATTGGTTACACTTCCGTTTGCTATATCTGCTGCCGTTAACGTGTAAACCTGATCTGCTATACTTCCTACTGCGCCTGGAGCTAATGTACTTGGAACTACTGGCTCATTTACTAAACCTAGTAAAGCATCACTGATTACTGCATTCTCTACTAATACGTTACCATTATTGGTCACTGTAAAGCTGTAGGTAATCGTGTCTCCTGCATCTGTAATACCATTCCCATTAGCATCTACTACTCCTCCGCTTACTTTCTCTAACGATAAGTTTGCTTCTGCTGTAAAGAATCCATCAGCTGGCTCGTTACATTTGATCCTGATCCTACTGTTGTAGTCGTTGGATCTGTTCCGGCTGTCTGAATATCAGTCCTGCTGGTAATGTAGACTCGTCTATATCGGTTGTCGTATCTCCTGATGGAACTACCACTGACCAACTTCCGTCTGGCTGAGTTGTAACCACTTGTACAACTCCGTTTGAATCTGTAATTACTACATCTACACCGCCTAAACCTGGCTCACCTGCATCCTGTACTCCATCTCCGTTTAAGTCCTCAAAGACTAATCCGTTTAAGATTCCATTCTGATCTAAAGGTGTCACCGTTGGATCATCTGGGTCGCCATCTGCGTCTGGATCTACATCATTCACATTGTTTGGATCATCACTATCATCGCTCACAGGTCCTAATGGATCTCCATTTGGATCTATAGCGTCTGCTTCTGATACCGCTGTATTGGTTACATTTCCGTTTGCTATATCTGCTGCCGTTAACGTGTAAACCTGATCTGCTATACTTCCTACTGCGCCTGGAGCTAATGTACTTGGAACTACTGGCTCATTTACTAAACCTAGTAAGGCATCACTGATTACTGCATTCTCTACTAATACGTTACCATTATTGGTCACTGTAAAGCTGTAGGTAATCGTGTCTCCTGCATCTGTAATACCATTCCCATTAGCATCTACTACTCCTCCGCTTACTTTCTCTAACGATAAGTTTGCTTCTGCTGTAAAGAATCCATCAGCTGGCTCGGTTACATTTGATCCTGATCCTACTGTTGTAGTCGTTGGATCTGTTCCGGCTGTCTGAATATCTGTTCCTGCTGGTAATGTAGACTCGTCTATATCGGTTGTCGTATCTCCTGATGGAACTACCACTGACCAACTTCCGTCTGGCTGAGTTGTAACCACTTGTACAACTCCGTTTGAATCTGTAATTACTACATCTACACCGCCTAAACCTGGCTCACCTGCATCCTGTACTCCATCTCCGTTTAAGTCCTCAAAGACTAATCCGTTTAAGATTCCATTCTGATCTAAAGGTGTCACCGTTGGATCATCTGGGTCGCCATCTGCGTCTGGATCTACATCATTCACATTGTTTGGATCATCACTATCATCGCTCACAGGTCCTAATGGATCTCCATTTGGATCTATAGCGTCTGCTTCTGATACCGCTGTATTGGTTACACTTCCGTTTGCTATATCTGCTGCCGTTAATGTGTAAACCTGATCTGCTATACTTCCTACTGCGCCTGGAGCTAATGTACTTGGAACTACTGGCTCATTTACTAAACCTAGTAAGGCATCACTGATTACTGCATTCTCTACTAATACGTTACCATTATTGGTCACTGTAAAGCTGTAGGTAATCGTGTCTCCTGCATCTGTAATACCATTCCCATTAGCATCTACTACTCCTCCGCTTACTTTCTCTAACGATAAGTTTGCTTCTGCTGTAAAGAATCCATCAGCTGGCTCGGTTACATTTGATCCTGATCCTACTGTTGTAGTCGTTGGATCTGTTCCGGCTGTCTGAATATCAGTTCCTGCTGGTAATGTAGACTCGTCTATATCGGTTGTCGTATCTCCTGATGGAACTACCACTGACCAACTTCCGTCTGGCTGAGTTGTAACTACTTGTACAACTCCGTTTGAATCTGTAATTACTACATCTACACCACCTAAACCTGGCTCACCTGCATTCTGTACTCCATCTCCGTTTAAGTCCTCAAAGACTAATCCGTTTAAGATTCCATTCTGATCTAAAGGTGTCACCGTTGGATCATCTGGGTCGCCATCTGCGTCTGGATCTACATCATTCACATTGTTTGGATCATCACTATCATCGCTCACAGGTCCTAATGGATCTCCATTTGGATCTATAGCGTCTGCTTCTGATACCGCTGTATTGGTTACACTTCCGTTTGCTATATCTGCTGCCGTTAACGTGTAAACCTGATCTGCTATACTTCCTACTGCGCCTGGAGCTAATGTACTTGGAACTACTGGCTCATTTACTAAACCTAGTAAGGCATCACTGATTACTGCATTCTCTACTAATACGTTACCATTATTGGTCACTGTAAAGCTGTAGGTAATCGTGTCTCCTGCATCTGTAATACCATTCCCATTAGCATCTACTACTCCTCCGCTTACTTTCTCTAACGATAAGTTTGCTTCTGCTGTAAAGAATCCATCAGCTGGCTCTGTTACATTTGATCCTGATCCTACTGTTGTAGTCGTTGGATCTGTTCCGGCTGTCTGAATATCAGTCCTGCTGGTAATGTAGACTCGTCTATATCGGTTGTCGTATCTCCTGATGGAACTACCACTGACCAACTTCCGTCTGGCTGAGTTGTAACCACTTGTACAACTCCGTTTGAATCTGTAATTACTACATCTACACCGCCTAAACCTGGCTCACCTGCATCCTGTACTCCATCTCCGTTTAAGTCCTCAAAGACTAATCCGTTTAAGATTCCATTCTGATCTAAAGGTGTCACCGTTGGATCATCTGGGTCGCCATCTGCGTCTGGATCTACATCATTCACATTGTTTGGATCATCACTATCATCGCTCACAGGTCCTAATGGATCTCCATTTGGATCTATAGCGTCTGCTTCTGATACCGCTGTATTGGTTACACTTCCGTTTGCTATATCTGCTGCCGTTAACGTGTAAACCTGATCTGCTATACTTCCTACTGCGCCTGGAGCTAATGTACTTGGAACTACTGGCTCATTTACTAAACCTAGTAAGGCATCACTGATTACTGCATTCTCTACTAATACGTTACCATTATTGGTCACTGTAAAGCTGTAGTAATCGTGTCTCCTGCATCTGTAATACCATTCCCATTAGCATCTACTACTCCTCCGCTTACTTTCTCTAACGATAAGTTTGCTTCTGCTGTAAAGAATCCATCAGCTGGCTCGGTTACATTTGATCCTGATCCTACTGTTGTGTCGTTGGATCTGTTCCGGCTGTCTGAATATCTGTTCCTGCTGGTAATGTAGACTCGTCTATATCGGTTGTCGTATCTCCTGATGGAACTACCACTGACCAACTTCCGTCTGGCTGAGTTGTAACCACTTGTACAACTCCGTTTGAATCTGTAATTACTACATCTACACCGCCTAAACCTGGCTCACCTGCATCCTGTACTCCATCTCCGTTTAAGTCCTCAAAGACTAATCCGTTTAAGATTCCATTCTGATCTAAAGGTGTCACCGTTGGATCATCTGGGTCGCCATCTGCGTCTGGATCTACATCATTCACATTGTTTGGATCATCACTATCATCGCTCACAGGTCCTAATGGATCTCCATTTGGATCTATAGCGTCTGCTTCTGATACCGCTGTATTGGTTACACTTCCGTTTGCTATATCTGCTGCCGTTAATGTGTAAACCTGATCTGCTATACTTCCTACTGCGCCTGGAGCTAATGTACTTGGAACTACTGGCTCATTTACTAAACCTAGTAAGGCATCACTGATTACTGCATTCTCTACTAATACGTTACCATTATTGGTCACTGTAAAGCTGTAGGTAATCGTGTCTCCTGCATCTGTAATACCATTCCCATTAGCATCTACTACTCCTCCGCTTACTTTCTCTAACGATAAGTTTGCTTCTGCTGTAAAGAATCCATCAGCTGGCTCGGTTACATTTGATCCTGATCCTACTGTTGTAGTCGTTGGATCTGTTCCGGCTGTCTGAATATCAGTTCCTGTTGGTAATGTAGACTCGTCTATATCGGTTGTCGTATCTCCTGATGGAACTACCACTGACCAACTTCCGTCTGGCTGAGTTGTAACCACTTGTACAACTCCGTTTGAATCTGTAATTACTACATCTACACCACCTAAACCTGGCTCACCTGCATTCTGTACTCCATCTCCGTTTAAGTCCTCAAAGACTAATCCGTTTAAGATTCCATTCTGATCTAAAGGTGTCACCGTTGGATCATCTGGGTCGCCATCTGCGTCTGGATCTACATCATTCACATTGTTTGGATCATCACTATCATCGCTCACAGGTCCTAATGGATCTCCATTTGGATCTATAGCGTCTGCTTCTGATACCGCTGTATTGGTTACACTTCCGTTTGCTATATCTGCTGCCGTTAATGTGTAAACCTGATCTGCTATACTTCCTACTGCGCCTGGAGCTAATGTACTTGGAACTACTGGCTCATTTACTAAACCTAGTAAGGCATCACTGATTACTGCATTCTCTACTAATACGTTACCATTATTGGTCACTGTAAAGCTGTAGGTAATCGTGTCTCCTGCATCTGTAATACCATTCCCATTAGCATCTACTACTCCTCCGCTTACTTTCTCTAACGATAAGTTTGCTTCTGCTGTAAAGAATCCATCAGCTGGCTCTGTTACATTTGATCCTGATCCTACTGTTGTGGTCGTTGGATCTGTTCCGGCTGTCTGAATATCTGTTCCTGCTGGTAATGTAGACTCGTCTATATCGGTTGTCGTATCTCCTGATGGAACTACCACTGACCAACTTCCGTCTGACTGAGTTGTAACCACTTGTACAACTCCGTTTGAATCTGTAACTACTACATCTACAACACCTAAGCCTGGCTCACCTGCATCCTGTACTCCATTTCCGTTTAAGTCCTCAAAGACTAATCCGTTTAAGATTCCATTCTGAGGAATATTGAAAATAGTTGGGTCTTCAAAATCTCCGTCAGAATCAGTATCTACATTTGTAAGATCATCAGGATCATCTGAAACATCAGAAACATTAGGTAATACATTTCCTTGAGAATCTGTAGTTTGAGCAGTAACCGTTGCCGAGTTAATTATTTGTCCATTGGCAATATCACTTGCTGTAAGTGAATAATCAAAAGATGCAGTCCCTATATCACCTGGATTCAAGGTAGCTGGTACTACTGGTAAATTAGTCACTCCAATTGTTGTATCATTAATACTTGCATTTGTCACAACAGTGTTTCCAGTATTCTGAACTGTAAATGAATAAGTAACAATATCACCGACATCTGCTATACCGTTACCATTACTATCGGTATATGAGTCCGCTTTCGCGAAAGCGAGATTAGGAGAGCTCAAATCTACGAATGTAGGGTCCTCTTCATCACCGTCACTATCTATGTCTTGACCAGTAAGATCGTTAGGATCATCAGAGTCATCTGAAACATTTCCTAGACTCGTACCATTTGAATCCAAAGCCTCACCAGTAGCAGTTGCCGTGTTTATTATGCTACCGTTTATTATATCACTTGTTGTTAACGTGTAGTTTGTAGTTACAACATTACTAACGTCACCTGCATTTAACACAGAAGGAGTAATCACTAATCCTGACACACCAATAATTGCATCATCAATTACAATATTCTGGACTTGTACATTTCCATTATTAGTAACAGTAAAGGAATATGTAATTGTATCACCTGCATCAATAAATCCATTTCCATTAACATCTGCAACCGCGCTAGCAACCTTATCTAAGCTTAAGTTAGGTTCTGGTGTTTGGAAACCATCTGCAGGTTCGCCTACACTTGTACCTGCTGCAACATTAGTTGTTGTAGGATCAGTACCAGCTGTTTGAACCTCTGTCCCATTTGGTAGGGTCGTCTCATCAATATTTGAAGTGGTAACTCCTGCTGGAACAACAACCGACCAACTACCATCAGGATTAGTAATAACTTGCTGTGTTGTACCATCCGAGTTAGTTATATCGATTGTAACTCCTCCTATTCCAAGTTCGCCTGCATCCTGAACACCATTACCGTTTTCATCATCAAATACAACACCATTTAAGATACCGCCTGCCGTTAAATTAGTTATGGTAGGATCATCAGGATCAGTGTCAGCATCTGGGTTAACGTTTGCTGGATTATTAGGGTCATCACTATCATCGCTAACAGGACCTGCTGGATCACCATTAGGATCTATCGAATCACCATCAACAACTGCGGTGTTGATTACTACACCTGCAGCAATATCCGAAGCCGTTAAGGTGTAAACCTGATCTACTATAGTTCCTGTTTGTCCAGGTAGTAACGTAGACGGTGTTACAATAGCATTAATTAATCCAATTGTATTATCGTTAATAACCAAGTTCTCGACTTGAACATTACCATTGTTAATTACGGTAAAGCTATATATGATAGTGTCTCCAGCATCGGTAATACCATTACCATTAGTATCAACTACGCCTCCGCTAGTTTTTTCAAGGGCAAGATTTGAATCAACTATAAAGTATCCGTTGTTCTCCTCTGTTATTGTAGTTCCGGCTACTACCGTTACTGTCGTTGGATCGGTTCCTTCTGTTTGTACAAAACCTACTGGTAGGTCTGCATCGTCGATGTCTACGGTAGCATCGCCTGCAGCTACTACGGTAGCACTATAGTCTCCATTGGCATCCGTAGTTACGGTTTGTACGTTACCGTCTTCATCGGTAATCACTACGTCTACACCGCCTATACCAGGCTCACCTGCATCTTGAGTACCGTTTCCGTTTATATCATTATAAACTGTTCCTTCTACTGTTCCTGGTACGTTGTATCCGTTGTTCTCCTCTGTTACTGTAGTTCCGGCTACTACCGTTACTGTCGTTGGATCGGTTCCTTCTGTTTGATTCGCTCCGGCTGGTAAATCAGCATCGTCGATGTCTACGGTAGCATCGCCTGCAGCTACTACGGTAGCACTATAGTCTCCATTGGCATCCGTAGTTACGGTTTGTACGTTACCGTCTTCATCGGTAATCACTACGTCTACTCCTGGTAAACCTGGCTCGCCTGCATCTTGTGTCCCGTTTCCGTTTATATCATTATAAACTGTTCCTTCTACTGTTCCTGGTACGTTGTATCCGTTGTTCTCCTCTGTTACTGTAGTTCCGGCTACTACCGTTACCGTCGTTGGATCGGTTCCTTCTGTTTGATTCGCTCCGGCTGGTAAATCAGCATCGTCGATGTCTACGGTAGCATCGCCTGCAGCTACTACGGTAGCACTATAGTCTCCATTGGCATCCGTAGTTACGGTTTGTACGTTACCGTCTTCATCGGTAATCACTAAGTCTACTCCTGGTAAACCTGGCTCGCCTGCATCTTGTGTCCCGTTTCCGTTTATATCATTATAAACTGTTCCTTCTACTGTTCCTGGTACGTTGTATCCGTTGTTCTCCTCTGTTACTGTAGTTCCGGCTACTACCGTTACCGTCGTTGGATCGGTTCCTTCTGTTTGATTCGCTCCGGCTGGTAAATCAGCATCGTCGATGTCTACGGTAGCATCGCCTGCAGCTACTACGGTAGCACTATAGTCTCCATTGGCATCCGTAGTTACGGTTTGTACGTTACCGTCTTCATCGGTAATCACTACGTCTACTCCTGGTAAACCTGGCTCGCCTGCATCTTGTGTCCCGTTTCCGTTTATATCATTATAAACTGTTCCTTCTACTGTTCCTGGTACGTTGTATCCGTTGTTCTCCTCTGTTACTGTAGTTCCGGCTACTACCGTTACCGTCGTTGGATCGGTTCCTTCTGTTTGTACAAAACCTACTGGTAGGTCTGCATCGTCGATGTCTACGGTAGCATCGCCTGCAGCTACTACGGTAGCACTATAGTCTCCATTGGCATCCGTAGTTACGGTTTGTACGTTACCGTCTTCATCGGTAATCACTACGTCTACTCCTGGTAAACCTGGCTCACCTGCATCTTGTGTCCCGTTTCCGTTTATATCATTATAAACTGTTCCTTCTACTGTTCCTGGTACGTTGTATCCGTTGTTCTCCTCTGTTACTGTAGTTCCGGCTACTACCGTTACCGTCGTTGGATCGGTTCCTTCTGTTTGATTCGCTCCGGCTGGTAAATCAGCATCGTCGATGTCTACGGTAGCATCGCCTGCAGCTACTACGGTAGCACTATAGTCTCCATTGGCATCCGTAGTTACGGTTTGTACGTTACCGTCTTCATCAGTAATCACTACGTCTACTCCTGGTAAACCTGGCTCACCTGCATCTTGTGTCCCGTTTCCGTTTATATCATTATAAACTGTTCCTTCTACTGTTCCTGGTACGTTGTATCCGTTGTTCTCCTCTGTTACTGTAGTTCCGGCTACTACCGTTACTGTCGTTGGATCGGTTCCTTCTGTTTGATTCGCTCCGGCTGGTAAATCAGCATCGTCGATGTCTACGGTAGCATCGCCTGCAGCTACTACGGTAGCACTATAGTCTCCATTGGCATCCGTAGTTACGGTTTGTACGTTACCGTCTTCATCAGTAATCACTACATCTACTCCTGGTAAACCTGGCTCGCCTGCGTCTTGAGTACCGTTTCCGTTTATATCATTATAAACTGTTCCTTCTACTGTTCCTGGTACGTTGTATCCGTTGTTCTCCTCTGTTACTGTAGTTCCGGCTACTACCGTTACCGTCGTTGGATCGGTTCCTTCTGTTTGTACAAAACCTACTGGTAGGTCTGCATCGTCGATGTCTACGGTAGCATCGCCTGCAGCTACTACGGTAGCACTATAGTCTCCATTGGCATCCGTAGTTACGGTTTGTACGTTACCGTCTTCATCGGTAATCACTACGTCTACTCCTGGTAAACCTGGCTCACCTGCATCTTGTGTCCCGTTTCCGTTTATATCATTATAAACTGTTCCTTCTACTGTTCCTGGTACGTTGTATCCGTTGTTCTCCTCTGTTACTGTAGTTCCGGCTACTACCGTTACCGTCGTTGGATCGGTTCCTTCTGTTTGATTCGCTCCGGCTGGTAAATCAGCATCGTCGATGTCTACGGTAGCATCGCCTGCAGCTACTACGGTAGCACTATAGTCTCCATTGGCATCCGTAGTTACGGTTTGTACGTTACCGTCTTCATCAGTAATCACTACATCTACTCCTGGTAAACCTGGCTCGCCTGCGTCTTGAGTACCGTTTCCGTTTATATCATTATAAACTGTTCCTTCTACTGTTCCTGGTACGTTGTATCCGTTGTTCTCCTCTGTTACTGTAGTTCCGGCTACTACCGTTACCGTCGTTGGATCGGTTCCTTCTGTTTGTACAAAACCTACTGGTAGGTCTGCATCGTCGATGTCTACGGTAGCATCGCCTGCAGCTACTACGGTAGCACTATAGTCTCCATTGGCATCCGTAGTTACGGTTTGTACGTTACCGTCTTCATCGGTAATCACTACGTCTACTCCTGGTAAACCTGGCTCACCTGCATCTTGTGTCCCGTTTCCGTTTATATCATTATAAACTGTTCCTTCTACTGTTCCTGGTACGTTGTATCCGTTGTTCTCCTCTGTTACTGTAGTTCCGGCTACTACCGTTACCGTCGTTGGATCGGTTCCTTCTGTTTGTACAAAACCTACTGGTAGGTCTGCATCGTCGATGTCTACGGTAGCATCGCCTGCAGCTACTACGGTAGCACTATAGTCTCCATTGCATCCGTAGTTACGGTTTGTACGTTACCGTCTTCATCGGTAATCACTACGTCTACTCCTGGTAAACCTGGCTCGCCTGCATCTTGTGTCCCGTTTCCGTTTATATCATTATAAACTGTTCCTTCTACTGTTCCTGGTACGTTGTATCCGTTGTTCTCCTCTGTTACTGTAGTTCCGGCTACTACCGTTACCGTCGTTGGATCGGTTCCTTCTGTTTGTACAAAACCTACTGGTAGGTCTGCATCGTCGATGTCTACGGTAGCATCGCCTGCAGCTACTACGGTAGCACTATAGTCTCCATTGGCATCCGTAGTTACGGTTTGTACGTTACCGTCTTCATCGGTAATCACTACATCTAATCCTGGTAAACCTGGCTCGCCTGCATCTTGTGTCCCGTTTCCGTTTATATCATTATAAACTGTTCCTTCTACTGTTCCTGGTACGTTGTATCCGTTGTTCTCCTCTGTTACTGTAGTTCCGGCTACTACCGTTACCGTCGTTGGATCGGTTCCTTCTGTTTGATTCGCTCCGGCTGGTAAATCAGCATCGTCGATGTCTACGGTAGCATCGCCTGCAGCTACTACGGTAGCACTATAGTCTCCATTGGCATCCGTAGTTACGGTTTGTACGTTACCGTCTTCATCGGTAATCACTACGTCTACTCCTGGTAAACCTGGCTCGCCTGCATCTTGTGTCCCGTTTCCGTTTATATCATTATAAACTGTTCCTTCTATGTTCCTGGTACGTTGTATCCGTTGTTCTCCTCTGTTACTGTAGTTCCGGCTACTACCGTTACTGTCGTTGGATCGGTTCCTTCTGTTTGATTCGCTCCGGCTGGTAAATCAGCATCGTCGATGTCTACGGTAGCATCGCCTGCAGCTACTACGGTAGCACTATAGTCTCCATTGGCATCCGTAGTTACGGTTTGTACGTTACCGTCTTCATCGGTAATCACTACGTCTACTCCTGGTAAACCTGGCTCACCTGCATCTTGTGTCCGTTTCCGTTTATATCATTATAAACTGTTCCTTCTACTGTTCCTGGTACGTTGTATCCGTTGTTCTCCTCTGTTACTGTAGTTCCGGCTACTACCGTTACCGTCGTTGGATCGGTTCCTTCTGTTTGATTCGCTCCGGCTGGTAAATCAGCATCGTCGATGTCTACGGTAGCATCGCCTGCAGCTACTACGGTAGCACTATAGTCTCCATTGGCATCCGTAGTTACGGTTTGTACGTTACCGTCTTCATCAGTAATCACTACGTCTACTCCTGGTAAACCTGGCTCACCTGCATCTTGTGTCCCGTTTCCGTTTATATCATTATAAACTGTTCCTTCTACTGTTCCTGGTACGTTGTATCCGTTGTTCTCCTCTGTTACTGTAGTTCCGGCTACTACCGTTACTGTCGTTGGATCGGTTCCTTCTGTTTGATTCGCTCCGGCTGGTAAATCAGCATCGTCGATGTCTACGGTAGCATCGCCTGCAGCTACTACGGTAGCACTATAGTCTCCATTGGCATCCGTAGTTACGGTTTGTACGTTACCGTCTTCATCAGTAATCACTACATCTACTCCTGGTAAACCTGGCTCGCCTGCGTCTTGAGTACCGTTTCCGTTTATATCATTATAAACTGTTCCTTCTACTGTTCCTGGTACGTTGTATCCGTTGTTCTCCTCTGTTACTGTAGTTCCGGCTACTACCGTTACCGTCGTTGGATCGGTTCCTTCTGTTTGTACAAAACCTACTGGTAGGTCTGCATCGTCGATGTCTACGGTAGCATCGCCTGCAGCTACTACGGTAGCACTATAGTCTCCATTGGCATCCGTAGTTACGGTTTGTACGTTACCGTCTTCATCGGTAATCACTACGTCTACTCCTGGTAAACCTGGCTCACCTGCATCTTGTGTCCCGTTTCCGTTTATATCATTATAAACTGTTCCTTCTACTGTTCCTGGTACGTTGTATCCGTTGTTCTCCTCTGTTACTGTAGTTCCGGCTACTACCGTTACCGTCGTTGGATCGGTTCCTTCTGTTTGATTCGCTCCGGCTGGTAAATCAGCATCGTCGATGTCTACGGTAGCATCGCCTGCAGCTACTACGGTAGCACTATAGTCTCCATTGGCATCCGTAGTTACGGTTTGTACGTTACCGTCTTCATCAGTAATCACTACATCTACTCCTGGTAAACCTGGCTCGCCTGCGTCTTGAGTACCGTTTCCGTTTATATCATTATAAACTGTTCCTTCTACTGTTCCTGGTACGTTGTATCCGTTGTTCTCCTCTGTTACTGTAGTTCCGGCTACTACCGTTACCGTCGTTGGATCGGTTCCTTCTGTTTGTACAAAACCTACTGGTAGGTCTGCATCGTCGATGTCTACGGTAGCATCGCCTGCAGCTACTACGGTAGCACTATAGTCTCCATTGGCATCCGTAGTTACGGTTTGTACGTTACCGTCTTCATCGGTAATCACTACGTCTACTCCTGGTAAACCTGGCTCGCCTGCATCTTGTGTCCCGTTTCCGTTTATATCATTATAAACTGTTCCTTCTACTGTTCCTGGTACGTTGTATCCGTTGTTCTCCTCTGTTACTGTAGTTCCGGCTACTACCGTTACCGTCGTTGGATCGGTTCCTTCTGTTTGATTCGCTCCGGCTGGTAAATCAGCATCGTCGATGTCTACGGTAGCATCGCCTGCAGCTACTACGGTAGCACTATAGTCTCCATTGGCATCCGTAGTTACGGTTTGTACGTTACCGTCTTCATCGGTAATCACTACGTCTACTCCTGGTAAACCTGGCTCGCCTGCATCTTGTGTCCCGTTTCCGTTTATATCATTATAAACTGTTCCTTCTACTGTTCCTGGTACGTTGTATCCGTTGTTCTCCTCTGTTACTGTAGTTCCGGCTACTACCGTTACCGTCGTTGGATCGGTTCCTTCTGTTTGTACAAAACCTACTGGTAGGTCTGCATCGTCGATGTCTACGGTAGCATCGCCTGCAGCTACTACGGTAGCACTATAGTCTCCATTGGCATCCGTAGTTACGGTTTGTACGTTACCGTCTTCATCGGTAATCACTACGTCTACTCCTGGTAAACCTGGCTCGCCTGCATCTTGTGTCCCGTTTCCGTTTATATCATTATAAACTGTTCCTTCTACTGTTCCTGGTACGTTGTATCCGTTGTTCTCCTCTGTTACTGTAGTTCCGGCTACTACCGTTACTGTCGTTGGATCGGTTCCTTCTGTTTGATTCGCTCCGGCTGGTAAATCAGCATCGTCGATATCTACGGTAGCATCGCCTGCAGCCACTACGGTAGCACTATAGTCTCCATTAGCATCCGTAGTTACGGTTTGTACGTTACCGTCTTCATCGGTAATCACTACATCTACTCCTGGTAAACCTGGCTCGCCTGCATCTTGTGTCCCGTTTCCGTTTATATCATTATAAACTGTTCCTTCTATGGTTCCTGGTACGTTGTATCCGTTGTTCTCCTCTGTTACTGTAGTTCCGGCTACTACCGTTACTGTCGTTGGATCGGTTCCTTCTGTTTGATTCGCTCCGGCTGGTAAATCAGCATCGTCGATATCTACGGTAGCATCGCCTGCAGCTACTACGGTAGCACTATAGTCTCCATTAGCATCCGTAGTTACGGTTTGTACGTTACCGTCTTCATCGGTAATCACTACATCTACTCCTGGTAAACCTGGCTCACCTGCGTCTTGTGTACCGTTTCCGTTTATATCATTATAAACTGTTCCTTCTATGGTTCCTGGTACGTTGAATCCGTTGTTCTCCTCTGTTACTGTAGTTCCGGCTACTACCGTTACTGTCGTTGGATCGGTTCCTTCTGTTTGTACAAATCCTACTGGTAGATCTGCATCATTGATATCTACGCTTGCTGTGCCTGGTGCTGCTACTTGAGCCGTGTAAGTTCCTGTTGCATCCGTCTGAACGGTTACTGCTTGACCTGCACTGTCCGTAATCGTAACTTCTACGTTTTCTATGCCTGGCTCGCCTGCATCTTGTGTCCCGTTTCCGTTTACATCATTATAAACTACTCCTGTTACCGTGCCTGGTACATTGAATCCGTTGTCTTCTTCTGTCGTTGTTGCTCCAGCCGTTACTGTTACATCCGTAGGATCAGTTCCTTCTGTTTGTACAAATCCTACTGGTAGATCTGCATCATTGATATCTACGCTTGCTGTGCCTGGTGCTGCTACTTGAGCCGTGTAAGTTCCTGTTGCATCCGTCTGAACGGTTACTGCTTGACCTGCACTGTCCGTAATCGTAACTTCTACGTTTTCTATGCCTGGCTCGCCTGCATCTTGTGTCCCGTTTCCGTTTACATCATTATAAACTACTCCTGTTACCGTGCCTGGTACATTGAATCCGTTGTCTTCTTCTGTCGTTGTTGCTCCAGCCGTTACTGTTACATTCGTAGGATCAGTTCCTTCTGTTTGTACAAATCCTACTGGTAGATCTGCATCGTCTATGTCTACTGTAGCATCGCCAGATAACACTGTTGCAGTGAATTGACCACTTGCATTCGTTTGAATCGTTACTGGATCACCATTTGTAGGAGTAATAACTACATCAACATTAGAAAGAAGAACATCTCCAGTATCGAAAGTCCCATTACCATTAATATCATTATATACAATTCCTTCAAGGTTACCTGAACCTAATATAGTTTCGGTAATATCATCCTCTGTATTACCATCGCCATCGTTACCGTCATCAGATATATCTGAAATTGGGTCTCCATTATCATCAACTGCATTGGCAATAGCCTGATTATCTACTTGACCTGAATTAATATCTTGTTGATTAATCGTATATACCGCTGTAAAGGTAGCAGAGGCTCCTGGTCTTAAATCGATAGCATCTCCTTCACCATCTTCATTGGTTCCTCCCGATTGATAAGCTGGAGTAGGCAAAGGTGTGTTTGCACCTGTAAATAGTCCGGCAGACTCTGAAACCGTTACATCAAAAGCAAAACTAGAACCTATATTTTGAACTATATAGGTATAACTAATAACTCCTGTTGCAGGATCAAATGTACTTGTTTTAGTAATTTCTAACTGAGTTGAACAAGCTTCTGCGAAACCAGCTTCGAGAAAATCTGGTGTTCCGTTAGAATTTAAATCTGCTGGTTCGGTATAACCTTCTCCTGATTCACCGCTAGTAACAAGACCATTACTACTGTTCACTGTTTCAGGAGCTAAATTACCAAGGATTCCATCTTCCTGCGCTTTCGCGAAAGCATCAATAAAACCAGCTTCTACAGTATCAGAACATCCATCACCGTCAGAATCTGGATCTAAATGATTAGGAATACCATCTCCATCTAAATCTGGAGCATTGATAATTACAACAGTTGGTTCACCACCGAAGTCATCTATAACACATTCATCGAATTGAACACTATAGAATCTACTTTGAGCAGCGTTAATATTTTTTGTTACACCAATTACATATTCAAATTGATTAACATCTTGACGCTGGAAGAATACTTTATATCTCGCATCGGTATCTATAGGCTCAATCGGAGCAGAACCAGTCCCGTTTGCTCTAAATTGAGTTACTCCACCAGTAAGATTTGTTGCAATAATATTCGTAGGATTATTTAATGAATAACCCACTAAATTCCTTAATCTATAGAATTCTCTAATTCTACCTGACCCGTCGCTGTCAACATCCTGAATAAATCCACTAATTCTATTAACAACAGTAAGATTAGTAGTTCCAGCATCTACCAATTGAACATTGAAGGTAACTGTTAAATCACCAGAGGATGCTGCAGAATAATTAATTACAGGCTGCCACGCATTTGCATCACCAGAAGCATTATCAATAGAATTTAATGTTGCTCCAGTAGATCTTTGTGTAATTTCAACAATAGCATCAATTCCTGCGCGAACTCCAGAAAATCTGTATCTAGCTCCTACTTGACCTGCCGTACCTGAGATTAACGTACCTCCATTAAAATTGTAAGTTTGACCAGTACAAGTTGTAGAATTATCTGTGTAAAACTCAAAACCTTCTGTGATATCGGTAATTCCGTCATTATCATCATCTAAGTCATCTCTATCTACAACTCCATCACCATCTTCGTCATTTGGTAAACTGCGATCCCTGAAGTCTACATTACCTCCAGAATTTAAATCGCCATCGGTATCTGGTAAGTTAGCAGTATCATCTATATTACCATTAGGATCAGCATAGGTAGGTGTTTGATCAACTGCATCGTCCAAACCGTCATTATCGGAATCATTACCTGATAAAGTTAATCCAGCTTCAACAGTATCATTCCCACCTTGATTGTCAGAATTTAGATCCAGATAATCAGGTAGGTCCACCGTATCTGTATTTACTGGCAATAATCCAAGCTCATCGTTATTTTGATTATAAGCAGTAGGCAAACCATTTGCTGTAACATCTGGAATTCCATCTCCATCTGCATCGTTTACTAACGGATCAATATAACCTAAAGTAGTTTGAGCCTCATTATTATCAGGAATACCATCACCATCAGAATCTAAATCCAAATGGTTAGGTATACCGTCACCATCTTGATCTGAAGGATTAGTAAATGGGTTATTATCACCGTCCAAATTAGCATCTTCATTAATATCTAGTATACCATCATTGTCGTCATCGATATCTACGGTGTCAGGAACCCCATCACCATCTGTATCATCTTGATCAAGATAATTTGGAACTCCATCTAAATCTTCGTCATCATTTGTAGGGTCATTATCATTATTGGTATCCTCTCCAGTTCCAGATGTCAAAAGTGAATCGTTATCGTCATCGGTATCTCTATAATCTGGTTGATCAGTACCATCTGTATTATTTAATTCATTACCAGGATCATTTGTTACGGGAGTACCGTTAGGATCTCCATATCCCGTTGTGTCACCGTCAAACGCATCGTCGAGTCCATCATTATCAATATCATTTCCACTAGGAGTAGTATCAGGACTACCATCGTTATTAAAATCAGAACCTTCGGTAGCATCTGGGACATTATCATTGTCACTATCTAAATCAACATAATCAGGATTTGGATCTCCATCTGTATTTTCTGGCGTAAGCCCTTCTCCACTTCCTGGAGTAGTTTCATAAGCATCATCTAAACCATTCCCATCACTATCTATACCAGATGGTTGTATGTAGCCAGCCGTATCTTGAGCTTCTACATTATCCGGGATACCATCATTATCACTATCCTGATCCAATAAATCTTGTATACCGTCATTATCAAAATCACATGAAGAGAATCGAATATTCCCAATACTAAATCCTGGTTCGGAACCTGGGTTGATCACAGAATCATCAGTAACATCAAAAACAATTGTGATAGTATCTACTGGTGCAGAAAATGATATATTTACATTTCCCGCTCCTGATGCAGCACCAGTTGGGGCAACTGGATCAACGCCTAGAACAGAATTACCTATAACCTCTTGAGTTCCTGCTGGAACTATATTTGGTAAAACCTGAGAAGCTCCATTAAAACCAGTTATAGTGTATCTTTCTTTTCGTCTTATTGAACCTAACTCTCCGTCTACATCCAATAAAGTAAACGCTACATTGTTAAAGGACTCACTGTTAAAATCGATCGTGTAAGTTACAGTACCTGTTGCTCCTAATGTTTGTAGGTCGAAACCTGAAATAAGAGTTTGCGGTATAGATGGTTGTCCACCTTGATAAAAAGCTCCCGAAACAGGCAGATTCGGAGAATTAAGTAATGCATCGTTAGGGTCAACTACAGTTATATTAACATCTCTAGAATCAACTGAATAAGAGTTACTAAGTGTGCCGGCAGCCCAAGTATTTACGCTCCAGTCCAATGTAGACTCATCCTTACATTCAACCACGTCCAAAATACCATCATTATCATCATCAATATCTACAACATTCGGCACTCCATCGCCATCAGTATCTGGACGGTCATCAACATCATCACATGCATCTATGATCCCATCACCATCTGTATCAGGTCCTATCTCGGTATAATCTGGTACAGTATTCGAATTAGAATCAGCTGGTTGTGCATAACTAGCTGCGAGAACAGCACCATTTGAAGAATTCGTTGGTGGGATACCTGAACCATAGGCACCACCATCTCCACCATCAGCAGAACTATTGTTGTAAGCCTCGTTAGCATCGGAACATCCATCATTATCAGAGTCAGTATCTTGAAAATCAAAATTATCTATACCATCAGAGTTAACTAATTCATAGTTGACAATCCCATTATCAACATCGCCAGGATCTTGAACACTATTGGGAACACCATCATCACCAACAGGACCAGTTAATCGACCGTCAGTATTGACTTCATTATGACCAGCTTCTACCGCATCATAAATACCATCATTATCTGCGTCAACATCTAAACTATCTATTATCCCGTCACCATCTGTATCTGGACAAGTTGAACCTCCATTAAGAATAAACACTTTTCCATCGCCTCCATCACCATCTGCTCCTGGAGAAATGTTAATAGACTTTATTACAGAACCTGCGGGCGCAAGCTGTGATAATGGGTAAACTGCAATATTAATTGGCTGACCAATCGAAGTATTAATACCTGTATTTATATAATCAGTAAGTACTACATTTAGTTGACCAAAGCTATTTCCTTGTGCATCAAATGCTTCAATTTCAAAAGTGTTATTCCCATCTCTTTCAGAAACTAATAAGAAAGATTCTCCTGAAACAGAAATTGGAACATTGTAACTGAGTGTATAGAAATCAGTATCTAAAACAGCTCCAGAAAGTCCTTGGAAATAATTAAAATTTCTTGATTGAAAGGCTGGTAAAATAATTTGTTCCCAGTTAGGATTTGAAATATTATCTCCTGTAGGACCTGTACCTTGGCCACTTGTACCATTAAGAACTTCATACACAACATTATCACTTGTAGAGTTGAAATTCTCTGTATATAAATCAGGAACAATAAAATCATTATAAGTAATCCCATCTAATGTAACAGATTGCAAATTTGCATTATTATTCCCACCAGAACCAGAAAAGGAGAAAGTGGTATTTGTACTTGTATAAGGGCCAGTAGCCGTTGGTTCAACATAACATTCATCGGAATCTAAAATTCCATCATTATCATCATCTAAATCTACTTCATCAAAAATTCCATCGTTATCGGAATCAACACTAGCAGTTGCATCACGGTAATTCACATCACCACCACCATTAACATCACCATCATTATCAGGTAATGATGATGGATTATTTACATTACCATTAGGATCTTGATAACCAGAAGTAGCATCAATACTATCATCTAATCCATCAAAATCTGTATCGTTTCCGGATAGAGCAAAGTTATTTTCAGTTGTATCGTTAATTGAATCATTATCAGAATCCAAATCCTTATAATCAGGTACCCCATCAAAATCTGTATCCACCGGTAACACAGCAAAACCATTTGAACAGGTAGCAGAAGTGAAACTATAGCTAACTCCGCCTATTCTAAACCCACCTGAGTTCAATTCGAAAAATACAGATGACGTTGAACTTGTAGTAATAACATTAAATTGAACATAGGAATCAGCAGCTCCACCCGTATTGTAATTAGAGATCACCTGTGAACCAAGAGTGATATTCATACTATCACCTGCACGAATATCATTTGCGATTGAAAAAGTAATTGTAGTCCCTACTGGTAGTCCTCTATCAAATTCTAAAGTTAATGGACCTTGAGTTTCTCCTGCAGAACCAGTATTTCTAAGACGAACTCCATTAAGATTGGTAGCAGCAACACCATTAGCTTCGGGTGTCCCTAATGCTGGAGTAATATCCTGGTTACCTCCATAGGTAAATCCTGAAACAGCATTACCACTAGCACTAGTAGTGGACGAACCGTTACAATCAGGATCATAAGTATCCACCAAACCATCACCGTCAGTATCTGTTAAACTACCTTGAGCTATATACCCTAAAGTACCTTGAGCTTCAACATTATCAGGGACACCATCTCCATCAGCATCTAAATCAAACTGGTCTATAATTCCATCACCGTCAGTATCATATAAATCACTTACACCATCATTATTGTTATCAACAAAGTTTGAACTGGAAGGACCATCCGTTCCTGGACCATTAGATGGATCAAAATAATTTAACAATCCATCACCATCGTCATCTCCAAGAGGATCGTTAGCATTAACATTTTCTAGTTCCACTATATCTGGAATCCCATCATTGTCATCATCAATATCAACAAGATCATGAACCCCATCACCATCTTGATCACATGACGGAACCACTAATTGCACCACAGAGGATTCTACCTCAGAACCATAAAACCAAGTGTTTATAACCCTGATATTTCCATAATCATCACACAATAGCGTCGGAGTATTAGTACCTTCACCAGCGCCAGCAGTTGCAGGTACCGTATTACCCGGATTTGAACCATTCCATGCGTGTCCTGGCCCCACATTACCATTTAATAAATTAGTATTTACAAATGAGCCTGTAGTTGTATTTGCAGTATTTTGAGTTGAGGCGTCAACACAAGTTCCAAAGGCTGTTAATTGTGAATCGTCCCAGAAAAGTTTTTGACTTGCTAGAGTAGGAGTCACAGACTCCATGGTTAAACCATTTAAATTGAATTCCGCATCATACATAGGAACATTGGTCCTACCTCTAAATGACACTAACTTTAAGCTTATACTTACACCTGCTTCGGCTATATCACCAAACCCATCTAACCCGTCCCAAAAAAGCAAGTTATCACCTACTGGCTGTTCAAATGCTTCAATAACTACATCTCGAGTATTTGCATCAAAAACCCCATTACCGTCAAAATCTACTAAAAGAGCAACATCTGCAGGCGCATCCAAAGTATAAGGGATGTAATAGTTACCAGGACAACCAAAAATCTCACCAGTTAATATCGGATCTGCTTGTGGAGCAGGTACAAATACAGATTGATCTGGGACGGTTAAAAAAACGGGATACCCATTGTCTAAATTAGGAGAAGTATTGGAAGGTCTATTTACAGATCTTCGTGTTAAAAGAAAATCATTCGCTGGATTATCATCATCATCAACAACACCAAATCTATTCATAGACAACTCATAGGCTAATGGCCTAAATCCAGGTAAAAAATCCACTTTAACGATTACCTGATCATCAGTATACGCGTAAAATTCACCCTCAACAGATGCATCTAGTGTAGGATTAGGTACATTTGGAGTACCTATATCACCATCAGCATCCTGATTTTGATAACCAATTAACGACCATTTATCAGACCATATTCTTCCTGGAATTGCAGAGGCTGTAGACCCCACAGTAAAATCAAAATATGGAAAAAAGAAAATAGCCGGATCTCCATTTCCAAAAGTAAATGGAGTGGCACCACCATCGGTACTTATATAAAATTCAATATAATAATTTCCAGCAGTTGTAGGGTTAAATACATAAGGATTGTAACCATTTGTAACTCCACCTACACCGTTAGGCCCGTTAAAAGCCTCTGTGTAATTTGATACAAATCCTGCATCTCCCGCGATTGGGTTTGCTCCTGCACCATCATCAAATCTACCTGACAATGTTCCTACCTGCACACCAGCGGGATTTACCCCTTCAACCAACGTACCACTCTGGTCGTAAATACGATAATAAGTAAAAGCTCCCAGCTCTGGATGATTAGAAGCATCTAGCCTCTGCCTTGAAAACACCCCAAAATAAAGGTTTTCAGTAGCAGCATTTGCGATAGTAAAACGTAACCTACTAGAATTAGGAGCATTAACATACGGACCAAATTGACCTCTTGTTATGTAGAGAGCTGTACCATTTGCTGGCTCCACTCCTGTCGCAGAAGGCATCAACTGCTTGGTTCCATCAGCAAAAACTGAACTAGGATTAAGAATGAATAATAATAGCAACACATAGATAATGTTACCATTGAATTTTAGGTTAGAGGGAAAATTAAAACTCATTGTAAATGAAATAATTATCAAAAAAACAGAATAGCTTGTTCTATTCTAAGCTGCAAAAATACTTGTAACAACATCCCAATGAAGAAAAACCCAGTATTTATAGTGCTCTTTCGACAAAATTCCAATTAAAGTCGTTAAAAACACTTATGAAAAAAGTTCCATTAAAAAAAACTCTGAAATACAGAAGATTAAACAAAAACTAAATTTGACATCTTTAGGATCTAGTATGTACGAAGAAAAATACTCGGTGGTTTTTAAAAAATCTAAATTTTTTAAATCTCATTTTAAGAACATCTCCTGAAAGAAAAATTTTGACTAATAATGTCTAGTGTCTTTAGTATGAAATCTCTTTAAACGCTTTTAGAATAAGTGGATTTTCGACAATTCATAATCAAAAACTATTCTGTAAATAAAAAAAATAAAGCCTAACTATAAAAGTTAGGCTTTAATGATAACTACGCTTTCGCGAAAGCGGAATATATTAAGCTTGTCCAGTTGGACCAAAATTTAAGGGAATAGGAGGCTGCTCATAATCCTTAATTTCACCATGCGCATTTTCAAATTTTCTAATATTATCCATAAGTGCTTGAGCTAAACGTTTAGCATGTTGTGGAGTAAGAACTATTCTTGACTTCACCTTAGACTTTGGATTACCAGGCATGATATTAACAAAATCAACAACAAATTCAGAATGTGAATGATTTATGATAGCTAAATTACTATACTGACCTTCAGCAATCTTTTCATCAATTTCTATGTTGATCTTATTCTCTTGATTAGGATTATTTGCCATTCCTATTAATTATAATTTACCTCTTGTTCTGGTTTATTAAGCATAAGCTTCTCGAACTCCTCTTTTGAGCCTACAATAATGTCATCATAATTTCTCATACCTGTTCCTGCTGGAATTCTATGACCTACAATAACATTTTCCTTAAGACCTTCAAGAGTATCAACCTTACCATTTACAGCTGCCTCATTAAGTACTTTAGTAGTTTCCTGGAACGACGCGGCACTAATAAATGATTTAGTTTGAAGAGATGCACGAGTAATACCTTGTAATATAGGCTCTGCCGTTGCAGGCATTACCTCTCTTGCTACTACTAGATTCTTATCCTCTCTTCTTAAAATAGAGTTTTCATCTCGTAAATCACGTGGAGAAACGATTTGACCTTCTTTAAGATTCTCTGAGTCACCAGCATCTTCAACCACTTTCATTCCATAAAGTCGGTCGTTCTCTTGAATGAAGTCTTCTTTATGAACCAATTGATTCTCTAGGAAAATACCATCACCTGGATCTACGATACGAACTTTTCTCATCATTTGTCTTACAACAACCTCAAAGTGTTTATCATTGATTTTTACACCTTGTAATCGATAAACCTCTTGAACCTCGTTAACTAAATACTGCTGTACAGCACTTGGTCCTTTAATTGCTAGAATATCTTTAGGCGTTATAGAACCATCTGATAAAGGCATACCAGCTCTCACATAATCATTTTCTTGAACTAGAATCTGATTAGATAATTTTACTAAATATTTCTTTACTTCGTCTGTTTTTGAAGTAACGATAATTTCACGGTTACCACGCTTAATTTTACCAAAAGAAACAACACCATCAATCTCACTTACAACAGCTGGATTTGAAGGATTACGAGCTTCAAAAAGTTCAGTCACACGAGGAAGACCTCCGGTAATATCACCTGCTTTGGCACTCTTACGAGGGATCTTAACTAGAATTTTTCCTTCTTTAATCTTCTCACCATCATTAATCATTAAGTGTGCACCTACTGGTAAGTTATAAGAAATTTGAGTTTCCCCTTTACCATCAACAATGTGCAGTGTAGGAATTAACTTCTTATCTCTAGATTCAGAAATAACCTTTTCTTCGTAACCAGTTTGTTCATCAGTTTCAACTTGGAATGTTGTCCCTTGAATGATATTTTCAAACTTGATTTCTCCAGAGAACTCTGAAATAATTACTCCATTAAAAGGATCCCATTTAGCAATTACTTCACCTTTCTTAATTTTAGCTCCAGGTTTTTTGAATAACTCTGCACCATAAGGAATGTTATTGGTATTAAGTAATAAACCAGTGTCCTTGTGCATCAACTTAGCCTCAGATGTTCTAGAGATTACAATATCTACTGCATTCCCTTCGCTATCTTCACCCTTAACCGTTTTAAGATCTTCAATTTCAAGAACACCTTCATTTTTAGCAATTACAGAGTTCTCCTCACTAACGTTACCTGCAACACCACCTACGTGGAATGTACGTAAGGTAAGCTGTGTTCCTGGTTCACCAATAGATTGTGCTGCGATAACTCCAACAGCCTCACCTCTCATAACAAGACGGTTAGTAGCTAGGTTACGACCATAACATTTTGTACAAACTCCTTTTTTAGCTTCACATGTTAATGGCGAACGCACTTCCACAGACTCGATTACTGTTTCATCAATTGCATCAGCGATTTTTTCAGTAATCAATTCACCTGCTGCCACCATAACATTTTGTGTAGCTGGATCAACTACATCGTGTAAAGCAACACGTCCTAGGATACGAGCTCCTAGTTTCTCCATTACTTCTTCATTCTTTTTAAGAGCAGTAACTTCAATACCTCTTAATGTTCCACAGTCTTCTGTATTAACAATAACATCTTGCGCAACATCATGTAAACGACGTGTTAAATAACCAGCATCGGCAGTTTTAAGTGCCGTATCTGCAAGACCTTTACGAGCACCGTGAGTAGAAATGAAGTACTCAAGAATTGATAATCCTTCTTTAAAGTTTGAAAGAATTGGATTTTCAATAATTTCTCCACCACCTGAGTTCGACTTTTTAGGTTTTGCCATAAGACCACGCATACCAGTAAGCTGTCTAATCTGCTCTTTTGATCCACGAGCACCAGAATCCAACATCATATACACCGAGTTAAATCCTTGCTGGTCTTCTCTAATATTCTTCATACCTAGTTCAGTAAGCTGAGCATTAGTAGCAGTCCAAACATCAATCACCTGATTGTAACGTTCATTCTGAGTAATAAGACCCATTCCATAGTTACCACGTATCGCGTCAACTTTGGCATTAGCCTCGTCTATCATGGCTTGCTTTTCTTCTGGAATCATGATATCTCCTAGTGAGAATGACAATCCACCGCGGAATGCAAATCCATAACCTAAATCTTTAATCTCATCAAGGAAGGCAGCTGTTCTAGGAACATCTGTCACCTTAAGAATATCACCGATAATATCACGTAAAGCTTTTTTAGTCAAAACTTCATTTATATAACCAGCCTCATTAGGTACTTTCTCGTTAAATAACACACGTCCTGCAGTAGTTTCTATCAACTCTGATTTGTATGATCCATCTTCTTGTAAAAGTGGTATTCTACATTTTACTGGTGCGTTAATATCAACACGTTTTTCATTAAATGCGATTACCAATTCTTCTGGACCGTAGAACGTTAAACCTTCACCTTTAACAATGTGATTAGGTTCTGACCTACGTAACTTAGTCATGTAATATAAACCTAATACCATGTCCTGAGAAGGAACGGCAATAGGACTACCATTTGCAGGATTCAAGATGTTATGAGAAGCTAACATTAAAAGTTGAGCCTCTAAAATCGCCTCTGGTCCTAGTGGTAAGTGTACCGCCATTTGATCACCATCAAAATCGGCGTTAAATGCAGTACATACTAACGGGTGTAATTGAATTGCTTTACCTTCTATTAACTTAGGCTGAAATGCTTGAATACCTAGACGGTGAAGTGTAGGAGCACGGTTTAATAATACTGGATGCCCTTTAAGAACATTCTCAAGTATATCCCAAACAACAGGCTCTTTTTTATCAATTATTTTCTTAGCAGATTTTACTGTTTTTACAATACCTCTTTCAATCAACTTACGAATAATGAAAGGCTTGTAAAGCTCTGCAGCCATATCTTTAGGGAGACCACATTCATAAAGTTTCAATTCTGGTCCTACAACAATTACAGAACGAGCAGAATAGTCAACACGTTTTCCAAGTAAGTTTTGACGGAAACGTCCTTGCTTACCTTTAAGGGAATCTGATAAAGATTTTAATGGTCTGTTAGAATCTGTCTTAACAGCACTAGATTTTCTAGTGTTATCTAAAAGAGAATCCACAGACTCCTGTAGCATACGCTTTTCATTACGTAATATCACCTCTGGAGCTTTGATTTCCATCAATCGCTTCAAACGGTTGTTACGTATGATTACACGACGATAAAGATCATTTAAGTCTGATGTTGCAAAACGACCACCATCAAGAGGTACAAGCGGACGTAATTCTGGTGGAATCACAGGAATCACTTTCATGATCATCCATTCTGGCTTGTTTTCTCTGTGCAAGTTAGACTCCTTAAAAGCCTCAACTACCTGAAGTCTCTTGAGAGCTTCAGTTTTTCTTTGTTTAGAAGTCTCATTATTTGCTTTGTGACGTAAGTCATAAGACAACGCATCTAGATCGATTCTGTTTAATAATTCAATTAAACACTCTGCACCCATTTTTGCGATAAATTTATTAGGGTCAGAATCTTCTAGATATAAATTTTCTTGAGGAAGACTATCTAAAATATCTAAATATTCTTCTTCAGTAAGAAATTCCATTTTTTGAACTGGCTCACCTTCGGCATTTTTTGCAATACCTGGCTGTATTACTACGTAACGTTCGTAGTAAATAATCATATCCAGTTTCTTTGATGGTAATCCTAATAGGTATCCAATTTTATTAGGTAAACTACGGAAATACCATATGTGTGCTACAGGCACAACTAGGTTAATGTGACCTATACGATCACGACGTACTTTTTTCTCTGTTACCTCTACTCCACATCGATCACAAACGATACCTTTATAACGTATACGTTTGTATTTTCCACAGGCACATTCATAATCCTTTACAGGACCAAAAATACGCTCACAGAAAAGTCCATCGCGCTCAGGCTTGTGAGTACGATAGTTAATCGTTTCTGGCTTTAGTACTTCTCCTTTAGATTCTGCAAGAATAGATTCTGGAGATGCAAGACCGATTGAAATTTTTGAAAATTTCTTCTGAGTTTGGGTTTCTTTATTTCTAGCCATAATTATGGTACTATTTTAATTAGTGTAAGAGAGATTGATGGTAATTACGCTTTCGCGAAAGCGAAACTACCACCTACTCTCAAAGATAAATTAATCCTCGAGTCTAAGGTCTAAACCTAGTCCTTTAAGCTCGTGCATCAATACATTAAATGATTCTGGAAGACCTGGCTCTGGCATAGGCTCACCTTTAACGATCGCCTCATAAGTCTTAGCTCTTCCTATTACATCATCTGATTTTACAGTAAGAATTTCACGCAGTGTACTAGAAGCTCCATAAGCCTCAAGTGCCCAAACCTCCATCTCACCAAAACGCTGACCTCCAAATTGTGCTTTACCACCTAATGGTTGTTGAGTAATAAGTGAGTATGGTCCGATAGAACGCGCGTGCATCTTATCATCTACCATGTGACCTAATTTAAGCATGTAAATGACACCTACTGTTGCAGGTTGGTCAAATCGCTCACCTGTACCTCCATCAAATAAATAGGTGTGACCGAATCGTGGTATTCCAGCGTTATCAGTCAATTCATTTATTTGATCCAATGTAGCACCATCAAAAATAGGTGTAGCAAATTTCTTACCTAATTTTTGTCCAGCCCAACCTAATACAGTTTCATAAATCTGACCGATATTCATACGTGATGGTACACCTAATGGATTAAGAACGATATCTACTGGTGTTCCGTCTTCTAGGAACGGCATATCTTCTTCACGTACTATACGCGCTACGATACCTTTGTTACCGTGACGACCTGCCATTTTATCACCTACTTTAAGTTTACGCTTTTTAGCTATGTAAACTTTAGCAAGTTTGATAATTCCTGCTGGTAATTCATCTCCTACAGAAATTGTAAACTTCTCACGGCGCAATGCACCTTGAAGATCGTTCTCTTTAATCTTATAGTTATGTAGTAAGTCTGCAACGGTTTCATTAATCTCGTCACTTGTTGTCCAAGTACCAGAAATTAAGTGAGTGTAATCATCTACAGAGTTCAACATCTTAAGTGTATACTTTTTACCTTTAGGAAGTACTTCCTCACCTAAATCATTGTATACACCTTGTGATGTTTTACCACTAACGATTTCAAAAAGTTTTTCAACCAAACGATCACGTAAACCGTCAAATTTTGCCTGATAACTTTGCTCTAATCGTGCAATATCCTCTTTATCCTGTGCTCTTTTTCTTTTATCCTTTACTGCTCTAGAGAATAATTTCTTATCTATAACAACACCGCGCAATGAAGGTGAAGCTTTAAGAGATGCATCTTTAACATCACCTGCTTTATCACCAAAAATAGCACGTAGTAATTTTTCTTCTGGAGTAGGATCAGATTCTCCTTTTGGAGTAATCTTACCGATAAGAATATCACCTGGTTTTACCTCGGCTCCAATTCTTATCATTCCATTTTCATCTAAGTTTGAAGTTGCTTCTTCACTTACGTTTGGAATATCGGCTGTTAATTCTTCATTACCTAATTTAGTATCTCTAACTTCAAGAGAATACTCATCAACGTGAATAGAAGTAAACAAATCTTCTCTTACAACTTTTTCTGAGATTACAATCGCATCCTCAAAATTGTATCCTTTCCAAGGCATGAAGGCAACCTTCATATTACGACCTAGAGCTAACTCACCTTTTTCAGTTGCGTATCCTTGACAAAGTACTTGACCTTTTTCAACTCTATCGCCTTTTTGGACAATTGGTTTTAAAGTTATAGAAGTACCTTGGTTTGTCTTACGGAACTTTATAAGGTTGTAAGATGTATCTTCTGGGTCAAAAGAAATCATTCTTTCACGCTCGGTTCTATCGTAACGAATTACAATTTTTTGAGCATCAACATATACAACTTCTCCATCACCTTCGGCATTGATTAAAACTCGTGAATCAGACGCAACTTGTCTTTCAAGTCCTGTTCCAACAATAGGAGAATCAACTCGTAATAATGGAACTGCCTGGCGCATCATGTTTGATCCCATCAATGCACGGTTTGCATCATCATGTTCCAAGAATGGAATTAATGAAGCTGATATCGAAGCGATTTGGTTAGGCGCAACATCGGCATATTGTACCTGATTTGGCTCAACCACTGGAAAATCACCTTCTAAACGGGCAATTACTTTGTCAGATTCAATCTTACCATTTTCAAGTGGCAAGTTTGCCTGAGCAATGTGCATTCCTTCTTCTTCTTCGGCACTTAAATAAATAGGCTCTTCTGATGTATTAATAACACCGTTCTCAACTTTTCTATATGGTGTCTCAATGAATCCCATGTTGTTCACCTTAGCAAAAACAGCTAAAGATGAGATAAGACCAATATTCGGTCCTTCAGGAGTTTCAATAGGACATAATCTACCGTAGTGTGTGTAGTGTACATCACGAACCTCAAATCCTGCACGTTCACGAGATAAACCACCTGGACCTAATGCTGACAGACGTCTTTTATGCGTAATCTCTGCTAATGGATTCGTTTGATCCATAAACTGAGATAGCTGATTAGTTCCAAAGAACGAATTAATTACAGATGAAAGCGTCTTTGCATTAATAAGATCAATAGGTGTAAAAACCTCATTATCCCTTACATTCATGCGCTCACGAATTGTTCTTGCCATACGAGCAAGACCAACACCAAACTGAGATGATAATTGCTCACCTACTGTACGTACACGACGGTTTGATAAGTGATCGATATCATCGATTTCTGCTTTTGAATTAATTAATTCAATTAAGTATTTAATTATAGTAATGATATCTTCCTTTGTAAGAACCTGCTTACTCATGTCAATATCAAGACCTAATTTTTTATTCATACGATAACGCCCTACATCACCTAAGTTATATCTCTGATCAGAGAAGAATAACTTATCGATGATACCACGAGCAGTTTCCTCATCTGGCGGCTCAGCGTTACGTAATTGTCTATAAATATGCTCTACCGCTTCTTTTTCTGAATTGGTAGGGTCTTTTTGTAAAGTATTGTGAATGATAGCATAATCTGCAGACATCATATCTTCCTTATGTAAAAGAATAGTCTTTGCCTGAGAATCGATTATTTCATCGATATGCTCTTTTTCTAGGACAGTATCACGATCTAATACGATTTCATTACGCTCGATCGATACAACTTCACCTGTATCCTCGTCTACAAAATCTTCATGCCATGTTCTAAGAACACGAGCTGCTAATTTGCGACCTAGGTATTTTTTTAATCCTGTTTTACTAGCTTTTACCTCTTCTGCAAGATCAAAGATTCCGAGAATATCTTTATCTCTTTCATAACCAATTGCGCGGAAAAGAGTTGTTACAGGTAATTTCTTTTTACGATCGATATAAGCATACATTACACTGTTAATATCTGTCGCAAATTCAATCCATGATCCTTTAAATGGAATTACACGTGCTGAATATAATTTAGTACCATTTGCGTGAAATGACTGTCCAAAGAACACACCAGGAGAACGGTGTAACTGGGAAACAACAACACGCTCAGCTCCGTTGATAACGAAAGTACCAGATGGAGTCATGTATGGGATTGTACCTAAATAAACATCTTGAACAATAGTTTCAAAATCCTCGTGTTCTGGATCGGTACAATATAATTTTAATCTTGATTTAAGTGGAACACTGTAAGTAAGCCCACGTTCAATACACTCTTGGATAGAGTAACGTGGTGGATCCACAAAGTAATCTAGAAACTCGAGAACAAATTGATTGCGAGTATCTGTGATTGGAAAATTTTCCATGAAGGTATTATAAAGACCTTCATTTTCTCTCTTGTCAGATTTAGTTTCTAACTGAAAGAAATCCTGAAACGATTTGATTTGGATATCGAGCAGATCAGGATATTCTGCTTTGTTCTTTACCGTTGAAAAGTTAATTCTCTCTGTGTTTGTTGCTAGCATCAATGCACGGTATTAAATGGTTAAAAATAGCGTTGTTGATGACGTCTCATCATTATACGCAAAATGGTCTAGACCTGTGAGCCTTGCTCAACAGGTCTAAACCTTTATATATAGGTAATGTTAAATTACTTTAACTCAACCTCAGCACCAGCTTCTTCTAGCTGAGCTTTAAGAGCTTCTGCCTCATCTTTAGCTACACCTTCTTTAATAGGAGATGGAGCGTTGTCAACAAGACCTTTCGCATCCTTAAGACCTGCACCAGTTAATTCTTTAACTAACTTCACTACAGCTAATTTAGAGGCACCAGCTGCTTTAAGGATTACGTCAAATTCAGTTTGCTCTTCAGCAGCGTCTCCACCACCTGCAGCAGCACCACCTGCAACAGCTACAGCTGCAGCAGCAGGCTCAATACCATACTCGTCTTTAAGTATGTCTGCTAATTCATTTACTTCTTTAACAGTTAAGTTAACTAACTGTTCTGCGAATTCTTTTAAATCTGCCATTTCTATCGTTTTAAAATTTATATAAAATAATTGCGTACTAATTGTTTACTATCTTTCTGATAGTGTTTTAAGGATTCCTGCAAGTTTACCACCACCCGATTGAAGAGCAGAGACAACATTCTTAGCAGGGCTTTGTAGAAGACCAATGATTTCTCCAATCATTTCTTCTTTAGACTTGATTTCACTTAATGAATCTAACTTATCATCACCTACGTAAATTGCTTCCTCGATATAAGCACCTTTTAATAAAGGCTTATCCGATTTCTTACGAAAGTTCTTAATAACTTTAGCTGGAGCATTAGCTACTTCAGACAACATTATAGAAGTGTTACCTTTAAGAAGTTCTGGCAATTCACCAAAATCCTTATCAGAAGCTTCCATTGCTTTTGCAAGTAGTGTATTTTTAACTACCGCAATACTTACGTTAGCTTTAAAACATGCTCTTCTTAAATTAGATGTATCAGAAGCATTAAGTCCAGATATATCTGCAAGGTAAATAGTAGAGTTTTCTCCTAACGTTGCAGTCAAGTCCTGTATAACAGTTGCTTTTTGTTCTCTTGTCATGATCTAGATCTTTTAATCGTCTGCAAAACGTTTAGCATCTACATTTACACCAGGACCCATTGTACTAGACAAGTGGATACTTTTGATATAAACTCCTTTAGCTGCTGTCGGTTTTAACTTAACTAATGTATTAATTAACTCTCTTGCGTTACCTGCAATTTTTTCAGCATCAAAAGATACTTTTCCTATTGCAGCGTGAACAATCCCGTTCTTTTCAACCTTGAAATCGATTTTACCGGATTTAACGTCAGACACAGCCTTAGCCACATCCATAGTAACTGTACCAGTTTTAGGGTTAGGCATAAGACCGCGTGGTCCTAATACACGACCTAAAGGTCCTAACTTACCCATAACACTAGGCATAGTGATAATTACGTCAACATCAGTCCAACCACCCTTGATTTTATCAAGATACTCATCTAGACCAACAAAGTCTGCTCCAGCACCTTTTGCCTCTTCTTCCTTATCTGGAGTAACAAGAGCAAGTACTTTCACATCTTTACCTGTACCATGAGGTAAGGTTACGACACCACGAACCATTTGATTCGCTTTTCTAGGATCTACGTTAAGACGAACAGCTAAGTCAACTGACTCATCAAATTTTGCCGAACTAGTGTCTTTAACGATTTTTGAAGCGTCTGCTAGTGAGTAAGACTGTGCCTTATCGAATTTAGCGTTTGCTGCCTTTTGATTTTTCGTCAATTTTGCCATAGTAACTAAATTTAAGCAGGTGCCTCACCACCTTTAACATTAACACCCATTGATCTCGCAGTTCCTGCGACCATTCTCATTGCGCTTTCGATTGTAAAAGCATTTAAGTCTGGCATCTTGTCTTCAGCTATTGCTCTAACTTGATCCCAAGTAATAGTACCTACCTTTTTACGATTAGGTTCACCACTACCACCTTTTAACTTTGCTGCTTCTAAAATTTGTACTGCTGCTGGTGGAGTTTTAATTACAAAATCAAAGGACTTGTCACTATAAACAGTTATAGCAACAGGCAACACTTTACCTGCCTTATCCTGAGTTCTAGCGTTAAACTGCTTACAGAACTCCATAATGTTCACTCCAGCCGCACCAAGAGCAGGTCCTACAGGAGGAGATGGATTTGCAGCACCACCTCTAACCTGCAACTTTACAATCTTAGATACTTCTTTTGCCATTTTTAAATTGTTTCAAATTTTGATAACCGTAAGTGGAAGCCTAACTAGTTATCTGAATAGGTAACATTTATATTTTTTCGACTTGCATATAGCTTAATTCCAATGGTGTTTTTCTCCCGAAAATCTTAACCATTACTTCTAGCTTACGCTTCTCTTCATTAACTTTTTCTATATTCCCATTAAACCCATTAAAAGGACCATCAACAACTTTGACAGTTTCCCCAACTTTGTAAGGAATAGACACATTATCGGTTTGCTCTGCAAGCTCATCAACTTTACCAAGCATTCTATTAACTTCTGACTTTCTTAATGGTACAGGATCTCCACCTTTAACCTCTCCAAGAAACCCAATCACACCATTAACAGATTTAATAATATGTGGAACTTCACCTTCTAACCTAGCTTGTATCATTATATACCCAGGAAAAAAGACACGTTCTTTGTTAATTTTTTTACCGTTCCTAATTTGAACTACCTTTTCAGTAGGAACCAGAATCTGCTTTAAATAATCTGACAACCCATGATGAGCTATCTCGGATTCGATGTAGTCTTTAATTTTATTTTCTTGACCACTAACCGATCTTACCACATACCATTTCATTACATCCTTTTCTTCACTCATCTCTATGTATGATTATCCGTTAATGACCCATTCAAAATATCTATCGATTACACCATTAAAGACATAATCAATACCTGCCACAACTAAAGCAAAAACCACTGAAAACACAGCTACAGTTACCATAGATTTTTGTGCCTCAGCCCAAGTAGGCCAAGAAACATTTTCTGATAACTCATTGAACGAATTTTTTACATAAGATACTAATCCCATAAGTATGCTATTTTAATAAGCCTTTCAGCTTTTGTGCGCAGGTTGAGAGGCTCGAACTCCCGACACCTGGTTTTGGAGACCAGTGCTCTACCAACTGAGCTAAACCTGCATAGTTAAAGGTCGCCCTTTAACAAGTGAAAAGTATCCTTTCTTTATTCAAGAAAGGATACTTATAATATTAATACTTGAAATTAATCAAGGATCTCAGTTACCTGACCAGCACCAACTGTTCTACCACCTTCACGGATAGCAAAACGTAAACCTACGTTAAGTGCAATTGGCTGAATAAGTTCAACCTCAATAGTTAAGTTATCTCCAGGCATAACCATTTCAACACCGCTTGGTAATTTGATATTACCAGTTACATCAGTTGTACGAACGTAGAACTGTGGACGGTAGTTATTATGGAATGGAGTGTGACGTCCACCTTCTTCTTTCTTAAGGATATAAACCTCAGCCTTAAAGTGTTTGTGTGGAGTTACTGAACCAGGAGCAGTAATTACCATACCACGAGAGATTTGATTTTTATCAATACCACGTAATAAGATACCTGCATTATCACCAGCCTCACCTCTATCAAGGATCTGACGGAACATTTCAATACCAGTAATAGTAGAAGTCAATTTCTCAGCTCCCATACCGATAATCTCAACAGGATCTCCAGTATTTGCTACACCAGTCTCGATACGACCAGTAGCAACAGTACCACGTCCAGTAATAGAGAATACATCCTCGATAGGCATCAAGAATGGCTTATCCATATCACGTACTGGCTCTTCGATCCATGCATCAACTTGGTTCATTAATTCAAGAACAGTATCAACCCACTTTTGCTCACCGTTAAGTGCACCCAAAGCAGACCCCATAACTACTGGTCCATTATCACCATCATACTCATAGAAACTTAGTAACTCACGTACTTCCATCTCAACAAGCTCTAATAATTCCTCATCATCAACCATGTCAACCTTGTTAAGGAAAACAACAATACGAGGAATACCTACCTGACGACCTAATAGGATGTGCTCACGAGTCTGTGGCATAGGACCATCAGTCGCAGCAACCACTAAAATAGCACCATCCATTTGAGCAGCACCAGTTACCATGTTCTTTACATAGTCGGCGTGACCTGGACAGTCAACGTGTGCATAGTGACGGTTTTGAGTTTGGTACTCTACGTGCGAAGAGTTAATTGTAATACCACGCTCTTTTTCTTCAGGAGCATTATCGATCTGGTCAAAGCTTCTTGCTTCAGAATAACCAGCATCAGCAAGCACCTTTGTGATAGCAGCAGTAAGAGTAGTCTTACCGTGGTCTACGTGACCAATTGTACCTACATTAAGGTGCGGTTTGGAACGATCGTACGTTTCTTTAGCCATAATTATAGTCTTAGTTTATATTAGTGTTTCAATTTAAAAACCATTTAATTTACAAAATGGCTTATACCACAAATGGCCCCTAATTGAGACCTTTTTCATCTTAATTGAGCCAATGACGAGATTTGAACTCGTGACCTCTTCCTTACCAAGGAAACGCTCTACCCCTGAGCTACACCGGCTTTTATTATGCTTTCGCGAAAGCGTAATAGCCAAAGGCATATTTTAAGCATCACATCTCGTTAATGCTACATCACACCAAGGTGCAATAATTGAGCGGGAGACCGGGTTCGAACCGGCGACATTCAGCTTGGAAGGCTGACGCTCTACCAACTGAGCTACTCCCGCTTAAAGAAATTACTTTAACATAATTTCATAATAATGTGTTTGTGGGGAGAGCAGGATTCGAACCTGCGAAGGTTGCCCAACGGAGTTACAGTCCGTCCTCGTTGACCGCTTGAGTATCTCCCCAATGCTTACACATTTATTTCAAAAAACTTGAGCCGATAGAGGGACTCGAACCCACGACCTGCTGATTACAAATCAGCTGCTCTAGCCAGCTGAGCTATATCGGCTTTAAACTCTTTTTGTCTTCACAAAAACAGCCCGTTGTTTTAACGGACTGCAAATGTAAACCTATTTTTTAATTCACAAAAAAAAAATTAAAAAAAATTAATGAGAAATTAATTTTTCCTTGCGGCGCTTGAGCTGACGCTCCAATGCAGCAGCACATTCGTCAATACATTGCTCAAAAGTTTTACATGTTTTTGTAGCAACCATATCGTCTCCTGGCACGAATAACCTTACCTCAGTAATCTTATTTTCCTTATTACTAGTCTTTTGAACTTTCAAATAAACATCGGCGCTTATAATTTTATTATAATACTGCTCTAATTTATCTAACCTTTTTTGAATGAACTCAATTAACTTGATGTCCGCATCAAAATTTACTGATTGCACGTTTACTTTCATAATCTTACGTTTTTGAGGTTACTATTTCTTTGAGCGCGGATGAGCATTTTTATAAACTCCTTTTAAAGTAGCCATACTAGTATGTGTATAAATTTGTGTTGACGACAAACTAGAATGACCTAAAAGCTCTTTAACCGCATTTAAATCTGCTCCTTCATCTAGTAAATGAGTTGCAAAAGTGTGCCTCAATACATGAGGACTTACTTTTATCTTACTAGACACCTTACTAAAATACGATTTTATAATTCTATAAACAAGAGACGGGTATATTTTATCACCTTTAACTGTAATCAATAATGTGTCCACATCTCGTTTATCCATAAACACCCGCAACCTTAAATAATTGTCCAACAACCAATACAAACGATCGGTTACCGGCAGGATGCGTTGCTTATTTCTTTTTCCTACAACGCGTATTGTTCTAGCAGATTGCTCAAATGAGCTGATTTTAAGACTAATTAACTCTTCTCGGCGAATTCCTGTTAAATAAAGTAACTCAATAATTAATCTATTCCTACAATTTTCAAAATCTTCTATATCGATTTTTTCATTAAGCACCTTCAACACTTCTTCTTTGGAAAATGGCAAGGTCAATCTTTTAGAAGTCTTTATACTTTTATGATGCAATAGTGGGTTTTCCTTGATTACGTCAATTCTCTTTAAGAATTGAAAGTATGTTTTAAGCGCAGTTATTTTTCTATTTACAGATTGAGCTAGCAGTCCCTCTTCTAACAAGAATGCGATATAAGATCTTATCACCTGATAATTAACCTCATTTAAATTTACACCTTCAAATTCACAAAACCGTTTAAACTGGCACAAATCTCTATCATATGCCTTTAAAGTATGGGCTGAGTATCCCTTTTCAACTGATAAGTATTCTATGAAATTTTCAATAAACATAAAAAAAACCGCTAGAAAGTAAATTTAAACATTTCTTTCTAGCGGTTAAATTTTAAACTAAAGAGTTCTTAGATATTCTCTTGATCTCTTAAGTGCTGGATGTATTCAGCTTTAATCTTTTGTGCTCTTTTTGCTACAGACGGCTTTGTAAACTGTTGTCTTCTTCTTAGTTCACGCATCTTCCCTGTACGATCAAATTTTCTTTTGAAACGTTTTAGAGCTCTATCGATATTTTCTCCTTCTTTAACTGGTATTATTAACATAGTGGCATCACCTCCTTTCTTTAGCGAGTGCAAAAATACATTTATTTTTTAATTCTAGTAATAAAAGATGTATTTCCTGGCAAATAAATTATTTAGCAGCAGGTTTGTAGTCTTTACCGTCAAGTTCCATTTTTGCTATTATCTCACGCATAATTTCACTCGTACCACCACCAATAGGTCCTAAGCGACTATCTCTCCACATACGTGCAAGAGGATATTCTTCTATATATCCATAGCCACCTAAATATTGTAAGCATTGATAGATTACCTCATCTGCTATTTTAGTAGACACTAACTTTGACATACTTGCCTCTTTAACAGGATAAAGCCCTTTATCTAGCTCCTCGGCAATGTTATAATTGAAACATTTTGCCATTTCAACCTCACTTAGCATATCAGACATTTTATGGCGTAATGCCTGGAATTTGTCCAATGAATTTCCAAACGCCTGTCTATCTCTCATATATTGAGCAGTGTATTCCAGCGCGTATTCTGCTCTAGCATGAGCATTGATACCCATTATTAATCTCTCAAGAGCAAAGTGCTGCATTATGTACGCAAATCCTTTACCTTCTTCACCCATCAGGTTTTCAACTGGTACACGCACGTTATCAAAACCTATCTCACCAGTATCACTTGCTCTCCATCCCAATTTATTTAGTTTAGTTGCGCTTATACCAGGCGTCTCACGATCCATTACAAATATGCTAATACCTCTTCCTTTTGCATTAGGATCAGTTTTTGCAGCAACAACCAGATAGTCTGAATAGACTCCATTTGTTATGAAAGTTTTTGATCCATTAATTATATAATGATCTCCTTCCTTTACAGCGGTAGTTCTCATACCAGCTACATCACTTCCTCCAAACGGCTCTGTTATACCCAAACACCCTATTTTTTCACCTGTTAAAGTAGGAACAAGATATTCTTCCTTAATTCTTTCATCACCTTCCTTAAGCAAATGCTGTGCACCTAGAAATGCTTGTACCCACATCGCAGCCGCAAACCCACCGGAGTTAATACGTTGCATTTCTTCTAAAAAAATAACAGTATAGAAAAAGTCAAGGTCAAGACCACCATATTTTTCAGGATAATAAAGACCAAAGTAGCCCATCTCTCCCATTTTTTGGAAAATCTCTCTATCAATTTGACCGGTTTCCTCCCATCGTTCAATATGAGGAACGGCTTCTTTTTGAAGAAAATCTCTAAAACTCTGTCTGAATGCGTTGTGTTCTTCGGTAAAGTATTTTGAGTACATATAAAATTATCGTATAATATTTCTAGTTAGTCGAGCGTCAAATATAACTGAATTAGGGCCAATTTCTCTTCAGGGAAACGGGAAGTTAACAGTACTTTATCCCAGCTCTTAAATCCATCTCGTAATGTGCGTTGCTCTATTAAAGCATCAACCAAGTAGTCGTTAAAATATGGAATGCTTAACAATTCTTCTCTTGTGGCGGTATTCAATGCTATTTTAATATGAGAAGCGTTGTTTGTCAAATAGAATTTTTCTTTGATCCTTATAAAAGTAGAATCAGGCAAACCATAAACTGATTGTACTTGCAACATATCAACAAAGCCACCTAATCTATCTCTTTCATTAATTATTTTCTTTGCTGTAGCAGGCCCTACGCCATACACCGACCTCAAATCATTATTAGTAGCTTGATTTATGTTTTTGCGAACATGGGTTCGTTTATTGGTGTAAGTCCTAGTTTGGTTTTTATTTTCTGTCACCCATTTAGGGAATTTAAAAAAGGGGCTTATACTATCCAACCATTTATCACTTACACCAGTCACCTCTTTAAATTGCCTAGTAGAGTTGATCCATTTTCCGCTTTCGCGAAAGCGTAATAATCTATCTATTTCCTCAACAGTCAACCCTAATTTATAGCCTTTAAAATCTGTAATGTAATTAGGATTGAATGGATAGATGGTATCACGTTTTCTTTTTTGTAAGGCTATTAAGGAATCTATCTGACCTTGATAACCTTCAATTCTAGACACGCTTAATTGGTTAGACGATTCAGTTGATTTTGTATATCCGTAAAATCCTATCGCAATTATTAATAAGATGCTTAATACAAAAATCCCTCTGAGCTGATTTTTAGTAAAAGCAAAGAGGGATTTAAATTGATTCATAAAACTGTATTATGCATCTTTTTTCAAGCCTAATTCTCCTGATTTAAGCTTACGCCAGTATTCATTAAGATCACGTTTAACTTCACCTGACATTAGATACAATCCAATAATATTAGGGAACGACATAGCAAGTATCATCATATCTGAAAAGTCTAGAACAGCACCCAACGATACAGAAGAACCTATAACTACAAAGATTAAGAAAATCATTTTATAAGCAATCTCTACCATACGACCTTTCCCAAAAAGATAGGTCCAAGCACGCATTCCATAATAAGACCAACTTATCATTGTACTAAATGCAAAAAGGAAAATTGCTCCTGCTAAAACATATGGGAACCAAGATATAACACTACCAAAGGCATCAGAAGTAAGTTGAGCTCCTGTAAGTCCTTCTACCTCGTGCATTCCTGTAAAAATTAATACTAAAGCCGTAAGTGTACAAACCACTACAGTATCGATGAAAGGCTCTAATAATGCAACAAAACCTTCAGAAGGTGGATGATGCGTTTTTGCAGCACTGTGAGCAATTGCGGCAGACCCTACTCCAGCTTCGTTTGAAAAAGCAGCACGTTGAAATCCAATAATCAACACCCCTATAACACCACCTTTTAATGCCGAAGGACTAAAAGCACCATCAATAATTGCAGAAAATGCAGGTCCTACATTCTCTATATTAATAATTATAACCGCTAACGCTGCTATTATATAAACACTAGCCATGAATGGAACAATTTTACCTGTAACCTTTGCGATACTTTGAATACCACCAATTATTACCACACCTACTAACACTGCTGTTATTATACCAAATATAAATCCATGTCCTTCTAGGAAAGTAAATTGAGTTGCTAGACCTTCAAAAGCTTGATTAGACTGGAACATATTACCACCACCAAAGGAAGCCCCAATTGCAAGTACTGCAAATAAAACTGCCAATACTTTACCTAATCCTTTTTTATTTTGTTTTTCAAGACCATATCTCAAGTAGTTCATAGGACCACCATAAACAGCTCCTGTACTTGAAATATCTCTATATTTTACACCAAGAGTACATTCCACAAATTTTGAAGACATACCTAGTAGTCCTGCTACTATCATCCAAAATGTAGCTCCTGCTCCACCTATAGAAATTGCTACAGCTACACTCGCTATATTTCCTAACCCTACAGTTCCTGAAACTGCTGTTGCCAAAGCCTGGAAGTGAGTAACCTGACCTGGTGCTGTTGGGTCATCGTACTTTCCTTTTGCAAGATCTATGGAATGCTTAAATCCTCTAAAATTGATGAATCCCATTCTCAATGTAAAGAATAAAGCCCCTAGCACTAACCAAATTACAATAAACGGAATAGGCTTTTGTTGAACATCACCATTAGGATGAAGTAAAGGAACCTTTTCATCATACTTAACTTGTGCAAACAAATGAGCTCCTGTTTCTATAACATCGCCACTGTTTTCTCCATTATAAATAACGTCCCCAGGATTAAGGTCTTTACCACGACTTTGTAAGTGGTTAAATTCACCACTAGCTGGTGAGGAAACAACCACATCTTGACCATTTTCTACTGCTACAATAGCAACCTCATCACCTTTTTTTACTTTTTCACCGTCGTTTTTCAACCATTGTTTAAGCGTATACTTATTTGTATCTCCAGCTTCCCAGTTAGGTATAGAAATCTTTTTTGATTCTGCATAAACAACTGGATCGTAAATTCCAATTGCCGAAAATAAATCCCAGAACAGTACATTCCCCAAAGCTCCTACAGCAGGCACGGCAGCACCATTCAAATGCTCTACTATACTTTCTGCTTTAACTTCGTATACTCCTGCCACGTTATTTCCATCGGCATCTGTTACCTCAACTGTATAATTAATCCCTTCAGTAAGTGAAGTTGCGGTATTTGATTTTAATGGAGTGGATTGATTGGACCATTTGTAAGTATATGGTGCTTTACCACCTGACACAGTAACGGTAATAGAACCATCATTTATCTCTGATGTCGGGTTAGTAGTTTGAGCCTTTAAAATAAGCTCTTGTGCGTTACCTAACGTGGTTATAAGAAAGGCAGCAACCAGTATGTAAATACTCCTCATATATTAAATTTGATTAAACAAGGCAGCAATATCTTAAAAAATATTGCTAATTAAAAATTTAAAAGTGATAAACCCTTAGTCTCCTATGCGATATACCTTTTGTAAATGTTGTATTTGATTGGTATTTCCAACTACTATTATTTTTGATCCAGGAACTAATTCTATCGAGGGATCAGGATTTACAATATAATCTCCATTAGGATTTTTATACCCAATAATTGTACAACCAGTTTCTTTTCTTAGGTTTAAATCTAGAATATTGCAAGACTTTTGGTGATCAAACATTTGCTCAAATGAAACTTGTTCTAGATTAACTCCATCATTACCACCATAACTCAAATTATCCCAAAACTCTATTAAGTCTGGACTTACAATTAATGAAGCCATATGCTGCCCGCCTATTAAGTCAGGTAGGATAACGTTATTGGCTCCTGCGAGTTTAAGTTTACGCACAGTAGTCTCTTCACTTGCTCTTGATATAATCATCAACTTACTATTCAACTGCCTAGCACTTAAAACTACAAAGAGATTATCTGCATCATCAGGAAGAGCTGATATTAAAACACTGGCACGTTCGATTCCAGCGTTAAGCAAGGTTTCATCCTCGTTAGCATTACCTCTTAAAAAGTATTTACTATCCAAGCTAGCTTCATCTATAACTTCTTGATTTTTTTCAAGAACTATAAAATCACGATTATAATCTTGTAACTTCTCAACCGCTTGACGCCCGTTGCGACCATAACCGCAAACAATAACATGATTCTCCATGTTCTTAATTTGTTTAAGTTGTCTTTTAAAAATAATATCTCGTACTGAACTTCGTGAAATTAAATACTCTGTAAAAACACTTACTGCATATCCCACTGCAACTACACTTACTAAGATAAGCGCTATGATGAATAACTTAGCTTGCGGCGATGGATTTCCAATTTCTCGATAGCCTACAGTAGTAATCGTAATCACCGTCATATATAGAGCATCGATCACGTCTAGATCCATGGTTACCATGAATCCAATCACACCAGCACAAAGAATACTAAGAAGTAAAGTAAGTGCAATTTTTATCTTCCTACTCATTAGCTTAAAGATCAAAGACAGAACTTCGCTTTACGTATACTAAGTCTTTTATTTTTAACCAAAAAGCAATAATTAAATATACCGCAAATCCAGCACCGAGCGTAGCAAACGTAAAGTATATAAAAGTAATTCTTACACTGCGCGCTCTCATCCCTAAACGATCTGCTAACCGTGTAGAAACATAAAAGCCGTATTTTTCTAGATAAGTTCTTAAACTAGCTACCATTCCCATAAAGTAAAAATACTATTAATTCCTGACTAGTGAAACACCTACATCACATTGCAAACACTTATTTCTATCGCAATAGTTAGGTTTTAATTGCAACAATGATTGTGAAGTTAATGCCGATTTTACATTAATCAACTTTTTAAATCCATTTATAACAGCGTTACTTTCTGCTTTAACAGAGTCCATAAGAGCCAGTAATTCCTCGGTATTTTCCTTACCCATTTGTTGACCATAATAAAATTTTATAGGCACGATACAATTGATAATGATTAAATCTATAAAAGCCTTAGTTAATCTTTTAGGCTGGTCATTAGTCTTCTTATCAAAAACATGATGATCATCCCAGTATTTAGATGCTTTTACTTTAAATAAATTATACACATCCTCTTTAGTTACAGCAAGCAAAACCTCAGCAAATAACATAGGTTTTCTATGGTATAACATGGCCAACTGTGAAATTCTCACCGTAGGAAAATTTGCTGGTCTCAATCTAAAAAACTTCATAGGTGTGAGGGATGGCTGTATTTGATATTTCGCTTTCGCGAAAGCGTACTCTTTAACACACAATTCGTAATACCTATCTTCCTTTTTCTCATCCAATAATCCTGACTGACCTAATAGTGCACTTTCTAACTGAAAAGAATCACGAGCCAATTTGCGCACAGTAGCCTGATCGATGCTTTGTGCCAACTGTTCAAAAGCATCAGCATTTGTTTTTGTACCAAAACTGCGAGCCAATAACTGAAAAAAAGCTGCTTCCCAGTCGTTATTGGATTGTTTCAAATAGTGTTTAATCCTAGCAGATTTTTGTTGCAATCTATTTATAAATAATTTTTCCAGCCATAAGTTGAGTTTAAATTCATTTACGTGCGGTAAATCCTGCTCACAGTTTATAAACTGATTGTTTTTATGTGCAAAAAGCTTGCGGTAGGACATCACTAGATTTTCTGGAACAAATCTTGAAACTTCCAGAACAGGTATTTTAATTCCATCTCGAGTTGAAATTTCAGCATCGTGCTGCCACACCACGTGTAAAATCACGTTATCATAAGCAGGATCATCGTCGTGACCGTGAAGAAACCAATCACTAGCTTTTACATGCATTTCTACATTACCTGCCCATTGTTGATTTCCTATTTTAAGTCTAGCATTAAAGAAATCTGGACCACTTTCAAAATTATGGGACCCTAGGGATTGAATAACAAGATCAACCCCATCTGTAGTAGTTAAAGGAATACCTGATAACTTTTTAAACTTCCATAGGTAATGAATAAAATCTTCTTGCATAAAAAAAGGTCATAATCTTTGTAAACTTAGAACAAAAATTATAACCTTCAACTGTACCTCACACTACCTATAGGTGAAGTAAATTATTTTTCATCTGGCAAATAACTACCATCTTCATTTAACCATCCTTTTTCCTGCATCCAGTCATCGTTAAAAAACTTACCTACGTAACGGCTTCCGTGATCATGGAATAGAATAACTACCACATCATCCTTAGTGAATCCAACTTGCTCATGAATTTGGCGTAAACCTTTAATGGCCGCACCTGCACTATTTCCTAAAAACATTCCTTCTTCTGCAGCAAGTCTTCTAGTATAAACCGCTGCATCTCGATCAGTTACTTTAGTAAAACCGTCGATCACTTCAAATCTTACGTTTAGTGGTAAAATATCTTCACCTATACCTTCTGTTACATAAGGATGTATCTCGTTTTCATCAAATATTCCTGTTTCATGATATTTTTTGAAAACTGATCCGTAGGTATCAATTCCCCAAACTTTGACATTTGGATTTTGTAATTTTAAATAAGTTCCTACTCCCGAAATGGTACCACCAGTTCCTACTCCAACGACGAAATGAGTTACCTTACCTTCTGTTTGTTCCCAAATTTCTGGCCCAGTAGACTCATAATGCGCTTTACAATTAGAAGGATTATCATATTGATTAACATACCAAGAGTTAGGAGTTTCCTCGCTTAATCTCTTACTGGTAGAATAATAAGATCTAGGATCATCAGGAGCCACATCAGTTGGGCACACATGGACTTGAGCACCTACAGCTCTCAAAATATCCATTTTTTCTTTTGATTGCTTATCACTTAATACACAAACTAATTTGTAACCTTTTATGATTGCAGCGAGTGCTAGTCCCATACCTGTGTTTCCACTGGTTCCTTCAATGATAGTTCCACCTGGTTTCAGTCTTCCATCAGCCTCGGCATCTTCTATCATTTTAAGTCCCATACGATCTTTAACGCTGTTTCCTGGATTAAAAGTTTCGTATTTAGCTAGGACTAATGCTGGAATATCCTCAACTAGCTTGTTCATTTTAACCAATGGAGTGTCACCTATCGTCCCTAAAATATTTTCTGCGTATTTCATAAATTGCATTAAGAGGTTGCAAAAATACCGTTTTAAATAACGTAATCCAGCTTTTTAAAAAGCTTTAAGAGAGTATACGCTGGTAGAATTCTTTTTTTGCGTTTTCATCTTTTCCAAACAACCATCTTACCACATGCTCATCCCACATGCCTTCATAATCAGATTGTGTTATAATCTTGCGATCAATGGCCAAATCAAGAATTTTCCCAGGATAACTACTTTGTTTTTCACTATCCATTTCTCCTAATGGATATGGATCATCCAGACCTACAAGAATTTGTTGAGCGCCTTGATTTTTTACTAAAAGTTCTAGAGAACCAGTATCGTGGACTAGTGTGTCAAAGAATATATTAGGATGTCCTACACTTTTACGAGGATGTGTTTTACCCTCAAATAAATCTGGTCGACCATCAAAACCTTGAATCCTGCGACCTAAGTTCATTTGGGCTAGCTGACCACCATGTGCAAAACAAACTCTCATACCTGGGTACTTTTGGGCATATCCATTAAGAGTTAAAAAATGATAGGCATCGGCGCATTGTGCAAGCATCCAGATAAGATGAAAACGCCATGCTGTATTTTGAAGTTTGATAAACTTCTCTCCATCATACGGATGAATTTCTACAGCTAGATTGAGCTCACTTGCAAGTTCAAAGATAGGTTCATTCTCCTCATCAAAAATACAACGCCATTGACCTATAGTATCCATATAATGAGTAGGTAAGCACAGTAATCTCATGCCTAGAACTTTTACACATCGTTCTATCTCCCACAAAGCACCACGTATAAAACCTGGATGCACTACAAATCCACAGGTGAATTTATTAGGGTGATCGTGTTGCACTCTTGCGTTAAAGTCGTTTTGAAATCGTAAGGCTTGTTTCATTTCCTCCAACCTCAAACCATTTCCATACAATTGACTTAAATTTAAAATAACCGCATGATCAATCTTGTATTTGTCCATCCACTCTAGTTTCTCTTTCAAGAAAAAGCTAGAATCCGTAACGGGTCTCTCCCAATCTTTTTGAAGCATTTTTTTACGATCCTTATCTACCCAAAAGATTCCTTTTTCACGCATGAAATCAGGTATCTCCTCTGGATAAGGAAGTAAATGTGAGTGACCGTTTATACGTAGTTTTTTGGACATAATATTGTAGATGGTTTATAAAATTAGTAAAACAGATTGCTTATTTAGAATATTAACAAAACTATTCTTCTTAAAATCTTTCTTTTGCTACAAACTCTTAGTTCGCCCACCATCGACTGGCAGATTTATACCGTTGATATATCCTGCTAGATTACTAGATAGGAACAACACAGCATTGGCTACTTCTTCCGGTTGTGCAAAACGTCTAGCAGGAACGTAATTTTTCATAATTTCTGCAGCTTGTTCCTCGCTATGACCAGCTCTATTTGCTTTACCTGCGATAATCTTGTCTAATCTTTCGGTAGCGGTAAAACCTGGTAGTACATTATTCACTGTGATACCATATGGTCCTAACTCATTACTCAATGTTTTTGCCCAATTTGCAACGGCTCCTCTTATTACATTAGACACTCCTAGAAATTCAATGGGCGCTTTTACACTTGTTGATATGATATTTATGATTCGCCCGTAGCCTGCTTCCTTCATCCCAGGAGCACATGCTTTAACTAATACTTGATTACACTTTATATGCTGTGTGAATCCATCTTCAAGCGCCTTGACCTCGGCATCTATTAAATAGCCAGGTGCAGGTCCGCCTGTATTATTGACTAAAATGTGAATTGGGTTCGCTTTCGCGAAAGCGGAAACTATCTCATCCACTTCCTTATAATTTGAAAAATCGGCAACAAGATAGGTGTGATCATCTCTATGCGTGGTATCCAAAGTAGACAATACTTTTTGAAGTTTATTAGGATTGCGAGCGAGAAGGACAACTCTAGCACCTGCTGCAGCCATTAACCTTGCTGTAGATTCTCCTATTCCAGTACTACTACCGCATACTAGGGCGGTTTTATCTTTAAGATCTATTTTCATGTAGCGAATTTACAGAAATTAACCAGCAAACCCCTTATGTAGTTCTATGCAAATCTCTTAAATAGGAGTATTTTTGCAGTATATTTCAATCTAATGATCGTAACAAAAACAAAGGAAGAACTAGAGATAATGCGTAAAGCAGCCTTAATGGTAAGTAAAACTCTAGGAATGGTAGCTAGTGAAATTAAACCAGGTGTAACCACATTAAGACTCGATGAACTTGCTGAACAGTTTATTAGAGATCATGGTGCAATTCCAGGTTTTAAAGGATTGTACGATTGTCCTAGTACCTTACTTATTTCTCCAAATGAAGAAGTTGTTCATGGGATTCCTAAAAATGTTGAAATTAAAGAAGGTGACATCCTATCTGTGGATTGTGGTGCTATCGTTGAAGGTTTTTATGGTGATCATGCTTACACCTTTGCCGTTGGAGAAATCCCACAAGAAACTCAAGATTTATTAGACCGTACTAAGAATTCGCTCTATCTAGGAATAGAGCAATTTAAAACTGGAAACCGTGTAGGTGACGTGGGATATGCCATACAGAATTATTGCGAAAGCTTCGGATACGGTGTTGTACGAGAATTAGTCGGTCATGGAATAGGTAAAGTGATGCATGAGGATCCTCAAATGCCTAACTATGGTAAAAGAGGTAGAGGCAAGAAATTTGTAGAAGGAATGACAGTAGCTATCGAACCTATGATTAATTTGGGAACCAAAAACATCAAGCACCATAGTGATGGATGGACGATAACTACACGGGATAAAAAACCAAGTGCGCATTTTGAGCACGACGTAGCTATTGTTAATGGAGAACCTAGGTTACTGAGTACTTTTGACTATATATACGAGGTTTTAGGCATTACATCAAACGAGGAAGATCCTTATCGTTGGGTCGATTAATTGTTTACCTTGATTCTATTTAATTTTTAGATTAATCTCATATTGAAAAAACTTTTCAAATTTTTCCTTAACCTAATACCTAGAACATGGCTAATTAAAGCAAGTTATTGGGTGCGCCCAATTATTGCGTGGTGGTATAAGGGTAATAAATATGAAGATCCTATCGATGGTAAAACTTTTTCTTCATTTTTACCCTATGGATATGAAAATGTAAGAGAAAATGTGTTGTCACCTAGCACACTTTCATTAGAAAGACATAGGCTTCTATGGCTTTATTTAAACAGGGAATTACAAGTATTTACCAAACCTTTAAAACTATTGCATTTTGCTCCTGAGCAGTGTTTTTATAACCGTTTTCGAAATAGCGACAACATAGATTATACTACGACAGACATAGAATCACCACTTGCTGATGTTCAGGCAGATATTTGTGAATTACCCTTTAAAGATAATCAGTATGATTTAATTCTGTGTAATCATGTATTGGAACACATTACCAATGACACAAAAGCCATGCAAGAGCTTTATAGGGTTTTAAAACCAGGTGGCACCGCTGTTCTGCAAATACCGCTGGACATGAATAGAAAGGAGACCTTTGAAGATGACAGTATTACCGATCCTAAACAACGAGCCCAAATTTTTGGGCAGTATGATCACGTTCGTGTATATGGAATGGATTATTTCAATAAATTAGAATCTATTGGTTTTAAGGTTGAAGCTGTTGATTACACAAATACCCTTAATAGCAAAGAAATTGACCGTTATAGACTAGCCGCAGGTGAACTTATACCAGTTGTAAGGAAATAATTAAATCGCCTTTTTTACATACTGTTTAAATCCTGGAGTAGTTTCAAACCTTAACATACCATTTTCATCTATATACATTATTATAACCTCTATTTCGGGCAAGTTTTTAAGATGGATTCTGGATTTTTCTAATGGCATTGCCATAAAGGCTGTAGCATAACCATCAGCTAGAGTACAGGAATTTGCTATCACGTTTACACCTATAACCTGTGAAGGCTGTGCTTTACCAGTTAATGGATTTACCGTGTGAACATACTCTTGACCCGAGCTTGAGTCAATTTTAAACTTGCGATAATTACCACTACCTGCCATAGCCTTATCGGTTAACTCAACAACAGATAAGTAACTGGTCTTATTCCCTTTTTTCTTAGGGTCCTCAATTCCAACGGACCAACTACCGTTGCGTTCTAGGTTTTTACCTTTGGCATATACTTCTCCACCTATATCCACTAGGTAATTTTCAACTCCTTGTTTAGTGAGCCACCTAGCAATGTAGTCTACTAATGTTCCTTTACCTATAGCATTAAAATCCATGTAAACACCAGGCTTTTCTTTTTTAATATAGACACTATCTTGGATTTTTGATGGAACAAGTGACAAGTTATGAAAACCCACAAATCGCATTAAACTGTCTATTTCTTTTTCAGTAGGTATTTTTTCTTGCTCTCCATTTGCTCCAAAACCATAAGCATTTACAAGGTTACCTACCGTAGGGTCAAAATACCCATCGGTTTTACGATAAATATCGCTTGCCTTTTCAAATACTTCTTTAAAAGGCTTGCCTACAAGTACACTATCAACCTCGTTATTAAGTTGATTAATAAGCGAGCCCTTTCGCCAGGTACTCATAGAGGTGTTGAACATTTCAACTATACTATCCACGCTTTTTTCTACTGCTACTTCATTTTCGTGAAACAGGGTAATATTGTAATAGGTACCTATAGCATTACCCGAGAATTTTTGAGCTTGAATATGGTTTTCTGGTGTTTGATTCTTGCAACTTACTGTTACTAACACCACAAGTAACAAAAAACTTAAATATCTCATTTTATTTCAATTAATCCAGCATAATTAACCACATAATCTTCATCATGGTGTACTGGAATTTCATAATTATTCGAATTTGCAAGACCTACTCCTGCATAAAAAGTACGGGCTTTAAATTTAACAGCATGATCTCTCATGGTTATCATTAAATCTTCATCATACTCTACAGGATTGTTAGGGTAACGTATTGCTCTAACTACAACAAAATGTAGTTTCCCTTTTTTTAAAGCCACAAATTGAGGATCTTTTTTAGGTTTTGAATTAATACTTAAAAACTCAAAACCTTCCTCTTCCATTTCTTTACCTACTATATTCATAGCAAGTTGATGTAATTCTTGATCTGTAAGTGGATTCATGTCACAAAAGTAAGGTTAATTCAAAGAGTATAAAGTGATATAATACAAAATGATAGTCGCAAATGTAACCTGTACTTACTGTAAGGTTTTGTTTATATTTAAAGTAACATTAAGGGAAAATTCCTTGTGAGTTCATTAGCTTGCATGCCTGTGAATACAACCAATTATGGATATAAAAAATTTTATCAATAATGAAGAGCACATACCTTTAAGTGGCATGTGGATGGATAATTATGATCCTGCTACCGGTAAAATATATGGAGAGATTCCTAGCTCTAACCACAACGATGTTGAAAGCGCTTATCAAGCTGCTACAAAGGCTTTTCCATCATGGTCTAATACACCTATTGACACTAAATCCAAAATACTTTCAAAAATAGCCGACTTAATTGAGGAAAATCTAGAAGATTTAGCTAGAGCAGAGTCTCAAGATAATGGAAAGCCCTTATGGCTTGCTCAATCAGTAGACATTCCACGAGCATCTTCAAATTTTAGATTCTTCGCTCACGCAATAACACAATATGCAAGTCAATCCCATGATAGCACAGGTAGAAATACCTTGAATTATACGTTACGCAAACCTTTGGGAGTTGTAGGCTGCATATCTCCTTGGAACTTACCGCTTTATCTTTTTACATGGAAAATAGCACCAGCCATCGCAGCAGGAAATTGCGTAATTGCAAAACCCAGTGAAGTAACTCCTGTCACTGCCTATCTTTTAGGTAATATTTGTAAAAAAGCTGGATTACCTGCTGGTGTTCTTAATATAGTACATGGAACTGGCCCAGAATGTGGACAAGCTATTGTAGAACATCCAGGTATAAAGGCTATAAGTTTCACCGGTGGCACAAATACTGGCGCTAGGATAGCAGCAACAGCAGCGCCTATGTTCAAAAAACTATCTCTAGAATTAGGAGGAAAAAATCCCAATCTTATCTTTTCAGATTGTGATTATGAAAAAATGCTACACACTACCGTAAGATCATCATTTGCAAATCAGGGACAAATATGTTTGTGTGGATCTAGAATATTTGTTCAAGAAGAGATCTACGACAAGTTTAAAAAAGACTTCATTAAACTAGTTCAGGAACTTACTGTGGGACACCCCATGTCTAGTACTACAAAAGTCGGCGCCGTGGTTAGTGCTTCGCATAGAGATAAAATATTGGATTATATCGCTTTCGCGAAAGCGAACCCAGAAGAATACACCATTTTAACAGGCGGCAACACACTTCAAATACCCAATTACGAGGATGGCTATTATATTGAGCCTACTGTAATTGAAGTTTCTAACAACACTTGTAAATTGAATCAAGAGGAAATCTTTGGGCCTGTAGTTACCCTTATGACTTTTAAAGATGAAGAGGAAGCTATCGCTCTTGCAAATGGTACAAGATATGGTCTAAGCGCAACTGTTTGGACAGAAAACCTCAACAGAAGCATTAAGTTAGGAAATGAGCTCGAGGCAGGAATTGTTTGGGTAAATACATGGTTGAATAGAGACTTAAGAACCGCTTTTGGTGGTGTTAAGGACAGCGGTATAGGCCGTGAAGGCGGTTTTCATGCGCTGGACTTCTTTACCGAAACAAAAAATATATGTATAGAATACAAATAGAATTATGAGAGTATTAGTTATAGGAGCAGGTAACATGGGACTTACCTATGCAATGGGTATGTCACAGTCCAGTCTTTTAGGAAATAAAAAAATACAGATTTACGACACAGACCCAGATAAAATAAAAACTCTTAAAGAAGAAGATGTTTTTGAAGTGTACACCTCGCTTGAAGATTGTCTAGGAAAAGTTGATATCGTTTTTATAGCCGTTAAACCATATCATAGCACAAGTTTATTTGAAGAAATGAAGCCCTTAGTAAGAAATGAACAGCTATTCATTTCTCTTATGGCAGGTGTTACTATTGAAACTATACAAGAAGGATTACAAATTGACAAAGTTATTCGAACTATGCCTAATCTACCTGCCAAAGTAGGTAAAGGAGTAACCTCTTATACAGAGTCCAATAGTGTATCAAGAATTGAGTTATTGACAGCAAGACATTTGCTGGACACAACAGGTACATCAATTCATGTGGATACTGAAAAATTTATTGATGCCTCAACAGGGATATCTGGTAGTGGTCCAGCTTATGTCTTTTATTTTATGCAATCCATGCTAGAAGCGGCATTAAAAATGGGTTTTTCAGATTTCGATTCAAAAGTCCTAGTGAGCAATACATTTGAAGGAGCCATTGAATTATTCAATCAATCCGATATTTCACCAGAACATTGGATTGATAAAGTAGCATCCAAAGGAGGAACAACACAAGCTGCAATTGATTCCATGGAAGACAATAATGTTAAACAACTTATTCAAGATGCTGCCTATGCCGCTTTTGATAGAGCTGTAGAATTAGGAAAAGAATAGTGAACACAAACTACACAACCATCATAATCGGAGGCGGCGCGGCTGGCTTTTTTACCGCGATCAATCTTGCAGAACAAAATCCAAATGAACGGATAGCTATATTAGAGCGAGGTAAAGAAGTGCTACAAAAAGTAAAAATTTCCGGCGGTGGTCGTTGTAATGTCACACATGCTCAATTCATTCCTAGAGAATTATCAAAAAATTATCCGCGTGGTGAGCGTGAATTACTAGGACCCTTTCACACGTTCATGACAGGTGATACCATAGCCTGGTTTGAAGAACGTGGCGTAGAATTAAAAATAGAGGACGACGGTCGCATGTTTCCTACAACAGATTCTTCACAAACGATTATAGACTGTTTCAGCTCGCTTGGGCGAAAGCATAATATCGACATCCTTACTAGTCACAATGTAACAGCCATTCAAAATTCTAACAACAACTGGGAAATCACGACAAAACAACAAACCTTTTCTGCAAAAAATCTAGTAGTTGCTGCAGGAAGTAGTCCAAAGATCTGGAAGATAATGAAAGACTTAGGACACACTATTGTTGATGCAGTTCCTTCTCTATTTACTTTTAATGTAGTAAACAAGAAAATCACACAGTTAGCTGGTATAGCAGTTAATACCCAACTAAAAATCCCAGCTCTCAAACTTAAATCAGAAGGACCGACATTAATTACTCATTGGGGATTTTCAGGACCAGGAATATTAAAAATGAGTGCTTGGGGTGCTAGAGAACTCAATGATGCGCAATACAAATTTGAACTGGTAATAAATTGGACCGGATACTACAGTGAACAAGAATGCTTTGAAGAACTTCTAGAGCAAAAGAACAGCTCTAAAAAGCTTATTTACAATGAATGGCTATTTGATCTCCCTAAAAGGTTATGGAGGTATTTAGTTGAAAAATCACAGTTAGACAGCACCAGTTGGTCACAAGCAAGTAACAAGCAATTACAACAACTAGCACAACTTTTAACAACTAGCAGTTACACCATAAATGGTAAAAGTACATTCAAAGAAGAATTTGTTACTGCTGGCGGAGTTGATTTAAAGGAAATAAATTTTAAAACATTTGGTTCTAGAATTCATAATAACCTCTATATGGCTGGTGAAATATTGAACATAGACGCCATTACTGGCGGATTTAATTTTCAAAACGCCTGGACTGGTGGTTATTTAATTGCTCAATCCATCGCAAAAAACGGGTGATTTTTAGAGAGTTACTATAAACGCTCAATCGGTTTCGTAAATAAAATACCTATGGATTTCTTAAAAATCAACCTTAAGAATATCGATTTGTTACTTTTGATATTTAAATCTTAAGATTTTGAACAAGAAAACCATACTCATGATACTGGACGGTTGGGGAATTACCCAAGACCCCAAAGTAAGTGCCATTGCACAAGCTCAAACTCCTTTTATAGATAGCCTTTACCTTAAATACCCCAATGCACAATTGCGAACAGATGGAGAGCATGTAGGCTTACCTGATGGACAAATGGGAAATAGCGAGGTTGGCCACATGAATTTAGGTGCTGGACGTATTGTTTATCAAGATTTAGCTAAAATAAATAAGGCCATTAAAGAGAATAATCTCAAGGATAATGAGATATTGATTAACGCTATCGCGTACGCGAAAGCTAACTCTAAAAAGATTCACTTCCTGGGATTACTATCTGATGGCGGAGTTCACGCTCACATAAATCACCTAAAGGCTTTACTGGATATAACAAAGGCTAATGAGCTAGAAGATGTTTTTATACATGCCTTTACCGATGGTAGAGATGTTGATCCAAAATCAGGTATACAACATATTCAAGAAATCGAAAAACATATAAAAGGAAGTAACGCGCAGCTAGCAACGGTCACGGGCCGTTACTTTGCTATGGATCGTGATAATAGGTGGGAACGAGTAAAAAAGGCTTATGATGTTATGGTAAATGGACTGGGTATTCCTACTCACGATGCTGTTCAATCCATTAAACAATCCTATGAAGACGGTATAACCGATGAATTTATTGAACCCATGGTCATTCTTAATGGTACTGAGCCTGTAGCTACTATCCAAGATGATGATGTCGTTATTTTCTTTAATTATAGGACCGATAGAGGTAGAGAACTTACCGACATGTTATCGCAAAGAAACTTTGAAGAGGTTAATACCAAGAAATTAAATCTACACTATATCACAATGACCAAGTATGATGACACATTTAAGAATGTGCAAGTCATGTTTGAAAAAGACAATCTTAAAAACACACTGGGAGAAGTACTTTCAAAGGCAGGCAAAAAGCAAATTAGAATTGCCGAAACTGAAAAATATCCTCATGTAACCTTCTTTTTTAATGGTGGTCAAGAAAATCCTTTTGAAGGTGAACAACGCATTATGTGTAATTCACCCAAGGTAGCCACCTATGATTTACAACCTGAAATGTCTATTAATTGCGTTCAGGATAAAATTATACCAGAGATTGAATCTCAAACGGCAGATTTCATATGTTTAAATTTTGCCAATCCTGATATGGTAGGCCACACTGGCTCCATGGATGCAGCCGTAGCAGCTTGCGAGGCTGTGGACAGTGCAGCAAGCCATGTAATAAATAAGGCAATAGATAATAATTACTCAATTCTTGTGATTGCAGATCATGGTAATTGTGAGGTTATGATCAATCCAGATGGCTCTGTAAATACGGCTCATACTACAAATCCAGTACCTTTGATATTAATAGATCAGGATATAAAAAGCGTAAAAAATGGTATTTTGGGAGACGTCGCTCCTACTATACTAGAGTTAATGGGAATAGAACAACCTGATGAAATGACTCAAAAATCCTTACTTTAGAAATTTAAATTAGATAGAATGAAAAAGATCCTAATAGCGATAATAGCTTTGGCAACCATTTCTTGTGGAACCCAAAAGACAGCTCAAGATAATTCAACAAAACCAGTAAAAGAAACGGTAAACACTCCGGAATTAAAAAAAGCGCCTGAGCCTGAAAAAAGTTTAGCACAAAAAGTAAATGGCCATCTCCTAGGTAAAGCTACAAAAGCCGATTTGATGAGTAATCCATATAATTCTTGGTTTAACTCTAGGTATGATGCATATCAAGTTGATTCAAGCATCGCACAAGAAATTGGTACTTACATGAAGGATGTTGATGTAAGATTGTATATGGGAACCTGGTGCGGCGATTCTAAACGTGAAACACCTATGTTCTATAAGTTAATGGAGGAAGCAGGAGTAAGCGAGAGCAAAATTACACTTATAACGGTTGATCGATCAAAATCAAAACCTGTAGACCTTGTAGAAGGATATAACGTTGTAAGAGTTCCTACTATAATTTTTTATCGTGACGGACAAGAATTGGGTCGGTATGTTGAGCGCCCTAGAGAATCGCTAGAAAAAGATATTCTTAAAATAGTTTCTGGTCAAGAATACAAGCACTCTTACCAAAATTAAATTCAATTTATTATCTTTAGAAAAGAGGCTATGCGCCTCTTTTTTTATACCGTATTTTATGCAAATCGTAAACTTAGAACAAAAACTCAATCTTTTCACAGAGACATGGACACCAAAAATTATCGGTGAACTTAATGGGCAGCATGTTAAACTAGCTAAACTTCAAGGAGAATTCGTTTGGCACAGTCATCAAAATGAAGATGAGCTGTTTTACGTCTTAAAAGGAACTTTAATCATTAAATTAAAGGATAAAACTGTTACCCTTAAACCAGGTGAAATGTATATTATTCCTAAAGGAATAGAGCATAAACCTATTGCTCATGAAGAAGTACATGTCATGTTGTTTGAACCAGCTGCAATAAAGCATACTGGTGATGTAACGCATGAACTTACAAAAGAGAAATTAGACTGGATTTAAGATTAAGTATTATCCTCTCAACTTCTCCAAACTTTCCTTAAGGCTAGAGAAACTTGGTGTTTTATCTGCGTATTCCTTTTTAAGAAGTTCCTTTTCTGGATCCGTAGCGCCTATTTGTTCAAGCATGTTTACCAAGTGCATTTTCATGTGACCAGCTTGTATTCCCGTAGTCACTAATGAATGTAAAGCTGCAAAATTTTGTGCAAGACCACATACTGCTGTATATCTCATAAGCTGCTCGGCAGTTGGGTTTTCAAGAATTTGTAAGGCCAATTTAGAAAGAGGATGTAACGAGGTTAATCCACCTACTGTTCCTAGTGCAAGAGGAAAATCAGCCTCAAAAATAAACGTGTCGTTTTCAACTCTAGCGTTAGTCAAACTTCTATATTGCCCATCTCGTGCTGCGTAAGCATGAACACCAGCCTCAACCGCTCTAAAATCATTACCAGTCGCTATGACTACTGCATCAATTCCATTCATGATTCCCTTATTATGAGTAACAGCTCGATAAGGTTCTACAGTAGCAATTTCTACCGCTCTTGTGAATTTACGTGCAAAATCGGCTCCAGAGATTCCATTTACTTCACCTATTTCATCAATAGGACAACTTACCTCAACATGGACAACACACTCGGGTACATAATTACTTAATATACTCATCACTACCTCAGGCAACTCACCATTAAATGGTTCATAACTCACTGATAGTTCTCTAAATTTAGTTGCAATTTGTTCTAGGGTTGTGTTTATAAAATTAGCACCCATTGCGTCCTTTGTTTCAAAAGTGGCCTGCAATTGATAATATCCAGGCATGGAAGCATTTTTATCGACAAGTTTCAGGTCTATAATTCCTCCACCACGTTTTTTCATCGATGCATTTATTTGCGATAAGGAGTTAATTAGTTCCGCTTTCGCGAAAGCGAAAAAATCAACCATCACTTGTGGGTCACCTTCATAGGTAAGGTGCACCTGACCCGATTTTACTGTTCCTTTTATAGTAGTTTTAAAACCGCCACGTTTCAACCAAAACTTTGCTGCTTTACTTGCTGCCGCAACGACACTACTTTCCTCAATTGCCATAGGTATGGTTACCAATTTCCCATCTACCAAGAAATTAGGCGCTAGACCAAATGGAAAGTAAAAATTTGTTATCGTATTCTCACTGAAACCATCATGTAATTCCTGAAGTTTGTTATCATCATTCCAGTATTGAGTGAGTATTTCTTTGACTTGTGAATCATTAGAAAAATACTCTTGTATCAACCAGTCTATCTTTTGTGTCTTAGATAGTTTTGAGAAACCAGAAATGGGCTTGTCCATGCTTTAGGGATTTAAACAGCGGCAAAGATAAATGATATTATTATAGGGCTTTCACTAGAAACATCACCGCAATTAATTGCCATATTTTCCTTATTATTGGTGTTTTGATTTATGAAAACGATTGATATGAAAAAAATCACGGCTATTGCAGCCTTCTTCTTGCTTGTTTTTCAAACAAGCATTGCACAGCAAAACATTACTGTTGAGGACATTTACACTGGTAAATTTCGTACTGCTGGCTTACAATCCTTACGTTCTTTAAATAATGGTACCGAATATATAGTACTTAACTATAACCGCAACCGTACTCAAACACTTGATAAATACAGCTATGCTACAGGTGAAAAAACAGGAACTATCTTAAGTAGTGAGGAGATCGGGATTCCTATCTACAGTTATGAAATGAATGATAGTGAAAACAAGATTTTAATTACTTCTCAAAGCGAGTCTATTTTTAGATATAGCAGTTATGACAAAGTACATGTGTATGACCGCAACACTAAGGAGTTAACCCCAATAAGCGATCACCTTGTACGCAGTGCTGCCCTGTCACCTGATGGGACTAAGGTAGCTTACGTTTTTGAAAACAACATCTATTACCAGGACTTGAAAAACAATACCACTACTCAAGTAACTAAAGATGGAAAAAACAACGAATTGATCAATGGTGTAACTGATTGGGTAAATGAAGAAGAATTCGGTTTTGTAAGAGCCTATCAATGGAGTCCAGACAGCCAGCAAATAGCTTTTTTAAGTTTTGATGAAAAAGAAGTTCCTGAATTCTCGATGGATGTGTATGGGAATGATTTATACCAATATCCGTACGTTTTTAAGTACCCAAAGGCTGGTGAAAAAAACGCTAAGGTAAAATTGCATGTATATAGTTTGCTTTCGCAAAAGCGTAAAGAAATAAACTTGAATAGAAATGAAGAGTATTACGTGGCAAGAATTAACTATGCTCCTACAGGTACTCTTACAGCACAAGTTCTTAATCGACACCAAAATGTTCTTGATTTCTATTATGTAGATACAGCTGGAAATGCTAGCATAGCATTTACTGAAAAAGATGATGCTTATGTAGATGTAAGTGACGATTTAACGTTCTTACAGGACGGGTCCTTTTTATGGACTAGTGAAAAGGATAACTGGAAACACATTTATTTATATGATAAAAACGGTAAAGAAAAACGCCAAATCACCAGTGGTGAATGGGATGTTACAGCCTATTATGGATATGATGCAAAGAAACAGCGTATCTATTTTCAAAGTACAGAAGATGGATCTATAAACCGTGGAGTTTATTCTATTTCTTTGACGGGTAAGAAAAAGAGAAAACTAAGTAATAAGATAGGAACAAATAGGGCTTCCTTCAGTAAAAACTTTACTTACTTTATAAACACTTATTCCAGCGCAACAACTCCACCAGTGTATACCTTACACAAAGCTAAAGACGGTGCATTAGTTCGTGAGATAAAGAATAATAATCAACTTAAAGAGGTTTTAAAGGATTATCAATTCTCTGAGAAGGAATTTGTTACTATTCCAGTTAATGGAAATGATCTTAACATGTGGATGATGAAACCTGTAGATTTTGATCCTAAAAAATCTTATCCTTTATTAATGTTTCAATACAGTGGTCCTGGATCACAGCAGGTTGCAAATAGTTGGTATGGAGCAAATGATTACTGGCACAGTATGCTAGCAAATGAAGGCTACATTATTGCTTGTGTTGATGGTCGAGGTACAGGATATAAAGGAGCCGACTTTAAAAAAGTTACACAAAAAGAATTGGGTAAATATGAAGTGGAAGATCAAATAGCTGCTGCCGAAGTATTGGGTGAAATGGACTACATCGATGCAAGCCGCATAGGTATTTGGGGTTGGAGTTATGGTGGATTCATGAGTTCAAATTGTATTTTAAAAGGTAACGATGTTTTTAGTACAGCAATTGCTGTTGCTCCTGTAACTAATTGGAGATTCTATGATTCAATTTATACAGAGCGTTATATGACAACTCCACAGGAAAATGCTAGTGGATATGACGAAAACAGTCCTATAAATCATGTGGATAAATTAAAAGGAAAGTATTTACTCATTCATGGTAGCGCCGATGATAATGTTCACGTACAAAATACCATGCGTATGATAGAGGCACTTGTTCAAGCAAACAAACAATTTGACTGGGCTATATATCCTGATAAAAATCACGGCATTTACGGTGGAAATACTAGAATTCACCTTTTCAACAAGATGACTAACTTCATCAAAGAAAACCTTTAAACTACTTAAACCTAAATAAAAATCATGTCAACAACCCTTAATCAAAAAGAGCTATTTGGACATCCTGTAGGTCTATATATTTTATTCCTTACTGAAATGTGGGAACGTTTCTCATATTATGGAATGAGAGCAATTCTAGTTCTTTATTTAACTAGTGAAGTGATTTCAGACAATCCTGGATTAGGATGGACTGATCCCGAGGCTTTAGCGCTTTACGGTTGGTATACTATGCTAGTTTACGTAGCCTCTATTCCAGGCGGTATTATCGCTGATAAAATTATAGGTCAAAAAAGATCTGTTTTGTATGGTGGATTATTATTATGTGCTGGGCATGGAGTGCTTTCAATTGAACAAAATTGGGCCTTCTTAACTGGACTGGGTTTAATTGTGGCTGGAGTTGGATTGCTTAAACCTAATATTTCCACATTAGTGGGTGGTTTATATGCTCCTGGAGACGACAGGAGAGATAAAGGGTTTAGTATTTTCTATATTGGAATTAATGTTGGAGCGGCAGTTGCTTCTATAGTAGTAGGTCTAGTTGCTAAATCGTATGGATGGCATGCTGGATTTGGGTTGGCAGCGATAGGAATGGCGCTAGGTCAAATAATTTACATGTTGGGACAAAAACATTTAAAACATGTAGGAAACAAACCTACTAAAGCTAAGAAAGATGATGGAAATGTATCAATTCCAGAGCTTTTTAAAGATATGATTAGTAATAAACTATCGCTAACCGTTTGGTTAATTTTATCAGGAATATCCATAGCATTAATTATTCTTTGGGATTGGGGTTATGGTTTATTATTCTTGTTCCTATCCTTTGTTGTTGGAATGATGATGGCAATTTATCAGGATCTAAACACTAAAATCGAAAAGGACAGATATATTGTTTTGTTGCTTAGCTTTTTAATTGTAATAGTATTCTGGGGCGCCTTTGAACAAGCTGGTGGATTAATGAACTTATATACAGAAAGTAAAACAGATCGTTTTATAGGTGGTTGGGAAGTTCCTAGTGCAGTAATGCAAGCCTTCAATCCAGTTTATATTATTCTTTTTGCAATTCCAGTAGCTAGTGCCTGGATGTGGTGGAAAAATAGAGGTAAGGAAGCTTCTTCTTTATTTAAAATGGCATTTGGAGTTATCATTATGGGATTAGGTTTTGTATTCATGATAGGCGCATCTTTACAATATGAAGAGTTAGGAAAATCAGGTTTATACTGGTTAGCATTTGCTTATCTACTTCATACGCTTGGAGAATTATGCGCGTCACCGGTAGCACTTTCATTTATTACCAAACTAGCACCTGTTAGATATGGTGCTCTTATGATGGGTGTTTATTTTGCCGCTACTGGATTAGGAAATAAGGTTGCTGGAATTATTGGTGAAAGTGCCGATGGTGCTGGTGAGCTTACAGTATTTACATCTATTACTGTTTTTTGTGTTCTTTTTGGATTATTGGTTATAGCTCTTCTTAAACCTTTAAAAAGACTAACTCACGGCGCCGAAGAAAAAACTGCGGAAGAATTAGAACAAGAAAATTATGAACTTGCAGATTCAGACATTAACTAAATAGCAATGAATACTACCACTGAGAATTTTTTTAAAAACAAAGTAATGGGACACCCAGCCGGTCTGTTTGTCCTATTTTTCACCGAAATGTGGGAAAGGTTTTCCTATTATGGTATGAGAGCCATTTTAGTAATATTCCTGACAGGTGCAATTACTGGAGAAAATCCAGGTTGGGGTTGGGAAAAACCTGCTGCCCTATCACTTCTAGGAACCTATGCTATGTTTGTATATCTGACTCCTATTGTAGGTGGTTGGCTAGCCGATAATAAAATAGGTTATCGCTCTGCCGTTGTAGTTGGCGCGTTGCTTATGACTTTAGGTCACGCATCAATGGCAATTGAAACACCTACATTTCTATATATCGGAATATTTTTTCTTATCATAGGAAACGGATTTTTTAAACCGAACATGACTTCTATAATTTCAAAAATGTATGAAGGACATGATGAGAAAAAAGATGGTGCTTACAACATCTTCTATATGGGAGTCAATGCGGGAGCGTTTTTAGGTATTATGCTCTGTGGTTGGTTAGGTGAAAATGTTGGTTGGAGTTATGGTTTTGGACTAGCAGGAATTTTTATGTTATTAGGTATGATCCAATTTTATTTCGCTCAACCGTTATTTGGAAACATTGGAGAAAAGCCTAAAAATGAAAAAAAGGATATGATCGACACTCTACAAGAAGATCTTATCTCAAAAACTGAAGGAGTTAAGGAGAAACTTAATCGATTTGTTTCAATTGATTACATATTGATAGGTGCCTTTATTATTTCAGCATTAATATTTATTGTAAATGACCCTTTAAGTAAAATAGGTGATATTAATACATTAAATTTTACCGTATTTGGACTTGAAAACTCTTTATTCTTTGCATTATTGGCTGCGATATTATTTATTTTGATTCTTATAGTTCGCATTCCAAGGTATGACAAAATTGTAAGGGATAGAATGATAGCTTTTACCATCTTCTGTATTTTTACAATTTTCTTTTGGGCCGCTTTTGAGCAGGCAGCAGGGTCATTACCTCTTTACACAAGAGATTATACGGATAGGGTACTAGAAGGCAATTGGGCCACGATATTCAAAATTATAGATGCAGTAGTAACAATCGTTCCTATTGCCATAATTACCTATGTCTTAATCAGTCTTTTTAGAAAGACATTTAACCGTATTAGCTTATCCAATATTGTTCTTGCCATAAGTTTTATTATTGTTTGGGGCTTAGTGGTTTATAAGCTTTGGATTAATTTTAGCGCAGAGGCTAAGGAAGTAGAAATAACTTGGTTTGCTATTCTTAACTCTTTATTTATAATAATTTTTGCTCCACTATTTACTAAATGGTGGGATAGTAAATACAATCCACCAGCATCAGTTAAATACGGTTTAGGATTAATTGTTATGGCCATTGGTTTTGGACTATTAGCATTTGCCACACGTAACGTACCGTTGGGAGCAGAGTCTGCAAAATTGAGTATGGTTTGGTTGGTTTTAGCTTACTTATTCCACACTTTAGGTGAGTTATTTTTATCTCCTATGGGTTTATCGTATTTGAGCAAATTAGTGCCGGCAAGAATGATTGCATTTATGTTTGGAGTTTATTACTTGGCCATTGCAATAGGTAATAAAATGGCTCACTATGTAGGTGGTGATATTGAAAAAATCACCGAAGAAAGTGGTTTGTCCTACTTCTTCCTAATTTTTACAGTCATTCCAATTGGCTTAGGTTTAATTTCATTTGCTCTTCATCCTTTACTTAAGAGATTGATGCACGGTGTAAAATAAACTCCTTGTAAAATATTTGAAAAACGCACCAATTATGGTGCGTTTTTTGTTTACTTAGAGTTTGTAACTTTGTGCTATGAAAAAATTGCTTTTTATTCTTTTTATCGTTCCTGTTTTTGCCACTGCTCAAGTTAATTGGATGACAATGGACGAGGCTCTCGCTGCTCAAAAAAAAGAACCTCGTAAAATCCTTCTTAAAAGTTATACAGAATGGTGTCCTAATTGTAAATGGATGGACAAGTACGCTTTTTCAAAATCAGAATTAGCACAGTTTATTAATGACAACTATTATCCAGTTGCATTTAATGCTGAAGGTACTGAAAGCATCACTTACCAAGGAACTACATACAGCAATCCTGACAAAAGACGAAACGACAGATCACCACATCAGTTTGCTGAAAAACTTAGAATTTTTGAATATCCGACTTTAGTGTTTTTTGATGAAAATGGTCAATTCATAAGTACCGTACCTGGTAAATTGGATTCAAAAAAACTAGAAATATATGTCACCATGCTTGTGGACGATAGTTATAAATCTATAAACACAGGTAAAAAGTGGAGCGATTACCAAAAAGATTTTGAATATAAACTACAAGGTTAATACGATAGCTCTACAGCTCCTTCCTCATAGGTATTTATAAAGGGAATGTTATATTTTAAACAGGTAGATTCCCAAGTAATGAAGTTGCTTCGATAATTCGAACCATCTGCAATGATTAATGTAGGTCGAACTTCGTTAATTAATCTTTCCAAGTTCACTCTTGCTGATTGAGTAAGCAACACTATTGGTTGATTATGAGTTTTCCTGTAAAAACCATCTTCTTTTATAATTACCAATTCAAGTTCATTAATCTTGATATCATAATGTAAACTATCTCTTAAAACTTCTCTATCGCGATGCGGTTCTATCCAACGTAATCTATTCCAAGTAATAGAATCACGGTTCTCTGTCATCTTATAAAAATCAGTAAACACTTGTGCTCGATGATTGTTATAAACACTTATTGCACTACCAGCAGCCTGGTGAAGAATTAAGACCTTAGAATCCTTTGTTAAAGTACTAATGGTAGAAATTACTAAACATAACAAAACGCTGAATAAAGACAAGTGTAAAAAGTTGTTCGGTTTTATAGGAATTAATCGCTCTTTTTTACTTCTACTAAGGACAGGAGATACAAATAGGGCTGTTCCATATAAAATGAAATACAATAATATGACTTGCCAAAGTTCTAAATAGACATGTTCTATTAACAAAAAGTCCCAAGAACCTACTTTGTGTATAAAATCAATCACCCATTCTAAAATAAAGTTTAGAAGTACATCCAGTTTAAAGGCGTTACCACAGACAACTAATAATGCCATCATTAATATGGATGCGGCAAGAAATATGGGTAAAGCAGGTAGTAAGACCATATTACCAATAAGAAAACCTAACGGAAATTGATGAAAGTAAAATAAACTAATAGGTGCCACACCTATTTGAGCTGCTAGCGTAACAGTAAAAATGCTAAATAAAAATCGAAGCACTCGGTTTCTAGGAAACCACAATGACTTGAACAACGGTTGCAAGGTAACTATGGCAAAAACAGCAGCATAACTTAATTGAAAACCTACATTAAAAATTAATCTAGGATTAATTAACAAAAGCACGATTGCACTCAACATCAAACTAAAATAAGTATTAGTCCGTCTAGACAATGTCATACCAATTGCTACAAAAGAAAACATGGTTACAGCTCTCATGATAGAAGGGCTCATCCCTGTCATTAGGGCAAAACTCCATAGCACAATTAGTATCACTATCGTTTGTAAGTATGCCCCATAGGAATTCCATCTTTGCAATGGTCTAGTTAAAAATTCAATTATTAAAAGAATGATACCTACATGTAAACCACTTAATGCAAGAATATGAATGACACCAGCTTTACGAAATGAAACAGTAATCTCTTTATCTAAATGTTTACGTTGACCCAACAGCAATGCTTCAATCATAGCGATAGGTTGCTTTGACATTTCAGATGAATATAAAGCAGTCTCTAATCGTTTTCTTACTTTAATAAAAAATGAGAGATCACTTGATTTAGGTAGTTCTTGCTTTAAAATTTTATCTTTATCTATATAAATTTGACCATGTACGTTAATACCTTCTAAGTATTTACCGTAATTGAAATCACCTGGATTTCTTGCGTTACTGGGTAAATTTATGTCGTCGTAAACCCATAATTTATGACCAAGAGTAAATTCTAAGCTATCAGTCGTCTTAAAAAGAACAAGCACATTTCCTGTTGATTGAGTAGCATTAATATTACGCACTCTAGCATAATAGCGATCATTAAATTGATTGGAAGCTAATTGTTCATATAACTCTAACTCTATAACTGCTTCACTACCTATCAAACCTTGATTCACATAGTGATTTTCGGGCAAGAATTGTTCTTGTTGGACTCGCCAAAAACCTAGCGAAACAAATAAAACAATTACCGATAAAGAACCTAACCACTTAAAAGGCTTTGACCTTCCTTTAAAAAATATCGTAATAGCAAGTAAGCATAAGCTCGAGGATAATAATCCATAAATAAACACGGATTGAACTTTAAAAAAAGTAGCAATTACTATACCTATTACAAATGCAATGAGCAGTTTAAAAAAGGGATAAGACAAGTATCTCACCTCATAAAAGTAGGAAAAATCTATTGTTTTATCCTACCAGCTTTCAAGAAACGTGTAAACCAATAAGCTTCATTAAAGCTAGTTATGATTACTCCGCGCGAGGTAGTACTATGAATGAACTCGATTCCTGCTGGGGTAACATCAGTAACAAGACCTACGTGATTCACTTTTTTCTTATTTCTACCAGTGGCAAAAAACAGCAAATCTCCTTTTTGAACTTCCTTCACCTTTATTCGGTCTGCACTTTGATACAGGGCTGCACTTGTTCTAGGCAATTGAATGTTTTCACTACTATAAGCGTTGCAAATTAAACCGCTACAATCCACGCCATTTTTATCATTACCACCATATCTGTATCGAGTGCCTAAGTAACCACGAGCATGCGCTATTATCCTGTCTACCTCATTAGTCACGGTCAATTCTTCTTCTATAGGCTCAACCTCTTGAGTATCTTCCTTGTCCGAAACTGTTGAAAACACAGGTGCCTTAGGTTGATTTTTATTTAATTTACGTGCTTCTTTTTTTGTAGTAACAATTTTTGGTTTTGAACTACCACAACTCGATATAAGACTAGCCGTAAATAAAATAATTAATACGAGTTTAGATATTTGAAGGTATTGTTTACGCTTTCGCGAAAGCGTAAAAATGCACACCCTTTCTGACAAAAAACATATAACATCTTTTATAAATTGCATCATTACTGCGCTATTGGTCTTATTGAATAGATTCATAAATCAACTGTGCGGTTTGATCGCTAGCTCCTACTCCACCTAATTTATGTTCTAGTTCATAATAATTTGCAAAAACTCGGTTACGATGAGTGGCATCTAGAATAAGAGAAAGTTCGGTACTTAAATTTTTCTCGTTGAAATCCGATTGAATGAGTTCGGTTACCACTTCTTCATCCATAATAAGATTAACTAAAGAAATGTAATTAAGGTTTATAATTCTTTTTGCTATTTGATAGCTTATGTTACTTCCTTTGTAACATACTACCTGTGGCACTTTAAACAGGGCTGTTTCTAGCGTGGCTGTTCCACTAGTAACCAGTGCTGCGTGACACAAACTGAGTAAATCATAGGTGCGATTCATCACTAGAGTTGCTGGATAGTTTTTGAGAAATTGACTGTAAAAGCTTGCATCCTGACCTGGAGCACCGGCAATTATGAATTGGTAATCTGGAAATTTATCTACCATGCGCAACATGACTTTGAGCATTTTTTTTATTTCCTGTTTACGGCTACCTGGTAATAAGGCGATTAACGGCCTATCGTCTAATTTATAAGTAGCTAGAAATTCATTATGGTCTACGGCTTTTCGTTGGGCGATGGCGTCTATTAATGGATGACCAACAAAATGTACTGGATAATTATGTTTTTGCTCATAGAAATCTTTCTCAAATGGCAAGATTACATACATTTTATCTACATCCCTTTTAATAGCTTTTATCCTATTTTCTTTCCAAGCCCAAATTTGTGGTGATATGTAGTAATGATTGCGGTACCCTTTAAGTCGAGCCCATTTCATGATTCTAAAGTTGAAACCAGGATAATCAATATAAATAATAACATCCGGATTAAAACTTTCAATATCTTTTTTACAAAGGTTAATATTCTTAAGAATCGTGTTTAGGTTTGATAAAACCTCAACAAACCCCATAAAAGCTAGATCTCTATAATGCTTTACAAGTGTTCCTCCTACCGCTTGCATGAGGTCACCACCCCAAAATCTAAATTGAGCATTCTCGTCTTTTGATTGAATGGATTTCATGAGATTGGATCCATGCAAATCACCACTAGCTTCTCCAGCAATTAGATAATATTTCATAATCAGAATTCAAAATATAGTACTGCTAGAGCAGCTAGCACAGTTGCTAATAATACGCCACGCGCTTCGTAAAATTGAGGTTTCTTTTGGAATTTGCCCAATTTAGTAGTCAGGAAAAAAAAGAAAAGTAATAGATTAAACACGGCTCCTAGACCAATTAATCCACCCAAGAATCCTTGTTTATAGCCTGCTTCAACAGCTTCAATGAAATGGCTATCGGTCATTAAATAGATATAAATATAGGTTCCGGCAAGATTTGCCAGCAGTCCTAAAATGAATCCTTTAAGTATTTTAATTATCAAAATCCCAAGTGTTTAATTCGGCAATATAATGATGCGCTGTTAAATCATATTGAGTAGGCACTATAGATATATAATTATGTTCTAGCGCCCATTCATCTGTATCTTCTCCTTTATCATCATTAACAAATTTACCAGTAAGCCAGTAATAATCCTTACCATAAGGATTTGTGCGTTTATCAAACTCTTCTACCCAGTAAGCATTTGCTTGCCTGCAAATTTTAACTCCTTTGATTTCGTCATGAGTAGCCTTGGGAATATTTACATTAAAAACAAGTCCCTTAGGCATCCCTTTGTCTAAGACGTTTTCAATAATTTGTTTTACGTAAGGTCTAGCTGGTTCAAAATCAGCATCGGCGCTATAATCACATAATGAAAAGCCGATTGATGGAATTCCTTCAATACCTGCTTCAACAGCTGCACTCATAGTTCCACTATATATAACATTAATAGCACTGTTACTTCCATGATTTATACCACTCAAACATAAATCAGGTTTTCTATCTAAAATTTCATGGCTTGCCATTTTTACACAATCTACTGGTGTACCGCTAGTGGTGTATTCTTTGTGATTATGAGAATGAGCAGTATACTCTTTTAAATACAAGGTGTTATTAATGGTTATAGCGTGTCCCATTGCACTTTGTGGGCTATCAGGTGCAACCACAACTACATCTCCTAACTCGGTAGCTATATCAATTAATGTACGTATTCCTTTTGCTGTTATACCATCGTCGTTAGTAACGAGTATTAATGGTTTGTTTGTATTAGGCATATAATTTTGAAGAATTTTTAATGAGATAACGCAAAATAACGCACGTTAACATACACTGGGGTTAAAATTAATTAAAATGACGTGACTTGTCGAATCATATTGTTAATTTAACCCGTTCAAAAAATGGCACGATTTTTAAGTGCTAATAGAAGGAATAAATGAAGTACATAATGAATTTTCTCAAAAATAATTTTGCAATAGGTATTATAACTCTGCTCGTGGCTACCGCCAGCTGTAGCTTTACAAATACTATTGACCCTGGAGATAAAGAAAAGGAAGAAGTTTTAATTCAGTTAGTAGGACAACTACTCAAAAGAAATCACTTTTCTCCTGCTGATTTAACAGATCAGTTTTCGGCAGATGTTTACAAGAACTTCATCAATGACCTTGACCCAGGTCGCAGGTATTTTCTAGCTTCTGATATTGAAGAATTCAAAGTCTATGAATACCAAATCGATGATCAAATACGAGAAGGTAATGTAGCCTTATTTACTCTAGCCTATGAGCGACTGCTCAAAAGGCAAGATCAATCTGAAAAAATCTATTTAGAGGTGATTCAAGAACCTCTTGATTTTGATAAACAAGAAGAGATTGATACAGATTATGAGAAAATGAGCTATGCCGAAAACAAAGCACAACTCAAAGATCATTGGAGAAAATTAATAAAACTCTCAGTACTCGGTAATTACTACGACAAGATTGAAGAACAGGCCGATCTAAAAGATCAAAGCAAAGCAAAACCTGAAGAAACACTCAAAAAAGAGGCTATTGAAGAAGTGAGAAAATCTCTTGCAGAGAGCTTTGATTTAAATGATGATGTAGAGCGCATGGATTATTTCTCTTTATTTATGAATGCGATAACTACACATTTTGATCCACATACTAACTTTTTCCCACCTAGAAACAAAGATCGCTTTGATACCTCAATGAGTGGAAAACTAGAAGGAATAGGCGCTAGACTTCAAAAGAAAATGGATTACATAAGTGTAATTGAAATCATTTCAGGTGGACCAGCATGGCGCAGCGAAAAAATTGAGATAGGAGATAAAATCTTAAAAGTAAAGCAGGAGAAAGATACTGTAGCAACAAGTATTGTAGGAATGAGAATCGCCGATGCTGTTGAACTTATAAAGGGACCTAAAGGAACTAAGGTAATTCTTACTCTTAAAAAGGTAGATGGAACTGTAGAGGACTTAACGCTAACTAGAGATGTGGTAGAAATTGAAGAGACCTTTGCGAAATCTATGATCATTGAAAATGATGGTATGAATTACGGTCTTATCGACTTACCTAAGTTCTATTTTGATATGGAAGATCGCAATGGTCGCGCAGCTGGTGAAGACATCGCAAATGAAATTATTAAGCTTAAAAAGCAAGGCATGCAAGGTCTAGTACTAGACTTAAGAAATAATGGCGGTGGATCATTAGGTGAGGTAATCAAAATGGCTGGTTTATTCATTGAAGAAGGTCCGGTAGTACAAGTTGCCTATCCTAACGGAAGAACAAGAATTCATGAAGACCCAGATAATGGCGAAGTTCTTTGGGATGGACCTTTAGTTATTATGGTAAATGAGTTTAGTGCAAGTGCAAGTGAAATTCTAGCAGCTGCTATGCAGGACTATGATCGTGCTGTAATATTGGGTAGTAAACAAACCTTTGGAAAAGGTACTGTTCAACAGTTTCAAGACCTTAATAGATATATTACCAATGGAAATTTAGGTGACTTTGGATTTATCAAACTTACCACTCAAAAATTCTATCGAGTAAATGGTGGAAGTACACAATTAGAAGGTGTAAAAAGTGATGTTGTTGCTCCAGACCGTTATTCTTATATAGATCTAGGTGAAAAGGACGAACAATTCCCATTACCTTATGATGAAATACCAGCTGCAGAATATAATCGATTTACTGGTTATTTGAATTTAAGTGAAGCTATTAAAAACTCGCAAGAGCGTATTAACAACGATCCAAAATTCCAGCTTATTGATGAAAGTGCACAATGGCTTAAAAAGCAAAGAGAGGATAACGTCATACCTCTTAATCTAGAGGCTTATAAAAACAGGTTGGAAAATTTAGAAAATCAATCAAAGCGATTTGATCAATTTGAGGATTATAAAAATGAATTATCCTTCAAACTTACACCAGCCGATGAATTTGCTACGAAACAAGATAGCATTCTTAAGAAAAAAAGAGAGCGCTGGCAAGAAGGATTACAGACTGATTTATATTTAAATGAGGCTGTTAATATCCTTAAGGATTTAAAGATGAAAAACATTAAAAACAGTAATCTTACCCTTAAAGATTAATGTCAAGAAAATCACAGTCATTAGGACATCTAGCGCTCCAAAAATTTAAAAAGAATTTTTGGGGCGTTTTGAGTTTTACGGTGATTGTAATCTATGCATTACTAGCGTTATTTGCCTATGTGATTGCTCCTGATTCCACGCGCAATGCTAATCAAATGCACCTTTCCATTCATTCGCAACCACCTGGATTTTCTACTAAAATGATGATTTTACCTATACAAAAGGGAGATTCTAATTTTTGGTCCTTTTTATCCGGTAGCACATCAACTGTAGAAGAAATTCCATTTACTAAACTTAAATTGATCGATGGTATAATTCATTATACTCCTTTTGATCCTGACAATGAGGTAAAACCTTACCAGCCAGTGATGCATGAATGGGGCAAAGTGATGGATATGACACGCTTTCGCGAAAGCGCAACCACAACAAAGACCTTTCTACTAGGAACTGATAAATATGGCCGCGATTTATTAAGCCGTATGCTCATAGGAGCACGTATTAGCATATCAATAGGCTTTATTGCTGTTCTTATTTCATTATTAATTGGAATATCATTAGGAGCAATTGCAGGATATTATGGCGGTAAAATAGACAACGCCATTATGTGGTTGATTAATGTAACCTGGTCTATCCCTACCCTATTGATGGTAATCGCAATAAGTATAGCCTTGGAAAAAAGTTTTTTTACCGTTTTTATAGCGGTAGGCTTAACTATGTGGGTTGAAGTTGCGAGAGTTGTACGCGGTCAAGTTATAGTAGCCAAAGAATATCAGTATGTAACCGCAGCTAGAGCTTTGGGATTTAATGATTGGCGTATTATTACCCGACACATTTTACCCAACATAACAGCGCCTATCATTGTAATAAGTGCCGCAAATTTTGCGGCAGCTATTCTCATTGAAAGCGGACTTAGTTTTCTAGGGATTGGTGCACAACCACCCATGCCCAGTTGGGGTAGTATGATAAAGGACCATTATCAATACATAATTCTAGATAAGGCCTATCTTGCAATTATTCCTGGTATCGCAATCATGACGCTTGTAATGGCATTCATGTTATTAGGTAATGCTCTACGTGATGCCTTGGATGTAAAAAAGACCTAACTATGAGAAAATTCGTTTATCCTATTTTAATTTTTTTATGCGCCATAGGCTTTATTCTTTGGGAACAAAAAATAGATAAACAAGAGTCACAGGATAATCTGGAACAAGAAGATTTTGCCAGTCGCGACTTTAATAATCAAGGTATTAAAAAATTGAGTAGAAAAGATCTCTTACCTACTTCTGGCAATCAGGTTGTTCATCATCACACTTATAGCTTGTCGTATAATGAATTACATGAACAAGCGGAATGGACAGCACACATTCTTAATAAAAGTGATATTAAAGAGGTTGATTTTAAAAGACCTTACTTTGAGATAGATGATAAAATCACTACTGAAGCTGCTCATTGGAAGAATTACAAGAACAGTGGTTATGACCGAGGTCATCTAGTTCCCGCAGGTGATCGCAGGGCGACAAAAGCAGCGTATGAAGAAACATTTTTAACCTCAAACATATCACCGCAAGAGCATGAATTCAACGCTGGTATATGGAATCGCCTAGAACAAAAAACAAGGTATTATGCAAAAAAGCATGACCAACTGTATGTGATTACTGGTCCCGTATTAAAAAGAGGATTGAAAAGCATAGGGTTTGATAACGTAAGTGTACCAGAACAGTATTATAAAATATTATACCGACAAACTAACGATGGAGGAAAGATGCTAGCATTTCTTTTACCTCATCGTGCGTCAAATGAGAGTATTTATAAATATGTGAGTTCTGTGGATCAAATTGAATCGCTTACTGGAATCGATTTTTTCTCACAGCTACCAGATACTATTGAGAAGAAGCTAGAATCTAGTAGGGATACTAGTGAATGGTAATTACTTTTTATTGGACATTCTCAATTGACGCATACCAAACCAAATTGCCATTAAAAATAAAAACGCATACCATATAAAACTGCGATTTTGTTCTCCCGAAACGATGCGATAGCCTATTAAAATTAGGCATATCACACTCATTGTTATCAATAATTTATAAAACCAAGCTGGAATCATTTCTCGTTGTATTTAAAAAGTAAAAGCGCAGAGAAGTAAATCTCTACGCTCTAAGTTACAATATATTCTGTCATCTAGCAGCAACCACCACCATCGTAATGGTAAGTACTTTCACTAATATAAATATCATCGCGACCTAATGCGGCAAGAGCACCAGCCGTTTTATCACAAATAGCTAGTGGCTGGTTTTGTAATAGAACATGTCCTTTACCATCATCAAACTGTCTTTCATCGCCGTAGTAAATAGCAGCTTTACCTGTGAATATACATGGTCCATCTTCTGGCATTGGATCTTTAATAGCAGCTACTTCAATACTTTCTATATAAATCAATTCATCGGTAGGATAATTTTTAGGATCCAAAATACGATAAGGTTTTCTAGCTCTTATTTCTATGGTACCGAAACCTACATCAGTCAGGGCTTTTACATATTGATCGATAGGTAATGAACCGCTTAAACAAAGTGCTCTCAACCTGTCGTCATTACGCAAGGTTTCATTCATCTCTTGCTCACATGTAGGATCGCTCATCACTAGTCGACCATGCGGTTTTAATACACGGTACATTTCTTCTATAGCCTTCTTTAAATCTTCCTCCTTAAAAATATTGAACAAGCAGTTTTGCGCTGCAACGTCTATAGAGTTATCGGCAACTGGTAAGTTTAAGGCATCACCTTTGTGTAATTCAACAAATTCACTTTTGAACCAGTCATTTTGCTCCTCGGCGATTTTAAAGTTTTTACGAGATGCTTCTAGCATTTCTGGCACCACATCTACTCCTACAACACCGCCTTTTTGTCTTGAGAAATATGAGAATTGTAATAATTCCATTCCACCACCTACACCTACGTATAAAACCCTTGGACTATTTGTAAGATCCCTTGCATGAACCGTAGAACCACAACCGTAATTCATTTCTTGCATAATTCTAGGGATTTTTAGCCCTGGTAATTCCCATACTGGATTTGTAGTACAGCACAATCCCACATCTGGTGTAAGTGCTGCGTCTCTATATAATTCTTCTGTAGCGTTTAAATAACTCATTAATTTATTTTTTAATCTGTTTTGTTTACGCTTTCGCGAAAGCGTGATAAAATAATCAATAATTAGGCAACTGTTCCTTGACAGCTACTTCCTGCACCAGCGGTACATCCATAACAATGTTGAGAAATAACAATATTACGATCTAGAAGTAAATCTTCTTGATAATCTTTAATATGTTTTATTTTATGATTCACTTTGAGATCAAGCATTTGATTAAAATCACAATCGTATAACCATCCATCCCAAGATACACTAATTGTATTTGTACACATCACATTTTGTACAGCTGTAGGATTATAAGCCTCAACCAAGGCATACATGTAATCCTCATAATTTTCACTTGCTACTAAGTAATCTAAAAATCTGGATATAGGCAAGTTAGTAATTGCAAAAAGGTTATGAAACTGAATATTAAAATCTTCTAACAAAGCAGCTTTAAAATCCTTTTCCATACTCGCTTGATCACCAGGCAAAAAAGCACCACTAGGATTGTAAACCAGATCTAATTTAAGGTCGCTACCTGGCATTCCATATCCACGTTCATTGAGTTCTTGCAGCGCTTTAATGGATTTATCAAAAACACCATCACCTCTTTGCTTATCGGTTTTACCACGAGTCCAGTGTGGCATGGAGCTCACTACATGTATATTGTGTTTTTTAAAGAAATCTGGCAGATCGTAATACTTAGGATTTGCTCGTATGATAGTAAGGTTACTGCGTACGATAAAATCTTGAATACCTGCAGCGCTTGCTTGTTCTACAAACCATCTAAAATTAGGGTTCATTTCTGGGGCACCACCAGTTAAATCTAAGGTATGAGCACCAGTAGTTTTTATCACATCGAGAATTTGTGACATGGTTTCTCTAGTCATTATTTCCTTGCGATCGGGACCAGCATCTACATGACAGTGTGCACAAACCTGATTACACATATAGCCCACGTTGACTTGTAATATTTCTAACTTTTTGGGTCTAAGAGGAAACTGGTTTGTTTCTTTTATCTTATTTGCAAAAGTTGGTAACTCACCATCACTAAAAGGCTCTCCATTTAAAACCTCCATTTGTTTAGCAATTGCTGCTAGTTCACTTTCTCTCTTCTTTAAGGATACCTTAGTATTTACTGCCATATCTGCTTTTTGCTATTCTTAATTGAAAATATGTAGATAGCTGCATAGTTACAAACTACATATCACAAAATTGTAACTCTTTTTTCTTAAACTAATGTTTGAAGTTCTCTCTTTAAATTTCTTTGTGCTTGTTTTTCATACTTACTTGTAAAGTAATCTGTTTGATAAATAGGTTTGTTTAGTAATGCTCTTAACACTTTTAATCTTCCTCTTCTATATAAGAAAGTAGGATATATTTGATATTCCTTTCTAATTAATCTAGTGTACTCGTCGTATTGGGAAGAAGAACTTCCTAAAACAGCTAAATCACTATCTAAAAAATACCTACTATCTGAATTAAAGGTTTTATCATGAAATTTTGTTGCTATTATCATTTCCTTGACTAAATCTACATGCTCAAAACGAGTCTTTGAAATCCTTTTGTCAAAAGCTTCTGAACTTTGCTCCTCGTTTTCTGTAGAAGTAACTTTATAAATTAAATCATGATAAAAAACTGCTAATCGAATGGAATCAATACTCTCTATAAAATCTTCAACCTCTTGTAATTCATTGAACATGTGTTGAAGATGATTCAAATTATGATAGAAACGTTTTTTATTTGAGTAGTTCTTTATTACCTCATCCCAGCATAAATTCATGTAACTTCTATCGTTACAATATTTCTCAAAGGTTTGATAAAATAAAGGTTTTAATTTTTCCAATATCAGTATTAGTAGTTACCTGTTTTGCAGACTAGCCAAGTTTAAGGATGCATCTACATTTCTAATTTATTCACTTTATTCATCATTTGGACACCATGTACCAAAGTCGCTCCGCCGCGTATAGCACCAGCTACATGAACCGCTTCCATCATTTCTTCTTTGGTTATTCCTCGCTGTAATCCATCACCTGTATAAGCATCAATACAGTAAGGGCATTGAACAGCATGAGAAACTGCTAAGGCTATTAGAGACTTTTCTCTAGCTGTGAGAGCACCTTCTTCAAATACTTTCCCGTAATAGTCAAAGAATTTTTCTCCTAGTTGCTCATTCCATTCACTTATTTTACCAAACTTCTTTAGGTCTTTAGGGTCGTAATATGTTTTTTGCATCTTAATTATAATTTTTCACTGCCAAGTTAGGGAATAGATCTCACAAATTGATGACCTCTAATCAGGAAAATGCTCTTATTTCCCACATGCCAAAACTATCTTAATATACTAACTACGAATAAAACTTTTGTCTAGTTTTAAATAATACTAACATTAACAAACCTGGATTATGAAAAAAAGTTTATTAATCGCCGGAATCACCTTATTGTGTTTAACCGCTTGCAGAGATGAAAAAACTCCTGAGGAGCAGGCTAATGATTTGATTGAAAATGCCGATGAAATTAAATCTAAAGAAGATAAGGTCAAGTTAGAAAATGAAGATGGTACAGATGCTAAAATCAAGTACGATGAAGATGGTAATGTTGAAAAAATAAAAACAGACGATAATTAGTCGCTGGAACAAAAAAGGCCTGCTCGATATCGAGCAGGCCTTTTTTACTTGATAATTTTAAGCGGTTATTCATTAACTACTTCTAAAAATCTGAAGGCTCCAGAAGGCAAATCAATTATTTGATTCTCCCTTAATTGTGCTGTAGCTCCTGTCATAATATCACGCACTTTAATATCGCCCATTTTAAAGGTTGTGCTTGTTTTTACATCTGTTGGATTTCCCATAAAGTAAACAGTCGATTCACCGTTTACCCTTTTAAACGCAATAATTTCATCTCCACTTTCTTGTTGTAAGGTAATGTAATCTGCATCGTCCTTTCCACCATGTAAGGCAGGTATGGTTTCTTTAGCTTTAGCCAAAATCTCCATTTTTTTCCATACATCGCCTTTTGTTTTTGGAATAGTATCTTTTTCAAAGAATTTTAATCTATGGTCCATTCCATATTCTTGACCTGAATAAATCAACGGCATTCCAGGAATCGCATACTGAAAGGCAAGAAACAAGTTAGCCTTATTACCCATACGTTCTTTCACAGTACCATTCCAACTGTTTTCATCATGATTAGTAATGAAGTTCATAAGAATATCATCGGCTTCATAGCTTTCTTTTACACGTTCCATATAATCAGACCACGCATTAGGTTTAACTTTTCCTTGAGCCATCTCATTCATAATGTGATGACCTTCCCAATTATAGCCCATATCAAAAGCTTGCTTAAATAGATCTTTCTTTTCACTTTCTGCTAGCATAAATAAAGGCTTGATATTATGAAGTTGACCAGACGCTTCGTTCCAGAAGTCTGTAGGAACTTCATGTGCCACGTCACATCTAAAACCATCTACATCAAATTCTTTAACCCAATAAGACATCGCATCTATCATGGCTAATCTTAAGTTCTCGTTATCGTAATTCAAGTCTGCAGTATCGGTCCAGTCTGTTCCTTTAGGATGAATTATTTCTCCTTTTTCATTTTTTGTATAAAATTCTGGATGTTCATTAATCCACCAGTTATCCCAGCCAGTATGATTTGCTACCCAATCTAGAATAACATACATGCCATTATCGTGTGCAGTGGTTATTAATTTTCTCAAATCTTCTTGTGTACCATAATCTGGATTAACAGCTTGGTAATCCGCAACGGCATAGTAACTACCTAGGTACTTTTCTCTTTCTTTAGGGTCTTTAATATCATGAACCATCAAATCACCTTTGGCCTTTCTATTTTTTTCTGAAACAGGAAAAATAGGCATTAACCATATGACTTTAACTCCTAGCTTTTTAAGTTCAGGAATATCCTTAGTAAACTGATTAAATGTTCCCTCTTGAGAATACTGTCTTATGTTTGCTTCATAAATAATAGCCGTTTCTAATTCACTATCTTGAATAGGTGTATAAACCGTAGATTCTTCTTCAACGTTTACATCTTCCTTCTGTTTATCCTTTTCACAAGCTGTAAAGAGTAAACAGGCTAGAAACAAATACAATAGGTTTTTCATAGTTTTTAATTTTCTGATATTATAAAATTGTAAGTTTAAATAGTGTAGTGCTAATATATTCCGATTATTGTTTTATTGGTACCTTTTTAGTTTGCACGATTGTAAAGGATTGAGGCTTTACCTGTATGTAATTAGGGTCTTCTATACCATTGATCACAATTTTCACCTCTTCCTTGTCATTGCGCTTGTAAGCATTTAATGAAATCTTATTTTCATTAAAGAATATATAGGTTGTTTCGTTAAAATAAGTTCTTTTTATTCCTAATATACCATTTGCATCTGATAAAATCTCGGTATCACCATACAATAGACTCATCGAATTACGTCGTAAATACACAAGTGATTTTACTTGATTTTTAAGTTCTTGTTCATTGCTTGATAGATTATCAAATTTCATCATTCTACGGTTATCAGGATCGTTTGCCCCTATACTACCATATTCATCTCCATAATAGATTACTGGAACTCCTGGAATCGTCATATTAAAAGCGTGTAACATTGCCAGTCTACCATAAGATGATTCATCACTCATACCTATATCGCGAGTCCATCCAGCAGCTTTAGCGTCTTCTTCAAATTTCACATCACCACTTGCGTAACTTATAAAACGAGCGCGATCTTGATTACCCGAGATGTTCCCCATTAAATGGTGGTAACCGTAATAGTCGAGACCTTTTTGCAATATCTCGGTTAAATTACCGTAGGAATTGTCCGCTTTCGCGAAAGCGGAAACAGCAGCATCATACATATTGAAATCAAATTGTGCATCTAGCATACCGGTACTCACGTAGCTGCGTATAAGGTCGTAAGATCCATAAGTTTCTCCAATTTGATATATAGGCCTATTTGTTTGTTCTTTAATTTTCTTAGTTAATGTACGCCAATACAGCTCTGGAACATGCTTTGTAGCATCGTGTCTAAAACCATCTAATTGATAATTTGTCACCCAATGCAAGGCACTGTCAACCATAACCTCAGTCACCTCGGGATTCTCTAAATCCAGCGTAGGCATAAACGTATCAAACCAAGTGGTTAATCTATGATCGTCCCATCTTTCAGTATTTAAACTGCCATCTGGCAGATATAAATCAGTAGCCCATTCTGGGTGTTCTTGATAAACCGGATGTTCTTTATGAACGTGATTTGCCACATAATCCAGTATAACATTAACATCTTGCTTGTGAGCCTCGTCAATCAATGCTTTCAAAGTTTTCTCATCACCAAATCGATAATCAATTTTTGTATTAGACACAGGCCAATATCCATGATAACCACTAAATTTAGTTTTAGGCTCTGGCCATAGACCATAAGCTCCTTCAGGGTTTTGAGTAATTGGCGACAGCCATATGGTATTGATTCCCATTTTACTGAAATAACCTTCTTTCAATTTTTGTAGCACACCTGCAAGATCTCCACCTTTATAATTTGCTTGTGGTAATATCTCTGGATCATCAACTGGTTTTGTATTACTAGTATCGCCATCTAGGAAGCGATCTACCATCATAAAATATAGTACTTGATTATGAAAATCGCTGCGAGTTAATCTAGAAGGCTCAGTTACCACATGACCATCCTGAACAGGAATCAGTAAATCATTTGAGCGACCATTATTATCGCTTGCAAAAACGCGAACTAGTTGTGTGTGGTGAATATTGTTTGTAAAATCTTTTTTTGGCAATTTAACTTGGTACCTGTTTCCTTCTTTTTGAAAATCTATAAGTTGGTTTTCAAATAAAACAAGAACATTATCTAGTTGACCTGTTGCATTAAAGGTAAAACCATTTTCAATCACTTCACCATATTGCAATCTGGCTGGAGCAGCCTTACGACTATTATCTAGCACTCGATTGAAGCCACCCATTCCATTGCTTACTACATTTTCCTCCTGACCTGAAAGCAGTTCCTCCTGTCCATTTTTCATGAAAATATACTGAAACTTTCCTTGTGGAACAGTGGCATGATAGACTAATCTATTACCTTCTTTTTCAAGATCTACAGGCGCCCAATTAGTAAATTCTCCTTTAAGCTGTACGTTTTCATTATTAGCATCACCATAATAATTGATGGGTATAGTTTTAGACATTGACTTATAGATAGGAATATCATTGCGTATGCCATCAGTCCATAAAGTGATCAATGATACAAAAGGTGCGTTTTCTTCTAAAATAATCTCAACACTTTCATTGTTATCGACTTCTTCTACACCAGTTACGCCATTACCATAGGAAATACTATCAATAATAGTAACATCAGTAATGTAGTCCGTTAAAACCAATTCCGTTTTATCTTGACCAGCATAGATAGGAGTTGTAATGGTTTTTATGACACTTGATCTAGTATCGTATTGCTCTTTTTCGTTTGATGAACAACTTACGAAAAGAAAAACCAGCAATACATAAATTAAATTTTTCATAGTTTTTGGTTTAGTAAAAGACACGAGTGCCATTTAAATTTTTATTACTTTATTAGAAAAAGCGAGGTCCTTTTTCAGGTTTATCAAGATCGATGACCATACTAGTTTTACCCGAAACAGATAACGTATTTCCCATATCTATCTTTTTTCCTGAGAGTATATCTAGGCCTTCATTAACATCTTGTAATCCTTCTTTAAACCTATCTAAATTTAAAGTTACTTTTTCAGTATTGTTATTGATCACCACCATTACTCTGCTAGAATCAGAGTATCTAAAATATACATAACAATTGTTTTCTGGCACATAATGTAAAAACTTACCGTCGTGTAGAACAGGTTTTCCTTTTCTATAATTCAGTAGCTTTTTAGTAAATTCATAGAATGGCTTTTGGAACTTTGTTCTTTTCTTAAAGGCATTTACTTCATCATCCTGCCAGCCACCAGGAAAGTCGCGACGTATATCACCATCACCACTGGTATCACGATTTCCTCCCATTCCTATTTCATCGCCATAATAAATTTGAGGTATTCCACGAGCGGTAAGAACTAGTGTCAAAGCCAGTTTATAGTTATTTACATCGCCATCAAATAATCCATCACCATTGATTCTATTTGTATCATGATTACCAGCGAATAGTAAAATATTGTTGACATCTGCATATAGGAAATCATTTACAAAGTTCTCATAAATTCTTACCATTCCCTTATCCCATTGCTGGTCGTTCTCTTTAAATGCTTTCATAATTGCATCGTGTAAAGTGAAGTCCATAACACTAGGTAATCCTGAATTATAACTTTGAATAGCTCCTATAGGACTATCCTTTTGCCAAAAAGCTATTTGTGATTGATCATGCATCCAGGTTTCTCCTACGATATTAAAATACGGATATTCCTTCATGATAGCTTTGGTCCAGTCTGCGATTCCTTTCTTTTCATTATAGGAATAGGTATCTACTCTGAATCCATCTAAACCTGCATACTCAATCCACCATATAGCGTTTTGGATAAGATAATTTAGAGCTAATGGTTCACTTTGATTAATATCTGGCATGGTACTTACAAACCAACCTTTCTCGGCATAGGTATCGTCAATTTGAGATTTATTTGGATCCATTTGTGTGGTTTGTCTATAACTAGAATTTGCATACCCAGAAACTGGAAATTCCTTACCGTCGTTATCATCAAATTGATGAATCCATGTCGCCGTTGGTAAATCTTGCATCATCCAGTGCGTTGCACCCCAGTGATTTGTCACATAATCCATAATCAATTTCATGTCACGCTTATGCAATTCACTGGCTAATCGTTTATAATCTTCATTGGTACCATAGCGAGGATCAATTTTATATAAATCACTTTGCGCATAGGTATGATAGGAATACTGTTTATCATTATCCTCTAGTAATGGAGTACTCCATATTGCGGTAGCTCCCAATTCACTAATGTAATCTAGATGATCAATAATACCTTGTATATCACCACCATGTCTACCACCTTTAAAACTTCTATTTGGTTTTTCGGTAGTTTCTGGATGACTATCGTTTTCTGGATTTCCATTTGCAAATCGATCTGGCATTAAAAGATAAATGGCGTCACTGCTATCAAAACCTCTTCGATACTTTGAATTTAGACTGCGCTGCTTGAGTTCATATTTAGAGGTGAAGTAAGTGTCTCCTACATTCATGGTGATAGCGTATTCTCCATGATTTTGATTTGTCGTGTCAAATGTAACGAAGAGATAATTCAAGTTTTCAGTTCTCCGTATTTTAAGGATTGGTAAATCACTTTTGATCTCAGCTTTTCCAATGTTTCGTCCATAAAACATTACCTCAACCTCGGCATGTTCCATATCTGCCCACCAGAATGGTGGTTCAATGCGGTCTATGGATGATTGTTGTGAGATCGCTTTCGCGAAAGCGAAAATCACAAATAATAAACTTACAATATGAACTTGTTTCAGTCTAATCATAATTCGAAAAATAAAAAACCTAGCCCATTCAAGGACTAGGTTCGGTTAAGCTAATTCATCATTAAGCGGTGATGACTTGTGGTTGTAGGGTTATTTTTTTACCGTTGACAACTACATCCTGTGGTTGATCGCCTTTAAGCTGTACTTGAGTTCCTTGCTGGGTCACTTGTACATTTAAAATTTGATCTCTAAAATTTATTTTGAATGAAAAACCTGCCCATTCCTTAGGTAATTTAGTGGTAAAATGAGGCGTGTCATCCTTAATTTGTAATCCACCAAAACCTTCTACAATACTCATCCAGGTTCCTGCCATACTAGTGATATGACAGCCTTCTTCAACTTCCTTATTGTAATCATCTAGATCTAGTCTAGAGGTACGTAAGTAGAACTCATAAGCCTGATCCATGCGATCAAGTTTTGCAGCCTGAATACTGTGTACACATGGAGAAAGTGAACTTTCATGAACCGTAAGTGGCTCATAAAAATCAAAATGCTTTTCAAGTTCTGCCTTAGAAAAATGATCTTCAAAAAAATAGAATCCTTGAAGTACATCGGCTTGTTTGATGTAACAGCTGCGTAGTATACGGTCCCACGACCATTTTTGATTAATAGGTCGTTGTGAATGATGTAATTTTGAAACTGGGATAATCTCCTTATCCATAAATCCATCTTGTTGTAGGTATACTCCATATTCTTCATCGTATGGAAAATACATACCATCAGAAACTTCTTGCCAAGAAGCACGCTCTGATCCAGTAAGTTTTGTTAGACTTATAATACGGTCATAATCTTCTGGGTAACCATCTTTCACTTTGTCTAAATGTTCAACAGCTTGGTCAATACACCATTTTGCTATGTAATTGGTATACCAGTTGTTGTTAACATTATTCTCATATTCATTAGGTCCAGTAACTCCTAATATCATGAATTTACCAGCTTTTTGAGAAAATGTAGCTCGTTGATGCCAAAACCTAGCAATTGCAATCATGACCTCTAGCCCCATTTCTGGAACATAACTGTAATCACCTGTATAACGTACATAATTGTAGATTGCAAATACCATGGCACCGTTACGGTGTATTTCTTCAAAAGTGATTTCCCACTCGTTATGGCTTTCTTCACCATTCATGGTTACCATTGGGTAAAGAGCAGCACCATTTGTAAAGCCTAGTTTTTCTGCATTTTCTATTGCTTTATCTAATTGATCGTATCGGTATTTTAATAGATTACGAGCTACTTGTTGATCTTTTGTAGCCATATAAAATGGGATACAATATGCTTCAGTGTCCCAATAGGTCGAGCCTCCATATTTTTCACCTGTAAATCCTTTAGGACCAATATTTAACCTACTGTCTTTACCTAAATAAGTTTGATTTAACTGGAAAATATTGAAACGTATACCTTGTTGTGCCTTTAAATCACCATCAATAGTGATATCTGCCATTTCCCAAATATTAGACCATTCTTCTACTTGTTCATTAAACAACTTTTCGTAACCATGCTCAGTTGCTAATGCTAATATCTTTTTACTTGCATCAAACAATTCGTATTTGTTATGATTAAGACTACTTACATAACCTGCATATTTTCTTAAAGTTAAGCTTTCGCCTTGAGCGATATCACCACTAGCTTCATGACGCACGGTTGTATCGTTTTGATCTAGATGAGTGGCGTATTGAATGTGTTCCTCATCTTTGAGCAATTCTGACTGCATGTAGGTCGCTACGTGAAAATTCGTCTTATTAGTGCGGCTGCGTATCATACCTTGATGTTGATCTGAGTATAACTCTTCAATAGCCCAAAATGCATCGTCCCAATTTGAATCCTCATTTGTGATACCAGCATCTATATAAGGCTGGAAGGTGATGCTTAAATCTCCTTTTACTGCAGTTACTTTATAATTTATAATTCCTAATTCATCGTGTTTAAGACTTAAGAAACGTCGTGATTCAACCTTGATTTCTTTGTCATCAGAAATTTGAGCTATAAAACTGCGCTCGTACCAACCTTCTTTCATGTTAAGCTCGCGCCTAAATTCTCTTACTTCTTGAACTTGTGCAAGATCTAGAGGTAAACCGTCTATAAAAACATCTATTCCTATGAAATTAGGAGAGTTCAATACTTTGGCAAAGTATTCTGGGTAACCATTTTTCCACCAGCCTACTCTTGTTTTATCTGGATAATACACACCTGCTACATAACTACCTTGAAATGTATCACCACTATATTGTTCTTCAAAATTTGCTCTTTGTCCCATTGCACCGTTTCCTATGGAAAAAAGGCTTTCGCTTGATTTAACCATGGAAGGACTCCATCCTTCTTCTATAATCGACCACGCATCTGGTTTAATATACTCTTGATTCATTATTTCTGTGTATTCAATAGTGTTTTTATGTAATCCGATGGCATTTCTTCAAAGGATTGAAATACAGCATCGGCTTCATTTAAGTTTGTTTGATCTCCCAATCCAATTGATATCATACCGGCAGTATTTGCAGCTTGAACTCCTGCTTGACTATCTTCAAATACGATACTATCTGCAGCCTTATATCCTAGTTGACTGCAAGCACTCAAGAAGACTTCTGGATTTGGTTTTGCCTTGGTTACGTTAGTCCCATCAACGATAACATCAAATAGGTCTATTATTCCCAACTTTTTTAGAATAGGACGAGCGTTCTTACTGGCACTACCTAAAGCAATAGGTTGAGATATTGCCTTTAAATCCAATAAAAAAGAATGCACTCCTGGCAAAATATCGTTTACCGAGAGACCTTCAATTAAAGAGAGATACTGATTATTTTTTTCTATTAATTTTTGATCAAACTCTTCTTGCGGCAATGATTTATTACCCCATTCTAGAATTTTTTTAAGCGAGTCAACTCTAGAAACTCCTTTAAGTTGCTCGTTTTCCTTTTCTGTAAAATTTATTCCGATATCAGCCGCTAGTCGTTGCCATGCTACAAAGTGAAATTTTGCAGTGTCAACTACCACGCCGTCTAAATCAAATATGAATGCTTTTTTATTCATTAGTAATGGATGGCTGATAAGTAATCGCCTTTTTATTTGTTATTAATAAATTTGAGAATGCGGCAAGAATTAAAAATATACCTGCTATTGTCATTGAGTGGATAGCCTCTTCTCCTATCATATTTTGAAGTAATACTACTCCACCTACTGCTGCTATAATTTGAGGAATCACTATAAACATGTTAAACACACCCATCATAAGCCCCATTTTACTAGCCTCGACAGAACTAGAAAGCATTGCATAAGGCATTGATAAAATGCTACCCCAAGCTATTCCTATTAGACCAAAAGAAAGATTAAGCATGACCGGTTTACCAGGTATATACAACATAATAAGGAAACCTGCTGCTCCTGCGAGCAAACTGATCATGTGAACGTACTTGCGGTTTATACTATTATAAGCAGTATAAAAGGTTAAGAGTAAAGCAAAAATCATTGAAGTCAATCCGTAGATTCCCATTTTACTTCCTACATCATCACTAGCCTCATTATATGCCTTATCTGCTTCTTTATAATTTAATTCTGCTTGTGCACTAGTAAACTCTATAGTATCATTCGAGTTTCTCAAAACCTCGCCATCCTCATCGACCTGAGCGTATTTCTTTATATCAGGTTTTGGGGCATTATAAACATGACTGGTTAAAGCAGGATTTGCCAAGGTCCACATGGCAAAAAACGCAAACCAAGAAAAGAACTGCACAACACCTAACTTTTTCATTATTTTAGGCATTAACGCATAAGTAGATAGTATTGTAGCAAACATGCCTTTTTTCTCCTCTTCGGGTTCGGAGTCGCTAAAGGCAGCCATTTCTTCAGGAGAATATTCTTTGGTAGTAAAAATTGTTACTAGAATTGACACAATAAACACTAACGCTCCTACTCCAAAAGCTACTTTTACTGAATCTGGAACGACACCTGGTGCTGCTTCATTTGAGATATCGAAAATATCGTTCATGAATTTAGGGAGATTACTTGCTATCCAAGTTCCCACACCGATAATCAACGTTTGAACTACAAACCCATAACTGCGCTGTGATTCAGGAAGCTTATCTGCTACGAGCGCCCTAAAGGGCTCCATTGAAATATTGATAGAAGCATCTAATACCAACAAAAGTCCGGCAGCCATCCACACCTCACTAGAATAAGGCATAAAAAGCAATGCGATAGAACTTAAAATTGCACCTAGTAAAAAGAAAGGCCTTCTTCTACCTAAGGTTTTATGCCAAGTATTATCACTTAAATACCCAATAATAGGCTGAACGATCAAACCAGCAAGCGGTGCTGCTATCCATAAAAATGGAATATTATCTTTATCAGCCCCTAGAGTTTCAAAAATACGTGACATGGTTGAGCCTTGCAGAGCAAAGCCAAATTGTATCCCAAGAAATCCGAAACTCATGTTCCAGATATCCCAGAAACCTAATTTAGGTTTTTGCATATCGTTTAATTTTAATTTAAAACGACAAGCCTATTTTATTTGTTAGACTTATCTTGGTGTGTGTGAAGAAAATAAGTCTGTATTTATGTAAAAACATAAACAATACAAATCTACTTTATTAAGGTGTACTTTCCCTTTCTATTAAAGAAGTTTTTACGATAACGGTTTCGTAGCGTTCCTCATCTTTTTGATCTTGTTCTAATCTATCAATTAATTTAGCCGCTGCAATTCCACCCATTTCGTACCCATTTTGACCTATGGTTGTAAGAGATGGGTTAGAGTATTTAGACAACATACCATCAGTAAAAGCAACTATAGCGACATCATCTGGGATTCTTTTCCCTTTGCGTAATAGTATTTTACTAGCAGTTACTGCAAACAACTCATTCACAGCCACTATACCATCTAATGATGGATTATTATCTATAAACTTTTCTATCAATTCATCACAATGATCAATGTCTTCAATTTTCAAAATAAGATCTTGATTCACCTCTACACCGCGTTTCATTAAAGCCTCTGAATATCCTTGAGTACGCAATCTCCCAACATTGACATAATCTACCGTACTTAATATACCTACATTCTTTTTAGCCTTACGCATTAAGAAGTCTGTTGCCTCACTAGCAGCTGTTACATCGTCAATAATAATTTTGTCACCAGGAATATCATCGGCAACACGATCAAACATAACGATAGGCATTCCTTGATTAATCACCTCACGCAAGTGGTGAAAATCTTGCTTTGACATTGTTTCCTTAGATAGACTTAGAATAAATCCATCAATACTTCCATTTGCCAGCATTTCCATATTAACTACTTCCTTATCAAAACTTTCACCACTTAGGCAAATAATCACTTGATAACCTTTTTCATTGGCAACATGCTCTACACCAGAAATAACAGTTGCAAAAAAGTGATGTACAATTTCAGGAATGATAATCCCTATTTTTTTCGTCTTTTGATTTTTTAAGGACAGTGCTATACTGTTAGGCTTGTAATTATACTGTTTAGCATATTCCTGAATTTTTTTTCTAGTCTCCTCACTTATTTCATAAGAATCCCTAAGAGCTTTAGAAACTGTCGAAATGGAAACTTTAAGGTCTTGAGCTATTTTTTTTAGCGTTAATTTTTGAGCCATGCTACTTAAACAATTACTGGTAGTTCTTTACGATTATGCTAATATAAGGTGTTACGCTTTCGCGAAAGCGTAAATTCCATCTAAATATAATGATAAAATAACACTATAACGAGCCGAAAACGTTTTCGTAAAATCACAGAACGAAAACGTTCTCTTAACATTATGTTTACATAATTTCGTGGCGTGTGTGAAGAAGATTCAATACTAATTCAAACCATTATTCATGATTAGAAATTTTAAAATAGCATTACTTGCCCTATTATTTCCAATTATTGCGCTAGCACAAAGCGTTGTAAAAGGGAAAGTTACAGATGCTCAAACCGGACTCCCAATTTTAGGAGCATCGGTTGTCGTAGAAGGTACAAAAAATGGAACCTCTACCGACTTTGATGGAAATTACACCCTTAATAATGTGAACGATGGAGCAGTTATCGTTTTCACTTACCTGGGTTACACCTCGCAAAGTGTAGCTTACACCGGTCAATCGACCATCAATGCAGCGTTGGAGGAAAGTCCTTCAGAATTAGACACTGTAGTTTTAATAGGATACGGTAGTACTACAAAAGCTAATGTTACCGCAGCTCAAACTACTGTAGACTCAGAAGAATTTAATAAAGGTGCTATTGTTTCACCAGGACAATTAATTGCTGGTAAGGCAGCTGGTGTACAAGTAACAGCCGCTAGTGGTAGTCCTGGAGACGGACCAGTTATAAGAGTACGCCCAGGTTCTACACTTGGAGGAAATGCAGATGCTCTTATAGTAGTTGATGGTGTTCCACTAGATCAACAAAATGCAAATCTTAATTCTATTAACCCAAATGATATTGAATCATTCACTATTCTTAAAGATGCTAGTGCAACTGCCATTTATGGTAATAGAGCATCAAATGGTGTAATCCTGATAACTACTAAAAAAGCTAAACTTAATAGCGATTTAAGATTATCATATGGAGTTCAATATGCTGTTGAAAAGGTGCAAAATTATATTGAAGTACTAGATGCAACAGAATTCAGACAATTGGTAGAGGATCAAGGTCGTGATACATCAATATTAGGTGATGCAAATACAGACTGGCAAAACGCCATTTATCAAAACGCAACTAGAGCTGTTCACAATATAACAGCTGAAAAGGGTTTTGAAAAAACCTCAGTACGTGCGTCATTAGGTTATACTAATGAGAATGGTACTCTTTTAAGATCTGGATACGAAAGATTGTCTTTGAGTCTAAACGCAGTTCATAGATTTAACAATGACATAAAACTAACGTTCACATCACAACTATCTCAAGAGGAACGCCGATTTGCTGATGCTGGAGCTGTAGGTGCTGCGGTGGTTTTTGACCCTACTCAACCTATCTTTAGTGGCAATGATATTTATGGTGGTTATTTTGAATTCACTAACGATTCTGGTCCAGAACCAAATGCGCCTCGTAACCCATTAGGTTTATTAAATAGCTTGGATGCTCAAAATGACAATTCACAAGCTCGTTTAAACATGAACTTAGATTATAAAATCAGCCAAATCCCAGGTTTAAGGTTTGTAGGTAACGCAGGTATCGATTACAATGAATACGATAGTTATTCTATAAGAGATGCTAATTCTGGAGCTGGTTTCAGATTTGCAAGTCAAAATTACAACAATGGGATAAGAAGAAACCAATTGCTTGATGGTCGCTTAGATTATAAACGAGCTATTGATGCAATTGACACAAAAATGGATCTTACTATAGGTGGTAGTTATCAGGACTTCTATCGTGCTGATGGTGGTAGAACACTTACAAACACCGGATTTCAAGACAATCCTTTCTCAGTAAATGAAACTACCTTGGTAACGGGTTTTGCTCGTGCTACATTCGACATTAAAGATCTTTTAATTTTATCTGGTAGTTACTCTAGAAACGGAAGTTCACGATTTTCAGAAAACAACCGTTGGGCAAACTTTTATGGTGCCAATGCTGCTATTAAATTAACTAATACTGATTTTGTTCAAAATAGTGGAGTTATTTCAAGACTTAAGATTCGTGGTGGCTATGGACAAACTGGACAACAAGATATTCCTGTGTCATTTGCCTTTTTATCTGTATTTACTCCAGGTCAAAATCAAGCACAAGTACAGTTTGGGAATGATTTTGTACAAACTATACGTCCTGAAGGAGCTATTGATCTTAAATGGGAAACAACCGATCAGTATAACGTTGGTATCGATCTAGGATTCTTTGATGACCGTTTAACTGGTACGGTTGATGCATTCTATCGAGAAACTAGTGACCTTCTTTTATTTGGACCTCTACCAGCTGGTGGATTAGAGAATGGTAGTTTTCAAAACGCAGGATCTACATTGAGTAGAGGTATTGAAGCTAGTGCAGCACTTGACGTAATACGCAATGAAAACTTTAATTGGAATGTTAGTGGTAATGTTACTTTCCAAGAAATTGAAATTACAGACCTAGCTGGTGCGACCAATGAACCTGTACAAGTAGGTGGAATATCTGGTGGAACAGGTAATAACATTCAAGAATGGGCTGTAGGATCAGACCCAACTACCTTCCATGTATTCCGTCAAGTGTACGATCAAGATGGTAATCCTTTAGATGGAGTTTTTGTAGACGTTGATCAAAACGGAATTATCAACGATGCTGATCGTATAAGATATAAAAAAGCTAACCACGATGTTTACTATGGTTTTTCATCTAGAGTAAACTATAAAAACTTTGACTTAAACTTTACTTTCAGAGGTGCTGCCGGAGGTTATAACTACAACAACGTAGCGTCAAATGCAGCAAACTTTGGTAGCGTTTTCCCAAGCAACACTCAGAACCCTATTTATCTAAATTCACCGACTGATATTCAAAACACAGAATTTAGTCAACAACGCTTGTTTTCAGATTACTACGTTCAAAAAGCTGATTTCTTAAAATTGGATAACATTTCGTTAGGATACAACTTCCCAGGCGACAAAGTTGATGTAAGAGCTTCTGTTACAGGTACTAATTTATTTGTAATTACAGATTACGATGGGATAGATCCTGAAGTATTCGGTGGTATAGATAACAATTTATTTCCAAGAAACAGAGGTTTGATTTTTGGATTAAACTTCAATATTAAATAACTCAATAAAGCAAGAATATGAAAATGTACAAATCGATAATCTTGTTATTTGTAGGAATGCTAGCTTTCACTGCATGTGATGATGCTTTGACAGTAGAGCCTAGAGATAACAGATTGACAGAACAACAGCTATTTCAAGATCCTGCAACTTACCGAGGACTAATTGCAAAGGCTTATGCCGGGTTAGCAGTTGGTGGGCAAGCAGGTGGAGATGGTGACGCTGATATTAGTGGTATCGATGGTGGTTTTTCAAATTACCTAAGATTATATTGGAACATGCAAGAGCTAACTACTGATGAAGCTATAATCGCATGGAACGATGGTACGATTAAGGATCTACACTGGCATGTATGGACAGATGGTAATGAATTTATCAACGCCATGTTCTCAAGAATTAATTACCAAATAGCAGTTTGTAATGAGTTCCTAAGACTTAGTACCGATGCTAAACTGGACGAATACAACATTCCTGCAGACTTAAGAGCTGATGTTGCTGAATACAGAGCAGAGGCAAGATTCTTAAGAGCTTACTCCTATTATCACGGTATGGACCTTTTTGGTCAAATGCCTTTTACAGATGAGAATAGCGATCCAGCGGCTTTTCCTCCAGTATTGTCAAGAACAGAGTTATTTGACTTCATTGAATCCGAATTAGTTGCTATTGAAGATCAAATGGTTGATGCTAGAGCTAATGAATATGGAAGAGCAGATAAGGGAGCTCTTTGGATGACACTTGCTAAAATTTATTTGAATAGTGAAGTTTATACTGGTAATGCACGATATGATGACGCCATTATTCAACTTAACAAAGTAATTGGAGCTGGCTATTCAATTCCTTCAGATCCTTATCATAACTTGTTTCTTGCAGACAACAATTCAAATGGTAGCCAAAATGAATTTATTTGGACCATCAATTTTGATGGATTAAACACTCAAACATTTGGAGGTACTACTTACCTTACTCATGCGCCTATAGGTGGTGATATGAATGCTGCCAACTTTGGTGTGAACGGTGGTTGGGGTGGAATAAGAACCACAAAAGAATTTGTTGAATTGTTTCCTGGAATGGAAAATAGCGCTGATGGCCGTGAGGCATTCTTTACCGATGATCAAGAATTAGAAATTCAAGATGTTGGAAGATTCAAAGATGGTTATGCCATTGAAAAATTCCGTAATGTTACAGTAAATGGTGTGGCAGGTAGTGATCCAGTTGGTGACTTTGTTGATATCGATTTCCCTGTTTACCGACTAGCAGATGCGTATTTGATGTATGCCGAAGCAGTTGTAAGAGGTGGTTCTGGTGGTGACATCAACACTGCTGAAGGATATATAAACCAACTTAGAGAGCGAGCTTATGGAAATACAAGCGGTAACATAAGCGCGAGCAATATAGATTTAGATTTCCTTCTTGATGAAAGAGCCAGAGAATTACACTGGGAAACTCACAGAAGACAAGATTTAATTCGTTTTAACCAATTTACTACAGGAAAAGTTTGGACTTGGAAAGGAAACGTACAAAGTGGAACGACGACAGCTCCATTTAGAAACATTCTTCCTATACCTGCTCAAGAAGTAAGTCTTAACCCTAATTTAAACCAAAATCCAGGTTACTAACCTTTAATATAATTAATGATGAAAAAAATATCAGTTATAATGTTTGCATTCCTTGCTATTGCAGGAATCATATCATGTGAAGATAATGACAGTGAAGAATTCACAATCAATACTGCTCCTAGCGGAGAAGTAATGCTGTCGCCAGACGTTGTCAACTTTGAAGTTACAGAAACAAACGGTAATACTCTAGCAGAAAGATTTGTTTGGAATGATTTAGAAATGGAAGTTCCAGTTCAGGTTAATTACGAGTTACAAATGGACGTGGAAAACGGTGATTTTAGTGCACCAGAAGTAATAGGCTCTACTACTGAGAACAATTTAGCCATTCTGTACAGCACTTTAAATAATGCTGCAACTCAACTAGGTGGTGAACATGCTACACCAGGAAACTATTCTATCAGATTAGTAGCATCAGTAGCAGATCCTGCTGTTGAACCTGTTATTTCAAATTTAGTGAATGCAATTATTACTCCATTTTCTGCATACCCATTTACAGACTTATATCTAGTAGGTGCAGCAACTGCCCCAGGATGGAATAATGATAATGATAATCCTGCTCTTTACAGAGATCCAGCAAACGACAACGTTTTCTATTATTCAGGATACTTTGTAGGTGATGCTTTTAAAATTTTAACTTCACCTGGCTTCTGGCAACCACAATATGGTGAAAGCAATGGAGCTGTAGGTCTTAACGATGGTGCTGGATCTGATCCAGGAGTATTCTCAATTCCAGCAGATGGTTACTACGATTTCACTATCGACATTACAGGTGTAACTAACTCATCTCAAGGATCTTCAAGTTTCAGTATTGCCCCTAATGCTAATGGAGCAAGTGCAACTACCTATACTTCGGTAGGAATAATTGGAGATGGAACTCCTACAGGATGGGGATCTGATACAGATATGGTTCAAAGCACATTTGATCCTCATAAATGGAGCATCACAAACGTAAGTTTAATCAGTGGTTTTATGAAGTTCCGTGCAAATGATGACTGGGCTGTTAACTGGGGTTCTGATACTGAACTTACAGGTCAAGGTACTCAAGACGGGCCTAACATTCCTGTTGAGCCAGGAACATACGATATCTATTTTAATGACTTAGATGGACGTTATATCTTAATTCCTGTTAGATAATCATGTTTATTTATAACTTAAAAGGGCTGTTTATACAGCCCTTTTTTGATAACGATTAATTCTATGAAAAACTTTTACCTTTTATTAGCTGTGATTTTTGGGTTCGCTTTCGCGAAAGCGCAAGTAACCACAAACCCATCAATACCTACACAACAAGATCAAGTAACACTAATATTTGATGCAACAGGAACTCCTTTAGAAAACGAATCTGGAAATTTTTATGCTCACACAGGAGCCAACATTAATGGAACACGCTGGTCCAATGTAGTAGGAAACTGGGGTGACAACACTGCTCAACCACAGTTTGTCAATACTGGCGGTAACATGTATCAAGCAACCTTACCAGGAACTTTAGAAACTTTTTACAACGCACAACCAGGAGATGTAATCTCAGAAATTTGTCTGGTTATAAGAAACGCTGCAGGAACTAATCAAACATCACCAGATATTTTTATAGACGTTTTCCTACCTGGTTTAAACACTTCAATCACCAGCCCACAGGACGGTGACATCATAAGTTTAAATCAAACCATAAACCTAAGTGCAGACTGTACACAAAACGCAACATTAGATCTTGCCGTAAATGGAAATAGTGTAGCGACAACAAGTGGTTCTAGTATTTCTACTTCATACACATTTTCAAATCCAGGCAATTACACAATTGCAGTCAATGCAGATAATGGAACAACAACAGTTACCGATCAAGTATCGGTTTATGTACCAAATACTACACAAAGTATTGCTAGACCAGCAGGATTGAAAAACGGTGTGAATGAAAATGCGGACGGTAGTGTTACTTTCTTATTAGCAGCACCAGGCAAAACAGATGTAATGCTTTTAGGAAGTTTCAGCAATTGGGACTTAGATCTTCCTTATCAAATGAATAAGGATGGTGATTATTTTTGGGTTACCGTTCCTTCTACACAGTTTTCTGCAGGAACTGAGTTTGCCTATCAATACTTAGTAGATTACAGTATTAAGATAGCCGATCCATATAGTCGTTTGATTCTGGATGATGGATTTGACCAATTCATAAAGCCTGGTAATTTTGATAACATTTATCCTTATCCTACGGGAGAGACTACAGGAGATATATCGCTTTGGACTTATCAAGCTACCCCTTATAATTGGAATGTGACTAATTTCCAACGTCCGGATCAAGAAAATTTAGTTATTTATGAAATTTTGGTACGAGATTTTTCTGAAAACGATAGCTACCAAGAAATAATTAATAGAATAGATTACCTAGCCGATTTAGGTATTAATGCTCTTCAATTCATGCCTTTAAATGAATTTGAAGGAGCAGATAGTTGGGGTTACAACCCTAAGTTCCACATGGCAATTGATAAAACCTACGGAACTCCTGAAAAATTTAAGGAACTGGTAGATTTATGTCATTCAAAAGGTATCGCTGTTATACTAGATGTTGTTTATAATCATGCCTTCTCTCAAAGCCCACTTTGTCAAATGTGGTGGGATCAAGCAAATTTTAGACCAGCAGCAAATAATCCCTATTTAAATCCGACTGCTAGACACGATTTCAATGTAGGATATGATTTCAATCATGAAAGTAATTGGACTAGAGACTACGTTAAACAAACCCTACAATATTGGATAGATGAATATAAAATTGACGGTTTTAGATTTGATTTATCTAAAGGTTTTACCCAAAACAACACCCTAGGAAATATTGGTGCTTGGAATGCTTATGATCAAAGTAGAGTCAATATTCTCAATGATTATAAGAATACTATCTGGAACAATAATTCTAACGACATTTACATGATTCTTGAACACTTAGGAGGACAAAATGAGGAAGCCGCACTAGCCAATGATGGATTTATGCTTTGGGGAAAAATGACCGACGAATTCAATCAAAACAGCATGGGATTCTCATCTAATTCCAATGTCTTTAGAAGTTATTACACATCAAGAAATTTCAATGACCAGCATCTTATAGCCTATGCAGAGAGTCACGACGAGCAACGATTAATGTATAAAAACTTACAATTTGGTAATGCTGCAAACTCTTCTCATAACGTTCAAAATGTTCCTGTAGCATTGGATAGACAAGAAGCCATTTCAGCAATTCTTTACAGCATTCCTGGACCTAAAATGCTTTGGCAATTTGGTGAGCTAGGATATGAAATTGACATAGACCAAAATGGTAGAACAGGTCGCAAACCAGTAGCTTGGACATTAGGATACGATACTGACCAGGATCGATTAGACTTATATGATGCAACAGCTACATTTATAAACTTTAAAACCTTATATCCTGAAACTTTTAACAATACAAACAATAACTTAAATGTTTCTGGGCTGGTTAAAACCATCAATTTAAATGGACCTAATTTTGATGCAGTAGTTCTAGCAAATTTTGCAGTAACTGCGCAAACAGCAAATCCTAATTTTCAACAAACAGGAGTTTGGTATGATTACTTCAATAACAATGCGGTTGTGAACGTTACTAATACTACTACTGGAATTTCATTGCAACCTGGAGAGTACAAATTGTACACCACAACTCCTCTTAATAATCCGTTGAGTAATGAAGAAGTTCAGGAACAGTTAAAATCGTCTTTCATTATTTACCCTAATCCAGCTCAAAGTAGTTTCAACATTCAAAGCGATACTGAAATAGACCAAGTAATAATCTATAACACATTAGGTCAGGTAGTGAAAACATTTGAGCATGAAACTATAAATTATGATATCTCTGATCTTAAATCTGGACTATACTTTGTTCAAGCTAGTTTAAATGGAAGAATATCTCAAAACAAACTATATATCAAGTAATTAAACCTATAAAATTGATTTTAATCGATTTGAAAAGGCATCGATTCTACTTTTTATAGAATAAAATGATAATTAAAGAAATTCGTGTCCTGTTGGCTTGAAGCAGGGCAGCGATTCCCTAGTTCACTGATCTGTGGAAAGTCAACGCATTTCATAATTCATTTGATTATTAAAAGCTGCTATTTTAGCAGCTTTTATTTTTTCCATACTAATGTAAAATTTCTCAGCTCAGCCCTTTTCTTTAAACCTTAGTAAGTTATTATCTTTACACTCAAAACCATCCAATGAAAAAGATATTACTACTTTTTGTCGTTACAGTTTTAACGTTCTCATGCAACTCGAGCTCTAAAATAACCTCTGTAGAAAAAGCCGCAGAATCTGTAAAACAGTTATCCGAGATTAAAATCCCGATGGCAAAAAAAGAGAATTTAGAAAACATTGTTAACTATCTAGCACAAGACGAATTAGAAGGTAGAATGACAGGAACACCTGGAATTGCAAAAGCTGCAGATTACTTGGTTGATCAAATGACAATGATGGATCTAGAGCGTTACGGCGATAGTTATATTGATACATTTAGCGTTCAAGATTCTATAAAAGCCTTTAATGTAGTTGGTATTTTACCTGGCTCTGACAAAAACCTTAGTGATGAGGTTGTTGTTATAGGAGCTCATTACGATCACATTGGTATCATTAAAAATGCCCAAGATGAAGATAAAATTGCAAATGGCGCCAATGATAATGCTACTGGTACAGCAACTGTTATGGAAATCGCTAGAATTTTCAGGCAATTAGACTTTAATAGACGAACCATTATTTTCGCCTTATTCAGTGCAGAAGAAATGGGCCTTTTAGGTTCTAAACATCTTGCTACACGTATGAAAAATGAAGGTGTAAACGTAGTGGCAATGGTCAATTTTGAAATGACAGGAACTCCTATGGTAGACAAAGATTACATTGCCTATCTTACTGGTTATGACACATCAAACATGGGTGAATTGTTCAATACCGCAAACAGTGATAAAATAGTAACTGGAAAACTTCCACAAGCTGAGCAATTCAATTTGTTTAAAAGGTCAGACAACTACCCTTTCTATGAGCAACACAACATACCAGCACAAACCTTTTGCACCTTTGATTTTACCAACTTTGATCATTATCACAAAGTAGGTGATGAAAAAGAATTAGTAAATACAGATCACATGGCACAAGTTATAAATGCTGTAACACCTGGAATCTTTCACATCGTAAACAAGACAGCACCTCAACTTAATTAAAATGAGTAAAAGAGTAATTATAACGGGCGCCAGTCGTGGGATTGGGTTTGAACTAGTAAGACAATTTTCAAACGCTGGACATGAAGTTATAGCGCTTTCGCGAAAGCTAGATTCCTTAGAAGCAATGGAACGTAATACAGTTCTAGCGATATCAACAGATCTTACTTCTACAGGTAGTATAGAGGATACAGCTAAAACCATTAAAAATAAATGGGATCATGTTGATATAGTGATTCATAATGCAGGAATGCTAGTAAACAAACCTTTTGATCAGCTTACTAATACTGATTTTCAAAATTGCTATGCTGTCAATGTATTTGGAGTTGCCGCACTTACGCAATCCTTATTGCCAATTTTAAGTAAGGATAGTCATGTAATTGCAATAAGTTCGATGGGTGGCATTCAAGGTAGTGCAAAATTTCCTGGTCTTGCAGCATACAGCAGCGCCAAAGCTGCCGTAATCACACTATTCGAATTACTAGCTGAAGAATATAAAGAAAACGGTCCCTCGTTTAACACACTTGCTCTAGGTGCGGTACAAACCGAAATGCTCGAAGAAGCTTTTCCTGGCTACAAAGCACCCTTACAGCCTGATGACATGGCCGCCTATATCATGAACTTTGCACTCACAGGTAATCAATTTTACAATGGTAAGGTACTTCAAGTAAGTAGTAGCACACCTTAAATCAAGCATTTGTTTTATTACTGATAATTGGGTCATTTCGATTAAATACATAACCCCTTATTTCATTCAAAACTGTTCATAACTATATTTTAAAAAACAGTACTTCTCTCCTATCTTTAAAAACTGCTTTTTTATATAACAAGTGTTGATTATCGATCAGATAGTCAGGTCTTTAATATAAAAGAGTTAACGCATTTTTACGCCACACAATTACCCTAGGAGAAGGATTTATGTACTTAATTTTTGATACTGAAACTACCGGTTTACCCAAACGATGGGACGCACCTATAACCGATACAGATAACTGGCCACGTGTAGTTCAAATTGCATGGCAGTTACATGATGAAATGGGTAATCTTATTGAACATGAAGATTATTTGATCAAACCTGATGGATTTGACATCCCATATGATTCAGAACGTATACATGGAATATCGACACAACTAGCCCAAGAGCAAGGAATAGCGCTCGAGGAAATGCTAGAAAAATTCAATATTGCCCTATCAAAAACAAAATTTGTGGTAGGTCAAAACTTGAATTTTGACTTAATGGTTACTGGATCAGAGTTTGTGCGAGCACAAATAGGCAATCAGCTTCAAGAAATTCCAGTTCTAGATACCTGTACAGAACATACCGCACAGTTATGTCAAATTCCAGGTGGACGTGGAGGAAAGTTTAAACTTCCTACACTTACCGAATTGCATGAATTTTTATTTGGAGAACCATTTAGTGAAGCACACAATGCAACTGCCGATGTTGAGGCAACAACACGATGCTTCCTTGAACTGGTTAGAAAACAACAGTACACAAGAGAACAACTAGATGTTGAAGAGGATTATTTCCTTAGATTCAAACAAAGCAACCCATCTACTATCGCTCCTGTAGGATTAAAACATGTTAATCTACAAAAAGCAAGTGCTGTGCTTAAAAAGGATGAGGAACCTGTAGTATCCAATCAAGAAATAAAAGAAAATTTAGCTGAATTAAGTGATGCGCCCTTTGTTCATTTACACAATCACAGTCAATTTTCTATTCTACAATCAACAGCTAGTGTAAAAGACCTCGCTGAAGCTGCAGCAGCCAATAACATGACCGCTGTTGCAATGACCGATCATGCAAACATGATGGGTGCATTTCATTTTGTGAGAGCCATTCAAGCAGTAAATAAAACACTTGCAGATGGTGAAGAGGAACGTGAGCCGCTTAAGGCTATAATAGGTTGTGAATTTCAGGTTTGTGAAAACATGACTGACAAGTCTATTAAAGACAATGGATATCAAATCGTTATTCTTGCCAAGAATAAAAAGGGTTACCATAACCTTGCAAAACTTGCTAGTAAAGCTTTTACTGATGGGTTTTACTACGTACCGCGTATCGATAAAGAATTATTGCTTCAGTACAAGGAAGACCTAATCGTGCTTACCGGTAACCTATACGGTGAGGTCCCTTCAAAAATTTTGAATATTGGTGAAAAGCAGGCTGAAGAAGCTCTGCTTTGGTGGAAACAAAACTTTGGCGATGATCTTTATATTGAGATTATGAGGCATGGTCAAGAGGATGAAACTAGAGCAAATCAAGTTTTAATTGCGCTTTCGCGAAAGCATGATATCAAAATAGTTGCAACCAATAATACGTACTACATCCACAAAGAAGATGCAAACGCTCACGATATCTTACTATGTGTAAGAGATGGAGAAAAACAATCTACACCTATAGGACGTGGACGTGGTTACAGGTATGGTTTACCAAATGATCAATACTATTTTAAAAGCTCTGAAGAAATGAAAGAGCTTTTTAAAGACCTGCCAGATGCTATTCTTAATATCAAGGAAGTAATTGACAAAATTGAACCCTTTGAACTTGCTCGTGATGTATTATTACCTGCATTTGATATACCTGAACGATTTATAGATCCCGATGATGCTACTAAGGGAACCAAAAATGGTGAGAACGCCTACTTAAGATTTCTTACCTATGAAGGAGCCAAAGAACGTTATGGAGAAGAATTAACTGACGACATCAAAGAACGATTAGATTTTGAACTTGATGTTATTGCCAAAACTGGTTACCCAGGTTACTTTCTTATTGTTTGGGATTTTATTAAAGCAGCAAGAGATATGGGCGTTGCCGTTGGGCCTGGACGTGGTAGTGCTGCAGGTAGTGCTGTTGCCTATTGTTTAAAAATTACCAATGTTGATCCCATACATTATGATTTACTTTTTGAGCGTTTCCTAAATCCAGATCGTGTATCAATGCCAGATATTGATATTGATTTTGATGATGAAAATCGATATAAAGTAATGGACTATGTTATTGAGAAATATGGTTCCAATCAAGTAGCCCAAATCATCACTTACGGTACGATGGCTGCAAAATCATCTATACGAGACACGGCTAGAGCACTGGATCTCCCGTTAATGGATGCTGATAGAGTAGCAAAGCTAATTCCTGATTTTGCCAAGCTTAAAAAAATGTTTGCTCTCGAGGAAAAAGAAATAGGCTCTAAATTTAGAGGAGAAGATGCTGACAATGTAAGGGAATTGTTACAGTTATCAGAAGGAAATGACCTTACTGCAGACACTATACAAAAAGCTAGAATTCTAGAAGGTTCAGTACGTAATACAGGTGTTCATGCTTGTGGTGTCATAATTACTCCCGACGATCTAACCAATTTTGTCCCTGTAGCAACAGCAAAAAACTCGGATCTATACGTTACTCAATTTGATAACGAGGTAGTAGAAAGCGCTGGTTTGTTAAAAATGGACTTCCTAGGGCTTAAAACCTTATCCCAAATAAAAGATACGGTTGCCATTATAAAGGAGCGACATGGAATTGAAATTGATATTGAGGCCATACCACTAGACGATCCTAAGACCTACGAATTATTTCAACGTGGAGAAACCACAGGTATCTTTCAATATGAAAGTGTAGGAATGCAAAAATATATGAGAGAATTGAAGCCTACTCAATTCCCTGATCTTATTGCAATGAACGCCCTTTATCGACCAGGTCCTTTGGAGTATATTCCAGAATTTATTGCTCGTAAACACGGTGATAAAGAAATTGTTTATGACTTAGAAGCGTGTGAGGAATACCTAGCAGAAACCTATGGAATTACAGTTTATCAAGAGCAGGTGATGCTCCTGTCACAAAAACTAGCTAATTTCTCAAAAGGTGATGCCGATGTCCTGCGTAAAGCAATGGGTAAAAAGCAAATGGCTACATTGATGAAGATGAAGCCTAAATTTCTTGATGCTGGAGAAAAAAATGGACACGATAGAGAAGTTCTAGAAAAGATATGGAAAGATTGGGAAGCATTTGCCTCTTACGCATTTAATAAATCGCATTCTACCTGCTATGCCTGGATTGCTTATCAAACAGCTTACCTCAAAGCCAATTATCCAGCAGAATTTATGGCAGCAACGCTATCCAATAATATGAATAATATTAAGGATGTGACTAAGTTTATGGATGAGTGTAGGCGTATGGGGCTGGACGTTTTGGGACCCGATGTTAATGAATCTAATTACAAGTTTACCGTGAATAAGGAAGGTGCTGTACGATTTGGTATGGGTGCGGTAAAAGGATTAGGTCATGGCGCTGTAATGACAATTATAGAAAACCGAAAGGACGGACCCTACAAAAGTATCTTTGATTTAGGTAAACGCATAGACTTGAGAGCTGCTAACAAAAAATCATTTGAAGCACTAGCTCTAAGCGGAGGTTTTGACAGCCTAGGTGGAGAAAATAGAGCATTATACTTTCATGCAGCAGACAATGGTCAAACATTTCTTGAGCAAGTAATCAAGTATGCTCAAAAGTACCAAGAAAATGAAAACAGCGCTCAAATGAGCATATTTGGCGAGGCAAGCGAGGTACAAATACCAGAGCCTATGTTGCCCGTGTGCGAAAGTTGGGGCACCATGGAAAAACTTAAAAGAGAAAAAGAAGTAGTAGGTATTTACATTTCTGGACATCCACTTGATGATTATAAAAAAGAGATGCAATTTTTTTGCAACTCAAATTTAAATGCAATGAAAGTGTTACCTGAATTGGTAGGTAAAGAACTCACCTTTGCTGGTGTAATTTCTAGCGTAAGTCACATGATGAGTAAACAAAATAAACCATGGGGAATGTTTACCCTAGAGGATTATGATGAATCTCATGAATTTAGAATGTTTGGAGAAGAATATTTAAAATTCAGGCACTTCCTTATACCTAACACATTTGTTCATTGTAAAGTCACTGTACAACAAGGATGGATTGATAAAAAAACGGGAAAGCCTCGCGATCCTAGGTTAAGTTTTATTCAAATGCAGCAACTGCAAGATGTGATGCAGCACGCAGCAAAAAATTTAACTTTAGAATTTAGCTTAAATGAGGTGTTAGAATCTAAGATTCAAACCTTGAAGGAAGTATTAGATAAACACACAGGAGAACAATTCTTGTATATTAATATTAGAGATCATGAAGAAAAAATTGCATTAGACATGACCTCGAGAATGCAAAAGGTAAGCGTGAATTCAGAATTATTAGACATGCTAGATAATCTAGATATCACGTACAAGGTTGGTTAATTGGCAGCTTATTATTTAAGTAGATACTAGTATAAGCAACTATAATAAGATAAGATAAATTACGGCCTTACTTTTGCTTAACTTTGTGTGTAATAAAAAATTTAGAAAATGGCACTAGAAATAACAGATGCAAACTTTGAAGAAACAGTATTAAACAGCGATAAGCCAGTAATGGTAGATTTTTGGGCAGCATGGTGTGGCCCATGTCGCATGGTTGGACCTATCATCGATGAGCTATCAAATGAGTATGATGGAAAGGCTGTTGTAGGTAAAATTGATGTTGATGCAAATCAAGAGTTTGCTGCAAAATATGGCGTACGTAATATCCCAACTGTATTAGTTTTTAAAAACGGAGAAATCGTTGATCGCCAGGTAGGTGTTGCACAAAAAAGTGTTTATGCAGAGGCTATAGACAAGCAACTATAAGTAATTATACACTATATAAAAAAGCCCATTCTATGCAAGAATGGGCTTTTTTATTTGCATGAGTTTACTAAAATATTTGTGTTTTAGTTCGCTTTCGCGAAAGCGTAATTTCAAATACATAACCACTTAACCCTTTTTACAGTCTGTTATAAAACGATTGACTATATTCACAATATGAATTTACAGCAAGAACTCAATAAAACTTCAGGATTTAAAAATCTCGCTTTACTTGCTAGTCAAGTAGTAGAAGGATACATAAGCGGTATGCATAAATCTCCTTTTCACGGTTTTAGCGCAGAGTTTGCTGAGCACAAAATTTACAATCCAGGAGAAAGCACAAGACATATCGACTGGAAACTTTATGCCAAAACAGATAAATTATATACCAAACGATTTGATGAGGAAACTAATTTAAGATGTCATTTAATTGTAGATAATAGTCCTAGCATGCATTATCCACTTATCAAAGATTTTTCTCTTACGTCCTTGAATAAAATAGCATATTCCTCTCTAGCCTGTGCTGCAATTATGAACGTACTTAAAAAACAGCGCGATGCTGTAGGATTAAGTATTTATTCAGACAGTTATGAATACTATGCAGCTGAAAAAGGTAGTGATCGTCACCATAACATGCTTTTAGATATGTTAGGAAAAACATGTGTGCAACAACCATCAGGATCGGGAACCGACACTTATAAGTATCTTCACGAAATAGCAGAGAAAATTAAGCGCCGATCGCTCATTTTTTTATTTACCGATATGTTTCAAAGTGACACGCATGAAAATGAACTTTTTGAAGCACTCAGACACCTTAAATACAACAAGCACGATGTTGTACTTTTTCACACCTTTGATAGTACTACCGAGCTAAATTTTGATTTTCCAAATACACCTAGCCGATTTGTAGATGTTGAAACAGGAGACCACATTAACCTTTATGCCGATAATATTAAAGAGGATTACAAAATGGCGATTCAAGAGTATTTTAGTAGACTAAGAGTGCGCTGTGGACAAAACCGAATTAAATACATGCCTGTAGACATCAAACAAAGCTTTGACGTAGTACTTACAACCTTTTTACTCGAAAGGCAATTATTTAAATAAATCTAATTACTAGACATATCTCGAGATAGATAATAGCTGTTACAATAAAAAACGCCAGTTCTAGCAAGAACTGGCGCTCATATAGCTCATCAATAATTAAACGCTATACGTACATAACGATAGGGTTTTCCATGTATTGTTTAAATGTTTGTAAGAATGCAGCTCCCGTTGCACCATCAACTGTACGGTGATCACAAGCTAAAGTGATTTTCATAGTATTACCAACTACAATCTGACCGTTCTTAACCACTGGTTTTTGAACGATAGTACCTACTGACATGATAGCACTGTTAGGCTGATTGATTATAGAAGTAAATTCAGTAATACCAAACATTCCAAGATTTGAAATAGTAAAAGTACTACCTTCCATTTCCTTAGGTTGTAATTTTTTATTACGGGCTTTAACAGCTAGCTCTTTTACTTTTGCACCTATTTGTTGCATACTCATTTGATCTGCAAACGGTAACACTGGAACCAGTAAACCATCATCAACGGCAACAGCGACTCCTACATGAATGTGCTTCGCCTGTATGGTATTTTTATCTGTCCATTGAGTATTCACCTGTGGATGTTTTCTCAACGCCATTGCAGCTGCTTTAATAACCATATCATTAAAACTCACCTTAGTATCTGGCAACTCATTAATTGCCTTTCTACTTGCAATAGCATTATCCATATCTAGTTCAATTCCTAGATAATAGTGTGGTGCTGTAAATTTGGACTGGCTCAAACGTTTTGCGATGGTCTTGCGCATTTGAGAATTTGCCATTTCAACAAATGTCTCTTCTCCAACAGCTTGAAAAGCAGGTTGAGAGGCACCTGTAGAAGTTCCAGGAGTAAAACTTTCTATATCCTTTTTAATGATACGACCATTTTCTCCAGAACCTTGAACCTGCGACAAGTCGATTCCTTTATCCTGAGCCATCTTCTTTGCTAGTGGCGATGCAAAAACACGGCCTGTATTGCTACTAGAAGTTGAGTTACTTGAATTAGAATTAGAAACAGTCTTTGTTTCTTCCTTCTTAGGCTCTTGCTTTTTTGGTTGAGATTTTGGTTCTTCTTTGGCCGGTGCTTCTTTTTTCTCTTCCTTCTTTTTTGAAGAATTAGAAGCCCCATCTAAGGATACATTGGAAACATCTGTCCCTTCAGGACCAATGATAGCTAACAAAGCGTCTACAGCAGCAGTTTCTCCTTCTTGTATACCAATTTTAAGAAGAGTTCCACTATGAAATGACTCAAACTCCATGGTAGCCTTATCTGTTTCAATTTCTGCAAGGATATCACCTTCTTCAACTTGATCACCTTCTTTTTTCAACCAGCTTGCAACTGTACCTTCTTCCATGGTATCACTCAATCGCGGCATAGTAATAATTTCCACTCCATCAGGTAAATCATTCGAATCATCAGTTGAAGATGAAGCTTCATCGCTTTTATCTTCATTTGAATCTTGAGAATTCGAAGTATCTTCGTTTTCTGTATTGGATGAATCGCCAGCGCCATCTAGTAAAGCTTGAATATCCTCACCTTCTTCACCGATTATACATAAAAGTGAATCAACTGGTGCGGTTTCACCTTCTTGAACACCTATGTGTAATAAAGTACCACTTTGAAATGATTCAAATTCCATGGTAGCCTTGTCTGTTTCAATTTCTGCGAGAATATCACCTTCTTCAACTTGATCACCTACTTGCTTAAGCCACGCTGCCACGACACCTTCTTCCATGGTGTCGCTTAATCTAGGCATGTTTACAATTTCTGCCATAATTATAATTTTGCTGGTAAAAATGGATAGTCTTCTTGCTCGTATACTGAATCAAACATCACACTCTTTTCTGGCCAAGGTGACTCTTCGGCAAACTTTTCACATTCTGCAACACGCTCTTTCACGCGCTTGTCCATTGATTTTATTTCATCCTCACTCACACCGTGCTCTTCTATTAAACGATCTTTCACCTGCGTAATAGGATCAATTTTTTGATATTCGGCTACCTCATCTTTCGTACGGTACTTTTGAGCATCACTCATTGAGTGACCACGGTATCGGTATGTTTTTAACTCAAGGAAAGTAGGTCCACCGCCAGATCTTGCTCGCTCAATAGCTTCATGCATCGCTTCAGCTACTTTTTCTGGGTTCATCGCGTCCACTGGTCCACATGGCATTTCATATCCCAACCCTAATTTCCAGATATCAGTATGATTAGCACTGCGCTCTACACTGGTTCCCATGGCATAACCATTGTTTTCTACACAAAAAACAACTGGTAATTTCCAAAGCATCGCTAGGTTAAATGTCTCGTGAAGAGAACCTTGACGTGCTGCACCATCACCAAAAAAAGTAAGTGTTACTGCGTCATGATTGTTGTACTTATCTCCAAAAGCCATTCCAGCTCCTAGAGGGATTTGTCCTCCTACGATACCATGACCTCCAAAGAAATTATGTTCTGGTGAGAATATGTGCATGGATCCACCTAGTCCTTGAGAGGTTCCGGTAGCCTTTCCATACAATTCGGCCATTACTTTTTTGGGATCTACACCTAATCCTATAGGTTGAACGTGGTTACGGTAAGCGGTAATCATACGATCCTTACCTAATTCCATAGCGTGTAAACATCCTGCAAGAATAGCTTCTTGACCGTTGTACAGGTGTAAAAACCCACGTACCTTTTGTTGGATGTAAACTTGTGCAAGTTTGTCCTCAAACTTTCTCCAGAAAAGCATTTCCTCGTACCAGTTGAGTAATACTTCTTTAGTAACTTTTTTCATTTACGTTGTCTTTGTTAGTGCGCTTTCGCGAAAGCGTAATCAAGATTCAACCTTTATTTAAGGCTACTACCTTTTATAAAAGCGAAAACAAAAATAGAGATAAAATGCCTAACCAAAAACCCATAACGACGTTAAAAACATCGCAAACGTTATAGGTAATTTTTATCAAAGCTTAAAGGAAGTAACGATTCCATTGAACTGGCCTTAACTACCTTACCGCCAGTACCCATGAAATATATCTCAATTCCATTTTCTTGACGTTTCTCATATTCACTAATTACTTGTCTACAAGCACCGCATGGTGGTACTGGTTTAAAGAAATCCGAAGACATGGGACCAGCTGTTAAAGCCATTTTTTTAACCGGCACACCGGGATATTGAGAACCTGCATAGAAAAGGGCTACACGCTCTGCACACAAACCACTAGGATAAGCAGCATTTTCTTGATTGTTCCCAGTAACTATTTCATTATTTTCTAATAAAATAGCACAACCTACTGCAAATTCGGAATAAGGAGCATAAGCCCTAGAACGTGCTTTTACAGCGTGTTCCATCAATAAAAAATCCTCAGAAGCTAGCTCCTGAAGATTTTCATAAACCTCTAACGAGGTCGATATATTTAATTTCTTACTCATCTACCACTCATCAAATTCATCTCCAAAATTGAAGGTAAGACCGAATCTTAATGTTCCTTCTAGTGGACTTTGCACGCGACTTGTCGAGAACAAGTAGGACAGGTCAATTCCTATTTCAGAGAATTTAAATCCTGCACCTAGAGCTAAGAATTTACGCGCTCCTTTGTCATCTGCCTCGTTAAAATAACCGGTACGTAATGCAAACGCATCGTTGTATGTATATTCTGCCCCTATTGCCCATGTAAACTCTCTAAGCTCTTCTTCAAAACCACCTGGTGCATCACCAAATGACTGAAACATACCTGTAATGAAAGAAACATCGTCATCTTGTCCAGAAATAATCTCTCTAGGAATACCATCTCCATCAGCATCACCATCTTCTCTAATCGGTGGTGTAGGAACTAATAATTTATTTACTTCGGCCATCACGGATACTTTACTAAAACCATCGTTTAAGATAAAGTCAAATCCACCACCTAAAGCTAAATTTGTTGGGATGAAGTTTTCTTGGCCACCTTGATCGTAGGAAACTTTAGGACCTATATTACTTATATTGAATCCTCCACGCCAGCGACCATTAAAATCTGTGTAAGCTATTTCTTCACTTTGGTAATAACCACTAATATCAACACCAAAACTATTTGCAGCACTAGCATCATTATCTACTCCTTGTATTCTCAAATCAGAACGTAGGTAGCGACCTGTTACTGCCATAGAAAACTGTTCTGACAGCTTAAGTGCATAAGTACCATCAATAATAAATTCATTGGGATTTTCCTCTCTTCCAGGATCATTAGGATCCTGTCTTAGGGTAATTGAACCTAAACTGAAATACCTTAGACTTCCTGAAAAAGCGCTGTATTCATTGAGTCGTTGAGCATATACTAACTGAGCTATTGCTATATCATCAACTAAATTACCTAAATAAGGTGTATAAGCAACACCTAGTTTATGCTCTCTTTCTATGAAAGCATATTTAGCTGGATTCCATTGCTGTGACCAAGCATCTGGACTAGTTGCCACTCCCATATCGCCTAATCCAGCTGCGCGTGGATCACCGGCAATTCTTAAAAATGGTAAAGCTGTTGTGATTACTCGAGTATCGTTCTCTTGTGCGCTTGTTGTGCTAGGTAATGCAAAATAAAACGCAACAAAAACTAGAAAAATTTTTTTCATCAAATACTTTTTGTGAAAGGCAAATATAGCCTATTCCTTCTATTTAAATTAAGACCAGTTTCTCTATTTTACTGGCAGACTGATTAGTTAACGTGGAATTTACCGTAATCTTATAAATATACACCCCTTTTCCTAAACGTTGACCAAAATCATCTCGTCCATCCCATGTTATTTCTCGTGAGGTAAATCCAGATGTTGTAATGGTTTGATTTTTGGTCCAAACTACTTTTCCTGTAACGGTTAAAACTTGAACTTGAACATCCAGAGGTTCAAACGGTCTATTATGATTGAACCAAAATTCTGTATAATTAGTAAAGGGATTAGGGTAATTTAACACTCTAGTAAGCTCAATCCCTTCATTTTCTGACACTAAGAATTGAATTTCTTCACATACAGAATTATTATAAACATCCCAAGCACAAACTTCGAGTGTATGCAATCCTGGCTCTATATCTCGTAAAGGAAAATACACTTGACCGCTTGTAAAACTATCAACATCGGCCTCGTAGTAATCATTTAAGATAAAGGGATTAGCATCATCTCCATCTAACACTGCGGTGATATCATGACCTATCCCACTGCTGGTATTAATTCCACTATCATCACTTAAAAGAGCGAGGAGAAATGGATTAGAATCCGTAACACCACCATTGACAAAGTTTGTGTCATTCATATACAATTGCATTTGTGGTGGCATGTCGTCATTTGCGGCATTTGGATTTATACCACCAATTTGAACATCGAGAGAGTAACCATTTTGATCTTCTAGAATAGTTGACCTTTTTGAATAAAAGGAAACTCTACCAGAACCAACTGGTATTTGAGTATCTCTAGGCAAAATAAACTCAATATCAAAAACACCATTTTCCACCGTCGCTTGACCTCTAAACAAGACTTCTCCTTGTTCCGTAAAAGGGAGAATAATTAAATTTCCAGGGGAAGATTCTATATTATCATTAGCATTTGTAACCCTATCAATCAATTTATCAAATACCGTTACAGAAACAGTACCATTATAGTTATTGATTCGAGCTCCTGCAATGTCCTGAACCTCGCCACTTAGTGTAACCCTATCTAAAGCTCGTAAGGTTGAAGTAGGACCAGAAACCGGCACACCGTTAACTGCGGTAAGAATCACTTGAGGTTTTGGAGAGGCTAGTTTTAACGCTGGATCTCCTACAAAGGCAACAACTCTTGCTCCAGTTAAACTACCAAAGGCAGGATCTACCTTGGCTCTTCTCAACGCCTCTGCCATGCTTACCTGCACCGTATTATTGTAATCATACAAATATTGATCGAGTACCTCGTTCAACCTTGTACCTGCACTAATTAAAATAAGTCTATTTGTCGCAACCGAGGCGATTACGCCACCATTAGGGTTAAGGTATATCACCTCCCCACCACTTTCTCGCAGTGGATTATCAAATCTAGTAAACTCACAAGTCACACTTATGAATAAAGGTAAATTATTAGGATTCCTATAATCCCTAGCAGAATTTTGAGTAATAACAAACTCACGAGCAAGTCCATCTTCATTTCCATGCCCAAAATAATTAACTACCAAAGAACCTCTTTCAAAAGCATCTTCTATATTAGATACAGCTGCAGGATACCTAGGACCACCAGCATTGTTAACCTGAATATAACTATCGAGTAAAATTTTATCAACGTTTAAGTCTGGCCTATTTGTGGCAATTTCAGTCGCTAATTGATTAACGCTTTCTTGTAGAACTCTATCACCTAATTCATCAACATCATCTGCAATTAACGTCACCCTGTTTCTCCAAGGATCAAATGCAGGTTCTTGTTGATAGGAAATTACTTTATCTACCATTTCACGTGCTTCTGTAAGATCACTTACAATCATTCTTCCTACAGCAATATCAGGCAATCCTCCATTTACACCAACATTACCTTCATTATCGTCCATTAAAACAAAAAAATCATCTAGCGCATAGCTGGTGATTAACGACACACTGGACTCACTCAAATAAATGGGAACAATATTATCTCTAACACTTATTCTATCCTTATAATCATAACTCGCATCACCAAAAAGATTTACAAATTGTAATCTATTTGCTGGTGACGATGCATTATCATAAACATACTTGATGAAATTTCTTATAGCAGAAATATCCTGCATTCCATTAGAAAACTCATCATAAATCGCCTGAAGAGTAACTACCTTGGTATTTAAATTATTCTCTAGGATATGGAAGTTAGCTAATCTATCTGCCTGAGATTTTAAAAACTGCGGAGTAATAATTAAGTAATCTATATCTTTAAAAGTACCTGCATTGTCTAAAAAAACTGTTCCTTTAAGGTTACTATTTTGTACTCTAGACTCATTCATTCTAATAACCGGGAAATAATCCCCATCCTCAACAGCAACAAATTGACGTGGTGATCCTAATGAAGATTTAAAAGAAAAAGTTGATTGATTATTTGAATTGACAATTCTAGTGGTGTTAAATGGATCTGTAATATCCCAGATTTCGTTTATACTAGCCGCATTGGATATCTGATATTCTCCAATACCGGTGTTGGTTGAAGCGTCAGTGTTTTGAAAAACGAACTGTTCACCAGTACCTTGCAATAAAGTAGGTACATTTAACCTTATATAATTTAAAAACCCACGAGCTCCTGGATTGCCACCATTATCAAAAGATAAATCTATAGTAGCTGTTCCACTCGTCGGATTAAAATTTGAATTAAAAGTAGCGGTTCTTCCAGCAAAAATATTTGACCGCTGACCACCAATAACTAAGCCCGTTAAATTACTCGTCCCAATTACAGAATTGTTATAAGAAATCTCAAACGAAACAGGAGTATCAGATATAGATGCTGTTTTGACAACAACCCTGGCATCTCTAGCCGTATTTACATTATCCAGGTCAAATTCGAAGCTTTGATCTGGTTCAAATGAAAATCTCTCACCATACCATGTCCTACCTAAAGCTGCGATATTGCGTTCATCCACTTCATGGTGATAAATCTTATCATAATCTGTATAAGTTACAGTAACATTCCCGGTAGGCTGTATAGCACTTAAAATCCTTTTTCCAGGATTACCTTGAGCTGTGATGTAATAAATAGACTCGTCGGAGTATGGATTGATAAAACTATCATTTTCCTCAACATATTCGGTATCACTCGCTGTAGCATAAAATAAAATTTCATCACCCGAATCAAAACTTCCATCAGATTCACCAATTACTCTTATAGGAATCTCCGCAGGATCGTAATATAAATTTTCATTGTTAGCTAGTGGCAATGACCTTCCGCCCTGACCGTAAATTTTTAATCTAGATGGATCTATACTATTAACATCCATACCCAAACTAGATAAAAAACCTCTAGTAATTCTGTGAACACCTGTATTATTAACCTGAAACTTAAACCATTCCCCAGATGCTAATAAGGAATTACCATAGGTAGTATTTTTAGGCAATAAAGCAGCCGTTCTTTCTCTATAGGAAATTTGAAAACCTGTTACTTTGTAATAATTTGAACCTTCCTTTAAAATTACTGGAACTTTTAGTGTGGTATAATTACGCTTTCGCGAAAGCGAAGTTTCTAAAAAAACTTCAAATTGAGAAGGAAGCGTCAACGTCCTTAAAAAACCAACATTAGAATCGGGAATGACCGTTTTTTGTACAGAAACCACCTGTGCTGATCCTGGTTGAGCAAGCGGGATATCTATATAATTTTTGTGAAACACTAACCCGGTTTCAATTAAAGAGCAGTTATCTCCACAATATGGCATGACAATATCCTCGCCATTAATAGAATAAGTATAATTATCAATCCAAGTTAGTTGTTCATCGATATTTTGAGCTTTGGGCACAAAAAAACTTAGAATTAGTAAAATTAAAGAAAAGTGCTTCATCCGAATTTTAACGATAATGCGAGTTACATATTATTTACTTTGACCAACAATTTTTAAGATATCCATAAAATAAAAACAACTGGACGACGTTATTTAGGCTTTAACGACAAAAGTAACGCGATTTATTTCAATAATTCCTTTTGAATTAATATGAAGTTGTTATATTGCGGGACTATTTTCAAAAAGTATTCTTAAAAAATGAGAAAGTATTTTGCGGTTAAAGCGTTGTTCACAGCAGTAATAGCAGCCCTATTAGTAAGCTGTGGTGGTGGCGGTAATGAATACACTACAACATCCAGAGGAACAGGCTGGGACGTTACAGGTAAAAACGGTGGTTTTGAACTTAATACTAAATACAAGGAGCAGGCAACTGGACCTGGTTTAGTCTTTATTGAAGGAGGAACCTTTACCATGGGACGTGTGAAAGATGATCCAATGCACGACTGGAACAACACACCAAATCAACAACATGTTCAATCCTTCTACATTGATGAGACTGAAGTTACCAATGGTATGTATCTTGAGATGCTTGATTGGGTTAAAACTGTATTCCCACCAGAGGATGAGGAATACCGTAAAATATATGACGGTGTTGTGCCAGACACATTAGTATGGAGAAATCGTTTAGGGTACAACGAAGAAATGACTAAAAACTACCTGCGCCATCCAGCATACCAAAACTATCCTGTAGTTGGAGTATCATGGGTACAAGCAGTAGAATATGCTGACTGGAGAACCGATCGTGTTAATGAATTAATATTAAATCAAGAAGGCCACACCGCAAAAGATGCCTTGGCTAATCAAGAAGCTGGGTCTACTTTCAATACTGAAACCTACTTAAACGCACCTACTCTAACTTATGGAGGAGATGATGAAAAATTAAGAGGTGGTAAGCGCTCTCAATCATTAGAAAAAAAGAAAACAGCAAAGGCTGCTAAAGCTGGTGATGGAACTGGAGAAGCTAGTGGTTTATATGTAACAAGAAAAGATGGAATCATTTTACCAGCATATCGTCTACCTACAGAAGCAGAATGGGAATACGCCGCTCTAGCTAACGTAGGAAACAGAGAATACAATGCTATTCGTGGTAGAAAAAAATATCCTTGGGATGGTCAATATACACGTAGTGGAAAACGCACAACGCGTGGTGATCATTTAGCTAACTTTAAACAAGGCGACGGAGATTACGGTGGAGTTGCTGGATGGAGTGATGACGGAGCAGACATTACAGCACCGGTTAAATTTTACAGCCCTAATGACTTTGGAGTGTATGAAATGGCAGGTAATGTGTCGGAATGGGTTGCAGACGTTTATCGTCCTATAGTTGATGATGAATTTAACGATTTCAACTACTACAGAGGTAACCAATACACGAAAAACAAAATTGGACCAGACGGAATGATTGCTGTTGTATCAACTGACTCTATTCCTTATGACACATTGAGCAATGGAAAGACGATTGCAAGAGCACTTCCTGGTCAAATACAGCAACAACCAGTTGATGAAAATGAAACTTATTTAAGAACTAATTTTGATCGTAGTGACAATCGTGATTTCCGTGATGGAGACGCTCAATCTACTAAATACTTTGATAGTAAAGATGCCTTGAGAGATGCGAATAAGCGAATGTACAACTCACCACAGCACTCTGTAGAGGCTGATTCAATTGGAAAACTAGATCGCCAATATGATTCTTCAAACAGTAGAACTACCTTGATTAACAATCAAGTACGAGTTTACAAAGGTGGATCTTGGAGAGATAGAGCTTACTGGCTAGATCCAGCAACAAGAAGATTCTATCCACAAGATATGGCTAGTGACGACATCGGATTCCGTTGTGCTATGTCACGTGTTGGTTCTAAAGCTAAAAAGACTAAGAGAGCTAGAAACTAAATAGCACTTTACATAAATCTTTAAAGACCGCTTTTTAAGCGGTCTTTTTTTGTTTCTATATTTACATTATGATTGAAGAACTCTATAAAATATTCCTAGAAAGCACAGGAATAAGTACAGACACTAGAACAATTGAAGAAGGAAATTTGTTCTTTGCATTGTCTGGAGAAAATTTTGATGGAAACACCTATGCAACTAAAGCAATAGAATTAGGAGCCAAACACGCCATAGTAAGCGATAAAGCCATCGATGGTTCCTCTTTTACAGTAGTTGATGACGTTCTAAAAACGCTGCAAGATTTAGCAAGACATCATCGACAGCAGCTTAAATTTCCTATTATCGGCTTAACAGGAAGTAATGGTAAAACAACCACTAAGGAACTTATTTTATCAGTTTTAAAGCAAGAATTCAAAGTAAAAGGAACAGAAGAAAATCTAAACAATCACATAGGAGTACCACTTACTTTGTTGAGCTTTTCTAACAACCTACAAGCAGGAGTGGTAGAAATGGGTGCAAATCATCAAAAGGAAATTTCGTTTTTATGTGATATTGCACAACCAGATTATGGGTTAATCACTAATTACGGCAAAGCACATTTAGAAGGATTTGGCGGCATCGAAGGTGTTAAAAAGGGTAAATCAGAACTATACGATTACTTAAGAAGTGAAAGTAAAACAGCAATAATTGGTCGATGGGATCCAGAACAAATAAGCCGAAGCACAGGTATAAACTCGATATTAACACCAGAAAACACAAGCTTGTATAAAACAGAACCTTTCATTCAATTTACCATAGATAATCAACTTATAAAAAGCCAACTCACAGGAACTTACAATTATAAGAACGCGGTATTTGCCTACACGATAGGAAAAGAGTTAGGAGTTTCACCAGAAAAGATTGTTAGAGGAATAGAATCATACCAACCATCCAATAACCGGTCTCAAGTAATTAAGATTGACAATACCAAAATTATACTTGATGCCTACAACGCAAATCCCTCTAGCATGATGGTAGCCATAGACAACTTAATTAATCAAAAGGCTGATAGACGAATTGCCATTTTGGGAGACATGTTTGAATTAGGAAAATACTCAGAAGTAGAACACAATAAAATTGCTCAATACGCAGCGGACAGTGCTATCGACGAGGTTATTTTAATAGGGTCTAATTTCTCTAAAGTAAACATTGAAAATATTCACACCTTTACAGATTATGATGGATTCATACAAAGTGCTCATTTAATTGAAACCAATCAATCGACTATTTTAATTAAAGGATCGAGAGGAATGGCTCTCGAAAGATTAATTGAAGATTTATTCAAAAAAAATTAAAAAACACTTTGCACATTGAATTAATTAATTAAATTTGCACCCGCTATACAGCATGGTACCTTAGCTCAGTTGGTAGAGCAAAGGACTGAAAATCCTTGTGTCCCTGGTTCGATTCCTGGAGGTACCACTTAAATCCCGAGTTTACTCGGGATTTTTTGTTTTAATAATCTTTGGATTGATTTAAATAATAATCGTTTTCTTACATTTCTTATAACTCGTTTATTTACTTAATTAATAACAGTTATATAACAATTACTAAGCTCCTGCTTCTCTTATATTTGCGTCAGTTTTTAAACCATAATCTCTTCTATGTTTATAGTAGATGCAGGTAACACCTCTATTAAAACAGCTGTAATAAAAGATGGCAGCTTTATCCATATCCATAGATCAAGTCATGAAGAATTCCTTCATGATTTCATGCAACTATCTGAATTATACAGTGATTTAAAAGAAATTGCATTTTGTAACGTCGGTTTTAAAGACAACATCATCGTTAATAAACTAAAACAAGCCTTTAAAGTTTTTGAAATTAACAATAAGATTAAGCTACCCTTTGAAAATAATTACCAAAGTTCTACACTTGGTAATGACAGAATCGCACTAGTAACTGGAGCTTTAACCTTAATTAACAAAGATCAAACAGCACTAATAATTGACCTAGGAACCTGTATCACATATGACTATGTCAATATCAAAAGACAATACTTAGGAGGCGCCATAAGTCCAGGTGTTAGACTAAGATACCAATCACTACATAATTATACTGCAAAACTCCCGTTATTACTGCAAAAGGTGCCAGAACACTTCGTGGGAAATTCAACAGAAAACAGCATTCATAGCGGTGTAGTAAATGGAGTTTCAAGAGAGTTAGATGGAGTTATAAATCAATACCAAGAAATGGATGAAAATTTACAAGTTTTCCTAACAGGTGGCGATGCTAGGTTGTTGGAGAAACAACTAAAAAGCCGTTTCTTTGCCCAGCCTGATTTAATGCTCAAAGGCATTTATCAATTATACATCTATAACAACACTTATGATTAGAAGTATCATCTTCGTGATTACAGTATTAAGCATCAATTGTGCGCTAGGTCAATCTCGTACTTCATCGCCATATTCATTTTTTGGATTAGGCCAACAAACCTTTAAAGGAACAATTGAAAACCGAAGCATGGGTGGACTACGCACTCACTTGGACAGTATTCATACTACCTTGAACAACCCAGCCACCTATGGTAAAATAAAACTAATTAACTATGGCGTAGGTTTATTACACACCGAGACGTGGGCATCAACAGAAAGTGAAAATGACACTTATGATTCTACTTCTTTAGAATACTTAAATGTAAGTATACCTCTAGGCAACAATGCAAAAACAGGAATAGGATTTGGATTAGTTCCTTTTAAATCCGTTGGATATACCATCGGAGACCTAACTGATACGGAGTATTACAACTTCACAGGTGAAGGAAGTATTACCAGAGCTTACTTTGGAGTTGGACATGAGCTTACAAAGAATTTAAGTATTGGTGCAGAGTTAAGGTATAATTTTGGTCAAGAAACAAACAGCTCAAGTGTACTTACAAATCAAGTCCAGTTTGGCTCTAATGAGACAAACGAAACTGACTTTAGTGGATTAAGCTACAATCTAGCCATACACTATGAAAAAAACATTGGCGATGAACACAGCCTACAGGCAAGCATTGTTTACAGTCCAGAGAGCAAATTAGTAGCAAAAAGCACGTCGGTGCTTGCTAATTTTTCATTTACCCCAGGAACAGGAGAAAGTTTATTTAACGCTCGTGATCCACAGGAAAATGAGGAAGACCTTACACTTCCTTCTGAATTAACTGTAGGATTGAATTATGGGAAATTACGCAGTTGGATGATTGGTGGAGAGTTTTCTATGCGAGGTGAGAGCAGCTTATCTAATCGCAGCTTCAGCCCAAATAACAGTTCATTCAAAGATGCCATCTCCTTAAGAGCAGGTGGTTATTACATACCAAACTTCAATAGTTTAACAAGTTACTGGCAACGTGTTACTTATAGATTTGGAGCTCGTTTTGAAGAAACAGGTCTTGTTCTTAATAATGAGGACATCAACGAGTTTGGCATATCTTTTGGAATGGGTTTACCTATAGGAGGCAATCGCTCTTTTTCAAATGCAAATATTGGACTTGAATTAGGACAGAGAGGAACAGAAAATGCCGGTCTTATAAAAGAAACATTTGCCAGCTTATCAATTAGTTTATCGTTAAACGATCGTTGGTTTATTAAAAGAAAGTACAATTAAGATTAGAACAATAAAAATTATGAAACTTAAAAACACCATTTTATTCAGCTTAGTTGTTTTGGGATTCGCTTTCGCGAAAGCGCAATCAGGAGACTGCAACACGATGCTTAGCATCTATGCCGAAAACGCTAAAGCAAAAAATTATGATGAAGCATACAAGCAATTAGGTCAGCTAGTACAGAACTGTCCAGATGCCAGCCCTGCTATTTATCAATACGGTGAAAGAATATACGAGCACAGATTGAAGAAAAAAATAGGTGATCAAAACGAGAACGTTAAAGGTTTAATGAACATGCTTGAAACTCAAATTAACAAGTATGCCGATAAAATTAACGTTACTAAGAAAAAAGTTGAACTAGGTCGAGTAATGTACAAGTACAAACAAGGTACTCAGTCTGATCAATTTAACTATTTAAATGAAACCTTTACAAGTGGAAAGGAAGACTTTACAGATCCTAATGGATTGATAACCTATTTCAAACTTGCTGAAAAGGAATATAAGGCAAACGCTCTTAACCTTGAAGACCTTTTTAATGTTTACGATGCACTAACAGAACATTTAGACAATGTTTCTAATGAGAGAAGTAAGATAGTATCTGAACTATTAGACAAGGAAGCAGAAGGAACAATTACAGAGGACGAAAAGAAAAACATAGAAAATCAAGAAAAAAACTTGAAAAACTATGGTATCGTAATGAAAAGTGTAAATGGTACTATTGGAAGTCTTGCAGACTGTGATAACTTAATCCCACTTTACTCAAAAGATTTTGATGCAAACAAATCAAACATGTCTTGGTTAAAGAATGTACTTGGAAGGTTACAAAAGAAAGATTGTACAGAAAGTGATTTATATGTAAATTCTGTAAAAGCTTTACACGAGTTACAACCTAGTGCAATGACTGCATATGGTTTAGGTAACATCGCAAAAACTAATGCTGAAAAACTGAAGTACTGGGATGAAGCTCTTTCACTAGGGATCGACCAGAAATATGTAGCAAATATTCACTACAAAAAAGCTGAACTTTTAAGAAAGCAAGGTTCTTTTGGTAAAGCAAAAAGAGAATATATTCTTGCTAATCAAGCAAAACCATCATTTGGATTACCATTCTTAAGAATCGCAGGTATGGTAGCGCAAAGTACAAACAGCTGTGGTAACACTCCTTTTGAAAAAAGAGCTGTTAACTGGATTGCAGCAAGATATGCAAACAAAGCAGCTAGTGTAGACCCTACTTTAAGATCTACTGCTGCCAAAGCAGCAGCTAGTTACAACGGTGTTGCTCCTAGCAATCAAGATATATTCTTAGCTGGTATGGCAGGTAAGAGAATCACCTTCAGCTGTTGGGTAGGTGAATCAGTAACCGTACCTACTCCTTAATGAGTATAAAACGAAACATATATTTTAAAGCAATCACGACAATTGTCGTGATTGCTTTTTTGGTTTCTTGTGAGGATAATCTCAAACAGGTGCGTAAAATGGAAACTAGCACCAACTCGCCTATAGGTGAGGTAACAAACATGGTCATTAAACATACAGACAGTACTCGATTAAAATTGAGCATTGCTGGTCCCGTTGCCTATGATTATTCAAATGACGCCTTTCCCTTTACAGAATTCCCAAATGGTGTAGAGGTTAAAGTGTATGAGTATACTAACAACCAGCAACAGGTTACTACCATAACCGCAAACAAGGCCTATCTTTACGACATAACTGATATGATTGATATGCAAGGCGATGTCACGATAATCACTCATGACGGTAATACCTTTAATGGTGACCAGTTATACTGGGATCAAAAAAATAAATGGGTTTTTACTCACGAGCCTTGGGAAACAAGACTAGTAAAAAACAGTGATGCGTCTAATTTAGGGAACACATCGGCGACCATGCTAGATGCTAGTGAAGATCTTAAAAAAGTAAATGCACGTAATCCTAACGACACGTTCATATCAAATCAATAATTATGAAAAAACTACTTAAATATTCCGTTTACATCTATTTAATCTTTGCTATCGTTTGTTTAATAACAGCAATTACAGAATGGAATGTAGAACGCAGCCGTGCCTACCTCATGCTTTTTATGGCAGCGGTAGCCCTATTTATGTTTTTCTTCCGCAGGCGATTTATTCGTAGATTTGACGATCGCAATAAGTAAATATGATCAGCTCTATAGTGCTCATAGTAAGCATGCTCCTTCTCAGTGCTTTTTTCTCTGGAATGGAGATCGCTTATGTATCGTCCAACAAAATCCATATTGAACTTGAAAAACGTCAAGAGGATTTTTTAGGACGAGTATTACGCAATCTAACCGCACAGCCTTCTAAGTTTATAATCACTATGCTTATAGGCAATAGCATTGCCCTAGTAGTATATAGTATGCTAACTGGTGATTTAATTCTTGATCAAATTGCTCAATGGTATCCTGCTCTATCAACAGGGTTTCAAGGTTTGTTGCTACAAACTGTGATATCGACTATAGTAATCCTATTAACAGCTGAATTTTTACCCAAAGTATTTTTTCAAATTTACAGCAACGAGCTACTCAAATTCTTTTGTGTACCAGCCTATTTGTTTTATTTGATTTTCTGGCCTATTTCATGGTTTTGCATACAAATTTCAGACTTTTTTTTAAAAACCTTTTTTAAGTCAAATGGCGATCAATTACAACTTTCCTTCTCAAAAATTGAGCTAGGGAATTACATTACTGAGCAAATGGAAAGCGCTCAAGAACAAGAAGAAGTAGATTCTGAAATACAGATATTTCAAAACGCATTAGATTTTGGAGATCTAAAGGCCCGTGAAGTTATGGTACCTCGTACCGAAATGATTGCCGTCCACAAGGACACCAGTATCAAAGAACTCAACAAAAAATTTGTTTCTACCGGACTTTCTAAAGTATTAATCCACGAGGACACTATTGATAATATCACAGGATACGTTCACAGCTTTGACCTCTTTAAATCACCAGATTCCATTGACCAAGTGTTACGTAAAGTTGTCAACGTCCCAGAAACTATGCTGGCAAAGGACGTACTCAACACGTTGATTAAAAGACATAAAAGTATTGCGATCGTTATAGATGAGTATGGTGGAACAAGTGGATTGATAACAGTAGAAGATATTGTAGAAGAACTATTTGGTGAAATTGAAGACGAGCACGATACCGATTCATTAATAGACACACAACTTACCGAAAACTCCTTTAAACTAAGTGCTAGATTAGAGGTAGATCAAGTTAATGAAAACTACAAATTAGATTTACCAGAAAGTGAGCAGTACGAGACTATTGGTGGACTTATAGTTAACACCACAGAAGGAATACCGGAAGAAGGAGATCATGTAACCATAGATCATTTCACTTTTACCATTTTGGAAAAATCAGATAATAAAATTGATTTGGTTCATCTAGAAGTAGGCGATTCAGAATAGCAGAAAAACTAGTCAACTACTGCTAACATTTTAGTTAAAAAACTTTATTTTAGTAATTACGCTTTCGCGAAAGCGCACCTAACAACCTCACCATAAAACAATACTTTAATAGTTTGTATTAAAAACGACTGAGATAGCATACGTTTTCTATTTCATAATTTCAGGGAAAACCTTATTTTCGCCCTCATTACAAAAAGTTAAAGAACAATGGCGATATTACAACAGATCAGAAGCCGTGGCGTGATCTTAATATTAGTAATAGCACTGGCATTATTTGCCTTTATCGTGCAAGGAGCACTTACTTCAAGTGATCAAAAACAAGAAACATCAATCGGATATGTGGGCGATGTTGAAATCAATCAAACAGATTTTGCACAAAAAGTAGAAAACATATCTCGTAATATGGGACCTAGTGGATCTACTGTACAAGCTGTCAATAGCGTGTGGAATTCTGAAGTGCGCAATGCCGTACTATCAGAACAAATGGAAGCAGCTGGTATTCAGGTAACCGATGCACAAGTAAGAGATCAAGTGCGTTCTTTCTATGAAAGCAATCCACAGTTTCAAAACGCTGATGGAACATTCAACGAAGGAGCTTTCAAAACTTATGAAGAAAGCTTTTTACAAAATGATCCACAAACTTGGAAAAACTACTTAAACGATGTACGATCAAATTTAAGGCAAGAGAAATTCTTTGAATTACTTAAGTCAGGATTTGTAGGTACAAATGCAGAGGCTAGAATGGATTATTTAATGGAAAATGAACAGCGTAGTTTTAACTATGTCCAAATTCCATACACAACTATCGCAGATAGCACAGTAGAAGTTTCAAAATCTGAGATTGAATCATACATAGCATCTCACTCTAAAGAGTTTCAAACAGAAGCACAAAGAGATCTTCAAATGGTCTTGTTTGCTGATGTAGCAAGCGATAGCGATAAGGAAGCTATAAAAAATGATTTAGCTAAACGTTTAAGAGCAGACTCAGTTTACAATAGTTCTAACGACAGTTTTACTAAAATCCCTGCATTCAACAATGCAAAGGATGTACAACAATACGTTAATCAGTATAGTGAACAAAGTTATTCTAGCGACTACCTGCTAGAAAGCCGTTTACCTACTGCTGTAAAACCAATTATATCACAAGAATTAGGCACTACTTTTGGTCCTTATGAAGATCGTGATATGATGAAGGTTTCTCTATTAGAAGACAAAAAATCTGTAATGGATAGCGTGCAAAACCGTCACATACTAGTTGCTTATCAAGGTGCTCAAAGAGCTGCTGCAAATATCACAAGATCCAAAGAAGAAGCAAAAGCTGTTGCTGACAGTATCTTTAACTTAATAGGTCAAAACAAAGGACGTTTTGATTCAAAATTTGAATATTTTGAAGAAAATACAAATATCGCTAAAGCTGAGGATATAGGATGGGTAACCTACTCAGGTAACGCAAGAAACTTTGCAGAAGGTTTCAGAAATTTCCTTTATGACAATGACAAAGGAACTATTGGAATAGCAGAGTCTAGTTTTGGATACCACATCATCCGTATTGACGATACAGCAGCACCTGTAGATCTTTATAAAATTGCTAGTATCTCAAAAGCTGTTAAGCCTTCTAAAGCTACTACAAAAGCAATGAGAAAAGAAGCTATTAAGTTTCAACAAGCAGCAGTATCTGGTGACTTTACTGAAACTGCAAAAGAATTTAAAAAGACTACTACTCCAGTAACCAGTATCAAGCCTATGGATGAAACGTTACCATTGATTCAAAAGAATCGTGAAGTTGTTCGTTGGGCATTCAATCAAGAAACAGAGGTTGGAGATATGGAGAAATTTGACACTCCACAAGGAGTTGTAATTGTTAAAGTAACGCGTGCAAGTGAAGCAGGAAACATGTCTAGTGAAGAAGCAAGCGCTACGGTTACTCCTATACTACGTAATAAGAAGAAAGCAGAAATGATAATGGCTAAAATATCAAACAACGATATTAATGCTATTGCTAAGGCTCAAGGTCAATCAGTACGTAGTGCAGCCTCAATCAATCGTAAAAATCCTACTATCCCAGGAGCTGGTCAGGAACCAGTTGTTGTAGGTACAGCGTTTGGTCTTTCAAAAGGTACTACTTCATCACCTATAGCAGGTGAAAAAGGAGTATATGTAATTAACCTTACTGGTATTTCAGAAGCTCCAGAATTAGAAAACTTCACATCACAGGCCAAATTATTAGCTGATACAAATGCTAATCAAGCTAGCTCAAAATTAGTTGAAGCACTTAAGAAAAATGTAAACATAGTTGACAATAGAAAGAATTTCTATTAGACTTTTTACCCTTATTCAAAAAACGCCTCGATTTTATCGAGGCGTTTTTTTTGTTACTTGATACTAGTTCTTATAATACAATATCCTTCCACTTGTAAATAACGTCGTATCCTTTCTTATTAAAATATTCTTGTTTTACTTCATCACCGGTTGCAAGAACAAAGTCTCCACCCCAACCACCTAATGATTTTACAACACCGGTATAATCATTAAACAATACCTTTTGAACCGGTTCTAGACCAATAAGTCTTGAGATAAGCTGTTCATGCTCATGAAGTATATTTTCAAACTCAATTAAATCCTTGCATGAAACTAACAAGTCTGGTATTTGATTTAAACGTATTCTAACGTTTTCTGAAAGCAAATCTTTATCAAATCTCGCGATACTTTGTCTGCTATCCTGTTTTTGATTCAGGTAGACAAAAAATAAGTCATCTTTAAAATTAGGATCAAAATCTATTGATTTATAACAAGGTTGCTCAGGATGATATCTATATACAATGGGACCGTTTGAGGTAGCGCACGCAATATCATAACCACTGCCTCCAAAAGACTGAAATTGTAATGTGTATGGATCAACTTGAAACCATTGAGCAATTAATGAAATCAAAGTACTGCTAGAACCCATTCCAAACTGTCTATCAAAATCTAGATGCATTGTTATTTCACAACCTTTATCCAAAATAAAGCTGCCAGCTAACTCTTGGGCATGCTTAAGTATATCTATAAGCTTTTGAGTTACTGAGTCACTTGAAGATTCACTCCATGAATTGACCGTAGTTTGCCAGTGAAACCAAATACCACCATCGGCATTGAAACTTTTCCAAATTATAGCTTGATCTGTACGTGGTGTAATTTGAATACGTTGCCCTAAATTTAAGGGCACTGCTAGTCCACGCACTCCGTCTAACACCACATATTCCCCAGTAATGAGAAATTTACCATTTGCATAGAACTGCAAACTATGTTCAATTTGAGAAACTTTCATTAGAACAAAAGTAAGATAAAGTATAAAGGGAATTACATCCCAGATCTAATTGCCTCCACAGGATCTAAACGTGCAGCAGAAAAGGCCGGTATAATGCCTGCTATTAAACCTACAAACGCACTCACACTACATCCTATCAAAATGTTGTTCAAGCTTAGAATAAAGGTAAATTCGTCAGTCAAACTACTTGCAATCAAAGTTCCTAACCACACGAATAACAAACCAAAAGCTCCGCCTAATAAGGCTAGAATAATAGATTCAAATAAAAATTGAAACAAAATAAAAAAGCTTTTTGCTCCTAATGACTTCTGTATTCCAATTAAATTGGTGCGCTCTTTAACACTCACAAACATGATATTTGCAATTCCAAAACCACCTACTAGCATTGAAAATCCAGATATAATCACACCTATAAAAGTAAGTGTACTTGTAACCGTGCCTATAAAGTCGGCAAATCCTTTAAGTGGATTAATAAAAAAAGTGCTTAACTCATCGGGTTTGATTCCTCGGTAGTTTCTTAGTTTTTGTTCTAGCATAGCGATAAATTCATCCTGATCTGCTCCTTTTTTAGGTTTCAAGATAAAGGCACTTGTTTTGGTCCTATCGTTATCACCGTAAATTCTTCTTACAAAGTTCACAGGTAAATAAGCACTACCATCTTTGGAAGGTCCTATGCTAGCTCCTGCTCCTTCCTTTTCAAGTACGCCTATAACAGTAAATTTATTTCCATACAGTCGTACTCTTCTCCCTATAGGATTAGCTTTGCCAAATAAGCTATTGGCAACTTCAGCACCAATTACTACTACTGGAGAACCGCTGTTGGATTCACTACCATTAAAAAATCGTCCTTCTGAAAGTTTAAGTTTTTCTAAGTCAAAAAAGGATTCTGTACCTGGAATGATATTCACACCAGTTGCTGTTTTATCCTCAAACTTGATGTTTTCAGGTGACATAAACATCGTGTAGGTAATGGCGTCTAGATCTGGCAGACTGCGCTCGAGCATTTGGAATTCATCATAACTAACGTCGGGCCAGTTTTCAAATTGATATGGTTCTAATTCTGTTGGACCAAAAGAAAATCTTAATACATAGATTGTAGAAATATCTAGTGCGCTTAAGCCACTTTCAATCTCTTTCTCTAGTGAATCAACTGCTGCTAGAATACCTATAATAGCAAAAATCCCAATGGTAATTCCAAGCAAAGACAAGAAAGCCCTCAACAGATTAGTACGCAAAGCATTAAGCGCAAAAATCAGACTTTCTTTAATCAAGCGTAAGAATACCATAAACGTTTTTTGACAAATTAAAAGTAATACAATTCATTTGACCTCTTACCAGCACAAATGTTACAACATTTTTAAAAATAGTGAGATTATAGCATTTTTAATGATCCATAGGACCTATGAATAAAAGCACCACTACCCTTTTAAAATTAATTTTAATTAATGAAGATATATACAATGCCCTACTCTATTTAGAAGACTAAGGTCTTGTAGACTATCTTTGCTTTAAACAAAATTATCTTGGAAACAGAATTCATACTTCAACAAGAGATCAAGGAAATCACCTCGTTAACTACTACATGGCAAGCACCTAGTAATATTGCACTAGTTAAATACTGGGGAAAGCATGGCATGCAATTGCCCGCAAATCCCTCTATAAGCTTTACACTTAACGCCTGCCGCACCATTACTACAGTAAACGCTGTTAAAGGCGAGCACGGTTTTAAAATTTCATATGAAGGTGTTGAAAAACCAGATTTTGCACCCAAAATAAAAGCATTCTTTGAGCGTATATCTTCTTACAGCCCATGGATAAAGAATTACTATTTCAATATTGATACTCGCAACACATTCCCACACAGTTCTGGAATAGCAAGTAGCGCAAGTAGTATGGCTGCATTAAGCGCCTGTATTATAGATTTTGAATCTCAACTTACTGGTTTGGATTTAGATTACGATAAAATGTCATTCCTATCCAGGTTAGGTTCTGGTAGCGCTTGTCGCAGTTTACAAGGTCAATTAGTCGTTTGGGGTGAGCACGATGATACAGTAGGTAGCTCAAACTTGTATGGTGTAGATCAAACAAAATTATTGCATCCCACGTTTCAAAATTATCACGACACTATTCTATTAGTCGATAAAGGTCAAAAAACGGTAAGCTCTACAGTTGGTCATGGGCTTATGAATAATCACGCTTTCGCGAAAGCGAGATTTGAACAAGCACCGCAAAATCTTACTCTACTTAAAAAAGCTTTACAGGAAGGCGATATCGAGACCTTCATTAAAATCACTGAAAGCGAAGCGCTCACTTTACACGCAATGATGATGACTTCTCATCCTTATTTCATATTAATGAAACCTAATACATTGCGTATTATCGAAGAAATTTGGAAATATAGAAAAGAAACGCAAATCCCTGTGTGTTTTACCCTAGATGCAGGAGCTAACGTTCATTTACTGTATCCTAACAATCACAGAACTGCTGTATATGAATGGATTAACGAGAAATTAGCTGTGTATTGTCAAAACTCTCAGTATATTTGTGATCAAATAGGTAGTGGAGCATCAAAACTGCTAGCTTAATTTTTATGAAAGGACCACTTTTTTATTCTAAGATTTTACTCTTTGGAGAGTACGGGATCATCAAAGACTCAAAAGGTCTTTCAATCCCTTACAACTTTTATAAAGGTGCACTTAAAATAAGTGATGACCTTTCTGAAAAAAATCAACAATCTAATAAGAACTTAAGCCGTTTTGCCAATCATCTAGAAGAATTGAGCAAAGGATCGGATTTTCCAAATTTTGATATCACGAGTCTCAAAAAAGATATAGAGGCTGGAATGTACTTTGATAGTAGCATCCCACAAGGATATGGTGTAGGAAGTAGTGGTGCTCTTGTCGCAGCTATTTACGATAAATATGCTTTGGAAAAAATTACCGTTCTCGAGAATCTTACAAGAGAAAAATTACTGGAACTCAAGAGTATTTTTGGTAGAATGGAAAGCTTTTTTCACGGTAAAAGCTCTGGTCTAGATCCATTAAATTCTTATTTAAGTTTACCAATACTAATTAATAGTAAAGAAGATATTGAACCTGCGGGAATTCCATCACAAAAACAGTCGGGTAACGGTGCTGTTTTCTTAATTGATAGTGGTATTGTAGGTGAAACTGCTCCTATGGTAAACATTTTCATGGAAAACATGAAACAAGAAGGTTTTCGTAAGATGTTAAAGGACAAGTTTGTAAAATATACAGACATGTGCGTAGAAGATTTCTTAAGCGGTGATGTTAAAGGACTGTTTGGTAATGTAAAACATCTTTCTAAAGTAGTTCTAGACAACTTTAAACCCATGATACCTACCCAATTTCATGACCTTTGGAAAAAAGGACTGGATACAGGCGACTATTATTTAAAATTATGTGGCTCTGGCGGCGGTGGATATATTTTAGGCTTTACAGAAGACCTAGAAAAAGCAGAAAAATCTCTTAAAGATTATAAACTAGAAGTAGTTTATAATTTTTAATCTCAACAAGAAAATAAACAAAAGCCGCTAGTTTCCTAGCGGCTTTTTTATTAGAATAATTTTACAATACTAGACTACTTCACCTTCACTAGCAGGCTCTTGTGTAATAGGACTTTTTGTAGGATAGTAATTGCGCTTGTAATGCTGTCGTTCATCATCACCTAATTTGCGTATGGCTTGATTACCTAAATCTGTGGTAACTAGAACTTCTTCCTGGTTAGGAAAATGTGGATAACGCACCTTCCAGGCCGGGAATCGTTGGTTTTTTCTAGCGCGATAAGCCTCGTACTCGAATTGCTCGTGATACGCGTGAATAAATTCATGAGCCAGAATACTGGCAGCGGTATTGCGACCCATATTTGATTTTATCCAAGGTTTACGCAAGTCTTTTCTAAACACACTTCCAACCTCATCATAAAAAGTAATAATATCACGAGTTCCCTCGTATTGATTTTTCTCACCATCGCGTATGATTAAATTTTTGTCATTACGGGACATAAATTCATCAAGGATATTTATGGAGCGACCATCGGGAAACTCTAGTAATAAGGCTTGCTTTTCCCAAATATGATCTAAAGTAAGGAAAACGTTTTTTAAAAATTTATTCGCATCAGTTGGAATAGATCGATTATTCTCATAACGATAAGGCTCGAACAGCCATTTACCTTCTTTATTCCATAGAATTTTGATACTGCTCATTAGCCGCGATATTTTCTAATTGATTCCCTGATACGCTCTATTCTATTGTCTGGATCTGGATGAGTACTTTGAAATTCTGGAACTCGATTAGGACCAGCTGCTTGCTTTAAAATTTGCATCACACCTATCATTTCTTGAGGTTCATAACCTGCGTCAATCATCATTTTTACACCTAGATCATCACTTTGCAATTCATCGTCCCTACCATATTTCATGGTCAACATTTGTGCAACGGCAGCAGCAGTTTGTCCACCACCTTCGGTTCCTACACTTACACCTGTAATAACTCCTTGGGCTAGCCCTTGCTGGCTCATTCTAGCAGCGCTGTGTTTGGCAATCACATGACCTATTTCATGACCCATAACTCCGGCCAACTGATCTTCATTTTGAAGTTGATTAAATAAGGCTGCTGTTATAAAACACTGTCCGCCAGGAAGCGCAAATGCATTTATCGTCCTATCATCGGCTAGTAAATGAAAATCCCATTGATAATTGGATTCTTTGGCAATGCTACTTTGTACCAGATTGAAACCTACTTGATCCACTAGCGTTTGAGCACGATTATCGGGATGTAAACCACCGTGCTGCTCAATCATACTAGGAGCTGCTTGCAATCCAAGTGCTATTTCTTCTTCTACTGAAAGATCAATGTATTGAGTTTCTCCTGTAAACTCATTTGTTTCGGCACTACCGCAATATTTAAGCACGGCAAATGCTACAATAGCCATACCTATAAACAATCTTATTTTACCGGATCCACCTCTCATAATTAAGTATTTAGGTTTAAAATTACTATTTTAATTTTGGATTAATTCCTTTGATATGCTCCTCGAGATACCTAGTTAAACGCCCATCACTTATTTTATTCATTCCTAATATTTTGTGACTGCGTAAAAAAGGTATTAGATCAATTTCTTCAAGATATTTTTTATACCGCTTTCGCGAAAGCGGAACATAACTATAATGCCACGGTTCATAGTTGAATCCAGTTCGATTTTCATTCAAGGTATAAACTAATTCAAATCCATATTTACTGGCATGAAGTTCCATCCATTCTTTCATTTTACAAAAAGGGCCATTACCATGAAATTTATTTGGAACAAGAACATCGCCTTTATAAGTAGCAGCAGCGTCTATAATATCTAAATCGGTACCCCAATGATGGCGTGATGTTCCTGGCACGGTACTGTATTCTACAATTTTATCAAAAATTGCATCGGGTAACATACCTTGCTTTTCATACCGTTTGTATTTACGGTTCCATATAGACTGTTGCCTTTCAAAACTGCGATAGCCAGAGACAACTTGTAGTTCAATACCATCTTTAAATGCAGCAGCTTTCATCCTATCAAATGCCTGTTGCGCCTCAATCTCTAACAAGTTGTTTGGATTAGGTGACTGCCCTGTGAGCTTACCCTTATCTTGAGAGCCCAGTACACAAAAAAGAAGAACAAAAAATAGGTGCTTCATGTCTTAAATACTTTTTAATTCTTTCCACATTCTATAATGAGGTCCTACCAGTAGTATGTCAAACATCTCACCCTGGACACTAAAGCCTAATTTCTCATAGAAAGGAACAGCATTAATTCTTGCATTACACCATAAAATATCAATTTGATTTTCTTGTAGTACTTGAAATCCTTTTTTCATGATAAGCGCTCCTATTCCCATTCCCTGTGCTTTTTCTATAACACCCATGCAACGCAATTGGTACTGAGTTTTTGAATGTACTGGAAAAGCAACCGGAGCCATGATTTTCATAAAAGATGCTACACCGTAAACCTCATCACTTATTACTGCGCCTAGGTGAATGGTACTTAAGTCATCATCACCTTCACAGTAACATGAATCTATAGGTCTACCCTGGCGCAATACTGGATGGCGCACTATATAGGTTTCTCTAGCGGTAATCTTTTTAATTTTTATGTCCATGAATGTTTTTCCATGACTAAAATAGAGAAACCTAAACAAATGTGATAATTAATACAGTGCTTTAGAAACTCATCGTTTAAAGGATAAAAAGTTCGTTAGACATTAACCACAAATACTTATGTAAAATGCGAATTCCTATATTATTCCACAATATTTACTCTAGTACCTGAACTATGGCTTCCATATTCTGGAGCATACATTGATTCTATTCGAGTTATTCCATTAGAAAATTGACCAGCATTGTTTGCTCGTACGTTATAATCAAATACATAGGTCCCTTTACCAATTTTATCAAAAAAGAAATGAGAAGCTACATCCTTGGTACTTTGATAATATCCTAGACCATCTTGCCATTTATACTTTGAAATAACATCTACTGGTTCAAATCCACTGCTACGCATGTCCTTTAAGTGAATGTATTCCATATCCTCTACCGCCGTGATGATAATACGCACTGTAATAAGATCACCTATTTTAACCGGGTTTTCTTGAGTGATTTCTTGCAAACTAGTACCATCATCTTTTGTAATATTTTTAAATAATTGTTTTTTAACCTTAAGTGGACCATCACCTGAATGCGCCTTAATCTTATCTAAGTCTTCAAAATATTGCCAGTACAAGGCTCCATAACCTGTAGTACTCGATTTGTTATCTACCGTAACGGTTGCATAATCTTTAGATATTTTTTCCTTGTCTATACTAGTTTTAAAATATCCCGTTCCCTCTTCAACCTGGTCTTCATTTAGCATTTGATTTATCACATCTTTGCCTGCCCAATAAATACGCGGTTCAGCGCTGATACTAGTGAAGTTATCTCCTTTTAACAATAAGGCGTAACAAGCCATAGCGGTAGACTTTGTTGAATCCCATCTATTTGCTCGTCCCCTTCTAATCAAAGAGACCTTCAAAGACTCTACTGTTTCTTGATCGTCTGTAATCTCAGCAAAAGCTTCAATAGCTAGTGCAACAGTGTTCACATCATTGTTGTACCATCTCCAGCCGTATTTAGTATTCTCCCAATACATTCCTCTTGCCTCGCTATTAATAGCAATTTGTTTTAAACCTTCTAGAATCCTTTGAGCATCATTGGTAAAGCCATTGCGATGTAAAACAAGTGCTATTAATAATTGTTGGTACCTGGTATGGGTTGCAAATTCTGTTTTTGCTTTCGCGAAAGCGTAATCCTCATACTCCTTTAAAATTCCAGTTACAGGCTTCAGCCTTTTTTGAGACATCCCAAAGCTGCGCGCATATTGGTAATGCCAATAACCGTAATAGAAATTATAGTCCTCAGGACTTTTAAATTTAGTTGTATCTGTAATACGACCATAATTGGTACGATGATTCTTGAACTGCTTTTCCCATTTTTTATCAAGAGCATGAACACCTTTATCGTACATAGCCCTCATTTCTTCCTGATTTTCATGTCTAATTTGCAGTTGTTCCATTCGACCTATTCCCGAGACTATATGTCTAGAAATGTATTCATTGTCTGCACCGCCATTAAACCATGGGAACCATCCCGAATTATTTTGAAGTTTCTTAAGTTTTTTGAAAGTACGTTTCTGCTCTCTAGCTGTTCGATCCAGATCAAACAAAGTTGCTAGTCTTTTAAGCTGTTCTTTTTCATCCTGCGTATCTAGCACCCATGGAGTATGGGTAAGTAAAATGGATTTGAGTTGATCATTCTTTTCCAACTTTGATAAAGGAACGTCTAGTGCTGCCCATTTGTCAAAAACCTTTTTCACTTCTGGATGACTGTTTAAAATATGTGCCGATGTAGCATTGGCAAAATATCTAGAGAAAGTCTGTTCGGCACACTCGTGTTCATATTCCTTAAGATAAGGTAAGGCTTTAATAGCGTACCATGCAGGGTTTGAAGTGTATTCTAATGTAAGTTTATGATGTTCTAAAGTGCTGGAATTATTCTCTTTAAGATTGTTAAGGGTGAAACTTTTATTAACGCCTGATCTTACCCACATAGACTGAGTCTCAGTAACCAAGTCGCGATTAGTAAGAACAGGTAATACATTTTCTTCTCCATCTGAGAACTTGCCTGTACTTGCAGTAATTCTATAAGTGACTGGCGGCGCTCCTACTGGGACCACAAAAGTCCATGCTACTGATGTATTACCACCGGCATCTACCTGAAAATTCTGAGTAGCGCTAGTATTATTAAATTTATCGTCAATACTTGAACCATCAATTGCACTTGATAATTGTAATCGAGCTATACCGTTATAATCCTCCTCAGAAAGGTTGGCTATTTTAGTAGATAATTTAATGGTATCTTTTTCTCTTAAGAATCGCGGTGCGTTGGGAACAATGCTCAAATCTTTTTGAGTCCGCACTGTTTTAGTGAGTTGTGCAAACTGACCTTGTTTGTTATGGGCTAGTAATCGAAATTTCCATTCGGTAAGCATTTCTGGACTCGTAAAACTTACTTTAAGATTCCCCTGTTTATCTGTTTTTAAGTGTGGCAGGAAAAAGGCAGTTTCTTTTAGGTTTTTTCTAGCCTTGACTTTGTTTAATTCAATTTCCTGATTAACAATGTCGGCAGTTGAAACACCTTGTTTGGTTGATATCACAATTACTCCATTTGCTCCACGATTACCATAAATGGATGTTGCTGCCGCATCTTTAAGAGTTGCGATTTCTTTAATATCACCTTGATTCAATCTTTTAAAATCAGCTTCGCTTATTGGGACTCCATCTAAGATGATCAATGGATTTGTATTACCTGAAACGTTACCTACACCTCTCAATTGAATTAGGCTATTTGCACCAGGTTGACCACTTGAGTATTGCACTTGCAAACCAGGCACTTGACCTTGTAATCTTTGAATGACTGATGAACTTGGAAGCATCTCAATAGAATCAGAAGTAACTATAGATACTGAAGAAGTTAATTTCGGCTTTTTAGTTGTTCTATAGCCTACAACTACAACCTCATCCAAAGAAGAGTTTAAAGATGCATTGATTACCGTATCCTCTCCTACCATTATTTCTTTACTCTCATAACCTACATAGGAAACTACCAAAACATCCTCCTTTTGAGCAACAATTTCATAACGACCATCAAAATCTGTAGTGGTAGCTATATTCGTTCCCTTTACATTCACTGTTGCGCCTACTAAAGGACCATCATAATCGCTCACGACTCCTACTACAAAACCTTGTTTTGGTTTTAACTCCTTATGTTTACGACTTATGTTTTTAAGATAACTACTGTTTACAATTCCTGGATTATTAAAATTGAGTCCAAAAAACCGAAGTCTATCATACTCCAAAGTGGTCACTGTATTATCATAAGTACTATTAAAGAAGATACTATCAGAATCATCATTTAACGGTTCTATGTTTTCAAAATAACCTACATGTATACCGTAATTATAATTGTTGAAGTAAGGCAATCCCCAATAGCTAGGCTTAAACTGATCTAGACCCAAATCATACATACTCGCTAGTACCTCTGCCACCATAGGCTGGTCTTTTTGATTTTTAATTTTAAATGACCATATCTCTTCTTCGCCTGGGACTAATTTATCCCTAAATGTACTTGTCTCAATTTTATAATTGATTGGTGTAATTTTCTGTAGACTTAATGTCTTGGAAATGGTATGTAAATGATTTTCTATGTAGGTGATAAATTGAAAATTCAAATTATCTCCCTTTACATCTTTAAATGTATATGAAACACTATTTGTTCCCTTATTAAAGTAAAGTACTTCATCTTTTAAAATACTTTTTTTATCCCATATGAGCACACGTGTATAAATACCATTCATACTAGTTTTTGCAGTAACACTTGTTAGGTCGTTATTTTGCGAGACATCAACCTCAAGAATTGTTGGAAACAATGGTTGACTTTTATCGGCATGAATGTTAACCTCTTGTCTGTTAGAAACATCTTCCTCAATAGATTTTACGAAGAAGTAATAAGCCCCATTTTGCCATTCTTCATTAATTGGAACTTTTACTGAGGTAATACTATCTATCACCACTTCTTTTTTATAAAGGATTGGCATGTCCTTCCAATCATTTGCAGGACGGCTTTCATATCGATTAGAACTTGATACGAATTCCCGATTGTACGCTGCTCTGTATGGAAAAGCATTTATATGATCTTCGCGACTGTATTCGTAGAATTTAGGAAAGGCTTCTGTATTTTCAGATTTCTCGTTTACAATGTAAGATCTATGTGAATAGTAGTTAGATTCTGTTCTTTTTTGAAATATTGGTCGATTCTCATCTTCCTTTTTTCGGATTTCTAATACCACCTTTGTAGATGCAAATTGACCATTAGCATTCCTTGCGGCTATAGTTATTGTATCATTGTCTATGGTTAAATCGTTTTTAGAAATGGATAAAGAAAAGGGTTCTGTACTTACTTTAACCTGAGTATTTGCCTCTCTAGTTTCACCATTTAAATCGGTGACAGCAGCATTTACTTCATAGATATAAGATACCTTTTCCCCTTTCTTATAATTTTCATCTGGTAAAGCTTTAAAAACAATCTCGTAACTACCATCCTTTTTTGTTTTAACAGTTCCCGTTTGAAAACTCTCTTCTTTGTTTTTATACCTGTAATACCAATGGTATTGCGCTTTTCGTTTTACTGTATATTTAACCTGTGCATTAGTAATCGGGCTTCCTAATAAAGCCATTGCTTTCCCCACAACTTTTACACTATCATTGATTTTATAGAGTTCTTTTATTGGTTCAAAACTAGTTTTAAACTTAGGTAGTTTATATTCTTCTACTTGAAAGCTATATTGATTATTAATCCATCTGTCAACATTTCTTATTCTATCATTAATTTTATTTAAACTCAATGTAAACCTACCCGTTAAAACGTCTTGAGGTAACTTAAAAGATCCACTTACACTTCCATAATCATTAGTGGTCAACGTATCCTCATGAATCACTTGATAGTTAGCATCCTTTACCTCGAGTTTTACAGTAAAGTTATCGAGCGTTTTTGATTGCTTTTTATAGTTTTCTAAAACAATACCTTTAAAAAACACTTCTTGATTAGGTCGATAAATACCACGGTCCAAATAGAGAAATGATTTAGCTATACGCTCATGTTTATATTTAGTTTTTACTTCACGATATCCGTATAAATCAGTTTCTAGAGTATCCTTACCATTAATAATTAATAGATCAAAATCATTGGCGTCTTCATTCTTTTTTAAAGGTAATTTCACCCTACCATCTTGATCTACTTTAAAATTGCCTATAGGATTAAATGTATAATTATTAAATCTTTGTACACGAGCACTTCTTAAAGGAGCTCCAGTTTTTCGATTGTACAAACTCAATTCAATATAGGTTGGAGTCTTTCGCTCTATTGCAGCGATATTGCTTACATTGAATGAAAGAAATTTGATTTTTGAAACGTCATTTTCACAAACTTCAAGAACTGCATTATAATGACCAGCATTTAATCCAGGTACAACAAATTGATAATCATGAGAGTAAGTATCTTCCACATCGTGTAAAGGAAAATGTTCTGCATGAATTAATTCATTATTGGCTAGTGCTTTATTAAAAGTATCCCTAGCCAAACTATCGTTTTTATACAAATAGTAACTTTTACCAGGAATCACATATAAAGTAGCATTATCAATATTACGATATGTAAGGTTTCCTAAGATAGAATCATTCGGTGTTACGTAGTTATCGATATCAATCCTTGCAGTAGTTTCAAAAATGCTCGATAAAATTACTTGAGCCAGCAGACTACCGTAGGAATCTTTATAATCATCAATAGCAAGTTGAGCCAGTTGTATGCTTTTATTTCGGTAGGATTTAAAGTCTGGCAAAGAATAATCCAAGCTCAATTGATAATACTCTCTTGCAAGCAGATTCAAAACCAAACTTGCTTCCTTATTTCCCTTATTTGCACGATAGAACTTTTCTAATGCATCTATATATAATAAGGTAAATTCATCATTACTTAAACTACGTTCATATTTCATTCTTTCTATAACCGTGTAAAGGTAGGCCTGATCGTTACCCAGTCGACTATGTAACTTTTCCAATAAGTTATACATTTTTAAAACTGGATAAACTTTTAGCAAAGTAGCATTTGCACTGATTTCTTGCGTCGGCAAGAACATCTCCTTTTCTGTAGGTTTTATAGGCGAATAATATGATTTTTTAATTGGATCATTAAAAAAAGGAAATGCTTCTCTAAACAAAACGTCCAGTAAGGTAGGTTGTAAAAATCGTCCGTTTACACGTTGAAAGAATAATGCATCATATTCAACGGTTTTTATCTTGGCCAGTTCTAATGGCTCTTCTAAAGAGCTAGTGAATAAAGCATTGATTTCATCTACAAATTGAATCTTAGTCCATTGTTTAAAGTCATCAATAGCTCCATTTTGTTTATTTCTTCGATCGATAAGATACCTATTGGTATTATAATAATTAAATAGCAATTGAGCTTTGTAGGATTGATATATGTTACGCGCAGGAAACTGTTTGATAGTTATTAAGCTGTCCAACATTTTGAGGACTTTACGTTGCGCGTCTTCTTGATTAATCAGTGTGTATTTCGATTTAAATACCGTAACTTTAATCATCTCATCATTAAGCTGATCTTTCTGAGCTTTTTCATAAATACCGTTAAGTATCTTGTGGGCTTCATTGATTTTATTTGAAAGCTCTAATTTTTCAATTTCTTCCCATTGATTTTGAAATGGAGATTGAGCAACGATAATTTGACCTAATAGGATAAGGACGAATAAAATGGCTGGCGTGCTTTTCATATCAATTTTTTATTAAAGATATGAGATAGGTACGCTTTCGCGAAAGCGAAATGAGTAAAACCCTATTTTTAATGAGTGAAAACCGATTATTGGACTGCTTTTTGATACTTTTGATGTTATGCAACGAGTATTATTATTAATTCTTTTCTTAGTAGCTTATACTATTCAGGCACAAACTGATTTACTAGATGCCGAAGCCTTGTATAAGAACAAAAATTACCAAGAAGCGTTAGTAAAGTACCAGAATATCTATGATAAGGACAGTACTCAACTTATAGCTATCGAGCGTTTGGGCGACATCGCTGGACATCAAAAAAAATATAAGAAAGCAATGTCTTATTTTGAGATACTGGTTGAACGTGATCCTAAAAATGCTAACTACCATTTTAAATATGGTGGAGCGATGGCTTTTTACATCAAGGGAATTTCAAAATTTAAAGCGATTAAATATTTGGACGATGTAAAGTTTCATTTGCATCAAGCTGCTATTTTAGATAAAAAGCATATTGAGTCTAGGCACGCTTTATCTCAAATGTACTGTGAACTACCAGGTATAGTAGGTGGAAGTATTAAAAAAGCAAAGTTTTATGCTGATGAATTACTTAAAATATCACCGGTTGATGGGCATTTAGCATTTGGTTTTATTTACACCTATGAGGAAGATTACTCAAAGGCAGAAGAATCTTACAAGAAAGCCATTGAGGTTGGAGGTTCTCCTACTACATACTTGCTGCTAGGGCAATTGTATGAGAAACAAGAATTACCATTGAAAGCATTAAAAATATACAAGACTGGTCTAGACAAAACAAAATCGGCACAACTACAAACCGCCCTAAGTCAATTGAACCAAAAGCTCAACTAATTTATGAAAGTACACTTTATAGCAATAGGCGGTAGCGCCATGCACAACCTAGCACTAGCATTACATCATAAGGGTTATCAAGTTACAGGTAGCGACGATGTGATATTTGAACCTAGTAAATCCAGATTAGAAAAATATGGACTTTTACCACAGGAATACGGCTGGAATTCACAAGCAATTACCACAGAACTAGATGCAGTAATTGTTGGCATGCATGCTAAAGAAGATAATCCTGAATTAAAAAGAGCTCAAGAATTAGGTCTTACCATTTATAGCTATCCAGAATATCTATATGAACAATCTAAAAATAAAACACGAGTTGTAATTGCAGGCTCTCATGGTAAAACGACGATAACCTCAATGGTTCTTCATGTGATGCATTATCACGACAAAGAAGTAGATTACATGGTAGGAGCTCAATTAGAAGGATTTGATACTATGGTGCACCTTACGGATGATAATGAATTTATGATTCTTGAAGGTGATGAGTATTTATCAAGTCCTATCGATCGACGTCCTAAATTTCACTTATACCAACCTAACATTGCTTTATTGTCAGGTATTGCTTGGGATCACATTAATGTTTTCCCTACTTATGAAAATTATGTAAGTCAATTTGAGATGTTTCTTGATTTAATGAAAGATGGAAGTATACTTGTTTATAATGAAGAGGATGATGAGGTAAAGAGAATTAGTGAGGCTGCAACAAAACCTACACGCAAGCACTCGTACCACATCCCAGAACATCAAATAATAGACGGCATTACCTATCTAGAAACACCTGAAGGTGCTATGCCTATAGAGATATTTGGTAAGCATAACTTAAATAACCTTGCTGGGGCAAAATGGGTTTGTCAACATATGGGTATCGATGAAGATGACTTTTATGAAGCAATAGCAAGTTTTAAAGGAGCTTCTAAACGTTTAGAAAAAATCGCAGAATCTAATGGTAAAGTAATTTTTAAAGATTTTGCTCACTCTCCAAGTAAAGTTAAAGCCACCACTGAAGCTGTACATGACCAGTATATCGAGCGCAAGCTCATCGCTTGTCTTGAACTACACACCTACTCCAGCTTAAATCCAGAATTCCTGAAAGAATACGCAGGAGCTCTTGATGCTGCTGATGAGGCAGTAGTATTCTTCAGTCCAGAGGCTGTTGCCATAAAGCAATTAGCACCTATTACAAAGGAGCAAATTTTCGAGGCTTTTGATCGAGATGATTTAATCATCATGACCGAGCCTGTGACCTTCAGCACATGGCTTCTTGAAAAAAATCTAGATCAGTCCGTTTTACTTCTAATGAGTAGTGGAAATTACGGCGGATTAGATCTAGAAAAAGTAAAACAAATGGTTGATTGAATCTGTCCAAATAAAATTTAAAAGTATCGCAATATTTTATTTATAATGGAGTTCAAAATGAATGAGTTGAATTACTTTTGCAACTTGTTTAAATAACCCCAACACAACATGAGTAATATCACTGCAAAAAGCGCATTAATTTCCGTATTCAGCAAGGAAGGACTAGAACCTATTGTTCAAAAAATGAATGAATTAGGCATCACTATTTATTCAACCGGTGGTACTGAAAAATTTATTACAGACCTTGGAATTCCTGTAGTTCCTGTTGAAGATGTTACCTCATACCCATCTATTTTAGGAGGTCGTGTAAAAACTTTACACCCTAAAGTTTTTGGAGGGATTTTAAATCGCCGTGACAATGAAAACGACGTTGCTCAAATTAAAGAATTTGACATACCACAAATTGACATTGTAGTGGTAGATCTATACCCTTTTGAAAAAACGGTAGCAAGTGGCGCAAATGAACAAGATATTATAGAAAAAATTGATATAGGCGGAATTTCTTTAATTAGAGCAGGTGCCAAAAATTATAAAGACACTTTATGCGTAGGAACCGTACAGGATTATACAGCTCTATTAGAGGTATTAGAAGAAGGTAATGGGGTTACTACCTTAAAACAACGCAAGCGTTTTGCAACAAATTGCTTCAATGTCTCTTCACACTACGACAGTGCTATTTACAATTATTTTTCTGGCCACTCAATAGATAAAGCACTTAAGATAAGTGAACCTACTGTCATGCCTTTGAGATATGGAGAAAACCCGCATCAAAGAGGTTGGTTCTATGGCAACTTTAACGAGATGTTTACCAAACACCACGGTAAAGAGCTATCCTACAACAACTTACTAGACGTGGATGCCGCTGTGAATCTTATGAGTGAATTTGAGCATGATGCCCCTACATTTGCGATTTTTAAGCATAACAATGCTTGTGGAGTTGCACAACGCGACACTATCCATCAAGCTTATGTTGATGCACTTGCTGGTGATCCTGTGAGCGCATTTGGTGGTATTTTAATCGCAAATACGAATATTGACAAAGCAACAGCCGAAGAAATACACCAGCTTTTTTGTGAGGTAATTATAGCTCCTTCTTTTGATGAGGACGCTATGGAGATACTTAAAGGCAAGAAAAATAGAATATTACTAGAGCTTATAGATGGTGCGCTTTCGCGAAAGCGTGATCACAACACACTTGAGGTACGAGCTTCATTAAACGGTTATCTAGTACAGGATCCAAATATTAAGACAGATCAAAAAGCAGATCTAAAAACTGCAACTACAATAAGCCCAAGCGAAGAGCAAATTGAAGATTTATTATTTGCTTCAAAGATTTGTAAACACACAAAATCAAACACAATTGTTCTTGCAAAAGGAAAGCAGTTATGTGCAAGTGGTACTGGTCAAACATCGCGAGTAGACGCTCTTAATCAAGCTATTCATAAAGCCGGTAGCTTCAATTTTGATCTTGATGGTGCTGTTATGGCTAGTGATGCATTTTTCCCATTTCCGGATTGTGTAGAAATCGCAGATAATGCTGGCATTAAGGCTGTTATACAACCAGGCGGATCCATAAAAGACCAACTTTCAATCGATTATTGCAATGAAAATAGTATTGCAATGGTATTTACAGGTACTAGACACTTTAAACACTAATTATTTGATTAGATTTGTAGGTGACGCTTATTAACTTATTCCTCTGAGGTTTATATGGGATTTTTTGACTTTCTCTCTGAAGATATTGCCATTGATTTAGGTACGGCAAATACTTTAATTGTACACAATGGTAAAGTTGTTGTGGACAGTCCATCTATTGTTGCTAGAAATAGAACTACGGGTAAAATAATTGCCGTGGGTAAGGAAGCAGCCATGATGCAAGGTAAAACTCATGAAAATATCAAAACCATTAGGCCGCTTAAAGATGGTGTAATTGCAGACTTTGATGCCTCTGAAAAGATGATTTCGATGTTTATCAAAGAAATCCCTGCACTTAAGAAACGACTTTTTACCCCATCGTTACGAATGGTGATTTGTATTCCATCTGGGATAACCGAAGTTGAAATGCGTGCGGTTAAAGACAGTGCTGAGCGTGTAAATGGTAAGGAAGTCTACCTTATTCACGAACCTATGGCAGCAGCAATAGGTATAGGTGTTGATATCATGCAACCTAAAGGAAACATGATCGTTGATATAGGTGGAGGAACAACTGAAATTGCGGTTATTGCTCTAGGAGGAATAGTTTGTGATCGATCGGTAAAAATCGCAGGTGATGTTTTCACCAACGATATCGTTTATTACATGCGCACACAGCATAATCTTTATGTAGGTGAACGCACTGCAGAAAAGATAAAAATTCAAATAGGTGCAGCTACCGAGGATTTAGAAGTTCCACCAGAGGAAATGAGTGTGCAAGGTCGTGACTTAATTAAGGGTAGACCAAAAGAAGTTAAGATCTCTTATCGTGAAATTGCCAAAGCGCTTGATAAATCAATCCTACGTGTTGAAGATGCTGTAATGGAAACTTTATCTCAAACTCCTCCAGAACTAGCAGCCGACATCTATAATACTGGTATTTATCTTGCTGGTGGTGGATCGATGCTTAGAGGACTGGATAAACGTCTATCTCAAAAAACCGATCTTCCTGTATATATTGCAGAAGATCCTCTAAGAGCAGTGGTACGCGGTACAGGACTTACATTAAAAAATCTAGATAAATATAAAACCGTTCTAGCAGGATAGACATATTTTAACCTATGCAGCAAATTATTAACTTTCTGATCAAGTACAGAAATTTATTGCTGTTCCTGTTTTTACTTGTTATATCAATCAGTTTAACTGTACAGTCACACGACTTTACTAGGTATCAATTTATTCATTCTAGCGGCAACTTTACTGGCGGAGCTTTAAGTTCAAAACAGTCTGTTGCAGACTATTTTAATCTGAAACAAGTAAATCAAGAACTTGCAAATGAAAATGCAAAACTTAGAATGTTACTTGACGGTCTGAAGGCAGATACTTTAAGAATAGATACAACTACAGTTATTGCACAATCTACTTATAAAGTAATACCTGCAAAAGTTATTAAAAATAGTTTTCTCAAAAAGGATAATTATTTAACTCTAGACATTGGTGAGAAGAATGGAATTGAACCAGATATGGGTGTCATTACAGACAAAGGTATCATCGGTATAATTGATAGGTCCAATTCCAATTATTCTAGAGTAATATCTGTTTTGAGCTCTGATCTTTCAATCAATGCACAAATCAAGGGAAGTAATATTATAGGGTCTTTAAAATGGGATGGACAGGATCCCTATTACCTAAGCTTAGAAGATGTTCCCAGACTTGCACAAGTTAAAAAAGGTGATACCATTATCACAGGTAAGCAATCCACTTTATTCCCACCTAATATAGAAATAGGCACTATTAAAAAGGCGGAGCTTATCGATAATGGAGCCAAGTATAAAATCGATGTACAACTTTTTAATGACCTAACTGATTTAGGTTACGTATATGTGGTTAAAAACAAAATTTTACCTCAATTAAAGGAAATTGACACACTCGGACTAAATGACTAAAAAAAGTATATATACCGCTTTTTCAATACTGCTTATACTGTTCTTACAAGTTTTTGTATTGGATCATGTGTACTTCTTAGGGTTTATTAATCCAATCATCTATGTCATCATCCTGTTACTATACCCTGTAGAACATAATAGAGCACTTTATTTAATTGCTGCTTTTCTTTTGGGATTATTGATAGATACTTTTCAAGATACCGGTGGCGCACACGCCACATCCTGCCTGGTTTTAGCTTTTTCGAGACCGTTTCTTTTACGTATTATATATGGAGAAAGTTATAAAATGAAAAATTTAAAAATAATTCAATCCAATTTTGATCGATTATTACTACTACTGATTCTTGGAATACTGATACATCATTTTATATTTTTCAATCTTATATATTTTAACATGAGTCATATACTCATGGCCGTTAAAGATACGTTTGCCATAGGTGGCTTAAGTTTACTTATATCATTGCTAGTAATATATTTAGTAAAACCTAAGGTTGTAAGATGAAAAAACTCCTTCTTTTATTTCTAGTAACCGTAATTGGAATAGTGTTTATCGCTAGGCTTTTTTATTTACAAATCTCTACTGACAGCTATAAGCAAAAAGCAATTGAAAATGCTCAAAAGGTAATTTATGATTACCCAGAGCGTGGTTTTATTTATGATCGCGATGGAGAATTAATGGTAGGTAATCAGGTAGCTTATGATGTTATGGTAACACCTAGAGAAGTCAAAGAGTTTGACACTATAGCTCTATGTAAGTTACTTAAGATTGACACCACTAGACTTCTCAATCAATTAAACAAGGCCAAAAGCTGGTCTATTCGTAAGCCCAGTGTTATCATACCACAACTTACTCAAGAGGAATATGCTCCAGTTCAAGAACAATTAAGAAAGTATAAGGGATTTTTCGTACGACGTAGATCGTTAAGAAAATACCTTGTAGATCATAGCGCAAGCGTTTTAGGTTATATAAGAGAGGTAAACACTTCAAAGATCAAAAAAGACCCATACTACGACCTAGGAGACCTTGCAGGTAAAAGTGGGATCGAACTTCAATATGAGGATACATTGAGAGGAATTAAAGGTAAAAAAATATACCGCCGTGATGTTTACGGTCGAGAGTTAGAATCGTATGAAAATGGGAAATATGATATAGAAACAGTAGCAGGTAGTGATCTTACTGTTACTCTAGACAATGATCTTCAAGCTTATGGTGAACTTTTAATGAAGAATAAGCGAGGTGGAATTGTAGCTATACAACCAAAGACAGGTGAAATTCTTAGCTTAATAACTGCCCCTAATTACGACCCAAGTATTCTGATGGGTAGAGATCGATCAAAAAATATAAATGCGATCTTACGAGACACCATAAGACTTCCCGATTTTAATCGTGCTCTACAGGCACAATATGCACCTGGATCACCTTTCAAAGTCTTAAACGCACTTGTAGGTCTAGAAGAAGGAGTAATTAGACCTAACGAAAAATTAAGATGTAATCACGGGTATGATTACGGTGGCCGCAAACCTTTAGGTTGCCATTATCATCGCAGTCCACTAGGCATGGAGTTAGGAATAGCAGAAAGTTGTAACTCCTATTTTGCTCAAGTATATAGAAGAATCATAGAAAAAGAAAGTTCTCCAACGGCTGGAATGAATAAGTGGAACAAGCATATTTCTAGTTTTGGGTTGGGAGATTATTTAGGTTATGACCTACCAGTAGGTCGCGCCGGCAGAATTCCAGACGGTGAGTTCTATAATAATAACTATAAGTTTAAGTGGTATGCTCCTACCACAATATCAAATGCAATCGGACAAGGAGAAGTTGAAGCTACTCCTATTCAGCTCGCAAATATGACAGCTGCAATTGCTAATAGAGGATACTTTTACACACCACATATCATTAAAAAAATTAATGGAAACCCTATCACAGAGGAAAACTACACAACTAAAAGATATACCACTATAAGTCCCGAACATTTTGAACCCGTGATTGAAGGAATGAGTGAGGTTTATAAAAATGGGACTGCAAAATACTCACAAATTCCAGGTATAGAAATTTGTGGAAAAACTGGAACGGTTGAGAACAAAATGCGAATTGATGGAAAAACGAAACAACTTACAGATCATTCTGTTTTTATTGCATTTGCTCCAAAAGACGATCCACAAATAGCGATTGCAGTTTTTGTAGAGAATGGATATTGGGGTTCAAGATATGCTGCTAAAATTGCCAGTTTAATGATTGAAAAACACATCAAAGGCGAAATTACCAGAACAGATTTAGAACAATATTTGCTTACTCATAGTTTGGAATATGAGTATGCAAAACCCTACAGCGGTGAAGAATTTCTTATTAATGAAGCGGTAGATAGAGGTTTAATTACAGAGGAGAATAAACACATATATGCTCCAGACAATGGCTTACTTAAATAATGAGAATAGGAGACAAACCTAAATACGATTTTTACACTATTTTCATTTTTCTAGGTTTAATTACTATAGGATGGCTAGCGATTTACTCTAGTGTTAATGTTGAAACGTATTCCAGTATCTGGGATATGAATGTTGAGTACGGTAAACAATTCATTTGGATTGCCCTAGCCCTGCTTCTTATCGTAATTATTTTAGCTATAGAGCCTAAGTTTTATGAACGCTTTGCAGGTGTTATTTATGTCGTCTCGATGCTTTCCTTGTTAGGTCTTTTTGTATTTGGAAAAGAAATAAGCGGCGCCAGATCTTGGTATTCCTTTGGAAGTGTTGGTTTACAACCTAGTGAATTTGCAAAATTTGCTACGGCACTAGCAGTAGCCAAGTATCTAAGCCAGCTCAATGTAACTCTAAAAAACAAAAAGCATTTATTAATTGTAGGAGGAATTATCCTATTGCCACCACTACTTATAATCCCGCAACCTGATCCTGGAAGTGCTTTAGTATATTCCGCGTTTTTCTTTACTTTATATCGTGAGGGATTGTCTTTATGGTTTCTCACATTGGGCTTACTAGCGGTAGGACTTTTTGTAGGTGCACTTGCAATAGGACCTATACTAGTTTCGATAAGTGTACTAGTTGTTGTTGTAGTTATGTACTTGCTTTCGCGAAAGCGTAAACATAAAAAACGACTCGCTCCACCACGTAAATGGTTGTATATAATTACTGCATTTCTAGCAATTGGTTATACGTTTTCCACACAGTTTGTATTTGAAAACGTACTAAGCGATAGACATCGTAATCGTATCGATATTATTCTAGGACGTGTGGAAGACAATAAAGGAATAGGTTATAACTTAAACCAAAGTCTTATTACCATAGGACATGGTGGATGGACAGGAACCGGTTTACTTAAAGGATCTCAAACACAAGGTGGTTACGTCCCAGAGCAGCATACAGATTTTGTATTCACCGCTATAGCCGAGGAATTAGGGTTTGTAGGTGCTAGTGCCGTAGTGTTATTATTCATGGCACTTATTTACAGACTAGTCATAATGGCCGAAAGACAGCGTAATCAATTTGCTCGAGTTTACGGTTATGGTGTCGCCGGTATTTTTACTATTCATTTTTTTGTGAATATAGGCATGGTGCTAGGGCTATTGCCTACTGTAGGAATACCACTACCCTTTGTAAGCTATGGAGGAAGTGGTCTATGGGGCTTTACCGTATTACTCTTTGTATTTGTAAAACTAGATGCACACAGGATGAGCTACGACCATTAACCCTAATTGAATAAGTATTAACACAGTTGTGATAATTTGTCTGTAAATTCGAACTGTGAATCTGGAACAATCATATCAATCTAGGAACAAACAAAGTTTGCGCACGTTATTGGTTAAATCGTTAAGCCTTTTCAGTACGGTGAGGTTGTACAACGTGGGGCTAATAGCGGTGGCACAATTACTGGCTAGTATTTTTATCATCGCTCCAGAATTGCCAGTAAAAAGTCTTTTGCTAGACTATAAATTGTGGCTCCTTATTTTAGCTAGTGCTAGCGCCATTGCCAGTGGCTATATTATAAATAACTTTTACGACCGGGAAAAGGATTTAATCAATAGACCTCAAAAAACCTTATTAGAAAATCAGGTAAGTCGATCAACGTTATGGTCTGTGTATTTTACCCTTAATGCCATTGCCTTTTTGTTAGGCTCGATCGTCTCGTGGCGTGCTGGAGCATTTTTTGCATTTTACATTTTTGCCATGTGGTTGTACTCACATAAACTCAAAAGAATTTTATTTCTAGGTAATTTGATGGCGGCATTGCTATCCATAAGTCCGTTTTTTGTTCTATTCATGTATTATCGTAATTTCTTACCAGTGATTCTTATTCATGGGTCCTTTTTGTTTTTGATTTTGGGAATGCGTGAACTTATTAAGGACCTAGAAAATTTACGTGGTGACCTAGCTCAAAACTATCACACTATTCCTGTTGTTTTAGGAATTAAAGCGAGTAAAACCTTTTATACCTTTCTTACATTCATAGCAATTATCCCAGCATCCATTCTTATAACCACCTACAATGTAGGTGACATGAAGTATTATTTTGCGATGGTTGCTGGAGCTCTACTGGTATGTTTACCCTTATTATGGTCTTCAAAAAGAAAGCGGGAATATTTATTAATCCATTTTATTCTCAAAGTTATAATTGGCGTAGGCGTATTTTCAATATTATTAATTGACTTACCAGCCATAATAAATAGATTAAAGGATTTCATATAATGAATAATTCTAAAATAAAAGTAGGACTAGCTCAAATAAGCCCTGTATGGCTTGATAAAAAAGCTACGTTAAAAAAAATATTGACTACGCTGGAGCAAGCAAAAAATCAGCAAGTAGAACTAGTAGCTTTTGGAGAAGGCTTATTACCAGGATATCCATTTTGGCTAGCACTTACCGATGGGGCTGCTTGGAATAAAAAGATTGTCAAAGAACTTCATAGACACTACAGTTTAAACGCAATTTGTATAGAAAAAGGAGAGCTAGATGAGGTATGCGCTTTCGCGAAAGCGAATAAAATGGCAATTTATTTAGGAATAATCGAAAGACCAGAAGATCGTGGCGGTCATAGTTTATATGCAAGCTTTGTTTACATCAATCAAGAAGGTTTAATACAAAGCGTGCACCGTAAATTGCAACCTACCTATGACGAGAGGTTGACATGGGCACCAGGTGACGGCAATGGGTTAGTAACTCACCAATTGAAAGATTTTACGGTAAGTGGTTTAAACTGTTGGGAAAATTGGATGCCACTTCCTAGAGCTGCGATGTACGCACAAGGCACCAATTTACATGTAGCTTGCTGGCCTGGTAGTGACCACAATACTAAAGACATTACCAGATTCATCGCAAGAGAAGGACGCACCTTTGTTTTAAGTGTTGCGAGTACAATGTTTAAATCTGATTTTCCAGAAAACACTCCTCATCTAGATGAAATTCTAACAAATGCTCCTGAAGTACTAGCCAACGGTGGTAGTTGCATCGCAGGACCAGATGGGGAATGGATTATTGAACCCCAAGTAGGGAATGAAGAGTTAATAACGGCTACTCTAGACCTTCATCGTGTTTATGAAGAACGTCAAAATTTTGATGCAGTTGGACATTACTCTAGACCAGACGTCACTCAATTACATGTGAACAGAGATAGGCAGTCGACAATAAAATTTAAATAAATTCATCTCTCTCAAGCACAGGTCTTTCAAAATATTATCTTTGCAAAAAAATAGCAGAGATGAATAAGGGAAAAGGAGGACGTAAGGGACCAGCTAATAGTAATTCTAAAAGCAAATCTACACGCAACACTCGCGGTGGTAAAAATCAAATTATAGGCACATCTAGAACAGGGAAACCTGTTACTAAAAAACAATACATAAAACGCAAGAAAAACGAAAGTTCGTCAACTAGCGACGATACAAAAGGTATTCGTTTAAACAAATACATAGCCAATTCTGGAATTTGTAGTCGTAGAGAAGCCGATGTGTTTATTGCAGCTGGTAGTGTTTTTGTTAATGACAAACCTGTTACAGAAATGGGTTATCGAGTGCAGCCAGACGATCACGTGAAATTTGATGGCCAATCTATCACTCCTAGAAGAAATGAGTATTACCTACTAAATAAACCAAAAGGATTTATTACGGCTAATAAAGGAGACAAGGCTTCTAAAACAGTTGATGATTTAATGCGCAATGCAAGTGGATACCACCTACATCATGTAGGTAAACTTAATAGAACTGGATTAGGACTGATGATATTTACCACAGATATTAAAATGGCCAATAAACTTAATAATCCTAACCTAAAACTAAAGAGATTATATCAAGTCACGTTAGAACGCAGTTTGAAACATGCTGACCTTCTAAAAATTCGTGAAGGACTTATTATCGATGGACAAGAAATTCATGTTAATGATATCAATTACATTGAAAACGGTCGCAGTAACGAAATTGGTATAGAGCTTTCCATAAATAAGGAAAGTATCGTAAAAGAGATCTTTGAGAGTTTAGATTACTCAGTATCCTCTATGGATGTTGTTATGATTCACGGTTTAACCAAAAAAGACCTACCTAGAGGCCACTATAGAAAGCTTACTCAACAAGAAGTGATTAATTTACAGATGTTGTCGTAACCTCAACAAGTTTTTCGAGAGTCAGCGCATCGAGCTGTCCGTCAGGAAATAAGCTATGTGCTGACTCGAATTTACTTACAGCTTGTGTAGTGATAGTGCTATAAACACCGTCAATATCAATACTATCCTTCAGTGCCTTGTTGAGAAGTTTTTGAACTTCATAAACAAGTACTCCTCGACTACCAGTTTTTAATTCATTTTTGGGAAAAGCAACTAGCATATCCTTATATAACGGCAATACTTTTGATGGTTGAGGTTGCTGTGTAATTCCTAATTCCTTCTGTTGGATTTGATCGTTGGTCCATCCCTCAGATTTTAAATGAGCACTATTTTCAAGCTTATTTTCCAGGTATTTTACTAAAGCTCGTTTTGATGCATATTTTTTAATTGCACGTTGCGTTTCTATATCGTCATCTGATGGGTTAATTACATCCACATCATTCACACTCCATTCATATTGAACATAGGAGTTTAAATCTTCAATAGCTTCATAATAGGAAAATAAAACGCTATCATCATGATAAGTAATATCAATCCTTTCACTTGCCTCGTAATTTGCATTATCAGGATGCAATCGGCGCCAATCTTTATAATAATCATAGGCTAGAAAACCGACTATTATAATCAAAAGAACAATAATGATTTTTTTCATTTGATGGATGGTTTAACGGTATAAAGATACATTTTTATTCACATTTGTTGTGTTTTCCCCATATCGGGAGAAATAAAATAACTCGTAAATGAAATAACCTATTACAACTACATATTCAAAAGCAATCAACCACAAATTTTCTTGATAATTGGAATTTGAATAGGCATAATAGCTTAGAAATATGAAAGCAGACCAGACTACCATAAACCTATATTTGGTAAAAACACTAAATAATAAGGGTATTACTAGATACCAAGGATGTACGGTGGTTGCAAAGAGCAAATGCAAACAAAAGGCGAACATTACACTAGTGAATAAACCAACTGGTGTGCGGTTATTTCTAAAGTATGTAATAAGTAACACACTTATTAGAGTACAAAAAGGTAGAATCTTCCCTATCGTTCCTATAGTATTGTAACCTACAAGACCAAAACCTATTTCACGAACTAGATAATAAACAGAGGCATTAAATTCAAATTTACCAAACCACAAGCCTACACTATTACTGTATTTATCAAAAAGCTCAATGGACAAGAATGGTAAAAATCCCATTCCGACTACAATTAAAATGAATAAATAATAAGGGATTATTTTACTGAACTTAGTTCGATTAAGTAATATAGGTAATATCAACAAAGGCATGAGTTTTAATAATACTCCATATCCCATGAATAAGGCGCTCCACCATTTTTTGAGTTTCAATAATAAGTAAAACGCTAGTAGCATAAAAAAGCCCATCACACCTTCCCAGTGTAAATTACCCGTCAATTCCACGAGGACAAAAGGGTTTAAGAAATACAACAGACTATAGTAATCAGGTTTACCCAGTTGTTTTAATAATTTAACCATGATTACAAGTGTTCCTACATCGGCTAGAATAATAAACAATCTCATAAAAATAACCGTAGCGGTTATACTTTTACCACCTAGTGCAGCCGCTACTGCAAAGAAAAACTGATTAAGCGGCGGATAGTTGGTATAATGACTAGCGCTTAAATCTCCCATGTAAGCTCTTAATACCTGGGCATTAGGGATAAAGGACGATGCTTCTCCTATGATCTCATCTGGAATATATAAATAGGGATTATATCCATTAAGCAACATATGACCATCCCATATAAATCTAAAAAAATCTTGAGAGAGATTGGGAGTCACTTCCCAAATCATTAATCTTAATAGAACTCCTACACTTCCTATCAGGATAGTTGTTCTATGCTTTTGAAAGAGTGTTTTATCTTGATCAACTAGTTGAGAGTAAGATCTATTAAATTCCTTAAACAACCACCAAAAACAGGCTAAACCAATAAATAGTAATATATATGTAACTGTTAGTTGATAGAATTGCTTTCGCGAAAGCGTAAAGAAAAAAGCGTATAGTACGCAACATATAATGGTAGTAAGACCTAGACCGTTTTTAATACGGCGTTTCATTATTGTTTATCTGTTAAACTGCGAATAAAAACGAATCCAAACCCAATCATTAACATCAAATGGAAAGGAAGCAATCCAAAGTCTCCACCTTGATCACCTACATAAAAAGCTGCAACAATTCCAAACGCAAAATAGAGAATCAATAAAAACTCAATAATTAGATTTTTACTTAAGTTTTTTCGTAGATATTTATTGGATTTCCAATTTTTTCCTACTGCTGCTAGATTAAACTTTGGAGTGCGCACAAATTCACTGCGTTTACCTATATGACCTTCAATAACAGCTATAGAATTATGTAATGAGAATCCCATAGCAATCGAGAAAAAGGTGAAAAACATTCCAATGTAGGAAATGAAGTTTTTAAAACCACCACCATAGGTGTTTTTATACATGAACCAATAACATATAAAAAAGATAATTGAGCTAAGAACAAAAAAGCTCATTGCATAAAAGTAAGGCGCTAGGTGAGCGTAAGTATTTTTAATGAACAACATGGGAACGCTTAAAACACCTACAATAAGTACGTTTAAAAACATAGTACTATTCAATAGATGTAATATACCGTGGACTTTTGACTTAAAAGATAGTGACTTGTTGGAAACCACTCGTTTTGCCATTTTCCTAAAGTTTTCGGCACCGCCTTTATTCCATCTGAATTGCTGTGATCGAGCAGCACTTAAAACAATAGGTAACTCTGCTGGTGTAGTTACATCCTCTAAATATTTAAATTTCCAACCTTTGAGCTGCGCTCGATAACTTAGATCTAGATCTTCGGTTAGGGTATCTCCTTCCCAATTTCCTGCCTCGATTATGGTTTGTTTACGCCATATTCCTGCGGTACCATTAAAATTGATAAAATGTCCTTTACTATTCCTTCCAACCTGCTCTAGAGTAAAATGAGCATCGAGAGCAAAGGCTTGAACTTGAGTTAAAATGGAAAAATCTCTATTCAAATGACCCCAACGAGTTTGAACTACTCCTATTTCAGGGTTTTTAAAATAGATAACGGTTTTTTTAAGCCAATCAGACTCCGGCAAGAAGTCTGCGTCGAAAATCGCTATGAATTCACCTTTTGCGATTTCTAAACCTTCTTTAAGAGCTCCTGCTTTAAATCCAACACGATTTGTTCTAGTGATGTGTTTAATATCTAATCCAGTTGCAGCCAGTTTTTCAACATGTGCTGCAGTGGTTTTAACTGTCTCATCCGTAGAATCATCTAATACTTGAATCTCTAACTTATGTCTAGGATAATCCATTAAAGCAATATTATCTAGCAATCGCTCCATAACGTAAGCTTCGTTAAAAACTGGTAATTGTATGGTTACAAATGGAACCTCGGCAGTGTTTGTCAAATCAAAAACGGGATCGTTATCTGTTTGATTTTTGCGGGCCTTTAAGTAGTTAACCAGCAGATTGAGTTGCGCAAAAGCATAAAGCATAATTAATATTAATGCTATAGAATAAATCACAATACATATCCACTCAAAAATCATTTCCTAATACCGTATTTAAAAATCCACGTTAAAATTTTAACGCCTGCAAAGATAGCACCTTTAACAGTACCTGACACCTTTGATACTCCTATTCTATTGCGGTACTTCATTGGAATCTCACAATAGGTATAGTTATTCTTTAGAGCCTTAAGCTGTAATTCTACAGTCCAACCGTAAGTTTTATCCTGCATATTCAAGGCTAATAGCTTATCATATTTAATAGCTCTGAACGGGCCAAGGTCTGTAAATTTACTTGCAAACATCCATTTCATAAGGGTAGTTGCCAGCCAATTTCCAAATATTTGAGGTAGTGTCATACTTCCCTTTTCACGTAAATGTGAAACCCTAGCTCCAATTACGACATCAATATCGTCGTTTATTATAGGATTCACTAGCTCAATTAACTGTTCTGGATAATCACTATAGTCACCATCTAAAAAAACAATAATATCTGTGCGTTCATTTAATTGCGCTATGTAGTCCATTGCTTTTAAACATGCATTTCCGTAGCCAGGATTTGGCTCCTCAACCACAGTAGCACCAGCATTTCTAGCTACTAGGACGGTATCATCGCTTGAGTTGTTACTACAAACGACAACTTCTGTCACAATTTTTGGAATATCTTTTATCACATGACCTATCGAATCTTGTTCATTGTAGGCAGGAATAATTACTCGTATGATAGGGAAACGTTGCAGGGCTTATTATTTAACCGCGCAAGTTAATCAATAACCCAATAATATACTGTGATAACTGAGTACCATATATTATTTATGGTACTCAGTTATCAATCCATAAAAATGATTGAATTCTCCGATTTCTTCTTAGTAAAAGTTGAAAGTTTATACGTAAAACTAAACATGAAGTATTGTTGTAATACTAAAGTATTAGTATCCTGAACATAATCACTAGCTACAGTTCTTCTTGTACCTATTACTTGATTGAGAATATCATAGGCTTTAACTTTAAAATTAGCTTTATCATTTGCAAACGAGTAACCTAAGCTACCTATTAGAATCAAGGAATCATCATCAAACCCAGCTTCTATATTCCCAAACTTATTATACTCACCTCTTAGCCCAAAAGTGACCTTTTTAGGCCAGTATGTAGTTAGGTCGATTGATACTTGTTGATTAGTAAAATCTTGCTCTTGAAATGGCGCGTTATCAAATTTAGTTTTATTAAAACTAGGATCATAGGACAATTTTACGTCCAATAAATCATCAATATCATAACTCACATATACTCTAGGGTTAATTCTTGTACTTTTTGTAGTAAATAGGATATTCTGTGTAAAACCTTTGTTCTCATCATAACCTACATCTAGACCTGATCCTACTTTAATTTTTGAATTGTCTTTTTTCCAACTTTTGCTGTAACTCACATAAACATATGAATTAAACACACCATCAACATTGGTATAAGTTGTCGTCCTAATCAGATCTTCATCTGTTATGGTACTTGCTACAACTCTATCGTTTACAAAGTTTAAAGATCCACCGGCATATAATCCAGATTGCTCTTTCCAGTTATAATCGCTATAGTAGAAATTCACACGATTATTTTTTATAGCATTCAAATCCGGATTACCTATTATAATGTTTTGAGGGTTTGTTCTATCTTCAGCAGGCTGTAATTGATTTGCTGCTGGTAGACTAATATCATTCCTAAAGCTCAAACTTAGATAACCATTTTCTCCAAAACTTTTAGTAATCCTGGCGTTCAAATAAGGATTAGTAAATTCTTTTTCAAAGTCAAATGATCTAAGACCATCATTATTATCTAAACTTTGTCGTATAAAACCTGTAGAAAGATTCAATCTGTATTTGCCCAACTTATATCTTCCTCCTAATACGGCCCGTTGTTCCAAGGTATTAATTTCCTGATCAGTACTTTGTGCTTGATTAAATAAATTCGTACCCGAATCTCTATCAAATACGCTTCGTATATTTTCCTGATTTTGATTCCTATAGGTATACTCAGTAAAAAAGCTTAATGAGTCATGAACCTTATAATTAATCTTGGGTGCTATTCTATATGACCTAATGTTATTTTCCTGATCAATTAGTTGATTTTGGATTTCAGTGCTAGGTGAAGATCCAAAAGTATTCCTTGTACTATTAAAATCATTGAGATTGTCAGAATTATTCAAGGATAAATTACCACTAGCTGAAAAACTCCATTTTTTGCCTAAAGTTCCTCTAAAAACATAAAAGTTCCCACTGAAATTTGTTGACTCAGAATCGTTGGAGCTTAAAGTTTCCACGTCATTAATTATACTTCCGTCGGGATTTGATGCAATTGAATTGCTACTGGAATTACTTTGATTTTGACTCGAATTAAATTCAGGTGTAAAAGTTATAGTCGTTAGAGTATCTGGCCTAACCTTTAATTCTGCACGCATTCTGTGATTAAAACCGTCTGATCTAGAATCATTTGAGGAATTATTGATAAAACTACGATCAGGTAAAAAGGTTTCTCTTCTCGATTGGGTGGCGCTTATCGTTTCACTGCCTCCGTAAAAATAATTTGCACTTAATTCTACCTTCTTACCCCAGTCATTAGAAATATTGATTCCGCCACTTTGACTAGTAGTAATACCATCACCACTACCACCGAAGTTGAATCCATTAACACCAAAGGAACCGTTTGAACTTCTGGATATTGAGAACGCCTGACTTCCCATTGCATCAAACACTTCATCAAAGCTAAAACCAGGTGAATTTATATTGTTACCAGCTCCTAGTACACTGACACGAAGATCCTTGTTAAAATAATTAGCAATACCACTCAAGGAGTATCTTTCATCAGTTCCAGCACCAGCAGTGAATCTAGAGAAAAAACCTTTGTTCTTATCTTCAGCAATGACAACGTTAATTTCTGCCTCATTGTTATCACTTTTCTCTTTGAGAATTTTTTGTTCTTCTGTCTTAGATTCAGTTACTTGAATTTTATCAATAATCTCCTTAGGTAAATTCTTAAGTGCAATTTTGGGATCACTCCCAAAAAACTCCTTTCCGTTTACTAATAATTTATTGACCTTTTTACCATTTACCTTTATGGTGCCATCTTTATCTATTTCTACACCTGGTAATTTTTCTAGTAAATCCTCTAGTGTAGCGTTTTCTTTTGATTTGAATGATCCAGCATTAAACTCTAAGGTATCTTGTTTAATTCGAATAGGCGCAGCTTTGGCATTTACAAGCACACCTTCCAATTCTTCAACTTGATTGCTTAAAGATATTTGTCCTAAATCTATTTCCCGATTATCCTTTATAAAGAGCTCTTTTCTAAATTCTTTATACCCTTGATACGAGGCGTAAAATACTAGACTATCGACACTTGTGTTACCACTTATAGTAAATGCGCCATTTTCATCAGTTATCGAGTAGGCAATTAAGGTAGCGTCTTTTTTAGCTTCAGCAAATACGGTTGCACTTTGTAAACCTGTATTTGATAAGGAGTCCAATACAACTCCTTTAATTTCTATTTTTTGGGCAAATAGAATTGTACTGGTCATCAATACCAGCGTAAATAGCAAATTTTTCATGATTGGTTAGTTTCATAGCAAATGTAATTTACAAACGAAAACTAATTCAAACTATTGCCCTTTTATTTTTTTCTCATGTAAACGCTTACTGGAACTCCTGTAAAATCAAAATGTTCTCTCAACTGATTTTCCAGATATCTTTTGTAAGGCTCTCTTACATATTGTGGTAAATTACAAAAGAAGGCAAATTGGGGTTGTGGAGTTGGTAATTGGGTTACAAACTTGATTTTAACATATTTCCCTTTGGTTGAAGGCGGTGGTCTGTTCTCAATGATAGGCAACATAACCTCATTAAGTTTGCTTGTTTTTATTTTCTTTGACCTGTTTTTATAGACCTCTACAGCTGTTTCAATCGCTTTGTAAATTCTCTGTTTGTTTAAAACCGACATAAAAACAATAGGAACATCAGTAAAAGGTTCCATCTCACGACGAATTTGAGCTTCAAAATCTCGCATCGTATTAGTTTCCTTTTCTACAAGGTCCCATTTATTCACCAGAATAACAATCCCTTTTCTATTACGTTCTGCAAGCCAAAAAATATTTTGAACCTGACCGTCAAATCCTCTTGTTGCGTCTAAAACGAGTAAACAAACATCACAATGCTCTATAGCCCTTACACTACGCATAACGCTATAAAACTCAAGATCTTCCTTAACCTTCTTTTTACGTCGTATTCCAGCAGTATCTACTAGATTAAACTCAAAACCAAATCTATTATATTTTGTATCGATAGAATCACGAGTTGTTCCTGCGATATCAGTTACTATATAACGATCTTCACCTATTAGAGCGTTAATAAAGGATGATTTACCTGCATTTGGTCTACCTACAACGGCAAAACGAGGTAATTCTTCCTCTTCAATTTCTTCCTTTTCTGGCAACTTTTCAACTACAGCATCTAGTAAATCACCTGTACCACTTCCATTTATACTAGAGATATTGAAATAATCACCTAGACCTAAATTGTAAAATTCATACGCATCTTGAATGCGCTGTACGTTGTCTACTTTATTTACTACAAGAAATATAGGTTTTGTAACTTTTCTAAGAATTTTTGCAACATCCTCATCCATGCTGGTAATTCCATCTTCCGCATCTACCATGAAAATGACCGCATCAGCCTCATCAATTGCAAGCTCTACCTGCTTATCAATTTCCGCTTCAAAAACATCGTCGCTACCTATTACATATCCACCTGTATCAATTACAGAAAACTCACGGCCATTCCAGTCGGTTTTACCATAATGCCTGTCGCGAGTCACACCACTTACGGCATCGGTAATGGCTTCTCTACGCTGTATTAATCTATTAAAAAAGGTAGATTTTCCTACATTCGGTCTTCCTACAATCGCAACTATACTCATCTCTTGTTTTTAGCATTTGCAAAGGTACTCATTTTAATAGAGTAACCTATTAGTATGAAAAGGTATACCTGCTTAAATGTAGTATGATTTGTTTTTAAAAAAAAGGATAATTTGAATTACGCTTTCGCGAAAGCGTAAAAAGCTTCATGCTTATTTTTTACGATCAATCACATAATCTACCATCATGCGTAAAGATTGTTTGTACTCAGAATCTGGATAAGTGTTTAAAATCTCCAAAGCTGCATTCTTGTATTGATACATGGCTTTAATGGCATAATCCAGACCGCCATGATCTTTGACAAATTGAATCACTTCTCTTACTCTTTTTTTATCACGGTTGTGGCGTTTAACCGAATTGATAAGCCATTTGCGCTTGTCTGCACTACAAGTATTTAATGTGTGAATAAGTGGCAAGGTCATCTTTTGTTCCTTAATATCGATTCCCGTAGGTTTCCCTATACGCTCGTTCCCATAATCAAAGAGGTCGTCCTTGATTTGAAAAGCAGTTCCTATAAGCTCACCAAACTTGAGCATTTTCTCAACATGGTCGCTTGATGGGGCTACGGCACATGCTCCTAGACTACAACATGCAGCTATTAAGGTAGCGGTTTTCTTTTTAATTATATCGTAATAAACCTCTTCGGTAATATCAAGACGTCTTGCTTTTTCAATCTGTAAGAGCTCGCCCTCACTCATCTCTCTCACAGCTACACTGATTATTTTAAGCAAATCAAAATCCTCGTTATCAATACTCAATAACAATCCTTTGCTCAATAAATAATCACCTACTAGAACTGCAATTTTATTTTTCCACAGAGCATTTACCGAAAAGAAACCACGTCTTTTCAGGCTATCATCCACCACATCATCATGAACTAGCGTTGCGGTATGAATAAGTTCGATTACCGCGGCACCTCTATAAGTGCGTTCGTTTACTTGTCCACCACCTATCATCTTGGCCACTAGAAAAACAAACATGGGTCTCATTTGTTTCCCTTTACGGTTTACAATAAAATGAGTAATCCTATTGAGCAATGGAATACGAGATGCCATAGAAAGTCTGAACTTTTGCTCAAAAAGTTCCATTTCATGACCTATGGGTTGTTTAATTTGCTCAACAATCTTCATGGGATGCAAAAATATTAAGAAAAGCTCTAATTAATTTATAGAATTCATAAAAGTGAACTTTTGTTTTTACAGATTATCCTATGAAATGACATTTAATCTAAAATAAAATTTGTTTAATGTTTTTTAACGTTAAGTCAGTTAAAAATGAACTCGTTTCTCAATTAAAGTTCCTATTTTTAACGATTATTAATAAAACTTAACTCATGAAAAAAATTACTCTAACCGTTTTGATGTTATTTGTCATTCAAATCGGTTTCTCACAATTTTCCGAGGACTTTAACGGTGCAGGTGCTGCATTTCCTCCTGCAGGATGGACAGTCTTTAATGGTGCCAATGGTTTAGGAACAGCTGAAGTATGGGAGCAAGCTGGTACTGACCCAGAATTTAGGGCTCAAAATATTTGGGAAGCTGTTACTCCTGGTCAGCTTGCAGAAGACTGGATCGTTACCCCTTTAATTCCAATTAACATGACTCAAAACGTGGTACAATTTGATGCCACTGATTTAAATCAGGGCGATTTTGGTTCCGTTTTAAGTATACGTGTTTCAACTAGTTCGCAAACAGATACTACTTCTTTCACCGAAGTAGGTAGTTTTACCGAAGCCCAATTGGGTAATAATGCTTCTGCTGTTTTTTCTACATTTACAGTTGATCTAGCAGCATACATGAATCAAAGTGTTTATATAGCTTTTGTACATGTCCAAAACGATGGTGATGCAGTTACTTTTGATAATGTTGCTATGATTCAAGGAGCTTCAGCAGCTCCAGGACCTGCTAACACTCCTACACCTGCTGATGCCGCAACTGGAGTAACAGTAGACTTAACCAACAACGATAATAGTGTAACTTTTGACTGGCAACCAGACACTAGTCTAGGCGCTGTTGCTCCAGATGAATATGAATTCTTTTTAGGAGACAGCCCTACAACACTATCTTCTATAGGTACAATTCCAGCTGCTGCTGCTAGACCAATTAACGTAAATGGTTTCTTTTACAACACTACTTATTATTGGCAAATAGTTCCTAGGAACACTGCTGGAGCAGCCACCAACAATCCAATATGGAGTTTCACTACTGAAGCAGGAACAATAACAGCTCCTAACCCAGCATCTGCTCCTACACCTGCTGATGGGGCTACAAACGTAACAATAGATACAAGCAACAACAACGCTGTTGCATTTGCATGGACACCTGACACAACTGGTAGTGCCGCAGAGTCGTATCTCTTTAATTTTGGAACGGACCCAAATGCCCTTACAACATTAGGAGCAACTGCTAATGTTGCTATTGATATCACTGGTATTATGGAGAACACAACATATTATTGGCAAATAGTACCTAGAAATGTAGGTGGTGAAGCTGCGAATGCCCCTATTTGGTCATTCACTACAGAAAATACTGCTAGTCTAGGTGACAATCCGTCTATATCGTTTACTGTAAGCCCTAATCCAGCTACAGACATTCTTGAAATTTCTTCAGAAAATACAATTTCAAGTATACAAATTTACACGGCACTTGGTCAGCTAATTAAAGAAGATATAGAATTCACGAATAATAATATTAATGTGAGAGATCTTAAAAGCGGTATTTACGTTATTAAAATAAATACTGAATTTGGATCTAAAGCAGTTCAATTTATTAAAGAGTAAATTCTGAAATAATTTAAATAATAAATAATAGCCTTGTAAATTTTTACAAGGCTATTTTGTTTAAGAGATTTAAAAACAATACTTATTATTCCTTATTAGCCAATTGTCCACAAGCAGCATCAATATCCTTACCTCGACTACGACGTACGTTAACAACTATTCCATTAGCTTCAAGTGTCTTTTCATACATATTTAAAGCTTGTTGTGAGGCTTGCTCAAATCTTGGATCATCAATACTATTGTATTCTATTATATTCACCTTACAAGGTATTATTTTGCAATAATTGACCAATGCATCAACATCTTCTTTTTGATCATTTATTCCTTTCCACATAACATATTCATAAGTAACCTTGGTTCCCGTCTTATTATACCAGTACTTTAAAGCATCTGCAATATCTGCAAGAGGAAACTGTTCGTTAAAAGGCATTATCTGTGTCCTTTTTTCATCGATTGCACTGTGCAAGGAGAGTGCTAGATTGAATTTAGGCTGATCATCAGCCAGCTTTTTAATCATCTTTGGAATACCACTAGTTGATAAAGTAATCCGTTTAGGTGACATACCTAAACCTTCGTCTCCCGTTATTTTTTCAATAGACTTAAGAACATTATTATAATTCATCAATGGTTCTCCCATACCCATAAACACGATATTGGATAAAGGTCTATTATTATAAATTCTACTTTGTTTATCTATAGCTACTACCTGATCATAAATTTCATCAGGATTAAGGTTACGCATTCTTTTCAATCTTGCAGTAGCGCAAAATTCACAATTAAGACTACAACCAACCTGAGAAGAAACACAAGCTGTTGTTCTTGTAGGTGTAGGTATCATTACAGATTCCACCACAAGACCATCATGTAATTTAACCGCATTTTTTATAGTCCCGTCATTACTGCGCTGCATGTGGTCAACCTTAATGTGATTGATGGTAAAATGCTCATCCATAAAGACTCTAGTAGACTTAGATAGATTTGTCATTTCATCAAAAGTGTGAGCCCCTTTTTTCCATAACCATTCATACACTTGGTTACCTCTAAAAGCTTTTTCACCATTCTCCTCAAAGAACTTTCTTAACTCCTCTTTGGTATAAGACCTTATATCTCTCTTTTTTATCATAACAAAAACGTCTTGCAAAGGTACAATTTGCAAGACGTTTATATTACTTAATTACTTTTGATACGTTACTTCTTTATAAGCTTTCGCGTAAGCGTAGTATCATTTACTTCAATACTTAAAAAATACATACCATTAGAAAGACTTGATAAATCTAATGTTGAGCTATTATCGTCTAAAGGACCTGTTTTTATTAATTTACCAGACAGGTTATATAACGAATAACTAGATTTCTGAGAAAATTCTATCGTGAACAGTCCAGAAGAAGGATTTGGGTATATTTTCAGGGCTTCTTCTAAAGAATCATCTACACTACTGGTATCGGTCACATTAAATTTAGTTGTTTCACTAGCACCAAACTGTCCACCTGTTGTTATAACAGTACCTGTATCCGTAGTCAGATTATAACTTCCTACACCAAATGAACAACAAATCCCGTCACTTTGTGAATCATTTATAGTAAAAGTGTAACACTCACCTTGCACTATAGGAATAGTACGACTATAAGTTGTAGCGTTTGCTGGAAGCGATCCTCTTGCTCCACTTGCAACTATAGCTCCAGAACTATCTAAACATTCCCATGAAGTTTCATTGGCATAATTATCCGTAGTAATATTAAACGTTACAAAGTTGTTTGCCACAAATGATTGAGATGAATCTCTCGTGAAATTTGCTATGACTGAATTATTGGACACATTTGGATCTGTTGAATTATTGGGATTAATTAAATTAACAAATAAATTATTACTTCCTGAATTTAATGTAAAAGTAGGTAAAGAAACTACAGCCGTTGCATTTTGACTAAGGTTACCTGTCCAACTAATAGTTGTATTACCTCCATTATTAAAATTATAAACTATATCGACACTTGTCAATGGTTGTGTACCGGCATTACGTATAACAACATCTGGTGTAATGGTAGATCCACAAACCACCTGAGGCGCGTTTTGCAAACTAACCGCAGCATCAATTGGAAACTGATTAATTGGAGGATATTGATCGAGTGTAACTGCACCAATCCCATTTGGGTCTAACCAATCACGTAATCGTGTAGATGCTGTTGTACCCTGATCCCAAGCAACACCAAATCTTCCATATATATCAAATCCACCGTTATCATTTGTTCCTACACACGCGGCTGATCCACCTGAAAGAACACCAATAACTCTACCATCTTGATCAAATAATGGTGAACCTGAAGAACCTCGCTCGGTTACACCTAAATCCCAGTCTGCAATTCTCCACATTTGAGCATTACCATTACCATTGAATGAAGTTGAAGTTCTCGTTGCTCCTTGATCGTCTCGACAAGCCTTTTGTATATCACCACTAGGATGATGAACACCAAAATTTAATTGAGGAGTTGCGGTTGTAGATCGGTTCCAACCGTTCCAAACTACATCTGGCGGATTGGTAGAATTAAAGAAACCAGCATCTGTAATTCTAACTAAAGTAGTATCACTACCAGAGTTGTTCATTAGTAATGTCGCTCCTACAGCAGTCTGATCAAAACCTCCGTTACCACTATTTGCAGTAGTTCCACAAGATGGATTATCACTACGCCAATTAAATCTGTAAGACCAACTTGATACCTGATTACCACAGTGATTTGCTGTTAAGAATAATGGTTCTCCATTTTGAGCTGTATTGTTGACTAGGGAACCAGTACAAACTCCAGAATTCCCAACTACCATCATAGCTACACTTTTCTTAACATCTTCCTTTTTCTGATTAACGTTAAAAGGATCGGCACCTGGTGGTGTTATATCACAATCAACATCTTGATTGCAGGATCCCGAGTCATTTAAAGCTTTTGCGTCTGGTGATTCTCCTATTGTTCTATAACCGTGAACTACGTTTGCGATTTCCAAAATAGATTGACCTACAACGTCTGATGGTTCATACAACTCAACCCAAACATCATCACTTTTAACTGGCCAAATCCCAATTGCGTCATTAGGATTATTTTGTAAATAAGTAAGTTCCTTTGTCCTATCAGATTGGTCATAGGCAGCAACAAATAACCTGGCACCTTTTGCTAACTTGTACCAATCAAAAAATAAATTTATCGTTTTTGCACCTGGTGACTGAATTCTAACGCGCCATACCCGATCACCATTTGGTAAATTAATATACTCACCATGAGTACCTGGGTCTATATTAGTGGCAAAATCATATCCAAATCGCCACGGTGTACTTTTATCTAAATCATTTTTGGCATCTTCTCTAGCTAGTTTTTTAAAAGGAACACCAGTAAAAGATTCGATATTAGCCTGATAACTTCCTTCATAACTCCAAGAAAAAGGTTTTGACGAATCTTGTGCGTGACTAAACAAACTGAATATAAACACAGTTATTAATGAAAGGGGAAAATTTTTCATACTATTATTTAAAGAGGTCTTAAAAATATAATAATCAAGCTAATTATTCCGTGATAAAACGAAAAACCAGCCTCATAGGCTGGTTTTTAAGTAAATTCTTATAATTTTTATCGATTAATCAATGATTAACATTGCATCACCGTAGGTACTAAATCTGTAACCTTCTTTTAATGCAATATCATAAGCTTCCTTTAAAAAGTCATAACCAGCAAAAGCAGCCGCCTGCATCATTAAAGTAGATTTAGGAGGATGAAAGTTGGTTATCATAGCTGTTGCAATACTAAAATCATACGGTGGAAAAATAAATTTACTTGTCCAACCGTCGTATGTATTAAGATGACCATCACTACTCACAGAACTTTCTAGTGTGCGCATCGTTGTTGTCCCAACAGCAACTACATTACGTTTATTATCGATAGCTTCATTTACAGCATCACAGGTAGCTTGTGAAATAAACGCCTGCTCGCTATCCATTTTATGCTTTGAAAGATCCTCGACCTCAACAGGAGCAAATGTACCTAATCCAATATGCATGGTAACATTTGCAACGTCAATACCTTTAATCTCCATGCGCTTCAACAAATGCTTAGAAAAGTGAAGACCGGCTACAGGTGCTGCGACAGCACCTTCATTTTGTGCAAAGATCGTTTGGTAACGTTCTTCATCGTTTTCCTCTACATCACGCTCCAGTTCTCTAGGTAATGGTGTTTCTCCTAGGTCTTTTAATTTCTTTCTGAATTCTTCATAGGTACCATCAAACAAAAATCTCAATGTTCTACCACGACTAGTAGTATTATCAATTACCTCAGCGACTAGACTATCATCCTCAGTAAAGTATAATTTATTACCTATTCTAATTTTACGAGCAGGATCTACTAGCACGTCCCAAAGTTTGGTAGTAGGATTAAGTTCACGCAATAAGAAAACCTCTATACGAGCACCTGTTTTCTCCTTGTTACCGTATAATCTTGCAGGAAACACCTTTGTATCGTTCATTACAAAGACATCCTTTTCATCAAAATAATCGATTACATCCTTAAAAAGTTTATGTTCTATCTTTCCAGATTTTCTGTGCAAGACCATGAGTTTAGACTCATCTCTATTTTCTTCAGGGTATTGTGCAATACGATCCTGTGGTAGATTATAACCGAAATTCGATAACTTCATTTAACTAATTTTGAATTTAATACAAATATACAATCTCGAGATAGGCCTTGTCAAGCAAAATAACTCTTAAATTTCTGTAATCGACACATTTATTGATTTTAGATGCTCATAATAGTCTGGGTAACTCTTTGTGACTACCATTGGATCATTAATTTGAACGTCAGTAAACTTGCACAATGGAGCAAATGAAAGTGCCATTCTATGATCGTGATAAGTATCAACTACAAATTCATTTAACAATTTACTGTTGTGAGGCAGAATGAGTTTAATAGAATCGGATGTGGTGGTAATTACGCTTTCGCGAAAGCGTGATCCCACTTCCTTCATTGCTTCTATCCTATCTGTTTCTTTAATTTTGAGAGTGTGTAATCCTGTGAGTTCAACATTTATCCCTAAACCTAAACAGGTTACAAAAATAGTTTGCGCCTGATCAGGCTGCTCCGTTAAATCAAAATGAAGTTGTTGATCTATCGTGTCTGAGGTCTTAGTTAAAACTAGGTTATTCCCTTCAAAACTAGTCTCTACTCCAAATTTTTTATAAATATCCTGTAGTTTACTATCACCTTGCATAGAATCGCTGTAGAAGGATTCCAAGGAAATTTTATACCCAATGTTTTGAAAAGCGACCCAAGTATACCAATATCCAGTGCTACTCCAATCTGATTCGACTGTTTGAGATAGTTTACTAATGTTTTTTATAGGTTGAATACTTATTTTTTCAACATTATCATCAAAATTCTCGTCCCATTGGATATCACACCCTATTTTCTTTAAAATAGACAAGGTCATTTCTATATAAGGTCTAGAGGTAACCTCACCTATAAGTTCGATTTCAAGACCTTTTTCTAATACTGGTGCAATTAAGCATAAAGCAGTAATATATTGACTACTTACATTTGCTTGTAAGGTTACTATTCCTCCTTTTAGTTTTTTTCCTGTAATTTCAAGAGGTGGATATCCTTCCTTATTTAGGTACGTAATTTGAGCTCCAATAGATTGTAATGCGTTAACCAAAATTCCTATTGGTCTCTCTTTCATGCGATCACTACCTGTAATCACTACCGACTTACCTGCTTGAGAAGCGAATAACGCAGTTCCAAAACGCATAGCCGTTCCCGCATGACCTATGTCTAGAATATGATCTGTAGAATCTAGTGCCTTTTTTAAATAACGTGTATCATCACTATTTGATAGGTTATTTAAAACGAGATCACTAAACAAGGATTGTAAAATCAACCATCTATTACTCTCGCTTTTTGATCCTGTAATTTTGAATAATTTATCAGTATCTGGATGGTCGCATTTATGTAACTTAAATGCTATCATTTTAATTTTTCATTATTATGATGCCTATCGTGATCTCTTTCAGTCTTCATTTTTAGTTTTTTATTGAAGGCATCTTCTAGATCAGTACCGGTTTGGTTTGCAAGACATAGTACAACAAACAGAACATCTGCAAGTTCCTCACCTAGATCCTTGTTTTTATCACTTTCCTTTTCACTTTGTTCACCGTATCGTCTAGCGATTATTCTAGCTACCTCACCTACTTCCTCAGTAAGTTGAGCCATATTGGTAAGTTCATTAAAATATCGAACACCGTGATTTTTAATCCACTCATCTACTTGCTGTTGTGATTGTTTAATTGACATGGTTATTTATTTTTACTATCTATTACTATCGTCACTGGGCCATCATTTATTAAGCTTACTCTCATGTCGGCGCCAAAGACTCCAGATTTTATAGGTGATGTTTTAAAGTTCGCTTTCGCGAAAGCGGAATTATTCACATCAGAATAATACGCTTTCTCCAATTCTTTTTTAAATCTTTCATATAACGGTATAGCGATATCGGGTCTTGCTGCGTTAATAAAACTGGGGCGATTCCCTTTTTTTGTAGATGCATAAAGTGTGAACTGGGATATCACCAAAACTTCACCAATTGTGTCAAGAAGGCTTAAATTCATCTTACCGTCGCCATCTGAGAAAATACGCATATTAAGAATTTTCTTTACTAAATATCCAATATCCTCTTGAGTATCTAATTGTGTAATTCCTAAAAATATGAGTAAACCTTTACCTATCTCATTATGAACTTCATTATTGATAGTAACGCTAGAATGATCAACACGTTGTAGTACAGCTTTCATAATAGGAAAGGATTTTAATTTTGATATTTATCAACTCTATAGTGTTGATCGTCCTCACCAGTGATCATGCTTAAATAGCTTTGATATCTGCTTTCAAAAATCTCGCCGTTCTCCACTGCTTCTTTCACCGCGCATTTAGGCTCTTCAACATGCAAACAGTTATTGAATTTACAATTTTGTTTGAGGGCAAAAATCTCTTTAAAATAATCTCCTATTTCCTCTGGCTCCATATCAACAATTCCAAAGCCTTTTATCCCTGGCGTGTCGATCAAACGACCATCTAACTCTAGATCAAACATTTGGGCAAAAGTTGTCGTGTGTTGACCTTGTTTATGCTGTTCAGATATAATTTTTGTCTTTAGATCAAGCTGTGGCTCTATAGCATTTGCAGTGGAACTTTTACCTGCACCACTGTGACCGGCAAACATGCTAGTTTTACCCTTCATCAACTTCTTTAATTGATCAATATTTTTTCCTGTTTGAGCACTTATTGCCAGGCATTCATATCCTATAGACTTGTACATAAACATCAAATATCTTACTTGATCGAGCTCGGTCATTGTGATCACTTCTTCACCTGTCTCTGGATCTATAGTTGTTTCTTGTTGATCATCACTATACGTATCTACTTTGTTAAATAGCAAAACTACCGGAATATCGTAAGCTTGTGCCGCAGCTAGAAACCTATCAATAAATGAGGTGTAAGTAGGCGGATTATTTAAGGTCACGAGTAAGAAAACTTGATCAACATTGGCAGCGATAATATGAGTTTGTTTACTCAAATTCACCGATTTTCTAATGATATAGTTTTCTCTATCATGTATATCGTGAATGATACCTACTTCTTCATCACCCTTTTGTTCAATATCAAATTCAACTATATCGCCTACCGCAACAGGATTGGTACTTTTTATTCCTTGAATTCTAAATTTACCCTTGATTCTACAGTTATAAAATTGTTGATTTTCATGAGATTTCACCTCATACCAACTTCCTGTAGATCGATAGACCGTTCCTGTCATGTGTTTTCTTAAGTGATTTTCACAAATTTACAAGTTCACAATGTTATATCTTGTTTATAAGCTTATTTATTCTGCTTTAATCACTTTCTCTTGATGTGCAATTGATTCTTGATGTACAGCTTTGAATACCTTAAGAATGAATTCTTCACTCAAGCCTTGTTCTTCACCTAGTAAGATCATTCTTCCTAAGATCTCGTTCCACCTTTTTGATTGAAGAATTGCTACGTTACGTTCCTTTTTAAGAGCACCTATAGAGTCGGCTATTTTCATACGTCTACCCATAGTTTCAATTAAGTCTTGATCGACAACATCGATTTGAGCTCTTAACTGATTAAGTTCTTGTTTGTACACTGCTTCGTCATCGCTTGTTTTTCTTATTCTCAAATCTTTAAAGATTTGTTTTAGGGTATCTGGAGTAACTTGTTGGGCCGCATCGCTCCATGCCTTATCTGGCGTGTGATGCGTTTCAATCATCAAACCATCAAAATTCAAATCAAGCGCAGTCTGTGATACATCAAATATCATATCTCGTTTACCTGTAATATGAGAAGGGTCATTAATTAAAGGTATATCTGGAAACCTAGTTTGAAAATCTACTGCGATTTGCCATTCTGGATTATTTCTATATTTAGATTTGTCATAGGTAGAAAATCCTCTATGAATCACTCCCAATTTATTGATACCTGCATTGTGAATACGCTCAACTGCTCCTATCCATAATGCTAAATCTGGATTGACCGGATTTTTAATAAGTACTACTTTATCTGTACCTTCTAGAGCATCGGCAATTTCTTGCACTATAAATGGACTCACTGTTGATCGGGCTCCTATCCAAAGCATATCAATATCGTGTTCTAGTGCTAGTTCCACGTGATTGCGATTAGCTACTTCGGTTGCGGTTAATAGTCCTGTTTCTTCTTTTACTCGTTGTAACCATTTAAGACCTATTGCTCCTACTCCTTCAAAATTCCCAGGTCTTGTGCGCGGCTTCCATATACCGGCGCGGTAATAGGTCACATCACTATCTTTTAATTCATGAGCAATTTTCAAAACTTGCTCTTCAGTTTCGGCACTACATGGTCCTGCAATCACTAGTGGATGCGGTAAGTTATGGCCTTCTAACCAACTTTTAAATTCTTTCTTATTCTCCATTTTTTATTCCTTCTAATATATTTTTTATTCTATTTGTCGACTCTAACTCTTTATACATGGTAGTAGTGTCGTTGTTGATTATGCTTTCGCGAAAGCGTGATAAATTTTCTACATACCTATCTAAACTAGCTATAACGTGCTCTTTGTTTTGAGAAAAAATAGCTGTCCACATAGCTGGCGAACTTTTTGCTAGTCTTACAGTACTTTCAAAACCACTACCTGCTAGATCAAAAATATCTCGTTCACTTTCCTCTTCCTGCATAACTGTTTTACCCAGCATGAAGCTGGAGATATGGGAAAGATGTGAAACATAAGCGATATGCTTATCGTGTGCTAGTGGTGTCATGTAACGCACTTTACACTTTAAAGTTTCAAAAATTTCTTTTGCTCTATTTTGTAATTTAAATTGTGTTTTCTCAATTTCACAAACAATCATTGTTTTGTCTATAAAGAGACCTTCTAAAGCCGCATCTGGACCCGAATACTCGGTTCCTGCAATAGGATGGGCTGCTAGAAATTGATGTCTGTTTTTATGATTTTCTACTGATTTACAAATGGCATTTTTTGTAGAACCCGTATCCATTACCAAGGTATTTGGCGATATACGATCTAGAATATCCTTAAGCTCATTTTCTATTGCATTTACAGGTATGGAGATTATCACCACATCCATGTTTTGCAAGTCGTTGATAGATCCTTGTTTATCAACCCAACCTAGCTCAACAGCCTTGCTTATATTCTTTGGATTAATATCAATCCCTGTACATTCTATATTAGGCCATTTTTTCTTACAATCCCTCACTATCGAACCACCTATTAACCCGACGCCTATCACTGCTATTTTATTAATCATACGGTCATTAGTGTGCGATTCAACATTGTTTTTATTTGATCCTCGGGAACACAAAGTGAAAAACGAACATGTCCTTTACCTTCATTACCAAAAATATCTCCAGGTGCAATAAACACATCATATCTAGCGAGAACCTCATCCACAAAAGACAATGAATCCTTTTTACCTTGTGGCAATGCACACCATAAAAACATACCACCTTCTTTATTAATAGGCCTGCAATCTAGAGATCTAGCAAATTCTTCCATCAAAACTCTTCTGGATGCATAAGTATGATTTTGCTCTTGCAACCAATATTTCGAAGTTCTAAGCGCGGTAATTGCACCTTGTTGAATACCGTAAAACATACCGCTATCCATATTGGTTTTGACCTTTAGAACCTGATTTATTAACTCCTTACTCGCTATCATCATTCCTACTCGCCATCCTGCCATATTGAAAGATTTGCTTAATGAATTAAGCTCGATAATACCATTGGAAACACCTTCAATTTTCATTATACTCAATGGTCGTTCATATCCTATAAGACTGTATGGGTTATCATTTACAATGAGTATGTTATGTCTTTTACCAAAAGCAATCAATTTTTCAAAAACATCACGAGTAGCCCTAGCTCCTGTAGGCATGTGTGGATAGTTTACCCACATAATTTTTACCTTTGATAGATCTAATTTTTCTAATTGGTCAAATTCTGGTTGATAACCACACTCTTTTTTTAGAGTGTATGGTATTGCCTGAGCCTCACACAACTGCGCAACCGCAGAGTAAGTTGGGTAACCAGGATCAGGTACAAGAACCTGATCACCAGAATTTAAGAAAGCCAAGGAGATGTGCATAATTCCTTCCTTGCTACCCATGAGTGGTAATATTTGACCGTCGGGATTCACACACACTCCATAGTGGCTTTCATAAAATTGAGCCATAGCAGATCTTAATTCGGGAAGACCTAAATAACTCTGATATTTATTTGCATAAGGTTCTTTAACAGCCTGACTGATGGTGTTAACAACCTCTTGCGGCGGCAATAAATCTGGGCTACCAATTCCTGCATTTATAACAGGCTTGCCAGATGCTACAAGTTCTCGAACTTCTTTTAATTTTTGAGAGAAGTAGTATTCTTTGACATTATTTAATCTATTTGCTGCAACTAGCATGATAATTTCTATATTCTTATTTCACTTACTTGAGTGAAGTTTTAAAAAGTTAATCTGATTGAAAAATGACCCAATAAAAAAAGTCCTGACTTAAAAGGGTCAGGACTTAGATATATTAGATTATTTCCACACGGTCCTGTTACCCTTTTGGGTAAAAGTAATATCCGTACCAGAAATGATTGTTGTTCATAATTGATGGTAAAAGTAATACAGAATTATTAAAAATCAAGTAAATATTTAAAAATGAGAAAAAATTAACCTTGATAACTAGGTGAATAAAAAATATAATGCTTTCGCGAAAGCGTAATAACGTTCTTTCTTTATCTTTACCTTATGTCAATAGAAGTAAGAAAAGTTACTAAACATTACGGTACGCAAAAAGCACTAAACCAAGTAAGTTTTACGATTAAATCAGGCGAAATAGTTGGGTTTCTAGGACCTAATGGCGCTGGTAAATCTACCATGATGCGTATAATCACCACTTATCTAAATGCGGACGATGGTGAGGTATTAGTTAACGATCATGATGTGAAGACCGCAGCGAGACAAGTTCAAAGCTCTATAGGATATTTACCTGAGCATAATCCCTTGTACCCTGATATGTATGTGCGTGAATATTTGAAATTTACCGCAGATGTTTATAAGGTGAAGAATGCAAAAGAACGAATAGACGAGGTGATCAAGGAAACAGGTTTGACCACTCATGCAGGTAAAAAAATAAAAGAGCTTTCTAAAGGATATAAGCAACGTGTAGGACTCGCTCATGCCTTGTTACATAAACCTAAGGTATTAATACTAGATGAACCTACTACTGGTCTTGATCCCAATCAATTAGTAGAAATAAGAGAATTGATACGTAAGGTTGGTAAGACTACTACTATTCTTCTTTCTACTCATATCATGCAAGAAGTTGAAGCCATGTGTGACCGTGTAATCATCATCAATAAAGGCAATATAGTTGCCGATGATTTACTGAAAAACTTGAAAGGTGACTCGAATCAAGAAATTGAAGTGGAATTTGACTACCGCGTAGAAGTGGAGCTACTTTCTGAGATTAAAAAAGTACGAGAAGTAAAAGAACTTTCAGGATTCAAATACTTGCTAAGCTTTTACACCCATGAAGACATGCGCAGCGCAGTTTTTGATTTTGCACATGATAATGGATTAAAAATTCTATCCTTGAATAAGCTTAATCGAGATCTTGAGACTTTGTTCCATGAGCTTACAAAGAACTAGTCACAATATTTTAGATAATATTCGTGCAATTGCTGGATGCTATCACCTCGCCACTTGCGGTAATAGATATTCAAGTAATACCATTGCAATTTAAAGATACCTACATCCTTATACCGTCTAGAACTAGTAGTAAGAACTTGTGGTAAAACCGTATAACAGTTTATAGCATATAGCTTATTGATAAGATCGTAGTCCTCGTAAATTGGTAAACTTGTGTCATAACCACCAATTTTAGTGTACATCTTATTGCATATAAATTGAGACTGGTCACCACCGCGAGACACTTTCCAAGAAAACCTTGTAAACCAACCCATAAGGAACAACCACCAATTGGGATTATCAAACTTCATTCTAAAACATCCCGCTTTTTGATTTCTATTTACTGCGTCAATAATTAATTGGTCAAATTTTACAGGTGGATAAGAATCTGCATGAAGGAAGTAAAGGATGGAACCTTGTGCATGCTGCGCTCCATGATCCATTTGTTTACTTCGACCCTTTTTTGAATGCAACAAGGTTACTGCTTTAAAACAATTAGTCGATAGTCGGTACTCTTCAATTAATACTGGAGTTCTATCAGTACTGCCGCCGTCTACAATCAATATTTCAAGCTGTCTAGAATCGCTTGAAGATTGTTCCAAATATTCAAGAAGTGAAATTATTCCCTTTTCTTCATTCAATACTGGAACAATTATACTTATCATTATATACTATTGTTTATTAAGCTTCCAATTGTAATCCTTATAATCTATGGAAGCATTTTTATTAATCTTTACCGTACTGTATTTGTTGAGGTAATCAATCAGACCTAATTCTTTTGAAGTAAAATCTTCTTTATACCATTTAAAAATTTTGCTTAAAGAGACCTTATCTCTTGAAATGTCATTTTTTGATGAGTTAATAAATTCACGAGCTCCTTTTTCCATCAATTCTTCCAAATTATCTTTAGTAAAAGCGCGATTTTGTAATTTGGGACAAGAATAACTAGCGCAGTTTATGGCAAAATGTACCCGTGGATCGCCCATTTTTAAAAGTATACCTTTTTCAATATCATTAAGTGAATACTTTTCCCCTTTAATCGAGATATATTCCTTATTCCACACCGAATTAAAAGTGCCTCCTATATCCTTAATACTTTCCGGCATATTATTTTCCAAAATCAATTGCACTGCTGCCGCATTGTATAAATTGATATAGTAAGCCAAGGTGCTCTTCCTATCCCAACTTGAACTAGGCTTGTGATTACCTAGATAAACTAAATATTCGTCTAGTTTAATCTTATCCTTTTTCCAACCCTTATAATCTACAAATCCTTCTTGATTCACATAGGTGCGTAACAAGTTATCAAATACCGAATGATCTACAGGTGAAACCGATTGACGAGATTCAAATTCTTGTACTAAAAGGTCATTACTCACATTACAAGTACCTAAAAGAAAAAACAAGTGTATTAATATATATTTCATGACTTCAAATTTTTAACGCAAGTAATGAAAATGAGTTCACAATAATGTCACAAACCTTTTTTGAACTTTACAACGATTCAATTAAGCTCTTGAAAAGCTCTACCATTTTAGGCTCCGTTTTTCCTGCCACTTCTATAATTTCTGGAACATTGATTGGCCGTAGGTTATCTGGATCGCATTCATCTGTAAGAACAGATACTGCAACAACAGGTAGTCCTAAATGATTTGCAACGATAACTTCTGGGACCGTACTCATTCCTACGGCATCGGCACCTAGAATTTTGAGCATACGATATTCTGCTCTAGTTTCTAATTGTGGTCCGACCACACTGGCATAAACACCAGTATGTAAAGTTATTTTCTTACTACTAGCGATATCTTTAATCTTAGCGCACATCTGTTTATCATAAGGTGCACTCATATCTACAAATCGCTCACCAAACTCTCCTACATTTTTAAATGCCAATGGGCTGCCACCTTGTAAATTGATATGATCATCAATTAACATCATGTCACCCTTTTTCATATTAAGATTTACAGCACCGGCAGCATTTGATATCAGTAAGTTTTTAATTCCTAGCTCATTCATTACTCTTATCGGATAGGTGATATCCATAAAATCATAACCTTCATACAAATGAAAACGTCCTTGCATAACAACGACTTTTTTTCCTCCCATTGTACCGTATATCAGTTTTCCTGTATGAAACTCAACAGTAGCTAAAGGAAATGACGGTATGTTATTATAATGAGCAACAACGGGTTGTTCAATTTTATCAACTAATTGACCTAGACCAGTTCCTAACACAATTCCTACTTCAGGCTTGTCAAATCCTAGTTCTTCTAGATACTTAACTGAATTTTCTAATTGTTTCTTACTTAACATCTATATTTTTTAAAAATGGTTGAAATGCTTGAACATCTTTTATATCCTCGTAATAATCGACATCATTACGCGGTTCTAAGGTAGCATAATTTAATTTCTTAAGATCCCTGATGGTGTCTTCATAAACTGTACCAGTTCCCCATTGCTTGTCTTCAAAAATTCCTTTTGGGATATTTTTATTAAAACCCAATAAGTAATATCCACCATCAGTGGCTGGTCCTATTACAGCATCATGAGTATTAAGTGTTTCAAAGGCTAGATTAAGGTCTTGAGAAGACAGATCGTACAAATCACTGCCTATAATCACAACTCGATCGTACTCTTTGAGAGCCTTTTCAAAAACTGCACTCATCTTTATTCCCAAATCACCCTTTACCTGTACATGCTTTTTAAACACATCATCAGGCCAAATGTCGTTTTCATGAATTTTTTCAGAATACCAGACTTGTTTGACCACTTTCAATGGTTCTGTAATAGTTTTGGTATGGTTGAGTAAAAACTTATAAATTTCTAGAGTAGCTTGATCTCCAATTGTAGCTGCTAGTCTGCGCTTACCTTTTCCCAATTCTGGATTACGAGTAAAAATAAGTAATGCTGCGTTTTGTTCCTTCATCACTACAAGTATAAAGCAATACCGCAATTAAGCATAAAAAACTTTGCTAAAACTAAAGTTCGATCATATTAAGCTCTTGCTCATAATCGAATTGTAAATCTTCATGAAGTGTAGAAATACGCACCTTAATTAAGGTTATTTGCCTAGCCACTAAATCTCTTATCACTTTTGAATTAAAAACTTTAGGAACATTCTCTCTAAGTGCGTATACAAAATGGATCAGTAATTGAACCTCGGTTTCTTTATTTCCAGAATATCTAATGAATTTTTTTACTTCTTTGAGTAGCTTGCGTATGTTCTTTTTACCGTAATAAAGATTTGACGTGTTTACTTCTAGTACCTTTTCATCGATATACGCTTTAATCCTGTCAACGTATCCCTGCTCATAGTCTGCTTCAAAAAGAATGTAGGTAAGTAGCTCTTTATTTTCTTTTTTAAATCTGGCAAGGCGTTGAATGACTTGTCTCAAATCATCCTCAGACCTGGATTTGAGCTCATCCCTTATTTCTTTGGCACTTGCTGCTTTCATATTTCTAATTGCTAGATGGTGATTACGCTTTCGCGAAAGCGTAATAATTACACTTCTATTATATCCCGATAATAGCTTTGGCAATCATAAAATAGATTAATATTCCAAAAATATCGTTACTAGTGGTTATAAATGGTCCTGTTGCTATCGCTGGGTCAATTCCTTTTTTGTGTAAGGCTAGCGGTACAAATGTCCCTACTAAACCAGCGACTATTATCACTGAAAATAAAGATACTGAAATTGCGATACAGGTTAAAATACTTTGCTGTGTAGCTATGGTATAAGCTAATAACAAAATAGCCAAAATAAAACCATTAAGCATTGCTAGAAGCACTTCTTTTATCAAACGGTTACCTATACTTCCTTTTAAATCGTCATTTGCGATACCTTGTACGATAATCGCGCTGGATTGAACACCTACATTACCAGCCATGGCGGCTATAAGCGGTGTAAAAAAGTAGAGTACTGCATTATTTTCCAGATCTGCCTCAAAGCCTTCCATGATTGCAGCGGCTCCTATTCCACCCATTAATCCTAGTACTAACCATGGTAATCGTGCTTTGGTCAAATCCCAAATACTATCGTTTGCCTCTACATCTTGTGATATACCACTGGCTAACTGGTAATCCTTTTCAGCCTCTTCTGTAATAAAGTCTACAATATCGTCAATGGTAATACGACCTACTAAACGGTTAAGTTCATCAACCACGGGTATAGCTTCTAAATCATATTTACGCATTAATCGTGCGACCTCTTCACCTGTTGTGTGTACATTGACAAAATCAACTTTTGGTATATACACATCTTTTATAGGGGCATTATCTGGTGCGGTAATCAAATCTTTAAGAGATAATCTTCCCTTTAATTTATTGGCATTATCGACAACATAAATACTATGAACTCTAGTAACATTCTCACCTTGTGCACGCATTTCACTTAAACAGCCTGTCACGCTCCAGTTTTCATTAACCTTAATGAGCTCCTTTGCCATAAGTCCACCTGCACTATTTTCATCGTAGCGCAGTAACTCTACGATATCCTCAGCATGTTGTTCATCCTCGATCTCATTGATAACCTCTTGTGCTACTTCTTCAGAAAGCTCGCTAAGAATATCTGCAGCGTCATCGGTATCCATTTCTTCAAGTTCACCGGCGATTTCTTTAGGTGAAAGGGCATTGATGATGCGCTCTCGTTGGTCCTCATCGAGTTCCATAAGAGCCTCAGAAGTTTTCTCAGAGTCAAGAAGTTTTATGATAAATACGGCCTCATCTAGATTGAGTTCGTCAATAATCTCTGCCACATCGGCAAAGTGCAACTCACTTAACAGCGCACGCAACTCATCTTTATGGTCTTGTTCGATGAGTGAACGTATCTTATCCAAAAACTCGGTGCTAATTGTAAATTGCATAATAATGAGGCTTATAATGCAAATATACCTTAATGAGATTGAGGATTACAAGACCCTTTTACTTGTTGTTTGACAATTGCTCAATCTTTGTAGCCAGTTCTATGAATTGTTGAACAGAAATTTGCTCTGGTCTAAGACTAAAAATTTCTTGTTCACGAATTTCATCAGGTAATTGCAATGATTTTAATGTATTACGCAATGTTTTACGGCGTTGTTGAAAAGCGAGTTTTACCACTCTTCTTAAGGTGCTATAAGAGCATGGTAAACGATCATAATCATCTTTACGTGTCAAGATTAAAACACCACTTTGAACTTTTGGTGGTGGATTAAATACCTCACTACCTACGGTAAATAAATACTGCGCATGATAATAGGCTTGCGATAATACGGATAAAATACCATATGTTTTAGAGCCGTGTTGAGCACACACACGTTCTGCTACTTCCTTTTGAAACATTCCACCAAATTCTATGACTTGATCTCTATTTTCAATAGCTTTAAAAACAATTTGAGTACTTATGTTGTAAGGAAAATTACCAACGATAGCAAAGGGCTTATTACCGTAAATTTCATTTAAATCCTTTTTTAAGAAATCGGCCTCAATTACAGCAAAGTTATCTTCATTGACAACTTTGGGATGTTCTAGTCTAAAACTATGTTTAAGATAAACTACTGACTCACTATCCAATTCTAAGGCTGTTACCTTTATACCCTTTCTTATAACATGTTTGGTAAGTACACCTGTTCCAGGACCAATTTCGAGCACCTCATCATATCCATTGTAGCTCAAGACATCAGCTATTCTAATAGCCACTGTTTCATCTTTAAGAAAGTGTTGTCCTAGATGCTTTTTGGCTGTTACCCCTTTATCGATAGCTTTGTTTTTCTTTGTCTTTTTGTAACCCAATTTTTTTATTCTTGATAATTTAGAAGGAAAGCAAAGGTCGTCTATTTTGAACTACGATAACTTATTATTGTAGTTGCTATCTTATTTTTCAACTCCTTTATATCATATGGCTTTATGATTATATCATTCATCCCAGAGGAATAAATACGCTCACGAGCTTCTTCAATTTCAACAGCTGTCAAAGCTATTATAGGCACGTCACTAATTTTTCTAATATTTTGGGTTGCTGTTATACCATCCATAACAGGCATATTAACATCCATTAAAATTAGGTCTACAGGATTGTTTTTATAAAAATCAATTGCCAAAGCTCCATTTTCAACTACAGAACATTGTACACCAACCTTTTCTAGAATTTTCCTAGTTACCATTTGATTGATTTTATTGTCCTCGGCAACTAGGATATTAAGTCCTTTCAATACATTTTCAAGCACGATAGGTGTTGTGCTTCCTTCATGAATGCTTGAAGTAGCAATTTCAAAATCAAGAGAAAAGTAAAATGTAGACCCTTTTCCTTCAACACTGTTTAATTTGATTTCACTACCTGAAAGATCTAGCAGTCGCTTCACTATAGGTAATCCTAAACCAGTACCTTGATAAAGATTACTATGAGCATCACCTTGTTTAAACTCTTCAAAAATTTCTTGTTGCCTTTCTTTTGATATACCTGTACCGCTATCTTTAACTTTAAAAGTTATGTGAGCTACTCCATTATTTCTCATTGATTCTAACTCAACAACAATACTTCCATTTTCAGTAAACTTATTAGCATTTCCCAGTAGGTTCATTAATATTTGGGATAATCGTGTAGGGTTACCTTTTACTCGATGAGGTAAGTTGTCAGGTATGATAGAATTTAGAGTGTTGTTATTTTGTCGTTTTAAATATTCAAAGGTTTTAATAATCTTCTCTACCAAATCACGGATTGAAAAGACCGTTTCTTCATTTTCAATTTTATTATGGTCTATTCTATTAATTTCTAGAACGTTGTTCACCAAAGCTAGAAGATAATCAGCAGAAAACTTTAAAGACTCTAAATCACTAGAGAGCGATGCATCTTTATTATTTTCAGACAGGATCGAACTTAAACCTATTACTCCGTAAAGCGGTGTACGTAATTCATGACTCACAGTTGAGAAAAAGTTATTTTTAACTTCAGCTAGATCTTCTGCCTTTTTCTTTTCGATTAGATAGGCGTGGTTTTTCTTTCTAAGCTGTTTAATTATTCTTTTACGCTTATAAAAATTACTTGCTAGAATTAAAATTATCAAAAGAGCAACCGCTACAAGACCGAAAAGAACATAGTTAAGTATGGTTCTATTTTTTATTTGTTCTTCCTGCAGTTGTTTTTGTAATCGAGTTTTATCTAGTTCACGCTGGTATTCCTCTACCTTATATTTTTGCGCCAGCTTTGCTGTTTCTTGTTCTATGAAATTAGTCTGATTTGTTTTTAATGTTTCAATATACTGATCTTGAATAATGGCAGCCTGTTGAAGTTTATTATTTTCTAATAAACAAACAGAATAAGATTGAAGGAGCATTTCCTTTTCAGATGAATTGTTTTGCCCTTCTGTTATCTTAATACCTTCCAGAAAGTATTTTTCTGCTTCACTAGTCTTTCCATTTTTACAGTAATGAATACCAATAAAATTTTTAACTAATGCTTTATAGTCATCAGAAACACCTTCAGGGAAAATCTCTTTATCCTCAAATTGCAATACGATCTTGCTAAAATCATCCCATCGTTCAACATCAATCAAGTAATCCGCGTAGTTATACATAGCATATTCCAAGCCATTTATATCACCTATGCGTTCATAAATTTCAATAGCTTGTTTATAATAATCTTCGGCCATTTCTAATGTTTTCATTTGTAGAGAATAAACATTAGCTAGATCCACATAGGAATCGGCAGTAGCACCATCGTTATTTAACTGTTTAGAATATTGAGCCGACTTTTTGAAATTTTCGGTAGCACGCACAGTATCTCTTAATTGCAAGTAATCAAACCCTAGATAATTATAGCTACGGCTTATAGCATCTAGATCTTTTGCATGCAACGCATGTCGTAAGGCAAATTGATTGAGTTCAAAAGACTTTTTATATTGACCCGTTTTGAAATAATCGGTAGACCTACTTAAAATAGAATCTAATTGATAAGGGGTATAGGTCGTCTTAACCTCATAAATGCTATCAAGCTCTTGACTATTACAAAGAACACACGATAACACACCGATTAAAAGGCTTAAAATAGCACGAGATATTTTAACTTGTTCTAGCAAAATGGCATGGCTGTTTAGAGTAGTCAAAAGATAAGAAAATAAAATTACACACGAATGATAATTCCTACTTAGAATTTTACAGCAAACTGTCTACTTTTTTATAATTAGATTTTATTTTTGACCAAATCCCCAAAAATAATTATGAACGATTTTATACTATATGTTACAGAAGGTTTTGAACATGTTCTAGATCTACGCGCTTATGATCATATTTTATTCATAACCTTATTAGCAGTTCCTTATTTATTCAATAGCTGGAAAAAATTACTCTGGTTGGTAACCGCATTTACAATAGGACATACTCTATCTCTATTCCTAGTAGCATATGGTGGCGTGAGTGTAAAATCTGCCTATATAGAATTTCTTATCCCAGTTACCATCGCTATCGCAGCTTTATACAACATCTTTACCGCTGGTAAAAGACATAGAGACCAGGCACATTGGGTTACCATAATAATTACTTTATTTTTTGGATTAGTACATGGTTTTGGTTTTGCAGGTGAATACAAAATGCTAGCAGCTGGAGCAGATAATGATTTTCTCATGTTATTAGAGTTTGCTCTAGGAATTGAGCTAGCTCAATTAGTGATAGTGCTTATCGTATTGATTTTAAACTTTATATTTACTGGTCTATTTAGGTTTAGTAAAAAGGATTGGGTGCAAATTATAAGCGCCATTATTTTCGGTATTGTAATTCCGATGCTTCTTGAAAGATGGATGTGGTAAGCCGATCATGTTTTTTGCAATAAACCTTAACATTTTATCGCTTTCGCGAAAGCGTAAACCTATTAACAAAGCCTGTCTAATCAAGTTTGCATGAATAACACTAACAAACAGCACAAATACGACGTTGCTTATTTGAAAATGGCACAGGAATGGGCCAAATTATCCTATTGCAAAAGACGACAAGTAGGAGCTCTTATAGTGAAAGATCGCATGATTATAAGCGACGGATATAATGGAACGCCTAGTGGTTTTGAGAATTTTTGTGAGGATGAAGAAGGATATACAAAATGGTATGTTTTACATGCAGAGGCTAACGCTATTCTAAAAGTAGCAGCATCAACACAAAGTTGTCAAGGTGCAACACTTTATATTACCATGTCACCTTGTAAAGATTGCAGCAAGCTAATTCATCAAAGTGGTATAAAACGTGTAGTGTTTATAGAAGCTTATAAAGATCAAAGCGGAGTAAAATTTTTGGAGCGTGCTGGCGTTACAGTAGAACGAATCACTGAATTAACTTAATGAAAAAAACGTACTTGTACTTACCCATTTTCCTAGGAGTGTTTTTTGCTGCTGGAATTTTATTAGGGCATTATATTAATGATGTTACTAATGGCAGGTATCTAGCAAGTAACAATTCATCCAGGCAAAAATTAAATCGATTAATTGATTTAATAGAAAATAAGTATGTGGACGATATCGATACAGATAGTATTGTTGATGCTACGGTACTGGGTATCATGCAAAATCTAGATCCACATTCAGTTTATATACCTAGTGACCGTGCAGAGGCTGTACACAACGATATGAGAGGTGATTTTGTAGGGATTGGAATCAAATTTTTTGTGAACAACGACACGATATCTGTAACTCAAGTCTTTAAAGATGGACCTAGTGATGAGGCTGGAATACGAAGCGGTGATAAAATTCTTACCGCCGATGGACGCAAATTATATGGAGAAAATGGTACAGATTCCAGTATTCTTAAGGGAAAAGACGGTACAAGGATAACACTAGGAGTATTGCGACCAGGAGATCAGGAATTACTTCAAATTCCAGTGACTAGAGGTAAAGTTGCGCTACGTAGTGTAGATGCCGCTTATATGTTAAGCTCAGATTTAGGCTATATTAAAGTCAATCGTTTTGCTGAAAATACAATAGAGGAATTTGATCAAGCTATCGAAACAGTAAAAAAAGCTGGTGCAACATCCTTAGTTTTAGATTTAAGAGACAATCCTGGAGGAATACTTACTGCGGCGACTCACATAGCCGATGAGTTTTTACAAGAAGATAAACTCATTTTGTTTCAAAAAGATCGCAATAATAAACGAATTGACAGTTATGCCACTGACGATGGTGATTTTGAAGATAGAGAGGTCTACATCCTTATCAATGAAAATAGTGCTAGCGCAAGTGAAATTGTTGCAGGTGCCTTACAAGATAATGATATTGGTATTATTGTAGGTCGTAGAAGTTTTGGTAAAGGTCTAGTTCAACAGGAAATGAAGTTAGGTGACGGCAGCTCTGTACGGTTAACAGTGGCTCGTTATTATACTCCTACTGGACGTAGTATTCAACGACCTTATGATATGGGTAAAGAAGCCTATTTTAATGAATACATTAATAGATACCAAAATGGTGAGTTAATCGATGAATCAAATATTGAAGTGAACGATTCATTGAAAAGAATTACTCCAGGAGGCAAAGTCGTTTATGGTGGCGGCGGTATTGTTCCAGACGTTTTTGTTCCTAGTCCAGATGGATACATTCTTCAGACCTTAGATTATTTTGCTAGAACTGGTTTTGCCGATCGTTTTACAAATATGTACTTACAAGAAGACGGCGCCTATTTGTTCAACCTATCCAAACAAGAGTTTTTGGAAGAGTATGAAGTTCCTGAACCTGTCATGGAGAATTTCATACAGTTTGCTCAACTTTATAATACCAGTATAAAATTACCTGGATATAGGAATGAAATTTATTTGATCATAAAAAGCTCTATTGCCGAACAGCTTTTTGGAACTCAGCTTAAGGTAAAACTGATTAATCAGGAAGATAATATGATTAAAAAGGTTTTACAATTACACGCAAAGTCAAATTAGGCCTTACTTTTTTCTTTAATTTTAAGAGAAGTAAGCATTATCCACATAAGTACTACTACACATAAAGCTGCGATAATACTTATTACGGCAATTTGACTATCTCCATTAAATGGCTGGTTAAAATCTAATTTAAACACATTAAATAAAGCGCTTGCACCAGCGATGATCATCATTATTTTACAGAATAGCTTCATGATATTTTAAATAAATAGTTCTTTTATATTGGTCGCAAAAAGCTTCACAGCTATCGCTAATAATATAACTCCAAAAATTTTACGTACTACGTTGATACCTTGTTTTCCTATAACCTTTTCAATTCTTCCAGAATTCTTCAGCACTAGATAAACAAAAGCAATATTCAATACAATTGCTACGATAATATTAATCCCACTGTATTCCGATCTCAAAGACAGAACAGATGTTAAAGTACCAGCACCGGCAATGAGAGGAAAGGCTATAGGAATAATTGCTGCTGTTTCAGGAGCATCATCTTTATACAGCTGTATTCCTAATATCATCTCTAATGCAATAAAGAAAATAATGAAAGCACCTGCAACAGCAAATGAATTTACATCAATTCCAATAAGATTAAGCATGCTCTCTCCTACAAACATAAAAACGATCATTAAGATACCAGCTACTATACTCGCCTTTTCACTTTGAACATGTCCCACCTTGCGACGCAAATCAACAATAATCGGAATACTACCAATTATATCTATTACAGCAAATAAAATCATTGCTGCAGTAAACGTCTCTTTAAAATCAAAAGCTGTTAAAAATTCCATCTCGATTTATTCAAATTTTTTGCAAAAGTACTGTTATTTAAAAGTTGGGCAACCACAATTCCTGTTTAAATAATTCTTAATAAACAGTAAAGAATTTTGACATATTCCAGTTTAGAAATTCTTTATTAGGTTTTAACCTTTTTCCATTATATCAGAAATAATCATTTCTGCATGAACCCTACTATTCTCTATGAACCACTTATGTGTTTCCTTTCCGCCGCAAATAACACCAGCGAGGTATATACCAGCTACATTAGTTTCCATTGTTTTAGGATCGTAGCTAGGTATTAAATATTTTCCTGTAAGTTCAACACCCAGGCTTTTTAAGAAACTAAAATTGGGCAGATAACCCGTTAGAGCAACAACAAAATCATTTTCTATACTTTTTATAACTCCGTTATGTTTGAAAAACACCAAATTCGGTGTGATTTTTTCAACTTCAGAATTGTAAAAAACAGTTATAGCTCCTTCTTTGATCCTATTTTCTATATCAGGTTTAACCCAATACTTTACTCGTTCTCCTATGGAGTCTCCTCGGACTAGCATGGTTACCTTACCTCCTTTTCTATAAATTTCAAGAGCTGCATCAACCGCACTATTACTAGCACCAATAACCACCACATTTTGAAAAGCGTACAAGTGAGGATCATTGTAATAATGGGTTACCTTAGGAAGCTCTTCTCCTGGAACTTTTAATAAATTAGGAATATCAAAAAAGCCAGTTGCAATTATCAATTGTCTTGACAAATAGGTTTTCCTTGAAGTAATTACTTCAAAATCAACTTTCTTTTTAACATCGACGACCTCTTCAAATAAATGAATGTCCAGTTGGTTTGAGGTAGCAATTCTTCTATAATATTCTAATGCTTCTTGCTTACTAGGTTTTGCTTCTTTTGAAATAAACGGGATCTCTTCAATCTCAAGCTTTTCACTAGTTGAAAAAAACTGCATGTTAGCAGGATAATTATACAAAGAGTTTACGAGCGGTCCTTTTTCTAGAACTAAATAAGATAATCCTGCTTTCTTTGCTTTTAAGGCACAAGCAATACCTATGGGTCCTGCCCCAATAATAATTATATCATACAATACCTCTTCCATAGCACAAAGATAATGGCTACTTTCAAGGACTATTTACAGAGTAATCTTAAAAAAATTACTTCTCTATAATTTTCTTAAGACCTGCGATAGTTTGGGTAGGATTTTCGCTTTTGAATACATAGCTACCAGCTACTAACACATCGGCACCAGCATCGATTAATTGCTTTGCGTTTTTATCCGTCACGCCACCATCGATTTCAATCAAGGTTTTAGCACCTTTAGCATCAATAATTTTTTTGAGCTGGGTTACTTTATCATAAGTATTTTCAATAAAGCTTTGCCCTCCAAAACCTGGATTCACACTCATCAAACAAACCATATCAATATCCTGAATGGTATCTGTAAGTAAATGAACACTAGTATGTGGATTAAGTGCTACACCAGCTTTCATACCGTGAGATTTTATAAGTTGAAGTGTTCTGTGTAAGTGTGTACACGCCTCATAATGAACGGTAAGGTAATCACAACCTAAATCGGCAAAGGTTTTCACATAACGGTCTGGATCAACGATCATCAAATGTGTATCTATAGTTTTTGTGGCGTGCTTTACGATATCACGTAGCACGGGCATTCCAAAAGAAATATTAGGAACAAAAACACCATCCATGATGTCTATGTGAAACCAGTCTGCGTCACTAGAATTAATCATTTCAACATCACGTTGAAGGTTTGCAAAATCTGCTGCTAGAATAGATGGGGCGATACGTTTGGACATTACTAAGTTTTAAAGGTTATGCAAAGTTAGGGTATTGATTTCGCTTTCGCGAAAGCACAGCACTATAAAATCATTTTGTAATGACCACTCTAAAATTTTAACATAGCTGTTTTCATGTAGAAACAATCTGTTTAAATTTAAAAAGATAAAATTTTAAACCATTTTAACAAAAGATATACAGCAAGTTAAAATGTTGCAAACATATTATTAAGATGCTGCTAAACACTTGCCTGTAACTATTTTTTTTTTTTTGCTTTGAGAAGATTTGCAAATCAAAATTCCCTTTAAACGAGGAAGCCGAAAAGCGATATGAGTAAGCATAATTAATTATTAATATATAATGAAAAAACATTTTAAATTATTACCACTACTCCTTGTGAGTTTTTGTTTAACCTTTAATTCTTGTAGTGATGACGAGCAAGTATTAGAAACAAATTCAGAAGAGCAAAATTTCTTAGAAAAATCTTCAAGTGCTATAGAAACTATTGAAAGTATTGAAGAAGATTTTGGAATTGAGTTAATTGTTGATGAAACTATAGATCCAGAAAATACAATTCATTTTGAAACAGAAGAAGAAATGAGAAGTTTTATTGAAGAACAATTAAATCAAATTCAAAATCCCAGTCCTGTTCAAACAGAAGGATGTGCTAATGGAATATACACTGGTCAGGCGGCATCATCTGGGTTAGCTTCTTTGAATTTTGATGTTTCTGTTAGTGACGGTTGTATTTCAGGTATTAGTGGATATTGGTCTGGCTTTACATTTGGTTTAGGATATACACAAGGTGAATCGAATATGAATTGTAGTTCAGCTACGGTTTGTGGAACAGTTGACTATTTGCTGTTTTTTCAAGGTATCGGTACAGTATGGAAAGAGAGTGTATGTTATTCAATTAGTTTAAATTGTTAATTATGGATTTAAAACTTTTTTCATGGCAGCTATTTCTAATCGCTGTAATCGTTATTGTAGCTGTCCTTGTTTATAGAGCAGTAAGAAAGAATAGAAAGAATAATAACTTATAATTAATATTCATTTTTATAAAAAATGCCTCTCGATTTCTCAAGAGGCATTTTTAAATTATAAACTTGTGAATTAATCTTCAGATTTATTCTCGTTGTTGTCATTATCACGACGTGGTCGGTCATCGCGACGTCTGTCGTTACCACGACGGTCATCTCGTCTACCACCGCTACGGCGGTCGTTGTTACGCCTATCGTTATTGTTACTGCGACGTGGACGCTCTTCCCAACCTTCTGGCTTAGGCATTAATGCTTTACGAGATACCTTTTGTTTTTTAGTTCTAGGGTCTATTCCTAAATACTTAACATCTAGAACATCTCCTACACTTAAAACAGTTGATGGATCTTCAATACGTTTGTAATCAAATTCACTTACGTGTAATAAGGTTTCCTTTCCAGGAGCAAATTCTACTACCGCACCAAATTCAAGCATCTTAACCACTTTCACCTCGTAAACCGAGCCTACTTCAGGTTCAAAGATGATGTTTTTGATACGCTCAATAGCAGCATTGATTTTATCGCGGTCTGTACCGGCAATTTCGATAACACCCTTATCATCAACCTCTTCAATATTGATAACCGTATCTGTTTCCTTTTGCATTTCCTGGATAATCTTTCCACCAGGTCCGATAACAGCACCTATGTACTTTCCTTCTATCTCCATAGATTCCATCTTAGGAGCGTGTGGCTTCACATCATCAGCTGGAGTAGCAATCGTATCGGTAAGTTTACCTAAAATATGCATACGACCATCACGTGCTTGCATTAAAGCATTGGTAAGGATCTCGTAAGAAAGACCTTTAATCTTAATATCCATCTGGCAAGCAGTGATACCATCTTCTGTACCTGTTACTTTAAAGTCCATATCCCCTAAGTGATCTTCATCACCTAGAATATCAGATAAAACTGCATAATCATCACCATCACTTATCAATCCCATCGCAATACCAGAAACCGGCTTTTTCATTTCAATACCAGCATCCATAATTGCCATAGTACCAGCACAAACAGTTGCCATGGAAGAAGAACCATTAGATTCTAATACTTCACTTACAACACGCACAGTATATGGACAATCCTCTGGAATCATTCCTTTAAGTGCACGTTGAGCAAGGTTACCGTGTCCTATCTCACGACGAGATGTCCCACGTAGTGGACGAGCCTCACCAGTTGAGAATGGCGGGAAATTGTAGTGTAAATAGAAACGCTCTTCACCTTCTTGAGATGCCATGTCTATCACATTTGCGTCACGAGAAGTACCTAAAGTAACAGTTGCTAATGCTTGAGTTTCACCACGTGTAAAAATCGCACTACCATGTGTAGAAGGTAAGTAGTCTATCTCACACCAAATATCACGAATATCAGTAGTTTTACGACCGTCAAGACGCACACCTTCCTTAAGCAACACATCGCGTACTGCTTTTTTGTGGGTTTTATTGAAATATTTAGAAATTAATTTTCCTTTTTCTTCTACCGTTTCTTCATCAAAAGTTTCAAATAAGGCTTCTTTAATTTCACCAAAGGCAGTTGAACGCTCTCGCTTACCGCTACCTTGTTTGGCAATATCATAAACCTTGTCATAAGTAAACTCAGCTACTTTAGCCTCGATTTCAGCATCTTCATCCTCGCCTTCATACTCACGAGTTTCCTTCTTACCACCTACTTGTTCTACTAATGCTTTTTGAGCCTCGCATTGTTCCTTAATAGCTTCATGTGCTGCTTTAATAGCTGCGATCATTTCTTCTTCAGAGATTTCATCCATTTCTCCTTCAACCATCATCACACTATCGGCACTCGCACCTATCATCATGTCAAGATCACTTTCCTCTAGTTGTTCAAAACTTGGGTTTATGATAAACTCGCCGTCAATACGTCCTACACGCACTTCAGAAATCGGGCATTCAAAAGGAATGTCAGATAATTGTAATGCAGTACTCGCAGCTAATCCTGCTAGTGCATCAGGCATTACGTTTTTATCGTGTGACATTAATTGAATCATCACTTGCACTTCATTGTGGTAGTCCTTAGGAAATAGTGGACGTAATACACGGTCTACTAATCTCATAGTAAGTACCTCACCGTCATTAGGACGTGCTTCACGTTTAAAGAATCCGCCTGGGTATTTACCTGCCGCAGCAAATTTTTCTCTAAAATCTACAGTAAGAGGTAGGAAATCCATTCCCGTTGAAGAGTAACCAGATACTACAGTACCTAATAACATAGCGTCGCCGCAGCGCACTACAACCGATCCGTGTGCCTGTTTTGCAAGAGCACCGGTCTCAATGGTGATATCTGGCCCATTGGCCATTTTTATCACTTGTTTAAAAACTTGTGGTTTCATAAAATTTTATTTAACGTTTTCTCAAGTTGTGTGTGGTGAGAAAGTGTTTGTCATTTTTCTTTATGAGAAACCAGCTTTTATGTCTCGCGATTATTTATTTATGACGCTTTCGCGAAAGCGTACCTGCAATATACTAATAAAAAAAGGGGACACAAGGTCCCCAATTTTTTACTTTCTTATTCCTAATTCCTTAATAAGCTCACGATATCTTAAGATATCCTTCTTCATAAGGTAATCAAGTAATGAACGACGCTTACCTACCAATTTAACCAAGCTACGCTCTGTATTAAAATCGTGACGGTTTTTCTTAAGGTGTTCTGTTAAGTGATTGATACGGTAAGTGAATAACGCGATTTGCGCATCAGTGTTACCAGTATCGTTTACTGACTTTCCATACTTTGAAAAGATTTCAGCTTTTTTTTCTGCAGTTAAATACATGCCAAAATTATTTGAAATAATGAATATTATGTATGTCAGACTATCTGACGTATCGCTTAAAGCGAGTGCAAAAATAATGTTTTATTATGGTTTACAAGCTTTTAAATCAAAAAAGTTAATCTGATGCTTTTTATTATTTACCTATCGTAAGACCAGTTCATTATATCTGTGCGCAATCCTATGTTAAACCAGGTTGTGGATTGATCAACCACTATTACGTTATCTACTTGAGGAGAAATATCACGATAAATAAGCTGTGCATATACTTTTAAGTTTGAGGCTGGATTGATTAAATATCCAGCTTCAAGTTGCCCATAAAAATAGCTTGCGGTATTACCCTGAGCTACTTCATTCCCGTTTTCAAATGCGCGATTATCTTCACTGGTGTATATATTTCCTCCATAAGCAAGATTGTCGCTATTTGATAATATATCATAACCACGTTCCCCTAAAATAGCTTTACCGATCCCATACCATCGTTGATAGTCATATCGGCCTATAAAAATCATCTCATAGAAGTTTGCACCCCATGGATGAGCAAGCGCTTGGTTACTATTACCATAATTAAGAACGATAGAATTATGACTATAAGTAAAAGGCCTTACCCGATTATACTCGGCTTGAAGCATTAAACCGTTAATAAAAGCATTTTGCCATTTTACACCTAATTGAAAGGCACTTTTATTCTTAAAACTACCACCACCAGCCACGGCATCACTAGAAAACTCATCAAAAACAAGCTGTCCATATCCCGTAACCCTATTGGTGAATTTATATTTTGCAGTTGCGCCTATTAGAGCATTTCCACCTCGTGAACCTGTTTGTAATTCAATGGCTTGATAAAAAATGATAGGATTAATATAATTAAAATCAAATCCTCTTTGGTTATCATCCTGCCAAAGCACACTTTCAAACAATCCGATATTAAGTCTCTTTGTAGCATTCCAACTTAAATAGTGAAAAGTCATAAACTTAGTACGAAAACTATCATCGGCAGTTACTTCACTGCGCACATCTCTTAGCGAGGTGTAAAGAACAGTGTAGTTGAGCTTCCAAAAATTTGCATTTACTTTAAAGTAAGGGAATGGCATTGAATTATCACTTAAAATTAAAGATCTGTATCCATCTCCTATAAAATGCTGCCCATGACCTAATTGTAAATCAAAATACTTGCTAGGTTTGTAATTAATATAACCTGTTGCTACTGGGTAATCGTAAATATTCTCACCGCCATCTTCAGCAATACCACGACCAGGCACAATACCTGGATTACCGCCATCGGGTGCTCGCAGCGTGATTTCTCGATTGAAATAATCTGCAAATCGACCTTGAGATTCTTGAATCGTAGCTCCAAATGTTATTTGCTTACCGATACCACCGTTTACCATCGCAAGCCTTGTATTATTAAAAGTATTAATATCGGCGTCAAAATCTTTACCCAACTGTAGGTCTACTCCTGGATCTATTACAAACCAGTAATCATCTCCTGCAACTCTAAAAAAGTGCTCATTCCACCATTTGCGACCTAACCATGTTGTGCGTTCTTCTGTTAAACTAGAGCGCTGTGCTTCTAAATCAAAATAAGCTCCTACTTGATTAAAAGTATAAGGTTTAATACTACTATGAGCATTAGTACCAATTTTGTTCATAGCAGCCTCATATGGTGCATAACGCTGATACGAAAAAGGAATTATTGCGTTTGAGAGTAATTCTTGATTGGTGTATTTATTTGATTTGATAACTTGGTAATCATTGTTCGCTTTCGCGAAAGCGATACTGTCTAAGTCATTGACCACATCATTCTTTGCTGGCGATGCAGTATTTTGCTTTTCATCAAACGTAACAAAGGAACCACCTGACACCAATGGAACCGGTGTGTTTATAACAAATTGCATAAACGTGGAATTTCCGTTGTAGCTAGGTGGCGTAATTTTGGGCAATGAATTAAAAGCTTTTCTCAATTCATTTTTTACATCTTGCTCTTTTGAGTCTAAGGTGATAACAATAAACTCACCGTCTTTATTTACTTCAAACCTAATAGTCGCACTACTAGAGCTAACATCTTTTGGGTGATCATAATTATTTTGAAGCTGCACGTATAATTCCTCATAAAAACAGCCTGACAGTTCACTGGATAAAACTGATTCACAATTACTAAAAATAGGGAATTTCTCTATACTTGTTTGAGCTACACCTGTTATAGAAGACAGTATAAAAATTAAAGAGAGAATTGATCTCATAAATTCAAGTTATAGGCTCAAAGATACACTTTAATAATACCGAATAAAAAATCCCAGACTCATATTAAAAAACAGGTCTGGGATCACAATAAATGGTTGATGTTTATTGCTGAATTGAAAATGTTATTGGTATTGAATAAATCACCCTAACTGGTTTATTATTGATTTTGCCAGGCTGCATTTGCGGTAATTTGGCCATCACTCTATTAGCTTCCTTTACTAATCGATCATTAGGAGCACGTACTTTGATATCAATTGGATTACCGTTTTCATCAATTGTGAACATAGTTGCTATCTTAAATTTATCTCCTTGACCTGATAAATCTTCGGCTAGACTAGTATCAAAATTTCTTTGAATGAATCGTTTCATCTTTTCATTCATGCAGTTATACTTTTCCTCTCTTGACATATCTTCATCACAACCAGGAAAAAGCGGCATTTCTTGAACAGCTATTATAGGACTGCTGGTAGTAGATGTGGTCGGTTTGCTTTTTACTTCTGTCTTACTAGATGTAACTGGCGTAACCGCAGGCTCTGTAACAGGCGTTTCTTCCCTTTTTTTGTCATCATTTTCAGGAACAAGTTCGTTATTATCAACCACCTTTAATTTATTCGGTTCTATAATGTTAGGAGTTTCGATTCTTACAGGTTTTGCAATAGGCTGTTTAATGACAGGATTATCTGGAATTACTCGATAAACATCATGATCTTCTTCCCACACATCTATGATCGTAGTACCAACGATTGCAGGAACAGGCTTAGTTTCTTCGGTAGTGGTTTCAATAACCATCCAAACTAGCAATAGCGCTGCTACCAGCCCTATTTGAAAATTAATAATGGGATTGACTTTTGTGTTAATAGATTTCTTTCTCTCGATACGAGAAAGTACCGATGTTGCAGCATCGGTATCTTTTTTAAAGAGACTCATAATTAATGGTTTAAAATGTTATTAGGAACAGAAATCAAGAGTCGTACCAAAAACCGTTAATTCAAAATAAAACCCATAAGCTTTTAATGAAAACATTGTTTTATTGATAATAAAAAAGCCCGACTTGTAGAAAGTCGGGCTTTTTTAAAAATTTATTTAATTATCTAGTCTTGAACTTGGAAGATAATTGGTAATGCATAAATAACACCTACCGCTCTACCACGCTGCATACCTGGAGTCATTTTAGGTAATTTATTAATTACGCGAGCAGCTTCTTTCTGTAAATCTGGATGCTTAGCACGAGATTGAACTCCTACAATATTTCCTTTACTATCGATTTTAAACTGTACCGATATTTTTTGACGACCTTCAAGACCTAAGTCGTTTGCAAGACCTGTATTAAAGTTACGGTTAACGAACTTGGTGATTTTCTCACTCATACATTTCTTACGGTCGGCATTATTTTTCTTATCCTCACAACCAGGATAAATAGGCACGTTTTCAATAATTGCAAAAGGTACATCGGCAATCACTTCTTCTACACCTACTTCTTCAGAAACCTCTTCTACCTCAACAATTTCTTCTTCTTCATCGGTTTCAGTATCCTGAATTTCCACCTCTTCAATTTCTACATCATCCTCAACAACTTCCAGAATTTCTGGAGCTGGTGGCGGTGGTGGTGGCGGTGGTGGCGTATCAAGCATTTGTGTAATTGGAATTTCTTCTTCAATTACGAATTCTTCGATTTCAACTGGCGGCTCCTCGATTTCGACTGTTTTTGTCTCATACTCCAAACCTTGCCATGCTAGCAAAAGCATAAATGCCAGTCCTGCAAGAGCATACAACGTAATATTCTTACGTAAATCTGCCTTTTCTGATTTTTTAACTTCCATTGCGGTGGTGTTTAGTGGCTAAAAATAAATAATTCAATTTTTTCTTAAAAGCTTTTAATGCTAAGATTTTTTTATCTGTAACATTTTACTGATAACATAAAGTAATAAAGCACCAATAATGATGCCAAATACATTTGCAAAAACGTCAAAGATATCCATAGATCTATTTTGTGAAAAATATCCTTGACCTAATTCTATAAGAACACCTATTATAAAAGATAATACCGTAGCTCCTATAACAACTGTTCTAGAAAAATCTTCTAATATGTTTTTTATATTCCATGAATAGTCAGGAAACTTTGAAACATAACCGACATAAAAAAAGAAGTACCATACTATCGCCATAATAGAATAGGCAATTGCATGATACACTTTATCTTGAAAACTGAGCTCAAAAGGAATCGGAAAGGGTAAACTTGTTAGTGAAAGATAAGCAATCACTAGAGTGTAAACCGGCGCAACCCCTTTAAGCAAATGCTTCACTATCCTACAAGATCTTTATAAGCATCAGCAGTCATAAGACCATCTACTTGTGAAGCGTCGCTTATTTTTATTTTGATCATCCATCCATCACCATAAGGGTCAGAGTTTACTAACTCTGGCTCATCTTCTAATTGATCATTAAATTCAACAATTTCACCTGACAATGGTAAAAACAAGTCAGAAACGGTTTTTACCGCTTCTACCGTACCGAAAACTTCCTCTTGATCAAGTGTTTCATCTACGGTTTCAACCTCAACGTATACAATATCACCTAATTCGCTTTGAGCAAAATCAGTGATACCTACTGTTGCAACATCACCTTCTATTTTTACCCATTCGTGGTCTTTGGTGTACTTAAGTTCTGCTGGAATATTCATTATTTAATTTTTAAAGGGGTAAAGTTAAAACATTAAGCTTTTTAAGCCACAAGTTTACCATTATAATTACGTAAAATCACTTACTAATTTCCAAACGTATATCTTAATGTAATTCCACTACGAATAGTAGTTTGCGGAAACGCCGTCGAAATCGCAAACTCGCTGAAAGTATGGTCGTAATAGAAAATTCCAGTAAAGGCCTGGCTAAAGGCATATTCTGCGCTGAATTTTAAACCATAAATTGTTTGTCCAGCAGTAGCTTGACTATTATCAAAATCTAAATATCTTACTATAGTAATATTATCTCTGATTGAACCATCTAATCTCATGTTCAAGTCGCTTTTTATCACACGACTGCGTCCACCCCAATTCGTCCTAAATTTGAGATCCTTTAATCTATAACCAACTCCTACGATCCATTCTTTACTGTTTATTTCAGTAAGTAGGTTATTATCAAAACTTAGGGACACAGCTCTATCCCTACGGTGTTCTACGGCAATAGACATTGAATTTTTCATCTCAAAATCAATCTTGAATAATGGTGAAAAACTCTCAGTTAAATTGATGTTGAAATATAGTTGTGGTGACTTGAAATCTCCATTTTGATTTAGTGATCCTGGATTAAGCGTGGCATTTTCATCATAATCAAAATTTCTATTACCAGCAACAAAATCTAGATTACGTTGAAATTGATTAATCGTATAACTAGACCTATACCCATGATTCAATGAAAATCTTCTAAAACGTTTTTTGAACCATTTAAGATTCATTAATCCTGTGTACTTTAAAGTCCAATTAGGTAATGGAATATCTCTAAAAGCACTGCGATCTTGATCTTCAACATCGCGCCCTTCATAAGCAGCAATAAAGGAAGGCAATAAAACTTCCTGACTATTACGTGAAAAACCTACAGGAAACCCATCTGAATCACGGTTAAATGTTGTGGTTCCATAAAATTCCGTTGCCAGTTTATTGGCTACAGCTAGTCTATTATTTCTAAATGTCTCAAAAGTTTTTGAGCCATTGATATCGCTTTTTTGAAAAGCAGTTCCAATCATAATGGTAGAAATATCAAAGTTCCCAAATTCATTAGGCGTCAACGATTGATATTGTAGGGATGTTGGATTTACTCGATAATTTTCTTGATAGGTTTCTTGATAATTACGGTTCCCTACAAGGTCCAGAGTTAGGTCCTTTACTAGATCTACTTTAATGTTATAATCAAACTTGCGTGAAGCTACCTCACTATACTGTTGATTAAAATCCTGGAACAAGGTTAACCAACCTTTTCTTGCGGCTAGTTCTCTAACTTCTGCCTGTGACCCAAACACAAAACCTGTAGTTGGTTTTAAAGTTCCTATAAACCCAATATCATTTGTGTAACCTGGAAGGAACATACCATTGGTTTCCTCATAATTAATTTGTGCTCTTTTTACTGAAGTTACCACACCTATTAAAGTATTCAGAGCTTGATTTGCAAAGTTCTTCTTAGGGATCTTCTTTTCCTTTTCTTCCTTAGCCTGATCGGGATTTGGTGTTCCAGCTGGTGTGCGCGTTCTACTGCGGCTGCGTGATCTCTTACGGGCATTACGTGCTTCGTTTCCAAATTTAATCTTCTCTAGACCTACGTATTTATAAAGATTATCTAGATCCAATGTACCGTTGATACGATGCGTATTGGCATTTGAAACAGTGTTACCTATATCCGGTATATCATCTAATTGTGAAAATTGTTGCGATGATCTCTGCCAGTTAAAATCTGCTGTGTAAGTGTAGTTCGCTTTCGCGAAAGCGAGAAAAGGAAACTTATCAAACGGCAATTTATAAGTAAGTTGTAATTGTTGATTGTGTTGATTAGGAATACCTTCATCAAAAAAGTCGGTCCATAAAGTATAGTCTTGATCTACTTCATTGGACTCTGAATCAATGTAACTACGCACCAGTCTATTCTGATTGGCACTTAAGTTGAACTGTAACGATTTTGTCAAATCCCAATTAATAGCATATTGATGATTGAGTGTAAAATTGCGATTTGTTAATGGAGCGATACTGATGTTTTGTGCATCTGGAATACCATCACCATCAATATCAACTGGATTAGTATCTAATTGAAGATCTCTAAATTTTTGAAAGTTGTATTGTCTAACAATATTCCCACTCGCAGAAAAATTATTAGGTAATAAATTAAGATTAAAATCACTTAAGAATTTACCGTACTTACCTTCTAAAAAGCTGATGTTTTTGAAAGGCTCAACCTCGGCTTTAGGAAACGCATAATTATAAGTTGCTCCTGCATTAACCGACTGTTCTTTATATTGCTCAATTTCAAAGTTGCGTTGATCTACTTGATTGTAACTACCAGAGAAAGTAAAGTTTTCAATATCATACGGCATAGGTTTTGAATCACCAGTTCGCTCCTTGCGCACTCCTATAAGATTGACGCTTTGCCTGCGCGTATAATTTTCGGCTTGTTCTCTTATAGCGTCTCTTTCGGCGTCATTGTCTGCATTATCTAATCTAGTATCCAGTTCAATATCCTCAAACTGTGGATCAAATTGCGGTGTTATTGTTTCTTCACCTATACTATAAGTAAACGGTAATTGTACACCCCATTTTTTAGGTAACAATTGACCTAGACTTACATTTGTTGTGATATCATATTGTGTGACATTTTCACGATCTCGCTCGTTAGGCCCTTGCTCAATAGCTCCAAAACCTATTGTACTGCGTCTACCTGTCGCAGTAACCGATGCAAAATCGGCAACATTTGCATCAAGATTCATAGTTGCCGCATAACCACCTTCGTTTTTAAGACCAGCAAGTCTCATTTCATTTACCCAAACTTCACCACATATTTGGTTCGATGTTGGATTGCGTACACCTATCATAAGTGCTCGTATATCTCCAAAATTTGGATTTCCACGGATACCATAACTGTGCTGTGCTGCCTCGTTAGGATCTCCGCCAAGGTTAACTTGATCAAAGAAATTAGCTTCGTTTACATTTAATGCTGGATTTCCTAGTACTCTAGCTTTCAATTCCTGCAGTAACTCGAGGTTAATCTTAAAATTGTTACTATTAGGCCAAACTTCATTGCGATCAGTAGCTCCAAATGCTGTAATAGAAAGTGGCAACCTTACCTCATAATAATTTTGGGTGAAATCTACACCCATTCTCACAAAGACTTCAATCTCACCATCAGCAAGTGCGAGTTCATTTACTAGAGATTCAGCATGGACAAACATTTCTAAATCTTCATATTGACGCATGTCAATTCGAATATTCTTAAACACAGCTCTCGAATCACCCGATTCTAAATCACAAACTCTTAAAGCTAGCGATTGTTCATTCTGTCTGATGTTTTGATTTTGAGTTCTTAATTCTTCTCTTTCAACTCCTGGTGGTAATACATACCTAATTGGAGTTCTAGATTCGTTATTTTCAATATTAACACCTTCAACTTCAAAAACAGTAGGGTCGTCTGCGGCATTAGGATCTGTTTCATCTAATGAAGCAGTGTAACGACGATAATCACCGCGCACTAGATCCAAAGAACCAAATCTTAAGTGCGTATCTACGTTAAAATCTGTCAGGTACATTCTCATGAATCGAATAGCTCTAAAATCTGCTATTTCATTAATCACTTCACGATTAGGATCATTAAGCGGCACTCTAAACTGCACCCATCTTGTATCTATACGAGTTCCGTTAGGCAATTCGGTTTGTACTGTTTTAGTATCGTAGATGTAATCGTTGTTATTAACGTCCATTCCTGGAAATACTGGAATATTATATTCGAAATAACTATCGATGGTATTCATGGTGTTATCTCTATTAATATCCTCAACATCTGGCAAAGTGGTTGATCCTCTATTTGTTTGAGATACTTCAGAAGGTGAGTTTCCTTCTGTCCCATTATAATTTCTATAACGATTAACTATATCACCGTTAGCAGCAAGATAAAACTCATAATTATCATTAGCTGGATCTACTGGACCAAAAGCAGGAAAGGAATTAATCTCTTCGGCATCACTAAAACCATCTAAACCTATATCTTGATTTGCTCTCTCTTGTCCTTGTGTGTCAAATGCGTAAACAAGAGATTGACTATTAGGGACTTTTCCATAAGCCGTTGATGTAGTTAATATCGTACCTCCATCATCCGGTAATCCATTTTCAAATTGCTTACGGTTGTCCTTTAGCACATCTTCAGATATACTTCCTAAGTTGATAGAAATTGTTCCTCCTGTATTAGTAGGGTCAAATGCAAATGTGTCCATCATCCAAAATTGAATGTACTCCACATTATTTTGCTCAAAATTGGTACTTGAGAACTGTCTCATGATACCTGCCCAATTATCCTGTGGATTAGGAAGAATGTTTGAACCAGCTGCAGATGGATTGTAATTATAAGGACCACGCTCGCTTGGATAATAGGCAAGGTCTAGTGTATTTACTACTTGTTGTTGACCTTGTTGTAAATCCACATTAGGAAACAACTCGTCTATAAACACTCTACGGGTTCTCCAATCTGAAACATCATCATCTGTAATACCTGCTGGTCTTTGCGTTCCATAGAATATTGGATCAATGGAATACCAGGACATTTTGGCCCTGCTATAATTATACTCTAATGGATTTGAAGAACTTCCATTACCTTCAAAATCAACTGGTGTACTCGCTAACGACCAGGCAAACGGACTTAATATGTCAATAGTAGTTTGAGAACCCTCAAAATCATCTACATAAGCAGCTGCTCTATTACCGAAATTATCACCAGCTGGCGAGCCAGGAAATAAATACGCAATTTCACCTCTTAATGATAGATTTGAAGCAACATCAGTATCAATATTTGGTAATTTATTAACCAGTCGGGTTAACACAGGCACTTCTGTATTGTACAGAAAGTTTGCACCTAAAATAGTATTGTTAATAGGCTCAAAACCGTAGGTAGATTTTTGTGTAATGGGACGTTCTTTTAGATTCAAAAAAGTACCACCTACTATAAGATCCTCACTAAATTTATGTTCTACATTTATTCCTGTAAATCTCTTTGTTTGCTGTCTGAATACCGAATTATTCTCTGTAGAAACTTGAATTGGCGTGTTTGAATTAAGTAACGCTTGATCCAGAATAATAACTCGACCAGCTAGATAGTCTACCGTATAATCTATACCTTCTTGTAGGGTTCGTCCACCAGCGGTAACAGTAACCGAACCTCTAGGAACATTGAAAGCACCTATAGGAATACCTTCTTGACCGGTTGATTTGTATTGACCTTTAATTAAATACTTATTCTTATCAGCGTTTTCTAGAGCTTGAGCCTTGGTCGTGCGATACATATTGCGGTATACATACTGCTCTTGATTTGCATTATAAGTAGATGGGTTGTTATAATCTTCTGGACCAGCGCCAGGAGTAAGATCTAACTTATTGAATAAAAATTCACCAAAAGGTTCTACACTCGTGAAAATAATACGCCCATTTTCTGGATCGATTGTCAAACCAGGTACGTAATCAAAGAAACCATCACCATCAGGTTGCGGATCTCCTTGTTGATTTAATCTATCTAAATCAAATACTCTAATTAATGTGGTTTCTTCAACGTCACTAGGTAAAGCAACTGGTGGATTAGTTAGTGTTCCAGGAGCAGCTGTTATATAATTTAACTCTGGTGGATACTGGTAAAAGATATTTAATCTAAAATCCTCTGGTGATAATTGAAATCCACCTAGATTATAAATATTTTTCATCATAAGGTCCCAAGATGGCTCCGTAACGGTTACCAAGTTGCTCTTAAGTAGCTTTACTACTAGATTTTGGTTGTTAACAGCTACTTGCCCAGGATTCGTGTTTGCGTCTACATTGGTTGCAACTACACCATCATTAGCAAATTCTCCTACTTGATATACCTTACCACCAGCAGTAAACTGGAAAGCAACTGCAAGTACTTCATCGTTATTCAATCTTTGTCTTAAAGATATATAACCTAATTGCGTGTTTAAGGTATATTCATTTGGTGCTAATTTCCTTGCATTTTCTAAGGAAACATAATCAAAACCCTCATTTACTTGTGCACCACCAAAACCTTGCTGGACTGTTCCTATGTCTCTAATTTGCTCATTGAGTAATGAACTAGTAGAACCATTTATTCCTCTAGGGTTGAATTGGTTATTTGAATTGTCAGGATAAGCACCTTCTGTAACGTTAACAAAACCAGGAGGAACAACGTCTAGACCAATATTTTCACCATCTGACTCACCTAAATCTTGAATAGCTACTAAATTACGTACATCTTGAGTACGATTACCACGATTGGTAATCCAAACCTCGGCTCTTGTGATTTGTACATTTGTATTTATAAATGGATAATTTTCTAGGGTTCGATCGTAATTATCCCTAAAATAATGAGCTAGGAAAAAGTGCCTGTTCTCATCATAATCCAGCGAGAAGAAATCAAATTCATTAATTGATGCTCCACCTTGAGCCTGTACTGTACGAGCCTCACTTTGTTGTTCTGAAAAAACAGCAGTAATTCTCGTTTTTCCAAATTGCAATTCTGTTTTAATACCAAAAAGACTTTGCGCACCACGAATAAGTTGAGAATTAAGTGGCATATTCACGTTACCTACTTCAATACTTTGTAAAATATCATCTTCAGTAGGTGTGTAATCAAGTTTAATTTGATTTTGAAAATTAAAGGTACTTTGAGTATCGTAGTTAGCATTAACCTGTAGCCTAGTACCTACCTTACCTACAAGTGATAAATTAATACGCTGGTTAAAATCAAAAGTGGTATTCTGTCTATTTCTTGGGGAAAAACTAGGGTTATCACTACGGTTAAAAAGCAGCCCTAGATCTACCTCTACAGATCCTTGTGGAACCACCGATATCTCTGTACCACCAAAGATACTTTCAAACAAAGCCGAGTTTACATAGAAATTGGGTAAAAGATTCTTTTGCTTCTCCTTATCCTCATCCGTTTTTCCTGCAATTGCCTGTGCTTTTTCAATGAAATAACTTTTCATTTGTTCTTTCATAGCACGCTGTAAATACTGCTCTCTGGTAAGTACAAAGGGATAATCCAATTGATAGCCAGCAAATGTAGTCCTCAAAATATACCTATCCATTACTGGATCATATTCATACATTTTGGTTATGGAAGGTGGATCTGGTAATTCTAATTTACCTAATTCGACTCCATTAGGTATAGAATCGTTCTCTTGTGTTGTGGGTTGTTGCGCTTTCGCGAAAGCGAAACAAAAAAGAGCTATTAAAACAGGTAAAAGCTTCATTTTAAAATACCTATATCCCAAATCCTATAATTGTTTTAATGCTTGTTTAATCAAATCTTCTACTGTGGCATCTGGTTGATTGCTCAAAATTTTATCCACGACTTTTTGAGCCTGCTTGCGAGCATAGCCTAAAGTTTCTAGTGCAGATAACGCTTCATCACGGCCAGTATTGCTTGCAACAATAGAAATTTCTGGATTATCTAATACTTGTAATATTTTATCCTTAAGATCGAGTATAACACGTTGCGCTGTTTTTGCACCTATACCTTTTACACTTTGTATCGTGCGCACATCTTCACTAGCAATGGCTTGTGCAATTTGTGTGGGCGCAACACTGGATAACATGGTACGAGCTGTATTTGCACCAACTCCAGATACGGACAGTAATAGTTTGAAGATTTCTCGTTCACTTTTTTCGGCAAAACCGAACAACCTGTGTGCATCCTCACGTACTTGCATATAAGTATACAACTTGCACTGCTCGTTGTCTGGCAGTTGTGAATATGTATGCAGTGATATTTCTACTAGATATCCTACTCCATGGCAATCAATTACTACATCGGTCAGGTTTTTTTCTACTAGCCTGCCCTGAAGTTGTGCAATCATAATTGGTTAATTGTGTTTCAAATGTAATAAAATAATCTATTGCGGTTGTTGCGACCTTTTTAACTGCAATGAACGGTTATAGGACTCCTTTTGTTGTGCATCTATAACTGCCACGGCAGCCATGTTCACTATCTCGTCCACACTAGCTCCTAATTGAACTACGTGTACGGGTTTTTGCAAACCTAAAAGGATTGGACCTATACTATCAATACCGTTAAGTTCCTTCATCATTTTATAAGTACTATTTGCACTTTCAAGGTTAGGAAACACTAATGTATTCACTTTTTTACCTGCAAGTTTTGAAAAAGGAAACTTGTCCTGAAGTAATTCAGAATTTAAAGCAAAATCGGCTTGTAGTTCTCCATCTACTACTAGATCGGGATAATATTGATGTAAATATTTTACCGCATTGCGTACTTTAACAGCATTAGGATGTTCTGAAGACCCAAAGTTCCCGTAGCTTATCATTGCGATATTAGGCGTGATACCAAACAACTGGGCTGTACGGCCTGTCATTTGTGCGATTTTTGCAAGTTCAATAGCATCTGGATCTATGTTTATAGAGGTGTCTGAAATAAACATAGGACCTCGTTGTGTGATCATTAAATTGGTACTGGCTACTTTGTCAACTCCTGGTGCGCGACCTATAATCTCTAACATAGGTGTGATGGCACGAGGATAGGACTGAGCAAATCCAGTGATTAAACCATCGGCATCACCCATTTCTACCATCATCGCCGCAAAATAATTGCGCTGTCTTAAAAATTTACCGGCATCAAATAAAGTAACCCCTTTACGCTTTCTTATTTTCCAAAACTCTTCAGCATATCTATCTCTGCGAGCTTTTTCTTCATCGCTTTTGGGATCAATAATTAAACAAGGTTGATCAAACTCAAGTTCCTCTTTAAGTTCTTCAATTGTTTCCCTGCGTCCCAAAAGTATAGGTGTTCCTATTCCTTCTTCTAAAACAATTTGCGCTGCTTTTAGTACATCTAGTTGATCGGCCTCGGCAAAAACAATTCTTTTAGGATTTGTCCTTGCTCTATTTAAAATAAGCCTGACAAGCTTATTATCTGAGCCCATACGTGTGAGCAATTGCTCCTCGTATTTCTCCCAATCTTGAATTGGTTCTTTGGCAACTCCTGTTTCCATGGCTGCTTTTGCAACAGCTGGCGGAATGGTTGAAATTAATCTAGGATCAAAGGGTTTTGGAATTATATAATCCCTACCAAAGGTAAGTTTGAGCTCGCCATAGGCGATATTAACTTGTTCAGGAACTGGTTCTTTAGCAAGACTAGCAATAGCATGAGTAGCTGCTAGTTTCATTTCTTCATTAATTGTAGTTGCTCTTACATCTAGCGCTCCACGAAAAATAAAAGGAAAACCTAATACGTTATTTACTTGATTAGGGTGATCGCTTCGCCCTGTTGCCATAATGATATCATCACGGGTTGCTATAGCTAGGTTGTAATCAACCTCGGGCACTGGATTTGCCATGGCAAATACAATCGGGTTTTCATTCATGCTCAATAGCATGTCCTCATCAACAATGTTCCCTACTGAAAGACCTAAAAACACATCGGCATTCTTAAATGCCTCGCGCATGGATACGGTATCCATCTCTCTTGCAAATTGCATTTGCATATCACCAAGATCTGTCCTAGATGTTGTAATTAAACCGTCCACATCATACATCATGATGTTTTCCTTCTTTGCTCCTAGTTTTACATAAAGGCTGGTACAAGAAATGGCAGCGCTACCAGCTCCTGACACAACTATTTTTACGTCTTCTATTTTTTTATCAGCAAGTTCAAGCGCGTTGAGTAACGCAGCACTTGAAATTATGGCTGTACCATGTTGATCGTCATGCATTACTGGGATATCTAACTCCTCTTTTAAACGGCGTTCTATTTCAAAAGCCTCTGGAGCCTTGATATCTTCTAAATTTATCCCACCAAAAGTTGGGGCAATATTTTTCACAGTTTGAATGAACTCTTCAACATTTGTGGTATCAACCTCAATATCAAAACAGTCTAGGTCAGCAAATATTTTGAAAAGCAGCCCTTTTCCTTCCATTACAGGTTTAGATGCTTCTGGGCCAATATCACCAAGACCTAAAACAGCTGTTCCATTAGAAATTACAGCCATAAGGTTACCCTTGGTAGTATATTTATAAACATTTGCCTTATCCTTAGCTATTTCAAGACAAGGCTGTGCAACACCTGGACTGTAGGCAAGAGATAAATCTCGTTGACTACTGTACTTTTTAGTAGGTACAATTTTTATTTTACCAGGTTGTGGTTTTGCGTGATATACTAATGCTTCTCTACGTTTACTTTCTTCACTCATGGGGTTTGAGTTTAATTGCTCAAAAAAAAATGAAAAACAAATGTACTAGATATTGTTAAGATAGGTACTAAGGTTAAGGTAAATATGGAACTCGCTTTCGCGAAAGCGAAATAAATTTTATCTTTTATTGTTTCAACAACAATTAGTATATAAGGATGATAAAAGTAAAAAATAATCCAATCTATACCATATAAAACAAACCAATATAACTACAGGAACAATTACTACAAATTTACAAATCCACTAAACCAATTCGTTGATTACGTTTTTAAGAACTTTTATATCAGGCAATCGCCCAACATTCTGTAGTTTGATAGTCGCTAGTTTTTGAGCAATCGTAGTAGAGTCTAGTAGAGACTTGTTACTGAGCCTGGAAAATAAAAATCCCGCCCAGAAAGCATCACCTGCACCTGTGACGTCCTTAACATCTTTTACTTGTAATGCAGCCTGATTCAATACACCTTCTTTAAGATCTGAAACAGCAACACCGTCTTTACCTTTGGTAAGACATATCGTAGAAACTCCTTTAGAATGGAAGTAACTAAAAATTTCTTCATCAGATTTGTGATTATCAAAGTACCTATAACAATCGTCTACACTTAATTTTAGTAATGGATTATTAGCCAGATACTGCGCAATCACTTTTTTTGCTTCTTTACGATCAGACCAAATTTTCTCGGAGTAATTTAGGTCTATACTTAGTTGCAGACCAAGTTCTCTAGCTCGTTGTGCTCCTTTTAAAATTGTAGCTCTTGCTGGGTTTTTACTCAAAGCAAAACATGTGGTGTGATAAATCTTAGACAAATCCAACAGTTCATCTGTAATTAAATCTTCTGTTATAACAGAGTCTGCCTCTCTATAGGCAGTAAAATCTGGTGTGTCTACAGATCTAGAAATTAAAATAATAGAAGTAGGTAATCCAGATGCTCTATTTATGTGTGAGGTATTTACCTGTTCACTTTTTAATTTATCAACTATAAAATCCCCTAATCCATCTTTTCCGCAAGAGCCGATAATAGCAGATTTCAACCCTAATCTTACGGCGTTAACCGCCACATTAGTAGGAGAACCACCTAAAAAACGATGGTAATTTTTAGTTTCTGAAATACTTACATTTTTTTCATGACCTATAAAATCAATCAATATTTCCCCTACACACAATATATCAATGGTCTTCACTAGTCAATTAATATTTTAAAATTATTATTTAATGATTTATGCAGGATTACTGCTCCTGCCGCACTCCAAGCACATTTAGGCACACCTAAAGGCTCACCCGTGATAGAATGGAAATTTTCATAAAAGGCAAATTCCTCAAGTGCATTTAATTGATTTATATTCCTCAATAAATCTTGAGCTGCTTGTTCATATCCCATACTGCATAAGGCTAATCCATAAAATCCGTTTACCATAGGCCAGCTACCACCATTATGAAATTCATAAGGATAGTTCCTGAATTCATACTTACAATTATCTTTTAATAAGTTCCAATGCTCATCTTCTTGCATCACTGGTGGCCAAAATGCCGGTAATACTTGGAGTTTGCTTTGAGATAATAAATTTTGACTGTATTCAATTATACTTTCTTTAAGATCTGAAGTACCTAGGTTCAGTATCAAGAATAAACTGTTTGCAAATGCATCAAATTGCGTTTTATATCCAGATGGTGAAAATGACGCTGGCAAATAACTCTTTTGAGCCATAGCTTCGTAAGCTCTAGGATGAAATTTCTCTGCTTTAGAATCTCCTAAGAAGTTAATTTGCAGCTGCTCTATAATAGAATCAATTTTATGATCGATTTGTACCTTATTTTCAAAATGATTGTAACACTTTAAGGCCCATAATCTCAATAATTGATCATATAATACATAACCATCAGTAATGTACTCATCTGCCCAGTTACCAGATAAAGGTATGTACAGCAAATGCTTGTTGTTAAATTCCCAAGCATTTAAGAGTTTTAGACATTTATTGATGTTAGGTTTATATAATTCTACTATTTGAGGATCTTGCTTATAATGTGCTAGCTGGCAAACTCCTATTATAAACCAAGTTACCGCATCGACTCTACCTGCTAGACCACCATAACTAACTTCTACTTTTTTACCCTTAAAAGCAACATTAGACGGAATGGTTCCTATATCATGTTGGTACGCTGCAAGCGTATGGATGGTTTTCTCAAAAGTCTTGACTAGTTCTTCATCTTCAGAGGCAAGTGCTGCTAGACCACATATGACTCCATCTCTAGACCACACCCTTTTATAATTCGATATATCTAAGGCGCTTGCAACAAAACCATGCACAGATGAGGCTTTATGAAGCAACTCAATTGATTTATTATATTTAACACTATTCATGTAGAGAAGGTTTTCTTGATTGAATAAACAGTGTCACTATAGTAGCAAGAATTAATAATGCCCCTGCAAAAGTGATAGCATTACGTGGATCGTTACCTAAAAAATTCTTAAGTACAAATCCAAATGTCAACGTTTGAAATATCATAGGTATTACTATCATCATATTTATAATACCCATATAAACTCCATAACGTTCTTTAGGAATATTAGAAATTACCATTAAATAAGGAATTCCCATCATACTCGCCCATCCTATACCGAAACCGGTTATAGCAAAGAGTAAGAAACTTTTATCAGATATATGAGGAAATGCTAGAAATCCAGCAGCAGCAAGCAATAAACAAACCGCATGAACTAATTTAGGGCTGTATTTTTTTGCAAAACCTACCAATGCAAATGCTACTAAAAACGTTACTACATTATACCAACCATTTACTAAACCTGTCCAACTTACTGCCTCATTATAAACTTCCTCATTGGCTGGTGTTACATTCCATACAGAAAGCGCGACGCTCTTTGAAGCGTTTTGCCAGTAACAAAACAGCGCATACCATTGAAAAAAGTATACTAGTGCAAGTTGCCACATCACCTTAGGCATATCCTTAATAGCAGATACAATTTCAATAAGCGGCCCTAGAAATGAGCGTCTTTCTGCGCGCATTAAAGCAAGTTCTTTGTCCGTAGGAGGTATTTCTTCAGTTTTGCTATTACTCCATAAAACAGATCCTATTGAAAACGCTGCACCCAAAAAAAACGAAGCATAAACCCATGTAGGTAATGAACCTGTTTTACCAATTATAAATATAGGAAAAACAACGATCGATAGGTTTGCAAGCACCTGTCCTAGACCTGTAAAGAAACTTTGCATTTGAAAACCTGTAGGCTGCTGTTCTGGTATCAATTTATCAGCGATTAAAGCTCTATAGGGTTCCATGGCTGTATTATTTCCAGCATCAAGAATCCATAACAACCCAGCTGCCATCCATAAAGAACTGCTAAAAGGAAAAAGTAATAAGCTGACACTACATAACAATGCACCTATTAGAAAATAAGGTTTTCGACGTCCAAATTTAGGTGACCATGTTTTATCACTCATAGCGCCTATAATAGGCTGTACAAGTAATCCCGTCACAGGACCTGCTAGATGCAAAATAGGTATTTGATCTGGTGTTGCACCAAGAAAATCATAGATAGGCGTCACCGCACTTTGTTGCAGTCCAAAACTATATTGAATACCGAAAAAACCGACGTTCATATGCAAAATTTGCCAAAAATTCAGCTTTACCTTCCCTATCATTTTTTAAATTTTATCAAGATCAATATTCTGTGCTTAAGGGTTTATATTAATTCAATGACAAATGGATTTTGGAAATAAAATTGGCATTAAATAAATAATGCCAATTCTACTACAGATTTCTCTATGACCTAATCCAAAATTGTTTGTGGATCTTTATTTCATTAAGCACAGTGGAATATCCTTCTTATGCCATAACAAAACAACCACTACCAAATAATATATTAAAATCTATATTGCAATCCTAACGAAACAGACCTTCCAGGAAGAGCTCTCGCTCTTAAATAATTAGTTTGCCCTTCTACGATGGAGCCTTCTTCAGACTCAGTGATACCTAATGTGTCAAAAATATTATTTGCAGACATATTTACATTTAAGTTTTTAGTTATACCCATGTTTACAAATCCGTTTACTATTACAAATCCAGGCATAATTAATTCATTAGTGTCTTGCGCATATGCTTTTGTTTGTCCTATAAAGCTTAATCCTATGGAATTTTGCTTTTCAACGCCAAAGTTATAAGAAGGTATCAAATTATAAATGAAATCTGGTTGTCTCCTAGGTTTATTTCCCTCGTTATCTCCTGACTCAAGAGTTGCATTTGTATATGTAATCGCACCTCTAACAGTTAAATCCTTCAACCTATATGAACCTTCTACCTCTACACCGAAGGATTTGTAATCATTATCAATAATTAGATCCGGATTTGTAGCCTCGAACCCTGCTTGTTCTGTAGTTGAAGAATAAAATCCCGTAACATAAATAGCACCATTATCAAATCCTTGCTTGTACCCCACTTCTGCCTGATTAAGGAAATCTAGAGCGTTGATTCTATCAGAATTTTGGTAGTCTAATCCCGAGAACAAAATACGATCTGCCTTTGCAGATGCTCCTCTACTATAACGTGCAAAAACAGCTTGTCTTTCTTGTAGTTTATAATTGACACCTAATGAATAAGAGAAGTAATCATAATTGTAATTTACATTTGTAGGAGCCGCGTTATCTACACTAAAAACCACTTGTTCTGGTGCTGAAATAACACCATCATTATTTATATCTATAGTAGATTCTACACCTCCTGAAAATGCTCCATCTACTTTACCATAATCGAATCTGACACTAGCATCAAAATTTAAACTTTCACTTGCCTCTAATGCAATATTTAAATATGGAGCAGAGACGTTGTATTGTGTATCATAATTTCTTGCAAGGTTACCCCAAAAAGGTGTTCCATAAGCATATAATCCATTTTCACTTAAAGGAGCGCCTGCAGGATCAAAAACGTTGATCAATCTAGCATTCTCCCCTTTTACTTCTTGTAGGTAAGAATTCCAACTCCAGTTCATTGAAACATTTTGAATGGATTTAAAGTAACCTAATGTTATGTCTAGGTTGTTGTATGATTTTGATAATTTAATATCATTCATGAAGTTATTAAAGTTTTCTAACTCAACATCAAACATATGAATACGCGCCACAAGACTATTTGCTCCTACTGGCGAACCATCCGTGAATTGTAACGTAGATCCAGCACCAAAAGAGTCAGCAATTAACGCACTTGTACCTACTTGCGATGGGAAAGGAGATACGAAAGCTCCACTGTTTGCAGAGAATCTACCGTTATTAGAAACTTTATAGCCATTTCCTAGATCAAACTTCGCTGCAATTCCTAAGGATGTAGACACGGGATGCATACCATCTGTAACATCACCTCGTGAAGGCTCACCATCAGGCCCTAATCGTAGGGTTTGCGTTAAATTAGGTGTATGTAGTGATCCGGTAGTAGCATCAAAATTAGGAGCATCTTCCCAAGTAGGGTTTGCATTGGTTCCTGAAACTTGAATAGGAGCTGGTAAATAAGCTATCGCTCTATCATTTAAATACTTACCATAAACCCTTACAGATCCATTTTCAAATTCTTTCATCAAGCTCAATTTAAATTGACCTCCATTATTTGCAGTAAACCCAGCATCTCTTATTCCTTCTCCTACTCTATAAAACCCACCAGCATGAATATATAAATTATCCGCAACCTCAGTTCCGTATGAAAAATCAGTTCTAAAAGAATCATAATTAGCTCCGAATGTAGTTCCTATGATACCACCTTCTGATTTTCCTGTTTTACTTATAATATTTATAATTCCACCAGGAGCATTTGAAGTTTGTGTAGATGCAGATCCACCACGAATAGCTTCAATACGAGCAACGTTAGCATCAAATCTTGTAAAAATATCTGCAGTAGCGAAAGACATGTCTCCATATAATAATACTGGAAGACCGTCTTCCTGAAGTTGAACGTATTTGGAACCACCTGAAGAAATAGGAACACCTCTTACAGATATATTTGAGTTTCCTTCACCACCTGAAGACTCTGATCTTATTCCTGGTATTGTTCTAAAAATCTCTGCAGTAGTTCTAGGCGCGCTTTGAGCAACTGTTTCCGTTTTCAATGTTGTAACAGAAACACTTGACTCAATTTTTGCTTTAGGATTTGTCACACCAGTAACTACTACTGCCTCTAGAGACTCCGCATTTTCCTTCATTACAAAATCAACAACAACATTGGATCCGCTAACACTTACAGTTTTAATAACTTTATCATATCCTAAACTCGTAGCTACAATAGTGTAATCTCCATTTGGGACGTTTGCAATGCTGTATTTACCATCAAAATCAGTCACAGCACCTTTATTAGTCCCTTGAAGCACTAGATTCACACCAAGAAGTGTTTCGCCTTGGATATCCTTTGCAGTTCCAGAAATTGTCGATTGTGCGGTAACAGTAACAGCTGCAAACAACAATGTCACTATAATACCCCATGTAGTTTTCTTAATATTCATTTTGAGTAAAATTTAATTATCAGTAAAAGTTGAGTTAATACTTTTTCGAAATTAGAACAAGAACAGAATTATTAATAAAAATTTTAACCGAAAACGTTTTCGGTTTTTTCGAAAACGTTTTCGATATTTACTTTTATTGTATTTTAGCTGCTATATTTTTGATAAATCCATCATGAAACAAGTCACATTAAGAGAAATCGCTAATAAATTAAACATCTCCATTACCACTGTTTCAAAAGCTCTTAAAGACTATCCAGATGTAAGTCCTAAAACCAAATCTTTAGTAAAAGAACTTGCAAGCACTCTGAATTACAAACCAAATGCGTTTGCTGTTAATTTAAGAACTAGGGAATCAAAAACTATAGGTCTTATTATACCCGTAATTGTACATCACTTTTTCTCTAATGTAATTAAAGGAATAGTTGCTCAAGCTGAAAAAAAAGGTTATTTGGTAATTATACTGCAATCCAATGAATCTTATGAATTAGAGAAAAAACAAATTGACCTTTTAATGAATCAAAGAGTAGATGGTATTATCATTTCTCTTGCAAATGGTACTATTGAATACAAGCATTTGACTGATGTCATAAAGGCAAATACACCGCTAGTAATGTTTGATAAAATTGCTAAAATAGTCAATTGCTCAAAAGTAATTATTGATGATAGAAAAGCAGCGTATGATGCAACTCAACATCTTATAGATATAGGCTGTAGGCGAATTGCACATTTTCGAGGATCATTACTTCCTCAAAATTCTATAGATAGATTTCTAGGATACCGAAAAGCTCTAGACGACAATGGAATCAAATATGATCCCTCATTAGTTTATATATGTGAATGTGATGATAATAGTTTTGAAGAAGGTAAAGAAAATGCAAGACTTCTCATGCAGGAGCACAACGATGTGGATGGTATATTTATAAACACGGATTTAGTAGCCATAGGAGCTATATCTGAATTCAACGATGCAGGAATTAAAATTCCTGAAGATATTGCGATTGTAGGATTCAGTAATTGGTTCATGTCATCGATTATTTCTCCAACTTTAAGCACAATCGATCAACCTGGTGTAAAAATGGGAAAAGCCGCTTTTAAACAACTTTACAAAGAAATAAAATTGAAAAAAAGAAATAAACCTGTGGAGTATCAACAAATCGTATTAAAAACTAAATTGATTCAGCGGGATTCTACAAAACTTTAGATTTGACGTCATGCTTTCGCGAAAGCATAATTGAAAATTTTGTAAATGTCTCCCAAAACGTTTGTGTCGTTGTGCACACTATCAGACAGCCTGCGTTTCTCTCGCTATCGCTCGTCGAATGCAAGAAAAACTGTAAGTTCTTTAAACTTCATAGCGTAATCAAGTAGTATTCCTGATTCTACCTAGGGCTTTTATTGAAACCTATTACTAATTGAATTAGTCTAGTCACTGTTGGTTTTGACCTGGACTAGGATATGATGGAAGGTAGAAGCAAGACTTAGAATTAAAATCAGACTTAGCGTATGACTATCGCTCTTTAAACATAACCATCGCCTTTTTAGGTTTTAGGGTAATTAGTGGATTGTATTCTATCCTTTCTCTGGTAGGGACTAAATGATACTTACTTACTAGTTTGTTCAAAACCATTATCATTTCAAACATCGCAAAGTTGTTTCCTACACACATACGTGGTCCTGCTCCAAATGGAAAATAGAAATTCCTGTATTCTTTTACTCTATCTGGATTGAAGCGTTCTGGTTTAAAATCATCAGGAGATTCCCATAAGTCTTCTCTACGGTGTAACTCATAAAACGAAATCAACCAATTGGTATTTTTATCAATTTTTATAGAACCGCACTCATCATCTTTAAGAGCTACGCGATCAGTTACATAAGCAGGTGGATACAATCTTAATGTTTCTTCAACACATTGTTTGGTAAATTGAGATCGCATTATCTGCGTCATCAAGTCTGATTCTTTATCAACATCTTGCAACGACTGTAAAACTAAATCTTGTGCATTTTGATGTTGGGCTAATAGTTCAGTAGCAAAGCTTAATGCATTTGCCGTTGTCTCGTGACCAGCAATAAACAAAACTAGTATTTCGTCTATGAGTTGCTCCTTACTCATATAGGAACCATCCTCATACGTGCTGTGTAACAGCATGTCTAATAGATCACCGAAATGCTTTTGACTAGTTTTACGATCATCAATTATATCTGAAAGCAATTGTCTAGCTTCATTAATAAGCTCAAGATGATAGGGAATACTTCCAGATCCAGACAACCATTCTCGTTTATAGTACCAAAGTAAAAAAGGCAATCTTAATTCCTTAATCAACATTTTTTGAGCCTTTTCAGTAATTTCCTGAAGCCTATTGATCTTATCATCAATATCTTCAATATAAAAAAGAGTTTTGGCAACTACTTTAAACGCAAGATTATTGAAAATTTCAAAAACGTCTTGGGTCTCATTTGGTTTGATATTACCCAACTCTTTATCAACCACTTCTTCCATCTTGTTCATAAGAGTAGCGATTGATTTTTTGTAGAAAGCTGGTTGAATTAATTTACGATTGGCTTTCCATTGCTCACCGTTTGCCGTTAGCAATCCGTGACCTATATACTTCCCTAGATCTTTTGTTTGTAAAGTAGACTTACGAAAATTTTTTTGGTTTTTTTGAAGCATGTACTGCGCAAGGTCCTCGTCGCAAGTAAAATGGATGACCAATCCGGACTTCGGTTTTATCTTAAACGTTTTACCGTACTTTTTAAAGTTATAACGGTGAAACGGCAACGGATCCTTATAAATTTGTCTGGATTTGCTAAAAAACTCTATAAAAGGTACTTGTGGTATTTCCATGTTTTAGGTATCAAATAAGCCTCCTAGATTATTATGTCGGGTTTTACCCAAATGCTTATAGGCTAATTCGGTAACCTCTCGACCTCTTGGTGTTCTTATTATGAAACCTTGTTGAATGAGAAAAGGCTCGTATACTTCCTCAATCGTTTCGGCATTTTCAGATACCGCTGTAGCTAAGGTAGTTATTCCTACAGGACCACCTTTAAATTTTTCAATTAATGTTGTTAAAATCTTATTGTCCATTTCATCCAGTCCATGCGCATCAACATTCAGTGCCTTCAAGGAGAATTGTGAAATATTCAAATCAATAGAACCATTGCCTTTTATTTGTGCAAAATCCCTTACTCTACGTAACAATGCATTAGCAATTCTAGGTGTCCCACGACTGCGACCAGCGATTTCAATAGCGGCATCTATCTCAATAGGTACATTTAAAATATGAGCGCTACGCGTTACAATCGTAGACAGTAACTCTGTAGTATAATACTGTAACCTAGATTGAATACCAAAGCGAGCTCTCATAGGAGCTGTAAGTAATCCTGATCTAGTAGTAGCACCAATTAATGTAAAGGGAGCAAGATTGATTTGAACAGTACGAGCATTAGGACCTGTTTCAATCATTATATCGATTTTATAATCCTCCATTGCACTGTATAAGTACTCCTCTACAATCGGACTTAATCTATGAATTTCATCAATAAATAACACGTCACGCTCATCCAGATTAGTTAGTAAACCAGCTAGATCACCTGGCTTATCTAATACAGGACCACTAGTAACCTTGATACCTACGCCTAATTCATTGGCTAGAATATGTGCCAAGGTTGTTTTTCCTAATCCAGGCGGACCATGAAATAAGGTATGATCTAATGCCTCACCTCGAAGATTTGCGGCTTGAACAAATACCTTCAAATTCTCGAGCACTTGATCCTGACCAGCAAAATCATCAAAGGATAACGGTCTTAACGCACGTTCAATATCGTGTTCCTCATTGCTTAAATTTTCACTAGACGCGTCCAAATATTCATTCATATCTCAAAGATAAGTCCTACGATAATAGAAATAATAACAAAAGAAATGTTTGTGATAAATACGCTTTCGCGAAAGCGAACATAATTATTCACTCTAAGAAAACGGAAGTAAAATATAGGACATAAAAAAAGCGCCTATAAGAGGCGCTTAATATTTTTAAAATAAATCCTAGTGATTCATTTCCTCTTCACCATCTTGAAGAGGTATGTGTTGAGGAGCATAATCTTGTCCAGGAATTACATACTCACCGTTTTCATTCACTTTACTGTAATCGTAAGCCCATCTATAAACATGCGGTATAGGACCATCCCAATTACCATGAATGTGCTTATCACCTGTTGTCCACTCTAAAGTGTTAGACTTCCATGGGTTTGCAGGAGCTTTCTTTCCGTAAAAAATAGACTTAACAAAATTGTACACGAAGAATAACTGTGCTAATGCTGTGAAAATAGCGAACCATGTTATTAACTTATTAGTATCGGCTAAATCATCGAAATATGGAAAGTTTGTATTTGTATAATAACGTCTTGGTAAACCAGCCATTCCAATAAAGTGCATTGGGAAGAATACGCCATAAGCACCAATTGCAGTTAACCAAAAATGTGCATATCCAAGATTTTTATCCATCATGCGGTTGAACATTTTAGGGAACCAGTGGTAAACCCCAGCAAAAAGACCGTACAACGCTGATATACCCATTACCAAGTGGAAGTGAGCAACAACAAAATAAGTATCATGTACATTAATGTCCAACGTACTATCACCTAAAATAATACCTGTTAATCCACCTGTAATGAATGTAGAAACAAGACCGATGGAGAACAGCATCGCTGGATTCATCTGTAAGTTACCTTTCCATAACGTAGTGATGTAATTAAAGGCTTTTACAGCTGATGGAATCGCGATTAATAAGGTAGTAAAGGTAAATACCGAACCTAAGAATGGATTCATACCTGATACGAACATGTGGTGACCCCATACAATAGTTGATAGGAAAGCAATTGCAAGTATAGACGCAACCATGGCACGATATCCAAAAATTGGTTTACGTGAATTAGTTGCAATCACCTCAGAGGTGATACCTAATGCAGGCAATAATACGATATATACTTCTGGGTGACCTAAGAACCAAAATAAGTGTTCGAAAAGCACTGGTGAACCACCTTGATGTGCTAAAACCTCTCCTTTGATATAAATGTCTGATAAGAAAAATGAAGTACCAAAACTTCTATCCATGATTAATAACAAAGCAGCTGATAAAAGAACTGGGAATGATACTACACCAATAATTGCTGTCACGAAGAACGCCCATATAGTAAGAGGTAATCTAGTCATCGACATACCTTTAGTTCTCATGTTAATTACAGTAACAACATAATTCAAAGACCCTAAAAGTGATGAAGCAATGAAAATTGCCATGGAAACTAACCAAAGTGTCATACCAGCACCTGAACCTGGCATAGCTTCTTCTAATGCACTAAGAGGTGGATATATAGTCCATCCAGCAGCAGCTGGTCCTGTTTCAACAAATAATGAAGCAATCATTATTACTGAAGACAAGAAGAACAACCAATAAGAAACCATGTTTAGGAATCCAGATGCCATGTCACGAGCACCAATCTGTAGCGGTATTAAGAAATTCGAGAAAGTACCACTCAAACCTGCTGTAAGTACAAAGAATACCATAATTGTACCATGCAGCGTTACAAGTGCTAGATACATATTAGGATTCATTACACCACCTTCTGCCCATCTTTCACCTAAGAAAAGTGAAAACAAAGCATTAGGCTGCTCTGGATATGCCAATTGTATTCTGAATAGTATAGACATTGCTATACCTATTGCTCCCATAATCAAACCCGTAATAAGATATTGCTTTGCAATCATCTTATGGTCTTGAGAGAAGATATATTTAGTTACAAATGTTTCTTTATGATGGTGGTGTCCATCATCATGTGCATTTTCTGTTGAAACTGAAATAGCCTGTCCCATAATTTTAATTTTCAGCGTTTGCTAAAGTTGTTCCTATTGTTTTTTGTTCTGCAATCCATGCATCGAAGTCTTCCTTCTCTTCAACTACTATTTTCATTTGCATGTTGTAGTGTGAGGCACCACAAATCTTGTTACAAAGTAAATAATACTCAAACTCGTATGGATCTAAAGCTACGTCGCCGTTAGCTTCTAATTCCTTACTTCTTTGTCGACGAATTTCATTAATCTTACTAACTTTTTCCGTCATAAACTCTGTACTCTTATATTCTTCAGAAGTTACAGTAGGAGTAAACTTAAATTGAGTAACCATTCCAGGAACCACATTCATCTGTGCTCTAAAATGTGGAAAGTATGCTGAGTGTAGAACATCCTGACTTCTAAACTTGAAAAGCACTGGACGATCAACAGGTAAGTGTAATTCTGTAGTTACTACGTCATCTTGACCGTCGGCATCGGTAGGATCAACTCCTAATTGATTAGCACCTTCAATAAATCTAACATTTGCATCACCTAACGTATTGTCAGCACCGCTGTATCTAGCTTTCCAACCAAACTGGTAAGCATAAACCTCTACAACGATTGGATCATCATCCATGTTAGCGTCCATAATGTCATTCCATGAGAATAAACCCCATAAAATTAGTCCAGCAAGAACTACTACCGGAATTGCTGTCCAAATAAACTCTAAACGATCGTTATCGGCATAAAACAAGGCTTTTTGACCTTTTTTACCGTGGTATTTATAAGAAAAATAGTGTAATAAACCTTGGGTAAGCACCTGTACAATCATGATAATAATTGTAGAAGTAAATAAAAGGCTGTCATACTCAGTACCATGTTCAGATGCTGCATCAGGTAAGAAAAAATCATCATACGCAATAAAACATGCGATCATCATGATGTAAATACCGATACCAAAGTATAGCATGAACTGGCCATTACGTTTGTTATCTTCATCGTTAGCTATTTGAGCCTCGGCACCATTGGAACCAGATGAAGCTTTACCTAAACTAACAATCTTTGAAATTTGCCATGCTGAAACGGCAATTAAAGCTGCGATTAATATGATAAGAAATGCTGTCATTTCAATAGTTTTCTTTTGTTAAGTAGATTAATAATGGAAATGCTTACTCTCTTTTAAATAAGGATCTCCTTTGGCCAATAATGGTGCTTTAGAAATGGTGTTAAACACATAGAATAAGAAGATTCCACCAAACATTAGGAATGATCCTATTTCTGGTAAACCTATGAACCATGATGCACCTACTGTAGCAGGCATAACCATAACGTAAATATCTAAATAATGACCAACTAGTATAAATAAACCTGCTGTTACAACAAACCAGTTAATTCTCTTAAAGTCAGAATTCATAAGTATAAGCAATGGAAACAAGAAGTTAATTGCTACCATTCCAAAGAATACTAAGTTATAATCCTCTATACGAGTTACGTAATAAGTTACTTCCTCTGGAATATTAGAATACCAAATAAGCATAAACTGAGAGAACCATAAATATGTCCAGAAAATACTAACACCGAACATGAATTTAGCTAAATCATGTATGTGTGAGTCATTAACAAACTCCAAATATCCTTTTGACTTAAGATAAATTGTTACTAAAGCAATAGTGGTAATTCCAGAAACAAACATACTTGCAAAAACATACCAGCCAAACAATGTTGAGAACCAGTGTGGATCAAAACTCATGATCCAGTCCCATGACATTATTGATTCGGTTACAATGAAGAATACAAGAAATGCTGCACTGTGCTTAAAACCTTTTTTATACCATGCAATATCACCATCTTTTGCCTCATCTTGTTTTAATGAGAACTTACGAATGTTCCAACGATATAAATTCCATCCTATTAAGAATGCTGCAGCTCTTGCAAGGAAAAATGGAATATTTAAAAAGCCGGTTTTACCTTGAATAATCTCATCGTGTGCTACAACATCTTCATCCATCCATATAAAAATGTGGTTTAAATGAAATGCAGATATTAACAATAAAATAAACATGATGATTCCTCCAGGCAGTATATAACTACTGATACCTTCCATAACCCTAAACAACACAGGAGACCAACCAGCCTGAGCAGCTTTTTGAATAGCATAAAAGGCTAAAACACCTAAACCAATCATAAAGAAAAAGAATGCTGCAACATACACAGCAGACCAAGGTCTGTTAGTTAATTGGTGGTAAACATGCTCGGCATGTGACATTTCGTGAGATTCACCATGAGCTTCATCACCGTGTGATTCCTCACCATGAGTGTTATGATGATCATTCGTGGCATCCTCAAAATTTACTGTACTTGCTCCATGATGATCACCATGATGCTCGTTTTCCAGCATTTGTTCTACTTCTGCAAGATCTGCTGGACGGTTTATAAAACCAAACACAGTCATAATAAGACCTACTACAAACAGTATTCCTGCAAAAACTTTTAATTTACTTGATAGCGTATACATAAATATCTATTTACGGCCTTACTCGCCTTCAGTTGTTGTTGAATTGTTATCAGTATCGTTTGAATCAGCTTGCTGAGTTTCATCAGCAGGTGCTTCCATAACAGGAGCCTTACCAGCATCATCTCCATTTACAAATTCTCTTTTTTCCTCACCTTTAAGATCACGAGTAAGTGCATCAACATGATGAGCGATTTGCCATCTTTCCTCAATCGAGGTTTGTGAAGCATAGGATCCCATAGTGTTTATACCATAATACATAACATGGTATATAGAACCTTGAGTTATTTCTCTACTGTCATAACTAGGAACACCTAGGATCTTTTCATTCTTCACTAATATTCCTTTACCATTTCCACTTGTTCCGTGACATACAGCACAGTATATATCGTATAATTCTTTACCCTTTGCTAGGTTAGCCTCGGTATACGGTAATGGGTTATTTAAGTTCGCTTTCGCGGAAGCGTAACCTTCATTATTATTTTCATAATCATACGGCATCCAACCTCTAGAAATCGTTCCTTCAACAGGTTTTTGGGCCTCTACATTACCAGGAAAAATTTCAGCCTCTTGGTAAGTTTCATACCCAGCTGACCTGTACATGTTTGGGAAATACTGAACAGAACGATCTGTTTTAGTACTTGTTTCGTTATCATTCATACAAGAAACCATAACAAGTCCCAATGCTGCGTAAATGAATGTTTTAAAAATTCTATTCATTAGTGCTCTTCTTTGTCGATTACTTTAATTTCTGTTGCTCCAGTGTCATACATAAAACGAGACATTTCTTCAATATCACCTTTTACATCAACTTCCATAAGGAAATGATCATCTGTAGTTCTTACGTCTGGGTTTTCAGCCTTTTTAAATGGCCATAATCTACTTCTTAAGTAAAAAGTTATAACCATAAGGTGAGCTGCAAAAAATACCGTAAGTTCAAACATAATAGGTACAAATGCTGGCATATTTTCTAGATATGAAAAACTAGGTTTACCACCGATATTTTGTGGCCAGTCTTCTATCATAATATAGTTCATCATAGTAGTTGCTACCGCTAGACCTACTAATCCGTATAAGAAAGCGTTAATCGCTAATCGCGTATCTGCTATTCCCATAGCTTTTTCAAGACCGTGAACAGGAAAAGGAGTAAAAACTTCCTCAATATGATAATGCTTTTCTCTTACTTGCTTAACTGCATTAAGCAAAACATCATCATCGGTATACATTACATGTAATTTCTTATTTGACGCTGCCATAATTATTATGCGTTAGGATGAGCTAAAGTGTCGCCAGAAGCATCACCGTGAGTTGTCGTTTGTTTGTTATCTCTAAGAGCTTTGTATTTACTACCACTTGCTTTAAGGATAGATTTCACCTCGGCCTGAGCTATTACTGGGAATGTTCTTGAGTACAGTAAAAACAGTACAAAGAAGAATCCTATAGTACCGATGAAAATACCTGCATCAACAAATGTTGGTGAGAACATAGTCCATGATGAAGGTAAGTAGTCACGGTGTAGAGATGTAACAATAATCACAAAACGCTCAAACCACATCCCTATATTTACTACTATCGAGATAGCAAATGAGAAAAGAATACTAGTTCTTAATTTTTTGAACCACATAAACTGTGGAGAGAATACGTTACAAGTCATCATTGCCCAATAAGCCCATGCATACGGTCCTGTTGCTCTATTTAAGAAAGCATATTGTTCATACTCAACTCCTGAATACCAAGCAACGAATAACTCTGTTATATAAGCCACACCAACTATAGAACCTGTAATCATGATTACAATGTTCATAAGCTCAATGTGCTGTATAGTTATATAGTTTTCGAGATGACAAACTTTTCTCATTACAATAAGAAGAGTATTTACCATAGCAAATCCAGAAAAGATTGCACCAGCAACAAAGTATGGAGGGAAGATAGTCGTGTGCCATCCTGGAATCACCGATGTAGCAAAGTCAAACGATACAATGGTGTGTACTGAAAGTACCAGCGGAGTCGCTAGACCAGCTAGAACTAACGATACTTCTTCAAATCGTTGCCAGTCCTTTGCTCTACCAGACCAACCAAATGACAGTAAACTGTATATTTTCTTATTGAAAGGAGTTATTGCTCTATCTCTAAGCATTGCAAAGTCAGGAAGTAAACCTGTCCACCAGAAAACTAATGAAACCGATAAATAAGTTGAAATTGCAAATACATCCCAAAGTAATGGAGAGTTAAAGTTAACCCATAAAGAACCAAATTGATTAGGAATAGGTAAAACCCAGTATGCTAACCATGGTCTACCCATGTGAATAATCGGGAATAAACCAGCTTGAATTACGGAGAATATCGTCATTGCCTCCGCAGAACGGTTAATCGCCATTCTCCATTTTTGACGGAATAATAAAAGTACTGCCGAAATCAAGGTACCTGCGTGACCAATACCTACCCACCAAACAAAGTTGGTGATATCCCATGCCCAACCAATAGTTTTATTTAGTCCCCATACACCGATACCAGTAGCAACAGTATATGTGATACAACCTAATCCGTAAAGGAAAGCAATAAGGGAAATGGTAAATACTAACCACCACTGCTTATTTGCGACACCTTCAACTGGTGCTGCAATGTCTCGAGTAACATCGGTATAGGTTTTATCACCGGTTACTAGAGGTCTTCTTATGGGCGCTTCATAATGAGCCATACTATCTAGAATAAATTTCTTAGTTAATTATACGTTTCTCACTCTAACCTGATACATCACATTAGGTTCAGTTCCTACTTCTTCTAATAAGTGATACATACGGTCTTGTTGCTTTACTTTAAATATCTCAGAATCCTTGTCGTTGATATCTCCAAATGTAATGGCTCCATCAGAACAAGCATTTGAACATGCCGTAGCAAATTCACCATCTTTAACTGGTCTACCATCTTTCTTAGCCTCAAGGATTGTCATTTGAGTCATTTGTATACATAGAGAACACTTCTCCATTACACCACGAGATCTAACGGTTACATCTGGATTAATTACCATACGACCTAAATCATTATTCATGTGGTAATCAAACTCATCATTTCCATTGTATAAGAACCAGTTAAATCTACGTACCTTATAAGGACAGTTGTTTGCACAGTATCTTGTACCTACACAACGGTTGTATGCCATGTGGTTTTGACCTTGACGACCGTGAGAAGAAGCAGCCACAGGACAAACAGTTTCACAAGGTGCGTGATTACAGTGCTGACACATCACCGGCTGAAATGCTACTTGTGGATTGTCTGCTGGAATTTCTAATTCACCAAATCCTCCTAAAGAACCATTATCTCCAAATAATCCTTCAAATCCGTCTTTTTTAGACTCATCACCTTCAAAGCTTTCAGTGGAAGAATAATATCTATCAATTCTTAACCAATGCATGTCACGAGATTTTCTAACCTCGGTTTTTCCTACAACTGGCACGTTATTTTCAGCATGACAAGCTATTACACATGCACCACAACCAGTACACGCATTTAAGTCAATAGACATATTGAAATGATGCCCTACTGATCTGTCAAAACTTTCCCATAAATCAACATCAGGAGATGTTACTGGTGTCTCGATATGATTTAACGAAACTTCAGGCATAGGATTGAACTCATCCTTGTTACCCGTTTTATAGGTAGCTAAATCTGTTTCCCTGATGATATCACGACCCATCATCGTGTTTTGTAATTGCGTACAAGCAAATTCATGAATACCATCAGCAAGAGCTACGCTAGCAGACTGCACGTTTAAACCATCTTTATAAAATGGATAAGCGTTTACACCTGTTTGCATTTCCTCCTGTATGGCTTCTTTCTTACCGTAACCTAGAGCTACACCGATAGTTCCAGGAGCTTGGCCTGGCTGGATAAGTGCTGGAAGCTTTTCTGTCTTTCCATTAACCGTTACATTAACATAACTACCATCAAGCGCACCATTTGCTACGTTATAGTTTTCTACACCTAATGATTCAGCATCTTTTTGAGAAATAGTAACGTAGTTATCCCAAGTCGTACGAGTTATAGGATCAGGTAATTCTTGCAACCATGGATTATTTGCCATGGTTCCATCACCTAGACCAGCTTTTGTATATAAAACAAGTTCATAGTTACTAGGTTGTTTCGCAGAGCTTAGCTTACTTAAAGCTGAAGCAGCGCTTACTGTAGAAGAAACTGGAGCATCAACTTCTCCTTCTTCTACAACAGGACCAGAATAAGCGTAAAAACCATCATGTAAAGATTGGTTCCAGCTAGCTCCATTTATAGAAGCTGTTTCCTTAACTAAATCACTGTAACTACTCGTTGATCCAGCCCAAACAAGAAGAGAATCTTCCGCTTGTCTAGTATCAAACAATGTATTAATCGTAGGCTGTGTTAAATACACATACCCTTTTTTTATTTCAGCATCACCCCATGCCTCTAAGTAATGAGGAGTTGCTGCTACATAATCACTTTTAACAGCAGTGGCATCAGCACGTGTTGCTAATGATATCTTAGTAGATACTTTTGTTAACGCTTTCGCGAAAGCGTCATTATCATCATAACTATAAACAGGATCAACATCTGCAAATATCACAACACCTACTTGACCTGCATTCATTCTAGAAACCAAACCTTTAACGGCTTTTCTGTTTCCTTGACGTGTCATAATAGGCGCTTTAACATCTGCAATCGAACTTGCTAAAGCCTCATTTATCTCAAGCGTAAGAAGCTGTGCTTCCATACTAGGTAAACCACAAAGAACTACAGCTTTACTACCAGCTCTTTTTAAACTAATTGCAGCTTGCTCAACAGCCTTAGACAGCTTATCAGAAAGCTTTGGACTAGGTCCGCCAACAATCTTACTATACAAAGCAGCAATAATGTGCTTTTGTTCAGTTGGAGTTACAGGGAAACGTCTGTCAGCATTCGCTCCAGAAAGTGACATATTAGACTCAAACTGAATGTGCTGTGACATCTTACCGTTTTTAGGCACACGTGACTGCCCATAGCCTTTATTAAAACCACCACCTTGCCAATCACCAACAAAATCTGCACCAACTGAAACTATAGAAACAGCATCGGTGAAATCATAATCAGTGAGTGCTCTTACGCCGTACTTTGCGTTAAATGCATCTAGAGCTGCGTCCTCACTTACCGTATCATAAACAGTAATAGTTGTGGTAGGATAAGCTTCTTTAAACTTCGAAATCACTTTGTTGTACGTAGGACTTGCAAAAGTTCTAGACAAAATCGCAATCTCTTTACCAGCAACACCTGCCAATTTTTCTTTTACTTGACGATCAAGCTGAGACCACTCAACTTGCTCACCATTTGCAGTTGGATACTGCAACCTATTAGTATCATATAAAGAAAGAACAGAAGCATGAGCTCTAGCACTAGCACTACCACGGAAGGCAGCATCTTTATTATTTTCAACTTTAATAGGACGCCCTTCCCTAGTCTTAATTAAAACACTTGCAAAATCGTAACCGTTTGCTATGGTTGTTGCATAATAATTAGCCATACCAGGAATAATCCTTTCAGGCTGATTAACGTATGGTACCGAATTAATTACAGGACCTTCACACGCAGCAAGTGATGCTGCTGCTGTACTAAAACCAACATACTTTAAAAAGTCACGTCTAGAAGTACTTGAAGACTCCATAGCCTCATCATTACCTAAGAACTCATCTGTAGGTATCGGACTAGCGAATTCGTTTTGCTCTAAGCTTTGGATAATTTCATTATCATCCTGAAGCTGTGCTGTACTTTTCCAATATTTCTTTGTAGTAGCCATATATCTCTATAACTATTTTATTAATAGTGGCATTTACCACATTCAAGTCCACCAAGATCAGCGATAGTCAATTGACGTCCACCTCTTTTCTCAGACAACTCTTTATGAATTTGCTCGTAGTATCCATTTCCTTTAAGATCTACGTTTGTTTCTCTGTGACAGTTAATACACCATCCCATAGTTAATGGAGAATACTGATACATAACTTCCATTTCCTCTACAGGACCGTGACAAGTTTGACATTCTATCTTACCTGCCGTAACGTGTTGAGCGTGGTTGAAATAAGCAAGATCTGGAAGATTGTGTATTCTTACCCAACGCACTGGCTCACCTTCACCTGCATACTTCATTTCATCTGGATTCCAACCAGTTGCCTTGTATAGCTTCTGAATTTCTTTATTGTAATCAATACCATACTCATTCATACCTTCTTGATACGTTTCTTCAGAAACCTCGGCAATAGACTTGTGACAATTCATACAAACGTTCAAAGAAGGAATACCTGAATGCTTTGATTCTCTAGCACTAGAGTGACAATATTTACAATCTATTTGATTTGTTCCTGCATGGATTCTATGCGAATAATGAATAGGCTGAACTGGCGCATAACCTTGATCAACACCAACACTCATCATTGCTCCATATACAAAATACAGACTTGCAAACAACAAGACAATTGACGTAACAAGAACTAAGAATTGATTTTCAACGAAAGCTTTCCATATAGGCTTTCTATCTAATTCTTCCTCATCAATGATTTCTGTCTGGATACCATTAGCTTCGGCAAAACGCTTAAGCGTTTTATTCACCACTACAAGCAACACTACAAGCAACAATAACACTATAGCTAAAGCAGCCAATATAATATTGTTTGTCATGGAATTATCACCACCTGCCACTGCACCACCTTGCTGAGCACCTGCCACAGCACCAGCAGCTTTTTCTGGCTTTGGAGTATCTGTATAAGCAAGAATATTATCTATATCCTGAGTAGAAAGACCAGGAAAAGCATTCATGTTTTGTTGTCCCCACTCGTTGTAAAGTGCAACCGCTTGTGGATCACCACTAGCTATAAGCGCTGCAGAGTTGTTTATCCATTTATACAACCATTCTCTGTCATACTTTTCAGAAACACCGTTAAGCGCAGGACCTACTGCTTTTTTGTACAGCTTGTGACATGCAGCACAATTAGCATTAAAAAGCTCTTTACCCTTGGCCGCATCTGCTCCACTAGCCTGAGCTGCTGCCGGTTCACCTGCACTTGCGTCATCTTGAGCCATCGCTGTTGTTGAGAACAACACAATTGCGAGGGCTAGGACAAATCGCCATGCAGAAAAATGCAATTTTTTGTTTATCATTTCGTTATTGATTATTACAATAAATTTGGCATAATTATTTCAGTTATTCACTGAATTTAAGCTCCTGCAAAAATAGGTTATAAAAGGTTTATTTTTGCATGAGTGAAATTGACTAAAATAATTTATAATCTGTCTAAATAAAGATATCGATAGAATCTATATCCCTTTATTTACTAAGTACTGGTCGGAATGAAAAAATTAATCTTACCAATTGTTTTTATAGCATTTAGTATAAACTCAATTGCACAAAACAACACACAAGTAGAAGAAACTACTGTGAATGAATTATTTGCAAAAAAGGTAGCCCTAGAAAAGGATGGTAAATTTAAGGACAGGTTTACTATACAACTTATCTACGGAGGTCGAGAAGTAGCTACAAAAACTAAGGCTAAATATGATAACTTAAATCTTTCTTGGCCCAGTGAATTAAAATGGGAATCACCTAATCATAAAGTTTGGATTGGCAAATTCAGAAATCGACTGGAAGCAGATCGTGCACTTTTAGAAATTCGTGAGCACTTCCCAGATGCCTTTATACTTAAACCTCAGAGTTAACATTATTTAATTGAATATATTAATGCCAGATCTCATTTTATTGATTCTGGCATTTTTTTATGCTTTCGCGAAAGCGTAGATAAAGAACGAGCAATAAAAAAGCCACCTTAATAAGGTGGCTTTTTATTATTAGTATGTAATTATATTACATTACTTTTTCAAGTTGATCTCAACACGACGGTTTTGAGCTCTACCAGCTTTAGTATTGTTTGAAGCGATTGGTTTAGTTTCACCGTAACCCATTGCACTCAATCTAAATTCTTGGATACCGTTTTGAACTAAGTATTCTTTAACAGAAAGCGCTCTGTCATTCGACAATCTTTGATTAAAGCTATCAGAACCTCTACTATCAGTATGACCATCGATAGAGAATTTTGCATCTGGATATTTCTTTAAGATTGAAATAATGTCTGCTAGTACTTCTTCAGATTGCTTTTTGATAGAAGCTTTAGCCGTATCAAAAAGAATAGTCTTAGCATATTCGTTTAATTGTGCTTGCTCTTGTTGAGTAGGTACAGCAGGCTTAGGACAACCTTGCATTTCCTTAACACCTGGAGTTTTAGGACACTTGTCTTCAGAATCTTTTATACCATCTCCATCAGTATCAGGACATCCGTTGAATGCAGCAAGACCTTTTACATTTGGACAATCATCTGCGCTATCTTTTATTCCATCTCCATCAGCATCAGGACAACCCATTAAAGCTACAAGACCTGCAGTTTCAGGACACTGATCGTCTTTATCAAGAACACCATCTCCATCAGTATCAGGACATCCTTGATTTTCTGCTGGTCCAGCATTATTAGGACAAACATCTTCACTGTCTTGGATACCATCACCGTCAGAATCTGGACAACCCATGAACTCTTCTAATCCTGGAGTTTCTGGACACTTATCATTATTATCAGTTATACCATCTCCGTCTGTATCAACAGCACCCCAAATGAATTTCACACCAGCAGAGTGTTGCCAGTGCTTAGGAAGACCATCTTCAAACGAATGCTTATAGATAGTATTAACATTGAATAAAACATTCTCCATCAATTTAATATCAAATCCGGCTGTACCGTTAAATGTTCCAAACCCATCTTCTTCTAACCATTGGTATGAACCACCTACTCCTAAATAAGGATTAAAAACATCAGATCCATTCCATATCTCACGTAAGTTGTAGCGTAAACCACCATCAAGAGCTACATATGATAGCTCTTCAATTTTAGTATCACCTGCTTGATCTATCCTGTTTAAAGAGAAAGCTCCAGTAGCGACAATACCATCACCTACATAGTATCCTAATTCAAAACGACTAGGTGCAGGCATAAGGTTATAATGATCTACATTAAAAAACTGATCAAAATAATCTCCTAGACCTTGATCTTTTTCTCCTACAGGATACAAATCGATAGCATTTACTCCTATAGAGAAAGACCATCTATTTGAGGCATCCTGAGCGTTTACAAACGCCGCAGAAACTAAGGCAGCTCCTACAACAACATATTTTAGTATTTTCTTCATGTTGGGGTTATTATTAAATTATTTACGGACAAAATTAACGGCTTACTCACTTTTTACAAGTTTTTTCCGATATATTTTACACAAATTCAGACTTTTTGTCAAAATTTTAATGTTTAATTATATAATACCTAACTCTTTACCGACTTTTTCAAAGGCTTTAAGAGCTTTATCTAGGTGAATTTGATCATGAGCCGCACTTAATTGTACTCTTATTCGTGCTTTTTCTTTTGGAACTACAGGATAAAAGAACCCTATTACATAGATACCTTCTTTTAATAGTGCATCAGCCATATTTTGTGAAAGTTGTGCATCGTATAACATAACCGGAACAATTGCACTATCTCCATCTATTATATCAAAACCTAAATCTTGGAGACCTTTTTTGAAATAAGCTGTATTGCTTTGCACTTTATCTATTAAAGCAGTACTAGAGTCTATTAACTCCAAAGCTTTAATACTTGCTCCCACAATTGATGGGGCTAATGAATTACTGAATAGATATGGTCTAGATCGTTGTCTAAGGATTTCAATAATTTCCTTTTTGGCACAAGTATATCCACCCATAGCACCACCTAAAGCTTTTCCTAAGGTTCCTGTGATAATATCAACGCGACCTAAAACACCTTTTGCCTCAAGCGTACCTCTTCCTGTATCTCCCAAGAATCCAGCTGCATGACACTCATCAACCATGACAAGAGCATCGTATTTATCAGCTAAATCACATATTTCATCAAGAGGAGCTAGCAATCCATCCATCGAAAAAACACCATCTGTAACAATCACCTTAAAACGAGCCCCATCTTCATTTGCTTGAATCAGTTGTTTTTCAAGATCTGACATATCACCACTGGCGTACCTATACCTACCTGCTTTACACAATCTAACACCATCAATTATTGATGCATGATTTAAAGAATCAGAAATAATTGCATCCTCTTTTGTGAGTAAGGGTTCAAAAACACCACCATTGGCGTCAAAACAAGCCGCATACAATATAGTATCTTCTGCTCCATAAAAATCTGCTAACTTCTGTTCCAGTTCTTTATGAATATCTTGAGTTCCACATATAAATCTTACTGAGCTCATTCCAAACCCATGAGAATCCAATGATTTTTTTGCTGCCTCAACCACTTCGGGATGAGATGACAGTCCCAAATAGTTATTGGCGCAGAAGTTAATCACCTCACTACCGTCATTCAATGTTATTACCGCATCTTGAGGAGAAGTTATTATACGTTCCCTTTTATATAATCCGGCCTCTTTAATTTCGGCGATTTCTTTTTGTAAATGTTCTTTAATTGATCCGTACATAAACTTAATTTTACAACAAAGATAAGACCTAGCTCACCATTTAATAATGGTCATCGTATCTAAATAAACCAAAACCTTGCTGGTAACTAAATATCCCATATTATCGTAAAGAATACCATAATGGTCCACCTGTTCTTTGTGTGAAATATCTGGTTTTCCTGTTTTATAATCTATAATAGTAACCTCATCCTTATAAATTACCACTCTATCAGGTATAAATTTGAAACCATTTTTATCAATAATCGGCCTTTCTATCAACACCTTGAACTTATTATTAAAATAGTCTTTCATTTCGTCATGAGCTATGAGTTTTTCGCAAGTTGAGCTCAATTCTAGCTTTTCGTCCTTGGAAAGCGTAGTAGACTGATGAATTAATTCTTTAACATTACTTAGGTCTTCCTGAGTTATTAATTTTTCTAGATAATGATGAATCAAGTTTCCTCTTTCGATGGAAATATCTTTACCAGTTGACCATAACTGCCCTTTTCTAGTGCTTATTTGAATACCAGAATGATTGCTATTTGAATGAAATTGATCCAAATACATAGGCATATCAAGTGCATGACTAGTGGAGAGCTTCTCATCCTGACCTAGCGCATAACTAGTAAAGTTTTCAAACTCCTTACTGGATAACAACATTGAATCATTAACATATTGTTCCAAAAATTCAAACATAGTATCCTTTTTACTATAAGGCTTCTGCGTATTAATATACAGTCGTTCTACCGACCTAGTAAAGGCAACATACCAAACATTAATGTTATCAAGCTTTTCTTGTTCTAAACTGCGTTCATATAGTTTTGGAACAGGATCAGGATACTGCTCACATTCTTCTTTCATGGACAACAACAAATATTCAAATCCTTCAAAATCATTTGGGTCGACTTGTAACCACTCACTAGTTCTTTTAAGATCGTTGTATTTGGTATCACAACCAGCCACAATTACAACAGGAAATTCAAGACCTTTAGATTTATGAATTGTCATAACTTGAATAGCTCCAGTCGTATCGCTACCAGATAAGCTCAGCTTATTTTCAATAGTGTCCCAATGCTGCAACAAGCCTGTAAGACCAGTTTGATTTTGACTTGAAAATTCAAACACCATTTCCAAAAATTGTGAAAGCCTAGCATCTTGCATTTGCATGATTGCGGTACACTCTACTAACCATTGAACGAAACTATACAAAGAACGCCTACTTAATTCATCCCTTAATGAAGGCAGGTCAAATAACTCCTGAAAAATTGATTCTTGTGATTTATTCATTAAAGAATTAATGAAATCATGTCTATTCTCAGTCCCTGAATTTAAACTGTGCTCTAGCAGAAAATTATACTTAAGCTCTGGTTGATCACTAGCTATATAATTTAATAGCGCAACTAAGTAAGCAACCTTTGGAGAGTGACTAACCAACATACTTTCGGCTGATACAACTCGCTCACCATTCAATTCTAAAAATCGAGCTATTTCACTTGCCAAAGAATTATTGCGAACCAGGATACAAATTTCATCATTCAAATATCCCGCTGTCCTAGCATGTTTAATTTGTTCTAGCACATGATAACTACTAGCCTTACTAACTTCTGGAATAAGCTTTTCTGGGTCCAGATAATCCAAATAATCATCCTTAAGAATATCTATTTGAACATAACCACCTGGCTTGTTAGAAGTTTTTTGCGTCAGGTAATTTCTATAAAGTTCATTGTAAACAGGACTTTGAAGTTTATTACCCAAAAACGTAAAAAAATCATTATTGAAATTTACAATCTCATCATAACTACGCCAATTAAATTCTAAAGGTTCCTTATTAACTCCAGTAAAAAATAATTCCTGCGAGCTCATCAATTCCAAAAATTGATTCACGTCACCACCACGCCATCTATAAATGGCTTGTTTTGCATCACCTACTAACATCAATGTACCACCTTGTTCATCTATAGACATACTTTGAACAGCATGAGCAATAAGCGGTTGCATGTTTTGCCATTGCATCACACTAGTGTCTTGAAATTCATCAATGAAATAATGACGGTACTTCTCACCTAGCCTCTCATAAATAAAAGGAGCCGGCTCATCCTTAATCTGTTCACGTAATAAGGTATTAAACTCATAAATAGGAAGCAGCCTTTCTTTATCCTTGATTTTTTCTATCTCTCTAGCAATCACACCTAATAAGGACAATGGCACAAGACTATTGTAAATATTATTTAATAAGAACAATTGTTGCATACTGCTCTTGTAAACCGGTATATAATCATCAATAAGTTTTATGAACGAGTCTGTCAACTCAATTCTTGTTGACTTTGGTAGTAAATTACCTTCATTAGCATTGAGCAGCCTAGAAGATAGTTTCAAATCCCAGTTACCATCACTTAATTTTTGAATTTGCCCAATTGCTCCAGTCGATTTATACGAAAAATCGTTAATCGTCCATCCCATTTTCAATCGTTGAGAATCAATTTCAATGGCTCCATCGGTGATTGATTGACGTAAGGAGTGAATTTTCTTTTTTACGCTTTCGCGAAAGCGAACAAAATCACTAATATCCTTGCTTTTTAAGTCCTTCAAATACCGGTAGTTATTTTCAGAACCTATGCGTTTAGCCATTTTTTGTAAATCAATAGCTATATTCCAACTGCGATCATTATCTATTTTTTCAAGAGCGTATTCTACTAATATATTAGTAAGTTGTTTATCGTTACCTGCCCTATCGATGACCTGATTAACCGCTTTCTCAATTAATTCATCTGTGTCAAGTGCCACCTGAAATCCATCAGGCAACTTCATATCTTTTGAAAACGTGCGCAACAACCTATGATTAAATGTATCAATAGTAACTACATCAAAAGCGGCATAATCATGTAGTAAATATTGCAGTACTCTATGAGATTTATCCTTAAGTTGCTGTTCACTCAATCCTGATTGTGATTGAACATGTTGGGCAATAGGCACAATTTTATCGCTCCATTCTGCTTGCCCTAATTCTTTAAGATATTCTAGGATTCTAGTCTTCATTTCGGCCACAGCTTTATTAGTAAAGGTGACAGCAAGGATGTAGCGGTATCCTCGATTTGTTTTTTGTGAAAGTAACTTGGTTAAGAAATCCCTGGCAAGCGTATATGTTTTACCTGATCCTGCACTAGCGCTGTATATGGTGGTAGGTTGTTGCGTCATAATTCAAAAATAAGAAAGTTAATCACCGCTTTTATATGATTATGAAATAGTTGTCACTGTTTAGGGAATTTATAACAATAAATACTTTAACACTTAGGCTATTGTGTTTAACTTTAGCACTTTAAACATTAACACTAAAAATTACACGATATGTCATTTGAACTACCAAATTTACCATATGCACACGATGCACTAGAACCACACATTGATGCAAGAACCATGGAGATTCACCATGGAAAGCACCACGCAGGTTACACCTCAAAATTGAACAATGCCGTTGAAGGAACCGATTTAGAAGGAAAATCTATCGAGAACATTCTTTCAAATCTAGACATGAGCAATACAGCTGTTAGAAATAACGGTGGTGGTTTTTATAATCACAGACTTTTTTGGGAAGTAATGTCTCCTAATGGTGGTGGAAATCCTGATGGAGAACTAGCAACAGCCATCAACGAATCTTTTGGATCATTTGAAGATTTTAAAAATAAATTTAGTGATGCTGCAAAAGGACAATTCGGTTCTGGATGGGCATGGCTTTGTGTTCATGAAGGTGGAAAGTTAGAAGTATGCGGTACACCTAACCAGGACAATCCATTAATGCCAGAGGTAGGATGTGGAGGAACTCCAATTTTAGGTCTAGATGTATGGGAACACGCATACTACCTGAATTACCAAAACCGCAGACCTGATTATGTTGAAGCTTTCTTCAATGTGATTAATTGGACTGAGGTATCAAAACGCTATGCTGAAGGTAAGTAATCACTTAACCGCTTAATTAAAAAGCCTTAACATTCATAAAATGTTAAGGCTTTATTTTTTATCTAAAACGAATACTATTAATAAGCTCTTTCTTTATTCCCTTCAAAGAAATTAATAAAGGCTCTATTCACCACACGATTTCCTCCTGGTGTAGGATAATTACCTGTAAAGTACCAATCACCTAAATTTTTAGGACAAGCTTTATGCAAATCGTCTACTTTTTGATAGATAATTTTCACCTCGGCATTTAAATCTTCATCGGAAAGTAGAACGGCAATTTTATTTGAGATCTCTTCATCGGAAAATGGATCGTAAAATTCTTTTACGTAATTGACTACATCAACATCTTCAAAATTGACTTGAGTAAGACATTTTTCATAAATATCTTCAACCATTTGATACGTACCTCTTTCCTTGTGTAATTCTAATGCTGCTCTAAATGCTACCAAATCCTCTAGTCTAGCCATGTCAATTCCATAGCAATCAGGATAACGAATTTGTGGCGCACTGGACACGACAACTATACGTTTAGGCTGTAATCGATCCATCATTTTAAGAATAGACTTTTTCAATGTGGTTCCTCTTACAATTGAATCATCTATTATCACAAGATTATCATCTCGTTTAACCACACCATAAGTAACATCGTAAACGTGTGCCACGAGGTCGTCCCTAGAACTATCTTCAGTTATAAAAGTTCGCAGCTTGGCATCCTTTATAGCAATTTTTTCAGTTCTAAGCTTTCGCGAAAGCGTACTTTCAACCTGCTCACGAGTTAATTGACCGTTACCAGCAAGAATAGCATCGGTCTTTTGTTGATCAAGTGCTGCATGCGCGGCTTCAACCATACCGTAGAAAGAAGTCTCTGCAGTGTTTGGTATAAAAGAAAAAACAGAGTTTTCAATATCGTGATCTATGCTATCCATTATTCTAGGAAACAATAATCTTCCTAACTCTTTGCGTTCTTTATAAATCTCGGCATCACTACCTCGAGAGAAGTATATGCGCTCAAAGGAACATGCTTTTCTTTCTAAAGGCTCTTTTATTTGTTCAATACTCACGCGGCCATCTTTTTTTATAATGATGGCGTTACCTGGTTCTAACTCTTGAACTTGTTCAAAAGGAGCATTAAAGGCTGTTTGAATCACTGGTCTTTCACTTGCTATGGCTATCACCTCATCATCTTGATAGTAATAAGCAGGACGTATTCCTGCTGGGTCACGCAGCAAGAAAGCATCACCATGCCCCATTAAACCACCCATTGCGTAACCACCATCCCAATCTCGAGCACTTTTACGCAATATTTTTGCAACATCTAGTTCCTCGGCAATTTTTGGACTGGCTTCTACTTTTGAATATCCTTCGTTTTTAAATTTCTTGTAGAGTTTACGAACTTGTCTATCTTGAAAATGTCCTACTTTTTCCATCACGGTGATCGTATCAGCTAGATCTTTAGGATGCTGTCCAAGAGAAACTAATTTATCAAATAACTGTTTAACATTTGTCATGTTAAAGTTACCAGCCATAATAAGATTACGGTGCATCCAGTTATTTTGTCTAAGGAATGGATGAACACTTTCAATACTGTTTTTACCAAAAGTCCCGTATCTCACGTGACCTATCATCACTTCACCTAAATAGGGTATTTGAGATTTTTGAGCAGCGACGTCTTCTCTAATTTCTGGGCTATTGTACAATTCAGTATTAATACGGTCGTTAATTTGACCAAAAATATCTTGAATAGGTTGTGGTTGATTACTGCGTACTCTCGAAATATATCGCTGCCCAGGATCCACATCAAGTTTAATACTCGCAAAACCAGCACCATCTTGTCCACGATTGTGCTGCTTTTCCATCATAAGGTACATTTTATTTATTCCATAAAATGCTGTACCGTATTTTTCTTTGTAGTATTCTAGTGGTTTGAGTAGTCTAATTAGTGCTATACCACACTCGTGTTTTAACGCGTCGCTCATGAGGGAATTCTAAAAGGTAAAAGTAGTAAAAATGCCCGCGTTTAGGCGGGCATTTTTTATTCATATTTAAGCTTTCATTTCAAATTTTGTAAGCGCCTGAAATTGTTTTAAGCGCGTTTCAATTTCGTCATTGGTAATGGACTGCATGCGTTCTGTACCAAATCGTTCTACACAAAAGGAAGCAAAATTTGATCCGTATATAATAGCACGCTTCATGTTTTCAAAACTGTAGTCACCGCTTGCAGCTAGGAAACCAGCAAATCCACCAGCAAATGTATCTCCAGCACCAGTAGGATCAAATACTTCTTCTAATGGTAAGGCTGGAGCAAAGAAAATATCTCCATCATGGAATAATAGCGCTCCATGCTCACCTTTTTTAATCACTACATATTTAGGACCCATTTCGTGGATCTTTTTTGCAGCATTTACAAGTGAGTACTCTCCAGATAATTGTCTAGCTTCTTCATCATTAATAGTAATTACATCTACTCGTTCGATTACTTTTTTAAGTAGTTCTAATTCTATATCCATCCAGAAGTTCATGGTATCTAAAATAACCAATTGAGCATTTGGAGTTTGGTCCAGCACACCCATTTGAACTGCTGGGTGTAGGTTTCCTAACATCACAACCTCAGCATCCTTATATTCTTCAGGAACTATAGGGTTAAAATCTGCTAGTACATTTAATTCAGTAACTAGTGTATCTCTAGAGTTCATATCGTTGTGGTAACGACCTGACCAAAAGAATGTTTTTCCATCTTCTACTACCTCGATTCCGTCAATATTCATACCGCGGTTTTTCATCATCTCTAGATATTCCTGTGGAAAATCACCACCTACAACGCTTACTAGAGCAACATCGGTGTTAAAATGAGAAGCACTTAATCCAATAAAAGTAGCTGCTCCACCTAAAATTTTATCTGTTTTACCAAATGGTGTTTCAATAGCGTCAAAAGCTACTGTTCCTACCACAACCAGTTTACTCATCTTCTTAATTTTGGTGCAAAAATACGTTATTATAATCTTCTAATTGCACCCATTAACTTTTTGTAGAATTAAAGAGAGTTATGGATTTTTAAAAGTTCTTCCATGTACTCACGACTGTTGCTTAATCTAGGAATTTTATGCTGTCCGCCTAGCTTGTTTTTATCCTTCAACCAGTTATAGAACGTATTTTCTTTTGCATGGTGAATTCTAGGTGCGGTTAAGGTTGTATTGTTGTATCGTTTTGCCTCGTAATCGGTATTTACTTTTTGTAGATTTTCATCTAGCGCTTTCGCGAAAGCGAGCTCATCAACCGGTGCTGTATTAAATTCTATCATCCATTCATGCGCTCCCTTTTCTTTGCCTTGCATAAATACCGGAGCAACCGTATATTCCTTTATAGCACAAGGCACGCTAATCATTGTATTTTTAAGAGCTTCTTCAGCATTTTCAATAATTAGTTCTTCACCAAAAACATTTATGTGATGCTTAGTTCTTCCTGTTACTTTAATGCGGTATGGCGATGTACTAGTAAAACGCACTGTGTCGCCAATTTTATAACGCCACAATCCTGCATTGGTGGTTATAATAACTGCATAATTTTTACCTAGCTCGACCTGGTTAAGAGGTATTATCTCTTCATCGGGTGTGCCGTAATTATCCATCGGGATAAACTCATAGAAAATTCCATAATCCAACATAAGCAGCAATTCTTTACTATCGTTTTTATCTTGAATGGCAAAGAATCCTTCACTGGCATTGTAAATTTCATAGTACTTTACTCGATCGCTAGGAAGTAATTTCCTGTATTCTTCTATGTATGGATCAAAACTAACGCCACCATGAAAGAACACTTCCATATCAGGCCATACTTGAAGAATGTTGTCCTTTCCTGTTGTTTCTAATACTTTGTTTAGTAAAACCATCATCCAGCTGGGCACTCCTGCTAGACTGGTAACTCTCTCTTTTATAGTTTCATTTACAATGGCAGGTAGTTTTGTCTCCCAATCGGCAAGTAAAGCTGTTTCGTTGCCTGGAGTACTGCTGTAATCGGCCCAAAAAGGCATGTTGTCAATCAATATACTGCTCAAATCGCCTGCAGCAGTGCCAGCCTTTTTATCTAGTTTTTTACTACCACCTAGTCTTAATCCTTTCCCTGTAAACAGTTTTGATTCTGGATTATTATTAAGATACATGCACAGTAAATCTTTGGCAGCGGCGTAATGACAATCCTCTAGCGACTCTTGACTTACAGGAATAAATTTGCTACGAGCACTCGTGGTTCCACTACTCATTGCAAACCATTTAATATCTGTAGGCCAAAATATATTATTCTCTCCTGATTTACAGCGCTCAATATCGGCTTGAACATCACTATACTCCACAACTGGCATGATAGCAGCAAAATCTTTATAGGATTTAATATCTTTAAATCCATATTTTTTACCATACTCTGTATTACGTGCAAAATAAATAAGGTCTTGCAACACATTATCTTGCAGCTCTTGAGGATGCTTAATAAACAACTCCATATCATGAATACGTTTCTTAAGAAACCAGCTTACGACAGAATTAAGTATTGTGTTACCCATTTGAGTGGCTTAGAGTATTTTTGTGATGGTAAAGATATAACCTCTACAGTATAAAATTCATAAAATGAAGGTAACAGGTACAGTACGTAAAATGCAAACTGAAATTCAAGAACAAGTTCAATATTATTTGGTTTTTCCTGATCAATTTGTTCATATGAACCAGTTACTTGATAAATCTATTACTATAAAACATGTGGCAAACGAGTGTTTGAATTGTGGACTGGATAAAAAAATATGGCGACAAGGATTTTGTTATGATTGCTTTACTGCCATACCACAAGCTGGTGACTGGATTATGAAACCAGAATTAAGCAAGGCCCATCTAGATGAAGAAGATCGCGATTTAGAGTATGAAAAAAAGGTACAATTACAACCTCATATCGTTTATTTGGCCAATAGTAGCAACATTAAAGTAGGTGTTACTCGTAAATCACAAATTCCAACTAGATGGATTGATCAAGGTGCCCACGAGGCCATTGCTATACTTGAAACTCCTAATCGATATCTTGCTGGAATAAGTGAAGTTGCGCTTAAGGAACATGTTTCTGACAAAACTAATTGGCGTAAAATGCTAACTAATGACGTAGAGGATGTTGATTTATTACGCTTCCGCGAAAGCTTACTACAGCACTTGCCTCAAGAGGCCTTACCCTACACGCTTGATAATGCTAAAGAATGGGAAATTGAATTCCCAGTATTAGAATATCCAAAAAAGGTAAAAAGCGTGAATTTAACCAAATCACCAGAACACAACGGCGTGCTTAAAGGTATCAAAGGACAATACTTGATTTTTAATGATGGTCACGTTATGAACCTGCGCAGTCATGAAGGGTTTGTCATTGATATTGAGGTGCATTAAGACCTGCGATAGCCTTTACGTAACTTTACTCCGGTTAATCGCATTTCTTCTTTAAGTGCATCGGCACGGGTAGACAGAGATTTCACATTGGTTTGAGGTTGATTACCTATTCTACCATAACGTGTGTGTACTTCATTACCTATTACTTTTATTTCCCAGAATTTATTGCTATTCCCTTGTACATACTCATACCTTTTAAAGTCATCACTAGTTTGTGATGATTGTGACTCTATAGTACTATCAGAAACTTGTTGCACATCTTCATTAATCTTCTCTTGCTTTTCTCGTTCATGATTTGTTGCTGTTACAGGAGATAATTTTTCTTCATTTTCTATTGTTTGTCTTATTCTTTCTAACACTCGATTGGGTTGTTCCACCCAATCCTTAACATATACGCGTAGTATTTTCCAACCAAAAGTTTCCAACACGCTTGTTTTTTGACAATACTGCTCTAGTACATTATCACCGTGATAATGACTTTTATAATCCAATAGGATACCCATTTTAAATTGAGTGTCATTAGGTGAAATAATCGCAATATCTACCTTAAAATGTGACTGCCCTATATCGTTATAAACCTCATATCCTTTTGCTTTTAGAACCTCTTTTAACTTGGATTTAAGCGGTATTTCCTTGCCTTTTAAATCTAGGTTTTGAGATACATGTAAACTATCTAATATGGAAGAAGCATTCTGTATATTACCATCAGAAATTTGTTTAGCGTACTGTAGAAAGCGTTTAAAATACCTAGCTCCTTCGTTGTAATCGTTTTTAATGTGCTCTCCTAAAATGCTAGAGACAATCATCATATTTCTCTTTGCTCTAGAGAATATGACATTGAGTCTTTTTTCTCCGCCACGTCTATTTATAGGGCCGAAATTCATCAACATTTTACCTTGTGTATTAAAACCATAACACACGCTCATGATGATAATATCTCTTTCATCTCCTTGGACATTTTCAAGGTTTTTTACAAATAACCCTGTAAACTGATCCTCTTCGGTACGATTATATTCTTCCTCTAAAAGTTTACCGAAATGGGTATCCAACAGTGCTAACTCTTCTAGAGCAGACTCGATAACAGATTGTTGTTCCATAGAAAAAGCCACTACACCTATACTTTTATTAACTTGTTGAGTAAGTAATTTTCTTACTAGGTGAGCTATGTAAGTAGCCTCATCTTTATTTGATCTTTTATGATAAACTGCGTTTTCAAGGTAGTGGTAACTTATACTACGTTGAAGCACATCATTAATATCTATTTCTTGATCAGGATTTAAGACATGTGTGAGTTCACCTGCTCCATGAATCGATAATTGATTATCTGGAATGGTAAGTAGTTCTCTTTTGTAAAAAGCAGCATTTGAATAGCTTATTAAACTTTCTCTACGGCTGCGATAATGCCATCCCAGCATTACTGATGGTAATTTTCTTGCTCCTTGATTCAATAGACTGTCGGCATCTAGGTTGATTCCTATACGTTGCTCTTGTTCTTCTTCATCCTCATCTACATCAACACTTGTTGTACTGAAAAAATTGGTAGGAGGCATTTGCATTTCATCACCTACAATAATCGTTTGGTGTGTTCTAAATAGAGAAGGAACGCCTTCTTCTACTGTTATTTGAGAGGCTTCATCGTATATAACAACATCAAAAATGGAAGTATCAATAGGCATTGAATCACTTACACTCAATGGACTCATCAACCAGACTGGCTTTAAACTTGTCATAATTTCTTGTGCCTCGCCAGTTGCCAACTCTCTGATAGACTTATACCTCATCTTTTTATTGAACTCATTTTCTAATATTTTGCGAGATGATTTGTATATCTTTTTGAGTTCCTTTTCTTCATTTGTTAATTGAGCGGCTGTGCTTTCAGTAATTCTAATTTTATTGAGAAATTGATCTCTTATTCTAGAACGTATAAAAGCTACATTGGCATTATAGTATTTATCTAATAAGTTCTGAATTTCCCTGATAGAGAATTGCAGGCTATCCTCATTCATTTGGGCAAATACAGGATTATTATCACTATTATCCAGTATTGTTTTGTACGCACAATGAAAATTTATCTCATCTTCTCTCCAATTGCGATCTCTCAAAAGCGATTGCAATTTAAAATCGGCATTATTAAGTTTTTCGATGTGAGGCTTAAATAAGGATAAACTATTAGTCATCGTCAAAGCACTACTAATTCTATCTTCTAAAGTTGCTATTGAATAATTACCGAAACTCTTAGCGATTTTAGACAACGAATTTCTAAGACTATTAAACAAAGGTAAAACACTAATAAGTCCAGATAAATAATCTCTATTATCGATTTCTATCCACTTGGCTACAATCGGACTACCTGTATTGTGTAATTGCTTTAACCATTGAATACCATCGTCATAATTTGTAAAACCATAACGATTTTCTAATTTTCTTTTTTCATTTTCAAAACTATTAAGAAGGTCATATTCGTCTACCAATCTGCTTAATACTGAATCGATTTCTGGTTTTACTTTATGTTTTTGAAAGTCATAAGCTTCTTTGATTTGCTTTTTTAATCGATACCATTTGGGGTTCAAAAATTTTAGAATGATAGCATTAGCTCGGTCCCATTGATTTTTTATCTCATAGGCGTCAATTGCATTCCACTTTACTTTCCAAAAACGATTTTCATCTTGCTTATCTTGCCACTTCTTGCGTGATTTTTCAAGCTTTTTATTATCGTTCAGTAAAGCTGTAGCTTGTGGATTATCAGGAGTTAAAACAGCAAGGTTTCCTTTTGCAATAACCCCTTTTGATTTTTCCATCAGATTGACTTCCTTAATCCAATCATCCCATACCATAGTGGTATCTCCATCATTTTCATCAATCCATTCATTAATCTGCTCCAATATGGTAAGAGCACTGCTTAATTCTTTGTGAATTGTAGTCTTATAGTCAGATGTTGATAATAGTTCTGGACTTATACCGTTTAACGGGAAGTTTTTGATGCTATCACCATAATGGTTGATCCTTATTTGATTTAAGAATTCCTTGATCCAATTTTCATTTGATTTCCACTCATCGAAATCAGGGATTACAAAATATTCCGCCTTGGCAAGTCTCTCAAACTTGTCAATATCACTAATTACCTCTTGATAAACTTGAAAGATAGGAGTCTCGCCAGATCGCATTATGTTATGAAAGCTCTCTAGTCGGTTAATGTGCGTTTGTATTTTGTCGATTATCTCATTTCTTTCCTTAACTATAGCTCTAGACTTCATCTTATCTTTTAAAAAGGACTCATAGGTCCCTTTTAAATTCATAATAAAAGATTTCTTGTCGGTCTGTGAATCATGAATTAAACAACATAATTCGTCCAGTTGTTTGTTTTTTAAACGATGGTAAACCACATCAAGTGCAGCACGTTTTTCACAAACGAAAAGTACTTTTTTATCTCTGGCTACATAATCTGCGATCAAGTTGGTTATCGTTTGAGATTTACCGGTACCTGGTGGACCTTGAATAATATAATTGCGACCACTGCGTGCTTTATAAACGGCTTTTGTTTGTGTAGGATCAGCTGCAATTATGGGATATAAATCATTCAATTGAGTACTGTTGCCTTCTTCTTCAATTAACTTTCGAGGATTCTCACTAAATAATTCTTCAAAGACTTCATCCTTAATATCAGCATTGATAATATCGTTGTAATCACGAACAATACTCATTTTACGATAATTGAAATTACCCAAAGTCATGTTGCAGGTATCTACTTCCCAAACCAGTGGATTTACAACTCCAAAATTATCATTACGATAGAAGCTGCGCTCTTTTTCTGCAACAGCTAGATCACTATAAGGATTGATATCTTCATTAATTATATATTCAAGATCATTAATCTTTTTATGAACCAAAGTTTTGAAGAGTTCAATTCCTAAAGGTTTAAAATCATCCTCTTTATAGGAGTAATCAAATTGTCTTAAATTTAAATTACTCGTGCGGCGATTAAGTTTACGTTTTTTGAGTTTGAAATTGCGTCGGGCAGCTTTATGAATAAGTTGAATTTGGGGTTTTTCTCGCCATTGAAGTTCTACTCCATTACCTGAATTAAGAATTTGATTACGTATGTTACCTATTAAATCTTCAAGTGAACTTTCCTTTAAATCTATAAAATCGGGAAGTTCAATATTATATAAATCTTTAAGATAGTAACTAAGAACTGGATTGATCTCTGCATCAGTAGTTGTGACCTCTAGTTGATACCGATCTTCTACTCCTTTTTTCTTTACTAATGAAACTGGAAGCAACAACAGTGGAGAAGAAATACGTTCTTCCCTATTTTCTTTAAAATTATACCAGTGTAAAAAAGCAATAACTAATCGCAGTTGATCAAATCCGTATTCATTACGGCTCTTTCTTGCTTCCAACCTAATTTTGTTGAGTATAGGATTTAAAAACCTATTGTTAGTTATATCAAGATACCTATTTAACAGAAGTGATTTCTTACCCAATAATTTACCTTCCATAACTGGTCCCCAAAAGATGATATCCTTCTCGGTAATATTTTTGTGATCTAGCAATAAAGGAATAGATGCTTCAGTAAGGTTTAAAAAACTACTTGTTGATTTGAAGTAAAGAAGTTTATTTCTACGAGATATGTCAAACAAGCGTCGTCGTAACTTATCTAAAATATATGTTCCACGTTCCTTGATGTTAATTGATTTGAATCCTATTGTCTCGGTAAGGTCTTGATAATTTTCAGGATTAAAATCTTGGTAATTTTTAAGTTTTGCTACAACCTCTTCTAAATTTGGAATACGATCTTCTCTGTAAATCGGAGTCATTTCTCTTATGACATGATGAATGGTAGGATCTAGCTCTTTATTCAAAAAGTATAACCTTTCTCTATTTTCTACAAAGCGTAACAATTCATCCTTATCGCGAAAATCTAGACCATAAGCTAGGCTTGCCATTAACATACCTAGTAAAAACACCTCTGTTAAAGGATCGTAAGTTCCCATCTCATAATCCCATGCTTTATAATGCATAACATAGGCAGGGTTTTTTACCGGACTAGCATTATCCAAATGCAAGTAATCACTTTGATTTTCAAATGAAGTGACGTTATTTGATCTATTTTGATAAATAGTGTCCGACACCTTGACTGCTCCATCTTCTTTTGGTTTTTGAGGTAGACCAGTCGAGATTACTGCACTACTAGTTTCTTGTTCAATGATTAAAATTCTACCATTATAAAGAACTTGATCTATGCTAGTGATCTTTAAAACTTTATCTTGATTATGAGCATATAGTGCTTTTTCAAGCAATGGTAAAACCTGAGCAATAAAATCGACCGTAGTATTTCCATTTGAAGCTTTTATCTCATCTAATAAGCTGAAAAAACTTTTCCTGTAATCATTCATGGTCATAAATACTTCTTTGTTCTTGAGACAACTTATTCAAGTCTTTCATTGCTTCATCCTTGAGAGATTTAAACTCCCTAATAGTTAGTTGATATTCCTTTCTAACAATACGTTCATACTCCTCTTTTATTCCTAATAAATCCGCAATTTCAAGTGTGTGAGCAAGAGGTAACAACTCAAGATCTGCATCTAGTTTACTAAAATCTAGCAGTACATAGCATAGGTAATTATGTGTGCCAATTGCTGCGTCATTAATAAACTTTTTGATACTATTGACTTCTTGCTTTTCATTACTTACATAAAACTTAGAAAAGAAACTTGAAGCGTGTGTCATGTTTCTAGAAGTACGCATCCATTCTGGTAACAGAATAAATTCTAAAAATTGATACGTGAATGAACTTAGTTCCTTTTGTTGAAAAAGGTCTAAATTATTCACATCTATCTTACCTATGATAAGCGGTTTAATGACCTCTTCAAGATTATGAGCGCTTCTCGATAGTTGATCTAGCGCATAGGTTCTTATGTATGTTTCTGGATGTGTAGTGTTTAATGAGCTGTTTTCTTCTCCTTGTAAAATCTCTTTGGCTTGATCTAGATAGCTTTGAGCATTCACTCGCTTTAGCCCTGTTGAAACCTTGACCAAACATTGTATGACAGAATAGTGTTCCCTGCAAACTTGAAAAGAACAAGCATCACAAAAAAGTTCCAAAAACAATTGAAATTTACGAGCAGTTTCTACAAAAACAGGATCACTTTGTGAATCATTGGCAAGGGCCAGAATAATACGTTGGGTAATTTCAAACTCACCATTTTCTATTTTAAAAAATAAAAAATGTCCTAATTCATGAGCTATCAATGCGGTTAATTGCCGCTCATCCAACAATTCTAAAAGATTCCCTGAAAAAACTATATGAGCCTCATCTTCAATAATTGAAATAGCACAATTATCTTGAATGCTATTTTGCTCTTGATAAAATGTGACTTGAGCGGTCAGGTTCAAATTTTTACATACTTGATTGCTTACCTTATACAAGTCAAAATGTGAATCCCTATCTAGCCTGTATGTATTCTTTAATAAAGATGATTTTAACGCTTCTATTTGATGTGACTTTACCTTTTCATCTTTAAACCACTGCCAGGTTTTGGACCTCGATTTAAAATAATCTCTGATTTTTTTATGATAGTTGAATGTGGGTAGGGAACGCTGTAAAGGCGTTTCAGTTGATTGGTTCATGTGCAACTATTAAGCTATGGCTTAAAAATATGAAATTAAGTAGGTTTTTTACTTAACTACATGTATATAAATACGATCAGTCATGTATTTAGGTAGAGAATATAGATAGTTGTGGATTCGCTTTCGCGAAAGCGAACCCTAAATCAATCTAGAGTAATCAAAAACGGTTTTACTGTTTAACAGAAAAAAATAGGAACCTACTCTTCCTCTTCACTATAATCAGGATACAGGAATGCATTATAAGGAAAGCGCGATACATGAATTTCTCTTACTCTGTCGTATACCTTTTTACGAAACTGTTCCATGTTTTCTTTTTCAATCGCACTTATAAAAATCACATCATCACCTGCACGGTTCATCCAGGTGCGTTTCCAGTCTTCTAGTGTGTTGTGTGCCGTGGTGCGTTCGTCAAATTCATCGTCATATTCTTCCGGCTGGTATTGATCGATTTTATTAAAAACCATAATAGTAGGTTTATCAATCGCCTCTATATCTTGTAAAATTGCATTTACACTATCAATATGATCTTCAAAACTCTCGTGCGAAATATCTACTACATGTAACAATAGGTCCGATTCTCTAACCTCATCTAGGGTAGATTTAAAGGATTCTACTAACTGCGTAGGTAGTTTTCTAATAAAACCTACCGTATCAGTTAATAGAAAAGGTAGGTTTTTAACAACTACCTTTCTTACCGTTGTATCTAGCGTTGCAAATAATTTATTTTCTGCAAAAACATCACTTTTAGAAACCACATTCATAAGTGTGCTTTTACCCACGTTAGTGTAACCTACAAGAGCAACGCGCACCAATTTACCACGATTTCCTCGTTGGATTTTCATTTGCCTATCAATGGTAGTGAGTTTCTTTTTGAGTAATGAAATACGATCGCGTACTATACGACGGTCTGTCTCAATCTCGGTCTCACCAGGACCACGCATACCTATACCACCACGCTGGCGCTCCAGGTGAGTCCACAACCCGACTAATCTAGGTAACAAGTACTCGTACTGGGCTAGTTCAACTTGAGTACGAGCATAACTGGTTTGTGCTCGTTGTGCAAATATGTCTAGAATCAAATAGGTACGATCTATGATCTTTGCCTTGAGGATTTTCTCAATGTTACGTTGTTGAGTAGGCGTTAACTCATCATCAAAAATCACTGTCCCAATATCGTTTGCTTCAACAAACTGTGCTACTTCTTCCATTTTTCCAGTTCCTATAAAGGTTTTTGGATTAGGATGTTGCATTTTTTGAGTAAAACGACCTTGTACACTAGCACCAGCAGTGTAAGCGAGAAACTCTAATTCATCAAGATACTCAGTTAACTTTTCTTCAGACTGTTGTTGAGTTACAATTCCTATTAAAACGGCGTTTTCGTATTCGTGACTTTCTTGTTCTAGCATATAGATTATTTCATACAAAGATATATTTATTATTGAGCCGGTAATAAGGTTTATCTTTAGCTTAAGTTTTTATTATAATTTTTTTCATGAACAAAAACAAATGCGGCTGGTGTATAGGCGATGAGCTTTATGAGCAGTATCACGATACAGAATGGGGCGTACCTGTTTATGACGATAAAACCCTATTTGAGTTCTTAATCCTGGAATGTATGCAAGCTGGTCTAAGCTGGATTACTATTTTAAGAAAGCGAGAAAACTATAGACAAGCTCTAGATCAATTTGATTATCACAAAATTGCTCAATATGATAATCAGAAAAAGCAAGAACTACTTCAAAATCCAGGAATCATAAGAAACAAATTAAAAGTAAATGCTATTGTGACCAACGCTCAAGCATTTATGAATACACAACAAGAGTTTGGAAGTTTTTCCCATTATATATGGTCATTTACTGATAATCAACCTGTTAAAAATGCAGTTTCTGACTATAAAGAAGCTCCTGCTAACACCAAGTTATCAGATCAGATATCAAAAGATCTTAAAAAAAGAGGTTTTAAATTTGTAGGCAGCACCATCGTATATGCCTATTTGCAAGCTTGCGGAATAGTTAACGATCATGAAACCAGCTGTTTTAGATATGACCAGATTTAAGCACATCATCTATTTACTATTTTTTCTAGTTAGCACTGTGGTAATTGCTCAATCTAACGCTCTTAAAATAGAGCATGAAGAACGAATAAAAAGTAGTGAGTTCCCTTCTCTATCCAAACAAATATTGGATAGCCTGATTCCGCTTAGGGTAAAAATGAAATATTATCAAGAAACCGACGGTGATTCTAACAGCTACGAAGCAAAATTTAAGTATAAGGGTAAGAAATACAGTATAGAATTTTTTGAGAATGGAGCTTTAAAAGAAACAGAAATTGAAATAAAGAAAAACAAACTGTCAAAAATAGTTATTGATTCGATCAATAAAAGACTTGATACCGTTGCTCGTAAGTTTAAAATAGAGAAGATACAAGAGCATTACGGCCCTAGCTCAATTCTTAGTTTAAAACAAAAATTACAGCAATCAAACCCTGATGGATATGAAATAATTGTTGCTTTTAAGGATAAGCGTAAGATTTATCGCAGGGAATATTTATTTGATAGAAGAGGTATGATCCTAGAGGTTAAAGATGTTAAACGATTAGAGTATGACTTCTTATTATTTTAGAATCTTAATCGTCCTTTTATTATCACAAACTGCCGTAAGTCAAATTGTCGATAATACTTTATTTCAAAATGCCCTTAATATTTCTTACGACAATAATTACCGATGGTCATTTGTAAGCGCACTAGAACAACGCAGCCTAACAGGTGACAACGCAGGTCTACTACATATCCAAGCCAGTCATTACACCAATTATGAAGTAGGATTTTATGGTCAAATAGGTATAGGGATCATGTATCGTGATCTTAGAAACTCAAATACCAGTGAGCTCAGGATTACTGAACAATACGCTTATTCAAGAAAATATAACCAACTTAAAATGGCACATCGTATACGGTGGGATCAACGATACCGTGGTGATAGAATAACGCACCGATGGAGATATAGGTATTCCATTGCATTGCCTCTCAATGGAATACAAACAGATAAAAATGAATGGTACCTGGGTGCATCAATCGAAACTTTATTTATTGCAGAAAATCGGACGAAACCCTTCTGGGACCAACGCCTCATTTTTAATCTAGGAAATCAAATTAGCCGTAACTTCAAATTACAATTAAGTACCGAATACCGATGGGAATCATTTACCCAAAATACAGAACGCTTACTGTTTATAAATCTAGGAGGTTACTGGAGTTTGTAGCGATTAAATTCTTGTAGTGTATAGTAATTAAATATTAAGTAATTCAATAAAACTTTCCCTAGGAATCTCAACTGCTCCTAAGCTTGCTAGATGATCGTTATAAATTTGAGCATCAATAATTTTATATTCCTTTAATTGCAATTTTTCTACTAAATGCCACAAAGCAATTTTACTGGCATCTGGCTGCAAAGCAAACATGCTCTCACCGCAAAACACCTTTTTTTCTGGTAAATCGATACCGTATAATCCACCTACAAGTTCACCGTTTTTAAAAACTTCAACACTTACCGCATGGCCTAGTTGATGCATTTTTGAATAAGCCTCGATCATTTCATCCATAATCCAAGTACCTTCTTGATCAGGTCGAGAGACTTGTGCGCATGCATTCATAACCTGTTCAAAACAAGTATTTTCTTTAATAAAATAACCTTTATTCTTCCTACTTTGCTTAAGTGATTTTGTAATCCTCATAGGTCTTTCCGATTGCAAATCAAATATCATTCTGGGATCTGGGCTCCACCAGCAAATAGGCTCACCATCGTTGTACCAAGGAAAAATTCCATTGTTGTAAGCAAGTAATAATCGGTCTACTTTCAAATCACCACCTACCGCAAGCAAACCATGGTCAGGTGCTTGATTAACAGGAGGAAAATAAAGCTCGTTCTGTAAGATATACACGTTAAACTTCTAGGTTTGTTTGGAAATACTGTTAATTTTGTTAATCTTTGATACGGTCTTCAAAACTAATTTATTTTCATCATTGCTTTTTTTGAGTTTCTTTTTGAAGACCAAACTATTTAAAAAGAGAATCCCGACAAAGCCAGTCGGGATTTTTGTTTTTATGATCCAATGACGAAATAGCTATTAATTCCAGAGAGTATATTTTGTACTGCATAAGATGCTAGTATAAGCCCCATCACTTTACTTATTACAGTTATTCCATAACTACCTATATATTGCTGTAATTTATTTGCTGCTAGAAGTATAAGACAAGTAAGTGCTATTACCACGAGCACTATAGCAGTGGTCATGGTTTGTTGTTCTATAGAAAATAAGTGATTGTCAGTCATAAGTACCACGGCCATAATAGCTCCTGGTGATGCAATGGACGGTATCGCTATAGGAAATATAATGACGTGTTTATAATCGGTAATTCCTTTTTTCTCTCCTTCTGGTTTACCATCTCCAAAAATCATTGTGAGCGCAAAAAGAAATAAAATTACTCCGCCAGAAATTTGAAAGGCATCCAAAGACACGGACATTGATTCCAAAATAATTTGACCGATTACAATAAAAAATAATAGAATAAGAAAAGCCACACCGGCAGCCTTTATAGCAATTAGTTTTTTATGTTTCTTATCAAATTGTTTAGTAGCTTCAAGATAAACAGGAATTGAGCCTATAGGATCTATTACCGCAAATACAAAAAACAATGTGCTCAAAAATTCTATCATAAAAATAAAAAAGCTTTCCCATAAAAATACAGGAAAGCCTAGTCATTAAAAGTAAGTATTTGTTAAAATGGAAGATCGTCGTGATCTTCGGCATTTGTATTTGATACCGGCTCGTATTCATCAAATGGTGGAACCTCAGGAGCACCTTGTGGTGCTTGAGCTCCTACTTTTTCTATACGCCAACCAGGAGATAGAATTAAAATATTTAATCTCGCCCTGTGGAGTTTGCCATTCTCTACCTCTCAAGTTTATACCTACTTTTACTGCATCTCCTACTTGGTAACTATCCAATAAATTTGTTTAGTTTTAGAAAAAACAATAATGTATAAAATTTCACCATGAGAGAAGTTCAGGAAGCTTCAAAAAATGCAACAGATTTAGACGATTACAGATCAAATTTAAATGCACTAAACAAGGATAACCCCACTGAGGTTGTACTATTTTTTAATAATTGGTAAAATGATTAGAATAATATTTTTCATTATTGTATTATTTCTTTTTTCTTGTGATCCAGGTGATGAAGACCGACAAAGTTGTTACTCCTTTATAAATGGAATCGATAGAGATGTAGTCTTAGAGTTCTATAGTTATAATTCTGGTCAAAACATCTCAACAATTGGAACATATAGTTTGAACGGTATGGGTTTGTTAAACAATTTTTGCAAATCTAGCAGAAGAGCATTGGGACCTGTCTCGGTAATAAGAATGGACTCGATAATTGTGAAATTTGACAATACTAAAAAAATAACTTATTTAAAAGTTAATGAGCTAGGATTTGCAGACTTCCTTTACCACGTTAATGATTATACTAAAGAAGGAGAAACCTTTAACTATTCTTATACTTTTACAGAAGAAGATTATAACAACGCAATACCATTTTGATATTAATTTATAAAACACAAAAAATGCAACATCGTTTAAAATATATCGCTTTTGCCTGTATCCTCATTGCTTTAAGCAGCTGTAATCCAGATGATGATAATTCTTCTAATGAAGAGGAACCTGTAGCAGTAAATGAATTTACTCTAGGAGATGATAATTACAGCCTAGAACAAGGTTATAGATCGCAAAGCTCAGAGGATAGTCCAAATCTTTTTCTTACAAACGTCGTCCTTTCTGGGCCAGGATTAACGCTCAACAGTTCAAATGTACTTTCAGGAAACGGCGATATAGTAGGATTAGAATTCTACACGACTGTAAATGATGGTTTACAGCCAGGAACGTATAATCTAGACAGTCTTAATGAACAAGCTCAAACGGTATATGCCTTTATAGGCGTTGATTATAACGCACAATTGGGTGAGGCCATTATTGAAGACGAGATTTTTTCTGGAACGATTACCGTAGAACTATTAGAAAATGGAGACTATAAGATTACTGGTAGCGGTACTGCAGACGATGCAAATGAAGGGTTCACTATATCTTATACAGGTGAATTAAGATTGGTCATTTAGCCATCTTAAAGAGTAACCGAAATTATAAATCAAAAGCCGATTTCTTAAACAGAAATCGGCTTTTGAGTTTTAGATTTTACCGTTTTCTACGATTTAAACTCCTTCCCAAAACACACGCTATTCTCCATATCCTTGTAAGGTCCATAACAAGGGATTTTGTTATAACCGCATTTCTGGTAGAAGGAAAGAGCTTCAGTTTGTCGTTGACCTGTTTCTAGCTGCACTTTTTTAAAACCTAAATGGCTTGCCCAATTTTCTAATTCATTAAGTACTATTCCAGCTATACCTTGATTTCGAGCTGCAGTGGCTGTAAACATACGTTTAATCTCTACGGTTTGGGAATCGTATTGTTTAAAGGCACCACATGCAACTGCGGTTTGATCATTTATCACTAGAACCACATGATTCAAATGTTCAATGCAATTAAATTGATTATAAAAAGAATGCTCATCTCCATCTTTAACAGCGAGATAAGCATCTAATTGTTGAACTAAACACATAAACTCTGGATGTTTAGAATCCGTGCGTACTAGTTGTATGTTCATTTAGAAAGGTAAATCGTCGTGATCTTCGGCATTTGTATTTGATACCGGCTCGTATTCATCAAATGGTGGAACCTCAGGAGCACCTTGTGGTGCTTGAGCTCCTACTTTTTCTATACGCCAACCAGAGATAGAATTAAAATATTTAATCTCGCCCTGTGGAGTTTGCCATTCTCTACCTCTTAAGTTTATACCTACTTTCACTGCATCTCCTACTTGGTAACTATCCAATAAATTTGTTTTGTCTTGAACAAATTCAATAAGCAAATGTTGTGGGTATTGCTCTTCAGTTGTTACTACTAATTCGCGTTTTTGAAATCCGTTATTTCCATAGGTTTTTGTTTCACCTATCAACTTTACTTTTCCTTGTACTTCCATGTTAAAATAATAAAATGTTCCAGGCATTCATCAACTGTCCAGCTGCTATATATTCTTTTGCCCTATTATGTTTTTCTTCTATCGATAATGCTGGTAATTGTTCCGCTTTCGCAAAAGCGATCACCTCATCACGCTCTGGCACACGTTCTACATTACCTAATTTACCTAAATCATTACCTGTAAGCACGTGACTGTTTCTTGCGTGTTCTGGTAATGCGTCAACTCCTACACCTAATGAGCTTAAAGGTTTAGGCACCTCAAACATAGCATCTTTTGAACGACAATACCAATTACCACCCATTCTTGCTACTGTATCAATTTTAAAAGGGTCGATTTTTTGATCGTCAGTTAGAACTTCATCCTTAATGTGCACTTTTACGACCTCGCAAATAATTAAATTACCTGCACCACCTTCTTGACCTAGTTCAACTATTTCCTTTACCTTACATTCAAAAGCTGCTGGGCTTTCTTCAACTCTAGGTGGTTGTACCAGATCACTTTTTACCGCTGTTAATCCAGATTTTACAAACTCATCAACACCAGCATCATATTCGGTGCTGCTCAATGACATTTGCTGTACAATATCGTAATTGACAATATTAATTACCACTTCTTGGGTAGCTTGTGCATTAAGCAAGGTATGTTTAACTGTGTTATTGCGCACTCTCCTAGCCGATGAGAATATCATAATCGGTGGATTTGCACTAAAGACATTGAAAAAAGAATAAGGTGATAGATTCACATTACCATCAACATCAACTGTACTAGCAAATGCAATAGGTCGCGGTTGAACTGCTCCTAGCATGAGTCCATGTAAATGGGCTGTAGAAATTTCTTTAGGATCTACTGTCAAAATGCTTACCTTTTAATGAATTTTCAAAGGTATTATTTTTAAACGAAACTATAGGTATTATGATGTTACAGTCTGCTTTATCTAGCAACCTAATTAAGTAAGAAAAGGTTAATTTAATAAGAAACACAATAAGCAGTATTTTTTATTTAATTTCACCATCTTACTGACAAGAAACCACACAACCATGAGACCTAAATCACACTTCTCATCTGCAATATCGTTTGTAATTATTCTTTTACTTGTTTTTTACGCATTCTATTCTCAAACACCATCTAGTGAGGTTAAAGAAAACGTTCCAGCCACTGAGTGGTCAACAGCAAGAGCACTAGAACACATACAAGCACTTTCAGTCGAGCCGCATTATCTAGGAAGCAAGGCACACGATAAGGCAAGGGATTACATTATTACACAACTAAAATCTTACGGGCTAAATGTTACAACGCAATCTGCTTATGATATTAGCTGGAACGGAAATATGTCTAAACCTGAGAATATTCTAGCACGTATTAAAGGTCGCACCGACTCAAAAAATGCCCTATTATTACTTTCTCATTACGACAGTGATCCACACAGTAGTAAAGGAGCAAGTGATGCTGCAAGCGGTGTAGCCACTATACTAGAAGCAACAAGAGCTTTTCTTGCCAAAAATGAGCAACCTGAAAACGATATTATCATTTGCATTACTGATGGTGAAGAGCTAGGCTTAAATGGCGCAAGCACTTTTGTCAATAAACATGAGTGGGCACAAGATGTTGGATTCGTTTTAAACTTTGAAGCGCGCGGTAGTGGCGGCCCTAGCTATATGCTAGTTGAAACAAACGGTGGTAATAGAAAAATCATCGAGGCATTTAGCAAGTCAGGAGTTGAATATCCTGTAGCTAATTCACTAGCCTATAGTATTTATAAAATGATACCTAATGATACCGACCTTACCATTTTTAGAGAAGACGGCGATATCAATGGATTAAACTTTGCTTTTATAGGTGATCATTTTGACTATCATACTGAACTAGATTCATATGAACGCCTAGATCGCAACACACTTGCTCATCAAGGCAGCTATCTCATGCCGCAGTTAGATTATTTTTCTAGCATTGATTTGACTGATAGACTTAAAACTGAAAAAAATGATGATGTAGTTTACGTACCCTTACCATTGATAAAAATGGTGCAATTCCCATTTAGTTGGTTAAGTGGTTTAATAATAGTAGCATTTGTATTGATGATAACTCTTATTGTTTACGGAATAAAACGCAGGCGTATTCAACTTACTTATTTATTGGGTGGTTTTGTACCTTTTCTAGGAGCACTTATTATAAGTTACTTAATTACTAACTACACGTGGATAGGGATTAAAGAATCTGAGTTTTACATACATCAATTACATGGATTCCCGTATAACGGATACTGGTTGATTGCGGCAGCTGCGTTTATAGCTCTTACCATTAGCTTTTTCTTATATCACAAGTATTACCACCGTGATCGCATACCTAGTTTAAGCGTTGCTCCCATTTTTATTTTATGGCTTATCTGTTTACTAGTAGCGTTTCCTATAGGCGATGGCGGTATCCTAGGTTCTATCTTTTTACCAGGCGCAGGATTTTTAATCATTCCTGTTTTTTGTAGTTTAATAATGCTGTACATCAATATACAGCAAAAAAGACCTAGCTACATCCTTCTAGTCCTATTGTCTGTTCCCGCAATTTTTATTCTTTCGCCATTTATTAAAGCTTTTCCAGTAGCACTAGGAATGAGTATTTTATTTGTAGCATCTGTTCTTACTGCGTTACTGTTTGGTTTGTTAGTTCCTATCACAGGACATTATAGAAAGAAAGGATTACTAGCATTTATGTCCTTAATTATAACTATTGGTTGTGGTGTTTACGCTTTCGCGAAAGCAGAATTCTCACCATCCCAACCCCAATCCACCAGCCTAGTTTACATTCATAATCAAGATGAAAACAAAGCTCAATGGGCAACCTATGATCCAACCTTAACCGATTGGGTTAAAGAAAAACTAAGTAACAATCCTCAAAACGCTAAAGAACTTAATAAAAACAGTATTGACTCAAAGTATGGAACTGGTTTTAGTTATGTAGCACCAGCCGAATACAAGAATCTAGCTTCACTTGATATTGAGATATTAAGCGATACACTTGTAGGAGAAGACCGTAAGGTCAAATTGAAAGCGAGCAGCACAGAAACCCTGCATCGTATAGAGGCATTTACCACAGACGAGGTTCTATTTAAAAGAGCAGTGGTAAACGGCTTGCAAGTTCCTAAAACAGGTAAGAGCGAGACACCCTTTGGCTATAGATGGGGAAATCGTCTATTAAGTTATTATATAAAAGGTAATGAGCCTTTGGTTATGGAATTAACCTTTTCGGCCCAGGACAATCCAGAGCTTATTTTTTATGGAGCGAGTTTTGATTTAATGCAACGGTCCGAATTTGAAATAACCGCAAGACCTATCGAGCAAATGTCTATGCCGTTTGTTCTTAACGATGCTGTTCTTAAAAAGCGAAGTATTAAACTAGTAAACCAGCAAACAATAGTTGAAGAACAAACTGCTGATGAAGAATAACAAGAAAACAATCGGTATCTTAGGTGCAGGATGGCTAGGAAAAGAGCTAGCATACCAGTTAAAAGCTTTAGATTTTACATGTAGAGCTACTGTGAGACAACCTGATGATGTCGCAACTTTAGAACAGTCTGGGATAAAAAGCTATATAATCGACATTAAGGAAGATAAAATTTTTGGCGATTTAAAAACTTTTCTAGAAGGTCTAAATACCTTAATAGTTGCTATTCCACCAGGATTGCGCAAAAATCCAGATAGTGATTTTGCCTATAAAGTAAGGATGATTGCTAAGTTTGCATTGGTATATAAAATACCAGATTTTATTTTTGTTTCTAGCACTTCAGTATTTCAAGACACTTTTCCTATTACCACATATTCGGAAAACAATATACCAAACTCGCAATCAAATACAGGCAAAAAGATTATTGCTGCCGAGGAAGAATTAAGAAACTGGTATCCCAATGCAACAATACTAAGGCCATGTGGTCTAATTGGTGACGACAGGCATCCTATTAATCATTTAAAAGGTAAAACAGATTTAAAAAATCCCGACATGCCAGTTAACTTGGTTCATCGCAACCACGTTATAAACTTAATCATTGGTTTAATCAATGAAACTATTAAAACAAAAGTATTACACGCAGTAAGTGAACCGCACACTAGTAGGAAAGAATATTATCAAGACGCTGCTCGACAACGCAATCTAGCACCACCAGAATTCCTTGATTCTTCAAAACAAGAGGGAAAAATAATCACTTCTATTTATTCTTAGTTGCAAGTAATATGAGCTATCTGTAGAGGCGAAAAATGAAGAATAAACTAGGGCATTTAATACTTAAACATAAATGGAAAATAATGTTTTTCCTCGTACTAAGTATATGGTACTATTTCTGTCTACCGCAAAGACTTTTTGACGTCCCTTACTCCACAGTCATTGAAAGTAAAGAAGGTATTTTACTAGATGCACATATTGCTAAAGATGAACAGTGGCGTTTTCCTCGCGTAGATAGCGTTCCTTATAAGTACAAACAGAGTGTACTTTTCTACGAGGACGAGCATTTTTATTCCCATCCTGGATTTAATCCTATCTCGATTTTAAACGCCATGCGACAAAATTTTGAGGCTGGTATGGTTGTACGTGGAGGAAGCACTATTACTCAACAAGTCATTAGGTTAGCTCGTAAAAAAGAACGCTCCTACTATGAAAAGTTAGTTGAATTAATATGGGCAACTAGATTAGAATTAAAACTTTCTAAAGATGAAATTCTAGAACTCTATGCCTCACACGCACCCTATGGCGGTAATGTAATCGGACTAGAAATGGCATCATACCGTTATTTTGGAAGAAGTCCGCATGAATTGAGCTGGGCAGAAAGTGCAACACTAGCTGTATTGCCCAATGCACCTGGTCTTATTTATCCAGGTAAGCGACAAAATCAATTAAAACAAAAACGCGATCAGCTATTGTTTAAATTAAAGGAGAAAGGAATAATAGATCAAACAGATTACGAATTATCAATTGCTGAAAGAGTTCCTGATAAGAACTTTAATATCCCTAGAAGTGCACCTCATTTACTCAATAGAATTAATAAGGAATATGGTACAGCTAGAGTAACCACTACTATTGAGCATGATATGCAGCAAACGGTAAACCGTATTGTAAATAATCATTACCAAAAACTAAAGCTTAATGGAGTACACAATCTCTCTATGCTTGTACTGGATATTGACAATATGGAAGTGGTAGCCTATGTAGGTAATTCACCTACCACCAGTGAACATGGTAAGGATGTAGACATTATTACAGCACCGCGCAGTACAGGAAGCGTATTAAAACCTTTCTTATATGCCAGCATGATGGATCAAGGTGAATTGCTACCCAAAACATTTGTTCCGGATGTCCCTACCCTAATCGACGGCTTTAGAACCGAAAATTTTAATCGTTCTTATGCAGGAATGATTCCTGCTGATAAAGCACTGGCGCGATCTCTTAACATTCCTGCTGTACGGTTATTGCAACAACATACAGTTCCTAGGTTCTATAACAAGTTACAACAACTACAATTGACTGATGTAAATAGAGGAGCAAACACGTATGGGCTGAGCCTAGTAATTGGCGGTTCAGAAAGTAGTTTATGGGATATGTGTAAAGCTTATGCCGTTCTTGCAAAACAGCTTAAGGATTACGAAGCTCATAACAGTGAGTATCATTATGGGTTATTTGAGCAACTTACTTATATCAAAAAAGCTGATGGCGATTCCGCTTTCGCGAAAGCAGAATTAACAAAAAACTCACAGGAAACCAACTGGTATCTAGAACCAGAGATATACGGAGCTGGCAGTATTTACCAAACTTTTGAAGCAATGAAAACGGTAAATCGACCTGAAGGTGAAGAAATCTGGCATTTTTTTAATCCAGATAAAGAAATCGCCTGGAAAACAGGAACAAGTTACGGTAACCGAGATGCATGGGCTATAGGAGTAACACCAAAGTACGTTATTGGTGTATGGACAGGAAACGCCGATGGTGAAGGCAGGGCAGCAATGACAGGAATAGACAGTGCGGCGCCGGTACTTTTTGATTTATTTAATCGTTTACCGCAAGAGCCTTGGTTCAAGCCTCCGTACGACGATCTAGCGCACATAAACACATGCTCAGTTACCGGTTACTTGCCTAACCCTGATTGCCCACAAACTTTATCCTATATTCCCAGCAATGGTACCCGTTTTGCTGCTTGCCCTTTTCATAAAAAAATTAATATCGATAAACGTTCAGGAAAAAGAGCTACTACCGATTGTAGAGAAGTTAATGATCTGGAGCAAAAAACTTACCTAATTCTACCGCCTATAGAATCTTATTTCTACCAAAAGTCCACTCCTGCTTTTACCGCTGTACCTGATTACTTAGAAAATTGTTCTTTAAAATTGGAACCTATAATGAGTATAATGACTCCGCAACATAATAGCATCATAACTAATACCATCAATGTAAATGGAGAACTAAATCCGGTAATATTTCAACTGGCTCACAAACGTAACAACAACACAGTGCACTGGTATAAGAATAATGATTACCTAGGTGTTACTCAAGGAATTCATGAGATGCCAATCACTGCACAAAAAGGAAAGCATTTAATTACCGCAGTTGATGAAAGTGGCTATCAAATTAAAATTCAACTTACGTTTAAATAATTACTTAAGCTTACCTCCTTTTTCGGTCCACCAACCGGTGGTCTTCACTTTTAAGGCACCACTTTTTACAAGCGGATCCTGATTGGCAAGACTGTCTGCGATTTTAAAACTGGGTGTGTTATAAACAACAATTCCTCTCCATTCCTTACCGTTATTCATTGGTCCTATTAAAGAAGCATGACCTAGGTCATACATTTTAGAAAGGTAGGCCAAATGATCTTGTTGTAATTGAGACAACACTTCCTTAGGAATACTATCATTATCACCAGATAGCAATTGAACCATAAAATACTCTTGCATTAAATAATGTTTGTTTGCTTCTTTATAAGTAAACACATTATACCCGAGTTTTTTCAAGGAATCAGATTTTTGAATCAATTGAATTGAATCCGTAATTACTTCATCTGGAAGATTGTCTTCTATTTTTGAAGTTTTGTTTGAAGTATTGCAGCTTAAAATTGTAGTAATTAAAATTAAGCTAATCCAATATTTTACCATGTTGAAAAGGGATTTTTACTAATGTATGAATTATAGTATTTGTTATTTCCTGTTACTTCTTCACCTAACCATTCCGGCACATCAAATTCATCTAACTCTGAGTTCAGCTCAATTTCGGCTATGATTAAACCGGCGTTCTCCTTTTGAAATAGATCGACCTCAAAAAAATGGGTGCCTATCGGTATCTTGTATCTAATTTTATGAATAGGCATTGGTAAGCACAGTTCCAATAAAGCTTCTGCTTCACTTATACTAATTTCCTTTTCCCATTCCAGGCGCTTAAGACCGTCATCAGTACTAGGTCCTTTGATTGTTAAATAACCACTATGTTCCTGTATTCTTACACGTACAGTGCGACAAGGATCGGTAGTTAAATAACCTTGAATCAATTGCACACCTTGATATTCTTTTAAAAATTCTGTGTTGGATACTAAAAATTTACGCTCTATTTCCTCATTAATCATGGCATAAATATCGTAAAAGCTAAGGTATATTTATATTTGCTCTATGCAAATTCCATCTGGAAAGAAAATATATTTTTCAAGCGACAACCATCTAGGCGCTCCTACTCAAGAGTTAAGTAAACCTCGAGAACAACATTTTTTGAATTGGTTAGACACCATTGAAAAGGATGCCGCAGCACTTTTCTTGTTAGGAGATTTGTTTGACTTTTGGTTTGAATACAAAAGAGTGGTTCCTAAAAATCATGTAAGAGTTTTAGGTAAACTCGCTACTATGGCAGATAATGGGTTGCCTATTTACTTTTTTGTAGGAAACCACGATTTATGGATGTTTGGTTATTTTGAAGAAGAATTAGGTATACCTGTATTTCACAAACCCAAATCTTTTAATTTTAACGGCAAAAAATTTTTAATAGGTCATGGTGATGGTTTAGGTCCTGGTGATAAAGGTTACAAACGCATGAAAAAGGTATTCACCAACAAGTTTTTCCAGTGGTGTTTTAAATGGATTCATCCCGATATTGGGGTAAAATTAGCGACCTATCTTTCCGTTAAAAACAAACTTATATCAGGCGACGAAGACGCTAAATTTTTAGGTGAAGAAAATGAGTGGCTTGCTCAATATGCTAAAAGAAAACTTACTAAGGAACATTATGATTTTTTCATATTTGGTCACAGGCATATGCCCATGACTATCAAAGTTGGTGAGAAAAGCACTTATTATAATTTAGGTGATTGGATTTCACATTACACCTACGGAGTTTTTGATGGTAATGATTTTCAACTAGAGCATTTCCCGTTTAATATTAGGGAATAATTTATCATTTCTAAGGATTAATAGATAGTTATTTAAGTGGTAACCGGTAGTAACTTTGTACCATTAAACTTTTATAACCACAATCATGAAATCATATTTACAATTTATAAGTATTATACTTTTGTTTTACAGTAGCTTATCCTACTCACAAGATTATAAAGACAGAGATAGTCTACCTGAAATTACAGTCACCGCAACATCTGACAAAACGTATAACTCTACCGTCTTTAAGAGAAGTACTTTACGTAAAAGCGCACGATTAAGTAAAGGAAATTTAGAACAATTCAAAAACACATTAAAAACCCAAGTTTCTAAGAAACTGGTTTTAACTGAAAAGGAATGGAATTTACTTTATAATCAAGCTCAAAAACTTACTTTGAACTATAAATTAGATGAATTACCATCTGTACTTTAATGCGGTTTAAGGTCCTTGATGCGTAGTTGTAAGCTCGTTACACCTTGCCAGCTATTCTCCTCAAGGACATAAACCACATCAAATGGCTTGTTGTTCTGTATTATAGAAATACAATTTCCTAAATTAAAACCTATGGCAGGTATTTGGAGAGATGAATTTATATGGGGTTTAATAGCAAGTTTTAAATGCTTTCCGTTTTCTCCTACACGCTTTGCATATCCAGAGTCATAGACCGCTCTGCTCAAAAATACCGGTCTCATATTTCTGGGACCAAAGGGCGCCATTTGTTTTAAAATTCGATACAATTTACCTGTAATTCGTTCTAAAGGAAGTAATGCATCTATTTTTAATTCTTTAGTAAGTAATTTTTTATCTATAGTGGCACAAACCACCTCTTCAAATCTCTTTTTAAAATTTAAAAATTGTTCTGGTTGCATGGTAAGTCCAGCTGCATATTTATGTCCTCCAAATTGCTCAATGAACTCACTGCACTGTTCTAAAGCATTATAAACATCATAACCTGAAACACTACGAGCACTAGCTGCAAGCTTATCTCCATTTTTAGTAAAAACCAGTGTAGGCCGGTAATGCGTCTCAGTGAGTCGCGACGCCACTATGCCTATAACACCTTTGTGCCAGTCTTCCTTAAAAACAACACTAGTAAAAAGTTTTTCTTCCTTGTTGTCGTGAATTTGTTGCAAGGCTTCTTCAGTAATAAGTTGATCTAGCTCTCGACGATCTTGATTGTATCTATCAATTTCTTTTGCCTTTAATCGGGCCTGATCGAGATCCTGTTCCACTAAAAGATCAACAGCATACAAACCATGCTTCATTCTACCAGCTGCGTTTATACGTGGTGCTATAATAAATACAACATCGGTAATGTCTAAAGTATTTTTTTTAACCTGTTCAATAATGGATTTGAAACCAGCTCGAGGTGATGTGTTTATAACATTGAGACCATGGTAACACAAAATTCTATTTTCGCCAGTAATAGGAACAATATCTGCTGCTATAGCAGTTGCCACCAAATCTAGATAAGGTATAAGTATTTCAAATTCCCAATCGTTGTGTTGCACTAGCGCTTGACAAAGCTTGAACCCAACTGCACAACCGCACAGTTCATCATACGGGTAAGAACAATCATGCTGTTTAGGATCGAGTACAGCGACTGCATCAGGAACAAATTTACCTGGTCTATGATGGTCGCAGATTATAAAGTCTATTCCTTTTTCTTTGGCATATTTTACCTTGTCGATAGCTTTTATTCCACAATCCAAAGCTATGATTAATGAAATATCATTATCGTGGGCATAATCAATTCCCGCATAGCTTATCCCGTAACCTTCCTTATATCTATCTGGTATGTAGGTAGTAACCTTATCATAGAAACTACTTAAAAAGGAAGACATCAAAGCAACTGCCGTAGTCCCATCTACATCATAATCACCATAGACCATTATAGTTTCATTGTTCCCTACGGCTTTTTGAATACGATGAACAGCCTCATTCATTCCTTTCATTAAAAAAGGGTCATGTAACTCCTCTAGACTTGGTCTAAAAAAGGATTTCGCTTTCGCGAAAGCGTCAATACCACGTCCTACTAATAAACTAGCAAGAATAGGGTCTACATTAAGTTCTTTTGAAAGCTGCTCGACTAGAACAGCATCAGGTTGTGGTGATAAAGTCCAACGCATAACCTCAAATATAATCGCTACATGAAAAAATCATCATGCCTTACACATATAAATTCTCTATTTTTAAGGAAACAAAATTTTAATTCTATGCCATTAGTCACACCACTAGATGCTAATCACGATCCCGAAACCAAAGAACTCGCAACGTTTTTTAATGAGACACTAGGTTTTTGCCCAAATTCCGTTCTTACTATGCAACGTAGACCGGCAATTTCCAAAGCATTTATTCATCTAAACAAAGCCGTAATGGCAAATGAAGGACGAGTGACTAGTGCATTAAAAAGAATGATTGCCTGGGTAAGTAGTAATGCAACTGGTTGCCGCTACTGTCAAGCGCATGCAATACGCGCCGCAGAACGCTACGGTGCAGAACAAGAAAAGCTGGACAATATTTGGGAATATCGTACACATCCCGCATTTAATGAAGCCGAGCGCGCAGCACTGGATTTTAGTCTAGCCGCCAGTCAGGTTCCTAATGCAGTCGATGAAACTATAAAAAAGCGCCTACACGAGCATTGGAATGACGGTGAGATAGTAGAAATGTTAGGAGTGATTTCTCTCTTTGGTTATTTGAACAGGTGGAATGATTCTATGGGAACTACCCTGGAACAAGATGCTATCGACTCTGGCAATCAGTATTTAGGTAAACATGGTTTTGAGGTAGGTAAGCATGTGTAACTATTTAACCTGAATGTGTATATGATCATCGTGTCTTACTGCATGACAACCGTGATATCTGATTTTCTATTTTTTACATCCATTTTTTTTAAATGAGAGATAAATCAAAATACAGGAACCTTAAACAAATGGAATAAAATTTAAATAATATGAAAAGATTAATTATACTAATTCTCATTCTCATTACAGGAAAACTTGCTGCTCAAACTATAGTACCAATTGAGAATGAAACCCAAAGTCTTTTTATGGGTCGCGAATCTATATACTTTAAAGATGTTAATGGAGTATATAATAAGTTTCTTGGTAGTTGGAAATACCAAGATCCATCAAATTCAAATACAGTTTTAGAAATTAATGTGGTCAAGTCAGAAAGAGAAAAATATGGTAAGCATTTTATTGATGAGATATATATAGAATTTAAATATGTAGAAAATGGGACAGTAATATATGATAGCTCTAACTACACCCTTGAAATGAAAAAACGAACTATTTCGGGTTCTATTTCTTTAACAAACCCATTTAATACAGTTTGCTCGTTAATTTATTTTGAACCTACTAACATACCTTGGAGTTATAAAGCTTACAAGGGCTGTTTATCTCCGAGCTTAACCCTTGAATATGTAAATGAGATAGACATGAATAATGGTCAACGCACTTACCTCAAATGGGATGTATGTTATGTAGTTGACCCAGCACAAGGTGAGGTGTGGCCTTTTAAGATTCCTAATCATATTGAGTTGGAGCGTATCTAATTAAACTGATTATAGTCAGTTATCTAATCTGCACATGCACATGATCATCGTGTCTTACTGCATGACAACCGTGATATCTGATTTTACTATTTTTTAAATCTAATCTTTTAACAAGGTGCGGTTCTATAAAAATCTTTGTAACCTGGGCATTTTTTGTCAATGAATTAATTAGATCTCTTGTAGCAGTTTCATGCAGTTGTAAGCCATTATTAACCGTTCCAAAAGTTAAGAATCTAGCATAATCGTATTGAAAATACCCTTGTTCCTTACAAGCCATAGGTTGGTCATGCTCATGTGATTTAGGTTTTACAAAAAAACCATAACCTGATAAGGTAGGAACCTTATTAACAATACGGTTATCCTTTGAATAAATAAAGGATAAATCTAATTTTTTACCATCATTATGGCTTAAGTGAGGAAAAAGAGGAAAGCCATGCCAAAAAGGAAAATTAGCATCAAGTAGATTAATTTTAATTCCTGGATATTTTTTTGCTAGTTCTTCTGAGCTTTCTAGAACAATTTGATTTAATTGTGGCGTAACGTAGTTACGGTTACATAATATATAAAACCAAGAAACATTTTTTACATGATCAGATTCTAAGACTTTTTCTCTACCAAATTGTGGAGCAAGGAAAGGTATTATCAAAAACGTACTAAAAACGTAAAGCGATAAAAACAATACAGTTGTTTTTATCACTTTATAAGATTTTGTGTTTCTAAAAAGGACTCTAGAAATAAGATAAAGCAATCCACCTATTTGGGTAATCAGTGTAAGGACTACGATTAAAAATAAATCTCCTAGATATTTAAGAACCTTCAAAATACTTCTAAAACATAGTCATTTAAAAGGTTAAACCAATTTAGGTTCTAGAACCCATTTAAATTTTGTTATGTCTTGTGAAATTTTCATTCGTTGCCCTATGCGTTCCATACGAGCTGGTAGCTTCATTAAATAATCACGAGCTTTTTCTGCTTCTTCATTTAAACCTTCGATATTAGGAATGTCCCATTTATCGATAAGCTTTCTCATAATATCAACATAGTCTTGTGCAGTATAGACACCTATACGTTGAGCACTCATAGAAAAATCCTCAAACGCTTGTCCGATTCCTTGACCAGATTCTCTTAAAAAGTGAGCTGGCATGACGATCTTATTTACCATCATATCCTTAAAAGCAATCATCATGTTTGATGGATCTACTTTAAAGATCTCATCTACAAACGTACAATAGGCTTGATGGTGTCTCATCTCATCTCCAGAAATCACACGACACATCTTTGATAGGGCCTTATTTCCATATTCCCTAGCAAGCTTTGCCACTCGGTTATGTGAGATGTAAGTAGCAAGTTCTTGAAAACTTGTGTAAATAAAGTTTTTATAAGGATCTCTATCAGTTCCTATATCAAATCCATCATTAATCAAATGGTGTGTGGTAATTTCTACCTCACGCATATTTACACGTCCTGATAGGTATAAGTATTTATTAAGCACATCACCATGACGATTTTCCTCGCCAGTCCATTGACGCACCCATTTTGACCAAATATTTCCCTTACCTTCTACTTGATTTACGCCTTCTACATCCATCAACCAAGATTCGTAAGTTGGCAAGGCTTCTTCTGTAATAGTATCACCTACTAAACATACCCAGAAATCGTAAGGCAATTCTTTAGCTAGCTCACGCAGTTCTTTTACATCTTCCTGCCAATTATCTTTAGTAAGATCAGGAAGAAAATCTGTAGGTTGCCAGATTTTTTCTACCGGGATTAAAAATTGATCCATGAAGGATTCTACCTTACTCTCTAAGGACTGCATCACTTCAATTCTGATATTTTTTAGAGTTTTCATATTTCTTTTTGTTGGGGAAATTATTGATATTACGCTTTCGCGAAAGCGCTATAAAAATAGCTCATATCTATTTAAACAGCTGTACTTGATATATTATTGTGAACAATTTGCTGTGCTTGTAGTATAACTTGCTCGTGATCCTGACCTTTTATAGGTATGGGTTGATGTGTGGTAAAATAAATGTGATTACCTATACCGTAAGGAAATTTACCATATCGATCAATTTTCCAACTGTTGTTCACGCTTACTGGAACTACAATAGCATCGGGCATATATTTAAATAGAGTGAGTAATCCATTTTTTTGAAATGGTTTAGGAACTCCTGTTCTTGAACGAGTTCCCTCAGCAAATATGACTACAGATCTTTTTTTCTCGTGAGCGTTTTTAGCAAATCTAGTAAGGGCAGTGATTGCCTGCCTGCGATCCTTGCGGTCAATGGCGCAATTTTCACCTATTCTCAGATTCAAGGATATGCTAGGAATCCCTTTAGCTAGCTCTATTTTTGCCACAAATTTTGGAAAATACTTTCTTAAGTAAAAAATAAGTGGTGGTATATCAAACATACTTTGATGATTACACACAAAAATATAACTGGGTCCTACGGGTAAATCGTGTTCAAATTTTGCGCTAAAAGTATTAAATAATGGCAGTTGGGTCATCATCAAAAACCAATTGAGAGTAGCAACTGATTTTTGATGCAAATCATGTCCACCTATCCTGTGCGCTATTAGTTGAATAGGATGAAAAATAACTAATGACAGAAAGAACAACAAAAAGTGTATTACCGTCAAAGGATAAGAAATGATTTTTTGCATGTGCAAATATAAAATTCAATGCGTGCATACGATATGATTAAACCATCAATCGGTATGCACGCATAGTAAGTTGTATTAAATACTGATTAACAGTGCTCGTTGTAAGCTTCTTTTAGATTTTCGGCAATCATTTCTGCTGGTCTACCTTCTATATGATGACGCTCTAACATGTGCACCAATTCTCCATTCTTAAACAATGCCATAGATGGTGAACTAGGTGGAAAAGGAATCATTTGAGAACGTGCAGCGTCCACAGCTTCTCTATCAACACCTGCAAAAACTGTTACTAAATTGTCTGGCTTCTTATCGTTTTCTAACGAGTACTTTGCTCCTGGTCTAGCATTAGCTGCGGCACAACCACAAACAGAGTTTACAACAACTAATGTTGTACCTTCTTTTGCTAGCGCATCATTTACTTCTTGAGCTGTATATAAGTGTTCAAAACCTGCGTTACCTAAATCATCACGCATAGGTTGTACTAATTCTGCTGGATACATAATTTATTTTTTTACAAAGATAATAGGTTAATTAACTACCGCATTATTTATACTATAATAAAGAATGATTGTAATTGAGTTTTTGACTATGAATGCAACGGCATGGTCACTGTGAACTGAGTCCACTTTCCATATTCTGTCTCCATTTCTATTGAGCCGTCATAACTTTCTACTATTTGCTTTACCATAGCGAGACCTAATCCCATACCACTATTCTTAGTTGTAAATTTGGGCTCAAAGATTTTGTTTACATTCTCTGGAGCTACTCCTGTACCGTTATCCCAAACAATTATTTTTATTTTATCATCATGCCTATTCACACTTACTTTGATAATAGGATTCTCCTGCCCTGACAAAGCTTGGGTTGCATTTTTCACAAGATTAGTCACTACCCTAATTAATTGTGTACGGTCAAATATGGTTTTTAGAGAGTTCTCATTTTGAGTATATTCAATATAATTCTCATTGAATATATCCAGTGCTAGTTGGGTGACTCTATTGACATCTATCTCTTCATTTTTTTGGGCTGGCATCGACGCATAAGTAGAAAATGCACTAGCAATATTGCTCATGACATCAATTTGTTCTATTAAACTAGCGCTAAACTCTTTTAATTTCTCTTTGGCATTACTATCACTAGGATCAAAACGCATTTCAAAGCTTTGCACAGTAAGCCTCATGGGTGTTAATGGATTTTTAATCTCATGAGCTACTTGCTTTGCCATTTCGCGCCAGGCTTGTTCACGTTCACTGGTAGCAAGTTTTACAGCACTCTCTTCCAGTTGATCTACCATGTTATTATAGGAATTTACAAGCATGTTAATCTCTTCACTTCCTTTATAATCTATAGGTAGTTTTTTGTTACGGGTGGCAATGTTTATTATTTTAAGTTGATTGCTTATTTTATTGATAGATTGAGTAATGTAATTAGACAAAAAATAACCTAACACTAAGGATATCAAAAACATTATTATGTACACTAAGGAGAGTCTTTTAAGAAACTCCTCGAGTTCATAATTCATAAAATCATCGTTTTCCAAATACGGTAAGTTTAAAATCCCAATGTTTTTAAACTTATTATCTGTCAAATAAGAATAGCTACTACGATACTTTTCTCCGTTTTCCTCAAATTTTCTTATATACCTATTTCCTTCGGCATTTTTTAAATTTTTGATAGTTGCTATAGGAATAGTCTCTTTAATACTATCTGTAGAAAAATTGGCTCTAGAGCTTATTAAAAGCTTTCCGTCCAGATCATAGATATTAATTTCCATTCCTAAAACAGAACTTATTTCTTGAATGCGTTCTTTAAAAATGAATGGAAGATTTTCCGTTTTGATTTCAAAATCAGTTCTACGTAAAACATTTGCGGTACTCTTAAGCACTGAAGCCTCTTTGCGCTCTAGACGGCTCTCGTGATAATCTTTTGCCTGTTCCTTGAATTGATAAATGGACATACCAGCAATTAGAACACTAGTAATAACCATAAGTAACATCATGGATATAAATATCCTATTTCGCAGACTGCTGGTGAATAATCTCATTAAAGTAAAAATAGCAAATATTAAGCCATAGTAATAGGATTATTTTAAATCGTCTTTCCTATAAAAATACGTTGAATCCACTTGTAATGCGGCTTTTTGTCAACTAGTATAACTCCTTTATATCTAGCTGTTTTTATTTTTTTGAGCACCCTATATGAATAGAGTAAGAAAATAAACAGCAAGACTAATACTCCTATTATAAAATAAGTAAACCGCATGGTAGCAAATTAGTATAAGTCGCTCTTATGAAAAATTAATTTGAGTGAAAGGTCTTACAAATTAGCTTAAATGCAAATAAAACAGACAACTAAGAATTAAAATTATGGAAGTTTACTATATCGTTGTCTAGTAATCTCGTAAACAGTGAAGGATTCTTGCCCTTTTTGAGGATAAATTTCTGCAGGTTGCATACCGTTGCGCAACGCAACATTGATAGAACTTTTATTATCGTTATGAATTACAGATATTAGTCTGTTTCCAAAATCTAGATCCCATTTTGCTCTAAACGCCTCATTTTTTAAGAATCGAGCGATTTCAGTAGCATATCCTTTGCCCCAATAATCAGGAAGTAATGAATACCCAATTTCTAGATGAGTGTTACCTCCAAATTCCTGAACAAGCAATCCTGCTTGTCCTATAAAATTCCCAGACTCTTTGTCCAGAAGAACATTCATGCCACCTTTTTCTTCCTTGTAACGACTCATCGACTTTTCAAACCATTTCTCACATTGCTGAAAAGGAGTTAATTCATCACTCATTGCAAAATAAGGAGCTACCCGAACTTTCTCAAAAAGAGGTAGCCAAGAATCAAAATCTTCATAAACGAGTTTGCGTAACCTCAGGCGATCAGTTTGTTCACCGTGAAGCAAATAGGAATTCATAGTAAGCTTTAATTGTTAGTTATTTAACTGACCAGTTAATAACCATGCTTGATCAAACCCTAGCTTTCTTAAACGGTACAGTTCATTAATGGCGTCATTTTTCTCGTGAAAACTAGAAAATGCCACATTGTGCAGTCCATACTTATTTATTCCTATTCTTTTAGCGTCGTGACCTGCATTTTTTAATTGAACTACTCGCTTATCAGCATTTTTAGGATCTCTAAATGCACCAGCAACAATATGGTAATTCTTTTTAGGTTGTGCGACTTTAACTGCTACTTGAGGAATGGGATCTGTTATTAAGAAACTAGCTTGTTCAATTTGTTTATCTAGTTTTTGTTCAGCCATTTGCTGTACTAAATCCTGATTTTTTATGGAAGTTACTTCATATTGATTGTAACCTACATAACTTAATCCTAGAAGTAAAGCACCTACCGCGGCGTATTTCCACCATTGAGAATTATTAGAACCTTCGTTTTGAGCTTCAGCTTTTTTCACCTCGTTAATAGCGATAACAGGTACTTCAACAGCTTTACTGTCATTCTCTTGATCGATTACAGCACGATCTACTTGATATAATTCTTGTGATGATAGACCAAATGCTTCTGGCAAGTAATTCACTAAATACATCGGTGTAAATACCTTAACACCTTCTTCATTAAGCGCTATTCTACCAATCTTAGGTAACGTTATCGATTTACTATTTTCTAGTTCTAAATCTAATCTTCTAACCTCATTACGAACCAGTTGTTGTGCATCAGCATAAGGAACTTTCTCAACGCTAGAAACATAATTAATAAGTAATCCATCATTTTGAAGGATTTGACTATTGAAGGAAATCCCTTTTTTGGGTGGATAAAAACTGTTGCTAGATTCAAAATATTGTGCAGATACTCGACGAGTTAAAAAAGCACCAAATTCAGGCACCACTACACAATCATGTCTATATAGTAAATCAGATATGTAAGCTACTAATTGCATAATACAAACATAAAATTTAATCCTAAAGAATCAAGGTCTTTTGTACACTAGTTATTAAGAATTGACATCAAAATCTCGTGAATCATTCATTTTTAGAAATATACCACTTAAAAATTTGACTTATTTCAATCATTTTTTGAATCATTTAATGTAATACTGAACTATAACAGCTCATTAAAAAGAAGTAAATTTGCAACCCAATTTGAATAAGGATGCTTGATCAAGTAAAAGAACACATTAATAAAGTCCAAAATTTTGAAGCTCAATCCAAGGAAGCAATTGAAGCTTTTAGAATAGAGTATTTAGGTAGTAAGGGAATTCTCAAAGAACTTTTTACAAAGTTCAAAGAAGTACCTAATGATCAGAAAAAAGATTTTGGTCAGGCCATTAATGAATTGAAACAAAAAGCCACTGATAAGGTAGCTCAATTAAAAGCATCGTTAGAAGATAAACAAGAAGAAGCTGGAATTTACGGTGATCTTACCCGTAGCGGTTACCCTATCCCAGTAGGAGCACGTCATCCAATAAATGTGGTGAAAAATCAAATTATTGATGTATTCTCCAGAATAGGTTTTAATGTGAGCGAAGGTCCAGAAATTGAAGATGACTGGCACAATTTTACTGCCCTTAATCTTCCTGCACATCACCCAGCTCGTGACATGCAAGACACCTTTTTTATTCAAACTGATCCCGACGTATTACTGCGCACACATACATCAAGTGTGCAAGTGCGTTATATGGAAAATAATCAACCACCTATACGTACTATTTCACCAGGTAGAGTTTTTAGAAACGAGGCCATAAGTGCAAGAGCTCACTGTATTTTTCATCAAGTTGAAGGATTATACATAGATAAAAACGTGAGTTTTGCAGACTTAAAACAAACCTTACTTTACTTCACTAAAGAGATGTTTGGTAAATCAGAAATACGTTTAAGACCATCTTACTTCCCGTTTACAGAACCTAGTGCCGAAGTTGATATTTACTGGGGTCTTGAAACTGAAACTGATTATAGAATAACAAAAGGTACCGGATGGTTGGAAATTATGGGCTGTGGAATGGTAGATCCAGCAGTTCTACAGAATTGCGGCATAGACCCTAATGAATACAGCGGTTTTGCTTTTGGAATGGGTATTGAGAGAATAGCGATGTTGTTGTATCAAATAGGTGACATACGCATGTTTTTTGAAAATGATGTACGTTTCTTAAAACAATTTAGTAATTCATTGTAATGTCAGTTTCACGCGTCATATTTGTGTATAATGCAAATTCTGGCGCAATAAACGCAGTCTTGGATAGTGCTCATAAGATATTGAGCCCCAAAACCTATAATTGTGCTCTTTGTAATCTTACCTATGGTATTTTTAAAGAGAAAGAAGAATGGTTACGCTTTCGCGAAAGCGTAGATAAACTTTCAAATCTATCTTTTGAGTTTTTGCACAAGGACGAGTTTGAAAAAAACTATAAATCCAAGTGGCTACCTAAATACAGCTATCCAATAATATTAACTACAAACCAAAGACAAGAGATCGAGGTACTAGCATCTAGTCTAGAACTATCAGAATGCAAGGAGACCAAAGACCTCATTTCATTGATCGAATCAAGATTAAAAGAGCATAATATAGAATTATGAAAAAGGATATAATAATACCAGTGGTTAAAGATGTATATGTTGCCATAGTCAAAGAATGGAACGATGATTTTTCATCCAATGACTGGAACAGTTACATTATCAATAATACAAGAGAACCTCTAGAGACCTGTATGATAATGACCAGAGGAAAACATAAAGACGGACGTAAAACCAGCACAATGCGACATGCATTTAAGGTAATTAAAGCACGTAGTTATGAGAAAATAGAGCTCATGATGGAAGAGGTGTTTCCTTTTGAAAACGAATTCATTGTTAGTTATTTCAAAGGAGACACTTTATATGACAAAACTTTTATTGCAAACCCTAATTCAATAAGTGAATCTAATTTTAAAGATATTCCTCTAATGGACCAAGAAGGTATCTTATTAGACTAGAATACTTTGAATTAAAGACATAAAAAAAGAGCCGCTATTAAAAGCGGCTCTTTTTTTATGTCGTTAGATATACTATTGTATTCCTAATTCCTTTTTAACATCAGCAGTGATGTCATAACCATCTGCTAGGATTAAACCAGTACCTGTAGTTGAATCTAGTACGTACTGAAAATTCTTTTCTCTAGCTACTTTTTGAATAGCATTTCTTACTTTTTCAAGTAAAGGCTTAAGGATATCAACTCGCTTCTGACCGATAGCTTGTTGAGACTGAGAATAATATTCCTCTAATTTCTTTTGACCTTCTGCAAGTTCTTGCAATACACGCTCATTTTCTTCTTTACTGCGGCTAGGGGCAGCTTGCTGAGCATTTTGGTACTTTGTTTTAAGCTCCTTATCCATCTCGTCTAAACGTGCTAAATAAGTTTTCTCTAGGTTACGTAGTGTTTTTTCTGCCTGTTTTGCTTCTGGCATAGACTCTACGATGTCCTGTGATGCTACGTGACACACTCTACTATCTTGCGCTTGTAGACCTACACTAAATATAAAAGCTGCAATGGCTATTATAGTTTTCAATTGTTTCATTTCTATTGCTTTAATTTATTGATGAATTTTTATTGAAGCGGCTGCAAATATAATAAGTTGCTGCTTACTCACCGCCTTCCTTTTTCTTTTGTGCTTCTTCTCTCTTTTTTCTAAGCTCTTCTTGACGTTTTTCTCGTGCTGCTGCTCGCGCTGCCATAACACTGTCACGTTTTTGTTTACGTAATGCCAGTAGGGAATCTCTACGTTTTTGAAAGGCAGCTGCTTTGGCAGCTTTAATAGAATCTCTTTCTCTTAACCGTTCAGCTCGTTCCATTTCCTTCTGCTCTATTAGCTTTTCCTTAGCCTCTTCTCTCTCTTCAATTTCCTCGGCTTCTTGAACATTTAAATAAGGCTCTTCTCTACGTTTTTCTAGTTCCTTAGCCTTTTTTTCACGCTCTTTCTTTTTACCTGTTCTACCAATTGCTTTTAGTACTAGGTCGCTTATGTCGTGACGCTCTGCACTAAAAAGTAAAGGTGTGTCTGAACTATCAATTATATAATCATACTTTTTGGACAAACCTATCTTCTGTACCTCATTGAACACTTGATCTTGAACTGGTTGAATCAACTGTTGTTTTTGAAGAATGAAATCACCATTTTCAGCATTAAAACGCTTGTTTTGATAGTCTGCTAGATCTTGCTCTTTTAATCTAATATCTTCTTCCTTCTCCTCGATTAATTCTTTTGTAAGTAAGACCTTTTCATTTTCAAGAGATTCTTTCATTTGATTGATCTCTCGTTGCATGGCATCGATTTCTCGCTTCCATTTTTGCATTTTAGTATCTAGTTGTCGTGAGGCTTCTTGGTACTCTGGAACGCTTTCTAGAATATACTCCATATTCACATAAGCAACACGAGCTCCTGCTCTTTGCGCTTTCGCGAAAGCGAAACTTAAACCAACAAATACGACTACTAAAAACTTAATTTTCATGATCTTCTACTTTTATGAAATAACCGTGCCACAATTAGAATTGTTGCCCAATTATAAAGTGAACGTTCCAACCACTAGGTTCATTGCTTGGAAGTGTAGGAACTTTATCAAATCCATATCCAAAATCAACTCCTAATAAACCAAAGGCTGGCATAAATATACGCAATCCTGCACCAGCAGATCGTTGTACTTCAAATGGATTGTAATCATTGAACCTACTGTATGATCCAGCAGCCTCAGCAAATGTTAAGACATAAATCGATGCAGCTTGCTCCAGTGAAATTGGATAACGCAATTCTAGTGAGTATTTATTGTAAACGGTATCACCATCTGAATTTGTGGTTAAGGAACTGTTATCATAACCACGCATTCTAATAATGTCACGACCATCTAAAGAAAAGGCTCCTAAACCATCACCACCGACAAAGAATCTCTCAAATGGCACCAATCCACGATCCTGATTATAGGCTCCTAGGAAACCAAATTCAGTATTTGTTTGAAGCACCAGTTTTTTGGCTAATTGAGTATACCAAGTTCCCTTAAATTTAACCTTATAGTATTCTAGGAATTTAAATCGCTCTTGATCAATTTTTCTAAGATCGGCTTGTCCATTTGTCTGATATCTAGGATCATCTTCAAGATTAGCATAATCTACACCATTCCATAATGAATAAGGCAGTGTAAATTTACCCGTGATAGAAAATGAACTTCCGTAGGTAGGATAAATAGGGTTTACACCTACATTGTTACGACTTAAACCAATTGTATAGGAAAGGTTGTTAGAAAAACCATTAGGGAAATTAAATAAATTACTTTGGAAATTCTTCAAGTTATAATGCTGGAATGACACTGCATGTGAAATTTGAAAATATGGATCTGGCCACTCAAGTCTTTTTGCAAGACCTACTGTACCACCGGTAATTAAAAACCTCTGGTTGCGATCTACTTCTCTAAAATTTTGTTGATTTACCCTAAACTGCTCACTGTGAGAAAATGAAACATTGAAGGACACTGGCTTTTTACCACCTAACCATGGTTCGGTAAAATTAAGACTGTAGGTTCTAAAGATGGTACTTGCTTGTGCTCGTATTGCTAATGTTTGACCATCACCCATAGGCACTGGTTGATAAGCATCTTTCTTAAAAATATTACGTAGACTAAAGTTATTGAAACGCAATCCTAAAGTTCCAACAAAACCACCACCGCCGTAACCACCTTGTAGCTCGATTTGACTTGCTCCTGCTTCCTTAATATCAAAATTTACATCAACGGTTCCTTCTTGTTGATCTACATTATTTAATTGTGGATTAATATTTTGTGCATCTATATAACCCAGAGCTCCTAATTCTCGAATGGAATTGATAATTTTTTGTCTGCTGTATTTCTCACCAGGATTAGTTTGCAGCGCACGATAAAGAACATGATCATTTGTTCTAACATTTCCTGAAACCGAGATGTTATTGAAATAAGCTTCTTTACCTTCTACGATTCTAATTTCAAAGTCTATTGTATCATTAGCTACTCTAGTTTCAACTGCGTTAACTGACGAGAATAAATAACCGTTATTTTGATACAAATTTGAAATATCATCAGAATCTGGATCTTGCGGATTACTAATACGTTCATCAAAGGCAACTCCATTGTAAACGTCACCTTTTTCAACTTTTAAGATTCGTTGTAATTGTGCATCGGTATAAACTGTGTTACCTACAAATTCAATATCACCAAAGTAATACTTATTCCCTTCTTCAACCTTGATATTAAGACCGATGGTTTTATCATCTATAACGTATAAGCTATCTGAAACGACACGTGCATCTCTAAAACCGTTTTCCTTGTATTTATCTACAACAGACTCTAAGTCTTCTTGAAAACCAGACTCTACATATTTAGATCTTTTAAAAACTCTAAAAATGTTTTTCTTTTTAGTGTTTTTCATGGCTGCTCTAAGCTTCTTATCAGTAATAAGTTCATTACCTTCAAAATTGATTTGAGCAATTTTTACTTTATTCCCTTTATCAATATCAATACTCATATTAACAAGGTTTGCACCTTGTACTGTAGTATCTTTATTTTCTCTAAGTTTTATTTTAGCGTCGGCATTTAAAAAACCTTTCTCTTTGTATTTATTCTCTATATAATTACGAGTATTGGTAACAAAGTTTTCTGTCGCCTTTTTACCTTTTTGTAGTTTAAGTTCAGTACGCAAGTCTTCTATTTGACCTTTACGCAATCCTGTTACACGAACTTCATTTAGATTAGGGACTTCAGTAATATTAATTTCTAGATTAATCGTATCGATGATATCATCATTAGGATTACCTATGATTTCGGTAGCATAAATACGGATATCACTAAACAACTTAAGATCCCACATTTTTTTTACTACTCCACTTAATTTTTCTCCAGGAACGTATATTTCTTCACCTTTACGTAATCCTGTAAAAGCAATTACAGTGTTCTCATTATAACTTTGACTTCCTACTACATTTATTTCTCCTACTACGTATTTGGTAGCGTCTCCAATCGGAATATCTACCTTTTGTGCAAATGAAAAGGCACTTGATAATAAGGCAATAGCTAGAAAGAGCTTTTGTGCTATTTTAAAATTCATTCTATTATAATTGTTCACTGGTTTTACCGAATCTTCTTTCTCGGTCTTGATAATTAAGTATTGCATCTACAAGATGCTCTTTTCTAAAGTCTGGCCATAGCACCTCGGTGAAGTACAATTCGGCATATGCAATTTGCCAAAGTAAGAAATTGCTTATACGCTGTTCACCACTCGTTCTTATAAGTAGATCAACATCTGGCATAAAACTGGTATACAAATGATTGTTAATCACATCTGTATTAATTTGATCTATCTCTAGTTCACCATCCTTCACCTTGCCCGCAACTTTTTTAATCACATTGATCAACTCTTCACGAGAGCCATACGACAAGGCCAGAGTTAAATTCATATGTGAGTTTTCTGTTGTAGCCTCTATTACTTCTTTAAGTTCTTTTTGAGCACTACTGGGTAACAATTCCAAAGCGCCAACAGCTTTAAGAGAGATGTTATTTTTTTGAAGTGTTTTAAGCTCCTTTTTAAGACTAGAAACTAAAAGTTTCATGAGCGCATCTACTTCTAATTTAGGACGTTTCCAATTTTCAGTACTAAAAGCGTACAGAGTAAGATTTTTCACACCTAATTCTGCACAGGTTTCTACCGTTTGACGCACAGCTTTGGCTCCTTTTTCGTGACCTCTCACTCGCATGAGGCCTTGTTTTTTTGCCCAGCGTCCATTACCGTCCATTATGACTGCAATGTGCTGTGGTATATTTGAATGGTCCAGTAGATTTTTACTCATACAACATTAAAAATTACAATAACACGGTTGTCGCCCAAAGGTATACGTAAGCGTTATACCTGAAAAGACATACCAGTCGTTGTTATTCACATTTCCAAATCTTAATTCATCAAAATCTTTACTACGTACCGGATTACTTCCATCCAGGTTATCCGTAAAAGTATATCTAGCGCCTATTTCGGCAGCCAAAATCAAATTTCTGGTCAAAGTCATTTTTGCACCAAAAATGATTGGAATAGCAGCATCAATAGTGCTACCATACTTTTCCAACTCACCATTTTCTAGGGCAAACAAATCGTATTGAAAGGCTGTTAACCCAGTGTACAAATACGGTGTCCATTGCCATTTACCTGAGTATAAGTCCCATTCCCAAAAGGTATATTCCAGACCTATACTTGCCTCAATTAAATTGTAATTATAATTAAGTCCTCTTAAATCTCTAGAAATATCATCACTATCATTGTCATCTCCTATCATGTTAGTATATAGAAAACTAGCTCTAAAACTGTGTCTATCACTTCGGTTCCATTTGGCGATTAAACCAAAGGCTCCATCACTAGGATCGATGTATTGTGTACTACCGACATCTCCTATAACACTGGCACCACCAAACATGACTCCTAGCTCATAGGTTTGCGCTTTCGCGAAAGCGAAAACAAGTAAAAAAAGTGTCGTGAAAATGAATCTCATTTTAATCATAAAACGTGCAAATATAACAATTCTACATGCCTACAAGGCTTATTTACTGCTAATGAAGGTTAACAGTGAATTTAACGGAAGTTCTATGAATTAATTGCGCTTGTCCTCGCCCCAAAGTAGCTTGTGTCTAATTGTTTTTATAAAGCTTTGATCTTTAAATGAAACGAGATCAATCGTGAAGCTAGCTTTTTTGACAATAACCTCGGTCTCATTAGGGAAACTAGAAATACGATTATCCAATGAAGTTAAGAAGGACTCTTCTCTACCTATCACTTTGATTTTTATTTCGGTAGTATCTGGAATTACTAATGGTCTTGCGTTTAGATTGTGTGGAGCAATTGGCGTGAGAACCAGCGCACCAGTACTTGGTGAGATAACAGGTCCACCACAACTTAAACTATAACCCGTTGAGCCAGTAGGTGTAGAAATTATTAATCCATCGGCCCAATAGCTAGTCAATAATTCATTGTTTAGATGAGTTTCTATTTGGATCATACTAGTCGTATTGTATCGACTTACTGTAACTTCATTAAGTGCAAAGTTTGGATTTAAATCATCGTGACCCATTGGGGTAGCAGTAAGCAAGGAGCGCTTGGACAATGTATATTCACCATTTACTAAACGTTCTATAGCCTGCTCTAGTGAGTCTTTTTGTACCGTTGCTAGAAAACCCAGTCTACCAGAATTAATACCGATCACTGGTATATCTAAGCCTCCTATGTACACTACCGCTCTTAAAATTGTTCCATCACCACCTATACTTAATAACAAATCATAGGAGTCATCAAGCGATGTAAAGCCATGTGATTGCTCTACCACTCCATGCTCTTGAAGCAATTGCTTAAATTGATTTTCGACAGAAAAAGAAATCCCAGATTGATCTAGCAAATTAATAAGCTGCTTATAAATTGCAATTGTATCGGCATGTAAATACTGCCCGTATATAGCTACCTTATTAATCATTGTTAGATATTCAAGTATTTGTCTAAATAATCAGAACGCTCTTTAAGAGCATCTAAGTAGGTATCTTCCTCTGCGGCCGATTTTATTTCATAACTGTATCTTCTAAATGTTTGAAGAATAGCGTTTAAGTTCTGCGGACTCACTTTCAAGGTAATCTCTGTAAAATGATCACGATAGCCACTTACAAACATACCTTGTATTTTGGAATCGTTTGTTTCTACAATTTGTGAAATCTCACTAAAACTATAATCACTTTTTCCTTTTTCAACCACAATCACAGCACCAGCTTCATACATAAAAGGAGCATCATTAAAAATCTCCATGACATCCTTAAGCTCGTAGTAACCTATATATTGTTTTTTCTCGTTGAGCACGGGCATAATATTACATTGATGTTGTGCAATAGCCTCTAACACATCAAGCCAATGAGTCTCTACCGTTACATGAAAAGCATCTAGAGAATACTTTATTTCTTCAACTGTTTGATGTTTTTCAAAACACAATGCATCGTTTTCAGACAAACATCCCACATAAACTCCATTTTCATCCATAACAGGTATGTGAGAGTAAGTTAGTTGTGAGAAAATATGCTGAACTCCCTTAACACTATCCGTCATTGAGATAGGAGAAACATCATTTATAACAAGTTGTTGAAGATTCATTGCTGCTTATTTTTTTATGCAAAATAACAATTAATTAGAGTTTCTAAGGGTTAAGCTCGTGTGAATCCTTTGTACTTTTGACTTAAAATTATTTCTATGACTGTTTTAAGTGTAAACGTTAATAAAATAGCGACATTACGTAATGCTCGTGGAGGAAACGTCCCTAATCTTATAAAAGTAGCTCAAGACATTGAGCGTTTTGGTGGACAAGGTATTACGATTCACCCGAGACCAGATGAACGTCATATAAGGTATCAAGATGCTCGAGACTTAAAAAAAATTGTAACTACTGAATTAAACATCGAGGGAAATCCTATTGATAGTTTTGTTCAATTAGTAGACGAAGTGCAACCACACCAGGTTACGTTAGTTCCCGATGCACCAGATGCAATTACCTCAAACGCTGGTTGGAACACCATTAAACACCACTCCTATTTATCTGAAATTGTTAAACACTTTAAAAATCAAGGTATAAGAACTAGTATTTTTGTAGATCCTGTGATTGAAATGATAGAAGGTGCCGCAAAAACGGGAGTAGATAGAATAGAATTGTACACCGAAGAATACGCTGTACAATTTTCAAAAGGTAATCCAGAAAAAGGAGTACAGCCCTATAGAGATGCAGCCTTAAAAGCCCATGAACTTGGTCTAGGCATTAATGCAGGTCACGACCTCTCTCTTGAGAACATTAAATATTTTAAAGAAAATGTTCCAAATTTAATCGAGGTTTCAATAGGACATGCCTTAATTTCTGAAAGTATTTATCTGGGCCTAGAAAATGTTGTCAATATGTATAAGTCACGATTAGCATAATGATATTACACAGCTTACAATTAGGAGAAACAGGACAACCTTTCGTGATTTTACACGGGTTCTTAGGGATGGCAGATAATTGGAAAACATTAGGCCGTCAGTGGAATGAGGATGGATTCCAAGTACACATTCTAGACCAGCGCAATCATGGACGCAGTTTTCATAGTGAAGAATTTTCCTATGAATTAATGGCGCAAGATTTAAAAGATTATTGTGATCACCATAGATTGAACAACATTTATTTGTTGGGACATAGCATGGGTGGTAAGGTCGCTATGAAAGCTGCTCAACTTTTTCCAGAACTTATAGAAAAACTTATCATTGCCGATATTGCTCCAAAAACCTATGCTCCACATCATAGTGACATTATCAATGCCTTACAAAGCGTAGATTTCTCCAAAATCTCTAGCCGTAAAGAAGCCGATCAAGTATTATCTCAACGTATTACAGATTTTGGCACACGTCAATTTTTATTGAAAAGTTTGTATCGTGTGAATAAGGATACCTATGGATGGCGTTTCAATTTAGAAGTTTTAGGCAATAGCCAATCCATGATCGGAATTCACGAATCCACCGACATTGCTGTACAAATTCCAACCTTATTTATTAGAGGAGGCAATTCAGGGTACATATTAGATACCGATAAAATGCTTATTGATCACGCTTTCGCGAAAGCGGAATTAAAAACAATCCCAAACACTGGACACTGGCTACATGCAGAACAACCTCAACTTTTCTACCAATTTGTTAACGAATTCGTAAAATAAATTACATTATGCAAGCATAATAATAACGAAAACGCTTGCGTAACATTAATTTAATATTAAATTTGACTCATTAACAAATTAGATTTTTTCTCAAACATTTGACTATGAACAAATTAAAACTTTTTCTTGTACTAGGTTTGGTTTCAGCAATGGCATACGCCGGTGGATACCGAGTAAGTACACAAAGTAACAAGCAGCTCGCAATGGGACATACTGGTGTAGCTGTAGTTAACAGTGCAGATATTCTGTTCTTCAACCCAGCTGGATTAGTTCATTTAGAAAGTAAATTAAGTGTAAGTGCAGGTGGCTTTGGCGTATTTAGTGACGTAGCTTATCAAAATGCAGAATTTGGAACATTTGCTGATACAGATAGTCCAACAGGAACACCTATTTACTTGTATGCAACTTACAAAGTAACCGATAAATTTTCTGCCGGAATAGGAGTTTACACTCCATACGGTAGTAACGTTACCTGGCCTACTGATTGGTCTGGATCGCACTTAGTCAATGAGATTGAATTACAGGCAATTTTTATTCAACCTACCTTATCATACCAATTATTTGACAGTGTAAGTATAGGTGGTGGACCTATCCTAGCTATAGGTGGTGTAGAATTTAATAGAAATGCATCTAGATCACTAGTTGATGAAGAAGGTACAAGATCTAACGTATCCATTGAGGATTCGGGTGTTACCGGTTGGGGTTGGACTGCAGGTTTATTATTCACTCCTACCGATAATTTCTCTTTAGGTTTTAACTACCGTAGTTTAATTAATATTGAGAGTACAGAAGGTACAGCAACCTTCAGCAACTTCCCTAATAGCACACTTGTTCCTTCAAACGGTACACAAGGCTTTACAGCTACACTACCGTTACCAGCTGAAGCAACAGTAGGTTTGTCTTATAAATTAAACGACAAATGGTTGTTTGCTTTTGATTATAATCGTGCATTCTGGAGTGAGTACGAGAACCTAGACATAGAGTTTGCAGATGGTTCTTCAAGTATAAACCCTAGAAACTACAAAGATTCTAGCACATACAGATTAGGAGCACAGTATACTGCAACAGACAAGTTTGTAGTAAGAGCAGGATGGTACTATGATGAGTCACCAGTACAGTCTGGATATTTTGCACCAGAAACTCCACGTAACGATTCCCAAGGATATACATTTGGTTTTACTTACCAAGTATCTTCTAAGTTTGCTATAGATGCATCGCTTCTTTACTTAAGATTTAAGGAAATTAATGAGTCTTATGACTTTTATTCAGATCCAGGAGTTCCAGTTAATGCGCCATTTGCCGGAACTTATAAGTCACAAGCAATCATCCCAGGTATAGGTATCACTTATAACATGTAAAACATTAAATGATGAAAAGAATTAATATCAAAAATATATCTCTACTCGCTGCAGCTGCACTAGCACTTACAGCTTGTGAGCCAGAATTAGACAATGCAATTGAAGAAGGTGGTGTTTATACCGCTGGCGATGCAGATTTTTCTAAATTAGTAACCGTAGGTAACTCGTTAACTGCAGGTTTTGCAGATGGCGCTCTTTATTTAGATGGTCAAACGTATTCTTACCCTAATATTCTTGCAGGACAAATGCAATTTGTAGGTGGTAATGAATTTAATCAGCCATTAGTAAACGACAACTTAGGAGGACTACTTTTAAACGGAACACAGATCACGAACAACCGTTTTGTTCTTACCTCAAACATGGGAACTCCAGTAGGTCCTGCTCCATTAGCAGGAACTCCTACAACCGACATTGCAAATAAGGTAACAGGACCATTAAACAACTTTGGTGTACCTGGTGCAAAGAGTTATCATTTAGGTGCTCCTGGATATGGAAGTCTTGCTGGAGTTCCTGCTGGAACAGCAAATCCATACTATGCACGTTTTTCTAGCTCAGAAAGTTCAACTGTAATCGGTGATGCTATTGCTGCTGATGGTTCTTTCTTTGTTCTTTGGATAGGAAACAACGATATTTTAGGATACGCTACTAATGGTGGTGATGGAGAAGATCACAATGAAACAGGTAACATTGACCCATCAACATATGGAGGAAACGATATTACTAACAATAATGTATTTGCAGGTGTGTACCAACAACTTGTTCAAGGTCTAACCGCAAATGGAGCTCAAGGAGCACTAGTAAACATCCCAGATGTAACTTCAATTCCATTTTTTACAACTGTACCTTATAACGCGATTCCACTAGATGCGCAAACAGCAGCATTTGTTAATCAAAACTATGCACAGTACAATGGTGCTATGGCTGCATATGCACAAACGCCACTTCTTTCTCAAGAAGAGGCTACTGCAAGAACTATAAGTTTTGCTCAAGGTCAAAATGCTATCGTAATACTAGATGAAGATTTGACTGATTTGCCGGATCCTACACAACCGGGACAATTTTTACCAAAATTGAGACAAGCAACCCCTAATGATTTAGTTGTTTTTACAGCTTCTTCAGTACTAGGAACACTTGCAGATCCTAGCAACCCAGCTTCAGTAATAGGTGTAGGTGTACCAGCTGGTGACAACCTTGTTTTAACTGAAAATGAACAACAAAGAATAAGCACTGCACAGGCTTCTTACAATGCTACAATTGAAGCATTAGCACAAGCAAATGGCTTAGCTTATGTAGACGCAAGAGCAGTTCTTGCTGATGTTGCAAATGGTGGTGTAGCTTTTAATGGTGGTTTACTATCAAGCACCTATGCTAGTGGTGGAGCATTCTCTCTAGATGCCGTACACCCAACTGCAAGAGGTTATGCTTACACAGCAAACACCATTATTCAAGCAATCAATGAACAATATGGTTCAACTATTCCTACTGTTGACATAGGTAACTATCCGTCTGTTACGGCTAGTGATAACGTTAACTAGAAATAGATTATAATAAATAAGAAACCTGCTTGATTAAATCAAGCAGGTTTTTTTATTTTTATTAAAATTAATATTTATGAAATTTTTACTTAAACTATTAATAACAGCTGCGTTAGTAATCCTTTTATCCAAAATTTTACCAGGAGCAAGCACCACTGGATGGTGGAGTGCTATTCTTGTAGCAGTAGTTTTATCTTTATTGAACTTTACAGTAAAACCAATTCTCCAAATATTAACCTTTCCAATTACCATAGTAACTTTAGGTTTATTTCTGCTAATAATAAATGCTGTTATCATTTTACTCGCTGATTGGTTAGTAGGAGGTTTTAATGTTGATGGACTTTGGTGGGCAATTATTTTTTCATTGTTGCTTGCAATAGGGCGTTCATTATTATTTAAACTACTTGATAGAGACGAGGATTAATCTCTCAAATTCTTTAAGTTTTATTAAAGTTTCAAAGTAATTGAAATTCAAAGGTATAAAGACTTTGTTTTACAACTAAATAAAGACTAATTTTGCACCCCAATTTTAACAGCACTTAAAAGTCTTTAAATGAATTTAAAACGTACTGACGTAGACGCACTTAATGCGGTGCTTACTCTAGAGATAGAGAAGAGTGATTATCAAGAGCAGGTAGAAAAAATCCTAAAGGATTATCGTAAGACTGCTTCTATTCCAGGATTTAGAAAAGGTAAAGTTCCTGCATCATTAATAAACAAGAAGTACAGAGTTCCTGTATTGGTTGATGAGGTAAATAAACTGATCCAGCAAAAACTAAACGAATATATCACTGAAGAAAAACTTAATCTTTTAGGAAATCCATTACCTAAAGAACAAGCTGATATAGACTGGAATGGTGATAACTTTACATTTGACTTTGAAATAGGCCTTGCTCCAGAATTTGAAGTAGAACCTTCAAAAATTAAGGGAATCACGGCTTATGAAATAAAAACAGACGACAAAACCATCAACGATCAAATAGATCGTATTAGAGAACAATACGGAAAGTTAGTTTCTAAAGATGAGGTTGCTGAAGGTGACGAAGTTACTGGTGTTTTTAGAAATGATGAGGAAGAAATCAACACTGACGCAACTTTCCCAATATCAAAAATTAAAGGAAAAACAAACCTTAAAAAGTTTGTTGGGTCTAAAGTTGGAGATTCAATCGAATTAAAAACCAAAAATCTTTTTGAGGACAACAGTGATTTAGCTCATCACCTTAAAATTGATTTTGAAAAGAAAGATGAATTAAATGTACCTGTTACATTTGAAGTAACTGAAGTTAACACCAGAGAAAAAGCAGAGCTTAACCAAGAGTTCTTTGATAAATTGTTTGGTGAAGGAATCATCACAAGTGAAGATGAGCTAAGAGAACGTTTAAGAGAAGACGCTAAGAAACAATTTTCTCAACAAACTGATCAAAAGTTTTTGACAGATGTTACTGAAGAACTTATTGAAAAAACAAAATTTGATCTTCCAGCAGATTTTCTTAAAAGATGGATTGCAAACAATGGAGAAAACACTTTAACGGCTGAGGAAGCTGAAGAAGAATATAACAAATCTGAAAAAGGATTACGTTATCAACTCATTGAGAGTGCTATCCTGCAAAAAAATGAAGATCTTCAATTAAAGTTTGAAGACTTAAAAGAATATGCCGGAACACAGATAAAAATGCAAATGGCACAATTTGGTCATACAGACGCTACTGATGAAGAAGTTGAGCAAATCGTTGCACGAGTAATGAGCAATCAAGAAGAGGTGAAACGTATGAGTGAGCAATTACAGAACGAAAAAATGCTCCAATACTTTAAGGACAACGTTAAAGCTAAGCCTAAAGAGCTTACCTACGAGGACTTTATAAAAGAAGCTTACCAAGCTTAATACACCGTATAAATTCATATCTTTAGGCGTTATCATTTTACCGAAATGTTAACGCCTTTTTCGTACAAGTTGAAGTAATATTACACTATGGATATAGCTAAAGAATTTGAAAAATTTGCCATCAAGGATCAGGGAATAAACAGTAACTACTACTCAAAAATTATGAGTAGCATGTACCCAACAAATTTAACTCCAAATATTATCGAGGAGCGTCAAATGAACATCGCCATCTTTGATGTTTTTTCACGTCTTATGATGGATCGAATTATCTTTTTAGGAACTGGAATAAATGATCAAGTAGCAAATATTGTACAAGCGCAATTACTGTTTTTAGAAAGTGCAGATGCTAATAAAGACATTCAGATTTACTTAAATTCTCCAGGAGGAAGCGTTTACGCCGGTTTAGGAATCTATGACACCATGCAATTCATAAAACCAGACGTAGCAACAATTTGTACTGGTATGGCTGCTAGTATGGGAGCAGTGCTTCTATGTGCTGGTGAAAAAGGCAAAAGAAGTGCCTTACCACACAGTAGAGTAATGATTCACCAACCTTTAGGTGGAGCCCAAGGACAAGCAAGCGATATTGAAATTACAGCAAGAGAAATTGTAACCCTTAAAGAAGAGCTTTATACAATTATTGCAAAACATTCTGGACAATCTTACGATAAAGTATACGAAGATTCAGATAGAGATTATTGGATGAAGGCAGATAAAGCAAAAGAATACGGTATGATTGATGAAGTGCTTAATCGCGATTAATTTCACGATCAAGAATAAGTAATAGAATGTTTAAAGGGTTTTACTCACGCATTAAAAAGCATTTAGGTAATTCACCTTTGAATAGTTCATTATTTTACTTCAAAAAATGAATACTAGAGATCCCATAGGATCTTAAGAATTAGGAATATGAGTAAGGAAGAATTAGAATGTAGTTTTTGTGGACGCAGTAAGTCCGAAACCAATTTACTGATTGCAGGTTTAGATGCACACATATGTGATCGTTGTATTGAACAAGCTTATGGTATCGTTTTAGAAGACACAAAAACAAGCGACACTGGTGTAACAAGTGATGATCTTAAATTAAGGAAACCACAAGACATAAAAGCTTTTTTAGACACTTATATTATAGGTCAAGAGCATACAAAAAAGGTAATGTCTGTAGCCGTATATAACCATTACAAAAGGTTATTACAACCGCAAAGTGATGACGATATTGAAATTCAAAAGTCAAACATTTTGATGGTAGGTCAAACAGGAACTGGAAAAACGCTTATAGCAAAAACGGTTGCTAAAATGCTTAATGTACCTTTAGCCATTGTTGATGCGACAGTACTTACAGAAGCTGGTTACGTAGGAGAAGATGTTGAAAGCATTCTTACAAGATTATTACAAGCGGCTGATTACAATCTTGAAAAAGCACAAACAGGAATAGTTTTTATAGACGAGATTGATAAAATTGCTCGTAAAAGCGACAATCCATCAATCACGAGAGATGTATCTGGAGAAGGTGTTCAACAGGCACTTCTTAAATTATTAGAAGGAACCGTTGTTAATGTACCACCTAAAGGTGGACGTAAACATCCTGACCAAAAATTTATTGAAGTAAATACAGAAAATATTCTTTTCATTGCTGGTGGTGCCTTTGACGGTATTGAGCGAGTAATAAGAAAACGTCTAAACATGCAGGCTGTCGGATTCAGTGCGGCCAAAAGTAATGACGATGTTCTAGATAGAGAAAACTTACTTAAGTACATCATCCCTAAGGATGTTAAGGATTTTGGTATGATCCCAGAAATCATAGGTAGATTACCTGTTCTTACTCACATGAATCCATTGGATAAAGGGACTTTGAGAGCTATTCTTACTGAGCCTAAAAACGCTATCATCAAGCAGTATGAAAAACTATTTGCTATGGATGATATTAGTTTTAGTATTACCGATGGAGCACTAGATTATATCGTAGAAAAAGCTATTGAATACAAATTAGGTGCTCGTGGATTAAGATCTTTATGCGAGGCTATTTTAACGGATGCCATGTTTGAGCTTCCTGGTAGTGATGAAAAAGAACTTAAAATCACTAAATCCTATGCCGAATCAAAGCTTAACAATAGTGGCTTACAAAAACAGCTTAAGGCTGTTATTTAAAAGAGAATGACTACACTATATAAATGTCCATTTAAATTATTAAATGGACATTTTTTTTTGCTATTAAATTCTATCGATGGTTATTTCAAAGGTAGTACCTACATTTTTTTTACTATCCATGACTTTTATTTTACCCTTGTGGTAGTCATGAATAATTCTTTTTGCTAGAGATAAACCAAGACCCCATCCTCGTTTTTTGGTGGTAAATCCAGGAGTAAAAATACGCTTCCAGTCGTTCTTAGGAATTCCTTTACCAGTATCTGAAATTTGAATTGAAACCTGCCTAACCTCTGCTTTAACAAATACATGTAAAGCTCCTTTCCCTTTCATGGCATCGATACCATTTTTAATTAGGTTTTCTATTACCCAAGCGTACAACTCTTTATTAAGTAAAACAGGAATAGGTTGTTCAGGTAAATCCATAGATATCTCAACTAGTTTAGAGACGCGATTTTTAAGATAATCAGTAGCTTGCCTAGTTTCTTCTACAACATCAGCTTTTACTAGTTTAGGAACCGATCCTATTTTTGAAAAACGGTCTGTAATAGTTTTCAATCTATTAATATCTTTTTCCATCTCATCAATGTAAGAAGGCTCTACTTTAGAGTCTCTCAAAATGTGTGTCCATCCTACCAGTGATGATAAAGGAGTACCTATTTGATGAGCACTTTCTTTAGCCATACCAGCCCACAACTTATTTTGTTCGCTGGCCTTAGTTGATCTGTAAAAAAACCAAATAACAAAACTAAATAACACCATAACCACAACCAGCGCCAGTGGATAATACTTAATTTTATTTATCACATCACTATTACCATAATATATGGTGCTTATGGGTTTTCCTTCGTAATTAATGATGTATGGCTCATTTTGTGATTTATATATTTCAATAAGCTGTTTTATCCGTACAGTATCTGTCTCTTCAATGTTAGCAGGTAAATTTCTAGTACTTATTTCACCCTTGTAAGTTACCCTTATTAAGGGTATACTTGTCATATTTTGAGCAACAGTAAAACCCAAATCACCTATGTAAGCATTTTTAGGAGCGTTTTGTAGGTCTTTTACAGCTGTAGCATATTCCGCAATATTTTTACGTTCCATTTCTTTTACACCTTGAAAAAACACATAGGTGTTCCAAAGTATAATACTCACCGTGACCACTGAAAAACCAATGATCACCCATCTCAATACATTTTTATCTTCTGTGATATTCATAGATATGCCTATAACTTAATTACAGCCGTCTTATTATTCCCGTTTAACAATTAAGTAATAATCGTCATCCATAGGAAGATAACCTTGATCATAGACAAAATAGTAAATCGTCCCTTTTTTAGTAGTGTAAATACTAGTAAAAAAATTAAAGTCAAAACCTTCTGCTAGCAGTTTGTTACGAGTAGTTTTGGTTTTATCATTTACATTAATACTTTTTAGGATACGCCAGTTTTTCCTCAATCGATTATTAATATTACGCATGAGAGCTGTACTATCTTTATTGAGCTTGTTATTGGCAACATTCCTGCAATAATCACTACAAAATCGTTTATCTGCTCGTCCTCGTACCTCATCACCACATTCAGGGCATTGTTTAGTTACTTTCATTGCAGCAAGTTACGTAGAAAAATTAAACGTTTGTAAATGATCCTACTTGAACTTGAAACTAGGTTATATATAAGTTTACGCTTTCGCGAAAGCGTAACAATCAACATCATCTCTCAAACATCACACTGCTGTGCTGAAACAAAAGATATAGAAACCTTATTTTTACAAGAAAATATTAAACATGGAAAACATTCTAATTGCTGTAGAAAACAGAATCGCAACCATCACTATAAACCGACCAAGTAAATTAAACGCTTTGAATAAAGCTACAATCGCCGAGTTAAGTCAAGCGATAGATGATGTTGAAAATAATCAAAAGGTTAGAGTTGTCATTCTAACAGGTAGTGGCGAAAAAGCCTTTGTAGCCGGAGCCGATATTTCAGAATTTGCCGATTTTTCTCCTGAACAAGGAAAAGAGCTTGCGAGATTAGGCCAAGAATCACTATTTGATAAGGTAGAAAACTGTAGTAAACCCATCATTGCAGCCGTTAATGGTTTTGCACTAGGTGGTGGATTAGAACTTGCGATGGCAGCTCATTTTAGAATAGCTAGCGACAATGCACGAGTAGGTTTGCCTGAAGTATCTCTAGGAGTAATTCCTGGATACGGTGGTACACAACGTTTACCCCAATTAATTGGTAAAGGTCGTGCTATGGAAATGATAATGACAGCTGGAATGATTGATGCGGCGACGGCTCACTCTTATGGTCTTGTGAATCACGTGGTAACAAGTGAAGAGTTAATACCTACTTGTGAAAAAATAGCTGGCAAAATAATGAAAAACAGCCCAGTAGCTATAGGAGCTGCCATTGACGCTGTAAATGCTGGTTACGTAGATGGAATAAATGGTTATCAAACTGAGATTGACTGTTTCGGAGCGAGTTTTGGAACGGACGATTTTAAAGAAGGTACAACCGCATTTTTAGAGAAGAGAAAGGCTCAATTTTAAACTGAGAGATTACCATTTAAATCAAAAAAGGACAGTTTTTACTGTCCTTTTTTGATTGCACTTTTAACCTCTAAACAAGAAGAAATCGTCCTTCATATCTTCGATCTTCTCATCCTTGTTAGTAATGATGTAATCCAGGGCTTTTTCAGTAAACTCTTTACCCTTATTGGATAATGTTACTACATCACCCTTTTTTGATATCATGTTATTCTCTAGCGCCAGTTTCAATACTTTTTTGGCACGTACTTTACCCCAATTAATATGCTCTTGTAAATGTGTTACACTGCGCTCCTCGATACTGTCGTGATTGTTTAAGTGCAACAAGAACGTGAGAAGAGAAACCTCGGTACGTTGCCTGCGTTGCCTAAACAACACTGCTAGTAGTCCTCTTGAAGGAGCAAATAAATAAACGAGAAGAAAAATTAAACCTAGAACAGTTGTGATCGAGCCTGATATAGATGCATCTAACCACATGGATAAGTAGTATCCTCCAAAGGCGGCAAGAATTCCAAAAACTACAGAGAGTAGCAACATTTTTTTCAAATCGTTAGTAAGTAAATAAGCGGTCGCTGCCGGCGCGATCATTAATGCAACTACTAGAATGGCGCCTACTGCATCAAAGGAAACCACAGTGGTAACAGATGCGACACTCATTAATCCATAATGAAGAATCACCGGTGAAAAACCTAATGCACTAGTTAAGCCAATATCAAAAGTACTTAGCTTTAATTCTTTATAAAAAAGTCCTAATAACACTAAGGTAACCAACAAAACAGATCCCGTAGTCCATAAGCTTTTAGGGCCCATATTAATAAAATCTTCTGGATTGGTAATTCCTTCCTGACTACTACTTGAATTTATTATCCAATTATCAAATGGAGCGTATTCTAATTTCCCAACTAGCACAGCATCTGTATCCAGATGTACATCGTTTGCATAAATAGCTATTAATAAAACTCCGATGCTAAACAATGCAGGAAAAACTAATCCAATGGCAGTATCCTCTTTAACAAGTCCAGTTTTTTGGATAGCCTCTACTAACCATACTGTTACAATTCCACTAATTGCAGCCAATAATATAAGCCACGGTGATGCTAGATCATGAGTAATAAAAAAACCAATCACTATTCCTGGAAGAATAGAGTGAGAGATCGCATCGCTTATCAAAGCCATTTTACGAAGTACCAAAAACACACCTGGTATAGCACAAGCTACCGCGGTAAGACATGAAATTAAAAGGATTGCTATTTCTGGATTCATGATTGAGGTACGTTGTTGTTATACAAATTTTGTGCAGTATGAAATCCCGTTGTAGTCAATGACCAAGTATCGCCTTTGATTTCAATCCAGTTTTTTTCTTCTAACTGTCTTAGCGTTCCTTTAGAGTAACCTTGAAACTGATTAAGAATGCGTATTGCGTGTGGTCTACTTATATCGTCATGTTTCTCAACGATAGAGTACATAAATTGTAGTGTTTTTTTAAGGTGTAGATCCCTGCGATTGCGCACTAGTCTAATTTGTTTAAAAAGCAATCCTCTTGAAGGTGAAAAAACAAAGGAGAATCCAACAAATACTGATGCTACCAAAACAATAACAGGACCCGTAGATAAATTATTGTAACTAGCACTTATTCCTGTACCTACAACACCTGCAACAGCTCCAAAAACAGCTGCTAACAACACCATTACACCTAGACTATTTGTCCACTGTCTAGCAGCAGCAGCTGGTGCCAGCAGCATGGCACTCATTAAAACTACTCCTACAGTTTGTAACCCAATTACAATAGCTAGAACTATAAAAAAACTAATAAGCCCATCAATAATTCTGGTATTAAATCCTAAGGTGAGAGCATAATTTTTATCAAAAAGCAACAGTTTAAATTCTTTCCAAAACAGAAGCATTATAACCAGACTTATACCTGTTACAATAATCATTAAGATAACATCACTCTCTACAAGTGTCGCAGCTTGACCAAATAAATACTTATCCAAACCTGCTTGATTAGCGTCAGGTTGTTTTTTTAAGTAACTAAGAACTAACTCTCCAAAACCAAAAAACAAACTCAAAATTAAACCTAAAGCAGTATCTGTTTTAAGGTGCGTTTTTGTTACTATTCCTCTTATCCAAACCGTACCTATAAATCCGCTCACAAGTGCTCCTAACAGTAAAACATTAGAATCTTTAAGACCAGTAAAAAGGAAGGCAAGCGCTATTCCAGGCAGGGCTGCATGAGAAATAGCATCACCCAGCAAACTTTGTTTTCTTAGAACCGCAAAACTTCCTAACATACCACAAATAGCTCCCAGAACAGCCGTTCCCAGTGTTATGGTGCGCAGTGTATAGTCCGTAAAAAAACTTGTTATGTCCATCATGGATAATTTGTATTACGCTTTCGCGAAAGCATCACTTACAACTCATTATTGTTGTACAGCAACCTTGTAATTAATCCCATAGGTTTTGGTTAAATTGTCATCATTAAAAATATCTTTAACCGGACCAGTAGCAATGTGTTTTACATTTAAGAAAGTTACCCAATCAAAATACTCGGGTACCGTTTGTAAATCGTGGTGAACGACAATTACGGTCTTTCCTGCTTTTCTAAGCTCTTTTAAGATATTTATTATTGCAATTTCGGTAGTTGCATCAACACCTTGGAAAGGTTCATCCATAAAATAAATTGACGCATTTTGAACTAATGCTCGGGCTAAAAAAACACGCTGCTGTTGTCCACCAGAAAGCTGATTGATTTGCCTGTTCTTAAAAGGAAGCATCCCTACTTTTTCAAGCGCTTCTAGGGACTGTTTTTTCTGTTTATTACCTGGTCTTTTAATCCAACCTAAGGCACCATAGGTTCCCATCATGACTACATCTAGAGCAGTAGTAGGAAAATCCCAATCTACACTACCTTTTTGAGGAACATATGCTACTAGATGGCGTTGTTTGTGATAAGGTTTATCATAAATTTGAACAGAACCTGCAATGGGATCAATAATTCCTAAAATGGATTTAATCAAAGTAGATTTTCCAGCGCCGTTGGGTCCGACAATAGCCATAAGCACTCCTTCTGGAATAGACAGGTCAATATCCCAAAGGACTGGTTTGTAGTTGTAAGCTACTGTTAAATCATCTACAGCTACTGCAATTTTATCTGCCATTATTTAAGTGCATTTACTATTGTTGCCACGTTATGCTTATACATTCCTATATAAGTTCCTTCAGCTGTTCCTGCACTTCCTAGCGCATCGCTAAATAATTCGCCACCTATATTAACCTCATGATTACGTGCTTGAACTGCTTTTTGTAAAGCTTCGACCGTACGACGTGGCACACTGCTTTCAATAAAGATCGCCTTTATATTGTTTTCTATAATAAAGTCAGTAAGTCGTTGTACATCTTTTACACCAGCTTCAGTCGCGGTCGAAAGCCCTTGTAAGCCTACTACTTCAAAATTGAAACTGCGCCCAAAATAATTAAATGCATCGTGTGCTGTTACTAGAATACGTTGCTCTGATGGAAGAGTATTAATATTTTTATCAAGCTCCTCTTTCAAATTAGATAATTTCTTTAGATAGATTTCTTCATTAGCCTTATAAACCGACTCATTATTTTGATCTAGCTTGATTAATTCTTTAGTAACAGAACTGGTGATTTGTTCCCAGTACTCCAGATTAAACCAAATATGTGGATCATAACTACTTGCAAAATAATCACTGCCTATAAGAGTACTTTTATCCAAGGCATCACTCACTGCAACTGTACGTTTACCTTGCTGATTCATTTTCTCAAATACTTCTACCAACTTACCTTCTAGATGTAATCCATTGTAAAATATGACATCAGCCTGAGATAGCTTGCGCACGTCGCCTTGGCTTGCTTTATATAAGTGTGGATCGATACCGCTTCCCATAAGACCTTCTAATTCTATTACATCACCTCCAATTTCCTGAACTAAGTCGGTAATCATGGTGGTTGTGGTCACTACCTTCAGTTTACCCGATGGTTGTCCTTTGGGCTGCTGTTTACAAGCCGAAATCAGAATTATTAATAAAATGAATAATATTTTTTTCATGATTACTTCTTTAGTATTCTATAACTGAAACCAGCACTTAGTAAAATATTTTGATCGGCTGCGGTTGAGTTAAATCCTGTTCCTACCGTGACATCTAGCTGTAAATTATTATTCACTAAATAAGTACAACCAGCATCCCATAAATGATATGCTGTGGTGTCTTCTGGAAAAGCACCATATAATTCTATATAAGCTCCAAATTTCTTTGTAATATCAAATCCATAAGCGATAGTATACAAATATTCTATAGACCGATTATCTGCCACCCTAGCCCCTATATTATAGGCTATGCTAGTGCTGTTAGAAAGTGTATGATCAAAAGAAAAAATCATTTCCATCCCAGTTTGTTCCGGTTTAAATTCGGTTACGGCTGTAAAGGGTAGCCGAAGGTGAGTCATTAAACCTATTTGAGGAATCCAACCGTTTTCATCGGTAATTTCAATTTTTCCTCCTACCAATAAAGGAGTGAAACCTGTAGCATCAGACAGTTCTCTACCTAGTGAAGTAAGGCGTTCATTTTGATAATCCCAACCCAATCGCAATTCAAAATTATCACTAAGTCCATAACGTAATAGACCTGTGTTAAAGACAAATCGCTTTACATTAAAATCATCATCACCATTTTCAGTAAATAAAGCACCTGTTTCTATTTGAAAATTACCCTTACCAACAGTGTAAGGTGATTCTGTAGCATCTGGTCTGTCAGTAATCAAGGTTTCTGATACTGTGACTGTTTCTTGTGCTAAAACTGGTAAAGCACATATTAGTAAAAGGCTCAAAATTATTTGCTTCATCCTTCTGTTTTTACCAGTAGTTTATCTGCTATTTGTTTTGAGATATGAAGTTCCTTATCATCTGCCATTAAACTACAGGACAAATCAAAAACCTCTCTATCAACAACTTTAAGCACACTACCTAGTTTTATATGATGTTTATCTAGGTATTGAAGAAATTCAGTAGACGAATCTCTTATACCTGTGAGTCTAGAGTTCTTATTTAAAGCTAGCTGGGACAAAGGAATTTGTTCCAGATGTTCCATTACACCATTAGAATCGGGAATAGGATCGCCATGTGGATCATGCTTAGGAAAACCTAAATAAGCATCCAGTTGGTTAATCAATTTTTGAGATTGAATATGTTCCAGTTGTTCTGCTATTTCGTGTACTTCATCCCAGTTAAAATTGAGCTTTTCAACCAAAAACAATTCCCATAAACGGTGTTTCCTTATAATTTGAATAGCACACTTAAAACCATCCTCGGTAAGTCTAGATCCCTTGTAGGGAACATACTGTGCTAAGTTTTTATCGGCTAACTTTTTAAGCATATCAGTTACAGAGGATGCCTTAGTATCCATGCGTGCCGCAATATCATTAGTTGCAACGAGGTCCTTACCTTTCTGTAAATGATAGATAGCTTTAATATAATTTTCTTCGCTTACTGAATGCATGATTCAAAATTAAACATAATATTTGTTACGTATAAATAAATTTTTAGACTTAACTAAAAATTTAAGAAAATTAATCACATGGGGTTTAGATTATGAATAGAGGCAAGATCATTTCCTTATCCAAGCAGGAATCAGGTGAAATTCTTCTTGAGAAATCAAACAACAACAGTGCAAGACATTTTTTATTCTACCACATTATGGGATGGTTATCCTTGTTTTTAAAAAAATCGTACGAACCAACCGATCATATTTTAATAACGAAAAACCAGTGTATCTGTACGTACAATGATAATTCATCTTTCAGAAAAGATTCTCTAGTATAAAGGCTTTATCCTACAACCCTATAGATTCTTCCTTATACCTTGCAACAAATCATCAAGAAATGAAAATACCGTTAAAAATTTATTGCATAAGCTATGATGAATCACAACTGATTAAAAAAAGGTTGCTTACATCAATTCTAATTGGATAAATACTTCTTTGGAGTAGTACCGTATTTCTTTTTAAAAGCACTTATAAAGTGACTCGCAGTAGAATACCCAACTTTGAGTCCTACTTCATTTACATTATACTGCCCACTATCAAGCAATTGTCTGGCGTACTCCATTTTATGATCCAGGGCAAATCCATAAACAGTTTCACCATAAACCTCTTTAAATCCTTCCTTCAATTTCTTAAGAGACAATCCTATTTCAAGTGCTAGGTCTTGTAAGGATGGCAAATCAGTCATGCGCTCTAGAACAATATCTTTGGCCTTTTTAATCTTTTTCATGTTCTCCTCATCTGCCAGAAAAGGACAAGCGTCAACATTGGCATCTTCTTCCCTATTAAAATAAAGAGACAACAATTCATAAGCCTTACCCTTGAAATATAATTTTTTGATAGCGTCGTTAAGATTGTAATTCATAAGTTGATGAAGTACAACCGCCATTGAAGGACTTATTTTATCATCAACGTAATACTTCTTATCGGCGTTTTCGGGACTCAAAAAGCTTACGTGTTCAGCATCTGGAGAAAATAATGAGTGAAATTTTTTAATAGAAACTAATACAGAAATGAACCAACTAGAAGGAGCTATTTTAAGATCCATAGGTAATCCTCGTGAAGGATTATAGAGCATGTATGAATTTTGCTCCAACAAATTAAGCTTATAACTACCATTATTAAAAGCCATTTCTACCTTACCCTTTAGGCAAAAATGAAATTGTAAAAAACTTTGATCAACCTCATAATTGAAACCTGTGTTGTTATCAGTATCATTTTTGATTCTAATTACATTAAATCCGTCTTCAATTCTTGTAACCTCTCGGGCACCTATGGCGATATTTTCCATAATAGCTTATTTATATTCACTCTAAATAATAGATATTACGCTTTCGCGAAAGCGTACTCATAACAGTACTTGCCTATACAAGAAGCAAGATTTTAGCAAAAATAACATATAGCGTAGAAAAACGAACTTGTAGCGTTATTTTTCTTTTAAGGACCACAATAACTTTGCGACACTTCCTTAACAAGGGTATGTATTCAGGTAACAACAAACATTTTTCTTTTTACGCAATTGGAATTAGCTATAAAAAAGCTGATGCTGAAATGCGTGGAACATTCTCATTATCAGAAGATGCAACGAGAAATCTTCTTAATGAGGCAAAAAGAGATGGTATCCCATCGCTAGTGGTAATATCCACATGTAACAGGACAGAGTTGTATGGATTTGCCCAACATCCTTTTCAACTTATAAGATTGTTATGTGAGCACAGTCATGGAACTGTAGAAGACTTTCAAAAGATTGCCTATGTTCACAAAAACGAAAAAGCTTGTGAGCACCTGTTTAATGTAGGAACTGGATTGGACAGTCAAATTCTAGGAGATTTTGAAATTATAGGCCAGCTCAAAATTGCCTTTAAAAAATCAAAAGCTATCAAACTGGTTAATCCATATATGGAAAGATTGGTTAACGCAGTGATACAAGCTAGTAAACGTATTAAAACCGAGACGCAAATAAGCAGTGGTGCAACATCGGTAAGTTTTGCTAGCGTACAGTACATCCTAGAAAATTATCAAGTTAATAATGAGAAGAACATCTTGCTATTCGGCACTGGAAAAATAGGTCGTAATACATGTGAGAATCTCGTTAAACACACCTCAAATAAAAAGATTACCTTAATCAATAGAACTAAGGAAAAAGCAGAAAAAATAGCTGGTAAATTTGATCTAATTGTTAAGGATTATGCTCAACTTGAAGAAGAGATTGCGCAATCAGACATTCTTATAGTGGCAACCGGCGCACAAAACCCAACCGTTTCTAAAAATCTGATTTGTACGACTAGACCCTTACTTATCATGGACCTATCTATTCCTAAAAATGTGAATGAGGACGTGAAGGAATTAGAAAACGTACAACTAGTGCACCTAGATGAATTATCACAAATGACTAATCAAACCCTAGCCAGACGTGAGAAGTTCATTCCACAAGCGCTAGCCATTATTGAAGAAATTCATACCGAATTCAAAATCTGGCAAGAATCAAGAAAGTTTGCTCCTACCATGCAAGCACTTAAGGCTAAGCTCACTAAAATGAAGGAAGCCGAAATTAAAAGCAATCGCAGTAAAATAAATAACTTTGATCAGGATCAAGTAGATTTTATCGCAGATAAAATTATTCAAAAAATTGCCGGACATTTTGCCAATCACCTGCGTGATGAGAATGAAAGTACAGATGAAGCCATAGACATGCTTAATAAAGTCTTTAAGCTTTCTGACAAAGTAGCTTCTTAAAAATTGAGTGAGCTTTTCCATATACATTATTTACTCAAGTCATTGTTTGTATATCCTGGCGCAAGTATCATTTTAGTTATTTACCTTGCAGAGGTTTATTTTAAGCAAAAATTCTCAATAGCTATACAAAGTTTAAGGTGGATACTCATCTTACATGTAGCATTTTCTTGGATTCTTTTTATATACCAACTAGAAACAGGCGCAACAACCTTCTGGGATCGAGCGACAGATTCTTATGCAGGTATGTACTGGTGGCTACTTTTTTGTTCCTTAGCGCTTCCTTTATTTGTATTACTTCCCAAATTAGGAAAAAATAAATGGGTAATAGCTTTAGTTTGTAGTCTATCCGCTTTTGGTTTATGGATGGAACGCTTAGTCATAATCATCACAAGTGTTCACAGAGATTATACTGATACTACGATTTTTGAAAACTTACCTATAGTATTATTGAGTCATTTGACTTATGCCTTAATAATGGCAAGCTTGTTAATAGGAATTCATATATTATTTTGCTTTATAATCGGTAAATTTACTTCATGGCAACACCCATCATAATAGGAACAAGAGACAGCGAGCTTGCCTTATGGCAAGCTACTACAGTCCAAAAGGAATTAGAAAATTTAGGCTATCAAACCGAGTTGCGACCAGTTAAATCTCAAGGAGATCTCAATTTGAGTGAACCTTTGTATGAAATGGGTATCACAGGCATCTTTACAAAAACATTAGATATCGCTCTTGTTAATGGAGAGATTGATATTGCTGTTCACAGTTTAAAAGATGTTCCTACCCAATTACCTAAAGGCATGATACAGGCAGCTGTGCTGCCGCGAGCGTCTTACAAGGATATACTAGTCTATAAAGAAAATTTCAATCCAGACGATTCTATCACCATTGCTACAGGAAGTTTAAGACGCAAATCACAATGGCTAGACATGTATTCTCATCATAATGTCGTTGACTTACGAGGTAACGTTAATACCAGATTAGAAAAACTTTACACTAATAAAGGTTGGAGTGCAGCAATATTTGCCAAAGCCGGTTTAGATAGAATCGGGTTACTTAAAAAGATTAAGGCTAACTATGGTTTTGAATACACAGATTTAGACAGCTTTATTCCAGCACCTGCACAAGGAGCGATGATGGTAGCAGCCATGTCCAAGAACACTTATGCTGTTGAAGCATCGGCGCGACTTAATGATAAAAACACTCAATACTGTGTAGATGTAGAGCGCGCATTTCTTAGAGAACTAGAAGGCGGTTGTACCGCTCCTATTGGTGCACTCGCGCATATTTCTGACAACACATTAACCTTTAAAGGCTGTCTATTAAGTCTAGATGGACGCACTCGATTTGATACAAATACTTCGATAGATTTAAAATCTGAAATGAATCATGAGGATTATATCGCTTTCGCGAAAGCGCAATCACAAAAAATTCTTGAAAACGGTGGAGCATCCTTAATGGCAGAAATTAAGAAAGAATTGAAATAAGTGGTATTTTTAATCAAAATAATTAAGTATTAAAAGTAATGGCCATAGCACCACCTTTCAACCTGAATAATTGGATAGAAGATAATCGCGATTTACTTAAACCACCAGTAGGAAATAAAAATCTATATACTGAATCTGGTGATTACATTGTCATGATTGTAGCTGGACCCAACGCTAGAAAAGATTATCATTACAATGAAACTGAAGAACTTTTTTATCAATTAGAAGGCCAAATAGAAGTTCATATTCAGGAAGACGGTAAGAAAAGAACAATGAAATTAGGACCAGGCGATATGTATTTACATCCTGCAAAGGTTCCTCATTCACCCGTACGACATGAAAATTCTTTAGGACTGGTCATCGAGCGCAAAAGAGTAAGTGAAGATGCAGTTGATGGGTTATTATGGTTTTGTGACAATTGTAATCACAAGCTTCATGAAACCTACTTTAAATTAGATGATATAGAAAAAGATTTTTTACCTAGATTCAAACAATTTTATGGTAGTGAAGAAATGCGTACTTGTAACAATTGCGGTACTACCATGCCTACAGATCCTAGATTTGTTGATTAAATCTTTCTTATTTTTCCTTTTTTAAAAAGTACCTTTACAAATAAACTATTTTCATGACACTGCTTATCATATATGCAATAGGTTCAATACTATTCTCCTTCTTATGCTCAATACTAGAGGCTGTTTTACTAAGTATTTCACCTACCTTTATTAAGGTTAAAGAACAAGAAGGTGCAGCTTTTGTAAAAGATCTTAAGCAGCTTAAAGATGATGTGGACAAACCTTTGATTGCTATTTTAACCTTAAATACATTAGCACACACAGTTGGTGCTATTATGGTTGGTGTACAAGCTGAGGCTCTTGTCGATGAAGGATATAGAGACAATGTTTTGGGAATTCCACTTGTAGGTGTTATATCGGCATTAATGACGGTACTTATACTTGTGCTGTCTGAAATTATTCCTAAAACGATAGGTGCTACTTACTGGCAAGGACTGACAGGATTTACAACTCGTACTTTAAAAATAATGGTAGCCATCTTAAAGTATACAGGGATATTATGGATGTTACAACTTACTACAAAAGCCATTGGTAAAAGTGCTCATATAAGCACCATGACAAGAGAAGAGTTTGTAGCACTTACAGAAACAGCAGAACAAGAAGGTGTTTTTGAAAAGACCGAAGGACAATACATCAAGAGTTTAATGAACTTTAATCAAATCGAGGTTAAAGACATCATGACACCTAGGTCAGTTATGTTTATGGCAGCCCAAAGCACTCCTATCAAAGAGTTTTTTGAAAAAAACCAAGATCTAAGATTTTCGCGTATTCCTATATTCAATAAAAATAGAGATGATATTATTGGTTACGTGTTAAAAGACCACATACTCGCTGATATTATTCACGACAAACCTGCTGAAACTTTAGGAGATTTGAAAAGAGAAATAGCTATGGTACCAGCCTCTTTGCCTATTCCTCAACTATTTGAAAAAATGATAGCCACTAAAGAGCACATAGCTCTTGTGGTAGATGATTATGGTAGTGTTCAAGGTCTAGCCACTATGGAAGATGTTATCGAGACTATGTTGGGTCTAGAGATTATGGATGAAAGTGACAACATAGAAGACATGCAACAATTAGCACGTAAAAACTGGGAAAAACGTCAAAAGAACAAATAACCTACTTCTGTAGTTTTTCTAGAATTTCTTTATAGGTAAGTGTATTGTTTCGGTTCTTTTTAAGATATTCCTCAACTTTATCCATTATTTGATTAGAGGATCCTAATTCAATGAACAACTGCTTATCATTTTCCCAATTCTCGTAATTACCTACACGAGTAGATAATTGACCTGATAATTCTGAAAAGGCTCTAATTTTTTTATAACCAGTGGTCGACTTTACCTTTTTAAGCTCTTCTAGCAAATCTTTATAAGTAAGAGATTCAACATTTTTGCCACCTACAGTCATCTTAGAAAGTAATTTTGAAAAATTTCTAAGAGTCCCAAAGAACTGTGCATCAAATCCATCAATCCCACATGGCTCTAGCTTGATTATAGCGTCTTTTACTACTTGCTCATTTTGAAACGTCCCATCTGATAAAAAAGTAAGTTTATCATCTAGAAAATCTAACTCACATAGTGCCTGAGAATTAGTGTCTTGAGCAGTTATGAATGACGTGGTAAATAGTGTAATGAAAAGGGTAAAAAAAAGATGCCTCATAATATGATAACGATACAAGTTGCAAAGTTCGCATATTACAAGGCAAAATAGATGCCAAAATGAAACTTAATTAAGCAGTTTCAATAACATTTATGGTAACCTGGTCAAGAGCTTCCCCAATATCCCAGATAAGATCTTCATAATTTTCAACACCTACCGAGATTCGAATCAATGCATCAGTTACACCTATAGCTTCTAAATGCGCTTCATCTACCCCAGCATGAGTCATCGTTTTTGGGTGTTCTGCAAGACTCTCTGTACCACCTAAGGAAACAGCCAATTTTACTAGCTGCAAGGAATTTAGAAATTTAAAAGCCTCTTTTTCACCACCTTTAATTTTAAAACTTACCATGGCACCAGGACCAGAACATTGTTGCTTGTAAATACGATGATTCTCCGTTCCTTCCTCTAGCAGTCCTAGATACTTAATACTTGCTACTTTATCATGTTGAGAAAGGAATTCTGCTACTTTAATTGCATTTTCCTGCATTGCCTCCATCCGGATTTTAAGTGTTTCTAAACTACGTAACAACATCCATCCAGTATGTGGTGATGCCATATTCCCTAAAAAGGTACGCAAGGTTTTAACTCTCACCATATTTTCAGCATTACCCAAAACAGCACCAGCAATTAAATCACTGTGCCCGCCTATGTACTTAGTAGCACTATACATTACAAGATCTGCTCCATGTTTTAATGGGTGCTGCCATAAAGGTCCCATATAGGTATTATCCACAGCAATAGTAACAGGTTTCTCATCGGTCACAAAACGATCGGCTACTCTACGACACATTTCTATATCAATCAATGAATTAGTAGGATTTGCCGGAGTTTCAAGATGCATGTGGGCAAAAGTCGATGCGTGACCTGTTTCTTCAATCGCTTTTACAAGATCTTCTTCACTCATTTCGGAAGTAAAGCCTAAAGTATGTACACCAATTTTTGGCAAGAAATGATTAATAAAATGATCTGTTCCACCATAAGTTGGTGAACTATGTACTAACAGGTCTCCTGGTTTTAAAAACTCTAATAAAACAGTTGAAATTGCACTCATACCACTTTCAAAGACAGCACAATCATCGGCGCCATCCCACAATCTCAAGCGATTTTCTAATATTTCAAGATCAGGATTATTTATACGGCTGTAAATAAGCCCCATTTCTTCACCAGGTAACTTTTCTCTTTTTCCATAAGCCAATTCAAAATAGGCTTTACCTTCTTCTGCGCTTTTGAAAACAAAGGTTGAAGTAAGAAAAATGGGACATTTTATAGCTCCTTCAGAAAGTTCTGGTTTGTAGCCATATGACATCATTAAACTTTCTGGTTTCATAGATTTATTCATGGTTGTAGGCTGTTTAAAAATAGTGGCTAAATGTAACAAAATTCTAAACTATAACGATATAGTGATAAACTAGCTTTTGAAAATATTTTCTTACACGTTAACAAAGATTTAAGGCTTTTGTTTATTTTTATACCTCAACCCAAAAAACTCTACCAATTATGTCGTACAGTGCAAAACCTAAATTATGGTTCTGGATTTTAGCAATCATCTTTTTATTATGGAACTTAATAGGAGTTGGGTTCTTCATGGGAGAACTCCTTAAACCGGATATCATGTATGCCGACTTTACCGATGAAGTAATGGAATATGTTGAAAACAGGCCTTGGTGGTTCATGATCAATTATGGTATTGCAACCATTGTAAGCTTCTTAGCTTGTGTAATGTTATTATTTAAAAGTAAAATCGCAGTACCTCTATCAGTAATAGGCTTAGTAGGAATCGTAATAAGTACGATTTATTTTTTCACATCTGGAATTACTCAGGTGATCCCAGGAGCAAAACAAGGTTTCACGATTTTTATACTTTTGATGGGTATTTTTCTGTGGCTTTTTGCTCGCAGTTCTCGTAAAAAAGGATGGCTTAGATAAGATATTCCTTTGCCACTTTAAACGTATTCGTATGTGCGTTTACTATGTGTTTAATCTCAGGAGAATATCCACCACCCATACTACACTGAACAGGGATTTTGGCAAAGTTCCTGTCTAATTTTTTTATAGCTGTAGTTGATAATTCCGCTTTCGCGAAAGCGGAAAAAGCAATTTCATCGCGCTTTTTACAACCTTCTTGAGACAAAGAAAGCCTTCCTAACTTATCGGTCTCAACCACATCCACACCACAGAGGTAAAAAATAAAATCAGGTTTTACCGTATTGATCAAATCGGGTAAGGTTTTTTGTAGAAGTTCCAAATATTCTCGATCACCTGTTCCATCGGGCAAGGCAATGTCTAGATCGCTTTCTTCCTTTTTAAAAGGGTAGTTGCCGGCACCATGCATGGAAAAAGTAAAAACACTATCATCTTCCTTAAAAATTTGGGCCGTACCATTACCTTGATGAACATCTAGATCAACTATAAGAATTTTTTGTGCATAATCCTTATTCTGAAGATACCTTGCAGCTATCGCTTGATCGTTTAGTAAACAAAATGCTTCCCCATGATCTGTGTAGGCATGATGTGTTCCTCCTGCGATATTCATAGCAACTCCATTTTTAATAGCATGCAAGCAACCTTCAATAGTACCCTGCGCTATAAGTAATTCTCGGTGAACCAATTCTTCACTTAGTGGAAATCCCAGCTTGCGTGCTGCTCTACGTTCTAGATTTAGCGTTATTAAATCATTGTAATACGTGTTTGTATGAACCCGTAACACATCGTCCAGTTCACATTTCTTTGATGGTTCAAAAAAATCAGTAGCTGTAGCTACTCCTTCATGAATTAATTGTTGCGGTAACAACTCATATTTAATCATGGGAAATCTGTGACCATCTGGCAATGGGTGCTTGTAAATGGGATGAAAGGATATAGGAAACAAGTATCTCGTGAATTACAGGATTAAATCAAATTCAAAAATAAAGGGATGAACTTTTGTTGTAGTTTATCTTTGTAAAAATTTAGCGTTATGAAAAATATTATAGGCCTTTTACTAATAACTCTTTTACTTTTTTCATGTAAAGAAGAACCTAAGAATGAGGAGCAACTTCAATTAGAATCAAGAATTGAAACTTATGATTCACTTATGAAGGAGGCTATTAAAGCACACGATGTTATTATGCCAGACATGGGAAGATTACTTTCTTTAAAAAAGAAATTAGAAGCTCAAAAAATAGAAGGTGACCAGGCAATGGAAATTGAAAATGTTCAAATGGATCTCCAAAAAGCTTATGATGACATGTTTACTTGGATGGAAGATTACAGCTCTAAGTTTCCTTACGGTGAACCATCGCCTTCTACTGCAGAAGAGTTAAATAAAAAAATGCCCATTCTAGAAGAAGAAGTAAAAGAAATTAAGGAACTTAAGGATTTCACTTTACAAACTATAGAAAAAGCAGAAATCCTATTACAGAAATAGATTAAAGACCATACATTTTTAATAGAGCTAGCAATAATTGCTAGCTCTATTTGTTTTCAAAATACACAACTCCTTAAAACCATTCAAAATCAACATATTTTAGACTGAATTACACTTGTAGTTTTGTCATTATCTTTAGGCATGCAAAAAACTATTCTTTATTTTGTTTTGGGGCTGGTTATGACCAGCTGCGCAACGATTAAAAATGTATCAAACAAACAAGTAAATCAAGTACTAGACGACTGGCATAATGCAGCTGCTAGGGCCGATTATGAGACTTACTTTTCATTAATGACACAAAATGCTGTTTTTATAGGTACAGACGCTACAGAAAACTGGTCAAGGAAGGAATTTGAAGCTTTTTCAAAACCTTATTTTGATCGTGGTAAAGCATGGTCCTTTACACCGCTTGAACGTAATATTTATACGAAGAACGGCATCACTTATTTTGACGAGTTATTAGAAACTCAAATGGGTATTTGTAGAGGCAGCGGTGTATTGTTTGTAGAAAACAATCAACTCAAAATAGCACATTATGTTCTCTCTATAGCTGTGCCTAATGAAAATGTAAAATCTCTCACTCAACTTAAAAAAGATTGGGATCAACAGTATATCTCAAAACTTAAAAACTAATACCATCAAAGTACCTCAAATGAAAATGAAAACAATTTTTGTGTGCTTACTATTGCTAGTAGGCGTTTCCGTTCATGCTCAAAAGAAATCACTCACTCATAATAATTATGATTTATGGAAAAGCGGTCGCAATGTTCAAATATCAAATAACGGCAATATAATAGTATATAGTGCTGTCACAACTACCGGTGCTGGTGACGGATATTTACAAATTCATCATTTAAACGACAACACAAGCAAGCAATTTTTTAATGGTGTGTCACCTGTGATTTCAAAAGATGAGAAATTTGTTTTCTTCCTAAAAAAACCAGCTTACGACATAACTAGAAAAGAGAAAAAAGATAAGGTTAAAAAAAATGAGCAATCCAAAAACGTCTTCATGGTTTACGACGTTGCTACCGGTAGAATAATTGATTCTGTCACCAGAGTTAATAAATTCAATACGGTTAAGGATGTAGAAGATTTTGTAATCATAGAGCACTACAAAGACTTAAAACCTGAAAAGAAAGAAGAAGCCAAGCCTACTGTGCCTGAAAATGAGTCTAAGCGAGAAAAAAGACGCAGGTTGCGACGTGAAAAAAAAGAAGGTGTTTTACCAGCGGTTACTCTTAGTTTACCACCGTATGAAAAAGAAGATTATTTGATAATATATCAACCTAGCACAAAAAGAAGAGATACTATTTCTAATATTAAAGATTACACCTTATCAAAGAAAAGTAGCAATTTCATTTTTTCAGTAAAGCAGTCCAAAAAAGAGAAAGATAACGGAGTTTATTTGTGGAATGGTGATTCCAAAAAGGTAGATACATTATTACAAAGCGCATGGAGATATTCTAATCTAAGTATCGATGAAAAAGGTGAACAAATAGCCTACCATGTTGCCATGGATAGCGCACACAAAGACTCGCTTCATTATGAACTATTTTATCAAAAAAACAGTCTTGCAACTACTCAACAATTGGGTTATGGCAGTAACACCATTAAAGAAGATTGGCGTTTAACTTCAAAAAAGGCCAGATTTTCTGAAGACGGAACAAGACTTTTCTTTTACAGTCAGCCTAAAATTGAATACACCATAGACACAACTTTATTGGAAGAAGAATTGCCTGATGTTGATGTATGGACCTACAAGGATCGATTAACCCAACCAGAGCAAAAAGTTAGACTCTCTTCTTTAAAAAACAAAAGCGCTACTACCGTTTTTAATACAGAAGACAATAGATTCATCCCGTTCAACAATTATGAATGGAGTGATCCTATAATGGATCGAGATCTTAATTCGAGATATGCGTTATTCGCAGATAACACTAAATATGATATTGAAAGATCATGGGAATACCCATGGCGCAGCGACTATTATTTACTTGACATACAAACTGGTAGGTTTGCTCAAACTTTAGCAAACTCAGGAAGCAGACCCATCTTAAACCCAGCATCTAATCATATTGTCTATTATAATTATGACACAGAGGACTGGCATAGTATAAATCTAGAAACTAACATCGGGCGCAACCTAACTAAATTCTTGAAAGTGAAATTTAGTGATGAAGATGACGACCATCCTGCTCCAGTTGCTTCAAATGGTTATGGAGGATTTGATAAAGATGGTAACTTCTATGTTTATGATAAGTACGATATCTGGAAATTGGATCCAACTGGTAGGCAACAACCCATAAAAATTACACCCGATGGTCGCGAGAAAAAAATAACATATCGACTTAATCGAATGGATAGAGATAAGGTCAATCAGGTTACTCTTATAGATGGTAAATTTTTAGTTTCTGTTTTTGATCACAAGACTAAAGAAAGCTCCATTTCATTACTAGGTAATAATAATTTACAACCCTTATTGAAAGAAAGTGATTATGCCATTAACGCTTTCGCGAAAGCGAAAAACACCAACGCCTTACTTTACACAAAAGGCAATTTCAAAACATACCCAGACTACTACGTTTTCATAGATGGAAAAAGTGAAAAGATATCCAATCTAAATCCACAACAATCTGATTTTAAATGGGGTACTGTGGAATTATTTACTTGGAACGCCTATGATGGAACTCCATTAGAAGGATTATTGTATAAACCTGAAGATTTTGACCCAAACAAGAAGTATCCTTTAATTGTTTATTTCTATGAGAAATACTCAGATCGTTTACACAGTTATCGATCTCCTCAACCTAGTGCAAGTACTGTAAACTTCAGCTATTTAGTGAGTAATGATTACCTCGTTTTTGTTCCAGACATTGTATACAAGGATGGTTATCCTGGACAAAGTGCCTATAACTGTATCGTTTCCGGTACTGAAGCTTTAGAGAAAACGGGTTATGTAGATTCAAAAGCCATGGCTCTTCAAGGTCAAAGTTGGGGTGGATATCAAACAGCCTATTTAGTGACTAAAACCAATAAATACGCTGCTGCTATGGCAGGTGCTCCCGTATCAAATATGACAAGTGCTTATGGAGGAATAAGATGGGGCAGCGGACTGAGTCGTGCTTTCCAATATGAACGCACGCAGTCCAGATTAGGTAAAAATTTGTGGGATGGATTTGACTTATATGTAGAGAACTCGCCATTATTTAGTGTACCTAAAATTGAAACTCCATTATTAATGATGCATAATGATGAAGATGGTGCCGTTCCATATTACCAAGGTATTGAAATGTTTATGGCCATGAGAAGGTTGAATAAGCCAGCCTGGTTACTTGTATATAATAAAGAAGCTCACAACCTCAGAAAAACTAAGAATCGTCGTGATTTATCTGTAAGAATGATGCAATTTTTTGATCATTATCTTAAAAATGAACCAGCTCCTGAATGGATGACTAATGGATTATCCCGTTTAAAGAAAGGCAAGCAACTAGGCTATGAATTAAATAACCAGTAATGTCTATACATTTGATCGAGTAATAGAGTTAAAGTTCGTCAAAAGATTAATATCACTCGATAAAATACATCTTTGATGTATAATGTGATACTTTTTTGATGTTCTATCACTATTTTGCTATCCCTTAAAAAAATATTAAAGTTTAATGAAAAAATTTATTAGCCTTTTCATAGTGTTGTTTTGCAGCACGATGGCCTTTTCTCAATTAGGAAGTGATGCTCCATGGATGAAGGAACTACAACTACAAAAGAAAGATGGTTCTATTACATTAAAAGATATCAAACTCGTTGGAGATGCCTACTGGCAAACACATGACAAAAACAAAAAAGGTAGTGGTTATAAACCATATATGAGATGGCTCAATCAAATGGAAGCATTTGTTAAACCTGATGGGACCTTACAATCAAGCAAGGAAATAATGGATCAATTAAATGCAATATCGGTGGCAAAATCAACCATGATGGATGAATCCAATTGGGTGCCTGCTGGACCATTTAATTATACTAATACAGGTTCTTGGTCTGCCGGACAAGGTAGAGTAAATACCATAAAAGTTGACCCTAACAATCCTAGTACCTATTACATAGGAGCTCCAAATGGTGGAATATGGAAATCTACTGACGCCGGTATTAATTGGACACCATTGTCGGATTTCATAGGACGTATAGGTGTAAGTGCTATTGAAATAGACCCTAATAATTCTAATATTATTTACATAGGAACAGGTGATGACGATGCTGGTGACAGTCCGAGTATAGGAATGCTTAAATCTACTGATGGCGGATTGAGCTTTAACCCTACTGGACTTGTTTTTGCTGGCAACTCTAGAAACATTTCAGAAATTTATGTAGATCCTAATGACTCTAATAAGCTATTTATTTCTGCAAATAATGGATTTTACAGGTCTACAAATGGCGGACAAACAGTCGTGAGAACTTTTCAAGGTAACGTAAAGGATATAAAATTAAATCACGCAGATTCTAATATAATCTACCTGGCTACTGATGAATCTTTTTACAGATCTACCGATAATGGGGTAACATTCACTTCAGTTACCGCTGGTCTTCCATTGCCTAATAATGTAGGTCGTATAGTTATCGGTGTTACACCTGCAAATAGCAACTATGTATATTTACTGTATGCACAAGGAGATATGAGTTTTGGTGGAATTTATAGATCAACCAATGGAGGTTCATCATTCACAAGACGTGATAATGGCTCAACTGATATTTTAGAAAGTTCACAAGCCTGGTTTGATCTTGCTCTTGAGGTTTCAGAAACTGATCCTAACTCTATATACACTGGCTGTTTAAATGTATGGAAATCGACAACAGGTGGTTCTTCATTTTTTAAAATCAATGATTGGAACAACCCAACAGGAGCTGCTTACACTCATGCTGATATTCATCAAATACGTCAATTTGGAAACGAACTATTTGTTTGTTCTGATGGTGGTATTTACAAATCTACTGATACAGCAGTAACCTTTACTGATTTGACTGGTAGTGCTCAAATAAGCCAATTCTATAGAATTGCAGTGAGTCCAACTAACAGTGCCGATATGATCGGTGGATTACAAGATAACGGAGGTTTTACAAGAACAAATAATGCGTGGAGCAATTACTATGGTGCCGATGGAATGGACACCGGAATAAATCCTCAAAACCCCAATATAAGATATGGGTTTACTCAAAACGGTGGCGGATTGTATTTTACAACTAACGGAATTTCTAATGCTGGATCCATAGGTGGTCCAGAAGGTGGTAATTGGATTACACCATTAAAAACTGCTAGTGATGGAACTATTTATGCAGGATACAGCAGGTTATACACTGTGGATCCTTCAAACGGTTTTACTCCTGTTTCATCTTCCTTTGGTAGCAATATAGATGTGATAGAAATTGATCCATCAAACAATAATAGAATATATGTAGGTGTAAATACTAGACTGTTTCGTAGTGACGATGCTGGATCAACCTTTAACCTTGTTTATACCGATTCCAGTAACATCCAAGCTATTGAAGTGAGTAATACTGATAGTAATGTTGTTTATATTACCACTAGTGGTATTAATGGTAGAGTTTTGAAGAGTACCAATCTAGGTGCAAGTTTTACTAACATTACAGCAAACTTACCTTTCCTAGGTAAAAACACGCTAGCTCACCAACCTTTAAGCGCTAATGACGCGTTGTACGTAGGTTGTACTGTAGGTATTTATAGACTTACCAATTCAAGCAACCAGTGGGAACCATTCATGAATAATTTACCTAATTCCAACATAAGAGATTTAGAGATTAATGCAGTTGATAATACACTGACTGCCGCAACCTATGGTAGGGGAATATGGCAAACTGCCGTTACAGTTGTTCAAGCACAAGACGACGCTAGTATACAAAATGCAGCCCTATTAAGTGGTAGTACTATAAGCTGTAGTAGTGATGATGTAGATGTAACCGTGAGAAACAATGGTCAGAATATCATATCAACACTAGACATCAATTATACTATAAACAATGGAGCTGTAGTTTCACAAACGCTAAATACAAATATTCCAGCAGGTAGCAGTTCTACGTTTACTCTTTCAGGAATACCTTTTACCGTTGGTGACAATGAATTAAATATACAGATTGTTGCACCCAATGATCAATTCCCAGGTAATAACAACTACAACCTAAATATTATAAGAAATCAAAGCTCGGTAGGAAATGATATATATTCCTTTGCTAGCAGGGACTTCTTAACAGAAAATGCCGATGGGTCTAGCCCTTTATGGGAACGTGGTGTGCCTGCAGGAAGCGTATTAAATAACGCTGGTGCAGGAAACGATTCAAATGTATACGCAACTAACTTAGATGGAGATCATGGAAACAACACTATTGCTTATTTATATAGCGGTTGTTATGATTTAACGTCCATGAGAAATCCGGTAGTTCAATTTGATATGGCTTTTTCTATTGAATTAAACTGGGATTTATTATACATGCAATATTCAGTAGATGGAGGAATAAGCTGGTCTGTACTAGGAACAGCAAGTGATCCTAATTGGTACAACAGCAGTAGATCACCTAATGGTCAAAATTGCTTTAACTGTGTAGGAGCACAATGGACTGGTTTTTCAACAACGCTTTCAACATACAGCTACAATCTTGCAGCCCTAAGCAATGAAAACAGCATTATATTTAGATTTGTTTACCATTCTGACCAATTTGAAACAGAAGAAGGTGCCGTCATTGATAATTTTGTGGTAACAGGAACATTATCAAATGAAAACAATACTCTTGAAAATTCTTTTACGATTTATCCGAATCCTAGCAAAGGAGCTTTCAATTTAAGATGGAATAATGAGCAATCTTTTGATTATTCGATTTATGACCTCAGCGGTAAACTTATTCAATCACAAATCAACAACACAGGAACCGATCATAAAATTGATTTGAATAACGTGAGTCAAGGATTGTATTTGATAAAAATAGCTACAAAAGACAGTGTTACCACTCAAAAACTTTTAATAGAATAAATTTCTCAAACTTAGATTATCAATTAAAAAAGCATCTCTTCAACGAGATGCTTTTTTGTTATTATCTTAGGGCAAAAATTAAACCATGAGAAACTTTTTTCTATTCTTGATTATAGGATTTTTCGCTTTCGCGGAAGCGAGCTGTCAAGAAAACTACGTAAAAGAAAATTACGATAAAACTACCTACCAAATCCCGATGCGCGATGGTGTGAAACTATATACTGTAGTTTATAGTCCAAAAGACACCAGTCAAGATTATCCAATCATGATGCAACGCACCTGTTATAGTGTAAGACCGTACGAAGAAGGAAAATACAAACGCAGTCTAGGACCTAACCCATATATGATGAAGGAAGGTTACATTTTTGTGTATCAAGACGTAAGAGGAAGATGGATGAGTGAAGGAGAATTTGACAACATGCGACCTCATGTACCAGGAAATGACCCTAAAAATAAAAATGACATAGATGAAAGCTCTGATACGTATGACACTATAGAATGGTTACTTAAAAATCTCAAAAACCATAATGGTAAAGTCGGGCAATGGGGAATTTCATATCCAGGTTTTTATACAGCAGCTGCTTTACCAGAAGCTCACCCAGCTCTTGTAGCTAGCTCACCACAAGCACCAATTGGAGATTTCTTCTTTGACGATTTTCATCATATGGGAGCAACATTACAATCTTATTTAATGGCTTATCCAGTTTTTGGACATCAAACTGAAGAACCAACTACTCAAAGCTGGTACAATGATAAATGGAATAAACTAAGGGAAAGAGGTGGAATGAACGATTCATACACCTTTAATATGAATATAGGACCGCTTTCAACGGTAACTGATAGTATATATCCAGATAACTTCTTCTGGAATGATGTGGCCACACATCCTAACTATGACGAATTCTGGCAAAAAAGAGCCATTATAAATCATTTAGATAACGTCGATCATGCTGTAATGACAGTAGGTGGATGGTTTGATGCCGAGGATTTATACGGTCCACTTAATATATATAAGAACGTAGAACAGCGCAACCCTAACAATCCTAACAACATGATTGTAATGGGGCCATGGAGCCATGGTGACTGGTCTAGAGAGCGTGGTAAACAAATGGTTAATCACATTCACTTCGGTGATAGTATTTCTGATTTTTACCAAAAAAACATCGAGAAACCATTTTTTGATTATCATTTAAAAGGTAAGTCAAACCCTAATTTGCCAGAAGCTTATATGTTTGACACTGGTAAAAAAGAATGGAAACAATTTGCGCAATGGCCACCAAGAGATGGAAAAATCACTTTAGGATTTCAGGAAAATGGCAAATTGGTGATCAACCCTAAAAGTACCTCGCAAGCTCAATTTTCCTACATAAGTGATCCTAACAAGCCTGTACCGTTTAGAAGTGAGATTAAACCCGTTACATTTACTCCTAGGGCTTACATGACAGATGATCAACGTCATGCTAGTTTTAGACCCGATGTTCTTACTTTCAAAACTGACATTTTAGACGAGGATTTAACCTTGAGTGGAGAAATCCTTGCCAAATTGGATGTTATTCTTAAAGGAATTAATGATGCCGATTTTATTGTTAAACTAATCGATGTTTACCCTAATAATATGGAAAATGGAGAACACACTCCTGATCATATCTCACTTGCAGGATATCAACAACTGGTAAGAGCTGAAACTTTTAGAGGAAGATTTAGAAATAATTTTGCACAACCAGAAGCATTTAAAGAAGGTCAAGAGGAAGAGGTAAACTTTCCTTTACAAGATATTTTACACACATTTAAAAAAGGTCACCGTGTTATGATACAAATACACAGCACTTGGTTCCCTTACATCGATCGCAATCCACAAAAGTATGTTGAGAATATTTTTGAAGCAAAACAAGAAGATTTCACTACAGGTACGATAATCATAAAAGGTTCAAGTACAGTTGAAATTGGAGAAAATGATGGTATTGAACAAAAGTTACCTCAAATAAAGATGTAATAAACTTTAAACGACAATTTTACCACATTGTCTTGTTTATTAAGATTTTTTTTAGATATTAGCGGTATCAAGATTTAAAAATGGCAACTAATTATCCCCTTAAAAAACCTAACGCATTGATACGCACGTATTTATTAGCAAAAGGCGTTTTTAAACTAATTACGAAGACATTTTTTACATTTTGATAATCTTAACTAACAAACGTAATAAGCCTAGCTTTCCCTAAAGCTGGGCTTTTTAATTTGGAATAGCTTGAATCAACTTTTTAGTGTACGCTTTTTGAGGATTTTTATACAGCTGTTCTGATTCTTGAATTTCTTCAATTTCTCCTTTATTCATGACAACTATACGGTCACAAAAATGCTTCACTACTGCCAGATCATGAGAAATGAATAAATAACTAAAACCAAATTCTTGCTTAAGTGTGTTCAATAGATTTAAAACCTGTGCCTGTACTGAAATATCTAAGGCGCTCACACTTTCATCACACACTATAAATTCTGGTCGTAAGGCTATGGTCCTAGCGATACCTATACGTTGACGTTGACCACCGCTAAATTCGTGTGGATATCGATAATAATGCTCTTCTTTAAGACCTACTTTAACCAGCAGTTCTTTAACCATTAATTCTCTCTCCTTATTAGAACTACCTATCTTGTACCAACTCATAGGTTCTAAAATGGCAGAACCTACAGTCAATCTAGGATTTAAACTAGCAAAAGGATCTTGAAAAATAATTTGCATTTGACGACGCATCTTTCTCAAAGATTTTTGAGATTGTCCTACAACCTGCGTTCCTTTATACAAAACACTACCCGAGGTAGCTTCTTTTAATCCTAGGATGATATTGCCTAGGGTGCTTTTACCACAACCACTCTCTCCTACCAATCCCAAACTTTCACCAGGAAAAATATTAAAGCTCACTCCATTGACAGCAGTGAAAGCATTAGATTTATTAAACCAGCCGTTTTTTACCTCATATACTTTTTTCAAATCCTTGATTTGAATTAAAGGTTCTTGTGTATACATGGTTTTAAGTGAGTGCTCTCTTTGTACAGCATCAACAAGTTTCTTTGAATAATTATTATCTAAAAAATCAGATATTGTAGGTAAAACCTCAACACGTTCATTAAGATCAGGTCTCGCGGCTAATAATGCCTTTGTGTATCGTTCCTTTGGCTCATTAAAGATCGATTGAACTGTACCTTTCTCAACAATGTGACCTTGATACATCACCATTACCTTATCAGCAATAGATCTTACAAGAGATAGATCATGTGAAATGAATAAAACACTCATGTTAAACTCTTGCTGTATATCCTTTAGTAATTTGATAATTTCCTTTTGAACAGTAACATCAAGAGCTGTTGTAGGTTCATCGGCTATTAATAAAATGGGATTGCAAGCAACAGCCATTGCAATCATAACGCGTTGCATTTGCCCACCACTTATTTCATGAGGATACTTATGATACAAAGACTCTGGTTGTGGCAAGTGGACTTTTTGGAATAAGGAAATTACTTTATCCTTTATTTGGGCTTTAGTAAGATCAGTGTGTTGCTTTAAAATTTCAGCTACTTGTTTCCCACATGTAATAGTAGGATTAAGTGCGCTCATAGGTTCTTGAAAAATCATGCTTATTACGCTTCCGCGAAAGCGTGACCAATCACCAGAAGAGAAATGCAAAACTTCCTTATTATTAATAACCAACTGACTAGCGGTAATTATAGAGTTCTCAACAGGCAACAAGCCCATTAAAGCTTTACTCATTACCGACTTACCACTACCCGATTCTCCAACAACTGCGACAAATTCATTAGATAATATTTCAAAAGAAACATCATGAAGAACCTGTGTAGAGTTTTTACCTGTGCTGAAGCTTACATTTAAATTTTCACAAGTGACCAGTGTATTATTTTGAGATAATTTGGTCATTCGACAAGATAGGTTGGTTACGTAATTTTAGAAATATTTGAGCTATTGCGACTACATCTTTTTCACAATAATCTGAAATACGCTTGATGTCATTTTCCTTGTAATATACATCTCGTACCTGGTCACCACTGATATCATCTTTAGGTGATGGAATACCCAAAACCCTAGTTAACAATTTAAGACTAGTAAAATGTTTATAATCCCCAAATTTCCATAACTCCATGGTGTCAAGATGAGGTACTTCCCATGGTTTCTTTCCAAATAAGTTTAGTTTTTCTGGTAAATCCATGCCTAGAATAATCATTCTCCTAGCGATATAAGGAAAGTCAAATTCCTTACCGTTATGGGCACATAATAGGTGTTGTCTAGACGAAAAATGTTCTTTTAATAATTGAGAAAACTCTATTAAAATGTCGCGCTCATCACCCACAAAACTTTTGGTTCTAAATTGTGTGTCGCTTGTATAAGCAAAATACCCTACTGATATGCATACAATTTTACCAAACTCTGCCCATATGCCAGCACGCTCATAAAATTCTTGTGGCGTAAAATCTTCTTTACGCTGGTATTTTGTTTTATCAGAATATAGCTCTTGATCTGCTTCGTCTAATTCTTCAAAACTGGCATATTGAGATACAGTTTCAATATCCAGAAACAAAATATGGTGCATGTCAATTTTATGAATCATACTTTAAATTTCTAATTCATCGCTGTCATCTTCTTCATCTAATCCTCCAGATTGTTGAGCTTTATATTCTTCACAGTCGGTTTCAATGGATAGGTTATCTGGTTTTTTGAATTTCTCTTTTGATATGTCCAGAGATTCTTCGTTATAAAGATTTTTCATGTAAAGACCCCAAATAGGTAACGCCATTGTAGCACCTTGACCGTATTTTGTAGAGTTAAAATGGACCGATCTATCCTCGCCTCCTACCCATACTCCAGTAACTAAATCAGGAACCATTCCCATAAACCAACCGTCGGAATTGTTTTGTGTTGTTCCTGTTTTACCTGCGATGTCATTCTTTAATTCATAAGGATATCCTGTGATGACGTTCTTATAAATATATTGAGATTTTCTCCAGCTGTCCTTTAATCTACTACCACTACCGTAGTTTACTACACCTCGCATGAGGTCAACGGTAACATAGGCCGTTTCCTCATTCATCACATCTTTAGAATCAGGCACATATTGGTAAAGGATTGTACCATTTTTATCTTCAACACTAGTAACGAGAACTGGCTTATTGTAAATTCCTCCATTAGCAAAAACACTATAAGCTCCTGTCATTTCAAACAAATTAACATCAGGTGTACCCAAAGCAAGAGATGGAACAGCATCCATTTTATCGGTATTAATTCCTAATTGAGAAGCCCTATCGATAACAGGTTGAGGACCTACCTCGTCAATTAATCTAGCCGATATTGTATTCTTTGATTTTGCCAAAGCTTCTTTTAAGGTAAGAATATTACCGTAATCACCACCAGAATCTTTAGGAGTCCAGTCTTTCAAGTTACCCCATTTGCCTGCTGGTATCGTATATTCACCATCTGGTAATTCTTTACATGGTGAGTAATGCAACAAGTCTACAGCAGTAGAATATAAGAAAGGTTTAAAGGTAGATCCAGCTTGTCTTTTTCCCTGTTCTACATGATCATATTTGAAATGTTTATGGTTTATTCCTCCTACCCAGGCTTTCACGTGTCCACTTTGTGGATTCATAGACATTAATCCTGCTCTTAGATATTTTTTATAGTGAACAATACTGTCTCTAGGCGTCATTAATGTATCTACTTCACCTTTCCAAGTAAAAACAGTCATGTCTGTCTTTTTCTCAAAGCTGGCGTAAATTTCCTTTTCAGATTTACCTGCAGCTTTCATAATACGCCATCTATCAGACCTGCGCATAGCAGCTTTGATTATGTTTTCAGTTTCCTTTTTGGTTAAATCTCTAAAAGGTGCAGTTTTGTTTTTGATATTTTGTTTATCAAATTCGGCCTGCAAGTTTTTCATGTGATCTTGTAAGGCTTGTTCTGCAATTTCTTGCATTCTGTAATCAATAGTAACATTTACGCGTAGCCCATCATTGTAGATATTGTAATTCTTTCCTGTATCTGGATTCACGTGATCCTTTGCCCATTCTTTCAACCAATCTCTTAGGTATTCTCTAAAGTAGGTAGCAAGACCATCATCATGCCCTTCTGGTTTAAAATCCAGGACAATAGGTTGTTCACGCAAACTATCCTTCAATTCTTCAGTCATTTTACCATTGCGCACCATTTGAAAAAATACCTGGTTACGTCTATTAAAAGACTTCTTTTTTGATATTTCTCTTTGTGGATTATATTGTCTTGGGTTTTTAAGCATTGCAACTAGTACAGCGCTTTCCTCAACCTTGAGGTCTTTTGGCTCTTTTCCAAAGTAAATACGAGCTGCCGATCGTATACCTATAGCTCCTTTAAGAAAATCAAACTGATTAAGATATTGAACTATAATTTCTTCTTTGGTGTACTGTTTTTCCAATCGAGTAGCAATAATCCACTCTCTAATTTTTTGAATTCCTCTTTCAAATTTGTTTGCTCTGGGCTCGACAGTAAAATAAAGTTTTGCCAACTGCTGGGTAATGGTACTTGCACCACCTTTACTTCCTAAATAAGCAAATGCTCTAGCTGTTCCATAGCCATCAATACCGCTGTGATCCCAAAATCGTTCGTCTTCAGTTGACACTAACGCATCAACGAGGTTTTGTGGTAATTCATCATAAGTTACAGGTGTCCTATTATTCCCTGGATTGTAAAACTTTCCCAGTGTTTTACCATCGGCAGTAATAATCTCTGTAGCCAGGTCTGTTTGAGGATTTTCTAATACCGTGTGATCAGGTAAGGCACCAAAAATTCCCCATGCTGCTAGGAGGAATAACAGTACTACCAGCCCGATACCCGTGAAAACTAGTTTCCAAAATAATTTTACGTTTTTACTTACGGCTTCTTTATCTTGAACTTTTTGTGCTTTAGTCTTTGCCATAATTTTTAGGTTTTTCAATACTGTAACCTAGGTCTACAATACCGTTTAAATTTTGTACTGGTGTTATTTCACCTGTCTTACGCATTACGTGTCTTAAGGTTAGATGGTAGGTTCCGCTTTCGCGAAAGCGTATTCCTTCTCTTAACCATAATTTGTTTTCATATAAATCACCTCGTTCTCTACCCAAATAACGACCGTAATTATCGGTCATATCAAACTCTAGGGTATCAACAAAAGTCCTACCTTGGGGAAATTTAATTTCTGAGATTAAAAAGAGGTTACTAAAAGCGTACTCGTGGTTATTTCGCAGGTTTATAAAGAGGTCATAAGTATTTGTTGTGTCTGGTGGAGACACTTTAAAAACTGGTGCCTGATTAATATTCCATTTTGCGTTTTCCAATGAAACAGTTTGCGAAGAAACTAAATAATCATCACAGCTTATAAGAACCACAAGGAGTGTGCATATATAAATTATCTTTTTCACTAATTTGAAGAGTCTTTAGGCTTGTTGTTGCTGTTACCTTTTGGACGATTGTTACGTCTTTTATTTTGAGGCTTCCCTTTAGTTCCCGTTTTTTTCTGGTTACTAGCGTTATTGTTCTGATTTGGGTTTTTGTTATTGCTGCTTTTTGCGTTTCTGTTAGTGTTAGAACGTTGTTTATTCTTGTTTCTGTTATTTTGAGTCCTTTTTTTTGCTGGTGTTTCACTAACCGCAGCTACTGTTTCTTTTTTATTAGAGGCAGGTTTTCTTCTATTTTTACGCTTGTTACGTTTTGATTTTGGCTTGTCAAACCTAGTGAGGCTGTCCTGTCCAACTACATTTTCAAAGGAAGCTTCTTCTTCTATAATCAATTCACTTGCGTACTCCTCTATACTAGAAACTTTATCTCCTGATTTATTTACAGCAACTATTTGGTGAACCTGATCAGTAGTCAATACATGCCAGTTCATCCATTCGCCTTCATAACAATACCACATTATACCTTTAAAAATATCTACCTTTTGACAAACGGCAGTTCCTTTATGAGTATATAGCTTTTGATTTTGTTTAGGAAATGAACTTAATGCATCTAGATAAGAATCTAACTCGTAATTTAAACAGCATTTTAATTTTCCACATTGACCAGCGAGTTTTTGCGGATTGAGAGAGAGGTTTTGATAACGCGCAGCACCAGTTGTAACCGATCTAAAATCGGTAAGCCACGTGCTACAACATAATTCACGACCGCAAGAACCTATACCACCTAATCTGGCGGCTTCTTGCCTAAGTCCAATCTGGCGCATTTCTATACGTGTTTTAAACTCAGATGCATATTGCTTAATAAGCTCCCTGAAATCTACACGGTCATCGGCCGTATAATAGAAAGTAGCTTTGGAACCATCTCCTTGAAACTCAATATCAGAAATTTTCATTTTAAGTTTGAGCTCGATGGCGATTTGTCGAGCTCTTACTTTCATAGGTTCTTCTCTATCGCGAGCATTTTGCCATTTCTCAACATCTCTTTCATTGGCAATGCGATAAATTTGAGGAAAAGCTTCATCTTGAAACTTTACTCGCTTCCTTTTCATTTGAACCCTAACTAGCTCTCCGGCTAGAGTTACCATTCCAATATCGTGACCATTTTGTGCTTGTGTGGCAACTAGATCACCTATCTTAAGACTTAGGTCGTTATTGTATTTAAAATATTCTTTACGACTGTTTTTAAATCGAACCTCTACATAAGGAAAACTTTCCTGTCCATCAGGAAGCTCCATGTTAGAAAGCCAATCAAAAACGGTTAACTTATTACATCCACCTGTTCCACAGGTTCCGTGATTTTTACATCCACCTGGCACGCTACCGCCAGATCCACAACTACTACAGCTCATTCACTTATCCTTATATATTGACGCCTAGCGGTTTATTACCCTAAGCGGAATCATTATTGTTTAAGGTAAAGATAGGGAAAGTTGTGAGAACTGAAATCAAATGAAAAAGGGAATAAAACAAAAAATCCCGACCATTACTGATCGGGATTTAGGCTCCTCTTCTTGGGCTCGAACCAAGGACCCTCTGATTAACAGTCAGATGCTCTAACCAACTGAGCTAAAGAGGAATGTGATATACACAAACTTAAGTTTTCTTAAGCGATGGCAAATATAAAACCTTTTTTAATTGTTGCCAAAATAATTTCTAAAAAATCAAGTAAATTTTAAGCTCTATTTAATGCAATAACATGAAATTATATGAATATCAAATGATTGCATCACTAAAAAATTTACTACCATTTTAAGTCTAGGTATTATCCCGTTATCGCACGCACCACATCGTTACCATTAGCATATAATAACAAACCTAGCAGTAACAATATCCCGATAATTTGAGCGCGTTCTAGGAATTTATCTCCAGGCTTTCTTCCTGTTACAATTTCATAAAGTAAAAAGGCAACGTGACCACCATCTAATGCAGGAATAGGAAGTATATTCATGATTGCTAATATAAATGATATCAATGCCGTTGTTCCCCAAAATTGAGTCCAATTAAAGGTGTCTGGATACATCTTTGCAATTGTACCAAATCCACCCAATTGACTTGCTCCTTTACTAGTGAATATGTATTTGAATTGAGAAACATAATCTCTCATTGTCCACCAGCCTTTGCTTATTCCTTCACTAACTGCCTCGCCAAATGAAAGTTCCTGAACTCTTGAATCAAAAATATCAGTATCTGGAAATCCTTTACGAATTCCAAGAACTTTAGGTGCCGGCACCTCAGACTCTACACCCCAAAAATTAGTTTCAGTTACTGTACCAAAACTAGTTGTACCAGATTCTGTTTCACCATCAATCTCCCAAACCACTTCGAACTCTTCATTCACCTTTGTTTTATTCAAAAGCGCATATTCATAATCTGAATCGTAATTAATTGGGTATCCCGCTATGCTTTTTATCACAGCACCTGATTTCATACCCATTTTTGCAGCAGGAGTATTATCAGCAACGGTATCTACTATAAAAGTTCTTCTAGGTAGTAAGATGGGTCTTACACCAGCTTGAAACATCTTGCTTCCCGTATCCTCTGGAATTGAAATCACCTGTTCCTTACCATCACGCAAAACTGTAACGGTTTCAACATCCCTGAACATAATATTGTGATACAAGCTAGGCGCTCTTTCTAATTCTTGATTGTCTACTAGTATAGGTAAATCACCTTGTTGAAATCCAACTTCTTCTAAGACCTTAGGATAACCAAAACCATAAGTAGCACCAGACGCAGGTTCTAATATTTTACCATTAGCGTACATCAAGCATATATAAATCACAAACCCAACGATCACATTTACAATCACACCACCTAGCATTATTATTAATCGTTGCCAGGCTGGTTTTGATCTAAATTCCCATGGTTGTGGCGGTTTTGCCATTTGTTCTTTATCCATGCTCTCATCAATCATACCAGCGATTTTTACATAACCACCTAATGGCAACCAGCCTATCCCATAAACTGTTTCTCCTATTTTTTTCTTGAATAATGAAAATTTTATATCAAAAAAAAGGTAAAACTTTTCGACACGAGTTTTGAATAATCTTGCTGGAATAAAGTGCCCTAATTCATGTAAAACGATGAGAATAGATAAACTCATCAAAAAATTGATCACAGTAACTAAAATCGGATGCATATTTTGAATTTGTTAAGGCGCAAAAATAGGACATATCAACCACAGTAGCTGTCATACAATGTGATAATTAGGATGATTTTAGAATTGCGATTTAGCACGCTTTCGCGAAAGCGTAATTACCAACCACAAATAGCACTTAAATAGTAATGTATTAGTATTCCTATGGACTAAATGTGAGGATTGGTAAGTAACTTTGCAAAAACAACTATTATGAAAGATTTTCTCGTTAAAAACAAATGGCGCATTGTCTTTTTATTTGTGTTGTGCTCACTAATTCTTGCTGCTTTTCAATATGCTCTCACTCCAGTAAAAACTCTACCGGTACTACAACCCGACGATTTTGACCCAACACTGGTGGATGACAGCAAGCTTTTCGTTAAAAAATATCATACTATCGCACCTTTTGAGCTAGTTAATCAAAACGGTGATACTATTACAGAAAAGGATTACGAAGGAAAAATCTATGTAGCAGACTTCTTTTTTACCACTTGCCCTACCATTTGTCCAGTGATGACCAAAAACATGAAGTTGGTACAAGATGAATTTAAAAACAATAAAGATGTGATGATCTTATCCCATTCTGTAACACCAGAACGAGATAGCATTCCTGTATTAAAAGAATATGCTCTCAAAAAAGGAGTGATTGATGAAAAATGGAATTTAGTTACAGGAGATCGCAAACAGATTTATGACCTAGCAAGAAAATCCTATATGGCAGTTAAACAACCTAAATATGGTGATGAATATGCCATGGTGCACACAGAGAACTTTTTACTTATTGACAAACAAGGTAGATTGCGAGGTCGCTCTTATGACGGAACAAGTATTGAGGATGTAAAACTGCTGATAGAAGACATTCATATACTTTTAAACGAATATGAACGAAAAAATGAAGTAGACTAAGTATTTTTTTCTCTCACTAGCAGATAAATGTACCTTTGCCGCATAAAAATTAAGTTTAATGAAGAAAATTTTACTTTTACTTGCGGTTCTAGGAACCTCATTTACAGCAATCGCACAAGATGACGACGCACCTAAAGAAGGATGGTCTAAAGGTGGTAACTTCCAAGCTTTATTCAACCAGAGTGCCTTTAATGCAGAATGGACTGGTGGTGGTACCTCAAACATTTCTTTAAACCTAGGTGTAAATTATGACCTTAATTATTTGAAAGGACGTACAACCTGGGATAATAAAATTATTGCAGAATACGGTATAACAAAACTGGATAATCAGGAATTTACAAGAAAAACCAACGACCGTATTGAATTAAACTCTGTTTACGGTTATAAAATTAAAGAGGAAAGCAACTGGTCTTATTCTGCTTTTTTAAACTTTTTATCTCAATGGACAACTGGATACCGATTTGGTGAGGACATTGATGGAAATGAAACTCGTACTGAATTTACTAAATTTCTATCACCAGGTTATTTATCATTTGGTCCTGGTATCTTATACAGAAAAAGCGATGACTTACAAGTAAACATCGCTCCTGCTACAGCTAGATTCATTTTTGTTGACGATGCATTTACAAGTGTTCCTGGTTATGTAGATGGTGATTATTTTGGTGTAGATGCTGGCGATTCCTCTAGATTTGAGTTTGGCGCTTCTCTTAATGGTATCTATAACTTTACTATAGCAGAAAACATAACTATGTCTAACGTTCTTGCCCTATATTCTAATTACCTAGAAAATCCTGGTAACATTGATATCAATTACAGTGCAAACGTTAACATGAAGGTAAACGAGTGGTTAAGTGCAAACTTAATTTTCCAAGCGATCTACGATGATAATGCAGTAGGAGCTTTTCAAGTACGTGAAGTATTTGGTTTAGGATTAAACTACAAGCTATAATAATAACAACAACTATTAAAAACCTCCTTTTAGAACATCTTTCTAAAAGGAGGTTTTTTTTATTTAGCCTTAATGGTATCAACTGGCTTTTTCTTGTTACGACCAAATAGATCTTTAATTAAATTACCTGCAGTCTCTTTAACCTTGTCTTTAGTATTTTGCTTTAAGGAATCGGTAGTTGTCGAAACAGGACTTGTAGTCTGTGTGCTGTCTTTAACTTGACCTTTATCTCCTTTGATAACATCCTTAATGTTATCCAGTGGATTATTGCCTTGTAAGATATCGTTGATTGCGTTATTGGCAGCTTCCTCGCCTTTATCCTTCAACTTTTGCTTTTGAATCTCAATAATTTGGTTTGTTAAATTTTTTACCGCTAGATCAAGATTTAAATCTACTGAAGGCGAGCTTATACTACCACCTAATTTTACTGGAACAGGTACGGTGATTTTATCTATTTCTTTACTTTCTAACTTTGATAATAAACTAGCTCCTTCTTTACCAAAATATTTTGCAGGAACCTCCAAGTTCAAGGTATAATCCATTGAATTGGACAAGCTGTGCTTACCACTAGCAACTACTTTAATATCTTTAATATTAAAATCAAAAGGTGCTATTTCTACCGCTCCGTTATTTAGTTTAAGTTTAGTAGTTATGTCTCTTAGATTTAAATTGTTTACATCAATAAAACCTAATTTATTATCCAGTAGATTAAGTAATTTATTTTGACTAGTATCTACGTCATCGGTTAAAAGTTGTGCAAATGCATCACCAGCTATTGTAGTCAAAACAGGAGTAAGATCATTAGACAAATCTCCTTGTATTTCAAGATCGGTGTTTAGTTTCCCCTTAAATGCATTAATTAACGGTACTAATTTTTGAAACATTTCAAATCCCTGAAACGATTGTGCGATATCGAGTTCATTCATATTTAAGGCCATCTTAAATTTAGGAGTAGCACCTTTTGTAGAAACGGTTCCGTCTAGACCGATGGTACCATTAAAAACTTTTGTTTTAAGGTCGTTTAAAAACAAAGTTTCATCTCTTACCATAGCGATTCCAGACACATCATTCAACGTGATATTATCATAAATCACGCGATTAGCATTAAAATCCAACTGAGCATCTAGAAAATCTGGTATTTTGATTGCCTCATTATTGGTAGTAGCGACACTTTTATTTTCTGTTGTAATAGTTTCTTCTTTGGAACCAGTTGTAGTACTCATGAAATCAGAAGTATCAAATTGATCAGACGATACTTTGAAGTTTCCTTTAAGCTTTTGATCTTCAAATAAAAACCCAATTAAATTATTAATTGTTCCCGATGCGTTAAGATCTGTATTACCTGTTCTAGCATTAAAACTCTCTAATTTTACACGACTATTATTCATATTAATTACAGCAGTGCTTACATCAAAGGATTGGTTAAACGCATCACCTTGATAGGTGAAATCTCTAAGTTTTGCCAGTCCTTTGGTCTGGATATTCGCATAGCGTTCATTCTCTACACTTTCCATATCAAACACCGTTGCAATGTCCAAATCTAAAATTCCATTCAATGAGGTGTTATCAGGAAAAGGTATGGCTTGTTGTAATTTCAGAAGATCAATAATACCACGAGCCTCTAGGTCCACTTTCATATTTTCCGTAAGTCTTGTAACCAGTGCTTTGGCACTTACTGTTTCACCAGCAAGATTAAAAGTTGCGCTAGGCACACTTAAATAAGTATCCTCAACCCTACCAGTAGTATTAAGTAAGGCTGCGTTAAAATTAATATTACGAACTGTTTGTGGTAAATCTGGATATTTGAATGATGCATTTTGCGACGATACTTTTATATCCATTTTAGGAATTAATTCGTCGGTAACCTCACCGTTTATAGTACCGTTGACAATAAAGTCTCCTGTTGTTGTTATGCCTTCTAAATTGCTGCGGTACTCTTGAGGAATAAGAGCAAAAAAGTTTTTAAAATCAGAACTTGGGGTTTTAAATGTAAGATCAACGAGCGTGCTATTTTCTTCTAAATCAACAAAACCGTCTAATTCCAGTGGTAAGTCATTCACCTTTGCTTCATTTTCTTTAAAAGTATAACGTTGATCATCTAGATTCATGAGCACATCGGCTACTAGTGAGACATCTTGATCATTAACATACTTTATACCATCCAACTCGTAAGTAACCTTGGCATTTGTGATGGTTTGTAAGGTAGATTCATTTAAACTAAAATCACCCGTACCTTCATGATTTAAGTCATTAAGGAGCAACACATTCTTACTCTCATCATCGATATAAGAAAAACTTGAATTATTAATTTCATAATGGTTAAGGTCAAATACAAATCCTGTGTTTTCTTGAGGTGTTTGTGTCGTTTCCGCTTTCGCGAAAGCGGAATCCCTAACAGCAATATCCCAGTTTGCGGCACCTGTTGCATTAACCTTCAACCTAGCTATAGCATCGTCAATTGTTAATTCATGTACTTCAATAGGCTCACCGACTTCATTGAATAAATCCATAACGGGTAACGACAATTTAATAGCGTCACTGTAAAACAATGTATCACCTACAAAAGGCTCTTTATTGATTACCTGGAGTTTTTTTAAGTTAAGTGAGGCATCTGGAAATGCACTGAATAAGCTTAAATCAACCTCGGCAAAGTCCACCTGAGCATTAAGGCTGTTGTTGAGTTTATCCTTGATCACTTGTGCAATTTGATCCTTCAATAGAAATGGAGCTGCTATTAACAACACCACAACCGCGAGCACAAATACTCCTACTATTTTCAATATTTTTTTCATCAATCGACTTTAATTTCTTCTCCCATTTTAAGTTTGAACATACGCTGAAAAATGCCTACACCTAAATACAACAACGGTGTATCAAATAAGGCCACTAACATTTTAAATAATACTCCTGAGATTAAAAAGGGTATAAAATTGTCCCAGGAAATTATCTCTGTTGAACATAGCAATAATAAAACTGCCAGTGTGTCAACAAATTGTGAAAAAACCGTACTTAAATTGTTACGCAGCCATAACATGCGCCCTTTAGTAAGACGTTTCCAAAAATGATATAATTGAATATCTACAAATTGAGCACACAAATAAGCCGTCATACTAGCAATAACTGCGATTGTAGTAGCTCCAAAAACTTTTGTAAAGACAACATCTTGAATAGGGCTGTCTTTTACGGCAGGAGCAGCATCGGCAATAAAGATGATAATAAGACTAAAAATACTTGCAAAAATTCCTGCTAGCACCAATTCGTTAGCCTTGCGTTTACCATAAATTTCACTTACTAAATCAGTAACCAAAAAAGTAACAGGATACGGCATTAACCCAACAGATAGCTCAAAATTGAACCATCCAAATGGATTCCAATAAAAAAACTTCTGAAAAATTAAATTTGAAACGACTAGGGAGCAAATAAATAAAGCTGCTAGAACCAGATAGATACGATTTGCTCGACGTAAATCCCTACCAGTAAGTGTTTTCATATAGGTGTAAAAGTAGTTTATGGTCGAGTAAATATTCCTTAATTTGGCGATAAAATTATAGGCATCTCAAAAATAGGCAATCATAAGGTAATCATAGCGTTAGGCACAAACCTAGGTGATAAAAAAAACCAAATAGAACGCGCTACACGACTTATTGAAACCAAAATTGGTTTAATCATTAAGGCTGGAAAAGTGTATGCAAGCCAAAGTTTTGGATTTGATGGACCTGATTTTTATAATACGGTTCTTCTAATTCACACTATTTACACACCGCAAGATGTACTTGATAAGCTTAAAAATATTGAAAGTGAAATGGGTCGATCGGTTAAGGTCACAGATCATTATGAGAGTCGCCCTATCGATCTGGATATCATTTTTTATGATAACATCCAATTCCAGTCAGAAAGGCTTGATATTCCCCATAAACATTGGCAAGAACGGAATTTTGTTGTATTACCCTTATTGGATTTCTGCAAGGAATGGGAAATAGAAAACGAAACCATTCACATAGGTAATATTGCATCTAAAATGGAGCCATTAGAACCTGTGGATGATGTTGAAATTACGCTTTCGCGAAAGCGATATCCCATTCAACGCCATAATTTCATTGCCATTGAAGGAAATATTGGATCAGGAAAAACTAGTTTAACACATAAAATAGGTGAAGATTTTACGGGAAAGGAAGTTCTTGAACGATTTGCCGATAATCCTTTCTTGCCCTTGTTTTATAAAGAGCAAGAACGTTATGCTTTTTCACTAGAAATGTCATTCCTAGCCGATCGTTATCAGCAATTACATGATGAAATAGGTCAACAGGATCTTTTTAAAGAATTCACGGTAGCCGATTACTACGTGGTAAAGTCACTTATCTTTAGTAAAATAACATTATCAGAAGAGGAATACACTTTATACAAACGACTGTTTTACATGATGTATAAAGAGCTCGTCAAACCAGAATTGTACATCTATTTGTACCAAACTGAGGAGCGTTTACTGGATAACATTAAGAAAAGAGGTCGGGAATATGAACAAGATATTCAAACTGAATATCTAATGGAAATCCAGAAAGGATATGCCGATTTTATCAAAACGCAAGACAGTTTAAAAATCAAAGTTATTGATGTAACTGAACTTGATTTTGTCAATAAGCATGAGGATTACATCACAATACTGGATCAAATCAACTCCTAAGTGAACTTACTTTATTGAAAAGGTCATAAATCACAATTCCTGCACAAACTGAAATGTTTAGACTGTGTTTTGTCCCGAATTGCTGTAACTCAATAATCGTATCGCAATAGTCTACAACTTGCTGCTGTACTCCTTTAACCTCGTTCCCAAATACAACGGCTAGTTTTTGTCCTTTCTCAGGTTTAAAATTGTACAAGCTGGTACTGTTTTCGGCTTGTTCTATAGCACACAAGTGGTATTGATTATTTTTTAGATTTTCTAGGGCTTTTAAGGTATCCTCTACATATTCCCATTCAATAGATTCTGTTGCGCCTAGAGCGGTCTTTCTAATATCCCTATGCGGTGGTTGGGCTGTTATACCACATAATATTATTTTCTCGACACGATAACAATCGGCTGTTCTAAAAACGCTTCCTATATTATTTAGACTACGTATGTTATCTAAAACAATCGTAATGGGTGTTTTGTCGCTGTTTTTATAGGCATCAACATCTAACCTATCTAGCTCTTCATTAAGTAATTTTCTCATCTTGATTTAATTAAAAAAGGCAGCTTTGCAGCTGCCTTAATAATAAAATAAAGTTGGTTTATAGGTTTACAGCAGGACAGTTACAACTCCATCTGTCTTTACGACATAAGAAATCAATTCCTAATGTAATTTGGTGAAAACCACCACTATCAAATCGTATATCTCCAAATTGGTAGCTGTAGGTATAAGCAATAGTGAAGTTATCTATTTTCGCCCCTAATATTGGAGAAAGTAAACTCAAGTTTTGTTCTTGTACACTATTACCGTCTAAATATTCTGCACCATCAAAACTTTGACGGTAAGATAAACCTAGATATAAGACACTAGTATCATTTAAATCATAATATGCCTTTGCGTTGAAATCCATGAACTGCTCAGCTGTTCTATCAGTTCTTTGATATAATACAGATGGTTCCCATTGCCACTTACTATTTCTAGGTGCAAATAAATAACCCAATGTAGCTATGTAACGTCTTTGATTTGTACTTTCAAATTCACGACTAAAAAGATCACGATTTTGGAAAAGAGCATTTTTTACTGTGAAGTGAGCATAAAATTCTTTGAAAAAATAGGAAGCTCCTATATCGATATTCCAGTAACTGTCACTGCGCAAAACGCCTGTTATAATAGGATCAAAATCAGTTAAATCAAATTCAGATTCATCTAGACGACTTTGAACCATACCAGCGTTTATACCAAAAGATAATCTATTTAAATCTTCATATCCACCACCTACTTGTAAGTGGTATGCATAAGATAAGTAAGCTCCAGTTTGTGAATGGTAACCATTACGGTCATTAAATAAAATCGCTCCTACACCACTGTTTTCTCCTACTCCAGTGTTAAATGAAAGGGTTTGTAAATTAGGTGCGTCTGATTGATCAAACCATTGCTGTCTAACGGTACCACGTACCTTTCCACAAGCCGCTGCACCAGCCATTGATGGGTGTAATAAGTAATAATTATCGGTTAAATAATCTAAGTAAACAGGTACACCTTCTTGAGCTGTCACACATTGTATTCCTAGAACAACTGCTAGTGTTAAAAGTATCTTTTTCATGCGGTAGATAATAGTCTATTTTCCTAAACGTTTGAAAATTAGATTTGTTTTAAAACAAAACTTGTTGGTTTTTTTCAAACAGGCGTAAATATATAATAAATTCTCTAGAGATAGGTTTTATTCAACAGCTAGTTCGAGTATTTCATCGAGTATCAAATTCCTATAGTCTTCTATAAAATGTTCTGATTGTTTGAACTGCTTTAAACTAAGAAACCAACTATCTTTGTTCAAAAATTTCACAATGCATAAAATTGAAATCGTACCTACTGCAAATGAGGCTATTGTAAAGTTTGAAAGCAGTCAGTTTTTAGTAAAAAACAACAGCTACGAATTTAAAAATATAGACGAGGCAAAACCATCGCCACTTGCACAACAATTGTTTTACTTACCTTTTGTAAAAACAGTATATATAGCACAAAATTTCATAGCCATTGAACGATATGATATAGTACAATGGAATGATGTACAGCAAGAGGTTGCTACTCAAATTGAAACCTACCTCAATAGCGACAAACCTTTACTAACTGAAGAATCAAAAACAAAGAAGATTCCAGTAACGGTTTACGCGGAGTCAACACCTAATCCTAATGCCATGAAATTTGTGGCAAATAAAAAGCTTGTAGTAAAACCTATTGAATTTAAATCAATAGGCGATACTCAAACCGGAAGCCTAGCTAGAAAATTATTCGAGTTTTCCTTTGTAAAGGAATTATATGTTTCTGAAAATTACATCTCCATTCTTAAACACGATATTATAGATTGGAATGAAGTAAGTAATGAGTTGCGTTCCATGATAAAAGAATCCATGGAAAATGGTCTAGAAATAGGTACTAGCAATCATGAATCAAAAGCCATTGAGAAAAGTAAAGAGCCCGAAGAAAATCAAAAAGTTTTTGAAAATTTAGATGACATCTCTCAAAAAATTGTGGAGATACTAGACGAGTACATTAAACCTGCTGTTGCTGGTGATGGTGGTAATATTGCTTTTGAAAACTACAATGAAAATACCAAAGAGGTAAGCGTTATTCTACAAGGTGCTTGTAGCGGTTGTCCGTCATCTACTATTACCTTAAAAAATGGAATTGAAACGATGCTTAAAGAGATGATTCCTGGTAAAATTGATCGTGTAGTTGCTCTTAATGGATAATTTTATTATAACTTTATAGAAATCAATTCAATAAAGTTATGGCAATTTTAAAAGTTATAGAAGTATTAGCAAACAGCGATAAGAGCTGGGAAGACGCAACTAATAATGCAGTGGAACAAGCTGCAAAAAGCGTCAACAACATTAGATCGGTTTACATCAACGAGCAAAGTGCTCAAGTTAAAGACGGAAAAGTAACCGAGTATAGAGTTAATGTAAAAATTACATTTGAAGTAATTTAACCACCTATCTTAAATTCTTTGAGATAATTTGGCTCAAAATAAGCGACATCAACGGTGTCGCTTTTTTTATACCCATCAATAGCGAGAGCACACAGTGCTGCTGCTGTCGGATTTACTTCGGTTATATATTGTTTTTCGATATTTAGAAGTTCTCTCGTTTTTTCTATACCAGTTCCTATGTAGGATATTGTTCCGCTTTCGCGAAAGCGAATAAAAGAATCATCTTCAACAACTACTGGTTGTGATTCAAGTACTCGTTTACCTGATCGGTCAAATATTGAAGCATATACTTCCATGCGACGTGCATCAAGAAAAGCGGCTGTAAATTCAGAATCGATTTTATTAATTGTAGATAATGCTTTTAGTGTATCAATAGCAATTAAAGGTACGTCTAGGGCAAAACTCAAACCTTTAGCTGCACTCACTCCAATTCTTAATCCAGTATATGATCCTGGTCCAGAGCTTACAGCAATAGCATCATAATCACCCATTGCATATCCATTCCTAGTGGTGATTTCATCTATGAAAACATGAAGCTTTTCGCCATGATTGTATGAATCACTATTGTCTTCAAGAATATCCAGCACCATAGCAGCACCATATGTATTACTAGTAGTAGCGCTGTCGCTAGCTATTGCAACTGAACAATTAGTACTACTTGTTTCAATACAAAGAATCAATGGCATAGCTGAAATTTAATCTTCTTCAGATTCCGACTCTGAAGTATCATTTGAGCGATCCTTTTTTACACGAACTAGTTTTCCCGTTTTTAATTTATCAGTAACTGCTCGATAAGGACCGGTAATGATTGTTTCTCCTATATCCAGACCATCTGTGACAACGATATTACTGTTGTCTTGGATTCCTGTCTCTACTACTCTAAGCTTGGCTTTGTTACCATTTAATACATAGACACACTCAAACTTTTTGGCATCCAAAGAAATTTCTGACCTTTTCTTTTTTTCTGTAGTATCAGTTTTAACTACTATCGAACTTATTGGCACTGCAACAATATCTTTACTTTCTCTAGTAATAATATCTACTGTTGCGGTCATACCTGGTTTAAACGGACTGTAATTTTCACTTTTACCTTCTAACAAGTCAGTGTAACTTTCTGGTAAAATTCTAACCTTAACTTTAAAATTTGTTACTTGATCTGCCGTTAATTGACCGCTTGCCGTATTTGCAATTTCAGTAACAACACCTTCAAATTCCTTCTTTAAATAAGCGTCAACCTCGACGATTGCCTTATCTCCTACTTCAATCTTAACGATATCATTTTCATTTACATCTACTTCTACCTCCATGGAAGATAAGTCGGCTACTCTTAATAATTCTGTTCCTGCCATTTGTTGTGTACCAACTACACGTTCACCTAATTCAACTGCAAGAAGTGAAATTGTACCAGACATAGGAGCATAAATACTAGTACGCTGTAAGTTGTCAGATGCTTCATTAAGAGTAGCACCTGCACTTTGAACATTATAAAACGCACTACGTTCTGATGCTTTGGCTCTTTCATAGGCAGCTGTACTGGTATCAAAATCTGCCTGAGAAATTACTCCTTTATTAAAAAGTTGCTTACTTCTGTTATAATTTGCAGTTGCCTCAGCAAGGGTTGCTTTTGCTTGTTCATATCCGGCTCTTGCATTTGCCACACCAGCTCTCGTACGACTAACACTTGATTCTAATAAATCTGGATTAATGCGCACAAGTAAGTCGCCTTTTTTAACAGCCTGACCTTCTTTAATAGGTAACTCAATGATTTCACCAGGAACTTCTGGAGAGATACTAACTTCAACCTCTGGTCTGATTTTTCCAGTAGCACTTACAGTTTCTGTGACATTCATTTTTGTCACTTCTTTGGTCTCTACCAGTAAACCTTTATCACCGCCGCCTATGGCTCCAGTCGATTTAAGACCGATTAAACCTAAAACCGCTACAACGATAATAACACCTATGATGATTAAAGTTTTTTTCATTTATCTTATAATTTTAATTCTAGAGGTTCTATCCCAAAAAACAATTCAAGCACCTTAAGTCTAAAGATATAGTCGTATTTAGCTTGATTTAATGTAATGATAGCATTGTCGTATCTCAACTTACTTTGACCAAAATCGAATGCATTTGTAAGTCCCACATCATATCTTTCTTTAGCATACTCATAAGCTAACTCTTGAGATTCCAATGCGGTTTTTGCAGCATCAAAAGCCTGACGTGATCCTTGTACATCAACGTAAGCTTGATACACACTACTTTCTAGATCCAATTTTGCTTGTTCTAATTGGTATTTAGAACGTTCAATATTAATTTGACTGCGCTCTACGTTACTACGAACACTAAAACCATTGAAAATTGGAACATTAAGTTGGAAACCATAAGCTATACCATCGTTTTGATACAATTGATCTATAAAAGGCTCTGCTCCTACTAGTACAGTTTCTAATACTGGCACTTCAGTTACCACATTTTGTCCTGTACCTTCAACAGTTCCTATGATTTGTGTTTCGGTAGGGTTATTAGGGTCGGCTATACGTTGGTCAAACGAGGCATTATTAGTATATCTAGTATCATAGCTAAAAAACGCACTTACTGTAGGCAAGTAAGCTCCTTTGGCTATTTGTAAATCTTTTTTGGCTAGTTCTAAATTCTGTTCTGCGATTCGAACCTCTGAACGATTTTCTTCAGCAGAACTGATGATTTCTGTAACTGGTTTTTCAGAAACCTCTTCATCAATTACCTCAAAATCCTCATCGGCAATATCAAAGTTCTCATAGTCCTCAATTAATAGCAATTGAGCAAGACTTACTCTACTTATAATTACAGCATTTTGCGCGTTAATAATTTGTTGTTGCTCTGTAGCATCCTGAGCTTTGATTTCTAATAAATCACCTCGTGGTAGTTGACCAGCATCTACCAATTCTTGAGTTTGCTTAATTTGATCCTTTGTAATCTCGTTTTGAGCTTTAAAGGTTTTCAAATTTGCTTTATTTGTAAGTATTTGAAGATAGTTATTCGCAACTGCAAGTGCTATGTCATCTTTCATTTTATCTAGACGATATTCACTAGCAATTTTTGAAATTTTTGCTCTTTGTAATTGTCTAAAGTTTCTAAACCCATCAAATACGTTATAACCTACATTAACTCTTCCCGTTGCAGAAAGAAATGTTGTTGTTTGAGCGTTATTGGTAACTGGGTTAAAACTTAATCCGGTATTTTCTGAAACTCCTGCACCTGCATTTAACGACGGTAAAAGATTACCCAGTGCGCTCAATTTATCGGCATCTGCTGCTTTTAAATCTAACTCACTTTGTTTGATTGAAATGTTGTTATCCAGTGCGTATTGTACACACTCTTGTAAAGTCCATTTCTTATCGGTGGATGTTGTTGATTGTGCTTGAATCGCTTTCGCGAAAGCGAAACACATAATAATTAAGAGTACTTTTTTCATAATTGGATATCTATATGTAGATCTCGAAGATGATTTGTTACAAGAATTTTATCCATTATATCCTCCACGGCCTTGTGGAGCTTTTAATGGATTCCAAACTTTTATTGCGTCGTCCTTGCTTATACCTGATTTAATTTCAACAAAAATTCCATCACTAAGTCCTAGTTCAACTTCCTTGCGCTGGAATTGTTGATCTCCTGTTTGGATTTCAACAAAAGGTTTTTTTGTCTCGTTATCGTATTGTACAAGGGCTTCCTTGATTGCAAGTACATCGGTACGTTGATCAAGGATAATACTTGCGTTTGCACTAAGTCCTGCTCGTATAAATGAATTTGTTTTGTTTTCCTCTGGAGCTTTTAGAGTTCCTTTAATCGCAAATTGAATAGCACCATTTTCTTCTACACCTTTAGGAGCTATATAGTCTAGTACTGCATCGTATTTTTGGTTATCATAGGCACCTACTGTAATCTTAAGCGGTAATCCTTCCTTGATTTTACCTACTTCACTTTCATCTACCTTACCTTCAAATATCATCTTATTAATATCTGCAATAACCGCAATGCTAGTTCCCTCGTTAAAATTATTAGCCTCAATTACTTGGTTTCCTTCTTTAACTGGAACGTCAAGTACCATTCCATCAACGGTAGATCGTATTGCTGTTTGTGCGTATTTACCCAAAGATCCTGAGGTCGTTCCTGTGCGCAGGATGTCATAATTTTGCTGTGCTCCTCTTAAATTGACTTGTTCTTGTTTATAACGTTGTAACGCATTGTTGTATGCGTTTTGTGCTAGATCAAAATCATTTGCGGCTACAACTCCTTTATCAAAAAGCTGTTTTTGCCTTTTATAAATCGACTCCTGATTATCTAGTGCAAGTTTTGCGGTTTGTACCGCGTTACGAGCTTGATCAATACTGTTCTTTGCATTTGTAAGTGAGCTCACGTTGGGAACCACTTTGATTTCTGCAATAAGATCACCTGCTTTAACAAACTCACCTGCTTCAACATGAATTTTATCAATAACACCTGAAATATTAGGCTTAATATTAACTTCTTCTTTAGGTACAATGCTACCTGTTGCGACAGTTTCTTTAACGATCGTTTTTGTTTCTGGTTGTTCTGCGGCATACTCAATCGGATCTTCTTGATCCTTTTGCCATATCCAATAAATTCCAATTAATGAGGAAATTACGATTACTAATAAAACAATTATAGTCCCTGTTCTTTTCATCTAGGTTAGTGTTTATTCTGTTCTTAAAGCGTCTACTGGTTTCATAGTGGTTGCACGACTAGCAGGAATTAGTCCTGCAAAGAGTCCTGCAACAGTAAGAAATATCAAAGCGATAATTATTACTGTTATATTTACTGTTGGATTTTTAAAATTATCTACCGGTCCATTCATATCCAGTGCATAATTCATTAACCACATAACTAATGCAGAAAATGCAATACCTGCTAATCCGGAAATTAAGGTAAGGACAAGTGATTCCTGAAGAATTTGTTTTTTAATCATCCAAGGAGTAGCTCCCAATGCACGGCGCACTCCTATTTCATTAGTTCGTTCTTTTACTACAATGAGCATGATATTACTGATACCGATTCCTCCTGAGAAAAGGACAAGTATTCCTACGAAATAACCAACAATTTTTAGAATATTAAAAAGGCCTGAGAATTGTGCAAACCTTTCTGCTAAATCAAAATTACCTACAGCTCGCATATCATCTGGATGCACTTTGTGCTGGGACCTCATTAATGCAAGTATATCTGGCTTTAATTCGGTAATACTGATATCATCATGAGCTGTCAATGTAAACCACCCAACATTGTCTGCTGTGTTGAAAGCCTTGGCAAAGGATGTAAAAGGAATAAAAATGGTATTTGCCTGTTCCTCACTATCTCCTTTTGTGTTTGGGTTATTAAACACTCCTATCACTTTAAAATTAACACCATTAATTTTTATGTACGAGCCGATAGGCTCTTCTCCCAAGTCAAATAAAGTTTTTTCTACATCTACACCGATTACCGCACTTTTCATTTTATTATCAATATCTGAGTAACTGATCCAGCGACCCTTGATAATATCCATGTATTGTTGATTAATAAATTCTGGGTAATCTCCATTTACCTGAAAGGCTCCTGTTTTTTCTTTACGAGTAACATTATTTGCTCCACGATAACCACCTAGTTGTAATCTAGGTGAAACATACTTTAATCCAGGAATGTTATTTTTTAAAGCGTCGATATCATCTGTTTTGAACTGAACACGACGACCTTTATTCATTCCTTTGTAGGCCATTGACGTACTTTGACCCCACATAAACATGGTGTTTGTAGCTTGATTTGCAAAATCAACGGCTACACCTGTACGCAAACCGTTAGTTAAAGCTAATAACAACACCAGTATTGTTATTCCCCAAAAAACCCCAAATGCGGTTAGAAAGGTCCTAAATCTATTTGCGTTAAGCGCTTCTAATATTTCGTTCCAACGATCTCTATTAAACATACTATTCGTCTCTTAATGCCTCAATTGGTTTAATATTAGCTGCTCTTCTAGCAGGTATAAAGCCGGCTAGTGCTCCTGCCACAACAAGAATGAAAACCGTAGTCATAACAGTAGTAAAGTCTACCGTTGGATTGTGTATGAAATCCATTTCTACATATGGAGCAAAAATTTGTAGTAATCCTACACCTGCAAACAAACCTAATAGTCCTGCAATTAATGTTATAAAGATAGCCTCTTGGAGCACCATAAATATAATTTCTGAAGGCAGAGCTCCTAAAGCTTTACGTATTCCTATTTCCTTGGTACGTTCACGCACGATAATGATCATAATATTTCCTACACCTACTACACCTGCTATTATTGTACCTATACCAATAAACCAGAAAACAAATCTTATTGTATCGATCAATCCGAATATTTTCTTTGCTTCTTCTAATGTGTCGTCAACTCTTACCGCTATACGATCATCTGGAGCTACAATAAATTTGGTTCTTAAATCATTGTCTATTGCTTGAGCTAGCATTGCACTGCGTTCCACAGTTTCATCAAAAGTTGCAGCTGGCTCAACCGTTATTGCAATTCGATTTACATTATCTCCTGCGTTAAATACTTGTTGTGCACTAGATATAGGAATAAATGCTCTAGATTCTTCACGAGTTCCTCCAGGATCCGTATAAACTCCTATAACTTTATAGTTAATGTTGTTATTAAGGAGGATTGTTTTACCAATAGGATCTTCCTGCTTAAATAGATCTTCTTTAATTTGATAACCGATAACAGCTACCTTTCGGTTTTCATCAACATCTTGCTGACTGATGAATCGACCTGAAACTAATGTTTGATTTTCTATGTATTGTTGGTCTGCCTCGGCTCCTTCAATACGGTAATTACCTTGCTGCTGCTTGTAGTTTATTTGTCCACCCCAATTTGAGTATAAAGGCGTTTTATACTCAATATAATCTTCATACTTCTCAGTAAGGTTATTGTAATCACCATTGCGCAATTGTAATCGCCTTCCAGGATTTAATCCTTTATATCCTTTTGAAGTTACCCTTGTGGAAACCTGAATACGATTAGTAGCGTCTTGTTCAAATTGTTTGCGAACTCCATTTTGAATTCCAGAGGAAAATCCAAGAAGAATTACCAATATGAAGATTCCTGATGCCACCGACATACTGGTTAAAATAGTACGTAATTTATTTTTGCTTATTGCTTCAAATATTTCCTGCCATCTTTCTACATTAAACATGTTGGATAGCTTTTACTTGTTCTACTTTACGATCGTCAATGATTAAACCATCTTTTAAATTCACCACACGCTTTGTCATTTCGGCAATATCGGGTTCGTGTGTTACAATAAGAATGGTACGACCTTCATCATTAATTCCTTGAATAAGATCCATCACTTCGTATGAAGTCTTGGTATCTAGAGCTCCTGTTGGCTCATCGGCAAGTAGCACCTTTGGATCACTGGCTAGCGCTCTAGCGATTGCGACACGCTGCTTTTGACCTCCAGAAAGCTGATTAGGTAAGTGTGTTGCCCAATTTGCCAGACCTACTTTATCTAGATAATGAAGCGCTTTTTCTTCACGTTCTTTTCTATTTACTCCTTGGTAATAAAGTGGCAAGGCTACGTTATCAATTGCTGTTTTGTAATTGATCAGGTTAAAAGACTGAAAAATGAACCCCAAAAACTTATTTCGATACTGGGCAGCAATTTTTTCATTGAGATTTTTAATAGGAACACCATCAAGAACGTAGCTACCTTCATCTGCCTCGTCTAACATTCCTAGAATGTTAAGCAATGTACTTTTACCAGAACCTGAGGAACCCATGATTGAAACCAGTTCTCCTTCTTTAACACTGAAGTCTATACCCTTAAGTACATGAAGAGAATTGTTACCTGTACGGTAACTTTTGTGTAGGCCTTTAATTTCAATCATTATAATGGTTGTTACTCTGTTTCTTTAAAGAAACATATTAACTAGACCTCAAATTTCCGCAGATGTTACAGTGACAGAACCTAAAAAAACGTTAAATCAAGTTTTTTTGGTAGTGCTGCGATAGATCATGTATATAATACCGCCAATTAAAATGTATGGAAATGCCATTAGGTAGGTAATTCCATCGTTTAAACCTTCTGCCTCTGCTTTGTTGCCAGAACTTTCAATTACGGCACGGCACATTGCACATTGCGCTTTCGCGAAAGCGGAATAAAGAAAAACAGTGAGTAATACTAAAAACCTTTTCATTCTAGTCGATTAGTAGTAAGGAGCCATGAAAACATACACCAAAACACCTGTTATTGCAACGTATAACCAAATAGGGAACGTCCATCTTGCTATACGACGGTGTTTCTCGTATTTTTTATTCCAAGCAAAATACATAGTGTATAGTACTAACGGCAGTATAATACCAGATAAAACTATGTGTGATATCAAAATGAATAAATAAATTGCTCTAAAGGGAGCATCCTCGGGATATGGAGTTGGATCGTTGCTAATTTTTGATATTACATAGCTCACAAGAAAAATGGCGCTCAATACAAAAGCGGTGGTCATAACCTTGCGGTGCTTTTGTCGATCACCATTTTTTATTAATAATAAACCCGTTACTAGCAATAAAGCAGTCATACCGTTTATACATGCATGAAGTAAAGGAAACATGCCCGCTTCAACTCCTAAAAAGTTGAAACGCTCTGGCAAAAACATAAGAACCACCACTACCAATGGAACTAATATTGAAATGGCTATAATAATAGCTGGACCTCTTTTTTCTAACATAATTAATCGTTTAAAAGTGTAACTGCATCCTCAACTATTTCATCTATTTGTGGCGGCGCATCAAATTCCTCAACACCGCGATATACCATAATCCAATTACCGTATTCATCCTTGCGAGACCTTAAGAAACCTTCTTTATCTACCAAAGCAAAGTTACCACTGTGTTCAAATCGAATTGCTGGATCATCACTTTTTTTAATGTATGAACTAAAACCTTTTTCGGCTAGTTCAAAAACATCGTCAATTTCTCCATGTAAGAACCACCAGTTACGCGTATCATCGGTATACCTTGCTGCATACTCCTTCATCACTTCTGGAGTATCTGTAATTGGGTCAATGGTTATAGAAATTGCTTTGAAATTTTTGTATTCCTTCAATTCATCATGAACGGTTGCCATATTCTTACTCATCGGTGGACAAATAAGACCACAACTTGTAAAGAAAAAATCAACGATATATACCTGACCCAATAAGGTTTCATTAGTTATCGTATCACCACGTTGATTGACAAATTTAAAGTCAGGAATTTTTCCATGCTTATACAGAAATTTATCGGCCACGGGAGCGCGATCTTCTGTACGATTACTATCTACAACTTTATCTTTATTGATATAATGCACGACATTCTTAACCGCAAAATAGCCGAAAATGACAATTATAATTGCCAAGCCAATGTAATAGGGCGTGTCCTTTTTCTTACTCATCTTTCTTTATCTTTTCTGAGCGATTCTTCTTAAAAGCCATTCGATATTCGGCCATAAATACACGAATATCATCAACCATTGTTTTGTTTATGGCTGCAAGTGAGCTAGTATCATAACCAATAACTTCATCCTCTTCATCATTACCAGGCCTACCGCGCAAGCGTGCCTTTTTATCAACCATAAAAGCGTAGTCAGACGATAGATCAGAGTTTAATTCCAAATCTGTTCCTAAAGAATTAAAAAAATCTTGGATGCTTTGGTCATTACCAGTTAAAAAATGCCAATCGGTTAAATCGGTATTCGTTTTTAATTGATAGTAAACATCTTTCATATCACCTGTTCCACTAGTATCAATGATACTTATCATTTGAAAATTTTCAAATTCATGAAATTTGCGGTACACCTTTTCATTGATGTTTGAAATATAACCAATACGTTGATAAGGATTTTTACCGAGAAATGTAATTATTGTAAGACTATCCTTTAATTGTAATGTGGCATTATCCTCCAATCTTTTGAAATTTTCAATAGATCCGATAGATTCTTTAACCACTGGCAAAGTTTTAAACTTGTGCTCTCCATTCAAAAAAAACAAATATGCAATTAGAGGCAATGCAAAGAGTACTATGAGTACAAAATTACTTTTTGCCTTATTTGTTTGATTAATTCCTTTTGCCGGTGGTAACTTTTCCATAATCAGGTATAAAAAAGGACGGTAAATACCGTCCTAGTTTGTTTGTTATTAGTAAGCATTAGAAGTCAAAACTTACGGCTGCATTCTTATAAACCTCATATATGTAATCACCTTCTACAAGAAGTATAGCTATTAAGTAGATTATTAAGAAAACTCCTGTCCAAACTACTGCTCTTCTCAAACCACTTACCTCGTCACGCATGTGCATGAAATCCCAAGTAATATAATAAGCTTTTACAAGAGTAAGTATGATAAATATCCAGTTAAGCCATTTAAGGGCAAGGAATTTACCGTTTAAAATATCTGGCTTTATATAACCTAGAGCAACTTCAATAATAGTTACGATAGATAAGAAGATAAGTACACCCCAAATCTTTTGAGTGTTTGATTTAAACTTAACTAAACCTCTAAATATCTCTAATTTATGTGCGTGTTCTGCCATTTTAAAAATCTTTATCTATTATTAAACTAAGTAGAAGAATGTAAATACGAAAACCCAAACAAGGTCTACAAAGTGCCAGTAAAGACCAACTTTTTCAACCATTTCATAGCTTTTTCTTCTTTCATATGTTCCTAAAAGAACATTGAAGAAAATCACTAGATTGATCATCACACCACTAAATACGTGAAAACCGTGGAATCCAGTGATAAAGAAAAAGAAGTCTGCAAATAGAGGAGCTCCGTACTCGTTTACCGTAAGGTTTGCACCTTCAACTACAGCCTTACCATCCTTTTCTAGTTTAATTAACGCTTCTTCTCTAGAAAGAACTAACTTCTCTGAAGCACCAGTTTCTGGGTTTTCAATAAGTTGTTGTGTTCTTATGGTAATATCTGGATTAGCTTTAAAAGCATTTTTCACTTCTTCAATAGTATAAGTTCCTTGATATCCAGATGACTCATACCATATTCCTTCACTATTACCTAAAAACTCTGCATCTCTAGGTCCAACAGTAACAAATTCATCAAGACCTACACGTTTTTTATGATCATCAACCTTAACAAACTGTAAAATTTTACCACCGTTTGTTTGAACAGCTCCATACTCACCATTGATGAAGTTTGCCCATTCCCAAGCTTGCGAACCAACGAAAATGAAACCTCCAATTATAGTAAGCAACATGTAAAGGGAAACTTTCTTTTTGTCCATGTGGTGACCAGCATCAACGGCTAGCACCATTGTAACAGAAGAACCAATAAGGATAAAGGTCATCAACGCCACATAAAACATAGGTGCATCAACACCATGTAAAAATGGGAAGTGGTTAAACACTTCATCGGCGATAGGCCATTCTTCAATAAATTTAAATCTTGAAAAACCGTATGCGGCAAGAAATCCTGAGAAGGTTAATGCATCGGACAAGATGAAAAACCACATCATCATCTTACCATAGCTAGCGTTTAACGGTTTTGCATCACCGCCGCCCCATTTTTGTCCTTCAGTTCCAGTAGTAGCTACTGCTGTTTCCATAGTTAGTTATTAGATATTCAATAAGTCGCAAAAATAAGTCTAAAAATTCTTTTATGCTAGTAAGAAAAACACAAGTAATAATACCCACAAAATATCTACAAAGTGCCAGAATATAGCACCTAGCTCAAATCCTAAATAATTTTGAGAGCTATACTTACCTTTAATTGCATTAAATGTTATCACCATTAAGCTTATTAATCCCGCGACAATATGGACCAAGTGCGCAAAAACAATGATATAAATAAAGCTAGCTGACACACTACTACCACGACCGGTAAAGTAATGCTTTAGGTTATATAAAGTTTCAAAACCTGCGAATTGCATGTAGACAAAAACAGATCCCAAGACAAAAGTAGTAACCGTTAATATAACAGCACCCTTATTATTTCCAGCTTTAATACTGCGCTTTGCAAGCCACAATGCAATCGAACTTAAAATTATAATTCCTGTACTGTAGTAAAATTCTTGTGGCAATTCTATTTCAACCCAATCTTTTCTAGGCCTACTTACTAAATAACCTGAGGTAAGACCTGCAAACATCATCACCATACTGGCAATCGCAAAATACATCATTTGCTTTTTGCTTCTTGCTAACTTCACCTCATGAGGTACTTCTGTATAATCAGTCATTAACGTAAAAATTTATCGGCAACATAAATTATCTGGATAAGGGTAATGTAACTCACACTAACCAACATTAATTTACGTGCTACTGTTTTACTTTGTTCTTTAAATAATTTGATGGCATAATATAAAAACCACAATCCTAATATTCCTACCAATATTGCACTGTACCAAGTGATGTACAATTCTCCCGTGATGTTAAACACTGGAATTATAGAAATTAAAACTGTCCATATGGTGTATAACACAACTTGTAATGCCGTTCCTTTATCGGCAGCACCTGTAGGTAACATTTTAAAACCACCAGCTTTATAGTCGTCTTCTAACATCCAACCTATCGCCCAAAAATGAGGGAATTGCCAGAAAAACTGCAGCATAAAAAGAGTTCCTGGCTCTATACCAAAATCACCACTAGCAGCTACCCAACCCAGCATATAAGGAATAGCTCCTGGAAAAGCTCCTACAAAAACACACAAGGGTGTAATTGTTTTTAAAGGAGTATAAATAGCTGCATATAATACAATACTTAGAGCACCAAAAAATGCCGTCGGTATATTAATAAGATAAAGTAAAAACACACCTGTAAGAGCCATGGCTATTCCATAAGTCCAGGCAACAGGCACGCTTATTCTACCCGTAGGAAGCGGTCTGTTTTGAGTACGCTTCATGAGAGCATCACGATCGCGCTCAATAATTTGATTAAAAACATTTGAACTACCTACAAGAAAATATCCACCTGCACATAAATAAAATAGCTCTAGAAAATCTGCGCTTTCAACAGCAAGAAAATAACCTGCAATAGAAGAAAAAACAACAACCACAGATAGCCTTGGCTTTGTTATTTCAACAAAGTTTTGAATAGCGCTTGGAGATTTTATAACCGTTTCTGTTTGACTCAAATCCTCAATTTAAAAGGTTTGCAAAGATACTTATGAAGTCGTCCTTGAGCAAAGGAATTAACAGATTGTCGCACAATATTTTCCAAGAATAATGCGATAAAATATTCTTCTAAAGTGAGTGTGAATACGCTTTCGCGAAAGCGTACTTAAATATAAACTTTTACTGCTGTCTAGGTGGTGCGCTGGGATAAAAAAGCGGCTCTTTGACAGGAACATTGTTTACAATAATCCATAAATCACCAACTAGAACAGCCACATCACCGTCATCTACTTTACGCACGGCGTTTTTAGGGAAAGGTATTTCATTTACAACCTCTTTTGAAGAATCTGAATGCATCACCACGTCTCCTTTTTGATTATTGAGTCTCACCCTATACCAGTTAGGTTTATCTGGATGGATGGTTACCTTATCAGTCCAAGAACCTTTGAAATATACTTTACTAGGTTTTTCATCAAAGAATGCCTTTTCAAATTCAATTAAATATCCTGATCCAGAACCTGGCGCGCCACCACTCCATTGCTGCACAGATATTGTATTTTCATTGTTTTTTGCATTCATAGTTGCTACTCCTTCTTTTGATTTACAATTAACAAGTGTTAATGCAATCATTAAAACCATCCATTTCATTTTTAATCTTTTTACAAACGACTACATAAATCTAGCCAAATTTTACTAAAGTGCTTTTAAGATATTTGCTGCTTGTATGAGCTCATCATCCTTTTTAGCAAAACAAAATCTAAGTTTCTTCGTATTATAATTACTCATGAATACCGAAATAGGAATTGAGGCAATTTTATTTTCAATCGTTAATCTTTTTGCAAAACTTACGTCATGCTCATTAGTTAATGATGAATAATCCAATAATTGAAAATACGATCCTTGAGCAGGCGTGAATTTAAATACACTATCTTTAAGTAAACTTAAAAATAAATCTCGTTTACGTTGATAAAAAATTCCTAACTCTAAATAATGTTTTGGTGTTTTCAAATACTCAGCAAGGGCAACTTGAATGGGATGATTTACACAAAACACTAGGTATTGATGAACCTTTAAAAATTCTTTCATTAGAACTTTACTCGCGACACAATAACCGGTTTTCCAACCTGTTATGTGATAGGTTTTTCCAAAACTACCAATTATAAAACTACGCTCTTTTAGACCTTCAAAACTTGCGGCACTCATGTGTTTATTATCGTCAAAAACTATATGCTCGTAAACCTCATCACTTATACAAATTAATCCATGGTCTACCACCAGTTTTTGCAAGCAAAGCATATCTTCCTTACTCATAACGGTTCCACTAGGATTATGTGGTGTATTTATTATAATAGCCACCGTTTTATTCGAGATTTTTTGCTTCACTAGATCCCAATCTATGGTAAAGTTTTGCACATCCATGCTTATAGGTACAGGTATACCACCAGCTAATTGAATGGCTGGTTCATAGCAATCATAGGCTGGTGTAAAGTAGATGACTTCATCTCCAGGATGAACTATCGCTTGTATCGCTGTAAATATAGCCTGGGTAGCTCCTGCAGTAATACAAATTTCATCATCTGGTCGATAGATAGCTCCATAGCAATTGTGAATCAAATTACTTAAGGAAACTCTAATTGACAACAAACCCTGCATGGGTGCATATTGATTGTGGTCATTAGTAATCGCATTTTTGATTAATGATTTTAAGTGATCATCTGTTGAAAAGCTAGGAAATCCTTGTGATAGATTAATTGCACCATGCTCTCGTGCCAGATCACTCATCACGGTAAATATGGTCGTAGAAACATGTGGTAATTTGGAATTGATCATAAATAAGTAAATAAAAAAACCTCTCTTGTTAAAAATAAGCAAGAGAGGTTTAAGTTCTATTTAAATTGTGTGTTATCCTATAGTTTCAGCCTTAAGATACTCACGATTCATACGTGCGATATTTTCTAATTTAATACCCTTTGGACATTCTACCATACATGCACCTGTATTGGTACAGTTACCAAATCCTTCAAGATCCATTTGACGTACCATATTTTCAACACGGGTAGTTGCTTCTACCTGACCTTGTGGTAATAATGCATATTGAGAAATCTTAGCACTTGTAAATAACATCGCACTTGCATTTTTACAAGCTGCTACACAAGCTCCACAACCTATACAAGTTGCACTATAGAACGCCTCATCGGCATTTTCTTTCTCAACTGGAATAGCGTTTGCATCTTGCGTGTTACCAGATGTGTTAACGGATATGTATCCACCAGCTTGCTGTATTCTATCAAAAGCTGAACGATCTACCATTAAATCCTTAATTACCGGAAAGGCTGCTGCTCTCCACGGCTCAATAGTAATGGTATCACCATCTTTGAACTTTCTCATGTGTAATTGACACGTTGTTGTCAATTTTTGAGGACCGTGCGGTTGACCGTTTATCACCATTGAACATGCACCACAAATACCTTCACGGCAGTCATGATCAAATTCTACTGGCTCTTCACCTTTGTTATTAAGATCCTCGTTAAGGATATCCATCATTTCAAGAAACGACATATCACCATCTACACCATCTAACTGGTAGGTAACCATTTTACCCTTGGCATTTGTGTTTTCTTGTCTCCAGATTTTTAAAGTAAGTTTCATACTTTCTATATTTTATAGATTACGCTTTCGCGAAAGCGCAACATTTAAAATTCAATTATTTATAAGATCTCGTTTTCAATTCTACATTTTCAAAAACAAGATTCTCCTTGTGAAGTTTTGCCTCACGTGGGTTTTCATTGTATTCCCAAGCACTTACATAGGTGTAGTTTTCATCGTCACGCAATGCCTCACCTTCTTCTGTTTGATACTCCTCACGGAAGTGACCACCACAACTTTCATTACGGTCTAGAGCATCTTTAGCAAACAGCTCTCCTAATTCTAGGAAATCAGCTACACGACCAGCTTTTTCAAGCTCCTGGTTTTTAGTGTCGGCACTACCAGGAACACGTACGTTTTGCCAGAAATCTGCTCTTAACTCAGCGATTTCATCCATCGCTTCCTTAAGTTCTTTCTCATTTCTAGACATACCGCATTTATTCCACATAATAAGACCTAGCTTCTTGTGGTAATAATCTACTGAATGTTTACCTGAACCATTCATAAGTTTAGAAATACGATTGCGCACATCCTTTTCTGCCTCGTCAAATTCTGGCGTATCCGTAGAAATTTCACCTGTACGAATTTCATTTGACAGGTAATCACCTATTGTGTATGGTAACACAAAGTAACCATCGGCCAGTCCTTGCATCAAGGCACTTGCTCCTAATCTGTTTGCACCATGGTCAGAGAAATTTGCCTCACCTGCTGCAAAACAACCTGGCACTGTTGTTTGTAAATTATAATCTACCCACAATCCACCCATTGTATAGTGTACCGCTGGGAATATTTTCATAGGAACCTCATAAGGGTTGTCATCGGTAATATTACGATACATATCAAATAAGTTACCGTACTTTTTCTCGATTACTTTTTTACCTAAAGCAATCATTTCCTCTTCGGTTGCGTTTTTCTTACCACTAGTTAAGGCTTCTATCTTACCATATCGTAAGAATGAAGCTGCAAAATCTAGATAAACAGCATTACCTGTTTTATTTACACCATATCCTGCATCGCATCGCTCTTTTGCTGCACGAGACGCAACATCACGCGGTACAAGGTTACCGAATGCTGGATATCTTCTTTCTAGATAGTAATCTCTTTTCTCCTCTGGTAAATCAACACCTCTTAACCTACCTTCTCTAATCGCTTTTGCATCTTCAAGATCCTTAGGAACCCAAATTCGCCCATCGTTACGCAACGATTCAGACATTAGAGTTAATTTAGACTGGTGTTCACCACTCACTGGTATACAAGTAGGGTGAATTTGTGTAAAACATGGATTTGCAAAGAAAGCTCCACGACGGTGCGTTCTCCAAGCAGCCATAACATTACTACCCATCGCATTTGTAGAAAGGAAGAATACATTACCATATCCTCCTGAGGCTATTACTACTGCATGAGCTCCATGTCTTTCTATCTCACCTGTAACTAAGTTACGAGCAATAATTCCTCTTGCTTTTCCATCTACTACCACAAGATCTAACATCTCGTGACGGTTGAATGGCTGTACTTTACCTCTATTAATTTGTCTGTTAAGAGCAGAGTAAGCTCCTAATAGTAATTGTTGTCCTGTTTGTCCTGCAGCATAGAATGTTCTAGAAACTAAAACACCACCAAAAGATCTATTGTCCAACAATCCTCCATATTCACGAGCAAAAGGAACACCTTGAGCAACGCACTGGTCAATAATATTTCCAGAAACTTCTGCTAATCGGTGAACATTTGCCTCACGAGATCTGTAATCTCCACCTTTAATGGTATCGTAGAATAATCGGAAATTTGAATCTCCATCTCCTTGATAGTTCTTGGCAGCATTGATACCACCTTGTGCAGCAATAGAGTGCGCACGACGTGGCGAGTCGTTATAACAAAATGTTTTTACATTATAACCTAGCTCTGCAAGAGTAGCCGCTGCGCTACCACCTGCTAGACCTGTCCCTACAACAATTACGTCAATTAAACGCTTGTTTGCTGGGTTTACCAGATTGATAGTATTCTTGTGTTTCGTCCACTTATCTGCAAGTGGTCCTGATGGTACTTTTGAATCTAATACAGACATAATTAGTTTGTATGATTTAGATGGTGAAACAATGCTATAAAGATAAATCCTGCTGGTATTAGAATACTCCAAACCTTAGTAAATTTCTTTAAGCCTTCTCCTTTATTTACACTCTTTGCTCCCATGGATTGGAAAGAGCTATTGAAACCGTGCCATAAATGCATTGCTAGGAGTACAAAAGCAATAACATATAGAACTACTCTCCAGATAGGAGCAAATTTTTCTACAGTTTCTTCATAATATCTTGTTGGGTCTTCAGGATTCACCTCAACATATTTATAAGCCATTTCATGAACCCAAAAGTCATACATATGTAATCCCATAAATGCTAGAACAACAAGCCCTGTGATGATCATATTACGAGAAACCCAGCTTGCATTAGCATTTCCTGGGCTGCTTTTATATTTTATTGGTCTTGCTTTATTATTTTGAATTTCTAACACAATACCCATAACAAAGTGAATGATAATACCAGCAATTAAAACTGGTTGCAAAGCATATTGCACTAATGGATTATAACCCATAAAATGTGACCATTCGTTAAAAGTATCTGGTGCAATTACCGACGTGATATTAATAACAAAATGCTGCGTTAAAAACACTACTAAAAATAGCCCTGATAATGCCATCACCCATTTTCTTGCTAGTGATGATTTTACTAATGCGCTCATGTATAAATTTTTAATTTCACGCAAAGATAACCTCTCAATTGATAGAATTCAATCGTTATAATTGCAAGCCGAGTTAAAAACTCTTATTTGGATTGAATCTTAATTAAGTAAATTAGACTTTACGTTGCATTAAGTAGAAATACTGGTCTTTTCCTTGCAAAAAGTTCGTTAAGATTTTGTTTTTGAAATGGATATAGATAAGTGCGAAAAACAATTAGATACCTAAACAATTTATCCTTTTAAATAAAAAATTAATAAGGTTACTGTATTAGTCTATTACCCCAGTTTCTAGCATATAATTCACAATTGCTTCCTTCATAAGTAAAGATTGCTCACCAGCCTTTAAAGGTGGTAATTTTTCTTTTAGAAGATAATGCGGCCATTTATCCTCATCAAAATGAGAAAATTCATAATACCCATATGGTTCAAGCAATCTACATATAGCTATATGCATGAGCTGTAATTTCTCATCTTTTTTAAATTTTCGATGTAATTGACCTAACTCTTGAACGCCGATAACAAATAGAATAGCATCTAGATCTAGCTCTTCTCCATCACCGAAACGCTCCTGAAAAAAACTCTCCGTTGTTTTCCATCTCTTTTTTAGTAGCTCATCTTTTGTCATAATGCAAAGATAGAAGAAGCTCATCGTATTTATTAGCATGAGAAGTATATAACTATCTTTGAATTTCTTAAGTAACACATTATGAAATTGTATCTTGTACCTACACCTATAGGGAACCTAGAAGACATCACATTTAGAGCTATTAATGTGCTAAATGAAGTTGACTTGATTCTAGCAGAGGATACTCGTACTAGTGGAAAATTACTACAGCATTACAGCATAAATACTCCTATGCAGTCTTATCACATGCATAATGAACATAAAATAAGTGATTCTATAATAGAAAGAATTGCCGCAGGGACTAGTATGGCTTTAATAACCGATGCTGGTTCTCCAGGAATAAGCGACCCAGGATACCTGCTTACTCGCAAGGCTATTGAATCAAATATAGAAGTTCAAGCATTACCAGGAGCAACAGCTTTTGTGCCAGCCCTAACTGTATCTGGATTACCTAGTGACAAATTTGTATTTGAAGGTTTTCTTCCCGTTAAAAAAGGGCGACAAAAAAGGTTGTTGTTTTTAAAAGAAGAAACGCGCAGCATTATATTCTATGAATCACCACACAAGCTAGGGAAAACATTAAATGACTTTATGGAACACATGGGACCTGATCGTAGAATAAGTGTTTCAAGAGAAATTTCTAAAATGTTTGAGGAGCATTTTAGAGGAACAGTACAAGAAGCAATTTCACATTTTCAATCTAAAAAAACCAAAGGAGAGTTCGTTTTAATTTTAGAAGGAATGATGTAGGTTAACTTAAACTTTCCAAAAAGCTTGCAATTTTTCTATCATTAGACAATCGCGGTAATTTGTTTTGCCCACCTAATTTACCAATAGTTTTCATGTAGGATTTAAAACCATCCTTAGGAACGGTTGTTATTTTTAATGGTTGTAAAACCTTACCTACTATGAGATCGTCGTAATAACTATTTTGATTACGTAACGCTTGATCTAAATCAGCACTAAATTTTTTCTTGTCAAAAGACATGTTTTGATCGAATTCTATGAACCATTCGTGGTATGGTAATTCACCATCATTTGGGTTTAACTGAGGTGCGACAGTAAATTCGTTGATTATAACCTGTTGAACATCACAAGCTTCTTTCATTGCCTGTTCAACCTCTTTTCCTATTACGTGCTCACCACTGGCACTTATGTAATGTTTTATTCTACCTGTAACAACTACTCTGTAAGGTTGAACTGAAGTAAACGCAATTGTATCACCAATGTTATAAGCCCATAATCCAGCAGTAGTAGAAATAATCATAACATAATTCACACCTACTTCCACATCTGCAATGGTAAGTCTAGGAGGATTTTTATCATAAAACTGATCTGCAGGAATAAACTCATAAAAGATACCAGCATCTAGCAGCAATAGCATACCTTTTTCATTTCTAGTATCTTGATATGCAAAAAAGCCTTCACTGGCAGGAAAAAGCTCAATACTATCCACCTGTCTACCTATAAGTTGTTCAAATCTAGCCTTATAAGGTTCAAAATTTACACCACCGTAAATAAACAAATTGAAGTTAGGAAATACTTCACCTACAGGCTTTCCCGTGCGCTGTACGATTCGTTCAAAATACATTTGTACCCAACTGGGAATTCCTGAAATCACACTCATGTCTTCAGGTAAAGTTTCATCGATAATAGCCTCGACTTTGGTTTCCCAATCCTCGATACAATTCGTTTCCCAAGAAGGCATTCTATTGCGTTGAAGATATCCAGGTACATAGTGCGCTACAATACCGCTCAATCGACCTAGTTGAACACCATTTTTATCCTCCATTTCTGGACTTCCTTGTAGGAATATCATTTTTCCATCCACAAAATGACTATTACCGGTCTCATTTATGTAGCTCAAAATAGCATTGCGTGCTGCTTTTATATGTTCAGGCATGCTCTCTTTGGTGATAGGAATATATTTGGCTCCACTGGTTGTTCCAGATGTTTTGGCATAATAAAGAGGTTTACCTGGCCATAAAACATCGCTTTCTCCATCAACCACTCTATCCACATAAGGCCTTAAATCCTCGTAATCACGTACAGGCACTTGTTTTGTAAATTCTTGATGTGTTTTTATGGTTTTAAAATTATGATCGTTTCCAAAATCAGTCGAAGAAGCAGTTTCCATTAAATACTTGAAAACTTTGTTCTGAGTTTCAATTGGATTTTCACTCCACTTGCGAGTTTTATGATCGATAAACTTAGCAAATATGCGTGCTGCAAAGGACTTTAACGACATTATTTAAAGCTAATAAAGTTACTTGGATCTAATGGGTAACCATCGCTCCATATTTCAAAGTGTAAATGAGGTCCAGTAGTAAGTTCACCAGTGTTACCTATGCTAGCGATAACTTCACCTGATTCTACTCGATCATTTTGTTGTTTGAGAAGTTCACCAGCATGTTTATATACCGTGATTAAACCAAATGCATGTTCTATAATCACCGTATAACCAGTTTCCACTGTCCACCCAGAAAAAATTACAGTTCCATCTGCGGCAGCTTTTATAGGAGTTCCTACAGACGCTGCGATATCGACAGCATAGTGATCTTCTTCTGGATTAAATGATCCTGTTAATGATCCTGACACAGGTGTAAACAGAACAAATTCAGTACGCACACTCGCATCGTTTAATATGTTGTATCGGTCAACTTTTGCAACCTCATCGCGCAATTCGTTTTCTTGCTCACTAGGTGACAAATCTGGTACGGCTTGTATTGTTGTGGTAGAATCTTCTGCAGTGGTACTTTCATATTCTTCAAAAGTTAAGTCACCTAGAAGAATTTTTTTTATTCGGTTATATTGTTCGTCTTTCGTCGCCAGCACTTGTCTTAATGAATCGGTTTCCTTTGTCAATTGAACTGCCGTACTTTTAGTTTTGGCATTAGAATAACCTGGAATATACTCTCTTAAAGGCGTAAAAGCGATGAGTAAAGTGGTTAAAACAATAAGCAATAATGCACTTATGGCAGTGATAAAGAAAACGTTTAACCTATTCAGCTTTAAAGAAAAACGTTCTTCAAAGGTGTCATCATTGAGCACTACCATACGATAGTGACTGGTCCATCTACTCTTTTTTCTAGAGAATTCGTTCCCTTTTTTCTTTTTTCTTTTTGCCATTTTATTCTTCTAGTACAAATATAGGATAATCAAAAAAGCTCCCTATACTAGCACCTGATTAAATAACGTTTAATAACTATATTTACCCAAAGCTATTGCCTCATGAACTTAAAAAACTTCTTACTCTTATTCCTCTTTTTTATTGGTTTAACTTCCTGCTCCACTGACTTTAAACGTGTAGAAGTTAAAACTCCAAGTTTAGAAGGATATATTGAAGGTGGAAATGGCCTAGGTTTATATGGTAAAGCCTCTTTAAAACTAACCGGCGATTCGTTAGTGATGAAGGACTGGCCTATGTCTAGATTAGTAGATAACCTTAATGTTATTATAGACAGCTCCCTTACTGACCAAACAAGCTTTAACGAGGTATACACGATTAAAATTGCCAACAAATCACAGCTCGAACAACGCGAGTTTATCGATTCCTTGCTTGTTCAATTGAATCGACTTCAATTAGTGAAGTAATTCAAAGTAAAAACCTATGTTCAGGACCCTTTTATTCCTTTGCGAAATACAAAAGATTATAAATACCGTTCCTGAAATAGACTTCCAGTCTAAATCCAAATACCTAATCTTTAGGATTTTAGAAACGCATTCACGTGATTAATTTACAATTAATCTTTGCGTTACACTGCCGTGTTCACTGTTAACTTGAATCATGTACATTCCTGATGCTAGAGAACTTACATCGATCTGATCTTGGTAATCAGATTGATGCATTGTATATGAGCTAATTAACACACCACGTAGGTCATAAATAGTATAGGAATCAAATTGAACGTTACTAGTCATGGTAACCGAGTCATGAGCAGGATTAGGATACAAACTCATTGTCATTGTGGTAACGTCGCTATTGCTCAATGGCATTGCGACTGTAGTTGTTTCTAGGTTGGTAATAATCGGGAAATTGAAGTCAAAATAAATACCAGCTTGGTTTGAAATGGTATCACCTAAAGCTAAGCTGCTCACAGTTTTAATTTTGAACAAGACATAACCTTGACTAGCTGGTGCTGTGTTAGGCAAGTTGATGTTATCAAAAATAAACTCCACCTTATTGCCTTCTGTGATTTGAGCGACATAATCGTGACTACCACTTAGCGGTGTAAACGTACTGATATCAAATACAGCAGTATCTATATAATCTACTATGCGCACATTAATAGCACTAGCAGTACCTTCATTTTCAAAGCGTATGCGATAGTGTACAAACTCACCTACCCTACTAGGTTCTATCGTTTCACCTTGTAAACAAGTTTTGTCATTAGGATCATAAGAGTTGACAACCGTTTGATCTAGATCAAACACATTGTCCAAAGGAGTAGCATCATTTGCACTAGGCGTTATGGATGCGGTGAAGTTTAGAATGTCATTACTGTTTAATGGGAAGCTAGGATCAGTTGGTGTATTCATATTGATTGTAAAATCAATCTCTCTAGTTTCAAATGGATCAAGATTTGAAAAACTCCAGTTCAAATTGCCAACACTACTTGTAGCTACCGCAGGATTTGCACTTACGAAATCCATAAAATCATCGTCATAAGTAAAAGCAATATTCCCTGACAATCGTGTATTCCCTTTATTTTTATAAACTAATTTATAATCTGTATCAAAACCAGGTCTTGCTTCTTCTAGTGGTAGGATGGTGATTTCTAAATCATTTGTAGGTGTAGTTGCGGTAAGACAAAAGTCTTGAGTGGTTGTGTTTTGATTAGCTGCTGTGAATGTTGCGTTTGCTGGTGTTGCGGTGTATAGATTTGTATCGATTATTGGAGTTACAGTGTAGGTGTCATCTGGTAATGTAATTGAATAATTACCAGTAGCATCAGTATATAAATAGAGAATAGCATTTCCATTAGAAATACTTAAACCTGTATTTGATGCAATTAGATCATTTGGATCACAGCCATTGTTGTCAAAATCGAAAGTAATTTTTCCAAATAAAACATTATCCGCGCAATTACTAGATAAGGTATCATTTGTGATGGTAAAACCTCGTTGCAAAAGTATGTTTCGGGAAAAACTATCACAATATTCAAGTCCTTGTGCACCTAAATTTGTGTTCATTAAATTTAAGTTCACGAGTCTACTAAGAAGGCGATCATAATTTTCAACACTTAAACCAGAATTATTGAAAGCTGCGCCTAAGTAAAAGAAGCCCGAACCAGTAAAATTCCAAAAAGATAAATCTTGATTAAAACTAGATGCTCCAGAAAACATTGCTAACATTTCATTAACATTGGAAATATCCCAACTGCCTAGTGGTTGATTAAAACTAATCGCATTTAAAAACATACTATTCATATCAGTGACATTAGAAACATCCCAATTGTTTAAAGGTTGATTAAAGCTGCTTGCGTTTTCAAACATACTATTCATATCTGTCACATTGGAAACATTCCATGATGAAATATCGGAATTGAATCTAATAGAATCTGAAAACATTGCGTTCATATCGATAACGTTTGAAACATCCCAACCAGATAAATCTTGATTAAAAAAATCAGTACCGAAGAACATCCCTGACATATCTACCACATTTGAAACATTCCAATTCGAAATATTTGAATTAAAATTTGATGCCTGAGAAAACATTGCAACCATATTTGTTACATTAGAGACATTCCAATTGGAAAGATCAGCATTAAAAATACTTGCCCTGCTAAACATAGATGACATATCATTTACGCTTGAAACATCCCAATTTGATATATCAGAATTAAACAATTCTGCACCTTGAAACATCCCAGACATGTCTACCACATTAGAAACATTCCAATTGGAAAGGTCAGCATTAAAAATACTTGCCCTGCTAAACATAGATGACATATCATTTACGCTTGAAACATCCCAATTAGAGAGGCTAGAATTAAAAGATACAGCACTTCTGAACATATTGGACATGTTGGTAACATTCGATACGTTCCAATTTGATATGTCTGAATTGAAATTTGATATGGGATTTACAGACGCACCCGCGTTGAACATTTCAGACATATCTGTAACATTTGACACATCCCAATTTGATATGTCAGAGTTAAATAACCCTGCCATATTAAACATATTTGACATGGTAGTAACATTTCCTACATTCCACATAGATATATTAGAATTGAAACTAGATGCTCCATCGAACATAAAGGACATATCTGTAACATTAGAAACATTCCAATTAGATAAATCAGAATTAAAGTTAAAGGCATTCATAAACATAGAATTCATGTTAGTAACATTTGAAACATCCCAACCAGAAATGTCAGAATTAAAATTACTTGTACCAGAAAACATATTTGTCATGTCATTCACTTGCGATAAATTAGGTAAGTCTGTAGCTGATATAATCAAATTTTCGCAATCTTGGAATGCACTGTTCATAGTTTGCCATTGTGAAGTTCCCCATTGAGTTATTTCTAAGGGGATATCATTATTGAATTTGAAAGATTCTATAGAGTTGCTTACAATAATCGTGTAAATCGTTGAGGAGGAATAAACATGAGCTATGTTCAAATTCGAAGGGTCAGTATAGGTGTCACTAGTACCATCTCCCCAATCAACATTTACAGAACCAGTTCCAGTAATATTTAAGGAATATAAAAAATTAGAGTTCATATCAACAGTAAACACAAAATCATCAGGAGTCTGGGCAGTTGATAAGAATCCTATAAAAAGACAAGAGAAGAGTAGAATAAGTTTTTTCATGGTTGGTGGTTAATGACACGAAAATAAGGCTTTTACTCATCTTATTTGTATGGTAGTTCTTAATATTTGTAGTTAGGATAATTTGTGGATTCATCACATTTAATTCCCCTAAAAGGTTGTTATAGTTTATGCTTTCGCGAAAGCGTAAATTTTACTAACTTCACTACGCTATAATAAAAAGCTACCACCATGAGTATTTTTGATAAAATAAAAGAGAAATTAAGCCACGAATTTATTGACATTGTTGAGTGGCTAGATTATACCGACGATACTATTGCACACCGTTTTGAACGCTATCAAAACGAAATAAAAAACGGCGCCAAACTAATCGTACGTGAAGGACAAGCTGCGGTTTTTGTAAATGAAGGACAACTTGCAGATGTATTTACACCAGGAACGTACGATCTGACTACTCAAAACCTACCTATCCTTTCAACTTTAAAAGGATGGAGGTATGGTTTTAATTCGCCATTTAAAGCAGAAGTTTACTTTGTAAACACGCACTTATTCACTGATGAAAAATGGGGAACTAAAAACCCAATTACCTTAAGCGACGATAGATTTGGATTAGTTGAAATAAGAGCCTTTGGTACTTATGCATTTAAAATTAATGATCCAGGTAAGTTTATCATTGACATTGTAGGGACTGATAACAACTTTACCAACTTTGAGATTAATGAACACTTAAAAAGTCTGATCGCCACACGTTTTACTGACACAGTAGGAGAAGCTAATTTACCTATTGAACTATACGCTGCAAACACATCAGAACTTTCTGAAACCTGCAAGGAAGTAATGCAACCTGAATTTTTGGGCGTAGGTATTTCACTAGAGCGTTTTTACATTGAAAATGTATCGATGCCAGAAGATCTTAAAAAAGAGATTTTTGAGTACAGTCGTATTGATAAGTTAGACCTAGACAAGCTTACAAAATTCAAAACGGCCAAGGCAATCGAAGCGGCAGCAGCAAATGAAGGAGGAACTGCTGGTGCCGGAATGGGAATGGGAATGGGATTTGTTCTAGCCCAACAAATGGGCGGCATGATGAATCCAACAGCTGGAACAGCAGCCGCACCTCAAACTCAATCAGCGCCTGTGGCGCCACCACCATTACCGCAGGCTGTTCAATATTTTTATGCACTCAACGGCGCACAAGCCGGACCTGTGCCTTTTGAACAATTAAGAGCTTTATTTGCAGGAAGAACCGTGAACAAAGAAACCTTAATATGGCGCGCAGGATTAGACGGTTGGAAAGCTCTTAAGGATATTGATGAATTAAAAGTCTTTTTAGGAGGAACTACACCACCGCCATTACCTAATTCTTAAAAAATAGCTCGTGAGCGAGTCGATAAAAAGCGTTTCAAAACGTAAAAAGTCCTGCGTCAATTGTGGCGCAGAACTTACTTATGAACCAGGTACAGACCTAATAACTTGTGATTATTGTGGTCATAAAGAACAAATTGAACATAAGGAGCAACCTTTTCAAGAAATAGAATTACTCCCTTTTCTAGAACAGTTAGGATCACAATCGCATTCCACAGAATTGAGTTTGTTGGATTGTAAAAGTTGTGGTGCTACCCAGCATGTTGAAGAATCCTACAAAACTTTGCAATGTGTTTACTGTGCATCGCCGTTGCAAATTGATGAGCTATATCGTGAGGAATGGATACAACCAGGCGCTCTTATTCCGTTTCAAATTAATCAAGGTAAAGCTCATTTAATATTTAAAAACTGGGTTAATAAACTTTGGTGGGCTCCTAATAACTTAAAAAAGGCTTCATTAAGTCCTGAAAACACCAAAGGTCTTTACTTACCTTATTGGACATTTGATGCGCAATTACAAGCAGGTTATACTGGAATGCGAGGTGATTACTATTATGTAACAAAAACAGTAGGTAGTGGCGAAAACAAAAGACAGGTTAGAGAAAGAAGAACAGACTGGAGTCCTGCTGCTGGTAATGTCTCTGGATTTATCGATGACACTTTAGTTAAGGCCACTAAAAAACAGCAGTCCCAAATTCCCGAGCAAGTTGCTAGGTGGGATTTAAAACAGCTTACTAATTTTGACTCGCGCTTTCTAGCTGGTTATGTGACAGAGAAATACACCATTTCTTTAAAGGAAGGACACATTGTATCTAACAAGCGTGCTGAGGAGATTTGTAGAAATTGGATACGTCGTGATATAGGTGGAGATACTCAAAAAATAAGTAGTGTCAACATGTCTTTAGATGATGAAACCTTTAAACACATATTATTACCTGTATACATAAGTAGTTATTATTACAACAGTAAACAATATCACTTCTATGTAAATGGGCAAACTGGTAAAATACATGGCTCCAGGCCCTACTCTTTTTGGAAAATATTTTTTGCGGTAGTTTGTGCACTTATCGTTCTTACAGTCATTATTGTTGTGTCGAGCCAGGTTCAATAACCTTATTTATTTAAAATCTTAACCTGTTTTTCAGGTTCCTCGAGTAAAAGTGCATTGTAATCTAAGGTCCAACCGATAGTTTGTGCAAGGGTTTCCATCATTTGAATCGCTTGTAAGGCTTCTTGTTGAGCTTGCTCTAAAAGGCCACTTTCTGGTATTTTGTCAATGATATGTTGCTTTGCGTTTCTTGAAATTTCAGTAAGATCAGAACTAGAAAAATAGTTTGCCCAACCTTCTTTTTTGTCATAGTAATTAAGATCTGTTTCGATACTCATTACTTGTGGCTGTGGAAAATTAGTAAGAGTAATCGTTTTACTTTTAGGATCACTATGCATTTTGATTTTAGTTAAATCATAGCCTATATGTGCTTTGGCATTTACAAGGACAATAGCCTTCTTTTTACCTAGTAATAGGGTCATGAGTTTTTCCTTTACATTTTCGTAGTGATATATCTCGGCAAAATCTCCTTCAACAGTAATGAATTTACATACCGTACGTATTTTTTCCATGAGCACCACGCTTTGTTCCTTAGTATTATTTTTTGAATGGTTGCCCTTAACTAAGAATTTGAAAATAAAAAAAGATATTACTGCTCCTGCTGCCAGCCCTATAAATAAGTACTCCATACCACAAACTTAAGATTTTATCTTATACAAAACAGGCCTAGAAGGAGCTGCGTCATTCTCTATAGGTGCTATTTGTAAATCCAATAAATAATTTCCATCACTCACCTCATCGGGTACATAAATAAATTCTGTAATCGTAGCATCCATTCGGTAGTCGCCTTGATAATTAAAGAAAGCCTTGTGGGCTAGTAATGCTCCTTTGTCCTTTTCTTTATCTACGCTAGGCAAATCAATAAGCAGGTGTTTTATTCCGCTTTCGCGAAAGCGTACTGCTACTTCTTCCAGTAAATAAGGTGGATTGGTATGAGAATAGTTCTTGGTCTTTTTATCACCTGAATTAGGAAGAGTTCTTATCACAATTGCCTCTACATCGTCAGCAATATGGCTAAACTTTTCTAAGTTAATTACCAAATCATCCTCAAACTCTTCTGGTTGAACACTAATGACCTGTGCTTTAAAAAAGGTTCTATTTAATGCTTGATTCACGCTGTAAACTTGCTTTGTAATATGTCCTACACATTCAGTATGAGTTACATGAGAGTGAGGATTAAACGAAACATCATTAAAATTTGTACTGCCGCCCAATTCTACTTTTCCTACGTAACCATCAACCTCAACATGCTTAATAGTAGGTTGATCGATATACCAGGCACCTACACCAGATTGATGTTGTACAGGAATACTTATATCAATGGGTTTGTCTAGGTCTATCTTATAATTTTTGGATTCTATATGAATGGTAGCGGTCATAGTTGTATTGTTTTGATTGCATGCAATCAATGATAAAATTAAAAGTAATAACAGAGCTATTCTCATTTTTGAGGCACATTGAATTCTATTTCAAAGAAATTAAGATATTCCTTTAAAGGCATTAAATTCATGACTGCACGGCGTTGGTCCACAGTTTCAGGGTCTCTTAAATCGTAAAGCACGTATTCACCACTTTCATCAATGGTAACTTGGGATCCATAAAGTTGTGGTTTGCCAGCATCCATAAGCATGCGGTCCTGCATAAGAGCGATGTCTTGCCTATCTAAATCACCTTTTTTTGAAGCTTCTAACAACATGGGAAAGTATTTTTTGCGCTTATCGGCGCTAGCGTGTTGTATTACTAACCAAACAGCGCTAGGCCCCATTTCTCCCGAATTCTCTATGGTAGGCATACCGCATTTATCTATCACCGCTTCTATGGCTACAAGATTGAGTGAATCAACTTTTGGTAAAATCGCTTGCGAACTTCTATTTTCTTGATCTCTTCGATAAATACGCTCTAATAACATATCCAATTTGTTACAATCAATCTGAGAATTATCTTTAATAACTGGTCGGTCACTCAACCACTTAAGAGCATTTTCTCTGGATTGTAACTGTACCATGACCAGCTCATTTTGTTCATTGACTAGCCATTTTGCATACATTAAATCTTCATTGCGACTTTCCTTTTCTTCATTGGAAAGCACATTGTTATTTTCATCTATGTAAACAACATCATCCCTAACGATAAGAGTATTACTACTTGCTTGTTGTAACATTTCTTCATATGAAATTTCATCGAGTGTAGAGATATCTGCAATTGATGGTGACTTTTTACAACTTACGATCAATAAGATTACTATTAACAACCTGACCTTCATAGTTATTCTTTATAATCTCCTAAATTAAGCATAAACAATTCGCTAGCAATTCCATCGCTTAAAAACTTTCCTTTGCGAGTTACCAGCAAGGTATCACCATCTAAATAGAGTAAATGATCCTTAAGGTATTCTTGAGCTTGTTTAAGAAGGTATGTCTTAAACTCAAGACCATATTCAGTTTCAATTTTCTCTAAAGACACACCATAAATGGTTCGCAATCCTGTCATTATGTACTCATTGTATCTGTCTACTTTGGTAAGCTTTTCAATTTCCATTGGTGAATTACCGTTTTCAATAGCCTTCATAAATTTTAGGTTGTTATTGATGTTCCATCCACGTTTTTCACCATCAAAACTATGAGCGCTAGGACCTATTCCCAGATAAGGTTTACCTGTCCAATAAGCAGTATTATTTCTTGAAAAAAAGCCTGGCTTTCCAAAATTAGAAAACTCGTAATTTTTATAACCATGTAGCTGCATGGCATCAATCAGGATATTAAAATGCTCATGGGCCTTTTCATCATCGACTTGCGGGATTAAGCCTTTCTCGATAAATGATTTTATGGCTGTATTGTCCTCTACCGTTAGTGCATAACTGGAAACATGAGGTATTTTGAGTTCGATCGCTTTATAGATATTATCGCGCCATTCTTCATTAGTTAAACCTGGAATACCATATATTAAATCGATGGATAAATTTTCAAAATATTGCTGCGCTTTTAAAATACACTCTTCTGCCTGTTGTGCATTGTGTGCCCGATTCATGAGCTTGAGATCTTTTTCATGAAAACTTTGAACACCTATACTTAACCTATTTACAAGTGATTTCTCTAATTGTTTAATGGTTGAATCATCAAGATCATCAGGATTTGCCTCGAGTGTGATTTCAGGATTAGAACTCACATTAAAATTTTGATAGACGGTATCAATAATCTTGTTTATTTCTTCAGTTTGTAAAACACTAGGTGTTCCACCACCAAAATAAATAGTTTCTACAACGGCATTGTCATCAAGATAAACTGAGGAATTATTGATATCAGTATTTGAAATATTAGATTCGATATTAGGCCGCTTAGCGCGAAAACGTAATTCATCACATAATGCCTGAATCATTCTAGTCTTGTATTTAGTACTAGTTACAAAATGAAAATCACAGTAGTGACAGGCTTGTTTACAAAACGGTATGTGTATATATATCCCACTCACAGAGGTAAAGGTAAGTCCAAAAGGTAAAGGGAATTCCTCAAAAAGCTGTAAAATTGTACCCTAATCTTGTGTTTTATGTTAAAGTCTAAATTTTAACATGTTAAACACAATAAAACCAGTAGTTTAGGCATTGTTATTGTTCCCTATATTAACATGAATATTTATATGATAAAACCACTTTTCTTTTTACTGTTTTTACTAGGCTCACTTACCGCACATGCAAAGCCACCATTAGTAAATGTAGAAGATATTCACCAAGATGTTGAATTCTATCAAAACGCAGAATTACAGTTAAAGTTACAAGAACAATTAAACGCTAATCCCAATTGGAAAAACTTAATTGATAAAAAATTGCTCACCATCAGTCTTGTTGATTTAAGCGACGACGACATAAGATACGCTGGAATTAATGACGACCACATGATGTATGCTGCGAGCATGCCTAAAATTGCCGTACTGTATGCGGCAATGGATGCTATCGAGAATGGTGAATTAGCTTATACAGAACTTGTAAAGCAAGATATGTGGCTTATGATTTCTAAATCCAACAATGCTGCATCTACTAGAATGATTGATCGTGTTGGTTTTCAAAAAATTGAAGATGTAATGTGTAACCCTGAAAATCCATTTTATGACAAATTTCATGATGGTGGTTTGTGGGTAGGTAAACGATACGCTGCTCAAGGTAAACGTAATCCAGATCCGATTAAGGGTTTAAGTCATGCCGCAACCACTTCTTCAGTGGCCAAAATGTATTTCCAATTAGCCACTGGGCAATTGATAAATACAGATCGTAGTAATCAAATGCTTGGATTTTTAAAAGATCCTAGCTTACATCACAAATTTGTAAATACACTTGATCAGATTGCTCCAACTGCCGATGTTTATCGTAAAAGCGGATCATGGCGCAACTGGCACTGCGACAGCGCGTTAGTTTGGGACGAAACCAGAGGTAAATATTATATTATGGTAGCCATGGTTCAATCTCCTAATGGAGAAAAGATTATAAGAAATTTAGTACGACCTTTAGAGAATGCTCTAGAAAAATCACCTAATTTGCCTATAAACCCAAGCAAAGGTGCTACCATTGAGCCAGCTCTTAACCAGAGCATTTGATATTAAAAAAAACGAGTTATCCATAGCGATATGGATGCAGCTCTATTTGTTTTTACTTATATGTGCATTACTAGTAGTTAAACCTACTGTTAATGCACTTTTTTTATCCGTTGCAGGTAGAGATAATTTGTCAATAGCCTTTGTTATTACAGCGCTTGTAGCAGTAATTGTTTCTTACACGTACAATAGACTTCTTGTCACATTACCCTTACATGAAATCACTAAGAATTCTTTATGGTTCTTTGGGGCTGTTTTTGTCTTAATTGGCGGATTAGTAGTTTTTGACTTTGAAAACATCTTTTTATCCTATGTTTTCTACATATTTATAGGCATTTATGCTATCCTAGCTACTTCTCAATTTTGGGTAACCGCCAATATTGTGTTCAATGTTTCCCAAGCAAAACGTCTATTCGGTTTTGTAGGAGCTGGTGGAATTGCAGGTGGAATTGCAGGTGGTTATCTTACTTCAATTACCGCACCCTATATTAACAATGGTTTTTTAATTGCTACAGCTGGATTAATGATACTAGCCTGTGTCTTCATTTATAAAAAAGTTAGATCGCTGCGCATTGTAAACTTGAAAAACATAAAGCTTCAAAAACAAGAACGAGTTTCAAAAAAGAAATCGCTTTCGTTAATCATAAAAAACTCTCATCTAAGTTATTTGGCTGGAGTAATTGGACTAGGTGTTGTAGTAGCAAAATTAGTAGACTATCAATTTAGTTACTTATCTAGTGTTAGTATACCAGAGCCTGATGATCTTGCTTCTTTTTTTGGATTTTGGTTCAGTACATTCAATATAATTTCATTGCTTATACAGCTTTTCTTAACCAAAAAATTTCTTGAAAACCTGAATATAAGTTCCAATCTATTGGTACTACCAAGCATGATTGTCATTTGTACTAGTTTACTTTTCATTTTCCCAGAATTATGGGTAGTAGTTTTACTCAAAGGGTTTGATGGCAGCCTGAAGCAATCGTTATACAAGAGTAGTGTTGAGTTACTTGCACTTCCCGTACCTAGTGAAATTAAAAACAAAACGAAAACATTTATCGATGTTGTTGTAGATAGTACCGCAACAGGTATAGCTGGATTATTAATTATTCTGATAATTAAAGGACTTGAACTACCTACTTATACCATTAATTTTATAATTATTATCGCCACCCTATTCTGGATGTATATGATACTTAAGGTTCGCAGTACTTATCTAAGCACATTCAAATCAAGCATTTCGATTAAAACCGGACTATTCGATAAACGAAGTAATCTAAAGGTGATTCGAGAAAATATTAAGGTAATTATAGACAACGGAAATAAGTTGGATATTATTGAGATATTAAAAAAAGTGCCTCAAGTTGCGCATCATTCTCTTAAAGATCCTTTATTAAAACTACTAGATCACGAAAATGATCAAGTGAAAATAGCTGCCATTTCACAGCTTAATCATGTTTTTAAAGAGCCTGTTTACCGTGTTCATAATTTTATTTACTCTAAAAATAGCGAACTCGTCTTTGCCGCTTTACAATATCTAATTACACAAGATCATATAGCTCCTCAATTTTTTGAAAATTATCTGGATGATGATGATGATCACATAGCAAGTACAGCACTACTAGCACTTGCCCAATACGCAAGTCGAGATTCACACCTTGGTGAAAAATATAATTTGCATTTGAGGATTAAATTGTTCCTTGATGAAATAGACGAAAACATTAAAGAAGTTGACCTAAAAGAAAAAAGCAGACTGATCGAAGCCATAGGGTATGCAAAGTATACTAACTATCAAACCATTATCAAGACCAACTTGAACAACAGAAACGAAGTGATAAAAACGTCCTGTATAAAGTCTGCAGGTCATACTAAGGATAGGTACTTTTTACAAGATTTGTTTTCTTTACTGGAACAACCTAGATACCGAAAAGTTGCTTCGGAAGCATTAGTTGAATACGGGAATTCATTACTTCATTTTCTAAAAGTAAAACATAGCCGAGGTACATTGACCAAATCTTTACTTAAAGAATTACCCATGTTATTGGGAGCTATTAATACCAAAAAATCATACAAGTTTTTAATTCAAATAGCATCAGACTATACTATTTCATCTAATTATAAGTGTTATGATAAGCTTTTTAATTTAAGACAAAATAAAAAGTTCCCGCGTTTAACCGGAAGAACAGCTCAAAACTTAATAAAGAAGGAGAGTAAACGCTATTATAAATTAATACGTATGTTTTATTCTTTAAAAGTAATGTCAAACTCGGATGATGATATTACTCATCTACCTCTAGTAAATCAAATTAAAGAATTGACGATTGAAATCGAACAACTAATAGATCTACAATTAAAAGTATTATTTAATATACTCGCACTTCGATATTCTCCCGACAATATATGGATAGCTTACAACGGACTATTAAGCAAACAAACCAACTCACAAATAGAGGCTAAAGAATATTTAAATGAGGTTTTACATAGAAAGTTGAGCACACAAGTATTTAATGCCACAAACTCTTATTTAAAATTACAAGAGAAGCATTTTGACTATACTAATGAAATACAACTCTATCCTGAAAAAACGTTAATTAAAAAATCAATATTGCTAGATGAGAAACTACTAGAAAACAAACTAGTTAAATTACTACACGTAATGCCTTTATCTCAACGAAAGAGAATCGTACTTTACTTAGAAAACAGCGAAAAAGAAGGAGTAATAAGTTTTTTAAATAGATTTAATATAGACCCTAAGGAAAAGACAGCTTAACCTTCTCCTACATCAGGATTTTCTTCTTGTATGGTGGTCGCGTTATTTTGAGTATTCCTTTTATGTATAGCTTGATCAATTTTACTTGCCAAATACATATGTGCACCTGCACTATTCTTACTAAGTACATTACTCATTAAACAGACAATATAATTGGTACCATCAGGATGTTCAACAATTATTACACTATTCATGTAATTGTACCTATTCCCTCTATATTTACCACAAGGTGTGTCCTTAGATTTATCGCAGCTGTATAAACTTCCTGATTTAAAATAGACCGCAGCATTATTCAAGCGTGGACTGTAAGCATATCGTATTCTTCTATCTGTCATATATAACAACCGTTTGATTTCTAAACTAGACTCTTCGTCTATCACACAACCTTGTTCCAATTGCAACAAATACTTCATCAAACCTTTAGGTGTTCCTATGCTTCCTCCTTTACTACTTACGTATCTGTCTGGACCATTAGTAAAAAAACTACCTAATCTCCATTCGTCATGACCGATACCTAAATCTCTTAAAGGTTGATTTACTAATTGAATGGCTCTATCTGTTAATAATCTACGATCTGCCGTCTCAAAATATTCATCTGCCTGCTCTTGGGTTAAATTGAAATACTCGTCGCCAAAAATGTTCATAAGCAAGGCTTCTCGCCAAACAATGCTAGCTGCACCGTTATTACTAACACTTAACATATGGTCTAGCCATTCATATAAGGAAAATTCATCCTCATATACTACTGTTCTTTTGACATATTTGTCCTTTTCTATGTCAACGACCGGAATAGTGTGATGATCATACAAACCCCAATTACCAGACTTCACTATTTTATTTCTTAATAATCGTTGTCTTACATGCCAATCTTCAGGACATAATTGCCTTAATTCATTGAAAAAAGCGGTTGCTACGGCTATTTTACCAACACTTCCTGGTTGAAAACCTCGATTTTCATTCATCTCTGCATATCGAGTTTTTTCTGGATTAGTAATATCCATTACTGTAATCCCGTAACCTTGTTTACTAGGGAACAAACTCATCATTTCCTTTTGAAACTCCTTATCAACAACCATCAAACTATCTATTGATTCAGTTTCCTCACAGAGCCACAAATTGACCTCATCATGCTTTTTAAAACTACCTTTCTTTAAATAATACTCAGTAATGGAGCTATCTAAAGTTTTTTCTAATCGTTTAAGTCTTTTGATTCCAGTAATATTATACCCATCAATTGGATAAAAAGCAATACAAAATAGAGCTATTAATAGTATTGAAAGTGTTTTGATAATTTTCATTACGCATGAATCTCTTTAGAAGTTAACAACTCGATTTCCGTATTAATCATTTCATCCATTTTCTGTAGATATGGATGAGAAAGCGCATTTTGATTTTCAACAAATGGTCTTATTTGAAATAAGAACAGTTTACCGTCCTTGAAGCCAAGCTCTATATCCCAAGCTCCTTTATAAGTGCCATTTTTAGATTCTGGCATGGTAGCATGTGCATCTTGTGCAAATTGTAGGATTTTCTTTAAATCCATTTCATTCAATATGGAATGATTAAAATCAACATGCTCCATATAAGATCCACCAGTAATAGGCAATCGACGGCGCTTATTTTCTCTTGCTGGCGCAATCAATTCGGTGGTTCCGTTTTGATGGATCAAATAGGTTTCTGCACTTTGTCCATCTACTGCGCCGCCTGCTCCACGACTCATTGCTACGGTAATCTTTTCGGCATGATTGTTTAAAAAGTCTTTGGTAATTAGTACACCACTATAATCCACATCTACAGTAGGAATAATTAATATGGACGGATACACACTTTCTGGATTGGATAAATAGGTTTGTCTCCATTTAAACGAGCGCTCTGTATACGGACTTGCCCAAACATCTCGTATTCCTTGTAGAATCTTTTCTCTTTCCACTACATTAAATACTGTAAGATTTAAGCCAGCTCCTGTAAACTCCTCGAGATCTTCCATGTTAGTATCACTGCGTAAAAACACGGGAACATTTCCTAATTTACTTCCTAAAGTACTTTTAAACTGCTTTTCTAACTCCTCAATTAAACTTGGTTTTAAAGGCATTGTTTTAATGGATGACCGCAGGATCTCTAATTGATCCAGTTGGTACTGTTCCACCTCGGTAGGTGTTGAACCATTTTGTTTTAGTTGTTTCGCTTTCGCGAAAGCGTTATTCAAAAAATCCCAATAAGTACCTTCATAATCTGGCATGGATTGTAGCATGTGATCTTTAAAAACACCAAAAGGAAGAACTATTCCATTAACCACTTTTTCTGGAAACAATTGTTTGAGTTGACCAAGGTTTGCCGCTTTGGGTCCGCACAATATACCACTATCCTTACTAGTTACTGTAGCCATATCAACTGGTGAAGTAATTTCTAGTTTCAAACGATTTTCATCAATTCGAATTTCTTTTTTATCCTTGGATTTAGAGGCTGTAAATAAATCCTTCTCATCATTACTTAATTGATCTTTGTCAAACAAATGAACTATTCCGTTAGGACTTACAGCATAGAAAACCGATTTACCATCTAGTTTTTTTAAGTCACTTAAATTTTCAGTGCTTATGACAGCATTAGGAATACCCAAATTACGGGCAAGCAATTGTACATGTGATACTAGATTGCCTTCTGATACGGTGGCTATTCCTGCTACCGGTTTTAAATCACTAGGCGGTGTTTCAAAAACATATATATCTGATGGGTTTACGGATAATCCATGTGCATCACCACTTACCACATGCAAAGTTCCCATGGCATAACCTGGGTTCAATCCTTTTATGGTACTTGTATTATCAACAACTGGAACATTGTTTTCCATTCCTATTTGTCTAGACACTAATCCTGAGAAATCTCCAATTGCATCTCCCAAGGGCAAGAGTAAGCTGCTCCTTATCTTATCATCGTAAAATCCAAGGGCTAACGGTTCAAAACTCGCATATTGCTCTACGGTATCACCGTAAATACTTTTAACCATTCCACTACCCCATGCTAGTTGTTGTCTAGCTTTTTGAATAAATTGAAGTAGAATTTTTGCTTTAACAGTGGCATCAGTATGAATGTGCAAATCATTTTCTACTAAGTCCCATTCCCATTGTTCAATGTAACCTGCTGATGCTAGTGCCTCGCTTAATGCATAAATTTTATCAATGTGCTCTCTGATTGTGTTAGGATTCCATTGTGAGGCTTGTTGAAATATTAATTCTTCTAACCTTAAACTTAATTCCAATGCGCTAGTTCTACGAGTACCGCGTCTATCTTCTTTAAGATTTACACGAATATCACACATTAATCCCGAGGCGGCTGGTATTATAATAGACGGATCGGTCTCATTTTTATACGTACTACTAAACCATGACACCTGATTATATATAAAAGAGTTTTTATCCCAGTCCGAAACCATTTTTTCTAGTTGACTAATGCTTACCGGCTTAAAGAATTCATGCATCTTATCAATTAATAACTCAAATTTTTCAAGATCTTCTTTCTTGATTTTTTTTTCGTGCTCCTTTAACCAATTTTCTACTGCTTGGGTATCTTCTTTTTCTGGATTACCGTGGATTTTTATTCGTAATTCCATGAACGCAGGATTACGCTCGGCAAGTATCTTGCTTAAACTACGTATTTCTTGTGACAAATTGGTATCACCATCATGAGGTAAGTCTCTTAAACTTTCTCTGACTAGAAAAAAGTCTCGATCTACAATTTCATTGCTTGACAGGACTGTATAATAGAATTTTCTTCCCCATTCTTCCTCATCCTCAATTTGTTTGGCACCACGGTAAAATTGTGATTTCTCTTGTATCCAACCATTATCTGAATTTTCCAGAAACTTTTGAAGTTGATACTGTTTTAATCTACTGTGGTTATTGTTGCCATCCCAAAATTTCCAGATCTCATTAGATGCCAAAATTTCTCCAAAATAGATATGATTACGCTGTGCTAGCTCAATTACCTGTGGTTTGTAGCTAGCGTGTTGAATTCCCTCTAAATCTCCAGGACAAGGATCTTTGGAGTCTCTAATGGTGCCATCTTCACAAAACCAATTTATTGATTTATAAGGACCTCGATCAAGGCCTTTATAAGTTTCAATCATTTCTTTTATTTGAGAATCGGTGAATTTTTGGGCGGTTCCCAAAATAGGAACGAGAAGTGTTATAAAGAGTAGCTTTCTAAGCATAAGTTGGTATTTACTACGAAAATAGCCAGCTTAAGAGTTAAAAAAATTTAAAGTTAGAAAGGTTTAACAAGACACCTGTAATTCTACTTTAACTATAAACAATAACGAATTCATAAAGGATATCCTCAATTTATTAAATCCAAAAACCTCAAAGATTAATCTCTTTGAGGTTTTTGTGATGAGTTAATTTGGTAATGATAAATCAAAAACACATGTAACTCATTTCTATTTAATTGACTTAAACCACAAATACTTATATGTCAAATCTCATTCTAAAGTATACGTATCTGGGTAAAACAAAAGTTGCGTTGGTACTTGTTGCAATTTGACCAAATGAATTACGAATATTAGCATCGGTATCTAATAAGTTTGTTGCGATTAACTCGTACCTCCATCTGGAGTCTGGTTTTTGATAACGGATACTAGCATCAAAAAATTCAAAGTTATTTTCTACATCACCAGTTGCAGTGAAAATGTTGTAATCATATCCTGCCTTGAACAACCAGCTCTTACCTAGTTGATAATCTAAATCTAAGTTTATACTGTTTGTTGTTGCATCATTTTCAAAGTTACCATTCTCACTATTGTTAAGATTAAGGGCGTATTGTAAACTGAAATTAATTCCCTTTTGGAAATTTGATCGAGCTCTGAAACTATAGTTTTGATTGAAGTTTGTAGCTGTTTGAGTAATATTATTGATAATATTGTTATTCTCTGACCAACTTACATTTGCTGTCACAGTAGCTTGAATCTTCTTTATTTCTCGACCAAAAGAACCTGTTGCACTTAAAGATTCATTAGGCAATAATGCATTTATAGGACGAGAAACTTGATTGATACCATCTAAAGCCACTTCATTTTGAATAGCATCAGTTAATCGTGTGTAGGTAACATTACCAAATATGGTAGTGTAATTAAACATGTTGAAGTTACGATAGCTTAATCTTACTCGATCATTCAAAGCTCCTTCTATCTGATTGTTACCGCTTTGTAGGGAACTATAACCTCTAAATAAAATACCATTGGCATAACTATTTACATCATTAAAAGTTACATTTTGATCGTAGTTAAGTGTCAAAGTTTCTGAACTTCTAAAATCATAACGTACTTCTACGTCCGGTACAACACGTTCCGTTTCGATAGTATTGGTAACTCCATTCTGTCTGTCCTTTGTTTGAAATGAATGCGCAGTTAATCCAGGTGTTATGGTGAACTTACCTAAAATAGCTTTATAATGAACAGCTCCATAAACGTCTAAGAAATCAAAGTTCACATCATCATTGCGTAAATCTGAATCTTGTAATTCGTTACGAGTTCCATCTGCTTGAATCTCAAATATATCTGAATCAAAGTTTTGAGACACATAACTTGTTCCTACAGTAAAGTTTAAATTACTTTTTTTGTTTAATACATAGTAATAATCCAGCTTTGCATCCAACTTATTTGTGTTAACAAATTGTTCTTGATTGATATTATAAATATCCTGCTCACCTATACCTAGTCTACCGTTAAAAGGTTCCGTATTTGTGTTTGGGTCAAAAGGATCTATATCTAAAACTGCATTGTAAAAAGGATCCTCGTACTGATTCAAAAACTGACTTTCAAACGCAAAAATGTTTTTCTCGTTTGCGGTATAGTACATATTTAAAGACTGGTTAAACGTAATAGGCTGTTGTTCATCACGAGTATCTATACTACGATCTGCTTCACGATCAATAGAACTTAAATCACTTACACCTTGCTGGTCTGCATAATTGAATCTTCCATCATAACTTAGAGTAAACGCATCAGTAGGGTTATACTCTGCTCCCAATTTAAATAAAGCGGCAACTGTTTCATCTACACCTCTATTATCCGTTTCCTCAGTATTAGAATTATCCACAAAGGTTCTTCTGCTCGTACTGCGAGTATCGATTGTGTTTTTAGAAACTATGGCAAATGAACTTATATCCAACTTATTATTAACCGACCATGATGTGTTAAGTGCACCAAACTGGCTCTCTATATTAAGGGCTCGATTACCCTGAAATACGTTTAAAGGGTTTTGAGCTTGAACGTTTATACTAGAATTGTTCTGTCTTGTATCGCGACGACTAAAACCTATGAATCTAAAGTAATCTCGACCAGTGAAAGCAGGTGTTCCTAAATCATTAAAGTCAGTTAAAATATTCATTGAGAAATCTTCACTGTAATAAAAGGCTTTAGGCTGGATGATATACCTAGCTTTGTCACCACCATAACCAGCTCCTACAGTAGCTTCTCCAAACCAAAATTTCTTTTTCCCTTCTTTCAACTTCAAATTAATCACGACTCTATCTTGATCGTTTCCTAGACCCTTTAATTGACTGCGATTATTATAATTTCTAAGAACCTGTACTTTATCAATTGCATCTGCTGGGATGTTTTTTGTAGCTAAGCGACTATCACCTTCAAAGAAATCTTTACCTTCTACCATGACTTTCTCAACCTGTTTACCTTCTACAAGAATGTCTCCATCCTCATTTACTTCAACACCTGGTAATTTGTTAAGGGTATCTTCTAGTTTATCCTCAGTTCCATTGGTAAAACTATCGGCATTGTAAACGATGGTATCACCTTTTATGGAAACCGGCATCTCATAGACAATGTTAATTGCGTCAAGTTCATCGGCGCCATTTAACATGATATAATTTTTAACTAGATCTGTTTGGATATTTTTGACTGTATCTTCAATAGTTTTCAATCCTAAAAAAGACACCTTGAGAATGTATGTACTGTCTTTTTTAAGATTTAAAAGTTGGTATTTACCTTGATCATTTGTGATACCAAAGGCACCTAAATTTTTATCTTGCTGATAGGCGATTACGTTTGCCATACCTAACGTATTTCCTAAACTATCTGCCACCACTCCTGTGATTTTAACAGATTGCGCTTTCGCGAAAGCGAAAACAAATAAGCACAAAATGGCTATAAGAATATTCTTTTTCATAAGTAAAGTTGTAAAAAATTACCCGAACAGGTAGGTTAAAATGTTCGGGTTTTTAAGATGTTATCCACGACGACCACGTCCTCTAAAACGCTGGCGCATCTCTTGCATTTTTTTTGTAAACAATTCGTTGTAGTCTTCCTCGTTAATGACCTCACCTTTTTTAGGTTTTTTAATTTCCTCAGGCTCCGCTGGATTCATAACGACTTTACTACATAATAACGTAGTTTCTCCTGCATTTAATTCAAGAATCAAACCAGGTAAACCACCATATTCTGCAGGACCGTGTTGTACTGGAATAGCTGGTGTAAACCAAGCAATGACTTTAATTTCATCGGCTTGCTCGTATACGTCTTCAAAACGACCTTCTTTCATGGCAATGCTATCCTTTTTCTTTTCTTCGGCATTTTTAGGTTGACGACGTCGGAAACTACTCCAATCCAAACTATTGTTCTTTTTAGTTCCTATAGCTTTGATGGCTGGGTATTGGCCTATTTGACGCTGTTCTCCCGTGATCTCCCATTCAATAGTGTGCAGGCTATCAGTTACTAAAAATTGTTTTCCGAACATGTCTCGTTCTTCTAACCATACTTTTTCTTCTAAGTTTTTGTATTTATCGCCTGACATACTGGTACCCATCCAATTTCCCCAGCCGCGACCACCACGACCTGGAGTTTGCAGCTCCTTTTCTTCCTTGTACATGGATTCGTTACGATTAAAAGTGAGTGTAAAAGTTTTTTCACTCATCTTTTTCATGTTTTGTTCAATACGCTTGCGTTGTTCTGGAGTAAGATTACGGTTCTCATCCATCCAGCTGGTGTCCATTTTTGTTTTAGATAGGTAGGTAGCCTCGCCAGAAATCTCTTGTGCAGTCGCAACAGTTGCCGCCAGTGCAATAAGAGCAAAAAATATCTTTTTCATAATCGGGTTTTAGATTAATATGGTTTTACCACAATGGGTTGGACTACATAAGCCCATTAAAGTTTCAAGCGTTAAGAAACTTTTAACCTTTATCCACCAATCATGATTACTTGAGTGTCGCCAGAACGTCTTCCTTTAAAACGTTCCATCATTTCTTTTTGTTTTTTCTCACGTAATTCCTCAAAATCGCTTAATGATATTTTTTTACCATTTTTGGGTTTTTTAAGCTTGAATTTCTCTGGATTAAGTTCCACTTTGGTACACAGTAAAATGGTAGACCCGTCACTTACTTCCAAAATCAAACCTGGTAAACCGTGGTAGGAACCTGGACCATTTTGAACTGGCAATTCAGGTGTAAACCAAGCAGTAACTACCGTATCTTCTTGTGGAATGCTGTCTAATATACTTACTCCTTCTTTTTGCTCTTTTTCTTCTTTTTCTTTCTTTTCCTCTTCAGTGAGTTCTGGCTTTGGAATTACATAAGTAGCTTTTATAGCAGTGTAATTCCCTATTTTCTTTTGTTCCCCAGTAATTTTCCAATCCCATTTTTCAAGATCATCACTGATTAAAAATTCTTTTCCTTGAATCTTATCTTCTCTTAAATAAGTTCCCTTCTCTAGGTCTTTATAGGTAGTTCCATAAGCGCTACCATCTCCACTAATCGTTATAGATAAACCTTCCATTTTAGGTTGAGGTTTTTCCAGTTGCTTTACCTCTTCATATAGGGATTCAGTACGAGTAAATTGTAAAGTGAATTCAGCTTCTCCTGCAGTTTGGAGAGCGTTTTGAATGGCTTTGGCCATTTCTGCGCCCATTTCTTTAACAGCTGTACTGTCCATTTCTGTATCCATTATCATTTTACTTTGATAAGTTGCGATACCTTTAAATTCTTGAGCTTGTAATAGACTTGTTTTTGCAAAAATCAAGGCCAATACCAGTAATACATAGCGAGTAATAGTAATCATAGTTTAGGTTTTTGATATACAAATATGGGTAAATCAAAGAAATACAATTCTTAAGCAAGGTTAATATGTGTTAATCGTATTGGTTTATAAGTTTGGTTTGATGCACCTTTACCACATGAAAGATAGAAAGTACCGTTTCCTTCTCATATTTATTTCTGTTGTAATTCTATTTACCCTAGCCATACAAGTCTATTGGAATTTCAAGAATTACAAAGAAGCTGAACGTAAACTTATTGCAGATGTACAGACCAGCCTGGATCAAAGTATAGACGATTATTACACCGATCTAGCACAACGCAATAACTTTGGAGTACTCATGAAAGGTAGTGTTGGGGAAATTGGTCTTGATAAATTCTTTAAAAGGGTCGACAGTATACGTAATATAACTACCGCTCTGGAATTTAGTGTTGATGATGTAAAAATTGATGATCTTAAAGGAATAACCGTAGTATCTGGAGACAATCTAGATTCTCTTGAAATCTTTGAAGAACGATTGCGTAAAAATAGATTTTCTTTTGATCCTAATACGATTACTAGGGAATCTCAATCTGTTACATTTAGTTCTGGTGAAACTGGTGATGATGGTTTTGAAGAGCAAGTAACCGCTCTTACCAGCAAGATCATATTGAGTTTTAAGGAAGATGAACTTAATGTACCTCAACTAGCACAAAATTTTCAGGAAAACTTACGAAAGCGCAAGATTAATCTAGATTTCAACTTGATGAATACTAGTGACCCTAGTACCGTTGTAAAACCTGATTTTCAATACAGCACTCAACCAGAAACAGAACTTATGCCAGCTAGTCACAATGTTACTTTGTACTATGGAAATTATCGTGGTGAACTGCTTAAACAAAATCTTACAGGAATTCTACTGAGTGCCCTTTTAATTGTAGGTGTCATATCATGTTTGTTCTATCTAGTCGTGGTAATACGCAACCAAAAAGCGCTTCACGAAATGAAGAATGATCTTATCTCAAATATTACACATGAATTTAAAACACCTATAGCGACTGCTGGTGTAGCACTAGAAGCGATTCAGAATTTTGCAGGATCTGGTGATCCACAAAAAACAGACAAATACTTGTCGATGGGACGTGACCAATTAGCAAAACTTAATGTTATGGTTGAGAAAATTCTTGAAACTGCTACTTTAGACAGTAAAGAATTAGTGCTCGAGAAAAATGCTACCAATCTAGCAGAGGTTATAGAAAACGTAATCAACAAGTATCAAAATCGAAATGATAAGTCCTTATCGATCAATATTACAAATGACGAAATTTACAGCCGTGTAGATCCTTTTCATATAGAAAATGCTATCAATAACCTTGTAGATAATGCCTTTAAATATGGTGGCGATGAAATCCAAGTAACCTTGAGTGAAACTGTTGATAACGCTGTAATTGAAGTGAGCGATAGTGGAACTGGTCTAAGCTATAAAGACTCTAAAAACATATTCGATAAATTTTACAGGGTAAGTCAAGGGAATAGACACGATGTAAAGGGCTTTGGTATCGGATTATTTTACACAAAAACAATTATTGAAAAGCACGGTGGCACCATTTCTGTTGCCATAAAACCAAATACTAAGTTTAAAATAGAAATACCTCATGGAACAAATAACTACTAAAGTTTTATTAGCTGAAGACGAACCAGCACTAGGAATGATTGTAAGTGAAAGTTTAGATTCCAGAGGATTTGACGTGGATCACTTTGAAAATGGTAAACTAGCATTAGAAGCATTTGAAAAAAACGATTATGACATTTTAGTACTGGACGTTATGATGCCCGAAATGGATGGGTTTACAGTAGCAAAAAATGTACGCCAACTTAATGACGAAGTACCTATTATTTTTCTTACTGCAAAATCACAAACCGATGATGTTCTAGAAGGATTTCATGTAGGCGGTAATGATTATTTAAAAAAACCGTTTTCCATGGAAGAGCTTATCGTGCGAATTAAGAACCTACTTACCAGACAAAATATTCAAAAAACAGCAAGCCATTATAAAATTGGTAATTACGATTTTAATTTCCCAAAACAAGAACTTAAAATCAATGATGAAATAATTAAACTCACACATAGAGAATCTCACCTACTCTACCATCTTGTTCTTAAAATGAACAAAGTACTAGACCGTACTTACATCCTTAAAAAACTTTGGGGTGATGATGATTTCTTTTCTGGGCGCAGTATGGATGTGTTCATTACCAAATTGCGTAAAAAACTAGCCAAAGATGAAAACATCGAAATTGTTAATGTTAGAGGTTTTGGATATAAACTAATAGTTGGAGAATAAGGTAAAGAGTACTGCGTTTAAAAGAAGTACCTTTATACTGTGAAATACTTAATTCTTCTTTTTTGTTTGTACGGTATGTGCCAGGAAATTAAAACACCTGTGGACATGCAGGAGTTTTATGGCATTGATGACTTTGGTGCTTTGTACTATGGAAAAGATCAAGCTCTAGTCAAAAAAACCACCACACAATCTACAAACTACTTTGACATACAATTAGGGCCTATTACCAGTGTAGATTTACTTAATCCACTTAAAATCGTCGTTTTTTATGAGGATACTCAAACCGTTGTAATTCTTGACAACAGACTCAATGAAATACAGCGAGTAACCTTAAGTACACTTAATCCACTAAGATTCATTAGTAAAGTCCAGCTTGCAGGTGATAGACGTTTATGGATGCTCAATGCCGATACTAATCAAATAGAATTATACGATTATATCAATAATAGAATCATCTCTTCAACACCAGTTATTAAAGGCAACATACGACATTTATATACCGATTATAACTTCTGCCATGTTCACGTAGACGACTCTTTAATTTCATTCAATACTTATGGTAGTAAGGCATCAACTTTGAGTTTGAATGGCGCAATGCTAGCCTATCATCTAGAACAATTGGTAATAATTCAAGGCAATGATGTTACATCCTATAATTTTGGTAAAGATTTTCGCTTTCGCGAAAGCGAAACAACCAAAATCCCAAAGGAAATTTTGATTACTGAAAACAACAAAAGCTTTCATCTAAAGACGGGAAACCTTTATATTTGGAGCTCAGGCAAGATTCACAGCCTAGAGTTGAATTTCAAGAAATAGATCATGCATATAGCTGTTGCGGGAAATATAGGCGCTGGTAAAACAACCCTTACTAAATTACTAGCAAAACATTACAAATGGACTCCACAATTTGAAGATGTCCTTGAAAATCCATATTTGGAAGATTTCTATACCGATATGGAACGATGGTCCTTTAACCTGCAAGTTTACTTTTTAAACAGCCGTTTCCGTCAAGTGCTGGAAATTAGAGAAAGTGGTAAAAAAATTATTCAGGATAGAACCATTTATGAAGATGCTAATATTTTTGCCCCTAACTTGCATGCGATGGGCTTGCTATCTCAACGTGATTTTGATAACTATGCATCACTATTTGATCTAATGGAAAAACTAGTTGCTGCACCAGATCTTTTAATTTATCTGCGCAGTAGCATCCCTAATCTTGTTGGCCAAATTCAAAAGCGTGGGCGCGATTATGAAAACTCAATATCTATTGATTATTTAAGTCGACTTAACGAGCGCTATGAAGCATGGATCCACGGCTACAACAAGGGAAATCTCCTAATCATAGACGTGGATCACATAGATTTTGTAAATAACCCTGAAGATCTAGGTGATATCATCAATAAAATTGATGCAGAACTTACAGGTCTGTTTGCTTAATATCCTACTTTTTTACGCACGCGTTTTAAAGTCTCATTTGCAATAGCACCAGCCTTTTGCGCGCCTTGTTCAAGAGCAGCATCTATCTCGTGCTTGTTTTCCATGAAATAGTTATAGCGTTCACGCGCTGTCGCAAATCGTTCACAAATAAGTTCGTACAACGCTTGTTTAGCGTGACCGTAACCGTAATTACCGGCTAGGTACTTAGCTTTGAGAGCAGCAACCTCATCTTCACTACCTATAATCTTATATAAAGCAAATACATTACAGGTATCAGGATTTTTAGGATCTTCTAGAGGCGTACTATCAGTTTCAATTGACATGATTTGCTTGCGCAATTTTTTATCAGTTTGAAAAATATTTATGTAATTTCCTCTAGACTTACTCATTTTCTCCCCATCAGTACCTGGAACGTACATAGTAGACTCTTGAAGCTTTGCTTGTGGTTCAATCAAGGTTTCACCCATTGCATTGTTAAATCTTCCCGCTACATCTCTGGTCATTTCTATATGCTGTAACTGATCCTTACCAACTGGTACGACTTGCGCGTCGTACAATAGTATATCTGCAGCCATAAGCATTGGGTAAGTGAAAAGACCTGCGTTAACATCTCCTAGACGATCTGCTTTGTCTTTAAAACTATGAGCTAGTGTAAGTCTTTGGTATGGATAAAAACAATTTAAGTACCAATTAAGTTCTGTTACTTGAGGCACATCGCTCTGGCGATAAAATGTAGTTTTAGAAGTATCTAAACCACAAGCAAGCCAGGCAGCGGCAGTTGAATACGTATTAGCCCTAAGCTGTTCACCATCTTTAATTTGAGTAAGCGAATGTAAATCGGCGATGAAAAGAAAAGATTCATTTTCAGACTGTTCACTCATCTCAATTGCTGGTAAAATAGCTCCTAATAGGTTACCTAAATGAGGTGTTCCAGTAGACTGGACACCTGTAAGAACTCTTGCCATAATTTTTGTTTTTAAAGATTGCAAAGGTAACTTCTAGTAAGGACTTTATTAGGTCCGAATTACAATAGATTATTAGTTTGTTCCTTTGTATAAAGCGATCTTACTCCTACTTTTGAAATAAATTATATCCTATGAAAATTATCTCCTACAATGTAAACGGAATACGAGCAGCCATGAAAAAAGATTTTATCACGTGGTTAAAAGCTGCAAATCCAGATGTACTTTGTTTACAGGAGATAAAGGCTACCGAAGATCAAGTTGATAAAGATGCTTTTTCAGAAGCTGGATACGAATACCAGTACTATTTTTCAGCTCAAAAAAAAGGATATAGCGGTGTTGCTATTTTATGTAAAACGCAGCCAGACCATGTAGAATATGGTACTGGAATTGAGTACATGGACAATGAAGGTCGTAACTTAAGAGTAGATTATGGAGATCTCTCTATTATGAGTATGTACCTGCCTAGTGGAACTAATGATGCTAGACTGAGCTTCAAATTCCAATACATGGATGACTTTCTAGCCTACACAGAAGAACTACGACGTGAAAGACCGCAGCTATTAATTTGTGGTGATTATAATATTTGTCACAAAGCTATTGACATCCATGATCCAGTAAGACTTAAAAACACAAGTGGTTTTTTACCAGAAGAAAGAGCTTGGATGGATCAATTTGTTGAAAGTGGATTTATAGACACTTTTAGAATGTTTAATGATCAACCCGATGAATATTCTTGGTGGAGCTACCGCGGTGGTAGTCGAGCAAGAAATAAAGGATGGAGATTGGACTATCACATGGTTACAACACCGCTAGAATCAAGTGTAAAAAGGTCTGTAATTTTACAAGAAGCTGTGCACAGTGACCACTGTCCAGTACTTGTAGAGCTAGAATAAAAAAAGCCGAATACTAAAGAAGTATTCGGCTTTTTACTTTAAGTATTACAGGATTACTCTAGATCTTTTTTAACCACTCGCTCATAGCAACTTTAGGCTCTAGATATGATTTAAGATCTGCAATCGCAACTCTTTCTTGAGTCATAGTATCTCTATTACGAACTGTGACAGCTTTATCTTCCTTGGTGTCGTGATCGATAGTTATACAGAATGGTGTTCCATTAGCATCAGCACGTCTATAACGACGACCTATAGCATCTTTCTCATCATATTGAACGTTCATAGTCCATTTAAGATCATCTATAATTTCTTGTGCGATTTCTGGTAAACCATCCTTTTTAAGCAGTGGTAAAACAGCTGCTTTTACAGGTGCAAGTACCGCTGGTATTTTAAGGACTGTACGCTCACTACCATCTTCCAAAACTTCATCTTGTAAAGCATTAGAAAAAACAGCCAAAAACATTCTATCTAAACCTATTGAAGTCTCGATTACATAAGGTACATAACTTTTATTTTCTTCATGATCAAAAAATTGAAGCTTCTTACCACTGTGTTCCTCATGAGCCTTAAGGTCAAAATCTGTTCTTGAGTGTATCCCTTCTAACTCTTTAAATCCAAACGGGAAATCAAATTCAATATCGGTTGCGGCATTTGCATAGTGTGCTAGTTTTTCATGATCATGAAATCTATAATTAGACTGATCAATTCCTAGAGATTGATGCCACGCCATGCGTCTTTCTTTCCAAATTTCAAACCACTCGAGTTCAGTTCCAGGTTTAACGAAGTATTGCATCTCCATTTGTTCAAACTCACGCTGGCGGAATATAAATTGTCTAGCAACAATCTCATTCCTAAATGCCTTACCTGTTTGAGCAATTCCAAATGGAATTTTCATACGACCGGTTTTTTGCACGTTTAGAAAGTTTACAAAAATTCCTTGAGCGGTCTCGGGTCTTAAATATAAATCTGTTGCTGTATCTGCACTGGCTCCTAATTTAGTCCCAAACATCAAATTGAACTGTCTTACATCGGTCCAATTCATTGATCCAGAAACAGGACATTTAATTTCCAATTCCTCGATAAGTGCTTTTACTCCTGCTAGATCCTCATTTTCCAGTAAAGATGCTAGTCTTGCGGTTGGCTCGGTCGCTTTTTCTAGGTATCCTAGAACACGTGGATTTGTCTTGCGATACATATCCTCGTCAAAACTTTCTCCAAAACGTTTACGAGCTTTTTCAACCTCTTTGTTTGCTTTTTGCAAGTATTTCTCGCAATAGTCCTCAATAAGCACATCAGCGCGATAGCGCTTTTTTGAATCTTTATTGTCTATCAATGGGTCATTGAAAGCATCAACGTGACCACTGGCTTTCCATGTAGTCGGGTGCATGAAAATGGCAGCGTCTATACCAACAATTTCTTGATGCAATTGGGTCATTGCTTGCCACCAATATTCCCTTATATTCTTTTTAAGCTCTGCTCCATTTTGTCCATAATCATAAACGGCTTGTAAGCCATCATAAATTTCACTGGATTGGAAGACATAACCGTACTCTTTAGCATGTGAGAGTACTTTTTTAAACTGATCCTGATCGTTGTTTTTTGCCATAGCTGCAAAGGTAAAAAAAGTGTTGTCTTGTGCGACGTGTTTGTGTTTTTTTCGCTTTCGCGAAAGCGTAAAAAAAGAAAAACCGCTCTATTTCTAGAACGGTTATAAAGTTTACGACTCAATTTTTATCTAAGTGTAATCTCGCTACTACTTATTCTCACTGGACCGTTGTATAAATTAATACGGTAACGACCTGAAGTTATCTCATCCTCGCTAGCATTAATCAACTCGCAAATATCTAGTTCCTTATTCTGATAATTGAACTTAACTAGTTTAGAGTAAGTAAGTGACTGGCCGTCAAACTGCTGCTGCGCTTTACTACCAATTACATTATTTTCTGGATTTATTACTTGAAGGTAAAATTCAGTAACGCCATCTTGAGCCAGCGGATTTTGCGGCAAGGTAAAGCATACTTTTAAATCATCAACTCGTCGTGCTTTGTCATTTTCAATTTGTTTACCGCTACGACGTATGATAACGCCTTGAGTAGTGAAGTTTGTAGGAACAAGAGTTGCTGCTCTAGACATATTCTCATTTAATTTTGATAGCATGTCGCTTTGCTCCTGACTTTTAATCATTTCTTCATTGAGCGCAGCAAGTGTACTATCATTAACTCTTGACAAGTCTTTATTTAAAGTTTCTAGGACGGTTATACGTTCTTTTAAAGCTGTGCGCTCTTGTTTAATTTTTGCTAGTTCCTTTCTTAATCTAGAAATTACTTTTACATCAGCTTCTAGCCTACTTACACTATCAACGAGTCTAGTAATTCGGTCATTTGCGCTAGTTAATTCTGCATTTAGGACGTTCCCTTTATCAATCTCGGCAGTATACTCTGCACTTATGTTTGCTAGCTCTTTTTGAATTTGAACTTGCTCGTCTCTTAAATCGGCTTTAATAGATTCGTTCTCGTTGTAATTTTTATAGGCCCAAACGCTTACTGCTATCAATCCTAACAGCAATAATCCTAGGAGCACCTTATAAATACGATTGTCTTTTTCCTTAGTCATTTTTATAGGTTGTTTATCTTTATAACGCAGCAAGCTAGAAAATAATTTGTGAAAAACTTGTTTTTAGATTTATTTAACCTCTTTTATCCACCATCATGCATGGCTTGTACTACCTTGCTTACTCCTGGAGAAGAGAAGCTGTGTACTACATGCATTGCACACCTACCACTAGCGCTACATCATAAAAATAAGGATACACAAATTAAAGATTTATTTTTTGCGAGAGTACCTGTAGAAAATGCTACAAGTTTATTTTACTATGAAAAAATAGGTGCTGTTCAACAGCTCATTCACCAGCTCAAGTATAAAAAACAAGAAGGAATAAGTGAGTATTTAGGCAAGTGGATGGCTAGAGAAATAAAAAATAAAAAAGAGTTTGAGCAGATAGACGTGGTTTTACCAGTACCTATTCATCCTAAACGAAAAAAAGTAAGAGGCTATAACCAGGTGACGGGTTTTGGGAAAGAAATTGCACAAGCTATCCAGGCAGACTATCGTGAGGATATTCTTATCAAGACTAAAAATACACGGAAGCAAGCTCAATTAAATCAAGTAGAGCGCCATGCTATCAAACAAGCTGTTTTTGAACTTAATGATGTTACCTTACAAGGCAAGCATTTATTAATAGTTGATGATGTGATAACTACAGGAGCTACATTAAGTAGTTGTGCGCATGAACTTCTAAAAATTCCTGATATAAAAATCTCAATAGCCACTATGGCGGTAGCCGTTTAAGTTTTACCCTTTTAAAAGCCAGTAGGCAGGATTGAGCGTGTTTGTATCTTCCATTAAGATAAATCGCAGTTCAGAAACTCCTGCTCGATTGGTAAAAACCTCTCCAATTGTATCGTATACCTTGACTTTATCACCTTTTGATACAGCAACAGATTTCAAATTATTATAAACAGAAGTGTAGTTTCCATGACGAATATACACTATTAAAATACCATTTGGTTTCTTAACAATAGCATCGACTTCACCAGAGAAAACAGCCCGTGCACTTTCACCTTTAGGCGTTTGAAAACGCCAGCCATTTGAATAAATACGGACATTTCTATCTATTGGAGAAGGCATTTCTCCATATTTACGTGAAACAAAGCCTTCATTAACAGGCCATGGTAGTTTACCTCTGTTTGATTTAAAGTCTGCCGCTAGTGCCTTGGCTTCTGGAGTAAGAAAAAATTTGTTTTTATCTACTTTTTTACCTGATCCTTTATAGGATTCTTTAATTCTAGCTGCAATTAGTTTTTTGATTTCACGGTCTAGACGATCTCGTTCTTTTGCGGCTTCTTTGAATTGCGAACTGTACTTCTTTTTATTGGCGTTTACCACAGCCAGCATATTCTCCTGCTCCGTTTTGTCCTTACTCAATTCTTTTTTTTGTTTTCGATTTTGAGCGACTACAATTTCCTTTTGCTTTTTATCGATCTCTAACTTCTCAGTCTTCTGCTTGAGCTGGGCACTTTTCTCACTAATTTCATTTGCTTGTTTCTTGCGGTAATCGGCAATAGATTTCAAATACTGTACTCTTTTGTATGCTTGCAAAAAATCTTCTGAAGACAGTAAAAACATCAATCTACTTTGATCATTCTTGCTCTTGTACGCTTTTACAATCATACTAGCATATTCCTTTTTGAGAGACTCTACTTCTTCATCTAGTTTCTTAATCTCGGTCCTGTTGTTCTTAATAGCTCGAGTAAGAGCATTTGCTTCACGATTTGTGATGGTAATAATTTCCTGAGTACTTGCTATTTTTTTATCGAGAGTCTCTAGAAGTAATGTCATTGTATTTTCTTCTTGACGTACTTCTTTTAACAATCTATCATATTGATTGATTTTATCTTGGATAGCGGCTTTCTTGCGTTCCAGTTCTTTTTGAGTTTGTGCCGTCCCATGTACACCACAAAAAACTACTAATAAAACAACCACTAACTTTTTAATCATAACTCGATTTTGCGATAATTATCTGGTAATTCAAACGGAAAGGATAGCTCTTTATTGAATTCTACACTTTTGAAGGTAAGTACTACTTGAGAAAAACGTTTTCCTCGTTTTGCATCGATTTTTACCGTACGAGGCAATAAACGATTATCTACCTCTTGATATTCAGGGTAATTTATAGTTAGATAATTATTTTCAGCTTTAAGAACAGATTGCTCTACCAATTTAAAATCAGATGGTCGTAAACGAAAGAGCTTGGTGATAACATCTTCAGTTTTGAATTGATACTCGTTATTTTGAATGGTAAACTCATGATTACTCAAATTTTCAACCGCTTGACCTAGCAAAACATCTTCTAGTTGTTCAAAAGTCAAATCCTCACCTAGAAAATCACTTATTAATCTAAAATCACCGTCAAAACTGCGTTTATTAATTTTTTCATAGAACTGTACACGATCAGGTGTGATATAAACTTTGGCTAGAGTGAGTCCTAGAATACTCGCACTCATCCATATTTTCTCACCTTTTTCCATGCGCAGGTTCATGGTAATATTTCGAGATTGCTTGTCATCTTCATAATCCACACCTAGTCTAGCCTTGAGTGTATTAAACTCAAGTTCTGAATTATCATGACTGCGCACCACCTTAGCCTTCTTTGCAGTAGCTAGAGCAGTTGTTGATGATTTTTGAGTACCACATGCTACTATGATTAATAGAGCTGGTACTAGTAAGTATCTCAATTTCATTATAATTTTTTAGATAATTCTTGAGCTTTAGAACGCATTTTTACTGCTTGTGTTGCATTACCTTTTTTATCATAGCTTATAGCAAGCTGTTGATAGATATCTCGTTCCAATTGAATCTCGTCTAATAAGTAGGTCATTCCAGATTCCAAGCGTTCAATAGCATCATCAGGTTTATCAAGATAATTTAAGGCAACACCATCTAACAAATAGAACAAAGGTTGGGCTGGAAAGTAGGATAATGCTTTTTCTAATATATCATGAGCCTTGCTGTAATCCTTAACGTCTATAGATAATAAAGCTGCCTTTTTTATAAGATCAAAGTCTTGATCATTAATTTCCAATCCTTTTTCATAAAAAGCAAGTGCCGCACTGGGATCATTCTTTTTCTCCAAATAATAGGCTCCTAGAGCCGTAAAGGCTTCAGGGTTTTCTACATAATCTGAAAAAACATCAATCGCATCCTTTACATCATCCATGAGTTCATCATCATGCGTACTAGTAGTAATAAAATCATTGAGTACGCGCACCTTGGTTTCATCATCAAACTGCGGTGATTTAAAAACCTTTTTCATGCTACGTATTCCTTTTCTTAACCTACCTGCATCCAGATAAATTTTATACAAAGCGAGATGGGCTTTATCACTATCAGGGACATTTTTGTCTAATAATTCAGCATACTTTAGAGTGTTCTCTTGATCTTTCTTTTTACTGTAATAATAAATAAGCTCAATATATGCCTGTTCATCTTTATCATCATTTTGGATTCTAGCTAAAGCTCCTGTGATGTCCTTGTTTAAATCCTCAACGATTCCTAGCTGCTTTTTTGCTTGTGATTGTAAAAAGGTGCGTCGCTTGTCAGTGCCCAATCGCTTATCCAACTTATCGATTATATCAACACATTTTTGATATTGCTGCGTTCTATAGTATTGATAGGGCAACAACTCTTCATAAATCGGATTAATTTGCGTGAGTTCTTCTAGAATTTCAAGTCCTTCATCAAACTTTTGTTGCTTATCATAAACATCATATAACTTGTCTAGAACCCATTCTCTTTTCCCATCTATTTCAATGGCTCTTAGTAAGGATTGTTCCGCTTTCGCGAAAGCGGAAATTGCCTCATAATTTTTTGCCAGTTCAAATTGAATTATCGCAGCATTAGGCTCTAGTTCTTCACACTCTAATAGAATATTTATGGCTTTGTTGTGGTTTTCCTTTGCTTTTTCAGTAAGTGCGTTAAAAAACTTCTCTTTAAATTCACTTGAAACATCCTGTAGCAAATCCACATTAACCTCATCTTGCTCACCTTGTTCTTGAGCACCAACATGAACTTGTAACCCTAAGGTTAAAAGTGAAAAAAATATGATTTTTCTAGTCATGCTGTTCATGAGTCAACAATTATTCCATTATCGTGTAATCTCCTATACTGATTTTTGTAAAATCACCGTCATACTTCACGTGATTACCTATCATTGCTTCATCTAAGGTAGCGTTTTTAATACTGCTGCTTTTCTGAATTAATGAATTTTTAATAGTGCAGTTTTCAATAATAGTATGAGCTCCTATGGACACGTTAGGTCCAATCGTACTATCCTTGATCACAACGCTAGGATCAATAACACATGGCTCTATAATTGTTGAATTACTCAATTTAGGTTCTTGCTTAATTTCATCACTACCATCGGTAATCATAAACTGCATGATCTTGTTATTGGTGTCTATAGCAACATTTTTATTACCGCAATCCATCCACTCGTCTACCGTTCCTGTCTTAAAAACATTTCCTGCGGCCATTAAACGCTTGATTCCATCATTGATTTGGTACTCGCCACCGTTTATAATTTCATTATCAATCACAAACTGAAGCTCTTTCTTAAGATCACCAATTTCTTTGAAATAATAAATACCGATAACGGCCTGGTCACTTACAAATTCCTGTGGTTTTTCTACCAACTCAACAATTTCATCTTTTTCATTAAGTTTCACAACACCATAGGCTTCTGGTCGTTCAACTTGTTTTGTCCAGATAACAGCATCGGCTGCTTGATCTAGGTCAAAATCGGCTCTAATAAGTGTATCGGCATAGGCAACTACAGCTGGACCAGACAAACTAGGTTCGGCACACATAATGGCGTGACCAGTTCCCAACGGATTTAACTGACGGTAGATACTTGCCTTGGCACCCAAACTTTCTGCTAGTTCTTCAAGGTTATTCACCACGTCATCACCAAAGAATGCTGGATCACCTAGAATAAAAGCAATTTCCTCGATGGGTTCTTTTAAAATTCTAGCAATATCAGTAACCAATCGGTTAACTATAGGTTTGTTTGCAATTGGTATTAATGGTTTAGGCGTAGTTAGTGAATGAGGACGTAGTCTTGAACCACGACCTGCCATAGGTACTATTATTTTCATATGTAAAGCCCTGATGGGCGCATTTTTAGATTAATGTGCTAAGGTAAAAATTATTAAATAGAATAAACAGAGTTGGGTTGAGGTATCGCTTTCGCGAAAGCATACAGCAACAATCCTTACTTTACACCAGTGCTACCAAAACCGCCAGCACCACGATCAGTATCAGAAAGTACTTCTACCTCGTTCCAGGTAACGCGCTCGTGCTTTGCAATTACTAATTGTGCCACTCGTTCACCGTTCTCAATTACAAATTCTTCATTGGACAAATTAACTAGAATAACACCAATTTCTCCACGATAATCAGCGTCAACCGTTCCAGGCGAGTTTAAGACAGTGATTCCATTTTTGGCAGCTAGACCACTACGTGGACGTACTTGAGCTTCATACCCAACCGGTAATTCTATAAACAATCCTGTTTTTACAATAGTGCGTTCTAGTGGCTTTAAAGAGATTGACTCTGTAAGATTTGCTCTTAAATCCATTCCTGCACTTCCTAATGTCTCGTAGTGAGGCAGGTCATGGTTTGATTTATTGATGATTTTAACTGTCATTTTTCTTAAGTAATTGAAGTATAAAATTCTTTTCTCTAACTAATATAAAAGCGCTCACTAGCAAACTAATGCTTAAGCCGTACACGTATTGTTGCCAGCTACCAGCGCCGTATGAATCTCTTATAAGATAGAAGATTACAACCGTAGCTCCTATTGATAGCAGCAAGTACAATAAAATATTCTTGATATCATAAGGAATAGGAAAATGTTTGCGACTCCATAGATAGGAAACAATCATCATAACTCCATAGGCTACACAGGTTGTAATTGCACTAGCTAGATAACCAATTTTAGGAATTAGTAAGACATTGGCTGCTATTGTGATAATAGCTCCAAACACCGATATTATTGCTCCGTATTTTGTTTTGTCGGTTACCTTATACCATACAGACAATGATTGATAAATACCAAAAAAGAAATACGCAACCAACACATAAGGAACAATAAAAATAGCCTCGTAATAATCACTATCAATAACAGCTAGTTTAACAATATCGATCAATGTGATATAAAACACCAGTGCGATTGCTCCTAGAATCACAAACATCTTGGTAATGGAAGCATATAACTGCGGAGCATTTTTATCCTTTGATTCACTAAAAAAGAAAGGCTCTACACCTAGCTTAAAAGCAGTGGCAAATAAGGTCATTCCCACCGCTAGTCGGTAACAGGCAGTGTACAACCCAGCTTGGGCAGTACTATTACCTGGACTTAACCATTCAATTAGTTGCTTATCAAAAGTTTCATTAATTGCAAATGCTAGTCCAGCCACCAGAATAGGAGTACCGTACTTCATCATTTGTTTCCAAATGGTAAAATCAAAACCTTCTATATGGAAATAAGGTTTGATGAGTAGTAGCAACAAAAATATTTTGGGAGTAAACAAGGCAATGAAAAATAACTCCACTTTATCGGTTGGAAACCACTGTTGTATTACTGGAAAATCCGATAAAAAAACTAAGAAAAAAGTGGTTAGAACAAATGAAATAACCACGTCAATCATTTTAATGATAGCGTACTTTTTAGCCATACCTTGTGCTCTTAAATACGCAAATGGTATGACCATCAAAGTATCTAAGGCTAGTACGCCAATCACCCAACGCCAGTATTCACTGTTTTTACCCGACCACAACTCAATATGGTCAAGGTTGAGAAAGGCAATAACTGTAAACAATGTTGTAGTAGCTAATAACCCAAGTAGCGAAGTGCTAAGCACCTTTTTTTTACTCTTTGAATGAGAATAAAACCTAAAAAATGAGGTTTCCATTCCATAGGTAAGTATAACATTAAAAATGATGATCCATGAAAAGATGATGGACAGATTACCAAAATCTTGTTTAGTATCTATAAAGGTTGTCAACAGTAAATTAAGTAATACCGTAAGCACTCTAGGCAATACGGTAGCAACTCCATACACGGCAGTTTGCTGAAATAATTTACGTGTTGTGCTCAAAAAGGTTGTTTTATGAGTTATAAAAGTACATTTAAAATTCTCAGCAGCCCAGCTGATACACTTTTAACCCTATTTGCGGCTCATGTATGTAATTATCCTACTACAAAGTTTACGATCTTGCCAGGTACAACAATCGTTTTACGAATTGTCTTCCCTTCTAACTGCTGTTTAACCTTGTCATTTTCCAGCACTAGTTTTTCTAGCTCGTCTTTACTGGCATCAACCGGTAATTCTAAAGTAAATTTCATTTTACCATTGAACGAGATAGGATACTTCTTGCTGCTCTCTACTAAGTATTTTTCTTCAAAAACAGGGAAATCAGCATAGGCTATACTTTTCTCATGACCTAGTAGTGACCATAACTCTTCTGCGATGTGAGGCGCATAAGGTGACACTAATATCGCAAGCGGTTCTAAAACTTCGCGGCTGTTGCATTTTTGAGTAGTTAACTCATTCACAGCAATCATAAAACTACTAACGCTAGTATTAAAAGAGAAGTTCTCGATATCCTCGCGAACTTTCTTAATGGTTTTATGCAAGGTCTTCATGCTATCTGGTGATGCCTTCTCATCACTCACATGGAATCCATTCTCGTTATGATAGAGTTTCCATAGCTTTTTGATGAAACCATATACTCCGGTAATTCCAGCCGTATTCCATGGCTTAGCTTGCTCTAGTGGCCCGAGGAACATTTCATACAAACGTAGCGTGTCTGCACCGTACTGCTCACAAATGTCGTCTGGGTTAACTACGTTAAACTTAGACTTAGACATTTTTTCTACCTCACGAGAGACTTTAAAAACATTATCAGAGCTGATAAAATAAGCGTTTTTGTATTCGATATTTAATGGGTGATTTTTAAACTTTTCAATATTCAAATTGTTATTTAAATCATCAATTACGGAAAGATCGACATGAATAGGAGTAAAGTGATTAAAACTAGCTTCTGAATTATTCAACTCTTTATGATAGCTTAACAGTTCTTTGTAAGTATGTTTCGCTTGATCATTTATTTCATCAATAAAAGCCTTTTCCTTAACTGCTTTTTCAATTAAGTCATGACTGAAAAATATTGGTTTCCTTTTAGCTCCTTTTTTTATTCCATATTCCCAACGATGAACAAATGCTGATTGACCCAGTATCATTCCTTGGTTGATCAGCTTTTTAAAAGGTTCGTTGACCGTTACTTTTCCAAGATCGTGCAGCACTTTAACCCAAAACCTGCTGTATAACAAGTGACCAGTAGCATGCTCGCTACCACCTATATATAAGTCTACATTTTCCCAGTATTCTTGTGCTTCCTTTGAGAACATCTCATTCTCATTGCTAGCGTCCATGTATCTAAACATGTACCAAGAGCTACCAGCCCAACCAGGCATTGTGTTTAATTCTAATGGATACACGCAATCGCGATCGTCTTCATTGGATACCACTTTGTTTTCCATCGTGCACCAGCTCCAAGTAGTAGCGCGTCCCAATGGCGGCGCACCATCTTCAGTAGGTAAATACTCATCAACCTCTGGTAATTCTAGTGGTAAATGCTCACGATCTATCATTTGTGGTAAACCGTTCTTGTAGTACACTGGGAATGGTTCACCCCAATAACGCTGTCTAGAGAAAACCGCATCGCGCAATCGATAATTTGTTTTTCCTTTTCCAGCACCTATCTCTTCAAGTTTTGCTATGGCAGCCGCCATAGCTTCTTTGTAGCTCATTCCGTTAAGGAAATCGCTATTGCAGATAGGTGTGTTGTCTTTGGCAGTGTAGGCTTCTTCGCTAATATCCACACCTTCAAAAATATTTTTAATCGCTGGCATTCCTTCTTGACCGGCAAAATAATTAGCAAAGGCATGATCACGCTCATCACCGCACGGTACTGCCATTACTGCTCCTGTTCCATAGCCAGCAAGTACATAATCACCTATCCACACCGGTATTTTCTCACCGCTTATTGGATGGGTAGCATAAGCACCAGTAAACACACCACTTATGGTTTTCACATCTGCCATGCGTTCACGTTCTGATCGTGCTGCGGTCGCTTTTTTATAAGCTTCAACGGCATCGCGTTGAGCATCGGTTGTGATGCTATCCACTAGCTCATGTTCTGGAGCCAGCGTCATAAAAGTAACGCCGTAAATAGTATCAGGTCGTGTTGTGAAAACATCAATTTTATGCTCGTCTAGTTTAAAACTAACCATAGCACCAACAGATTTCCCAATCCAGTTGCGCTGTATTTCTTTAATACTATCGCTCCAGTCTAATCCGTCTAGGTCATTTAATAAACGCTCTGCATAAGCACTGATACGCATCATCCACTGGCGCATTTTCTTGCGCACTACTGGATGTCCACCACGTTCTGAAACACCATTTACTATCTCATCATTTGCCAGTACAGTTCCTAGCGCCGGACACCAGTTCACCTCAGTATCTGCCAGGTAAGTAAGGCGATAATCTAGCAAGATTTTCTCTTGTTCTTCTTTGGTATAGCTGTTCCACTCATCTGCCGTGAATTCTGGTAAATCTTCATCGGTAGCAGCGTTGATGGTGGTTGTTCCGCTTTCGCGAAAGCGAGATTCTAATTCACTTATAGGTCTTGCCTTATCTGCATCTTTATCATACCAGCTATCAAAAAGTAAAATAAATATCTCCTGTGTCCATTTATAATAATCTGGATTACTGGTTTTTACCTCACGATCCCAGTCAAAGCTAAAACCGATACGGTCCATTTGCTCTCGGTATCTAGCGATATTATCACGAGTTGTGATTGCTGGATGCTGCCCAGTCTGTATCGCATACTGCTCGGCAGGAAGACCAAAGCTATCGTAACCCATAGGATGTAGTACATTGAAACCAGTATGACGTTTGTATCGTGAAACGATATCACTAGCGATGTAACCTAATGGGTGACCTACGTGCAGTCCAGCACCACTAGGATACGGAAACATATCTAGTGCATAGAATTTAGGTTTTTCACTGTGATTTAAGGTTTTAAACGTTTTGTTTTGGGCCCAGTATTCTTGCCACTTTTTCTCAATCTCAATGTGCTTGTAATGTACCATGCTATGGAGTGATTTTTATGCCGCAAAAATAGGGATTATACCACACTGGCTAGGAATAGATTAGTATTTATTGCATAAAAAAACCGCCCGTAAGCAAGGATTGCTAAACAGGCGGCTTCCAACCAACCAATAATCTTTATAATGACTTCTTCTTTTTTACATCTAGTAATCTAGATTTTCCGGAAGAATTTTTAATCTGAATGTATCCTTTTCCTGTAAAACGGTATGTTGTTCCTGAGGAAATATGATAGAGTTCTATCGTTCTATCATTGATAACGTAAAGATCGAACATTTCATTGCCTATATTTTCATAATGGAGCGTTAAATATTTATTAATCAGATCATTATTCTGATTTTCAACCAGGTACGATCCTTCATAATCCCATAATAAATTTTGTATAGATGTACCGCGAGCGTCTTTTGAACTTAAAAAAGTATCGCCATCGTAACTAGGAAAAAAACTCAAGAAATTTTCTCTATCAAATTCATTTATAACACCTGTATTGCTAGTAAGTGTTTTTTCCCACGCTCTATACTCTTGTAAGAAATAATGAATATTGTCATAAAACAGAGCGTCATAATCAAAATTTCCTATTTGATACCCTTGTAATCGTATAAGGGAACCACTAGCTGGATCGATAAGATGAATTCTGTCAAAATCTTTTACTCTAACATCAAATTCATAAGTACCATCTATATCATGATGTATAATCAAGGTGTTTTCAAATGTTTCATAATATCCTACAGAAATCCCCATACCTGCGCCAGCACTTCCCACTCCAACTAAGTTATTATTGGCCATAAGGGTTCCATAATCAAAACTTAGGGTAAAAGCCTGTGTAATAAATGGTATATCAATATCATCGTGTACATAATTTAAATCGACGTACCACAGTTGTTTACCTTCTACAACTTGTTCTAGAGTAGGTGCTACTACTCCATCTCCTAATTGAATGTCTGCATCACAACTAGTTGTTAAAACAAATAACAACATAGCTCCTAAAAAAGTAGTAATTGTTCTCATAATCGTTGTATTAAAGTTATTACTACAACGTTTTCGAAAACTGTGCCAAAAATGTAATCTGTTGTTATTAAGTGTTTTAGATTATCGGGACAATGAATCTTGATCGACTGGTCTAGGAGACTCTATTCTATCGCCTCGTAAATTACGATCTACACGGTCTGCTTCTTCTAGAATCTTAGGAAGTAAATAAGGTGCCATAGGTTCAATAGGTTCATAGACTATCGATTCTTCTTTTACCTCGTTACTAATAATGTCAAACTCACCACTGGCAGAATTGATAAACATTAATACAACGCTTATCAAAAAGGCCATTTTGAGTAATCCAAATGCGGCCCCAGCGAGTTTATTTATGAAGGAGAGTTGTGCTGTTTTCACAATTTTGGTAAACAATTTACCTATATAGGTAATCACAAAAATGATGACCACAAAAGTGATGATAAAACTGGCTATGGTAATGTATGCCTCGTCCCAGTTTACTTGTTCTCTCAACCAGTCACCGGCAAAATTTGAGAAATAAATTGCACCATAAATTGCAGTTATAAGAGCTACTAGGCTGGCTACTTCAATAAAAAGTCCGTTCATGTAGCCTTTCCACAGACCGACTAATAATACAATACAAATGAAAATGTCTAACCAATTCATGGGCTAAAGGTAGAAAATGTTATGCTGCAAAAGCAGTATCTTAGTCTCAAAACTTTAATATATGAGAATTATTGCTCTTTTCATTTGTGTAATCTGCCTATTTTCTTCCTGTAAACCAAAGGAAGAAAACTCACCTAATCAAGATCTTACAATTAGCACAGATAATAACAATCAACAAGTAAGCGAATACGCTATAGTTATTCACGGTGGTGCAGGAACAATCAAAAAAGAAAACATGACTCCTGAACTCGAAAAGGCTTACAACGACAAGCTTACCGAGTCTATCAAAGCTGGACACGACGTTTTAGCCAAAGGTGGTAGCGCTATGGATGCTGTTGAAGCTAGTATAAGAATCATGGAAGATTCTCCTTTATTTAACGCAGGAAAAGGAGCTGTTTTTACTCATGAAGGAGTTAACTCTTTAGACGCTAGCTTCATGGATGGTAAAACCTTAAATGCTGGAGCTATTGCTGGAGTGAGTACAGTGAAAAACCCGATCTCACTAGCCCGATTGGTCATGACCGATAGTGAACATGTATTATTGAGTGGCAGCGGTAGTGACGCTTTCGCGAAAGCGCAACAAAATCCAAACATAGAGATTGTAGACAATAAATATTTTTACACAGAAAGACGTTATCAATCCCTACAACGTATACTTGAAAAAGAGGCAAAAGAAGGAGATAATGGAACTGCTATGAATTTTCAAGATCCTTTTATACAAGATTCTAAATATGGAACGGTAGGTTGTGTTGCATTAGATAAAAATGGAAATATCGCAGCCGGAACAAGCACAGGTGGTATGACTAATAAGAAGTACGGTCGTATAGGTGATTCTCCTATTATAGGTAGTGGTACGTATGCAAATAATAACACTTGTGGTGTTTCTAGCACTGGTCACGGTGAATACTTTATACGTGGTCAAGTTGCTTATGACATAAGTGCACTTATGGAGTACAAAGGACTTACACTAGAAGAAGCTACGGAAGAGGTTATACAGAAAAAGCTTACTGCATTAGGTGGCACTGGTGGAATCGTATCTCTTGATAAATATGGTAATGTTTCTATGGAGTTTAATACAGCTGGTATGTATCGTGCTAGTATGAACGATAAAGGAGATCTAGTTATTGGAATGTATAAGGAATAATGCTTTAAAAATTGCATAAAAAAATCCCGCTACTCAACTGAATAGCGGGATTATATTTATAAGACTTTTCCATCTTTGTCTTTAAACTTATACTCTAAATAAGTATAAGCATCTCTAGGTAAAATTTTTACCCATTTTTTGTGTTTTACGAACCACTTTGAACGTATTGACGGCACTCCTTTAGTTAAAAAGGCAGCAATAAATGGATGAGCATTTAAGGTGATATTTTTATTACCTTCTTTAAACAAGCGCTCTAGTTTTTCAGTAATTTGTTGTACAATTACTATAGGAGCTTGAATCTCATTACCATTTCCGTTAGGATTCTCTTCACGAGTTTTAATCTTAACTTCTTGTCTTACACGCTGTCTTGTGATTTGAATAAGACCAAATTTACTAGGTGGTAATATCTTATGTTTTGCTCTGTCATCCGACATTTCTTCTCGCAGGTGCTCGTACAGCTTTTTCCTGTTTTCTGAAGCGCGCATATCAATAAAATCAACTACTATGATACCACCCATATCGCGCAATCTTAATTGTCTAGCGATTTCTGTAGCGGCTATTAGGTTTGTTTCAAGCGCGGTGTCTTCCTGACTATCAGCTTTATTAGATCTATTACCAGAATTAACGTCTATAACGTGCATGGCTTCAGTGTGCTCTATGACTAAATAGGCACCTTTACTCATGGAAACCGTTTTTCCGAACGACGTTTTAATTTGTCTCTCGATACCGTATTTTTCAAAAATCGGTAGTCGTGGATTGTGATATTTTACAATAGACTGTTTGTGTGGAGCTATTGTACTTAAATATTCTTTGATCTCTTCACACACTTCTTTATCATCAACAATGATTGAAGTATAGGTATCATTAAACACATCTCTCATAAGAGAGTGAGTACGACTTTGTTCAGTCAATACTTTAGTAGGAAAGGAAGCCTTGTGCAATTTACTACACATGCGGTCCCATTTTTCCATTAAATTTTGTAGATCCTGATCCAGGTCTGCTACTAATTTTCCTGTGGCTACTGTGCGTACTATAACGCCAAAACCTTCAGGTTTAATGCTTTTAACAAGTCTTTTAAGACGGCTTTTTTCTTCTCTATCTTCTATTTTTTGGGAAATAGATATACGATCAGAGAATGGAACGAGTACAACATACCTACCTGGCAGTGAGATTTCTGCACTCAATCGCGGGCCCTTTGTAGAGATAGGTTCTTTAACTACCTGTACAAGTATAGGCTGGCCAGATTCAACAACATCGTCAATAGAACCACTTTTATCTAGTTCCTTTTCTAACTTGATGTCCTTGAGTTTAAAATTTTTTCTTCGTCCGCTTAAAATTTGCTTGGTAAACTTTAACTGTGTACGGTATTTAGGTCCTAGATCATGATAGTGTAAAAACCCATCTTTTTCATAACCTACATTAACAAATGAGGCATTAAGACCAGACAGTACTTTACGTGCTTTTGCTATAAAAACATCGCTTACTGCAAACTTGTTTTCATCTTCATCTTTGTGGAGTTCAATAAGCCTACCATTTTTGGTCAAGGCATAATCCACTTTTGTAGCACCGGAACGGATAATAATTTCTTTATCCATGTTTCCTGTTATTTAATAGTTGTAAAACCATAGATATGTTTTACAACAGGATGATATGAAAGAATACATTACAAGAACTTTTCTTGTAAAGTCAAACGAGTTGTCAACTGCAACCCTATTTCAATGAACGTAAAAAAGAAAAAGTAGTGCTACACTACTTTTTCTTCTTGTGACGGTTAGCGCGACGACGCTTTTTACGTTTGTGCGTAGCTACCTTATGTCTTTTTCTTTTCTTACCGCTTGGCATATCTCTTATATTATTGGTTTATTTTACTTTAACTTTTGTTTTTACACCTTCTACAAATACTTTAGCTGGTTTAAAAGCTGGTATATTGTGAGCTGGTATTTTTATAGTAGTATTTTTAGAAATATTACGACCAGTTTTTTCAGCTCTCGTTTTTACGATAAAGCTACCAAAACCGCGTAAATATACGTTTTCTCCAGTTTCCAGAGATCCTTTCACCTCTTCCATAAAAGACTCAACAGTTGCCTGAACATCAGTCTTCTCCATTCCCAACTTATCTGAAATCTTAGATACGATATCTGCTTTAGTCATTTTTAAGTTCTATTTTAATTATTTAGGGTTACATTAAACAGGGCGCAAATATACTCTAATTAAACTAATTAAAATCTCTAATTAATTAAATTTTAAATAGATATATCTTTCCACTCAATAATTATAAAGAAAATATGAACTTTTCGAGCCAACTCATTGATTGGTATTTAGTTAACAAAAGAGATCTACCTTGGCGTCATACTACTAATCCTTATTACATATGGTTAAGTGAGGTGATTCTCCAACAAACTCGTGTAGCACAAGGCCTTCCTTACTACAACAAGTTTGTTGAAACCTACCCCAAAGTTGAAATGCTTGCTGCTGCACCGCTGGACGACGTTCTTAAATTATGGCAAGGATTAGGATATTATTCTAGAGCACGTAATTTACATAAAGGCGCACAGCAAGTAGTAGAACTAGGTAAATTTCCTACCCAATACAAAGATTTGCTTAAACTTAAAGGTGTAGGCACTTATACGGCTGCTGCTATTGCAAGCTTTTCTAACAAGGAAGCTGTTCCCGTGGTAGATGGTAATGTGTATCGAGTGCTTTCCAGAATTTTTCATATCAATACGCCTATAAATACTCCAGCAGCCGTAAAAGAGTTTACTCATCTTGCTGCACAACTTATGGATAAAGAGCAGCCGGACATCTTTAATCAAGCGATGATGGAGTTTGGAGCCCTACAATGCATTCCAAAAAATCCAAATTGCGCTTCGTGTGTATTTAAAAGTGATTGTGTTGCCCACGAAAAGGGTTTAATTGATGAGTTACCGGTTAAGCCTAGAAAAACCAAGGTCAAAAATTTGTTCCATAATTACCTTGTAATTATTTCTCCAGACCAAAAAACTTTGTTGCAACAACGTGATGAATCAGGAATTTGGAAAGGTCTTTATGAATTTCCTCTTGTTGAGACTCCAGGAGCGGCGATGGTGTCTGAAATTAAAGATTCTATAGATTTTAAAGATCTTATAGGCGAGTTACGCTTTCGCGAAAGCGTATACAATCAACAACCTATTATTCACAAATTATCACATCGTAAAATACATGCGACTTTTTGGATTATAGAACTAGAAGATTACATGGAAGGACTGTCACCAATTAAAGACGCTTTTAAAAAGCCAGTTCATGTATTAATGGAACGTTTCATGAATGAATATTGGCGAGATTACAAACATTAAGAATTACCTTTGTATTCTATTAATTATAAAGGATTTTATATCTTTAAAAGATAATTCAAACACAAACTATGGCAGGTACGGTAAACAAAGTAATACTTATAGGTCACACAGGTGATGATGTGAAAATGAAGCATTTTGAAGGTGGTGGCTGTATAGGAAGGTTTCCTCTAGCAACAAATGAAGAATATGTAAATCGCACCACTGGTGAGCGTGTTTCTAACACTGAATGGCACAATTGTGTGGTTCGTAATAAAGCAGCTGAGGTTTGTGAAAAATACTTGCGTAAAGGTGATAAAGTATACATTGAAGGACGCATTAAAAATAGACAATGGACTGGTGAAGATGGTCAACAGCGATACACGACCGAAATCCAGGTACAAGAGTTTACATTTTTAACTCCTAAAAATGAGAATTCAAACACGGGACCACAACAGCAAGCAACCCAACAACAGTCTAATACACAGCGTTATCAAGCTCCAGTAGTACCACCAGAAGGTAGTGATGAAGAGGTTGATGACCTACCATTCTAACTAAATCTATTGATTAGTGGATCCTGATCCTGAACATTTACCCTTATTATTAGTAACGCAAGGTGAGCAAGCGCTTTACCTAGTAATCTATTTATTACTTTTAATTTGTAGTGCTTTAATTAGTGGTGCCGAGGTAGCTTTTTTCTCCCTTACTTCTAGCGAACTAGAAGAACCAAATGAAGCATTTACCAAACAAAATGTCGTAAGTAAGCTACTTGAAAGACCAAAAAAGTTACTAGCAACCATACTTATTGCTAATAATGCAATCAATATTACATCGGTTTTAATTTTTAGCTTGTTAGGAGAGCAGTGGTTTGCAGATATAGAAACTAGCTGGATAAGGTTTGCCCTAGAGGTATTGTTTGCTACCTTTTTAATTTTGCTCTTTGGCGAAATATTTCCAAAAGTATATGCAAATCGTAACCCGATAGGGTTTTCAAATTTTATGGCGGTTCCATTAAAAGTTCTCGATGTATTATTCAGTTTTTTGAGCTTACCCATGAGATTCATAACCTTGAAAATACAAGACAATTTAGGTAGTAAAAAAAGTAATTTAACGGTATCACAGTTATCTCAGGCTTTAGAACTTACCGATGAAAACGACACTACCGATGAGGAACAACAATTACTACAAGGAATTGTAAACTTTGGTAATACCGACACGAAAAACGTAATGCGCAATCGCACAGATGTTTTTGCTCTAGATGAGTCACTACCGTTTAGAGAAGTTATTACTCTTGTCGTAGATAACGGCTATTCAAGAATCCCTGTTTACAAAGAAAGCATTGATCAAATCACAGGCGTATTGTATGTAAAAGATCTATTACCTTATGTAGATCGCAAAAACTACGATTGGACAAAGTTATTGAGAGAAGCCTATTTTGTTCCTGAAAACAAAAAACTTGATGACTTACTTCAAGAATTTCAGGTTCAAAAAAAGCATCTAGCTATAGTGGTGGATGAATATGGTGGTACTAGTGGCCTAATCTCACTTGAGGATATAATAGAAGAGATTGTAGGTGATATAAGTGATGAATTTGACGAAGAAGATCTGGTCTATTCACAACTAGATGAGAAAAACTATGTATTTGAAGGTAAAACTTCTCTGAAAGACTTTTACCGAGTACTAGACCTTGATGAAGAAGTAATAGAACAATATGAAAGCGCACGTGGAGAATCAGAGACTTTAGCAGGTTTTTTATTGGAACAAACAGGTAATTTCCCTCGTAAATTAGATAAAATAAAGTTCAAAGGATTCACGTTTTTAGTAGAAGCGATGGACAATAAACGAATCAAACAAATCAAATGCACACTACCATAAAACTGATTTTAATTTCTTGCTTCTTGATTTTAACCAGCTGTGGTGATGAAGATGTATTACCCAAACCTAGCGCAAGTCTAGCGCTACAGTATCCCGATGCGACATACGGTACCACTACCACTGATTACTGTCCTTTTGTTTTTGAACTCAACGAGTATGCTAGAGTATTGAGCAAGAACGATTGCTCAATGAAAATCGAATATCCCTACATGGACGCCACTGTTTACCTAACCTACAATAAGGTAGATGATAATTTAACTCAACTGTTAATTGACGGCCAAAAATTATCTTATAAGCATAATATAAAAGCCGATGTAATAAAGGATTATCCATTTATGAATGAGAAATCTAAAGTCTATGGAATGATGTATGAAGTAGAAGGTAACGCTGCGAGTAATGCACAATTTTACGTCACTGATAGTACCAACCATTTTTTGACCGCTAGTCTGTATTTTGACACAAGACCCAACTACGATAGTATTCTTCCTGCAGTTGATTATGTCAAAAAAGATATGATCAATCTACTGGAAACCTTGCAATGGAAGTAGTCTAACAAATCGTAATATGTTTATCTTTAAACAGTTAGTTTAATCAAAACCTTCTTCAAATCATTGGTTTTAAATTATTAGTTCAATCAAATTAATAGAACCACCTTTGCATTTTATAAAATCGCATAGATGGAAAAGAGCCAATTAAAGTACGTTTATCTTGTCATTCTAAGTCTTATTTGGGGCTCTTCATTTATTCTTATAAAAAAAGCTTTGGGTCAAGAGAATGGTAATCTCACCCTTACACCTTTACAGCTAGGAGCCTTGCGTGTAATTTTATCAGGTGTGATATTAACTGTGATTGGACTATCTAGCTTTAAAAAAGCAAGCAAGAGTGATTATTTATGGTTGTTTATTTCTGGTTTACTGGGAACTTTTTTTCCAGTATTTCTTTTTGCTTATGCCCAAACAGAAATCGATAGCGCAGTAAGCGGTATATTAAACTCTACAGTGCCTTTAATCACGCTTATTCTAGGAGCGATAGTTTTTGGAATATCATTCAGTCGAGTACAACTTTTAGGCGTAATAATTGGATTAGGTGGTGCCATAGGTTTAATATTTGCCGGGATGGAAGGCAATCCAGATCAAAATTATCTTTTTGCCGGGTTTGTACTTATTGCATGCTGTTGTTACGCCAGCAATGTCAATATTATTAAAAGGTATTTACAAAACGTAAAACCACTAGCTATCGCGGCAGGTAACTTCATATTTATTACTCCACTTGCGGTAATCGTACTATTTCTTTCTGATGGTCACAGTCTGGATTACACCAACCCACAAATTCAAAAAAGCTTAGGCTATATTGTCGTTTTATGCATCTTTGGTACCGTAGCAGCAAAGATCATGTTTAACAAACTTGTTCAAATTACATCTCCTGTATTTGCAAGTAGTGTCACATACTTAATGCCTGTAGTTGGACTTACTTGGGGAATTTTGGATGGCGAATCATTTAATTTATGGCAAGGCATCTCTACTGCGGTAATAATTTTTGCAGTGGTATTGGTAACAAGAGCAAAAAAAGAAAAACCGGCCACTGACTAGTAACCGGTTTTACGTTTCATTATTTCGCTTTCGCGAAAGCGAGATCTTACTAGAAATCAGAGTCTTTTAAACCTGTATTTACTTTAAGATCTTTAGTCTCAAATTTAAGCTCCTGTCCCATCATAGGCTGAACCATTACGGTAGGAAACTTCACTCCATTATACTCCTCGTAATCGCTATACTTAAGGATAGTAGTGATTTCACCTTGAGGTCCCATAGATACCACTTCTTCTCCAACTAAAAGACCGCTTTCAGTATCATAGAATGATTTTTTTGTATCACTCCACTTGATAATGTATACGTTATTATCTCCTAAACGTTGTGCTCCTGCAAGAGTAGCTTTATCTGCATGATATAATTCAGGGAAAAATAAAGCTTGATCTTTTACTAATTCTAACATTTTACCAGATAATTCCTGTGATTGTCCCATGGCACCTACAGTGGCTTTCCCGTCCAAGTAAACTTGTTTGTTTACTTCACGACCACCCATTTTTATAGATTGTGACCATTTATCACCTTGTGCTCTCTTTACTCCTAGTATAAGTTCTCCCATAGGAGATGTGTAGGCAGAGAATGTATTCACATCTTTAATTCCTTGAACAGCTTCCTTACCACCGATAGCTGCTATATAGTTGTCAAGAACATTTTGTGCAGTTAATCCTTCTGGAACTTCTACTGTTGATGGACGCTCTGTAGGGTTTGCCTCTTTATCAAAGAATTTGATATCTACTGGCAATCCATCAATTTTCATTTTTTCTAGGTTCTCTAGTACATCACTTGCTTTTCCTACAAGAACTATACGAGCCTGTTCAGGCTTTAAGTACTTATTTGCAACGCGCTTCACATCTGCAACTGTAACTGCATTGATGTTTTTTATAAAGTTTTTGTAGAAATCTTCTGGAAGATTGTTTGTTCTTATTGTTACTGCTCTATCTGCAACAACTTCTTTATCTTCTGATTGCATGATAAAACTTCCTAAGAATTTTGCTTTGGCATTTTCTAGAACTACAGGATCTACATCCTCAGTCTTAAGACGGTTGATTTCTTTGAATATTTCAACAACAGCACTATCTGTAACTTCGTTACGCACTTTTGTCGTAGCTCTGAATGTAGATTTGTAATTTCTTCCGCTACCTAGAGATGTACGTGCACCATAAGTCCATCCATGTTCTTCTCTAAGATTCATGTTAACATATGAATTAAATCCACCACCTAAAATGTAGTTAGCAAGTACAGCGGCATGATAATCAGGATCATTCATTTTAAGATCAGATACATGCATAACTGCAAGCTCAGTTTGTACTGCATTAGGAACATCAACAAAGTTAATTTGTCTTTCTGCAAGGTCTTGCACTGCTGGCAATTGTGCCTTAGGAGCAAGGCCTTCTTCCCACTGCTTATCAAAGTATTTTTTAGCAAGCTTTTTAGCTTCCTTTTTGGTAATATCACCAGAAATTACAAGAAACCCACGAGATGGCTTGAAGTAAGTGTTGTAGAAGTTTTTAACATCATCTAGCGTAACACTTTCTACCGATTCTACTGTTGCAAATTCTCCTGCGGCATGATCTTTACCATACACTAACGCACCACGAACTTTTCCAGCAATTGAAGCAGCACTATTTTCACCGGATTTAAGTCCTTGAATTAAATTATCACGTTCTAGTTTTAATTCTTCTTCGGTAAAATTCGGATATAAAGCCGCCTCAGTAAACATTGAGAAAATATCTTCTTTGTATTTAGATAAACCAGAGGCAAAACCGCCGTTTGCATTTACAAATACTCTAAGACCTAAGTAATCAACTTTTTCGTTAAAGTCATTCTTAGGTGTTTTTGAAGTTCCCTTACCCATTATAGAAGAGGTCAAGGATTGTACACCAGCTTTATCGCCTTCAATAATTGGTGGATTATCAAGACTTAAACTCATGTTGATTACAGGAAGTTTAGAATCTTCAACTACCAAAACCTGAAGCCCATTTTTAAGCTCAAATGTATATGGTTTACCCATGTTTATTTCTGGTGTTGGACCAGATTCAGGCATCTTTGATCGATCAATCTGTGCAGTAGCGGTTAACCCGATAAAAAGTACTGCCAGAGTATATAAAAGTTGCTTTTTCATTTTAATTCTTTATTTTTTTATGATCGTAAATTCAGTTCTCCTATTTTGCTCATGCTGTTCCTCTGTACATTCTTGAGAATCGCAATCTACTACAGGATTACTTTCTCCTTTACCTACAGCTGTAATTCTGTTTTCAGCAATACCTTTTGAAACCAGGTATGTTTTTACAGACTCTGCACGTTTTTGAGACAATTCCTTATTGTATTTAGTAGCTCCTTTACTATCTGTATAAGATTCTGCCATTATTTCCATTGAAGGATTAGACTGCATAAAAGTTGCTATTCGGTCTAGCTCCTTAGCTGATTCTGATTTGATAGTTGCTTTATCGTTATCAAAGTAAATCTTATTGATTTGGATTTTATTATCAACAACTTTCACTTCTTCATTTGAAGCGTCTTGAGGTGCTTCACCAGCAAAGTAATCTAGTTCTAATCGTTGATTAGGGTTTAAATAAGTATTTGCAACTCGTTTGATATCTTCTCTAGTAATACTTTTATAGATATCTAGTTCTTTATTGATTTTATCAGCACCACCTTTTAACATATAATAAGTAGCAAGAGATGAAGCAATACCTTCAACTCTTGAATTAGATTGAACATAACGAGCTTCAAATTGGTTTTTAAGCTTTTTTAGTTCCTTTTCCGAGATAAGTTCAGTTTGAAGTTTTTTAATTTCTTCGTCCATCACTTTTGCTAGTTGATCTAGTGTTACATCACCTTTAGGAAGAGCTCCCATGGTATAAGTTCCGTAGTCTTGATTTGCTTGATTGAAAGCAAGAACTTGAAAAGCGATTTGCTCTTCTTCAACCATTCTTTTCTGCATTCTAGAACTTGCACCACCTGTAAGAATACTAGATATATAATCCAGTACATAAGCATCTTTTTCTACCGATTTTGGCGTGATGTAAGAGAAGATTTTTACAGGAATACTAATGTTTGGATCGTATTCTGTTGCAAAACGAGTTTCCGTAATTGGGTCCTCAACTATTTCCTTTCTCACGTTCGTTGGAGCATTATTAGGAATAGGCCCAAAATAATCCTCAATCATCTTTTTAGTTTCGTCGATTTGGATATCTCCTGCAACTACTAGCACTGCATTATTTGGATTGTAGTACTTATCGTTGAAACCAATAAACTCATCCAATTTTGCAGCGTCAAGATCTTCCATAGACCCAATAACTGACTGCCCGTATGGGTGTTTTTTAAACAAGTGCTTATCGATACCTGTTCTGTAAAGAATAGCTCCATAAGGTGCATTATCGATACGCTGTCTTTTCTCTTCTTTTACTACTTCATTTTGTGTGTCTACACCTATTTGTTCAATTTTAGGATGTAACATACGCTCACTTTCCATCCAAAGACCTAATTCTAGCTTGTTAGAAGGAAACGTCTCATAATAGTAAGTCCTATCCTGAGTGGTATTTGCGTTGTTACTACCACCATTTGCTCCTACTATTTCAAACCACTTTCCTCTTTCAATATTCTCAGTTCCTTCAAACAACAAGTGTTCAAAAAAGTGAGCAAACCCAGTTCTTCCAGGCTCTTCATCCTTTGCACCTACTTGATACATCACTCCTACTGTAATAACAGGAGCAGCATTTTCTTGGTGAAGAATAACGTGCAGTCCATTAGGTAAATCATATTCTATAAAATCCACCTCTTGGGAAAATCCAGTTAATGCTGTAAAACCAGCTACCAGACTCAAAACAATTTTTTTCATGTTTTTTGATACTTTAGTTCAACTGTTTGTGTTAGTGTAAGATTTGATCGAAATGTTACAAACAATACAAATCTTTGTAAAAATACTGGTAATTCTTTCGTTTTCAAGTTAAACTTATTTGAAATCAACCATGACTACGATACAAAAGTTCGATATTTAAAAGAAAACTGAACTAAAAATATTATATCATGAATTTTTCAAAAACTACTAAATACGGATTATTAATAGCTCTAGCATTAATTATCTATTTCGTTATAATTGACTTTATCGGATTTGGGAACGAGTCCTGGTTAAGTTTTTTCAATGCCGCTATTGTCGGTTTTGGGCTATGGCAACTTATTAAAAAAGTTTACGAGGAGAAAAGAGGACAATTTAAATATATGGAAGGATTTACGGCTTCTCTAACAGCAGGATTTATTGCCACCACCATATTTACAGTCTTTATGGCAATTTATTTATTTGAAATTCATCCCGAATTAGCCAATGAACTCAAACAACAAATTACAATAGCAGGTGAAGGATTAGAAGTAGCCTTGTTGCTTTTTGTATTTTTATCTGGAGTAGCAACTACGATTGTAGCATCATTAGTAATTTTACCTATTTACAAACAATCCTGGAACACCAAAGAAATTAGGTCCAAACAAAAACCACTTAATCAGCAAGCATAAAATTCTTGAAGAAATGTTGATAACTATTGCTAATTTGTAGAATAGCAGTATATTTGCAGCCCTAAATTAACAACATTAATTCGTAATTATGTACGCAATCGTAGAGATAGCAGGGCAACAATTCAAGATCGAGAAGGATCAGAAGTTGTTTGTACATCGCTTACAAGAAGATGAAGGTGCTACTATTAACATCGACAAAGTTCTTCTAGTAGGTGACGGTGACAACATCACACTCGGCGCCCCAGTTATAGAAGGTGCATTTGCAGAAGCAAAAGTACTTTCCCACCTTAAAGGTGACAAGGTAATCGTTTTCAAGAAAAAACGTAGAAAAGGTTACAAAAAGAAAAACGGACACAGACAATACTTATCTGAAATCCAAATCTCAAGTATTTCAATTACTGGCGGTAAAAAAACTGCTGCTAAGAAAGAAGAGAAAAAAGCTGAACCTAAAAAAGCTGCACCAAAAGCAAGCTCAAAAGGTGATGATTTAAAGAAAATCGAAGGTATTGGTCCAAAGATTGCTACAACTCTTAATGAATCAGGAATTGTTACTTTCTCAGATCTTGCAAACGCAAAACCAGAGGACATTTCTGAAATGATTAAGGATGTTCGTGGAAATCACGTAACGACTACTTGGCCACAACAAGCTCAACTTGCAGCTGATGGTAAGTGGGATGAATTAAAAGAACTTCAAGACCGTCTAGACGGAGGAGTTGAAAAATAAGTTTAACCTATTTCGCTTTCGCGAAAGCTTAAAATAAAACATCATGGCTCATAAAAAAGGAGTAGGTAGTTCTAAGAACGGTAGAGAATCAGAATCGAAACGATTAGGTGTTAAAATTTTTGGTGGACAAGCAGCAGTAGCTGGTAACATTATTGTTCGTCAAAGAGGTATGGAGCACCACCCAGGTGAAAACGTATACGCAGGTAAAGATTTTACTTTACATGCTAAAGTTGATGGAACAGTAAAGTTCGTTAAGAAAGGTAATAATAGATCATTTGTTTCTATTGTTCCTGAGGCACAAGCTTAATTCCATTAGATAATAGAATTAAAAACCCAAATCATATTGATTTGGGTTTTTTGTTTTCGATAAAATTAAATCTTTTGTGTTTTAATACAACCTTCTGTATTTCAGTAAACAGACTTGTTCAAGGATGAAATCAAGTTTAAGTAGAGGTTAAATATTTACCTGCTTTTTAAAAAGTTAGCAACCAATTGTTATATTTGTTACTCTTGATGTAATTCAAGTATTAAAATTCAATTTTTTTGACAATGAAAAATTCACAGAAGTTAGTATTATTCGCTTTTATTTTAATTGGAAGTATTGCAAGTGCTCAACCAGGTTTTGATGACACAGTTGAAGATGTTGCTCCTATTCCAGGTTTACTAATTGCCGCAGCCGCAGCTATTGGAATCGGTGTTAGATCTGTTTATAAAAAGTCAAAGTAATAAAGTTATAACGCATACTTAAAGCCTCCTGTAAAATGGAGGCTTTTTTTATTTTCTACAACCGCAATTCTAATTTCACATTGATTAACATAAAATATTTTTAAACCTAGAGCAGTCCTTATTCTGTTTGTTATTTTAGCGTACAAAGACAACTTACAATAGTTAATCCAATTTTTAATTAGCTATTCGAATTAATCATCCAGACATGGAACAAAATAATAGTACGATAGACATAGCAAGCATAAATGAAAAAGTGCAACAAGAAAGTCAGTTCATTGATCTTCTTGTAAGCGAGATGAATAAAGTGATAGTCGGTCAACAGTATATGATTGATCGTTTGCTCATAGGTTTATTAGGACGCGGTCACATTTTACTAGAAGGTGTGCCTGGTCTAGCCAAAACTCTAGCCATTAACACCTTGTCAAAAGCCGTAAGTGCTAGCTTTTCTCGAATACAGTTTACTCCAGATTTATTACCAGCCGATGTTGTAGGAACTTTAATCTACAACATGAAAGACGCTGATTTTAGCATTAAAAAAGGTCCTGTATTTGCAAATTTTGTCCTTGCAGATGAGATCAATCGTGCTCCTGCCAAGGTTCAAAGTGCCCTATTAGAAGCCATGCAAGAGAAGCAAGTAACCATTGGAGAAACTACTTTCAGTCTAGAAAAACCTTTCTTAGTTATGGCTACTCAAAATCCAGTTGATCAAGAAGGTACTTATCCACTACCTGAAGCTCAAATGGACCGTTTCATGTTAAAAACAGTTATTGATTATCCCACGTTAAATGATGAACAACACATCATGCGTGCAAATCTTAAAAAGGATTTTCCAGTTCCTAATGCAGTCATCACAACCGAGCAAATCCTAAAAGCACAAGATGCTGTAGAATTGGTTTACATGGACGAAAAAATAGAAAAGTATATCCTAGATATCATTTTTGCTACTAGATATCCAGAGAAATATAAACTAGAGGAGTTAAAACCTCTTCTTAGTTTTGGTGCTTCACCTCGTGGATCTATCAATCTAGCCAAGGCGGCAAAATGTTACGCGTTTATAAAACGTCGTGGTTACGTAATTCCTGAAGACGTGAGAGCGGTTGTTCTTGATGTTTTAAGACATAGAATTGGTATCACTTATGAAGCAGAGGCAGAAAACTTTTCAAGTGTTGATATCATAAATAAAATTGTAAATACCATAGAGGTACCGTAGCATCTAAATAATCCTTTTAATAAATCTATAATTAGTAACAAATCCCTGTGTTCCACAGGCAACGTAACTTCATGAATACTCAGGAGCTTTTAAAAAAAGTACGAAAAATTGAAATCAAAACACGTCGATTGAGCGACGCTGTATTTGGTGGTGAGTATCATAGTGCTTTTAAAGGAAGAGGAATGACTTTTAGCGAGGTGCGTCAATATCAATTTGGTGATGATGTTCGTAATATAGATTGGAACGTTACCGCTAGATATAACGAGCCTTATATTAAGGTTTTTGAAGAAGAACGTGAACTCACGTTAATGCTAGTAGTAGATGTAAGTTCTTCAACTTTGTTTGGAACTCAAAATCAAATTAAAAAGGAGATTATAACAGAACTGTGTGCAACATTAGCCTTCAGTGCTTTACAAAACAATGACAAAGTAGGGTTATTACTTTTTTCGGATCAAGTAGAATTATTTGTACCACCAAAAAAAGGAAAGTCACACATTCTTAGGATTATAAGAGAATTATTGGAATTTAAACCAGAACACAAAAAGACTGATGTTTCTGGGGCTTTAAAATATATGGCTGGTGTTCTTAAAAAGAAAGCCATTGTTTTTGTTTTGTCTGATTTTATGAGTGATGATTATATGAAAACCTTACAAATAATTGGACGTAAGCATGATGTTACTGGAGTAAGAATTTACGATAAGCATGAACAAGAGCTTCCTAAAATAGGCCTGGTCCAATTTAAAGATCTAGAAACAGGAAAAAATTTGTTCATTAATACAAACTCTAGCAAAACTCGCCGTGAGTATGCCGCTCATCATATAGAAAAAGCAGCTTATTTTAGAGATGCTTTTACTAGGTCTGATGCCGGAGCTATTGATCTAGAAACTAGAGAAGATTATTCAAAAAAATTATTAGGTTACTTTAAAGCAAGATAATGAAATACGTACTGTACCTCTTTTTTATTGTTTCTGCTTGGGCAACAGCTCAACAACCAGAAGTATCTACAAAAGTAGATCGTGACCTTATTAAAATTGGAGAAGAAGTAGTTCTAGAAATTGGCATTACGGCTCAAAAAAGTGATTTAGTAATCTTTCCAGAGCAACCTGCCTATGGAGCTTTAGAGGTTTTAGAATCATATCCAGTAGATAGTGTTATTGCTGATGATAAATTTCAGCTTTTTAAGAAGTACGGAGTAACACAATGGGACAGCGGTGACTACTGGATACCACAATTAAAAGTCCTTATAAACGATGATAAGCAAGTCCTAACTGATTCACTTCTTGTAAGTGTAAGAGAAGTTGAAGTAGATACTACTAAACAAAAAATGTTCCCTATTAAGGACACACTTAATATTGAAACTGTTACGAGAACAGATTGGTCCTGGTTGTGGTGGCTATTTCTTTTATTACCTATTGGAGCTATTATTTATTTGCTTTCGCGAAAGCGTGAAAAGAAAAGCTATGAGGATACACTAGCTCCATATGAATGGGCGATATATCGTCTTAAACAACTAGAAAACAATAATTGGCTAGAAAACAGAGATTGGAAAAGCTACTATTCTGAAATCACATATATCATAAGAAGATATATAGATTCGAAGGTTTATGGGCGTACGATGGAAAGCACCACACAACAACTGCTTACCGAGCTCAAGGTTGTGATGAATGAAAAGGGCATGCACATCACCCAGAATTCGGAAAATCGACTAGAATCATTGCTTCAAAAAGCTGATTTAATCAAGTTTGCTGGCGCCTCAAGTGACTCTATAAGTGCCAAAGAAGATCGTGGTTATGCACACGATATCATATACAACATTCATCAAGTGTTGCCACCACCTAGTGAAGAAGAGCTCATGCTAAGCGCAGAATATCAAAGAAAACAAGCTAGAAAAAAAGCCCTTAAAAAAGGATTGCTAGTTTCTGCAATTAGTCTACTAGTCATTTGTAGCGGTATTGGGATATGGACTTACTTTTCAGGTTGGGACAATGTAAAGGATAGTGTCTTTGGAAATAAACTGCGCAGTTATAATGAGCAAGAATGGTATACGGCAGAGTATGGTTTACCAAGCATTCAACTTGATACACCAGAAATACTAGTTAGACAATCAACCTTAAACAGTGAGGAAGAAAGTACTGCTACAAAAATCAATGAGCAAGTCTTTGAATGGAAAGACGATAAAGATCTTGCAGGAGTTTATGTAAAAACATACCAAATACCAGCAAGTGCTACGCAAGGTAAACAAGAAATTAATCCACAAGAGTTTATAGATATTTTCCTTAAACAATTAGAAGAAACAGGAGCATCAAACATCCTAAACTTTGACAGTGAAATCACTACCAACAACATAAAAGGTATAAGTATCACAGGAAGTTTTGAACGTGAGGGAAATAAATACGATTACGAAACCAGATTTTATGCTACAGGACCTGGTGTAGTTGAGTGTATGGTTTATAATATCATGGACGATGAAGAATTAGAAGAAAGACAATATGGACAACAGCTTAAAGAAAGGGTTATAGAAAGTTTGACCATACCTTCATCCATTCAACAACCTAATAATAAAGACAAGTAAAAGATGTGGAACTTTGAAAACATAAAGTTTTTAAATCCAGAGTTTTTCTGGTTGTTATTGTTATTAGTTCCGCTAGCGGTATTCTATTTTTTTTCACATAGAAAACAACAAGCAGAGGTTTATATTTCTAGTACAGCTGGTTTTAAGTTTAAAGAATCACTTTTAGGTAAATTAAAGCCTATACTTTATTTACTTAGATTATTAGCTATCGCTTTATTAATTATAGCCATAGCAAGACCTCAAACAACCGATGTTACTACTAGAACAAAAAAAACCAGTGGTATAGATATAGTTCTTGCCATTGATGTGAGTGCTAGTATGCTGGCAAGAGATTTTAAACCGGATCGATTACAAGCAACTAAGGAAGTTGCTACAAACTTTATACAAGGCAGGCCAAATGACCGTATAGGTATTGTAGTATACGCAGGAGAAAGTTATACTAAAACACCGATTACTACCGATCAAAAGGTCTCGCTCAATGCGGTAAAAGGTATCGAATTTGACGAAGTGCTAGAAAACGGTACTGCAATCGGAATGGGATTAGGAACAGCAGTTAATAGACTTAAAGAAAGTGAGGCAGAAAGTAAAGTAATCATACTCATGACTGATGGTGTGAATAACAGCGGAGTAATTGATCCCAAAATAGCCGGAGAACTTGCCGTCGAATTTGGAATTAAGGTATACACCATTGGAATAGGTACAAATGGTAATGCTCTTTCACCATACAGCAGGTATCCTAATGGGGAATTTCAATTTAGAATGTTACCTGTAGAAATCGATGAAGAGCTTTTAAAAAATATAGCCGCGTCAACCGGTGGACGCTATTTTAGAGCAACTGATGATGAAAAGTTAAAAGAAATTTATAATGAAATCGATCAACTTGAAAAAACTGAAATAGAGCAATTTGAATTTTATAGTGTGCAAGAAAAATTTAGAGCATTTGCATTAATCGCCTTTTGTTTGCTTGCGATAGAACAACTGTTAAAACACACGCTATTTAAATCTGTAGCCTAGTAAATATGTACGTACTTGAAGAGAAAATATATTTTTGGTTATTAGTAGCAATTCCATTGCTATTAGTGTTTTATATAGCCGTAAGCTTGTGGCGATTGAGAGCACAAAAAAAGTACGCCCAAAAACATCAATTACCACACCTTATGCCCAACAAGTCGTGGTTTAAACCGCTACTCAAGGTAATTACCATAAGTTTTGGGCTTGGCTTTATAGCCTTTTCCTTGGTTAATTTAAAAGCAGGAACAAGACTAGAAACTGTTAACCGTGAAGGAGTAGATATCGTATTTGCGGTAGATATTTCAAAATCCATGCTAGCAGAAGATATTGCGCCTAATCGATTGGAAAAATCTCAACAACTTGTCACACAAATTATTAATAATCTTGCAAGTGACCGTATAGGATTGATTGCCTATGCAGGTAGTGCCGTGCCTCAGTTACCCATAACTACTGACTATGGTAGTGCCAAACTATTTTTACAAGGATTAAGTACTGATCTAGTATCCAGTCAAGGAACTGCAATTAATGAAGCAATAGAACTAGCACTAGGATACTATGGGGATGATAGTGAAGCTGCCAAAGTGTTAGTTATCATAAGTGACGGTGAGGATCATGAAGGTGATTCTGTTGACCTAGCAGAGGCTGCTGCAGAAAAAGGCTTACACATAATAACAATAGGTGTAGGAACTCAAAAAGGTAGTAACATTCCTATACGAGAAAATGGTATTGTAAAATCCTTTAAAAAAGATCAAAACGGTAAAACTGTTATCACCAAATTAAATGCGACAACGCTTCAAGAAATAGCAGAGGCTGGTAATGGTGTTTATATAGATGGTACCTTAACTAATGAAGTGATTGAAAAACTAAAGGCAGAGTTAGACACCTTGGACAAAGTCGCTTTTGATTCACAACAATATGCCGATTTTGAATCACAATTCCAATGGTTTCTAGCCTTTGGCCTATTCTTTGTCGTACTGGATGTATTCTATTTAGAAAGAAAAACAGGATGGATTAAAAAACTTAATTTATTTAATGAATAATAATAGTATACATATCACCTATGTTTTGATATTCATGCTAATATCATTCTACACTGCGGCTCAAAACGAACAAGAACCAGCCATAAATTACGCAGAACAGCAAGCCATAAAAGATGCTCAAGATGCTGCTAGTGATGGTGATTTCGCTTTCGCGGAAGCGGAATACAAAAAAGCCCTATCATTAAACCCAGATAATGCGCAAGCGGCTTATAATTTGGGTAATCTGTATTACAACAACGAGAAAAAAATTGAGGCAAACTCCTATTTTAGAAAGGCTGCAGATGCTGCTACTTCTAAAGAAATGAAGCATAAAATTTTTCACAATATAGGTAACACTTTATTAGAGAACAAAGATTACGATAAAGCTATTGAAGCCTATAAGAACGCATTACGTAACGACCCTACCGACGATGAAACTCGTTACAACCTAGCTCTTGCAAAGCAAGAAAAAGAGAAACAAGGTGGCGGCGGTGGCGGCGGTAATGACGAGAATGATCAAAACCAACAGCAAGAAAAGGAGCAAGAACAAGATAAGAATAAGGAAGGTGATCAAGACGAAAAGTCTGATGGTGATAATAAAGGAGATCAAAACGAAAAAGAAGGAGATCAAGATAAAAATGATGGTGATCAAAAGAATGATGACCAAGGAAAAAATAGCGAAGGTGAAAACGGTAATGATTCACCAGAAGAACAAAAAGGACAAGCACCTCAACGCCAGCAAGGAAAAATGACAAGGCAACAAATTAAACAGTTGCTCGAGGCGATGAATAATGAGGAAAAGAAAATTCAAAAGAAAGTAAACGGTAAAAAGGCCAAAGGAACCGTTAAGAAATCAGAAAAAGACTGGTAAGTAATGAAAAGCACGTGGTTTTACATATTAGTTTTTATAGCAGCATGGGCACACGCACAAGTAGAGTTTACTACGAGCGTAAGTCGTGAACGTATCGCACTCAATGAGCGCATGCGTGTTGAATTTAAAATGAATGTAAATGGTAATGATTTTACACCGCCAAACTTTGTAGGATTTCAAGTAGTAGGTGGACCTAGTCAATCTTTTTCACAACAATGGATTAATGGAAAAGGATCCATGACAAAATCGTTTACCTATATATTAAAACCTAATAAAACAGGAAAACAGTATATTAAACCAGCTACCATGAATTACGAGGGTAAAACATACTCTACTCAAACAGTAGAGATAAATGTAACTGGTGCTGTAAATAAACCTAAAAACATTAATGACACCTCGCCACGAGCAGATGAGACCGTACATCTCGTTGCCGAGATTTCAAACGCAAATCCTTATCTCAATGAAGCTATTAGGGTCGTATACAAACTTTATGTTTCAAACACATCTGGAGTAAATGACTGGCGCGAGGTTAACTCACCTAAATACGCAGACTTTTGGAGTGATAATATCGACAATCGTAATAGTCTAGTTAAAGAAGGAACTTATAAAGGAAAGCCTTATCGATACAAAGTATTAAGAGAAGCTATCCTCTATCCTCAAAAAACAGGTAAATTAATTATAGAACCGCTTACTTTAGAAGTAGATGTGGTAGTTCCTACCGGTCAACGTAGTTTTACAGGTAGACCGTATATGACCACCGAACAAATAACAGTCAGTGCTGGTAAACGTACTATTGATGTTAAAGATCTTCCACTAGATGGTAGACCAGCAAACTTCAATGGAGCAGTAGGTCAATTTGAATTTCAAGTAGAAACTGATCAAGTACAAATTGAAGCAGGTGAAAGCATGACTGCTAGTGTTCAAGTAGGTGGAGTAGGAAATCTTAAATTAATGGATTTACCAGAACTTAAAGCACCTAAGAGTCTTGAAGTTTACGAACCAGAACGCATTAATAACGTACGTACCTCAATTACAGGAATGCGAGGAAATATTAAGGACAAATACACCATAGTTCCTCAATACAGCGGTAAATATGTTATTCCACCTGTTGAATTTAGTTATTTTGATCCCAAAAAGGAGTCCTACGTAAGTTTAAATAGTGGTGAAATTTTATTACAAGTAGAAGGTGATGTTGCTGCTCCTATAGCTACCACAGAAAACAAAAACGTCATTACTCAAAACAACCAGTTTGTTTTCATTAAAACGGATACCGAATTAACATCACAAAACGAGGAACAGTTTTTTGGCTCAACAAAATACTGGATAACCTTAGGTGGTATTTTCCTTCTTTTACCTTTATTCTTAATAGTGAAAAAACGTAAAGAATCTAGAGCTGCCGATGTAGTAGGTAATCGATTGAGAAACGCCAATAAATTGAGTAAAAAATACTTGAGCACTGCTCGTAAAAATTTAGGCAATCACGAAGAATTCTATGTCGCTCTAGAAAAATCCCTACACAATTATCTCAAATCTAAACTTAGTATTTCAACAAGTGAAATGACTAAAAACAATGTAGGACAACTCTTATTAGACCGCGGTGCTACCGTTCAAACAAAACAAGAGTTTATTAAACTACTAGAAAGCTGTGAATTTGCACGATACACGCCGTCAACTCCTGCTAGCATGAGAGAAGATTATGAAAGAGCTAGTCAGGTCCTTAATTTGATAGACAAACAATTAAAAAGCTAGTTTTATGAGAACAACCTTAATTTTTCTAGCTACCGTCCTATTAACTTGGCCTATTTTCAGTCAAGAAGAGGCTGCTTATTCCGCTTTCGCGAAAGCGAATCAAGCATATACTAACGAAAATTATGAAATAGCAATTGCAGGTTATGAGCAAGTATTAAGTACAGGTCTACACAGTGCCGATGTTTATTTTAATCTAGCTAATGCTCATTACAAATTAAATCAGGTAGGTCCGGCTATTTATAATTACGAGAAAGCCCTAGAACTAGACCCTGAAAACGAAGATATTAAGAGCAATCTAGCATTTGCCAATCGTATGAAAATAGACGCTATAGAATCCTTACCACAAGACAATTTATCTGGAAGTTTACAGGATACTATAAAATCGTTATCTGTCGATGAATGGGCCTATTTTAGTGTCATTGCTGCCTTATTTACCATACTATTCATAGTACTTTATATTTACGCAGGAACTACAAGTAAAAAAAGATTGTTTTTTATTCTTTTCATTCTTACTGGTATTTTGTTTTTATCTACTGCTGCTGCTGCCTTTTACAGTAGTGAATATTTAGATAAAAAGCAATTTGCTATTGTTTACATAGAAGAATTCACAACTCGCAGTGAACCTAAAAATAGCGCTGGCACCAGCTTTGTTATTCATGAAGGAACTAAAGTTGAGGTCCTTGAAGAATTCAATGATTGGGCGCACATACAACTCGCAAATGGTAGTAAGGCCTGGATGCCATTAGAGGATTTGAAAAAGCTTTAAGGAATCTTTCTTCAATCTGATCTAGAACATAAAGTTTTATCATGCATGCATAACAACTAAAATACTTGTGTAAGTATGTCTGTTGTTGAGTTGCTTATATTTGCATATACCCCAAAAAAGTAGAATGACATTATCAAAAAATATTGCAGTAATAGGTGGTGGAAGTTGGGCAACGGCTATTGTGAAAATGCTGTCGGAGAACCTAGAAACTATCCATTGGTACATGCGCAGTGAATATGCCATTGAACATATTAAACGTAATGACCACAATCCTAATTACTTAAGCTCAGTTGAGTTTAAAAACAATCAATTGCACTTGTCTAGCGATATAAATGAAATCGTGAGCGCTGCAGATATTTGCATATTTGCGATTCCTAGTGCTTTTGTGTACAGCGAGTTGGAATCTCTAGAGGTTTCATTAGAAAACAAAATAATTTTTAGTGCTATTAAAGGAATAGTACCTGAAACAGGGCTTATTGTTGGAGAACATTTTCATGATCATTACAACATTCCTTTTGAAAACATTGGTGTTATTACCGGACCTTGCCATGCCGAAGAAGTTGCCCTAGAACGGTTGTCCTACCTTACAATCGCGTGTGCAGATGAAGAAAAAGCGCAACATCTAGCTACTTGCCTTAATAGTGATTACATCAACTGTAAAATAAGTGATGATATCATAGGGACTGAATATGCCGCCATGCTTAAAAATATTTATGCTATTGCTGCTGGAATAGCTCATGGACTGGGATATGGTGATAATTTTCAAAGTGTTCTTATGAGTAATGCTATACGTGAAATGAAACGATTCATTAAAAAAGTACACAAAATGAAACGTAACATCAACGATAGCGCCTACTTAGGAGACTTACTAGTAACAGGTTATTCAGTTTTTTCACGAAATCGATTGTTTGGTAATATGCTAGGAAAAGGATATACAGTGCGCAGTGCACAATTAGAAATGAGCATGATCGCCGAAGGTTACTACGCAACGAAAAGCGCGTACAAAATAAACGAAGATAAAGGAGCTCGTACTCCTATTTTAAATGCTGTTTACAGCATTTTATACGACAATAAAAATCCAAAGAAAGTATTTAAAAAACTAGCTGATAAGCTAGACTAAAATCAAAAAACATGTCTGAAATAGCCAAAGAATTTGGTATCAACACCGCTCTAGAAGCTCTAGGTCTCAATAAGAAAAATGAAGGGACTTCTACAGGTTCAAAATCAATCAAAGGTAGTGAGTATATCACATCCTATTCACCAGTTGATGGTGCCGTTATAGGTGAGGTTTCTGTCACTACAAAAGATGCTTATGAAGAAGTAACAAGTGCTGCCCAACTAGCGTATAAAGAATGGAGAGTTATTCCTGCACCACAAAGAGGTGAAATAGTACGTCAATTCGGTGAAGAACTTAGACGTCTTAAAGAACCTTTAGGTAAACTAGTTTCCTATGAAATGGGAAAATCTTACCAAGAAGGATTGGGTGAAGTTCAGGAAATGATTGATATCTGTGATTTTGCCGTTGGTCTTTCTAGACAATTACATGGATTAACCATGCACAGTGAACGTCCAGGACACCGCATGTATGAGCAATACCATCCTTTAGGAATTGTAGGAATTATAAGTGCCTTCAATTTCCCTGTTGCCGTATGGGCATGGAATACAGCCCTTGCATGGATCTGTGGTGATGTATGTGTGTGGAAACCTAGTGAGAAAACTCCTTTATGTGGGGTAGCTTGTCAAAATATCATTGCCAAAGTTTTAAAAGACAACAACCTACCTGAAGGAATCTCATGTTTAATTAACGGTGATTACAAAGTAGGTGAGTTTATGACAACAGATAAACGAGTGCCATTAGTAAGTGCCACTGGTTCTACTCGTATGGGAAGAATAGTAGCTGCAACGGTAGGTGAACGTTTAGGTAAATCATTATTAGAATTAGGTGGTAATAATGCCATAATCGTAACACCAGATGCAGACGTTAAAATGACTGTGATAGGCGCTGTTTTTGGTGCTGTAGGAACCGCTGGTCAACGTTGTACTTCTACAAGAAGATTAATCGTTCATGAATCTATGTATGACACTGTTAAAAACGCCATAGTAGATGCGTATCAACAACTTAAAATAGGTAACCCATTGGATGAGAATAACCATGTAGGCCCATTAATTGATACGGATGCGGTTGCTAATTATAACAAGGCTCTTGAAGATGTAGTTGCACAAGGTGGAAATATTCTGGTAGAAGGTGGAGTACTTACAGGTGCTGGATATGAAAGCGGCTGTTATGTGAAACCTGCGATTGCAGAGGCATCTAACAACATGGAAATTGTACAACATGAAACTTTTGCGCCAGTACTCTACTTACTTAAATATTCTGGTGAAGTAGAAAACGCGATTGAGCTACAAAATGATGTTGCACAAGGTCTTTCTAGTGCCATCATGACTAATAATTTAAGAGAGGCAGAACGCTTCCTTTCGCACGCAGGATCTGATTGTGGTATAGCAAATGTAAACATCGGTACAAGCGGTGCAGAAATAGGCGGTGCTTTTGGTGGTGAAAAAGACACCGGTGGCGGACGTGAATCTGGATCAGATGCATGGAAAGTCTACATGCGTCGTCAAACTAATACTATCAATTACACTACTGAGTTGCCTCTTGCGCAAGGGATAAAATTTGATCTATAAGTAAAAGTATTAGATACTTAAAAGCAGCTCTTTTAAAAGAGCTGCTTTTGTATTTTTAGACAAATTTAAATCATGAACGTAGAACAACTTAGAGATTATTGCTTGTCGAAAAAGGGTACCACAGAAGAATTTCCATTTGATCAGGTAACCTTAGTCTTTAAGGTTATGGGAAAAATGTATTGTCTAACAGGATTAGAACATTGGGAAAACGGTAAGCCAGCTGTTAATCTCAAATGCGATCCTGAAAAAGCTATACAATTACGTGAAAAGTACGAGGGAACTGTCATCGGTGGCTATCATAGTAACAAGAAACATTGGAATACAGTCTATTTAAATGAAGACATGGGCGATGACGAACTGTTAACGTGGATCGATCATAGTTATGAGCTTGTAGTTAATAAGCTCACTAAAAAACAAAAGCAAGAATTACAGCTACTCTAAACATGACATTAGACCTATTAAACACCTATAAAGAAAGGATAGAAATCAACCGAGGCAAGGTAGAAGCTATAAAGAAAAAACTATCATTGAGCAGTGCTTTAAGATTAGTTTTATTCCTATCCTTAGCTGTAAGCGTATATTATTTCTGGAGTAAAATAGGTGTCCTAACATTAATCTTAGGTACTGGTGGCGCCCTATTTCTATGGTTAGTAAAGAACCACCAAAATTTAAAAAATCAAAAAGATTTTCATCAATTATTAATCGAAATTAATGAAAAGGAGATCTTAGCTGTCCAAGGTGAATTTGATTCCTTTGTTGATGGTGATGCTTATAAAAATCCCACTCATGACTACTCACACGATATAGATTTATTTGGTAAGGGTTCATTATTTCAACAAATAAATAGGTGTGCTACAAAAGGTGGTGAAGTTACGCTTTCGCGAAAGCTAACTCACAATCAACCTAGTGGTGTAATTGAAAAGCAAATAGCGATTAAAGAGCTATCTGGCAAACTTAATTTTAGGCAAAACTACATGGCTACTGCACGATTGATTTCCATAGATCGTGCTACAAACTTTGCTCATTGGTTTACAAACTATAAACCATTTGTACCTAAATATTATTCATGGGGATGGTCTATAATTCTCACTGTTAACATAGTGCTTATTGCTTTGTATAGCTTTACTAGTTTAAACGGTTATTTAGCCTCAATAGGTGTTGTTATTGCTCTATTAGTGACAAGGCGCTATCTTAAAAAAGTGAATCAAGTAGCTCAAGTAATTACACCGCTTGAAGATTTTTTTGCTCAATATGGAAAACTAATTGCGCTTATTGAGAAACAAGAGTTTCAATCATCTTTACTGTTAGAAATCCAAAACAATCTTAAAACACAGGATAAAAAAGCATCTAGCGTTATGCATGATTTTTCACAAGCGCTAGGTAGGTTAGATCAAAGGCATAACATGTTGTTTGGATTTATTGCAAATGCATTAGGTTTATGGGATCTTAAGCAAATGAGTTACATTGAACGTTGGATAAGTGAGTATAAAGAAAAAGTAGGTACGTGGATAAGTATGATTGAAGAGATAGATGCCATTAACAGTATGGCTAATTATGCCTATAATAACCAAACCTTTACCTATCCTAGTATCAAATCTGGTCCGTTTACCTTACAAGCTAGCAAAGCCTCACATCCTTTATTAAATCCAGAAAAAGCGATTGGAAATCCAATATCTATAAGTCAAGGCGAGTTTTTCATCATTACCGGAGCCAACATGGCTGGAAAAAGCACCTTTCTTAGAACCGTGTCATCACTAATCGTTATGGCAAATTGCGGACTTCCAGTTTGTGCTCATGATGTTGTATATTCTCCTATTAGACTAATCACCAGTATGCGTACTACAGACTCAATACAAGATGACACCTCATACTTCTTCGGTGAATTAAAGAGATTACAATACATTATGAATAGCATTGAAGAGTTTCCTTATTTCATTGTTTTAGATGAAATTTTAAAAGGAACAAACAGTGAGGACAAAGCTATTGGATCACAAAAATTAGTACAAAAACTTAATTCACTGGGCGCAACAGGAATTATAGCCACACATGACTTAAGCCTAACACAGGTAGCAAACGATTATCCTAGCATTAAAAATTACTATTTTGATGCAGAAGTTGTAAATGATGAATTACATTTTGATTATAAATGTAAAACGGGAGTAGCTCATAATATGAACGCCAGCTTCCTGTTGCGTAAAATGGGAATTGTAGAATAAGCCTTACCTATTCTTCAAATAGGGCTTTAAGTTCAGTCGCATCAGCAGCTTTCATTTTACCTGCAAGAACTAGACTTAATTGCTTGCGCCTTAAAGCCGCATCATAACGCATTTTTTCCTCTTCAGTTTCTGGTGTAATGGCTGGAATTTGAACCGGTCTACCTGTATCGTCAACTGCTACAAACGAATAAATTGCCTCGTTTGCTTTAGTTCTCTCACCGCTCTCACGATCCTCCACCCAAACATCCATAAAAACCTCCATAGAGGTTTTAAAAGCTCTAGTTACTTGTGCTTCAATAGTTACAACACTACCTAGAGGAACCATTCTATTAAATGCTACATTATTTACCGATGCTGTTACCACAATACGTCTAGAATGACGTCTTGCCGCAATACTTGCCGCACGATCCATACGAGCCAGCAATTCACCACCAAATAAATTATTAAGTGGATTAGTTTCACTAGGTAATACCATATCAGTAACCGTTGTAAAAGATTGCGATGGCGTTTTAGCTTGCATAATTTGAATTTTTTTGCAAAAGTAGCGTATAAGCTTAACTACCTACCAGCTTTTAGATGAATTTAAGGTTAAAATGTGGAGATCATTATCTCGTTCAACATTATAATTCTTATTATTTTTGAAAAAGTTTGAAAATAGTACGTTACATATTAATGCCGGTCTATCGAGTGTGGTTCTACGTACTAGTAGGGCTTCCTATTGTAGTATTAATGCCATTGTTAATTCTTACTACTATTTCTGAAAAAACTTACAATTGGTTCTTTAAACTTGCAAGATTGTGGGCTGCCATCGTTTTATACGGTATGGGATTCTTCCCAAAGATTAAACGATTAGCCAAAATGGATCCTCATCAAAGCTATATGCTAGTGGCAAACCACACTAGCATGACTGATATTATGATGATGTTGTTGATATCAAAAAATCCATTTGTTTTTGTAGGTAAAAAAGAGCTCGCAAAAATCCCTTTATTTGGTTTTTTCTATAAACGCACTTGTATTCTTGTAGACAGGAGCAACCCAAAAAGCCGCAAAGCTGTATTTGATCGAGCCAGACAACGTATGGAAGACGGCGTTGGAATTTGTATTTTTCCTGAAGGTGGAGTTCCCGACGACACAAGTATTTTATTGGACACTTTTAAGGATGGAGCTTTTAGACTTGCCATAGAACATCAAATACCTGTTTTACCTGTCACTTTATTTGATAATAAAAAGCGTTTTCCATTTGAATTTTTTAAAGGAAGTCCTGGAAAAATGAGAGCAATAGTACATCCTAGTATACCTAGTACTGGTATGACATTGCAGGATGATAAAGTACGCTTTCGCGAAAGCATAAGACAAATAATTCTTCAATCACTAGAGCAAGGGTCTTAAAAAAGAAAAACCGTCTCCATGGCACAGGAAACGGTCATTCATCATCATTGCATAATTAATCGAGTTTCAACTTAACTAAAGCTCAATTATACTTTTAAAATCTATATCTAACTCCCGAATAAATTCCAACCGCAAACGGCCTGAAATTTTCAGAATTGGTACGTAATGTATTAAGTTGATATTTCAACATTGGTTCTAGACTCACACCTATTTTATTATTGAAATTATAGTCAAGACCCAATCCAAAATTGGCACTTTGATTAAAGGTGTTAAAATTAGAATCCTCACCTAAGGTTGTTATTCCTTTTTCATTTTCAATGACCACAACATTATCGGTTAGGAATAACGCACTGAAACCAGCTAAAACATTAAACTTAAACTGACTATTTATCAGGGTATATTGAACCTCGAGCGGCACTTCAACATAACCCAAATCTTGTCTAAGCTCACCTTCAATACCATTAAATGTCGTGGTTGCACCAAACTCTTGATTAAAGCTAGAGGCTAGTAAATCAACATTATTAGGAGCTTGATTTGAAGTGGACACAGCATTAGGGTCATAGCCTGTTGAATTAGAAGATCCTCTTGCAAGAAAATCAAATCCTGTGTTGTACACCACATCCTGTGTTCCATAATTTAATCTCATGCGGTGCACACCTGTTCTCACGCTCCATCGTGGCGCAAAATTATAAGCAACATTGAATCCTACACTTAAGTTTACACTACCATTAGTTTCATTTTCAGTTACCTGATCGTTTATGGCTGTTCCCGATAAAACATCTGAATACACTGGTGCTATCAAACTAGATCCTTGCCATGATGGTGAGAATACGGTAGCCGTTGAATCGTTTTTCTCTTCCATTAATTTTTGAGCAGCTAGCATGGCATCCAACTCTTGAGATCGTTGTTTATTCAAACTATCAGTAAATTTCTTATTGTGAGCCATCAACGACTGGTCGTTTCCTAGATTGCTTTTAGTTGCCTTAATGCCGTTATTCTCAACTTCACTTTGATTAGATAGTGTTTCTTGAGAATTATTAGCCATTGATTGACCTAATGGATTATTAGTTTTATCACCAATTCCATTTTTAATTTTGTCATTATTATTGAGATTATTTTGAGCAAAGTTTTGATTTGCTACATCAGTTGAAAGTAAATCTCTTTTTTGTGCAACTTTTGAATTCTTTTTAATTCTGGACTTGGATGAGTTATTAACCAATACACCTGCCCGATCACCCTTCTTTAAAACTGAATTATTTTTAAATTGTTGATCACTAATTATGGATTGATTGTTATCGTTATCGGTCCTTATAGATGTATTGTCACTCTGACTACTAGTATTTGAATCTGTAGCTTCGGTATTATCCTGAGTGGACGAAACAGAAGAGCTATTATCTTCATAAGAAATTGCTCTATCCTCTGTTTCATCTACGTCAGGATCTAGGTCTGGAGTGGTTACTATCTCATTATGAACCCCAACACTATCAGTAAACTGATTTGAGAAGTAAACGGTTGTTACAATTATCGCAATAGCTGCTGCTATTCCAGACCAATATATCCAGATGGGCGTACCTTTCTTTTCTGGTTTTTGAGACGGTATTTTTTGTTCTATATTCTCCCAAAGTCCAGGTGGTGGCGTTACTTCAAAATCCTTGAAACGCTCCTGAAAAATTCTATCTATGTTCTTTTTATCTGCCATTTTCTAGCTGGCGTTATGATTATTATTCTCACGCCATTTTTCTATCATATCCTTAAGATGAAATCTAGCCCTAGCTAGGTTAGACTTTGATGTTCCTACCGTTATCTCCATCATTTGGGCTATATCCTTGTGGCTGTAACCATCTAGAGAATATAATGTAAACACCATACGATAACGATCTGGTAGTTTTTGTATCATTCCTAGAAGTTCATCCATTGTCAAGCTTTCATCATCTTCAACTTCTAATTCTACATCTTTAATTTGTTCTTCGTCTTCTAGTTTATAAATTTTTGTTCCTCTGTATCTTTTAAGAGCTTCATTAATTGCTATTCTCTTACACCAGCCTTCAAAAGATCCCTTATGACTAAACTGACCTATTTTTTTAAATATTGTTATAAAAGAGTCTTGCAAGATATCTTGAGCATCTTCCTGATTTGGGGCGTATTTGAGTGTACTAGCGTATAACTTACTAGCTAGACGTTCATACACTTCTCTTTGCGCCTTGCGATCTCCTTGTGCACATGATATGATAAGCTCTTTTTGAACCACATTATAAATTTATTCCCTTACAGGAACGGTCATTTCAATATAAGTAGGCAACCCATCGGCATCCAATCCGTTAAAAAATTTAAACACATAGCTACCGTTACTGGCAGCTATAAAGTTTAGATTAACCTCTTCCTCAATAACGTTGTTAGGGTTATTTTCTGCAAAACAATCATTTGCGTTATAAACCAATACAGGTGTTACCGTTCTTTCATTTAAAGTAGGTATCACCTCAAATCCTGAAAAAACAAAGCATTCTGCAGGTTTTTCTATTTTTAAAGAAACTATATGCGTCGTTCCAAAATCAAGGGTATCTGGCATATTAACTTCAACCACTTTTGCCGCAGAATAAGCTATCTGTGGACCATCATCTTCAATAGAACACGATACTATAGTTAACACAACAAAAAGGGATAACAGTAAAGATTTCAACTTCATATTCAAATTACATTTCTATACTATAGATGCATATCTATATAAAAGGTTGCGTGAAAAAATAAAAAAATAAAAAACCAGCTGTAATCTACAGCTGGTCACAAAGTTACTATTATTTAAATGTTGTTATGAAAGACTATCTTTAATAGCATTCATGATTTTCTCTTCAAGCTCGTCGACTAGATCTGGGTTGTCTTTTAAAATGGTTTTAACCGCATCACGACCTTGACCTAATTTTGTATCTTCATAGGAGAACCAAGAACCTGCTTTTTTCACGATTTCATATTGAACACCTAGATCAATAATTTCTCCTAGTTTAGAAACACCTTCACCGTACATGATATCAAACTCGGCAGTTTGGAAAGGTGGTGCCACCTTATTCTTAACTACTTTTACCCTAGTTTTATTACCTAGTACAGAACCTGAACTGTCCTTGATTTGAGTAGATCTTCTTATATCTAATCGCACTGATGCATAAAACTTCAATGCGTTACCACCGGTTGTTGTTTCAGGATTTCCAAACATCACACCGATTTTTTCACGTAATTGATTAATGAAAATTACTGTACAGTTAGTTTTTGAAATAGTACCTGTCAATTTTCTCAAAGCTTGTGACATTAAACGAGCATGTAATCCCATTTTACTATCTCCCATCTCACCTTCTATTTCGCTTTTTGGAGTAAGGGCCGCAACCGAGTCAACTACAATGATATCGATAGCACCTGATCTTATCAGGTTGTCGGCAATTTCCAAAGCCTGCTCTCCGTGGTCAGGTTGAGAAATAATTAGATTATCAAGATCTACACCTAGTTTCTCTGCATAAAATCTATCAAAAGCATGCTCTGCATCAATGAATGCTGCAATTCCACCTGCTTTTTGCGCCTCGGCAATAGCATGTAGGGTAAGTGTTGTTTTACCAGAAGATTCTGGCCCATAAATCTCAATTACCCTACCACGAGGATAACCACCTACACCCAAGGCAGAATTAAGAGCTAGTGAACCAGTAGGTATAGCATCTACTTCTTCAACCACTACATCTCCCATTTTCATCACCGCACCTTTACCATATGCTTTATCTAGCTTATCAAGAGTAAGCTTCAGCGCCTTTAATTTTGCTGCTTTTTCTTTATCGTCTGCCATTTGAAATATTTTACGTAAAAATAAAGGGAGATTCAAGCATTTGCAACTGGAATTCAATAAGATTATTAACTACTATAATTGAGTGCTTAAGTAAATTAAATTATGTTATTCCGCTTTCGCGAAAGCGTAATTAAAACAGAGAAAATGAATGATTAAAAGACTATTTTTTATCTAAGAACTTCATTACAAAAATGAGTTTTGTTTCACTCAAAGAATAACAATACCTTTGCAAGCTCAACACTATTAACTGTTTATAGCATGCAACTGTACAACAAATTAAGTGCTGAAGAAAGAAGAACTATGATACGTGAGGCTGGTAAAGAGCGCCTTACGATTTCTTTCTATCAGTATGCCCGATTAGGAAATCCAGAATTATTTAGAAATCATCTTTTTGTCGCATTTGACAATTTAGAAGTATTAGGCCGTATTTATGTAGCCCATGAAGGTATAAATGCGCAGCTCTCTATTCCTGCTGATCGTTTTATGGAATTCAAGAACTTTCTAGACGATATCTACTTCCTAAAAGATATAAGACTAAATATCGCTCGTGAACAAGATAACGAAAGCTTTTTAAAGCTAAAGGTCAAAGTGCGTAACAAAATTGTTGCCGATGGCTTAAACGACGAGACTTTTGATGTGACCAATAAAGGTCAACATGTCAATGCCGAGCAGTTTAATGCCCTTATTGAAGATCCAAATACGATTCTTGTGGATATGAGAAATCATTATGAAACTGAAATCGGCCATTTTAAAAATGCTTGGACTCCAGATGTAGATACTTTTAGAGAAAGCTTGCCAATTATAGAAAACGAGATCAAGCAACATAAAGAAGATAAAAAACTGGTAATGTATTGTACTGGTGGAATAAGATGTGAAAAAGCCAGTGCCTATTACAAGCACAAAGGATTTAAGGATGTATACCAATTAGAAGGTGGTATTATCGAGTACCACAGACAGGTAACAGAAAAGGGATTAGAAAATAAATTTAGAGGAAAAAACTTCGTTTTTGACCAAAGGTTGTCTGAAAAGATTGGTAATGAGGTTATTGCTAACTGCCACCAATGTGGCGAACCATGTGACACTCATACAAACTGTGCTAATGATGCTTGTCACTTGTTATTTATTCAATGTGATTCCTGTAAAGAAAAGTATGAAAACTGTTGTAGTCAAGAGTGTAATGACATTATCCAACTTCCTTTGGAAGAGCAAAAAAAACTACGCGCTGGACACTATAATAGCAACAATATTTTTAAGAAAGGTAAAAGCGAAAAGCTTAAGTTTAAAAAACATGTTTAATTAGTAAAAAAAGGGCTTTCAAAATTGAAAGCCCTTTTTTAATGATTTAATTATACATTTATTTTTTCTTCATAATTTTTCTTATTCCTATTCCTAATGCTGCAGCAATAGCCAGTGCTATTCCAGGAATAAAAGCGACGTCTTCAACCGTGTCATCAAAACCTGGTTGAGCCATTACAATTGAGTTGCTTACTAATAGTATTATAAGCGTGATATATAACTTTGCTTTCATGTTTTGATTTTATTTTATGACGATTTTTCTTGTTGTTGAATCTGTTCCGTTACTCACTGTTACGAAGTAAACTCCTGCTGTTAAATTGCTCAAATCACTTATTGTAATTCCATTAGTCGTTACATGAGTATTAATAGATCTGATTTTTTGTCCTAAACTATTAAATAGTAAGGCTGATAATTCATTATTACCTGAATTACTTACCTCTATATGCAATTGATCTCCATTTACAGGATTAGGATACAACCTTAGATCTTGAGCAAATGTTGATTCTTCAGTAGATAAAGTAACCGTTTGAAAAACTAGTTCAAATCTGTTAGGATTGATAGTATTTACATCATTAAAGTCTACACTAAAGAATACATTTGTTGTAGCGTTATTAGATACAGGTGTTAATTGTCCTGTAAACGTATCTTTAACAAAGACATCCAGATTTGAAAGCTCGTTAATAGAAACTTGCATAGTATAATCATTAACCTGATAATTAGATACGTTTAAAGCTACAGTTTCAGAAGCTGTAGGAAGTGAACGTCGTTCAACTGCAAGTTTATTGATGCCTTTTTGTACGGCGATATTTGCGTTTAATCCATTTAATTTAACGGCATCATTATAGTCTATATTATCACTGTGCTGGTTATCAAAATGAATGTACATCCCATCACTTTCCGAAAGATTATTATTTAATCTTGAAGTTTGAAATAATTTGATTCCTACAAAACCGTTTAATGGATTTGATCTAAAAACATTCTGATTTGACGTACCGGTCACCTTGTCTGACTCACTTATTGTTAAACTAGTAGCTCCAGTCGCTGCAGCAAAAAACACAGCTTGACCTGGGTCTAAAATGTTACTAGCTGTACCTGCAGTACCAGTACCAGAACTTATATTAATCGCAGTGTAATTACCTTTTACTCCTAATGTAGGATCCCAATAATACATATCAACTCCAGTATTAGCCGGTGAAACTGAAGCCATATCAATTTTGGCCTGATAAGGATTTGCCATGGCAAAGAATTCTCCATCTGCTATAGTAGGTGTCATGTTCATATCTCCAGTATACAGCGTTCCTGTAGCTCTTAATGTTGTGGCTGTTTGAGCTGCGTTATTATTACTTAAATCAGTCGTTCTATCACCTCTTACATATAATCTATAGTAGGTTCCAGTATTCAATATTTCTGAATTAGTATTTGTAACGGCGTCCCATGACTGAGTACCATCATTCCACTTAAACATACTTGGATTACCTGTTGGTGTTTCATCATGACCAGAGGTAGCGTTTACACTACCTATTGTACCTGTCGTTCCGGTCACATGAACCCCAAAACCGGTACTATTATTACCAGATTCTTGCCAGCTATCAAAAACTGTTTCCCCAGAAACGGATGAACCAACAAAACGGAAGGCTCTATTTGAAGCAGGTATATAACGCTCTACATTTACGTTACCACTTATTGAAGCTCCTGCCCCTAGTGGAGCCAAAACTGCTGTGCCCGAGGCATCACTTTTAAAGGTTAAACCTCCATTTGTTGTTAAATTACCATTTGCGACAGTAAGCGTTCCTAATAGATCTTGAGTACCACTTAAATTAACGTTGTTTGTATTATCAATTGTGAGATTATCGATGATACCTGTACCAGAAATATCTTGTGCACTAGAACCATTTAAGACTATAGCATTTGTACCTAGTAAACTACCATTATTAACTAAGCTACCATTAATTATTAAATCGCCTGCACTCGCATCTAACGATGCTCCAGACTCGACAGTCACATTACCAGCTGTAATTCCTGATGATAAAGCAGCAGTAGATCCAGGCTGAATTATTAAGTTATCATTAGCTGTAATATTTCCTTCTGGGTTATTACCGCCCATCCATGATGAGCCATTCCATGTATAATCTGTACTAGCTGCCTGTACTCCAAAATCATCAACGAATAAATCAAAGTCTGACGAACTAGCGCTACTTGCCTTCGCTATTATACCGAATCTAACTAAACCTGAATAGGAAGATAAATCAATGGTAATAGAATCACCGCTATTTGAAGGTTCAGTTCCTTGTGACCAATTTTGCAACACATTAGAAGATGACCAGGTCACACCGTTATCTGTTGAGATCAAAAGACTAACTGAGTCAGTGGCTTCGAAGCTTGCAGAACCTGTACCATTCCATACAGTCGCTCCGATATCAAAAATTAATTCATAATTATTACCGGTGCCTAAATCGTACGAAGGGCTTATTAACCATTGTCCAGTTGTATTTGTATACATATTATATTTGGCTGAATTTGATGAAGTCCCATTCAAGTAATCATCATCTGTCCATGCAGAAGATCCAAATGACAATGAAGTGTCTATCTCACCAGTAGCTTCTTCCCAACAATTCGGTAAATAAACTGAGAAATCTTCTATGGTATTTGGTGTTAATGGCGCACATGTGGTTGCAAAGCTTACTACACTAGACCAATCACTAGTTTCTGTAGGAGAGCAAACTGCACGTATATAAATATCGTAATCAGTTTCAGGAGTTAAGCCAGAAAGAGTATAAGGATTTGAATTTGCACTTACTACAGCACCTGTTCCTTGAGTAAATCCGCTAGCTCCGTATTCTAATTCCCATTCAGTTTCACCATTTATTGCACTCCAAGTGATTTGTGCAGAACTTGAAAAAGGCGCTGCAGATAAATCCGCTGGCATGATACAGTTTGGTGCCATCGTAAATGAAATATCATCTAGATAATAACTATCGTAAGAACCTGTTTGTCCATGTTTTATTGCCATATAAGAATCTGTTCCTGCTGGAATTACCACGGTTACATTTTCAAATGATGATGATGTTAGCGTTACTACCTCAACAGAAGTAAAGGTAGCAGGGTCATTAGCATCTGTAATTGTTCCTATTTCTAATTCTTGACCCGTTGATCCTTTTACACCAAATGATACTTGAATTCCATCAGTTGTTAGTTCAGCGATTTGTGGAGAAATCAACATATAGGTCCCTGTAGTATTAAAACCATTATAAAGACGGAATGATTTATTACCTGATTGGACATTGACTGTAGAATTGTCATAAACATAAGCAGCACCAGAGCCTGAATCTATCATATTCCAGCAGTCTGGCGCATTCGATGAAGATGTGCTTCCCGTTGCTGTTGACTCAAACCCTTCGGTAAAAGGTACATTGAAAATCAAACATGATGTCGTAAAACTATAAACGCCTGACCACGAACTCGTATCCGTTAATGAACATTTAGCCCTTACATAAACGTCGTAATTCGTGTTTGCTGTTAAACCTGATAGAGTATAAGGATTGGTGTTAGCTACTACAACAGTACCAGTACCTTGCGTAAAGCCACTAGCTCCATATTCTAATTCCCATTCAGTTTCACCGCTTCCACCGCTTGTCCATGATAAATCTATACTATTGGAGCCTATATTACTTCCATTTAAAGAATAAGGTTCTGAACATGCAGGTGTTTCTCTCACTCTTAGCTGGCTAAAATGGAAATAAACATCCTCTGGATCATTAACACTACCATCGGTTCCATAAAATGCAAATTGAACTGGTCCTGATAGAGATGAAATGTCATAAGAAAGGTATTCTCCCGTATCAGATGGTTCATTCCCTTGAGTCCAAGACTGTAACGTAACCCACGTATTACCACCATCAACCGAATACACAAAAGCTACTAAATCATCTGATCCTAAACTTGCTCCAGAACCACTGTTACCATTTTCGGTCAATGCTACTGTAATATTAACTTCAGTTGCATTGGATGTCGTTACATCAATTAAAGGAGATAACACCCAATCTGACCTATTGTCGGTATATAAATTAATAGCATTACTAGGAGTACCACCGTAGTTAGATGAATACCATAATCCTGATCCTAAATTACTTGGGCCAGTTGCTAATGTTCCATCGCCTGCTTCGTTCCAACAATTGTCTGAGAGATTTGCAGGTATTGCTGCGTCAAATTCTAAACTAAAAGCGCTACAAAGAGTTGTGAAACTTTCACTTGAAGACCATTCACTTGAATCAGTTGGTGAACATACTGCCCTTACATAAACATCATAATCAGTATTTGCCGTAAGTCCTGATAAAGTGTATGGGTTGCTATTAGTTGACACTATGGTACCTGTTCCTTGAGTAAATCCACTAGCTCCGTATTCTAATTCCCATTCAGTTTCACCGCTGCCTCCGGAAGTCCAATCTAAGTCTACAGAGGTTGGTGTTACATTTGAAGAAGTTAATGAGGAAGAAGCAATACATGTAGGCAAGGTTATAAAATTTACCACTGAAGACCAATCACTTGAATCAGTTGGTGAACAAACTGCTCTTACATAAACATCATAATTAGTATTTGCCGTAAGCCCTGATAAAGTATAAGGATTGCTATTAATTAATACTATGGTACCTGTTCCTTGAGTAAATCCGCTAGCTCCGTATTCTAATTCCCATTCAGTTTCACCGCTGCCTCCAGAAGTCCAATCTAAGTCTACAGAGGTTGGTGTTATAGCGCTTGCACTTAATAAGCTAGGGCTTAAACAAGAAGGTGGCACAGGTACAATGATTTGAAAAGAAGCTTCCAATTCTAATTCTGGTGACCCTGGTTCCCAATTAAAACTTACATCAACCGTTGATGGATCGCTGGGTGAATTTCCACCGTTATCACCTATTACCGATCCGTATGCAGTCACAGAAATAGTCGTTCCATCCCAACCGTCAGAGTATTGATCATAACAATTTACATAATAAGTTCCTGGAGCAATAGAAATGTCTTGATTTATTAATCCTGCGCCATTACTATACGATCCATCACCTTGACCCCAAACTTGAGTTCCACCACCATCCACAGCTGTGGTTATACTAACCCATTTCTCGTTAGGAAAATTTCCTCCAGAGGTTGTTATATTAATAGTCGATTGCGACAACGCGTAAAAAGAAATAAAAGAAAATAATACAAGTAGTTGTGCTTTCATATTCAATAGTTTTTGAAAGAGAACTTTAAAGAAGCAACTATTACCATTAATTGTTAATTTTATATTAATAAAATAGATGAAAACACCTTTTAGTAAGATTAAAAACACAATACTTCAAACCATTTATATACTTTCTTGTTTATATTTAACTAATACATTAATTAATTTCCACAAAACCGCCGTTTTTATTAGAGAAAAATTATTTCACTACTTACGTAGTCAAAAGCTGTAAGAATTGTTAATAATTACCTAAAACCAGAAAGCAATGGTAAACGAGATGAAAAAAAGTGAATTTCGTTTTATCTTGAACCACATTAAATAAAACACTATGCGCTGCACATTAACAGTCCTCATTTTTTTCCTTTCTTCCACTTTGCTTTTTGCGCAAAATCTTACCAACCTAGAATTTAAAAACATTGGTCCTACTGTTATGTCTGGACGTGTAGTGGATATTGATGTGAATCCACAAGACCCAACCGAGTTTCTTGTAGCCTATGCAAGTGGTGGTTTATGGCATACTACAAACAATGGTACTAGTTTCTCTCCTATAATGGACAATGCCATTACCATAAACTTAGGCGATATCGCTGTCGACTGGAAAAATAAAACCATATGGGCCGGCACCGGAGAAAACAACGCTAGTAGAAGCAGCTATGCTGGTGTAGGAATTATTAAATCATCCGATTGGGGAAAAACATGGAGTACACCCATGCTCAAAAATAGTCAACACATAGGTCGCATTATAATTAACCCTGATAATCCGAACAATGTTGTGGTTGCTGTTACAGGTCCATTATATTCTTTAAGTGAAGAAAGAGGAATGTACAGTTCCATGGATGGCGGTAAAACCTGGAATAAAACGCTATACATTGATGATAAGACTGGTTTTATTGATCTAGCTCATGATCCAAATAACTTTAATACCCAATACGCTACTAGTTGGGAAAAGGATCGTAAAGCATGGAATTTTGATGGCGCTGGTAATGGAAGCGCGATTTACAAAAGTGAGGATGCCGGCCTTACCTGGACTAAAATATCGACAGTAAATAGTGGATTCCCTACTGGAATAGGAGTAGGACGTATAGGCCTTTCTGTATTTGATGAGAACACATTATACGCTATTCACGATTCACAATTTAGAAGAGATAAGAAAGATGGAGATAACGCTTCCGCGAAAGCGAACTCAAAAAAAATCAATAAAGAGGACTTTAAGTCAATGTCAACCGATGATTTCTTAAAACTTGATAATAAAGTACTCAATGCTTTTTTGAAGGAGAATGGATTTCAAGAGAAGTATAGAGCAGAAAGCGTTAAAAACCTGATACAAAAAGGTGAAGCAACGCCGGCTGACGTTGCACTATATCTAGAAGACGCAAATAGCCAACTTTTTGACACACCTGTTAAAGGTGCCGAGCTGTATCGTAGCGATGATGCAGGAAAAACATGGTACAAAACACATGAAGGACAAATTGATGATGTTTTCTATAGCTACGGTTATTACTTTGCCCAAGTAAGAGTAAATCCTAGAGACATCAATGAAGTTTATATAATGGGTGTTCCCATAATTACCTCAAACGATGGTGGGAAAACCTTTAAAAACATATCACGTGAAAATGTTCATGCAGATCACCATGCTCTATGGGTAAACCCTAACAAGCAAGGCCACCTTATAAATGGTAATGATGGTGGTGTAAACATTTCTTACGACAACGGTGAAACCTGGATCAAAAACAATACACCTAGTGTAGGTCAATTTTATGCTATTAATTATGACCTAGAAGAGCCTTATCATGTTTACGGTGGTTTACAGGATAACGGTGTATGGGTAGGATCACACACTGCTCGTGAAAATAGAGCTTGGCATCAATCAGGTCAGTATCCTTGGGAAAGTATAATGGGCGGTGATGGTATGCAAATTCAAATTGACAATAGAAATAGTAATATCGTTTACACAGGTTTCCAATTTGGAAATTACTTTAGACTTAATAGAGAAAACGGTGATCGCACTTACATCCAGCCTAAACATAAGTTAGGAGAAAGTCCTTATAGATTTAATTGGCAAACTCCTATTCTTTTATCCTCTCATAATCAAGATATTTTATATTTAGGAGGCAACAAATTAATGCGCAGTCTAGATCAAGGAGACACGTGGACAGCTATTTCGCCAGATCTTACTAAAGGTGGTAAGCCAGGTAACGTAGCTTACGGCACAATAACAACTATAAGTGAATCAAAGTTTGAATTTGGACTTATTTACGCAGGTACAGATGATGGACTTGTACAACTTACGAAAAATGGAGGTAGCAATTGGGAGCAATTAGACGGTCCATGGCCTAATGACCTATGGGTAAGTCGTGTAACAGCAAGTTCACATAAAAAATCAAGAGTATACGTTACTCTTAATGGATATCGTTGGGACGATTTTCAATCTTATGTATATAAAAGTGAGGATTATGGTAAAACATGGGAACGATTAGCCACTTCGATACCTGGGTCGCCAGTTAATGTTATAACAGAGCACCCTATGAAAGAAAACTACTTGTTCATAGGAACTGATAATGCAACTTATGCAAGTTTAGACCAAGGTAATACTTGGACATTGTTATCAGGTGGTATGCCACCAGTTGCAGTTCATGATATAAAAATACAACCACAAACAAATGATTTACTTATAGGAACTCATGGTAGATCTATTTACTTAGCAAATTTAAATGCTCTAGACCTTGTAGGTACAGAGTTTAAAATGGCATCTATTGAGGATCTAAGATTCTCTAGAAGGTACGGCAGTCGTGGATTCTTATGGAGCAATGGACCAACTCCAAAAATCCAAATTTCATACTTCAACCCTACTGCTGGAAAAGTTAATCTAGAAGTAAAAAACGAAGCTGGTAAAACTATCTATGAGACCGCTTTTACTAGTGATCAAGGATTGAATTTTTATACCTACGACGGTAGTATAAGTAAAGCTGGGCTTAAGGCATTTAAAAAAGAAGATCGCCCTGATCCTGCTCAAAATGGTGTGACCTACTTACCTAAAGGCACTTACACAGTTCACCTGTCAGGTAATAGTGGTAGTAGTAAAGAAACTCTTGTCGTTAAGTAATCTATAACTATACGGCTGCTATAAAGGAATTTACTAATTTTGCATTATGCAAGAAACGAACAGACAGAAGAAGATAGCTGGTATTCTACAAGAGGACCTTACACAGGTCATACAGAATATCATGAGAAAGAATGCGGTTAAGAACCTCATCGTTTCAGTAACAAAAGTGCAAGTAACTCCCGATTTAGGATATGCTAAAGTGTTTTTATCTGTGTTCCCAGCAGACAAGGCAGAAACTGTGGTAAAAGAAATAAAAGAATTAGGAAGTAGCATAAGGCATGAAGTTGCATCAAAGGTTAGACATCAAATGCGACGTATGCCCGAACTACAATTTTTTAATGATGATTCCCTAGAGTACATGGAGCAATTAGAGAGAGAACTCAAAGGCGAGAACAATCCTATTGAACAACCTGACACTCTTCCTAGACGTAAAAAACTATAGTGTCTCTATCCTCCTTTATTGCAAGACGGTATTTGATATCAAAAAATGGTAAAAACGCCATTAACATTATCAATATACTTAGTTTTATAATTACTGTAGTTGGATCTGCATCACTATTTATTGTGTTGTCAGGGTTTTCAGGTTTAAAGGATTTTAGTACCCAGTTTTCAAGTTATTTTGATCCGGACTTGTCTATTTTCCCCAGTAATGGTAAAGTTGTTGAAATTCCGCTTTCGCGAAAGCGAGCTCTAGAAAATCATCCCTCGATCCAATTAGTTTGTCCCGTAATAGAGGAAAAGGCTTTTTTAAATTATCAAGATAAAAACGATATCGCCTATATCAAAGGTGTTCCCGATGAATACATTGATATGGTGAAAATAGATTCTATTCTATATTACGGCTCTTGGTTAGGAAAAAGTAATGCTCAAATTGTAGCCGGACAAGCTATAGCATCAGACCTATCTTTAAGTGTCAATGACTACAGTGAATTTTTACAAATCATGGTGCCCAAACCTGGTAAAGGAGCCATTACCGCTTTAAACATTCAGAGTTCATTCAACACACTAGATGCTATTGCCACAGGTACCTTTAGCATCAATGAAAATCTAGATAATAAATACGTGTTTATGCGATATGAAGCGGCACAAAAGTTACTAAACATGCCCGATTCTATGGCTAGTGCCGTTGAAATAAAACTAAGTTCTTACGAAAGTGAAAATGAAGCTCGTGAATTGATTAAGGATATGTATGGAGACAGCGTAGTAGTAAAGAATAAGTTCCAGCTGAATGATGCTTTGTATAAAATGTTGAATTCTGAAAATCTTGCGGTCTACCTTATTTTTACTTTAGTACTAATTATCGCCTTGTTCAATGTGATAGGTGCTATTATCATGATGATATTGGACAAAAAGCAAAACCTAAAAACTTTACTCGATTTAGGTGCGAGCGTGCACGAATTACGCAGGATATTCTTTATTCAAGGTAGCTTGATGACAATTACTGGTGGTGTCTTAGGATTATTAATTGGTGTTGCTGTTGTTTATTCGCAGCTGGAATACAAATTAATTTACATAGCTCCACAGTTACCTTATCCAGTAGCTATGCGATGGGAAAATATTGTAGTAGCATTTGGAACTATAGCCATTTTAGGAATAATTGCCAGCTACGTAGGGTCCAGACGTATTAATGATCGCTTACTTTCTCAGGCAAAACTATAATCACCAAATTTATCCAACACCTCGTCTAGCGCATCATATACTCCTTGAGCATCGTCGCTGGTTACCATCTTCATGCGATATTCTTTGAAGTTAGGAATACCTTTAAAGTAATTAGTATAATGTCTTCTAGTTTCAAAAACTCCCAAGTGCTCACCTTTCCAGGCAATAGACATTTCTAGGTGACGTCTAGCAACTTTAACACGTTCTTCCATGGTAGGTTTTGCCATGTGAGTTGCATGTTCAAAATAGTGCTTTACTTCTCTAAAAAACCAAGGATAGCCTATACTTGCTCGACCAATCATCGCTCCATCAAGACCATATTGATCACGCATTTCCATGGCGCGTTCTGGAGTATTTACATCACCGTTTCCAAATACCGGAATATGCATTCTAGGATTATTTTTAACTTGAGCGATAGGTTCCCAGTCTGCATTACCCTTATACATTTGCGCTCTGGTACGTCCATGAATGGAGATTGCCTTAATACCTACATCTTGTAAACGCTCAGCAACTTCAACAATTTTAATGGAATCATGATCCCAACCTAATCTTGTTTTTACCGTTATAGGAAGCTTGGTGTGTTTTACCATAGCCTCGGTTAGTGATACCATTAAATCGATATCTTTTAATATACCAGCACCGGCTCCTTTAGAAACTACTTTTTTAACAGGACAGCCGAAGTTGATATCGATAATATCCGGTTTAGTTTGTTCAACTATTTCAACACTCTTGAGCATTGAATCTAGATTAGCTCCAAAGATTTGAATTCCCACAGGACGTTCAGCCTCGTAAATATCAAGTTTCATTGTACTTTTTGCGGCATCTCGTATCAATCCTTCACTAGAAATAAATTCTGTGTAAACGACATCGGCGCCATTTTCTTTGCACAAGGCTCTAAAAGGCGGATCACTCACGTCTTCCATAGGGGCAAGAAGAAGAGGAAAATCTGGTAATTGTATATCTCCAATTTTAGGCATACTGCAAAGGTACTATGTATTTTAAAACTACCGTTAATTAGGTTTAAGTATCCGTAATACTTGTATTTTTTTATCTGTTATAAATTTGTGATATGTTTTATAGTTATTCTAACATATAGCTTCAACAGATGAGATTAATTTTCGCTCATGAAACAAATTTTATCAATCGTGGCCATTCTTCTTGTAGCTATAAGCTGTAAAAACGAAGCGCAAAAAGTGGAAACTCAGGAAAAAGTTTCTACAGTAGAAAATCAAATGCCCAAAGTAGACTATTCTGCCTATCCAGAAGAACTCATTAAGGTTTTTAAAGCACATGGCGGATTAGAAACTTGGAAAAGCATGCGTAGCATGACGTATCAATTAAATGAGCAGTCTACTGTAACAGACCTACAAAGTCGAAACATACTACTGGAAACAGACAACTATATGATAGGCGGTAATGATGGTAAAGTATGGATCGCACAAGATAGTACTTATTTTGATCCAGGTAGGGCTAGATTCTATCACAACCTTATGTTTTATTTCTATGCCATGCCATTTGTATTATCTGACGATGGTATTAATTATTCGCCAGCAGATTCTCTAACTTATAAGAATGAAACTTTCCCAGGTATCAAAATAAGTTATAATGAAGGAATAGGTGATGCACCTGACGACAATTATATTCTCTATTACGATCCTTCTAGCTATGAAATGAAGTGGTTAGCTTATACTGTGACCTATGGTAAAAATGAAGAGTCCAACAATTATAGCTTTATTAAATATGAAGACTGGAATGAAGTAAACGGGTTACTACTACCTGTAAAATTACAATGGTACACCGTAAAAGATGGGAAACCAGATACTCCTAGAGGTGATGCCCGTGTTTTTGAAAAAATTGACGTAGACAATGCCCCAATGGATAATGGTATGTTCAAAAAACCAGAAAATGGCATTTATGTTGACTAAAAAAAATGACGTACCTTTCATAGAGTAAACTAACTCAATACATTATGGAAGGAATTAGATATTTTATTTTAGGAATATGTATTCTTATTATCGTTCTTTTAGTAGTTACATACATGAAGAATAAAAAGAAAAGAAGACTTAGAAAATAAAGAAAGCTGGCTACTAGCCAGCTTTCTTTTTCTTTAGACTAATGATATCTTTGCTTGACTTGCTTATGCAGTAAAAAATCAAACTGGACTATGAAATACAACCCAATTAATCCACAATTATTCATTAAAAACCGCAAAAACTTTATGGGGATGATGAAACCATCAAGCCTAGCTGTTTTTAATTCAAACGATATTTTCAAAACAGGTGCAGACAGCACCATGCCTTTCAAACAACATAGAGACATCTTTTACCTTTCTGGGGCTGATCAAGAAGACACTATTTTGGTACTTTTTCCTGATTGTCCAGACCCTAATTTAAGGGAAGTACTTTTTGTGACCGAGACCAATGAGCACATAGCTATTTGGGAAGGAGAAAAATTAACTAAAGAAAAAGCTACTGAAATAACCGGTATTACAAGTGTTTTTTGGCTTAAAGACTTCGATAAAAAGTTTTTTGAAATGATGACTATGTGTGATACGGTTTATTTTAATACAAACGAACACTATCGTCAAGCAGTGGAAATGGAAACACGTGAAGATAGATTTATCAAAAAATGTAAATCTCAATTCCCTGCTCACAATTATGCTAAAAGTAATCCTATTTTACAGAGATTGAGAGCTATAAAAGATCCTATTGAAATTGATCTATTAAAACACGCTTGTGACATTACAAATGCTGGTTTCCGTCGTGTATTAGATTTTGTAAAACCAGGAGTTTGGGAATATGAAATAGAGGCAGAATACCTTCATGAATTTATAAAATCACGCAGTGACGGATTTGCCTACACACCTATTATCGCTAGTGGCAATAATGCAAATGTTCTTCATTATATTGAAAATAATAATCAATGTAAGGATGGTGAATTAATACTTATGGATGTAGGAGCTAGTTATGCAAATTACTCTAGTGACATGTCTAGAACCATTCCTGTAAATGGAACGTTTACTAAACGTCAAAAACAAGTGTATAATGCTGTTTTAAAGGTTAAAAATGAAGCTACAAAAATGCTCGTACCTGGAACAATGTGGAAAGAATATCACGTTGAGGTGGGAAAATTGATGACGAGTGAATTAATTGATCTAGGATTATTAGATAAGGCCGATGTACAGAACGAAAACCCTGAATGGCCTGCCTACAAAAAGTATTTCATGCATGGTACATCGCACCACATAGGGTTAGATACTCATGATTACGGTATTCTATGGGAACCTATGCAAGCAGGAAATGTATTTACCGTAGAACCTGGAATATATTTACCAGAAGAAGGATTTGGAATAAGATTAGAAGACGACGTCGTTATCCAAGAAAGCGGAGAACCGATTAATTTAATGGAAAACATACCTATTGAAGTTGAAGAAATTGAAGAACTAATGAATTAATATAATTAAAAAACCGAAAGTCTAATATTTAAACTTTCGGTTTTGTTTTTTTTCACTGTTCAATTTCTTTGCTCTCAGTCTTTTTAACTTAGCAATTTTAGGAATAGCTGTCTTCTTACGCTTCTTTTTTCTTTGACTTGCGCCAGCGAGCAAATTGATTAATTTTTTAAGGACAAGCTCTTTATTTTTAGCTTGACTTCTAGATTCTTGACAGCTTATTTTGATGCTGCCTTGTTGAGTAAGCTGACTTTTTAGGTTTTCTAAGATAGTTTGTTTTTCCGCTTCCGCGAAAGCGTAACTATTAATAACATCAAACTCTAATTGAACCTTTGTTGCCACTTTATTAGCGTGTTGACCACCAGGACCACTACTTGCAACAGCTTTAAATGTTACCTCGTTTTTAATTTGTTCAACATTCATTACCTAAGGTGCGCTGGTTTGAGTAAATCATTAACAGTTTTAACTGGATTAAAAGTAGAAACCGGAACCTCTACAAAAATGGTATTCCAATAAGCCATTGAGCCATTCCATAATCCAGGAAGCTCTTGTGCTTTAAGCTTAAAACCAAACCTAGATTTTAGGGTAATAAAACCCATTTCTGGATCACAATATTTTTGTAGATCAAATTTATCTCCTTTATAATCACGTACACAGCAAACTATATCAACTGGATTAAAATGAGTACATTCTTTAGCAATGTTTTTTTGTTTCTCATTTTCTTTATTCACCTGTGCGCTTTCCACAATTTGTAAATTAATTCCGTAACTAGATTTTACCCAAAACGGACCACCACCTGGTTCTCCTTCATTTTTAACCATACCGCACACTCTTAATGGTCTGTTTAAACAATCTATCAGGGTTTCTATCTGATTTTGGAAGGAATACTTTAAAAAATCCTTAGGTAAAGCCGTTCCTATTGAGCTTTCTAGAAAATCTACAATATGTGAAATATCAGTAATAGTTCCATTTAATAATTGATTTAAATAGGAATCTATTTGTTTCTTGTATGTGACTGCTATACCTGCAAGGTATTTTTTAAAATATGCAGATTCTTGATGCATTGCTGTTGTAGTGACATTATCAATGTTTTTAATAAAAATAAGATCGGCATCAATTGCATTCAGATTTTTTAATAATGCTCCATGCCCAGCTGGTCTAAAGAACAAACCACCTTTATCATCAAGTATGGGCTGGTTATTTAAATTTACTGCAACTGTATCGGTAGCTGTATCTTGAAACGAAAAATCTACTACAAGCTTCTTTTGAACTCTTCTTTCAATGTGATCCTTAATAGCTTCTAATTCATCTAAAAAGTCCTTGTGGTGATTAGGTGATACCGTAAAATGGAGTTTAACCTGATCATTAACACTTGCGTAACCAGCTGTCTCGCTTAAGTGTTCTTCAAAAGCTGTACGTACATAGCTACCATAATCATGAAATGGGATTAAACCTTTGGGTTTACTTGCATAATTTGCACCATTCTCAGACAAAAGAAATTTTATGAATTCCAATTGTTGTTGATACTTTTTCAACCCTTCATAAATTGGGTTTTGAGCCTTTAGTTGCTGTTCAATATCTCGGTAAAAAGGGAATTTTTCAAGGGCGACAAGAAAGGTGAATAACTGGTCGCTCTTAGTTTTATTAATATAAGCATTTAGGCTTATTTCTTCAGGATTGTAAGAGTGTAAAAATTCATGGAGAAATTTAAACATTCTAGTTGCAGCACCACTAGCAGGAATAAAATTCACCTTTTCAAGGTTCTCGCCTAGTTGTTCATATTTATATATATACTCTGCTTGCTCCTGATCATTGTGTTTATTAATCCCATCATTTAAAGTAGCAGGCCTGTCTAAATCTAATTTAGGAAATCCCTTTCTAAATCGATCAATTTGTTCATTAACTTGATCTATGGAAATACCTTTTTCTTTTAGCTGTTGTATTTGGTAGTCAGTATAATTCATTTGTTAAATAGATAAAGAATCTATAGCAGCGATAGCATTTTTTAATCTTTCAGATCCCTTTCCTGAAATACGTTTATAGGGCTTATTAAATGTTTGTAAAGCGGCTTCAAATTTATGAAACATTTCTTCTCGCTCTTCTGGTTTGTCCCTTAAATCATCCTTAACCCAACTAATATCCACATCCATCAATAAATACAAATCATAATGAGATTCATGAATAGCCTTTTCAATCGACAATGGAACTTGATTAAAATAAGCTAAACTATAAACATAGGTTTCTAAGATGTCTGTATCACAAAAAACATAATCAGATCCCTTTAATGTTGCCTGATTCTCAAGATTTCTTTGACCTACTGCAATAGGTTTAAGATCCTGTAATGTGCAAACGTGTTTTGACTCATCCCACTTTCTTTGCAAATATTCTCTTGCAAATTCTGGGATGGAAATTGAATTGTAATGAAGCGCTAGTTCTCGAGCGATAGTACTTTTTCCTGTACTCTCTGGACCATAAAGTACTATACGCTTGCCTTGATAATTGAGTTGTTTAGGTATTTCTTCCATGCATAAAATCCAGCCACAGCCATTATCAATAAAAATAGGTATAAAAATGCACTAAAAGTGTAACCCTTATAAAAATATAAAGGTATTGAGATAAAATTACCTATGCCTAGAACTAACCAATGCTCTAACTTCCTTTTTGCCATCAACCACATTCCTGCAAAAAACAATCCTGTCGTTACCATGTCAATGTAGGATACTACATTTTCCATACGATTTGTAGATACATATAGAATATAGATACACAATGCCGCGAATATTGAGATTGTAATAGCTCTAATCCATTGCTGTTTTGATGTCAAAGAGATTTGAAGTTCTTTGTTATTCTTCCCTCCTTTAATCCAAAGATACCAACCGTATATACTCATAATTAAATAGTACAAGTTTATAACCGCATCTCCCAATAAATTCCAGTTTACTAACAAGTAGGTAAATATGGCAGTGCTTACAATCCCAAAAGGAAACACTAAAAAGCTGTTACGATAAGAATAAAGCACACTTACAACGCTAGCCACAACAGCTATCAACTCAAGTACTATGTGAGTGCTTGAATACTCAGAATACTGGGAAAATAAGAAATCAATAACTTCCATTAAAAGAAAGGTTGGTAGTCACTACGATCAGATTTTACCAGTTTCATGTAAACAAGAACCGCTTCTTGATTATCAAAACTAGTCTCTATAGCATCAGTCAAAAATTCCATTAATGGTCTATAATCCCCATAAATTTGAGTAGAAAGTGGGTTTTCTAGAACCTTAAAGGATGAATTACGCAAGGTTTTGATAAACTCGATTATGAGTGGCTCATATCCATCTTGTAAAGGGGACATGGTTAATTCTATAGAAACTTTCATAGTTGATTTTATTGCAAACTTAGTCCATCCATTCCACATTTTCCTCAATCGCAGTTCCTACTACGCACAAACTAGCACCGGAAGTAAACGCTCGTTCAATTTGACTTACATCACGCAATCCTCCACCTACTATTATAGGCAGTGAACAACTACTCTTTACTTTTTCAATAATACCAGCTGCAACAGGTATGACAGCACCGCTACCAGCTTCTAGATAAACTAGTTTGTGCCCCAAAAGTTCTCCAGCAACCGTTGTTGCTGTGATTAATTCTATATCTGTTTGCTTGTAGGGTTGTGAGTTCGTAACACGTTGTACAGCTGTAGACTTTCCTCCATCAATCAGTAAATAAGATGTAGGGATGGTAACTATGTTATGTTGTTTTATGAAAAGTGCACTTTTAATTTGTTCTTCAATGAGGTACTGCGCATTGCGACTGCTCATGAATTGTAAATACAGTAAGGCGTCACAATGAATAGAGACTTGCTCGTGAGATCCAGGAAAAATAATTACAGGTAGCGTAACTAGATCTTTAAATTCCTTTAACCATTTATCTAGATCAATTTCCATAGTGCTACCTCCTATAAAGAAAAACACCTCATTTAGGTTCAATTTCTTTTTTAAAGAAAATGCTTTTTTAGATATCGCTTTCGCGAAAGCGTAATCAACAGCAGTCTTTTCTGGATCAATTAAAATGGCTAACGATCTACCTGACTTAATGCGAGATACCCAATCCATAAATTAAGCAGGAATAACGTAAACCATCATAAAGTTCTCAAAACCCAAATAAAACAAGTCGTAATAACTTGATTCACCATTAAAATTAATGCTACAGCGTGACTTAGGATGAGAAAAATCGATAGGTTCTACCTGACAATGAGCTTTAAATCCCAATCCCTTTGACCCATACAATTTGTACATCGACTCCTTTGCACCCCAAATGATGGTCAGTAATTTGACTTGTTGTGCACTATTATAAACACAGGTGTTTTCGTATTTGATAAACTTTTTGGCAATGCGTTTAATTTTCTCTCTTTTTTTCTCAATATCAATCCCTACAGGAGCATCGCTCACTATTATTGCCGTGAACTCATAACTGTGCGTTATTGAGATGAATTTTCCATCATTAAGATGCGGTTTACCTTTATCATCATAGAACAAATCAAGGTCTGTATAACCAGCTACATGTAATAAATGACGTATACTCAAGAAACCTCTTCTATGTAACTCTGAGCTCATAGTCAACAACCGTTGTTTACTGTTTTCACTTAGGGTAATTCCCGAGCGTAACTGGGCTTCAGTTTCTGTGATTTTCCAAATATGAACAACCGTGTTGTGTCTGTTGTTAAGGGTTTTGTAAAGAGGCATTAATATGGCAGTTTTTTAGTAGCTTTGCTGCCGCAATTTAATAAATAATAAAGGCTTGTAAATTACTGATTATAAACAGTGTTTTTATCAAACAAGCTTAAATATTTTACAATTATGAGTGATACAAAAGTACCTTATGTTCCTTACAAAGTAAAGGACATGTCACTAGCCGAATACGGTCGTCTAGAAATTGAACTAGCTGAGGCAGAAATGCCTGGTTTAATGGCGTTAAGGGAAGAATATAAAGAGGAGCAACCTTTGAAAGGAGCTCGCATCGCAGGATGTCTACACATGACAATTCAAACTGCAGTTCTTATAGAAACTTTAGTTGCCTTAGGAGCCGATGTAACTTGGTCTTCTTGTAACATTTTCTCTACACAGGATCATGCTGCTGCTGCAATCGCTGCTGCTGGAATTCCTGTATACGCATGGAAAGGTATGACTGAAGAAGAGTTTAACTGGTGTATAGAACAAACTTTATTCTTTGGTGAAGATCGTGAACCACTTAACATGATATTAGATGATGGTGGTGATTTAACTAACATGGTTTTTGATGAGTATCCAGAGTTAGCTAAAGGAATCAAAGGTCTTTCAGAAGAAACTACAACTGGAGTACATCGTTTATACGAACGTATGAAAAACGGAACTCTTGTAATGCCTGCTATTAACGTAAATGACTCTGTTACCAAATCAAAATTTGATAACAAATACGGATGTAGAGAAAGTGCTGTTGACGCCGTACGTAGAGCTACTGACACGATGCTAGCTGGAAAGCGTGTTGTGGTTTGTGGATATGGTGATGTAGGTAAGGGTACTGCTGCTTCATTCCGCGGTGCTGGTTCAATAGTTACAGTGACCGAAATAGATCCTATTTGTGCTTTACAAGCGGCGATGGATGGTTTTGAGGTGAAAAAGTTAGAATCGGTTGTTGGTAATGCTGATGTTGTAATAACTACTACTGGAAACAAAGACATCGTAAGAGGTGAGCATTTTAAAGCAATGCGTGATAAAGTGATCGTTTGTAATATTGGACACTTTGACAACGAGATTGATGTTGCCTTTTTGAATGACAATTACGGAGATACTAAGGTAGAAATCAAACCACAGGTAGACAAGTATACTATCGATGGTAAGGATATTATTTTACTTGCAGAAGGTCGTTTAGTAAACCTAGGTTGTGCTACTGGTCACCCTAGTTTTGTAATGAGTAATTCCTTCACTAACCAAACTTTAGCTCAAATCGAGTTATGGAACAACAGTGAAAATTATAAAAATGAGGTTTACATGTTACCGAAACATCTCGATGAAAAGGTAGCTGAATTACACTTGCAAAGAATAGGTGCAGAATTAACTGAACTACGTCAAGACCAAGCAAAATATATAGGTGTAGAAGTTAAGGGTCCATTCAAACCTGAATATTACAGATATTAAATTATCTTAATTAAGAAAATTTTAGCTGAAAAATTAAAATTAAATACGTTACATTGCGATATTATGTATAAATTAATGTGTTTAAGTTTTGATTTTCAATTCACTAAATGCACTAAAAAGATTGAAGCAGTATGACAATAATTGAAGAAGCTCGTGAATGGTTAGACAGCTCGATGAGCAACATGTCAACAAGTGACCGCGTACACGCATCGAGAGAAGCTAAAAGGCTTGTACTAGGAGTTAATGATTTATTTAAGGAATCTAAGGATCCTGAATTAATGGAATTAATGAAAGAACTTACAGCTAAAAAGCAGAAAATCGAGAAGCGACTTAATCCTAAAATACAAGTGTAATCTAAGAATATTAAAGCCCAGTTTAAAAAACTGGGCTTTTTATTTATTCGTTTTTAAATTATTTACCATCCCACATATCTTGGTGGTTTTATTCCCTTCATATTAATATAAACAATCAATTGTCCTCTATGATGAGTAACGTGATCTTGAAGCAGATTCAAGATTTGTAATTTAGATTTTTTACCCGCAAAGAAATCTACCTCGACCGATAATTCAGACTCTGAAGTCGATTCAATTCTTTGGTAAACCTCATCAAAAGTTGCTTCTAACAACTCTAGGACCTGCTGCTTACTTAAGTTAGGATCATAGGTTTCCCTTTCAAATTTTTCATTTGAAAAGTAACTTGTACTCAACCATTTCATATTACCAATTACATGAAGTAATTGTCCTTTAAAAGTCATCTCTCGTTCGGTAGGTCTATAATTGTATAACTCCTCTGGCATTGATTGAGCTATTTCTACTAAATATTCTTTTGAATTATTCCATTTTTCAAGAAAAGCACCTTTTACTGTAGATTGTTGTGCCATAATTAGGTTAGTAGTTACTATTAGTAGTACTGTAAGGAAAAGTCTCATAATTATATAAAGTGAGCGATTATAGCAATAAGCCCTACTGCAAAGCAGTAATATGAGAAGTAATGAAGTTTTGCTTTTTTAACTAACTTAATCATCCATTTACATGCAATCCATCCTGTTACAAACGCAGCTATAAAACCAGCAATTAAAGATAAATTTTGATCTGCTTGAAATTCTATTTTACCACCTAAGAGATCTTTGGCAATTTTCCCAAATATTAAAGGAACAACCATTAAAAATGAAAACCTTGCAGCTTTAGTCCTGTCGTTTCCTAATAGGACACTAGTACTAATAGTAGCACCGCTACGGGAAATTCCAGGTAACATTGCAATTGCCTGAGAAACTCCAATTATTACAGCATCTTTCCAAGAAACATTTTTATTTGTATCCCTTGCTTTACCAGCCAGGAACAGCAGTAAACCTGTAATAATAAGCATAAAGCCTACTAATAATACATTACCTGAAAAAAGGGACTCTAGTTGCTCTTCAAAAAATAAACCTACTATCACCGCAGGAATCATTGACAAAACAATTTTAAGAGCAAATTGAAACTCTTCATTCCATTTAAATTGAAATATGCCTTTAAATAATTCAAAAATGTCCTTTCTAAAAACAATAATAGTGCTCAATGCTGTTGCAAAATGTACAAGAACTGTAAATAGTAAATTTTCATCTGGATCTTGTACTTGCGTGTCTAAAATTGCTTTTCCTAACTCTATATGGCCACTGGAAGACACTGGGAGAAACTCAGTAAGACCTTGTATTACTCCTAGAATAATCGCATCAACTAATTCCATTACTTATCTGGGTTTAATAAAATAGCATAAACCTCAATACCAAAGCCTAGAATAACAATTGCCGGAGCCAACCTGATTCTTCTCCATGAGAATATTTCTTCATTAAAAACATTAGGATCATTAGAAGCGCCTCCAGACATCAAAATGAAACCTGTAGCAATTACTACTAAACCTATAATCATCCATAAGTAATTTTTCTTTTTAAACAGGAACTCTACTTTAGGCTTCAAGTTTTGCTCGTCGCTTTTTATATCTTTCTGCTCGTTATTCATATGTGAAATAGTTGATTAATAATAGAGTTGATCTGTTCTTAAATTTAAATATCTGGTCGTGGCAAAAAAGGTGCTTATCAAACTGATCAATAGTCCAAAACCAATAACACCAGCAATCAATAATCCAAGCATCTCATAATTTTCAAGAATACTTAATTCAGGCACTAATCGGTCTGCGTAATAAACTACAACCGACAAGGCAGCAAGAGCTAAAACAGCACCGATTAAACCTAGCTTTAAGCTAGTCCAAATAAATGGCCTTCTAATAAAACCTTTTGTTGCGCCAACCATTTGCATAGTTTTGATGGTAAAACGTTTAGCGTATACAGATAATCTAATCGATGAATTAATCAATAAGAACGCGATTAAAACAAAAACACCACTCAAGATAAGCATGTAAAATGAAATCTTTTTTACATTCTGATTAAGTAAAGACACCAGTGGTTTGTCATATCTAATCTCTTGAATATAAGGTTTTGAAGACAATTCTTCTACAATAGTATCTATATCAGTCTGTGTAACATATTGAGCATTTAATCGTATATCAATACTATTCGGTATCGGATTAAAACCACCTAATTGTTCCACAAAATTTTCCCCTAAACTCTCTTGAGTTTTCTTTGCACCTTCTTCACTACTTACAAAAACAGCACTTTTTGTATAATCAGCCATTTGTAACGTAGTTTCTAGTTGTTTCATTTCCAAATCCTTTGCAGTATCTTTAAAATAAATACTCATTGGAATTTGTTCCCTAAAATAGTTAGCTAGTTGCTGACTGTTTAAAAGTAAAAAGCCTTGTAATCCTAATAAAAACAGTACCAAAAACAAACTTACCACCACCCAAAAATAGGAACTAAATAATCTGCGTTTTTGATAACTTGACGGGTGTGACATATTGATTAAAAATCTTATTAAAACAAAAATAACAAAGTAATATTTCCCTATACTTATTTTATTTAGTTAATGCTAAAGATTTTAACGTCAACCATTGAGTCAATATTGAGTTATTTTCTATAAAAATGCATCTCATCAACGTAATTAAAGACATCATGATGCATGTAGTATCTTAAATCTTTTCCCTCTTTAATTCCATTTCTTATCATGGTAGAAGAGATTTCCATAATTGGAGCGTCAATCCTGGTAATTTTTTGGTGGTTTTTAAAACGATCAGGAATCTGTCCATCACCTATTCTAGGATACACTATAATTGAATAATCTTCTAATATTACTTCGTAATTTTTCCATTTGTGTAAACTTTTCAAGTTATCCTCACCCATAATGAGTACAAACTCTTTATCAGGATACTTTTCAGTAAGATGTGCAAGTGTATGAACGGTATAATTAGGTTGTGGTAGACCAAATTCAACATTGCTTGCTGTAATTTTTTCATATTCCTCAGTTGCTAGATGAACCATATGTAATCTTTGATAATCATCTAACAAGTTTTGTTTCTTTTTATGAGGATTATGTGGTGTAACTACCATCCATACTTGGTCAATATCACCAAATTCTACCAGATAATTTGCAATAGCAAGATGTCCTATGTGAACAGGATTGAACGTACCAAAATAAAGTCCTATTCTATTCTTCTTCATCTTTAATGGACTGTGAAATAAACTCTTTGACTAAATTGTAACTTTTGAGCTTTGCTTTTTCAAGGTCATTATTTTCAACGATCACGTCAAATTGAGGCGCTGTTGCCATTTCAGTACTGGCTTTAGCCACTCGCATAGCTATTTTCTCAGGGCTTTCTGTTTTACGACCTTTTAACCTCTTTTGCAACTCGTTGATTGACGGCGGCTTTACAAAAACAGCCAGACAACGTTCTGGATACTTACTTTTCAATCGCAATCCACCAACCACATCAATATCAAAAATTACATTTTTACCTAAGGCCCATAAACGTTCTACCTCTTTCTTTAAAGTTCCATAAAACTGATCCTTATAAACCTCTTCAAATTCAAGAAATTCTTTGTTTCTAATACGGTTTTTAAACTCTTCAATGCCTAGAAAGTAATAATCTTTACCATGTTGCTCTTCACCTCTTGCTTCTCTAGATGCAGCACTAATTGAAAAGGCCAAATTGAGCTCAGGTTGTTGTAATAAGTACTTCACAAGTGTTGTTTTTCCAGCTCCAGAAGGCGCGCTAAACACTATTAATTTGGGTTGTGTAGTCATTATAATACGTTGAGAAGTTGTTCTTTAATCTTTTCTAGCTCGTCTTTCATTTGTACTACTAGCTTTTGCATAGGTGCATGATTTGCCTTGCTACCAATAGTGTTAATCTCACGACCTATTTCTTGAGAAATAAAACCTAACTTTTTACCTTGAGAAACTGGTTGTTTCATTGTTTCTACAAAATAATTAAGATGATTCTTAAGCCTTACTTTCTCCTCGGTGATATCGTATTTTTCTAAATAATAAATTAGTTCCTGCTCAAACCTATTAGAATCAACCTCTTCTTTAACTTCTTTTACAGCCTTTTCTAATCTTACTCTTACATCTTTCAATCGCTCTTCATCGATTGTAATCACCTCGTTAAGTAAGTTTGTAAGTGTAGATATACGCGAGTTAAAATCAAATTCTAACTGGTTTCCTTCGGATTTTCTAAACTCCATTACGGCCTCGATTGCTTCTTGAGCAGTTGAGAAAATAGTTTCTTTAACCTCGTCAGAAAGATCATCGTCTTGAGGTTTGAAAATATCAGGAAATTGAGAGATTACTTTAAGTAAGTCAATTTTATGATTTGTAGAAGTTGCTTTAACTAGTTCAATTTGCTCTAATTGCTTTAAGTAAGTATCTATAACTTCAATATTCAAAGCAGGAATTGAAGCAGCACCAGAATCTTCGACATGTAAAGAAAAATCTACCTTACCTCGTTTTAGAATTTTGGCAGCATTTTTACGTAAATCTAGCTCGGTTTCACGATAAGCATTGCTCATCCGTAGGTTTAAGTCAAGATTTTTGCTGTTAAGAGTCCTTATCTCTACTGTGATTTTTTTATCAGAAAGCTGTGTAACAGCTTTTCCATAACCGGTCATGGAAATAATCATAGAACAATTTTGGACAAAGATACTAAACAGAATGCTGCTCAGTCATCTTATCTTGCTCTAGCTTATTGCGTAATCTACTTAATGATTGCTGGCGAATTCCTAAAAATGATGCGATTTCCTTCAATGGTAGTCTGTGAACTATAGGCTCATATCGTTCTACAAACTTCAAATATCTAGTAGTGGCATCATGACTAATCATTCTAGATTTTTCATCTAGCATGGATTGATAACGCTTAAGCATTATTTTGTGAAAGGCAGGCTCTAGACCGGGATACAGTTTACTCATGTACTCAAAGTCTTCATATTGAAAACATAAAACCTCACCGCTTTCTACACATTCAATTTGTAAATCGCTGGGTTTTTGATCAATAAAACTATACATCGCGGTCATCACATCACCATCGGCAACAAATCTTACAGTATGAAGGTCACCTTTTTCGTCAATAATGCTACCTTTAAGTACGCCTTTTTTAACTACATAAATATGACTGGACACTTCACCTAAATGCAGTAAAATGTCCCTTTTCTTAACTTTTTTTACCTCTAATAATCCGAAGATTTCATTTGCGTACTCTAATGACGGTCTTCCTTCATCACCTGTCAAATCATGTAAAAAAGAGGGCAATTCCATATGATAATAATTAGGAGTTTATTAACTTTTTATTAGGCATACATTTGCAATATACCTATTTTGAAAGACAAAAAAATGTCTTATATACTCATCTAGAAAACATATGTTAAACCTTTTTTATATAGTAGACAAAAGAGTATAGATTATCGACGAAATACACAATAAAGAAATAATTTTTTCAGACAAGAGCACCTCAACCTTGCAAAATTTGTCGATTTCAAGTGGTCTAAGCCTACATTTGACTTATTTTGCATACAATGAAATCAAGAATTCTATCTCTAAAAAGCCTTTCTAATGAACACAAAAATCAGCTCCTTGATATATTTGACAACGTCGTTGATCTAGAACCTTTAAAAAAGGTACTGCTTTCACCTAGAGTTTCTTTAAGAAATAACCATGTTATCATTACCTCACAAAATGCCATTCCTTTTCTTAAAAAGAATTATGATTCACAATTAGTTTCTTGTTACTGTGTAGGAATAAACACATCATCCTTACTTCAAGAAAATGGTTATAACGTTGTTGTCACTCATCATAATGCAAAAGAGCTTGCTCACCACATTTGCGCACACTACCACAATACTAAGTTTGATTATCTAACATCACCTCATCGACGGAATGAGCTTCCCGATACCTTAACCGACAATAAAATATCGTATAACGAGATTTATGTCTATGATACAATAATGGTGAAAAAAAGCTTCAGTTGTACTTTTGACGTCGTTTTGTGTTACAGTCCTCGTGGTGTTTACGCTTTCGCGAAAGCGAACTCAACAAATACCTCTACTGCAATTTGTATAGGAGAAACGACAGCAACAGCTGCTAGAAATTTCTTTAAAACGGTAATAGTAGCTGAAGAACCCAGTGTAGCACACGTAATTAAAACAGTATTAAAGACATACAAAAATGATTAAAAACGATTTATTTCTTAAAGCTCTTAAAGGTGAAACCGTAGAACGTCCACCAGTATGGATGATGAGACAAGCAGGAAGGTACCTGCCAGACTTTATGAAGCTTAAAGAAAAATATGATTTTTTCACACGATGTCAAACTCCGGAATTGGCTACCGAAATTACTGTTATGCCTATTGATCAACTAGGTACCGATGCAGCTATACTGTTTTCTGATATCCTGGTTATACCACAAGCGATGAATATCGATGTAGAAATGAGAGCTGGTGTAGGACCATGGCTGCCAGACCCTATAAGAACTGTTAAGGATCTAGACAGAGTAGTGGTGCCAGATGTGAGTGATGCGCTTAGTTACGTGATGGAAGCCATCGACATGACTAAAAAAGTTCTGGATGACAGAGTGCCATTAATTGGATTTGCTGGGTCACCTTGGACGATTTTATGCTATTGTGTTCAAGGACAAGGAAGTAAAAACTTTGACAAGGCCAAAGAGTTTTGTTTTACACAACCAGAAGCTGCTCATGATTTACTGCAACGTATAACTGATACTACCATTGCTTACCTTAAAGAAAAAGTAAAACATGGTGTCAATGCTGTTCAAGTCTTTGATTCATGGGGTGGAATGCTTTCGCCGGTTGATTATCAAGAATTTTCGTTTCAATATATCCAACAAATAATTGACGCATTAAAACCACTTACCGAGGTGATCGTTTTTGGTAAAGGATGCTGGTTTGCCTTACAAGAAATGTCGCGTAGTGGTGCTAGTGCACTAGGAGTAGATTGGACCTGTAGTGCAAGAAATGCTAGGTACTTGACAGGTGGCGATATAACATTACAAGGAAACTTTGATCCATCGAGACTATTATCTCCACCAGCAACTATTAAAAAAATGGTGAAGGAGATGATTGATGAATTTGGTAAAGACAAATATGTAGTAAATTTAGGTCATGGAATTTTACCTAATATACCCGTTGAAAATGCACAAGCATTTGTAGACGCGGTTAAAGAATACGCATAATAATGTTTAAAAATGTTTGGAAGGGTATTAAGGCCTATTCTGATGGATTTGCTTTGATTAGTAAGCTTAATCTTTGGCAATTCTTTTTGGTACCCATGCTTATAAGCTTTTTCTTCTTTGTAGGAATTGGATTTGCTGCCTATGGGTTGAGCGATAACCTAGCCAATATTATGGATAAATTATGGATATGGGAAACGGGCTCACAAACCTTTCACACCATTGCCGAATGGATAAGCGGAGCTATCATAATAATCATTGGTTTAATCCTTTACAAGCATGTGGTTATGATATTAAGCGCTCCTTTTATGTCTCCTGTTTCAGAACGTATTGAAAAGCACCTTTACCCTAATTACACTCATACTTATCCTCATAGAAATACTAATAATCTAGAACAGCTTTGGCGTGGTTTACGCATTAATGTGCGTAACCTGGGTTATGAATTGTTACTAACTATACCTTTATTATTACTGAGTTTTATTCCTGTAGTTGGTATTGTATTTACCATCATTGCGTTTATCGTTCAAGCCTATTATGCTGGGTTTGGAAACATGGACTATACACTAGAGCGTCATTTTAAATATGCCGATTCTGTCAAATTTGTAAAACAACGTAGAGGCCTTGCTATAGGTAATGGTTTAGTATTTATGGGAATGGTATTAATACCGATTATAGGTGTTATTCTAGTATTGCCTTTTTCAGTAACTGCGGCTTCTAGATTAACTCTTAACGAAATGAAAGATCGACAGCTGTTCATTCCCATCGAGCCTACAAGTGAATCTATTAATGAAATAACTTCATGAAAGAAAAATTCTATTCATTTATTTTAGAATTACAAGATACGATATCTGGAACCCTTGAAAAACTTGATGGAGTAGCCTCTTTCAAGCAGGATTTATGGGAACGAGAAGAAGGTGGTGGCGGTAGATCACGTGTCATTGAAAACGGCGCTGTCTTTGAAAAAGGTGGTGTCAATATAAGTGCTGTTCACGGCCCGTTGCCAGTGTCCATGCAAAATTATTTTAAAGTCAATGATGTTGATTTTTATGCTACAGGTTTAAGTTTGGTTTTACATCCTAAAAATCCTTTTGTCCCTACTGTGCATTGTAATTTTAGATATTTTGAAATGTATGATGAAACAGGTAGGATAGTCGACAGTTGGTTCGGAGGTGGATTAGATCTTACACCCTATTACTTATTTGAAGAGGATGCAACGCATTTCCACAAAATATGTAAAATGGTGTGTGATCGACACGAGGTTGCAGACTATACCCTTTTTAAGAAAAAATGCGACGAATATTTTCACAATAGTCATCGTAACGAGGCACGAGGAATAGGAGGATTGTTCTATGATTATTGTAAAGCAAATGAGAGTTTTACAATGGAAGATTGGTATGCTTTTCAAATAGATATAGCCAGTCACTTCTTAGAAGCCTATGTGCCAATAGTGGAGAAACGTAAAGATCTGGAATATGATCAAAATCATAGAGACTGGCAAGAAATAAGGCGAGGTCGCTATGTAGAATTCAATTTAGTTCATGATAAAGGAACCTTGTTTGGACTTAAAACTAATGGAAGAATAGAAAGTATTCTAATGAGTTTGCCTCCACATGTTCAATGGAAATACGACCACCATCCTGTACCAGAAAGCCCTGAACATGAATTACTAAAGGTTCTCCAAAATCCTAAAAACTGGGTATAGATATATAACTTATACTTTTGTACTACCTAAAGCGTTTCCTTATCATGAAATCATTGTTAGCCAGATTATGCGGTTTCCTTTTACTCATTACTGTATTGTCATGTGCCAAACGTGGTCGTCCTACTGGTGGACCGGTAGATGAAGAAGCTCCTGTTATTTTAAGGGCCTATCCTGATAATTATTCTACTAGATTTAATAATCAGGTGATAGAAATAGAATTTGATGAGTTCATCAAATTAAAAGATTTACAAAAGCAACTAGTGGTATCACCACCATTAGAATACCAACCTGTGATAACTCCTCAAGGTGGAGTTTCAAAAAAGTTAACCATTGAAATTAAAGATACGCTTCAAGACAATACCACTTATGTGTTGGATTTTGGACAAAGTATTGTAGATAACAATGAAGGAAATCCATTTCCTTTTTTCAGGTATGTATTTAGCACCGGAGATGTAATAGATTCATTAACCGTAAAAGGAAAAATCACTGATGCCCTAAAATTCAAATCTGAAAAATTTGTGAACGTTTTACTATATGAAGTAAACGGAGAATTTGTAGATACGGTAGTCACAAAAGGTAAACCTAATTACGTTCTTAACACACTGGATAGTCTGTCAACATTTACCATGCAAAATATCAAAGCTGGTACTTATAAAATGGTTGCTTTAAAGGAGGATAATCGTAATTTAAAATTTGATCCCAGCAGTGATAAAATTGGTTTTGTTTCAGACTTAATAACTGTTCCTAGCGATCAAACGTATGAACTTAAACTATTCAAGCAGGCGCAGGAACCTAGTATTACAAAACCCATATTTAAAAACCCTCAACGATGGGATTTAGGTTATACAGGTCCGTTAGACAGTCTTAATCTGAAATCTCTACCTGATTATCCTATAAGTGATTTACGCATTACAAAACTTACAAAAAAGGATACTCTTGAAATATGGCAAAAACCTGCTGTAATAAAGGATTCTGTTTTATTTAATGCTTATTATAAACAATTTACAGATACGGTAAAGGTATTCTTCAAAGAAGAGAAAAAAGACAGTCTGGTAGTAAGCAAGTCTGGAAAGTTTGGAATAGGTAAAAACATTTTGATTACAGCTACTACTCCTATTGAAGACTACAACACAAACCTTTTTAAATTAATTGATAAGGATAGTGCCGTGGTTCAAACTAACTTTAAGTTAGACCGGTTTAAAAATCAATTGGAATTAGCTATCGACTCACAAGAAAACCAGAAGTATAAATTACAAATGTTACCCGAGGCAATCACTGATTATTTTGGAGCAAAAAATATCGACACGCTTAATTTTACATACAATACAAACAAATCCTCTTCATTAGGTAACATCTGGGTGACATTGACTGGTGGAAAAGAGTTTCCTATACTAGTGGAAATTGTTGATGAAAAATTAGAGGTTGTAGAACAACAAACTGCAAGAGAAAATACAACCCTTGAGTTCAATTATTTAAATCCAGGTAACTACTACATTAGATTAATCTATGATTCCAATGATAATGGTAGGTATGATTCTGGAGATTTTTTCAAAAACAAACAACCAGAAAAGGTCGAGTATTTTCCAGAATTACAAAAACTTCAGGCAAACTGGGACTTACGTCAAACAGTTATAATAAATTAAACCTATCTCTATCTTGTAGAAACTTCAGTTTATCTCTATAATGTGAGATATGATTTTTATCTAAAAGAACTGTTTTTATTCCGTTTTGCTCCCAAGGATGTTCATCAATTAACTCCTTACCTAGGACATCATAAACCTGTGAATGTCCGTTATAATCCATTCCTGTACCATCTTTTCCTGTACGATTAACGCCTATTATGTAACACATATTTTCAATCGCTCTAGCCTTTAAAAGTGCATCCCAAGCATTTACCCTAGGCACAGGCCAGTTAGCCACATAAATACATATGTCATAGTCGCTTGTATTTCTAGAATAAACAGGAAAACGCAAATCATAACATATTTGAAGATTGATTTTCCAATTTTTAAATGAAACAACCACAGGCTCTTCTCCTTTATCATAAACATTGTGTTCACCTGCAAGAGTAAACGTGTGGCGTTTATCATAAAATGTATGCTCGCCATCGGGATTCATAAAAATTCCTCTATTTACATATCCAGTATCAGTAGCGTACATTACACTGCCATAAATAGCAAAATTCCCTTTAGAGGCGTGCACTTTTAAGTAGTTTAAAATTTCGTAATTACTTGCAATACCTTGTGGATTCATAGAGAAACCAGTAGTAAACATCTCGGGTAACACTACCAGATCAGTTTTTTGATAGAGTTCAATCAGTTTGGTGTCAAAAGCCTTTTTATTCTCAACAGGATTTTCCCAGACTAGTTCACTTTGGATTAATGATACTTTCATGCGTTAAAAATAAGTGCCTATAAAATTGATGTCATTAAAATTACGTTATTGTTTTGTACGATACCTTGCCTTTCATGGCTATTAAAAACTAGCATGATAGAAAACTTTTCAATTGAAAAACAAAGCCTTATCTATTTCTTAATACTTTAAGATTTTTAAAAAGAATATCTTTGTCGAGAAAATAGTTTATGGCATCATTCCAAATTCAACCACGTACTAAGGCTCAAGAAAGTACTAATGCGATTGAACGCATGTACATCACAATGAGACATTTATTCAATCGTGGATTTTACAAACCTATGGGTGTGAGTGGTGAATCGTTAAGAGAATCACTCCTTACATTAAAACCTGAAATATATGGATCCATCGCCGATGAAAAGGTAGAACTAGATGGATTACTGTACGTTATGGATCGTTTACCTGTAGGTATTGAAGAGTGTACTTACATCAATCTCACCAGTAATGAAGGTTATGAGCAAAGTCATTTTAAACCTATAATTCCTCTTAAACGTAGACGTAATTGCTATCGAATCGACGATCACCAAATGAATATTGAGGTTACTCGTGGTAGATCAGAGATTTATGACATACTTACTCACCTTACTTTTCTCATGATAGAATCTCATAAAATCATGAAGCAAGTAATGGTAGGTGAGAACAAACAAACTACAAGAGACTGGCAATGTCTAGAAAATGCGGTTACAAAGAAGAAACTTTCTCAAGAGGAGAAAGATATTGCAATGACGCACGTCGCTACCATTCTAGGTAGAACCTTTAAAGAGGTGAAAAGTACCTACCCTAAATTTGCAACAGTTGACAATCCTAATCGCTTCCTCAGTATAATTTATCACATGGGAGCACTTGCCAGAAAAGAAATTCTTGATGAGCAAAAACGATTAATTACCTTTTCTCCTGTTCTTAGAGAACGATTGGGTCATCACATCCATGGTGATATTTGGGCATCTCGTATCAAGCAATTTTTAGTCGATAACAATTTATTCGATAGACCTATTCATATAATAAGTGCCAACTTGCACAGTGTCATGAATTCCTTGTACGGTCCAAAAGCCCTACAAAAACAGCTTAAAGACACTGACCGCATGTCTCTTTTTGCAAAACTCAGTGACGAGGCAAATAAAAACCTGCGTGACCGTATAAAAAAACATGCCGTTACCAATGGTATGTATGAACTTAAAGATACTAGTGGTACTAATATCGATGTACAGATATTTGATACCAGTGAATGTGCTTACATGGACGTTGATTTTTGTTCAGTACGCTTTCGCGAAAGCGATAACAGCACAAAACCAGTTCTTGTCGTAATGGACTATGCCTTTGGTGAGCAAGCATTTGAGACGATGGATGAATTGCTTAAACCGTATACCGATGAAAACGGAACTAAGCACAAGATGAATGTCAAATCTGTTAATGTAATGGGTAAAGCAGGTATTCTTACCGGTGATAAAGGCGACATCATGATTCCTGATGCTCATGTTTTTGAAGGAACAGCAGATAATTATCCTTTTGAAAATCAACTTAAAGAAGAAGATTTACAAGAAGATGGCATTAATATAGTAAGTGGTAGTATGGTAACCGTTCTAGGAACCTCGCTACAAAACAAAGATTTACTAGAGTTTTTTCACACCAGTAGTTGGAGAGTGATAGGTCTAGAAATGGAAGGTGCTCATTACCAAAAAGCTGTGCAGTCCGCATCACAGGTACGTAGAAGTATAAATCGTGATGTAAAAGTAAGGTATGCCTACTATGCAAGTGATAATCCTTTAAAAACAGGTCATACTCTTGCAAGTGGTGGATTAGGTTTACTAGGAGTAAAACCGGTATATGTGATTACCGAAAAAATCCTAGAACAAATCATGGAGGAAAGTCTGTAATTAATTCTTCGATTATACTTAGTACTGCCAGGTTGCGTTCTAAATTGTGAACAAAACTTATATTTGACACCATAAAAACTTACATATGAGCGACCAGCCCAATAATCAGGAGGAAAAAGAGGTAGATCTAGTACCTGTTTTTACATGGATAGGTAATGGTTTTAAAAATCTCTTTAAAGCCATAGGAGATGTGTTTAAAGGAATAGGTAACTTCCTAGTTCTTACCTTACTATTCATGAAAAAACACCTAGTTTTACTAGCTGTTCTGTTTTTAATAGGAGCTGGATTAGGTTATTACCTGGATTTACAAAACAAAAAATCCTTTAATGCCATACTTAGAGTACAACCTAATTTTAATAGTGCTGCTCAACTTATTTCAAATATTAACTTGTACCAGTCGCTTATTGAACAAGAGGATTTTGCAAGTCTAGCCAATAAGCTAGAGATTAACGAGGAACAGGCACAAACCTTAGGGTCTTTTGAGATCGAGGCTAGCTATACAGATAATGAGTTACTAGCAGAATACGATGCACTAGCGAGAAAAAGCGATACCATGGCGCTCATGAATTTTACTTTTGAAGGATTTAAAGCGGCAAAACGAGATATCGATTATGAATTCTATAAGGTAGTTATTGCCGGAACCGATCGCGAGGTGGTTAATAAAGTAAGTGAGCCGGCAGTAACGGTTCAAGATAATTCAGGGATTAAAGCTTTGCGTCAATCGGCAAAGGAGAACAATGCATTTGACTTAAAAGTGCTCGAATATCAATTACAAGAAACCGATTCACTTATCGCTAGTTACCAAAAAGCGATTGCAGGAAATTCAACAAGCGGCGCATCGTCTGGAACAAACCTATATTTAGGAGATCAAAAGCCGTCTGATGCTCTTAAAGATCTCTTCGGTCAGAAATCAACGCTACTGTATAAAATTTCAGAGGCTAGAGAAGACAAGTACAAGTTTGCCAAAACCGTAAATGTATTATCACAATACGTTACTAAAGGATCTGTAGAGAAGAAGCATTACAAGATCAAATTGGCCTTTATCTTTCTAGGTTGCGGTATGCTACTAGCCTTAATTCCTTTATTGTGGAGTTATCTTAACAGGTTAGAGTCGCAACGAAAATGATAGTAAAAGAAACGTCATTAAAGGATTGTAAAGTTATCGAGCCAGCTGTGTTTGGTGACCAGCGTGGTAAATTTGTTGTTGCTTTTGATAGTCTCGCTTTCGCGAAAGCGTTACCTCAATCCAATCCGTTTATTGTAATTAATGAAAGTACCTCAACCTATGGCGTTATTCGAGGTTTACACTTACAAAAAGGAGATGCTGCACAGGCAAAACTAGTACGTTGTGTGCAAGGTGAGATATTAGACGTTGCTGTAGATTTTAGGGTAGATTCTCCAACCTATTTGAAACATTTTGCAATCAAATTGAGTGCAGAAAATAACAAGCAATTATATGTCCCTAGAGGCTTTTTACATGGTTTCTCGGTACTTTCATCAACTGCGATTGTGAACTATCAAATTGACAATACATATCAACCTGAAACCGAACTTGCAGTAAGATACGATGATCCACAGCTTGCTATTAATTGGCAAATACCAGAAAAAGATGTCGTCCTTTCTGAAAAAGATAGTGTTGCTCCATATCTATCTCAATTATGATAAAAGTTCTAATCACTGGTGCTAATGGGATGCTGGGAACAGCCATAAGTAAGCGGTTGACCAGTGTTGAATTGTTCACTTTCACAAGCAAAGAACTAGATATAACTTGTGCACACAAAGTACAAGAAAAGGTTGCATCCCTAAGACCTGACTATATTATTAACTGTGCTGCCTACACAGCTGTAGATCTAGCTGAAGAACAACGGGAAAAAGCCTTTAAAATAAACGCAACCGCAGTAGAAAAATTAGCCCAAATCGCTGCCCAGTATGATGCTACATTAATTCATTTTTCTACTGATTATGTTTTTGATGGGACCTCTAATATTCCTTATCAACCACATGATATCACAAATCCGATCAATGAATATGGTGCTAGTAAGCTCGCTGGTGAAAAAGCGATTGAAATGCTAGCTTCTAAGTATTATATATTTAGAATTTCATGGTTGTATGCGCCTTTTGGTAAAAACTTTTTTACATGGCTTACGACTACCGATCAACAGCAATTAAATATCGTAACTAGTCAAGTAGGATCACCTACAAGTGCCTTGAGTGTTGCCAATTTTATACATCATGTTATTAAACAAGATCCTTTACAGTATGGCTTGTATCATTATGTGGATCAAGGAAAGGTGAGTTGGTATGAGTTTGCTTTAAAAATAAATGAACTGGCAGAACTTAAAAAAGGTATTCATGCCGTAGACTACTACCCTACTGCTGCGCGACGACCTGCATTTAGCGTGATGGACACCTCAAAGACAGAAGAGGTATTCAAATACCTACTATCTCCTTATCAAATCGAATTAGAAAAGGTAATTGAACACCTATAACGCAGTTATAGCAGTTAGATACTTATTGGCTATTCGTTCTAATGAAAAGTCCTGTGCTCTTTTAATAATTAAGTCTGAATCATAATTCTGTGGCGAGTTTACGACCTTAATTATTGAATCGGCCATTGATCGTGGATTTTTTATAGCACAAAGTTCTCCAATAGAATCGTTATTTATAATAAATTCTGGGCCAGCACACCTAGTGCTGATTACAGGCTTCCCATAGGACATTGCTTCTATAATTACATTCCCAAAAGCTTCATTATGCGAACTCAAAACTAACGCAATACAATTTGCGTAGTAATCATCTAGATCCTCTAGAAAACCTAAAAACTCCACGTGATCTTTTATACATAACTCATCGGCTAATTGAATAAGTTCATCCTTTAACATGCCATCGCCTGCAATTTTAAGCTTCACATTCAAATCGTCTTTAATAAGCGCAAATGACTTGAGTAAAGTGGGGTAATCTTTTTGAGACTCTAGTCGTCCTACGGCTAGTAAGTAACGTTCACCTGTAGAATTGTTATTTTTAATTGTTTTTGACTCATAGATCGGGTTTCCAATGACTTCAATTTTTGAACTTACAGTTTTGTGAAAATTGATCATTGAAGTTTTAGTACCATCTGAGTTTGCAATGAGCAAGTGACTTCTATTAAAAGCCCATTTAAGCAGAATACTTAATTTTCCAGGATGCGTCTCATTAGCAAGTTCTCCTGCTTGCCGGATGATTAACTTACTTTTTGACTGGCAAATAAAGTGAGAAATATTACCAAAAACATTGGCCTCTAGAACAGCGGTAATAAAATAATGAGGCTTAAACCTTATCAATTCAAAACATATAAAGAATGGCATTATACACAATCTTAAAAGGAGATTCAGCAGCTTTGATTGAGATGGCTTTTTATTGAACATTCTAATAACTGTCAAATGTTCATTTTGAATATCTTGGTAAGCAGTTCCATAAGCGGTAATTAAACGTACGTCGTAATTATTTTCAATCAAATAAGACGCTAATTTTATAAAAACCTTTTCGGCACCGCCGCCTTCAAGTGTAGGAGTATAAAGCAAAAATTTATTCTTCATATAGATTTGAAGGGTTCAGAATAATTCAAATATAACTTCATAAAAGATAGATTAAAGACTGAAGTACTGCTATTTTTGTTTGAATAAGTTCTATTAAGATAATGAAACAGCTTATCAATCGGTTTATTGCCTCCGACCAAATTACTCTAATTGTTTTGAGATTAGCTGGTGTAAGTCTTTTGTTTCTGGCGACATTGATAATGACCAATTACTATCCTCAAAACTTAGTTGGTGAATTTGAGTTATCTAGAACTATTTTGCTGTTAACAGGAGCAATTGTTGTTGCGGGAACAGATCGATCTATAATCCAGTTTGCTGGTAGGTTAGAAAGTGATGGCAGGTTTGATACCTTTCTGGGTGTTTATTTAAATAGCCTTAAATTAATAGGTCTTCTCTGTTTGCTTATTCTACTAGTTTATGTCTTAATTCCAGTTGAATACTATCAAAATTTCTTTTCAGATTCTATCATCTTTAAAATTATCATAAGCCTGTTTTTCTATGCTGGAGCCACCTTAAACACTGAAGTGTTTAGAGTTTTTGAGTTAAACATGTGGGCAGAATTGTATCGTGGTATCTTTAAATACATACTATTATTTTGTGCCGCTATATACTTGATGAATAGTTCAAATCAAGCATTTATTATAGATGTCTTTTTATTTTCGTTTGTGATTTTATTTGTTGTTTCTACCTTTCAAATCGTTCCTAAAATTAAAAATCAATCTTGGAAAACATCCTTTAAGACTCTAGATATTTATAAAGTTTCAATGCCAATGGCCCTTACAGGATTGGGGTTCTTTTTATTACTGTCGATTGATGTTATCTTATTAAAATATTTTGAAGGTAATGAAGCCGTCGCGGTTTATGCACAACCTGTTAAGATTATCAGCTTAATAGCGATGATTCAAACTACTCTACAAGCTTCTATTTCAAAACAACTAGCCACATGTTTTTTTAAAAAAGACTATAGAGCTTTAGACCAATTAATTAAAAAAACAACTCGAACCATTGCGATTATAAGTTTGCCATTAGTAATCGTTCTACTATTCATACCAAAGTTTCTTCTATCTTTATTCGGGTCAGATTATATTGAAGGTTCATATGCATTAATGATTTTATTAGTTGGTTGTATCGTAAATGCATTATGTGGTTGTACCAGTATTTATATGAATATGACTAATAAGCAGTCTCAATTTAGAAATATTATATTTATTACCATTTTTATAAATATTATCCTTAACCTCATACTTATACCAATTTATGGTATTATTGGTGCCGCAATCGCTAGCTCTATCTGCTTAATTTTTTGGAATTTGGTTATTGTATTTTATGTTTATAAGCGAGATAATATAGTTCTTGCAATTCATTAATCATCTAGTTTGAAAAGAAGTAAGCTTACCTTTTTATTTATTGCAATCGTTACAATTTTAGTTGGAATGATTGCTAGCTTCATTCTACCTGATAGATTTATGTTTGATGCTTATACCATAGGCTTAGATAGGTATAATGAAAAAGGATGGTTGGGTAGCTATCCTTTTTCTATGATGATTTATCATATAACAGGTGTAGGTAGACTACCATTTCCTATGGTTGCTTTAATTCAATTGCCTATCATTTTTTTGATGTTTAAACATTTGAAAATACCCAGAAGCTTTCATCAATTCAATTTAAAAAACGCGATTATTTGGCTGGGTTTACTTATGTTCGGTATATATGTAGGTTTCCCTTCTAAAGAATTTATTACTGCTATCTACATCTATTTATTGAGTCTCGTTCTTATCTCAAGACTCAACCTATTTTTAAAAATCGCTTTAACATTTTTACTTCTTGCGTTTTTTGGTTGGTTCTACAGACAATACTTTTTACTCATACCGTTTCTAGCATTAGTCATTTACGGCCTGAGCTATATAAAAATTAAAAATAGAGTTCTTACTGTGCTTGTAGTAGGTATTTTAACTGCCTGTTTTATGTCCTTAAGTTATGGACTAGTTAAGGGTGAGTTCATGTCACAAGGCTCAAGAGAAGCTCTTAATAAACGAAGAGTTGAAAGAGGTGATTCAAATGCTGCCACAATGATTGTTTCACCTGTAGAAACAGATACCTTTCATGGTGAAGCATTTGGAATAGTCTATGGTTTTTTCACAGTAAACCTTCCTGTCACCGGACTTAGATTCATTTTAAAACCTCATGTAATTGCATTTGTAATATGGCAATTAGGCCTATTTATTTACTTATTATATCTGTACAGTATTGTTTTAAAAAACAAGGAGAAATACCTTCACGAGCAATGGGTTTTTCACTTACTATTCGCTTATTTTGTTATACAAGGTGTATTTGAACCCGATTTAGGAAGTGCTGTAAAACATAAACTTGGCGTTTTTCCATGGATATGGCTAGCGTTTTATTATAACAAAGGACTTATAAAACGACCTACAAAAATTAAACGATATGTTTTCAAATTGGCTAAAAACAACTAGGTCTTGGTATCTTAATAATTATGAGTTATTAATAGGAATTCTAGCTAGTATACTAGTGTTTAGGAAACCTGGGACTATTGCTATCATTCTTTTTATAGTAAGTCACCTGTTAATCGCAAGATCTTTTAAATTTTCTAAAAATTCATTTTGGAAAATTGGTTTGATCGCCTTACCATTTCTACTGGATGTACTATTCCTGTGGAACAATGTTGAACTATCAGAAGGATTTAAACACATGGAAAAACGCATGAGTATGTTGTTATTTCCTGTTGTTCTTATAGGGTCACCTATTAAAATCAATTTTAAAAAAGTACTTACCTACTACTCGATATTATTCACATGTTTACTAGTCGTTCTATTAATAAGGTTCCTGGTTATTGAGCCCGAACTCGTTTCAAAATATTTAAAGGGTATTCACCTGTGGGAAATGGGTTATTCTTTTGCCAATAGCACCGGTGTTCATGCGCCAGCTCTCAACATGCATGTGGCTTTTCTAGTAGTTGTAAACACCTATCTCGTTATAAGACACTTGATCGAATCTAGCTGGAAAATCCTTAATTATAGGACTCTATTATTTTTAATTTCTGTATTTCTGCTTCTTATTATCAATACTAGGCTTGCCGTCGCAAATGCATTTATTGGTATATTTTTAGTTTTGTTTTTAGAATTGTTTAAAAAGGTATCACGCAAGAAATTGGTAACTGTCACAGCCAGTACACTGGCAGTATTGATTTTAATGGTGTTCGCTTTCGCGAAAGCGTTTCCTTACATCACAAAAAAGTATACCACTGTCACCTTTGCTCACATGGATAAAGTAGGTAAACTTGATGATTTTGAAAACCCAGAAGGTGAAGTATTCAATAGTTTTGTAACTCGTGTAAGTATTTGGAAAACAGCCTGGGAAAGAGCTCAACAGGATATTTGGATAGGTGTAGGCGCTGCAGATGGCAAAGACGAGCTCAATCAAGCCTACCTGGATACTGACCAGCAGTTTCTAGCCAAGTATAAATTTCCTACTCACAACCAGTACTTAGATTTCTTACTCAAATTTGGTTTATTAGGATTGCTTGCGGTGCTTCTTTATGTACTTAATATTTTGTGGCTAGGCTGGAGATTACAGCACAGCGTTGTTCTTTTTTTCTTTGTATTGTTCTTTACCTCAAATCTTACCGATGATTTTTTAATCCGTTATGATGGTATCACCTTCAGCGCCTTGTGGATCAGTATTTTTAGTGCGCTGTATATTAAGAACGACTGTAGTACAAGTCAATCAATTGAGAAAAGTTCTTAGTTGAATTGAAAACCTCATCAACGCGTTTACTACCATTTTTCCCCATTTGCAACCTCAAATCTTTGTCAAATAGCTGTGTAATAGCTTGGACCGCTTGTGTAGCGTCATCGATTAAAAACCCTGTTTGAGATGGTAGTACTATGTCTCTATTTCCTATCACATTGGTAGCTACCACGGGCTTTTCAAAAACCATAGCCTCAAGTACGGCAATAGGTAATCCTTCCCAAAGTGAGGTTTGTAAATAAACATCCAATCTATTAAGATGCTCTAGACCTTCTTTCCTATTCATGAACCAACCTGTTACTGTGATATTGGGAGCTGTAATTTGATCCTTGAGAATACCATCTCCTATCCAGACGAATTGTACATCGGGTAATTGAAGAGCAATTTCATTAAACAACTTAGGATTGCGAGCATGTGTAATCCTACCTAAAATACCTACAGTAAACTTTGAAAATGGTTGGGTATTCAAAAAGGTTTTTATCTTGTTGTATGGGACACCATTTCTAATAAGCTCTACCCTATCATGCAGTTTTTTTGCTTCATCAAATTCTGTATCACCACAAGCTATGGTTGTAAAGCCATAAAAGGAAGCCATTCTTTTTTCAATAGCCTTAAAAACCGCTGCTTTACTGCTTGAAATGTCCTTGCGTAAAAAACTATAACCATGTGGCGTATAAAAAAGTTGAGCTTGAGAACTCGCGATTTTTGCTGCAACCTTACCTAAAACACCAGCTTTTGAGCTATGAAGATGAATAACATCTGGTTGTTCCTTTTTAAAAATTCTAGAAAGCGCCTTTATACTTTTATAGTCGTTAAATGGCGAGATATTTTCATTCATGGAAACTTTAAGTAGCCTGACATTGGAATGAAAATCTTTTTGGACATTTTCAGGGATTATTTCTGCACGTTGATCATTATAAATAATAGTAGTTTGTACTCGATCACTAGGACCAAAAACCTGAGTCAAATCACAGAAATAGCTATAAACTCCACCACCTAAGGCTTCAATTACGTGAAAAACTTTAAGTTTCCTATTGTTCATAGGTTACAAAGGTAAGAGGTAATCTTGCTTGTAGTATCTTTTTTGTTCATATTCGCAGTAAAGTAAACACATTGAAAACCTATCCCAATAAAAGTATTTTACAACGTATACATTTACTTTTTACCTATACTTTATTTGCTCTTCCTATTTTACCAAAAATCGTGAGTAATATAACCATAGGGATATTTGTAGGTTTATCATTATTAATAAGCTTAACTAACAAGCAAAAGGTTTTTCGAGTTAATTACTTTATAGCAACTGCTGCTATATATTTTGTTTTGTTGGCTAGTCTTTTGTATAGCTCAAACAGCGAGTATGCCCTTAAAAAATTAGGGACACTTACGCCTTTATTATTACTTCCTTTAAGCTTTGCTGTTGTCCCGTCTGTAGTGATTGAATACTTACGTAATCACCTGAAAGACTTTTTGAAAGTTTATGTAGCTTCCATAATTGTACTAGTTCTTATAAGCTTGTTCATGATGCTCTCCAATTATGATCTTGATATAATTTTACAGGGAAAAAGATCCTTTCTACATCAACTAGGGTTGTGGAATAATATTGATAGCTTGTACTTATCCTATCATCTGTCCATAGCAACGCTTGTCACAGGTTATTTGTTTTTTATATCTAAAAAAAGCTGGAAAGCACTAGGTGGTTCACTAGTATTTATATTCTTATTCAGCGTTTTGCTTTACTTTTCCTTTAAAGCTAGTATCATGGCGTTTTTACTAGGTATTGCCATGTTAACGATTCTTATAAATCAACGCAAGTTGTGGATTCTTTTTAGCGGATTATTCGTCTGTATTTTAGGACTCATCGTTTTTGTACCTTCTATAAATAGCAGATTCTCTGAACTGCTCATAGTAAAAAACCCTGAACATAAAACCCTAGAATCTGTTACTATTAGAAATACGATTAATGAATGTAGTTTTGAAATAATGCCGCATGCTAGTTTATTTGGTTATGGAATTGGTGATAGCAAGCAGGAATTATTGGATTGTTTTGCCAGTAAGGAAAGTGCCTTGTTTGATCTTTCTTATAACACACATAATCAATATTTAAGCTTAATACTAGCAGTAGGATTCATAGGTCTATTGGTCTTCTTTTTATCCTATGGCTATTTAGGGATTCAATCGTTGAATAAAAAGAATTATCTAGCTGTTGCTCTACTATTCTTATTTGCCGTGTGGATGCTGGCAGAAAATATTCTAGAACGACAAGAAGGAGTTTTTTACTTTTCTTTATTCCTTAATTTTTTATTTGTCTTAAATTTCAATGCGTCAACATCGGCAGGCTCCTTAGTACTGTCACATGAAAAAGTGATTGATACTTTTGAGAAGGATAATAGATAAGTTCGCTTTCGCGAAAGCGTAATCACTAACAAACCATGCAAGAACAAGAATTACTAGCCTTACTAGCCCTTAAAAAAGCTCCACTTGTAGGAGATATAATGGCTAAAAAACTGTTGAGGGAATTTGGTAGTGCTCAGGATGTATTTGCACAAAACGTTAAGGATATTGCTGCCATTGATGGTCTAGGAGATAAAAAGGCCAGTTTTATAAAACACAAAGAGACTTTATTTGATAAAGCAAAAAAGGAATTAGAATTTATCCATGCCAATCAAATCAAATGCAAGGTTTATAATCAGGATGATTATCCAGAACGTTTGAAATACTGTATTGATAGCCCGATTGTTTTTTTTGAAAAAGGTGCTATTGATTATTCAAATCCCTATTTTCTAAGCATTGTAGGTACTAGACAAATTACTTCAACAGGTGCTGCTTTTTTGGAAAAATTCATGAATGAAATTGCGCCACTCGATCCTGTAATAGTAAGTGGTTATGCCTATGGAGTTGACATTCTAGCACATAAAATGGCTATAGAATTAGGTTTACAAACCATCGCAGTTATGGCTCATGGTCTCAATCAAACCTACCCTAGAAATCACAGTGCGCACAATGAGGACCTCATGAAAAATGGCGGATTTATTACCGATTTTTGGCATACTGATACTTTTGATCGTAAAAACTTTTTAGGACGTAATAGAATTATCGCCGGTATGAGCGAGGCCACAGTTGTTATTGAAAGTGCCTCAAAAGGTGGTTCCCTAGTAACAGCAGATCTTGCAAATGGTTACAACCGCGAGGTTTTTGCAGTACCTGGTAGAGTCAACGACAAATACAGTATAGGTTGTAATGAACTTATCAAACAAGCTAAAGCACACATGCTTACTAAAACTGCCGACATTCCTTACATTTTAGGATGGAAGGAACGTGACATAGCGGTACAAAAGCAATTGTTTGTAGAGCTTAACGAGCTTGAAAAAAGAGTCTTTCAATTTCTTAAAAAACGAGATAAGGAATTACTAGATATTATTGCCCTAGAAATGGAACTACCCGTTCACCAATTAGCCTCAGTTCTTATGTCTATGGAACTTAAAGGTGTGGTGCAACCATTACCTGGTAAACTGTTTACCCTAGCCTAAGGAAAAATATACCTATCTAGGTGATAAAAGTCACATAGTTCAAGGTGCGTACTAGATTACTTTTGTAATATGAATTTAGCAGAATTTATTAAGCAAGCCGCGTCAAACGCCATTTCCTACTTAGAGTATCGCAAACTGGTCGAAGACCACGTAATTAATCAAACTAATACAGGAGATCAAATAACTGAAGCTCTTGCTGAGTATACCAAATTGAATCATCAAAGAATGCGACGACTGGATAAAACTTTGAAACTGTTACCAGAAAGTCAAGAATTTCTTGAAAATTTTGATAAAGACGTGTACTTCCTTGTTATTACAGAAAGCTGGTGTGGTGATGCTGCTCATGCCATGCCCATGATAAATAAAGTTGCAGTAGCTGCACAAATCAATTACAAGGTTGTTTTAAGAGATAAAAATCCAAAATTGATGGATGAGTTCCTTACTAATGGGAATCGAGCAATTGCCAAGCTTATTTTAATTGATGCCAAAACAAATTTGCCAGTAGCAACTTGGGGTCCACGACCTACAAAAGCCACAGCACTGGTTGCTGCAGAAAAAGCTGCAAAAGGTTCATTATCACCAGAATTTAAGCAAGAACTACAAACCTGGTACAACAAAGACAAAGGAAAAGATATCGAGAATGATCTCGTAAAGATGTTGCAAAGGTTTTGAATTACTTATTCAAACCATTCCTCAGCACCTCTTTAATCCCTTCTAAATTATCGGTGAATTCCATCATTTGAAATAGGATTTGAGCCATGGATTGGTCATTCCCTAGTCCCTTAAGTTTATTGTTCTTTAAAAAGGTTTCCTTAATGCTATTCCATCGATCCTGCTCTTCACTAGAAAGAGTACTTGTAAGTTCTTTATACTTCAACAAATTGGCCTCGGCGGCAGTAGTGAGTGTTTGGGATTCACTTTCATAATGTGACAGCAACAATGTGGTAAGTTCTTTATCATCCATGATAGGAACAATTTTGGCCACTAGTTTATTCATGTCTCTATAAGAACCTTGTAGTTTAAAACTAGGTTCTGTGCGGTAAGCATCGTCCATAGCAGCACTAGAAATGTAGGTTTCATTTACTTTGAGAACCGTATCTCTTATACGAACCACCTTTTCCAAAACAGCTTCATAATCGGCTAATTCTTGACTGCTGTGATTGCCTTTAAGTTCATTATCTGCCGCACCATTCTCTACTCTATCTAATAAAGCATAAACATCATCAAAATGTTTGTTGCTTAATTGTTGTAGTACTGGATTACTAGTAAGCGCATTCTCAATCAATGATAATTCAAACAAATGAGCCGTATCTCCTATGATATCACCTAGGTTATAGATATCTGCACGGTTTGCGAGCATGTCTGGTATTTGGAATTTGTCACCACTCTCCGTATATGGGTTACCAGCCATAATCACACAAAACTTTTTACTACTTAAGTCATAGGTTTTGGGTTTGCCGTTAAACACACCTTCTATTTTTCTTGTACCATCAGCCAGGCTTATGAATTTTTGCAGGAATTCTGGATTACAATGCTGGATATCGTCTAGGTACAACATCACATTATCACCCATTTCAAAAGCTAGGTTAAGCTTTTTAAGTTCTTCTCTGGTTGCCGCATTGGTTGCCGCTTCTGGATCCACATTTGTTACTTCATGACCTATGGCTGGTCCATTAATTTTCATGAAAATTAATCCCAATCGGTTTGCCACATATTCCATAAGTGTAGTTTTACCGTATCCTGGCGGCGATATAAGTAGCAGCATTCCCATGCGATCAGTACGTTTTGAATCACCTACTGTCCCTAATTGTTTGGATAAATTGTCTCCTATTAATGGAAAATAAACCTGATTGATCAATTTATTACGCACAAAACTGCTAAGTACTCTTGGTTTAAATTCTTCTAGTCTTAGTTGGCTTTTTAGGTCCTCGGTTACTTGATGCTTTGTTTTTTTAAACATCTCATAAGCTGGTACTTTATACTTTACATAATCATCTAATAACGCTACAAATCTGTGGTAATTAAACTCAAAATCTCCATCGGTAATAGTACTATGCGTGCCTTTGAGATCAGTTATGATTTGGGTAGCATTTATGCTGTTTACCACCTCAGCGCTTGACCCAAAGAGCATGTGTGCCACACATTCTTCAATGTGGTATTGTAAGGATTGTGGTTGTTCCGCTTTCGCGAAAGCGGAAACCCAATGACGCACCGTGTCAACTTTATCCTTTTGAGTATCACACTCATCTAGCGCTCTATTGAATTGCGTGTAGGCATTTTGAGATTGCAGTGCTTTTTCAAATGAATTTTGTAGATCTATAGCATTTTGACTCACCACAAAATGATCATTGTCCTTGAGTTCATAAAATAAATAGGTAGCCATTTGCTTTATGTGCTCGTTAAAATCACTTTGCTTCTCGATAATTTTTATAGCCGTTTGATTGCTATTTGTAATTTCAATTATGAGTTGATCTATAACAAAAATGTGGTTGTCACTATTAGGAAATACTTGCAATACGTGACCAGCACGTTTAATAATCTGGTTGTATTTATTTTTAATTTCCTGATCTAGCTGCTGCCAGAAAAGTTGAGCATGAGCTCTTACATTGGGCGTAAATCTTAACAACTCAAGATCATGATGCTTTTGAACCAAGACATTTAAAATGGCTGCGGCATCATGGTCGTGTACTCCTTTTACATAACCACCTGCATAATTTTGACTCGCAATTTGTTGAACTTGTTGTAACAAATCGGCTTCACTAGACTGCGCAAGTTGCTCTGTATCTTGTGATTGAAATATGGTATAAGCTAGGTAGCTGGATCTATAAACATCGTGGTTTTCTGAAACTAGTTCTTGATCCCATAGTGAACGAGATTGCTCTAGAATTTCGTTATTTAATTTTTGGTAAAAATCTGTTCCTGTAAGGTGGTAATACAGTGAATCATTTTTATAAACTATGGTAAGGTCTAACTGTTGTTTGTTTACACCAAATTTATGTTGACCTAGTTTAATGATGTTCTCACCATCTTCATAAAGCTCCTGCTTGTCCTTGAGTTTTCTCAAGGCATCTTCTCTTGACGATTTTAATGCAGTTTCTAGTGATTCTGCTTTACCAGCATCATCTAGTTCTTGTAACTGTTTAATGATGTCACGAACTTTATTGATCATTAAATCACTAGCAAAGTATCCATTAATTTCAACCGTACTGGCTAGTGATTGTGCTCGTTTTTGAGCTCCTTTAATGATTCGATTTGCGGCATTTTGTAATGAAATTGCCTTTTTATTACGAGCTTCAACCAGACTGTTTTTACGTGAGTCAAAAGCCGCATAAACTTCTTCACGTTTTTCAATGATAGTGGTGATGTACTCATCAAAGTCGGCAAATTTCCCTTCTAATTCCTCAAGAGTGATTGAAATTTTCGTTAGGAAATCATCACATTTCTCTGGAGTATCGGCAATATCAAGGTAGTTGATAATACTTTGATCTACTAACTTAAGTTGAGCAGCAAAGTCTGCCTGAGCTTCCTTCTTACCTACTGCTTTTATTTTGTTTTTAAGAGCAGCCTTAAGTTGGTTTATAGTAGCGAATATCAATGAAATATTTTCAATGATTTTAGTAGAATGTGAAGTGTCTTCTATTTTTAAATTAGAAACAATGTCAATGAGCAGTTCTAGATCTTCGGCAATTTGATTTACCTCTTTTTCCAGCTGTTTAATATCAATAACCTTGTCTACTTTTACTAGCTGCTCCTGTTTTTCTTCAACCGCTTGGTGGTAGGGTGACAATGCTGTATCCTGCAGTAAAAAAGTAACCGCTCTACGTGAGATTAGTTCATTTTGTTCTACAATTTGCTGTTCCTTTTCTTCTATAAAAGCATCGTCGGTATACCTTATTTCATTGAGGCTTATGACTTCACCTCTTAAGGTTCTAAGTTGTGTAAGCAGGTGTACAAAGTCCTGAATACTTTTAAAAGAAGTACTTTTAATTTTATTAAAAAGCTCTTCAGATTTTTTACTGATTGACTGGGTTTCCTTGGCAGCTTGCTTGCGCAATTGTTTAACCTTTTCAAATTCGTCAACAGCAGCATTGGCTGCTTTGTTAATTTCTTTAAGCGGTATGGAAAGCTGCTGGGTTTCCTTCTCATTTAACCAATAATAGGCGTCAATAACATCTTTTGATGCCCGTGCGATATCGTCATAAAGACCTTCATAGCTATCCTCTTTATTGAGAAGAGTGATGAGCTCATTCGACTCGGCCATTGCCTTTACAATGTCTTTGTTGCCTATTTTAAAGAGTAAGGTGTCTTGATGTTCAGATGGTAGCACGTCGCCTTTTAAAAAGGGAGTTTGCCATATTTGCATCATATGATGTTTTGTTTGCTCATCCTCGGTTCTAAAATAAGCAAGCTCACCACCTTCTAACAATGTAAACCCATTACAAATAATAGGAGTTTGTACTTGTTGCTCTATGACATTATAGGCCATTAAAACATAAATACCTTTCTCCTGATTATAGAAAATATATAAGTGGTCTTCACCATTAGGTGACGCCACTCGTTGCTGAAATTTAAGGCTTCCTACATCGCCTGGGAATACATTATACTCACCTGTTTGTAAGTAATAACCACTAGGGAAAATAATCCCTTGATCATCGGGTAGTAACACCGCAGCTTGTGAAATACTATCAATTTTCTCTACTGATTGTATTTTATGATTGTAAACAAAATATCTAGGTTGTTCTTGAAAGGGTTTTATTTCAAGAATAATGAGGTTTCCTAGGTCGGCAAATCTGTATTGTCCATCATCTAGTGTTTGATCACGATGTTCTACTGGCTCGTTATAAATCCCTAAACCATCGCTAGTGTTATCTTCTACTTTAATGGTTAAATCACCGCCTATAGTTTCAACAAAAACCTTGTCTTTTATAGATACATGAGCATGCTCGCCATAACGTTGATCATCGCGACCTGCTTGTACCCATTGAAAACCGTATTGTGATGGAAATTTGTATTCATGCTCGCTACGGTTATCCACATATTCTAAATGTTCACCATTAATGAGCCATTTAAAGGTTTTAATATCTGTTACCGAATCACTGAGCTGAAAAACCATGTGCAGGTAGTTACCCATGATGGCAAACTTTGTAAACACGGTATTTCTATAATACTTGTATAGATTTTCAAAATCAGTCTTAAAAACAGCATCATCTAAAAGCTGCAGACCTTTCTCGCTTGCGCGAAAACTCACCTCTCCATCTACCTTTTCAAAAGTGTAAATACTAAATACATCACTCAACTGAATTTGAGTACGCAACCCAAAATGGACATTATATCCAAAAATACAAGTGTTACCTAATGCAATGATGTCCTGCGCAATACAGTTATTTTCTGTATTAATGCGGTCGTTTGCTATAAGTCTGGTTTCTAGTGATCCAAAAACTTTTTTACGAGCTTCATTAAGTCGAGACAAACGTTGCTGCAAATCGGATTTTTGTTTTTGCAGCCTACTTTGAATAATCTCGTAGGTTCCTGAGTCTAGTTGTGTGGTATTTTTTGGTGTAGTCGCCATGAATGTTAAGTCTGTAGAATGGTAAAAATGAATAGAGAGTGAAAAACTGCGCTAAGGATAGTAACGACATCCTTTTGAGAAACTCATAGGTATTATAACCTATGAGTTTCTCAAAAGATATAGTGGATAGCCTGCCGCTGCTCTTGCGAGCAGCGGAGCGCCCTATCACAACTTTTAAATATTCCCTAACTTCTTATTAGACAATCCCATCCCTTTTGCTAGGTTCATAAGGTTACCTAGCATGGTTTTTTCGTCGCCATCGTTTGACTTGCCTTGTAAGTTGCTCAACAAGTTTGCGATGGTGAGGTTCTTAATATCCTCTGAACTGATGTTGTATTTATCTGTAAACTCTTTAACCTTATCTAGTAGATTTCCTTTTACATCATCACTACCTAGAATTGCATCCTTAACTTCAGTTACTGTTTCGGAATGACTTACTAAACGGTCGTAACCTTTAGCCTTTGTAATCTGTCCAATGATTTGGTCAAAGAACATGGTTTCACCACCTACTATATCAATGTTTGCAGCCTTAAGGGCATCACCTATTACTTTAGCTTGAGCATCGGCAATATCTTTTTGAATATTGATTTGAGCTAGGTCTACTTGAAGTTCTTTATCTAGTCGTAGTTTGAACTCTTCGTGTTCTTTACCTACACCATCTAGTTTCTTCATAGCTTCTGCTTTTTCTTCTATTCCAGCAGCATCAGCAAGGGCTTTTTCTTTAATCACTTCAGCTTCGGCAAGACCGTCTTTACGTTTTGCTTCAGCCTTGGCCTGGATTCCAGCTGCTTCGGCAAGAGCTTTTTTCTCAATTACTACTGCGTCAACAATACCTTGTCGCTCACTCGCATCAGCTTTGGCATGCATTACTTGTGCTTCAGAAAGACCTACTGTTGCTTCTTCTTTAGCTTGAGCTTCGGCAAGTATTTTACGTGCTTGTGCTTCTTTCTCACTAGCTTCTTTATGAGCTTGTGCCTCGATATTGATTTCTTCGGCTTTTTGTTTTGCGGCTTCTTTTTGAGCTTCGGCAGCTTTTATGGTTTTAATGAGATCTTCTTGAGCGGCAGCCTCGGCATTAGTGATGGTTACCTGCTTGATACGATCTGCAGTTTTGAAAGCTTCAATGTCTTTCATGTTTTCCTGCTCTTCTACCACTCCTTTTTCAAGCATAACGCGGTCGCGTATTACATCCTGAATGTTCTTTTTCTCTACCTCAACTACTTTTTCTTTTTCGATTTGGGCTAGCGTCACAACTCTTTCACGCTCTGTAGCCTCAAGTAAGCGATCTTTTTCTACACGTTCTGCCTCTACAGCATCGGTACGTTGCTTGTTCTTCTCTGCAACGATGATCTGGCGTTGCATGTTTTCTTCGGCAACTTTTACTTTCTCTTCCGTAGCAATGCGAGCTGTTTCTGATTTCAGACGTTCTTCTTCTGCTACTTTTAATGTTTCTGCTTCTTCACGAGATTTGATATTTGCTATCTCACGCTTTTGTTGCTCTTCTTTTTCAGCTAATTGCTTATCCAACTCAAGAATTGCTTCACGAGCTTCTACATCTTGCTTACGGATGGTTTTTTCTTCATCACGTTTGATGAGGTTAGCCTTGATGTTTTGCACAGCCGTTAAGTCGGTAATTTTCTTAATCCCTTCTGCGTCTAAAATATTGTCTGGCTTTAAATGGCTGACAGCGGTTTGTTCTAGATAATCAATAGCACAATCTTCTAGTGTATACCCATTTAAATCTGTACCGATAATGTCTACAATCTCATCGCGAAATTCTCTACGAGCTTCATATAGCTGGATAAAATCAAACTTTTTACCGACTGTTTTAAGGGCTTCAGAAAATTTTGCTTCAAAAAGATCTTCTAAGGTTTCAATGCGCGATGCACGTTGAACACCTATGGTTTGAGCTACTTTTTTAATGTAGTCCACTTCATTGTTTACACGTACAAAGAATGCTACCTTAATATCGGCACGTAGGTTGTCTTTACAAATAAGTCCTTCTACATTCATACGCTCGATCTGGATTTTCTTTACCGAAATGTCCATGACCTCTACACGGTGAAATACTGGGACAACAAAAAGACCTTTGTCTGTTGCTACTTTGGTACCACCGAAACCGGTGCGCACTAGCGCCTCACCTTGATGTACCTTTTTGTAAAAAAGGGCTATGATTAAAAAATAAATTACAATAATGGCTACTATGCCTACCACTACTGCAATTGCTATGGCTCCTGTATTCATGCGTTTTTAAATTTTTAGTTAGTTAAATTAATTGTTATTGAAGGTTTATTAAAGAGTACCTAAGTGTAACTATCACTTTTGATACGTTTGTTATTCTTTACTCACGTAATAGTAATTTTTATCCTGGGATTGCTTGATTATGAGTACGCTTTCGCGAAAGCTTAATAGCGAACCATCTAAAGATTTCACATAGATACTCATTGGGTTTCCATCTACGACCACCTCAGCATTACCTAATTTTTCACCTGAAATACTACTAAGTAAAGTTGCAGTACGTCCCAAAAAATCTACTGGTACGTCACCATTTTTATTAAGTTTTGCAAAGAAGCTTTTAAATGGTGTAGTAAATAATTTATTAAGGAATAAGCTAGGAATAAGTAAGGCTAGCATAAATAAGAAACCAATCGTATTATTTTCAGTACCTGTAAAATCTGTTGCTAGTAGGGTACATATCCACCATACAAATATCCATGAGGTGAAAGTGAACATAAATGGCAATCCTACAAAATTGAAATAAATCAAAACAATTTGCCACCATTTAAGACGTCTGGTTCCTTTGTTAACGACGTGTTCCTTTTGCACCTCGGAACTTGCAACATCACCAAACTCGATATTTCCTGGATCTACAGTATCAATATCTAGATCCATATCAGCATCCACATCTATGTCAATATCTACATCTAAATCAAAGTCGACACCGCTTATTGCAGTAAGAATCCAATAGATAGCTAGTAGTATAATTAAAACCGTAAGGATGCTGTTTACATCGGAAAATATGAGATCTAGGAAATTATTCAAGTTATTGGTTTTTGTTGGTTACAATTTTTAATTAGTTAGAAAATCAAAGATGTTACTTAATGCTCCTGTACTGACTTTATAAAACTCGGTATACTTGCAGCGTTTACACGCTACATAACTGAATTTTTTATTTTGAACGTCAAAGATTTTGGACAAGGTACCACCTGTAGCGCGCATTTCACCTGTTTCATATTGATGATGACCGCACTTTACACAGCTATAATTCAAATTTTTCATAATGGAATTCTGATTGAAGTGACTAAGGATATAGCCACTCATTCATTTTAAGAATTAAGCTGCTTTTTAAGACGCTCTAATTCATCATCGATTTGCGCATCGGTAGAGCTAGCTACCTCATCAAGTTCTTGATCGATACTTTTACCTTGATCTGCCATTTCACCATAAGCTTCAGCTAGTGCCTCTTCTTGAGCGACTTTTTCTTTCATGCGTTCTAGCATACTTACTGTACCAGCACTATCAAGCTCGGCCATTTGCTTGTTCACATTTTTTGTGGCGTCACTTACTTTTACTCTTGCTTTAAGAGTTTTGAGTTCATTTTCCCATTTTGTGATGTTACCCTTAATCGTGTCGATAGAAGATTTAAGCTTTTCAACATTTTTCTCATACTTTTCAGTTTCCTCCTGAGTTTGATTGATTTTTGCTTGAGTCTCTTCCTTTTTAAGTAGGGCTTCTTTGGCCAATCGATCTGCTTCATCTGTAGAGATGTCTCCTTTTTGAGCTTTTTTAAGGATTAAAACCGCTTTTTGCTCATAGTCTTTAGCCTTTTCTTGATAGGCATTTAAATCATTTTTTGATCTTATTGCCAATGCCTTAACTTGTGCCATAGCTTCGACACTTTTATTAAGATCTTCTTTCATATCCCTGATCCCTTGTTCGGTCATGGTAATAGGATTCTCTAAATTATCAACGGCTTTATTTGCGTGTGCTTCACCTATTTTAAATAGTCTTCTAAAAATATTCATAACAATGTTTTTTAATACTTTGAAAAAGTAATTATCTGGTCGCTGTATTCACTTAACAGTAAGCTGAGTGAGTTAAGCGATCCTTCTAACTCATTCAGGTCTAAATTTTCAATTTGCAAGGTGTCTCTAAAAATCACCTTGGTACCAGTCTCGTCTAGCACAAAAGCACCATGAATAATATCGCGATTTTTTTGTAGTAAACTTTTAAAAACCTCATCTCTATGGTTATTTATTTTAAAAATGTATTGCTCCATTATAAGAATAGGTGGAGCAATACCCATGATAAGATTTTTGATACCTATATCTTCTTTTTCAATTACAAGAATTCCAGAAGATGGATTCTCTCGAGTAATATCAAAATCTAGTTGTTGAAGGTATTCTTTGATTTTTTGGTAATGGTCGTTCATTTTTCTCTTGGTCTATTTTAATTTAAAGTAATTCTTCTTTTAATTACCGCATAAAAAAACACTGTTTTGAATTACGATAATATTACAAAAAAAGACCTTGTCATGCTAGAAAAATTCTAGCGGCCAGTTCGATTACAAATACTACTAGGTTAATCATGGTTATAGTTTTTGGTTAAACAATTTTTTAAAGAAAGGAACTGGGCTGGTTAGACCCTTAATAATTCCTTTCATAGCAATTTTTACTCAAAATATTAGCTTAATTGATTGGTAATTGCTAATTTTGATAGCGTAAAGATACAATAAAAATTTAATCTTGCAATTAAAATTAGCAATTTATGTCATTTTTCGGTAAAAACATCAAAAAAATTAGAGGTGTCAAGAGCTTAAGTCAACAGGCATTTGCAGACCTATTTGACTTAAAAAGAGGCACTTTAGGTGCCTATGAAGAAGGTAGAAGCGAACCGAAAATTGAAACAATAATTAAGGTTGCTAATTATTTTAGCATTTCTATTGATGATTTACTTACCGCAGAATTAACAGTGAATCAATTATTAAGATTCAATGACAATATTACTCTAGATCCAGAAGATCTAGAAAAGGAACACTTTGCCACTGTACCTTGTATTACCGCAAAAAACTATCAGGATTACATAGCTCATTTTGATAATGAGTTTTTTGTAAAAGACATGCCTAGTTTATCTCTTCCTATAAATACTGAAAAAACATTTAGAGGCTTTACTGTAAACAATCTAGAAATGACCAGTCATGATAAGGGATTTTATCCAAAGGATATTGTAATTGGTGAATTAGTGCCCAACAAGGTGATCCAGAAACTAAATAACGGCACTGTTGTTTTTGCCTTGATCAATGATCACATTATCTTACGTAGACTATACACAACTGAAAACGGAATAGTTTTAAGAGCAGATCATAAAAATATTGATGATATTAAAGTCACTTTGAAAGAAATTAAACAATTGTGGCGAGTGCGTTATGTATTTTTTAGACGTGTGCCTGAATTAACCGATAGTTTTGAGGATAAACTTGCCTTAATTGAAGCTCAATTAAAAGCCATTAAAAATCATGATTCTCTTTAAATGAGAAGGGTTTAACACTTAATCTTTAAACTATAACAGTATAAAAGTGTCTATAACCACGTAGAATTGTATCTTTGTATTTTAAAATTAAAAGCAATGTTAGCTAGTATTTTCTTAGGAATGTTTGGACCATGGCAGTTCGTTTTAATTGCGCTGGTTGTTTTATTAATTTTTGGTGGTAAAAAAATACCTGAATTAATGAGAGGTCTAGGTGGTGGAATTAAGGAGTTTAAAGACGCTACAAAAGATGATGAAAAAAAAGAAGATAACAATAACAGCCTTAACAGCTAGTTCTATCCTTCTTATAAAATAAAAAAACCGCTTAGAAAGTTTCTAAGCGGTTTTTTTAATCTTTACCATTAGTGCCTATTCGCTAGGAGCGGCTACAAAACTAGCACTCCTTAAAATAGCTTCTATCTCAAAAAGGTAATTGCGCTTATCTGCATTTGGTGCGCTCACATAACCTTCTAAAATAAGCCAGTTGTCACGTTCTTTATTATACACTGCGTAGTTTATGAACGGTCCTGCCATAAACATATTTTTCACTTCCCAAGTACCTCTAGTTTCAAAGGCAAAAGCACCAGCCACCTCGCTTTCAAATAACGACGGAGTGAATATAGGTTCCGTTTGAAAAACACCACCTTCATCCACTGGAATTTTTAAACCGCCTATACTGTCACGAACCTTTATAATTTGTGATACAGTATTTGAATCACGAGTGATTAATGATCGGTCTACCTCGTAAATCATAAGGTCCATCGTGCCTTCTGGAATATTACGACGCAACCATACAAAATCAGGGTCATTTACCGCTGCATATCTATAAGCTCTAGGCACAGTAAGATCAATACCAAAACGCTTTTTAATTCGGTCTACATTAAGCGCTACCTTATCCATTAAACCTTTTTTGTAGCTAACCTCACTTTTAGTAAATAGTTTAATGATATCATTTTGATTATCGTAAACAGTTTGTGCCACAGCATCAGGATTTGGACCACTTACAATAATTCCCAATTGAGGATTTGCATACGGGTTTTCCTTAACACTTACTTTTACACTATCGGATTTCTTGATCTGTAAAAAATTACGTGATTTTTGAATAGCGCCTTTAAAACTCCTAGGTTTTACGTGATTCAAAGTAAATAGAGGTTCATCTCTTACAATACCTACGACAGATTGTGCCAGCACATTGCGTATTGTATCACCTACTTGTCCATCCCAATCTTCATTTTCAATAACAACCATTATTTTATTGAGTTGGCCCATACTATCTTGAACAGTAACAGGTTGATCGTCACAAGACAGTAGTAATAATGCGGTACATATAGTGAATATAAATTTTTTCATCGGGAGTAGGTTTTTGATTATTTCAACTTAAGGACCATACCTGGTTTTAAGTTCTCGGTTTTATCTGGATTAAGCTTCTTCAAATTGCGTACCGAAGTACCATATTTTCTAGCAATTGTCCAGAAACTATCTCCACTTTTCACTTTATGAGTAGTCGAGGTATTGTTCTGAGAGACCGGTATAGTAGCAACTGGTCGTCTAGGATGGATATATAATTTTTGTCCTATTCGTAATTTAGAAGATCTTAAATTATTCCATCTTTTCAATTTACTCACGCTCACACCATACTTATTGGCAATTTTACCTAGATAATCACCACTTTTGACTCGATAAACCACACGACTTTCTGCCTTTAGTAATTCAGGTAATGGTTTTTCTCTTTTATCAAATTCCGCTTTCGCGAAAGCGTAAACACTATCCTCATTACTCACAAATTTAGACATCGCTTTAAGGGGTAATCTTAAATAATACTTACGTCCTTCAACCACGGGAATGAGATCCAATTTATAGCTAGGATTGTGAAATTGAACTACTTCAATATCTTGATCTGTGAACTGTGCCACGTGTTCTAGAGCAATCATCTTTTTAACCTGAACAGAATCTGTAACTATAGATCTGTGTTCATTTTGTAATGGTTTAAAACCATGCTCGCTGGCATAGGTAAATAGATATAACATCGCTTGAAATGCTGGAACATATCCAGCTGTTTCACGTGGAAGATAGGGACGTAAATTCCAGTAATTTCTATATCCGCCGCTACGTCTTATTGCCTTGTTAACATTACCTGGTCCAGAATTATAGGCAGCCAAAGCTAAGTCCCAGTCACCATAGATATTATACAAGCTACGTAAAAATTTACAAGCTGCAACGGTAGCTTTTTCTGGATCCATGCGCTCATCAACGTAACTATTTACCTCGAGTCCATAATTGCGCCCTGTAGCAAACATAAATTGCCACATTCCAGTAGCTCCTACTCTACTTTTTGCCTTGGCATCTAGTGCACTTTCTACCACTGCAAGGTACTTCATCTCCAATGGTATGTCATATTGATCCAGCTGCTCCTCAAACATAGGAAAGTAATAGTCGCTTAAAGTCATTAATCGCTCCAGATAAACTCGTCTATAACTAAGCTTTTTATTGATAAGCTTTTCCAGTATAGGATTATATTCTATGTTAAAAGGTGTTGTAGCATTAATGCGTTTTAATCTTGCTTTTAGAGTGTCGGTAGGTACTACTTGTTCAACGATAGCTGCATCATCCAGATTTACAAAATCATCATACATATAATCGTACAAATCATTGTTGTACAATTCTTCTAATAAATTCTCATCAAACTCATCTACCTCAGGATATTCCTTTAATCCAGATCCATCTTCTATTTCAAGAATAGGGATAACAGTATTGGTTACTGTGGTTGATTCTACTTTAAGAGAGTCTGTTTTAAGGGAATCTTTTACGCTTTGTTTTTGCTTATATTCTTCATAGGTAAACACCTTTCTTTTCACAGCAACCGAATCTGGTTGCTGTGCATGTAAAATAACCATCCCTATGATGGATAAACAAATTCCTAATATTCTAGATCGCATATAGATTTTAATTCAAGATTCTTGCCACAGTCACTAGTCTACTATAGCAGCGATACCAGGTAATGTTTTACCTTCTAGTAATTCTAACATAGCGCCACCACCTGTTGATACATAACTCACCTTATCGGCATAGCCAAATTGTTTAACTGCAGCAACAGAATCACCACCACCAACAAGAGAAAATGCACCGTTTTTAGTAGCTACTGCAATAGCATCACCTAGTGCTTTGGTCCCTTGAGCAAAGGCTTGCATTTCAAATACTCCAGCAGGACCGTTCCACAATATAGTTTGTGCTTGCTGTATTAAATCATGGAATTGCTGTTGTGTTTTTTCGCCTATGTCTAATCCCATCCAACCATCAGGTATTTGATCAATGGCAGCCTCTTTTCTATTAGCTGTTTCACTAAAATCGTCAGCCATTAAAACATCTACTGGTAAATGAATTTGTGTATTGTGTTCTTGTGCTTTTTTAAGAATTTCAAGAGCTAGTTCTTGCTTATCGTCCTCAACCAATGAATTTCCAATTTTTCCTCCTTGAGCTTTTATAAAGGTATAAGCCATTCCACCAGCGATTATCAAATGATCTACTTTTTGTAAAATATTTTCTATCACTGTAATTTTTGAAGACACCTTGGCACCGCCTAATATTGCTAGCAATGGTCTTTCTGGGGTTTCTAATACTTTATTGAGGTTTTCAATTTCACGATTCATTAAAAAACCAAAGCATTTCTCCTCAAAAAACTGTGCAATTATAGCTGTACTGGCATGTGCTCTATGTGCTGTTCCAAATGCATCGTTAATGTACACATCGCCTAATTGAGATAGCGCTTTCGCGAAAGCGGAATCACCAGCTTTCTCCTCGTCATGATATCTCAAATTTTCTAATAAAAGAACCTCGCCGCTTTGAAGGTCTTGAGCAGCTTGGATAGCACTTTGTCCTACACAATCCGCGGCAAATTTGACCTGGACTCCCAAAATGTCGCTAGCCTTTTCCACAACATGTTTTAAAGAAAATTCATTCTCTTTATTTTTAGGACGTCCTAGGTGTGACATTAAAATCACAGCACCATCATTTTCTAGCACATGAATAATAGTGTCTTTTGCTGCCTCAATACGAGTGGTATCGGTTACATTAAGATTGTCGTCTAACGGAACATTGAAATCTACTCTAACTAGAGCCTTTTTGTCTTTGAAATTGATATCGTTAATTGTCATATTCGATGGAAAGTATGTTGTAAAAAAACAAATATAAAGGGATAATCTGAGAGATAAATTTATAGATGCCGTTAAACTTTATATTTGCATTATGAGGAAGGAATCTATCCTAGGACTAGAGCACATTAAAAAGCATTTATTAAGTACGGTTGAAAACGGGCGTATTGCTCATGCACAGTTACTTGTAGGGCCATCAGGAAGTGGTACCCTACCACTAGCTATCTTTTATGCTAGAGCCATATTATGTCAAAAAAATCCTGATAGTTGCCATATTCAAATGGATCAACTAGCTCATCCAGATTTACATTTTTCATTTCCTAGCGCAAGTACCAAAGAAACTGGTAGTAAGGCAACTAGTGATGATTATTTAAAATCATTTAGATCATTTGTAAAAGAACATCCTTATGGCAATATAAGTGCATGGGCAAAATACGTTGATCTTGAGAAGAAAAATGTTGAGATTAAGGTAGGTGAAGGCGAACTTATAATGAAAAAGTTAAGTCTTAAATCCTATGAAGGTGGTTATAAGGTGTTAATCATGTGGCAAGCAGATAGAATGAATTCTGAAGCTGCAAATAAATTATTGAAGCTAATAGAGGAACCTCCTAAAAATACAGTAATCCTGCTGGTTGCAGAAAATACTGATCGCATGCTTAATACTATTATAAGCAGGTGTCAGGTAATTGAAGTTCCAAAATTGCCAGTATCTGTAATCACTGCTGGCTTACAACTACAGAATTCATTAAACGAAAATGAATCTACAGCTATTGCTAGACAAGCAAATGGTGATTTCTTTAAAGCACTTGAATTAGCATCTAATATTTCAGAGGACAATGAATTTGAAGAGCTTTTGATTAAATGGGTAAGAACCGCTTACCAAGCAAAGACCAAACCTAGCGCTATCACAGAACTGATAAATTGGGCTACTGCAATTTCCTCCTTAAATAGAGAAAAGCAACAACGCTTTTTAAATTATGCTGTTGAATTTTTTAGACAAGCAATGCTTTTAAATTACAAGGCAGATCGTATCGTGTATTTGAATCCAAAAACTGGATTTGACCTTAAGAAATTTGCTCCTTTTATTACTGGAAACAGAATGATTGCGGTCCAAGAACAAATTGAAACTTCACTTTATCATATTCAAAGAAATGGAAATGGAAAGGTTATTCTTACGGATCTTGCTATAGGTATGACGCGTATTTTACACGGCCCTTCTTAATATTTTGTTAAGGATATAGTTTAAGTCTTTTGTTTTCAAAAGATTAAAATTACTTATACTTGCAAATAGAATATTATTTGATTGGACAACACAGGAATAGTTTTACTACTGATCTTTATACTCGTGACTTTTTGTATTTCTGCATATGAAAAAGTCTACAGATGGGAAGAAACTTTGCTTGACTTTCTCAATATGTACTCTAAATATTTTGGAGAACTATTAGTTAAGGTAATTACTATCTTTATATTATTGGCAGAGGTCTTAATTGCTACTTTAGCCCTATTTGCTCTTTATAAAATTTACTCTTCTGGTACTCTAGATTTCGCAAAATATACTTTCATAGGATCTTCATTAGTATTTATTATCCTACTGATAGGATTAAGAATCATTAGAGATTACGAAGGTGCATCTAGGATAGCCATTTACTTTGGAGTAACTAGTTTAGGCCTATTATGGGTTTCATTAGCATAAACTATGCTAAAATTAAAAATCATAACTAGGATTTATTAAAAGTGGCTTTAAATTAAGCGGTTTAAGAAACTTTATTTCTTCTGCACACATTAGTGTTAGGTAAATTAAAAAAGACTCTGTAAAATGTGCTTATTTAATTTTTTAAGTATGAATTGATGTGAAGAGGCTTGCTTTGTAATTAAACAGGACAAATTTGAGATAAATCCTACCAGTGTACCTGAAATAAAAGGTATAGGCCATTTTTTATATCTAGCAGATAATATTGAAACGTAAAAACTATCCCACCACATAGGAATTGTTTTTACTAAACGGAATTTGCTTTTAAATAATATTTCTACAGAATGTTTTGAAAAATGGAAAGTGTGACGAGGAACATCGTAAGCTGCCCAATGTTCCTTAAAAACCCTAGCATCTAAACATTGATAATTAGGTAAAGCCAAAATTAAAATTCCATCCGGTTTTAATAATCTTACTAATTCTAATATCTGTTGTGACAAATTGGGAACATGTTCTAGAACATGATACATGGTAATTACATCAAAATAATTTTCTTCATAAATTGAAGTGTCAGGTTGTAATTCTAAACTTAAATTTTGTTTCGCAAAATCTCTAGCCTTTTTAGAAGGTTCAACTCCACAAGCATAGATGTTATTATCGATTAATGATTGAACCAATTCACCAGAACCTGCACCTACATCACAAACTTTAATGTTTGTAGAAGAGCCAAAATGCTCATTAATAACGTTGGTTATTAATCGAGTTTTTGTTTGAATATTTCTTCTCTTAACGATATTATAAATCTTGGAAAAAAAGGATGCTTTATTATTACCATGAGAATAATAATCTTCAGATTCATAATATTTCGACAACTCTTTAGGTTGAGGTACCGTTTTTAAAATACCAGTGGTATCATCTTTAAAAAGTTCAAATTTTTCTTTAGAAAAGAAATAATCCTTAGTTCTTAAAACTGATTTATTGAAGTTAAAATCTATCATGTTTCACGTGAAACTATCTTCCCATATGTACTAACAGCACAGAAATATCACTAGGTGATACACCCGAAATACGAGAAGCCTGGGATACAGTAACAGGTTTAATTTTAGTCAATTTCTCTTTAGCCTCGTAACTCAAAGATTTAATTTGAGAGTAATCATAGTTTTCAGGAATTCTAATATTTTCCAATCTATGAAGCTTGTCTGCATTGTTTTTTTCTTTCTCTATGTAACCAGCATATTTAACGTGAACTTCCACTTGTTCAAGAACATCCTTATCAATATCGTTTTTTTCAATAAAGCTGGCAACCTCATTAACACGCAACATATCACTCAAATCAATTTGAGGTCTAGAAAAAACTTTATACAACTTTCCATTTTGTTTCAATGGCGCAGAACCTTTCTCCACCAGAATTTCGTTCATTTCTTGAAAATTATAACTAGTGTTTTCAAGAAAATCAATCATCTGTTTAGACTTCTCTTGCTTCTCTTCTACCCTACGCATTGCATCGTCCTTAACTATTCCAAGTTTATAAGCACGAGGAGTTAAACGTAAATCTGCATTATCCTGGCGTAATAGTGTTCTATATTCAGCTCTTGAAGTAAACATCCTATAAGGTTCTTCAGTTCCTTTTGTGATCAGATCATCTACTAAAACACCTATATACGCCTCGTCACGATTAAGCACAAACGCCTCTTCCTCACGAATCTTTAAAACCGCATTAATACCAGCCATTAATCCTTGGCTTGCAGCTTCTTCATAACCGGTGGTTCCATTAATTTGACCAGCAAAGTATAGATTATTTACGATTTTGGTTTCCAAGGTATGTTTTAATTGAGTAGGTGGAAAGTAATCATACTCGATTGCATATCCTGGTCTAAAGAACTTAACATTTTCAAAACCTGCAACCGAACGCAGCGCTCTAAACTGAACATCTTCAGGTAAACTGGTACTGAAACCATTTACATAGACCTCAACCGTATCCCAACCTTCCGGCTCAACAAAAATTTGATGTCTGTCCTTATCGGCAAAACGATCAATTTTATCTTCAATAGATGGACAATAACGAGGACCTATACTTTGAATTCTACCATTGAACATAGGACTACGATCAAAACCTTCACGTAACAAATTATGAACCTCTGGACTTGTATAAGTCATATAACAATCCCTTTGTTTAGTCAAAGGTGTAGTCTTATCAGAGTAACTAAAAGTACCTGTAATGTCATCACCTGGATGAACTATCATTTTTGAGTAATCCAAACTACGCCCATCAACACGAGGTGGAGTTCCAGTTTTCATCCTACCTGCTTCAAAACCTAGATCAACCAAATCCTGTGTTATTCCAGTAGCAGCTCGTTCACCTGCACGACCACCTCCAAATTGTTTTTCACCTATATGAATTAAACCATTTAAAAAGGTTCCATTAGTTAATACCACACTTTTTGATCGCAACTCGAGACCTAAAGAGGTTCTAACACCGACCACTTTATCTCCTTCTATAATAAGACCCGATACCATTTCTTGGTAAAAGTCTAGATTAGGAATAGCTTCCAATTGTAATCTCCATTCTTCTGCAAAACGCATTCTATCGTTCTGAGTTCTCGGCGACCACATTGCAGGTCCTTTAGATTGATTAAGCATTTTAAACTGTATAGCACTTTTATCGCTAACGATACCACTTAAACCACCTAAAGCATCAATTTCTCTAACAATTTGACCTTTTGCAATACCACCCATAGCAGGGTTACAAGACATCTGCCCGATTGTTTGAAGATTCATAGTTACAAGTAAAGTACTTGCTCCCATATTTGCGGCGGCAGCTGCGGCCTCGCTTCCAGCGTGTCCAGCACCTACAACTATTACATCATATTCTTGTCCTAACATAGCATTAATGTTTCACGTGAAACATATTCATTTTTTCTTCTTCTTTTGAACGCATTAAATCAATTTCCTGAAGTGACTTATCCTTGTAACCACATAAATGCAGAATTCCATGAACCAAAACGCGGTGCAATTCTTGCTCAAAGTTCACATTAAAAACTTGAGCATTATCAGCAACACGATCAGTGCTTATGTATATTTCACCTGATAATCTATTTTCCTCACAATAATCGAAAGTTATTATATCGGTAAAAGTATCATGATCCAGGTATTGCTTGTTCATTTCATGCAGGTAATCATCGCTACAAAAAACAAAATCAATTTTATCTAACGCTTTGTTTTCAGAAGCGATAACGGCTGAGAGCCATTTATTATACACTACGTTATTCAAAGGTTCAAAATCATTCTGATAGTGAAAACTAATCATTCTTAAAATACTCTTTAACTCGGTTCTTAAAAAGCGGCTGCAAAGGTAATACTTGTCTGTTTAATATCTCCTTATTATTGAAATAGTTGCTGGCATCTGGAAGCTTATTATTAGTCTCATTATTAAAACTATTACGATTTGTAGTACTCTTACGTTCTTCTTGTTTTCCTTGTAATAATCCAGCATCCTTTAATTTTAATAAGTCGTGCTGAATTCGTAGCATAAGATCCTCGACCTCTCTATCAAAACCCTGATCCAACAGCTTACGCTCGACCGCTTTCATATTATCGGTAATGGATTCTACCTTGGATTTAATACCACTATTTTCAATCATGTTTTCTAATTGATCCCTAAGCTCCTTTTGCTTTTTATATATGTCATAAATGCGTTCTGCTTCAGACTCAGACTCCCGATAACCAGATTCGCCCGTATTTGAATCTTTACCTGATTGACCGGAAGCACCACCAGATCCATTACCTGACGAACCACCTGTTCCGCCAGATTCACCACTTTGTCCGTCCTCACCACCTTTACCAGACTGACCGTTTTCACCTTGCTCACCACCACTACCAGATTGACCGCTTTGACCGCTTTGAGCATTTTCACCAGAATTGCCCGATTGACCTTGCTGACCTTGCTGACCTTGTTGTCCTTGTTGACCTTGATTTCCTGATTTATCTCCTTTACCTTTTTTACTTAAGCTTTCTTGTTGCTGTATAATGTCCTGAAGTTGAAAACCAGCACCGCCTTCACCAGGACTTGGTTGTCCAGGACCACTTGATCCAGAAGCATTCATATTATCCATGGCATCACTTAACATAGCGCTTAATTTATTGGCACCTGAAAACGCCTCTTGTTGCGCCATTAAACTGCGCTCTATTTTGAACTCTGCCAATTGCTCCATACTTGTATCTATACCATAATGAATATCGGTGATAACAGAATTTATTTCTTCACCAACCTTCGGATTACGGCTACTTAAAGCAAACAAAGAATCATCTACATGCTCAAAGGTGTATTCCAACTTTTTTTGCATTATTAGTTTTTTTCCAAAGCTTGGGCTATTTCTATTTATCAAAGAAACTTGGTCCATTAAAGCTTCCTGCTCCAGACTATAACCTATCAAATTATCTAGAATTTGTCTTAAGGTTTCCGCATCCTCCATCATTTGATCCTTTTCCATGCTGCGCATTTGATTGCCCATTTGTTGAGATAGTCGTTTCATCTTATCTGCAGCACTACGTTGTTTGGATGACGCCTTTTGAGACTCTTTAGATTCAATATTTTCTTTAGCATCGTTTTGATCCTGCTCGATATCATCAGCTTGTGGTGGATCAAACTCTAACTTATGTGGACGTTTAAGATTAGTATTTTCCTTCTCAAGTTCCTCTAGTTCCTTTCTCCATTCTTGGAATTCTTTATTTAAACTATCTTGTTGTTGTTCTGAAGATTCAACATCTGCAGCCTTCTTCTGCTGTAAGGCTATTTGAGATAAATCTTTGGCTAATTGCTTGAATTTCTCCTTGACATAAAATCTTTTAGTTAACTCTAATAATTGTTCAAGACTACGTTGCTGTTGTTTTGAGTTGCGTTGTGCTTTATCTAATTGTTCCTTTAGCTCAGCAGGCGGCATCTTGTCCTTGTACTCTTGGATCTTTTTTAAGAGTTCTTCATTCTTCTTGATTTGATCGGCACTTTGTTCCATTCGTTCTTTTAGTGCCTCCTTTTCTTCTGATTCTTCTCTTATGGATTTTTCCAAATTGTTTTTTAATCGATCCAACTGTCTATTCATTAACTGTTCCTGCTTCTGCTGCTTATCTAAGACCTGTTCTAGTTTTTTGCGGTCATTGAAATCTAGATCTTTCTTTTCAACCGCTTCACGACTTAATTCCTTGAGTTTATCCTGCTGTTTTTCCTGATCCATCAAGGATTTCTCTATACTTTCTAACGATTCCTTTTGCTCTTGTAATTCACGTTGTTCCTGTTCAATATTGGTGATTTTTCGATAACCATAGACCTGAGACTTAACGCTTTTAAAGTTATTTACCACGTCATTATCAAAAGCTTCAAAATAATATTCATAACGTTTATCTTCTAGTAGTTCAAGACCTTGAGGAAAGGTATATAAAAACGTTTCATAGGATCCTCTATCTTTACTTATCACTAATTTCTTAATGGATCCAGGATCATCCTGAATATAGTAGTTCAATACTATCTTTTTAATTCCGTAGTCATCCACAACCTGACCTTTATAATATCTTATTTGGTCGTTTAAAGAATCGACCTTTTCTTCCACCTTCAATTCGGGATATTCATCCTTTACAACATCGATTTTAAAATTGAGTGTCTCGTAATTTTTAGTATTAGAATTAGAGGTGGAAATAGCATATGAAGTAGGTTGTGATATCGCTTTCGCGAAAGCGAACTGATTATCCTGCTTTTTAAAACTATAAATATCATCACCGTTAATGAAATCTACTACCTGAGTATTACTGGTATTCAAGATCCATTGCACGCGAGTACCTTCTGGTAAAAGAGCGTTACCTGTACCCTTAATAGTTTCAGAAGTGCGACCTATGTGTGAAGGAAACCTGCACACCATATTGAATTGATCTATAGATGGTACAGCACCTACCTTGAGTTGATAACTAGGGCTTGCAACCTCATTTGCATTAAAGAAAAAGTCGATGTCACTACTAGGTCTTTTAAAAACGTAACTGTAATTACCGTTTTTATCTTGATTCATAAAATAATTTTGACCCTTATAGCTTATAGAAACAGATTCAGGTAATTTCTTACCTACAACTTGAACATTAATTTTATAATCTTGATTTTGTAGTGTACTTAAATCATCATTAAGTAATTTAAATGAATAAGGAGCAGGTGGAATATATTCGTTATTAAAATCGGCTACACGTGATGCGCTTTTTGTAATCACCTCATCATTACCAGTAAAGAAAAGTCCTACAATTATAACAAGCGGAATAGCTAAATATTTTAAATACTTGGAGTTCTTTTTATAATCAATGGCAAGTGAAAAAGGTATAGGTTTAAGTTCTTCACTTTTTTGATTAATACTTGCCCACGTCAATTCATCGTCACCTCCATTTTTATGTAATTGTAAAACATTTACAAGTTTATCAGATACCTCAGGGAAATGAGTTCCTATAATGGTACTTGCATCCCTAAAATCAATTCCTTTAAAAAGCTTGAATAAACGAGCTAAAGGAATACCTACAAACTTGAACAATAAAAAAGATTGTACAATTACAAATAGAATAAACAATATGGTGCGTCCTACAGTACTAAGCCATAAAAAATGCTCGATTACCACAGTAAATAGAAAATACAACAAACTAAGAGCAGCAAAAAGAATGACTCCTCTTATCAATTCATTACGATAGTACTTACTAATAAATTGAGTTAATTTCTTTTGTATTATTTGAAAGTTAGTCATAGCACCTTTTCATCATCTAGACTTGTAAAGATAGGAATAAGCCTTAAATTGTTCATATCCATTTAATAAGTGGACTTACTAGCGTATTTCATACATAAATAGTGCCCAAATATTGACCTATTGTAAAAATTAAAGTTTGTTATAACTTTAGGCAAACTCAACCCTACTAGAATGAAAGACTTAAAATACCTAGCTGCCTATCTAATTCCTGTTTTCTGTGTGCTAGGAATATTTCTAAAAGGATATTGGTTATTTGTAACACCGATTGTTGTTTTTGGAATAGTGCCTTTGCTGGAATTATGGATGCCATCATTAAAAAAGAATTTATCAGACAGTGAAAAAGAATCTAAAACTGCTAATAGGTTTTTTGATTTGTTGTTATGGCTTAATGTTCCTATCGTATTTGGTACGCTAGTGTATGCTTTTTATACCTTCAATAATTCTTTTTTAACTACTTATGAGGTAGTTGGATTAATATTATCTTGTGGTATTGTAGCAGGAAGTAATGGGATTAATGTTGCTCATGAATTAGGTCATAGACAAGAAAGTTGGGAACGCTTTCTAGGTAAGATATTGCTGTTACCTAGTCTTTATATGCATTTTTATATAGAGCACAATCATCACCATCATTTGCAAGCTGCTACACCCGAAGATCCTGCAACAGCTAGATATAATGAAAATTTATACAGATTTTGGCTGAGATCGGTAACTCAACAATATATAAGTGCATGGCGCATACAACACAAACTAAGGCAGGTAAATAATTACTCCATTTTTTCAGTAAAAAACGATATGCTATGGTATACCTTAATTCAAATGAGTTATTTGGTAACTGTAGGTATTGTATTTTCCTGGTCCACTACCCTACTAGCAATTGCAATTGCAATAGTAGGTTTTTCATTATTGGAAATAATAAATTATCTAGAACATTATGGATTAAGAAGAGTAAGAAAAAAATCAGGAAGGTATGAGGTTGTTAGAGAGATACATAGTTGGAATAGCAATCACGCATTAGGTAGAATATTACTATACGAATTAACAAGACATAGTGATCATCATTATAGAGCGAGTAAAAAGTATCAAGTATTAGATTATCACGATATAAGTCCACAATTGCCTTATGGATATCCTACTATGATGGTAATAGCAACAATTCCACCGTTATGGTTTTCTATAGTTAATAAACATGTTCCACATGAAATGGTTAAACTGGCCACACAGTAATTTACCTAAAACCTAACTATTTACTCTCTTTAGACTAACTATCTTTGCAGCCTATAAAACTGCATACAAAATGAGTCAAGAAGTTAGAGTAAGATTTGCCCCTAGCCCGACTGGACCACTTCACATAGGTGGAGTGAGAACCGCATTATTCAATTACTTATTTGCAAAAAAACATAAAGGAACATTTATCCTAAGGATTGAGGATACCGATCAAAACAGATATGTTCCAGGAGCAGAACAGTACATCATAGATGCTTTAAACTGGTGTGGAATTCCATTTGATGAAGGAATAGGAAAAGAAGGTAACTTTGGTCCATATAGACAAAGTGAAAGAAAAGAATCCTATAAGCAATACGCTCTAGAACTTATTGAAAAAGGAGCTGCTTATTATGCATTTGACACAGCGCAAGAATTGAATGAAGCACGCGCTACCGCAGAGTCTCAAAAGAAGAACTTCATCTACAATCACACAACTCGAGATCAATTTACCAACTCACTTACACTTACACCAGAAGAAGTACAACAACGACTAGATAACGGTGAGGACTATGTAATAAGGTTTAAACCACAAATAAAAAACCTTGGTTTATTTGATGAGATACGTAAAGGAATCCAAATAGATACCAGTCTATTAGACGATAAAATTTTATTTAAAAGTGATGGTATGCCTACTTATCACCTAGCCAATGTTGTGGATGATCACAACATGCAAATCACACATGTGATACGCGGTGAAGAATGGTTACCTAGTATGGCATTACACGTATTGCTGTATGAAAGCTTTGGATGGCAAATTCCATCTTTTGCTCATTTACCTCTCATACTTAAACCAACTGGTAAAGGGAAGTTAAGTAAACGAGATGGAGCAAAATTCGGTTTTCCTGTATTTCCATTAGAATGGCATGATGATAAGGAAAATGAAACTTTCAATGGATACCGAGAAGATGGTTACCTGCCTAGCGCGGTTATAAATATGCTAGCCTTTTTGGGTTGGAATCCTGGAACCGAACAAGAATTATTTAAACTAGATGAACTTATAGAACAATTTGATCTTTCTCAAGTAAATAGTTCAGGCGCCAAGTTTGATCCAGATAAGGCAAAATGGTTCCAGCAACAATATTTTGTTGAACAAGATGATGCTGTTATAGGTGCCGCTTTCGCGAAAGCGTTACAATCAAAAAATATTAACTATGGATCACAGGATTACGTTAATCTAGTAGTTGGTCTAGTGAAAGAAAGAGCAGTGTTTTTAGATGATCTATTTGAACTTGCAGGGTTCTTTTTTGAAGCGCCGAAAGAATTTGATGAGAAAAATGCTAAAAAAGCTTGGAAAGAATCTACTAGCGATTTAATGAATCAGTTAATTGAGGTCATTGAAGAAACTGATGATGATACCGCATCTGGATTGAGTGATTCAATTAAAGGATGGATGAAGAGCAACGAACTAGGATTTGGTAAAATAATGATGCCTATGCGACTTTCTTTAGTAGGTAGTCTAATGGGTCCAGATGTTTTTGAAATAGCCTCTATGATAGGTAAAAATGAAACAATTTCTAGGCTAAAAACTGCTATATCTATATTAGAATAAAAAAAGATAAATAATATTTATTATTGATTAAAACGATACTTATTTAAATAAGTATCGTTTTTTCTTATAAATAATTTTAAAAGTAAAATCGCAGTCCAAAAGTGTAAAAACGGGCCTTACCTTCTAAATCATTACCAAGATTATCTTGTCCTGATAAATTGTTGAGAAAACCATAATGATAATGTGCCATTAATCTAACATGGGTAACTCCAGTAGAAAATCCAATTACTCCATTAATGTTAAATGGATTATTTTTTTGAAATTCAGACACGGTGATGGTATTAGATAAAGATCCTATCTGGGAATTTTCAAAAGCAGATTCATCTTTCAATTTATAATCGCCATTAAATAGTAACGATGGACCTAATTCAATAGAAAAATGATTGCTCTGTGCTATTTTCCAGGCAAAAAGAAAATTAAGCTCTGCTCCTAATTGAGAAAATTCAATTTCTTGATTCGTCAAAAGTTCTTTAGTTGAAAAGTTATGATTGTAAACACCTAATGAATAAATAAAATCAAAATCATCTCTTATTTGACCACGTGTTTCAAGAACGAATTTGTATCCTAAATTACTATCTACCGATAGATCATCAATGTCCAAACGGTAAGAAGTAGCCTCTACTCCTATCCCTAGATAATTTATAGGTGTGTATCGCTGTGCTTGAATGTAATATCCAGATATAAAAACCAAAAAAAGGAGAATGTATTTCATAATTGTAACAAAGGACATAAACATACTACCTATAATATAGATATGTTACTATTTGAGTAATTTTTATAAGGCAATTGCCCTTTAAAATTCTCAAGATAAGCACTTACCTTTACATAACCATTTACTTTATACAATATGATTACACTACCATTAATTCCCATTGTTCCTATCGTTATAGGAGTTATCGCTCTTATTATTTTATTGAGCGCTTTTTTCACAGTTAAGCAACAAACAGCAGCCGTAATTGAACGTTTTGGTAAATTTACTAGCATGCGTCATTCTGGATTACAATTAAAAATTCCAGTGATCGATCGTGTAGCTGGAAGGATTAATTTACGTATTCAACAACTAGATGTAGTTGTCGAAACCAAAACCAAAGATGATGTTTTTGTAAGACTAAAAGTATCAGTTCAATTTCAAGTAATTAGAGATAAGGTTTATGATGCGTTTTATAGACTTCAAAATCCTCATGATCAAATTACATCATACGTTTTTGACGTGGTACGTGCCGAAGTTCCAAAAATGAAATTAGACTACGTTTTTGAAAAGAAAGATGATATAGCAATTGCGGTAAAAAGAGAACTTAATGAGGCTATGCTGGATTATGGATACGACATTATTAAAACACTTGTAACTGATATCGATCCAGATATTCAAGTTAAAGCCGCTATGAACCGTATTAATGCCTCGGAACGTGAAAAGGTAGCTGCCGAATACGAAGCGGAAGCAGAGCGTATTAAAATCGTTGCTAAAGCACGTGCGGAAGCTGAATCAAAAAGACTACAAGGTCAAGGTATCGCAGATCAACGAAGAGAAATCGCTAGAGGACTTGAAGAATCTGTTGATGTATTGAATAACGTAGGAATTAATTCACAAGAAGCCAGTGCGTTAATAGTCGTAACTCAACATTATGATACGTTACAATCTATAGGTGAAGAGACAAATTCTAATCTTATTTTGTTACCTAATTCACCACAGGCAGGAAGCGACATGCTTAACAACATGATTGCTAGCTTTACTGCAAGCGCCCAAATTGGTGAGCAAATGAAAAAACAAAGCTCTAAAAAAAATAAAGATTCTAAAGAAACAGACTCTTTAGAATAGAGTTATTGGATAGAAAAATAAAAGCGAGACTACTTAGTCTCGCTTTTTTCTTTTCTTGTTATTTCTCTTATCCATAAAAAAAGACAAAAGAAAAATAGTATGACATTAAAAATTCCACTTACTAGATATATATTTTCTGATTCATGATGTCTCACGTAGATCAGATAAAAATAGTAAGAGGAACTTATAAGTGTTATTAGTGTAAGAATGAAGTAAATGATACTTCCTATTTTCATTTAACGACTTAAAAATTTATTTACAATTTTTAAAACTACCGCTTTTTTTGCAATTGACGATATCATATTAGTAACAATTGAAACTGCACTCAATTCTTCCTTAACTTCATTTATTTTTAACTTCATCGTTTCTTCATGAATTTGTTTTTGTAACGATAGAACGTTAAGCTCCTTATTTATCTCGTCAAAATTATTGTAAACCTTCATGAATATTTAATTAAAAAATTTCTTACTTGTACGTTGTATAACATTAGTTTCAATTTTCTTCTTAGTTAACAATAGAACTAATAAAAAGATGATGAAGTAGAAGATTCCTACAGCAAAAAAGCCCATTGCGTAACTTTCCCATATTTCACCTAGTAAAAAGGCTACTGCTGTGCTTAAAAAGATCGCTGATAATGTTATAAATAGAATACTTAAAAGCTTGTGAACACTGCTACTTAAAAACAACGTAAGACCTTTGAATAATCGTAAACGATGAAATTCAATTGTAGTTTCAATATAGCTTTTACTGGCCTCTTGAAATTCCTGTATTTGGTCTGTAATAGAACTCAAAATCTAGTTTTTATACAGTCGCTTTAGCTTTTTTTACCGCTCCGCTTACCGATTTAGGTTTTTGTAATTTGGCGTTTTGTGTACGTAGTTGTTCTAGTTTTTCTTCTAGTGCGACAATAGCATCATCTGCTTTATAACTAGCTGTAGATAGTGCTTCATCTATCCTTTCACCTACTGTTCCACGAACTTCTGAAGTTTTTGCTGCTACTTGTTCATAGGTTCTTTGAGCACTTTCTGTAAAGGTATCTTTTGCCTTAATAGCTTCTTTTTTTAATTTTTTACGTGTTTTTTTACCGCTTTCTGGTGCGTATAAAATTCCTGCGATTGCTCCTAGAGCAGCTCCTGCTGCAAGTGCTATAATCGTATTTCCTGTCTTTGCCATAGTAATATTTTTTTTGATTTGTTTGTTATTACAAATGTACCTTACTCCTACAGCTTACAGCGTTAATAGATATATAAGCATTTTGATTAATTCAATGAAAAAGCATAAAATCTATATAATATTTATCAATTTTTGTTAAAATCATACAATTTATAACCAAAAAAGCTATCCATTACTGAATGACTTTTTAGCGATTATGCTTTTATGAGGTATGTTTTAGCGACTGCAGACATGAATCATGAAGTTCATGTCAAAGGAAGCAAATTATAAGAAAAACTATTGATCAATTTTTGCCCATGTATCTCTTAGAGTTACTGTTCTATTGAAAATTCGATTCTCTGAAGTACTATCCCTATCAACTGAGAAATAACCCATACGCTGGAATTGTACCGTTTTCCCTACTTCTAAGTCTTTTAAAGCTGGTTCACCAAACGCTGTGATAGTTTTTAATGATTCTTTATTTACGAATTGCATGAAATCCACATCCTTATCTGCGTCTGGCTGTGGAACATTAAATAACCTATCGTATAATCTTACCTCAACTGGTACAGCATGGGCTGCACTTACCCAATGTAAGGTTCCTTTAACGCGACGCATACTGGCCTCAGTGCCACTACCACTTTTTGATTCTGGATCGTAGGTTGCATGTATTTCAGTGATGACACCATTTTCATCTTTTACACAACCTTCACCCTTAATAATATAGGCATTTTTAAGTCTTACTTCTTTTCCATTCTTTAATCTAAAGAATTTCTTATTTGCTTCTTCCCTATAATCTTCACGTTCTATATAAAGTACTTTTGAGAAAGGTACTTCTCTATATCCTCTAGATGCATCTTCCTGACTATTTTCGGCTTGTAAGATTTCTTCTTTACCTTCAGGATAATTAGTAATTACTAATTTAACTGGATCCAGAACTGCCATCACTCGGTCAGCTTCTTTATTTAGATAATCTCTTACGAAATACTCTAAATGGTTCATGTCAACTAGATTATCACGTTTTGCAATACCTATAGAATCTGCAAAATTACGGATTGCTTGAGCAGGATAACCTCTTCTTCTCATTCCAGAAATGGTGGTCATTCTAGGATCATCCCAACCTGAAACAATTCCATCATCGACGAGTTTTTGAAGTTTGCGTTTTGAAGTAACTGTATGAGAGACGTTACGACGGGCAAATTCACGTTGTTTAGGGCGTATCTTATCCTTATCTACTATTTGGTCAAGAAACCAATTATAAAGCTCTCTATGAGGTAAAAATTCAAGAGTACAGAATGAGTGAGTTATTTGTTCTAAATAATCACTTTCTCCATGTGTCCAATCATACATGGGATAAATTTTCCAATCATTACCTGTTCTATGATGTGGTTTGTTCACAACGCGATACATGATAGGATCTCTCATAAGCATGTTTGAAGATGCCATATCAATCTTAGCTCTTAGTACATGCTCAGACTCGCCAAATTCACCATTTTTCATAGATTCAAATAATTTTAAATTATCATCTATACTACGGTTTCTATAAGGACTATTAGTTCCAGGTTGTGTAGGTGTACCTTTTTGTTCAGCAATTTGTTCACTTGATTGAGAATCAACATAAGCTTTACCTTCCTTAATAAGCTGTATAGCCCAATCATAAAGTTGTTGGAAGTAGTCAGATGCGTAACATAGGTTATCCCATTTATAACCTAACCATTCAATATCCTTTTGAATAGCTTCAACAAACTTAGATTCTTCTTTAGCAGGATTTGTATCATCAAATCTTAAGTTTACTGGTTTGTTATACTTCTCTCCTAACCCAAAATTTAAGCAAATTGCACTAGCATGTCCTATGTGCAAGAATCCATTAGGCTCTGGTGGAAATCTAAATCTTAAATGATCTGGATTTAATCCGTTTTCAAGATCTGCTTCAATAATCTCTTCTATAAAGTTAGCTGGCTTTTTATCGCTCATCCCTATGTTATTTTATAAGCAAAGTTAAGATTTATAGATAAGTAATGGTATGTATCTTTGCCCTATGCATAAAATTAAATTGAATAACGTTAGAGTTTTTACTAACCATGGCTGTCTAGACGAGGAAGAACGTATAGGTAGCGATTATAGAGTGGATCTAGAAATAAGTGCCGATTTAACTAAAAGTGCGCAAACCGATCACCTTAAAGATACAGTAGATTATGTTTCCCTTAATAGAATTATTAAGGAGGAAATGGCAATAAGATCTAAATTACTGGAGCAAGTTGCAAAACGTATACTAGATAGAATTTTTAAAGAAGAACCACTAGTTCAACAAGCTACTGTACAAGTAGCTAAAATAAATCCTCCTATAGGTGGAGACGTTGAAAGTGTAATCATTGAAATGTCAGAAAGTAGATAAAGAATAACAGCTTTTTAGATTTTATCGATTGATATCCTAAAAACTGTTCTTTTTTACTATTTTTGCCGTCCACAAGGTGCCATGGCCGAGTGGCTAGGCTTGGGTCTGCAAAACCTACTACAGCGGTTCGAATCCGCTTGGCACCTCAAAAATCCTCAGTAATTACTGGGGATTTTTTTATTGAATACGTTTTGCGATAAAGTGACCTAATGCCAGTCCGATTACTATCGTTAATACAATATTTAAAACATTTGGAGTTGGATGAACACCTTCATAACAGTATTTAATTAAAAAGGGTCTTTCGTCCGATTGTGTGTGGTACGCACAAGAGTCAGGAACAAAAATTATAAATAAAATAAATTGTAAAAAACCAATTGCAAGAACTCCTAATACGTAAGCAATCCATCTCATTTTAATGTGGTAATTCTGGTAATTGATTTTCTATTATAACTGTGGTTTGAGGAAATACACCTTTAATAATCAATACTGCTCCACATATTAACATGACAATAGCGATTAGTCTTTTTAACCAAAATATTCTAAGTGGAGTTAAGTATCTATTTAAACTTTTTGCTAATACTATCTTACATAAATCTACAATGAAATAAGTAAGTAAAACAGTACTGAAAAATACCAGTATACGATTTTCATCATTATCTAGTTGAGGACTAAATACTACAATCAATCCCAACCAGAAACCTAAAACGCCAATATTGATAAAATTGAGTAAAAATCCTTTGATAAACAGGGAATAATAATTGTTCTTCTGTACGATTAAAACTCCTTTATCTACTTCTTTAAGGTATGTTTTCTTGGTTTTTATAAAGGAAATTACTCCATAAATGCATAAAATACTACCACCAAAAATGTATAATGCAGGATCATCCTTTAATTTTTCTAAAATACTAGAGGTCATAAAATAAGCAACTAGAAGAAAAATGATATCAGCTAGTATGACTCCTATATCAAGAGCTAGAGCAGCTCTAAAACCCTTTATGGCGCTTGTTTCTAATAAGGCAAAAAACACTGGCCCTATTAAAAAAGCCATACCAAAACCTAATGGGATAGCACTATATATATCTTCTAGCATATAACAAATCAGTTATAGCTCAAAAATAATAGATAACCTAAGGCTTATCAAATGATAGTTAAGAAAACTAAAGTTTAATGAACGATATAACGTAGTTATTCCACAATTTCAATACGACCTCCAAATACAGTTTTCTTATTAATATTATTTGGATTACCGTATACTATTACATCGCCACCGGCATTTATTCTAATTTTCACGTAATTACTCGCATACACTTCAACCTCTCCACCAGCTTGTATTTTAACTCGAGAATCATCAGTTTTTAAACCTGCATTTTCAACTATTCCACCTGTATTAACAACAATATTTTGGTTTTTTGCTGCTCCTGTTAAAGAAACAATACCACCAGTTACCGCTCTTATATCCAGATGCTCAATCGCAACACCAGCTTCTACCCTAGCTCCTTCTTGCACTTTGATTTCAAGATTGTTTTGAGTCATTAATTCATTAACTACGATGACTGATCCTTCATTACCATCAATAGTTTGTAGATCTTTATAATAAACGTGTATAAAGGTATTCTGACCATCAAAAATTCGTTCCGTTTTCATTCTGATTTTAAGAGTTTTATTTTTTAAAACAAACTCTACGTCCTGAGCATCCTCACCTGTTATGACTAGTTTATTAACATCAGATTTCACTAAATTGACTTTGACTAAGTCAAATGTTTTTATTGTATTAAAATTTCCCATGTCTTCCTCAATAGGATTTTGGGCTACTATTATTACCGAGAAGAATACTATTACACTGCTTACTATAAATTTCATGATTGTTATTTTATGTACAGACAATCAAAAAATAAATATGTTACAGTTTGTATAAATAGAAACAGCAGCCTAAAAGACTGCTGTTTCATTAACCAACCAAAAAACTTATGAAAATTACTCTTAATAACCTTCAACTATATCTTTCCAAAACCCGTGCCAAACTATTATGCATGCATAATTAATTTTAAAAGAAAATCCCGCATCCTGAAGAGGATAACGGGATTTTACTAACCAACCAAAAAACTTTCTTAATTGAAAATATTCTATTTCATAAAACCATGAAAATGTTGTAATTAAGTAACCACTCTCAATTACAATACAAATATCTACCAGTTCTAGATTACTTTTAAAATTAAATTATACTGACTAGTAATATTAGATTAAATACAATTAATATCGATGAAATACATAATTAAATGCATTTTAATTAATGACGGTTGCCTTTCCAGGTGCCTCCATAACGGTAATTAATATCAGATTGATGATGTTGTGTACAAGACTCACAACAAAAAACCCATTGTTTACTTCCTGAAAATTGAATACGATACATCACATTGTCATCTTTTTGACAAGTATGACAAATTTTCGTTTTCATTAGGATTCTACCTGTTCTTTACTGCCAACCATCCAAAAATCTAATTGTTTCTTGACTAAATCGGCGTTTTTAACTTTGACATAAACCTCGTCACCTAGTGTATAGGTATTTTTAGTACGTCTACCTACAACAGCAAAATCTTCCTCAACAAATTCATAACTATCGTCGTCTAGATCACCTAACCTAATCATACCTTCACACTTGTTTTCAATAATCTCCACATATATACCCCAATCGGTCACACCAGAAATAACTCCTAAAAACTCTTCATCTTCATGGTTTTTCATGTATTTGACCTGCATGTATTTGATACTATCTCTTTCTGCTTTTGAAGCAAGCATTTCCATATTAGAAGAATGATCACATTTTACTTCATACACTTCTTCATCGGCACTTTTTCCACCATCTAGATAATGTTGTAAAAGTCTGTGAACCATCACATCTGGATAACGCCTTATAGGACTTGTAAAATGAGAATAATAATCAAAGGCTAATCCATAGTGACCAATATTATCAGTAGAGTAAACAGCTTTTGACATAGACCGTATAGCTAGGGTATCAACCATGTTTTGCTCCTTAGCACCTTTAACATCGTGCAATAGTTTATTAAGTGATGAGGTTACTCTATTACGATCTCTTAAGTCTAATTGATGACCAAATTTCTTTACTACGCCTGCAAGGGCATTAAGCTTTTCATCATTAGGTTCATCATGTATTCTATAAACAAAGGTCTTTTTATCGCCGTTTTTTGCGGTACGCTTTCCTACAAATTCTGCTACCTTTTTATTGGCTAATAACATAAATTCTTCAATTAATTTATTAGCGTCTTTAGAGGTTTTAAAAAACACACCTACTGGCTCATCGTTTTCATTGAGATCAAATTTAACCTCAGTCTTATCAAAACTCAATGCTCCAGATTGCATGCGCTTTGCTCGCATGATTTTAGCAAGTTCATCAAGTTTAAGAGTGGCTTGAACAATAGGAGTAGGTATTTTTGTACGCTTTCGCGAAAGCGAGATATCTTCAGGTATTTCATCCTCTTGCGTTTCAATGATATGTTGCGCTTCTTCATAAGCAAATCGCTGATCGCTGTGAATAACTGTTCTACCGAACCATTGATTGTGGATAACTGCTTTATCGTCTAATTCAAATACTGCAGAAAAACATAGTTTGTCCTCATGAGGATTTAAGGAACACACACCATTTGATAACACTTCAGGTAACATGGGTACTACTCTATCTACTAGATATACTGATGTGGCTCGTTCATAGGCTTCATCATCGAGAACAGTTCCTGGTTTTACGTAGTGAGAAACATCGGCAATATGAATTCCTATTTCATAATTACCGTTTTCTAAGACTTTAAATGATAAGGCATCGTCAAAATCCTTTGCATCTTTAGGGTCTATCGTAAAGGTGAGATCCTCGCGCATGTCACGACGCTTGTTAATTTCTTGCTTACTTATGGTTTTATCTAACTGTTCAGTGAACTTTTCAACCTCGATAGGAAACTCATAAGGAAGACCGTATTGGGCTAGAATAGCATGAATCTCAGTATCATGCTCACCTGGATCACCTAGAATATCCTTTACTTTACCATTAGGTGAATCTTGTTTATCGTTCCATTCTAAGAACTCGACTAGTACAACTTGACCATCCTTGGCACCATTAATATTACTTTTAGAAATAAAGAAGTCTGTAGTTATTTTTGGGTTTGCAATATTTACAAATGCAAATTTTTCATGAACTTCAATAGTTCCCACAAATTCTGTTTTATTGCGCTGTAGTACCTTAGTAACCTCACCTTCTGGTTGTTGTCCTCGTCTACGGTGATAGACATAGACTTCAACTTGATCACCATCAAGTGCCTGACCGATGGATCTTTTAGGAATCATTATATCTTCTTGTAATTCTTCGGTTATAACATAACCGGTACCGCGAGAGCTTACATCGAGAATTCCCGTGTAATAATCAATTGCTTTAATGATCTTGAATTTACCACGATCAACTTCTTCAATCTTGTCTTTAGCTTTTAATTGATGTAGTTTTTTAATTACCTGATTGCGGCCACTAGAATCTCTTATTCCTAGTTTGGCGCATATCTGTTTGTAGTTAAATAGTTTATTGGGTTCGTTTTTTAAAATATTGAGAACACTCTGACTTAAGTTTTGAAACTTGGTCTTTGATTTTCGTGATTTCTTTTTCTTCATATATAAACAAAGTTACTCTTTATATAACTCAATCATAATTGCTTTACAAATAATTAATATTGAACAAATTATAAATAAATCTTAAAAATTCCTTAATAAAAGTGTAACTTTAAATGAATTTAGACGTTATATAAACATAGTTTAAACCAAACAATGTCTCTCAAACATAAGAAGTTTACGATCTATTTTTTTCTAGGAATATTACTAGTAGCTGCTATAGTATGTGCTATTCTCATTTTTATTGCTCTTGATGCTAGTAATGCCACTACGGCATTTTAAGAGATACCTTTCTTTTTCTTCTTTCTTAAATTTTTAAAGTTTTAAAGTTTTACTTCTTCTAGTTGTTATTAACATATATTATATCATAGATTTTTCTTTTTAAAATTTTTAAATAAAAAATAGTGATTAATATAGCTTGTGAATAGCGGTAAAATTTAGGTAATCGTTTTTTGTTATTTTAAAAAAGAAGAAACTTTCAGCAGTTATAAACAAGTTATAAGAGAATTAAATTTCTATTTTTAAACCAATTATACTGTTTTACTCACAGTTGTTCACAACCATTATTCACAATGAATTGTATATTATTTACATTAAATTAATCTGTTAATAACGTCAATTTTACATTTAACAACTAAATTGAAAAAACTAATAAGAAAATGATGTTGTTTCAGTATCCTGTATATATGCACAAGCATTTGACAAATCCTAAATAATTTCATTAAAAACTATTAACAGGTTATTATTGATTTATAAAAGTCAAAAATTACTAGGTGTTAATAACCTCATTTAACTTACTGCTTTTTTACCTTTGTTACTTAATATTTAGTCACATGAACATCTCTATAGGAAACGATCACGCAGGACCTGCATATAAAAATGCCATAGTAGGTTACTTAAAAGAAAATGGTTATGAAATCACTAATCATGGTACTGATAGTTTTGACAGTGTTGATTATCCAGATTTTGCCCATAAAGTAGCGCAAGATATCGTATCTGGTAAAGCCTCAAAAGGAATAGTTATTTGTGGTAGTGCACAAGGTGTATCAATGACTGTTAATAAGTATAAAGAAGTACGTGGCGCTGTGTGCTGGAGTAAAGAAATTGCTCAATTATCACGAGAGCACAACGATGCAAATATCATCTGTATTCCAGCTCGTTTCACTTCAATACCACAAGCAATAGCTTTAGTAAAGACGTTTCTTGAAACTGATTTTGAAGGTGGACGTCACAAACGTAGGGTTGATAAAATAGCTTGTTCATAACCTATTTTATCATCGGCTATATTTAAATTATCTACTAAGAGAAGGAAGGTTGATTGGTATGAGTAGAACAAATAGTAAACTTTATTTTGAATTAGGTGAACAGTTACCTAAACAATATCCAGAACTTAATTTTGATAACCATTGTTACTGGCGTATTGCATTAGACAATGTTTTACAAGGAAAATGGCGTGATAAAATACCAGCACCTGCTTATAAACATCTTACTGACGATCAATTGGATTACGTAATTCATTTATTGAAAAGTTATAGTAGGGATCAACGACTACTTTTACAACATAACGAAAACTCGTTACGTTACAGAGGTAAAATCAAATAATGATTAAGAATTAAATTTCTCTTGTATACAATACTAGGGATACTATGGAAATATGAAAAAAGAAGCTAGTATTATAATTCACCAACTGCGCACGGCAGTACATCCAGAGAAAAAACTCATGGAAATATGGAGAGAGCTAGACAGTTATGAAGATAAGGAGAAAGAACAAGTATTAAATGATCTGGATAGTCATCGACAAGAAATAATGGCAAATGGTGATGAATCATTTGGTGAAATGCTAGAGAAAATAATTACCGATATCAGGATAGGTGTAAAACCACCTAAACCTAAAATTGTACCTAAACAATTTTAAAAAACATGCAAGTACGTATAAAAACCTTTGATGAATTAAATACGATAGAACTGTACCATATTTTACGGTTACGTTCTCAGGTTTTTGTTGTAGAACAGGATTGTGTTTATCAAGATATCGACAATAAGGATCAACTTGCAATTCACGTTATAGGTTATCATGATGAATCAATTGTAGCTTATACTAGAATTTTTAAACCAGGTGATTATTTTAAACAATCAAGCATTGGTAGAGTAGTTGTTAATCCAGAATTTAGAGGTAAATCTTATGGGAAATTAATAATGAAAGCAAGTATGGATTATATTCATAAAAAATCCTGGTCTACCATTATAATAAGCGCTCAATGCTATCTAGATAAATTTTATAAAGAATTAGGTTTTGAATCCACCGGTGAAGAATATTTAGAGGATGGAATTCCACATCAAAAAATGAAAATAATCTTGTAGAAGTAAATAAAAAAAGCCCTTTTCAAAAAAGGGCTTTTTATGTTAGTGATCATCATGATCATCGTGGTGTTCCATAGTTCCAAAAGGTTTTAAAATAACCCCTATACTAAAAATAAAACCATCAGTAGGAGCATAGATTTCATTAAAGCTAGGGACACCGTTTGAATTTACATTTAAAGTAGGAGTAAAACGAGATTGTCTACGATCCGTAAAGTTTTCAAAATTGGTAAATAAATGACCCCATTTGAAGTTTTTCATAACCAGAAGTCCCATTGTAACGTAATCAGTAGTTTCAAACCCATTAGAAAGTAATTGATTACCTGTGTAATAAGCTTCATAACCTATACGCCATTCTTCGTTTTCATACATTAAAACTGTACCAGCATTATGTCTTGCAGTAAGTGGTTTTTGAGGATTACCATCAAGAAAATTAAGCTGTGTATCTATGAATGCATAATTTAAAAACCATTTAAAATCTTTATAAGTAAACTTCATATTTGTTTCTGCTCCACGACTTAACGTTATATCATCTGCATTTTGATAAGAATAAGTATCCATACCTGTTGAGGTTAATAACAATCCGTTGTCAATAGCAGTAGCATAAAATAATTGATTTATAGAAAAATTAATCTGTTCAGTAATAGGAGTGGTATAATTAAAATCCAGATTAATTCCGTAAGATGTTTCTGCATCTAATTCATCTTTGTTAATACCTGAGATACCGCTAAAATTAAGCATCTCACCTTCTTCTGTAAATAAATCTGGAATTTTATAACCCAATCCACCACCTAAACGACTGGTAAAAGTTCCTGGGCCTTTATATAGAAGGGAAACTCTAGGTAAAGCAAATAAACCCCAATCCATTGCATAGTCTGTTCTTAATCCTGTTTCTAATATCCATCTATCACTTAAGTCTGTTACATTGTTAATAAAAGCACCTACTGTAGTATTCTTTTGATCTCTATCATTTATACTGGTTTCATCAAAATTGGTGGTATATAAATTTGCTCCTAGAACCCAATCTGACTTTAAGCCTGAACGCTTGTAATTAACTTCTGTAAATGAGTTTACTTGTTCACCGGTAAATAGAATATAAGGAGTTTGAAGTTCCCTATTAAAATATGAAATGCTGTTTTTAAATTGTAAGCTACTATTTTCATTTAATTGCTGATCATAGCTTATTTGAGAACTTATCCTGCTCGATGTATTTACTTGGGTGTACCTATTACTTTTTTTATCGATAGCGTCCAGAAATCCACCTGTACGATCGTCAAACGTGGTATTGATTCCTACCCATAAGGTACTGCTCTCACTTGGATAGTAAAAAAGTCTAGGGTTTAAGGTTATGGACTTAGTTTCTGGTAGGTTTGAGAATTCATCTCCATCTGGATCATATGCTTCTTGCAAATTAGCCGAGACATACAAGGTAGTTCCCCATTTTTCATTACGATCACTATAAAAAACATTGGCAGTTGCACCAAGAGCTTGGGTACCTTGAATCATGATGTCCATATCCTTTTCCTCACCTGGAGTTTTTGATTGAATATTGACTAGACCTGCAATAGCTCCTGCACCGTATAAAGTAGACGAACTACCTTTAATAATCTCAAATTGTTTGATATCAACTGGCGGTATTTGCATAATACTTAAACCACCAGCAAATCCATTGTATAGGGGAAAACCATCCTTTAAAAGCTGCGTGTACCTACCATCTAGACCTTGAATTCTTATAGATTGATTTGCACTACTTTGAGAGGTTTGTTGCATTTGGATACCTGTACTTTCTCTTAATACCATTGAAATATTAGTACTGTTCATCGCATTTTTTTCTACTAATTCCTCACCACCTATAAATTCGATTCTAGTAGGAGTACGTTTAAAGGTTCGGGTACTACGTGTAGACTGAATAACCACCTCGTTTAATTGAGCTTTACTTTCTTCTAGAACTACACGATATTCTAATTGAGATGGTAAATTAATTGTGATAATTTGCGTTTTATGCCCTACGTAACTTATGCTTAATTCAAAGGTTCCATCTTCTAAATTTTCCAGGGTTGCAACACCATTTATATCTGTCATAGAACCTTTTTTTAGACTTTTGATAAAAATATTGGCACCTAATAAAGGTTCTTGATCCAATTGGGATACAACGGTTACGGTAATTGTGTTTTGAGAATTTTGTGATTGCGCTTTCGCGAAAGCGTAAACACCTAATAGCAGTATAATACTGCACAAATATTTATTCATGTTTATGAGTGTATTTAAGTTAAAATAAAGGCGATTTATAGCCTGAAGTTGGATTTAACTTAATACTCTAGGAGGATCAATTTCCGAATCTGGATAAATTATAGAATAAGGTGATTTGTAGTGATTATCACCTAAAATAGTTTTATCTGAAAATAGAAACTGGGTTATATAAGGTAATTCAAATACTAATTGAACAGAACAACAATTACAAATACAAAAAGGGGAACACAAATCTTCATGGTTATCCTCGCAGCCATCGTCGTCAATAGCAATTTCAATGTGGTCATCATGTTCTACACCATCACCACAAGGCATTATATTTAATGCTAGGAAGTACATGGAAAATAGAATAAAAAACCACTTCATTTGTCAAAGGTAAGTATTACTTTGTTGCTCTAGTCAATCTATCGTTGAGAGATTTCCCTATTCCTGAATCAGGGAATTTTTGGGCAACAATGATATCTAGATTTAATGCATCTAATTCATGAAGGCTGGCATACAATAAACTAGCAGCTTCTTTAATATCGCTTGTTGAGGTAAGGTATTTAACGGTATGGGCAAGTTGCTCATCATCGATTTTCTCGTGTAATAAAATACCTATTTTTAAATTCCTATTTGCTTGAAGGTAGTCTGATACATTTTCTACTAGCACTGTTTTGGTTCTAGGAGCGTAATGTTTTTCTACCATACCAGGAGCAATAGGTGTATTTTTTTCCTGATTATTAATGTTCACCTTACCAATAACCTCTTCTATTTCTTCTTGAGAAATAGAACCTAATCTATAGATAACTGGTTCCTCATTTTCAAAACCTACTATTGTCGATTCTATACCATTTTTACAAGGTCCACCATCTAGTACTAGCTCTAGTTTATCATTAAAATAATCCTTCACATGTTGGGCAGTGGTAGGACTTATTCTACTAAAAGGATTTGCACTAGGAGCTGCAAGTGGAAATTCTAATTGTGCTAGCAATTCTAGAGTCACTGAATGATCTGGCATCCTAATTCCTACACTGTTTTTATTTGCGGTTATTAGATTAGGGACTTTCTCATTTTTTGGTAAAATGAGAGTAAGTGATCCAGGCCAGAATTTTTGAGCAAGTTTTTGAGCTTTTTCTGGAAAATCAGTAGTAAGTTCTCTTACTTGTCTAACATCGTAAATATGCACAATTAAGGGATTGAATAAAGGTCGTTGCTTCATTTCAAAAATTCCCTTTATGGCTTTTTCACTATATATATTACCTGCCAGACCGTAAACAGTTTCAGTTGGAATGGCGACTAGTTTATCTTGATTAAGTAGGTCTACTGCCCTTGATATATTTGAAGACACTTCGGTCATTGGATTCTTTTACAAATTTCAGGCAAATATCGGAGTAAAAACCTCAAGTAAAAATTAATATTTAAGCCTAACAGCATTCCGTATCTAACGTACTAGAATTCAAGAAAGGTTCAATATATTCTGTGATTTCTAGCCACTTTGTTTTGTCAATACAATAACAAACGCTTGTCCCAGTAACGGTTCCCTGAATAATCCCTACATTTTTTAACACTACAAGATGTTGTGAGATGGTAGCTTGGGCCAGACCTATTTCATCAACTATATCACCGCACACACAAGATTCTACTTTAAATAAATATTCTAAAATACTTACTCTAGCAGGATGTCCCAGTGCTTTAAACACCGCAGCAAGATTAACTTGTTTATCTGTATATAATTCAGTTTTGGTAATACCCATGTTTACTTATTAATTTTTGTAATATAAAGCTCGACACGACGATCGTTTTTATCGGGTCCACCTAGAGGTTTGGTTCTACCGAATCCTTTAAATTTCATCCTTCTAGGATCAATTCCTCGTTCTCTTAATTTTTTAAAAATGGTCTTTGCTCTATCAACAGATAAATTGGTTTTTTTAGTATCTCTATTGTAAGCATCTTTATACGCGGGATTTATACAACATACGTGACCGTGAATTTCAAACTCGATATCTTCTCTGGCGAGTAATATCTCGGCGATACGTTCTAGAATAGGCTGTGATTCTTCTATAAGTTTTGAACGCCCTTTATAAAACAGTACGTTTTCTAATCTAATTATTTCGCCTTTTTTAATATTCTTACGTAGTAAACTTTTGAAAGGCTCTTTAGTATTATCAATAGGTGGATCAAGTTTTGTAGGAATATCTAGGTATTCATCTTGCTCTTCTGGTGTATTTGCAGCAGTGGTTGCTGCTTTAGTATTCTTATTAACCTTTACTGCTGTTATTTCATCTTCCTTGTCTATAGAATTGTTAAGAGGCAATACGGGAATAGATTCTTTACTATCTGGTTCATTAATAATTTTATCGACTACTTTTTCTTCATATTCATCGATGAATTCTTTTTGTTTTTGAGTGAGTTTGCTGCGTTCTAACTGTTTAATTTCAATACGATCAACATATTCCTTGCGCAAGGTAAAGGTGAGGTCTACACGCCTATTTTGTGCCCGTTCATTTTCCAGTGATTCTTGTGAATTCTTTTCTAGTGCAACTTCACCACGGCCTTCTATAATTTTAGAAATATGATCCGTTTGAATGTCATGATTTTTCAGCCAGTTTGCTACAGTTTCTACCCTTCTATTGGATAAATCCATATTGTACTCATAACTACCACGATCGTCACAGTAACCAAGAATTTTTACATCTAGAATAGGTTTGTACAGTAAATTGTCAAAAAAAGCATTGAGTTGTCTTCCTTCACTAAAACTGAATTCATCTTTATCTACATCAAAATAAACGCTGTGTTGTTCTTGAATTTGTGAAAAAGAAAACAGACTTGTCAATAGGAATAATAGGGTGCAATAACGGTTTATCATTTTAATATATTGTTGTAGCGATTCTCGTCTTCAAGCACTTCTATAGCAGTTTTTATTTCTGGGCTGTATTTTATTTGATACTGGTATAATCCTTCTTTGTAAAAATATCTCTTTACAATTTCATCAGTAAGCAAACTCATGATTTCAGGTTTTTTATCCAATATATCTTTCTTTTTTGCTTGTTTGATAGCTTGTTTCATTGCTTTGTAAGTGGTTGCAATGTCGTCGTCCAGTTCTTCTTTGACGGCTGTTTTGTATGCTTTCGCGAAAGCGGATTCAGTATCAGTATCAAAATCAAATCCTCTTTTTTCTAACCAAGCAACAAAATCATTAAAATCCTGATCAGTTAGTTTAATCTCATTCATATCAGAGAACTGATGTTGGTAATAGTAGTCCGTAGCATAATCAAAAATCGCATTTTCTTTAAGAAGGGTAGTGGTAACGGGTGAATAGGCCGAGCTAGCAAGCTTTATATCTGGATCAACGCCACCACCATCATACACTGTACGACCACTGTTTACAGTCTTAAAGGCATTGTAATCTTCTTTTTTGGTACGTACGGCGTTTCCATCTTCATCTCGATTCCAATAATCTAGTGCTTGTATACATCTACCACTAGGTGTATAATATCTAGAAATGGTAATTTTAATTTGTGTTCCATAACTCAGCTTTTTTGGGCGTTGCACAAGACCTTTACCAAAACTACGTGCACCTACTATTACTCCACGATCATAATCTTGTATACTACCACTTACAATTTCACTTGCACTCGCGCTGCGACCATTAATAAGCACAGCAATTGGCATACCTTCAAATGTCTCATTACGTTTGGTCAGGTACGTTTTGTTGTATTCTGGAACAACAGATTTAGTACTGGTAATTAATTTATCTTTTGGAATGAAAAGGTTGGACACATTTACAGCCTCACTTAATAAACCACCTGGATTACCTCGTAGGTCTAGGATTATTTTTTGAGCACCTTTTTCTTGAAGTTCTTTAATAGCAGCTTTTGTCTCTCTGCTAGCTTTTTCATTGAATTTAGAGAGCACAACGTAACCTATTTCAGGAGTAGCCATATCATAAAAAGGGACAGCATGTACATCTACCGCAGCTCTTTTAAGTGTCGCATTCAGTAAATTGCCTTGTCTTCTGTAAACTACTTTGAGCTCACTTCCAGGAGATCCTTTTAATAAATCACCGGCGTTGTCCTTATAATCAGAAATTTGAACCGCATCTATACTTATAATTTCATCTCCTGCTTTTAGACCAGCCTTGTCTGCTGGATAATCTTTCCACGGTTCTACTATTATGATTTTATCATCTTTAGTTAATACACTAGCACCTATACCGGTATAAGCTCCACGTCTATTAATTTTTGATTTTTCAACTTCTTGTTCTGTCCAGTACTTTGTATAGGGATCTAGCTCATCCATCATGCCTTCAATAGCATTATCCATAAGATCGCCTGGATTAGTCTCGTCAACATAGTTCATGTTGATCTGTTTATACATTTCGTTGAAAATTTCTATTTGCTTAGCAATTTCAAAAAAGTCATTTTGAAAACTAACTAGTGAGAAAACTCCTATAACAGCAATTATAGGAATGATTATTTTACGTTTTAATAATTTCATTACTTGTTAATTCTTATCCTTACTCAATAGGGTAACGCCTAAAGATAGGTTAATTACAATTAACCACGATAAATCAAATAGCATTCCACAGTTTGTAATTAGAAGTCCTTCTTATTTTTATTTAGAATTTGTATTTGAAAGATGGTACTTCTTGATGAGTTTTTTCATTTGATTTTCTAAAAAGGTGTATTCTGGCATACGATTAGAATGGTAGATAAACATACCTGCGATAGGCTGTTTATCAAATGGAAAATCATGTTGTGATAGTCTATAGGCCTCACGCAATAATCGTTTTAATCTATTGCGGTCAACAGCCTTTTTAAAGTATCTTTTTGAGACACTTACACCTATTTGAGTTTCTTTCTCTACGGGAAGATAAACCAGACGTAATGGACCTGATTTAATTGATTTACCATCTTTAAAAAGTTGCTCAATAAGTTTGCGACTTTTTAATTTTTGATTTTTTGAAAAGGTAAATCTAATCATCAGATAATTATTCTTGGGAGCAAATTTAGCTATATCTAGGTTCTATAAATAAAAAAACGCCATTTCATAGTTTCATGAAATGGCGTTTTTATAAATAATTTAAGCTCGATTACATCTCTAGACTCCAGCTATTATTTTCTTTATCGATATCAGCCATTTGGTTTAATGGATCTATAGTTACAGATTTTACATCGTTCATATTGATCCCATCCAATATTAGATTATAAGTAGGATTTGCCCACGACCAATCAGCCAGTTTGGTCCAATTAGAAGGAATTTCCTTTTCACCTCTCATTTCTTGTAATGGTATGTAAAACATTTTCTTCGTTCCATCTGTCATTGTCACTTCTATATCCAACGGCATGCCCATTTGACCTTTACGTTCTAGCTCGATTACATTTACACCATCTAAGCTATTCATATCGTTAACTGCATAGTCAATTGTCTTAGTCGTCATGGTCCAATCGCGCAAGTACCATTCAAGATCAAAACCGCTTACACGCTCTGCTACTCTTTTAAAGTCATTAGGGTCTGGGTGTTTGAATTTCCAAGTGTTGTAATATTCTTTAATGATTTGATCACGTACATCGTTACCTACTATGTATCCTAATTGAGCTAGGAAAGTAGCTCCTTTATTATAAGCGCTTACACCATAGGCTAGATTAGTATGATAATGATCGGCATGAGTGGTTTGTGGTTCTTCCTTACCAGACGTTGCTAGGTAAATATAACCGCGGTAAGAGCTTTGATTTGCTTTTGACATGTCACCACCGCTCACATACGCTTCTGCTAGATTTGATATATAGGTAGTAAATCCTTCATCCATCCATTCGTGTTTAGATTCGTCTGTAGCTAGTATGTGATTAAACCATGAGTGTGCAAACTCATGAGCAGTAACTCCTGCAAGACTGTTGAATTTTCTCTCACCTGTAATTAGGGTACACATTGCGTACTCCATTCCTCCGTCACCACCTTGGATTACAGAGTATTGCTTGTATGGATATTCACCGATATTTTTATTGAAAAATTTCAAAAATTCATTTGTTACTGGTTGTAACTTCTTCCAATTATCCTTGATAGATGCTTTATTCTTATAGAAGAAATGAAGATCTACACCATTTGCTCCTTTGTAAATATCATGAACAAAATCAGGATCTGCACCCCATGCAAAATCATGAACCTGTGGAGCCACAAAATGCCACGTTAATTTGCCGTCTTTTCCTTTTCCGGGACCAGAATTTGCTTTGTCATATCCATGGCCTATCTCCTTAGGGTTTTGTAAATAACCAGTTCCACCAACTGTATAAGTACGATCCATTGTTAACTTAACGTCAAAATCTCCCCATACACCATGAAATTCACGACCTATGTATGGACTGGTGTTCCAACCGGTTTTGTCAAATTCGGCCATTTTAGGATACCACTGTGTCATTGAAAGCGCCACACCTTCAGCATTATTGCGACCACTACGACGTATTTGAACAGGAACTTGCCCATCAAAATCTAATTTAAGAGTTGTAGAAGCTCCTGGAGCAAGAGGTTTGGCTAGTGGTACTACCAGTATTGTTCCTTCACGTTGTGGATTTAACGTAGTCCCATCCTGCGTCATATTATCCACGTACAGATAACCTATCTCATTTTGATCCAGTCCAGCAATACGAGATCCAACTCTTCTATCAGGATCTTCGATACTGCGTGACCTTACATCCATATCACTACCTGGTTGAAAAGCATTAAAAAATAAATGATAATAAACACGGTCTAGCGTTTCTGGCGAATTGTTGGTGTACACCAAAGTTTGTTTTCCTGTATACTGATATCGGTCCACGTCCATATCAACATCCATGGTATAATCAACATGCTGTTGCCAGTAAGTAGTTTCATCACTTGATGATGCCACCGAACTAGTTGATGAGGTTGATCCACAGCTCACTATAAATGCTGCGAGTAATAATAATGCAATTTTTTTCATGTGTAATTATGGTTAATTCCTAGTGATTACAAGTTCAAATCAATCGATTTTTTCTTATAACCTCTGTTTTTATGATGCTAAGATAAGAATTATGACCTACTGCGACTATTTGAATGCAATTGGTAATTAAGCAAGCGACAGTTCTTATTTTTACATTTTTAAAATTACAAGATGGTTTTTCATAAACTCACTATAAAACAAGTAACTAGAGTAACTCCACAAGCTGTGGAGATTGTATTTCAGATTCCAGATAATTTAAAATCGGAATTTGAATATGAATCTGGACAATATCTTACGTTAAAATCTAAGATAAACGATCAGGATGTACGTAGAGCTTACTCCTTATCTAGCGCTCCATTTGAGGACTCAATAAGTGTTGTGGTTAAAGCTGTTCCTAATGGTTTGTTTTCTAACTATGCATTAAGCTTAAAAGCAGGTGATACTCTTGAAGTAGCTGCGCCACAAGGTCTTTTTGTTCATAACATTGACAACGGTAACACCTACCTTGCCATTGCTGCCGGTAGTGGAATCACACCTATAATTTCAATGATTAAAACCGTTCTTTCACAAGAATTAGACAGCAAGTTTGCCTTGTTATACGGTAATCAATCTCTATCTCAAACTATTTACTTTGAGCAACTTAATGATTTGAAAGATCAATACGGCGATAGATTCATTTTGAAGTATTCTTTCTCACGTGAAGAACGAGATGAAGCTCTATTTGGTCGTGTTTCAAAAGGAAATTTGAATTACTTTTTGAAAAATGATTGTAAAGATCTCGCTTTCGCGAAAGCGTACTTATGTGGACCAGAGGATATGATTAAAATGGCCAGCGACAATCTAAATGAAAAAGGGTATTTGGACAAAGAAAACATTTTGTTTGAACTGTTTACAACTCAAGAGAACGATATTGAAATCACTGAAGATTCACATTTAACAGAGGTAAAAGTTATTCTAGATGATGAAGAGCATTCCTTTACCATGACTAGAGATCAAAATTTACTAGATGTAATTCTTAAAAACGATATAGATGCACCATATTCTTGTCAAGGTGGAATATGCAGTTCTTGTATTTGTTTAATTGAAGAAGGAACTGCCCAAATGGCTAAGAATGCTATACTTACTGATCAAGAAGTAAGCGATGGATTATACTTATCCTGTCAAGCTTATCCAACTAGTTCAAAAGTAGTTGTAAATTTTGATGAGGTATAGCCCTACCAGCTTTCATTGTCTTATAATTATTGTATTTTCATACCGATAATAAAAACACATTATGATCAATAGAACAGTTGCTAATGTAGAGAAAGCTCTCGAAGGAGTTAAAAGTGGTATGACGCTGATGGTAGGTGGTTTTGGCCTGTCTGGAATTCCAGAAAACAGTATCGCTCAATTAGTAAAGCTAGAAGTAAAGGACCTTACTTGTATCTCTAATAATGCTGGTGTAGATGATTTTGGTTTAGGATTACTTTTACAAGGTAAGCAGGTAAAAAAAATGATCTCTTCCTATGTAGGTGAAAATGACGAGTTTGAAAGACAAATGTTAAGTGGCGAATTAGAGGTTGATTTAATTCCTCAAGGAACACTTGCTGAGCGTTGTAGGGCTGCACAAGCAGGAATTCCAGCGTTTTATACTCCAGCTGGATATGGTACTGAAGTTGCAGAAGGAAAGGAAGTAAGAGAATTTAATGGGAAACCACATATCCTAGAGCATGCCTTTAAGGCAGACTTTTCATTTGTAAAAGCTTGGAAAGGAGATGAAGCTGGTAATCTAATTTTTAAAGGAACTGCTCGTAATTTTAATCCTTGTATGTGTGGTGCTGCAACTATTACTGTTGCTGAGGTGGAAGAACTTGTGCCTGCAGGACAATTGGATCCCAATGAAATTCATATACCAGGCATTTTTGTTAAGCGTATTTTCCAAGGAGAGAAATATGAGAAACGTATAGAGCAGCGTACTACTAGACCTAGAGAGTAAAAACTTGATAGTATAAAGAATATAAAGAAGGAGCATTTTACAAAGTGCTCCTTCTTTATTTATTGACTATTAATTGAATGACTTTTTTGATAGGGATGGTGTTGATAGCATTTTCATAACCGTCAGGCCATTTATTACCGTAAACGGAAGTAGGAATTAAAGGAAAACGATCTCTATTAACCGTCACTTGGTTTTTTATAGGTTGTCCAAATGGTGCAAACCCTGCGTAGGGATGCGTGCATCCCCAAACAGTGATCGTATCAACACCATACATTGCTGCAAGGTGTCCATTACCACTGTCCATGGCTATCATGTGATCCAATTTTGAAATGATCGCTAGTTCTTCCTTAAAAGAGAATTTACCGGCAAGATTGATGACGTTGTTATAGGAGTCTGCTAGCTTATCTAAAACTATTACTTCCTTTTTACCACCACCAAATAAAAAAACATTAACATTTTCCAGACCACTTAACTCTTTTAAATATTCATCCATTCTTTCTACACTTAACCCTTTAGAAGGATGTGCTGCAAATGGGGCAAATCCTATCCATTTATAAGTGTTAGTAGGTAAAAAATCTTGTAGGCGTGTTGATAGAGGTAAGGATGTAAGAAATTCATCACCATGCAAGTTAATTTCAAAACCTAAATTTCTTAAAACTTGCGTGTAGCGCTCGTGAGTAGTGATTAATGGCTTAAAAAAGTTAGGGTCATTAATTAAACGTTTTTTCTCTAGTCTACCTTTGTCTATCACAGCTTTTTTTCCTGTGAGAAATAATCTTAATGCTTTAGTACGTAATACGTTATGAAAGTCGGCAATAGCATCAAACGAATAGCGTTGCAATTCTTGTGACAACTTATAAATTCCTAGAGCGCCACTATGTTTCTCTTGAACTTGTGCCTCAATAAATTGAACGTCTGGGACTTGTTCTATAATATCCTTGAATCGCTTGCGCGATAATACGGTTACCTTTACTTCTGGATATTTCTTTTTAAATCCAATAAGTACTGGAACCATCATAGCAACATCACCCATCGCACTTAGGCGCGTTACTAAGATGTTTTTAGGAGAATTAGGCATTTTTATTTATTTGCCGCGCGCAATACAGGATTAAGCTCGTCGTCATTGTACATCTTCATTTGCTTGTACACTTTCATATACTTATCACCAGAAGCAATATCAGACAAAAGTTGATCAAGAGCAGTTGACAAATCAATACGTTGTTCAAGAAGAACATCTAATTTTTTTTGGCAAGCATTACGATGATCTTGTGAAGCTTCTTCTCTAGTAGCCTCTTCATGCATATGAAATATTTTAAGAGCCAAAATAGAAAGTCTATCTATAGCCCATGCAGGACTTTCTGTGTTAATAGTCGCATTATTGTGTGGTACAACCTCCTTGTATTTTTCAAGGAAATAACTGTCAATATATTCAACCATATCGGTACGATCCTGGTTACTGGCATCAATTTGTCTTTTAAGAGTTAGAGCAGCAACAGGTTCAATATTAGGGTCGCGTATGATGTCTTCATAATGCCATTGGACAGTATCTATCCAGCACTTGCGATATAGTAAATGTTCAATAAGGTGTGAATTACGATCATATGGGTTTTCAAAAGATTGATCCACAGTATTTATCACGTGATACTTCTCTATAACTTCTTGAAATAACTTATTTGCCTTATCTGAAAACATGTACTTAATTTTAATGCAAATATAATTCATAACAAGCTGCTTTTATAAGCTACAAGAGTAATGAGTAGCCATCAATATCCAGATTATCGGGATTAGACCATATCTTTATACTGTAACAAATTTTTATCAAGGTCTACATATACATCAACCACAATATAAAATCTTATGCTTAAGTACTTTTTGAGTTTAGAATGGAAGAGTTTTTTAAGAAGCGCCGCCTTTAAACAAAATCTAGCAATCAAGATAATATTAGGATTCTTTGCCTTTATCATTTTACTTGAATTTATAGGATTAGGAGCTGGTAGTTACTTTATCCTAGAAGAATTCATTGAGGATGGTAAAATCAATGCCGGAAGTCCTTTTGAAGTAATAAACAAGTTTTTGATTTTTTGGTTCGTAGTAGATTTAGTTTTTAGATATGCTATGCAAAAGATGCCAGTGGCTAATATTAAACCTTTACTTTATTTACCATTTACAAAGGGAAAGATTGTAAAATATGCCTTAGGTAAAACTGTTTTTTCGTTCTTTACTTTACTACCGGCCATGTTTTTTATTCCATTTAGTATCGTATTACTTGTTAAAGGTTATGACGTAGCTGGAGTAATTAGCTGGCATTTAGCGATGTTAGGAATAACACTTTCGCTCAATTTCTTAAACATTTTCATCAATAATAAAGACGTTGTATTTTATCCAGTTGCAGCCATAATGGGAGTTTTTGCCATTACTCAATACTACGGCATATTTGACATCACTATCTATACTCAACCTGTTTTTGAGTTCTTTTACAACAATTCCTGGTCATTTGTATTACCAATAGGAGCAGCAGTATTTTTTGGCTGGTACGCCTATAAATATTTTAAAGGACAACTTTATTTAGATGCTGGACTAAAATCAAAGGTTAAAGAAGCCAAGACAGAAGATCTAAGCTTTCTTGATAGATTCGGTAAAATATCAACCTATTTAAAAAACGACATTAAACTTATAAAACGTAACAAACGTGCAAGAACAACCTTTATCATGGGCTTTCTGTTTGTGTTCTATGGATTCTTCTTTATGAATGATATCTACGAGCAAATAAACGGTATGAAAATTTTTGCAGGATTATTTTGTACCGGTGGATTCCTATTCAGCTTTGGTGGATTAGTACCTTCATGGGACAGTAGCTATTACAAATTAATGATGTCTCAAAATATTCCATACAGAGAGTTTCTATTAAGTAAATGGTGGCTTATGGTAATATGTACCGCTGTAAGCTTCTTAATATGTACGTTCTATTTATACTTTGGACTGGACTGGTGGTTAGCCATGGTTTGTGGAGCTATCTATAATATAGGCTTTAATTCTTCTGTAGTTTTATGGGGCGGTGCCTATGTTAAAACACCTATTGATTTAACCTCAAACAAAAAAGCATTTGGAGATAGCAAGGCTTTCAATGCAAAGACTTTACTCATGCTTATCCCAAAACTTATTCTACCTATAGTAATTTATTATGCATTTGGACTTACGATAAGTGAATCTGCTGGATTTATCGCTATTGCAGTGACAGGTATACTAGGATTGCTATTTAGAAATAAAATTTTTGAAATAATTGAAGGTCTATATAAGGAAGAAAAGTACGACACTATTGCTGCCTATGCGCAAAAAAACTAGCCTCAATAATAATACAATTAAAAGTAGGGTAGGAGTGAGATTTAAATAGTCCGCTTTCGCGAAAGCGAAACCCTAAAAAACCAATAATATTTACACATCATGATAAGTATTCAAAATCTTTCAAAACAATATAATGGAGTTTCAGTTCTGGATATAGAACACTTAGAAATTCCACAAGGTCAAGCAATAGGACTGGTTGGAAACAATGGCGCAGGAAAAACGACATTATTTTCATTATTACTAGACTTGATCCAGGCAAATAGCGGACACATTGAATCAAATGGCGTACGCGTGGATAAGAGTGAAGAGTGGAAACCTTTTACAAGCGCTTTTGTTGATGAGAGTTTTCTTATCGGATATCTTACTCCCGAAGAGTACTTTTATTTTATAGGTGAGCTACGAGGATTAAATAAAGCCGATGTAGATGCTGTGATGGCCAAATACATGGACTTTTTTAATGGCGAAGCTATCGGCCAGAAAAAATATTTAAGAGATCTTTCTAAAGGAAACCAGAAAAAAGTAGGGATTGTTGCTTCTCTTATAGGCAACCCTAAAGTTATCATTCTAGATGAACCGTTTGCAAATCTTGATCCAAGTACTCAAATACGTTTAAAGAATATCATCAAGGATCTAGCCAACGATCCTGAGGTCACTGTGCTAGTGTCTAGTCATGATTTAATACACGTTACTGAGGTAGCACAACGTGTCGTTTTACTTGAAAAAGGTAAGGTGGTAAAGGACATTGTAAAAACGGCTGGTACATTCCACGAATTAGAGTCATATTTTAAAGGAATATCTGAAAATTATCAAGAAGAAGAATAATTATGAGCCCTAAGATAAAAACGTATTTAGTGTATTCAATTAGTTTTCTTGTTTTATTTATGGGAACTTTTTTTATAACCAAGGCAATTACTAATAAGACATCTGTTTTTACTACGATGTTACCCATAATTGTAGCAGTAGTGGTGGCACCAAAACCACACGTAGCGCAATACCAAAGTGGAAAGCGCTACGGTTTAAAATGGATTTTTAAAAAAGATGTGTGGTGGTTTTAATACCTACCACCTATTCTAGGTACACGACCACGTGTAAGGTGCTTTAATTTTTTAGTAACCTTTTTAATAATATCCTCTTCATCTCGAGTAGGTGTTATAGAAATACCATTACTTGAGGATTCATCATAGGTTTCTGTTTTATACTCACGATCATTTTCAGGCAAGTAGGCCGCGTACATGACATACTCCTTGTCTTTGTAGGTGTTTTCTTTTATCAACTTGAAAAAGTACACACTTACTTCCTCATCTAGATCAGTTTTAATAATTTCCTTTTTAAGGAAGAACATGGAATCCTTTTTCTTTTCAATGTTAATTCGACCTAATAAAGTAGCTCTTGCTATTTCTTGATCATTTAGGTTGTTATAAGGTTTTACTCCATATCGTGCTCCTTTTCTTATGATTACTGCTTCAAAGTCGGCATCGGTATTTTTGTATTCATCCAGCTCAGCTGGTATTGATTCATTGTTTTTGAGCAGCTCTAGGTAATAATAAGACAAAACCTTATCGTTTTTACTTTTTATTAATTTCTCAAAGAAAATCTTAGCATTGCGCTCCTCTCTAAATGGAAATATAAGTTTTGCATAGGGAAGAAGATTACTGGTAGAACCATAGGAACTACTAGCACTTAAATTACGTTTAATATCAATCTTCCCGTCGGTGATTATTTGATCTCTATATCGCTTATACTGCTTTACTTTCATAAGGCCGCTATCTTTCAGTTTAGCTAGCAATTCATAAACAGGCTCCTTATATTCTGAGATAGATGCGTATTTAAACAGTTCAGGGAATAGTTCTTTTCTTAGAACAAGGTTGCGATCATTCCTTCTTAAAAAGTTGTCCTGATAACTGGTACTCAATGGTAGATCTTTTTCTAAAAGGCCCAATAATATTTTTTGACCTTTGCGAGTATCAGTTCGCATGAGTTCGTTCAGGATAAGGCTTTGTACATCAGGTTGGTCATAAGAGAGTTCATACAAATATTCAATAAATGGTAACACTCTATCATCTTCTTCTTGTAACGCCATTAATTGTTTTATAGCATCATTACGTTCACTTTTGAAATTCTTCTCATCGGCTTTTACGGTTGGTATCCATTCAATGAGTTGGTCAATGTGTTTCTTATTAAATCTTAGTAATTCGTTTGAAACAAAAGCTAGTGTATCTCTATTTTTAACTGCATTAAAGAAAATATCAACCTTATCCACAAACACATCTTTACCTAGTAAAGTATCTTTTGGAGTGAAAGTTTCAAAGAAATTTGATATGAATTCAGAAGGTTCTTGGATAGTATCATACACTGTCTTTATTTCATAAATACGTCCTTTGTAATATAAATTCTTGTACTTTAAAATCTTGGCACTTGAACTATCTGTATAAGTCCTAGAATAGGTGTATAAGTCATTGTTTTGTGAAGTTATACTATCTTTAAGAGTAGCACCTAACTCCTCAAAACTATAATTATCAGCTAGGTCATTGTTATAATCTTCCCACATTTCTTGTGCATCCTTATACATTTGAAGATCATGAAATTTTCCCATTTTTACTCTGATAAACTCGTTTGCGGGAGTATAGTAAGTGGTAGATTTTTCTAGACTTTCATGTGCCTTTGGTCTGTCATAAGAATTACTTTTTCTATAAGGTGCGTCCACTGGACTTTTTACAGTGAAATACAATGCGGTGTCAACAACGGTTTCAAACTTTTCATACTTTGGAGTATCGAATTCAAGCGAATTGAAATACGCATCAGCAGTTTTTTTATCAGTTGTAGTTGCTCCTAGAAGATAGTATTTATTATTACGCATAACACTATGCAAGTACATAGCGGTGTTATTAATTGTGTCTTGTGCTAGGGCAGTGTATGATTGGTAAGGGTTTTTTGATAAATAACCGTCTTTTAATTGAAGTTTCTGATTTTGTGCAAATTCCTCGACAATGAACTGTGCTTCAAATTTATCGTCTTCAATATAGTTAGTACTATTAACAACAGTTTCCTGTAGAAAATAAGTAATACTATCACTCTTACCTTGCAGTAATTTTTTACCAGCTAAGGAAACGTTTGTAGCAGTACGGTACTTAGGAAACATTACTTTAAAACCTTTATTAGGAGAATTAAACTCTTCCATTCCAGTAGTTACCTGTTTAATTTCTAACGTATTAAAAATCGAATCGCCATATTGTTTAACATAGCCTTGTTTACCACCTAATTTTATAATCAGTAGTTCCAATGGTGTTTCATAAATACGGTATCGTTGATAATCACCTTTTTTGGTTTTATTCAAGATATCAAAACCAGGATAGGGACTGGTTATTTTTTCCTTACTTACAATTTCACCTGGAATATCCTCGTAAAGAAAATTCTCTATATACTCCAGATTAATTTCTTCTGTTTCCTCTGGAGTAATTGGTAAATAAGGGAATGTATTTATACGATACATCATTAAATAAGCACCATTTGTCATTTCTGGTACCATTATAAAAGTTTGATTACTAGCAGAAAAACCTCTTAATTCATCAAAACTTTCAATGGAAATAAAGTCGTCATCGGTACGCTTTCGCGAAAGCGTAGGAGCCACAAACGTATCGTCCAGTAATTCTTTTTGTGCACTTGCGTATTCAGTTTGTTCACTCGTATAGGGTACGACCGTATAACCTTCCTTTTCAAGTAAGTGAATCATCCCTTTTTCCCCAGGTAGATGTGCTGCTCCAACACCTGCAAAAATGCTTTTGTCACCCATGGATTTTATAAGCTCATCAACCATATTTTGATTACGCTTGTAAAGCATATATTCCCTATAGTATTCGGTATCGGTTGCTTGCCCTATGCTGTCTAGTAATGAGATGTTTCTATCGCGATAAACATCTTCCATTAAGGTATATCGATTTTTATTTTCTAAACGTTCTTGTAACCATTTATCGACCTCTTTCTTTGGCTCGCTATTTCCTGCTACGGTAGTTAAATATTGAGATTCTTTAAAATCCTCAAGACTTATAATGGGCTTATTATTCTTTTTACCAGCTTGATAAATAAATAAATCCAGGTAGGTTTCCTCTTCAAAATTATCGCCGCCATTTGATTTCCTATAAAGAAAACCGTTTAAAGCCTCGTCACCTAATCTTAAACTGTATCTTACTAGTTGAGGTTCGGGATGACCTAGTTTAAACATGCCTTCATAAAAATCATCATCATATCCACCACGAGTAAGATTCTTAGGATCATTTTTTTCCTCTTCATAATACTCACCCATCCAGAAGGTTGGATCTGATTCTAGGGCAATAGCATCACTTTCATTTAGAGCTTTATAAAAAACATCGTCCAGTCTAAAAGCCACCTTTTTGCTCACGTGCATGGTTCCGTATAAGTAGGATGGTTTTTCTAGACCATTACCGGTAATTTTCCATAACAAGCTGTTCTCTTCTTGTTGAGCAGTCATTAGTAGGCACCACAAACAAGCACCTATCCATAAATAGTTTTTCATGCAATCATTTAATTATCGTTTAAAAATAGGTACAAAAGGATGAAATAAAAAAGGTATTTAGTTAATGACCAATATGATTGAGTTAGTTGGACAAACTAGGACTAATAGTATTATAACCGTAAAGAATACTTACTGGTTGATTCTTTAGATTAGGATAGACGTCTACAGTTTTCTTATTTTTACCGACTTATTACAATAACTATAAGGCTTTGTAGTTATGTAAGGTAGACTTAAAAAGAGCTCTTTTGAATAAATATTTATCACAGTTTTTATTAATACTTGTAGTCGTTTCAGGACTTGTAGGATGTAGTCGTAAGAAAAACTCCTTTATAAGTCGCAACCTACATGCCGTAGGAACAGAATACAATGTATTGTATAACGGCGACCTTGCTTTACAAGCAGGACTGGATCAACTAGAGCAAAATTATAAAGACAACTACTGGGAAGTTCTACCAGTTGAAAGAATGTCCGTTAAGGACGAGGTTTTTTTACCAGGACAGCGAGCGCTAGATCCCAATTTTGAACGAGCTGAAGAAAAAGCGGTTAAAGCTGTACAAAAACACAGCATGCTTATCAATGAGGTAGAATATAATCCTCAAATCGATGAGGCATACATGCTTTTAGGAAAAGCTCGCTATTATGACCAGCGATTTGTTCCTGCCCTTGAAGCATTTAATTACATTTTACAGTTCATGCCAGAAAGTGATGAGCTCAATAGAGCAAAAATCTGGCGAGAAAAAACAAATATGCGATTAGATAATAATGAAATCGCAATTAAGAACTTGAGAAAATTACTTTCTCAGGACGAGGAAAAGTTTGAACAAGAAGATCTAGCACTGGCAAATGCCATTTTTGCACAAGCTTTTTTAAACTTAGAAGAAGTTGATAGCGCGTTAGTCTACATGAATAAAGCAGCTCAACAAACTAAAAATAGAGAGACACAAGCAAGGTATAATTTTATTGCAGGGCAATTATTTGCAAAATCGGGTCAACGCGACAGTGCTTTTGCACATTACGATCAACTTATTGAATGGCATCGTAAAATACCTAGACGTTATTATATAAATGCTTTTATAGAAAAAATAAAACTGTACGATCCGGCCGTTGATAGTGATACCGAGCTTATTGAAACCATCACCGATCTTGAGGAAAACAGAGAAAATAGACCGTGGTTAGATGCTATTTATTCTCGTAAGGCTATTTACTTTCATGACAAGGACAGTTTAAATCTTGCTAAAGAATACTTTAATAAATCGCTAAGAGCCAAAGGTGGTACTGATAAATATCTAAGAGGTAATAACTACAGTGCACTTGCAAAAATTAGTTTTGATCAGGCAGAATATGTCAATGCTGGGAAATACTATGATAGCGCAGTAGCGCAATATAAGGAACGCACGCCAGAACATAGATTGGTACGTAAAAAGCGAGACAATTTAGAAGGCGTTATAGTTTATGAAGGATGGCGTAGTAGTGCCGATAGTATTTTTAAAGTACTAGCAATGTCTCCACAAGAACAAGAACAATATTATCAAGTATATATTGATAGTTTAAAAGCACAAGAAGAAAGAGAAGCTCGAGCTGCCGAAGTTGCCGCAGCAAAAGAAGCACAACAGCAAACGGCCTTTTCCAAAATTCAAAATAACAAAACTTCTAGAAGAGGTAATATAGGACCAACCTTTGGTGGAGCAACACCACCAGGACCTACAGGACCTTCTTTAGGTAACTCATCTTTCTACTTTTACAACACGCAAACTGTTGCTCGTGGTAAACAAGATTTTAGATCAAAATGGGGTAAACGCAAATTAGAGGATAACTGGCGACGTAAAAACAAAAAATCTACCCTGGATGGTGAGATAGAAGATGAAATTGTAAATGAAGAAGAGGAATTACGACCAGAGTTTACAACCTCCTTTTATATTGAACAACTACCAAAAGGCAGATTTGTGTTAGACAGCATTGCCGACTCTAGAGACTTTGCCTACTATCAGTTAGGTGTAATCTATAAGGAGAAATTTAAAAGAAACGATCTGGCTATTGATCGATTCACTAGACTTCTGGATTTTGAACCAGTAGAAAAACTAGAATTACCTGCCCTTTACAACCTATACCTTATTTATAAGGAAGACAGTAAAACACCAAATGCACAAAAGGCCAACCTCTATAAAAACAAAATAATCTCTGAGTATCCAGATTCTAGATATGCCGAGTTATTGCGTAATCCAGAATCAAAATTAGATAATAGTGAAACACCGCTTGCGGTTTATAATAGACTGTATAAAATGTATGAGGCTGAGCAGTACGATCAAGTAATAGCTCTTGTTCCAGAATATGTCAAAATATTCAATGGAGATGAAATTGTACCTAGATTAGAACTACTTAAAGCATTTGCATCAGGTAGATTATACGGTTTTCAAGCTTATAAGCGAGGAATAGATTATGTAGCACTTAATTATCCAAACAGTGAGATAGGTAAAAGCGCACAGGATTTAGTAAAAAAAGCAGAATCTCTCAAAATACCAGAAGTTTACCTGCCAGAAGATGGGCTTACAGATTTTAAACTGGTTTATAGGTTTAATAAAAGTGAGCAATCTGCAATTGATAACCTGACTGCTGCTCTTGATGACGCTTTCGCGAAAGCGGAATACTCATTCACCTACTCAACCGACGTGTACAATGAAAACGAAAAACTGTTAGTAATTCACGGTTTCAATACTAAATTAGGAGCCAAAGGATTGGGTGAATTACTACAGAAACCAGAAAATGGTTATAATATTTCAAGACCTTATATTGCAATAGCAACAGAAAACTATAAAATCATTCAAGTGTATAAATCATTGGATAAGTACACAGCCGAAATGAAGTAAATAACCCCTTAAAGAAAATGTTTAGCGATAAAAAATCAGGTAAAGGAACTATGGAGTCAGGAAAATCTCAAAACCGTATAGGACAAGGAACTGTTATTGAAGGAGATATTAAAAGTACAGGTGGCTTTAGAATAGATGGTACAATTATAGGTTCGTTGGAAACTACAGCCAAAGTAGTAATAGGGAAAGAAGGTAAAATAGACGGCTCCATGCATTGTCAAAATGCCGACGTTGAGGGAACCATTAAAGGAAAATTAGTAGTGGATAATCTTTTAACGCTCAAAGCAACTGCTCGTATCGATGGTGAAGTGACAACAGGTAAACTAGCTGTAGAACCAGGTGCAGAGTTCAACGCTACTTGTAGCATGCAATCTGGTGTTAAAAACATTAATGACTCAAGTAAAAAAGGTAAAACTGCCTGATGAATTTTTATGTAAAGTCCCTTGCAGCAATAACAGTAATTACCCTTTTACTGTATGCTGCGCACTTTTTTCTTATCCCAGCAGGAGAGATCAGTTTAGTAAAAATCTATTTGTTTTTAGGTATAGCAGGATATTTTACAGTTGCTGCCTTAAACTACGTGCACACGATTGCTAGTGAAAAACTAGGATTCGTATTCATTGCTATATTAATGGTAAAGATAGGAGCAGCACTTTTAATATTCCCAGAATTGCTAGCAGAAAAAGAGTCATTATCTCGTGTTGATAAGTTACACTTACTTGTTCCTTACTTCATTTATCTCATGATTGAATCTGCCATTGTAATTAAGTGGCTTAATGATAAATAATTACCGTTTACAACCGGTTTAAAAAATTAATAAAATAATAGCCTAGTTTTTAAGGTTATTTCAAATGTTTTTTGTCGTACATTTGCACCCGAATTTGAGAACCTAACTATTTAAGGTGTAATACATGTACAGAGCTTATATTAAAACAGCTTTTTTTGCTTTACTTTTTACTGTCTTTTCAGGAACAGTTAATGCTCAAGAAGATCATGGTCACGACAACCATACTACTGAGGCCGATGACCGTAGAGTAAATTCTAAAGAAGAAATTAACGTTTACATTAAGCATCACTTGAAGGATGCTCACGATTTTCACCTGTTTTCGTATACAAACGATGCTGGTGAACGCAAGCATGTAGGATTTCCACTACCGGTAATTGTTTGGACTAGTGAAGGTTTAAAAACTTTCATGTCTTCTGAATTCCATCATGATGATGATGGTAAGGTGCTCGTTCAAAAAGGTAGAGTTACCTTAACTAAACTTCATAGTAAAATTTATGAGTTAGATAATGGAGCTACTACTGTAGCTTTTGATGAAGAGCATCACCCGACTAATGCACACAAGGTACTTGACTTTTCAATCACAAAATCTGTATTTGGAATTTTAGTTACTGGTTTGATATTACTTTTATTGTTTGGTGGACTAGCCAAGCAGTATAAAAAGAAAAACATCCCAACTGGGTTTGGTAGAGTACTAGAGCCTCTAGTAATCTATGTGCGTGATGAAATCGCTCGTCCTAACATAGGAGAGAAAAAGTATAGAAGATTTATGCCTTACTTATTAACGGTATTTTTCTTCATCTGGATTTTGAATTTATTAGGACTTACTCCTATAGGATTTAATGTAACAGGTCAAATTGCAGTTACAGCATGTCTTGCAATATTCACTGCAATTATTTACCTATTTAGTGGTACAAAAGAGTTTTGGGGTCACACTTTATGGATGCCAGGTGTTCCTGTTTTACTTAGACCGATTCTTGCCGTTATAGAATTAGTAGGATACGTACTTATTAAGCCGTTCTCACTTTTAGTGCGTTTGTTTGCAAATATTACAGCTGGTCACTTTGTGGTGATGAGTCTTATAGCCCTTATGATAACCTTGAAGGAAAGTTTTGGACCAGTAGGTTCGACAGGACTTTCATTAGTTCTAGCGTTATTCATTATGGTAATAGAATTATTAGTGGCTTTCTTACAGGCCTTCATTTTTACAATGTTAAGTTCGTTATTCATCGGTATGGCCGTTGAAGAACACGACCATCATCATGATGAAGAACATGAGGATGAGATCTTAACTCAAGGTGAGGTTGAGGAAACTAGAGAACGTTTTGTTTAATTTTTAAATCAATTGTTATGTACAATTTAATTGGAGCTGGTCTTATCGTTATCGGTGGTGGTATCGGTCTTGGTCAAATCGGTGGAAAAGCGATGGAAGCTATCGCTCGTCAACCTGAAGCAGCTGGAAAAATCCAAACTGCGATGATCATCATCGGTGCACTTCTTGAAGGACTTGCATTTGGTGCACTTATCTTAGGTAAGTAATCATTAAAAAATAGAACACATTCCTGTAACGGTTGGTTACAGGATGTGTTTTAAAATTAGAATTAAACTCAAATTTTAGAATAACTATAAATGGAAACTCTTTTAAACGACTTTTCTCCAGGCTTGTTTATCATGCAAGCGATAATCCTTATCATATTAGTAGTATTATTAGGGAAATTTGCATGGAAACCTATCATCAATTCATTAGATGATCGTGAGCAAGGAATCAGTGAGGCACTTGCTGCTGCAGAAAATGCAAAGCTTGAAATGAAAAAGCTTGAGGCTTCAAATGAAGCTGCGGCTGCCGAGGCTCGTGCTCAAAGAGATACTATGCTTAAAGAAGCTCGTGAGATCAAAGAAAAAATGATTGCCGAGGCAAGCACTGAAGCTCAAGAAAAAGCTGATAAAATTATCGCACAAGCACAAGAAACTATTGAAGCTGAAAAGAAAGCTGCACTTGCTGATATTAAAACACAAGTAGCTGAACTTTCTGTTGATATCGCTGAAAAGGTAACTCGTAAAGAATTATCTGAAAAAGATGCGCAACTAGCTTTAATTGATAAAATGCTTACTGAAGCTAATATCTAGGAATTATGAAATTATCAAGAGCTGCATCACGATACGCAAAAGCTATTCTTAATCTTGCGGTTGAGAAGAACGAGGCGGCTGCTGTGAATGATGACATGAAAACCATACTAGCCACGCTAGCAAACAATAAGGAGCTCAGCCAGTTTCTATCTAGTCCTTTAATTAAGATGGAGCAAAAACGTAATGCATTACGTCAAGTTTTTAAGGATTCGGGAGCGATAACTATGGGGTCATTTGATCTAATAGTGGACAATAAAAGAGCTGATATCCTTGCCGATGTTGCTACACGTTACATCTTCTTATTTGAAGAGATGAACAAGCGTGAGATTGCTACAGTCACGACTGCCGTAGAAATTACAGCAGACCTAGAAGCAAAAATACTTGCTAAGGCAACCGAACTTGCTGGTAAAGAGGTAACTTTAGAGAAAAAAATAGATTCATCTATACTAGGTGGTTTCATTTTAAGAGTAGGTGATAAGGAAATTAACGCTAGTGTTACAAACAAATTCAGTGCGTTAAAAAGAGAGTTTGCTCAATAAATAATAATATCTGTGGTTAGTTTGCTTTCGCAAAAGCGTACTTACTACAACTTAATAGAAAAGTAAAAACCGCAAGGTTTAAACATAGAATAAAAACAATAACATGGCAGAAGTAAATCCAGCAGAAGTATCTGCAATACTTAAGCAACAATTATCAGGATTTGATGCAACTGCATCTCTTGATGAAGTGGGAACTGTTCTTACTGTAGGTGACGGTATCGCACGTGTTTATGGTCTTTCAAACGCTCAATATGGAGAACTTGTTTCTTTTGAAACAGGAATGGAAGGAATCGTATTAAACCTTGAAGAGGATAACGTAGGTGTGGTACTTTTAGGCCCATCACAGGAAATCAAAGAAGGTGATACGGTAAAAAGAACACAACGTATTGCATCTATCAAAGTAGGTGAAGGTATTGTAGGTCGTGTGGTAAACACACTAGGTGAGCCTATAGATGGTAAAGGTGCTATTGAAGGTGACCTTTATGAAATGCCACTTGAGCGTAAAGCTCCTGGGGTTATCTATCGTCAACCTGTAAACGAACCAATGCAAACAGGTATTAAGTCAATTGATGCCATGATTCCTGTAGGTCGTGGACAGCGTGAGCTTGTAATTGGTGACCGTCAGACTGGTAAATCAACAGTATGTATTGATACAATCCTTAACCAAAAGGAGTTTTACGATGCTGGTGAGCCAGTATATTGTATTTATGTAGCTGTTGGTCAAAAGGCTTCTACAGTAGCTAACATTGCTAAGGTACTAGAAGATGCTGGTGCCCTAGCTTATACTACCATCGTTGCTGCAAATGCTTCTGATCCTGCTCCAATGCAGGTATATGCTCCATTTGCTGGTGCAGCAATAGGTGAGTACTTCCGTGATACAGGTCGTCCTGCTCTTATTGTATATGATGATTTATCTAAACAAGCTGTTGCATATCGTGAGGTATCTCTTTTATTACGTCGTCCACCAGGACGTGAGGCGTATCCAGGAGACGTTTTCTACCTACACTCTAGATTATTAGAGCGTGCTGCAAAAGTTATTGCAGATGATGATATCGCAAAAAATATGAATGACTTGCCAGAAAGTCTTAAGCCTATCGTAAAAGGTGGTGGTTCTCTTACTGCACTTCCTATTATTGAAACTCAGGCTGGTGACGTTTCTGCTTATATTCCTACAAACGTAATTTCGATTACTGACGGTCAGATTTTCTTAGAATCAGATTTATTTAACTCTGGTGTGCGTCCAGCAATTAACGTAGGTATTTCGGTATCTCGTGTAGGTGGTAGTGCACAGATTAAGTCTATGAAAAAAGTATCGGGTACTCTTAAGCTTGACCAAGCACAGTTCCGTGAACTAGAAGCATTTGCTAAGTTTGGTTCTGATCTTGATGCTGCTACACTTAACGTAATTGAAAAGGGTAGACGTAACGTAGAGATCTTAAAGCAAGCTCAAAACTCACCATATACGGTAGAAGATCAGGTTGCAATTATCTATGCTGGTTCAAAGAACTTGTTAAGAAATGTACCTGTAGAGAAAGTAAAAGAATTTGAAAGAGATTATTTAGAATTACTTAATGCAAAGCATAGAGATACTCTAGATACTCTTAAGGCTGGAAAATTAACTGATGAAGCTATTGACGTATTAACAGCAGTAGCAAAAGATCTTTCAGCACGTTACTAATAGAATAAAGAAAAAGAAACAAGAGAACCTCTCTTGTTTCTTTTCTCCTTATCTCTTTTCTTAATAAACTATGGCAAACCTAAAAGAAATAAGAAACAGAATATCCTCGGTATCTTCAACCATGCAAATTACTAGTGCAATGAAGATGGTGAGTGCAGCAAAGCTTAAAAAGGCCCAAGATGCCATTACAGCAATGCGTCCTTATTCTGATAAACTTACTGAAATGCTACAAAATTTAAGCGCTACGCTAGAAGGTGATTCTGCGAGTGCTTATTCTATTCAACGACCAGTTGAAAAGGCTTTAGTAGTAGCTATTACTTCTAATCGTGGTCTGGCTGGTGCTTTTAATTCAAACATCATAAAAGAGTTAGTTCGTTTGAATCAAGAAGAGCTTAATGGTGTGGCAGTTTCATACATGACGATAGGGAAGAAAGCAAACGACTTTGTAAGTAAGAACGACACAGTTCAATCTAACAAAAGTGATTTGTTTGACAACATTTCTTTTGAAAATGTCGCTGCAATTGCAGAAGAATTGATGGAGTTGTTCAAGAACGGAGACTTTGATAAAATCATCCTAGTTTATAACAGCTTTAAAAATGCGGCAACACAAATAGTAAGAACTGAAGATTTCTTACCACTTGCACCAGTAGCCAAAGACGAAGAAGCTATCGCTGCTCAAAAAGAGATGGATTACATCTTTGAGCCTTCTAAAGAAGAAATCATTGAGGAACTTATACCTAAATCACTAAAAACACAGCTTTATAAAGCAGTACGTGATTCATGGGCAAGTGAGCATGGTGCACGTATGACTGCAATGCACAAAGCTACAGATAACGCTACTGAACTTAGAGATCAGTTGAAATTAACTTATAACAAAGCTAGACAAGCGGCTATTACTAATGAGATTCTTGAAATCGTTGGTGGTGCAGAGGCATTGAATAACTAGTAAGTTTTTCTTTCATAATACAACTTAGGACCGCTCCCAATTTGGGAGCGGTTTCATTTTATTAAGGCTTAAATAGTCCAAATACGTGCATGAGTTTAAGAAACCTTATCTTTATGCCTATGGGATTTAAAAGATTGTTGCTTACGTTCAGCCTATGTTTGTTTTTCACCTTTAAACTTAGTTTTGCACAAATACAAGTAGGTGAGGATATCGTTGGACTGAGTTATAGTGAATCTTGTGGAAGTGCTGTTAGTTTATCTTCTAATGGAAAGATTATTGCTGTTGGATCTCCTGGAAATAGTGATAATGGAGATGTCTCTGGAATGGTAAGAATTTTTGAAAACAAATCTGGAAATTGGATTCAAATGGGGCAGACTATTTACGGTGAGTTTCCAAACGAATTAAGCGGTACTAATCTTTCTCTTTCTTCAGATGGTACTACCTTAGCAATAAGTAGCCATGGCCTCCGTCAGTTTATTTTTAATGCTGGAGCCGTAAGGGTTTTTAAATATATTCAAAATAGTTGGGTTCAGTATGGAAATACTATTTACGGTGAAAATAGAGGGTTTTTAAGTGGTTGGTCACTAGAACTTAATGATGACGGAACTATCGTTGCGATTGGAGCCCCATATAGTAATTATAATGGCACTAGTTCTGGGCATGTGACTGTTTATAAAATTGAATCTAATGTTTGGAGGAATATGGGTGAAAGAATTGTTGGAGCACAAGCATTTGATCAGTCAGGTGTAAGTCTAAGTTTATCCTCAGATGGAAATATCATCGCTATAGGCAGCGAATTAAATGATGCGGCTGGAAGCGCATCTGGACACGTCAGGGTTTTTCACTATATAAACAATATTTGGGTTCCTTATGGCGAAGAAATTAAAGGGAACTATCCAGGAGACTACTTTGGAACAAGTGTTTCATTGTCTTCAGACGGTAATATATTGGCAGTAGGAGCACGAACCGCTACTGTTAATGGAGAAAGCACGGGTCAAACTAGGGTTTTCAGGAAAACTATGAATGAATGGATTCAAATGGGTCAAAGTATTAATGGAAGCCATTCTGAATCTGGAAACGGTGGTAGTGTAAACTTATCTGAAAATGGAAATTTTTTGGTTATTGATGAAAGTTTCAATCAAGATGTTGCTTTTCGTGCAGGACTAGTAAAACTATATCGTTTTGAGAATGATAATTGGGTTCAAGTGGGTAATAATATTTACGGTAAATTCTCTAATGATTTTAACGGGTGGAGTACAAGCTTATCTTCAGATGGCTTGACTGTAGCGATTGGATCGCCATCTCGCAATTCAAGTTCAAATTCAAGCGAAAATGGCTATGCTAGAGTTTTCAAATTTAAAAGTTCAGCCGAAAACACTACGAGCTTTGATGTGATAGTAGATAATGATGGAGATGAATTATATCTTACATTTGACAATGATACTACGTTTAAAGAGTTACGATTGTTTGAAATGTCAGGAAAACTTGTTTACGAATCATTTGATCCTAGAATTACAACTACAAATTTGTCAACCGGAGTTTACATTCTACAAGCCGTTTTGAATACGGGAACTAAATCTAAAAAAATTATAATAGAATAAGTTCTTAAAAAATAGAATGATATTAATTAACTGCGATAAATGTTGTTCAAAGAACTCTTTTTACTATTATTTACTGGTTCTCCTATAAATAGGAAAAGTAGTTTTGATCTATCAGATAAAACGATAAGCGACCACATTAATTCCTTGTGTTCACAAAATGAAAGTTTTAAGAAGATGTTTACCACTCATCAACCCTTTACGGGTTTTATTCACGGCTATTATGGTAGGGAATTTACGTTGAGGCCAAAATCATCTGTTTTTAAAAAGAATTCCATAGGAGATTATGTGTTTGCATTGGGTAGAATTGAACCTGTCCATGACTATAAGTCAATTGTACAAGTGTCTTACCACAGAACTCGAAAAATTAGAGTTTCTTTTTATGCCATTTCTACATTCTTTTTGCTGCTCCTAGTTTATTGCGCTGTAAATTTCGAAATTGATGACACATTTGTTTATTTGGTATTGGCATTAATTGGATTATATGTGTTTTTCTTGCTGTTACTATTTGTTGGAATTTATAAACAAGTGACGTATATAAAAAAGCACTTAATGAATGGTTTGGATAGAATTAACTAGCAAGTAATAATTAAGATATTCAGCTGTATTTTGTGGATCGCATTTTCGGTTTTTTATAACACCAGTGCTCAAAGCCATATAGGAATTATCAAAGATGTAGATGGTTATACTCTTGTCCGAGAATCAGCTGAATTACAAACGAAAGTAAAAGACACACTTTATAATGGAGACTTCTTTGAGTTCTATGCAACGGACACAATAAATTGGTTTTATGTACAAACCTGGAAAAACAAAAACATATCAGGATTTGTTCATAAAAGCCGCATACAACCGGTTGAAGAACTTAGTGAACAATATCAAAAGGACCTTATCGAAAAGACTCTTAAAAACTATAAAGACCTTCGAGAAAAGGCAAACAAATCTTTAGCAACAAAAAACCAAATTCTCATTAAGGAATCATTTCAAAAAGCCGCTTTTTACAGCGACTCTAGATATAATTATGTTTTAGAATTTATACCTGAATACTTTAAGAACACTAAAGACATAGAGCTTCTTCATTTATTTATACAAACCATGATTGCAGACTCAAGTTCCGCTAACGAGTTAACTAGCGATGCCATCGCAATGTGTTTTATACACAATCCAAACATGGTGTATAAATCGGTTATGCGTATACAAGCAGTTGAGCATAGAAAGCAAATCGTTGATCATATACTTTTCGGCTTATCTAATTATTCAGCTTTAACTGTAACAAATTCTATTTCCAAAAAGGAGTTAGTTAAGTATAAAAATCTTTTGAATAGGTTATAGAGTTTATGGATTTGTATACAGGCTTAATAACAAAAACATTATTCATTTACTTTAATTTTAGTACGCTTTCGCGAAAGCGGAGTATCTAAAACATAAATTTTCAAAATAACCATGTAACATTTTAAAGAAGTTGCATCATAAGGGTGAATAACAATTAAAAACATCATTATGAAACGCATTATTCTTTTCGCTATAGCATTATTTATTTTTTCTCACAGCTATGCCCAAAACGCTATCAAAACCACCGTAAAAGGCTCTGGAAAACCTGTTCTACTTTTGCCTGGGTTTGCAAGTAATCATTCAGTTTGGGATTCTGTAGTAACCGAATTCATAGACCATAACGAATTACACTTAGTAGATTATGCTGGATTTGGTCAGATTCAAGCTGTTGACTCGTTGTGGTTACCTAGTGTTTTAAAGGAAATTAAATCCTACATAGCTCACAACAACACTGAAGAATGGACGGTTGTAGGTCATAGCATGGGTGGTACTATTGCCACTTGGTTAGCCGCTCAAGAAAACCTGAACATCAAACAAGTAGTGGTTATTGATGGATTGCCTGGCACCGCAGCGCTCATGTTCCCTGGCGTGGACCCTAGTACACTTATTTATGACAGCCCTTATAACAATCAAATGCTCGCTATGAGTGATCAACAGTTTAGTCAAATGGCAGTGATGATGGCCCAAGGAATGGCTGGCTCACCAGAACATCAAAACCTTATTGCCGAATCCATCACTAAGTGTGATCGTAAAACCTATGTTCATGGATATACCGATTATTTAAAGCTAGACGTACGTCCTTTACTCAAACAAATAACAGTTCCTGTGACTATTATTGCAGCAGGATTACCTTATGGAGTTGATGCGGCAACCCAAACTTATAAAAAACAGTACAGCAATCTAAAGAATTATGATTTTCACATTAAGGCAGATTCTAAGCATTTTATCATGTACGATGCTCCAGATTGGTTGAATGAGAAATTACACGCTATTTTAGACTTATGATAACCGACCAGCAAAGAGCATTTGAACAACTTTATCACAATAATGTAGACAAGGTTCACCGACTCTGTTTAGGTTACGTAAAAGGAAATCAACCACTAGCTACGGACTTACAACAAGAGGTTTTTATGAAAGTCTGGCAACACTGGAGCTCTTTCAAAGGAACAGCAAAACGTTCTACTTGGTTGTACCGTATTGCAGTAAATACCTGCTTGCAGTTTTTACGAGATAATAAAAATAAACTAACAGAGAGTTTAGATAATAAGATAGAACAAACAGTAGAAACTGCAGTAGATAAGGAACTTCAATATGCAACGCTTTACGCATGCATGAACAAGTTGAATAAGGTCAATAAATCCATTCTTTTATTAAAATTAGAAGAAGTGCCACAGCAGGAAATTGCAGCTATCGTAGGAATTAATCACAATGCTGTGCGCACTAGAATTAATAGAATTAAACAACAACTTACTAAATGTGTCAATCATGAAAACATTTGAAGAGATAACTAAAACCTGGCCGGATCAAAAATCCCAGCCTGATTCAAATATTACCACAAAAGCAACAAACACGCTAGCACAAATAAAACGAGGTCAACTCATCACCATTGCTGTACTTAGTATCACAGCTCTAACTTTAGTGGCGTATTTTGTTTATACAGCCACATCAAACGAGCCTTTATTTACTTCAGGACTTTTACTTATGATAGGTGTTATTTCAGTACGTATTGCGTTAGAGCTTAAATCTTCTAGACAATTTAAGCCTATTCATTTAACATTGAGCGCTCAAGAGTACACTCAATTGAATCGGGACCGACATCAATTGAGATTACAAATCCACCAGGTATGGACACCGGTACTACTTACACTGTACTGGGCAGGATTTGTTATGCTTATTCCTACTTTTAAAAAGTATTTAAGTGATTTTTGGTTTCAATATACCTGGATTTCAAGCATTCCTATTGCGATTGCAATGATTGTATTTATCGCTTACCAGATTAAAAAAGAAAAGCAAATGTTGAAAACGCTTCAAAGAGATTTAAAAGAGTTCTAATATTAATTCTTTATAAATGTTTTTAGTTTACAAACTAATAAAACAAGTTTTTAATATTAACTGTGGTTCAATAGAATTACGCGGCAATTACTTGTGGAGTATTTACTGGCATTTCTATTAAGGTTGCTGTATTAACATTGAAGCCTGAATTTACAGCGAATTGTGGCTGAGCAAACGAATTCACAACATTATACTGGTAGAATATTTGAGTAAGTTGAAGAGGTATGTTTAAAGCATCCTTTAATCCTAACTTTGAATCGTCAACGTGAACCCATCTATCTAATGCTTGTTCGTGCATTTTATTCATGATATGATTTCCATAATATTTCTTAAGTCTCAAAAAGATCTCGACATCAAATAACCATCTTGTCAAGAATGCTTGTTGATAGGCTAAAGGAATGATATCTCTTTTAAACACTTTGGCTCCGCATTGTGTGTCCTCTATTGATAAACCTAAAATAAAGAAGATGAACATTTTCACGATTTTAGAAAACAGTAATCTCAACGGGTTACGCTCGATAGTACCATTTCCTTTACCTCTGGAACCGTAAACCATTGTAAGCTCATCATTATTATGCAACGTATCTACCAACTTTTTAAAGTCTTTAAAGTCGGTAGATAAATCTGCATCAATGAAACCTATATAGTCAATATCCTCTCTGTTGTATAAGTATCTAGCACCTGAACGAACTGCAGCTGCTTTTCCAGCGTTCTTTTTAACATCAACAACACTTACTCGTTGAGGGCTGTTTTTACGAATACTATTCAAAACCTCTAGAGTGTTATCTTTACTTCCATCATTTACAAAGCATAAATGATAGTTTTCATGAGCTTGAATAAATTCAATAAAGGCTTGAACATCTAGTCTTTTTTCTTCATTGTAACACGGTATGATAATTCCAGTTTTCATAATATTTGAGCTTTAATTACGACCCAAAATTATCGGTGTAAGACACCTAATTTCGTTGAAATTCGCTGGTTGTCATTTAACTATAGACGAGTGGCAGTCGAGCGAGGATAAATGCCGATGGTTGGATAAATTCCTTGTTATATCTTTAGCATGTATAAAATGCAACCATTGAAATCATCTAAAAAGACCAATAAAATATTGATAGTAGCTTTATTCGTAGGGCTATTGTTTCATGGTTCTACGATATTTTATACTCTGGAAACTACCTATGATGCTCTTATTCATTTGTTTTTTGCAGAACACTACGCTAGTAATTGGTTTGAACCGTGGAACTTTAAGTGGTATACTGGTTTTACAGTAATGAGTTATCCACCATTGGTGCATCAATCTATAGCCTTGTTAAGTAATATTGGTGGATTGAAGTTTGGTATGTTTACTATTGCTATAGTAGGAGTTATCTTATTTATTACCGGTGTTTATCGATTCACCCTATTACTTACTTCAAACAGAAATTGTGCAGGTTACGCCGCGCTCCTAGCTGTTTTTTCTTCTTCATTTGTCGAAACACTACACATATTCGGTCAATTGCCTAGTATAGTTGGAATATCGGTACTTATGCATGCCCTACCAGAAATTTATTTATGGTTGAAAAATGGTAAAATCAAATATTTAATAACGAGCTTATCCTTAATCGCGGTTACCGTTACCTCACATCATGTCACACCGATTTTTGGGATGGTATTTTTTATTTTTCCATTAATCGGAATGGTCATTATGGACCATTCAAGAGATCGTGTTTCTACGTACAGACAAATCACTTTTAAGGTATTCCTAGTTAGCTTTTTTAAATTGTTTAAAAGGATAGTAGTATTTGGAGCTTGTTCTTTAGTAATTATAATAGGTTGTATTTTACCATATTGGATTAACACTAAAAATAATCCAATAACACAGGTTCCTATACCACATGGATCACGAGATAATTTTATAGAAATCACTTCTTCAGGACTTGTTTTCTTTTTAATTCCATGGGGTATTCTTCTGTTAATTCTACCTTATATATTCTATAGGTATTATAGTAAGCGCTATTTGTTTTTTGGTTTGTCTATTACTTTACTTACCATATTAGGAACAGGAGGAACTACTCCTATACCAAGAACGATATTGGGAGAAAACGCCTTTAATATTCTTACCTTAGATAGATTTACGTTATGGGCTTCCATAATGTCGTTGCCTATGTTGGGTGAGTTTGCCTATAGATTTATAAATGGTGATTTAAAAGAGTTGATCCAAAGTAAATTAGGTGCCGTTTATCATAGATTGAGCGGTGGTGTATTAGCTGGTTTAATCATTTTTTTCAGCATTTTTACAATAACTCTAGGAAACTTTAGGCCGTCGCAGCCGCCTAAAATTAAAATGCTACCCATAGTCAACTTTCTTGATCAAGATCAACACCATGAATGGAGGTATTTAACATTAGGATTTGGAGATCAAATGGCATGGCTATCTGCTCAAACAAATGCACTAACGGTTGATGGTAATTATCATTCTGCTCGCAGATTACCAGAGTTGACAACAAGACCCATAGAACGATTAGAAAATTCAAAGTTTAAAGGTGTAGAAGGTTTAGGCTCTTTACAACAATTTTTAACCGCTCCAGAAAAGTATCATTTGAAATACATTTTTTCTAATGATAAATTTTATGATCCAATGCTATATTTCAGTGGATGGCAAAGATTACAACAACTGGAAAACGGAATTATGGTTTGGGAAAAACTTAATGTTGCTCCATTACCAAAAATTTTACCTTTTCAAGATGTCGCACAATGGCAAAAATTGCTTTGGGGAATCATGCCTATATTGACAGTGCTTATTGCATTTGTGCTCAATTTTCACTTGCTTTTATTAAGATTGTTGAAATATAAAGAGGTCAGATTACCGGATTATTTAAAAGTACCTTTTACAATCAAAAACATACCTTGGAGTTTAATTGTACTACTACATATATGGTCAATAATTTTAGTAATCATCTCAATTATTGGTCTGTATTTATTATACATTAAAAATGATGCCCACCATAGTCCAGAGAATGTAAGTATAGCTTATTATGACGCTCTTGATTTCAAGGAATTTAAAAAGGCACATAGCTATATTGACGTAAAAAGTGAACTTTCCCTTGATCAATATATGCTAGAGGTTTCAGTATCTGACGGATTATTAAGTTCTTATGGTAAGCTAGACGAAATAGACACTCAAATTGTATCATCTACTGATAGCACAGCTATAGTTCAAGTCTTTACAAAATGGATCACTCCATTGAAGAAATTAGAAAAAACCATGATTATTTCTACAGTAAAACGTGATGGCAATTGGTACATTCAATTACAGGAAAAAGATCCAGACCTTCCTCCAGATCAATTTATAAGTGTTAATCAAACAGATTTTTATAATCAAGGAAGGCGCAAGGCAACGGTAGAAAAAACGTTTCACGAGGACGTACTTAAACAACCAGAACTTCAACTACTCAATAGCAAACTTGTTAAAAATGAAGGACAGTATTATTTACTTGGTGAGGTACAAAATATAGATAATGTTCCTGCAGATGTTGTTATAAATGGTACTATTTATGATAACAGCAATAAAGAGCTAGCTAGTTATAATGCTCAATACGATTTAAAACACAAACTGTTACCAAAAGAGATCAGTAGTTTCAAAATCAAGTTTGAAGGTATTGCCTGGCAAAATACCAAAGACAGTATTCCGTCAGGATTTGATCCAGACCATTATACACCTATTAATTTTGAAAGTGAACCGCAGGTTTTTAATCTTCAAGCTGCTGGTAATGTAGCGATAACTGATTTGTATAAAGCATTAACTATTAATGAGCTTCATATAAAGGGAGATAAATTGTCAGGCTCCTTATTCAATGCGGGCAATCAACAAGTAACAGTACCTCAACTACTATTATCCTATTATGATCAACATTCAAATCTAGTTTGGGTAGAACATCATTTTATTACTGATGCGATAAGACCGCAGCGCAAGTCAAATTTTGAAATTAAACTTACTGATCTCAAAGAATTAAAAACCATCAATTCAAACATGTCAAATTGCTATGTGAATGGATTACCCAATCCTAATTACCATACTGGTTATGATGACAAAGTTGAACATGAATTAATACCTACAAGCAATAGTGAAATCCTATATATTAAAATAGAGTTGAACAGTTATATAGGTAATCCTAATTAATGATTTTAAGAAACTCACATATCCTGATTATAATAGTGACTTTGCTTATGTCAAGCAAAGAACACCCGTATGTGGATCCTACATATCGATTGATAAACACAACTACTGAATATCTTGCAGGAGATAACATTGTCCTAGAAATAAGCGCCACCACTGATGACATTCCTTTACTTAAAATAATGGGAAATCAAGGCATTATTCTAATTAAGCCTTTAAAGAACGACGCCTATTTAAAATATCCAATACCTCAATTTATCTCAAATGAAGCAGGTGTATTATATTGGAAATTACTTCAAACTAATCTGGAAGGTAAACTTAAAATTCTACCTAAAAACATACATCATATTGAGAGTTATGTTGGTCCACCTACTTTAGAAGCTAGTAAGGATGATTTTACTATGATCACTATTCTTCCGGTTGATGAATTTGATAATCCTCAGTTGGACAATACTACAGTTACTCTTAAAAACTTTATGGACTTCAAAAAAGAGGAAAAAGATCTTATGATTAATAACCTTTTTACCTTTGATATTCTCAATGCTCCTACATCTACTGGTAAATTAATTACGACGGTCACATCGGGAAATGTATCCAGTAAGGAACACACGATTGATATAATGGCTGGTAGGGCTGTGGATTTTACGCTTTCGCGAAAGCGTAATCACCCATATGCAGATGGTAATCAAACACTACAACTCATTACCTCATCAATTACCGACCGTTATGGAAATACAGTTTCTGATGGAACGCTTGTTACTTTTTATATTCAAACAGAGCACGGAGCAACTAGACAAACCACTGCAACAACTATTAACGGAGTAGCAACAGCAAACCTACTTCATCCAGAAAAAGCCGAGTCATGGGAAGTACGTGCCCTAATCCCTAATATGGCCGTAAGCAATTATATGAAAATTGAATTTTTACCAGCTATCAAAGATTTTGATATTCAGATTACGGGTAGAAGTATAAGGGTCACCTCACTTACTAGTTTCCTAGGCCAAATCATTCCAGATGGATTTACAGTCGAGGCAATAATAGTTGGAAATGATAGCAACCATAACTTAAATAAAGGAACCTTAAATGGTGATGTTATATTTTATCTAGACCCAAATGTGTTTGAAAAAGGAGACTATGATATTAAAATTACAGCTGGTGGAGTCGTTAAACATCTTAAAAACGTAGCTATTGAATAACTTTAGCGTAAATATATTACGATCTGGACTGGTTTTACTTTACCTAGGACTTATAGCCTGTGTAATCCTAGCGATAGGAAGCGTATACAGTTATTTAAATACTGGGGCAGATCGCAATAAAATGCTACATACTGAACAGCTAGAACAACGCACTTATCGACCTATAATAACCTGGGATACAACAGCAGTAAAAGGTAGATCTGTGAATAAAACCATGCTTGCCACCATAGAGAAAGATTATTTAAACGCATGGCGTGTAAAAGCAAATGCTCTTAAAAATAACGACATTAACGGTGTTTCAGATTTTTACACAAAGCGCTCATTGGGCAAACTAAAATCTATTATCGACTATAATAGTAAAAACGGAACAACGGTTGAGATGACCACACTAGAGCATCATCCTAAAATAGAGTTTATGAGCGAGGATGGTCAAATTGTGGTTATATCAGATACCGAAGTACTTCAATATCAAAAAACGTATCAAGATAATCAGACAATCGATGAACAAAATACATCAAATGACTATAAGGTTGTGTTACTACTACAGGATGGTCACTGGCACATTAGGCATTTAGTTTCAACAGGCGTACGTTCTATAACCTCAAATTTTGAAACCTTACCACTGCACAGTAAAGTAAGAGGAATTAATTATTACCCTCAAAAATTTCCTTGGGATACCTTTAATGATAGTATTACCAAGGCCACTTTTGATTCAGATTTTAAGCTGCTTAAAAATCAAGGCATCAATACGATTAGAATTTTTATTGGGTATGAGGATTTTGGAAAAGAATACGTGCAAAGTAAGAAAGTTAATAAACTGCTCGAGCTATTAGATAGCGCTCATTCCAATGATCTAGACGTTTTGGTAACTCTATTTGACTTTTATGGTAATTATGATGTCGAAGACTGGACAATGACCACACAGCACTTAAATCAATTGATTCCACAAATAATGAATCACCCAGCTTTATTAGGTTATGACTTAAAAAACGAGCCAGATCTCGATTACGAAAACCGAAGTCGTTCCATGGTAGATTCGTGGCTTGAACAAATGATTTATCGTGTTAAATTACTAGACCAGGATCATCCAGTCACTATAGGTTGGTCAAATGCACAAGCTGCGACAGGATTAAGTGAACATGTAGACTTTGTTTCTTTTCATTATTATGAAGACCTAGATGAATTATCAAATAAGTGGGAAAAACTTTGTTCTCAACTCTCTGAAAAAGAAATTGTTATTACCGAATATGGATGGAGTTCTTATACAGGAATACTGGGTTTGAGTTCTAGTGAAAAAGAACAAGCAGAGTATCATAAAAAAGCCAACTCAATCCTGAAAGAGAAGAAAATTCCTGCTATGTCCTGGACTTTATATGATTTTAACCAAGTACCTGATAAGGTAACAGGAATATTGCCATGGCGTAGAAATCCTCAAAAATTCTATGGATTTATCGACGTCCATGGCAATAAGAAACCAACCTTTAAACATTTATCTAATTAACAACCTGTAAATGATTAACAGACTTAGATTCAGTCTGTAATTCATCAAAAACATCAACATATAATTGTGCAATCTTACTCATAGGATAAGCAGTTGCAGCCTCAAAATTTGAACGAGCTATAGCGCGACGGTGAGCATCGTTTGTAAGTAATACTTCAATGGCAGATGCTAAACTAGTAATGCTAGTAGGCTCAAAAAACTCACCTCTATAACCTTCTTCTTTAGTAAGTAGAGCTAGGTCTCCTAGATCAGGCATTACTACAGCCTTACCATAACTTCCTGCTTGATGCAGTACTCCAGAACTACCAGTAGTAGATGTATATGGGAATATAACGATATCGCTTTCGCGAAAGATTACAGGTACCTCATCCTCTTCTACATATCCAGTAAACGTTACCTTTTCAACGCTACTGTATTTCTTTTTAACACCTTCTAAATATCCAGGAACGTTTGGGTTATCAGTTCCTGCAACTATTATCTCAATATCTAAGTGAGTTCTTTCACGTACTAATTCTACAGCCTCGATCATGTTCTCTACCTTTTTGTAGGTTCCAAATTTCCCAAAGGTCATTACCTTCAACGCGCCAGTATTTGTATCGTAGCTAGGTTCTTGTTGAGGAGTTTCAAAAGTTCCATGAGGTATAAGCCTTACATTACTTGCGTTGTATTTCTCTTGTAAAATGGTTACATATTTCTGCATAGTAACGGCTACAACATCTGCTTGTAATATGAGTCTAGTAAGTAAAGAGCCTATTAAGTTATAAGCTTTCGTAAGGATAATGTTATTTGTAAAACCGGCACTAGATAAGTCTACTTCCTCAAGAATGTTATGCAGCAAGACAACTGTAGGTATTTTTTTTAGTTTACACATTAAGGGTAACATTAAACCTAATGCAGCAGCTACTTTTTTGTCTCCGAACTTCATAAATTGTAGGTTGAATAAAACCTGATCTGGATTAGTCTCGTTAATTGCTTTAGTAACCGATTTCAAGTTCCAGTAGCTATTGAAGGACCAACATTCTTTGACAGTTATGATGCAATCATCATTTTTAAAACTTAAATCTTTTTCTTCAACCGTGTGATCAGTTAATAATACAATCTCTGAAATTTTTTCATGATCACTTAAGCTTTTTACCAAATGAAAAGCATATTCATTTAGTGTGATTTTACTAGGAGGAAACGATGTTACGACTGCGATTTTCATTGATCTTTGTTTTTAATTTCTATACAAATATGCCTAGTTTTAAACGTGTTAATCAGTCAAAAACGATTGCACACTTATATGTGTAGACTAAATACCTGTTGGTGTAGATGAATGGTTTTGATCTGTTTTTGATTGGTAGAAGTATAATACTTGTCCAGTAAGAAGCACAACCATAGCTATTATTTGAACTAGTACAACTGTGTGAAGAGAATCATGAAACCAGTAAATCATTGCCACCTGCATCATTCCCATAATCCCAGAAATAATTACAGGAATATAATTTCCTAAGGATAAGAAGTAATACGAGAATATATTGGCGATTGCAAACAATGAGGTTGCCACAGCGTATTTCCACAACAATGGTGCTATTTCTAAATACTCATTACCAAACAGTAAGCTTACTATGGTTTCTGGTAAAAGGATAGTTCCAATTACAATTACCATACACAATAAGGTGATATAACTTACATATTTAGATAAAATCTGAGTTGTGTTTTTATTGTTTTTTTTCAGTTCGATTACTTTAGGAAGTAAGAGCATTACAAACATCCATGCCATGAAGTAAACTACTCGACCTATTAAAGCAAGGGAAGCATATAATCCAGCATCATAACTGTTGAAAAAATGCTTCACTAATAAAATATCGCTATTATTTATAATGATTTGAGTAAGTTCATAGAATAGAGTAACAATAAAAAAGTGTTTCACAGGTCGACTTAAAATCAGACTGGATTTAATTGACATTCTTTCAATGAAAGGCGTCAATTTGAAGGGGAAGAAACCTGCGATTAATGAAATCACGATTCCTATGGAAACACTTATTATGGGTTCTAATTTTGGTATGAATAATAGAAAACTGACAGTTAAAACTAACCTAGTTACCATTTCCAATTGATAGGTAATGGATAAAGGTTTGAATTGATTATTTCCTTGAAGAAAACCCCTATTTACACTCAATATAAAGTAAACAGGAACCGCTGTTCCAAAAATCACAAACATCATAGAACTTTGAGTTTGTAATGATTGTTGAAGCCACTTTGATAAGGTAATAATTATTGCACCGATGATAATACCGGTAATCACAGACAGTTTAAATATTGAATTGATGAATTTTGATAAATCAAAATATTCTAATAAAGCGCTAAATTTTGTGGTAACCAGCTGAAATGTCATGGCCAAAAAAGAAAGCACTAATAAAAAAGTAACGAGTACTGCTGCATCTGCAAATTGCGATGGCCCCAATAGCCTTCCCAGAATTAAATTATAAAAATAATTACCACCGTTCACCAAAAGAACACTTAACATAAATAATTGTTCTGAGGTAATTTTTTTTGATTTAAGGAAGGTACTGGCTAACATTTTATTTTTTTTAAATTATTGTTTTAAGCAGCTTGATTATCTCTATACTCGTTATAAATATCTTTGTAACCTCTACCAGAAATAGTGATATTACAATCAGTTCTTAGAGACAAAGAAAGTATAGTAAGTAGTGCAGCAACACCTGTTCTATCAATCAGTGATAGGTTATCTATATTGATATCAATAGAGTTCTCGAACCCTTGCAATAATTTTATATGATTTAATAATGGTTTTGCAGTGGTTAAATCAAGCACTCCAGTTAATTCATAAATCCCGTTTAATTTGTTAATTTGTAAAGACATAATATTGATATTTAAATGATTTTTATTTTTTATTCTCTACAAAGATGCTCTAGCTTAAAGGCTTAGATTGGTTATTTTCGTTTAATCGCATTTTACTGTAGACCAGTGGTAATTATCTTTAGTCTAACCCGATTTACCTATGATTTTATGAAAACGTATGTTTTAATTTCCTTTATAATAACATTGTTTTGTTGTAATAGACTCTATTCACAGGAAATGTCAGAAGGGTTTAAAATGCTAGAGAAAGGTCAATTTAGAGAAGCCCAAGTTTTTTTTAATCAGGTTTTACAGGATTTTCCTAACAACAAAACAGCAAAGCTTTGTTACGCTCGAGCTACCGGCCTTAATGATAACCCTAGATTAGCAAAGAATATGTTCGTTGATTTACTGGATGAATATCCCAATGATTTTGAAATTAAACTTAATTATGCCGAGTCTCTTCTTTGGAACAAAGAGTTTCAACAAGCGAAAGAATACTACGAGAAATTACTAGGATCCCAACCGAATAGTTTTCCAGCTGTATTAGGATATTCAAATACTCTTTCAAATCTAAAATTATATGATCAAGCTATTATTTATATAAATAAAGCTCTTGAATTAGAACCCAATAATGCCAATGCTCTTACCTCTAAAAAGTACATACATTTAGGATATTCAGATTCTCTAGTAAAAAACCAAAAAACTCAAGCAGCTATAAATACCTTGAATGAAGTAAATAAATTAATAAAGGAGGATGCTGAATTACTCCAGGTGCTAGCTAATACCTACTTGATCTCAGAAAAAATAGATAGTGCATTTATTACTTATAAGAGAATAAATAAAACAAGAACTGACAGTATTATTTCATTAAACGGTATTGCCCTAGTACAACATCTAAAGAATCAGGATAAAAAAGCTTTAAAAACAGCTTCAAAATCATTAAGCCTGATAACTTTAAATATTGAACCCAACACAGTTGCAAGAACACATGAACGGTATGTGCAAGCTCTTATATGGAACTCCAAGTATAAAAAAGCAAGTGATAAAATTGAAATGCTTTTAAACGATTATGGTAATGAAAACTGGATACTAGCATTAAGAGCTACTAACAATGTTTATAAAAGTAATTTTAAATCAAGTATCAAAGACTACGATAAAATTTTAAATAATGATTCATTATCGTTTGACGGTAATCTAGGTAAAGCAAACTCATTAAAAGCTTTAGGCCTTTACCAACAAGCCTACCTTAAAGGAATTCAAACATTAGACATTTTTAATCAACAAAAAGACGTTACTAAGTTTCTAAAAAATATAGATCAAAGTTTTACTCCATACTTAAATATCAAACCTAGCTATAGCTTTGATAATGGTGAAAATGAGGCGTATAGTTCACAACTCACACTAAAAGTTCCTATGAGTGCAAAATGGGAATTACTAGCAGATTATACTTATAGAAATACAAATAATGATTTGTTATCTACTACAGCAACCGCACACTCATTCCAAATAGGATCTAAATACACGATAATTCCAAAAATTGATTTAAAAGGGTTGTTGGGTGTCATTAACACTAATAGTGAGAATACTAACCAAAGTCAGGTTGTCACAAACCTCTCACTCAATATTAACGCACTCAAATTACAATCCTTATCATTAGGTTATCAACGCACTCTGGAAAGTTTCAATGCAGCTTTACTAGATAGACAATTGATTCAAAACAACTATTATGTAAACTATAATCTAAGTACCAATTTCAACTTAGGATGGTTTACTCAATATTATTATACCTCGCAGAACGATAATAATACTCGTAATTTGCTTTTTACCTCATTATATTATAACATTTTCAAAAAACCTGTTCTTAAAGCCGGTGTAAACTACCAATATATAAGCTTTAAAAATCAAGTGCCTACCACATATTTTAGCCCTAGCAGTTTTAATGCTGTAGAAATTTTCTTAAACCTTAATAGAGATCTTAATTCGATTAAGATCAATCAATGGTATTACGACATTAATCTTGCTACAGGTTTACAAGTCATAGAAGACAATCCTAGTCAATCTACTTATCGTGTACAGGCCAAATTGGGTTACAAATTGTCAGATCGAGCTTTTATTGATTTATATGGATTGCAAAGTAATATTGCGTCAACAACCACCGCTGGTTTTACGTTTACTGAATTTGGTTTGAACCTTAGATGGTACATTACAAAAAGACCACTATTTAATTTTTCAGAAGCAAAAAAAATGGACTAAAAAAAGGCTAAGATTACTCCAAGCCTTTTTTCTGTCTTCCCTCGCTTTGCTCGGTCGCGAAAACATAACTAACCACAATTCCTTATACCTATTGTTTCATGAGTTTCCCCATAAAAGATTCATTATTTGCTGTAAGAATTTTATAAACATAATAGCCTTTTTTAAGCGAAGTCACATCATATTTAAAGCTATTCTCAGTTTCTAACAAAGATTCAGTTTTACGATCTATCAATCTTCCATTCATATCATATATGTGTAGTTCAATTGAACTTGTAGATTCTGGCAACTTAAAGTAGGCAGTTGTACTAGCCGGATTAGGATACACCATAACCTGTGCAATAGCATCGTAATTTTGGTTCACCGACAACGTTGAAAATTGACCGATTTTTAAATCATTAATACTTATTGAAAATGGAATAGTTGTGGAATAATCACTTATAACTGAAAAAACAATAGTTTTAATGTCTGAATAAGAGAATGGAACTCCTGATCTATTTTCAAATTCATTTATTCTTATCGTATGAGTAGTAGTAGTATTTCCCTGATTAGCCGGAATGGTAAAGGTATACCTGTCAGTCCAGGCGATATCTGCATTTGGAACCAGAACAATTTCTACATCTTGGTCATTGCTTAAATCAAATTGAATGGTGTCATAATTTGTTATATCCAGACTTTGATCACCAGGTAATAGGTGTCTAAAAAGGTTGATATTACCCTTTACATTACCAGTTACAATAGGATTACGTTCCACATGATAAACGTTTGGTAAAACCGATGTATTACCCGCATTAATATCAAACTGTGATACAGTTGCATAGGTGTCTAGATAGTCCAGTCCCCATGGTCCATCAGCTAGATATAGAGTGTCGGGCTGTGAAGATCCTGTATTGATAGAAAATCCAATATCAAATAATCCACCAGTTGGAATTATTATATCTTCTTGATAAGCGCCTGAAAGATTAATGGACTGCGTGATGTTTTGTCTTCCAGATTGTTCTGTTACAGACAAATTCCCAGAAAAATTCATATTAAGGACACCAGTTTTATTTGTAATAGTAAGGTGTAGCGCTCCATTTTTATAGTAACCAGAATTTACGAACACCTCTGGCACTTTAGCTGTAATGGTAGTATTAACTACAGATTGAGATTGGTTAAAGTTGCTTAGGATACCATTAGTAATTGCAAAAACCTGTGAAAAAGAACTTCCCCATACTTGAAAATTGTAATAATCTCCTGTAGGATACTGGCCTATTTCCCACAAACTATAGAGTTCATTTTGGGCACCGTCGTGTTTAATGGAAAAACCCAATGCGTACTCTACCTCACCATTGGCTCGAGTTATTTTTGAACTTATCATGGGATACCCATTTACGGTTACTACACGTACGTCGTCCAGTGAGGAATTATTTAATCGGTCGCAAATAACTTTGGAATGATCGTATATAGATCCTGTTGTACTAGTTGCTAGAACAGCCGCTACGCGATTACTTTGTTCATAATAATCTACTGATAAAACTTCATTTGCATTGGTAATTCCTATAAGGTCTTGCGGTGTAGATACTTGTGCCACTTCAGTTCCATACATTCCTGTATTAGGAATGTAAGTATCTAGAGTCGTTTGAGTTCCGCCGTTTTTTGAAATATATGAAGTAAAACTCTCTTGATTTTTCTTATTTGATTGATGGTTATCTTTAGATCGTTTAAAATTTCTAACTGCAACTAGGCTAGCTAGCTTACCATCACTTTCTAAACCACCTGTATTTCCCGATGTTACAGTTGCCGATTTGCTTACATCGGCATAATTTGTTGTTCTCAATGCAGTGTATGGATTTGCAGAAATATAAAATACAGCATCATTAAAATCATTATCGCACGAGCCGTAATCTCTTCTTACATCTTCAAATCCTAAAATGATTCTTTCGTTTTCGGCATCTTGTAGCAAGACATTATGATGCTGTAGTTCGGGTAGGGCTTCTGGGTTAAAGTCTGGGTTTGAGTGTACAGCCCAAAGTGGATTACCTATAGAAGATGTAGAACTATTCCATGCATTTGCTAAAAGAACCCATCCAATTCCCGTTCCTGCAGGAAAAGTTCCTATTTTAACTTTATCACCAGCTAATAATCCGCCACCACTGTATAGTGCAGATACGTTAGGAAAAATAATCGTTATGTCTGATGGAGTAGGAGCTGTAACTGGAGGATTATTAACATCATAGGTGTAAAAACCTAAAACATTCTTATAACCTGCACCTTCACTTACGAAGGTTACCCAAACGTCTGCTAGACTATCAATAATAAGATCGGTATCGTATCCAGCTGTTATATAGTGAGGATTGTAGATGGGAACAGGATAACCTTCTGGCAAAGAATAACCCACCATATCCATAGTGTCGCTACCTACCACATCACCTGGGTTTTCTAAATATAAAGGTGTACCCATGGAATCATAGGCTCCTAGATATTGATAACCTTGAGCCCATATTAACTGAGATACGAATAACAAAAGGAGTAGTATTTTCTTCATCTTGACTTTGTTTATATGTGTCAAAATTAGAATTATAAACGACCTTGTTAGGTGTATTTTCGCTAGACAGGCGTTAAGTGTAGTTGAATGGTTTGATCAGTAAGATTACTGGATTCTTTTATAGGTGGTTAACACGCTTTCGCGAAAGCGTAATATATCACATCTACTACAATAAATTTAATCGTTTCATTAAGATAGGGCGATTGGACCTGCTTACTGGAACGATGTCCTTTTTAATCAACACACAATTGTCTTCAATATCAATGATCTTTTGAACGTTGATGATGTAAGAACGGTGTACCTTAAGAAAGGTATGATCAGGTAATTTCTCCTCAATTTTCTTTAATGTGCTGTGTACGATATAGTTTTTTGTTTCAGTTTTAATCATTATGTAATCGCCTTTGGCTTCAACTAAATAAATAGAAGGCATATCAATTTTAATGAGTCTTCTGTCAATGTTTACATATAGAATATCATCTTCGTTAAGGCTTACATCGGCTTTTTGATTTTCAACTTTTTTAGACTTAAACTGTGTAACGGCTTTTTGAACAGCTTTATTAAACTTATTAAGGTCAATGGGTTTAATTAGATAGCCTACAATACACTCATATTCAAAAGCTTCAATAGCAAAATTAGAATCTGACGTGGTGAGTATTACATTAGGTGGATTTTTAATGGTTTGAATAAAATCCATACCATTAAAATTAGGCATGTGAATATCTAGAAAGATTAAATCAACAGTGTGTTGATTAAGGTATTTCATGGCGTCGATAGCATTTGAAAACTGCTCGATAATTTGTAAACCTTTTATATCACTACAGTAATTTTCAATGATTAATCTTGCCGTAGCTTCATCATCTATGATAATACATTTCATTTTGCTGGCTATTCTAGTGTTTTTAAGTAGGTAGACATGCTGTTAAGAATAGCTTCAAACTCTTTATGCAAGTCGTAGTTACCTTCTCTTATTTCATCCTCATATTTAACGGCTGTTTGATAACCGTTTTCTAGCCCTAAGATACTTATTTTATGTTTGAGTTTGTGAACAGCCTCTGCAGTTTTGGTTTGTTTTTTTTCATTAAAGGCTTCATGATAGACCTTTACCTCATTGGGAAATTCCAATTTGATGACCTTGATTAATTTTTCTTCAAATACTTTATCGCCTCGACAAAGTGCATCTATATAGGAGCGGTTGGGTTGTTCTGTCATGTTTTAGGTAATGTAAAAAAGAATGTGGTTCCTATTCCTGGCTCAGATTCTATCCAAATTTGTCCGTTATAATACTCAATAATTTTATTTACTATTGAAAGGCCTATTCCTGAAGAACCTTTTTTATTCTCGAGCTTTTCAAAGGTTTTGAATATTTTTTGATGGTATTTTTTATCGATTCCTATACCGTTATCTTTTATGTAAAACATACCTTTTTCACTATTGTTGTAACCTATTTCAATATAACCTTGTTCTTTGTCATTATAGGTTATAGCATTGGTAATCAGGTTTTGGAATAGTTGTCGTACTCTGTAAGTATCACCTTTAATAACGGGTAATTCATTAACTACAAGTTTTATATTTTCGGGAACAACTATGGAATTTATGATTTCAGAAATTATCTTGTTAGGATGGACATCATAAAAATCGGAATTGTGTTTATCGATACTAGAATATTGTAGAATACCATCAATAAGGTTATCCATTTTGAGAACATTTTCCCTTACTGTATCAAGATGTTGTTGCCCAGTAGCATCTAGTGAGTTTTTATAATCTTCTTGAAGCCAGGAAGATAATGTGTCAATACTGCGTAAAGGGGATTTTAAGTCATGGGAAACCATATGAGCATAATCACTTAACTCTTGATTTCTGGCTTCTAAATTATTTAATAAATTTTGTTGTTCTTCAAATGCTGTACTCGCACGCAAGCTAGTTGTAAACTTGTCAATTACCGGTTTTAATTGTACTAATTCCTTTTGATTTAAATTATTTTTTTTGGTGTACAGAAATAAAAACCCAATAGTTTTTAAATTATAAACAGCAACATGACCTTCTTTTAAAGAAATCGGAGATAGTTGATTTAAAATCTCATGTTTTTCAACATCGAGCAGTATGTATTCATTATCAATTATAGACAAGGGCAGTTCTGATCCTTTGATTCTTAAACTTGTTCCTTTTGGTAAAGAATAAACAGTTTCAAAATAATTTTCTTTTTCTTTAAGTACCCAAGCTGCATTCAAATTTTGGCGCTTGAGCAGCAATTTTATAAATGACTCACAATTATCTTTAAAATCCAAAGATTTCCCAATAGCCATTGCGTATTCATATAACTGTAAAACCTCAAGTATGTGATTTTGTATTTGCATTATTCAAATAATCCTACTACAACTGTTTTATTATAGAATTCAAGAAATCCTTCACCGTATGACGATATTTCACCCAACGTGAGTGCCCCACTTATTGAAATATGTGGATATTTTTCTTTTAGTGTTCCTGTTATTGAGCGAAGTTCTTTATCAAAATCTGTTTCTAGAAACAGTACCCTAGAAATACAGTCAATTATTATTGCCTTTCTCGGTTTGCTAGCGTGTAACAGACTTTCTTGAGCAGCTTGTTCAGCTGCTTTTATTAGTGAGTTGTTGTCTCCGTTCAAAATATCAACCAGTGCGTTGTCCTCTAATTCGGCGATACAAATTATCTCTCCTTTCTCATTAGTCATTAATGGATCTCTTACAATGCACTCACCATCGTTTTTAACAATGCCAAAAGGGTAGCCCTTTGCAATATCAAAAAAGTTATCATCACTGAATTTTTTGTTAGAGTGCTTTTCTACAACAGTTTTATAGATTTCAAAAGGGTTTTGCCAGTTTATCTCTTGAATGACATCACCATCTGCTTTGGTAACGATATAAGGGCCGTCAACTTTACTCCATCCATGTTTTACTCCAATATGGGATGACATTTTAACAATACTATAGACCGCTGCGTCTTCAAAAAATCCTTCATTAGTAAATACACATGGTTTTTGTTGAAGTGACAAACTGCCTGCGCCACCGCCAAAATAATTCGTTTGCATTCCATAATTTTCATACAATTTACTCATGTAATGAGAAATATTTGAAGTCAAACCGTCAACGTAGGTGATTATACTGTAGGAACCATCTTGAAATTCAAATTTTGGAATAGTGTAATTGGTTGAACTTAATTCTTTTATCAAACAAATCTTTTCTAAATTTTGTAAGGTGTTGATTACTATACCTTTTTCAATAACCTGATTGTTATGAATGACTTTTGGAAAAATCCCACCCATAAAAGTGACTCCAATCTCATTGAGATCATCAACTAATGCTGGAATATCCAATTCTGTATGTTCTGCAACTGCAATTAAAGCACCGTGAGCACCTACGTGATCTTTAATATCCAGAGCAATATCTTTGCTAGTGTTAGACGTGATTAACATAGTTATTTCTTTAAGGTAAAATAAAAAGTGGTTCCTTGATTAGGAGTACTATCTAGCCATACTTCGCCACCATGTAAATTGACTATTTTTTTTACAATTGAAAGACCAATTCCTGACGAGTCTTTTGAGTGATGAAGGGCATGAAAAATTTTAAAGATTTTTTGATGATATTGCTCTTCAATTCCTATCCCATTATCCTCAATCGCAAACTCGTAATAACTACCTTGATCTTTACAGTTAAGGGTAATAGTACCAAGATCTTTATCATTGTATTTAATGGCATTAGCAATTAAATTTTGGAATAATTGCTGTAGTTTAATTTTATCACCATTTATAATAGGGAATTTATTATTTATCTTGATTTGAATATGATCTGGAACGTAGATCATTTCGATTACCTCGCTTATTAAGCTTTCCAGATTCACTTTTTTAAAAGCTTCTACGTTTTTGTCTAAAACGCTATACTCGAGAATTCCACTAATTAATGATTCCATTTTTTCTAGAGTAGACTCAATCAACTCAATATTTTGAATGCTGGAATCATTTAAAATACCTTTATTGTCTTCTCTTAACCAAGAAACCAATGCGTTAATACTACGCAATGGTGATTTTAAGTCATGAGAAACTATATGAGCATATTCTTTTAACTCATTATTACTTTTTTCTAGACTTTTAACTAGATCTTCCTTTTGTAATTGAAGGTTCTTAAAATCTGTAATATCAAGATGAATTCTTATTGATCCTAATTGATTTCCTTTTACATCAACGTTTTTAATACCACTGGATAACCAATATTTAGTTTCTTGATTCTTGTTTTTAATTTTTAGTTCATAAGTATAAGATCCGTCATCAAAAAGTTCTGTTTCATCGGGATTAAAAATTTTCTTTTCTGCATCAATTAAAAGAAAGTCTTTTCCATTTCTTCCGATAAGCTCTTCTTCTTGATAGCCAGTCATTTCAATGAATCTCCTATTTACTAGTTGAATTTCGTCGTTTGAGTTTACTTCAACTAGACCGATATTCATATTATCAATGATAGACCTATACTTTATTCTTTCAGCCTCAACAGCCTTTTGATAGGCCGCATCTAACGTAATATCTCGTACTATACCTTGTGCTGCAACAGGTTTACCTTCTTCGTTTTTGATAATACTAGCATTGATATGGACTAACCTAGTTTTTCCCGATTTAGTGTGGATGTGAATTTGAAAATTAGTAATAGAACCTTTGGTGATTAATTTGTTAAAGCCATTAGCAACATGGTCAAGATCATTGTCTTTTACTAACTCTAATAAACTAAATTCTTTTTCTTCATTATTCTGTTCCAATAACTCTATCGCAGAATCATTCATTTTAAGGACCTTACCTTGTAGGTCCATAATAACATAAGCATCTACTATGTTTTCAAAAACGCCTTGTAACTGCGAGTTTTTTTCATAAATAAGCTTTTCAAGCTGTTGGTTACTACTCTTAAGTTCTTGAGTTAACTTATATAAATCTGCAGACTTTTCTTCTAGAATTTTTTCAGCTTGTTTACGGGCCATTTTTTCTCTAGATAAAGCCCTTTTTAATATGTCTATTTCGTTTTTTGACATTTAAGCATAGCTTATATCAAATCTTACTTCAGTTCCTAATTCATTGAGTTTATAGAACTCAATATTTACAGGAGTTTTAAACAGCTTGAATGTTTCTGTCATCAATCCTTTACAAAGCATATAGAGAGCCTTATCTGATTTGTAAATTATCTTCATTGAATCAGAATTTTTCTCTTGTATTTCAAAAGTAGGTAGTTGAGCTTCGGGATATATTTTTTTTACTTCAACATGAATGTGATTTTCGATAGAGGCTACGAGATCCATGGGGTCTTTATAGTGCTCTACGATATTGGGATGCATATTGATTAAGGCAGCAAACAAATGTTCTGCATAAACAAGTAGCAAATCATCTACAGAAATATTAGTGTTTTTACTTAAATGGGTAATGAGTTGTAACATTTCTGAAAACTCATAGGTCCCAACCGAGGTATATATACCTTGAGATTCCAATTCAGATTCATTGATAATGGTATCAACCATCGAGAGTCCGAATTTTTCTTCTACTAGTTCTAAAAATTCTGTGAATATGATTCCTTTCATTCTTATAAGGTGATTAGTTCATTTATACTCCAGTAAGATAAGAGTTTTTCCATTTTAAAAACGTAATCTTCATATTTTAAAGGTTTAAGAACATATCCTGCCACACCTATTTTATAACATTCCAATAGGTCACGATGATTACCCGATGTTGTAAGAACAATTACAGGAATGTAGCGCAATCTGTCATCGTTCTTTAACTTTTCTAAAAACTCAATACCATTAATTTTTGGCATATTTAGGTCTAATAAAATAATATCTGGTAAACTATCTTTTTTATTTAGAATATCTAAAGCTTCTTCACCATTACTGGCTTCTATGAGTTGATGTTTTATTTCTTGAGAGTTAATAACACGATTGACCTTCATCACTTCAATAGTATCATCTTCTAAAAGTAAAATTTTAAGGGAACGACCTTTCATAACGGTAAAATTGTGCAGCAAATTAGCATGTATGCTCAAAATCTCAGCTCTATTATCGATGACTACACTTTTAAGTGTCGACGGATGGCAGTTAAGTGTCGACGAATGGTTTTTCTCTTTGTGTAATGCATTAAGTCACCTTTTGTCTTTTACTAAATAGTACAGACGTAACGAGTTATAAACTAATTACATAAAGTATTGTAAAGCAAAAAAGCCACTCAGTAAACTGAATGGCTTTTCAAGTTGTGGGCCCACCTGGGCTCGAACCAGGGACTTTCTGATTATGAGTCAGATACTCTAACCAACTGAGTTATAGGCCCGAAAGAAGTTGTTTTATTTCTTTCTTCCTTTAAAAGGACTGCAAATTTAATCTATTTGTCGGTTGTAGCAAATTATTCTGTTATTTCTTGACATAATTCTACTAGAACACCATTACTGTCTTTTGGATGCACAAACGCAATAAGCTTATTATCAGCACCTTTCTTAGGTTCTGCATTTAAAATAGTGAACCCTTCTTTTTTAAGCCTTTCTAGTTCTTCATAGATGTTTTCAACAGCAAAAGCCACATGATGTATTCCTTCTCCTCGTTTTGCAATGTATTTTGAAATAGCGCTGTCTTCATGCGTAGCGGCCAAAAGCTCAATTTTATTCTCACCGCTCATGAAAAAGCTAGTCATAACGTGCTCACTAGCTACTTCTTCTTGTTTATAAGGTGTTCTCCCTAATAACTTGGTATAGGTTTCGTTTGCTTTATCGAGATCCTTCACGGCTATACCTAAATGTTCAATTTTACCTAGCATAAAAGTTTTTTTCAAAAATACTACATAAGTATTATTGACAATTTTTAAGCTGTTCAATAGTCCCTTCTTTTCCCCATCTAGGTGCATAACCATCTGGAGTTTCTTTTTCAAATAACTCAAGTGCGGTATCAAGTTGACTGCAGTAAGGTGTTATGTCTTTACCAAAAAACTTGGCACTACCTATTAACCATTGTGCCCTGCTAGTCACTACTCGTGGATTATTAGGTGTTAACTTCATAGCTTTCTCATAGATCGCTGTTACTTTAGGTGATAACTTCATACCATAAGTGCTACTATCCATGGTTATATAAGCAGTATAAAGTAGTGCTTGTAAAACCATGACCTCTGTATTATCTGGAGAAATTAATAAGGCATTATCAATTTGTTCTTGCGCTTTTTTCAAGTACAGTGCAGTTTGATCTTTTGGGTTTTGTCCCCAAGAACTATTTAAATAGCAAAATGCAGCATAATATGTTGGCAACCAATTTTCTTTTTCTACTCTCGCGATTTGTTCAAATTGTGGTGCGGCTTCAATCAAGTCTGTTTTCATCGAGGTGAATGCTTTGTTCATGGCTTTTTCATAAGGTGATTGAGCAATGACTTGTTGACTGATACATATTACTAGTAGTAAATAAAGAGTTTTCATAATGTTTTGTTTTTAAATATGATACAAGTTTATGTGTGAGTTCGCTTTCGCGAAAGCGTAATAAACCCAACTGTTATTTAACAGTACTGAGTTGTTGCTCTTATAAATTATCCAATTGATTATCGTTACCACCTATCGTCCAGAAAAATCCAAGGAAAATAAACCTATCCGCAGCTTGCCCTATAGTTCTACGGTCAAATTGCGCATTTGAGTTTTGTGTATTACTATATTGATAACCAAATACATTATCACGACCTAAAACGTTGCTTACAGATAGATATAAGATTTTTTGATCATCGATGAGGTAAGCCCAGCTCATATCTAAAGATTGAAATGATTTTGCCTTGCTGTTTTGAAATCCACTACTGTTGGGATCGGTATAAGGCCTACCACTTGCTAGATTGTAAGTAAGACCTAATTGAGACTTCCAATCTTCTAACCAATATTTAGTTACGATACTTAAATTATGATCGGTAGCAAAATTGGGAGTTGCCTGTTCAGGAAAGTTTCTAAATTGTCTTTCAGTATCTAAATAACTATAACTTACCCAGTATTCAAGGTTTTTCAAGCTTTTGTCATCTCTCCAAAATACGTCTAACCCTTGCGCATATCCATCACCAGTTGTATTAAATGAACTATTGATCTCTGGCATGCTTGTATCGTATCGTAATAACTGGTTATAGTTTTTTCGATATGCCTCAATACGTAGCATGCGGCCATTTTTCTTATATAAATAATTAGCTATAAAATGGGTTGCTCTTTGATTATCTAGCCTAGACTCATATTGCAAAGCTTGATCTGTTTGCGGTTGGTAAAAATCACCATAAGCTAGAGAGACCTGACTGTGATCAGTTAAACTGAGTGCTGCGCTCAATCTAGGTGAGATATTAACTTTTTGTAGGTGGTCATAATAATCGGCACGTACGCCTATCTTAAAGGCCAGGCTTTTATTGGCAAATATTTCAGATTCAGCATAGGCAGCAGTATTGGAAAAGGTGATCCCTGATTTAAAGCTTTCATTTGTTAATGCAACGTCTTGATTGGTGTTAATAGAGAACTGCTCTATACCGTAACTCATATTAAAATAATTGCTATACCGTTTATTTGTTTTTACTTTTAAATGGGTAGCATTTTGCTGTGTTCTAATTCTAGTTTCTGATATCTTTAATTGGTTGCGGTCATGGGATAAACTTGCTCCTGATTCTAATGACCACTCGTTACCTAATTCGACTTCGTAATTTAAATTACCATAAAGATTGTGGTTATTAAGTCCAAAGAAAATTCCATCTGGTAAATTAATGTCTTCTTGAATGAGACTAAAATCGGAATAGGAATAGGCTCCATAGGCTTTGAACAGGCCTTTGTTAGTTTTTTTACGATACACAGCTTCACCTGCGAGAGATTGATATGGGTCTTCAAATTGATTGTTTTGAGGGATGAGCTCGTTGTAAGGGCCTAGATTAAAGTAGGATGCGTTTACAGTAATACTTTCGTTATTCCAAATTTCTGTTCTACTAGCTGATGCTCCTACGGTCATGACAGATAAATCTGTACGTTCCTCGAGCGGTAGATCGGTTGAGTTTAGAAGTAAAACTCCGCTCAGTGCATTCCCAAATTCCGCACTGTAACCACCAGTGGAAAAAGAAATGCCATCAAATAAGAAGGGAGAAAATCTACCACGAGTAGGAATGTTACCTGTAACGGGTAAGAAAGGTTGAAAAACTCTACTACCATCGATGAAAATTTGTGTTTCATCAGCCTGGCCACCTCTTATGAATAAGCGTCCGTCATCTGGATTTGCACTGGTTCCTGGAAGTGTTTGAAAAGCGCCTATAACATCTCCTAGCGCACCTGCAGTAGTAACAATGTCTAAGGGTTTTAAAGCGTTGGTTTTTGAATTATCTCCAGCACTAAAGCTGCCTGCACTAATCACAACCGTGTTAAGTGAATTCATGCTTTCGCGTAAGCGTACTTTGATTTCTTGCATTTGGCCTACGCTTGCATTATGCCTAAACTCATCATATCCTATAAAAGTAATTACCAGTGTATGAGCACCTGTTTGGGTAGTGGTAAAGTTAAATACTCCATCCATGTTTGTAGTCGTTCCATCATAGGTGCCTTCTAAATAAACATTGGCACCTAGAACTGGTGTGCCATCTGGTTCTACAACTGTTCCTGTAATGCTGGTTTGGGCTATTGATGATATACTTATAAAGAAAATGAGGTAATTAAGAATTTTCATGGTTTTCAGTTTTTATTCTCATACAAAAGTGTGATTACCTTATGTGTACAAAGAATTGAGTTACCTGAAATGTGAAATCACATACCTCAACTGTCATTTTCTATTTTAACTAGATGAAAGGGAAGATCTTTTCTAAACCTTTTTATCGGGAATGGCAAAACTTTATCTTTACCATATCCTTATTTAGTAGGATAATAGCTTTAATTATCCATTATAAAGAATTTGAAAAAGGAAGTTTAAAACAAATTAAATGAAGACAGCTTTAATTACCGGTGCCACTAGTGGAATAGGACTAGCAACCGCCATTACGCTAGCAGAAAATGGTTTTTCACTTGTTCTATGTGGACGTAACACCCAAAAGTTAAATGAACTAGAGAAGGAATTAGGAGATCTCGTTCCAGTTACAACATTAAGTTTTGACGTACGAGATCAGGTGGCTGTCAACAAGGCAATAGCTAGTTTGACAAACGAGCCATTTGATTTTATTGATATTTTAATCAATAACGCTGGTAACGCTCATGGTCTTGATGCGATTGATCAAGGTTCAACTGAAGATTGGGATGCCATGCTGGATATTAACGTAAAGGGATTGCTCTATGTAAGCAAGGCTATTATACCACAAATGAGAGACGCAGGTCGTGGTCATATAATAAACATAGGATCTACCGCTGGTAAAGAGGTTTATCCAAAAGGGAATGTTTACTGTGGTAGTAAACATGCGGTTGATGCAATTACAACAGGAATGAGATTGGATTTAAATCCTTACGGTATTAGAGTAGGAGCTGTGAACCCAGGATTAGTAGAAACAAATTTTAGCAAGGTGAGGTTTAAAGGAGATACTAATCGAGCCGATCAGGTCTATAAAGGTTACATGCCTTTACAACCAGAAGACGTGGCAGATGCTATTTTGTTTGCAATCACAAGACCACCACATGTAAATATTGCCGATCTTACCATGATGTGCACAGCGCAGGCCAGCAGTACCATAGTGAAAAAAGAAATATAGTTTTATGAACCCTACACACGGTTCTTTTACTGTTGAGGAGGCAAAACGCACCCTAGAACGATACTGTGCTTATCAGGAACGTTGTCACAAGGAAGTAGTTGAAAAGTTAAGAAAAATGAACATGATTCAACTCGCAATCGATGAGGTGGTTGGTCATTTGATAGAACACGACTTTTTGAATGAAACTAGGTTTGCAGGTGCTTTTGCCAGAGGCAAGTTCAGAATTAAAAGTTGGGGAAAACAACGAATTATCAGAGAGCTCAAAATGCGAGGTCTTAATGATAGAACCATAAAGGTTGGGCTCCAAGAGATTGAACCAGAGGATTATTACCATGTGTTTGATACGCTTTCGCGAAAGCGTAATAACCAACTTAAAGAGAAGGATAAGTATAAAAGACGTAAAAAACTTGCTGATTACCTACTTTACCGAGGATGGGAAAGTAATTTGGTATATGAGAAAATTCAAGAACTTATACCTTGATCCCTAATTTTTTATGAGTACGTACGATAGCTTGCTCGTTTTTATAATCTATCCATTCTTGACCTTTACGCCTGCGCATGAAGTTGTCATAGTGTCTCATGATAAGCAGATTATAAAGAGCTTTTCCTAGATTTTTAATTTTTCTAGGGTAACTGCGCAAGCTTATTGAAAACCCTGGTGTTAAATAGTGCATATAATGCCAGTAACCTTCTGGCATATATAACATTTCACCATGATTGAGCTCACATACATACCCTTGTGCTTGCTTAAGCGCTGGCCACTTATCAAAATCAGGATTTGTAAAATCGATATCTTCTCTAGAAATTAAAGAATGAGGAACTCTATATAAATACTTTGATTGATCAGGTGGTAGAATTATACAACGTTTTTTACCGTGAAAATGAAAGTGTAAAATGTTTGTAAAGTCTATATCAAAATGCATAAACACTTTTGAATCGGTCCCACCAAAGAACATCATGGGTAAACCTTTAATCAACTTTAAGCCAATGTCTGGAAATTTAAAGTCTTTTTGTAAGGCAGGTACTTCTTTAAGAATGTTATAAAGAAATATTCTGAAATTGGTAGGTTTTTCAAGTAACAGATCTATATAATCTGTCATTTTCATTTCTGCATGAGCTTGATTAAAACCTTCATCATGTCGTACAGGTCTGTCATCGTAAAGTGGCACAGTCTGATCGCCAGCCATTTTACGTATGTATTCTAGATTCCACTTTTCATATGCAGGCCAGTCCTCTGTAAGTTGTTCAATTACAACTGGTTTTTGAGGTTTTAAATAATACTTTATAAAATCTGCTTTACTAAGTGTTTTTACTCTCGGTATTTGTTCTAGATTAAGTCCCATAGCAACGGACAAAAGTAAGAAATAACATTGAATAAAAAGGACAGGCTAAATACCTTGAACGTTGCTTATAAATTGTTTTAATTTTCCTCGTGTGCTACGATCTAGAAATTCTTTTTTTGTGAAAATTACAGATAAACCAGGTTCTAAATATTCATCCATAGAGCGCTGAATTTTACTTTTCAATGAATCAGACAATTCGTTTTTACTCACATATTGGATCTCAAATTCACTAGGAGTTGTTTGAATTACAATAAATTCTAGAATATCAGAATCTGTATTAAAAATACTTTTTGTAACGTAGTAAAAGGTAAGGCCTGGCACAACCTTGCCGCTTGGTAACCTAGCTACGTCGCTTGTTCTACCTTGTAATTGTTTTAAAATTAACTTGCCACTAGAATGGGTTTCAATACTACCTATATCGCCTATTTCATAGCGTATCATAGGATGTGCCTTGTTATATAAATCGGTGATTAATATACGTCCAGTTTGACCTGGTAGAACTGATTTGTTGTTATCGTCAACTACTTCAATAAATAGATTGTTATTATTAAGTACAAACAGGTTGTTTGAATTCTCCATAGCAATCAATCCAACTTCACTAGCGCCATACTCATTAATAATAGGAATACCTAAACCCTTTTCTAGCGTTATTCGATCATCAGGAAACAACATTTCACTAGTAACAATACACGCTTTTAAAGTAGGGCATAGATTTTTTAATACCTGATTGTTATTGATACAATATTGTGCAAGTAATAAAATGCTACTCGTATAACCATTGATGTATTGAAAGGGAGATTTTTTGAATCTATCTATAAAATACTCAAGGACCTCTTCATTAAGATTGAAAATAGGAAATCGCTTGCGCTGGCTTACATAGTCTTTTAATAGTTCAATATACCTAGACTTGCCACTTAAAGGTATCCCATAAAACCTAGCTTGATAATCTTTATCTAGGTTTATATCATGTTCATTATAAGCATTAAAAAAAGCTGCCCAAGTGATGGCATGGGCATATTTGTCCTTGGCAAAATAAAAAGGATGACCACTGCTACCGCTAGTTTTTCCTTTAAATAGTTTTTTGTATCCTGGTGTTATTCTTTTTTCAAGCGGTTGTTGTAGATCTCTTTTAGTGAGAATAGGTAATGAATCCCATTCATTACTTTGAGTTATAGAAGAATAAAATGGATTATGTGTAATATGGTGCGCTACTATTGCTGCTTTTCTATCCTCAATTTCTTGAACTGTACTTTTTAATAATAGAGCATACTCTAGCTTAGCTTGTTCTATATCATATCCTTGTAAGCTTAAGGTTTTAGAGAATAAGGGTAACGGCAAAATATGATTTTTTAGAAACTGCGTTCTACTATTTCAAGAAAACGCTGTTCATACGGTTCCTTACCTGACCAATTGTTATAATCTGGTTTAACCATAGTATTAATAAATTGTAAGGCTTGATCATAACTAGGAATCGTATTCAATTGAGAGACCACACGATTAAAATCTTGATCACTACCACCAAATAAATGTTTAACAAATCCTAACCTATCGTTCATCCCTATTTTCATTCCAGCATTTAATCGCTCATTTAATGACTTGGGTTTATCTTCATTAGTGTCGTTGACCTTACGCTCAAATACTGGCATTTCTTTAAAGTCTGCAGTGATTTCTACAAAATCATTCTTCATGTATTTTTGAGTGTCTGGCAGCTCTATTTCTACTTCAGGAACTTCATCGGGCATTTCTTCTACCATTTTATGGATAGTTTTAATACCAGGTAAATCCATCTCTTCACGGGTGTCTTCATCAACAGGAACAAATAAATCACTTAAATCATTACTGGCAAATACATGATCTTCATTCTCATCGGCATAGTTATCAATAACAGCATCATCTTCAACTTCATTTTGTAGGTTAGCTGTAGAATCCTGATCATTAATATCAGCGGCTGTATTTTCTTCAACAATATTTTCACTATTACTAGACAGGTTTACAGTCTCATCATCTGTAGCAACACTATCTGTAGTTGAGGCAGCTTTGATTTTTTCAGAAGAATCATTACCAGATAAAGAACCAGCATCTAAATTCTCTTGTACAAATGCTAGTACACTTAATTTTTCATACAATTCTCTCGCTTCACCTTTAAGCTGGAGCACATCTTCTTTATTCTTCATTTGTAAAATGCGGTGCGCAATACTTGTAAGTTGTGCTACTATTTTCTTTTCCATGCTATCGTCTGCCTGTAGTTTATTTGTATTTTTGGGCATGAGCAAGTATCTTGACAAGCTCACTTTTTTAACGCCTGTAAATTACAAAATGTTTCTAGAAAATACGGTAAATCATAAAGAACAGTTTGGCTGGATTGAAGTCATTTGTGGCTCAATGTTTTCTGGAAAAACAGAAGAGCTTATTAGAAGACTTAAAAGGGCTCAATTTGCTAAACAGAAAGTAGAAATTTTTAAACCGGCAGTTGATGTACGCTATGATGAAGAAATGGTCGTTTCACATGATGCCAATGAAATTCAAAGCACACCGGTTCCTGCTGCCGCAAATATTCCTTTACTAGCTATGAATTGCGATGTGGTAGGGATCGATGAAGCGCAATTCTTTGATAACGAGATTGTAAAAGTATGCAATGATTTAGCTAATAGTGGTATAAGAGTTATCGTTGCAGGATTAGACATGGATTTCAAAGGCAATCCATTTGGTCCCATGCCAGCTCTTATGGCAACCGCCGAATACGTGACTAAAGTACACGCAGTTTGTACTCGCACGGGTAATCTTGCTCAATACAGTTATCGTAAAACTGCCGATGATGACGTAGTCCTTTTAGGGGAACATCAAGAATATGAGCCTTTAAGTCGCGCAGCTTATTATAAAGCAATGCTCGAGGATAAAGTAAAACGCATACCGGTCAAAGATCCAGAATCAATCTCCTCAAAATCAACCAATGATTCATAGAGGAACAAGACTTGTTGTAAACCTTGCTGCACTTGAGCACAACTACAAGTTCTTACGTAGTAAAATAAGTGACAGCACCTTGTTTATGGCTGTTGTAAAAGCACAAGCCTATGGTCACGGTCTAGTCCCAGTGGCTCAAAAATTACAAGAATGTGGTGTGGATTATTTTGCTGTTGCCTATGTTGACGAGGCAGTTGAATTGCGCAACAACGGAATCACAACACCTATTTTAGTATTACACGCACAGCAACACAACCTACCAGATTGTATAGATAGGTGCATAGAACCTGTGATTTACAGTAAGGAAATGTTGGAGGATTTTTACGCTTTCGCGAAAGCGAAACACCAGACCAACTATCCTGTTCACCTAGAATTCAATACGGGTTTAAATCGTATAGGAATTGATGGTGAGGAACTTGACGCTATTCTAGAAATGCTTGATAAGCAGGATCACTTAAAGGTTAAAGGATTGATGTCTCATCTAGCAGCTAGTGAAGATTTAGAGGAAATTACCTTCACTCAAAAGCAAATAGATACATTTACTGAATTAGCTAAAAAGGCTGAATCGGTATTGGGGTATGATTGTGTAAAACATCAATGTAATACTAGTGGCATATTAAATTTTCCAAATGCCCATTTTGACATGGTGCGATCTGGAATAGGTTTGTATGGTTACGGTAACGATAAGAAGTATCAAGACAATTTTAAACCTGTAGGAACCCTTAAATCGGTGGTCTCACAGGTGCGGTCTATTAAAAAAGGCGAGAGTATAAGTTATAATAGATCCCACCATGCTTCAAAGGACATGACATACGCCGTAATACCTCTAGGTCACGGTGATGGTATGAAAAGAGTTTACGGCTATGGTGGCGCTTTTGTCTACATAAATGGAAAGCCAGCACGCACTCTAGGTATAATTTGTATGGACATGTTCATGGTAGATGTAACGGATATTCCTTGTAAACGAGGTGATGAGGTTATTATCTATGATAATGAACACAATGCCCAAGAAATGGCCGAAGAAGTAGGTATTATTTCTTACGAATTAATAACAGGTATTCAGGCACGTGTTCCAAGAGTCTATATTGAGGAAGGTGTTTAAACGATAAATATTGTATTTTATCGATAAAATGTAACATCGGTTACTTTTTTTTCTTAAAAAAACCTTAATTCTAAGACTAATGCTAATTTTGCGGTAGTTAACCTTAAAAATATAAAACAATGCTTAAAGAGTTTAGAGATTTTATTATGACAGGTAATGTCATAGATCTTGCAGTAGCGGTAATTTTAGCTGGTGCAATGGGACTAGTAATCAATGGTTTCGTAAGTGATATTATGATGCCAGTTGTAGGTCACTTTGCTGGTGGTCAAGATTTTTCAGAGTTCAAAGTAGTTCTTGCAGATGCTGTTGTAGCAGCCGATGGAACTGTTGAAAAACCAGAAAACGCTATCCTTTATGGAAAGTGGATCAACGCTATCATTAATTTGATCACTGTAGGTTTTGTTCTATTCCTAATCGTAAAAGCTTATAACAAAACTAAAAAGCCGAAAGAAGAGGCTCCAGCTGCTCCAGCAGGTCCTACGCAAGAAGAATTACTTGCTGAAATACGTGATGTATTAAAGTCAAAGAACTAGATTCTTTAATCGTAAAATAGGAAAGCCGCTATCTAAACAGATAGCGGCTTTTTTATTTGGTTTTACTCTAGATGTTAAGATAATAAACGCACTACATCTTTTGCAAAGTAACTTGCGATTAAATCTGCACCTGCTCTTTTAATTGCGGTAACTTGTTCCATCATAACAGCATCATGATCTAACCAGCCTTGTGCGGCAGCCGCTTTGAGCATTGAATATTCACCACTCACTTGATAGACACTTATAGGTACTTCGATTTCATTTTTTAGGTCACGCACGATATCTAAATAGCACAAACCTGGTTTAACCATAACGATATCTGCTCCTTCATCAATATCCATTAGTGTTTCTCTAATCGCTTCGGTTCTGTTAGCTGGATCCATTTGATAGGTTTTTTTATCACCAAAACCAGGAGCACTATCAAGAGCATCTCTAAAAGGACCATAAAACGCACTAGCATATTTTGCAGAATAGCTCATTATACCTGTGTTTTTATAACCTTCTTCTTCCAGTGCTTCACGCAAATAGAGAATACGACCATCCATCATGTCGCTAGGAGCAACCATATTGGCACCAGCTGCGGCATGTGAAATAGCCATTTGAGCAAGAACATCACAGGTCTCATCATTTATCACGTACTGATCCTTTACAATACCATCATGCCCGTAACTAGAATAAGGATCAAGAGCTACATCTGTCATTACGTACATATCAGGAACAGCGTTTTTAACGGTTTTGATAGCTCGCTGCATTAATCCATCTTTATTTATGGCCTCGGTACCTTTATTGTCTTTGAGATTGTCGGGTACTTTTACAAAAAGAAGTACCGATTTTAATCCCATTTCCCATAAAGATTTTACTTCATGTTCTAGTAAATCAAGACTATAACGGTAATAATCTGGCATTGATGCAATTTCTTCTTTAACACCGCTACCTTCTACAACGAAAAGAGGAACGATAAAATCGTTAGGTGAAATGAGAGTCTCGCGAACTAAGGATCGTACTGCATGATTAAAGCGTAATCTCCTGTTTCTTCTTAATGGGTACATACAAAACGTTTAAAGTCATTGCAAAGATAGGCTAGATAATTACAGCTGTAAAGTCATTTAGAATTCATTAAAAGATTGAATGGTCTGTGGATTTTGCAAGGTGAAACCTTCTAATTAAACGTTTACAAACGCAAATAAACGAAAGCAATCATTTAAAATACTTATAGCTTTTGGTTATCATCTCATATTTGCATCGTCAACAGTTCACAAGGTTACTGCAATGACAACAAGATTTTTTTTAAACCATACAAACTAATTTATTATGAGTAATTTATCAAACAAAGTACAACTTATCGGAAACCTAGGTCAAGATCCAGAAATCATTAACTTAGAAAGTGGTTCGCAAATCGCAAAATTCTCTTTGGCAACTACAGATCGCTACACTAACAAAATAGGCGAGAAAGTAACTGATACACAATGGCATCGCATTGTAGCTTATAACGGAACTGCCAAAATTATTAATGAATACGTAAAAAAAGGAAATCGAATAGGAATAGAAGGTAAGCTGACTACTCGTGCTTGGGAAGACAAAGACGGTATTAAACGATATACAACTGAGGTTGTTTGTAACGAGGTATTGCTTTTAGGAAGTAAGAACTAGTCGTTATATGGAGCACCGTCAGGGAATGAGGTGTTTTCAAAAGGTCTTACTTTTTCAGTAAGGCCTTTTCTTTATTTACATAATTAAAAACCCCATACTATTAAAAGTAATTGCATGGGGTTTTAAAATAATTATGTTCAAGTTTTACTTGGCTACCTTGGCAGCTGCTTTTGCTTGTTCATTTCGGTCGATCTTGTGACCAGGACGAGACCATTTAGGCTTTTCACCTAAATCTTTATATTGTGAATATTGAGCCTCAACTGTTTCAGGTTGTGCTTTTTTTACAAAAGGTTTCATAGGTTGTAATCCTAGCATTTCAAACATTTTCATGTCTTCATTCACATCTGGATTAGGCGTGGTTAACAGTTTATCACCAGCAAAAATTGAATTAGCACCAGCAAAGAAACACATAGCCTGTCCTTCACGGCTCATACTTGTTCTACCAGCACTCAATCTTACTTGTGTTTGTGGCATAACTATACGAGTAGTAGCAACCATTCTAATCATTTCCCAGATAGAAACAGGTTCCTGCTCTTCAAGAGGTGTTCCTTCAACAGCTACAAGGGCATTGATAGGTACACTTTCTGGTTGCGGACTTAACGTTGCAAGTGCTACAAGCATTCCTGCTCGATCTTCTATGGATTCACCCATTCCTATAATTCCACCACTACAAACAGTTACGTTAGTTTTACGCACGTTATCAATAGTGTCCAGTCGATCTTGGTAGCCTCTTGTACTTATTACCTCTTCATAATATTCTTCACTACTATCAAGATTGTGGTTATAGGCATACAATCCAGCTTCAGCAAGACGTTTGGCCTGATTTTCCGTAATCATTCCTAGAGTACAACATACTTCCATATCTAGTTTATTGATGGTGCGCACCATCTCTAGAACTTGATCAAATTCTGGTCCATCCTTAACATTACGCCATGCAGCTCCCATACAAACTCGAGAACTTCCTCCAGATTTTGCACGTAAGGCTTGTGCCTTTACTTGCTGCACACTCATAAGGTCGTTTCCTTCAATGTCAGTGTGGTATCTTGCTGCTTGTGGACAATATCCACAATCTTCAGGGCAACCACCTGTTTTGATGGATAGTAATGTAGATACTTGTACTTGATTAGGGTTGTGATGTTGCCTATGAACACTTGCTGCTTCATAAAGCAACTCCATCATAGGTTTGTTATATATTTCTAGAATCTCTTCCTTAGTCCAATTATGTTTCATGGTCTTCATTTATCAAGGGTAAAAATACACTTTATCAGTTGAACAGCCTTGACAGGCTTGTTTACTTTAGTTTTTCAATTAATAAACTTACTGCATTACCACCAAAACCAGTTGCATTTACCAGAATTTTTTGTGCAGTATTAATCTTATGATTGTTCAAGTATGGTGGTGATACAATACATTGCTTTTCTAGCATTTCAATTGCCATACACACGCTTAATGCACCGCTTGCTCCTAGCGAATGTCCAACTTGCCATTTATTGTTACACAGTATCGGAGTCGTGCTGCCAAAGAGTTTTTTAATAGCATTAAGTTCTGCACGGTCACCTTTTATCGTACCAGGAGCATGTGTGATCACTGCGTCGATATCACTTAATGGAGTTTTTCCTATAGCCTGCTTCATTGATTCTTGCAAACATGTGCCTGTATCTGATACGGATGTAGCGCTGGTTAAGGGCTCTATAGCAGTACCATATCCAGTGATTGCAATGTTAGTATTCTCTTGCTTTTTTGAAAGTAGTAATAGGGCAGCAGCTTCACCTAAAATCATACTATTTTCTTTTTTATCAACGTCCAGTGCTTTACATGGATATTCATCATTAATAGCTTCACTATAGATGCGCAAAGCTTTCATTTGTGCTATGGTGAACTCCGTTAATGGAGCCTCGCTACCACCAGCAATAACTTGTTGTGCCATTCCGCTTTCTAACCATGCGATACCATTGACAATAGCATGCGATGCGGTAGCGCAGGTAATACTGTGTGACATTGCCATTCCCTTAAGATCTAAATCCTGTGCCACCCAACTAGAAATATTACCCAATGTAGTAAGTGGTGAGGTAGGAGTAGGAACAGTTCCGCTTTCGCGAAAGCGAGAATAAAAATTCTCCCATAGTCCTGTAGCGCCACGACTACTGCCTATATTCACAGCAGTTTGTGTATTATTAACTCCTAAATCCTGCGCGCAGAGTAATGCTAATTGAACACTACGATCTAAATTCTTGTAAGAAGAATGAGTTTCTAGAAGGCTTTGTAACCGCTCCTCATCTTTAGGATTAATACGGCTTACCAATGCGTTATTCTCTACAGTAAATTGAGCGTGTTGCGGTTGTATAGTAAAACTATCAACTGCAGTAATAAATGCAGATTTCTGTATGAAAATGGGTGATTTCAACAATGTAAATTTGTTTAAGGGCAAAAATCGGTAATAAACCCGACATTGCTGTTGGATTCTAGAATTCGTTTAGGAATTGCAGCATAGTTTCATGTAAGGATTTTAACTGCTCGGGCGATGTCGTAAAAGGCGGGACAATATAAATAGTATTGCCTAGTGGTCTTAAAAACACACCGCGATCCCAAAACCATTTAAACATTTTATCCCTTTGATTTCCGTAACGCTCCATTTTAATTGCAAGGTCCATTGCTAGTATTACTCCTTTACTGCGCGCATTACTCACTCGTGGATGGCTGGATAAAACATGTTTAAACTCTAGGTTTTTGTTTGTAATATAATCTATATTCTTTTGAATAGAATTACTGGTCAATTGATCGATTGCTGCCGCAGCAACTGCACAGCCTAATGGATTACCACTGTAAGTGTGGCCGTGAAAAAGGCCACGAGCCATTTCATCATCATAAAAAGCGTCAAACACTTGCTGCGTGCATGTTGTAATTGCCATAGGCATGATTCCACCAGTTAAAGCTTTTGATAGACACATGATATCAGGCTTTTGATCTATTTGATCGCTTGCAAAATAAGTTCCTGTTTTACCAAAACCTGTCATTACTTCATCGGCTATTGTAATGATTCCTTGTTGCTTGCACAATTCTATTACCTGAGACAAAGCAGCTGCATCGTTAAGTTGCATCGCAGCCGCACCTTGGACAAGTGGTTCATAAATGAAACTTGAAATGCGGTTATTCTCTATAAGGCTTTCTAATGAATTAAGAATTTGTTCAACATTGTTTTTCGTGGGAGCAGGAATGCGAATTACCTCAATAAAAAAATCTTCAAATGGTCCGTTGTATACCGATAATCCCGAGGCGCTCATGGCACCAAAGGTGTCTCCATGAAAACCATTCTCTAGCGCGATGACTACATTGCGTTTTTCTCCTTGGTTGAAGTGAAATTGAAAAGCCATTTTTAGAGCTATTTCAACGCTGGTCGATCCGTTTTCTGAGAAAAAAAGTTTCTCTTGATTATCAGGTAAGATATTTATTAATCTTTTACTTAATCTAGCAACCGGTTCATGTGTCATACCTGCAAAGACCACATGGTGTAGTTTATCAACTTGGTCTTTTAATGCCTTTGTTAATACTGGACTTACATGTCCATAACTACAGGTATACCAACTTGAAATAGCATCAAAATAAGCCTTGTTCTCAAAATCATACAAATAATTTCCTTGCGCCCGTTCAATAGGAAGTGGATTACCTGCTGTCTTGTGCTGTGTAAGTGGATGCCAAACGTGTGCCTGATCGAGGGCTTTTATTTGTTCTTCTCTCATAAAGAGTGTAACGTCTCTTTAAATTCTTGTGCGTACTGATTAATAATTTGCTTATTAATCTCATTTTCTTTTTTCAAATGGCCCAAAGTAGGCACACCAGTCATTTTTTCAATAACTTCGATTGTACCATCCAAATCCACGTGGTTATATATGATTCCAGAACATGTTAATCCTCGTGATTTTAAACTTTCAATAGTAAGCAAGGTGTGATTGATACTTCCTAAATATCCTGAACTTACTACTATGATTTTGTCATCTGGCAAAATTAAGTCGGCGATGGTTTTATCTTGATTAAGAGGAACTAGTAATCCACCAGCACCTTCAATGACTAAATGATTGTTAGTGTGTGGTCGTTTGATTTGTTGTAAATCTATAAGTACATTATCTATTTCGGCAGATTTATGAGGACTCATAGGTGTATTTAAACGGTATGATTCTTCATGAAAATAACTTTGGTCGTTGTCTACAAGCGAGGCAACGGTTCCTTTATCTGTTGTGTCTAGACCGCTTTGTACTGGTTTCCAATAATCGGCTTTTAAGGCTTGTGTAACTATAGCTGCAACTACTGTCTTTCCTACATCTGTTCCTATTCCGGTAATAAAATAGCTACCCATTTATATCAAATTTATGATTGCAATTTCTGCAAACATAGTGCTCGCTGCTCGTAAAGGGAAAAATGCTCAGGTATATTGCTGTTATTGTTTCCTTAAAATTAGTTGCGGTGTGCACATCATGCTGTTCCCTAACTTGTCTTTTTTTACAGTTTGGGCACTTTATTAGTTGCGTTACAGTAGATAAAATTTCAGGATTTACTGTTTCAATTATATTAATGGCTTTAAGATATTCCTCGCGGTAAACATCCATTTTAATTCCTCCTATAGCATTTGTAGCAAATGGATCGGTGGCGATGGTAAATTCATCTCTTAGAATTACAGTAACGCCTTCACTCTCCAGCTTGCTTTTGATCACAGCGGCATCGGCTGGATATGAGAAGATAGCAACTGTTTTAAATTTACTCATCTACTCAAATGTTTTTGGCAAGTAGTTGTAACAAGTCTTGCATTTCGTTTTTAGTGTTAAAGGAGTGCAGGCAAATACGCAACCTCTCTTCTCCTTTAGGAACTGTAGGTGATAGTATAGCTCTTACATCAAAACCTTTTGATTGTAATACACTAGAGAGTTGTTTTACTTTATGGTTATCTGGTATAATACATATTTGTATAGGTGTTACACTTTCGCGAAAGCGTAATCTCAATCCCATTCTAACTATACATTTGTTGAAAAACGCAATGTTTTCTTGCAGTTGTTTAACGATTTCAGGTTGGTATTGTAATTTTTTATAAGCCGATTGTATATAAGCAATTGCGTGCGGTGGAATAGCCGTAGTATAAATGAAAGGTCGAGAATAGTTTATTAAATATTCCTTGAGATCCTCACTACCTAGAACTGCTGCGCCGTGTGCGCCCATAGCTTTTCCATAGGTGATGATGCGTGCAAAAATAGCTTTATGCAAGTTTAAAGACTGCGCAAGTCCTTCTCCTTGATTTCCATGAACTCCTAGACTATGAGCCTCATCTAGGATGAGGTGAGCATTTTTAAATGAGGCAGTAATTTCTATTAACCTAGCAAGATCGGGTGAATTACCATCCATAGAAAACACGGATTCGGTAAGGATGTAAACCTCTCGATCTAGTCCATCATGAAACTTCTCAAGTAAAATTTTAAGATGATCTAGATCGTTATGTTTGAACTTAAGTGCCTTGGCTTTAGAAAGCTGTATTCCATCTCTTATACTAGCATGAACTTTTTCATCATACAGAATAAGATCCATACGATCTGTAAGTGATGAAATTACTCCTAGATTTGCATCATAACCTGAGTTGAAAAGCAATGCTGCCTCAACATCATGAAAGGCTGCAATTTGTTGTTCTACTTGTGTGTGGAATTGACTGTGACCCGTTATCAATCTGGAGCCTGTCGATCCTGATGGAAAATGTTTATGTTCTATTTTAAGAGAGTTGGAAAAGCCGAGATAGTCATTTGAGGCAAAATCAATTTTCTCATGAACCTCGCTTAATTTCCTTAGACTTCCTGAAAAATGCCTGAGTCCAATTTTACGATAAAGTTTATCTGGTAACACGTTATAAATGTAAGGATTAAACGTGATATTTTTTTACTATTGATCGGCAGCGTGCCACTCTGCGTAACTGGTTTCAGTTTCTCTTAATCTAAGAGAATGTAGCTGTATTTCCTGTGGTAATCGTGCCTTAATTTTATCAGCAAAATCTAGGATCATCATCTCGCTGGTAGGCTGGTAATCTACAAGTATAACCTCGTGACCACGATCTGATAGTTCTTTTGCCAATTCTACGTGAGGTGTGTTTTTGTTAAATACAGTTGCATGATCAAATGGGTCTACAATTTCCTCTTTAACAATTTTCTTTAAGTCTCCAAAGTCGATTACCATACCATGCTTTACATGTCCTAGCTCATCTTTTGGTGTACCAATTACGGTTACCGCAAGTTTATAACTGTGTCCATGTACATTACGACATTTACCGTCATAACCGTATAAGGCATGACCAGTTTCAAATGTAAATTCTTTAGTAATACGTACCTTTTTCATCGACGTTTTCTTTTCCATTTATTATATAACACCACTACAATAAGAACGATTCCTAAAATTAGGAAAAGTCCATTACCACCTAGAAAGCCTAAAGCATCTGACCACGTCATGATTCGTATAATTTTGTCGCAAAGATAAGTTTTTACTTGGGTTGTCTACCTATCCTTTGTGTTTATAGAAGTTCTTTTATTTTTTGTTTAAACTTCAAATGAAGTAAAACCGATCGTCCTAGCATCCATGCAAAAAAAGCGAGCCAGATAGCAAATAACTCAAGATTAAAGTAGTCTAAAATTAGTAAAACAGGTATGAAAACAAACCCAGTAAGAATCCATAATAAATTACGCAGGTAACTAGCCTCGCCCCAACCTTTAAAAATGCCGTCATAGACAAAAGCTACCGCGTTGATAGGTTGCATAACAAGCACAAGCCAAAATGTAATGGATAAAAGCTTTAAAACCTCACTATTATCTGTGAACAAATGTCCTAGAAAGGGATAGGCTACACCGCATAATATAGCTAAAATCAATGCAATCGCAATTCCATAACCGTTAGTCTTTTTTGATAGGTACAGTAATGAATCTGGATCTTTGGAGCCCAAAAGTTTTCCACCTAGTGCGTTTCCAGCATTAGCAAATCCATCAATTAAAAAGGAGAAAAACAACCAGATATTCATGAGAATGGCGTGTGTGGCCGCTTGTTCTATACCGTAATTGTTTGCATATCGATAGGATAAGTAAATTGCCACATTGATGGCAAGAGTGCGTAAAAAGAAATTTGCAGTAAGTTGAACGTGCTTTTTAAGTAAGTATAGATTTTTAAAATCTGGTAGGGTGATCCTATAACTAGTTTTTTTATAAAGAAAAAACAGAGCTACTAGGAGCAACGTGGCTTGTGCAATTACACTAGCAATTGCAGCTCCTTCTATCCCATAGGATTCAGAGAAAGGACTTCCTAGTACTAAAATATAGGTAAGAATAATGTTTACCGCTGCACCTGTTAAGCTAGCTATCATAGCCCAACTCGTATTTTGAATTCCTCTAAAGATTCCAAAAATTGCAAATGCACATAGAGTAAATGGAAACCCAAAAGCTCTTATTTTATAATATGAAACGGCAATGTCCAAAACCGGTTTCTCATTGGTATAAAAGTGAAAAATAGTTGGCGCAAGGAAATAAGTAATCACATAAATAAGTAATCCCAAACTTATATTCAACCATATAGCTTGCGGTATTAAAACGGATGCTTTAGTTAATTCACCAGCACCTAGCGCTCTTGATACAATACTAGAGATACTTGTTTTTGTTTGTGCGATTGTCCAGATGATGGCACTTAAAAAGGATCCTACAGTTCCCACAGCAGCTAGCGCAGTAGCAGAGTTTTCTGGTATTTGTCCAATGATTGCGAGATCAGTTAAGCTAATAAGCGGCTCTGCTATTCCTGCAAAAATTGCAGGAATAGCGAGTGACAAAATTTGAGAGGTTGTAATGTTTGGTTTATTTTGCACGATGCAAACTTAGTCATAAGTGAGGACAAAGATGGGGAATTAGCTCAGTTGGCTAGAGCGTTTGACTGGCAGTCAAAAGGTCACCGGTTCGAGCCCGGTATTCTCCACTTTACTTATTTAAGAAGTTTAAACTACATTGTACCACACGTTGTAGATCATTAGGTAAATTACTTCTATTCCAGGGATGCATGGCACCAAAAACATGATTTGCGCCATTTATAAAAGCCATTTCTGCGAGAGAATTAGCTTGTTTTAATCTATATGCTTCGTTGATAGAAACTGTTGGGTCTAATGTTCCATGAATAATAAGATGCGGACAATTTAACCGTGTGGCTTGGTCTAAAATTGTAAGCTCGTTTTCATGAGCGATAAAGTCTTGATAGAATTGATAATAAAGAGGCATTTCCTGTTGGGTGCGGCCATTTTTAATGTGCATAACGCCCTTATTCTCCCAATCTTTTAATTCTGTTCCACTAGGAAACCTTGATTTATAGTCTGCGACACCAGCAAGTGTGATTAGCTTTTTTACTCTTTTATCTTTAGCAGCAGTTATTGTAGTGATTCCACCAGCCCTAGAGTGTCCCATAATTGTTATGTGATCATGATCAATAGGTAAGTTACTAGAGGTTATTAAATCTAGCATTCTGGTTGTATCACGTAGTTCAATACTGTAATTATTATTGCCAAAGGCCTCTAAATCTGGAAAATCTATAGGTTGTTTTAAGGTACCGCCATTGTGGGAATAGTTGAACTTAATTGTGAGATATCCCGCTTTCGCGAAAGCGGAACACATCAAATCCCACGCACCCCAATCTTTAAAACCTTTAAATCCATGACAAAACAAGATGACCGGATGTTTATCAGATACTTGTGGATCAAAAACGTCATATACTAGAGGACGATCATTTTCCCCTAAAACGGAAAGATTTCTTGTGACTTTCATATTAAACTGCTTTTTCAATTATAGGTTGGTTAGGATCCATGATGTCACTTAACAGTAGGAAAAGTTGTTTTTCAAATTGGTCTAAAATTTCTTTGGTGATTTGATGTTTGTTATCCACTTGCTCATCAGAAAATTTAATGAACTTCTCTTTAAAATTTTTAAAGCTAATTATACCAGCTTGATCCGGAAGCACGCCGTATTCTTTTTCATATAAATATGCATACATGAGTACTTGAAAGGCCTTACTATACTCATAATCTAGTATGATATCTTGATAATTAGCATCCTTAATTTTGAGTTGTTTGGACTTTACTAGTCCTGTTTTATAATCAATAATGCGTATTTGATTGTTATACAAATCAATACGATCTACATTTCCACGTAAGTGTATAATTCCTAATTCAGGATGGTCAATATGTGCTCTTATATCCTTTTCTAAAGATTTAATGATGAGCTCACTACCTGCTTCAATAGATTCTAAATCTAGTTGCAATAGTTTATTAATATATTTACGGCATACCTCAAAAATTATTTTGTTTTTGCCTGTAGGAATTTGGTTGGTATTATAAGTTTTATAATAGGCTATTTGTAGTTGTTCATCGACCTGCTTAAATAATAATTTAAAGTGTTCTTTTTTGAGTACTTGATTGATATAGGGTTTGTATAATTCTTCTAGAGCAGAATGGATAATGGTACCCATCGTATTTGCTTCAATATTCTCTTCTACTTCTTCTAATTGATCTACACGCAAAACTTTTTGACGGTAAAAGTCTAGAGGATTGCGCACAAAACTAGTTAATGCACTAGGGCTGAAGCCGCTTTGAGCAATCTCTTTTAATCGGTTGATCAAATGATCATTTTTATCAATAGAAATAAATTCCCTAGAGTGAATTTCATTAGGCACCTCATAGCTTTCAATCACAAGTTGATGCTCATTTTCTTGATCGTTTAACAGTTGAACTAGAAATCTACTTTGTTCTTTTTGACCTATACTAGACTTAGTGTCTGAATTAAATATAAAACTTGCTTTTTGTACTCTATGTAATAGTCTATAAAAGTGGTATGCGTATACACTGTCTTTATCAGAATAGGTAGGTAGTTCAAATTCTTTTTTTACATCAAAGGGAATGTAGGAGTTAGTTGATTTTCCTGCTGGTAACGTACCTTCATTAACCGATAACATAATTACATTCTTATAATCCAAACCTCTAGTTTCTAAAAGCCCCATAATCTGTAGACCTTGTACTGGTTCGCCTATAAAATCGAGCGTCTTTGAACTTATTAGTTTATCATAAAGAAATTCAATTGTACGATAGTCACTTATTTCTGGGTAGTCGCTTAAAAGATTCTGTATTTGTGTGATTACTTCATAAATACCGACCAACTGTTCAAGCTCAAAACGTTTGTTTTTTTGATCAATCAAAACGTTTTTTGCATGAGTAATAAACTCTAAGGCATACTTTACTAAATCAGTAGGTTTATTTAAAGGTTCAAATAATTTTGACCATGGCTCGTCTATGACGTCAGCAATGATTTGTTTGTTTAGAACGACTAAATTTTCTTGATGGATTTTATTTTGTAGGGTATTTGAAGATTTTGAAAGGACTGTTTTAAATAACAGCGTATTGCACAAGGCTTGAACATCTTTGTAATAAAATCCATTGTTTGTCATGCTGGTATACAAGGTCACAAGCTGTTTAAAAAAAGAACTGTATCCTACCGTTTCTAGAGGTAAGCCCATGGTAATATTATAGTGTTCTATTTCACTAGGGAGAGCATTAATTAAGGGTATAAGCAATTTTTCATCGGCTAAAATGATGGCAGTCTCACTGAGTTCATTGTGTGGTAGCTCAAGTAATTTTTTTATAGCTATTTGAACTTGAGTAAGATTTCCACTAGCGCCGGTAATATGGATTTGTTTGTTTTTTGAGTAATTGTCACCAATAAACTGTGGACTGTTCCTTTCAAAATACTTCCAAGTATTAAAATGTTTATTTAAAAAGGTACCAGCTTCATGGTACGGTCTAGACAAAAAATATTGGTCTGTATCCCAATAAATTTTTGCCTTTCCAGTATCTAATAATTCCTTTATAATATTTTCTTCTGCTGTGTTAAGAGCATTGAGACCTAGAAATACATAATTGTCTTTTAGATTTGAAGCATTGTTCATTATAAGCTCGTGAGCTTGTCGATAAGCTAATCCCTGATAGGATATACCAATTTTTTTACACTCATCTACAAGGGCTTGATAATATAAATGTAAGCGCTTCCAAAATTTTAAATAATCAGAGACCATTTTAGTAGGATTTGCCTCTAAGCTCCAGTGTGGATCGCTCAACTCTTTAATGTTGCCTAAGTAGGTAAAGAATCTGTCAGTTGGTAGGATATAGCGATCTATTTCATTGAAGTCCTGTAATACCGTCATCGCCCAAGATAAAAAGCTTTCAAAGCTTTCTGCCTGAACACCTTCTACAGATTTATATGCTTTATAAAAATGAGGAATGATTTCAAGATCAGGCTTTATTTCAAGCCCTGATTTTCTAGAAACGAATTCCTCAATACTTAAAATTTCAGGTTGAATAATAGGTTGATCATAACGGCTAGCTATATATCTGGTAAGGAAAACTCCAACTCTTCTTGATGGCACTATATAAGTAAGTTCTAGGAGGTTTTCACCTTTTCTTGTAAGGTCGTCAATTATGTGTTCAAGGAAAGTTTGCATAAGTGAAAAGTACTAAGAAGTGTAATGTTTATCAATTAAAAAACCCACTCTTTTTCAAGAATGGGCTTTTCGTTTTTTGATTGTTAAAAGTTTATCTCTTCGTGATCGTGAATTCTGATCTACGAGATAATTCGTATTCATCTTTGGTACATTTTTTAGCTGTACAATCAACGATAGGGTTTTCTTCACCACGACCTTTAGCTTCTAATCTTGATGAGTCAATACCTTGTGATACCACATAATCAACAATAGATTGAGCGCGTCGTTGTGTAAGAGCTAGGTTGTATGAGTCAGAACCTCTGATATCTGCATAAGTTTCAGCTAGTACTTCTAGAGTTGGATATTTCTTCATTAAGTTAACTAAGCGATCAAGCTCAAGCGCAGCATCAGGTCTAATATTAGACTTATCTAAATCAAAGTATATTTTATTAAGAATAATCTTTTCTTCAACTATTTCTGGTTCTGGCATCATAGTAACTTCAACCATTGCGGTTTCCTCTTCTGCAATAGTTAATGATGCTTCACCACTTTCATACTTGTCTTTTGCGCCACGAGCAGTAAGCTCTTTATTACATTCAACCATAAACACGGCTTCTCCATTACTATCAGTAGTTTGGCCTGGCATAGTCATACCATCAGCATCTTGTAAGGAAACGATAGCACCTGGAATAGGTTGATTCGTTTGTTCATCAATTGCTTTAACAGTTACAGCAACTTCGCAAATTTCAATTCTTGTAGCACTATAAATATCATCACCACCTTTACCGCCTTTGCGGTTAGATGAGTAGAATCCTTTTCCAGTATTTTCAGAATATGAAAAAGCAAAATCGTCTAATGATGAGTTGATAGGAGCACCCATGTTAGAAACTTCTCCATCTTTATATTTGAAGATATCAAGAGCACCTAGTCCTAGATGTCCATTACTTGAAAAATATAATGTACCATCCTCGGCAATGTACGGGAACGAATCGTCACCAGCTGTATTAACCTTAGAACCTAGGTTTACTGGGTTAGAGATTTTACCATTATTAAGATCGGCTTTGTAAATATCAGATCCACCTTGTCCACCTGGAGCTTCACTTGCAAAATAAATAGTTTTACCATCTGCAGTGATGCTAGGATGACCTACACCATAGGCTCTTGCTTCTAAAGAAGTAGTTTGAACATCTTTCCACTCACCGCCTACATTTGTAGCTCGATAAATGTTAAGTTTACTTTCACCATCTTCAGCTTTTTCATAATCACCATTGTAGTAATCTACTCTTGTAAAGAACATGTACTTTCCATCAGGAGTAACCGCTAGTGTACCTTCGTGATATTTAGTGTTAACGTCTCCTTTTAAAAGATTTGCTTCACCTACCACACCAGCTTCATCAACAGTTGCTTCGTATATATCAAGGTAAGGTTCTTTATTCCAAGAGTAATTACCTCTTTTTTCATTACGTGAACTTGAGAAATAAACTTTATTACCTACCTGAACGGCCGCAAAGTCACTAGACTCACCGTTAGCTTTAAAAGCTTCACTGGTAAATCCAGGCTCCATCGCCATGATATCATTAAGGTAATTAGGATTTGCTTTAAACATTTTTGCTCTATCGTCGTTTGGAGCAGCACTAGCAAATTGTTTCATTATAGTGTTAGACATATCAGTCTTACCATTTGCTTTTAAGGTTTGTGCGTATCGATAAAGAGTTTCTGCGTCTCCTCCTTTTTTAACCGCACGAGCATAATTGCGCTCAGCATTAGTAAAGTCAGAGTTAAAGTAGTACGCATTAGCTAATTGAGTGTATACATACTCAGAACGCTCACCATTTTTAAGGACTTTTTCATAAGCCTTGGCCGCATCCACATAACGTAATTGGTCATATAGTTTGTCTGCTTTTTTAGTAGCATCGCTTTGCGCGAAAGCATAAACTCCAGCAAACAATACAATAAATATGAAGGTAAATTTTTTCATGATTCTTTGGTGATTATTTTAGAAGAAACGAGGTGATTGCATTACTCTACGTGGGAATGATAGGTCGAAAGTCACAAAAACTTCATGAGAACTATCAGAAGCAACAGAGATGTCAGAGACAACTCGGTCATAAGCATAACCCACTTTTAAAGTGTCTGTAAGATTAACACCAAAAAGACCTGTAAAAGAATCCTCATAACGGTAACCTACACCTAATTCAAAGCGATTATTAAATAAGAAATTAGTATTCACATCAAAACTTATAGGAGCATCAAAGGCACCTTTAATTAAGGTATGAGGTTTAAACTTTACTGTGTCGCTTAGATCAAATACATAACCTGCAGTTAAGAAAAAGTGTTGTGTTTCACTTCCAAATTCAAGGCCATTTTCATCAAGGTGAGTAGCACTTAACATATTAGGTACTGAGAAACCAGTATACCAATTTTCCCCATATAGAAAAGCTCCAGCTCCAATATTTGGATAAAGTTCATTTAATCTTTCACTAAATAAAGGGTCGCCTGGTTGTGTAGTGCCTACCGTTGCTAGGTCTACGTTATGAAAGGTAACACCAGCTTTAAGACCTAGTGCCAAAGTAGTTTTTTGTCCTACTTGTAATTTATAACTAAAATCAGCATAAATGTTTTTTTCATTTACTGGACCAATAACGTCATTAATAAAGGATAATCCTAGTCCTACACGATCACCTATTGGTGCGCTACCTGAAAAGGTGATGGTTTCTGGGGCTCCTACTACACCGGACCATTGCTGTCTGTAAAGTGAAGTAACTGATAAGCCTTCTTTAGTACCAGCATATGCTGGATTAATAATGTTTTGGTTGTACATGTACTGGGTGTACTGAGGATCTTGTTGCGCTTGCACTACGCTGGTACAGGCTAGTGTTAAGAGTATCCCCATTGCAAGTAATTTTCTCATTCTTACAAGTTGGTTTAATTATGTAAATTAAGTTTTCCGTTTGTTTAATTATCAAATGTAGTATAATTGTTTTAATACAACACTCCATAATGTTCGAATATATGAAAATTGATTTTCTGGAAGCCTATAAGATTTCCTTAATAGATTAAGAGCATCGTTTTGAGGACTAATGGATGTTAGTTTCGTCTAAAAACACTATAAACGGGAAAATGATCACTATATCCACCTTTGTATCTTCTTCCTACAAAAGTTCTTGAAGGTTGACCTCTATATTTACCTTTCCATTGTCTTAACATGATGTCGTCAAAAATATTGGCTTTTGAAAAGTATAATGACTTAGGGATATCATTTTCAAGACTTTGACTTATAATGATTTGATCAAATAAATTCCACTTAAATTGATGGTTTAGGGTACCTCTATAAAAAGTTTTAAGTGGAGCTGTTACATTTTTAAAGCCTTGTGGTATAATCACATTTTTAATACTATCATTCTCAGGATCGTCATTAAAATCACCTAGAATAATTATGTTATGACTGTCATGTGTATCGTGAGTGTTGCTATATCTCTTTTTTTCAGGATCATTGTTGTTGATATGAGCTATTAATTTTTTAGCAACTTCGACTCTTTTATGATTGGTCTCTTCGGCGCCATCTCTTCTCGACGGCCAGTGATTTACATAAATATCTAAAGGCATGCCAGCTAGCTTTCCTTTAACATATAAAATATCTCTGGTATAATCTTTAGTTCCGTTCTCTTCTATAAGTTCTATGCTTATAGGAGAACTATGATGTACCGTAAATAGATCCTCGTTGTAAATAAGGGCAACATCGATTCCTCGTTCATCGGGACTGTTGTAATGAATAAAGTTATAGTTTTGATGAGAAAGTTTGGGTTGACTAAGTAACTCTTTAATAACTTTTTTATTCTCAACTTCAGCTATACCTATTATTATTGGCAATTTTCCTGTTTCTTCAAAACCAATTTTACTTATGCAATCACTTATTCTATTCAGTTTTTTTTGATACCTATGTGGAGTCCATTCATTTCTTCCAAACTCAGTAAAATCATCATCTAAAATATTAGGGTCGTTTATTACATCAAAAAAGTTCTCGAGGTTATAAAACGCGATGGTGTATTGTTCAAAAGCATGACTAGGTATCGCTGCTGACATAGTGTTGTTGATTTAATTTTTAAAAGTAAGATCCTTGTTTTTACAAAGTAGTGGTTTAAAATACCAAACAGTATCCAACAAAATTTAATTTATATGGAAATGGATAGATTGTATTTTTTTAAAAAGTCAATACAATTGGTAATTGCCACCGTATCTCTCTCTAATTTACTCATCATTACGGCGCCTTCCAATGTTGCGATATAAACGTTTATTAACTGCTCCGTATTTATATCAGCTTTAATTTGTTTATGTTTTATTCCTTGTTCAATAATTCGTTTTATGGAGCTTTTTAAGTTTACAAGCATTCCAAAAGATTGCTGTCTGAGAACAAGATTTGCGTCATCACTTTCAATGGCGCTATTAAGCAACGGGCATCCTCCTTCAAATGGTGGATCTACTAGATAATTCTCAAAAAAATCAAATACTACATTCATTCTAGATATAAAATCTGTGGCTTGTTTGATGTTTGTAGTTAAAGTGGAGAACATTCTTTTATTTAAGCTGCGTAACGCCTGTTGTTCTAGGTCTTCTTTATTCTTAAAATGTTTGTAAATGGCTCCTTTAGTAAAGCCTGTAGCGTTAGTAATATCACTTAGTGAAGTGGCTTTATATCCATGCTTATTGAATAAATTTGCACTTGTATTGAGAATATGTGATTTTGTTTTTTCTGGATTGCGCATACTCAAAAATACCAAATGGTATCATAACATACAAGTATGAATTTAAGTTACGAATTAGTGCCAGGTAATAAAGAAAGCATCGTTTTGTTACACGGTTTTTTAGGATACAAACAACAGTGGAATGGATTATTGCCCTTTCTAAAGGGGTTTAATCTAATTTTTATAGAATTACCTGGTCATGGAAACAGTGCTAGTCAAGATGAGCCCTATTCAATTGAAGATCTGGCAAATGAAATAAACACGCTTATTGAATCAATTGGAGTATCTAAATTTCATGCGGTAGGTCATAGTATGGGTGGCTATGTGTGGTCCGCTTTCGCGAAAGCGCAATCTAACAAACTATTGTCGCTTACATTAATTAACAGTTTGGGTACTCGTGATACCGATCAGCGTAAAGAAGTACGTAATCATTCATTAAACTTTATTGATAAATACCAAGAGACCTATATGAAAATGGCTATTGGAAATTTATTCACTGTCCAAGAGAAGTCGGTTCATAAGGGAATTATCCGTGATATGATCAATAAAGCAAAAGAAATGGATATTACTAGCGTACGTCATGCTATAGTAGCAATGCGTGATAGACCTTCTTATTCAAATGAGCTAAGTAAGGTGAAAAATTTAATCTATATAGCAGGTGAAGAGGATGAAGTTGTTCCTTTAAATAGGATTAAAAAAGAGATTAAATTAACTCGAGGAGATCTTTTTGTAATAGCGTATGGACATATGAGCCTGGTAACTCATCCTGAAGAAATTGCAAGAAACATGCATTTCATCGAATAAAAACATCATTTAATAGGTTTTTTCCTTAAATAAAGCATAAATTCATCCTCGTAATTAATCATTTGTCAATTATGAGTAAGAAGTTTTCCTCTAAATCCTTGCTTTGTTCCATCACTGGACATAAATACCGAGTGAGTAAAGAAATAACCGAGCACGTTAAGGAGTATACGTGTTGTAAGTGCAACAAGAAAATGACATCGACCATTTATGGTCAACTACTACCTCTTAATGATCAGTACTCTAGATTGAATAGAGCGCTTAGCTCATTACAACAAGCCAAAGTATTAAAAGAAAGCTATTCTTGAAAGCTGTTCCAGCCCATTGCCTTGATCTCAATTTGTTCTCCACCTCTTGTGACTAGATGGTTGCCAAAGCTTTTATCCACTACATGTCCAATCACCGTTAGATTAGGGTTTGCCTTGATCTTTGGATAATCTTCTTGACTAATAGTGAATAGCAATTCATAGTCTTCGCCGCCACTTAAGGCGATAGTAGTACTGTCTACGTTAAACTCTTCACAAACATTAATTACAGTTGGATCTAACGGTATTTTTTCTTCATAAAGTTTAATACCAACATCGCTATTTTTACTAAGGTGTAAAATTTCTGAACTTAAACCATCACTCAAATCAATCATTGAGGTAGGAACTACGTCTAACTGTTCTAACAGTAGCGGAATATCTTTTCGGGCTTCAGGTTTTAATTGTCTTTCCAGAAGATAACTGTAAGGCTCCATATCGGGTTGATTATTTGGATTTGCCTTAAAAACAGCTTTTTCTCTTTCAAGAATTTGTAATCCCATATAAGCCGCACCTATATCTCCAGTGATTACGAGTAAATCACCATCATGTGCGCCGCTGCGTTTTACAATTTTACTTTCCTCTTGATGACCTATCGCGGTTACAGAAATTATTAGACCGCTGGTGGATGATGTAGTGTCACCACCTATTAAATCAACACCGTAAGTTTTACAAGCAAGGTGAATTCCTTGATAGAGTTCTTCAAGGGCCTCAAGGGGAAAACGGTTAGATACAGCAATAGAAACAGTTACTTGAGAAGCCTGGGCATTCATAGCATAAACATCAGATAAATTAACCATAATAGCCTTATACCCTAGATGTTTTAATGGAACATAAGAAAGGTCAAAGTGTATACCTTCTACCAGCATATCAGTAGTTATGACATTAGGTTGTTTAGTGTGAATAATTGCAGCATCATCACCTATTCCCAGTAATGTACTGTCATTATTAATTTCCACTTGTTTAGTAAGAGTCTCTATAAGACCAAATTCACCTAAATTCTCTATACCTGTACGGCTTTGATTTTTATTCTCTAGCATGATGCAAAATTACAATTTACTTACGGTTTTACCCGTGTACAATCTCTATCTTGTTATAGGTAGTATTTATAAGTGTATTAACCCTTTGTATGCCCTTGCTGTCGTATATTTGCACACATTTTGATTAATCAAATAATATTATGATAAACGTTTCAGAAACAGCTAAGGTTAAGCTAGCTCAACTTATGAGCGAGGATGGATTTACCATAGATAAGGACTATGTGCGTGTAGGAGTAAAAAGTGGTGGTTGTAGTGGTTTGTCATACGAGTTAAATTTTGACGACTCAACAACTGATACAGATAAAATTTTTGAAGCAAACGACGTGCGTATAGTGGTCGATAAAAAAAGCTTTCTTTACCTAGTAGGAACCACTCTAGAATATAGTGGTGGACTTAATGGAAAAGGGTTTGTGTTCAATAACCCAAATGCACAACGCACATGCGGTTGTGGTGAGAGCTTTTCGCTTTAATTTTTAAACACATTTAAGATGTCTAAGTACACAGAAGAAGAATTAAAAAAGGAACTCGAGACTAAAGAGTACGAGTACGGCTTTTATACCGATATTGAATCTGATACGATTCCCGTAGGTCTTAATGAGGATGTGATAAAACTAATTTCTCAAAAAAAGAACGAGCCACAATGGATGACAGATTGGCGATTAGAAGCGTACAAGGCTTTTAAAGATATGGTCGAGCCAGAATGGGCAAACGTACATTACAAAAAACCAGATTTACAAGCTATATCATACTACAGTGCTCCTAATAAAAAGCCTAAGTACGAATCTCTAGATGAAGTGGATCCAGAATTGTTGGAGACCTTTAATAAATTAGGAATTTCCCTTGATGAGCAAAAGAAATTAGCAGGAGTAGCTGTGGATATTGTAATGGATTCAGTTTCTGTGGCAACGACCTTTAAAGAAACCCTAGCAGAGAAGGGAATCATATTCTGTTCAATTTCAGAAGCTATTCAAGAACATCCAGAGTTAGTTAAAAAATATATAGGAACTGTTGTACCACAAAAGGATAACTACTATGCAGCGTTAAATAGTGCTGTGTTCTCAGATGGATCTTTCTGTTACATCCCAAAAGGTGTGAGATGTCCTATGGAGTTGTCTACTTATTTTAGAATAAATCAAGCAGGAACTGGTCAATTTGAACGCACCCTTGTAATTGCCGATGAAGGTAGTTATGTTTCTTACCTTGAAGGGTGTACAGCTCCTAGTCGTGATGAAAACCAATTACATGCAGCAGTTGTAGAGCTTATTGCACTTGATGATGCAGAGATTAAATACAGTACCGTTCAAAACTGGTTTCCAGGTGACAAAGAAGGTAAAGGTGGAGTATTCAATTTTGTAACAAAAAGAGGTTTGTGTGAGAAAAATGCAAAAATCTCATGGACACAAGTTGAAACCGGTAGTGCTGTTACATGGAAATACCCTAGCTGTGTATTAAAAGGTGACAATTCAATAGGTGAGTTTTACTCCATTGCAGTTACTAACAACTTTCAGCAGGCAGATACAGGGACCAAAATGGTTCACCTAGGAAAGAATACTAAGTCCACGATTATTTCAAAAGGAATAAGTGCTGGAAAATCTCAAAATTCATATAGAGGATTAGTTCACGTAAGTCCACGTGCTGCAAATGCTCGTAATTTCTCTCAATGTGATAGTTTACTTATGGGGAATGAATGTGGAGCGCACACTTTCCCATACATAGAGAACAAGAACAGTAGCTCTCGCATTGAGCACGAGGCCACAACTAGTAAAATAGGTGAAGATCAAATATTCTATTGTAATCAACGAGGAATAGATACTGAGAAGGCAATCGCCCTTATTGTAAATGGTTTTTCAAAAGAAGTACTTAATAAGCTTCCTATGGAATTTGCTGTAGAGGCTCAAAAACTTCTTGAAATAAGTTTAGAAGGATCTGTAGGATAAATTAATAATAAAACGTAGTTGTTTAGGATATCGCTTTCGCGAAAGCGTACTTAAAAAAAACCAATCATCATTTTATTCACTATGAGAAAAATACTAGCGATTACACTTTTAACAATCATCTCACTAGCTTGTAAGCAACAATCCAAGGATGAAGAAAACACAGGTGTTTCTGTGGTTGAAATGGACAATACAAGTAGTATTCCTGAAGGTCAAGTTGAATTGCGAGGAGAATTTATTGTATACGAGGATATCATCGTTCTCAATACAACTAGTAAAATTCATGAAGTAGAAAGAAATGATGTGGCGTTACAACTAGTTGATAGAACAAATCCACTTAAAAAGAATGAGTACGATGCGCCTATAGTTACTCTTCAAGGTAAACTTAAACCAAACCCAAAACTAGAACGAGGTGAAGAAGGATGGCCAGAAGTTTTTACCATTCATAAAATAATAGAAATTAACCCAGCTCTTGAGAGCAACGTGATCACAACAGGATCCAAAGTAGAATTAAAAGACATCAAGTAGATCGATATGTTAAAGATAAAAAACCTTAAAGCCTCAATTGAGGACAAAGAAATCTTAAAAGGAATAAATTTAGAAATTAAGCCTGGAGAAGTGCATGCTATAATGGGACCTAATGGTTCTGGTAAATCTACATTTGCCAATGTTATTGCAGGTCGCGAGGAATATGAAATGACAGATGGTTCTATCGAATTAGATGGTGAGGAAATTTCTGAACTTGATCCAGAGGAAAGAGCACACCGCGGCGTTTTTCTTTCGTTTCAATACCCAGTAGAAATTCCAGGTGTATCAGTAACAAATTTCATGAAAACTGCGATCAACGAGACTCGCAAGGCACAAGGTAAAGATGAAATGCCTGCAAAGGACATGCTTAAATTGATTCGTGAAAAATCAGAGCTACTTGAAATTGATCGTAAATTTTTGTCTCGATCGCTAAATGAAGGTTTTTCTGGTGGTGAGAAAAAGCGTAATGAAATTTTTCAAATGGCGATGCTAGAGCCTAAACTATCTATTCTTGATGAAACAGATTCAGGATTAGATATTGATGCATTGCGCATTGTTGCAAATGGTGTGAATAAGCTTAAAAGCAAGGATAATGCAACCGTAGTGATTACTCACTATCAAAGGTTACTTGATTATATAGTTCCAGATTATGTACATGTACTATATAAAGGTAGAATTGTAAAGTCAGGTGGTAAGGAACTAGCTCATGAATTAGAAGAAAGAGGTTACGACTGGATTAAAGAAGAGGTTGACGCCTAGTAGTCTAATAATGATTTTTGCAGTTGATCAAACATTTACGATAATACTGTAAAAACATAATAAAAAGAATTATGAGTTTTAAAGACAATATTATTTCCTCCTTTATAGCGTTAGAATCTCAGGTAGATACAGATTCTTATGTACATGGATTGCGCAGCGATGCTTTAAAGCAATTTGAAACAGTAGGAATACCGCAACGCAAGGATGAAGCTTATAAATACACGAGTTTAAAATCTCTTTTTAATAAAGACTATTCTTTATTCCCAAAAACAGATTCTCATATCGAATATCGTGACATCAAAAAGTATTTGATGCACGAGATTGATACTTACAAGGTGATTTTTGTGGATGGTGTTTACAATTCCCAGTTGTCACAAACTACACACGACAAGTATGATATTTGTTTGATGTCAAGTGCGTTAAGCAAGGATAAATATGCTCCTGTAATTGAGAACCACTACAATAAAATTGCTGGTAATGATAGCTTAACTTCTCTCAATACAGCATTTGCTCGTGAAGGTGCTTACATACATGTTGGTAAAAATGTAGCAGTACGCAAACCTATTGAGATTGTTTATTTCTCAACAGGAAATGAAAATGCTGCAATGATGCAACCTAGAAACCTAGTTGTCGTAGGTGAGAATTCTCAAGTTCAAATTATAGAACGCCATCAAAGCCTGAGCTCAAACTCTGTGTTGACAAATGTGGTTACAGAGATTTATGCAGATCAACGCGCTATGGTGGATTATTACAAAATACAAAACGACAATGTTGAAGCTTCTTTAATAGATCACACAAGCGTTGAACAACAGTCAAATAGTGAGGTAAGATTGCATACTTTTTCATTTGGCGGTTCTATAACACGTAACAATTTATATTTCTATCAAAAAGGAGAGCACTGTAATTCTTTACTTAATGGTGTGACTATATTAGAAGGTAAACAACATGTAGATCATAGTACACTTGTTCATCACACACAACCTAATTGTGAAAGCTATCAGGAATACAAGCAAATCTTTGATGATAGATCTGTAGGTGTATTTAATGGTAAAGTTTATGTAGATAAAATTGCCCAAAAAATTAACGCCTTCCAGCAAAACAATAATATTTTAATTAGTGATAAAGCAACCATAAATGCAAAACCACAATTAGAAATTTTTGCTGACGATGTAAGATGTTCACATGGTTGTACTATTGGCCAATTAGATGAGGATGCTATGTTTTATATGCAGTCTCGTGGTATTGGTAAAAAGGAAGCTAGAGCTTTACTCATGTTTGCCTTTGCAAACAGTGTATTAGAAAGTGTTAAAATACCAGAAGTAAAGTCTAGAATAACCAAGATCATAGCTCTTAAATTAGGAGTAGAAATAGGATTGGAATTATAAAGATTATTAGAAGTAATACTTTAAAAACCAGTCCTTGAGACTGGTTTTTGTTTTAAAAAATTAAACTTAAGGAAAACACTATTCTTATCGTAGTGTTCACTTACAGAACGTACCTTTGTAATATGTTTGATGTACAAAAAATAAGACAACAGTTTCCAATACTTCAAAGAGAAGTCAATGGAAAGCCATTAATATATTTTGACAATGCTGCAACCTCACAAAAACCCCAAGCAGTAATTGATGCTATTGTAAAATATTACAGTCATTACAATGCAAATATTCATCGTGGTGTTCATGCTTTAAGTCAGGAGGCGACAGATTTATTTGAGCAAGCTCGTGAAAAGACAAGAGCATTTTTTAATATACCACAGGCTAAACAAGTAATCTTCACATCGGGTAATACACATTCGATAAATGCAGTTGCTAGTGGAGCACATGTTTTTGTTTCAAAAGGTGATGAGGTGATTGTAAGTGCAGTTGAACATCATTCAAACATAGTTCCTTGGCAAATGCTTTGTGAAAAAGTAGGAGCTGTACTTAAAGTTATTCCAGTTTTAGACGACGGTACATTAGACATGAAAACCTATTCTAATCTACTAAGTAATAAGACTGCATTTGTAGTTGTAAACCATATTTCAAATGCACTAGGTGTTACTAATCCTGTTAAGGAAATAATTAAACAAGCGCATGAGTTTAATGCTTTAGTTTTAGTTGATGGTGCTCAATCTTGTGGACACATGACTGTCGACGTGCAGGCTCTTGATGCAGATTTTTACACAATGGCCGGTCATAAAATGTGCGGTCCTACTGGTATAGGAGTTTTATACGGTAAAGAAAACTTGTTAAACCAATTACCACCTTATCAAGGTGGTGGCGAGATGATTGATCAAGTAACTTTTGAGCACACTACCTACGCAGGTTTACCTCATAAATTTGAAGCAGGAACTCCAAATATTGCTGGTGGTATTGCCTTAGGAGCGGCTATCGATTACCTAAATGAAATAGGTATGGACAATATTGCAACATACGAGAATGAGTTATTAGAATACGGTACAGCACAGCTCAAAACAATTCCAGGTGTTACGATTTTAGGTGAAGTAACTGACAAAGCGGCGGTAATTAGTTTTGTTGTTGATAAGCTGCATCCATACGATATAGGAACCATTGTAGACAAATTAGGTGTTGCAGTACGCACGGGTCATCACTGTGCACAGCCAGTTATGGATAGATTTCAAATTCCAGGAACTATAAGAGCAAGCTTTGCTTTTTATAATACTAAAGAAGAAATAGACATAATGGTACAAGCTTTGCAACGAGCTGTTAATATGTTAGCTTAGTGTAAGCTTAAATAAGTGAAGTTATGATGAAAAAAGCAGCAATTTTTGTAATGATCATTTTTACAACCTTAAGTTGTAAAACGATAGAAGACATGAATGGTAATTATAAAGTAACTACTGTAGGTGATAATAATTATGGTGAGTATGATATCACTTTAAATATTGAAACCGATGGAACAGTGAATAGAATCTCTGGAAAATCTGCTTGTAACCAGTATTCGGGTGAATTTAAATACCAGGGAACGTCTATTGAGATTGGACCACTTATGGGCACAAAAATGTATTGTAGGGAATTGGACAAAATCGAAAGAGATTATACCGTACACTTGGCAAAATCAGTGCAAGTAAAACCTACTGAAGATGGTCTAGAATTATTTGATGAATCAGGTACACTTACTATAAAAGCAATCAAGATTAAATAATGGCTACTATACAAGATATACAAGAGGAGATAGTTGATGAGTTTGCAATGTTTGATGACTGGATGCAGAGGTACGAGTACATGATTGATCTAGGTAAGAACTTACCATTGATTGACGAAACTCAAAAAACCGAGGACAAACTTATTAAAGGTTGTCAATCCAAAGTTTGGGTTGACGCGCAATTAGATAACGAAAAAGTACATTTTACGGCAGATAGTGATGCTATCATTACCAAAGGAATTATAGCTATACTTATAAGAGCTTGGTCAGGTCAAAAACCACAAGATATTATTGCCGCAAATACAGATTTTATAGATCAAATAGGTCTCAAGGAGCATTTATCTCCTACCAGAGCAAACGGTCTTGTATCAATGATTAAACAGCTTAAAATGTATGCTGTAGCATACCAATCACAATTAAATTAAACCATGGAAGAAATAAACGGTCAGGAAATAGGAGAAAAAGTAGTACGAGTTCTTAAAACTATCTACGATCCAGAAATCCCAGTAGATATATACGAGCTAGGACTTATATATGATGTGATGGTAAGCACTGATGCCGATGTGAAAATCCTCATGACTTTAACATCACCTAATTGTCCGGTGGCAGAAACTCTACCAGTTGAGGTAGAAGAGAAAGTAAAAACTCTCAAAGAGGTTAACGATGCCGAGGTAGAAATCACCTTTGATCCACCATGGAGTAAGGATCTTATGAGTGAAGAAGCAAAACTAGAATTAGGCATGTTGTAGTATGGAGGAAATCGTGAATCGAGTAGCGCAAAGCAAGCTGCGCACCATTGACCTTGAAGATTTTTATTTGCCAGGAACACGCAGTGTTATTGATATATCACAATGGTTACTTGAAGGTCTGGTAGTGGTAGAATCTCGCTTTCGCGAAAGCGTAAAAAACACTGATTTCTCTATTTATAAAGACCACTATGTAGCCATTCATTGCAGTACCGATGCAATCGTGCCACAGTGGATATGGATGTTGTTACAAAGTCACCTTACTGGAATAGCAAAAAAGGTGGTTTATGGAGATCTTCAACACCTTGAAAGCGTGTTGTATACAGAAGTTCTTAATAACCTTGATTTATCAGAATATCAAGACCTACCAGTAATCATTAAAGGATGTTCAAACAAACCAGTACCGGTAAACGCCTACTTAATGCTTACTGAAAAATTACAACCTATCGCCCGATCTATAATGTACGGTGAGGCATGTAGCGCCGTTCCTATTTTTAAAAAGCCTAAAAAATAACAATGTCTTTTATAGGGTATATTGCTGTTTTCTTAATCTTAAGATGGTTATATGTGAGCTTTATGGGTGGTTATACCCAACAAAGCTCTACCCAACCTAGATATCGCAGCCATTCTAATAATACAGTAAGTCCACAAGATTTTGAACTCAATTTACTTTCGCTTACTAGTATAGTCATTAAGGCAGATGGTAATGTAAGTCAACGAGAACTGGATTATGTGAGAAATTACTTTGTAAGTTCTTATGGTAAGGAAAGAGCCAATGCTGTTTTTAGGGTATTTAACGATGTGGTAAAAAAGCGACAAGTAAACGCACAACGCATTTGTCAAATGCTTAATACTCGTACCACCTACGAGACACGATTGCAAATTCTTCATTTTCTATTTGGTATAGCACAAGCCGATGGTCACGTTAGTGACTCAGAATTGCGAGTCCTGCAAAACATAGCTAGTTACTGTAGATTAAGCAGTAGGGATTTTATATCTATTAAAGCCATGTTTGTAAAGGATCGTGATAATGCTTATAAAATTCTTGAGATAGAAAAATCGGCCACAGATAATGAGGTGAAAAAGGCCTACAGATCAATGGCCAAAAAGTATCACCCAGATAAACTTGTCCACATGGACGAGGCGTACCGTAAAGGCGCCGAAGAAAAGTTCCGTAAGGTGCAAGAGGCTTATGAGAGTATTAGGAAAGAACGCGGCATGAATTAAATCTCTTTCCTTTAAGATACTTATCCTGGTGAATTTTCCTTTGAGATAAATTACTTTTGCAGGCAAATCACTTTTCACATGAACGTACTTATTTTAGGTAGCGGTGGTCGTGAGCACGCATTTGCCCACGCTATTGAAAAAAGCGAATTACTAACCCAATTATATGTTGCACCTGGTAACGCAGGTACGGCAGTAATAGCAACAAATGTTGATCTAGGTGTCACTGATTTTGATGCTATCAAAGAGTTCTCGTTAAAAAACGATATTAATATGATTGTTGTAGGTCCAGAGGCACCACTAGTTGCCGGGATTTATGATTATTTCCAACAAGAAGAAACATCACATATTAATGTTATAGGTCCTTCAAAGAAAGGTGCCGTTTTGGAAGGTTCTAAAGAGTTTGCCAAGGGATTCATGCAACGCAACGGTGTTCCAACGGCTGCCTATTCTAGTTTTACGGCCCAAACCGTAGAGGATGGAAAGAGATTTTTAGAAACTCTAAAAGCTCCATACGTGCTTAAAGCCGATGGTCTAGCAGGAGGAAAAGGTGTACTTATAATCAAGGATCTTAAAGAAGCTCAAGATAGCCTAGAAGAAATGCTTGTAGGAGGAAAATTTGGTGAAGCGTCCAATAAAGTCGTGATTGAAGAATTCCTTGACGGTATTGAAATGAGTGTATTTGTAATGACCGATGGAGAGCATTATAAAATATTACCAAATGCTAAGGACTATAAACGAATAGGTGAAGGCGATACTGGTTTAAATACGGGTGGAATGGGTGCTGTGTCTCCAGTACCATTTGCAGATCATGTCTTGATGGAAAAGGTTGAGCAACGTATTATACAGCCTACCATTTCTGGATTTAAAAAGGAATCGATTACTTATAAAGGTTTTGTATTTATTGGCCTTATGATAGTAAATCAAGAGCCCTATGTAATCGAATACAACGTGCGTATGGGTGATCCTGAAACAGAGGTTGTTCTACCTAGAATTAAGTCTGATTTATTGAGACATTTGTCTGCTTTCGCGAAAGCGGAATTAAACAACGAGCAACTAGAAATAGACAGTCGTAGTGCTACTACAGTAATGTGTGTGTCTGGTGGATATCCAGAAGCCTATGAAAAAGGGAAAGTGATTACTGGGATTAATGAAATTGAAGACAGCATTGTGTTTCACGCAGGTACAACTGTTAAAGATGGTGCTGTTGTCACTAATGGAGGTAGAGTTATTGCTGTAACCAGTTATGGTGAAGATTTCAAACAGGCACTAAAAAAATCTTATCAAAATGTAAAACAGCTACAATTTGATAAGATGTATTATAGAAGTGATATAGGATTTGACCTATAAAACTTATGATTCAAACGTCTTACTTCAAAAACGAGTGAGACGTTTGTGTTTTATCTTCTTCACCATTTTGGTCAAAGATGCGCAATTGCTTCATCCAGTAACCTAATGCTACGATAAGTATAATGATGGCGATCCAAGTAATAGAGTTTGCAGCCCACCAATTTTCATTTTCTAGCTCTCTTAAAAAATCTAAAGGAGCAAATAAAAGATCTACAAATAAGTATTCGATTCCTTCTAATAATTCTTTCATTGCAGTAAATTGCTTGTTATCCTGCAAAAGTAATATAAAAAGCTGATGCTTCATAGATTTTTTGAAACTACTCAACCTATTCATTACGCACTTTATAGTGGGCTCGTAATTGTTGCTGGATTTACATCTGTATTTTGGTTTGAGCAACTCTCGTTCCAGACGGTTATAACCGTTTTGGGATTAGTCTTTTTATTGCTATTGACTCAGTTTATTCTAATAAAAAATGAACTTACTCAAAACTCTAGTTATGCTTTTATGAGCATGTCTGTATTATTGTGTTTGTTGTTTCCTGATGTTTTTTCCGATTGGTTGTGGTTAGCTAATATTTTAATATTTATGTCTTTAAGGCGATTGCTTAGTATGCGTACTAGGCATTCCATATTGGCCAAAATTTTTGATGCTAGTTTCTGGATAACTATAGCTTCCTTAATTGAACCAAAATTTTGCCTTTTTTTTCTTCCAGTTTTTGTTGGAGTCTTTTTGTGGGCTCGCAATAATTATAGATTCTGGGTTATTCCATTTTTAGGGATTACAACCGTGTTAATAATTAGCTGGGTAATTCAATTATATTTTAATATTGACTTATTACCTAGATTAATTTTGAGTTCTTCCTATGAGTTTGCGGAATCACATGTTTTACAACTTCACTGGGTTTCTATCCTATTGCTATCACTTATTGTAGCAGGTATAATTTTATATATAGGATCAATAATAAGTGTCATACATAAGACTAGAGCAAAGTATTCAGTGTTATTCTTTTATAGTCTAGTTTCTGCAATAATTTTTTTATGGTTAGATAAAAATCAGACAGCCAGTCAACTATTACTGTTTTTACCAGCTGTTCTTTTTCTAAGCTACATTTTTACTTCTTCATCAAATAGAGTTTTAAAAATCATTCTGGTATTAATCCCTATTACGATTTTAGTAGTGAGAACGATATTCATTTTGTAAAACACTCTTTACAGGCATGGTAAAATAAAATAATTGTAAAATAATTGCCGTTCTACTATAAATCAGTGATAACTGTATTAACTTTAAGACATTATCCGATTACTAACCATACCATTATGAAAAAACTTCTTTTATTGTCGTCTTGTTTATTATTACTTTTTTCATGTTCTGAGAAAAACCCTAAAGAACTTCAAGAAGAACAAGCTGCCGAGTTTTTTAAATTCCGAACTATAATCGATCAAGTAACCGATAATGTTGTAAGTGCTCATGAAAATATAACTGTAAGATTTACAAATCCACAAACTAATTGGAATTCTGGACAAACAGTACCAGAAGATGTGTTTAAAATATCTCCAGAGGTTAAGGGAAAATCTATTTTTATTGATAATCAAACAATTTCATTTGTTCCGGACGAACCTTTAGAAAACAATACTAATTATCAGGTCAAACTTCAGGTTGGTAAATTATTACAGGTAGAAGACGATTTAAAAGAGTTTAATTTTTCTTTCAAGACGATTAAGCAAGATTTTATAGTAAACATTGAGCCTGTTATAAGCGTTGACAAAAACACGCAACGTGTTATAGGCTTTATACGAGCAAGCGATATTCTCACACTTGAAGATGCAAGAAAAATCGTCACAGCCAGGATTAACAGTAAAGAACAAGATATTAGCTTTCAATCTGATATTGAAAAAGCCAGTTCTTTTAGCTTTATGATTGACAATATTAAACGCACCGTCGACGATCAGGAGCTTAAAGTTTTTTGGAATGGTGCTGCAATTGGAGTAAACGATAAAGATGAAGTATCCATTACCTTACCAGGAAAGGATAATTTTTTAGTCACTGATATTCAACTTGTCAATTCAGAATCCTCTTATGTTGCTGTGCATTTTTCTGATCCTTTGAAAAAAACACAAAATTTAGATGGCTTAATTTCTATAGAAGGACAAAAAGATCTCAAACTAGAAATTGAATCTAATACTGTTAAAGTCTACACACTAAATGCTATCTCAGGTTCCAAAATGGTCGAGGTTTTCAATGGTGTTGAAAGTACTGATGGATACAAATTGAAAAAACCATTTTCTAGCTATATCGCTTTTGAGCAAGTAGAGCCAGAAGTCAAATTGATTAAGTCTGGTGCAATTTTACCTAGTTCACAAAATACTAGCGTTCGTTTCAAAGCGGTAAACTTAAACGCTGTTGATGTAATGGTTTATCGTATTTATGAAAATAATGTTTTACAATTTCTTCAATCTAACAATATAGCATCTACTGGGAATATGAGAAGGGTTGGCAGGCCTATTGCACGTAAGGTACTTGATTTGAAATCTTCCGTTAAAAATATAAGTACATGGAATGTATTTTCAGTTGATTTAAATGAACTTATTACACCAGAACCTGGCGCAATATATCGAGTAGAGTTGGATTACAAACTAGCTTACAGCGCCTACTCTTGCAACTATACTGCCGAAAACCAACCTGAAATCGAAGAAATAGATTACAACGATTCCTTTGAAACAACAAATTGGGATAGTTACCAAAACTATTATTACGATGAATACGATTATTCCTATAACTGGCGAGATAGGGAAGATCCATGTACACATAGTTTCTATAGGAATAAAACAGTAAGCACAAACATATTAGCTAGTGATATAGGAGTAACCGTTAAAAAAGGACAGGATAATAGCTTTTTAGTAGCTGTGACTAATTTACTTTCAACAAGTCCTCTTGCTGGATCATTAGTGACCTTTTATAACTACCAGCAACAAGAAATTGCAACTACTAGGACGAGTGCCAGTGGACTCTCGCAAATTAAACTAGATCAAGTCGCTTATTTTGTAAAAGTTAAATACAAGGATCAATATGCTTACGTAAGATTAGACAACGGCCAAGTATTACCGGTAAGTAAGTTCGACACGTCTGGAGAACAATTGCAAAAGGGAATTAAAGGATATATCTACACAGAACGTGGAGTATGGAGACCAGGAGATCATATTTATTTATCATTTGTTTTAAATGATAGTGATAATAAACTGCCTGCTAATCACCCTATCAAACTAGAGTTAAGAGATCCTAATGGTAAAATGATACATCAAGAGGTTCAAAAAAATGGCTTGAATAAAGTGTATCAATTTGATTTACAAACGGACGAAACAGCACCTACTGGAAATTGGAATGTACAAGTTCAAGTAGGAGGAATAAGCTTTTATAAAACTTTAAAGATTGAAACGATAAAACCTAATAGGCTTAAAGTGCAGTTAGATTTTGAAGATGATCTAATCACAAGCGGTAAAAAGGTTGATATTGATTTATCTGCTATGTGGCTACATGGTGCCAAGGCTAAAAACCTAAAAGCAAATACTACTGTAAAATACTATAGAACATCGACAAAATTTCCTAAATATGACAACTATAATTTTGATGATCCATCTCGATATTTTGAAATGATAGAAAACGAGGTTTTTGATGGCAAATTAAATAATGATGGAAAGGCAAGTTTTTCTATTAATCCTGAGCTAAATAGTCAAGCGCCTGGAATGCTAAAAGCTAACTTTCTCACTAAGGTTTATGAAAACGGTGGTGATTTCAGCACCAATGTTACTTCATCGTCCTACTCACCATATACACATTATGTCGGGTTAAAAGTACCACCAGGAGATAAAAGACGTGGGATGTTAGTTACCGATAAAGACCACATCTTTGACGTGGTCACAGTTAATGAAAAAGGAGAGGCAACTGCTAGACAAAACCTTGAAGTGAATGTATATAAAGTATCGTGGAGATGGTGGTGGCAAAGCACTTCAAACTCCTTATCGAGATATGAGTCAATGGAATCCAGGCAATTAGTAAATTCTCAAAAAATATCCACAAACGGCTCTGGAAAAGGTAGTTTTAAAATGCAAATCAAGTACCCAGAATGGGGTAGGTATTTTGTTAAAGTTTATGATCCAGAAAGTGGTCACAGCACAGGTAAAATAGTTTACGTGGATTGGCCAGGTTGGGCAGGAAAATCACGAAAAGCTGATCCAGAAACCGCAAGTATGCTGGTCTTTAATGCAGATAAAGAATCCTATAATGTAAATGAACAAGCGCAAATAACATTTCCTAGCAGTTCCGGTGGAAGAGCTTTGATTACCATTGAAAATGGAACAGAGATTTTAGACGCAAAATGGGTTCAAACCAACAAGGATAAAACGACCACCACATTAACAATAGATAGCAGGTATGTTCCTAATGTATATGTACATATAACATACTTACAGCCTCATGCATCAACAGCAAACGATTTACCATTAAGAATGTATGGAGTAATACCTTTAATGGTAGAAAATAAAAACACGCATTTACAACCAGTTATTAAAATGCCTGAAACGTTACAACCAGAAAGTAAGGTTTCTATAACCGTAAGTGAAAAGAATAACAAGTCTATGACCTATACACTGGCTGTCGTGGATGAAGGGCTACTAGACTTAACAAATTTTAAAACACCAAATCCTTGGGATAAGTTCTTTGCAAGAGAAGCCCTAGGTGTAAAAACCTGGGATATTTATGATGATGTGATTGGAGCTTATGGTGGTAGAATAGATGCGGCATTTGCAATAGGTGGTGATGGTACAGCACAAGCGGCCAAAGCAAAAAAGGCCAATCGCTTTGAACCTATGGTGCGCCATATAGGTCCTTTTGAGGTAGCAGCTGGTAAAAGTCGTACACACACCATTGATATTCCCAATTATGTGGGATCAGTGCGCACTATGGTTGTTGCTTCAAATGTTAAAGACGAGTCTTATGGAAACGCTCAAAAAACAACACCTGTAAAAAAACCATTGATGATGCTGGCTTCGCTTCCGCGAAAGCTTACTCCTGGAGAAACTGTCAAATTACCAGTAACAGTGTTTGCAATGGAAGACAATATTAAAAATGTAACAGTCGGCTTTAAACCATCAAATCATTTTGAAATAGTAGGACCTACGCAACAACAGTTAAAATTTGAAGAAGTAGGAGATCAATTAGCTTATTTTGATGTTAAAGTAAAAGATCAGGTAGGAATTGCTCAATTGGAATTTTCTGCGAGTTCATCTGGTGAAAAAGCAAGTTATAAAACTGAAATAGATATTGTCAATCCCAACCCTTTTACCACAAGTAGTCAGCAGGTATTACTCAAGGCAGGAGAAAGTAAAACACTTCCTATAGAGCCTTTTGGAAGTAAAGGAACAAATTCGGGAAAAATTACAGCCTCAACCTTGCCAGAAATGAATATTGGTAAGCGATTGAATTATTTAATAAGGTATCCACATGGTTGTGTGGAACAAACCACTAGTGCAGCGTTTCCACAATTAGGATTGTCTACTGTTGCAAACTTGAATTCTCAAGAGCAATCGACACTCTCAAATAATGTAAAGATGGCTATCAATAGGTTGACGAGTTTTCAACGCCCTGATGGTGGATTGTCATACTGGCCAGGCGCAGGAAGTCCAAATGATTGGGGAACAAGTTATGCAGGTCATTTTATGTTAGAGGCAGAACGTGCAGGATACGCCATCCCAGTTACTTTCAAATCAAATTGGATAGCTTATCAAAAACAAGCTGCTAGTAGATGGCGTTACAATGATCACAATGACTTTAATCAAGCGTATCGATTGTACACACTAGCGCTGGCTGGTGTTGCAGATTTAAGTGCTATGAATCGCTTTCGCGAAAGCGGTAATTTATCAAACAATTCTAAGTTACGACTAGCAGCGGCCTATGCTATGGTGGGACAGCAAAAGGTAGCAAATGAACTTTTAAGCAATTCAAATATAGATTTTAAACCCTATCAATGGGATTACAGGTCATATGGGTCGCCAGAAAGAAATCGTGCTATGGCATTGGAAACTTATGTCATTATGGGTAAAAAAGAAAAAGCAAGAGAATTACTTGAGAATATTGCCAAACAACTAGCTGATAATCGATATATGAATACGCAGGCAATAAGTTACAGTCTAGTATCTATTAATAAATATGTAGAGAGTTTAGGCGGTACAGGATTTAGTATCGAGTTGCTTGATAAGGGTAATAAGGAAGTTATTGAGTCCAAGAAAAGTATAGTGATGCGAGATTTACAAGTGGCTTATAATCCAACAACTATTCAAGTGACCAATACAGGGAATGTAGACGTGTTTCTAACTACAGCTTTAACTGGGAAATTACCCGTAGGAAAAGATAAAGTAATCCAAAGTAAATTGTCAATGGTTGTTACTTATACAGACAAAAATGGAAATCCAATAGACGTTAGTAATCTTTCTCAAGGAACCGAGGTTTCCGCAATAGCTACCATAACAAATACAACAGGTGTCACTATTAGAGACGTTGCTTTTTCACAAATTGTGCCGTCTGGTTGGGAAATGGTAAACACTCGGTTTACTGAATACGGTGACGAAGAAAACAATCAGGTAGAATATAAGGATATAAGAGATGATAGAGTGCATTACTATTTTGACTTACAGCCTAAAAAATCCATTAGTTTAAAAACGGTTATTAACGCAAGTTATTTGGGAGACTACTACTTGCCAGGTTCACAAGCTGAGGCTATGTACGATGGTGATTATGTTGTGCGCAGTCAGGGAAAATGGATTACAGTAAAGCGGTGATAAATGATAACAACTCCTTATTATGCAGTAATCTTCACTTCAATTCTTAAAAAAGATGATCCTGAATATCATTCAATGGCCAGTTTAATGGAACAGGCTGTTACTAACAATGACGGATTTATACAACTTGAAAGTGCCCGTGATGATTTAGGAATTACTATATCATACTGGAAGGATTTGAGCTCCATTAAAAAGTGGAAACGTAATTTGCAACATTTGAAAGCGCAAAAATTGGGTAAAACCCAATGGTATTCCTATTATAAGGTTCGCATTTGTAAGGTAGAACACGAATATGAATTTAAAATTTAAATACATTAAAATTAGTTTATTTTCTTTCCTTTGCAAGCTATGACACAAGCTGACAATCCTTTTTCACAAGGTAAAGTGATATTAATTGATAAGCCGCTAGAATGGACTTCATTTCAAGTAGTGAATAAAGTGCGCTGGCTGATTAAAAGAAAGTTTAAGCTTAAAAAGATCAAAGTAGGTCATGCAGGTACTCTAGATCCACTAGCAAGCGGATTACTTATATTGTGTACTGGTAAAGAGACTAAAAATATTACTACCTATCAAGCGCAACGTAAAGAATATACCGGGACCATTACTTTAGGAGCTACTACACCTAGCTACGACTTAGAAACGGAGATTGATAAAAGGTTTGATTACGATCATTTAACTGAAGACGACATTAGAAAAGCGGCAAACAGTTTTGTGGGCACCATTGCTCAAAAGCCGCCGATATTTTCGGCCATTAAAAAAGGTGGAAAACGTTTGTATGAGCTAGCTAGAGCTGGTGAAACTACCGAAATAAAAAGTCGAGAGGTGACCATTCATGATTTTGCAATCACTAGAATTGATTTGCCAGAAGTGGATTTTAAAGTGAGTTGTAGTAAAGGAACTTACATAAGATCTCTAGCTCATGATTTAGGCATCGCATTAAATAACGGAGCTCATTTAAGTGCCTTGCGTAGAACTGCAATAGGTGATTATCGCGTAAAAAATGCTATGACTGTTAAAGAGTTTGAAGAACAATTAGATTAGCTTAAAAATTAAAAAATTATTGTTTTTCGATAATTAATTATATATTTGTTATCGAAAAACGATAATTATGAAAGCTATTCAAGTTCTAAGAGCTATTTTAAGATTGCTTTATTTTTTTGCCATATTGAAAATAGTATTTCTTCCAATTGAGTTTTTACTTACTGTAAATAATATAGAAATATATGAACTATCAGGATTCTTAATAAGTAATCACCATTGGTCATTCTATCCAGTTTTACTACTTTTCTATGTTGGTCTTGTATTCTTCGTAATAATGCTGTATCATTTGAAAATTGCTGCGTTTACAATTACACCTAAACATTTATTTAATCTTCAAACAGGAGAGTCGCTTAAAAAGGCTGGGTGGTTTTGTATAACAGGCGTTTTATTAACGAATATTCCAGTATGGGCATACCATATTTACTCGCTTACTTTGAAAATCAAATTTTTTGATCATTCAGTAATTAGGGTAGGGTCTGGCTTTGGAGCTACTTTAGTTATTATTTCTTTTGGTCTATTCTTAATCATCTTGAGCAAATTAGCTTCTGAAGGAGTGAAATTGAAACAAGAAAATGACTTAACTATTTAGCCTATGCCTATTGTAATCGAATTAGATAAAATTCTCGCAGAGCGAGGTATGAGAAGTAATGAACTTGCTCAAGCAATAGGAATTACCACGGCAAACCTTTCTATTCTAAAAACGGGTAAAGCCAAGGCAGTTAGATTTTCTACTTTAGAGGCTATCTGCAAAGTATTGGATTGTAAGCCAGGTGATATAATTAAATTTCATTCATAATGTAAAGGTTGATTAGGTAGTATAAAACGATTTTGTTTAATTATTTTAAAGATATTCTTAAGATATCAGTATATTTATCTTTTAAATTAAAGAAAGAATGAAAAAAGCACTTTTGTTAATAGCATTTATTGCAGGAACTTCGGGAGTTTTTGCACAAGATTTATCTAAGGAAATGACTATAGCTCTCAAAAATGATGATGTTAGAGCTATTTCTTCATTAGTTAATGATTCTAACAAGGATGCATGTCTAGTATCTGGAAGTCAGGAATACAACCTTCTTCAATACAGTGCTATGATGAAAAGTAATGATATAGCTGTTTATTTAATACAACAGGCTAAAGCAGATGTTAATGGCACTTGTAACAACATGACTCCATTAATGATGGCCGCTAAAGCAGGGAATAGCTCTTTAATATCTACATTGTTAGAAGCTGGTGCAGATGCATCAATAAAGATAGATGGTAAAACAGCACTAGATTATGCTGAAGAAACTAAAAATATTGCAACTATAGCTGCACTAAGAAAGTAATATATACTCTTAACTATAACCAACGGAAACCCTGACAGTTTTGTCAGGGTTTTTTTTTGAATGACTCTAAAAAACTGAACTCAATTATTGTTTAAATTTTATCAAATAAAACTAAACAAGTATCTTTACTAAGTTAAAAAATTAACGATGTTAAAATCCTACCCTAAAAAAATTGAAATTTCTACATGTGAAGACGAGCCTATACGTTTTATACATAGAACTCAATCACATGGTGTACTATTAGTCATAGATAATGATTTTAACATCCTACAATATTCTAAGAATGCAACCGATTTTTTGAATGTTCAGATTGATCTTTTAAACAGTAACTTATCTACGTTACTGCAGGAAGAGGTAATTTATAAATTGAAAATACAGCTTATAAATAACGATTTCAAGACAGTAGTAGACGGTGAATTTTCTTATAAACTTTCTTTGAGTAATGAGGGATTGTTGTTGGATATTGAAAAGTATGATTCAACATTAAATCTTCTAGAAGAGCAACAACTAATTATAAGCGCTCTCAATAAAATGTCTTCGTGTAATAGTGTTCAGGAGGTTTTAAATACTGCAGTAAATGAAATAAAACATTTCCTTAATTATGATAGGGTTATGGTTTACAAGTTTGATGCAGATTGGAACGGAGAAGTCATAGCAGAAGCGGCTAATAATGATTTGCACTCCTGGTTAGGTCTACATTATCCTGCCGGTGATATACCAAAAAACGCACGTGACCTTTTTAAGGAACAAGGTGTAAGAATTATATCAAATCTAAAAGAACCAGATTACCCTTTATTTCCTATGGTAAATCCACAGTCAGGTTTTTTAACTAATTTAAGTAACTCTATTCTTAGAGGTTCTAGTGATATTCATAAAGAATATTTAGGGAATATGGGAGTTTGTGCAACTTTAAGTTGTGCAATAGTGATCGAGGATAAATTATGGGGATTAATTGCTTGTCATCATTATAGTCCAAAGTTTATCGACTTTCAAAAACGTCAAACCTGTTTTTTACTTTCTGACATAATAAGCAATCAAATTACGATAAAAACGTCAAATGACTTTATATCACGTTTGAATCAAAACAGTCATGTACGTTCTAAACTTGTTCACTATATGAGTGAAAAATGGGATCTCGTGCACGGACTTACAAACAATGAGGTTACCGCACTAGATTTGGTTAAATCAGATGCTTTTATCATTAAGTATGACACTCAATTAAGCTCAATAGGTCTGTCATTGGAAGTCACAGATATTAAAAATATAATCAAGAAATTTGAAGTTCTATGTGATGAAAACGGTTTTTATAGTTCTAATTCCTTTAGCAAAGAAACTTCCATTCCTAGTTTAGAAAAGTTACAATTCGCTGGTGTGGTCTTATATAAAATAAGCAAGAAGAAAGGTGACTGTATAGTATGGCTAAGAAAAGAACAGATTGCTGAAATTAATTGGGGTGGTAATCCAGACAAAAAACAAATCCAAGGAAATCTAACTCCTCGTAAATCATTTGAAAAATTCACAGAACAAGTAAGAGAGCATTCCATACCATGGCAAACACACGAAATAGCAGCTATTAAAGCCTTTGTTGAGGATGTTAAAAATATAATCGTAACTAAATTTTCTGAAGTATCTAAACTAAATAGACAGCTTTTGTCTTTAAATCAAGAATTAGAAAGTTTTAGTTACAGTGTATCGCATGATTTGAGAGGTCCATTGCGTGGTATAGATGGTTTTGCTCAAATACTTATGGAGGATTACATGGATCAATTAGATGAGGATGGTAAGCAGAGTCTTCAAATAATCATTAATAGTGCCGCTAGAATGAACGATTTAATGGACTCTATTTTGAGTTATAGTGGTCTTAGTAAGCTCAGGAAAATTGATGATGATATCGATGTTGAGAAACTTTGTAATGATATCGTAAAAGATAGTAATATGAAAAGGCGCTATCCAAAGACTCAATTTAATATTCAAAAAGGATTACCTTCAATATATGGAGATAGAGCAATGTTGTACCAGTTGTTTTTTAATTTACTATCAAACGCTTTTAAATACAGTTCCAAAAAGGAAGCTCCACAAGTAACCGTATCGCAATACAACGACGGTGAAAAGGATGTTTATGTTGTAACTGATAATGGTGTTGGATTTGATCCTAAATATGGTAAAAAGATTTTTGGTGTATTTACACGTCTTGTTAAAGAAGAGTACGAAGGTACAGGTGTAGGACTGGCTATTGCGCAAAGGGTGGTGTTTAGACACGGTGGCGATATCTGGGCAGAAAGTGAACTAAACAAAGGAACGACGATAAAATTTTATTTTAAATCAATTAGGTAGAATGGATTCAATTCAAAGAAAAAATATTGTCTATATAGAAGATAGGTTAGAAGATATACAATTGTTTAAAAGAATCATTAAGAAAGAATTTTCTGACTCAAATTTTATATCTTTCGATGATTCAGAAAAAGTACGGCATTTAATTGAGAACAATGAATTTGAAAAAATTAGACCAGATTTAATTTTTATTGATTTGAAAATGCCAAAAGTTTCTGGATTGGAGCTTTTGGGAGATTTAAATAAACAAGAATTCCGTAGAATTCCAAAAATAATGTTTAGTTCAAGTACTATAAATAGTGATATCGAACACGCTTATAATCTAGGAGCTAACTCTTATGTGGAAAAACCTAAATCTTTTCAGTCGTTAAAATATACTGTTGTAAACGCTGTAAAGTATTGGGTTGAAATTAATCTAAGTTAAAATGATCAACCAAAACTTACGAATCCTTATCGTTGAAGATCTAGTAAGCGATACCATTCTACTGCAACGACAGTTTGAAAAGTTTGTTTCAGAACCTGAAATTAGAATTTCTGATAAGCTCAGTAATGTGCGTTATGCTCTTAAAGATTTTATACCTGATTTGGTTTGTACAGACTATGATTTGGTTGGGTTTACAGCAATTGATGTAATTAATGCCGTAAAAGAGATCGAGCCTAGTACTCCTATAATTGTAATAACAGGTACATTGAATAATGAAGAATTAGCAGCTAATGTTATTTTGAGTGGAGCATCTGGTTATTTATTAAAGAACGATATCAGTAATCTTCATAAACGGTTAGAACCATTAGTCCAGGATATCATTGTAAAAAAGCAAAAAACATTGGATAAATTAAACGAACTAAAATTAAGGAGAGAGGAGTTACGACGTATTCATGAAATTTTAAAATCTGCTGCAAGAACAGATGAAAAAGATCTTAAATTGAAAGAGTATTATGATAAAGTAATACAGGATCTTGATGAGAATATTTCTTCTTTTTTTAGGGTATGACACTAATTAATAACCTAAGATCGAGAACTAAGGAGTTACATGAGAAATTGGATAAGGCTCCTCATTCTATTGCCATTTTTAATCAGAATATTTCAAGAGAATATTTTTTAGAAATATTAATGCTTAATTATAAAGCTTATCTACCAATTGAAAAATCATTAAGTATGGAAAGGCAACCCATATCTAGGTGGATTGAGCATGATTATTTTGAGCTTACACAACGAGATATTCACTTGCCAAATATTGAATCCATTTCTTTCACACCTTTAGAAATGATAGGTGCGTTATACGTAGTAGAAGGATCTTTATTGGGCGCTGCAGTAATAGGTAAAAAGCTATCAGAGAATAAAAACTTAGATTATAATATCAATTCCATGCAGTTTTATACTTCTTCTAATGAAGAAAGGCGGGCTAGATGGAAAGCTACTTTAAAATTACTTAAAGAGGATTATTCAACGTCTGAAATGGATGAAATCGTGATGGGAGCGATAAAAACATTTAATCACTTTATAAATATTATGACATAAAAAAACCAGCTCATTGAGCTGGTTTTTTTTATAAGTAAGTAAGTTGTATTAGTCTGCCAGTACAACTGCTTTGTTATCCTTCATTTCAATCACACCACCAGAAATTTTATAATTAGTTGTGCCATCATTAGAAACAAACAACTTTTGTTGATCTTCATTTAAAGTAACTGATCCATAAATACGAACATCACCTTCTACTAGAAGAGAAACTACAGGCGCGTGATTGTCAAGCATCTGGAATTCACCATTGACACCAGGTACAGCTACAGATTCCACTTCACCACTAAAAACAGTTAATTCTGGAGTTACAATTTCTAATTTCATAATAGTGTTTTTCATAATTAAGCTTCAGCAAGCATTTTTTCTCCTGCTTCAATAGCTTCCTCAATAGTACCCTTAAGGTTAAAAGCACTTTCTGGTAAGTGATCTAGTTCACCATCCATAATCATGTTAAATCCTTTGATAGTATCTTTAATATCAACTAATACACCTGGTATTCCAGTAAACTGTTCTGCTACATGGAAAGGCTGTGATAAGAAACGTTGAACTCTACGTGCACGAGATACCGCAAGTTTATCTTCTTCAGATAATTCTTCCATACCTAGGATGGCGATAATATCTTGTAGCTCTTTATAACGTTGTAACAACTCTTTTACACGTTGTGCACAGTCATAGTGCTCGTTACCTAAAATATCAGCAGTAAGAATACGAGAAGTAGAATCTAATGGATCTACCGCTGGATAAATACCAAGCTCAGCAATCTTACGAGAAAGTACCGTTGTCGCATCTAAGTGAGCAAACGTTGTTGCCGGTGCTGGGTCAGTAAGGTCATCCGCAGGTACGTATACAGCTTGTACAGATGTAATCGAACCTTTCTTAGTTGAGGTAATACGTTCCTGCATAGCACCCATCTCAGTAGCAAGTGTAGGTTGATATCCTACCGCCGAAGGCATACGACCTAATAGTGCCGATACCTCAGAACCTGCTTGAGTAAAACGGAAAATATTATCAACGAAGAAAAGAACGTCTTTACCTTGACCATCGCCTGCTCCATCACGGAAGTATTCAGCTATTGTAAGACCAGATAAAGCAACACGAGCACGTGCTCCTGGTGGTTCATTCATTTGTCCAAATACAAAGGTAGCTTTAGATTCTTTCATTGCTTCCTTATCAACCTTTTGAAGATCCCATCCACCTTCTTCCATAGAGTGTAAGAAGTCATCACCATACTTGATAATTCCCGATTCAAGCATCTCACGTAAAAGGTCATTACCTTCACGAGTACGCTCTCCTACACCAGCAAATACAGAAAGTCCACCGTGACCTTTTGCAATGTTGTTAATTAATTCTTGTATAAGTACCGTTTTACCTACTCCAGCACCACCGAAAAGACCAATTTTACCTCCTTTTGCATAAGGTTCGATAAGATCGATTACTTTAATACCAGTGAATAAAACTTCTGTAGAAGTCGATAAATCTTCAAAGGCTGGCGCTGCACGGTGAATAGGTAAACCATTATCACCTTCTTTAGGTAATTCACCTAATCCGTCAATTGCACTACCTATTACATTAAAAAGACGACCGTATACATCGTCACCTATAGGCATTTGAATTGGGTTACCCGTAGCTACAACTTCTGCACCTCTACTTAATCCATCAGTAGAGTCCATAGATATAGTACGCACAGTATCTTCACCTATATGAGATTGAACCTCTAATACAAGTTTTGTACCGTCAGCTTGCGCTATTTCTAGTGAGTCATAAATTCTAGGAAGGGCACCTTGTGCCGCGTCAAATGTTACGTCAACCACCGGTCCGATGATCTGTGAAACGCTACCTTTTACTTGAGACATTTATATAATGTTTTAGTACTTAAATAATTGCAGCTCATTAGAGCTGTTTTTTCGTCGTGCAAAGATACTGCTTAAAATGTTTAAATTGTATCTATTGATTTGGATTTTTTTAGCCTATTGCGTTGTGTGGTCTAAATAGCTTGTATTAAGGCTATTGTGTTTTTGTGTTTTGCTTTCGCGAAAGCGTAAACCATCTTACAAAACGGTAATAGTATTCTTGAGTTTCTCATTATTAATTATTTCTTAAAGGCCTTACCGTCATTGTTTATGATATATTTTTGTAGACTTAAATTTTTATTTCATGAATATAGCAGTAGTAGGTGTTACCGGAATGGTAGGCCAAGTGATGTTACAAGTGCTGGAAGAGCGAAACATCCCAATTTCAAACTTGATACCTGTTGCCTCAGAAAAATCAGTAGGTAGCGAGATTACTTTTAAGGGTAAACAGTATAAGGTAGTAAGTATGAAACAGGCTATTGAAATGAAACCTGCAATTGCCTTATTTTCTGCCGGCGGGAACGTTAGTTTAAAATATGCTCCTGAATTTGCTGCAGTAGGAACCACAGTTGTTGACAACTCTAGTGCTTTTAGAATGGATGCAGATAAGCGATTAATAGTTCCTGAAATTAACGCGCATACCTTAACTAAAGACGATAAAATTATTGCAAATCCCAATTGTTCAACTATTCAAATGGTGCTTGCTTTGTCTCCTTTACATAAGGAGTATCGTATAAAAAGGCTTGTAGTTTCTACCTATCAATCTATAACTGGGACTGGTGTAAAAGCTGTTCAACAGTTAGAGAATGAATATGATGGTAAAAAAGGAGAGATGGCTTATCCATATCAAATTCACCGTAATGCCTTACCGCATTGTGATGTTTTTGAGGATAATTTGTATACCAAAGAGGAGATGAAGTTAGTAAGGGAAACTCAAAAAATTCTTGATGATAATACAGTTGCTGTTACAGCCACAGCTGTTCGTATACCGGTTGTAGGTGGCCACTCAGAATCTGTAAATGTTGAATTCAGGTCTGATTTTGATGTAAAAGACGTGCGTCGATTACTCTCACAAACTGATGGTGTTACAGTGCAAGATAATGTTGATGTGAATAATTATCCTATGCCACTTATGGCACATGGTAAGGATGATGTTTTTGTGGGTCGTATACGTAGAGATCACTCGCAAGAGAATTCACTTAATATGTGGATTGTGGCAGATAACCTGAGAAAAGGAGCTGCGACAAACGCCGTTCAAATCGCTCAGTATTTAATTGAAAACAAGTTAGTATAGTGGTTGTGATTAGTTTTATCAGGTAGTATCTTTACTTCTTAATGTAAAGAATTTACTAAGTATGAAACTAGTACTTGCACTAATAGCAGTAGTATTTACGACATCAACGGTTCAAGCTCAATTTTGGCGTGTAGAAGCTTCTGGATTTTCTAATACTTCTAGAGGTGTCAATAAAATCCACATAGGAACTGCTACAACTGCATGGGGTGTTGCTTATGATGGAATAACTCCTAGTAACAATATTCAGGAATTTGTTAGAACTAATGATGCTGGCCAATCATGGATACCAGGAAGTTTCGATTTAGGAAATGTCAATCTTGGTATATCAAATGTTTGTGATGCAGGAGGAACTACAGCTTATGTAGCAGCTCATCCATTAAATGCAGGAGATCAAGGTGGAGTGTGGAAAACTACCGATGCTGGATTAACTTGGACACGACAGGCAGGAGCGCTATATCAAGATTCAAGTAGTTTTCCAAATTTTGTGCATTTTTTTGACAACGCTGGTGTGACGGCAGGTGACCCTGTAAATGGGTTTTGGGAAATATATGTTTCTAGCAATGGAGGTTCTACTTATACAAGAGTTCCTAGTGCAAATATACCAGCTGTTTTACCAGGTGAATTCGGATATTTTGGACAGTATACTTACTATGGTAATAATATCTGGTTTACTACTAGTAAAGGACGAATCATTCACAGCTCAGATCGTGGTGTGAATTGGACAGCATATCAGTCACCGTTATCAGATTTTGGTGGGACAACTGTTTTTGGAGATATTTCATTTGCTGATTCAAACAAAGGGATTATTCAGGATAACAATGGTAACTTATATAGAACCAATGATTCGGGAGCTACCTGGCAAGGAATTAATATTTCAGGAACCGGATTTCCATATGGTGATTTTATAGCATATGTGCCCGATTCCAATAGAATTGTGAGTTGTGGGCAACGAACTACTTATTCAGGAAGTTCATATAGTCTAGATGATGGAGTAACCTGGATTAATATTGATACAAACCAGCATTTAGATGTGGCGTTTTTTAATGAAGATACGGGATATAGCGGTGGTTTTAATATATCCTCAACTGTTGACGGTATGTTTGTTTATGACAGCAACGTTCTTAACTTGGCAGAAGAAGAGCAAGCATCACTCACAATGTTTCCTAATCCAGCTACCGATATCGTTAGGTTCACAATAGCAACTTCATTTGACGCGATTATGATATACGACCTAAATGGACGAGTAGTTAAGCAGGAATTTAATGTAGAAGAAATATCAATAAGTGACCTTAAGACAGGAACTTATCTATTAACGATAGAAAGTAAGGAGGCTTTAAATAGTGGAAAAACGGTCAACTCAACTAGTTATAAGACCTTTAGGCTAGTTAAAATATAAAAAACCAAAACTGAAATACTATGAAAAAAATTCTTTTAGGAATGGCCGCAGTAGCTGTGTTCATTTCTTGTGAAAATGAAAACAAAAAGAATGATGACGCAACAATGGCGATGACTTATCCAGAAACTAAAAAAGTAGACACAGTAGATGTTTATCACGGAAAAGAAGTAAAAGATCCCTACAGATGGCTAGAAGATGATAAGAGCGATGAAACTGCACAATGGGTAGCTCAACAAAACAAAACAACCTTCTCATTTCTTGACCAAATAAGCTATAGAGATAAGATAAAAAATCGATTAACTGAGCTTTTTAATTATGAGAGAGTGAGCGCTCCATCTAAGGAAGGTGATTGGGAATATTTTTCTAAAAATGATGGTTTACAGAATCAGAGTGTTCTTTACAGATATAAAATAGGTGATAAACCAGAAAATGCCGAACTATTCCTTGACCCAAATACGTTTAGCAAAGATGGAACAACTTCTCTAGCAGGCAGTAGTTTTACTCAGGATGGTTCCCTTTTTGCCTATGCAATATCTGAAGGTGGTAGTGATTGGCGTAAAATTATAGTACTGGATACTCAGACTAAAGAAATGGTTGGCGATACCCTTAAAGACGTAAAATTCTCTGGTATATCTTGGAGAGGTAATGATGGTTTTTTCTACTCTAGCTACGACAAACCAGATGGTAGTGAGCTCAGTGCCAAAACGGACCAGCATAAACTGTATTATCACATTTTAGGGACTTCCCAAGATAAAGACAAAGTAGTTTTTGGAGGTGTTCCACAAGAGAAATATCGTTATGTAGGAGGAAATGTTACCAAGGATGAGCGATACCTTATTATAACAGCAAGCACTTCTACAAATGGGAATAAGCTATTTGTAAAGGATTTAGTAAAAAATACACCACCGGTCGCAATTATCGACAATTTTGATACTAATACCTATCCAATTCACAATGAAGGTGACATGTTTTGGTTAGTGACTGACTACAACGCACCGAATCAAAGAATTGTGAAAACAAAGTTGGGCAACCTAGACCCAAATAAATGGATTGATATAATTCCAGAGGCCGAACAAGTAATGAGTCCTTCAAAAGCTGGTGGCTATTTCTTTGTTGAATACACGGTAGATGCAGTTTCAAAAGTTGTACAGTATAATTATGATGGTACTGAAGTTAGAGAGATAGAGCTTCCAGGGATTGGTAACGCAAGCGGTTTTAGTGCAGAGGAAGACGAGAAAACATTGTATTATTCATTTACAAACTATGTTATACCATCAAGTATTTACGAATTGAATATTGAAGATGGTACCTCAACCATGTATCGCAAGTCCAAGGTGAATTTTAATAGTGATGACTATACAAGTACCCAGGTATTTTACACCTCAAAAGATGGCACAAAAGTACCTATGATTATTTCCCATAAAAAGGGTCTTAAACTGGACGGTAAAAACCCAACTATACTTTATGGATATGGTGGATTCAATATAAGCTTAAATCCATCATTTTCAACTTCTAGAGCAGCATGGATGGAAATGGGCGGAGTTTACGCAGTAGCAAATTTAAGAGGTGGTGGAGAATACGGTAAAAAATGGCACGATGCAGGTACTAAAATGCAAAAGCAAAACGTATTTGATGATTTCATAGCAGCAGGTGAGTGGCTCAAAGCAAATAACTACACTTCTACAGAGTACCTCGCTATTCAAGGAGGATCAAATGGAGGTTTATTAGTAGGAGCTACTATGACTCAACGTCCAGACCTTGCAGCAGTTGCCTTTCCTGCCGTAGGAGTTTTAGATATGTTGCGTTATAATAAATTTACAGCTGGCGCAGGTTGGGCATATGATTATGGAACGGCAGAGGACAGCCCAGAGATGTTTGAATATCTAAAAGGCTATTCTCCTTTACACAATGTTAAGGAAGGTGTAGAATATCCAGCAACAATGGTTACCACTGCAGATCATGACGACCGTGTAGTACCAGCGCATTCATTTAAATTTGCAGCTGAGCTTCAATCTAAACAAGCAGGTGACGCGCCTACATTGATTCGTATCGATGTTGACGCTGGTCATGGCGCAGGTAAATCCACAGAACAAACCATTAATGAGCAAACAGATATATACAGTTTTGCTTTATACAATATGGGATTCACTGAATTACCTAATGGTCAGCAACAAGTAAAAATGTAATCAATTACACGCATTAAATTAGAAATAACCCTAGTCAAATGGCTAGGGTTTTCTGTCTCTTATCTTTGTATTTATGTTACGATTAGTAGATATAAATTTCGCTTTCGCGAAAGCGGATAATCAAAATCAAGAATCATCGTACAATCTAAAAAATATTAACCTGGAAATCAAAACAGGTGAGATTGCGGCAATTATTGGTGAAAGTGGATGTGGGAAAAGTACGTTGTTGAAATTGACATATGGATTATTACAACAACAAAGCGGTAAAGTTTATTGGTATGATGAAGAATTACTAGGTCCTGATTATCATTTGGTTCCCGGGCATTCAATGATGAAATACGTGCCACAAGAATTTGATTTGATGCCATTTACCACCGTTGCCGAAAATATAGGTGAACATCTATCAATTCAAAATGATGACAGAGTAAACCGTATTGATGAACTTTTAGATACAGTTGATCTTACGTCATTTAAGAATACAGTGGTTAAAAACCTTTCTGGTGGACAAAAACAAAGAGTAGCCCTAGCTAAGGCACTTGCGCAAGAGCCACAGCTTTTATTACTAGATGAGCCATTTTCACACATTGATAATTTTAGGAAAAATGAATTAAGGCGTAGGTTATTTACCTATTTAAAAAACAAGCGGATAGCGTGCATGATTGCTACTCATGATAGGAATGATGTTCTATCGTTTACAAACCGTACTGTTGTGATGAAAGATGGTCATATAGAAATTAAAGGTGATACTCATAATATTTATAATTATCCCAATACCTTCTACACAGCATCTTTATTTGAAGAGGTGAATGTGATACCACCAGGATATCTTAATAATAATAAAGAGTTGCTAGTCTATCCTCATGGCATTGAGATTGTTGGTAATGATGGAGTCAAAGTACAAGTTGTGCAAACCTTTTTTGAAGGAAGCACCTATCTAGTAAAATCTTTATTAAAAGATATTTACGTGTACTTTTATCATGACAGTGATATCGGTATTGATATTTTTGTTTCTATAAGAATAATTAAATAATGAAAAAGATTTTTATACTTTTTGTCGTTGTATTGGTTTCCTTTTCTTGTTCCAATCCATATGAGGATGTAGTGTTCTTGCGAATCGAGCAAGCAGAGTTATTAAATATTACAAGAGATTCTGTTGAGCTACAAGCAGTTTGTGTTATGTATAACCCTAATGATATTGGACTACAATTAAAACAAGCTGATTTTGATGTGTACATCAATAATTATAAGTCTGCTAATATTCATCAAACATCAGATGCAATAATGCCAGGAAATTCAGAATTTGAATTTCCCATCAAGGCTCAGTTATCGCCTAAAGATTTAATCGGAAAAAGAGGTAATCAAATGATTGATATCGCCCTTCAGGTATTGGGCAATAAAAAGGTAGCTGTAAAGTATGATGGCTCAGTAGATATAGAAAAAGGTGTTTTTTCTATTACAGTTCCGGTTATTGACAGCTTAGAAGTCCCTGTGAAATTCAAGTTTTAAGGTAGTAACCTCTTTTTAAGTAAAAAGGCCACTATTTTAATAATAGTGGCCTTTTGTATTGTAAGTGAATTAACCTTAAGATTATTCTACAGTCACTGACTTAGCAAGATTACGAGGTTGATCTACGTTTTTATCTAATAAAACAGCGATGTGATACGATAGAAGCTGTAGAGGTATCGTAGTTAATAATGGAGTCATAAACTCGATGGTTTCAGGAACTTCAATTACATGATCGGCCATGTTTTTTACATCCTTATCACCTTCGGTCACTATACCAATAATTTTACCACTACGGGATTTAATCTCCTGAATATTACTTACAACCTTCTCATAATGTCCTTTTTTTGTGGCAATAACTACCACGGGCATTTGCTCATCGATTAAGGCAATAGGACCATGTTTCATCTCTGCCGCAGGATATCCTTCAGCATGAATGTAACTAATCTCTTTAAGCTTTAAGGCTCCTTCTAGAGCTACAGGGAAGTTAAAACCTCTTCCTAAATACAAACAGTTTTGAGCGTTCTTGTAGATATTTGCTATTTGTAGTATATGATCGTTTGATTGCAATGCCTTTTCTACTTTAGCAGGTATCGTTTCTAATTCGGCTAAATAAGTATGGAAATCACTCGTAGAAATTTTACCCTTCTTTTTAGCTAATTGCAATGCTATAAGAGTAAGGACAGTTATTTGAGTTGTGAATGCCTTTGTACTAGCAACACCTATTTCAGGTCCTGCATGGGTATAGGCACCGGCATCAGAAAGTCTAGAAATAGAACTTCCAACCACATTACATACTCCGAATACAAAAGCACCATTTTCCTTAGCCAGCTTAATAGCTGCCATAGTATCAGCGGTTTCTCCCGATTGTGATATCGCGATTAGAATGTCGTCCTCATAAATAACAGGATTTCTATATCTAAATTCAGAAGCGTACTCCACCTCAACAGGTACTCTTGCTAATTCTTCAAAAATATATTCAGCAACTAATCCCGCATGCCAGCTCGTTCCACAGGCAACGATTAAAATTCTTCTTGCGTTTAAGAATTTATCTATATGATCATCAATTCCGGCCATTTTGATTAGGCCTTGATCCACTAGCATCCTACCTCTAAAAGTGTCTTTAATGGCGTCAGGCTGTTCATATATTTCCTTAAGCATAAAGTGATCATAACCTCCTTTTTCTATTTGCTCAAGATTCATTTGAAGTTCTTGAACGTAAGGTTGTACAAGACTATCGTCTTTAATCTTACGTACCTTCATAGGCTTATGTGTTCTTACCACAGCCATTTCTCCATCCTCAAGATAAATAGCATTTTTTGTGAACTCTAAAAAAGGACTTGCATCACTTGCTATAAAAAATTCATCTTCTCCTACGCCAATCGCCAGTGGAGAACCCAATCTTGCAACCACAATTTCATTAGGTTTGTTTTTATCAAACACAGCTATTGCATAGGCGCCAATGGTTTGATTTAAAGCTATTTGAACGGCTTTCCCTAGTTTAACCTTCTCTTTAGTTTTAACATCTTCAATAAGGTTTACCAACACTTCGGTATCGGTATCTGATTTGAAGGTGTAACCTCTATTAGTAAGTTCCTGTCTTAATGGTTCATAATTCTCAATAATTCCATTATGGATTATAACTAGGTCGCCACTGTTTGACAAATGTGGGTGAGAATTTACATCATTAGGAACACCATGTGTTGCCCATCTAGTATGACCGATTGCTATAGTACCTTCGGTGCTTATCTCTGATTCTAATTTTGTAGCTAGGTCTGCTACTTTACCTTTAGTTTTTGAGTAGCTTAATTCAGAACCGTCATAAATTGCGATTCCGGCACTGTCATATCCTCTATATTCAAGTCGTTTTAAACCGTTTAAAACGATTGGATAAGCCTTTCTATGGCCTATGTATCCTACAATTCCACACATAATAGGTTAGTTTGTTTCTGTATAAAAAACTTTAAGTTGTAATCGCTTATCAGGATCTGTAGAAAGATTACCATGAAGTACAGTACCTTCAGGAGCGATTACAGTTGACAAAGGTACATTTTCTAATTCAATAGAATCTGTAGCATCTTTAATTCTTTGTCCTGTGATTACATTTACATTTTGAGAAACTACCACGGCTATTGGATCATTAATCGGATTGGTTGAGTTTAGTAATGAATTAAGATGATTTGTCAACCTAATTCGATATTTAACGCCTCTACTCGATAAATCATCTTCTGTTTCTCTTTCTAGTCTCCCTAAATGAACGGTGTTGGAATTTAGAGCACTTACATTACTTGAGGTGAAGTTGTAATCTGCTAGAATTTCTCCATTTCTTGCATTATATGCAAGAATACGCTCAGGCTCCATTTCTCCATTTATGCCAGTAAAACGCGACTGGTCTACATAAAAATCAAGATAAGCATCATTAATGAGCCAATTATTTTCTAAAAAAGCATCAAATTCAGAATCGGATGGAAACAGTTTTATTATAGCAGCGCTTCCTGGACCTCCTTTTAGAAAAAGTCGTTCCGCGCCATTATTATTAGAATTTGAAGTTATTTCATTTTCAATATTTACCGGAATTTCTTGATCAATAAACTGTACAGATCGAGGAGAGAAGTCAAATCTAAATGCACTGCTTATCGTGTTTATTTCATTAACGTCACCGTCACCGTCTAAATCTGAAGTGTCCCTATTTGAAACTAAAACTTGCAGATTCACATGAGCATCTGCTAAGTTGACATAGATAGCATTACCTCCAGCCCCAGAAGGTGTAACCTTAAAATATAATCCTCTGAAATAATTTTGAAAATTTGAATCACTAGCAAGTACCGAAGATCCTTCTTGATTCAGAATTGTATCTTGAAAATATTGAATTAATTCGGTATATGGAGAGTTTAACACATATTGATCCTGTACGTTAGGATCCTCACAACCGGCAATGCAAGAGATATCAGACTGCTCAGATATAATAAATCTTGGGGTTTTCCTTTGCTCAACTTCAAAATCTCGATCTAGCACTTCCACCTCAAGATTATCAGGTTTGAAGGAAGAATTTGAGTATATAGGAGTTGGATCTAGAGAATTTTCCACCAAGGATTTTTCATCATTAAAATAAACTTGGTCTTCATCTAGGTTGTTTGGATTCAGTGAATTAATAAAGTAGTTGTTTCTAAAAATTTCGACTTTATAGGTTACGTCACCATTAAATAGTGAGTCTAATTCAAACTCTCTTGACTCTCCATCGATACCTGTAATCGTTGAATAGTATGGGATTTCAATACTTACTCTTTCAATTAAAGGTGCAGGAACAGGATTTGTCATATCAGTATCGGTATCATGTGATCCGAAATCAAGACCTGCAAAAGGCAACGATAATTGACTTACAAAACTGTATTCAGTTCGACCATAAATAGGATCGTCATAAATACCTAAGACATGAGGTCTATCTGCTGTGCTCACAATTTGACGACCCGTTTGAACAGCGTCTAGTCGTTGTGAATAAGCAGTTACTTCAAATTCTGTTTCTTTTATAATGTCATTAGGATCCACCCCAATAAGATCTTGACCAATTGTTGTAGGATCTTGGTCACAAGATAGGATACATAACATCCCGACAAGAAGGGTTGTTAATCGTAAAGCAATTTTTTTCATGTGCAACTAAGCTTCTTCTTTTTCTTCAGTTAGAACATCATTAAGATAGAAGTTCTCATAAGCGTCAGCAAATGAATCAGGTGCATGATATTCCAATACTGGTCTATCTAATGAATTCACAAAAGATTCTATTTCTGGACTTAGTTCTTCACTACCTTTAATAATGGCATCACTGTATTTTAATGATGTTTTCATTATATTATCATAAGTAGGTTCTTCAAGAAACTCTAGTGCTTCTTCATCCAATGCATCAAACCTTAACTTATCTATCATTTCATTATCTAACGAACCATCAAATGATTGATTGTATACCGAGGTAACAATTTTACTATCTTCAAATAATGGGTCGTTCCCGTAGTAGTTCTTTAGGTATAAGGGTAACATTCCAGCCATCCAACCATGAACGTGTATAATGTCTGGTGCCCAGTTCAATTTCTTCACAGTTTCTATAACTCCTTTGGCAAAGAAAATGGCTCTTTCATCGTTATCAGGAAACAGATTTCCGTCTTCATCCGTAAGAGTTGCTTTACGTTTAAAGTATTCTTCATTATCGATAAAATAAACTTGCATACGTTCCTTTGGGATAGAAGCAACCTTTATAATCAATGGCATGTCTAGATCATTAATGATAAGATTCATTCCACTTAAACGTATTACTTCATGCAGTTGGTGTCTACGCTCATTGATATTACCGAATCTCGGCATGAATATGCGTATTTGTCCACCTCGATCATTAACCATTTTAGGTGAAAAATAAGACATTGAAGATGCTTCGGTTTCTGGTAAGTAGGGAATTACTTCTGAAGATACGTACAGTACTCTTTTTTCCTTCATATATTGTATTATTGTAGCCTTACATTTAGCAAGATGCAAAAATAAGCATTTTTAACCACTTTTGCGTCAAAACCCTTGTATAACAACTGCTAATGATTGTTAAGCACTATGATTGTTAAAACTCACAACAGCCTTAAAAAGCAACTCAAATCAATACAGCTAAAGAGTAAAACCATTGGTTTTGTCCCTACAATGGGAGCATTACACAAGGGACACTTATCTCTTATGCAACAGGCAGTTAATGAAAATGATGTCCTAGTGGTTTCCATATTTGTAAACCCTACTCAATTTAATAATCAAGATGATTTAGAGAAATACCCTAGGGCGATTGAAAAAGATTACGCATTAATTAAGAAAGAGTTTAATGATGCTACTATTTTAGTTTACACACCTAGTGTGCAGGATGTGTATGGGGAAAATGTACATTCAAATTCTTACCAGTACAATGGATTAGAGAAAGTAATGGAAGGCGCAAATAGGCCAGGTCATTTTGATGGTGTTGGAACTATACTAGAATTTTTATTTAAGGTGGTACAACCCGATAAGGCGTACTTTGGTGAAAAAGATTACCAACAATTGCAGATAGTTAAAAAACTGGTTCAGAAATTAGCGCTTCCCGTTAAAATTATAGGTTGCCCGATCAAAAGAGAAGAAAACGGTCTTGCTATGAGCAGTCGTAACGAGCGACTGAGTAAATCCACTCGAAAAGAGGCTGCTATCATTTATAAAATTTTGAAAGATGCTCGTCGCTATATAAAGAATAATAGCATTTCAAAAACCATTCAAATGGTAGAAAACAAGTTTGCACAGCTACCTAATTTTGAATTAGAATATTTTACCATTAATCGAGAAAGCGATTTAAAACCTGCAATTCGTAAATCAAAAAACACTGCTTTAAGGGCGTTTATAGTAGTGCACGTTGAAGGTGTAAGACTTATAGATAACCTGGCATTAGATTTGTAAATCATTTTTTAAAAGTCTGTTAGACTATATGTTAATCTAATTATTACATAATCGTATCTTTGCACCATGTTAATTACAGTTGTCAAATCAAAAATTCACCGTGTTAAGGTCACAGGAGCAGATCTTAATTACATAGGCAGTATCACCATTGATGAAGATTTAATGGACGGTGCAAATATTGTAGAAGGTGAAAAAGTCCAAATAGTAAATAACAACAACGGGCATAGGCTAGAAACATATGCAATACCTGGTCCTAGAGGAAGTGGAGAAATCACACTTAATGGTGCTGCTGCTAGATTAGTCTCTCCAGGTGATGTTCTTATCTTAATTACCTACGCACAAATGACCATGGAAGAAGCTCGCAGTTTTAAACCATCTCTTTTATTTCCTAATGAGGAGAACAACTTGCTCACCTAATCTTTGAAAAACAATCTGATTAAATTTTTGAAAATAGGCTTGCCTTTATTTATAGGTGTATGGCTCATTTATTATTCATATAATCAGTTCACAAACGAGCAGTTAGAACAAATATATGCACAAATTAAAGGTGCAAATTATTACTATGTTATTGTAGGTTTAATTCTAGCCTTACTCAGTCATTTGTCTAGAGCTTGGAGATGGAATTACATGCTTTCCCAGTTTGGAAAACCACCTACATTTTTGACAAATATTACTGCAATTGGAATAGGGTATGCTATGAATATTTTTATTCCTCGTAGTGGTGAATTATCTAGAGCGATAGTTGTAAATCGTAACCACGGTATACCTGTTAATAAAGCAATAGGTACTATAGTTGCGGAACGTGTGCTGGATTTTGGTATCTTACTATTAATAACCGCCATCGCTTTATTACTATCACAAGACGTCTTTTTAGAATACTTTATTGGTGGTTTTAAGTCCGCTTTCGCGAAAGCGAACTCATCACAACTATTGCTATACTTAGCAATCGTAATCTTAGTAATACTACTGGGAATATTTTTAATCAAAAAGTTAGGATTGTACCGAAAAGTACTTGACTTTTTAAAAGGTATGAAAGAAGGCTTTTCAACCATTTGGACAATGAAAAAAAAGTGGCTGTATTTAATACATACTTTTTTTATCTGGTCCATGTACCTAGCCATGTTTTACGTGAGTGTATTTGCAATTTCATATGAGGGAACATTTGCTGTTGCTGCTATATTAGCAGCCTTTGTAGCAGGTAGTTTTGCAGTAGCGTTTACAAATGGAGGATTTGGAGCTTATCCTTTTTTGATTGCTCAGGTGTTATTATTGTTTCAAGTACCAGAAACGGTAGGAACTTCATTGGGCTGGATATTGTGGCTATCACAAACAGCACTGGTTCTAGTGTACGGATTAATTTCCTTCATATTATTGAGTTTAAAAAAATAATCTCTTCATTTTTCTTAAATTCAGCATCTCAAAAAACGGAGATGAAAAATATTGTTATTGCGTTTGCTTTTCTGTCCTGTTTAACCACGTATGCACAAGCATTGTACAGGTCATTTCCTAGCGATGTTTTAGGAGAAGAACGCAACGTAAAAATTCTTAAACCACGTAACTACAATAGTAACCAAGAAAAAACTTATCCATTAATCCTAGTCTTAGATGGTGATTATCTATTTGAACCCGTTTCAGGAGTTGTGGATTATTTGTCTTATTGGGATCAAATACCCGAATCCTTTGTAGTAGGAATAAATCAACGTAAAAGCAGGTACGATGATACAGCTATCAACGTCGAATCAGGCTTTCCCGAGGAGCAAGCTCAACGTTACATGGATTTCATCATGGAACTTGTGACGACCATGCAAAAAGAATATCGAGTTGCACCATTTACCGTTCTAGTGGCAAAGGATATAAATGCAAATCTTGCGAGCTTTTTTCTCATGCGTAAAAAAGTGGCTATAGATGCTTTTTTACAAATAGAACCGGATTACACTACGATTATTCAAGAGAATCTAGTTAACAAAATATCTAGTCTGGATGAGTACAATTATTTTTATGTAGCTACCAGCGCACAAAAAAATGTCGCCAGCGAGTTGTTCTCTGAACAAACAGATTCTCTGTTTTCTACTAAAGAGAATGTGAAGTTGAAGTACGAAAGTATTGAAGAAACTAATTTTTATAACGTTGCAGCGCAAGCTATACCACGCGGATTGGATTTCATATTTAATGAATACCAATTGGTAGAAGGTGAGCAACTATTAAATTCGAATCTTGCTCAGGATACCTCTAAAGAAAGTGCAAATCGTACTGCTGATATGAAAACAGCCGTACAAACTTTGCTGGACAAATATGAATATGTGAAAAAAGTATATGGCATCGACATGAAATTGAGATTAAAGGACCTCGTAACTATGTCAGAATATATTATTAGAGAAAAAGACTGGGAACAATTACTCGATATGGCAACCATTGTTGATAAGGAATATCCAGATATCATGTACGGTAAGTTTATAGAAGGAATGGGATACGAAGGTATAGGTAGATACGGTCGTGCGATCAAATCTTTTGAACAGGCCTATATATTAGAAGAGGCTGTAGGTTTAACAAAGGATGATTGTTTAGATAAGGTAGAGGCCTTACAAGCTAAAGAATAATGGCAAAAGTAAAGACAACGTGGTACTGTCAAAATTGTGGTGCCCAGTACGCAAAATGGCAAGGACAATGCACCACCTGTAAAAAGTGGGATTCTTTGGTAGAAGAAGTAGTTCAAAAAGAGCAAACTCCTAGTTGGCAAACAGGTGATGCGCCAGGTACGCTTTCGCGAAAGCGTAATTCAAAACCTCAACGTATTTCCGAAATAAATGCACAAGAAAGTCCACGATTGGATACTACTAATCTAGAATTCAATAGAGTGCTAGGTGGTGGATTGGTTCCTGGATCGGTTACCTTGCTAGGTGGTGAACCAGGTATAGGTAAATCAACACTATTGTTGCAAGTGTGTTTGAATCTGCCTTTTAAAACTTTGTATGTAAGTGGTGAGGAAAGTGCGCAACAAATAAAAATGCGAGCAGATCGTATTAACAAAAACGCCGAAAATTGCTACATACTCACTGAGACGAAGACTCAAAACATTTTTAAACAAGTAAGTGATATTGAGCCTGATGTTTTAATAATCGATTCGATTCAAACTTTACAAACACAACACATAGAAAGTACTGCAGGTAGTGTTTCACAAATAAGAGAATGTACAGGTGAATTAATAAAATTTGCTAAACAAACAGCTACTCCCGTTATTGTAATAGGCCACATTACAAAAGATGGTCACATTGCTGGGCCTAAAATTCTTGAGCACATGGTAGACACCGTGCTACAATTTGAAGGAGATCGCAACCATACGTATAGAATTTTGCGAGCTCTTAAAAATCGTTTTGGTAGCACGCATGAGATAGGCATTTATGAAATGTTAGGCCATGGATTGCGTGAAGTAACTAATCCTAGTGAAATATTGATTGCAAACAAAGATCTTGAAATTAGTGGAACCGCAATTGCAGCAACAATGGAAGGTATGCGACCACTTATGATCGAGGTTCAAGCACTAGTAAGTACGGCTGTTTATGGAACACCACAACGCAGTGCAACGGGTTATAATTTAAAACGTCTTAATATGATACTAGCAGTCCTAGAAAAAAGGGCAGGATTCAAATTAGGACAAAAGGATGTTTTTCTAAATATCACTGGCGGTATTAATGTTGATGATCCAGCAATCGACCTTGCAGTGGTCGCAGCTATATTGTCATCAAATTTTGATATAGCTCTCAATCCAAAACACTGTTTCAGTGCTGAGGTTGGTCTGGGCGGAGAAATAAGAACAGCTAGTAGAATGGAGCAACGTATTAATGAAGCTGGTAAATTAGGCTTTGAAAGAATTTGTATTGCACCAGCCAAACAAAATTTTAAAAACTCTACTGCTCAGGTTGTTGCCTTTTCAAAAATTGAAGACTTAGTTAGATACCTTTTTGCGTAAAACTTAAATAATGAAATATTTATCTATTATAATTTGTTTGTTATTGATCATTACCTCTTGTAATGAGAGTAAAACCGTAGAAAAGACAGAGAAACCCAGAAAGGTAAGTGAAGTGGACATGAGCAGTAATGATGTAGTTCATTTGTCAACAGTTGATGGGACTTACGATAATTGGGAAAATTTTCTAGAGAAAAACCGTGGCAAAGTAGTTTATCTAGATATTTGGGCAAGCTGGTGTGGACCTTGTAAAGCTCAATTTCCTCACGCCAAAAAACTTAAAGAAAAGTTCGCGGGTAAGGAAGTTGTATTTGCTTACATATCCATCGATCAAGCAGAGGAAAGATGGAAACAAGGAATTCAACAATATGATATTAATGAATACTCCTTTCATGCAAAAAATTATCCAAAAGCCTCCTTGTTCCAAAAAAACGATGTGAGTCGCATACCTAGATATATGCTTTTTGATAAAAATGGTAGACTGGTAGATAACAATGCTGCAAGACCTAGTCAACCTTCTTTAGAAACTACCATAAATAGTTTTTTAGCTCTTTAAAAACTATTTATCTTTGATAGTAGATCACGTAAACAAAACACACCATGAGTCTAGATAAAACAGGAATTGCAAAAAGAATCGCTCAAGAACTACAAGACGGTTACTACGTCAATCTAGGGATCGGAATTCCTACCCTAGTTGCAAATTATATTCCGGAAGGTGTTCAGGTTGAATTTCAATCTGAAAATGGTGTGTTAGGAATGGGACCATTTCCTTTTGATGGAGATGAAGATGCTGATGTAATTAATGCAGGTAAACAAACTATTACAACTTTACCTGGAGCCAGTTTTTTTGATAGCGCAACAAGTTTTGGGATGATACGTGGACAGCACGTTGATTTAACGATACTAGGAGCTATGGAAGTAGCCGAGAACGGTGATATAGCAAATTGGAAAATTCCAGGTAAGATGGTAAAAGGAATGGGTGGAGCCATGGATCTAGTTGCTAGTGCCGAAAATATTATCGTAGCTATGATGCATACAAACCGTGCTGGTGATAGTAAACTTCTTAAAAAATGTTCATTACCTCTTACCGGTGTAAACTGTATTAATAAAGTGGTTACCAATCTTGCTGTGCTCGAGGTTACTGATGATGGCTTTAAATTACTAGAAAGAGCTCCAGGCGTCTCTGTAGACGATATAAAAGCAGCAACCGAAGGAACTCTTATCGTTGAAGGTGATATTCCTGAAATGTCCTTATAAGTAAGGCTCCTATGAGAAGACATTTGCTTGATCCACAATTGTCACAAAAAGGTTATTTCCCTCTTGACCTTTCAATCAATAATCCTTTTTGGAAACATAATGATGTGGCCGACATATCGGTGTGTCATGAGTATATCGAGCAACAGCGTCAATCTCACGGCGCTTTTATGGCCATCGGTGGCTACTTAGAACAGCGAGCTCTTTATCAAAAAAATGAAAGATTCAATAAAGGAATTGTACGTGACATTCATCTAGGAGTAGACATATGGGCGCCAGCAGGAACCACTGTTCATGCAATGTATGATGGTGTAGTTCACAGTTATGCTCACAATAGTGATCCTGGAAATTATGGTCCTACGTTGATCTTGCAACACGATATTGATGGTCAAACGATATATACACTTTATGGTCACTTGAGTTTGGATGATGTAAACAAATGGGAAGTTGGATATCGCTTTCGCGAAAGCGAAATAATAGCTCATTTAGGAACACCTCAAGAAAATGGTGGTTATAGTCCGCATTTACATTTTCAAGTAATGACAGATATGAAAGGATATCAAGGAGATTTCCCAGGAGTAGCCGCTAAAGAGGAGCTTGAACATTATAAGGATATAGTATTAGACCCTATGTCATTTCTCGAGTAAGTAGGGTAATTACTTATATTTGCTTCTACAACCTCATCTATGAAAAAGCGCGTACTTATAACAGGAGCAGCGGGATTTTTAGGGTCTCATCTATGTGATAGATTTATAAAAGAAGGCTTTCATGTTATTGGAATGGATAACCTGATTACAGGAGATCTTAAAAATATAGAGCATTTATTTCCACTAGAACAATTTGAATTTTTTCACCATGATGTTTCAAAGTACGTCCATGTTGCAGGAGATTTAGATTATATTCTGCATTTTGCGAGCCCAGCTAGTCCTATAGATTATCTTAAAATCCCTATACAAACCTTAAAGGTAGGTTCGCTAGGAACTCACAACTTACTTGGTCTAGCCAAAAATAAAAAAGCCAGGTTGCTTATCGCTAGTACTAGCGAGGTTTACGGTGATCCTCTTGTTCATCCACAAGCAGAAGATTATTATGGTAACGTAAACACAATAGGTCCTCGTGGTGTATATGATGAAGCAAAGAGATTTCAAGAGTCTATAACGATGGCTTATCACAGGTTCCATGGTTTAGAAACTAGAATTGTACGCATTTTTAATACCTACGGACCTCGTATGAGACTTAATGATGGTAGGGTAATTCCTGCTTTTATGGGGCAAGCGCTGCGTGGTGAGGATCTCACTGTTTTTGGAGATGGATCACAAACCAGGTCTTTTTGTTATGTAGATGATCAGGTAGAAGGTATTTTTAGGTTATTAATGAGTGACTATCCCATGCCAGTAAACATTGGTAATCCCAATGAAATATCGATAAGTGATTTTGCACAAGAAATAATTAAATTAACAGGTACTGATCAAAAGGTGATTTATAAGGACTTACCACAAGATGATCCTATGAAGCGTAAACCTGATATTTCACTTGCCAAAGAAATTTTAAACTGGGAACCACAAGTTTCAAGAGAAGAAGGGATGCGACGTACTTTTGAGTATTTTAAAACGTTATCTCCAGAAGAATTAGATAAACGTGAGCACAAAGACTTTACACAACATAACCGAAGATAAAATCACTTATAGAGATCAACGGTATTCTGGGTTTATAAGGCCATTATCGTATCTCATTGATTTAAGTTTGATCGTCATATTTGCTTCACATTTTTTTGCGAGCTCCTTTGACGTGCTTACCTATGGAATTTTTATTGGTATTTGCTGGGTGCTAGTATCCATGCAGTTTGATTTTTATAAAACTCAACGCAATACTGATATAATAACCCTTTTAGGAAGACTGGTTAAACAAGCCGTAGTTTTTGCATTTATGGTATTTGCCTTCTTTGGCTTTTATTATGAGATAAATAATAATACTATGATTGTTTCCAAATACCTACTGTGGACCATGGGAACAATCTCGATAATAAAAATAAGTTTGTTCTATATTTTAAAACATTATAGGTCGGTTTTAGGCGGTAATTTTAGAAATGTAGTACTACTAGGAGTCAACAAGGATACCAAGCAGTTATCAAGTTTTTTTAATAAGCACAAGGATTACGGTTATCGCACTCAAAATATTATTGACACTAGTTCTAGCGAGTTTTCCATGCAGGAATTTCAAGAATATGTTTTAGACAATCAAATAGACGAAATCTTTTGTTCGGTTAGAGAACTTAAAAATGAAGATCTTATTGATCTTACTGAATTTGTTGACAATAATTTAAGGACACTTAAATTCATACCCGATACTGATATGCCTCTTTCTAGGCAATTACATTATGAGTACTACGGTCGTACACCAATAATATCCCTACGTCAAATACCTTTAGATGATTTTGGTAATCAATTTATAAAACGAGCCTTTGACATTCTTTTTTCTTTATTTGTTATTGTTTTTTTAATGTCATGGTTAACACCTTTGATAGCTTTGATTATCAAACTAGAATCCAAGGGACCTGTCTTTTTTGTGCAAAAGCGTAACGGTTTGGACTATAAAGAGTTCACGTGTTTTAAGTTTAGATCCATGGTTCCTAACAACAAGGCACACCTGGAACAAGTAACACGTGGCGATCAACGAATAACCAAAATTGGTAGGTTTTTAAGGAAAACCAGCATTGACGAATTACCTCAATTTTTTAATGTGTTACTAGGCTCCATGAGTGTGGTAGGTCCTAGACCTCATATGGTTAGTCACACACACATGTATGCCGAACGTATCGATAAATTCATGGTGCGTCATTTTGTGAAACCAGGAATAACAGGACTAGCACAGGTAAGTGGATATCGCGGCGAGGTAGAAACAGAAGACGATATTAAAGGTCGCGTGCGCAATGATATTTACTACATTGAGAACTGGAATATTAATTTGGACATCAAGATTATAATTAAAACAATCACCAACGTGTTTAAAGGTGAGGAAAAGGCATATTAATGGATTTAGTAAGTGTTATAATACCAACTTACAACAACCAGGATACATTAGGAGAAACCCTAGATAGCGTTTTAAATCAAGACTACCGGCCTATTGAATTAATAATTGTTGACGACTGCAGTGTTGATGATAGTCACGCTTTCGCGAAAGCGTATTCTACAAAAAATTCTTCTCAAGGAATAAGTTTTATAATTCAAGAAAATAAAGAAAACAAAGGAGCTGGTTTTACTCGTAATCGGGCAGTCGAGCTAGCAAAGGGTAGATATATTGCCTTTTTAGACGCCGATGATCTTTGGAAACCCTATAAACTCTCCTTGCAAATCGAACAAATGAGACTGTCACAAACGGCGATGTCCTATGGTGCTTATGAGATATTCACAGAAAATGCGAGTGAGCCTAAATACCTTCAAAAGGTTTTCAATTCACTAACTTATAAAAAGTTACTCCGAGCAAACTATGTAGGGAATTTGACAGGAATTTACGATACCCATAAAATAGGAAAGGTTGCTGTGTCTTCATTACGTAAAAGACAAGATTGGGCCATGTGGTTGGATGTGATTAAACTATCGGGTACTGCTATCGGTATAGAAAAACCCATTGCAAGTTATAGAGCAGGCAATGGGTTGAGTTCACGAAAAAGTAGTCTGATTAAATATAACTATGCTGTATATCGCTACCACCTTAATTACTCTTTTTTAAGAAGCTGTTGGTCTATGATGCTTTTTATTTATGAGCAATGGTTTATAAAGAAAGCCTTGATTAAAAAACTGGATTAAAGTCCTAGAGATTGTTGTTGTGTGCGTTCTTTCTCTTCAGGTTCTTCTACTTCATTGTTTCTTAGACCATAATTTCCAAAATTGTAAGTGAATGCGACACTAAAGGTGTTAGTCTCTGGTAAATAAGTAACGCCTACATCTTGATTACGATAAATAGACTCCATTAATCTGTTTTGACCTCTAAAAACATCATTATATGCAATCCTAAGATTTGCTCTACGATTCCATAACGATTTGTTTATGGCAAAGTTACTCACGATCATATTTTGCATTCTAAACGAACCAAATAAGATATCATTTACATAATTTAGCTCGGCATCCAAAGACCAGGTACGATCCTCTGAAAGACTAAATCTACTAAAGCTAGAGAGATAAACTCCTGTCACGTCCTGCTTTTGGTCTACACCGCCGGACTGTACTGCAACAAATTCGTTTTCTAAATAAAAGAAACTAGCAGAAAGTGCAAGCAACCATGAATCAGTTGGGTATTGAAAGGTTTCAATATCTAGACTATATTGTAGCTCGTAGTTCAAATTAGCATTTTGAAAATTTAAACTGTTTGCATTATTATTTTGAAAAGGTAGAATAGAAAGTAAGTCCTTTGAATACAAATAATAAGCGTCAAAAAACCAGGTGTCATTATGATTCCATGCAACACTATATTTATTGTTGAATGATGGCATTAAATTGGGATTACCAGAATTAAAATTGGTTTCATTTACAAAAATCCTATAGGGATTTAGACTCTCATAACGTGGTCTTTCAATGCTTCTTTTGTAACTTAAAGTAAGTGTGTTGCTTTCATCAAGCGAATGTCCTAATGATGCCGTAGGAAACAATGAAAGATAGTTTTGAGTATTCACTATTCCTAGACTTCTTGAATCACCTGTAATATCAGTTTGCTCAGCTCTTAGTCCAGCGGTCAGAAACCACTTTTCCCAATTGCGTTCCATTTGTCCGTAGAAAGCAATGATTTTTTCATCATAGGCATAGTTATCCGAGTTAGCAGGAACAATAATCGGTGAAGTTCCATTTGAATCAAAGAAATCCTGTACGGTTTGTGAATCAATTTGATTATACTTAGCTCCAGTGCTTAATTGGTATTCACCTAATGCGAATTGATAGTCTATCCCAGCTGTGTAAATAGCCACATCAAGATCTATGTCCGACAAAAAACTATTACTTCCAGTGGTATTATTTTGAGTGTCAAAAAATCTTGTAAAAACATCCTGATAGTTGTCTTTATTGGTAAATACATGATTTCCATAAAGCCTAAGGACATTCCCGTTATCTGCATAATAGTTGTAGTCGGCATTCACAAAACCAGTTGTTGCGTCTCGTTCATTGAGACCGTTAGTTTCTAAGCCTGAAAAATCGGTATCACCTTCTTGAAGAATTAATGTGCGTGTAAAAGCATCACCATCTTGATTGTTGTTAACGTTAATATTTCCAGAAACACTTAGGTAGCTTTTACTGCTTAAGCTAAAATCTATAACAGTATTCAGGCTGTGAGCATCACTTTCATTCACATTATTATAATCAGTGAACCAGCGTTGCGATCTAGTACCATCAGCATTAAAAAAGCCGATTTCGTTTTCTTCTATATAAAGATCTTCTCTTGGGTTGTAACTGTAGTTGGCATATATATTTACCCAATTATTTTTATAAAAATGTGAAGTACCTATTTTGTATTTGGCAAGCTCGTCGATAGTATAACTACCCATCACATTACCCTTGTAACCTAATGAGATTCCTTTACTAGTGTTAATATTGATGACTGTTCCACCTTCGGCATCGTAACTTGCCGGTGGATTGGTAATGACCTCTACATTTTTGACATTATCACCACTGTAGCCAGCTAGTAATTGATTGAGCTCATCATCGGTTAGGTATACTCTTTTATTATTAATATAAATTTGAGCGGCCTGTCCTTTAACTATATAAGTGTTGTTTTGTTTAAAAACACCAGGCGAACTGCGTAATATGGTCAATGCATCAGTATTACTCAGACTGGTATTCTCTACATTAAAAATGAGCCTATCCGCTTTCTTAGTTACAGTAGGTCTTTTGGCTGTGACAGTGACCGCATCCATGGATTCAATTTGCTCTTGGACTATAAGGTCACCTAGATTTTGATTGCTGTTAATGGTAAGCTTTCGCGAAAGCGTAACATAACCTACACCTGTAACCACCATCGTATATTCACCATCTTCTATGTTCTTAAAAAGGACTTTGCCCAGATCGTCACTGCTTGTACCTTGATAAAACGTACTGTCTGGCATTTTGTAAAGAATACTATTTAGATAGGGTAGGGATTCATTCTTTTCATCGATGAGTCTTGCTGTAAGCTCGTGCTGTGCAAACGAACTAAAAGAAACAAGGAAGAATAGGTAAGGGAAAAATCTATTCATGAGGCTTTTGAGTTGGAATTTAGACCACTAAAATAAAAAAGGGATAGGAAAATACCGACTTTAAATTCGACTATATTTGCATCTCGATTGAAACGACTATGAAGAACATACGTAATTTTTGCATTATTGCGCATATTGACCACGGTAAAAGTACACTGGCAGACAGGCTGTTAGATGCTACTCAAACTGTTACAAAGCGTGAGGCTCAAGCACAGCTATTAGACAATATGGATCTAGAGCGTGAGCGTGGTATTACCATTAAATCTCACGCGATACAGATGAATTATACAGCTCCAGATGGCGAGCAATATATTCTTAATCTGATAGATACTCCTGGTCACGTAGATTTTTCCTATGAAGTTTCTAGATCTATTGCTGCTTGTGAAGGTGCTTTGTTGGTAGTTGATGCCGCACAAAGTATTCAGGCACAAACGATCTCTAACCTTTATCTAGCATTAGAAAACGATCTCGAAATCATACCTGTGCTTAATAAAGTTGATTTACCTAGTGCAAATCCAGAAGAAGTAACCGACGATATTGTAGACTTGTTGGGTTGTGCCCCAGAAGAGGTAATACCGGCAAGCGCCAAAACAGGAATAGGAATCCAAGAGATTCTAGACGCTATCGTTGAGCGTGTACCAGCTCCTGTAGGTAATCCCGATGAGCCGTTGCAGGCATTGATTTTTGATTCTCAATATAATCAATTTAGAGGTGTAGAAACCATCTTTAGAGTTATAAATGGTAGTATTAAAAAAGGTCAACATATTAAGTTTGTTGCAACCGGTGAAAGCTACTATGCCGATGAGATTGGAACTCTTAAATTGAAACAAGAACCTAAGAAAGAAATAAGCTGTGGTGATGTAGGTTACTTGATTACAGGTATTAAAGAGGCAAAGGAAGTTAAAGTAGGTGATACTATAACTGATCATGATAATCCGACTAAGAATGCAATTGAAGGTTTTGAAGATGTTAAGCCTATGGTTTTTGCAGGTATATATCCTGTAGACACTGAAGATTACGAGGATTTGAGAGCTAGTATGGAAAAATTACAGCTTAATGATGCCTCGCTTGTATTTCAAGCTGAAAGTAGTGCTGCATTAGGATTTGGTTTTAGATGTGGATTCTTGGGAATGTTACATCTAGAGATTATACAAGAAAGATTAGAACGTGAGTTTGATATGACGGTGATCACTACGGTACCTAACGTATCCTATCACGCTTACACTAACAAAAATCCTAACGACATTGTAATCGTTAATAATCCTAGTGATTTACCTGAACCATCAACACTTAATCGAGTAGAAGAGCCATTTATTAAAGCTACGATTATTACAAAATCTGACTTTGTGGGTAATGTAATGTCATTGTGTATTGAAAAACGTGGTCAAGTAAAAAATCAAACCTACCTTACTCAAGAGCGTGTGGAACTAGTTTTTGACATGCCGTTGGCAGAAATTGTTTTTGATTTCTACGATAGATTAAAAACAGTAAGTAAAGGTTATGCTAGTTTTGATTATGCGCCTATTGGTATGAAAGAGTCAAAACTTGTGCGAGTAGATATTCTGTTAAATGCTCAAACAGTGGATGCTCTTAGTGCGCTTGTGCATTTTGATAATGCTTATACTATCGGTAAAAAGATGGTTGAAAAATTAAGAGAGTTAATCCCTAGACAGCAATTTGATATACCGGTACAAGCAGCCATAGGAGCCAAAATTATTGCTCGTGAAACTATCAAAGCGTTGCGTAAAGATGTGACGGCAAAATGTTACGGTGGTGATATTTCTCGTAAGCGTAAGTTACTAGAAAAACAAAAGAAAGGTAAAAAGCGTATGCGCCAGGTAGGTAATGTAGAAATTCCACAACAGGCGTTTATGGCGGTATTGAAGTTGAATGATTAATTCAATATGCTTTATAAATTAAAACAGCGACCAATTGGGCGCTGTTTTTTTATTAATTTTCTTCAAGTAGTACTTCACCGGTGGTAGTTTCTACTATTTCTTTACCTAGATATACCAGCAAGGATCCTTCATCTATTTCAAGATCTTGATTAAGTGATGGTATAACATCTATTGCCTTTCCTTTGCGTATAAATAATGGAATGATATTAGAGTCGGTTTTTGTTATTTCTAGAAGAGCATTAAAATGTTCTTGAGATTTTAATTCAATTTCTCTTATGTGACCGTGATATCTAGCTACTTCATTAATATTGATAAAATCGTCGGTAGGAGAGAATAAACCTTCCTCAGGATTTTGATTAGGATTGTTTATTTCATTGGCATGTACCAATCTAAAGGTGCCGTTCTCTCCAAATTGATTACCGAACCTTTCAACCGCATACTCATTAATTTGAGAGTTTCCAGTGAGAGCTAGCAAAAATCCAATGTTATTAAATTCAACATCATCTGTAAGAGCGTCACTATATACATCAGCGATGACAGCGTCTAGACCTTTTTCCTTAGCCAGTCTTACATTATTAGCATTACTGTCAACTAGCACAACCGCACGTTCGTGTTTTTTTAAGTAGTCAGCCACAAGTCTTGAGAACTTACTGGCTCCTATTATCATGATTCCATTAGATTTCTTAAGAAAAACTCCTACAATTTTTGCAAAGGCACGTGCCGTGGTAGCATTAAGAAGTACAGTTCCTAATACGATCATAAAAACGAGAGGTGTAATATACTCTGCCCCTTCAATACCTTGAGAAACTAATTTTGATCCAAATAAAGATGCAATACCAGCTGCCACGATACCACGAGGACCTACCCATGATATGAAGAGTTTTTCATTTATTTTAAGTCCGCTGTTGACAGAACTCGCAAACACACCCAATGGTCTTATTAAAAGTACAACTATGGCAAAAAGCACTGCAGTTTTCCATGTATAGATTAAGTATAGATCTTCCATGTTAATATTTGCTGCTAGCAAAATGAATAAGATGGAGATTAATAAAACACTTAGGGATTCTTTGAAGTAAAGGAGTTCCTTAATATTGGGTAAATTAATGTTACCCATCACCATTCCCATAACTACCACGGCAAGTAAACCAGATTCTTTGGCAAAGGTATCGCTCAAAACAAAGACGCCCAATACAGCAGCTAGAGTCACTACATTAAGCAAGTAATGTGGAATAAATTTTTTCTTGATAGCAAAGGCAAGCGCATGAGCAAAAGAAAAACCAAAAGCAAATCCGAACAACACAATCTTACCAAACTCTTCAAGTGCCACTATGGTAAATTTCCCGCCAGATCCGGTGCTTATAAATTCAAATACCAATACGGCAAATAGAGCTCCTATAGGATCAATGAGTATTCCTTCCCATTTAAGAATAGAACTTATATCTTTTTTCAATGGAATGTTTCGTAAAATAGGAGAGATAACGGTAGGACCAGTAACAATAATCAACGCACTGAATAAAAGTGAAATTTCCCAGCTCAAGTCAAAGATATAGTGAGCAGCAACACCAGCACCTATAAACGTAATTATTACAGCCACAGATATTAGTTTTCCAATAACAGGACCAGTATTTAGAATTTCGGCTCGTTTCAGGGTTAAACCACCTTCAAAAAGAATTATACTAATTGCTAATGAGACAAAATAGAATAAACTTTCTCCAGGAAACAGTCCGTTATCACCATTCCAAATGGGGTGAATGAGTTTCGTGTGATCTTCCGTATAAATGGTTGCGATGGGACCTACTAACAGTCCAATGATGATAAGGGGTAAAATTGCGGGTATTTTAAAACGCCATGCGACCCATTGCGCTAGTATACCTAAAATTATAATTCCTGCTAGTTCTAGCATATTTGGATAGATTTTAGGGCCAATTTACGACCTTTTTTAAATAGATGTTGAGGTTCCGCTTTCGCGAAAGCGTAATTACCACATTCTTAACGTGCAATTATGATATACCGCTATTGATTTTAACATAGATTCATGATGCATAATTAGCTATTAAAAAACTGATAAATGACCACTGATTACCAATGCCTATTTTGTATTTTGCAGCAATGAAAATACATAAGGTAGAATCTGGGAATTTTAAATTAGATGGCGGTGCTATGTTTGGTGTAGTGCCTAAATCTTTATGGCAACGCACAAATCCAGCCGATTCAAACAACATGATCGACATGGCGGCGAGATGTTTGTTAATTGAAAATGGTGATCGGTTGACTTTAATTGATACCGGAATGGGTACTAAGCAATCGGAAAAATTCTTTGGATACTATTACATGGACCATAGATTTGACTTAGATTCCAGTCTAAAAAATCTAGGTTTTAATAGAGATGATATTACCGATGTTTTTTTGACACACCTACATTTTGATCATTGTGGTGGCGTTATAAAAAAAGCTGGTAATCACGATGGATATGAACCTGCTTTTAAAAATGCCCGTGTTTATACCAACGAATCACACTGGCAATGGGCAATTGAACCTAACGCTAGAGAAAAGGCCTCATTTTTAAAAGAAAATATTATCCCGATTCAAGAAAGTGGTCAATTAGAGTTTGTAAAACAAAATCAAACTTTTGAGAAAGCAAATGAAATGGATTTTGACATTTTGTTTGTTGATGGTCATACAGAAAAAATGATGATACCGCATATTGAGTATGATAGTAAAACATTTGTTTTTATGGCCGACTTATTGCCTACCGCAGGACATTTGCCCCTGCCATATGTTATGGGATATGACACAAGGCCTTTACTGACTCTTGATGAAAAAGAGAGGTTTTTACAAAAGGCAGCCACTGAGAAGTACTACCTCATTTTAGAACACGATCCTTTTAATGAGATTATTACGGTTAAACACACCGATAAAGGTGTGCGATTGGACCAAGTTTATACATTTAATGACTTTTTTAATAATTAGAATATGAAGTTTACATTTAAAAATACCCTTGTGGTAACAGCCGTTGCTGGTATGCTAGCTAGCTGTGGTAGTGGATTTGATATAGTATCACCACCTATTGAAAATATTGATACTACTCCTATTAAGACAACTGCCCTTACTGAAGAGCAAGAGAAAAATTGGAAGGACTACGATCTTCAACAGGATACTATTCCTGGAATGAGTGTTAATAGAGCTTATAATGAAATCCTAAAAGGAAAAAAAGGTAAAACTGTTGTAGTCGCAGTTATTGATAGTGGTATTGATGTTGAACACGAGGATCTAGATGATGTTATTTGGGTAAATGATGATGAAATCCCAAATAATGGAATTGATGACGATAACAATGGTTATATCGACGATGTTCATGGATGGAACTTTTTAGGAGATATTGTTGATGAAAATTTAGAATATGAACGTATTGTTCGTGATAAGGATAAGCTACCTGCAGATCTAGTGGCTAAAGCTCAAAAAGAGTACGACGAAAAACTAGAGCAAGCTCAAGTTGCAAAGGGTCGTTATGAACAAATCCTTCAGCAAATAAATCAAGTTGATCCGTTGTTGAAAAAAGCGACTGGAAAAGACGTATACAAATCAGAGGATTTAAAAACCGTTGAATCTGAAGATCAAGCTGTACAACAAGGCAAGCAATTGATGATGTTCTTGTTCTCTCAAGGTTTAGAGTCTAACAAAGATGCAATAGACACTATTACCGAGCTTATTAACGATCAAACAGATTTGTTAAACGGATCTAAGTTAAAGACAAATTATAGAAAAGATATCCTAGGTGATGATCCTTATGTATGGGACACTCCTGTCTATGGAAATAATGAGTATAGTGGTCCAGATCCAAAGAAAGAAGATGCTTTTCATGGAACACACGTTGCTGGGATAATTGCTGCAGAGCGTAATAATGGATTAGGTGTTAATGGAGTGGCTGAAAATGTAGAGATAATGGTTCTAAGAGCTGTATCTACCGCTGACGAATACGATAAAGATATTGCTAAGGCGATACGATATGCTGCGGATAATGGTGCTAAAGTGATTAATACAAGTTTTGGTAAATACCATTCTCCTAATCCAGAATGGGTATGGGAAGCAATTAAATATGCTGCTAGTAAGGATGTTCTTATTGTAAATGCTGCTGGAAATGAAGGTATTGACACAGATTTTACTCAAGTATATCCTCAAGACCAACAAGGAGTAGGAGAAGAAATATCTGATAACTTTTTAACTGTAGGAGCTATGGGTCCGGAATATGGAGCTAATATGATTGCTGGTTTTTCTAATTACGGTAAATCTAGTGTAGATGTTTTTGGTCCTGGAGTGAAAATCTATTCAACTGCTCCAAATAGTGAGTATAGATTTGCGCAAGGTACGTCTATGGCTTCTCCAGCAGTGGCAGGAGTTGCTGCCGTAGTGAGAAGTTATTTTCCTAAATTGAGTGCAGGTCAAGTGAAGCAAGTTATTATGGAAAGTGGATTGACTACAAACGCAAACATGACTTTAAGTAGAAATAGAGAGACAACAAAGCCGTTTAAAGAGATTACTAAATCGGGTAGAATGGCAAACCTTTATAATGCTTTAATACTTGCTTCAAAAATGTAAGAAGCTGTTTTTATATTACTAATAAAAGTGCCTCATTAATATAGTGAGGCATTTTTTTTGATATAGATTGTAGTGTAAATTTAAAACTTAATCATAGCGAATATTATAGATAATAAACATTAAAAAATCGATAAACGGTAAATTTGTTTAAATTGACATTAAGTTTACAGCTCTTTTTTTGGAGAAGATTGATAAATAAATATATTCGCAACTTAAAGAAAATGCCCCTATGCAATTCTTGTTATTATTAATACTTGGTACAGGTACTGGTGGACCTACGCCACCGCCACCGCCGCCTCCTATGGGGCCACCGCCACCTGTTGGTGATGTAGTTCCAGTTGATAGTGGTATTCTAATACTTATTGCTGCTGCACTTGCTATAGGAATTTACTCCGTTTTACAAAGAAGAAGAATTACAAAAGCTTAAAAAGCTTTTAATTATTTTGTAATTCCATTAAACGTTTTACATATTTTCCTATAACGTCAAACTCTAGATTTACGATATCACCTGATTTCATCTCCTGAAAACCAGTGTGTTCATATGTATAAGGTATTATAGCGACGGAAAACTCATTGATTTTTGAGTTTACTACAGTGAGACTTACGCCATTAATACAAATACTTCCCTTTTCAATAGTCACATTATTCAAAGCAGAGTCGTATCTGAAAGTGAATATCCATGACCCATCTTGTTCCTCTACATTTATACAGGTTCCAGTCTGGTCCACGTGTCCTTGAACAATATGTCCGTCTAAACGGGCATTCATAAGCATGGCGCGTTCAATATTTACGGTGTTGCCAACTTTAAGTTCGCCTAAATTGGTTTTTTTAAGTGTTTCGTCGATTGCAGTAACTGTATATAAGTCTTCATTCAGATCAACAATAGTGAGACACACTCCATTATGTGCTATGCTTTGATCAATTTTAAATTCACTTGTAATATCCGACTGTAATGTAAAATGAATATTAGACCCTTCTTTTTTTATTTCAACTACACGTGCAGTTTGTTCAATAATTCCTGTAAACATAACTTGTGAAAAAACCTTAATTTTACTTTTTCAAAAATACGGCTTAAATAGCGCAATACATGGTAAAAACTGACAATATCAAAGTAGGTATATCAATAGGAGATCCTAACGGAATAGGTGGTGAAATTATTCTTAAAGCTTTTGAAGATAATAGAATGCTAGAAATGTACACGCCTATAATTTTTGGTAGTACAAAATTGTTTTCCTACTACGCAAAAGTTTTTAAAATCAACACAAAGTTTCAAGGGATAAAGTCTTTGGAAGATGTCGTGCCGGGTAAAATTAATGTTATGCGTCTTTTTAAGGAGCCTTTTCATGTTGATTGGGGAAAAGTAGATAAAAAAGCAGGAGAAATCGCGGTTAAAAGTCTTCAAGAAGCAACCAAGGCGCTTAAGTCAGGGAATATTGACGTACTTATAACGGCGCCTATTAATAAAGAGTCCATTCAAAGTGAAGAGTTTAAATTCCCGGGACATACGGACTATTTGAATCAGGAACTATCAGGAGAAAGCTTAATGTTTATGGTTTCGGATAAATTAAAGGTAGGTTTGCTTACCGACCATGTTCCTGTAAAAGATGTTCCGTCAAACATTACGGCTAAAAGTATTAAAACCAAAATAGGAACAATAAAAGAGTCATTAAAACGAGACTTTAAAATTTCCAAACCAAAAATTGCAGTTCTAGGAATTAATCCACATGTAGGAGATAATGGCGTTATAGGAGATGATGATCAAAAACAGCTAATACCTGTTTTAGAGGAATTACGCAATGATGGTACTTTGATATTTGGCCCTTACGCAGCCGACTCTTTTTTTGGTCAGAAACGTCACGAACAATTTGACGCTATTTTGGCAAGCTATCATGACCAAGGTTTAGTTCCATTTAAAACATTAAGCTTTGGTGAAGGTGTTAATTACACAGCAGGATTAAGTCATGTGCGCACCAGTCCAGATCATGGAACTGGTTTTGACATAGCAGGAAAAAATGAAGCAAGTGCTAGTAGTTTTACTGCTGCTGTACATATGGCTGCAGATATTTTTAATGCTAGAAAGGAATATGATGAACTGACTTCAAACGTATTAAAAATACAATCTAAAAAACGAAGATGATATTAACAGTTGATTTTTAATAACTTTTATTATCTTTGCACGCTCTTTATAAGAGCTATATTATGGAACTCAAAGCTTTTAATATTGCGTTTGCTGGTCTTAAAGTAGGGCAGCATCAATTTGAGTACGAGGTCGATAATACGTTTTTTGAAAATTTCGGATTTGAAGAGTTTAATAGCTCATCCCTTGCTGTAACTGCGGTACTAGATAAAAGAACCACAATTATGGATCTTAAATTAACAGCTCATGGAGTGGTTAACGTTAATTGTGATGTGACTAATGAACCCTTTGATTTACCTGTTGAGGTAGATATGGATTTGGTAATCAAATTCGGTGAGGAGTTTAACGATGAAAATATAGAGTTGTTAATTTTACCTCATGGTGAATACCAGTTCAATATCAGCCAGTACGTATATGAGATGATTGTTTTATCAATTCCTCAAAAAAGAGTACATCCAGGTGTTGAAGACGGCACACTAGACTCAGAAGTGTTAGATAAACTTGATGAGTTAAGTGTAGCAGCTCCAGAAGAGAAAGAGACAGAACAAGTAGATCCCAGATGGGACGCATTAAAAAAATTAAAAACGGATAATAATTAATAGCCATGGCGCATCCAAAGAGAAAAATCAGTAAAACAAGAAGAGATAAAAGGAGAACTCATTATAAAGCGAGTGTTCCTCAAATCGCAGTAGATTCAACAACAGGAGAATCTCACTTATACCACAGAGCTCACTGGCACGAAGGTAAATTATACTACCGTGGTAATGTTTTAATTGACAAAACAGAAGAAGTAGAGGCTTAGTCTCTATCGTTTAACACAGGTTATTCGATATAATAACTTATTTTTAAAATTATTAAAATGACACATTTTCAATTAAAAATGTGTCATTTTTTGTGGTTTTAGACTGTTTTTTAGTAGCTTTCGCAGCTCTAATCGTCTAATTAGAACGATACTTATGGGTAAAATAACAGCAGCAATAACAGGTGTAGGTGCCTATTTGCCAGAATATCGCCTTACAAACGCCATTCTTGAAACAATGGTAGATACTAATGATGAGTGGATCACCACGCGTACAGGTATTAAAGAGCGTCGTATTCTAAAGGAACCTGGTAAAGGAACCTCATATATGGCCATTAAAGCTGCACAAGACCTTATAGAAAAAAAAGGTATCGACCCTAAAACAATAGATTTAGTATTACTAGCTTCTGCTACACCCGATATGCCGGTTGCGTCAACAGGAGCCTATGTAGCAACACAAATTGGAGCTACAAATGCTTTCTCATATGATTTAATGGCGGCATGTTCAAGTTTTCTTTTTGGAATGAGTACAGCTAGCAGTTACATCGAATCAGGTCGATATAAACGAGTATTACTTATTGGGGCAGATAAAATGTCCTCAATCATAGATTACGAAGACCGCGCTACTTGCATTATCTTTGGAGATGCAGCTGGCGCGGTTCTTTTTGAACCTAATAAAGAAGGCTATGGTGTTCAAGATGAAATTTTAAGAACCGACGGTATAGGTCGTGAATTCTTAAAAATTGAAGCAGGTGGATCAATTCTTCCAGCCTCTCATGAAACTGTAGAAAATAAGCAACATTATGTTTTTCAGGATGGGAAAAGTGTATTTAAGTACGCGGTTTCCAGCATGGCCGATGTTGCAGAACAAGTAGTTCAAAGAAACGGTTTAAGTAACGATGATATAGATTGGTTAGTTCCTCATCAAGCAAATAAACGTATTATAGACGCCACAGCTAGGAGAGTAGAATTACCACAAGAAAAAGTAATGATGAACATACACAAGTATGGTAATACAACCAGTGCTACCTTACCTTTGTGTTTATATGAATATGAATCCCAATTAAAGAAAGGAGATCATCTCGTGTTTGCAGCCTTTGGTGGTGGCTTTACATGGGGATCAGTTCTACTTACTTGGGCCTATGATAGTTAATCCTTTAATTAACCACCCTTAAATTATGGAATTAAAAGAAATACAAAACCTAATCAAATTTGTCGCAAAGTCTGGCGCAAGTGAGGTGAAATTAGAAATGGATGATGTAAAAATCACCATTAAAACACAATCAGACGAACCTGTTACTTATGTACAACAAGCACCAGTAATGGCAGCTCCACAACCAGCAGCTCCTGCACCTGTTGCACCAGCAGCGCCAGCTGCACCGGCTTCAAGTGATGCTCCTGCACCAGCAGCTGCTAGCGATGACAGTAAGTACATTACAGTAAAATCACCAATTATTGGAACTTTTTATAGAAAGCCAGCTCCAGACAAACCACTGTTTGTTGAAGTAGGAGACTCTATAAAAGAAGGTGATACCTTATGTATCATTGAAGCAATGAAACTATTTAACGAAATCGAAAGTGAAGTTTCTGGTACTATCGTAAAAGTATTAGTAGACGATTCTTCTCCAGTAGAGTTTGATCAACCATTATTTTTAGTAGATCCTTCTTAATTTAAGAGGGATTTATTGTTTGTGTTAGTGTCCATGGAAAATTACGCTTTCGCGAAAGCGTAATCCAAAACACACTATCGCGGTAACTAAAAAACTGATTATCATGTTTAAAAAAGTATTGATAGCAAACCGTGGTGAAATTGCTCTAAGGGTTATAAGAACCTGTAAGGAGATGGGTATCAAGACAGTAGCTGTATATTCTACTGCCGATGCTGAAAGTTTACACGTGAAGTTTGCTGATGAGGCTGTGTGTATAGGTCCTGCGCCTAGTAGCGAGTCTTATCTAAAGATGTCAAATATTATAAGCGCTGCAGAAATTACAAATGCAGATGCTATTCATCCAGGATATGGATTTTTATCTGAGAACGCTGATTTTTCACGTATTTGTCAAGAGCACGATATAAAATTCATCGGTGCTAGCCCAGAAATGATAAGCAAAATGGGTGACAAGGCAACTGCCAAAGCTACTATGAAAGAGGCTGGTGTTCCTTGTGTTCCTGGATCTGAAGGTGTAATTCCTGATTTTGAAACTTGTTTAAAAGTAGCCAAAGAAACTGGTTACCCAGTAATGCTCAAAGCAAGTGCTGGTGGTGGTGGAAAAGGTATGCGTGCTGTGTGGAAGGAGGAGGACCTTGAAGACGCATGGAATAGTGCTAGAACGGAATCAAAAGCGGCATTTGGTAACGACGATATGTACATGGAGAAACTCATTGAGGAACCTCGTCATATCGAAATTCAAATCGTTGGAGATCAAGATGGAAAAGCGTGCCACCTATCAGAACGTGATTGTTCTATTCAACGTCGTCACCAAAAATTAACTGAAGAAGTTCCTTCTCCTTTCATGACTAAAAAGTTACGTAAGGATATGGGTGAAGCAGCGGTAAAAGCGGCAGAGTTTATTAAATACGAAGGTGCCGGAACTGTAGAATTTCTAGTAGATAAACACCGTAATTTCTATTTTATGGAAATGAATACTAGGATTCAGGTTGAGCACCCGATTACTGAGCAGGTAATTGATTTTGACCTTATTAGAGAGCAAATATTAGTCGCTGCAGGTGTTAAGATATCTGGTAAGAATTATGAGCCTACTTTACACTCGATAGAATGTAGAATTAATGCTGAGGATCCTTACTATGATTTTAGACCTTCGCCAGGAAAAATAACAGTGTTACATGCTCCAGGAGGACATGGAGTGCGTTTAGATACTCACGTATATGCTGGTTATTCAATACCGCCTAACTATGATTCTATGATAGCTAAGTTAATTACAACAGCTAGAACTAGACAAGAGGCTATTGATAAAATGAAAAGAGCTCTTGATGAGTTCCATATAGAAGGAATTAAAACTACGATACCTTTTCACAGACAATTAATGGATCATCCAGATTATGTAGCTGGTAATTATACCACTGCTTTTATGAATGATTTTGAAATGAAAAAGTAGTCCTTTTTAAACTTAGTTTATAAATCCCAAGTCATTTCGGCTTGGGATTTTTTATTTCTCGGGTTATTGATAAAATATTTTATAATTGTGGTAGTTTGCTGTTAGTATGAGGTTGGTCTTGTTTCTTTTCTTCTTTTTGGCATTGGGAAATTGCTATTCTCAAAGTTTTGAAAATGTAAAGGTGAAGACTTTTAAACCATCAGATAGTTTATTAATAGATAGTCTTCCTATTCAAAAATCCAATTTCAAATTAACCAATATTAAGGGCGTTGCGATTGATACTAGTTTATATACAGTTGACTATGCAACAGGCCGTATTTATTTAAACCCCATTATAGCAGCCTCTAACGACTCATTGCGAGTACAATACCTACCTTTTCCCAAGGAATTATTCAAGGGAGTTCGATTATACGATCCTTCTATCATCCTAAGTGATGAAAGTCCACAAGAACAGTTAGTACAATTAATCCAGCCCAAAAAGCAAGAGATTCAAGTACCCTTCAATGGTTTACAAACTAGCGGAAGTATTTCCAGAGGTTTAAGAATAGGAAATAATCAAAATAGTGTAGTAGATGCCGAGTTGGATCTTAGGATAACGGGTAAGCTTAATGATAAAGTATCCTTAAGAGCATCCATTCAAGATGCAAATGTTCCTCAAACACAGAATGGTTATTCTCAAAGATTGGACGAATTTGATCAGATTTTTATTGAGCTATATAGTGACTCATGGAAAATAAGAGCTGGTGATGTAGATCTAGAGCAACAACAATTTGCCTTTAATAAATTTACCAAAAGAGTTCAAGGTATTTCTGGATCGGTGCGGTTTGATGGAGACTCATCAAACAGTTATATAAACGCAGCTGGTGCTCTGGTAAGAGGAACATTCAATACTTCTAGATTTGTGGGTCAAGAAGGTAATCAAGGACCCTACAAATTAACTGGGCAAAATGGAGAACTGTTTATTCTAATTGTCTCTGGTAGTGAGCGAGTATATGTAAATGGAATATTACTACAACGTGGTGAAAACAATGATTATGTAATCGACTATAATGCTGGTGAGGTTAGGTTTACACCAACTTTTCCGATAACAAGTGAAATGAGAATTTCTATAGAGTATCAATATAGCGAGCGTAATTTTACCCGTTTTGTGGGTTATGGAACGGCAGGATATCAGTCAGAAAAACTTAATATAGAGGCATATGCTTATACCGAGTCTGATGCAAAAAATCAACCTTTACAACAAAACCTCTCTGAACAACAAGTGCAAGCTCTCGCAGCTGCAGGAGATAATCCAGATTTACAAGTAGCACCTAGTGCGATTCCTGATGATTTTTCAGAAAATAAGATTCTTTATAGACGGGATATTATTAATGGTGTTGAACGTTTTGTGTTTTCACAGGATCCCAATGATGATTTGTTTACAGTTCGATTCACTTTAGTTGGAGACAATCAAGGTGATTATGTATTGATCAATGACCAAGCCATCGCAAATATTTATGAATACGTAGCACCTGTGAATGGTGTTTCACAAGGTAATTATGCACCTATAGTTAGACTTTTTGCTCCACAAAATTTAACCATTACGGGTGTTAAGGCTGACTATGCTCCGTCTGAAAAAACACAGATAGCAACCGAGTTTGCCGCTAGCCGCAATGATCTTAATAAATTTTCTAATCTAGATGATGATGATAATGATGGTGTTGCTGGTAGATTTGCTATCAAACAGGTATTGATTAAAAAACCTAAAAAATATGATGTAGCCTCATCACTATCTCTTGATTATATAAATGAGAATTTTAGGAACGTTGAACGTATTTATAACATCGAGTTTGCTAGGGATTGGAATTTAGTTACTCCACAAGGAAATCAACTGTTTACTACACTGTCTACTGATTTTAAAATAGATTCAACACTCACAACTACTTATTCTTTTCAGCATTTAGAATTTAGTGATACCTATAATGGGAATAGACACGTTTTAAGTGGCGCTTATAACGATAGTTTGTGGCAGTCACGCTTTCGCGGAAGCGTACTAAAAACAAGTGGTACTGAATTTTCTTCAAAATTTAATAGATACGATATCGCCGTTAAAAGAAAGATTGGAAAAAACTATATAGGAACTAATTTGAACGGTGAAGGAAATGAGCAGAAAAACGTAAATACCGATCGGTTTACAAATTTATCACAGCGATTTAATCAATATGAGATCTTTGCAGGTCGCGGCGATACTACTAAAGTTTTTGTTGAATTGGGTTATAGGCATAGAGTAAATGATAGTTTAAGGGACAATCAACTGGTACAGGTTAATAAATCAAACAACTATTACATAAGAGCACAACCCATTAAAGATGAGAAACAGAAACTACTGTTGTACGCAAATTATAGAAAACTTAAAGCCACTGTCGATAATATTGAAGATGAAGTTTCATTTAATTCAAGAGTTCAATACCAACGATCCTTTTATGATAAGAAAGTAAATTTCACCTCTGCCTATGAGACTAACAGTGCATCGATCGCACGTCAAGATTTTACCTACGTCGAGGTTAATCCTGGCCAAGGAACCTTTACTTGGATTGATTATAACAATGATGGAATACAAGATTTGAATGAATTTGAAGTAGCCCAATTTCAAGATCAAGCAAATTATGTAAGAGTCTTACTTCCTAATCAACTATTTGTTCCTACTCATCAAAATAAACTTGCTCTTACTCTTAACCTAAATCCTAGTTCGTGGAATGATAAAACAGGATATAAAAGGATATTGTCTCATTTTTTTAATCAAACTAGCTATCAAATAGATCGCATGATTGCAAGAGAAGGTACAAGTTTTAGCTTAAATCCTTTTAATGATGAAGATGAGCAATTAGGATTGAACAAATCCTTTAGAAACAGCCTTTTCTTTAATCGAGGTAAACAAGATTTTACTACTAATTATACCTATATCTCTACAGAATCGCAAAATTTGCAAAGTATAGGTTTGTTTTTAAGTAAAGTAAATAGTCACCAGTTAGGAATGGTCCATCGAATCAAGAAAAGTTGGCTTATTGATATAAGCTTACAATCTGGATCTACAACCAGTTTGAGTGAAAATTTTGAAAATCGAAATTTTAAAATAGATCAAAGCTTGTTTAAACCTAAATTGAGTTACTTATTTAGTGCCAGCAATCAATTTGATTTATTTTATCAATATCAAAAAAAGGAGAATAAAGTCAATGATCAAGCTAATTTAGAACAGCACAATTTTGGGGTTAATTTTTCATTTAATAAGCAGCAAGCATATGCTATTAATGGTACTCTCACATATATCAAAAATGATTTTGAGGGACAGGCTTTTTCACCAGCAGGTTTTCAAATATTGGAAGGACTACAAGACGGTGATAACTTGACCTGGCAATTACTGTTTCAACGTAATATCACCAGCTTTTTAGATCTTAACTTATCTTATAACGGTAGAGCAACTGAAAGTGCGCCTACAGTGCACACGGGCAGTGTGCAGTTAAAAGCCTATTTTTAATTGCGACCCTTTTCATTGGGATAAAAGGTGTGAACGGGATCGCTTTGCCAGACTGTTTTATCTTCAATGCATATTGCTGTTAAAGGTCCTTTGTAGGCTGCGCCTGTGTCTATATTCCATACATTGGCTGCATTAATAGGTGAAAAACTGTCTAGTCTTGTTGTTGGAGTATGTCCAATAAAAATCTCATTGTACAATTTTAATCTATCAGGATACCGTTCGTTTTCTACGCTAAGTTCAGGATTCAAGCATAAGGCGAGTTCCCATAATGATCGATCCCAATATGTGATATTTGAATAATATTCGAATTTGGGACCTTTCAAATTATGAAACCCTGCATGAAAAAATCCATTGTTATCTTTCTCAAAATAGGGTAACAAGTGTTTTTCCAAAAACTCTACATGTTTATTGATAGTTGTAGGTTCTTTAGCTTTATACTTATCTACAGTTATCTGTCCGCCGTGTTGTAACCAAGAATTGTTTTTCTGGTTGGTTTTAAAATAATTCAGCAATAACTCATCATGGTTACCCATGAGATAAACCGGTTCTAAATGACCGTTTTCTTTTCTTTCTTTTTTAAAATTGATTAAAAAGTCAATGACTTCGACACTTTGTGACCATCCATCTACATAGTCGCCTAAAAATATTAAATGATCATCACCTTTAATATTTATGCGGTCTAACAATTGTAGTAAGGCTTTGTAGCCACCGTGTATATCTCCTATTGCTATAGTTCTCATGAATTGTATTGTACTTTTCTTAAAATGCGTAATGCTTCTTTAAATGCCTTATATGTTTTTATATATTTTTTGAGATGTTGCTTGTGAACTCGCATTTTTTCAATCGGTTCACCTACATTGTTAAACTTACAAATAAGCATGGTTTCAGGCAACTGCCTAAGATCCTCTAGTTCCCTATCAGTAAGCGGTGCATCAGTTGCTATTTTTTGCAATAAAGCCAGGTTTGCATTGTAAATGTGGTGTAACGTTCTTCTATCGTAGTAAGGAGGATTAAAGAGAATTTTATTCTCAAAGGTATAGGTTCCATTAGGCAGAAATCTAAACGTTTGCTTTTCAAGTGGATGATACCGTTGTTGTGCTCCAATACCTAAATGCACAAATTCAAGTATACTAAAACTGGAATCATCATGTGTAATTTGAACTTCATCCAGGGCACTGTAAAAAAGTTGTACTTGCTCATTGACCATTTCAATGTCAACTCGTGAATAGTAAGTTTGGCCTTTTTTATATTTTACTTTGCCAGACCAACATATGACAAACTGTTCTTTAAAAACTTTATATTCTGCATGTAGACCGTTGTGACGCCTTTCCATAAACGTCACTACACTATCAAGTGTGTGTTCAATATGGTTGCTCGATTGTTTTTCAATTTGTCGAACGATTTCAGAATTAACGTCATTGATTTCGCTATAGAAATCCTTGGGCATTGAAATGCTTCCATCCCTAAAAAAGGCTGCTCCGCCATAATATTTCCATATGTTTTTGCGTAGGACAGTAAGACCATTTTGTGCTCGTATAGTAACTAATCCGACCACTTTTCCTGTAGGTAAGTGTGGAAATGCAATATTCTCATATTGAATTACAGGAGCGTTTTGTAAATAAGCATTGACAAGGTTTTGTAGTTTAGAATCATCAAAAAAATCTACGCCTACAATGGAGTTACTCGCATCATCGATCCCTATAACAATGTAACTGTTGTTTTTAGGGTTAGAATTTGAAAGCGCACAAATATGTTTTAAAAACTTAGCCTTTCCTTCTTTACTGCCTAAATCAATTCGCAACTTCTTGTCATAAAAACTATTCTCATCATTATGAGCTAATAGATTTTTTACGAGAAGTCGTTTATTAATCATGTGGTCTAAAGATAAACCACAATTAATAGTAAGCCATTAAGAAACAGTTATTTTACGTTTGCTATTTCAATGAGCTCATCGCTTTCAATCCGTGATTTTTCATACCCATGTAATGCTATGAGAATCATAGCAGTGGCGATTGTTTTTGGCGCAATACTGCGGTATTTTTTAAGAGGTCCTACAAGTAGTGGATCAATCAATTTCTGTACTTTTTTCCACATGCTTTCAAAGGGGCGTTTTTCATCTCTGGGTCCACTTATCAATGCTGGTTGAACAAAATAGGCGGCTTTGAAATTTAGATCCTTTATGTCTCGCTCCATTTCTCCTTTGCCTCGGTTATATAGAAATCTGCTTTCAGGATTTGCTCCTAGTGCACTTATGGCTATGACAGTGGATATTTCATTGTCCTTAGCCTGTTGAGCTACTAAAAGTGGTAGATCATGCTCAATTTTGTAGTATTCGGCTTTATCTGGTGTCTTTGATTGGGTAGTACCGGTACAAATAAATAAATGATCTCCATGTAAGTGGTCCACATAAGTAGATGGATCAAATAGGTCAACAATATAATTTTTATGTTTAGGGTTTTGGTGGTTGATACGCTTTCGCGAAAGCGTAATCACACTATCATACTGCTCATTTTGCAATAATTTTTCCAATAAAACACTACCACATAGACCAGTGGCTCCAATTATTATAGCACTATAACCCATAAAGATTGATTTGAGGATAGTACTAAGATAAGTGTTATCGTATTTGTACAATAGTAAATTGGCAATCTTCAATACCTTCTGATAGGTTTACAGTAGCTCCAAGGTCTGAAAAAAGTTCAAATGTGATAGTGTCACCTGTATTTAATTGTTCTAGTGACTCAACTTTTCTTACTGGTGGAGTTACAGGAAGCTCAAGAAGATCTATTTCGGGAATAGTTATTATTCCTACTGTAAGTTCTGGAAAAACAACATCTACAGTAATGTTGGCAAAATTCTCACGAGCAACAATAACACCGTTCTTCCTTATACAAACACCATAGTTAATAGATGCATTAATTGAATTTGAGGCATTTATTCTAACTTTTATGGTATAAATACCATCTTGTTTTGCTGTGAAGGTGTGTGTGGCAGGATCATACTCATCATTAAGATCAAACTCTTCACTGTCAAAAGGAATTTGTGTATAGGTAGATGAAAGAACAAGTGTTGCAGAGGTCGCATTTGTAAATCCTCCTTTTACCGCGGTTTTAAGGGTGGCGTTTAATACATCGCTAGATGAAACTCTCATCACCTCGTTATTAGATCTCACAAGTATACTATCTTGTGCAGCGAGATTTCTATCAGTAGGATTTGTAACTGGATCTACATTACGTATCATAACATTTCCATTTATGTCTAAGGTGGCTTGTGGCGTGGTGGTGTTTACTCCAACTTGACTGTAAATGAAAGTTATATTATAGAATATAAAAATTAAGGTTAGTAGTGATTTCATAGGCTGTATTAGATTGATTATCATAAATATAAATATCTATATAGCGTATCGACCTGTTAAAAGTGTATTTTAACTAAAATCACTATTACTTTTATTTAAAATATAGACAAAATACAAATAAAATAGACAAAAGGGTTATATACGTATTAATGTTGCATTATAGTTAACAGTGAACACATAAATTAAGATAAATACAAATAGGTTAAATTATTCATTGCTCCATATTTTTGATTTGCTTATTACGATATTTGTAGTTGAAAATGTCAAACGAATCACATCAAGTATCTAGAAAAATTATTCATGTTGATATGGATGCTTTTTATGCAAGTGTCGAACAGCATGATAACCCATCATTACGAGGTAAACCTATAGCTGTAGGTGGTAGTAGTAAGCGTGGAGTAGTAGCTGCAGCAAGTTACGAGGCTAGAAAATATGGTGTGCGTAGCGCTATGCCCAGTGTGACAGCTGCACGATTGTGTCCTCATTTAATTTTTGTAAAACATAGGTTTGATCGCTATAAAGAAGTGAGTAATCAAATAAGAGAAATATTCCATGATTATACTGATCTAGTCGAACCTTTATCACTAGACGAGGCTTATCTAGATGTTACGGCAAATAAATTTAATTTTCCCAGTGCTACTATAATAGCTTATGAAATTCGTAGGCGTATTTATGAAACTACTGGTCTTACCGCTAGTGCTGGCATCTCTATAAATAAATTTATTGCTAAGGTTGCCAGTGATATAAATAAACCTAATGGTCAAAAAACAATAACTCCTGATCAAGTGGTTTCTTTTTTAGAAAAATTAGAAATCAGAAAGTTTTATGGTATAGGAAAGGTAACCGCAGACAAAATGTATCAACATGGAATTTTTACTGGCGCCGATTTAAAAAGTAAGTCCTTAGAATATCTTGCAGAGCATTTCGGTAAAAGCGGTAGGCATTATTTTAATATTGTACGAGGTATTCATAATAGTCCCGTACAACCTCATAGGATACGTAAATCTCTAGGAGCAGAGCGTACTTTTGCCGAGAATATTTCTAGCGAATTATTTATGAAAGAGCGCTTGCAGCAAATAGCAGGCGAAATAGAAAAACGCATTGAAAAATCTGATGTTACTGGTAAAACTGTAACGCTCAAAATCAAGTACAGTGATTTCAAAACTCAAACCCGTAGTATCACCTTACCCTACTACATTAGGGATAAGGAGACTATACTGAGAACTGCAATTGAGTTGTTAGAACAAGATCGCTTTCGCGAAAGCGTAAGACTATTAGGTATAACTCTTAGTAATCTTAATAATGATCAATCTGAACAAGATGAACATGAAATTGAAGAGGTGCAATTAGATTTTAAGTTTTAGTACTGTAACTTAATTTTATCTGGTTCATTTTCATACTTAACTAACTTGCACTACATTTAAGTATGACTTTTAAAAACACACAATTTACAATCATACATCATGATTTGAAAACAACACCACTGATTCCTTGGAAGGTTGTAGGTAAATTAATGTGGGATCTTACACCTAGAATATTGAATAAAATGGACGAGATAGCCAGGAAATATGATTGGCATTTTAATTATTTTGTTGATGGATACAGCCATTCTACTGACTATTCGGTTATCATTACTGGTTCAGATTTAAAAATCGTATTTGCGTCTAAGAATATTGAAGATTTGACCGGTTATGACCCTTATGAGATGGTGGGACAAACTCCAAAAATATTGCAAGGTGTCAATACTGATCTAGATGCTGTTGAGCGTACTCGTGAGGCTTTGATATCCGGTATAGCTTTTAAAGCTAGGTTGCTTAATTATAAAAAAGACGGTGTAGAATATGGTTGTGAGCTGGATGCTTTTCCTATATATAATGGAAATGGAGTTCTTACCCATCATATAGCATTTGAGAAAGAATATAAGTTGATATAAATAAAGCCGCATTAAATGATGCGGCTTTATTTTAGTTAAGTTATTCCACTTCGGTAACTCTTAAAGTGTTTACCATTCCTTTATCAGTTACGGGCATTGCAGCTAGATTAATCAAGAAATCTCCCTTGGTAACAAACCCTTTTTCTTTAGCGAACTTGTTTACATCTTCAATAGTCTCATCAGTACTTACAAACTTTTCATACATAAAAGCTTTTACGCCCCATAGCAAGCTGAGTTGAGTTAATATTCGTTCATTAGAGGTGAATGTAAGTATGTGTGCATCTGGTCGCCAGGCGCTTATTTGAAAAGCAGTGTAACCAGAATTGGTCATGGTAGTTATGGCTTTGGCATCTATTTCATTTGCCATTTTGGCTGCGTGATAACACACCGACTTAGTGATATATCGTTTTGTTCTTATGTGTGGTGGTTCATAAGGAACTTTTATTAAGTCACTGTCTTCTACTGATTTACAAATACTCGCCATCTTTTCAATAACTTGTACAGGATACTTACCTACCGATGTTTCACCAGAAAGCATTACGGCATCAGCTCCATCCATAACAGAATTTGCTACATCATTTACCTCTGCTCTAGTAGGAGTAAGACTAGTAATCATAGTTTCCATCATTTGGGTGGCTATAATTACAGGTATACGTGCTTTTTTAGCTTTTAATACAAGTTGTTTTTGAATAAGCGGTACTTCGTGTGCGGGAATTTCTACTCCTAGGTCACCACGTGCTACCATAAGGCCATCGCAATATGCTACTATTTTATCAATATTTTCTACTGCTTCAGGTTTCTCAATCTTGGCAACAATAGGTATTTTATTTTCACTATTTTCCTTAATCAAGTCTTGCAGTTCCATCAGATCTTTGCTGTGACGCACAAATGACAATGCCATCCAATCTACCTGAAGTTCACAAGCAAATTTTGCGTCTACAATATCTTTTTCAGTAAGAGCTGGTAGTGAAATATTCGTTTGTGGTAAGTTCACTCCTTTTTTTGAACGTAAAGGACCACCTTGAATAACCTTGGCAACTACTTCATCTTGTTTATTAGTAGATTTTACTTCAAATATTAGTTTACCATCATCTAGAAGTATGCGTTCACCTTTTTGAACATCTCTTGGAAACTGTTCATAATTCATATAAACACGTTCCTTAGTTCCTTGAAAAGGCTCTCCGGTTACAAACGTGATTTCATCACCAGGTTGTACTACTACTTCTTCTGCCATAACACCTACTCTTAATTTTGGGCCTTGTAGGTCTCCCAAAATTCCTGTAGTATAACCGTGTTCTTTGTTTAAGTCACGAATCATTTGAACGCGCTCTCTTACATCCTCGTGATCAGCGTGTGAGAAATTAATTCTAAATACATTTACACCAGCTTTCATCATATTAAGGAGTGTTTCCTTGCTTGATGTTGCTGGTCCTAGTGTGGCTACTATTTTAGTTTTTTTAGATGTCGGCATTTATTCAAAGATTAAATAGTCTTTATTTTTCAATTTAAAATAATCTAATAAATAACAGCTTGTGAAAGCTTGGGCTTTATTTAGATCATTTATTAATTTTTGCACAGGATAGCTCATGTTATTCTGTTCTATTTTAAGGATAAAATCAACCTTATGATATTCCTTAAGCAACGTCACAGTAATTTCCTCTTCATCTATAGTTTCAAAAAGCCCTGTGCCAGATACTCCTTTTAAAACGCCCTTAAACCTATTGGCAACTAGATAAAGTTGAGTTTGCAGTTTCTCGTCATAATCCTTGTACACAGGAAACGTTGCTATTATCCTATCAGTAAACAGTTCATGATCTGTTTGTTTTCTTTCAAAACAATGTTCACTGTGCTTATTGATATAATACGCAACACGATAGGCAGGTAGGCTTGAGTGAATTCCTATAAGAGAAACATCCTCTTCTTCTTCCCAATCACTTAATTTAAAAGTTGCCATAAGCGAGATGCATAACCACACAAATATATTTAACTACTTGATAAATTAAGAGTGTAAGATGTTGTATTACCGTTAATTCTTTACGAAAACGATATAGGGATGTTTTTATATTCTTTATCGCCAGTGAAACATATTCCTTTACCAACAGGAACTTATAGAAATAGAAGATTTTAGGGTAAGCTATGTTATCGCTTTCTATTGTTCATTTTATCTTGTAAAGCAAAGTAGGCTCTTTTACTTGCTTTCTCCTCGGCTTTTTTCTTGCTTGTGGCTCTAGCTTTGGCAATAACCTTGTTATCTAGGTACAACTTAACAGCGTAGTGTCTAAGTTCACTTGCCCCAGTGTCTTCATAGGTATGATAGCGAAATTGCTTTTTATGCTTTTGACACCACTCTATTAATAAGCTTTTGTAGGAGATAATTTTGCCTTCTAATTTTTGAATGTCCACGTAGGGTTCGATAACCTTGTTTTCAATAAATCGTTTGCAAAACTTGTATCCGCGGTCTAGATAAACGGCACCTACTAAGGCTTCAAATAGGTTTCCATGGATGTTTCTTCCAAAGTTTTCTACGGGAACCTGAGCTTTAATAAAGTGGATAAGTTCAAAGTCTTCTCCTAATTCATTAAGGTGTTCGCGGCTTACGATTTTAGATCTCATTTTTGTGAGATATCCTTCATCACCACTAGGTACTTCATTATAAATATATTCGGCAATTACAGCGCCCAATATTGCGTCGCCCAAGAACTCTAGACGTTCATAACTTATGGCAATGCCATCTTCAGTCTTTTCACCTGTGGATTTGTGTGTAAAGGCTGTATGATAAAGAGATACGTCTTGAACTTTAAGACCTGTAATATTTTGAACTGAAACCGCTAATGGATCTACGGAAGATTTTGAACGATTTGAAAATATTTTACGGAATCTATTCATTCAAAACAATAGCCATTAAATCTTTCTGAAAGCGATACAGCAATTGTGTCCACCAAAACCAAAGGTGTTACTCAATGCTACTTTAACTTCTCGTTTTTCAGGTTGATTTAATACTAATTTTAAAGAAGGATCGATATTCTCATCAACAGTGGTGTGGTTAATCGTAGGAGGAACGATACCTTCTTGAATAGCCATTACACTTGCGATGCTCTCTACGGCGCCTGCTGCTCCTAATAAGTGACCAGTCATAGATTTGGTAGAGTTAATGCTTATGTTAGGAGCGTGATCACCAAATACAGCTTTTATAGCTTTAAGTTCGGCAACATCGCCCAGAGGTGTTGATGTTCCGTGTGTATTTATGTGATCTACATCTTCAGGATTAATACCGGCATTTTGTAATGTGTTTTTCATTACAGCAATTACTCCGGTTCCTTCTGGATGTGGTGCAGTCATGTGGTAGGCATCACTTGAGAATCCACCACCAATAACTTCGGCATAGATTTTTGCTCCACGAGCTTTGGCATACTCATATTCTTCTAGAACAAGAGCTCCAGCTCCTTCACCTAGGACAAAACCATCACGTGTACCATCAAAAGGTCTACTTGCGGTTTCTGGACTTTCATTGCGAGTTGATAAGGCGTGCATGGCATTAAAACCACCCATTCCTGCTTGTGTAACGGCAGCTTCTGATCCACCTGTTACAATTACGTCACAATGTCCTAGTCTAATATAGTTGAGTGCGTCTAGCATCGCATTGGCACTAGATGCACATGCAGAAACCGTTGTGTAGTTAGGTCCCATAAATCCATATTTAATGGAAATATGAGCTGGTGCGATATCTGCAATCATTTTTGGTATAAAGAAAGGATTAAATCTAGGAGTGCCATTACCATTGGCAAACGATTTAACCTCTTCTTGAAAAGTTTCTAGACCGCCGATTCCTGCACCCCAGATAACTCCGACTCTGTATTTGTCTACAGAGTCGGTGTCTAATCCAGAGTCAGCTATAGCCTCGTCGCCAGCAACCAGTGCATACTGTGCAAAACGATCCATGCGTCTAGCTTCCTTACGGTCTATGAAGTCTTGAACATTAAAATTCTTAACCTCACAAGCGAATTTAGTCTTGAAATGTTCTGTATCAAAATAGGTGATAGGAGCAGCACCGCTCTTACCAGCAATTAAACCTTCCCAATATTCCTGTAAATTGTTACCTATAGGAGTAAGGGCTCCCATTCCAGTAATGACTACTCGCTTTAATTCCATGTAATTAAAATTACGCTTTTGCTTCTTCTATGTATGAAACTGCTTGACCTACAGTAGCTATGTTTTCTGCTTGATCGTCTGGAATTTGGATATCAAATTCCTTTTCAAATTCCATAATTAGTTCAACAGTGTCTAGAGAGTCTGCTCCTAGATCGTTTGTGAAGCTTGCTTCTGCAACAACTTCATTTTCATCTACGCCTAATTTGTCAACGATAATCGCTTTTACTCTTGATGCAATGTCTGACATAATATTCTTTTTTTAATTTTAAATGAATGGCAAAAATAACAAACTTTGTGACAAAACCGTCTTTTACTTATTTAGAGTTAACTTGCCATTGAATTTATTAATCTATTTTATTCTTAACTCTACCAGTCGGGTAACAACAAGCTTGCCATAAATTTATGAAGAAAATTGTAATATTTGCTAGTGGTAATGGGTCTAATGCTCAGGCAATTATAAATCATTTTGAAAATAATGATCAAGTACAGGTAACTCATATTTTGAGTAATAAACCTAACGCATTTGTTTTAAAAAGGGCTACACAAGCTGGTATTGAAGGGATAAGTTTTAACAAGTTCGCTTTCGCGAAAGCGGGATCCATTCATTCTATTTTAAAACAAATTAATCCTGATTTAGTCGTGCTAGCAGGTTTTTTATGGAAGATACCAGAGTTTATGGTTGAAGAGTTTCCCAATCGTATAGTTAATATTCATCCTGCTCTATTACCGAAATATGGTGGAAAAGGAATGTATGGAAATCATGTACATGGTGCTGTCCTATCTAACAAGGAGAAAGAAAGTGGGATTACCATACATTACGTAAATGAACATTATGATGAAGGAGGAATAATTCATCAAGCTACTTGTCCTGTTTTAATGGATGATACAATAGAATCACTTGCAAATCGTATTCATCAATTAGAGCACGAGCATTTTCCAGTAACTATAGAAAAATTACTGTCTTAATGGATGTGGTACACATTTATACTGATGGTTCATCGAGAGGAAATCCTGGTCCTGGCGGCTATGGTATTGTTATGATGGATGTCAATAAAAAAATAAAAAAGGAATTTTCTCAAGGTTACAGAAAAACGACAAACAATAGAATGGAGCTGCTTGCAGTTATCGTAGCTCTAGAAAAGATCAAAAAACAATCCGTTGATATTACTGTTTTTTCAGATAGTAAATATGTGTGTGATGCAGTAAATAAAAAATGGATCGATGGATGGATAAGACGTCAATGGAAAAACGTTAAAAATCCCGATTTATGGAAACGTTTTATAAGAGCTTACAATCGTGCACCTGCAAAATTTCAATGGGTTAAAGGTCATAATAACAATCCTATGAACGAGCGCTGTGATCAACTGGCAGTAGACGCCGCTCTCAATAAATCCACTCACCTAATTGATGAAGGTTTTGAAAAAAAGGAAGAGGGACTTTTTTAATCTTAACAAAGCATTAATTTCTTCAAACTCAATTTCTACCTTATTTTTGCTTATTCAAATTAAGTCTAAATAACAGTTGAGCATAACAATAGCCCATTTAAAAAGAGGTGAAAGCGCCATCATACTACATTTTAATGAAATTGATGTTCCATTAAAATTATTGGAAATGGGATGTTTGCCAGGTAATGAAGTAACCGTAATGCAAAGTGCTCCATTTCAAGATCCTATTTACCTAAACATAAATGGTACTCACCTAGCTATACGTAGAGAAACGGCCCAAAAAATTTCTGTAGAACGTTATGGCTAGATCGATTAAAGTTTCTCTTATAGGTAATCCAAATACTGGTAAAACCTCATTGTTCAATAGATTGACTGGGCTCAATCAAAAAGTAGGTAATTATCCTGGAATTACGGTTGAAAAAAAGGAAGGTATATGCAAACTAGATCGAGGAATTAAAGCTCATATCCTTGATTTACCAGGTACCTATTCTTTAAATACAACCTCGCTAGATGAAAGTGTTGTTATAGAAACTTTACTTGATCGTACCTCTAAAGATTTCCCTGATGTTGCTGTCGTGGTAAGCGATGTAGAAAACCTAAAGCGCAACCTTTTACTTTTTACTCAAATAAAAGATTTAGAGATTCCTACAATTCTTGTCATTAATATGGCCGACAGGATGAAAAGGAAGGCAATTTCTCTAGACATTAAGCAATTAGAGGAAGATTTAAAAACGAAAGTTGTTTTAGTAAGTTCTCGCAAGAATATGGGAGTAGAGGAGCTTAAACAAGCTATCACTGATTTTAAAAGTTTAGATATTGAGCCTTGTGTTAACGCCTCGGTTATCGATCCTGTATATTTTGAGCGACTTAGAAAGGCTTATCCTAATCAGTTGCTGTACAAGTTGTGGTTAGTAATTACACAGGATGTCAATTTTGGTAAGATTGATAGAAATCGCGATTTAACTGATCTTAAAACCACGTCTTTTGAAATTAAATCTGAAGCAGATTTAAAGAGATTACAGCACAAAGAAACTGTTGTGCGTTACCAATTTATAAATGGTCTACTTAAAAAGGCGCTGTCTATAGATACCGCAACAGCCAAAGATTTAAGATCAAGACTGGACCGTATACTTTTGCACAAAATTTGGGGTTACCTAATATTTTTTACTGTGTTGCTAGTTATTTTTCAAGCTATCTACGATTGGTCTGGTTATCCTATGGATTTCATTGACGAGTCTTTTGCTAGTTTGAGTAGCTGGTTGTCAAACAAGTTACCTGCTGGACCCATAGCCGACTTGCTGTCCGAAGGTATAATACCTGGATTAGGCGGTATTGTCATTTTTATACCACAAATAGCTTTTCTGTTTTTATTCATATCAATTTTGGAAGAAAGCGGTTATATGAGTAGGGTAGTTTTCTTGATGGATCACTTGATGAAAAAATTCGGATTAAGTGGTAAAAGTGTTGTTCCTTTAGTTTCTGGAACAGCCTGTGCAATTCCAGCAGTTATGGCTACTCGTAACATTGAAGATTGGAAGGAGCGTTTAATCACCATTTTAGTGGTGCCATTTACGACCTGTTCTGCTAGGTTGCCTGTTTATCTTATTATTGTAGGATTGGTTATTCCTGAAGGTAGCATTTTAGGTGGTTTATTAAGTTACCAAGCGCTTACTTTAATGTTGCTGTACCTATTAGGATTTGCTACAGCGATTCTAGGAGCTTGGGTGCTTAATAAGATCTTACCAATTAATAGGAAGTCGTTTTTTGTTATGGAAATGCCTGCCTATAAGCTACCCTTACTTAAAAACGTCCTTTATACAGTACTTGAAAAAACAAAAAGTTTTGTCTTTGGTGCAGGAAAAATTATAATGGCAATCTCCGTTATTCTATGGGTGTTAGCAAGTTATGGTCTAGGCGAGCAATATACTAATGCAGAACAAATTGTTACAGAAAAGTACGAGTCAGAAAATTTAAGTGAGAAAGACTTAAATCAAAAGATCGCATCCCATAAATTGGAATACAGTTTTATAGGATATATAGGTAAAGGAATAGAGCCGGTAGTAGCCCCACTAGGATATGACTGGAAGATAGGTATTGCCATTGTAAGCTCATTTGCAGCAAGAGAAGTGTTTGTAGGTACTCTAGCTACAATTTATAGTGTAGAAAGTGATGGAGAAGATGAACTTACTATTAAAAACAGGATGAAAGAAGAGGTTAATCCCATTTTGGGAGGACCATTGTTCAATTTTGCTAGTGGTATCTCTTTGTTGCTTTTTTATGCATTTGCCATGCAATGTATGAGTACTCTAGCCATTGTAAAACGAGAAACCAATAGCTGGAAATGGCCAGCCATCCAATTTGTAGCGATGACGGTAATAGCCTATGCTAGTGCCTTGGCTGCATTTCAAATTTTAAAATAATGTATACTGCTCAAATCATTGTAGTCGTAATTCTATTTGTTATAGCCCTGTTGTGGTTGTTACGCAAGTATATAGGGCAATCTAAAGACTCAAACAATTGTGGTAATGGTGACTGTGGATGTAAGTAAGATAGTGGATTTTCTCGGTTAAATAAGAGTTTTAACGAGTTTAAGATTCTGTCTTATATTCGTGAAAAATTTTAACCAACCAATATGAAAACAAAGTTATCGTTGCTATTGTTCCTATCAATAGCTTGTTTTACTTACGCTCAATTAAGCTCTGTAGGAAATGTCTCACTACAATTTGGTAGTCATGTTACAGCGCCAAAAGGTGATGTGATTAAAGTGGCAGGTGAAGTAGATGGGGTAAGATATGCTCTAGCAAAACACAAGAAAAAATTCTTTATTCAAACCTTTGATGCCTCTTCAAACGATTACCTTAAGTGTAGTAAGGAGTTGAAGATAGAAAAAATAGGAAAAGCTCGTGTTAATATCGAGGACATGGAAATCATCGATGGTAAACCATACATCTTTGGAAACTATTACGATAAAAAAGCAAAACAAGACATCCTTGCAGCATTTCCAATTAAGTCTAATCTTACTCTCGGCAAGCCTATAAAAGCTGTTGCTATTGATGTAGAGAAAAAAAGTAAAAGAGGTTATTTTTTCTATAAACCATCATATGACGAGCGCAATTATATAGTAACTTATGTAACTGTTCGTAGCTGGGAAGAGTCACTTACATATGATGTAACACTGCTAAACGGCGATATGGAGACCATGTTTACTAAGCATAATGAGCAAGTATTTAAGGACAGGAAAGATCTTGATTTTAGCTTTGACGATTTTATCGCAAATGAATACGGTGATGTATTTGTTGTTATTAGTGATTCCTATAGAGATAAAAAGAAAAGAACTACAGTAACAAGATTGATGATACATGCTTATTATGCAAATAATAATTATGAAATGACTGAGATTCCTGTAGATCTTAAAGGTAAAAAAGTGGTTAATTGTAATATGTTAAACACCTTACAAGGTCGTTTACAATTAGTAGGTTTCTACTCAAACCTTACAAAACGAGGTCGATCAGAATATAGAATTGAAGGTATTTTCAACGTAAGCGTTGATACGGAGACTAATTCAGTCGTAAAAAACAATTTCAATACATTTACTTATGATGTAAAGAAAAAATTAATCGGTGAACGTAGAGCCAAAAAAGGTAAAAACTTACTTCCTTTCTATCGCAATACTCATATCATTGAAAGAGATAATGGTGGTATAATCGTGATGTCAGAGTTTTATCAAACATTTGTTGGACAAAGCTCGGGTATAGGACCACTAGCCTTCACTCCCATTACTTACATTACTAATGAGGTTATCGTGTCAGCCATGGATGCTGAAGGTAACTTAGAATGGAGTAATGTATTGCCTAAAGAACAAAAAGTAACCGTGACTCAACTGTCTATTGGATTTTTTGCTGTTGGTGGTGGTAACGGAGTTAACATTGCTGCAGGATTTATGTTTCCGCTAGGAGTGCTTAATGAGGGACCAGAGTATTTAAGCTCGATTGCTATGTATGAAAAAGGGAAACTATCTGTACTTGTAAACGATGACCCTAAAAATATTGGAATCACTGAAATGGATGACATGCGCAAGGTGCGTAATGTAAAAAAAATGATTCCGGTGTTGTTTGAATTTGATGATGCCACAGGAAAAATGACTCGTACCGATCCTGATGAATACAAGAAAAAGCAACTTGTTTTACGTCCTGCTATTACCTATAGAAAGGCCCCAGGTGAATACGTTATTTTTGCCAGCAATAAGGATAAAAAGAACTTAGGAACTCTTTATCTCAATTAGACATTGCGAAGTTTATAAAATTAGAAGCCTCAACTTAAGTTGGGGCTTTTTTTTACGCTTTCGCGAAAGCGAACTATAACTACTTCCATTATACTTTCTTATTTTTACAATAATGAGTAAACAGCCTTTAGGTTTTTTTGATTCTGGAGTAGGTGGAACCAGCGTGTGGAAAGAAGTAATCAAATTATTACCACACGAAGACACGATTTATCTAGCTGATTCTAAAAATGCACCTTACGGTAGACGTAGTAAGCAAGAAATCATTGAGCTGTGTGTCAAAAACACGGAATATTTATTGGATCGTGGATGTAAATTAATAGGGATTCCATGTAATACAGCCACTACAAATGCTATTTCCTATTTACGTGATAACTACGATGTGCCATTCATTGGAATTGAGCCCGCAATAAAGCCAGCTGCACTTAATTCGACTACAAAAAAAGTAGGTGTGCTTGCTACAAAAGGGACGTTATCCAGTGAACTTTTTAATAAAACTCATGCAGAGTTTACTACGCATGTTAATACAATTGAAATCGTAGGCACAGGAATTGTTGAACTTATTGAAGCCGGAAAAAAGGATACTGTACAAATGCGAGAACTACTTATAGGAATTATTGAACCTTTCATGATTTCTGGTATAGACTATTTAGTTTTAGGTTGTAGTCATTATCCTTACATCAAAAATCATCTTGCTGAATTGCTACCAGCGAGAGTGAAAATAATTGATAGTGGTGAAGCTGTTGCTAGACAAACCTTACATGTACTTAAAAACGCTAATCTATTAAACTTAAAGAAAGAATTAGGGCATCATTACTTGTATTCAAATCTTAAAACTGACGTACTTTCAGAATTAACCAACGAGGTGAATAATAAATCAATTAGTTTATTAGATTTTTAAACCCTTATTTGAAGTAACTAAACAGCGATGATTTTTTACTAGGGCTTACTGATAATTCAGTATTTGCTACTATCACACTACCACCTTTTCCTTTTTTATAGGCAGTTACATGGCTGGTGTTTATAAGGTAAGATTTATGTATACGGCAAAATCCTTTATCGTCTAGTAACTCTTCAAAATGCTTAAGTGTTTTTGAAACAAGTTTGGTGTCATTAGTCAAATGAACGTGTGTATAGTTATCGTCTGCCTGACAGTATGTTATTTCATTGATAGCAAGAACTTCAAAACCTTCTTGAGTAGGAATAGTTATTTTGTCTTCTAGAACAGGACTACTAGCATGTAATTTTAAGTCTACTTGTAATTCTTCTTCTCGTGCTCTTATATTCTTGACAGTGTCAACAGCTTTAATAAGTTCGTCAATTTCAATTGGTTTAGTTAAATAGTAGGCTGCCTGCATGTTGAGAGCATCTTTGGCATATTGATCATAGGCTGTGACAAAAATAGTCTCAAAGTCTTTTTGACCTACTTTTTCTAGTATGTCAAAGGCTGTCCCATAGGGCAATTCAACATCTAGAAAAACTAAATCCATGTCTGTTTTTCGTAGTACTTGTAAGGCTTCATCCACATCGGTTGCTTGTGCAATTACCTCTACTTCGGGACAGTATTTTGATAAATAGTTTATGAGAATTTCTCTAGAAATTTGCTCGTCTTCTACGATTACAGCTTTCATGGTTTTGATAGATTAGTTTATTTTAACAATCACTGTTGTCCCTATATCGGGCTTAAGATTAGCATCTTCTACAGTAAGAGTGATGTTTTTATTATGAAGTTCATTAAGTAAGTCGATACGATTTTTAATATTGCCTAGACCTTTTGAATCTCTTTTCTTTTGATGTTTCGTTTTAAGCTCTTTGGATTTTTCTCTACCTATCCCATTATCCTGTATTACTACTTTAATCCCAGATTGATTATGCGGTTCAAAACTTACTTTAAGCAGGCCCTTTTCCTTTTTGTATCGTAGGCCATGCCATACAGCGTTTTCAATTATTGGTTGCAGTAGCATAGGTGGAACAGGAATATTAGACTCCTTTATAGATGGGTCTACACTTAATTCAAATTCAAATTTGTCCTTGAATCTCTCATGTTCTAGATGTAGGTAAAGATTGAGCAACTCAATTTCCTTACTAGCAGGAATAAAGTCTAATTCACTGTTTTCTAGCACGCTTCGCATTAGTTTGGAAAAATCTGCTAGATATTTATTGGCTTTACGTTCATCATTAGTAGCGATAAAGTTATTGACTGAATTAAGCGCGTTGAAAATGAAATGAGGATTCATTTGACTGCGCAGGGATTTAAGCGCTAGTAAATGATTATTAATTTTTTGCTGTTTATTGTTACGGTACATGAAATAGGCTAACGTAAGAAGCAGGATTACAGCGGCACCTAGTGAGTAGATAATCCAGCGCTGTCTGCGATTTGCTTCAATGGACAATGCCTGTTCTGCACTTGCCAGGGCTAGTTTATTGTCAGTCAGTTTACGGTCTTTTTCTAGAGTGAGAATACGTGTTTGTTTTGCGACTAATTCTTTGGCATTGCGAGTAGCTTCTTCTAATTGATTTTCTTTCTCAAGGTACAATTGGTCGACGGCTTCAATGTACTTTTCACTGTAGGTTAACGCCTTGCTAGAGTTTCCTTTAATTCGATATAATTTTGAAAGCTCCTTAGATGCATCTTTTAATACATCTAGATCCTCGTTTTTCTCGGCTTCATTCAGACTTTTTAAATAGTAATCAATAGCATCATCAATTTTGTTTTGCTCTTTAAGAGCGGTAGCAATTTTAAGTTGCTCTTTTTGAAGAGTAAGCTTTGGTGCCTCAGGAGTAATAACAGCTGTTTTATTTGACAATATGCTAGGGTCTGAAAATGCCTCACGATCAGGTGTTATCGAGTCCTTTTCTTTGGCTTCTTCTTCAAACAGCTGTATGTTTTTTTTACGCAGGGCAATTTCTTTGTCATATTGCTGATTAGCATTATAAAAATCGGCAGTTTGAGATTGGGTTACTATGGTGTTTGAACGACCTTCAACGGTGGAATTTGAAATGGCTTTATTAAAATATCCTTCAGCTTTTTCAGTTTGTCCAGCGCGATCAAGATTGTTTCCTATTTTAGTGTTTAGGGTGGTTACCTCATTTAAGTTACCTACTTCTTCAGAAAGTAGTAATGCCTTTTGATACACAGCAATGGCTTGTTGTTGATCGTTAGTTGCAGCATAAGCATCTGCTAGACCTTTTAAGCGTTTAATTTCATCATCCTTGTTTTTAAAAGGACCTAGTTCAATAAAAGCCTTTATGGATTCTTGATAATTACCATTTTCTCTTAAAGCTGAGGCTCTTTTTAGGGAGACACTTTTATTTGCAATAAAGTTTATTGACGCTTTAAAATTGTCAATTGCAAGATCATATTGTTTATTATTAAAGTATAAGTCACCTAATTTTTCATAGGCTACGGCCTGTTGTCGTTTTGATAATGATTTTGGATTGTTTGATAAGGCGGCGATTAGGAAATCTGCCGTTTTTTTTGGATCCTTATTAAAATATACTTGGGCACTATCTATGGCTTGTGAGTAAGTAAGATTATTTAAGGAATCATCCTCATCAGTTACCCTAATCTCTAAATCGTCGTTGCTGTATACAGTATGATAAACAGTTTCAAAATCAATACCTCGTATAACTAATCTATCTCCATAATTGGCAGGAATTTGAAAATTCCCGCGACTATCTGTACTGGCGTATCTGCCATTTGGACCTTCAATATTAACTCCTACAATAGGCTTTCCATCTTCCGTGAGTACTCTACCCGAAATGGATAGGCTTGTCTGCTCTGTTTTGGTTTTAGAAAACTTGGACTGCGCATTTAAGGACGTGCAGCTTATAAGTAACATTATTATGACAAGAATCTTTTTCATCATGTGGTAAAACTAGTCATTATTAATTTGATAGTTACTCGTCGAGTTCCTAGAATGGGCCGATTTAAGGGTTTTTATTATGCTTTCGCGAAAGCGTACTCAACACCTACAATACTTCACTCATTCAAACCTATCGTTCACTCATTATAATTGTGATAGACGTAGTTCAAGCCGGTACATTTGATAAAAATAATTGACATGAAAACTATTCTATGTATCTGTTTTCTAGCTGTATGCAGCGCTATGCCAGCCCAACACCTAGGAAATTTTAATAATCAAGCGGTTCAAATGGATATCTCACGTGCAAATATTGCTACGTCCATGGGTAATGGATATATCAATCAACAAAAGCGCCACCATTCTCAACCCTTGCAACCTAGTAATGTACTTACCTTAAATTTAAAATCCTTATACAATATTGAAGCTACAGATTATACCGCGGTTTTCAATATCAATCAAGTAGGTGCCAGCGCTCAGGAGGCAACAGATTTAATGAATCAAAAAGTAGATGCTATAAAAGCTGCTCTCAAACAAGATGGATTCACAGGACAGTTTTCCATGGATATGATCTCGTTTGTACCGCAGTATGAGATAGAGGTTACTAAAAAATTATTTTCCAAAACTTACACCGAGGTTCCTGTAGGATTTGAGCTGCAACAAAATTTATTGATTAGTTACAAAAACGACGATGACTTTCAAAAAATTCTCACTGCATGTGCAAATAATGAGGTTTATAATCTAGTCAAGGTAGATTACTATGTGAATAACCTAGACGAGATCTATAAAAAACTGCAAGAAAAGCTGTTAGAAGAAGTTAGTGCAAAAAAGAATTATTATGAAGCATTAGGTTTTGATATGAGTACCTACGATGTTTTCATGGCCGATAAAAAGTACTATCATGTGCCTAAGGATTATTACCGCAGTTACCAAGCTGCCGAAAATGTAAGCGTAGAAGCTGCTCAAAAAAAGAAAGTAACCAGAGTAAAAAAACCAACTTCCTATTACTACGACCCAATCTCTTACGATGGATATGATGTTGTGGTTAATGCAGGTATATCAAAACCTGTAATACAACTGGGCATGGATTTGAGCTTACGATATCAACCAAAACCAGAAAAACCTAAGGAGCCTAAACCGGCGCCACCTGCTCCAGCACCACCTAAACCTAAAGTATATGTGATCTCGCCAGATGGACCAGTTCACATTAAACAAATGCCGGATTCTTAAAAATATAGAAAGATGAAAAAGCATGTGTGTATTATGCTATTCCTGCTAGCAACTGTTTTAAGTCATGCACAGGAGCGAGAGGCGATTGTGGTAAATGATAGTTTACCTAAACAGTTCATTTTTTACGGTTTGGTGCCGCCTTCCAGAGACGATGTCAAGGAATTCCAAGATAAATATGGAGTTAGCTCTATATCAATGGGATGTGTTATTGATCCACTATCGTCAGTAAAAGTTACTAAAAACAATTGCGCAATAGCTGCCTATTTGGATCAAAAGTATGGCAGTGTATGGCGCGAGGAGATTAAATATCATCCCTATGGACTGGTCTTAATAAATAAAAATAAATAACTATGAAAAAGAAAATATTGATGCTAGGACTAGCTTTAATAAGTATAGCATGCAACGCCGAGAAAAAAGAAACCAAGGTGCGACTTTCGATTAATCAACAAGCACCTATTAATCAATCGGTTGATAGATCCAAAAAAGCAACCATTCAAATCGCTTTATTATTAGATACGAGCAATAGTATGGATGGACTTATCAATCAGGCAAAATCTCAGCTATGGGATGTGGTCAATAAAATGACTTCGGCTCATTGTAACGATCAACAGGCAGGATTAGAGATTGCATTATATGAGTACGGGAATTCCGGCCTTTCTGAAAAAGACGATTACATCAGACAGGTGTTACCTTTTTCTACAGATCTAGATATGTTGAGTAAAGAGTTATTTGCCCTGCGCACTAATGGCGGTGACGAGTATTGTGGAGCAGTAATTGACAATTCTATAAAGAAACTGGAGTGGCGTGATGGAAAACAGGATCTTAAAATGATTTTTATCGCAGGAAACGAAGGTTTTACACAAGGAACAATTTCGTTTAAGGAGAGTATCATTGATGCGCAAAAAAAAGATATTACAGTAAACACTATTTTTTGTGGTGAATATCAAACCGGTATAAACCTCAAGTGGAAAGAAGGTGCTTCACTAGGTAATGGAGAGTACACCAATATTGATGCTAATAAAAGAACGGTATATGTCGCCACACCTTATGATGATAAAATTTTGGAACTTAATAATCAACTCAACTCTACCTATATCGCTTATGGTGATTATGGTAATCAAAAACAAAAATTGCAAATTGAGATGGATGTTGAGGCAATGGTTGTGTCTGAAGAGGTTCAGGTAAAAAGATCGGTGGCAAAATCGTCTTCGAATTACCAAAATGCGAGCTGGGATCTTGTCGATAATGCAGGTGATGACAAGCTTTTGAAAAAGATTATAAAAGAAAATAAATCTACTTTACCAGATTCACTTAAGAATAAAAGTGTGGATGAGGTGGTCGCTTTCGCGAAAGCGGAATTAAAAACTAGAAAACAACTACAAAATCAAATAGCTGGGTTAAACATAAAACGTGAAAAGTACATTAGTGAGCAAAATATGGCCGAAGGTAATGGCCTAGAAACAGCCATTTTTAAGGCGATCCAAAAGCAAGCAGAAAAAAAGAACTACACGTGGAAATAAAGGGTTGAATTTTGAGTTTTAATAGAAACGTGCTGTTTGTAGCTTTCTACTGTGTTTAATTGAAGTAGAAAACAGCACGTTTTGCTTTTTACAAAATGTGGAAAAAAGAACCTGCGTTGAATAGCGCATCACGACACGTAATTGTACCTTTGATTTTCATCAGAAATAAAAAAGGTTTTGGCTTCAAAAGCAAAAAAGGTTACCCCATTAATGCAACAATACAACAGGATAAAAAGTAAGTATCCAGATGCTTTACTGTTGTTTAGGGTAGGAGATTTTTATGAAACCTTTGGTGAGGACGCAGTAAGAGCAGCGCGCATATTAAATATAGTACTTACTAATAGAAACAATGGTGGTGAAAAGACTGAACTTGCAGGGTTTCCACACCATTCTTTAAACACCTACTTACCCAAGTTAGTAAGGGCAGGTGAGCGTGTTGCAATTTGTGATCAATTAGAAGACCCAAAATCAGTAAAAGGTATTGTTAAGCGTGGAGTAACTGAATTAATTACACCTGGAGTAGCGCTTAACGATGAAGTGCTGTCTTCAAAATCGAACAACTTTTTAGCAGCAATTACCTTTTCAAAAAACATTTACGGTGTTGCTTTTCTAGACATTAGTACTGGTGAATTTTTAGTGTCTCAAGGTAATAAAGAGGAAGTTGATAAATTATTACAGAACTTCAATCCTAGTGAACTGCTGGTGTCACGTAGCTTGAAGAAAGAGCTTGCACAACAGTTTCCTTATGACTTGCCATTTTTCCATCTTGAAGACTGGGTTTTTCAAATAGATTATTCACGGGAATCGCTTTTAAATCATTTTAAGGTAAATTCTTTAAAAGGATTTGGTGTAGAAAACCTAGAAACTGCGCTTATTTCGTCTGGAGCGATTCTACATTACCTTGCCGAAACTCAACACAACAAAATAGACCATATAGCCAGCATTTCCCGTATTGAGGATGATAACTACGTATGGATGGATAGGTTTACTGTGCGTAACCTAGAGCTTTATCAAGCGCTTAGTTCAGGTGCTGTCACACTAATTGATGTGATTGATAAAACCACTACCGCGATGGGTGGTAGGATGTTGAAAAGATGGATGGCTTTTCCGCTAAAAAGTATTCAGGAGATCAAACGTAGACATGATGTAGTAGAGTTTTTTACAAAACAAATAGAACAACGTGAGAGTGTTAAGGATCTTCTTAAGCAAATGAGTGATTTAGAGCGATTAGTGTCTAAAGTCGCTACAGGCAAAATTTGTCCACGAGAGGTTGTTCAGCTTAAAAATAGTCTCGAGGCTGTAGCGCCTATTAAAGAGCTTGCTCAAACGGCAGGAAACAAAGCACTTAATATAATTGGTGAACAATTAAATCCATGTTTGCATTTGATAGACACTATAAAAAGTGCTATACATGAAGAAGCTCCTGTAAATATTTTAAAAGGGACCACAATTGCATATGGATATCATAAGGAATTAGATGAGATAAGGGAATTAGCAACTTCTGGTAAGGAATATCTTGATAAAATGCTAGAAAGGTGTTCTCAAGAAACCGGTATTTCAAGTCTAAAAATAAGCAGTAATAACGTATTTGGATACTATATTGAGGTGAGAAATGCTCATAAGGATAAGGTTCCAGATACCTGGATTAGAAAGCAAACCCTAGTAAATGCAGAGCGTTATATTACTGATGAATTAAAAGAGTATGAAAGTAAAATTTTAGGTGCAGAAGAGCGCATTAATGTTTTACAACAAGAATTGTATGAAGAGGTGGTAAGAGAAATAATGCCTTTTATTAAAGCAATTCAACTAAACGCACAGTTATTAGGAAAGATAGATTGCTTAATCTCCTTTGCAGATCATGCCATGATTTCCAATTATGTTAGACCAGAATTACTGGAGGAAGACGTTTTGGAAATAAAAAGTGGTCGTCATCCGGTAATTGAAAAAATGTTGCCAGCAGATACTCCTTATATTCCTAACGATGTTAGGTTGGATAGGGAATCCCAGCAAATAATTATGATTACTGGACCCAATATGAGTGGTAAATCTGCTATTCTTAGGCAAACTGCACTTATAGTGTTATTAGCCCAAATAGGAAGTTTTGTTCCTGCGGAGAATGTTCAAATGGGAATTGTAGATAAAATATTCACCCGTGTGGGCGCTAGTGATAATATTTCTCAAGGAGAGTCAACATTTATGACAGAAATGAATGAGAGCGCTAGTATTCTTAATAACATCTCTGAAAATAGTTTGGTGCTTTTAGATGAAATCGGTCGTGGGACTAGTACTTATGATGGTATTTCTATTGCTTGGGCTATAACTGAATATTTGCACGAGCATCCTTTTAAACCTAAAACCTTATTTGCAACTCACTACCATGAGCTTAATGAGATGACGGACAAATTTGAACGTATCAAAAATTATAATGTTGAGGTTAAAGAACTTACTGATAAGGTTCTTTTTATGCGTAAGCTAGTTCCAGGCGGTAGTCACCATAGTTTTGGAATTCACGTAGCAAAGATGGCAGGAATGCCACAGCAAGTTATTCTTAAAGCAAATAAAATTCTAAAGACGTTAGAGCACTCTCACAAGCAGCAAGATGATCAAAATGCAATAAGTGCTTTACAGGATGAGGAAATGCAACTTAGTTTTTTTCAATTAGACGATCCGTTGTTAGAGGATATTAAAAATGAAATATTACAGGTTGATATTGATACACTTACCCCAGTAGAAGCTTTGATGAAACTTAATGAAATAAAGAGGATGTTGATTGGTAAAAACAAAGTAGATTAATAATTTTTCATTTTTTTCTTTGACTTGTGATTAAAGTTGTTAAATTTGCAATCCGATTTGAAAAAGTCGATTGTTCATCAACAAAATGAATTGCGAAAGTAGCTCAGGGGTAGAGCATCACCTTGCCAAGGTGAGGGTCGCGGGTTCAAATCCCGTCTTTCGCTCTAAGTTCGATTAATACGAATTAAACAGTGCCGCGGGCACTTCCATGCTGAAGTGGTGGAATTGGTAGACACGTTGGACTTAAAATCCAATGGGCAGTAATGCCCGTACGGGTTCAAGTCCCGTCTTCAGTACTTATAAAAGCTCCTGTAATTTCAGGAGCTTTTTTATTATATTAAAATAAAAATGTTTCCAATAAAAAAATCCGCTGGAACTCCAGCGGATTTTTTTATGAATTAAAGTTTGAGAATTTACTTACCAGTAACTTTTTTGGCAGCATCTTTCATTCCTTCTTTAGCATCTCCAGCGGCTTTTTTCATATCATCACCTGCCTGCTCTAGAGCCTCTCCAGCATCTTTAATACCTTCTTTTGCTTTTTGAACTCCTTCTTTAGCAGCACCTTCAAGGTTTTCTGCTGCATTATCCATCGCCTCTCCAGCCTCATTTAATCCTTCCTTAGCGTCTTCCATTGCTTCATCAGCAGTTTCCATTGCTTTATCAGCAGCATTTTCTAATCCTTCACCAGCCTCTTCTAGTCCTTCTTTTGCGCTATCAGTAGCATTTTCAACACCATCTTTCGCATCCTCCATTCCTTCTTTAACTTCTTTACAGCTTACTGCAAAGATCATTGCTAGTGCAGCAGCACCCATTAATAATTTTTTCATTTTTTGTTTATTTTGATAATTGATTTAACAAATGTATGTTTTTTAAGAAAACTACAGTAAAATTTGTTATAAAATCAAATTTGTTCCATGATTTACACCTTTCATCGATTAAAAACAGGGGGAAAGTTATACTTTTTCACTCAAGTATTTCCAGTACCTTTTTGGAACGTGCTGTATATGAAGTTTTAAATTTTTTCTATATTCTATGTTGGTACTCTTAAAATATTGATTCCAAAGATTCGTGTAATTATTTTCTTTAAGTTGTTTAGTGGTGAGTAAATTTTTAACTCCTTGTCCAGTCTGAATAGTGTTATAAATTCCTTTTTTATTTTGAGTGGTTAGATCAATTGTTATTTCCTTAACTGTTTTTAGGTCATAGAATATGCCATAAGATCTTTTAAGATCATATATAATCCATTTTTGATCCGCGTACCTGGATTTAAAATGTTTTGAAATTAGCGGAAGAACATTAAAATCGGGCTCAATGTTAGCATAATAAATATCTCCTTCAATCAAATGAAATCTTACAAAGGCTTCCATACGATGTTTTTCTCGATGAACTTTTTTTACAAGTTTATCAAAGCTTAGAACAATGTCATTAGCCGCATCATTTAAAATAGATTTGTTATTAGAGATACTTGTTTTAATTATATAGAAGAGTAAATTTTCTACATCCTGACTCTCACTAAGGAAAGCTTTAAAAATTTTGTGTAAACCAGATATGCCAAAAAGTTGCAACAATTTTTTTTGAAGTCTTTTTACTTTTATCTCGTCTGTAATTACTTCTTGGGTTTTGTTAAATATTTCAGGCTGATAGACGCGAATGGATCGAATTTCTACCGAATCAAACTTATAAAGATAGCTGTCGAATATTGCACTAAGTAAACCGTCAAAAGTATCATCATATACTAAAATCATGAAAACAAGGTTAACTGATTATTTAGATGGGTTGAGTATTTACTGCTACTCTCTTGCAGTATCTTATTTTTTAATTGTAATGGAGTAAGGTCTTTTTTCTCAAAATACGTTGAATCACATGTAATAAAATACCTACTTCTGTTTAAAGCGATTCCAATTTTTTTGAGATGTTCCCAATTCAACTTTCGATATCTACGTGCATTAATTATTTTTCTTACCGATTTCATTCCGACACCGGGAATACGCGATAGCATTTCCTTGGAACATCTATTAATATCTAAAGGAAATAAATGTAAGTTTCGTAGTGCCCAGCTTAATTTAGGATCAATATCCATATCTAAATTTGGTTGATCTTCATTTAACAACTCTTTGATATTAAAACCGTAGAACCTAAGTAGCCAATCTGTTTGATAAAGTCTATTCTCTCGTATCACGGGTACTGCAGTACCTATCGAAGGCAGTCTTTTATCATCTGCTACGGGAATATACCCAGAGTAGTAAACTCTTTTCATTTTAAATTTCTCGTAAAAAAAATGAGCACTATACATAATATCCTTGTCTGACTCGCCTGTTGCTCCGACAATCATTTGTGTGCTTTGTCCAGCAGGAGCGTATATAGGTGTGTTTTTTATTAATCTTTTCTCCGATTGATATATCTCAATGTTAGATTTAACCGCCTTCATGGGTTGTATAAAATCTTTATGATCCTTGTCTGGGGCTAATAGTTTAAGACCTTCTTTTGTAGGGATCTCTATGTTCACTGATAAACGATCAGCGTATAGACCAGCTTCTTTCATAAGCTCATCGCTAGCACCTGGAATAGATTTTAAATGTATGTAACCGTTAAAATTCTCTTCTTCTCTCAGTTTTTTGGCTACTCTTATGAGCCTCTCCATCGTGGTATCTGGATTTTTAAATATTCCAGAACTCAAAAACAGCCCTTCTATATAATTACGCCTATAGAAATTTATAGTTAGATCTACTACTTCTTGTACTGTAAAAGCAGCACGTTTTATATCATTAGATTTTCTAGTAACACAGTATGCACAATCAAATATGCAATGGTTGGTAAGCAATATTTTAAGCAACGAAACACACCTACCGTCTTCCGTATAGCTATGACAAATCCCTGTGCCGTTAGAATTACCCAATCCGCCATTTTTATTTGCCCTTTTACTTCCGCTACTACTACAACTCACATCGTATTTTGCTGCATCAGCCAGGATTTCTAATTTTTCTTTGATTCTTTCGTAATTCATTTTAATTCATGTTTACTTCATCACTGCGTTTTCCGGTTGAATTACCTAGTCTGCGATCTCTCAAACTGGTTTGTTTATCTAGCCTGTGAATGGTTTGTGGGTTGTCTTCAGCGTATCTAGGATCTTGGATATAATCCATTTTGTCCATATGTGTGACCTCAATAGAGTAAAAGTCAAATTCTTCTACTACCTTGCCGGTGACTTTATATATTCCGCTTCCGCGAAAGCGTAATTTTGAAGCCACTTGAGGAAACATTACGGTATCAAAAAAACCACCATCACGGTCTAAAAAAGTACCAAACTGCATACGTTTTCTATTTGAAGTATGAGTAGTTTTAATGTTGATTACATACCCGTATATTGTTATTGTTTTACCTTTTTTTGATGGTAAATCTTTGTGAGTTAAATCGTTGTCGGGCTGTTGAGCCAAAAGTCCAAAATGGGAACATAACGGAAAACCTAGTAGTTCCATTTGCTCAAAAGCATGTTCTAGTTTTGAAGTTTTTAGTTGCGGTAAATTGACCTTTTTATTTTGTGGAGCAAACAATTTACTTTGCACATCAACTGCGGTTTTTTTGTTGAGTTTAAAGTATGCCTGCCACAGTAAAATACATCTGTCTAAACCCGTAAATCTAAAAGCATTTATCCTTATTAGAATAGCCGCTTGGTCTGCGCTTATAGGAACTCGATTTATAAAATCGTCAAATGAATTAAAAGGCCCATCAAAATTTCTACTCTCAAGAAGGCGCTGTATAGTACGTTTTTCTAGTTCTTTTAAGTAACCTAAGGCTAGGTAAATGGTTGTTCCTTTTATAGTATTCTGAAAATCACTGTTATTTATACAAGGTGCCTCTATGGTTGCTCCACACATTTTAGCCTCATGAACATATAATTCTGGTCTGTAAAAGCCACCGCCATTATTAAGTGTAGCTGTCATGTACTCTAATGGGAAATAGCGTTTTAAATACAGGCTTTGATAACTCTCAACAGCATATGATGCCGAGTGTCCTTTGGCAAAGGCATATCCTGCAAAGCTTTTAATTTGTTCCCAAATTTCTTTTGCTTGCTTATCGTCACGGCCATGTTTTTTACAATTGTCAAAATATTGTTTTTCTACGGCTTTAAATTCCTCTCTAGATCTATACTTACCGCTCATTCCCCTACGTAAAACATCTGCAGCACCTAAATCTAATTTTGCATAATAATGAGCGACCTTGATAACGTCTTCTTGATACACCATTATTCCATACGTGTCTGGCATAATACTAGACATGATTGGGTGTGCTTGCTTGCGACGCTCGGGATATCTAGTACGCAGTATGTACTCTCTCATCATACCGCTTTGCGCTACTCCTGGTCTTATCACAGAACTGGCTGCTACTAAACCTAAGTAATCATGGGTGCGCAATTTGCTTAACAACATGCGCATGGCTGGCGATTCAATATAAAAGCAGCCTATACACTTTGCTTGCGATATCATGGCATTAATCTCAGGATCTTCTTTAAACTCTTTTACACAAGCTCTCAAATCCTTAATATCGGCATTTGGCTGGTTGTATTTAACGATACTCACAGTATCTCGTATTTTTCCTAAACCTCGTTGTGCCAGAATATCAAATTTGTGAATTCCGGCATCCTCTGCAATGTGCATGTCAAATTGAACAGTAGCAAATCCTTTAGGAGGCAAGTAGGTAGCGCTGTAATAATGAATATTTTTTTGTGTAATTAAAATACCACCAGCATGAATACTTATATAATTGGGCATACCTTGTATAAGGTTACCGTACTTAAAAACCAGTCGGTGCATATCGTCCATTTCATGAGCAGGTAGTTGCCCGCTGGTAAGTTTGTCAATATCGCTTTTAGGTAGTCCAAATACTTTACCCAATTCTCTTATTACGGCTCTAAATTGAAAAGTGTTGTAGGTTCCTAATAGAGCTGTGTTTTTGAATCTTTTAAAGATAAACTGTGTAATATCTTCACGGTCGTCCCATGAGAAATCTAGATCAAAATCTGGTGGGCTGGTCCGGTAGTCATTAATGAACCTTTCAAAGTATAAGTCTAGATCTATAGGGTCAACCTCTGTTATTTGTAGTAAATACGCAAGTATACTGTTTGCGCCGCTACCACGACCTACATAGAAATAATTACGTTCACGGGCATACCGGCAAATTTCCCAATTAATCAAAAAGTAAGCGACAAAACCTTTGCGTTTTACAGTAGTAAGTTCTTTTTCAATGCGCTCGTAAATAGCAGTTTTGTCAACCACGTCCTGATATCGCAAGTTAATCCCGTCATGTGCTAGTTGACTAAGTAACTTGAAATCATCTTCTTTATTTTCTGTAAAAATTTGCTGATTTTCATTGAGTTGGGCATTATCAAAATTAAAATCTATAGAGCATTGTTGCAGTAGCTTTTCTGTATTCTCGATTAACTCAGGAAATGATTTAAAGTGCTCCTGTAGTTCTTCTACGGGAATCATTTTATCGTTAGGATGTCCTTGTTGATCTTCGGGTAATTGACTTAATAAAAGATTACGATCAATAGCACGTAGCAATCTGTGTGCGTTATAATCCCTTTTGTTTCTAAAACTTGTAGTTTGTAAAATAACAAGGTGGTCCTTGTAGCTCGCATACTTGGTAAAAATCAATTTGCGTATCGATGCTGTTGAGATTCCTATTTTTTCGCTTTCGCGTAAGCGTACTATTCCCATTTCCATCACTCGTTCTAGAGGATAGACTACATAAGCGTGTTTAAATACAGGAGCTCTATCGGGTAGAGTTTTTTTACTGTGTAAATGATCGGATAGGAAGGAGTTGAGTTCTTGAAATCCTAAATTATTACGAGCTATACCTACATACAACTGCTTATTGTCATTGCGAAAATCGATTCCTACAATACTTTTTAGGTTTTGCAGGGTGCACAATCTTACAAAATTTAGACAAGCACTAGTGTTGTTGATATCAGTAATCACAAAATGTTTTACACCACATTGTAAGCTTAAATCAATCAATGATTGCTCATCATAGGTACCGTATCTTAAAGAGTAATAGGTGTGATTGTTTAAATACATGTTGTCTGAAGCTTAATCCCTAATATGATTGTGTTTTTTCTTATTTATTGCTTGCGATGAGCTAGTACTACGGGTGGTAAGCCATTGAATGGATTCATCATACGTCCTATAGTTTTGGCACCCATTCCAGAGGCGCGTATTACTTTGCGGTCACCATATTTTTCTCTTATGTGGTCTAGGGCGTGGTATAAATTGAGTGCTTGTTCTGTATCATCAAATAGGTTTATTTGATAGTTGCCAGTGACTAGGTGTGAAAATCTCACACCTATTAATCGCACTCTTAACCTACGATTGTATAGTTGTTTAAATAATTCTAGCACCTTGGGAATCAAAATATGATCTGCACTGCAATAGGGTATTTTGACTTGTTTACTATAGGTGTTAAAATCAGAGTAACGTATTTTAATACTCACACAAGCGGTTAATTTCTCACCGCGTCTTAATTGAAAAGCTAGGTTTTCTGTCATAGCGGTAAGTATGCTGTGTAATCGTTTTACGTCTATCGTGTCTTTGTCAAATGTGCGTTCGGTTGATATAGACTTACGTTCGTTAAATGCAATAACAGGCGTGTTGTCTATACCATGTGCTCTACGCCATATGAGTAAACCATTTTTACCTAAGACATTTTGCATAACATCACTAGGCATTTCTTGTATGGTTTTTATTTTTTTGATTCCTAGGTTACGTAGGGTTTGATATGTTTTATCTCCGACTTGAGGAATCTTTTTTATGGACAATGGCGCTAGAAAAGGTTTTTCTAAACCATAATCAATCATAAGTTGATTGTTAGGTTTTGCCTCGCCGGTAGCTACTTTAGAAACAACCTTATTGATGGACAAACCAAATGAAATAGGTAATCCGGTCTCTCTTATAATCCTACGCCTCATCTCAGTAGCAAACTTGTAACAGCCGTAGAATTTGTCCATTCCTGTTAAATCGGCATAAAATTCATCTATGCTAGATTTCTCAAAAAGAGGAACCTCTTCTTTTATTATTTCGGTTATTTCGTCTGAATGCTTTGAATACACACCAGCATTACCCCTGATAACGATAGCTTCTGGACACAGTTGCCTGGCCAGTTTCATGGACATACCACTGTGTACCCCATAACCGCGAGTTTCATAACTGCATGCCGCTACTACACCACGATCACTTGTGCCACCTACTAGTATAGGTTTTGTTTTTAACCTAGAATCCATTTTGCGTTCAACAGAAACGTAAAAGGTATCTAGATCTAAATGCATGATGTGCTTTTTTTGAACTGACATTTATGTCTTTACTTTAAAATTAGAGGTTAAAAAACCTCACTAGGAAATCCTGTGAGGTGCAATTCGTGTTATAAAGGAAGCTTTATTTTTAATCGTCCATGTTTTTTATGACAATGTCATGCACGGTAGGTTCCAAATAACTAATTATTCCCTCGCGTTCTAGGTCATTATTCCATTTGATTTGATGCTGTAACAATACTTCGTTGATGACCTCGTAAGCTTTATTAACTAGTTCATTAGTCTCTGCAACTTTTTCTGGCCAGCTTTTTACATTTTGTTTTAAAAGTTGAGCTACTAGTAATGATTTTTTCCTGTGCTGCATGAGTTGTTCAATCCTTGATGCAACCTCACATTTAATTTTTTCTATTGACATTTCATTCACGGTATTGGTGATTAAAACAATACAAATTGATCCCCTTCAACCAGGCGTTCTTCTCTTATACTATAAGAATGCTCTTCCTTGTATTTCAACTTTTCATAAGGACTGCGATTAAAGTCCATAAATAATTTATCTCCTATTGGTTTTAATAAGTCTAAACCGTTAGATTTTGGATTTTTAATTTTTTGAGAAATAGGATATGCGTTAAAACCTTTAGGGTCAAAAGGCTTCATAATTGATGATAACTGTTTTGCATCTAGATCTGTGTCTAGCCAGAGCTCTTCTTGTTTTTTTGTAAGGACTAAAGGAGCGCGGTGATGCTCGATACGTTTTGTGATACGGTTTGCAGCTGTGGTTACTATCGCTACTGTGTGATGTAATTGACCTGTAAGAGGATGTTGCCATATGTCGTAAATACCAGCTAGTGCAAATGGACCTTGATTTTGATTTGGATAAATAAAATAAGGTCTATTTAGTTTCTGGTGTTTAGGTCCTTCAATAAAACCATCGACTAGCACTAAACAACGCTGGCTTTTTATCGCTTTACGAAACATAGGTTTCTGGAATATACCTAGTGCTCCATCATATTGACTGTTGTTTTCTTTATTGTTACTTCCTTCTGCACGAGCATTAAGCATATAAGTTTGCTTGTGTGCCCAGTGTGGAGTAAATCCTAATGTAAACATTTGTATGTGATGTGGGTTACTAGATGTAACTACAGGTATGAGGTCACCGGCGCTTATGTTTACATTTTCTACTAATGGTATTTTACTAGCAAATCTTGCATTAAATCGTTTTTCTAATGTTGCTTGTGACGATAGTAAAGTTGCTCTTCCACACATAATAAATCTTATTTTGGAATAATTCCAATAAAAATTCCGTTTAACAGGTCAAATATATGGAATAATTCCATTAAGTAGGAAATATTCCAGTGTTAAAATTGGAAATATTCCATTAATATGTATATTTGTTTTATGGCACAAGACATTCCAATAGAGGCTAAACGCTTTAAAATAATTAGAGAAGAGTTAGGTAAAACCCAATCTGAATTTGCTCAATTGCTAGGAGCTGGATCATCAACCGCAGATATTGAACGCGGCAAAAAGAAGATTACAGGAAGCGTAGTAGTTGAACTATTAAAGCAATTTCAAGTAAACCCTATGTGGCTGTATGGTACAAGTTATAATAAGAAGCTGGATACAAGCGCTAGTACTTCACCAAAAGTGGTAACTCTAGATTCAAATGAACGCGAGAATATGATTATGGTGCCTATTAAAGCTAGTGCCGGTTATGCCAGTAATGTGCAAGATACAGATTGGTATAATGAATTGCCTGCTTTTAATATACCATTACCTCAATATAAGGAAGGTAGTTATAGAGCTTTTCAAGTAAAAGGAGATAGTATGTTACCCGTACTTCAACCTAAAGAATGGGTAATGGGTAAAGCGGTAGAAAGTATGGCTGCTGCAAATAACAATCGTATTCATGTTGTAGTAACACCTGATAGTGTTCTAGTTAAAAAACTACGTAAAACCGAATCTAGTCGCGAGGTATACTTGATTTCATTAAATAGAGAATATCCAGTTATTGAACAACCTGTAGAAGAAATTACAGAACTATGGGAAGTGAATTCAAAACTAAGTTTTGACCTAGAGGTACGAGAAGGTCAAGAAGCTATGATTAGCTTACAAGAAGGTTTAGAAAGTTTAAGAGAAGAAATTAAAAAAATAAAGAGCTATAATTAATTTTTAATATTAACAATAGTATCAATATTTTGTTAATAAGTTAAACAATGCAATTTTTTTTTTATTTAACTTTATGGAAATTAATGAATTATGAAAACATTTTATCTTATTGGATTATTAATGACTTTTTCAAATTTTTCAACATCTGATTACAATTATTGTGGATGTGGGGATTTTGAAGGAGGTATTACACATTACCAAATTTTGAATAATGGTAGAGGTTGCTGTACTGGGACTGTGGTCGGTGAATACGCTTATTACGATACTTATGTAAATGAGGGTGAAGCATGGCATTGGATTGGTAGGGAATTTATTTCACCGGCAGCCGCACAAGAATCTTGTTGTTCAGGTCAAAACGTTTAAATTTTTATATTATGAAAAAAAATAAATTATTCTATTTTGTTTTACTAGCTATAATACTTATGGCGTGTACTAACAATTCTGAACAGATTAAAGATGATTCAGAAAAAGGGACCATTCCATCAGAAGTAGAAAAGTATGCAGTTCCAAAATCTTCTGTCAGCTGGAATTCGGATAAATTTAATAAGTTGTCAATTGATGATTTGTTTGATGTTTACAAAGCTGAAAAAAATGAACATCGATCGGAATTGTATTATAACAATTTATTAGCTATGTGGCACACTAATTTTTATAGTAGGACTTCTCAATTAAATGAAGAGCAAGTCAATGTTTTAATAAATGACATGTCAAGGATGAATTCTAATATCCCCTCAATGGCTACTTTTTATTCATTGGTAAACAAAAATTATAAATTATCAGACCCAAAAAGGAAAAAATTATTGGATGATTTTTATAATAAAAACAAAATGTATTTAGAGAATGCTTCTTGGAATAATCAAGAACTTCAAAAACAGAAATTAGGACAGCTTAATAAACTGCAATTCTTAAATTAATTTGTTATGAAGCTAAAAATCTATGTATTAATTATATCTATGTTTTTTCTAAACTTTTCTTTTGGAAAAAACTGTGATTGTGGGAATTTTGAGACAGGTTTGATAAAGTATAGTGTAGAAGATGAAACAGGCTGTTGTAGTGGTTCTTTCATTGGTGAAAATGGCATGATCGGTTTTTATGAACAAAGCGAAGGTGCTTGGATGTTAGTAGACGTAGAACCAATATCATTTTCCAGTATTACTGAGCAGTGTTGTTCATGATTAATATAGGTTAAATGTTTTTACTATTCTTACAACATCAATCTAAATTGAAATGAAAAGTGCATTAAATAAGTTTAATTATAATAAGCCTATCGAACAGATAAATAAACAAATGTGTTGAACTTATGGGTTGAATTTAGCAAGACTTTAAATCCAAAGCATAAAAAAAGGCACTTAAAAGTGCCTTTAATATTTTTAGCCGTTAATTAATCGGGATCTGCTGGAGTAGGGTTTGTGTCATAGCTTTCTTGAGCATCGCTGTCGTTAGCGTCTTCACCTAGTCCTTGTACTTCAACTTTGTCCATCCCAGGTCGTTCGTCACGACAACTGGTTAAGCTTAAGGTGAATAAGAATAATAGACCTAATAATATCTTTTTCATAGCAATTTTTTAATTATCGTCGCCTATTTTTTCTATTTGCTCATCAATCTCTTCATTAACTTCCTTATCTACTTTTTTAGCAGCACGTTCAAGAGCTCCTTCAGTTTCTTCAGCTTCCTTTTCAACTTCTTTGATTACTGTTTTAGTTTCAGTTTCTCTACAAGAAACGACTAATGTGGTACAAGCAATCGCAAGTAATAAAACTATTTTTTTCATGTCGGTGTTTGTTTTGATCAAAGATATGTAGCTCACCTAGCAGTTAGTCTTATAATTATATTAAGTACTTATAAAAACTGTTAAATTGTTTACGCTTTCGCGAAAGCGAAACTATTTTAACACAAATTGTTTAAAATATGAATTTTAGAAAGATGTTTGAATTTTTGCGTGAATTGCAAAAAAACAATAATAAAGAATGGATGGATCAAAATCGGAAACGCTACCATGAGGTACGGGACGATTACATAGTCTGGTTGAATGAGCTGGATCAAAAACTAATGCAAGTTGATGATAATTATATTTCAACCGATGGACGAAAGGCGCTTAATCGAATTAATAACAACCTGTTATATCATCCTAACAAGCCTATATATAAAGATCATTTTGGGGCAGGATTAGATTTAAACGCTAGCGGAAAGCAGGGTGATTTTTATATCCATTTAGGTGTAAATGAGTCTTTTCTGGCTGGTGGTTATTGGAAACCTAAAAAGGAATTGCTAGACTCTATAAGGGATGCTATTGATTATAATGGCGATGAATTCAAGAAGGTGCTTAATAAGAAGTCTTTTAAAGACACTTTTGACCTTATCGATGACGGCGAAAGTTTGAAAATCGCGCCTAAAGGATTTTTACAAGATCATGAACATATTGATTTATTGCGTAAAAAAACACATGCTGTATCGCATTCTCTTACCCAAAAGGAAATTATGCAAGCCGATTTTATGGATCATTGTGTGCATGTTTATAAAGAGATGATGCCCTTTAGAGACTATTTGAATAAGGCGGTAACTGTTTAGTCTAGATTTTTTCTTTGGATTAGTCTTTGTAGAACACTTTAAACTCGGCGCCCATGCCGTAATTTTCATGACCACTGCGCAGTAATTTGCTTTTTGGATTATAGGAAAAATCAAAAAGTGTCCATTGCTTGTTGTTTAAAAATATACGACGTACATACGTTTTCTTTCCTTCTATCTCGTCAGTAAAAGGTAATAGAGGTCTATAAGTTGTGGCTATTTTTTGGGTACCGTACTTAGATTTGAATTCACGATATTTTTTTGCTTTTATTAATTCGCCCTTGGGCGTGGTATAGCCTAAAACTTGTATGGAAGCAAAAATGCCTTCTTGAGGAATATTAATATTGAGTTCTTCAATATCCAGCTCGTACACGTCGCCAGCTTCTTGGGTAATTATAAAAGTTTTTGAAGGCCACATAGATTCTCTTACTGGTTTGCCATCAGGTGATACGTCGTAAAACACAACTCTAAACATGGTAGAGAATCTTCTGGTCTGTTTACGATTTTTGCTGCGCTGCGTGTCTTCTAGTAATATAGGTAGTTTTAATGTTTTGATTTGAGTAGGTGCGTTTTCATAGCGATCAAATCTTACAGCGATTTCACTTTCTACAGTAGGTAGCCAGCAATCATGATAATTATCATGAGCTAGCTCTTTCTTTTTCTTTCGTTTATGTTTTCCTGTAAGTTGTGCGTTTATAATAACTGTTTCCAGATTGTTTTGTTTGGCTTTGAGGAATAAAGTGTCTGCGATTTTACTTGATGATAAAGCCAGTTCTTGATAGCCTATTGAGCTAATAAATAAAGAATCAACATCCTTATAAAGGGCCTTTGAGAATTTTAATACGCCATCACCATCGGCAAAGGTTCCATTACCGTTTCCAAAACTTACCGTAGCAAATGCAATGCCCTCTTTTGTTTCATTGTCCACTACAACAATGTTATCCTGAGCATTATTAATTAAACTTATGAAAAGGCTAATTATGAACAACCATGTCTTCATTGTATTCTTTTAAATAATTAAGTATTAATCGAGTGGCACCCGTATTGCTGTTAATCCAATGTCCAGAAATCATACCAGTTTTGTCTCTTAAATAATCATCTTCAAAAAGTTTATTGATTATCTCATTGAATTCTTGTTTGTTTTCTATTGAAAACAGTCCGCCTAAATCTTCAAGTTTTCCTGCCTCAGGAAATTTTTCATAGTTTTTTCCAATCACTACCGGTATTCCAAAGGTTGCGGCCTCGAGAATATTGTGCAATCCTTTTGTACCCATAGCTCCACCTACATAAGCAATACTAGCGTAGCTATAGGCTAGAGTAAGCTTTCCTATACTGTCGATTATAAGGGTAGTTGTTTCTTCGACTACTTTATTTTTCTCAATCTCACTGTACAATTGTACAGGATGATCAAGTTGATCTATTAATTGCTTTATCGCATTACTATGAACTTCGTGTGGTGCTATGATTACCTTGTAATCTTCATTTTGACTATTGGAGTTTAACCAGTTCTTCATAACCGAAATATCCTCTGGCCAGCTACTACCTACCACGAGGCACTTTTTGTTAGCGAGAAATTCATCTAAGAAATCTAGATGGTTACTACGCTCAATGAGTTGGCTGGCACGATCAAACCTAGTATCGCCGCTCACGGTTGCATTTGTATATCCCAGATTTTTAAGATGGTATAATGAATGTTCATCTTGTAAAAAGAAATGAGAAAAGGCTTCTAAAGAAGGTGTCATCCACTTGCCGTACCAGGAATTAAAAGGCATTTTTTCTCTAAAAACTCCACTTACTAGTATGGTGTGAATCTTTTTAAGTTTAAGTTGATTAAGGTATTGTGGCCAAAACTCATATTTTACCATAATTGCGAGACTGGGGTCAACAACCTTTATGAATTTTTGAGCATTAGTCCTTGTGTCAAGAGGTAGGTAACAAACAACATCAGCCAGCGAAGTATGCTTTTTATTTTCATAACCACTAGGTGAGAAAAAGCTTAAAATAACTTGATATTTTTCTCGATTAATTTTTTCTAGCACTGGGACTACTTGTTCAAACTCTCCTAGGCTGGCTGCGTGAACCCAGATTTTTGGAGTAGTTTTCTTTACCTTTTGATCAAGGATATCCCACGTAGCACCACGACCTTTTGCCCCTAGGTTAATCTTTTTATTAAATAATCCGATTAGGGGCAAGCCAGCCTTTGCTGCAGCGATTATAATACGATATAAAACTTTCAAAAAACAATTGATTTTACTCAAAAATAGTACAAAAAATACGCTTGGGTCATGCTCCTAATATTGCGTATTTTTACAAGTAGAGTCAAAACGTTGACTTTTTCCAAAAATTAAATTACAAATGCGTAAGATTCAAATGGTTGACCTCAAAGGTCAATATGAAAAAATAAAAGAAGAGGTAGATGCAGGTATCATGAATGTGATAGAATCTACCGCATATATAAATGGTCCCGAAGTTCACGCTTTTCAAAAAGAGCTAGAAGAGTACCTAGATGTAAAACATGTGATACCATGTGCCAATGGTACTGATGCTCTTCAAATAGCTATGATGGGATTGGGTCTAGAGCCAGGTGATGAAGTGATTACTGCCGACTTTACGTTTGCAGCGACAGTTGAGGTAATTGCGCTACTTAGGCTTACACCAGTTCTAGTAGATGTCAATCCTTTCAATTTTAATATTGATCCAGAGGCTATAAGAAAAGCCATTACTCCTAAGACTAAGGCCATCGTACCTGTTCATTTATTTGGGCAAGTAGCAAACATGAGTGAAATCATGGAAATTGCAAGAGAGCATGACTTGTATGTGATTGAGGATAATGCACAAGCTATTGGAGCTAACTACCTAAATGAGGATGGTACTAAGTCCAAGACTGGAACAATAGGTAATGTAGGTACTACTTCCTTTTTTCCTTCCAAAAATTTAGGTTGTTATGGTGATGGTGGCGCTATTTTTACTAATGATGATGATCTTGCTCATACCATAAGAGGAATCGTAAATCATGGAATGTATGTTAGATATCACCACGATGTTGTAGGAGTCAATTCACGATTGGATTCTGTTCAGGCAACTGTTCTTAGATCAAAATTACGTCGTCTAGATCAATACAATGAGGCTCGTAGAACCGCTGCTAGAAAATACACGGCAGCACTTGCTGGTAACGAGAAGATTATCACGCCGCTCATTTGTGATAACTGTGATTGTCATGTGTTTCATCAATATACCTTACTTGTAAAAGATACCGATCGCGATGCGCTCGTAGCCTATTTGAACCAACATGATATTCCTTGCGGTGTGTATTATCCTATACCATTACACCTTCAAAAAGCCTATGCCGATGATCGCTATCAAGAAAAGGACTTTGGAGTAACAAATAGATTAGTAAAGGAATGTATATCATTACCTATGCACACAGAATTGGATGACGAGCAAATCAAATTTATAACAGACAAAGTATTAGAGTTTGTAAATTCTTAATCATGAAAAATATCGCAGCACTGATGTTGTTGGTATGTCTCGCTTTCGCGAAAGCGTACTCACAACAAACTTCAACCACAACGTTCATACACGCAGGTCACCTACTAGATGCCAAAAAAGGTGAGTGGCAAACCGAAATGACTTTAATCATTGAAGGGAATAAAATACAATCAGTGCAGAAGGGATACAAAACACCTACAGGACAAATAAACCTTATAGATTTAAAAGATCAATGGGTGATGCCAGGATTTACAGATATGCATGTGCATATGGAGACAGAATACAATCCACATGCATATGTCCAAAAATATGTAGACGATCCAGCAGATGTTGCTTATGACTCAGTAAAGTATGCTGAAATCACACTTCTTTCAGGTTTTACAACAGTAAGAGATTTAGGTGGTAGTGGTATAAATATTTCCTTGCGAGATGCTATTAATAAAGGGAAAGTGCCGGGACCGCGTATTTTTACGGCTGGAAAATCTATCGCTAGTACCGGCGGTCATGCAGACCCTACAAATGGTAGTAATCAAAAATTAATGGGTGATCCAGGTCCCAGACAAGGAGTAATTAATTCTCCCGAAGAAGGTAGGGAAGCTGTTAGACATAGGTATAAAAATGGCGCAGACTGTATAAAGATTACAGCAACTGGTGGTGTTTTAAGCGTTGCAAAAAACGGCAGTAACCCACAATTTACTATTGAAGAAATACGCTCGATTACACAAACCGCTGCTGATTATGGATTTCATGTAGCTGCTCATGCTCACGGTGACGAGGGCATGCGTAGGGCTGTTAAAGGTGGTGTTAAAACCATTGAGCATGGTACCTATATGAGTGAAGAAACAATGGATCTTATGATTGAGAAAAATTGCTATCTAGTTCCTACCATAACGGCAGGTAAAGAAGTGGCACTCAAAGCAGAGGAAGAAGGTTTTTATCCAGAAGTGGTTGTACCCAAGGCGAGAGAAGTTGGTCCACAAATACAAGGGACCTTTGCGAGAGCCTACAAGCGAGGTGTGCCTATTGTTTTTGGTACTGATGCTGGTGTGTTTGCCCATGGTAAAAATGCCAAGGAATTTGGCTATATGGTGGAAGCTGGAATGAAACCTATGGAAGCCTTACAAAGCGCCACTATTACACCAGCTATAATCCTTAATATGGAAAATGAAATCGGACAGTTGCAACCTGGTTTCTATGCAGATGTGGTAGCGGTAACAGAAAATCCAGAAAAGAATATCGCCATTCTAGAGCAAATAGATTTTGTTATGAAGGATGGAGTGGTTTATAAAAACTAAGTATCGATTCTATAAACTGCTTAATACTATAATTTCTAATAGCGCGCTTCACATTATGAGAGCGCACTATGATTTTTAAGACCTTTTTCTTTTAGATACTTTATATAATCGTGAGTGTTTACAGTTGCTTTTAAATCGTGTAATAGATTATATAGTCCAAAGAAAGTACGATTGATATATAGGAAATGCTTACTACCTCTATTACCGTTCATTTTACGCAATTCCTTATCGTTGCTATACTTTTCACTTAAAGAGGATATTTCATCCCAAAAAGATTCATCAGAAAAGTCGAAAGTTTTTTCTTGAAAAGGTTTAGTAAACAAACTAAGCATCTCATGGAATAAAGCAGAGAAATATTCAATTTCTTGATCAGTATCGTCTGGACGTAGGATTTCTAGCTGTTTCAATTTTTCCTTGAATGTATCAGGGTTGTTGATATGTTCTGGTACCGCAAGCTCAAAGTAAGGCTGGTAAAATTCTTCAGGTACTTGTTTGATACATCCAAAATCTATTGCAATTAATTCATTATCCTCTGAAATTAGAAAATTACCAGGATGAGGATCTGCATGTACGGCTTTAAGGCCGTGCATTTGAAACATGTAAAAATCCCAAAGCGTTTGACCTAATTTATTCCCAGTTTTGGAGTTAAAATCTGTTTTTGCAAATTCACTTAAGTGTGTTCCTTGCATCCAATCCATGGTTATAATGCGCTTGCTAGAAAGCTCTGGATAATAAGATGGAAATTTTAATCCAGGTATATGGCTACAAGCCTCAGTAACTTCTATACTTTGCTTTACCTCTAATTCATAGTCGGTTTCTTCTAAAAGTTTTTCTTCTACTTCGGCAAAATAACGCTTGCTGTCTTCGCCTTTCAAATTGAACATTTTGATGGCGATAGGCTTTACAAGGGCAAGGTCACTACTTATAGAATCTGCCACTCCTGGATATTGAATTTTTACAGCGAGCTGTTTACCATCCTTAGTCGCTTTGTGCACTTGACCGATACTAGCTGCATTTACAGAATCTTTTGAAAACGAATCATATATATCTTCAGGATATGCGTTTTGATACTTTCTAAATGTTTTACGAACTAAGGGTGCTGATAATGGTGGAACGCTAAATTGAGCTAGACTAAATTTTTCTACGTAAGCACCAGGTAACAAGCTCTTATCCATAGAAAGCATTTGAGCTACTTTAAGAGCGCTACCTTTTAAACTTTTTAATCCATCATAAATATCGGCAGCATTGTCCTCGTCCAAAGTACTACGGTCAAGAGTTGGATTAACAGCTTTTTTTGAATAATACTTTAGGTAGTTGGCACCTATTTTGGCACCAGTCTTTACTAGCTCTGTAGTGCGGCCTATTTTACTAGTAGGTATTTTGTCAATTGTTTTCATAACAAGAAAATGTAAAACCTGATTTACATGCAAAAGGCTTATAGCTGTAACCGATTGCAAAACGATTTAGATGCTTTTACACCTTAAAATTCTTTATATCAATTTAGATTTTAAGCCATGCGCTCCTTCCATAGGAATTTGCCAAAGTCTAAAACTGCATCTAAGGGTGTGTTATCAAAAACATCAAAAATGGTATTAACGGATTTTTCAATAGCCATGTCTGTTTTTTCAAATCCTGGACTATCGTCATCCATCCAAAATTTTAAAAGGAAAAGCATTTGAATCCATGCGCCCTCGCTGTAGATACTTTCTGAACGCTCTAGTAAAATATTGGTCTTACTTTCATTACGTTCTTGAATTAATGTTCGGGCAAAATCCTTTACATGTTTTCTTAAACCTTTAAGTTCATCCATTTTGTTCATCATGCTTTGTTTACCATTTAGAGTAAATAAAACATAACTACGATTCATAGTTAGTAATTCAAAAAAGGTGTAGAAAAAAGTGAGTATTTTTTCACGATTAGAAAAATGTGCATAATCCTCATTCTTATGAGCAACGTCCAATGTCATAGTAAAAAAGGTATTCCAAATTTCCTTGCGTAAACCTTCTATGCTTCCAAAATGTGCATAGAATTCTTGCTCTTCCATTTTATTTTCCTTGGCAAACTTGTATACACTTTTAGGTTCTTTTTCATGCTCTAAAACGTATTCCATGTAAGCCGTTATAATATCCTGGCGATTAGGAGTTTTCTTTTTAGTTGTCTTTTTTGTGGTAGATTTTTTTACTGTGGCCATAACAATTAATCCTTTTGGTAAAAATACAATTTTGTTTAACAAATACGTTAATTAAGTTAAACAAAGATTTGTTAAAGATTAGTCGTTAATAGATCTCAGAACTTAAAACTAGAAACAAAAAAACCTCGCCATTTGGCGAGGTTTTTTTGTATTAATTTTTAAAGTTAAGGTTTATTAATGGCTACTGCCTCCTTATTTGTCCAGTTGTTTACAGCAACAATTGCATTATTAGAATAATCAACCTCTACTAGTGTTTCACCTTTCCAAAAAAACCACTTACCACTTCTTTCATTTTGTGAATATTCTGCTTGTGCTATCTTATTACCATTTTGATCATAAGAAATCCATTCACCATGGCGTTTTTTGTTTAAAAATGTTCCTTCCTCTGCAATTGAACCGTTGTCATGGAAATAAGTCGCCTTAACCATACCATTTTCTAATTGTTCAAACTGGGGCTTGTTTTCTTCTTGAGCGCTTACTATAAAACCTACAAGCAATGCTGCTACCATCAATACGTTTTTCATGACCTATACTTTTTAAGTTCTACCCAAAGTTAACTTTAAAATTACATATACACAACAATTAGGTAACGTTAAATTTACATTAGAGATGTAAGCTATTGAATAATAGTATATTATTAATTTTAAAAATCACATATTTTATCGTGTTTTGTCATTGCTATGATTTAAAATGTTAAGTATTTAATGTTTAATATCCGTTGGAATCGGTTTATTTTTGCTGCTCCTTATAGAACATATTATGTATAGAACACACGACTGCGGAAGTTTAAGAGTGAGCGATGTAAATAAAGAGGTAACCCTATCTGGTTGGGTTCAAAAATCTCGTGACAAAGGATTTATGATTTGGGTTGATTTGAGAGATCGTTACGGTATTACACAGCTTATTTTTGATGAGGACCGTACAGATGAGATAGTTATGAAAACCGCTCAAACGTTAGGTCGCGAGTATGTAATACAAGTAAAAGGTACCGTAATCGAGCGTGAATCAAAAAATGCTAAAATACCTACAGGTGATGTTGAAATACTTGTAAAGGAATTAAAAATTCTAAGTGCTTCAAAAACGCCACCGTTTACTATTGAAGATGAAACAGATGGTGGTGAAGAACTTAGAATGAAATACCGCTACCTAGATATACGTCGTAATCCCGTGCGTGAAAATCTGATTTTCCGATCTAAGGTAGCTATGCAGGTGCGTAATTTTCTTGCATCTAAGGATTTTGTAGAGGTAGAAACACCTGTTTTGATCAAATCAACTCCTGAAGGCGCTCGTGACTTTGTAGTCCCTAGTCGAATGAATGAAGGTCAGTTTTATGCACTACCACAATCTCCACAAACCTTTAAGCAGTTGCTTATGGTAGGTGGACTGGATAAATATTTTCAGATAGTTAAATGTTTCCGTGATGAGGACTTAAGAGCAGACAGGCAGCCGGAATTCACACAAATAGACTGTGAAATGTCATTTGTTGAGCAGGAAGATGTACTCAACATTTTTGAGGAAATGACGAGACATTTATTAAAAGAAGTTAAGAATGTCCAGGTTGATAAGTTTCCTCGTATGACTTATCAGGAAGCGATGGAAAAATACGGTAATGACAAACCAGATATTCGCTTTGGGATGGAGTTTGGTGATCTTTCCGCTTTCGCGAAAGCGAGAGATTTTAAAATCTTTAATGAAGCAGAAATTGTAGTTGGAATTGCTGTTCCAGGTGCAGCTAGCATGACTCGTAAGGAAATTGATAAGTTAATTGATTGGGTAAAACGTCCTCAAGTAGGCGCTCTAGGAATGGTGTATGTAAAGTGCAATGAGGATGGTAGTTTTAAATCTAGTGTAGATAAATTTTATTCACAAGAAGATCTAGCTCAATGGGCAGAAGCTACAGGAGCACAGGCTGGTGACTTGATTTGTGTATTGTCTGGACCTACAAATAAAACGCGCACACAATTAAGCGCACTACGTATGGAAATGGCAGAAAGATTAGGACTGCGTAACCCAGAAGAATTTGCTCCTTTGTGGGTAATTGATTTTCCATTATTAGAATGGGATGAGGATACAGAGCGCTATCACGCAATGCATCACCCATTCACATCACCAAAACCTGAAGATATTGAGAAACTTTCTACAGATCCTGGTAATGTAAGAGCCAATGCATATGATCTTGTCCTTAATGGAAATGAAATAGGTGGTGGATCGGTAAGAATATTTGATAAGGAATTACAGGCGCTTATGTTTAACCATTTAGGTTTTACGCCTGAAGAGGCTAGAGCTCAATTTGGCTTTTTAATGGATGCTTTTGAATATGGGGCACCACCTCACGCAGGACTTGCTTTTGGATTTGATAGATTGGTTTCTATTCTAGGTGGTCAGGAAACTATTCGTGATTTCATCGCATTTCCTAAGAATAATAGTGGTCGCGACGTTATGATTGATGCACCTGCAGCAATTGATCAGGAGCAATTACAAGAATTAAATTTAAAGGTAACAGTAGAATAATTAGTCAAATATCCTTTAGTTAAATGAAACCATTGAAAATCCTTGCAGTCTTATTGATACTAGCTGTTATCGTTATAGGTGCAGGGTTTTATCTAGTGCATTTAGGTAATGCCGTTGCTATGGGGCATAAACTTATAGGTTTATCTACCTTGTTTATTTTTTTCATCATAATGCCTGCCTTTATTTGGGTTAGATATAGTAAAAAGGACTTATCAGGTTTCAACCTGAATAAAGACAAGGAGAAGGAAGATATTGATGAAAATGGAGTAAATTGGGATTAAAATTTCCAAATATTACTATAAGTAATAGTAATTGACTAAAAATAATAACGACCACACAAAAGTTAATTTTGTAGTTCTAAATTTGTTCAATGAAAAAAGGAGTTCTTCTTGTTAATCTGGGTTCGCCAGATAGTACCGATCCTAAAGATGTAAAGAAATATCTAGATGAGTTTTTAATGGACGAACGGGTAGTTGATTTACCTTACATATTAAGAGCTCTTTTAGTAAAAGGAATTATACTTAATACGAGACCAAAGAAAAGTGCAGAAGCTTATAGTAAGATTTGGTGGGAAGAAGGAAGTCCGTTGATCGTCCTTTCAGAGCGTCTTCAGGAAAAAATAGATGCATACACCAGTGTGCCTATTTCGCTTGCTATGAGATACGGCTCTATGACTATTGAGAATGGTCTTAAGGAGCTACACGACCAAGGAGTTGATGAGGTCCTACTTATTCCGTTATATCCTCAATACGCAATGGCAACTACTGAAACCATACTTGTGTTAGCCGAGGAAATAAGAAAGGAACAATTTCCACAAATGGAATTTACTGTATTGCCTCCTTTTTATAATCACCCTGATTATATCAGAGTATTGTCTGAATCGATTAAGGAATCGTTAGAAGGTAAGGATTATGAACATCTTTTATTCTCATATCACGGAGTCCCTAAACGTCATATAAGAAAAAGCGATATAACAAATGGTCATTGTAAAATGAATGGTACTTGTTGTGCTACACCATCACCAGCACATGAGTTTTGTTATAGTCATCAATGCCATGAGGTTACAAGATTAGTAGGTGAGTACTTAAATTTAGAAGATGGTACCTACAGCACTACATTTCAATCTAGATTAGGCTTTGATCCATGGTTAACTCCTTATACCGATCGAACTATTGAAAAAATGGGTCTAGGTGGAGTTAAAAAGCTCGCTATCGCAACACCAGCTTTTGTAAGTGACTGTCTAGAAACCTTGGAAGAAATTGCTATGGAAGGTGAAGAAATCTTTCACGAAGTGGGTGGGAAACAGTTTCACGTTATTCCATGCTTAAATACAAGAGAAGATTGGGTGAAAGTAATGTCTAGATGGATTGATGAATGGGCATTACAAGGAGCTGAAGCCACCGTATAAATAACATTCTTATAAGACAAGAGTGCTACTCGTGCTGTAACTTTGTGCGCCATGTCCCAAACCTCTGTAGCACATAATAAATCACAGTCTTTAGGTATTTTACCAATTAAAGGATTATTGATAAAACAAGCAATTCCTGCAAGTATTGGAATTCTTGTAATGTCCTTAAATATTTTAGTAGATACCATTTTTGTAGGTAATTGGATTGGAGATGTCGCCATTGCAGCGATAAACGTCGTTCTGCCAGTATCTTTTTTTATAGCCGCTTTGGGAATGGCGATCGGTATAGGAGGCTCAAGTATTATATCCCGAGCAATGGGTGATAATAATTATTCAAAGGCCAAAACGACCTTTGGTAATATGATAAGCATCACCTTAATAATAACCGTAGTCTTGGTTGTTGTTGGGTTGTTATTTATTGAGAATTTAGTACCTGCATTTGGTGGAAAAGGAGCCATCTACGAACCTGCTGCTATTTACTATCGCATTGTACTTTATGGAGTGCCTATTCTTGCTATGTGCATGATGGGGAATAATGTCATAAGAGCTGAAGGAGCTCCTATTCACGCAATGATAGCCATGCTTATTCCTTCTATAGGTAACCTGCTGCTGGATTACGTCTTTATTAAGTATTTAGGTTGGGGAATGATGGGTGCCGCATGGGCTACCACGGCGAGTTATGGATTATGCTTTCTTTACGTAGCCGGTTTTTTTATTTCTGGTAAAAGTGAATTGCTGTGCTCAATTAAAGATTTTGTGCCTAACTTTTCAATAATAAGAGAAATAGGAGCTTTGGGTTTTGTTTCCTTATCCAGACAAGCAACTACCAGTGTGCTTTACTTAATTTTAAATAACATATTGTTTGAGCTGGGTGGCGAAGAAAGTGTTGCTGTATTTGGAATTATAGGTAGAATGATGATGTTTGCATTGTTCCCTGTACTTGGAATTACTCAAGGTTTTTTACCTATTGCTGGATTTAATTATGGAGCAAAGAAGTATGACCGTGTAAGAGAGGTGATTTTCACAAGTATTATTTGGGCTTGTATTTTAGGAACTATCATTTTCCTATTATTAATTTTAAATACGGATTTTATAGGAGATGTTTTTACAGACACCCAACAAGTGATTGATCGTACTTCATTTGCGTTGGGTCTTGTTTTTCTTTCCTTGCCTATTATAAGTATACAATTAATTGGAGCGGCTTACTATCAAGCAATAGGTAAAGCAATACCTGCTTTATTGCTCACCCTACTACGAACTGCGATTATCTTAATTCCTTTACTTTTGATTTTACCCAATTTTTTTGGAGAAACAGGAGTTTGGATAAGTTTTCCTATTGCAGATATAAGTTCCACTTTAATTACGGCTTATTTTCTATGGAAAGCCATGAAGAAATTAAAAGATAATTCGGCTGTGAAGTCGCCGGAATTTAATCATTTAAACTAATAAAAAATGTACAAAAAAGAATTTGATGTAAGATGGAGCGATATAGATGCCAATAGGCATCTAGCAAATAGTGCCTATCAAAACTTTATGAGTCATACCCGTATGGGTTATCTCATTGAAATGGGATTTGGACAACGAGAAATGCATGAGCACAATATAGGTCCTGTCATCTTTAATGAGAATATTTTTTATTTTAAAGAAGTTCATCAAGGGAAACCAATAACAGTTACTTGTGAGCTTATTGGTCTAAGTGAAGACGGTAGTTTATTCAGTTTCAGACACAATTTTTACGATTATAAAGGTCGTAACCTTACTAGAGGAACAATGATGGGTGCATGGATGGATCTATCGTCACGTCGAATGACGGCTTTACCCGATGAATTGTTGCAGAAGATTAATAATGTGGAACGAGCAGATGATTTTAAATGGTTAACACGAGAAGATACTCGTTCACATGGTCAAGCTCCTAATGATCTTATCAGTTGATTAGATAAAAGTGGTGATTTGTTCGATGATATTATTTGCTTAAAACAGGCAATTCTATTAAATTGCAGATATGCAGTCAGTTGAACAATCACCATTTTATCCTTCGGTGCTAAAGGAACTTCATTTTCCTTTTGGTAAGTTCTACTTGTTTGAAAAATTTGTCATTGCCGAAGTTGATGAAGGTATTACCTTTTCTTGGACTCATGCAAAATTAGTTATTGAAGAGGTAACTGATTTTTACGATCAAACCGATGGTAGCAATTTAATATACATAACAAATAGGATTAATAAGTATGACGTAAAGCCAGTAGATTGGCTTAAATTTTTCATGCATACTTTCTCTCTAAAAGGTTATGCCGTTGTTACCGATTCAAGTGTTGGTACACAGAATGCAAAGCTTGAATCTTTGTTCATGAAATCTAAATTCAAAACCTTCCAAAGTTTACTTGATGCAGTTCAATGGGCAGCTGCATTGCATGATGAGCTAGTTAAGTCGTCCTGATTTTTTGCTTTTGCTTTAAACTGCTTAAAAACACTCCAGAAAAAATCATTATCCCAGCGGCTATTTTTTGCCAGGTAATAGTATCCTTATCTAAACTTACAGCGATAATAGTCGCCAGTAAAGGTTGTAAATAGACAAACACGGCTACTACACTAGGTTTTAGGTTTTTGATCGCTATAATATTAAGACCATAAGTTCCTAATGTAGCAAACACAATCACGTAACCTATAAACATTAAAGTTTCCCAGCTGGCGCTACTTATATCAAATGTAACAACCTCATTATAGCCAAATGGTAAAATAAATAATACTCCAAAGAAATACAGCCACCTAAGTAAGATTAGAACATGGTATTTCTGTGTGAGCTTTTTTGCTAGAATAATGTAAAACGCATAACTAAGAGCATTTACAAAAATCAAAAAATTCCCCAGTGTTGGGTTTGAAGCATCTGCTCCTATACCAGTTGATTGTAAAATAAGAAAAGTAGCACCAGAAAAACCTATTAAAATCCCAAGTATACGAATCCCAAATAATTTTTCTTTAAGAAATATTGCGCTTAATACAAGAACCAAAATAGGAGTAGTAACCATTAAAACTGCTGCGCTTATAGGTGATGTAAGCGACAAACCTTTCATAAAGGTAAGCATGTTAAATCCCACACCGCAAAAAGCTGCCAATGCAATATGAGCAAGCTCCTTTAAGGTCATTTTTGTTCTAGGAGCAAAAACAAAACTTAAACCCCAGAATATTAGTCCGGTAATTAAAACACGGTACAAAGTAAGCCCGTAAGGACCTATATGTGCAGGAGTAACCTCTTTGGCTGCGGTAAAATTAAACGCGTAAAAAAGTGCGACTAGAAAAGCACATACAATAGCAATTGCTCTTTTACTCATTTCCAAGTGCTTGTGCAGCTGCTGCTACAGTTTTCTTACTATTTCCTATAAAAGCAACTCCATCAAGTATTAGAATAGGGCGTTTAATAAAGGAGTAATGATCCAGCAATAGTGATCTATAGTCTTTTTCAGATAACTCTTGTTCATGTAAACCACGACCTCTGTACTGTTGGGATCTTCTATTAAATAAGGCTTCATAAGATCCTGCTTGATCTTTTAAAAAATCCACTTGTTCTTCAGTCACAGGTTCTTCTTTGGTATTTTGAAGAATAACAGATTCAGGTAGATGCAACTCTTTCTGAATACGTTTACATGTATTACATGTATTTAAATAAATGAATCTATTTTCCATGTTGCAAAGGTACGCTAGCTTAATGTGAATTATGATATAATTTTATGTATTGAAATAGAAAGGTATACGCTTTCGCGAAAGCGTAATAATCATCAATTGCCACGCTATAATAGCAATTTGTTATCTTCAACCACAAGTTAGAAAAAGAGAAAATGAAATTCAATACCAAAGCTATACATGGTGGTCAAAAAAATATCGATCCAGCTTATAATGCTGTAATGCCACCCATATATCAAACAACATCCTACAAACAATCGAGTCCAGGTAAAAATAAAGGTTATGCTTATTCACGTAGTGCAAATCCTACTAGAACAGCGCTAGAAAATGCCATTGCTAGTATAGAGAATGCTCAGTACGGAATAACCTTTGGATCAGGTATGGCGGCCATAGACGCGGTTCTTAAATTATTAAAACCAGGAGATGAAGTCATTTCCACTAGTGACCTTTATGGTGGATCTTATCGATTATTCACCCAAATTTTTGAACAATTAGGTGTTAAATTCAAGTTTGTAGATATGAAAGATGCTCATTTAATTGAGGAGCATATCACAAGCGCTACCAAAATGATATGGGTAGAAACACCTACAAATCCTACTATGAGTATAATTGATATACGTGCTATAGCTACACTGACAGAGAGTAGAGATATACTCGTAGTGGTTGATAATACATTTGCAACGCCCTATCTTCAAAACCCTATCGAGCTAGGTGCTCATATAGTAATGCATAGCGCAACTAAATATTTAGGTGGTCATAGTGATGTGGTTTTGGGCGCTCTTGTGGTTGATGACGAAATACTTGCTAAAAAACTGTACTTTATTCAAAATGCAAGCGGAGCCATTCCTGGTCCGCAAGATTGTTTTCTAGTGTTGCGTGGTATTAAAACGCTGCATGTGCGCATGCAACGGCACTGTGAAAATGCTGCTCAAATTGCTAACTTCCTTCAATCTCATTCTAAAGTTGATAAGGTATACTGGCCTGGTCTTAAAAGTCATCCTAATCATGAAATTGCCAGCAGTCAAATGAGAGACTTCGGCGGTATGATATCTTTCAGTACTAAAAATGATACCAAAGAAAGTGCGCTTACCATTTTAGAAAATCTACATTTATTTACCCTAGCCGAATCCCTAGGAGGCATTGAATCCTTGGCTGGTCATCCTGTTACAATGACCCATGGAAGTATTCCTAAGGAAGAAAGAGAAAAGACTGGTGTAGTGGATTCCCTTATTCGTTTAAGTATAGGTATAGAAGATGTTGAGGATTTAATAAAGGACCTAGAGCAGGCATTAGAAAAGTAGTGCCGCTAGGACTACTTTTCTAATATCTCAATTCTTTTGCGGTAATGCTATAGTCAAATACTTTTTTACCTTTTTGGTCATATATAGTGAGGACTAATTTGCGTTCTTTACGCGGTCCACTCACTTCTACAATCCCAAAGTTTTTTTCATAAAAAGTCTTGCCTTTCACCTGAAGTGTGTTTCCTTCGTCTCTCGCAGCATGTGTTCCAGAGGTCAATGGAGAACAAGTAATGTCGATAAGAGGATAGGCGTTTTCTCGTTCTAGTCTAGATATTTCTGTGTGATGCCTATCACCACTCATAAATAAAACACCACTTATTCTTTCTTCATGTAAACGCTTGAATAAATAATCTCTTTCCTCAGGATAGGTAGCATAGTTTTCAAACTTTGCAGCATCGCTCACAACCTGACCACCACTCACGATAATCTTAAAAGGAGCACGACTATTTTGAAGAGCGTCGATTAACCAATTAACTTGCTCCATTCCAAAATAAGCTTTGTTTTTTTCTCTACTATCATTAGGAGCTCTATGATACCTGTTGTCTAGCATGAATACTTCAACATCGGCCCAGGAAAAGTGTTGGGCTACACCACCATTACCAGCAGCATTTGTATTAAGATTACCCCAGTAATCGTTAAAGGCTTTTTCTGCAATATGTTTATTTACATAACTCCTGTCTGCATTATTAGGGCCATAATCATGATCGTCCCATGTAGCATAGTGATGTACACTACCTAAAAGAGGTTGTAGTTCTGGAGTACTGCGAGTATGTCTATGACGATGGCGTATTCCTGTTTCAGTCATAAAATCAGGTGTGCGTAAATAAGTATTATCACCAGTCCATAGCATAAAATCAGGCTGTTTTGCGAGTATACTATTAAATATTTCATAACCACCTCCATAAGGACTAGGCCTGTCGTCTTTCTTTTCATTTATAAAAGCACATGAGCCTATAGCAAATGAAAAGTTAGGCGGTTCTGTACGATATTGCCATAATGCCTGCGTTTTGAATGACAACTTGTAATCTCTAGGTACATGTACATTATTGATGTATAATTTATAGGTATACTGAGTACCAAATTCTACCTGTCTAGGATATAGTTTTGCAATAAAATCATCCTCAATACTTGTCGTTACTGTCGGAGTAAAAACCTCTTGTTCACCTTCTTTATAATAACCTATTTTGACCTGAGCTGGCTGTGTAGTTTGAACCCAAATTAAGGCTTCTCGATAAGCAGAATATCCTACCATAGGACCAGACTGCAATAAGTCTTGTTGAGCGTTTAAAGTAGTGGCTACTAACAAAAGGAAAATCCAAAATTTATTCATTATAATTTTTTTTCAAATTTCTGCTCAAAATTTTTAGTGTGCGTTAATGGAATGTTATCATTATAAATATATGAGAAGAATTGTCTTTTTTTGCCGCGAATTTTCGTAATATGTGATGGAATGTCTTGATTTCGCTTTCGCGAAAGCGAAACAGAAACCATTTTTTAAATCATTTTAAATACTTGACAAAAAAAATAACCATAGGTCGCACAGATCGTGCTCATTTTCCTGAACTTGGATTTCTAGATATTGATATAAAAATCGATACAGGAGCTTATACATCGTCCATTTATTGTACTGATATTGGAGAGGAAGACGGTGCGCTTACTGCAAATTTTCTTGATCCAGAACATCCTAAGTACAACGGTCGTAAAATGTATTTTGAGGAGTATGAAATTACCCAAGTACGCAGTAGTAACGGTCAGTCACAATTAAGGTATGAGGTAAAAACTATTATTACCTTATTCAAAAAACATTATGTAATATCCCTTACACTATCCGATCGCAAGGAAATGAGGTACCCTGTTTTAATAGGGCGTAAATTTTTATCTAAGAAATTTGTAGTGGATACCGAATTACAAGACCTTTCTTTTATACTTTCACAAAATGAAAATTGATATTCTATCACGCAGTACCACATTATACAGTACAAAGCGATTACTAGAAGAGGCAAAAAATGCAGGACATAAAGCCAGGGCTATAAATGTATTGCATTGCGATATAAAATTAGAAAAACATAAGCCCAGTGTTTATTATCACGGTGAGAGATTACCCGTGCCAGATGCTGTAATACCTAGAATAGGAGCTAGTATCACTTTTTATGGAACCGCTATTGTACGACAATTTGAGATGATGAATTGTTTTACAACTGTGAGTAGTCAGGCGCTAGTCACCTCAAGAGATAAATTACAAAGTTTGCAAAAACTAGCTCGTAGCGGTGTGGGAATGCCCAAAACGGTTTTCACTAATTTTGGTGAACACACAGATGAAATTTGTGAGCAAGTAGGTGGACCACCAGTAGTCATCAAAGTGCTAGAAGGGACACAAGGAATAGGTGTAAATCTAGCAGAATCTCTAGAGGCTGCAGACGCCATTATAGATGCTCATAATGATCTAAGAACAAGGGTAATAATTCAGGAATTTATTAAAGAAGCTGGTGGCGCCGATTTAAGAGCCTTTGTGGTTGGGAATAAAGTGGTAGGAGCGATGAAAAGACAAGCCAAAAAAGGCGAGTTTAGATCCAATTTACATCGTGGTGGAACAGCATCAAAAATTAAATTAACTCCTGAAGAAGAACGCACGGCTCTTGCCGCGGCCAAAGCGCTAGGATTAGGGGTTTGTGGTGTTGATTTATTACAAAGTTCACGAGGACCTTTAGTCCTCGAGGTGAACAGTTCTCCTGGATTAGAAGGAATTGAAGGAGCGACTGGGTATAATATCGCTCGTGAAATTATCAAGTTCATAGAAAAAAACATGTAAGCATTGAGAATATTAGGAACCGAAATTAAAGCAGGTAATAGTTATACACTCAATCTCAATAAAGTAAAACTTTATTCAACTTCTGAAGTTGAAGTGCCAGTCATTATTGAGCGTGGTGAACTAGATGGACCTGTTGTGTTACTTACAGGTGGTATTCATGGCGATGAGATTAACGGGATTGAGGTTGTGCGTCAAATTATAGCGCACGGCTGGAACAAACCTAAACGTGGGACCATAATATGTATTCCGGTAGTTAATATTTTTGGTTTCTTGCAGTTAAAAAGAGAGTTTCCTGATGGTAGAGACTTGAATAGAGTTTTTCCTGGAACAAAAAAGGGTTCTTTAGCTAGCCGTTTTGCTTATCAACTTTCTAATGAAGTGTTGCCAATAGTTGATATTGTTATGGATTTTCATACCGGTGGAGCTCAACGTTATAATGCACCTCACCTAAGAGTTGATGCCGCAGAGAGTAAATCTATTGAATTGGCAAAAGTATTCAACGCACCTTGCTTGTACTTTTCAAGTAATATTTCAAAAACTTTTAGAGCAACATGTTCAAAAAAAGGTATTCCTTATTTGTTGTATGAAGGTGGTAAATCAGGCGATAGCGACAAAACGATTGCCGTCGAGGCTGTAAAAGGTGTTTTAAGAGTTTTAGAGCATTTAGATATGGTAACAGAAGGTCTACCGGATATTTCTGTTAATCATACTACTGTAGAGATTACTAAATCTTCATGGTTAAGAGCGAAAAAATCCGGCTTTATTCATCCTAAAGCTCTGGCAGGCGATAAAGTAAAAAAAGATGAAATTATCGCTAGTATTACGGATCCGTATGGAAAATTGCGACATGAAATAAAAGCACCGCATGATACCTTCTTGCTCAATGTTAATTATGGACCAGTAGTTTATCAGGGCGATGCTATTTTTCATATTTCTAAAGATGAATAAGGCTCAGTTACGTAAACTTTATAAAAAAAAGCGCCTATCCTTATCTACAGATGAGGTGCAGCACAAGAGCGTTCAAATTGCTAATAACTTACTTCAATTAGATATTTGGCATTATGATTATTACCATTTGTTCCTACCTATAAAGAAGTGGAATGAAGTCGATACCCAACCTATTATGAATATCCTTATGTCCAAGGATAAAAATATTGTTATTAGTCATAGTGATTTTGATTCTATTCAAATGATCAATATTTTATTAGAAGAGCAAACTGTAATAAAAGAAAACAAATATGGAATCCCAGAGCCTATTAATGGAGAAAGAATTAGTGATCATCTTATGGATGTAGTTTTTGTTCCTTTATTAATAACAGATCAAGAAGGTTACAGGGTAGGTTACGGGAAAGGTTTTTATGATAGGTTTTTAGCCAATTGCCGACCAAACGTATTAAAAATAGGTATTTCTTTTTTTGAACCAATAGATGAAATTGAGGATGTTCACGACATGGATGCTGCATTAGATATGGTTGTTACGCCAGAAAAAGTATACCACACAACAAAGAATGATTAAAAATATTACCTAAGTTAAATTTTGACTTTTGTTAATTAACATTTAATTCATAGTTTTAGATTCTAAAGGAATTGTTCCTAATAAATAAGATTCACGTTTTTCCCTAAGAACGATGATAGAAAAATCCAATCAACCTCTTAAAAAATTATTAGAGGATAAAGAATATTTTTTAAGTGAAACTGCAGAGCTTACCGTTACTGGAGCTTACAGTGGTAATTTAAAGACAGGAGAAGGTTATATCGATGATATTGGAAGAAATATTTTGGATATACCTAAAAACTATAATCTAGACATTCACTCTGCACTCAGTTTTTTTGCTGATCGTAAGAAAGCAGTAGAACTGTTTTACTCTTGTATCAATGGCGGTAGCTTTGTTCTCGATATTGAAATGAAAGATTATCATGGTAATGTCTTCTGGGCAAAGGCCAGTGGTAAACCTTTACATGATAGCGAGCATAACATTGTTGGGGTTAGAGGTGTGTTCACCAGTATTGATAGGTTTGTAAGAAGAGGCAATGAGCTTGAAAATAGAGCAAAACTTATTCAAGAACAAAATGATAGATTGGTCCATTTTGCACATATAGTTTCGCACAACCTTAGATCTCACGCTAGCAATTTACAGCTTACTTTAGATGCATTTAATGATATAAGAGATAAAGATCAACAAACAGATACTTTCTTTAACTATCTAACCGAAATAAGCAACAACCTGTCATCCACATTGGAGCATCTTAACCAAGTCGTTACTATTAATATAGAAGAAAAAAAGGTTCAACGGGTTAACTTAGAAACAATTTTCAAAGAGTGTTTACTTGAGTTTAAAGAAGAGCTTCTTGCTATTGATGCAAAAGTTAAAAGTGATTTCACAGATCTATCCGTGATAAATTATGTGCCTTCGTTTTTAAAAAATATTTTCATTCAACTTATATCTAATAGTATTAAATTTAGAAGTAGAAAAGAACCTCTTAGAATTAAGGTAAGAACGAAGGTTAAAAATAAGAGGAAACTATTGGTTTTTAAAGATAACGGCGTCGGTATAGATATGAACAAACAGGCAGATTATATCTTTAAAATGTTTGAATCAACTGATGCTAGTGGTGAGTCACAAGGTATAGGTTTATTTGTTCTTAAAAATCAAGTAGAAAGCTTAGGTGGTGATGTCATGGTAAAAAGCAAATTAAATAAAGGAACGTCGTTTACTATTAAATTTTAAAAATGAGCGTTTTAAAAAAAGCTTGTATTATTGATGATGATCGGCTCTATGTGAGCTTGATGAGTATGATTGTAGATAAATATGATCTCGTTGATGAACTTGTACTTTTTGAGAATGGTGATCAGGCATTAAAGTTTTTTGAGCTCGTTTTAAAAGATAAAATCGAGGCGCCGCAGGTTGTCTTATTAGATCTGAATATGCCTATCATGAATGGATGGGAATTACTAGATGTCTTAGAAGATCACACCGCTGCCTTACAAGAAAAAGGAATACATTTATTAGTGGTAAGTTCTAGTATTAATCAAAATGAAATTGCTAAAGCAAAGAAACACGCTCTTGTAAGTGATTTCATTACAAAACCACTATCTAAAACAAATTTACTCGAAATTTTCAATAAGATTTCTTCCTAGAATTAATTTTTAGGAAAAGCTTTTTTACTGAAAAGTAGCAGCAGAATTACACCAATCGTAATCGCACTATCTGCAATATTAAAAACAGCATTGAAAAATGTAAATTTATTTCCTCCTATACCTGGAACCCAATTAGGAAAAGTTCCATCAAATAAAGGGAAGTAAAGCATGTCTACTACCTTTCCATAGAAAATAGGAGCGTATCCACCTTCCTCTGGTAAAAATTCTGCTACACCATGGTAGCTGTCAGAAAATAACACACCATAGAACACACTATCGATTATATTTCCTATCGCACCAGCGAGAATTAATGATATGCATATGATTAGTATTTTATGACTGTGTTTTTTAATACTGCTCCATAGCCAATAACCTATTCCCATTACAGCAAAAATTCTGAAAACTACTAAGATTATCTTACCATAATCTCCTGGGATTTCGGTTCCCCATGCTGCCCCAGCATTTTCATAAAAAACTAATTTGAATTTACCCCAATCTAGTATGGCATCATTTGAATTACTTGCTAGTTGATAATTAAGTTTAATATATATCTTACTTATTTGATCCAGTAGGAGAACTGACAAAACAATAAGTAATGCTTTTGATAATTTCATGTACGGCTTTTGTGAACTGCTAAAATACTACTTATCCTCTGTATTTAAAATGCTAATATTCCCAGAAGACGTTTGAATGATACCACCATTTTTATTGGGGCGTTTTTTTCTTCTTTTATCAATAAACGTTGCTTTTTTTCCTAGGCTAATTTCTGGTGAAATAGAATCGCAATAAATAGTCGTAGAACCTAGAATGTTGGTGATGTCCAGGTCGCAATTAGGGTCTTCAATAGTGATAGCCCCAGATGTACAATTAATCTGAATATAAGAAAATGAACCTCGTGTATGGATTGAAGCACTTTGCGCAACAATATTTAGATTCATATCGTGTGGTATTACCATTTTTACTACTGCGTCTGTCACTTTGTGAGCAGCTAGTTTATCATCAGGTTTTTGATAGATATTTGAGATTGGATCTTTAAAAAATACCGTGTCATTTTTAATATAATGAGTGAGTTCAACGGCTTCTTTATATTCACCACGTTGTGTTGTCGTTATGGAGATATTAGTTGTTTGAGAAGCTTGTAAATGGATTTCGGCATACTCATTAAGTTCAATCATTAAGGTGCGCAGGTTACCTGCGGTAAATGTTGTAGCTCTAGTATTTGAAGAGTTGTCTTGAGAGTACGCTTTCGCGAAAGCGAACAACACTAAAACACTGGTATAAAAAAACCTTTTACAAGTTATCTGATTTGTAATACCATGCAGATAGCTCATAAAAGGCCTGTATTTAGGGAGAAGTAATTTGTTATTGCATGTTTTTAGCCTCTATACTTAGAGTGGCATGTGGAACAAGTTCTAGGCGTTCTTTCTTGATCTTTTTGCCTAGTTTACGGCAAATACCGTACGTTTTGTTCTCAATTCTTATAAGAGCATTTTTAAGATCTCTTATAAATTTCTCTTGACGAATCGCAAGTTGCGCGTTTGCTTCCTTGCTCATGACCTCACTACCTTCATCAAATGCTTTGAATTGTGGTGCGGTATCATCAGTACCATTATTAGCATCGTTTGCATAGGAGCTTTTAATAAGCTCATACTGCTCTTGTGCATCTTTAATTTTAGCTTCAATTAACTCTTTAAAGTATGCTAGATCTTCATCGCTATAACGTTCCTTTTTTACTTCTACATCGCTCATAATTTATTGTTTTGTTATCTGTATTGCGGTCGCAATGTCGTCAAACTCAATTATCGTACCGTTATCTACAGATTGTGTTATTGTTAAATCATTGGCTAATGTTTCATCTTTAATATACTGGGCATTTTTCTCTACCGCAGCATCCATTTCTGGGTGCGATTGCATTGTGATCGTTATGCGGTCTGTTACCTCGAGTCCGGAGTCCTTTCTTATGTTTTGAATACGATTCACTAATTCACGTGAAATCCCTTCCTGTTTGAGCTCTGGAGAAATAGTTACATCGAGCGCAACTGTAATGCCTGATTGATTAGCAACTAGCCATCCTTCTATATCCGAAGATGTTATCTCAACGTCTTCGAGGCTCAATATAGTATCAGTACCATTAATGTTTATGTTAATTTCTCCATTTTTTTCTAACAAAGCGATGTCTTCTTGTTGAAAACTTTTGATTTTCCCAGCGATCATGCCCATTTCCTTACCAAAACGAGGTCCCAGAACTTTAAAGTTTGGCTTTATTTCTTTAACAAGTATCCCACTTGCGTCATCGATTAACTCCACTTCTTTAACATTTACCTCGCTCTTTACTAGATCTGCAATAGCTTCTATTTGAGCCTTGTCCTTAGTGTCTAAAACGGGAATCATAACACGTTGCAAGGGTTGTCTTACTTTAATGCTTTCTTTTTTACGTAATGAAAGTGTAAGGCTTGAAATCACTTGTGCTTTGTGCATTTTTTCCTCTAACTCACTATTGATAAGATCGTTGTTTGCGATAGGGAATTGGGATAGGTGTACACTTTCACTGCTGTTGCTCTCGCAAACACTTGTCAAGTCACGGTATAATTGATCCATGAAAAAAGGAGCGATAGGAGCGCCTAATTGAGCTACTGTTTTTAAACAAGTATATAGGGTTTGATAAGCAGCGATTTTATCTTGCTCGTAACTACCTTTCCAAAAACGTCTTCTACATAATCTTACGTACCAGTTACTTAAATTCTCTGTCACAAAGGTGGTGATTGCTCTTGCAGCTCTAGTTGGTTCGTATTCCTCGTAGAAAGCTGTTGTGTCTTTGATAAGAGTATTAAGTTCAGATAGGATCCATCGATCAATTTCTGGACGTTCATTTAATGGAATATCCTTTTCATCGTATTTAAAGCCATCAACATTTGCATACAGGGCAAAAAAGCTATAGGTATTATACAAGGTTCCAAAAAACTTACGCTGCACTTCTTGTATACCATCAGTATCAAATCTTAGGTTGTCCCAAGGATTTGCATTACTCACCATGTACCATCTTGTGGCATCGGCGCCATATTTGCCTAAAGTCTCAAATGGGTCCACTGCATTCCCTAATCGCTTAGACATTTTTTGACCATTCTTATCCAGAACCAGTCCGTTTGATACTACATTTTTGTAAGCAACATCGTCACTAATCATAGTAGCAATAGCATGTAGTGTGTAAAACCATCCACGAGTTTGATCCACACCTTCGGCTATAAAATCTGCCTTGCGTAAACCGTTCTCTACGGCTTCTTTGTTTTCAAAAGGATAGTGCCATTGGGAATACGGCATTGAACCACTATCAAACCACACGTCTATCAAGTCTGCCTCGCGGTGCAAGTGCTCTCCATTATCAGCAACAAGTGTTATTTGATCTACAACATTTTTGTGTAGATCAATCAAATCATAATTTTGATCACTCATGTCACCAGGTGTAAATCCTTCAAACGGATTTTTTGACATAACACCAGCGGCGATAGATTTTTCTATCTCGTTTACCAGTTCTTCTACAGAGCCTATTATGATTTCTTTCGTCCCTGTCTCATTGCGCCATATAGGTAGTGGGATACCCCAAAAACGTGATCTAGAAAGATTCCAATCATTGGCATTAGCCAGCCAGTTACCAAATCTTCCTTCTCCAGTTGATTTTGGTTTCCAATTAATGGTCTTATTTAACTCGTGCATACGGTCTTTGAAAGCCGTAGCTTTGATAAACCAGCTATCTAGTGGATAATAAAGTACAGGCTTGTCAGTTCTCCAACAATGTGGATAACTGTGTACATATTTTTCTACTTTAAAAGCACGATTTTGTTCTTTTAGGGCGATGGCTATTTCTACATCGACACTGCGTCCTGGAGCATTGTCTTTATAGTATTCGTTTTTCACATACTTGCCACCTATAAAAGGTAAGTCTCTTCTAAATTTACCTTGTAAATCTACAAGCGGTACTGGATTATTGTTTTCATCCAATACTAGCATTGGTGGAATTTCTGGAGTTGCTTGTTTTGCTACAAGTGCATCGTCTGCACCGAAGGTTGGGGCAGTGTGTACAATACCAGTTCCATCTTCTGTAGTTACAAAATCGCCTGCTATTACTCTAAAAGCATTTTCTGCATTTTCATAAGGTAATGCATATTCCAGTAGTTGGTCGTATTTAATATTTACCAGATCTACTCCTTTACAAGTTCCTAATAGCGTATATGGTATTTTTTTGTCGCCCAGTTTGTATTCTTGTTTCGCTTTCGCGAAAGCGTCATTATCAAAATGTTCATATTTCTTACCAAACTGATAGTTTACAAGGGCTTCTGCTAGTATTACTTGCATTGATTCACCCGTATATTGGTTGAAAGTTTCTACAAGTACGTAGTCAATTTTTGGTCCAACAGTAAGCGCTGTGTTAGATGGTAAAGTCCATGGAGTAGTAGTCCATGCTAGGAAGAAAACTTCACCTTGAGTGGTAAACGGTAACTGTGCAGGATCAGTTACTTTAAACTGCGCAGTCACAGTAGTATCTGTAACATCACGGTAGCATCCTGGTTGATTTAATTCGTGCGAACTCAAACCTGTTCCGGCAGCTGGTGAATAAGGTTGGATGGTGTAACCTTTATAAAGTAAATCTTTATTATAAATTTCTTTAAGTAACCACCATACACTTTCCATGTATTTAGGCTTGTAGGTTATGTATGGATCTTCCATGTCTACCCAATAACCCATATCCTCAGTTAAGTTACTCCATATATCGGTGTATTTTAATACAGCGTCTTTACAGGCTTGGTTGTATTCTTCAATAGATATTTTAGTACCTATATCTTCTTTGGTAATGCCTAAAGCTTTTTCCACACCTAGTTCCACTGGTAAACCGTGCGTGTCCCATCCGGCTTTACGATTCACTTGGTAGCCTTGCTGTGTCTTAAAACGACAGAACAAATCCTTGATAGTACGACCCATAACATGGTGAATACCAGGTAATCCATTTGCCGATGGTGGTCCTTCAAAGAAAATAAAAGGTTCGTTACCTTCTCTTGTAGTTACCGACTTGTTGAAGATGTCCTGATCTTTCCAGAATTGTTTGATTTTCTTATCAACTTCAGGAAGATTTAAACCTTTGTATTCATTGAATTTAGTACTCATGTCACCAGTGTTTTAAGGTGTGCAAAAGTAGGGAAAAGGTACGAGTTTTAATAGCTTTTTAAATCTTGTAAGCATTACTTTTCTCAAGGCGTTTAGACTTGATTTATCACAATACTTATTTACTGGAACATAATACAATTATTCCCATTTCAATTGCATTCGTTTAATGCGGTCAGCTAGTTTTTCACTCGATAATTTAGCTCTCAATCTATCGGTAATTATGGGGAATGAAAAGGGTGTAGGTTTATCACACTGATTCCAGATGATATCTTGCGACTTGATACGTTCTAGGCTTTCGCGCAAGCGGTATTCTTCTATTTGTTGCTCGTAAGTTTCTGTATAAGCTTGTCGCAAGAGAAGATTATCTGGTTCATTGTCTTTGAATACTTCAAATAATAATTGACTGCTGTTTTGTAAATGTTTTGTTTTAATGATTTTGTTAGGATAACCAGTAAAGACCAATCCTGCAATTACTGCGATATCTCTAAACTGTCTTTTAGCTAATTCTGTGGCATTAACACTAGCTATCATGTCTTGGGATAGCATATCGGGTGTAAGTAGATTGTTATCCAATAGGTCTTGCATATTAAAAGGCTGATCACTTAGTAATTCAAAACCGTAATCGTTAAAGGCAAGTGAAAAAGAAATGGGCTGAAGCAAACTTACTCTATAAGCGATCAAACCTGCCATGGCTTCATGAACAAATCTTCCTTCAAACGGATAAAATACCGAATGGTATCCTTCTCTAGTTTTAAAGGTTTCTATTAAAAATTGATCAGGTAGTGGTATGATGCTTTCTTGTTGTTGACGTTTAATAATATCTTTAAGAGCTTGCACCTCTGGTGATTTCTTTTTTCCTGTTTGAAAATTTATCATCTCCTCCCTAAGCAATTCACCTAATTGAGAGCTCAGCGGTAAACGACTACCTTGCCAATTGCTCACTTGTCCTTTCTTTTTATTTGAAATGCGTACTTGTGCTACCATTCCCTTTAGTCTTACAAATTCTAAAGTGCGTCCAGCAAATACAAACACATCACCACGATTAAGTTTACTTATAAAATACTCTTCAATAGTTCCTACATATCCGCCTGTCACGTATTTCACAGTCACATCTTGTCCTGTAACGATGGTTCCTATTTGTAATCGATGTCTCATCGCTATTGCTCTAGAATCGATAAAATACCGACCGGTATCATCTATTTCTACTTTTTTATATTCATCGTAGTTACTTAAACTATTGCTTCCATGAACAATAAAATTGAGACACCATTGCCATTCTTCCTGGCTAATGGATTGAAAGCAAAATGTTTGTTTAATTTCCTTATAAATTTGATCGGGATAAAAACCACCACCTACCGCTAGTGTACATAGATATTGAATGAGCACATCGTAACATAATAGGTAGGGCAGCCTGTCTTCAACGGCTTGATTTGTTACCGCTTTTTGCAGCGCACTTGCTTCAATAAGTTCAAGTGCGTGTGTAGGTAAAAAGTAGATTACACTGGTCTCGCCAGGTCTATGGCCACTACGACCAGCCCTTTGTAAAAATCGCGCAACCCCTTTTGGACCACCTACTTGGATGATTGTTTCTACCGGTGCAAAATCTACTCCTAAATCTAATGATGAGGTACAAACACAAGCCTTTAACGACTCATTGCGTATCGCGTTTTCTACCCATATGCGAGTTTCTTTATTAATAGATCCATGATGCATAGCTACCTCACCAGCAAATTCTGGATGGCTGCTCATCAATGCTTGAAACCATATTTCACATTGCGCTCTTGTGTTTGTAAATATTAAAGTGCTTTTACTGGAGTTTATTATGTGTACAACGTCTTCCAATAAGTGCAAACCTAAGTGGCCTCTCCATGGCATTTTATCCATCTTTTTTGGGATGATGGATTGTACCTTAATGTCCTTTTTAATATTTGCCTTTATTAAAACACGATCTTTAGGGATTACATTGTCATTCAATTGCGTATTATGTTCGTGGGTAGGAACGCCTAATAAGACATCTTGAGCCTGATTTAAATTTCCAATGGTAGCACTAATTCCCCAAATCCTTATTCCTGAACTTATTGTTCTCAAACGGGAAATGGCTAGTTCCATTTGTACACCTCGTTTAGTGCCCAGCAGCTCATGCCATTCATCAATGACTAGAGCTTCACAGGTTTTAAAAGTATTATTACGATCTTTACTTGCTAGTAATAAATGTAAACTTTCAGGAGTTGTAATTAATAAATCCGGCATGCTCTTTTTTTGAGCGCTTCTTTCCTTGCTCGATGTATCACCTGTTCTTATTCCTACTTTGAAGGGTAGTTCAATAGCATCTACAAAGGATTGTGTGGTTTGTGCGATTTCATTTGATAGAGATCGTAAAGGTGTTATCCAGACAGCTTTTAATCCTTTACTGGGCTTTTTCTTATAATCGGGATTTTGTTTGATGTAATTTAATACTATCGCGATCCAGAGAGCATACGTTTTACCACTACCCGTTGGTGCATTGAGCAAGCCGTGTTTTCCTTTTAAAAAGGCATTCCATGAGTTTTTTTGAAAAGGAAACGATGTCCATCCTTTATCTTCAAAAAAAGTTTCGGCAATTTTAAATAGATCTTTATTGGTCATGTATTGAGTATGCTATCCAATTTTACTCTTTTTGTCTGTAAAAAGTTGTTACTATTACCTTAATTTGTTGTTTGAGTGAATTATTAAAAGATTCGCTTTCGCGAAAGCGTGAAACAAACCATTTACAAAAAAGTATAAAATGTCTCATCAATTAGAGCTTATTAAAGATAAGCTGCAACGACATCATGTGTTCAGTCTGTATCGCAATCAAATCAATAAAGATTTGGAGCGCAGTGGTTATCCAGTTGTGCAGTCTGACACGCCAGACGATTTTCTGGAATCTGTTATCCAATTATTGTCAGATGCAATAGAAGATAGCGATCCCAAGTTACAGCAATTGTATTACCTGGCAGATGTGCAGGAACGACATTTGGAACATGGTATAGTAATGGGGTTCTTGTATCGAGAATGGGTGAAAATTCAATTTAGATTGAGGCAATAATTAGAATAGTAATCTTACAAAGGGTTGTAAACCATTGTTGTAGATGCTTTTATCATCATTGTAAAGAATGTCGTACCTAAATCCAATAACAAAATTCCCTTGTCGATAACCAGCACCTAGAAATAGTGCAGGTACCCAGTACTCTCTATCCAAAGCGCTGTTTTCAAAATTTTGATTCACGTAGAAATATTCAAAATCGGCGCTTACCTGCAAATAATCAATAGGATTTGCAATACCAATTATACTAGTTCCATAAATATTTGACGAGAAATCTTGAAAACTAGCATTATTAACATCTCTTTCAGAATAGCTGTAATTTAAGCCTAAACCAACCCCAAAATTAGGTTTAAGTTGATAAATAGCTTGTGGAGCAATAATGATTGAGGTGAAATTGTTATTAAATCCAGCTCCAATATTTCCTCCAAATCTTACTTTATTCCAAAAATCTGACTCTGTGGTAGTAGACTGACTGAAAGATTTACAAATTACTAAGGTAAAAATTATGAAAAATGCAATAATGTTAGAATGTCTGTTTTTCATTATTCTGAGTTTTAGGAATTTCAATCGTTATAAATATACAAAAGTCGATGTCAAGCGAGCACTTTTCTTTACTTTTGCTATCATATTTGAAAAAAAGGAAATTTCCTTACAATTTTATGGATAAGTATTCATTTCTGAACGCAGCACACACTGCTTACTTTGCTCAGCTTTACGACGAATATTTGATCAATCCAGATCGCATTGAACCTTCATGGAGAGCTTTCTTCCAAGGCTTTGATTTCGGTATGGAAAGTGCTCATGAAGGTGACTTAGTAGTAGAACATCAGGGAAGCAGCGTTACAGTTCCCGATAATGTTAAAAAAGAATTTCAAGTTGTTAAACTTATAGATGCCTATCGTTCTAGAGGACATTTGTTTACAAGAACAAATCCGGTAAGAGAGCGACGTAACTATGAGCCTAAATTAGATATCCAGAACTTTGGATTGTCTAATGAAGATTTGGGCAAAGAGTTTGATTCTGGAGAACTTATAGGTATAGGTAAAGCTACACTTCAAACTATCATAGATCATCTTAAGATGGTTTACTGTGAAAGTATAGGTGTAGAGTATATGTATATAAGAAAACCAGATGAGGTAAAGTGGATACAAAACTGGTTACACCAAAATAATAATCACGCAAAATTTAATGAAAATCAGAAAAAACAAATTCTGAAAAAATTAAACGAAGCAGTATCTTTTGAATCTTTCTTACATACAAAATATGTAGGTCAAAAAAGATTCTCATTAGAAGGTAACGAGTCTTTAATTCCTGGTCTTGATGCATTAATTGAAAACGCTGCCGATAAAGGCGTTAATCAATTTGTACTAGGAATGGCACACCGTGGACGTCTTAATGTTCTTACCAATATATTTGGTAAGCCAGTAACTGATATCTTTTCAGAATTTGATGGAAAGGATTATGAACAAGACATCTTTGATGGTGATGTTAAGTACCACTTAGGTTACACAAGCAAGCGCAAGACTGATAATGGAAATGATATAAATATCAATATTGTTCCTAATCCATCACACCTTGAAACTGTAGGAGCGGTCGTAGAAGGTATAGCAAGAGCTAAACAGGACATGCACACACCTAATGATATGAGTAAGACATTACCTATCGTATTACATGGTGATGCTGCTGTCGCTGGACAGGGTATTGTTTATGAAGTGGTGCAAATGGCACAGCTAGAAGCTTATAAAACAGGAGGAACTATTCATGTTGTTGTTAATAATCAGGTAGGTTTTACAACTAATTACTTAGATGCTAGATCAAGTACATATTGTACTGATATAGCAAAAGTTACTTTATCACCAGTTCTTCATGTAAATGCCGATGATGCCGAAGCTGTAGTCCATGCGATGAATTTTGCGCTAGATTACAGAATGGAATTTGGGCGTGATGTTTTTATTGACCTATTAGGTTATAGAAAATACGGTCACAATGAAGGTGATGAACCTATGTTCACCCAACCCCAATTATATAAAGCAATAAAAAAGCATAAGAATTCTAGAGATATTTATGCTGATAAATTGCTTAAAGAAGGACTGATCAATAAGGATCACATAAAGAATCTTGAGAAGTCCTACAAAGAAGGATTAGAAGAAGAACTAGAAAGTTCGCGAAAAAAAGAAAATACCATCATCACACCTTTCATGCAAGATGAGTGGGAAGGATACCACACAGCAACTGAGGATAAAATGATGGAAAAAGTGCCTACTGGAGTAAAAAGAGAGGTGCTTGAAAAAATCACCAAAACAATCTCCCAACTTCCAGAGGATCGTAATTTCATACGTAAAATCAAGAAAATTGTTGAGGTTAGACAAACCATGTTTGATAAGGATGAGCTAGACTGGGCAATGGGAGAACACCTAGCCTATGGTAGCTTAATGCTTGAAGGATATAACATACGTATGAGTGGTCAGGATGTAGAACGCGGTACATTCTCACACCGTCATGCAGTTGTAAAGTCAGAAAATCAAGAGCAAGAGTTTATCCTTCATAACAATCTAGACGCAACTGGTAAATTTGAGATTTACAATTCACATCTTTCAGAATATGGTGTTGTAGGGTTTGAGTATGGATATGCACTAGCAAGGCCAAAAACATTGACTATTTGGGAAGCCCAGTTTGGAGATTTCTCAAATGGTGCACAGATCATGATTGACCAGTATATCAGTGCTGGAGAAGATAAGTGGAAAAACCAAAACGGGCTGGTAATGCTTTTACCACATGGTTATGAAGGTCAAGGAGCTGAACACTCTAGTGCTCGTCCCGAACGTTACCTGCAACTATGTGCTAGAGATAATATGTTTGTTGCAAATTGTACAACTCCGGCAAACATGTTCCACCTATTGCGTCGTCAAATGGTTGTGGATTATCGTAAACCACTTATCGTGTTCACTCCAAAATCCTTGCTTAGATTGCCGGCAGCGGTAAGTAAAGTAGAAGAGTTTGAAAATGGACATTTCCAAGAAATTATCGATAGTGATGCTGGTGATTCCGCTTTCGCGAAAGCAAAAACACTAGTGTTTACATCAGGTAAATTCTACTACGATTTATTAGAGTATAGAAAAGAGAATAATCGTAACGATGTTGCCATCGTACGTATTGAACAACTATTCCCTTTACCAGTAAATCAAATTCAAGAAATTATAAAAAATTACGGTAGCGAGGACATCGTTTGGGCTCAAGAAGAGCCTCGTAACATGGGAGCATATGCTCACTTGCTACTACACATGCCAGAAACAAGAAACTGGCGAGTATGTTCAAGAAATATGTATGCCGCACCAGCAACGGGTAGTGCAACTCGTTCAAAATTGCGTCATAGTAAAGTAATAGAAGACGTTTTTAATAACAATAAGTAAATTATGGCTCTAGAAATGAAAGTGCCTTCACCAGGCGAGTCGATTACAGAAGTAGAAATCGCAGAATGGCTCGTTGCCGATGGCGACTGGGTAGAAAAAGACCAGGCAATTGCCGAGGTAGATAGTGATAAAGCAACCCTAGAATTACCAGCAGAAGCTAGTGGTATTATAACCTTAAAAGCAGAAGAAGGTGATGCTGTTGCAGTAGGTGAAGTAGTTTGTTTAATTGATACTGAAGCTCCAAATCCAAATGGAGGTTCTCAAGATGTAAATAACGAGAGCTCAACCTATGAAGGTGGTGATGAAGGTGGTGGACAAGCAGCTGAAAAAGAGCAGGCAAAAAGTGCACCCGACTCAAAATCTACTAGTCATGATAAAGCACCACAACCTACACAGGCTAAAGAGTCTTATGCTACAGGTACAGCTAGTCCAGCAGCTAAGAAAATTTTAGATGAAAAAGGTATCGATGCTGGTAGTGTTAAAGGTACTGGTCGCGATGGTCGTATAACAAAAGAAGATGCGGTAAGCGCAACACCTTCTATGGGAACACCTGGAGCTGGCTCTAGAGGAGTTTCTCGATCTAAATTATCCATGCTGCGTCGTAAAGTAGCAGAACGTTTAGTAAGTGCAAAAAATGAAACAGCAATGTTGACCACCTTTAACGAGGCAAACATGCAACCTATTTTTGACTTACGTAAAGAATATAAAGAAGACTTTAAAGCAAAACACGGAGTTTCTCTAGGCTTTATGTCCTTCTTTACCAAGGCAGTAGTACGTGCCCTAGATTTATATCCTGCTGTGAACAGTATGATTGATGGTAAAGAAATGATTACTTATGATTATAAAGATATTTCTATTGCAGTATCAGGTCCTAAAGGATTAATGGTGCCTGTAATACGAAATGCAGAGAATCTAAGTTTTAGAGGAGTAGAGGCAGAAGTAAAACGTCTAGCATTGCGTGCTCGTGATGGACAAATCACAGTTGATGAGATGACGGGTGGAACCTTTACTATTTCAAATGGAGGAGTTTTCGGTAGCATGATGAGTACTCCTATTATTAATCCACCTCAAAGTGGTATTTTGGGAATGCACAATATTATTGAGCGACCAATTGCAGAAAATGGACAAGTTGTAATACGTCCTATGATGTACCTAGCTTTATCTTACGATCATAGAATTATCGATGGTAAGGAATCTGTAGGCTTCTTAGTAGCTATTAAAGAAGCACTAGAAGATCCTATCAATTTATTGATGGATGGCGATGTGAAGAAAGCGCTTGAAATGTAAAACATTTTAAAAGGAATAAAAAAAACCCTATTCTTAATTGAATAGGGTTTTTTGCTTTTGTTCTAGTATGAATTATTCTATAGTTGCACTACTTGTGGTAACTTCTCTATCGATCTTTTTAATCATTCCTTGCAGCGCGCGACCAGGCCCTACTTCAATAAACTCATTAGCACCATCCTTGATCATTTCTTGAATGGATTGTGTCCATTTTACAGGTGCCGTAAGTTGATAAATAAGGTTTGTTTTTATATCGTCGGTATTGTTTAGAGCAAACGTGGTTACGTTCTGGTAAATAGGACAAATTGGTTTTGAAAATTCTGTAGCTTCAATAGCTGCGGCTAGTTCTTCTCTTGCAGGTTCCATTAACGGAGAATGAAAAGCACCACCTACTGGAAGTATTAAAGCACGTTTTGCTCCTGCCGCCTTTAATCTTTCACAAGCTTCCTCAACAGCAGGTACTGCTCCAGAAATTACTAATTGTCCAGGACAATTATAGTTGGCAGCAACAACAGTTCCTTTTACTTCTTTACAAACCTGTTCTACAACATCATCTGTCAAGCCTAAAATTGCGGCCATAGTACTAGACTGTATTTCACATGCGGCTTGCATCGCTAGTGCTCGTTTAGAAACTAGATTAAGTCCGTCCTCAAATTTTAAACAATTTGTAGCAGTAAGTGCACTTAATTCTCCTAAAGAATGTCCAGCTACCATATCCGGATTAAAGGCATCGCCCATCGTTTTTGCTAGAATTACAGAATGTAAAAAAACGGCAGGTTGTGTAACCTTAGTTTGCTTAAGTTCTTCTGCTGTTCCTTCAAACATGATTTTGGCAATGTCAAATCCTAGTTGCTCGTTTGCTTTTTCAAATAAAGCCCTTGCAGAGGCGTGATTATCATATAAGTCTTTTCCCATTCCTGTGAACTGGGCTCCTTGTCCAGGAAAAACGTATGCTTTCATATTAGTAATTTTTCAGGTTGTAAAAGTAGGCTTTTGTAGGTTTACTTGCTATAACTTGTTTGCAGGTGTCCTTTATCTTGATTATTGTTATTTACGCTTCCAAGTTTCAAAATCAAAAGCATAGTCATGCTTATCATCCTTAGGATGATGTTCTTTATTTATAAGATTCCACTCGTTCGTATCGATTTCTGGAAAAAAAGCATCAGCAGTGAAAGAGCCATGAACTCTAGTAAGTTCAATGTGAGTGGCGTACGGTAGAGCTAGTTGATAAATTTCTCCACCACCTATTATAAACGGTTTTTCATCTTCACTTGCTGCTGCAAGGGCAGTTTCCATGTCGTGGACTACGATGGCCTGTGAGGTTTTGTAATTTTTATCACGTGTGAGTACGATATGAGTGCGATTAGGTAAAGGTTTTGGGAAGGACTCAAAAGTTTTTCTTCCCATAATAATATGATGACCAGTTGTAATAGCTTTGAAACGTTTAAAGTCGTCTGGCAAATGCCATACTAAATCACCATCTTTCCCCAATTCATTATTGCTGCCTGCAGCTGCAATCATGGTCAAAGTTTTATTGTTTGAAGATTGAGATATGATTTTTGTTTTAGGTAAAGGCTTTTCACTATTAATTTTAGATTCAAGCTGTGCGATGCGTTCTTGTTGTTTTTGAACCAATCGGTTGTACTGTTTTTTTTCCCATTCTGGACCCAGCAGTCTATTTGTGATGAATACTTTAAATGCGTGATAAATCAATAATAACAACCAAACAAACAGTACCCATATCCACCATTCCACACCTAGAAATTTAATAGGTTCACTTTGCATAAGAACTTGCGAGATGATTATTAAACCAATAGCTCCTACAAGGAAAACAACAAAATGAGTGAATAGACCACGTTTTTCCTTAATGCGTCGTTGGGCATTTTCTATAAGTTCCTTTTGTAGAGGATCGATTTCTGGTACGTGTTTCTTTTTAAAACCGAACATGATTAGTTGTATTTTTATACTCAAATGTACAGTATAAAGACTTTATGGACTCATCCCTTATCAAGAATTTAAGAGCAGCTTACCCTATTCTTAATAGGTACACTTATTTAAATGTGGCTAATCACGGGTTGCTTTCTCAAGCGGTCATTAATGAACGCATTCACATACTACATCAATTAAGAGATGAAGGATCAAAGTTTACAAACCTTTCCAGTAATTTGATTGATGCCTGCAGGAAACGTCTATCGCAATTTCTTGATTCGCATATTGATTACACAGCTTTTATTCCTAATTTTTCACAAGCTTTTATTCACGTTTTGCATACTCTGGATAAGGAATCTAAATTTTTATTAATTGAAGATGATTACCCATCACTTAACGATGCTGTAAGGCAACGAGGTTTTATTACTCAATATGTTACTGTGGACAATGAAATTGAGCAGAAAATCCTAGAAGCTTTTAAAGAGGAAGCTCCTGATTTTTTCTGCTTTAGTATGGTTCAATATATTTCTGGCATTCAATTAAATAATGAATTCATAAAACAACTTAAACTCGAATTTCCCGATACGGTTTTTATTGCAGATTTAACTCAATACGTGGGATGTGAAGAGTTTCGCTTTCGCGAAAGCGGAATAGATATAATCATCGCAAGTTGTTACAAATGGCTACACGCAGGTGATGGAATAGGATTTATTTCAATTCAACCAGATTCATATTCAAAAGTATCTAGTCATTTAAATCAACGTATAAATACTCGTTTGGATAATCGCAGTTTAATGATACAGCAGTTTGAGCCAGGACATGTTGATTTGCTAGCTATATCTTCATTGAATCTAGCTTTAAAAGAAGTAGAAAAAATAGGAATTCAAAATATTGAATTAAGGCATAAAACGTTGTCCAAGAATGTATTTCAAGAATTTAAGCAGCGTAAGTTGTTAGATCCATCTGTCATGCACAGAGAATCCCATTCTGGTATATTTAACATCAATGGTGATGAACTATTGTATCAAAAGTTGCTTGATTCAAATATTATAACCTCGTTACGAGGTCCCGGTATAAGGGTGAGTTTTTGTTATTTGAATACGCTCGAGGAATTGCGCCACTTATTACAAGTACTGGATAAATAATTAAACCTATTTTTACTACATGAAGCGTTTTAAAATTTTACAGTTTATTATTTGTTTAGTGATTGGTTTTTCCTCGGTTGCTCAAAATCCTAATGATTGTACCAATGCCATTTTACTTTGTGGTAATACAGATTTAGGATTAACACCATCAGGAGCTGGGACCAATGATTTTGCAAGCCCCAACAATCAAGTCCCTTCTTGTTATAATTTTCCGGTAGATCAGGCCTGGTTTAGGGTAGAAATTGAAAATACTGGAAGCTTCACATTTGATTTGGTGCCCGATGTTGCAAATGCTGATTATGATTTTGCTGTCTTTGGACCTGTGACAGATTGTAGTAATTTGGGAGCTGCAATTAGATGTAGCAGTACAAACCCACAATCTGCTGGTGTTTCAGGTAACACAGGATTAAATGATACAGAGACTGATATAACAGAAGGTCCTGGTGCAAATGGGAATGGATATTTAAGAGAGATTGATGCTACAGCTGGTGAAGTGTATTATATTATTGTAGGACTTGCAGTAGGTACAGGAGGATTTCAACTTAATCCTGGAGGAACGGCAACCTTGCCGCCAGCTCCTATAGCAAATCCTGTACAAGATCAAGAGTTTTGTGATAACCTAGGGCCACAAGACGGAATTAGAGAATTTGATTTTACCCAGTTTGACGCTACTATTATAAATGGTCAATCCAACGTAATTGTAACTTATCACGAAAACCTGAATGATGCTAATATAGGTACTAATGCATTATCATTTCCTTATACAAATTCAACAAGTACTTTTTCAGTATTTGCTAGAATTGAACGTACTGACTCAAATTGTACTGACTTTACAGAGTTTGAAATTGTGGTTGATGAAAATGGTATACCTACTGATCTTGATGAAGTAGTTGTATGCTCAGTTAATAATACCCAGTCTTATGATCTTGCTGCAAATCTAGATTTATTTGTAGCAAATGCGAGTTCGTACAACATTACCTATCATGATACTGAACAAGATGCTTTTAACGACACCAATCCTATAAATCCAAATGTTACAGCTACTACCACCCAAACTTTTTATTTTTTAAAGGTTACCGATCCAGCAGGTATTATTTGTGATTCTGTGGTTCGAGTTCCTTTAAGACTTTATAATCCACCAGTTGTGCAAAATCCTAATAATTATCTTGTTTGTGATATAGAAAATGATGGGTTAGAGCAAATTGTTTTAAGTGATTTAACGTCTGAGATACTTGGTGCTTTAGACCCAAATTTATTTGAAGTAAGGCATTATCTAACTAATAATGATCGCTCAGTACCTACCAATAATCTATCGGGCACACCGCAAATTTCACAACCTGTTACTAGTATTTTTTCTCGTGTTACTGATGTAAATTCAGGATGCTTTACTGATTTAGATTTTAATGTTGTATTAAATAGAACGCCTGACTTAAGGATGCAGGACCCAATAATTATATGCGAAGAGAATACACAGCCTATTACAATAGGTGTGGAATTTGGATTTGAATTCTACGAATGGAGTACAGGTGAAAGTGGACAAGACACCAATACAATTGATGTACTCTCACCGGGATCTTATACGGTAACTGTTACAAACAATGAGGGATGTACCTCTCAGCTGACTATCGAGGCTCTACCATCTTCAAAAGCTACTATTGATGAAATCATCACTCAGGATTTTAGAAATGGCGATAATACAGCTACAATACTGGTAAGCGGTTCTGGAGACTACGAATTTTCAGTAGATGACGGTGCTTATCAAACTTCTAATTTCTTTGATGGATTGTACAAAGGCTATCATGATCTAAGGGTAAGAGATAGAAACGGATGTGGAGTAATTTTTGCCACTTTTGTAACATTGGATTATCAACGTTTTTTTACTCCAAATCAAGATGGCTTTAATGATTACTGGACATTTGACGGACTTAAAGAATATCCAGGAGCTCAACTTTTTATTTATGATCGTCAAGGTAAGTTACTTAAGCAGTTATCGCCAGATACAGTAGGTTGGGATGGTACGTATAATGGTAACCCTTTACCTTCATCCACTTATTGGTTTACACTAGAGATTGAAAATAGACCAAAGGTTTCAGGAAATTTTGCTCTGGTTAGATAAAAATCGATGAATAGCATTTGTTTTAATTGAATTCACCGATTAAAACGGTGTTAAATTCGATTAAAAACAATGGTTAACAATTGATAATTATTTTTTTTGTCCTTTCGTCTATAGAAACTTTATTTGCGTTGATTTTAAAAGAAAACGTATTATGAAGTCCCTGAAAATTCTATTTTTTCTAGTTCCTTTTGTTATATATTCTCAAGTTGGTCTTAATACTAGTTCACCAGAAGGAGTGCTCGATATAGTTTCTTCCAATACGGGTGTTTTATTACCTAGAATAGCGCTTTCATCCAGTGCGGATAACACTACTATAATAAACCCTAATGGAGGTCCTATCGCCGATGGTACCATTGTTTATAACACAGGAACCGGCGGTTTAACACCTGCAGGAATTTTTATTTTTGAAAGCGGTAGTTGGGCACTTATGACTACAGATAGAGAAAAACAAATTCACTTTGGAACAATAACAATAACAAGCAGTGGATCAGTATCTGTTACAGGTGTAGGGTTTGAGCCATCTAGTGTTGAATTTGTTGCGATAAATAGGGTGCAAACAGCTAACGAAGGAGCGTCTCGATCTGGTCAAAATAATAGCAATGATATTAGAATGGCTGGTGGAATGACAACTGGTTTTGCCCAAAATAATGGCGGTACCATAGATCAATATGCAATGGCAACTGGTTTAAGTGGCTCTAGTATAAATAACATTGGAACTTATTCTTCTACTAACCATTGTTTTGCCGCATTATTTGTAAATAATAATGGAGAGCCTATTCACGATAATGGATCAGCTACTGGTGGTACTGATGCTCAAGAAGGCTTGATAAGAGCCTCAATGACTTCTTTTGATACCGATGGATTTACGATTAATGTAGATAGATTCCTTGCGGGCTCTAGCACCAATAGTAGAGAGAATCAGATCGTGGTAATGTATAAAGCTTACAGATAGACTTATATAAATCTATGATTTGAGTTGAAGCATGTTTATTTGAAGAAAAAAAGTAAGGAAAAGTAAATAGTAGCACCTCTGTATAGTTTTTGTAGAGGTGGTAAATAGGTGTCGTGTATGCTGGTTCAGTTACATTTGATACATGAAAATTTATAGTCTTTTCTTCTTTATTATAGGATTTTGTTGGTCCAATAGCCAGCAATTACCGTTAGATTTTGAAAACAATTCTTTTCCTTTTTCTTCGTTTTCGGGATCAGGATTTTCCTTTAGAGGTGATCCTTCACAAGCAGGTAACCAAGTGGGTGAATTTTTCAATAATGGTGCTGCTGCTTATCAAGGGTTTTTTATTGATTTAGGAACACCTGTAGATTTAGATAACGATCCAAATCTATCTCTGAGGTTTTATGCCTTTGATCCAAATAGTCATAACATTATAGTAAAACTTGAGAATGGGATAAATACTGATATTGAAGTCAGTACAACAGTAGTTAATTCTCAAAATATTTGGACAACACTCAATTTTGACTTTTCAAATGCTATAGAAACGACTACAGGAAATACAGTTACTGGAACGGGTACTTACAGTCGGATAACCTTGTTTATCGATGGTGGTTCCTTAACACCTGGAACCTACCTCATAGACGATATCGATAACAATGCTGTCGTATCTCCACCACCTAATCCTATTGATGTAGTCTATACAGATCTTGTATGGTCAGATGAATTTAATACACCTGGTTTCAACAATCCTGTTGATCCAACAAAGTGGTTTCATCAAACACAAATGATTACTCCAACAGGATGGGCAAACGGCGAGATTCAGCACTATACAAATCGATTAGATAATTCTTATGTAGAAAATGGAATGCTGCATATAGTTGCAAAAAGAGAAAATTTTACTGATCAAGGTGAGACGAAACAATATACTAGTGCTAGATTGAATTCTAAGTTTGCGTTTACTCATGGTAGAGTAGACGTAAGGGCTAAACTACCAATGGGTGATGGTACGTGGCCAGCTATTTGGATGTTAGGTAAAAATATAAATGAAGATGGTGGTTATTGGGACAGCCAGTTCGGTACAACTAATTGGCCTTTGTGTGGGGAAATCGATATTATGGAACATGGATTAGGGCCCGTAAACCAGGTTTCTGCGGCCTTACATACAAATTGTTCAGGATGTTTTGGAGCAACCATGAATTATCAGCCGTTTATGTTATCAGATGTTGCAAATACGTTTCATATATATTCGGTAAACTGGTCGCCACAACAAATAACGTTTCTGATAGATGATGTTCCTTTTTATACCTATAACCCTACTATACGCAATGTCGATACTTGGCCATTTGATGCAGATCAATATTTATTATTGAATGTAGCCATGGGTGGTATTGCTGGAACGGTAGATCCTAATTTTGTGCAGAGTGATATGCAAATTGACTATGTACGTATTTATCAAAATGTGCTATCACTAGATGATGAATCTAGTTATACCTTAAAATTATATCCAAACCCTGCAAAAGAAAGGATTATCATAACATCTTCAAAAACCATAGATGAGTTATATATTTTTGATATGATGGGAAAACAGGTTTATTTCAATCAAAATAATATAGGAACTATTGATGTTTCTCAATTAAGTAATGGAACTTATTTACTTAAGGCAAGAATAGATGATATTGTTATAACTGATAAAGTTATTATCCATCACTAATAAACAGGTGTGTCAAAAAAATCACGTTCTCTTTAATTAGGTAACTATTGAAAAAGAAATTCTAAAGGGATAATAACTCTATCTCTCCAGGCATTTTCGCTGTGATTCTCTCCAGGGAAGTATCCCGTTCTCCAATTTTTAGCGGTGTAACCTTTCTCTTTAATAATGAAATCAACCTCTTTTTGAATCTCTGGATATAGGGCATCTAAAGTTTCATCACCACAGTCAAAATATAATTTGTGTGTAGCTGGATCTGGAAGATTGTTCTTTAAGTATTGTTTGAAGGTGTTTGGAATAGGATTGTTTTCCAAAGTAAACGTTCCAGGCCAGTGAGTTGAAAGACATGCAGCACCTCCAAAAACTTGTGGGTATTCACATAGAGCATACATAGAAATCAAGCCACCCATACTGCTGCCTGCAATAAAGGTGTTGCTTTTATCTGTATAGGTGTTGAACATCTCATCAATGTGAGGCTTTAACTCACGCACGATGAATTTCAAATAATTATCCGAAGTTGGAGTAAAGCTAAATTCAAGAGGAACATGCGACTGTTTTAATTGTTCGCTTACAATATTTCTTTCATCTTTAGTAAGCATTTCAAAAGGTTTTTGTGGGAAATAATCACTATGTCTAGTTTCACCACCATTCCAAATACCTACAATAATAAATTCCTTTGAACATGCATCTTTCTTATAGAGTTGATGTGCAGCCTCATCCATTTCCCATGACTGTTTATTCCACGATCCTTTAGCATCGTATAGCATTTGACCATCGTGCATGTATAAAACTGAATACCTTTTCTTTTTAGAATAATCATCTGGTAACCATATATCAATATTCCTAGCTGTAACGTAATTTGATTTAAAATCAGGAATTCGTTGAATACTACCTTGGGATACCTCTGGTAAATCCTCTTGAGAATGAGTACACGATATACTCATTAAAGTAATTATTAAGATAAAAGCTGTTTTCATCGAGATCTTTTTTTGACTTAATGCGCCTCTAACCAATCATTTCCTAAACCAACTTCAACATCTAAAGGTACACTCATTTTATAGGCATTTTCCATTTCTTTTTTTATGAGTTTTTTCATGTCTTCTAATTCATCATCATGAATATCAAAAACCAATTCATCATGCACCTGAAGTAGCATTTTTGATTTGCAATTTAATGCTTCAAACTTGTTGTGAATATTGATCATTGCTAACTTAATGATGTCAGCAGCACTACCTTGAATAGGTGCGTTCACCGCATTTCGTTCAGCAGCGCCTCGAACAACAGCATTAGAACTGTTTATATCCTTCAAGTAGCGTCTACGACCTAACACAGTTTCTACATATCCATTCTCTCTAGCAAAGTCGACTTGTTCTTGCATGTATGCTTTTAACTTAGGATAAGTTGCGTAATAGGTATCAATAAGCTCTTTAGCTTCACTACGAGATAAATCAGTCTGATTGCTTAAGCCAAATGCACTTACCCCATAAATAATCCCAAAGTTCACGGTCTTTGCATTACTACGTTGCTCACGGGTAACATCTTGAATAGGAACATTAAATACCCTTGCTGCTGTACTGGCATGAATATCTTCATTGTTTTGAAAAGCTGCAATCATGTTTTCCTCTTCACTTAATGCTGCAATAATGCGCAATTCAATTTGGGAGTAATCAGCCGCGACAAGCCTGTAATTTTCATTGCGTGGTACAAAAGCCTTACGCACTTGTCGGCCACGTTCAGTACGTATAGGTATGTTTTGTAAATTAGGATCTGTAGAGCTTAATCTTCCCGTTGCAGCTACAGTTTGCATGTAGTTAGTGTGTATGCGTTTCGTTTGTTGATTAACCTGATTAGGCAATGCGTCTACATAGGTTGATTTAAGTTTAGTGAGTCCTCGGTATTCTAAAACATTGGCAACAATTTGATGATCTTTAGCTAGATAACTTAGTACATCTTCTGCAGTAGAATATTGTCCTGTTTTAGTTTTCTTCGGCTTATCGACAAGTTTCATTTTGCCAAATAGTATTTCTCCTAATTGTTTAGGAGATCCTATGTTAAATTCTTCACCTGCAATTTCATATATGTTAGATTCTAATTGGGCTATGTCTTCTGTTAGCTTTCGCGAAAGCGTATCTAAATAATCGCAATCAAGATTTACACCTTCAATCTCCATAGCAGCAAGCACCTTCAAAAGGGGCATTTCTATTTCATGAAATAACTTATCAGTACCAGCAGCAGCTAGTTCTTTGATAAAAAATTCCTTAAGCTGGAACGTGATGTCTGCATCCTCTACGGCGTATTCTTTTACTTTCTCCAAATCCACGTCGCGCATGGATTTTTGATTTTTACCCTTCTTTCCAATTAATTCGGTAATACTTTGTGGCGTATAGTTCAAGTAGGTTTCTGCTAGGACATCCATATTGTGACGCATGTCAGGATTAATTAAATAGTGCGCTAGCATAGTGTCAAACATAGGGCCCTTTACTTTAACCTCATATTTGTCTAGTACTTTAATGTCGTACTTCAAATTTTGTCCAACTTTTTCAATCTGTTCAGATTCAAAAAATGGTTTTAACTGTTGTAATAGTTCTATGGCTTGTTCTTGATCCTCTGGAAAAGGTAAGTAATAACCCTTGCCTTTTTCCCATGAAAATGCAATTCCTACTAGTTGAGCTGTTAACGGATCAAGTCCTGTGGTTTCAGTATCAAAACAAACGCTGTTTTGATTCATTAAAGTCTGAATAAATAATTTTGTCCCCATTCCAGGCTGCACGATCTGGTACAAATGATCGGTGGTTGAAAGTGTATTACGACCAGTAGCATCAGCCTCTGCAGCGGTACCTGATCCCGGTGTAGAAAACAAATCAAATTGACCACTTGAAGAACTGGATCTGTTATCAGGCACCGTTTTTTTATTGTCTTCTTTGTAGTTAACACCAGGGATATTATCTGGAGCAAATATTTTGGCTAGTGTTTCTTTCGCACGACGAAATTCCAATTCATCAAAAATCTCATGAACTTTCTCAACATCTGGATCATCCAGTGTGTATTTACTTGCGTTAAATTGAACAGGGCAATCCAATTTAATGGTTGCAAGCTGTTTTGAAAGAAAACCTAATTCTCTATTAGCTTCTACTTTTTCTTTCATTTTACCTTTAAGTTGATCAAGGTTTTCATAAAGTCCTTCCATGGATCCATAGGCCTTAATAAACTTTTTTGCAGTTTTATCTCCTACTCCAGGTAACCCTGGAATGTTATCACTGGCATCACCCATCATTCCTAAATAGTCGATTACTTGTTCAGGTCGATCTACTTCAAACTTTTTTTGAACTTCGGGAATGCCCCATATTTCTATCCCATTGCCCATGCGAGCAGGACGATACATGTAGATATTGTCAGAAACTAACTGTGCATAATCCTTATCTGGTGTTACCATATAAACGGTAAATCCTTCTTTTTCGGCTTGTTTTGATAAAGTACCTATTAAATCATCGGCCTCGATACCAGCTTCCTCGATAATGGGAATGTGCATCGCCTTTAATATTTGTTGTATGTAGGGTACGGCTATTTTAATTGCTTCTGGTGTTTCGTCACGATTAGCTTTATAATCTGCATATAGTTCGGTACGCTCTGCACTTCCTTCCTTGTCAAAGGCAACAGCTAGATATTCTGGTTTTTCACGTCTTATAACATCAAAAAGGCTGTTAGTAAATCCCATTATGGCACTGGTATCCATGCCTTGTGAATTGATTCTAGGATTTTTAATAAGTGCATAATATCCTCTAAAAATTAAAGCATAAGCATCTAGTAAAAACAGTCTTTTATCGTCGGTTCCGTCGTTCGTCATGATGAAAATTTGAGAAGGTTAAAGATAAAACTATATGCTAGGGTGAGCAAGAGCGCCGGCTTTAACTTTATCTTAATCCATAACCTGTTGTATTGAGTTAATTTAGCGCCATGAGATTTATATATATCATAGGTTTTTTCATTATTGTTGAAATTTATGCTTTTCAACTTATTCGAGTACTAGCTAAGGGTCATTGGTGGAAATGGGTATATCTAGCTGTATCAATACTTATTTTCCTAAACGTTGTTTTACAATTCTATTTATCTCCAGATCGCACTCAAGTAGTTCCAGTAAGAGATTTTGCAGTAACCTTATTTTTGGCTTTTCTAGCAGCCAAAACGTTCTTCTTACTCATCATGTTCTTCGAGGATATTGTGAGGATTGTAGAAGGTGTTATCTCGCTTTCGCGAAAGCATAATTCTACCGACCTAGAAGGAATGTCTGACGCTAGCTCATCTTTCCTGCCTAGCCGTCGTTCATTTATAGCCAAAACGGGACTGGCACTAGCTGCATTGCCTTTTGGTGCTATTTTATATGGAGCCTGGAAAGGAAAATACAATTATCAAGTGCGTGAATATGAATTAAGTTTTGAGGATTTACCCGAAGAATTTAATGGTTATAAAATTTCTCAAATAAGTGATATTCACGTAGGTAGTTTTGATGACAAGGATGAGGTAGCCTATGCCATTGACCTTGTAAATAAACAACAAAGTGATGTCATATTGTTCACAGGTGATCTGGTTAATAACGTGGCACGAGAACTTTATGGTTGGGAAGAAATCTTGGGAAGATTAAAGGCCAAGGATGGTGTGTTTTCCGTGTTAGGGAATCATGATTATGGTGATTATGTGAATTGGGATAGTCAAAGTGAAAAGCGTAAAAATCTTGAAGAGTTGTTCGAAATTCAAAAGAATATGGGATGGCGATTAATGATGGATGAAGCACATGAAATTAAGAGAGGTGCGGATAGTTTACATATTGTAGGAGTTCAAAATTATGGTGGTGGACGTTTTCCTAAATATGGTAATCTAGACAAAGCTAGCGCCTCGTTGTCGGATTCTAGTTTTAAAGTTTTAATGAGTCATGATCCTAGTCACTGGGAATTACAAGTTAAAGATCACCCTAAAAAGTTTCATCTCACTCTAAGTGGTCATACTCATGGAATGCAGTTTGGTGTTGAGATACCTGGTTTTTTTAAATGGAGTCCAGTGAGTTTTGTTTACAAACGATGGGCTGGTATCTATAAGGAATTAGATCAATTTTTAAATGTTAACCGTGGATTTGGTTTCATAGGTTATTCTGGACGTGCAGGAATTTGGCCAGAGATAACAGTGATAACCTTAAAACGTGCTTAATAGAGTAAAGTTTCTTATTTTTGATAAGATAAGGTGTACTTGATATGTCAAAATTTGGCGAGCTTATAAATACTGAAAAACCTGTTCTACTTAGTTTTTTTACCGAGTGGAATGAGGAATCTCAAAGTATGCAGGATATTTTAAAAAATGTTGCTGCTACCCTTGGAGATCAAGCAAAAGTGATAAAAATCAATGTCGATAAGAATGTCGAGTTGTCCAATGCCCTACGTATTAAAACCTTGCCTACTTTTATCCTTTATAAGTCTGGTGAGATGATGTGGCGTCAAAGTGGAATACAAGATGGAAATGCTCTTGTTACCCTATTACAACAGTACTCTTAAATTAAAGTGTTGCTGTTTCCCAGCCGTTGTCCTTCACGTATTGTAAATATTCGGGAAGCACTTGTTTCAACATTTCTAGAAATTTGTCACTGTCATGAAACACAATAATACTTCCGTTTTTAGTATGCTTTTTTAACTGTTTTAATACAACCGTCGGGTTTTGATTAACATCAAAATCTCCTGAAAGTACGTCCCACATTGTAATTTGATACCCTAGTTTTTTTAATGAGTTATAAGTAGATAACCCCAATTTACCATACGGTGGTCTAAACAACATTGATTTAATAGAAAACTCTGCAAGCTTTACATTTTTAATGTATTGTTTGTCATTGGTTTTCCAACTATTTAAATGGTGTTGAGTATGATTACCTGTTTGATGACCACCATTTAATATACTGTCATAAAGATCAGGATGTTTAATTACATTATCTCCTACACAAAAAAAGGTAGCTTTCATTCCATAGGAATCTAAAAGCTCTAGAACATAAGCTGTTGCATCTGGTTGAGGTCCATCATCAAAGGTTAAATAAACTTTTTTTTCTGAACGGCTTTTGTGCCAGGTACAACCTGGGAAAAGGGAAGTGACCCAATCAGGATTATGAAAGGGATACCATCTCATTTTTAATCCAGGCTATCTGACTTTGGAGTTTGTAAAGATTCAAGATCAGTATTTTCCTCGTTTATTCTTAGTAATTCTAGCATTGCACTATCGATTAACGCAGGATCTAAATCGTCGCTATTTGACGATATAGTATTTACAATACTTAATTTTTCTCTAGGATCATACTGTTTAGGGAATCGCATCATATATTCATTAAAAATATCAATTTGCTCAGTAGCAAATTTCATATCTTTTGCTAGAATAGCAGACTGTACAAGGTTTCTATACCTCTCAACAGCAGTAATAATTGCAATGCTTACATCTTCACCTTGATCGTCAATATTAAAGTTCTCATAGAACTCTAATTCATCTTGATATTTGGCAATTACTCTCAATAGTAAATCACGTGCTTTTTCTCTTTTATCGATATTATAATAACCAGTCACAAAAGGTTCTATCATAGAATAATGCCCAAATAATTCTAAAGGCATTTTTTCCATTCCCAGGTCTAGGATTTCCTCAGCTTTATCTAGTTTGCCTTCTTCGGTAAGTGCGGTAGCTACTCGGGTGATATTACTTCTAAACCCTACACTATTGCGTCTAGTTTCTACATCGTGTAAAACATCTGGATTACCGCTGTTGCCCCATTTCCAACTTTTTAATACCTCATATCCATGATCAGCATCAACGCGACCCATTGAAAATGGATCTCTAGGGTCGTATTCTGATTTTATAGGTATTAGACGATAAGCGCAGCCATCTAATTGAAGATAATCTTTCATCCAGATATAGTCTTCGTCACCAAAGGCACCACCAGAAAAATAAATAGGTCGTTCCCAGTTATTAGCTGCAAGAATATCCAGCATGAACATTCTGTTTTTATATACATAATCACTGTCTAGTTCAATGATTATTTCGTCAACTATTTTATCAGCATCTTTTTCAGGTACAACACCATTAGCTAGTACAGCCTGCTTATTGACAGGAACTCGTATGAATTTACTAGGATAAGTATGCTCTTCATAAGGCCCGAATCGATCTTCCATGGTATAACGCTTGTTGCTGCGTACCCATGCCATCCAGTCTGTGATGTCCAGCGTATCTTTAAGGAATGCCTTAGGAGCACCCATTTCAACAGCTTTTTCTTTATCTAATGGTAATAAAACATCTCTAGTGCCGTAGGTGTAATCGCTGTGTGATAAAGTGCTAGGAACTGGAGCGCTGTCCCATGCTTGTTTTTTCATATCATCCATATACCAGGCTGTGCTTAATAGGGAAGTACATACAACCCTAACATCAGTGCGATAATTCTCAACCTCTTGTAAATACCATAAAGGGAACGTGTCATTGTCACCTATTGTAAATATCATGGCGTTAGGTAGGCAGCTATCCAAGTATTTACGCGCATTTTCTAAGGCAGAGTATTTTCCTGATCTATCATGGTCGTCCCAGTTTTGAACACCCATGAGTAAAGGTGCTGCTGCAAAACAAGCTACGAGTGAAACTAATTGTGCTGGCTTTGATTTTATAAGGTCTCTTAATCCTTCATAGATAGAATAAACTCCCATTCCTATCCACATAGAAAATACTAAAAAGGAACCTACATAGGCATAATCACGTTCTCTTACTTGAAAAATGGCTTGATTAAGATAAATAATTATGGCAATCCCGGTGAAAACAAAAAGTACTAGGGTAACATAAAAAGACTTTTTATCTTTTGTAAAATGAAAAATAGCACCTAATAAACCTAGGATTAATGGTAAAAAGAAATAAGTGTTGCGTGCAGGATTATTTAACATGTCCTCACTTAACTCATCTTGATTACCTAGTCTGAATTCATCAATAAACTTAATTCCGCTTATCCAGTTACCATTAAATGGATCCCATTCTCCTTGAACATCATTCTGTCTTCCGGTAAAATTCCACATGAAGTATCTTAAGTACATGTATGAAATTTGATAATTCAACATGTAATCTACGTTTTGAAAGAACCCTGGTTTTGAAACAGTAATATAATCTCTTAAACCTACAATGGCATTGATATACTCGTTAGTTTCAATTTTTCCTGATTTGTAATCTAGTTCTAACTGGCCTAAAACCTCTAGTAGTTGTGGATTGTTTTCATACCCTTTTTTGATTTCATAAGGCAGCTCACCCATGTATTCAACATAATTAGTAGCCCTACTACCGTCGGTCATTCTAGGAAAAAATCCTTTGTGATCGCTATGGGTGTTTTGAGCAGCATCCTCATAATTATTTACGATCACGTACTTTCCTAATTCATCATTGCGTTCATATTTAGGTTTCTCATCCACGTAAGGCTCGTCAGGATCTAGACCTACATACCTATCGGTAAATGAAGGTCCGTAGAAAATAGTTTGTTTAGGATACTGTTCACGATTATAGTAAGCCAGTAATGATCGTGCGTCCTCGGGACGGTTTTCATTTATAGGAACTCCAGCATTTGATCTTATGGGTAACATTACCCATGAGGAAAAACCTATAAGGATAAATGCGATACTTAGTGTTATGGTATTTAGTAGTGGTAGATTACGCTTTCGCGAAAGCGTAATTAAATAAATGAATAAGGCTACAATTAAAACAAAAACTATAATAGTACCATAATTGAATGGCAACCCAATGTCATTGACAAAGAAAATTTCCAGTTGGCCAAAAATAGCCAAGGTATTAGGTCCTAAGAATAGGAAAACAAATAGAAGGACTGCGACAACAGCGACATTTGCGAGTATGAAATTAAGAGGAGTGATTTTTTTATAATGCTTGAAGTACCATAAAAGTCCAATAGCTGGTATGGTAAGTAATCCTAGAAAGTGCACTCCAAAGGAAAGACCTATAATAAATGAGATTAAAATAAGCCAGCGATTACCTCTAGGTTTAAGCATGTCGCGTTCCCACAAAAGGCCTAGGTAAAACATTAAACTCATGAGCATGGTTGTCATGGCGTATACTTCTGCCTCTACAGCATTAAACCAAAAGCTATCAGTTACAGCAAAGGCTAATGAGCCTATCATTGCGCTACCTAGAACCATAGTATCGCTTGCCTTATCTTTAAGTATGTGGTTTTTAAGTAATAAAGTGAGTGACCAAAACATAAAAAGCACAGCAAAGGCACTTGAGAACACCGACATCAAATTCACCATGTAGGCGATTTGAGTAGCATCGGTAGTGAAAATTGAGAAGAATGCGCCTAGCATTTGATACAACGGTGCTCCAGGTGGATGTCCTACCTCGAGCATTGCCGATGTTGCGATGTACTCACCAGCGTCCCAAAAACTAATTGTAGGTTCTACTGTAAGCCAGAATATGGTTAAGGCGATGGCAAAGGTGATCCATCCAATGATTTTATTTAGTTGATCGTAATTCCAATTCATAATTGTGGTAAAATCTATGGGCGAAAATAAGCATTCTTATTCATGCTTTTGTAAAGCATAACGGCAAAACCTAGTAGTTCTTGCACGGCAAAAGGCTAGATTATGGGCGGGAACAATTTTTTTAATTTTTTTTCAATTTTTTTTGCACAGTTATAGGTTTGTGTTAAATTTGCATCCGCTTAGATGGCCTATGGTGTAATGGTAACACTGCGGTTTTTGGTACCGTCATTCTAGGTTCGAGTCCTAGTAGGCCAACAAGTAACGAGAAATCCCGAAGTTTTTGCTTCGGGATTTTTTTATTGTTATTGTTTTTAAATTTAGTTTTTAGACTACTTAATTCTAAAAGTGATAACTGGAAGACTGCTGTGGTTAACTACATCTTCACTTACACTACCATTAAAGAAGTGAGATAAACCACGACGTCCATGTGTTGCCATTCCTATAACATCGGCCTTGATATCCTTGGAGAAATTAAAAACACCTTCTTCTACCGATTGATCATTGTATATAGTATAATCTTTGGGTTCTACATTTACATTTTTTAAATATTCCTGCATTTTGGCGCTGGCGTCTCTAGTGGATAAAAAGTTTCCTGGTGTATTTACGTATAGTAAGTGTAAGTGGCAATTTGTTTGTCTGGCAAAATTATCAGCCTCTTTAAGAGCGCTTGTTGAATTAGGATCTAGATCCGTTGCAAAAACGAATTCGTTTACATCCAATCTTTCTTTACGGTCTTTTACGATAAGTACCGGAATTTCAGAATTGCGCACTACTTTTTCTGCATTAGAACCTATAAATAGATTTTTAACACCATCGGCACCATGTGAACCCATTACAATAATATCGGCATTATGTCTTTTTACGGTGTCCATAATTCCGCTAAATGCTGCGCCAGTAGCAACGTCACCATGAACGGTTACTCCGTCTAAGAAATCTGCTTTCATCAAGTTGTCAAATTTTTCTTTGGCTAATTTCATAAAGAATACAGCTTCGGGTAAATTAGAGCTGCCATTATTTGCTAGGTGTAAAGGAAGATCTAGTTGATGAAGAAGGTATACTTCGCCATCGTTTTCACGTGCCATGTCGGCCGCTATTCTCAATGCGTTTTCTGCTTGAATGGAGAAATCAGTAGGGACGATTATTTTTTTCATCTTGGTGGAATTTAGTGAGTATTAAAGATAGTGAATTTATCGATAATCATAAATAGCTGTGTTACTTGCAGTAATCATTAAATCGTGTTATATTTGCAGCGTATTTGAAAGGATTCGAGGGGACGATTGTCCCCTCTTTTTATAGCTATGTTGAAAGAAAAAGCACTTGAATTACTAAATGAAGCGTTTGAAGAGCGTCCTGATTTATATCTAATCGATTTTAAAATGGGAGCTAGTAATGACATGAAAGTAATCATCGATGGTGATAATGGCGTGACTCTTGCAGATTGCGTATTTGTTTCTAGAGCAGTAGAGCACAACCTGGATAGAGATGAAGTTGATTTCTCAATAGAGGTTACGAGTGCAGGAGCTACAACTCCTTTAGAACTGCCTAGACAATACAAGAAAAATATAGGACGCACACTAGAGATTACCGATCGAGAAAAACGTTCAGAAACTGGTGAGCTTATTTCGGTTCAAGAAAATGGTGTAACCATTAAGTGGAAAGCACGTGTTCCTAAAACGGTGGGAAAAGGAAAAATGACTGTTGAAAAAGAATGGTCTCCTTCATTTGAAGAGATCAAAAAAGCAAAAGTGGTAATAAAATTTAATTAATATCAAGATATGGAAAATCTCGCGTTGATCGAGTCTTTTTCTGAGTTTAAGGATGAAAAAATGATAGATCGCGTCACGTTGATGGCGATACTTGAAGATGTTCTTAGGACTGCATTGAAAAGAAAGTATGGAGAGGATGATAACTTTGATATTATCATTAATCCTGATAAAGGAGATTTAGAAATATGGCGTAATCGCGTCGTAGTGGCAGATGATGAGGTTGAGGATGATAATTCAGAGATTTCATTAACCGAGGCTCGTAAAATAGAGCCAGATTATGAAGTTGGAGAAGATGTTGCAGAAGAGGTTAAATTAGTACAATTAGGTCGCCGAGCTATATTGGCACTTAGACAAAATTTAATTTCAAAAATTCATGAGCACGATAACACAAACATCTTTAAACAATTTAAAGATCTTGAAGGTGAGTTGTACAGTGCCGAAGTTCACCACATCAGACATAGAGCGATTATATTGCTAGATGATGAAGGAAATGAAATTATTCTACCTAAAGATCGACAAATACCATCTGACTTTTTTAGAAAAGGGGAGAATGTTAGAGGAGTAATAGAGAGTGTTGAAATGAGAGGTACAAAACCTAACATCGTTCTTTCTCGTACATCTCCTAAATTCTTAGAAAAGCTGTTTGAGCAAGAAATCCCAGAAGTTTTTGATGGGGTTATTCAGGTTAAAGCAGTGGTTAGAGAACCAGGTGAAAAAGCAAAAGTAGCAGTCGATAGTTACGATGATAGAATTGATCCTGTAGGAGCCTGTGTTGGTGTTAAAGGTTCTCGTATTCACGGTATTGTACGTGAACTAGGAAATGAAAATATTGATGTAATTAACTTTACTAACAATACACAGTTGTATATTGCACGCGCATTGAGTCCAGCTAAGATTATTTCAATGAATCTAGATGAGGAAAATAAACGTGCTGAAGTAACTTTACATCCTGATGAAGTATCAAAAGCGATAGGTAGACGTGGACATAACATACGTCTTGCAGGAAAGCTTACAGGATACGAAATAGATGTTATTCGTGAAGGTGCTGAAGAAGATGTAGAGCTTACCGAATTCTCTGATGAAATCGAAATGTGGATTATCGAAGAATTCAAGAAAATAGGTTTGGATACTGCCAAAAGTGTTCTAGAGCAAGACGTTGCTGACTTAATAAAACGTACTGATCTTGAGGATGAAACTATTTATGAGGTAGTAAACATTCTTAAGTCTGAATTTGAAGATTAAATAGTAGTCACAACCCGTAACCATATTTATGGCTGAAATTAAAAATATGAGACTTAATAAAGTGCTTCGAGAATTTAATATTTCTCTTGATCGCGCTGTAGAATATCTTAACGCTCAAGGTATCGAGATTGAAGCTCGACCTACGACTAAGATTGATGCTACCGTGTATCAGGCACTTGCTGATGAGTTTCAGACAGACAAAAGCAAGAAGGTAGCTTCTAAAGAAGTAAGCGCCGAAAAACGCAAGGAACAAGAAGAATTGCGTTTACAGCGTGAGAAGGAGCAAGAGGAAAAGCAGCGCATTAAGGAAGAAAAAATCATTAAAGCCAAAGCTAAACTGGACGGACCTAAACAGGTAGGTAAAGTAGATTTAGATGCTAAACCTGAAGAAACTGTTGAGGAGCCAACTCCTGAGAAAAAGGAAGAACCTGTTGCTAAAGTTGAAAAACAAACCCAGGACAAAACTCCTGAAAAGGTAGAAGAGAAAACTCCTGAAAAGGAAACTCAAGGACCAGCAGTAGTTTCAAACAGAAAAGCTGTTAAAGGAGCAACTATTAAGGGTAAAATTGATCTTGAACCTAAGAAGAAAAAGGAAGCGCCTAAAAAAGCTGCTCCTAAAAAAGAGGAAGCTAAACAAGATCAAAAACCGATTCCAAAAAAGGAAACTCCTAAAAAGGAAGTAAAGACAGAGAAGCCTGCTCCTGAGAAAGCTGCGGCTCCTGAAAACTCTGAACCAGAGAAGATTCAAACGGAATATAAGAAATTAGATGGGTTAAAGGTTACGGGACAAAAAATAGACCTTTCTAAATTCCAAAAACCGAAAAAGAAGACAGATTCTTCAAGAGGTAAACGTAAACGTATCTCTAAACCTGATAACCGTCGTGGCGGTAAACCAGGAGGAAACAAACCAAGTAATAAACGAGGTAGAAAGAATGTTGTTAAGGAGGAACCTACTGATGAGGAAATCCAAAAACAAGTTCGCGAGACATTAGAAAAACTGCAAGGTAAATCTAACAAGTCCAAAGCTGCTCGTTACCGTCGTGATAAACGTGATCAACATAGAGAGCGCGTTGAACAAGAACAAGCTAGTGCAGAAGAAAAGATCCTTAAAGTAACAGAGTTTGTTACTGTTAACGATCTAGCTACTATGATGGATGTTCAGGTTAACCAGATTATTGGAGCTTGTATGTCCCTAGGTATGATGGTGACAATGAATCAAAGATTGGATGCAGAAACAATGACTATAGTAGCTGAGGAATTTGGCTATGAAGTAGAGTTTGTTACTGCCGATATTGAAGATTCAATTACAGAAGTTGCGGACAACGAAGAAGATCTAGAAACAAGAGCTCCTATTGTTACAGTAATGGGACACGTAGATCATGGTAAAACATCATTACTGGATTACATACGTGAGGAAAATGTAATCGCTGGCGAAAGTGGAGGAATAACACAGCACATCGGTGCTTATGGTGTGACTCTTGATAATGGTCAACGTATTGCTTTTCTTGATACACCAGGTCACGAGGCCTTTACAGCCATGCGTGCTCGTGGTGCACAAGTTACGGACATCGCAATAATTGTAATTGCAGCAGATGATGATGTAATGCCACAAACCAAAGAGGCAATTAGTCACGCCCAAGCCGCAGGAGTTCCTATCGTATTTGCTATAAATAAGGTAGATAAACCAACTGCAAATCCTGATAAGGTAAAAGAGTCGCTAGCAAATATGAATTTACTAGTCGAAGATTGGGGTGGAAAAATTCAATCACACGATATATCAGCCAAAACTGGTTTAGGTGTTCAAGAACTACTTGAAAAAGTAATCTTAGAAGCCGAGTTACTTGATCTAAAAGCAAATCCTAATAAGCCTGCTGTAGGTACAGTTGTAGAAGCTTACTTGGATAAAGGACGTGGATATGTTTCTACCATTCTTGTTGAAGCTGGTACTCTTAAAATCGGAGACTACGTTCTTGCAGGACGTACACACGGTAAAGTAAAAGCAATGCATGATGAGCGTGGTAAAGTTATTGAAATAGCTGGGCCATCAACTCCGGTTTCTATTCTAGGATTAGATGGAGCACCACAAGCAGGTGATAAGTTCCATGTGTTTGAAGATGAACGCGAGGCCAAAGATATTGCCGCTAAACGTACACAGTTACAACGTGAACAATCTGTACGTACTCAGAAAACGCTGTCACTTGATGAAATCGGTAGACGTATTGCTTTAGGAGACTTTAAAGAACTTAACTTAATCCTGAAAGGAGATGTTGATGGATCTGTAGAGGCACTTACCGACTCGTTCCAGAAACTTTCAACTGAAGAAATACAAGTTAATATCATCCATAAAGGTGTAGGTGCAATTACAGAAAGTGATGTGCTTCTTGCAACAGCTTCAGATGCGATTATCATCGGGTTTAACGTAAGACCTCAAGGTAATGCTCGTACAGTAGCAGAGAAGGAAGAGGTGGATATCCGTACTTATAGCATAATCTATGATGCGATTAACGATCTTAAGGATGCTATGGAAGGAATGCTTTCTCCTGAGCTTAAGGAGGAAATTACCGGAGATGCAGAGGTTCGTCAGACATTCAAGATATCTAAAGTAGGTACCATTGCAGGTTGTATGGTTCTTAATGGTAAAATATATCGTAATGGTGGCGTGCGCCTAATTCGAGATGGTGTTGTTAAGTATACTGGTGAACTTGCAGCTCTTAAACGTTTCAAAGATGACGTTAAGGAAGTAGCAAAAGGTTACGAATGTGGTATGCAAATCAAGAATTACAATGATCTACAAGAAGGAGATATTATTGAATGTTTCCGTGAGGTAGAAGTAAAGAAAACTTTGAAATAATAAGTGATTCTTATAGAATATAGAAACCGTTACTTGTTCAAGTAACGGTTTTTTTATGTAAAAAGATTTGAATATTGTCTCGCTTTCGCGAAAGCGATATTCCTACTATATTTATGAAAAATAACCCATGTCAAATACTGATTTAATTATTGAGGAGCGCAGTCGCGATATAGGAGACTTTCTAGTAGGTAGGTTGATTCCTTTTAGGAAAAAGCGCATGGTAGGCCCATTTATATTTATCGATCACATGGGACCAGCGAAACTAGGTCCAGATAAGTATATGGATGTAGATCAACATCCTCACATAGGGTTATCCACTCTTACCTATTTAATGGAAGGTTCGATAATGCATGAAGACTCTCTAGGAACCAGACAGCTCATTGAACCAGGTTCTGTTAATTGGATGGTATCAGGAAGTGGTTGCTCTCACACAGAACGTACACCAGATCAATTAAGGCAAGATAAAGTTGAGTTTACCATGCATGGTTATCAAATATGGATAGCCTTGCCCAAGGAGCTTGAAAATGCGCTACCAGAATTTCATCACATCGATGCCAATGAGTTACCTAATTGGGAAGATGGCACTGCAAAATTCACACTTGTAGCAGGAACTGGTTATGGTAAAACATCACCTGTTCCCGTACACACTCCTTTATTCATGATTGACATTAAAACCACAGCCGATTATGATTTGTGTATTGCTGACAAATTAAAAGGAGAAGTAGGTGTTACCATAGTTGAAGGTGGTGTGATCGCTTGTGATAAAGCCGTAAGTGCAGGAAATATGCTGGTAAGTAAAACAGAAAACGTGTGCAACCTTACTATCAAAGCCAACAGCCATATTTTACTTTTTGGTGGTGAACAATTACCAGAACAACGTTTTATACACTGGAATTTTGTGAGTAGTTCAAAGGATAAGATTGAAGAAGCAAAGCAAGCGTGGCGTAACAAAACATTTCCTATGATGGATAATGATGATAGTTATGTGCCATTGCCTAGATCATAGAAAATTTTTGATTCCAGCGAACTAAAATAAAAACTTAGGTTCATTAAATAAAAAAGCAGCTATACAGCTACTTTTTTATTTATAAGAAGGATTACTTAGTATGTTTATGCTATGGTAGCCCCATTTACAACAGCGTCATCTGGATTAACAAAAACCAGTTTACCATCAGGATCTTCGGCTAGTAAAATCATCCCTTGAGATTCCACACCACGTAATTTTCTAGGCGCAAGATTGGCAAGCACGGTAACTTTACGTCCTATTAATTCTTCTGCTGTAAAGTGTTGTGCTATTCCAGAAACTATGGTACGTTTATCGATACCAGTATCTACGGTCATTACCATTAGTTTGTCCGTTTTAGGCATCTTTTCGGCAGTTAGAATTTCTCCTACTCGCAGATCCATTTTCATGAAGTCATCGTAATTTGTTTCTTCTTTTTGTGGCATAAGTTTAGGATTTGATTGTGCGTTTTCTTTTTTAGTTGCTTCAAGCTTATCTAACTGTTGTTGAACTTGTTCATCCTCAATACGTGAGAATAACAATTGAGTTTTATTAATTTGATGATTAGAAGGAAGTAAAACGTCCTTAGTCGCAATGTCGTTCCATGATAAATCCTCTGCTTTTAAATTAAGCATGTTATCTAATTTAACTGCCGTGTGAGGTAAAAAGGGTTTACTTAATACTGATAAAGCTGTGGCAATTTGTAACCCAACAAACATGATTGTTTGTACTCGATCAGGATCTGTTTTTATAAGTTTCCATGGTTCTTCATCAGCGAGGTATTTATTTCCTAATCTGGCTAGATTAAGTAATTCTGTTGCGCTTTCGCGAAAGCGGAATTTTTCAATACTCTCCTCAATAATAGAAGGGAACTTCTTTAATTCTTCCAGGGTTTGTAGGTCGTAACTACTATAATCATTGGGTTGCGGTACTATTCCATCGTAGTACTTATGCGTGAGCACGAGTGCGCGATTAATAAAGTTACCGAGTACAGCTACTAGTTCGTTATTATTACGTGCTTGAAAATCTTTCCAAGTAAAATTATTGTCTTTAGTTTCTGGGGCATTTGCGGTAAGCACATATCTTAATACATCTTGTTGCCCTGGGAAATCCTCTAGATATTCATGTAGCCATACAGCCCAGTTGCGCGAGGTTGAAATTTTATCGTCTTCTAGATTCAAAAATTCATTTGCAGGGACATTTTCTGGTAGGATGAATTCGCCGTGTGCCTTCAACATGGCAGGGAATATGATACAGTGAAATACGATATTATCCTTACCGATAAAGTGATACAGTTTGGTGTTTTTGTCCTTCCAGTAATTCTCCCAATTTTTACCGGTACGATCTGCCCATTCTTTTGTAGCACTTATATAGCCTATAGGAGCGTCAAACCAAACGTAAAGTACTTTACCATCACCACCTTCTACAGGTACAGGAATACCCCAGTCTAGGTCACGTGTTACAGCGCGTGGTTTAAGACCGTCATTTATCCAGCTTTTTACCTGTCCTAGAACATTGGTTTTCCAGTCTGCAGCGTGGTCTTTAACAATCCATTGTTCTAAAAAATCACTGTATTGATCAAGTGGCAAAAACCAGTGTTTTGTTTCTTTAAGTTGTGGTTTATTCCCAGTAATTGCACTACGTGGATCGATTAAGTCTGTTGCATTGTGACTTGTCCCGCATTTTTCACATTGATCACCATACGATTCTGGATTACCACATTTTGGGCAAGTACCAACAACAAATCGATCTGCCAGAAATTCATCAGCCTCTTCATCATATAGTTGTTCAGTAACCTGTTCAATGAATTTACCTTCTTTATACAATTTCTTAAAAAAGTCGCTTGCTGTTTTATGATGGATAGGTGCGCTGGTTCTACTGTAATTGTCGAATGAAATACCAAAAACATTAAAACTATCACGTATAATCTTGTGATATCGATCTACTATTTCTTGTGGTGTAACGCCTTCCTTTTTAGCACGTATTGTAATAGGTACTCCATGTTCATCACTACCGCAAATAAAGGCTACATCTTCACCTTTTAAACGTTTAAAACGGGCATAGATATCTGCTGGCACATACACTCCAGCTAGGTGTCCTATGTGAACAGGTCCGTTGGTGTAAGGTAATGCTGCCGTTATTGTTACTCTATTACTCATGCATGTAAAATTAAGAGTACAAAGTTACAGGTTACTACTAGTGTTTTAAAGCATTTATAAAATATTTTCTGGGCCTGTAATAGTTGTAATTTTTAGTTCGCTTTCGCGAAAGCGATCACTGCACAAGCAATTTTAAGCACTTTCTTGAGCTCAGGATAACTTAATTCAAATAACCCGTTTATTTCATAAGAAATTGACTAGATAATTGATCCTGACCGGCTTGAATTTTATAAATATAAATACCTTCTTGAAGCCTTGTGTTTAGGGTGTTTTTAATGTTAAATTCGTGTGTACCAGGCATTAAATATCCCGAAGAAATTTGACCTATCTCCTTACCTAGCATATCGTAGATACGAATGTCACATTTACGACCTGATTGTAAGGTAAGGTGTAAAATATTTTCAGTGCCAGAGTAGTAGACTAAATGTTTGATGTCTTGGATTGAACTATCATCAAAACTTAAAGTTGTACAATTAAAACCAAGATTTAAGGTATTATAATTCCCATTGAGCATGGCTTGATCGATGGTTGATTGAGGTATACATAACCAATCTTGCAGTACGGTTTTATAAACATCTCTAAAATCTATATTATGGATCATATTACCTGCAGCGTCTAATTGAGTAAGGCTAGGGTGGTTTCCTACAAACCCATTACCGTTTAATCCTGGTCCAAAAAGCATCATGGGTGCAGCAGCTCCATGATCCGTACCATTAGAGCCATTTTCTTCTACTCTACGACCAAATTCTGAAATAGTCATCGCGAGTACTTCGTCCTGATTTCCATAAGCTGCTAGATCGGTGTAAAAAGCATCTATGGCATCACTTAATTTTTGCATACGATCTGCATGTGTTGCCGCTTGACTAGCATGCGTGTCGTATCCATCGAGAGTTACCATGTAAACCTTAGTACCTAAATTTCCTTTTATTAATCGAGCAACAATGGCTAGTTGATCGGCTATAGTGTTGTTGTTATACGATGCTTGTGTAGTACTTGCTTGGTAAGCACTGTGAATGACACCAGCATATTGAAAAGTGGTGTTTGTAGTCGTTCTTAAAAAACTCAGTTGATCTCCATAAGTACATGGTGGGACATTGAGTACATCATGCTGCCATCCATTTTGTGCGAGATTATACAATTGTTGAGGATCGGCAACTGAAAAGGCGTAGTTGGTTTGTTGTCCGTCAAATATCAAATTACCTAAACTACCTATTTGAATAGCAGGTGGCACTGCCGGCGGATTGAGTATAAAGTTAGGATACTCATTTTCAAATAATCTCCCTAGCCAGCCGGTTTCTTCATTGGTAGTTTCCACAGCGCTTGCCCAAATATCTGAAGATCTAAAATGAGATAAGTCTTGATTGTTATACCCGACACCTTGAACAACTTTCATTTCTCCATTTCCCCATCTAGATTGCAGGCTGCTCATGAATGATGGTAACCCGAGATTGGAATTAAGATTGTACAGCGTATTTTGAGGTAATGAAATACTAGGTCTACGACTAGCATAGGTTCCATAGTCGTATATAGGGACGATAGTGTTTAGGCCATCGTTTCCACCTTTAAGTCTAATAAGTACTAAAATTCTATCATTGGTACTTGTAGTAAGTGCTGCTGTTATGGGTGAGGCCATGGCACTACTTATCTGGCTGCCGCCTAAGGTAAATGCTCCTGCACCTGCTAGTCCTAAAGCTTGTATAAAAGTTCTACGATTCCATGCTTCATGTTCGTCATGATGAGCTTGTGATTTAGGATCTTGATAGTTGTTATTATTTTGACACATGACGCTTCTTATTTAAGTTGGAATTCTGGCATTCTAAATATGTGTTGAATGAGCAAAAGAGTTTGCCATGGAGCGCTACCCCATTGTAAATTCCATTGTCCCGATGTGAAGTAGTTCTCTGGAACATCTCCTTTAAACACTTGTGTTGCAAGGGTGTAATCTGTATTTGTATGCAATGATTGAGGAACAAACCTATCCACAATATCACGTGCGATAATTGCAGGATCGGTATTTGAGGTAGCGATATCTAGGGCTAGATTGCGATAATGTTCTGGATCGTCATTCCATACTTGCCACATAATATACTCTAATCCTTGCCAGCGACCTGTTAAGCTAGTGCTATTGATCCATTCTTGATCTCCTTGCCATCCAGCAACATCGACAGGATTAAAAAGCTCTTGGCTTAATGCAGCACTCACGTAATGTACGATTGATAATTGTTGATCTGTTATCGTAAAATTCGCTTCTTTGATAAAGGTTAAAAAACAATCTATAGGAGATTTAATAACGACACTTATAGCATCTTGAGCAAAAAAATGTTCACTTTTAAATAATTGTCTGAGAACGGGAAGTAGTTCCCAGTTATTTGATCTAAAGGTAAGTGCGAGAGTATCAATAATAGATTGTGCAGGTAGTTCTGGGCTTACGAAATAGCGATATAATTTTTTAATGATGAAATCTGAAATTTCATTTGCCCTTACAGCAAATAAATGATCAATTAGAGTGTCGTGATTAAAATTACTCGATACTCCAAAGATTGTTTTGGACTGATTATCAAATCCTGCTGGTAAAAAGTTAATGGGAGCACCTAGCTCTGTGTAACTATTATATCCAGTGAGCGCTCTTGCAGCTTCAACAATATCTTGCTGGGTGTAGTTATTGTTTTCTCCTAAAGTAAACAGTTCAAAAAGTTCTCTGGCATAATTCTCATTAGGATTACCTTGATAATTTAGAGCTCCATTGAGGAATACAAGCATGGATTCATTTTTTCCTATGGCTTTAGTAAGTGATTTAAAATTCCCTAAACAATGAGTTTGTAGCAAATTGTAATATTGAAATAACCAACTGGGCGCATTATAATCCTCTACACGGGTAACAAAATGATTATGCCAGAACATGGTCATTCTTGCCTTCAATCCAAGATTTAGATTGTCATTCATAGTTTGAGTCCACCATTGCTGTATTTGGGTTACTCTTTCATTATTATAATCCGTATAATCACTTTGACGCCAATAACCCCAATTAGGAGCTGGAGTGTTATTGTAGGCCAACGCATCGGTTATAAGACCTTCAATAAATACGTCTGGTGAAACAGACAATGCATTGTTTTCTTGAATATGATCTATTCCATAACCTAACCTCCGTACAGCGTGCCTTACCCTATTTATATTCCATGGTTTTGAACCGCTAGGTACATAAGTATTAAGAGTATCTGTATTACAAGAAGTAAGTGTAGCCGTCATGTCAACGTGGTTTAAAAGGGTAAGTTAAAAATTTATAACTTAGTTTTATGACTTTTATTACTCATAAAAGTTTAAAAATCGATTAAAAACAAATTGTATTGAGTTATAAACCAGTTAATTACTTAGAGAAAGGAGATCTTGTTTATATACTATGCACAGCAAGAAGTGCGCAAAAAGATTCTTTGCAACCTGCTATCAAAGCACTGGAACAGCAAGGATTGTCTGTTATATGTGGCGATACCATTGGAAAAATAGAGCATCAACAAGGAGGATCCATCCAACAACGAGTAGATGATTTCAATAATGCATTAAGCAATCCAGATGTAAAAGCAATTTGGATTGCACGCGGTGGCTATGGTACTATTCAAATTCTTGATTTGATAGATTTTAATGTCCTTTTAAAGTATCCTAAATGGATAATCGGTTATTCGGATATCACATTGATTCATTCAAAAATTATTAATCTAGGACTGGAAAGTATTCATGGTTTAATGCCTATGGAGTGGACCAATAAATCACTAGCTAATCAGTATAGTTTCATAGAGGTTCTTTTTAACCCAGTTGTTAAGATGATGGTGCCAAATGATAGAGGTATCAAACCACAGGAAATTCAGGGAACTCTCATAGGTGGCAATTTGTCTATCTTATACAGTTTACTAGGAAGTGATGATTTCCCAAAAACACATAATTCAATCTTGTTTATAGAAGAAATAGATGAGTATTTGTATCATTTTGAGCGTATGTTGTATTCATTGCACAGAGCTGGTTTGTTATCACAATTAAAGGCGATAGTAGTTGGTGGATTAACAAGTATGAATGATCACGACATTCCCTTTGGTAAAACAGCTATACAAATTATTGAAGAACGTACTGCACAATATTCATATCCTGTCATTTACAACATTCCAGCTGGACATGTCGAGAATAATCAAAGCTTGATAATGGGAAGAATTATGAATATCTCGATTGAAGAATCTCGTATTACATTAACTCAATAGGATGGCGCAACACAATGAATTAGGTAAACAAGGAGAGAAGATGGCGGTAGCTCATCTTGAAAAATTGGGTTATGAAATTCTGGCTACCAACTTTGTCTATCAAAAAAATGAGATTGACATTATAGCTCGATTAAACGATGTTATAGCCATTGTAGAGGTTAAAACCAGAAGTACACCAGACTTTGGTGATCCTAAGGATTTTTTAAAACCTGGTCAAATTAAAAGGATAGTAGCAGCAGCTCATCATTTTGTAGAAGAAATCCTAGAACCACAAGAAGATGTAGAAGTGCGTTTTGATATTATGAGTATAATAAAAAACAAAGCAGGAACTCGCATGGAATTCATAACAGATGCTTTCTATCACTTTTAATGAAAACAAAAAAATCCGTAAGTAGAACCTACGGATTTTTAAAATATTAGATTAGTAAAAACTATCCTTTTTGACTTGCTGTTTTAGCTTCAATTTCTTTTACTAAATAAATGTAAACAGGAAAGTGGTCACTGTAACCACCGGTAAAATCACCATCAGAAAAACTTCTCTTAGGGTAACCTTTATAACGTCCAGTCTTATTGGTCATAAAACTAGGATTAAAAATATTAGCTTGATAATACATGTATCCATCTTGTTTTGCCTCACTTAATAAAGGATATGTAAACATTATTTGGTCAAAAACGTTACCTGCGTCTCTATAAGCTAATGTATTATAACCATCTTTTAACATTTGAATATACGGGTTGTAAATCATTTGTGGTTTAACATCTTCACGATCCTTTTGAGCGTTTAATGTAACCTTTACACTTTCATTTGTAGGGTCATCATTTAAGTCACCCATGGTAATGATTTTTGCCATTGAATTAATACTATGAATTGAATCCATGATTTTTTTATTCAATGCAGCAGCAGCAACACGGTTGGGTCTACTTTTTTGTTCACCACCACGACGTGATGGCCAGTGGTTTACAATAAATGTAATCTCATCTCCATCCAGTTTTCCAGTCACAACAGTTTGGTCACGAGTGTATATTCTTCTTCCGCTTGATTTATCAAAAATCAAAAGCTCTTTTGATTCTGCATTGGTTACTGTAAAATCAGCTTTTTTATACAACATTGCAGTGTCAATCCCACGACGATCTGGTGAATCAAAATGTACAATGCCATAGTCAAATTCCTTGAGTAAAGGATGGTTGACAAGATCTTCAAGAACTCGACGATTTTCAATTTCACAAACTCCTAGGATGGTTGGAGCTGTTTGAGCTTTATCGGCACCTATTTTTCTAATAACTCGCGCCATACTAGTAAGTTTTTTCTTATAAACTTCTGCGCGTCTACCTTCAGCCATTTCCATTATTGGACTAGCCTCATCATTAATAGTAGTGTCGTCTTCGGCGTCAAATAGGTTTTCTAAATTGTAAAAAGCAACAGTTTTAACTTTGTACTGTTTTGCTTGTGTAGTCTGGGCTTGTAGTGAGTTCGCTTTCGCGAAAGCGAAAATACATAAAGCACCTAGAAATAATTTTTTGAACATTTTTTCTTTCAAATATTATGTTATTGTAAAATATCTAGTCAAAATCGGTGCCAAAGGTACATAACTGATAATAAAGACGTAGTTTTGCGCCGATTTAATAACGAAATGTTAATATTAACCTTATGATTACTAGCTTAAGAAAAGCACTTTTCGGGTTTTTAATTTTGTTTACTTCTTTAATCCAAGCGCAAGAACTAATTAAAGGACGCGTGATTGATGAAGTTACAGAAGAGCCCATTCCTAGTGCTATTATTACCGTTAAAGGTCTGGACTTCAAGGCCACTTCTAATGCAGATGGATACTTTGTTATAGAAGGAGCAATCCCAGTAGGAGACCAAACGGTTCAAGTAGTTCGCACAGGATACTACGCCCTTTCACTACCTGTAGTGATTTCTTTACAAAATCCTGTTGATTTAGATCCTTTGTACATGACACCAGATAATTCACTAGAGGTGCAGTCACAAGGGATTATTTCTTTAACTGAGAATGATCTTGCCGATGATGAAAATGCGGCAAACAACGTATCTGGTCTATTGATGAGTGCTAGAGATCAATTCTTGAGAGCTGCAGCATTTGATTTTAGTGCAACTTTCTTCAGACCGCGTGGTTTAAATAGTGAGGACGGTAAAGTTCTTATTAATGGTATTGAAATGAATAAGCAATTCTCTGGTCGTCCACAATGGAGTAACTGGGGTGGACTTAATGATATCATGAGAAACCAGGTGTTTACTATGGGGCTAAGTGCTGCTGATGAGACCTTTGGTGGTTATGGTGGTGTTCAAAGTATAAATATGAGAGCGTCGCAACAGCGTCCAGGATCTCAAGTATCTTATGCATCAAGTAATCGTAGTTACCAACATCGTTTAATGGCTAGTTATAGATCTGGCTTAATGAATAATGGTTGGGCTTATGCAATTAATGCTTCAAGACGTGCTGGTGAAGAAGGTTTTACTGATGGAACACCTTACGATGCAAATTCTTTAGGTATTTCTGTTGAAAAGAAGTTTAATGATAAACACAGCTTAAACTTCACAGGTATGTATACTCCAAATAGAAGAGGTAGACGTACTGCTATTACTCAAGAAATTCGTGATTTAAAAGGAATTACTTACAATCCATTTTGGGGTGAATTAAACAATGATGAGCGCAACTCTAGAATTCGTGAGATAGAAGAGCCAATACTAATGCTTAACCACTATTGGGATGTAAACCCTAAACTTAGAGTTAATACCAATGTGGCATATCAATTTGGTAAAATAGGTAACACTAGAATTGATAATGGAGGAACTACGCAAGAAACAATTGGTGGTCAAAATGTATATGTAGGTGGTGCAAGAAATCCTAATCCGGATTATTATCAAAACTTACCTTCTTACTTTTTAAGAAATGGGTCTGATCCGATTGATTTTCAATATGCTTATCTAGCAGAACAAGCCTTTATCAATGACGGTCAGTTAGACTGGAACAGTCTTTATGAAGCTAATAGAGTTCTTGCTGATCAAGGCAGAAACGCACTTTATGTTTTACAAGAAGATAGAATTGACGACAAATTATTCTCTGCAAACACTATAATTACTGCCGATATCACAGATAATATCCTATTTAACGGAGGAATTCGTTACCGAACTTTAAATAGTGACAACTATGCTAGAATTGACGATTTATTAGGAGGAACTGGTTATCTAGATGTAGACTTTTTTGCGGAAGAGTCGGTAGATGTAAACCTTGATGTTCTTGCTCAGTCAGATGTAAGAAACCCGAATAGAATCGTTGGGCTAGGTGATCGTTATAAGTACAGTTATGAAATTGATAGTGATGTGATATCATCATTTGCACAAGCACAATTTAAAACGGCAAAGGTTGATTTCTTCCTTTCTGGATCTGTGTCACAAACCTCTTACCAACGTAATGGTAAATTTGAAAACGGAAACTTCCAAGGTGATCGTTCATTTGGTAAAAGTGATAAAGTTGACTTTACCGATTTTGGTGTAAAAGGTGGTGCTACTTATAAGATCAATGGACAAAACTTCTTAGATTTTCACGCAGCTTATATGACGCAAGCTCCTTACATAAGAACAGTTTTTTCAAATGCAAGACAAAACAACGACATTGTTGATGGTATAGAATCGCAGCGTTCTTACAGCGCAGATTTGAGCTATGTATTAAGTACTCCAAATGTAAAAGCACGTTTAACTGCCTACTATACCAAGTTTATGGATGGTAGCGATGTAGGTTTTTACTTTACAGAGGATCTTACTGGTTTACCGCTAGATGATGGTAGTGCTTTTGTTCAAGAAGTAATGACTAATATAGACCGTAGAAATATGGGTCTTGAAATGGGTCTTGAAGTTCAAGCAACTCCAACGATTAAATTAAAAGCTGCTGCAGCACTAGGACAAAATGTATTTACTAATAATCCAGACTTATATTTAACTAGTGATGATTTTGACGGTCAACTTAGATTTGGTGATGGTACTGCAAAGCTAGACGGATATCATGTAGCTGGTGGACCAGAAACTGCTTTACAAATAGGTTTTGAATATCGTGATCCTGATTACTGGAACATTGGTCTAACTACGAATTACTTTGCAAATGGTTATATCGATGTTAACGCATTACGCAGAAGTGATAATTTTATCTTAGATTATGACGGTCAGGTTTTTAATGATTATGATCAAGATCTGGCTAATGAATTACTTGCTCAGGAACAATTTGAAGATTATGTGCTTGTAAATGTAATTGGTGGTAAATCATGGAAGATTGGAGACAAGTTTGTTGGATTCTTTGCTACTATTAATAATGTATTTGATAGAGAATACAAAACAGGTGGTTTTGAACAAGCACGTAACTCTAACTTTAGATCGGTAAGGGATGACCAAAACAATCCTCAAGAAGTTTTTGCTCCTAGATATTTCTTTGGAAATGGAACAACTTATTACTTAAACGTATATTTAAGATTCTAATAAAGCAATGATGAAATTTTTAAATAAAGCAACAATGAAACACATTAATAAAATTTTTGCACTAGCAGCTATCATGGCTGTTGCATTCTCGTGTGTAGAAGACGATGAATATGAAGTGCCAGATACAAGATTAGTAGATATTGAAGATCCTAGTAATATTGTTACAATAGGTAACGTAGTATCACAAATTGACCAGTCACAAAACGGAACAGTAACATTTGATACTCCAGGTGAATTCATGGAAGGTTATGTAATTTCAAGTGACGAAGCAGGAAACTTTTTTGAAGAGATAGTTATCCAGGATGCTCCTGAAAACCCAACAGTTGGTATAAAAGTTCTTATAGATAATAGTCCTTTATTTACAACCTATGAATTTGGTCGTAGAATTTTTGTAAAATTAGATGGATTGACTGCTGGTATTTCTAATGGTGTTCCTGTTATTGGAATAGCTGGTAGTGGTACTAACATCGAGAAGATCGCACCTTCACAACAAGAAGATTTCATTTTGAGAGATGACATCGTTGCAGAAATTGTTCCTACAGTTGTAACTCCTAGCGACTTTGCTACTGATAAACTTAATACGTACATCGTTTTAGATGGTGCACAGTTCTCTGACGAGGATGTAGCTAATAATCGTTCATTTGCTGCCGAGGCAACTGATCAGTTTGATGGACTAAGATTTCTTCAATCTTGTACCGACTTTTTTGCACCTGCAGTACGCTTAGAAACTAGTACTTTTTCAGATTTTAAAGCTGCAAGTGTACCAGGTGGAAGCGGTAGTGTAACTGCTATTCTTTCTAGAGATTTTGAAGATGACAATTTTGTGATCGTGGTAAACGGTCCTGCAGACTTTGATTTTGATCCTAATGTACGTTGTGATTTTGACGTAGTATCATGTGGATTAGTAGGTGCCGCTGGTGCAACAACAATTCTTTCAGAGAATTTTGAGACGCAATCAACAGGTCAAATAGCACAGCCAGCTGGGTGGACTAACTTCATTGAAGCTGGTACTGAAACTTGGGAAGTTTATAGCGCAGGAGGAACTAATGCTTCATTAGGTAATAGTGTAAGAGTAGGTTCTTTCCGTTCAAACGATACAAGTACTATCTCTTGGTTGATTACTCCACAAATTGATTTTGATGCTCAAACTGGTGAAGTTTTTGATTTTGAAACGTCTAATAGCTTCGCTGATGGTTCAGAAATGCAAGTACTTTACAGTGCAGACTGGGATGGAACAACTGCTGGAATAACTACAGCAACTTGGGAAGCTCTTGCTGATCCTACAATTGTGGAAGACAGTGAATTCTTCGGTAACTGGGTTCCTTCAGGATTTGCTAGCCTAGACTGTTTAACGGGTACTGGTTATATCGCATTTAAGTACGAGGGATCAGGTGATGCTGGTTTTGATGGAACTTACGAATTAGATAACATTAGAATTACAAGCAACTAATAATTGCCTAACTAATAGTATAAAAGTCCTTTAAGCTTCTTGCTTAAAGGACTTTTTTGTATTTATAAATTCAAGTAAGTTCTTATTATTTGTAGGAAAATAAGGCCTAATAAATACTCTTTTTTTTTAGTTGGTATTTAGTTAGTACATATTACTTTTGCGCCGTCTCAAGGGGTGCTGGTATTACTGGCTGAGATTATACCCGAGGAACCTGGGCAGGTAATGCTGCCAAGGGATATTCTTTAAAGTTGGTGATTGTTATGCTTTCGCGAAAGCGTAATTATCCACTTAATTAAAGGAAAAGACATTCCTCTTAAATTTTTAATTAACAAGACCGAATAAATGCCCCTTTTATTTGAACGAAAAAGTTCAAAATGAAGTATTTATCAGTCGCTGTATTGACCTTACTAGGATTAGGCGTCACAGCACAAAACACACAAGTATCCGATACTACCAATGCCGAAAAGTTGGATGAGGTTCTTGTAAAAGCCGTTCGTGTAAACGCAAATTCACCAATCACACACAGCAACGTTTCCAAAGAGGAACTTGCAAAGCGTAATTTAGGACAAGATATTCCTACATTACTTAATTTTTTACCATCTGTTGTTACAACTAGTGACGCTGGTGCTGGTATAGGTTATACCAGTTTGAGAGTGCGTGGTGTAAGTTCACAATCTACCAATGTTACTATTAATGGTATTCCCTATACCGATGCAGAATCTCTAGGTACGTTTTGGGTAAATTTAGGGGACTTTTCATCTTCTGTTGAAAGTTTACAATTACAAAGAGGTGTAGGAACATCTACTAACGGTAGTGGAGCATTTGGTGCAAGTATTAATTTGTTGACTGATGCAGTTAATAAAAACGCTACTGGCCAAATTGCAAATAGTTATGGTAGCTTTAATAGTAGAAAGCATACTTTAAAGTTCTCTACAGGATTACTTAATGAACATTTTGAAATATCAGGAAGGTTATCTAACATAGCATCAGATGGGTATATCGATAGAGCATCAACCGATTTAAAATCGTATTACCTACAAGGTTCCTATGTTGATGACAATACACTGATCAAGGCCATAACTTTTGCCAATGAAGAGGTTACTTACCAATCTTGGTTCGGTATCGATGGAGATCAATTAAGAGAAGATCGAAGGTTCAATCCTGCTGGTCAATATGAAGATGAAAACGGTGTTACACAATTTTATGATCGTGAAGTAGATGATTACAAGCAAGATCATTATCAGTTACATTGGAATGAACGTTTCAATAACAATTGGTCATCAAATGTAGGCTTGAACTATACCTATGGTAGAGGTTTCTTTGAGCAGTATAGAGAGGATGATGATTTCAGCACCTACGGTTTTGATGAATTAACGGTTGATGGTCAGGTGGTTAATACTACTGATCTCATACGCAGAAGATGGTTAGATAATGACTATTATGTGGTTAATGCAAACGTTAATTATAAGGACAATAAGATGGATATTTTGTTAGGAACATCTTTTAGTCACTATGATGGAGATCACTTCGGTGAGGTTATATGGGCGCGATTTGCTAGTCAAAGTGAAATTAGAGACCGATATTATGAAGGAAATGGTAAGAAAAATGATTTTTCAACCTTTGCCAAAGGAACCTTTAAACTCGATGATAGATTTCAATTATATCTAGATGCGCAAGTAAGAAATGTTAACTACGAGACATCGGGTATAAATTCAAATCTTACTATGTTTAATGTAGATGAGAACTATTTATTCTTCAATCCAAAGGCAGGATTGACTTATTCAATTGATTCAAATGATGATTTATACTTCTCTTATGCAAGAGCTAGTAGAGAACCTAATAGAGATGATTTTGAGAATAATCCTAATATAGAGCCAGAACGTTTAAATGATTTTGAACTGGGATGGCGTCATAAAAATAATAAGATTGCCTTTAATGCAAATGCCTACTTCATGTATTACGAGGAGCAACTTGTTCTTACTGGTGAAATCAATGACGTAGGTGCGGCATTAAGAGATAATAGTGGCGAGAGTTATAGACTAGGTTTAGAATTAGAAACTGCCATTCAATTATCTGATGAGTTCACATTACAAACCAATGTTACTTTAAGCTCAAATAAGAATTTGGATACTGTAGTTTCTAGAGACGGAGAGCTGGTTGACTTAGGATCTACAGATATCGCTTTTTCACCTAATATAGTAGGAGCAAATCAGCTTACTTACCAACCTAGTGAAGCCTTTCAAGTAAGTTTATTGACTAAGTTTGTAGGAGAACAATTTATGAGTAATACAGAAGCTGATTTATCAAGGTTAGAAAGTTATTCAACCACTGACATCAACTTTATATACACTCTTAAAACTAAATCCATTTTTGATTCGATAGTTTTTACTGGATTAATTAATAATATTTTTAATGAGAAGTACGTCTCAAATGGTTATTATTTCACATTTGATGACACGTGGTCTAATCCAAATACAATTACAACAATTGAAGGTGTAGGTTATTATCCACAAGCTGGTATCAACTTTTTAGCAGGTGTTACCTTGAATTTTTAAAGTTATTTAACTTTGAAGAATCATAAAATCCTGTACCTACCTTGGTACAGGATTTTATTATTTTTTATTACTCTATTAGGTGCCTTTCAGAATTACGCATATTATTATTTGTCTTGACAAAGATTAAATAAGTTTCTTATTCGTTATTCCAAATCATTTTGAAATGTATAGAAAACCAAAGTAGGAAAACCCTAGATTATTCTATATCCTTTCTAATCATAAGGTTTGTAGCTATACATAATTTAATCAATTTGAAACGGTAATAATATTCCCATTGCGCACTACACGATATGCCTTCATGCCATATTCTCCATTGCCTTCTAAAGGTTGACCGTTGATTAGGCTATATTTATTATTATCTGTAGGGCATGGGCAACTAGCTTCAATACCATTTATTTCCATTCTAGAACATTCATTAGGTGTATGGTTGGGGTCGCTTAAATCAAAGGCAAAATAATCTCTATTGTTTGAATTATAGACCACAATACCACGATTCCCAAAACCCGAAACCTCAACCGTGTTACCGGGAAAGTTTAAACCACTATATTGAGGTAAGGATGTGTTCAACTCGACTGCAAATCCTAGATCCAGTAAGTTAGGATTACGATTGCGCAACTCGTCGTCCTCACAGGATATAAAACCCAAAACAATTAAAATTAATTTCCAATTTTTCATAGCTTTTTTTAAAATGAGTGTAAATGTATAACGCAAACTTAGTTATTTCGTATATTTGATTTAGAATCCCGCAGCAATGATGGGATTTTCTTATTTATAGAACAACCTGTGTGATGTTTGAACATGATGGCGTAGTTATTCCGCTTTCGCGAAAGCGAAATACGACACAAACATCCACATAAAAATAGCATTATGAGTAATGTATCATACTATACGGAAGAAGGTCTAAAGAAATTAAAAGACGAATTAAAGCAACTAAAAGACGTTGAACGTCCAAAGGCATCACAAGCTATTGCCGAGGCAAGAGATAAAGGTGATTTGAGTGAAAATGCCGAATATGACGCAGCCAAAGAGGCTCAAGGCTTGCTCGAGATGAGAATTTCAAAACTAGAACAAGTCGTGGCTAACGCTAGGATTATTGATGAGAACAGCCTGGATTTATCCAAAGCACTTATTCATAGCACTGTTAAGATTAAAAATTTGAACAACAACATGGTGATGAATTACAAACTTGTTGCTCAAAGTGAGGCAGATCTGGCCAAGGGATACATCTCAGTCGATTCTCCTATAGGTAAAGGACTTTTGGGTAAGGAAGTTGGTCAGGTGGCCGAAGTTCAAGTTCCTGTAGGAACCATTAAATTAGAAATACTGGAAATAAGTAGGTAATGAGTATTTTTTCTAAAATTATCACCGGTGAAATTCCTTGTCATAAGGTGGCAGAAAATGAGAATTTTCTAGCTTTTCTAGATATTAATCCAAATGCTCCTGGGCATACTCTTTGTATACCAAAAAAGGAAGTAAACAAATTATTTGATCTAGAAAAGCAAGAGTATGACGATTTAATGAGTTTCTCAAGAGAGGTCGCTTTAATATTAAGACAAGAGATTACTTGTGAACGTATAGGAATGTCGGTTATTGGATTAGAAGTACCACACGTTCATGTACATTTAATTCCCATACGTACGATGGATGATATGCGTTTCTCGTCAAAAGTAAGTATGTCACAAGATGAGATGAGTGAGTTGGCTACTAGATTAAGCAAGAGGTATTTTAACGGGAACTAGGCTTATATGCCTGTAATCAAAATAGAAACACGTATTAAAGGCGATGTGAAAGTTGTTTTTGATCTAGCCAGAAGTATAGATTTTCATCTTATTTCAAGATCTGGCAGCAAGGAACGCGCGATCGCTGGAAAAACTAGTGGATTAATAGAGGAAGGTGAGTTAGTTACTTGGCGAGCCAAGCGTATGGGTGTTTATCAAAATTTGACTTCAAAGGTTACGCTTCTTCAAAGACTAAATTATTTTGCTAATTAAGCGCTCTTTTTCTTCTGAAGAACTCCGTCATCAAGGCAGCACATTCATTTTCTAATATACCACTTACAACTTCAGTTTTAGGGTGAAGTTGGGTTCCCATATTCCTGTATCCTCGTGAGCTGTCGCTAGCGCCAAAAACTATCTTGCTTATTTGTGACCAGTACAATGCGCCGGCACACATTTGACAAGGTTCTAGTGTGATATACATAGTACAGTCTTTAAGATATTTGCCACCTAGAAAACTAGCGCCAGCTGTAATAGCTTGCATTTCAGCATGAGCGGTAACATCGTTTAATGTTTCGGTTAAATTGTGTCCTCGTGCTATGATTCTATTTTGTGTAACGATGATAGCACCTACCGGTATTTCATTGCGGTCAAGAGCTTCTTGAGCTTCTTGAATCGCTTTTTTCATAAAGTAAATATCGTCGTAAGGTTCAATCATGCTGTAAAAGTAGTAGAACTATTACTATCTAAATGTAAGTTACGCGATAACTTTGTACAAAATATAGGTACAATAGGACTATACAGCCTTAATTAAAGTGGTAGTAGTAAATTCCCAACGATAAGAATTACCTTTGACTCATGCAGGAAACATTGCTTTCTAGGATAGAAGATCCATGTGATTTAAGACGCTTTCGCGAAAGCGAACTCACCCAAATTGCTCAAGAGTTAAGAGATTATATCATAGAAATAATATCTCAGAAGGAAGGACATTTAGGAGCTAGTTTAGGAGTAATAGAGCTTACTATAGCGTTGCATTATGTCTTTGATACACCTGATGATTTATTAGTTTGGGATGTAGGTCATCAAGCTTATGGCCATAAGATTTTGACGGGCCGCAGAGAAGCGTTTAAAACTAACCGTGATTATGGTGGGTTATCCGGTTTTCCAAAAATTGATGAGAGCAACTACGATACATTTGGTGTAGGACACAGCTCTACAGCTATAAGTGCAGCTTTAGGAATGGCGATAGCTAGTAAATTATCAAACTCGTCAAAAAAACATATAGCCGTTGTAGGAGATGCTAGTATAGCTAGCGGTATGGCATTTGAAGCGCTCAACCACGCCGGAGTAAGTAACGTAGATTTATTAGTTATACTAAACGACAATGCCATAGGTATTGATCCTAGTGTAGGAGCTCTTAAAGAGTACTTAACCACTACCAAATCAGGAAAAGAAACAGGTCAAGATAATATTTTTGAAGCGCTCAAATTTGATTATTCGGGACCTATTGATGGTCATGATATGAATGGCTTATTACGTGAGCTGAAGAGGCAAAAAACTCTTAATGGCCCACGTTTATTGCATATAAGAACTGTTAAAGGAAAAGGTCTAAAGCAGGCTGAAATTGATCAAGTAAGATATCACGCTCCTGGTAAATTTGATAAGATAACGGGTGATCTTACACCTAGTGATACGAGTATGTTACCGCCAAAATTCCAAGATGTTTTTGGTCATACGCTTGTTGAACTTGCAGAAGCTAATGATAAGATAATAGGCATAACGCCTGCAATGCCTACTGGTAGCTCTATGAAAATCATGATGCAAGCATTTCCTGATCGAGCATTTGATGTAGGAATAGCAGAACAGCATGCTGTGACATTAGCAGCTGGGATGGCCACACAAGGATTAATTCCATTTTGCAATGTGTACTCAACATTTTTACAAAGGGCTTATGATCAGGTGATTCACGACGTGGCGTTGCAAAAATTACCAGTTATCTTTTGTTTGGATAGGGCAGGACTGGTAGGAAAAGATGGGCCTACACATCATGGGGTTTTTGACCTTGCCTATCTTAATTGTATACCCGATTTAATTATAGCCGCGCCTATGGATGCGATGGAGTTAAGAAGTATGATGTTCACTGCTTCTTTAGGCATGGATTTACCTATTGCTATACGTTATCCTAGAGGTCGATGTCATTCAATAAATTGGCGATCTACCTTGGGAAAAATTTCAATTGGTACATCTAGAACTTTGTCTAGAGGTAAAAAGGTTGCTGTATTAAGCTTGGGACCTATTGGGGTTACCGTGCAAAAACTTATTCAAGAAAATCAATTATCCGTAACTCACATTGACGTTCGCTTTTTAAAACCACTTGACAAGAATATGTTACAATCGGTTTTTGAATCTCATGAGCATATTGTAACTATTGAAGATGGTAGTTTGATAGGAGGATTGGGATCCACTATAAAAAATTATGCTTTTTCAAATCCATCAATCAGTGATGAATCCAAAAAAGCATATTCTGTCAGAATCCATTCTTTAGGAATTCCAGACACATTTATAAGTCATGGCCCTACAGAACAATTGTATAAAGAGGTAAGTATAGATGAGGCATCTATACTAAATCTACTAAGCAAGTTACTTAATCAGTAGTTTGGTACTTATTGCAATGTTGTCTTTATAAGCACTTAAAATATAGTAACCTGATTTTAAGTTTAATTGTACTTGAGAACCTTGTTTGCTAAGCGTCATATTCTCTTTTGACCAAACTCTGCGACCGTTTAAATCATGTAGCTTTACATCATATGTATTTTCCAATTCACTGTGAATTGAAAAAGTTCCATTTGACACAGTTGGTGTAACAAAAATTTCATTGGAAATTTCGTTACTGTCAGCTATGCTTGCTGTATCTAAGGTGCCAGTAAATAGTCCTCTACCATGAGTAGCTGCTAATACTGTGTTGTCGCTGGCTCGATAGTCTAGATCAACTACTTTAACGTTAGTCATACCATTAATTGCTGGAATCCAGTTAGGTGAAGTGCTATTAAAATTTGATGAGGTGTAAACTCCTAATTCGGTTCCTATAAGAACTTCTCCTGGTAATAATGGATTCGGAAGAATTGCTTTTACGGGAATATCTGGTAAATCACCATCCTTGAGATCCCAGGTCGTACCACCGTCGTTCGTGTAATAAATATTATTTACACCATAATTATGCATGGTTAGATAAATTTCTTGTTCTGTAGCTCCAAATTCAATATCAGAAACGCTACCTAGCAATCCAGCAGGACGAATATTGTTCCATACAGGTGTAGTTGTAATATTACTTACTCGGTATAAATTCGATCTTTCAGTTCCTACATATAAAACTGGATTACCGTTAGCAAAAGGTGAAGCTTTCATTGCCGTTGGTCTATCGCTGGTTATTTGAGTATTTGTAATCGTATTACAATTTGAAGATGAATTAAATAATTCACATACTTCAATACCATTACTACCATTGAATGTTCTACTATTTGCAAATAAGTAATTATTGACCTTGTCTAGTTCTGCAACATTAATGAAATCTCCAGTACCACCTGCATTATCGCCGCAATTTGGAGAGGTTATGCAATATCTAAAACTATAACCTGGATAGGTGTAATACCTATGATTATTATATTGGGTAGAAACTACTACGTATCCGTCTGCACCATCAATGTCTGCATGTGCCCCATCACCACCAACAGCTTCTATAAATGAGTTTGCTCCAGGTTGAGCGTTATTTACTCTAAGAGTACCATTGTCTTGAGTACCACCTACAAAGTCGTCTCCTCCTGCAGCTCCATTTTCATCTATTGCAGCATAATAAAATTGAGTAATATTTAAATTATTATTTCTATTTTGGATGACATTTACATTGGTAGGAGCGCTACTATAACTACTTACATAAGAACATCCTCCATCTGATCCTATTAAGCCTTCATTAGAATTTCCAGGCCGAAAACTGATTGCATGAATATCCGCGTGAACAAATGGTGCAGGTATTGAACTTAGACCATTACCATTTGTCCATTTCGATATTTGTCTCCAACTATTTCCTCCATCAGTACTTCGGAAAGAATCAATTCCTCCAGCATATATTATTTGATCATTATTGGGGTCTACTTCAATAACCAAATCATAAAACGCTTGTCCTCTAGTGAAGTCTGTTGCAGGGATGGTCACATCGGCATCATTTGGTTCGTTCATTGGATTTAAAGTAGCAAAATCATCAGTAGTAATATATAGATCACCTTGGTTGCTTCCTGTTTGAACAGCAACATAAAACAAATTAGAGTTGGTTTTTGATGCAGCTAGTTCTACACGATCCGCTCCAGGAATGACATCTGCAAGTAGCCATGTAGTACCGTTAGTACTTCTATATACTCTACCAGCTCCTTGATTATTAATTGGTGATCCTATGGTTCCAAAGTAAAGTTCGTTATCTGCCGCAATTGCAAAATCATTTGGAATAACGTAATAGGTGTCACCGTTAGCATTGTATCTTAATAACGGTCCATCTACACGAGTCCAGTTACTACCGGCATCAGTACTTCTATACAAACCAGCATTCTGTGCTCCTAGTGTATTGTTTGGATTACTTATATTAAAGTTAGGTGATACATAATCTTCACCACCTATTCCCACGTATACTTCAGATGTTCCATTTACATTTCTAACGATTACATCTGTCACATAGAAAATTCCAGATTTAAATAAGTTCCCTGAAACTGTCACATCCGTACCACTGGCAGCTGGAATAGGAACTTCATTCCACGTTAAACCACCATCGGTTGTTTTATAAAGACCGTTACCAACAGCTGCTCCAGAAGTATAAATTTCTCCTGTCCCTATATACATGGTTAATGGATCGTTGGGATCTATTGCATAACAACTTACATTAAGATTAGATGCTACACCAGGGATAATAGTCCATGAAGAGTTTGCATCGGTAACATCTTCATTAACCCACAATCCGCCTCCTACACCACCTGCGAAAGCACGGTTGTAATCTATTCCATCACCATTATTAGACCCGACATCGTTCGGGTCAAAGAAAACTACATGAGTGCGACCACCGATATTATTTGGTCCACGATCTTCCCAACTTCTAGAGTTTCCTGGAACGCTTTTAGCAATTTCAAGATCCTTATTAATTAACTTAACTTTCTCTGGAGTAGGTCTACCCAGACTAGGGTTCATGGTTAACAGGTATTCTCTTTCATAATACGCGTTTGGTGGAAGACCTTGTTTTTTTCTATCTTCTCTGGATAATTGTATAGTTTGGTTAAAAGGATGAGTGTCTAGAAAAGTTTCGTGTTGCTCTCTATCTTCTTTGATTTGGGTAGTATCGTTATTGCCACAAGAATAAAGAAAGGCAATCGATATGAGAATAAGTAACTTATTAAGGGTTTTCATAGCCTGAATTTTGTATAAAAGTAATTAAGTTATTTTAGTTTGCCCGTTGATTATATGAAAAAGATTCATTGCTTTACTATCAGTAAGTGAAGCTACAAAGCCACATGCGTTAAGCATACATTCATATTCTGTTGTGCCCAATCTTAAATCTGTTCCACAGGCTTTATAAATCAATTGGTCGTAATGCATTTCATTACCTTTATATTTATTGAGTTGAGCGATAATAGTAGCATGTAAAATATCTTGTATCATTTTATATCCTGCTAATTCCTTTTCGATGACTTCTGGGTGCTGGTAAACTCGTTCAATGGTGATTTTTAATATATCGTCGATCTGTGGTTTGTAAGCAGATTTATCCATCAATGAACAAGTAAAATTACCAGCCAAAATAGTTGATTCATTTTCCATGAATATCTTTACTGCATCATTGATCAGGCTATTAATTGCTAAGGATCTCAAATAGGTTAACCGTTCTTGTGTACCTGTAAGTTGAGTGTAGGTTTCAATCTTTATTGAATCCTTGACTAGTTTAATTAGTTGTTCCAAAGCATGATCTTCACTTATATAGCCTAAGTTAATTCCATCTTCAAAATCAATAATAGTATAGCATATATCATCGGCGGCTTCAACAAGATATGTAAGTGGATGACGATGAAAAGGTTCCTCCTTATTTTCAGTTTTTAAACCTAATTCATTAACCACGTCATTAAAATGATCCACATCAGCTTGAAAAACGCCATATTTTTTCTGGGATATGTGTTTAGTAGGACGATGTGGTAATGATTCTTTAGGGTATTTAATGAATGCACCTAATGTTGCATAGGACAGACGTAGGCCACCAGGAGTTCCTGGGCTGTTTTGATTAAGTAGATGATATCCATTTGCATTTCCTTCATATAAGAGTAGGTCTTGTTTCTGCTTTCGCGAAAGCGTGTCCCATACCATTTTATCCACACGAGTATTAAAATAACTTCCTATTGCTTTTTCACCGCTGTGTCCAAATGGAGGATTTCCAATATCGTGAGCCAGTGCGGCTGCAGCTACAATTGCCCCAAAATCTTGTTGTTTATAACCAAGTTCAACCAGATGTGGGTGTTTTTCTAATATTGCTTTCCCTGCCATTCGACCCAACGATCTACCAACCACACTTACTTCTAGACTGTGCGTGAGTCTAGTATGTACAAATCCAGATTGACTAAGTGGTATTACTTGAGTTTTATCTTGAAGGGTTCTAAAAGGTTTAGAAAAAATAACCCTGTCATAATCCACCTCAAAACCTAATCGTAGTTCATCTTGCTGGTTTCTAGGCCTAGGCTTTTTGTCTCCAAATCTTTTAAGTGACAGTAATTGCTCCCAGTTCATACGGTACATTTTTTTGCAAGATAATGTTTTGAATGATTTGGTGATTACAATTTGAAATTTACTATTTCTTAACGTAAGAATCTATTAAAGTTAATGTTGAGGTAACCTTTGTTCACGTGTATCCTTAGTTCTTTTGCAAGATGAAATTTAATGTAATGAAAAAGTATTTTTTATTTAGCTTTTTACTTGTAAGCGCCTTATTGTCAGCTCAATCTGGTAAGGTGGCAGGATTAGTAACCGACGCTGATTTTGAGAACGAACCACTTGCCTTTGCTTCTGTAGCGTTGAAGGGGACTTCTTTAGGTGCACAAACTGATATGGATGGAAATTACAGTATTACAGCACCGGTAGGGACTTACACTGTAATTTTTACGTATGTAGGTATGCAAACTGTCGAAATCGAAAATATTGAAGTTAAGGCTGGATTTACAACAACGGTAAATACTCCTATGACAGCTAAAGCGGACCAGCTTACTGAAATCCAAATTACTGTAGCAAAAACAAGAGAGAGTGAAGAGGCTCTTATCCAAGAAAAGAAAAATTCAGTAACTATTGTACAGTCGATAGGTGCAGAGGAGCTATCTAAAAAAGGGGTAAGTGATGCAGAAGGCGCAGTTACTAAAGTAAGTGGTGTGAGTAAGCAATCTGGTGTGAAAAATGTTTTTGTACGTGGATTAGGTGATCGCTATAACTCAACTACTCTTAATGGTTTGCCATTACCATCTGATGATCCAGAATATAAAAATATTTCATTGGATTTCTTTGGTTCAGATTTGTTAGAAACGGTTGATATTAATAAAGTATATACGTCAAACATCACTGGTGATAATGCAGGTGCTAATATTAATATAGATTTAAAAGGATTGTCCGGGCGCAAAGCGTTTGGATTTGGTCTTTCTACTGGTGTGAACTCTCAAACTGTCGGAGAGGATTTTAAGAGTATTGATGGCGAGGGATATTTTGGGTTCAGTGATTCTAATATTCCAGTAAATAATCTTGCCGTATATGGATTTGAAAATAATCTTGCTCCTAACACGAACAGTTTTGCTCCTAATGTAGGCTTCTCTGTAATGGGAGGAAGAAGAATTGATATAGGTGATAATTATTTAAATGTATATGGATTATTAACCTTTGATAATGGTTATAGATTTTTAGAAAGAGAAGTGAAAAACACTACTAGTAATGGTTCTTTATTTTTTGATGTAGAAGGTCAAAATTATAATTATGATACCCAACAGATAGGAATGGTAAACTTAGATTATCGAATGGGTAAAAATAATATTGAATTCATTTCTCTTTACATCCATAAAAACACACAAAGTTTTCAGGAGTACGAAGGTATAAACAACCCAGAACAAGATGGTGATAGAGTTTATATCAATAGACAGCAAACTAATGATAACAATCTTTTCGTAAATCAATTGTTGGGAAGATTTGACCTGTCTGAAAAGCTTGAATTAAAAGTTAAGGGAAGTTTTAATGCCATAAGAGGAAGTGAACCTGATCGTCGTGATTTTCAATATCTTTTCCGAGATGGATTCTATAGTCCAGACGTTGATTCTGGTGGAAATAATCAACGTTATTTCAGTGAACTTCAAGAGAATGATTATAATGCTACAGTGAAGTTAAAATACAATTTGAACAAGGATATAGATAATGATCTATTAAACTATATCGAATTGGGTGGAGACTACCGCAATACACATCACGTGTTTAAAGCAACTGTTTTCAATCATACTTTTAACACACGTGTTGCCGTTGATATCAACAATCCAGATTCAATATACAATCAACCATCATTGACTGCTGGTGTTTTTAGACTAGAGACTGGGCGTGGTAGTGCTATCAATCCAGAAGCATTTACTCCTTTCTTCTACATAGGAGATAAGTCTACAATTGCAGGAAATTTGAATTATGTTAAAGCGTTCAATGAAAAGTTCTTGATTAACGTAGGTGGTAGATTTGAAAATATTAATCAAGAAGTTGAATACAATACCAACATTGCACGTAGCTCTATAAATGGTCCTTCTGAAATAAATGAAAGCTTCTTCTTACCGAGTTTGGGTGTTAAATACACCATTAATGAAGAGAATATCGTTAGACTAGGAGCTAGTCAAACTTACATGTTGCCTAGGTTTAAGGAGATTGCTCCTTTTAGATATGATGGAGTTCAGTTTGCTATTCAAGGTAATCCAGATCTAGAAATATCTAACATTATCAACCTAGATGTAGCATATGAATTTTACCCTTCAAAAGGTGAATTAATCTCATTAACTGGTTTTTATAAGAATATCTCAGATCCAGTTTCACGAGTTGAGATTCCATCTGCAGGAAATACTTTAACGTATTTAAATGTAGGTGAAAAAGCAACAGTTTTAGGTATTGAGCTTGAAGCTAAAAAAGATTTTGTGACTAAGGAGATGACTACCCTTAATGATGTAGTAAGAGAATCTAAACTATCTGGAGGAATTACTGCTTCTTATATCAATAGTAAGCAAGATCTAGATAATCCACTAGCACAATTTTCTGAGGATTCGACAGAATTACAAGGAGCTGCACCATTTTTGATTAATGCAGATATTAATTATAACACATTCATAGGAACTAGCAACCTAAATACAGCTTTAGTTTTCAGTTACTTCAGTGATAGAGTATACTCTGTGGGAACAAGAGGATTTGAAAACATTACAGAAAAAGGAGTTCCAACATTGGATTTTGTAAGTAGTTTAAAATTAGGTGATAATAGTAAAATATCCCTTAAAGCAAGAAACCTGCTTAATCCAAACATTCAATTAGAACGTGATGGTGAATTAGGTAACGTTGTGTTAAGCAATTATAAACGTGGAGTTGACATTAGCCTAGGTTATAGCTACCAATTTTAAAAGTTTGATAAAGTTTAGATAACATTAATCGTATAATAACGATTCATATTTGCACAACTAAATTTTTTTAAAATTAACTAACACGATTACAATGAAAAAAGCAATCTTATCTTTATTAACTGTTGCAGCACTTACTTTCACATCTTGTGAAACTGATGATGATGTAAATGGTGGTGGAAACGGTAACAACAACGACCTAAATCTTTCTGGAAACTTAACTGAAGACAGAACATTAACTGCAGGTAACGCATACGTATTAAACGGCCCATTGTTTGTGAAAAATGGTGCTACATTAACAATCGAAGAAGGAACTACTATTACAGCTCAGGCTGGTGGTACTGATGTTTACTTACTAGTAGAAAGAGGTGGAAGAATCGTTGCAGATGGTAGTCCATCAGCTCCTATACGCTTTACAGCTAGCTCACAAACTCCTGCTGCTTGGGGTGGAGTTATCATAAATGGTAACGCATGGATTTCTGGACAAAACCCAGCTGGACAAAACGAAGCTGGTACCGAGGTTAACACTGGTGTATTATTTGGTGGAAATAATGATACTGAAGATTCAGGTATCCTTGATCACGTGATCATTGAATATACAGGAGCACGTATTGATGGTAGTGCAGAACATAATGGGCTTACATTAAATGGTGTAGGATCTGGAACAACTTTGTCTAACATCTGGATTAAAGATGGTGATGATGATGCAATTGAATTCTTTGGAGGTTCTGTAAACGCTTCAAACATTTTTGTACTTAATGCAAAAGATGACATGTTCGATTTTACACAAGGTTATAGAGGTACTTGTACAAACTTATATGGTGTACGTGAGCCTGGTTATACAGCTGTTACTTCAGACCCACGTGGTATCGAGGCAGATGGTAACCTAGACGGTAACTCACCGACGGACAATGTACAATCAGACTTTACTGTTCAAGATATTACAATAATCAACAGCGGTAACAACGTAGAATTCTCAGATCTTATTAAAGTAAGAAGAGGAGCAACTGCAACTATCAACAACGCATTGGCATCTATTACTGGTACTGCTACAGCTTCTGACTTTATTGATTTAGAAGATAGTAGAGGTGATTCTACTAGCGCTACTGTGGTTAACGCTACTGCTGGTGGTAATGCTGATGGTACAGACGTTAAGAATGCTCCAGGAGCTACGGTAAATGTTTCAGCTTCAAATACAGGTGCTGATGCTTCAGTATTTGGTTGGACTGGTTATTCTTTCTAATAAGAAACAACACTATAGATAAATGAAAGAACCGCACTTGTGCGGTTCTTTTTTATTTAAATGATTTTAGTTTGGTTCGCTTTCGCGAAAGCGTAATGAATCTATCCTCAATATAAATAACGATTAGATAACATTGTAAAGGATTTTTTTAACGACTTTTGCGGGTCGAAAATTTGTACATAGATGCCAGATATTTATCTAATAATGCTCATCATTCTAGCAGGTCTAGCGATAACCGATCTAGTGGTAGGTGTGAGTAATGACGCTGTAAACTTCTTAAACAGTGCTATAGGTTCCAAGGCGATCAACTTTAAAACCATCATGATTATTGCGAGTGTGGGAATTGCTTTTGGAGCTCTTTCTTCCAGTGGAATGATGGAAGTTGCTCGTAAAGGAATATTTATTCCATCTCAATTTGATTTTAGTGAGGTGATGATCATTTTCATGGCGGTAATGATAACCGATGTGCTGTTGTTGGATTTTTTCAATACGATGGGATTGCCTACTTCTACAACAGTTTCTATTGTTTTTGAACTTTTAGGTGCGGCGGTTTGCATGTCTTTGATCAAAATTTCTCAAGTTGGAGAAGAATCCTTTCTAGACCTAGGTAAGTACATTGAATCAGACAAGGCTCTTCAAATAATCATGGGAATCTTGTTATCGGTCGTCATCGCCTTTACTATTGGAGCACTGGTGCAGTTTATTTCGCGCTTAATGCTCACCTTTGACTACCGTAAAAGGCCAGCTTTTTTTGCTGGAATTTTTGGTGGTTTATCACTTACTAGCTTGTTTTACTTCATCATAGTAAAAGGTCTTAAAGGAGCTGATCTAGGTAAGGTAGGCGAGATAATAGCAACAACTAGCGTTTCCAAGATTATTACGATTTCGGCTATTTTCTGGACCTTGTTCAGTTTTGTTTATGTCATTCTACTTAAAAAGGATATCTATAAACTAATAATAATCACGGGAACCTTTGGTCTTGCCATGGCTTTTGCAGGTAATGATTTAGTGAACTTTATTGGTGTGCCTATTGGTGCTTATCAAGCTTATGAATATGCTATCACACAGCCTGGAGATGTTTCTGGTGTTGCAATGGATTTTCTAGGGAACAAATTACCTTCTAATAAATGGTTGTTAGTAGTGGCTGGTGTGATAATGGTAGCAACTCTATGGTTCTCATCAAAAGCCCAAGCGGTTGTTAAAACCTCAGTTGATCTTGCCAGACAAGATACAGGTACTGAACGATTCAAAGCTAATGCATTATCAAGATTTTTAGTACGTTATTCATTAAGAGCTGCAGAAGGAATTCAGGCAATTTTACCAGAAAAAACATCAAATTATATATCATCGAGGTTTGAAAAAGTGGCGGAACTTGACGTGGTGCCTAAACACGAGGATAAGCCTGCATTTGATTATGTGCGTGCTAGTGTGAATTTAATGGTGGCAGCTATTTTAATCTCGGTTGCTACTTCTTACAAATTGCCTTTATCTACTACCTATGTAACGTTTATGGTTGCGATGGGTACTTCTCTTGCTGATCGTGCATGGGGTACTGAAAGTGCTGTTTATAGAATAGCAGGTGTTATTAATGTGATAGGCGGTTGGTTCTTTACAGCTTTTAGTGCTTTTACAGCTGCTGCGATCATGGCCTACTTAATTTATATAACTAATAACTACGCCATATTTCCATTAATTATATTGGCCGTGTTATTGCTGTACCGTAGTTATTTAGCTCATAAAAAATCGGTTACTAAAATTAAAGAGACTGATGAGCTTAAAAAGGCAGAGAGTAAAACTATTCAAGGTATTATTCACGAGAGTTCTGATAATGTTTCAATGGTGTTTAAGCGATCAAAACGTATTTATAATAATACTCTAGAAGGTTTGATGTCTCAAGATTTAAGTGTTCTTAAATCTTCTAAAAAGGAAAGTAATAAGCTAGGTGAAGAAATAGACGATCTTAGGAATAATATTTTCTACTTTATAAAGAATCTTGATGAACAGAATCTAGGAGCAAGTAAATTTTACATTGAAGTTTTAGGACATCTTCAAGATATGACTCAGTCTTTGGACTTAATTACAAAGAATAGTACTAGACATATTAGTAATAATCATAAGAGTTTGAAGTTCAATCAAATGAAAGACCTGAAAGAGGTTATTACTGAAGTGAGTCAAATACTTAGAAAAGCAGAACAGACCTTTAAGAACAAAGAGTTTTCATCACTTGATGAAATTATAAGGTCAAAACGTGAATTGCTTGCATTAGTCGATGCAAAAATCGATAGACAGGTTAAACGTACTAAGGATGATGAGCAATCTCCTAAGAATACTACCTTATATTTTAGCCTTTTGTTAGAAACTAGGGACTTGATTGAAACAACCATGCAAGTAGTAGAAGAGTATTATATACAGTACGATAAAAAAGTTGACTTAGAATAAAAGGATGACATCCTTTAATATAAAAAGCTCTGTACATTCTACAGAGCTTTTTTTATACTTGTTAGTTGATCATAGCAGATCTATTTATTTCTTCAGAACAACATTTATTTATCATCCAAATTAAAATTTACAACTTATTGCTAAAGCTCCAAACGAAGGTTATTGTTTGAAAAGCTTTAGTATAGGTCAAACGAATTACTATTGGATATATATCATTAATATATAGCGTAAAGGTAATTCCTACTTAAATAAAAAGAGCCCGATTAGGGAATCGGGCTCGTAGTAACGACAAATGAAATAGGGGAAATCTAAGTCGCTACTTGTACTTCAGATGACTTTTTATTATTGCGCCAGTTGTAAATTCTGATCTTGATTCTATGTACCATGTACAATAGGATAGGAACTATAACTAGGGTTAAAAAGGTTGCAAAAATTAGACCGTAAATAACAGTCCAAGCTAATGGTCCCCAGAATATTACGTTGTCACCACCAATGAAAATCTGTGGGTCAAATTCAGTAAATAACGTAAAGAAATTAATATTTAATCCAATAGCAAGAGGAATAAGTCCTAGAACTGTTGTGATGGCAGTCAATATAACTGGTCTAAGCCTAGCCTTTCCTCCTTTAACTATAGCTTCAAACATTTCTTTTTTAGGAAGAATTTCATCGTCACCAAGTTCTAATTTCTCACTGCGTCTTAATTTAAGTAAGTCTATATAATCAATAAGCACCACACCGTTATTTACCACGATACCTGCAAGTGAAATTATTCCCATCATTGTCATTAAAATAACAAAAGGATCTCCCGTTATAATCAACCCTAAGAAAACGCCAATAAAACTTAAGAAGATGGCGATCATGATAATAGTAGGTTTAGATATAGATCCAAATTGAAATACTAATATCAAGAAGATCAAGAATAAACCACCGAATAGAGCACTCATTAAAAATGCCATCTCTTTTTCTTGCTCTTCAATTTGTCCTGTATAGTCAACTTTAATACCATTTGGAATCGTAAAGTCAACCATCTCTAATTTTATTGATTCTACTACGGCTCCAGCATCGGTGAAACCTGGTTTAAGAGCAGAGTATACCGTAACCACACGTTTTGCATCCTTATGCTTAATAGCACTAAAGCTAGAAGTATTACGTTGTTTGGCAATAGCACTTACTGGTATTTCTTTTACCTGTCCTGTTACCATATCTCTAAAGGTTATTCTTTGATTAAAGATCGCACTACGATCATAGCGTTGATCTTCGTTAAACCTTACATTGATGTCGTAATCTTCACCGTCTTTTTTATAGATACCCGCTTTTTCACCAAACACTGCTCTTCTAAGCTGCATTCCTACCTGGCTATTGCTTATTCCTAATTCACCAGCTTTTTCACGATCAACTTCAACAATCATCGAAGGTTTACTTTTATTTACATCAACCTTTAATTGATCAACTCCAGCTACATTTCTGGTGTTGAGAAATTTTACCATTTGTTCTGCTGTAGATATAAGCTCGCCGTAATCAGGACCTTCTAATTCTATATTTACAGGATATCCTTGTGGTGGTCCATTTGCATCTTTTTCTACTGAAATAGCAACTCCAGGGAATCTACCTTCGAGAGTTTCTTGAACTTTTTTACGTAAAACTTCACTATCTCTTAATTCTCCATCTTTTCCTTCACGAAATTTATATTCACGCATACTCGCGGTGATTTTACCCTTATGAGGCATCTCTGCGGAGCTACCACCGTCTGTTTGAGGATTACCAGCTCCCATTCCTACTTGAGAAACAGCGCTTTCTACAAGCACGTTTCTTCCGTCTTTCATATAGAAATCATCGTTGATCACTTCATAGACTACTTCTTCAATTTCTTTGGTAATACTGTTTGTTTTTTCAATTGAAGTTCCTTGAGGATATTCTATGTAAACAATAATTTGATTAGGCTTATTATCTGGAAAAAATTCAATTTTAGTTCTTCCAGATGCGACAGACCACCCAAAATATGCCATTAAAATTCCTACAAACATTACCACCATACCTATCATAAAAATGTATGGTTTTATACCGCTTAAGGCAAATCTTAAAAATCGCTCATATAGATTGTCTAACCATACTAAAAACGTGCGTTGGAATCCACGAGTAAGAGGTTTGATAGCAAACTTATATAGCCAAAATAAAACCGCTACAAGTATCATCAAAGAACCTAAACCAGATACAGGTCCACCTACTAATAAGATGAATATTCCTAGAGGAACCATGATAGCGGTTAGGTATATTAAGGATTTTATAGATAGGTTGCGGTCATCAATTTCCATGAATTTTGAAACTAGCATGGAGTTAAAGAATATTGCGACAAATAAGGAACTTCCTAAAACTATAGAAAGAGTAATTGGGAAGTAAATCATAAACTGTCCCATTAAACCAGGCCATAAACCTAATGGAACGAATGCCGCAACTGTAGTTAGAGTAGAAATAATAATTGGAATGGCGATTTCACCTACTCCTTTTTTTGCAGCTTCGATACGTGACATACCTTCTTCATCCATCAACCTATAAACATTCTCAACAACCACAATACCATTGTCAACAAGCATTCCCAGCCCCATAATCATAGCAAATAATATCATTGTGTTTAAGGTGTAACCTAATAGGCTGATAATGGCAAAGGACATGAACATAGACATAGGTATCGCAAAACCAACGAATAAGGCATTTCTAAACCCTAAAAAGAACATCAATACACCTACTACCAGTAGAATACCAAAAATGATATTATTAACTAGGTCATCTACTTGATTAAGTGTCTTGCTAGATAAATCATTTGTCACTGTAATTTCTAGGTCAGAAGGCAATGCTCCGGAATCCTGAGACTCCTTAATTACCTCACGTATATTATCTGCCGCAATAATCATGTTTTTACCAGAACGTTTCTTTACGTCTAGCATTACTACCTGATCACCTGATTCCCTTGCAAATGTATTTTTGTCTTCTTCTTCAAACTTGATGGTAGCTACATCTCTTAGGTAAATAGGTCCATTTTCATTTTTGACTACAAAATTTTCTAATTCTTTAGGGTTGTCGATTTCTCCTATAATTCTAATAGTACGTCGTTGACCACTCGATTTTAAATTACCAGCACTTACGGTTGCATTTCCCCCTCTTACCGTATTTAAGATATTATCAAAACTTACCTTAGCTGCTGTCATTTTATATATATCAACAGCAATCTCTACTTCAAGGTCTTGTGCACCGCGTATGTCTACTTGTTTAATTTGCTCTATATCTTCAATTTCATCTTCTAGATATTCGGCAAAGGTTTTAAGTTTACGTACAGTGTAATCACCTTTGATGTTGATGTTCATTATAGGCATTTCCTCACTAAGGGTAAGGTCAAAAACATTAGGAGTAACCGGCTTATCGTTAAATGTAGGCCAGTCTTCACCAGCAGATTCTTGATCTACTTCGTCTTTCACACGTTGTTTAGCAGCCTCTACAGCTATATCATCATCAAATTCAACAATGATTATTGAATAGTCCTCTTGAGATGTAGATTCAGTTTCTGTTACGCCACTAATATTTTTAAGCTTGTCTTCTAAGGGATCGGTAATCAATCGTTCAACGTCCTCAGCCGTATTTCCAGGCCAAACACTTGAGATGTAAATTTTTGTTTCTTTAATTTCTGGAAAATCTTCCCTAGGCATGCTGTTGTAAGCATTTAATCCTAGAAAGAAGATGATTACCATCATGACATAAACAACAACACTGTTGTCAATTGCCCATGATGAGAGTTTAAACTCTTTGTCACTGTTTTTCTTATTTGACATACTTATGAGTTTATAATATTAATTTCTTGATCTGGTTTTACACTACGAGCACCTTCAGTGATGATTTCATCACCAGGTTCAAGACCGCTTAGGATCTCGATATAATCACCAGAAGCTTTTCCTGTTGTTACCTCACGTCTTTTTGCAATTAATCCGTTTTCGCCTTGAGCGGTAACCATCACATATTGATCACCATCTTGATTCTCGTTTATTACATTAAGAGGAACTAAAATCGCATTTTTAGAGGTGTAATCATTTATACGCAGTTTTGCTGTAAGATTAGGTTTGATGTTACCAGATTTATTGTCAACAGGAACCTCTATAGAAAATGAGCGATTTGACGGGTTAATATAGTTACTTGTTTGTCTAATTTTACTCTTAACGGTCTCACCTAAAACCGGGAATTCAACTATAACATCAGTATTTTTATTAATTGCGGTTAAGTAAGTTTCTGGAACGTCTACTTTAAGATACATGTCCTTAAGACTTACTAATCGGAATAGAGGCATACCTGGACTCACTACATTTCCTTGTTCTGTAATGACGTCGTCAATAGTTCCTGAAAAAGGTGCTGTAACCACTGTTTTGGCAAGTTGTTGTTGCATTGCGTTTATTGAGCGCTCTTGAGCTTCATAATTAGCTTTTGATTGCAGATATTGAATCTCTGAACCTATGTTTTGTTCCCAAAGGCGTTTTTGACGCTCATAGGTAGTTTTAGCCAATTGAGCTTGTACCTTTATTTGTTCTAGATTTTGAGCGGCACCACCATCGTCAATTCTAGCTAGTCGTTGACCTTTTGACACTCGCTGTCCTTCTTTTACATAAACTTGGGTAAGTAATCCAGCTGTCTCAGGCATTACAGTGATATTCTGTTTAGTATCTACACTACCTTGCAGTTCTACATAATGATTAAATAGGGTGTCTTTTAACACCATAGTACTTACTTGTGCTTTAATTGCCTCGCCCTTACTCTTTTTTTCATAGGCTTCAATTTTAGCAATCGTTTTTTCTATAGTCTCTTTTTGTTTTTTTAATTCAGATTTTTTTGTTGCAAGAGCTTGTTTGTCTCCTGCAGCAATTAATTCTTCAGCGGTTTTTTCTCCACCACAAGAAATCAGAAATAAAGCAACTGCTATGGTTAAAATATGTTTCATGATAGGATAATTATTAGGATGGGTGTTTTTATTTAAATTTAGGTGTATTAAGTAGTGTTTCAATGTTTACTTTTTCTTGAATAACACGGTACATGCTATTAAGATATTCTGACTGAGTACTGTACAACTGTGTTTGTGCTTGTCTTAATTCAAAGCTAGTAGCAATACCTTCTTTGAACTTCACCGAGTTTTTGTTCTCTATACGCTCAGCAAGGGATAAATTATCTTTTGTTGTTTGATATGTGTCAATTGCTAGTTGATAGTTGTTTACTGCTGTTTGATAATTGAGGTTTAATTCCTGCTCAGTTCGTTCAAGATCGGTAAGTGCTTGTTCCCACGCAATTTTTGTTCTGTCTTGAGCAGCTTTACGACCAAAGGAACTGAAAATAGGGACTTGAATGCTTACTCCAGCCACACTCTGTTGAAACCAAGGCTGATCACTATTAAAGAACACGAATTCATCATCAAAAGTTTGAGTACCGTAGTTAACAAATCCTGAAACGGTAGGAAGTGATTTTGCTCGTTCTAGTTTCCATTCCAATCGACGCTGTTCAGAAAAATTTAATGCAATTTGATAATCGACGTTTTCTTCTAGAGTTAGGGAAGATTGCGTGATACTAGGATCTAAGTGTTGTTTTGTTAAGGATTCTAGGTCATCGGTCAGGCTTATTTGTTCAGATAAATCAATCCCTAAAGACAATTTAAGCATGTCCATCGCAATATCTGCTTGACGTCTAGCATTTGCTAGCTGATTCTCAATTTGTGCCAGTGTGATTTGTAGTTGTTCAACACTTTCTTCCTCGGTAAGGCCATTTTTAAAAATCTCTTGCGTTTCTTTTAAGTTACTATCTAGATTGTCTCTATTACGAGTTAGGATAGCAACGTTTTCTTGTGCCAGTAAAACACCACCATAGGCGTTTATAATACCTTTACGTACCTCTAGTTTAGTCTTGTTGTCTGCATTTTTTGAGTAATCCAAAAATGTTTTAGAAGCCTCGAGCGCCACAAGGTAACTTCCATCAAATATTAATTGTGATAAAGTGGCAGTTAAGTTCATAGATTGTTTTGGCGCAAACACAACAGGTACAAAAGTTCCTGGCTGTCCACCTACAACCTCACCAGGTAATGGAGTTACAGGTTGTTTTAATTGATTGGTATAATCAACTGATCCGTTAATTTGTGGTAGTCCCGTAGCTGTGGTTTCCCATTTTTGCTTCAATGCTTTGGCAACCTCTCGTTGTGCATTAATTGCTTGGTAATTGTTTTCTAAACCATAGTCTATCGCTTCTTGTAGACTGAAGGTGTCTGGAACGGTTTGTTGTGAGTACGCTTTCGCGAAAGCGAGACCCATAAAAGCCATTATATATAGAACAGATTTATTCATTTAATCGTGATTAGAATTTATGATTTGGTTTAATATTTGTCTTCCTTTAGGAGTTAGGATTCCTCGTAAGTGGTATTCTAGATAATCGTCATATAAATCATTTACCGGAAATTCGTTTGTTGGAAATATGGAAATGTCTTTTATCCCTTGCATTCCAATAAAATAGATGCGAGCGATGAAATCAGGATTTACATTATTTCTATACACTCCTAGTTTGATACCGTTATTCACATTTTTTTTAATACAAGAATCCATGTAGTGAAATTTGATGTCGTGTACCGGTTTGTAAGCCTCGGGATAGTATCGCTGTAATTGATGAATTGAGCTAGTTTGATCTCCTTTCATTTCTTCCATTACAAAACGTTTTACAGCATACAGCTCCTCGATAGGTTTGTCTTCATATTGCTCTATAATATGATCCACACCATCACAAATAGTATTACACATATGAAGTGATGCGTGAGCTACAAGTTCTTGTTTGTTTTTAAAATGGGTATAAAGAGTTTTTTTACTCATACCCAATTTTGCTGCGATGTCATCCATAGTTACACTCTTAAAACCTAGTGTAAGGAACATCTCTAGCGATTTTTTAATAATTTGATCTTTCAATTGCGACATTTTCCTGCTTCTGTTTCAGCGTGCAAATATATTCATAGGAAACTTTGAAAACAAAAATAGTTTCCTAAGTTTTACATTTGTTTAACATGTAGGAAACATTTTTATCGACTACTTACCGGTCTGTCTTATTTTTACAGCATGAAATCACTAGAACAGTTAAGAGAAGTTTTTCTAAAACATTTAAAATCAACCATAAATCATAACGAGCCTAAAGGATTGTACGATCCTGTTCACTACATTCTAGATTTAGGAGGAAAGCGATTAAGACCATTGCTCACCTTATTAAGTGCACAAATGTATGGTGAGAGTATTGATAAGGCTCTTAATGCGGCACTGGCTGTTGAGGTGTTTCATAATTTTACCTTGTTACACGATGATATAATGGATCAGGCAGATTTAAGACGTGGTAATCCTACTGTTCATAAAAAATGGGATGAAAACACAGGTATTTTAAGTGGTGATGCCATGTTAATTATAGCTTATCAACTATTTGATGAGTACGATGCAGGTACTTTTAAGCAACTCACTACATTATTCTCTCAAACCGCACTAGAGGTTTGTGAAGGTCAACAATTTGATGTGGATTTTGAGAGTAGGGATGATGTTACGATTGCCGAATACATGAACATGATTAAGTTAAAAACATCAGTTCTAGTAGGATGTGCGTTACAAATGGGAGCTATTATCGCTGGCAAAAATGAAGAGGAACAACAAAAGGTTTACAACTATGGAATAAACCTAGGATTAGCTTTTCAATTAATGGATGATTATCTAGACGCATTTGGTGATCCAGCAACTTTTGGGAAAGAAGTTGGTGGTGATATACGTGAGAATAAAAAGACGTATCTATACTTAAAAAGTATAGAGAACCTAGAGCATACTCACGATTTAAAAACATGGTTTGCTGTTAATCATCTAGACATGACCATGGATGAGATCGATGATAAAAAAGAACAAGTTAAGGTTCATTTTGAAAAAAGTGGTGGAGCGCAAGCCACTCTAGAGGCTATAAAATCTTACACTGAAAAGGCTTTACAAGATATTAAAGGTCTTGATATTCCAGAACAAGCAAAAGAGGAACTCACCAATTTCAGTCTAAAACTTATGGGTAGAGTAAGTTAAATCAAATCTCCTTCTTTTGGGATAAGAGCTTTGAGGTCTTCGATCGTGTTTGCTTGGTCAATGGTTTTGTCATGTCGCCATCGTAAAATCCTAGGAAACCTTGTAGCTACACCCGATTTATGTCTTTTACTAGGAGCGATTCCTTCAAAAGCAATTTCAAAAACATGATGCGGCGTTACACTGCGCACTGGACCAAATCGTTCTAATGTGTTTTTCTTAATCCAAGCGTCTACCTTTCTAAACTCGGCATCCGTAAGGCCAGAGTAGGCCTTGGCAAAAGTGACTAATTCACCATTATCCCAAAGAGCAAAGGTGTAGTCTGTAAACAGGTTTGCACGCCTACCATGTCCTCGCATCGCATATGTGAGAACAGCGTCAATACTATAAGGGTCAGTTTTCCATTTCCACCAATCACCTTTTTTTCGGCCTACTTGATAAGGACTTTTTTTATGTTTAATCATAAGACCTTCACTTTTTCGCTTTCGCGAAAGCGCACGCTCTTCACCCATTTCATCCCAAGTTGAAAAGCTCATAGTTTCAGAAAGTAATAAAGGAAAATCAGAATCAGGTTCCTGTATACTAGCCTTTGTTCTAGTGTCTAAAACAAGTTGGTCTAAAAGGGCGCGACGTTCCTCAAATGGAAGATTTCTAATGTCTTTACCTTGCCATTCTAGTAGGTCATAGGCAACTATGACAACGGGAACATCTTGTAACAATTTTTTACCTATAGTTTTACGTCCAATCCTTGTTTGCAGGTCGTTAAAGTTTAGTATTTCTCCATTTTTATAAGGTAAAATCTCACCATCGATAACTGTCCCGTTGGGAATGTATTTTAGGAAGGATTGAAATTCGGGATATTTATCCGTCACTAATTCTTCACCTCGTGACCAAATAAAAATTTCGTTGCTACGTAAAATGGTTTGGGATCTTATTCCATCCCATTTATGCTCGGCACTCCATTGGGAAACATCTCCTAGGTCCTCAATATTACCTTCAATTGCATAAGCTAGATAGAAAGGATAAGGTTTTCCTCTTCTAGCTACTTCATTGTCCTCAAAAATCAATTCATTGTAGGTGGTATTTTCTCCTGTCCAACTGCCCATTAATTTATGAGCAAGAATATCCTTGTCAATATTTGTGGCATTTGAAAGAGCTCTTGTCATCAATTTTTGTGAGACTCCGATTCTAAAACCACCGGTCATTATCTTGTTAAAAACAAATCGTTCATAATAATTAAGGCCTAGCCAGTTTTCTTTTAAATAAGCTTTTTTTTCATCATCGGTTTTTTTTCTCAATTCGATTAGTTCTTCGATTACAGTAGATAAGCTTTTGTCAGTGCTATTGTTTGAACTAGGTAAAATGAGGGCGATGGTTTCGGCTAGGTCACCTACGATGTGGTAGGACTCTTCAAATAACCAGCTAGGGATACCGCTTATTTCTGTAGCCCATTCTCTTAACTGAGTTGTGTTTACCGGTCTTTTAGGTCTTCTGTGAGAAAGAATAGCAATAGTCCATAGTTTATCTTGCTCTGGAGCATTTTTAAAATATTTGGTGAGCGCTTGAACTTTAAGATTAGTCTTATTAGTTCCGTCTATGGTTCTTATGAGTTCGGCAAACTGTTTCATGTGTTACTCGTATTAGTGGATAAATCCTCTTGTTCATTAAGGTTTTCTCCTTCATACTGAGTGCGTTCTGAAATTGCGTTCAACCCTTTTTCTTCTCTTAAGTATCTAGCAAAAATCTCTTGATAACCGTGCGTTGTTATTACATTTTCACACCTAGTAGCTTCAATAGAGGATAGCAATCCATCCCAATCACAATGATCAGAAAGTACAAAACCTTTATCTATAGCTCTTCTTCTTCTCGCTCCTCTGAATGTCATCCATCCACTAGCACTTGCAGTTGCATACGGGACTAATTTTCTCATCCATGATGACCCATGAGCACTAGGTGGAGCAATGACAATATTTCCTATAAGTTCCTCTTTTTTTGTTTCTCTGGTAATTAGATTGAAATCAGGAAAGTTGATTAACTCTTTAAGAACTTCTGTCATTTTGAAAACAGCACCATGACAATAAATTTTCATTTGAGAAGTGTCTAGATGCTTAATGAGTCTTTGAGCTTTGCCTAAAGAATAAGCAAATAGAACTGATGTTTTACCTTCTTCGTTATTTTGAGAACACCAAATATTGATGTCATGCATAACATCTTTTTGATCACGCCATTTAAATGCTGGTAATCCAAAGGTGCATTCCGTTATAAAAGTGTTGCAACGAATGGGCTCATATGGCACGGAAATACCATCATTTTCTGTTTTATAATCACCAGTAAAAACCCATACTTCGCCTTTGTGTTCAACTCTTATTTGGGATGAGCCAGGAATATGGCCAGCAGGATGAAAGGAAAAGGTAACACCATTTATATTAAATGACTCGTCGTAATTAACACCACTTGCATTAATTTCTCCCAAGCGATGTTTGATAATCGGTAAGTTATCTAAATGAGTAATATACTTTTTATTTCCCCATCTTGAATGATCTGCATGACCATGTGTGATTAAAGCCTTGTCAACAGGTTTCCATGGGTCAAGATACACATTTGCCGCAGAGCAATATATGCCGCGTTCTGTAAATTTTAATAAAGGTTCCCTGCTCATGTTATTTTCATTTAAAGCCGGGCTGGTAGATGTTATTTATCCTGTTAGATTATTGTCAAGTGAATCTGTTCCCGGTTGTTTTGCTTGATTTATGATTTTCAAGTCTTCTAGCGTTTCTTGTTTTATTTTATCATAAATGTTTATTTTTTCATTTATGATTATGGTTAACATATCCCATGATTCAATTAGGTCAGCGTGTTTTTTAACTAGAATATTATCATCCACGTTGGAATAGTTTATATAACTATTGTAAATACCTGCACGAGTAATAACTAGTTTAATTCTGCTAACTACTTCCTGACTGTTTAACTCTTCTGGTATATCTTTTGAAAGATCTTGGGCTGCATCATATAAATTTTGAGCTGCTACAGGTGTATGGTCTAAATTTTCTAATAGATTTTTAAATCTTTCATAATTAGACCAAGCGATAACTTCTTGTTGTGCTTTACCAATAAGTTGCATTTTACTTTGCGCAAAAGTCAAAGCGTTAGGGTCTGTTTTGGTAACTGCGACTGCTTGTTCTTCCTTTTTACAAGAAAATAGAACAAAAAATATTAGTAGTATAGGAAAGCCTTTCATTATTACAAAGATGCTAATATTGCTAGAATAAAAAAACCGCACAATAAAGTGCGGTTTTACATTGCTTCCCACTAATTAATTAGTCATTCATTTCTTCATTATACTCTTCACGAGCTTCTTTCAACCTTTGTGACATAGGTTCATCAGTGTCGTTCAATTCCTCTAAGTATTCTTCTATAGCATCTCTACGATTCTCGTCATACTTTTTACGAGCTTTCAACATTTCTTTGTTTAAGTCATAAAGAGCCTCATCGATTTCTTCTAAATTTTCAAGATTTTCATCTAAAGTAGCTGTGGCTTTTTCATCTTGATATTCTTTCATTTCTTTTTGAACATCTTCTACAGCATCCATAACATCATCTACTTTTAAGTACTCTGGCATGTTGTTAAGCATAGAATTAAAATCCGTAACTAGTGTTTGAGCATAAGTAATTTTTTGGTCCTCTTGTGCATTCATCATATTCATACGGTCCGTTTTCACAGTCTCGTAATCATTAAAGTCTACAATTGTTATTATACCTTCATCATCATAGTTTACATTACTTACAAAGTCTGCATAGTTTGCAAGCTCTTCATCCTCATAACCGTCAAATCTCAATCTGGCATCTACAATTTCATCATTTAAATCCTCTACAGCTTCTTGAATATCCTCGATGTGATCTTTAATTGTACTTTCTTTTGTTGATTCATCCTCAAGATCTGCAACTAATTTTTTCATTGCTTTCTCGACGTCATCAACTTCCTTCATGATAACATTAGTTTTCAAGTAAGCTGGCATTTCTTCTACAAAGGTTTGAAATGCTTGATATGCATTTTCACTATTCATTTCATCACGTACATTAGGTGATGTTGATAGGTTTTTTACCTGATTTTGTAGTTCTCCATAGGCTGTAAAATTTGAAATATTCACGCTCCCATCGTCCATAACTTGGACATTTGTTTTCATGTCTTGGGCCATGCTTTCTGCCTCATTCTCTGTATAGCTTACGTATTCTCTTGATACATCTCCTATATCATTGTAAGCTTGTTGCATTTCATTACCAGCATCTTCTACTAGTTCTTCCGTGTTTTTCTTTTCATTATTACAAGCAACCATGGCAGCAGCTACTATTAAACTTATTCCAATCTTTTTCATAATATTATTTTTTGTTTGAAATAAAAGTACAGTCTCATCTCAATTATTTTATATAATGAAATAATAATGCATTTCGGTTTTTAATTAAATTGTGTTAATAGTTAACATAGTTTGTATTTCTGTTTGGTTATTATTAGATGTTTTGTTAAAAAATAGAGCTTTTTCTACTTCGCTTTCGCGAAAGCGGAATTAATTCTTACATAAGATTGATAATTTCTTATTTATTTACCTATTCGTTAAGTAATCTGATAAGCTGGTGCAATTATATTTGCGCAAACGTTATAATTCATGGCAACAAAGATTTTAGTAATAGGAGCCTGTGGTCAAATAGGTAGTGAGTTAACGGCAAAACTACGTGAACTGCACGGTGGTGAAGCGGTAATAGCAAGCGATATAAGAGAAGGAGATAAAGAAATGATGGAGGCAGGTCCTTTTGAAGTTCTTGATGCTACCGATGCTGATGCAGTAGAGGATATTTGTGCACATTATGAAGTAACAGATGTCTATTTAATGGCCGCAATGTTAAGTGCAACTGCCGAAAAATATCCTTCTAAAGCCTGGAATCTAAATATGGATAGTTTATTTAATGTCCTAGATCTAGGTAAAGAAGGTAAAATAGAGAAAATCTTTTGGCCTAGTAGTATAGCTGTTTTTGGACCTACTACACCAAAGGACAATACACCGCAAAAAACAGTAATGGAACCTAGTACTGTATATGGTATAAGTAAACAAACTGGGGAACGCTGGTGCGAATACTATCACAACAAATATGGTGTAGATGTTAGATCCATACGTTACCCAGGATTAATATCCTGGAAGACAATGCCTGGTGGAGGAACTACTGACTATGCCATTGAAATTTTTCATGATGCCATCAACAAAGGAGAATATACGTGTTTTTTAAAAGAAGACACTGCACTACCTATGATGTATATGGATGATGCTATCAAAGCGACAGTTGATATAATGCATGTGCCTAATGATAAAATTAAGGACCGTTCAAGCTACAATTTGAGTGCAATGAGTTTTACTCCACAACAAATTGCTCAAGAAATTAAGAAACATATTTCAGAATTTGAAATAGCGTACGAACCTGATTTCAGGCAATCCATTGCTGATAGCTGGCCAGCATCAATAAATGATAAAGAGGCGCGTGAAGATTGGGGCTGGGAACACCGTTTTGATTTAGAAAATATGGTTAAGGAAATGATAGCTCATCTTCCTAAAAAATCTTATTTCTAGAGTTTAAGATATAAGTATATTTGTAGCCTAAATTTAATCTATGTCATTTTCAAGTTTATTTGAATCAGGAGAATCTACTAGAAATAAAAGCCATTTAGCTTCATTAGTAAATATTGCAATTACAAACGGTGTAATCTCTGATGAGGAATTAGTTATACTGGGACGTATTAAAACTAAATTGAGTATAGCAGATTCTGATTTTGAGGCTATTATAAAAAATCCATCTAAATACCCAATTAATCCGCCTACTACAAATGAGGAGCGCATTCAATGGTTACACGATCTTTTTAAAGTTGTCTTTGCCGATCATAGTATGGACGAGGATGAGCACAGATTACTAAAAAGATATGCAACAGCCATAGGATACAATGATTCCGATGCTGAATATCTAGTAAAGCGTAGTATCGAAATTTTCTCAGGACATCTAGCACTTGAAGATTATCGATACCTTTTAAATAAAGACAGGTAGTCTAAATAAATTTTTTAATCTTCAAGTTGCTGTAAACGGATTCTAATAATTCGTCGTCAGTATATGGTTTTTGAACCACTTGTTTGAATCCAGATTTCTTAAATTCCGATATTCGCTTTTTGTCAGTTTCTGTCGTAAGAGCGATTACCGGGATTTTTTTATTGTGATCGTTTGCAAACTCTTTAATCATATTAAGGAGTTCAATCGCGTCCACTTGAGATAGACTTGATGACATTAAAATAAGGTCATAGTCCTTGTTTTCAACTGCGTTTAATAAATCTCTAGGATCAGAAAATACTATTGTATTAAAGTTCTTTTCATTCACTAGGACTTTAATAGCTGTGTATTGTGTAATTCCGTTGTCCTCTGCAATAATAATTTTTGCTTTTTCAGAAAACGTGGGCTTTGCTGGAGATTCAGTTGGAGCTGCTTTAGGAATATCAACATTCAAAGGAACTTTCACTCTCAAATTTGCTACTTGTACACTATTGCCTGATTCGTCTTTTTCGATATATAGACTTCCACTGTAAACATCTAGAAGTTCTTTGGCTATTGAGAATCCTAAACCTTTAATCTGAATGTCACTAGAGAGTTCAGGAAGATTATTAGACGCTACCGTTTCTGGAATAACACCTTCTCCAGAAATTTTAAATCGCAGACTTGCTTTACTAGCACGTCGTTGATTTTCTTTAACGGTTAAAACTATGTTTTCTCCATTATTAAAATAGATCGCGTTTTCTATAAGGTTTGTCAATATTTGATCTAACCTACGCTTATCAATTTCAATGTATTCAGGTACTTGAGAACCTATTTTTAAGGAAAATGAAAATCCTAAATTAGATGCTTTGGTTGTGTATTTAAACTTAAAATTCTCAAGATATTCTATAAAATTGATTGTTTCTGGATTGAGCTCAATCTGATTTCTTTTAAGAAAAGACAACTCAATAATATCTTCAAGAATCTTCTTTAAGTTTTCACTTTGTTCATAGATAGCTTCTACAAGCTTATTTTGCTCTAGCGGCAAATCACTTTTCACTAGCATAGATGAGAACGCACTTATTAGTGTAAGCGGTGACTTCATCTCGTGAGAAAAGTTTGAAATAAATTTGTTTTTGAAGGAGGCAGCCTCCTCTAACATATCATTTTTAAGTTCTAGAACTTCATTGAATATGTAAGACTCATTTCTTTTTTGAGCAATTTCTTGTAGTCTAGAATAAAATACGCTGTTATCTACAAGCTGAATCGTTCTATTTGAAGCATTCTTACTGAAGCTTATGTCTAAGAGCTTGTCATGTATTTCAACACAGTTTAGTTTTTTTTCCTCTGATTCAAAGTACAAATCAACCTGTGTAAAAAAAGGATGGAATTGCTCTATGCTACTTCCTTCCTTTAGATTAAAAATAATATCGTTTGATGAAATTACTTGAAAGTTCTCATCAAGGACAATTATTTGAGAATTTTGGGGATTGATGTCTAGGTGCGGTGTCATGTAAGCATCATTTTTGTGATTCTTTCAAACATTCGCTGCACATTATTACCTTCTTTGGCACTTACCAATATATCTAAAAAATCAAATTCATCTTTCTTTTCGGCCATCATACCTTTAGGGATTAGGTCAGACTTATTTCCGACCTTTAAGATAGGGGTTTTTTGATATTTATTTTGAAGAAAGTTTAAATGTTCATCAACTTTACTAAAAGTTTTTGGTCTGCTAATATCTGCTACATATATAAAGCCATGAGTTCCAAGCAGGTATGCAGGTCTCACTTCTTCAATATCATCTGTTCCTTCTGTATCCCAAATGATAAGATTAACATCATTATCGTTTAAATTAAGTTGTTTTTTCATGATATGGACACCTATAGTAACTTTATAGTCCTCAGAAAACTGATCTTCTACAAACCTTCTTATCAGGGATGTTTTACCAACTCCAAAACTTCCTACTATTACAATCTTTTTTGATACCATATTAATTTCCTAATTCAAATTGGGAATATTGCTTTATGAGAAATTGCTGTAATTCTTCTCTTTTTGAAATAAGTTTATTTTTATTAATGTTTTGACTGACCTTTAAATTATGGTCTTCTAATTTATTTTGCAAGTTTTCAGTAAATGTACCGCTTATCGCACTTGCTATGTAGTACTGGTGAAAACTATGTAGATGAATTTCATACAAATCATATTCTATAGACTGTAAATTACGGGTGGATGTTTTAAAAGCATCTTCTACAAATGCTTTAATTGCTGTTAACATGCCACTAATCATATCTTCATCCAGGGTTGCTTTAATTTGATAACTTCCTAATAATATTCCGGAGCCTTTTTCAATTATAAAAACTTGTTCTAATTCTGCCTCGGCAAGATCGCTTATGATAAGTTCTTCTTCCTTGACACCTGTGAACATACTCTTTATTTTTCTTTTAATGGTTTGAACTGAAAATACGTCCTGAGTAGTTTGCTCTATACGCTCAGATAAAATTTTAATTTCTTGTGCGATATATTTTTTTATCATTTGCCCCATAATTGGGTATAGGGCTTCAACTACTTGATCTTTTGATTCGGCGATTTGAGTTTTTAAAGTCTCGGTAATAATTGGTCCTAATTCTTGAGGAATACGTTCGGTAAATTCTAGTAATTCGTCTTGTATTATTGGAGATACCTTTTCTGAAAGTTTAGCACGTTCACGCAAAGTTTCTTCCAGCTTACTGATTTTTACAGAAATGCTCTGTGCATATTCACGTTCGTCAGTAAGTAAGAGAGATTTTAGTAGTTCTAATTTCTCATCGGTATTCATCAAGGAACCTTTTACTGGGCTTTAATTTTCTCCCCAAGTTCTATTAATGAATCTCCAAGCATTTTTCGACTTGTTTTAGCATCATCTAGCTCGTCTAGTCGGTCTTCCATCTTGCTTTCAAGATCAGTAAGACGAATGTTTAGATCAGTTGACAAACTATCAATACTTTTTGATAGCTCTTCTCTAGCATCGTCGATTAAATCTTGAAGTTCCTGCTTTTTTTTCTGAAGATCTTTTTTAAGTAGTTCAAATTCAGAATCATATTGTTGTATGTTTTCTCCAAAAATGAGGTTTTTTATAGCCTCTAATTTTGAATTACTATCAACAACAGCTTCGTTAGGGGTGTTTTTTTCAGGTTGGGCCATCTCAATACATTTTCAAATAGCTAAAATACCATTTTTTATTAAATTATGGTATTCTTTGAATAAACTGCTCAGCCTTTTCAACCATGTTTTTGCTACCGCAAATAAATGGTACCCTTTGATGAAGTTCTTCTGGTTTAAGATCTAAGATTCTTGTGTGGCCATCGCTGGCTTTTCCTCCAGCTTGTTCGGCAATAAATGCCATGGGATTGCACTCATAGAGAAGGCGTAATTTTCCATTACTTGCCTTGCTGCTTTTAGGGTACATATAAATACCGCCTTTTATCATGTTACGATGAATATCACTTACAAGACTTCCTATATATCTACTAGTGTAAGGTCGATCTCCTTCTTCCTTTTGGCAGTATTTTATGTAATCTTTAATCCCTTGTGGAAAATGCACATAATTACCTTCATTGACACTGTAAATTCTTCCATCTTCTGGAAATTGCATGTTAGGGTGTGAAAGGTAATAGGTTCCCAGCGCTGGGTTTAGAGTAAATCCATTTACACCATGACCTGTAGTGTAAACTAGCATTGTAGATGTTCCGTATATAATGTATCCAGCTGCAACTTGTTGATTACCTGGCTGAAGAAAATCTTCCAGTTGTACCGGTGTTCCTGGTGGTGTTACTCTTCTGTAGATGGAAAAGATAGTTCCTACTGACACATTTACGTCGATGTTTGAACTACCATCAAGTGGATCCATAAGTACCACATATTTACTTGCGTGGTTACCATCGTTACCTTCAATAGTTATAAAGTCGTCATTTTCTTCACTTGCGATACCACAAACGATTTGCCTGTTAGTCAATGTCCTTATAAAAGTATCGTTTGCAAAAACATCTAATTTTTGTTGGTCTTCACCTTGGGTATTGATTTCACCTATACTACCAGTAATGTCTACCAGACCAGCCTTGTTAACCTCGTGGTTAACCATCTTTGCTGCTAGTCTTATCGAGTTGATAAGTCTACTTAATTCACCGCTACTATAAGGAAATGCAGCTTGATGTTCTATGATAAATTCTCCTAGGGATTGGTTTTTGGTAGCCATATTTTATATCGTTGCTGCAAATATCTTAATAAATGCAGGTAACTACAACGATGTAGTGCTAACTTTTTTGAATTATACTCTACTAGACTTTAATTTAGCAAAAAAAACCATGATAAACATTCGACAGGCCACCCAACAAGATTTTTCTAGAGTTCTTGAATTAATTAATGAATTAGCCCTTTTTGAAAAGGAGCCCGATGCAGTTGAAATTTCAATAAAAGATTTAATTCAAAACGGGACAGGAAATAATCCTCTTTTTACTTGCTTTGTAGGTGAATATAAAGGTAATATTGAAGGAATGGCATTGTGCTATCCCAGATTTTCGACATGGAAAGGTGTTACAATTCATCTAGAAGATTTAATTGTTACTCAAAAAATGAGAGGAGTTGGTTTAGGAAAAGCCTTATATAACGAAGTTCTTAAACACGCGTTAAAAAAGGGTGCAAGGCGAGTAGAATGGGTAGTGCTGGATTGGAATACACACGCTATTGATTTTTACAAGAATACTGGAGCAACCGTATTTGACGAGTGGCGAGTTGTTCAAATGGATCACGGTTCTTTAACGGCTTATATTGACAAACAGTAATGAGGATATTCAAATTTGGTGGAGCATCGGTTAAAGATGCAAATGGTGTAAGAAATGTAGTTAACGTATTGCGTATTACTGGATTTCGTGATTTAGGAGTGGTAGTTTCAGCAATGGGTAAAACAACAAACGCTCTTGAAGAAATACTTGCACGATATCAAAAAAATGATAATTCTTATCTAAAATTGATTGATAAACTCTACGAGCAACATAATGAAGTTATTGTAGAGTTAGAAGAGGTTACAGATTTCATAAATGAGGATGAGGTATTACGCTTTCGCGAAAGCGGAATAAAAAATATACTTAAAGGAATTATTGAAGCTTTAAAGGGCGAGTTGTTACGTAATAAAACAAAAAACTACAGTTTTTTATACGATCAAGTCGTAAGTCATGGAGAACTTATTTCAACTAAAATTGTTGCAGCTTTTTTAAACGCCTGTAGCATTCCTGTGCAATGGGTGGATGCAAGAGAATTAATTAAAACTGATACTAAGTACCGGGATGCTGGAGTGCAATGGCAGGAAACAGAAAATGCTATTAAAAATATAAGTAGCTCCTCGTTCCTTACTCAAGGATTTATAGGAAGCGATGACAATGGTTTTACAACCACGCTAGGTAGAGAAGGAAGCGATTATACAGCTGCTATCCTTGCGTATTGTCTGGATGCCGAAAGTGTCACTATATGGAAAGATGTTCCTGGTGTTCTAAACGCAGATCCTAGAGTGTTTCATGACACTGTTTTGCTAGAAAAAATCCCATACAATGAGGCAATTGAATTAGCATTTTATGGAGCGAGTGTCATCCATCCTAAAACTTTACAGCCTTTACAAAGAAAGAGTATACCACTACATGTGAAGTCCTTTTTAAATCCTAAAGAAAACGGGTCAACGATTACTCACTCAAATACCTTATTACCTGAAATTCCTTGCTATATCGTTCGTAAGAATTTGATCTTTTTAAGAGTTTCTTCTAGAGATTTTAGCTTTATAGGTGAAGGAAATATTTCGGAAATATTTCACGAGTTGAGCGAGGCTAAAATGCAGGTAGGTTTATTACAAAATTCGGCAATAAGTTTTTCAATTTGTGTTGAAGATAAATATAGTCTAATTAATGTTCTATTGTCTAGATTACAAGAACGTTACGACGTAAGTGTGGTAAAGAATGTTGCTTTATATACGATTAGACATTATAATGGTGAAAAAGTAGCTAGTATTGAAAATGAGCAGCAGGTATTACTAAAACAACGCACACAAGAAACCTTGCAGGTTGTCGTTAAACAATAGTGACTTAACATTTATAGTATATTTGTGAGTCAATCTATTAATTGACCAGGACTTTATTTTATGGGACTTGTAACTGCCAAAGAGGTCGCAAAAGCGATAAATATTGATAAATACGGTGCATTAGGTACTTTAGGCGGTTGGTCGTTGATGAAAATCTTGAGACTTTCTGCTTTAAATAGAAAGTATGATAAATTTAAACATCTGCAAGGTTCAGAATTTTTGAATGCCTTACTGGATGATTTACAAATTTCCTTTGAGATTCCAGAAGAGGATTTAAGACGTATACCAAAAACAGGACCGTTTATAACTATTTCCAATCATCCCTTGGGTGGAATTGACGGTATATTATTACTAAAATTACTTCTAGATAGAAGACCCGATTTTAAAATTGTTGCAAATTTTTTATTACATCGTATAGAGCCGTTAAAGCCCTATGTAATGCCTGTAAACCCTTTTGAAAGTCATAAGGATGCAAAAAGCAGCACAGCAGGTTTTATGCAAGCCATCAGGCATTTAAAAGCAGATCAACCTCTAGGGATTTTTCCTGCTGGTGAGGTTTCAACTTATAGAGATGGTAAATTGGTGGTAGATAAAGAATGGGAAGAGGCGGCAATGAAACTCATACATCGTGCTCAAGTACCTGTTATTCCAATCTATTTTCATGCAAAGAATAGCAGGTTATTCTACAGACTTGCAAAGATTTCAGACACATTGCGTACAGCAAAACTTCCTAGTGAATTATTAACTCAGAAAAAGAGAGTTATTAAAGTGCGAGTAGGAAACGCAATCCACGTAAAACATCAGCAAGAGTATACCGATCTAGGAGAATTTACTGATTTTCTTAGAAAAAAGACGTACATGCTTTCTAGGGCATACGATGAATCAGGTAAAAAGTTTACTGATTTACCTAAAAGCATAAAACTTCCCAAAGCTCCTGAGCGTATCGTAGGTCACGTTAAGCCTGAAGATATGGAAAAGGAAATTGAATACCTAAGAGAGAACGACAAGAGGTTATTGATCTCTAAAAACTATGAGGTATTTCTAGCTGAAAGTAAATCTATTCCAAAGATTTTACATGAGATTGGTAGGCTGCGTGAAATTACTTTTAGAAAAATAGGTGAAGGAACGAATAAATCTATTGATTTAGACAAATACGATTCCTATTATCATCAAATGTTTCTCTGGGACAAGGACGCAAAATGTATCGCTGGTGCTTATCGTATGGGAATGGGGCAACAGATTTACAAGAAATATGGTATTGAAGGTTTTTACCTAAATGAACTCTTCAGGTTTGACAATGAGCTACATAAAATGATGAGCGAGAGTATAGAGATGGGACGAGCATTCATAACATCGGACTATCAGCAAAAGCCTATGCCACTATTTCTGTTATGGAAAGGAATTGTGCATTGTACACTACGTTTCCCGTCGCACAAGTACCTAATTGGCGGAGTGAGTATTAGCAATAAATTCTCAAATTTTTCAAAATCATTAATGATTGAATTTATGAGAAGTAATTATTACGATCCTTATATCGCACAATATATAAAGCCTAAAAAAGAATTTAAAGTTAAGCTGGCCGATGCTGATAAGGATTTCATTTTTGACGAATCTCAGGCTGATTTAAATAAATTTGATAAGCTTATTGATGAGCTAGAGCCTAATGAATTAAGGTTGCCAGTACTCATTAAAAAATATGTAAAGCAAAATGCTAAGGTCGTAGCTTTTAATGTAGATCCTTTATTTAATGACGCTATTGATGGTCTTATGTATATCCGAATTGCTGATTTGCCAGAAAGCACAGTTAAACCTGTGATGGAGGAATTTCAAGCAGAAATGGAGTCTAAATATTTTAAAAACGGAGATTCAAAATCTACCTATTCTGAATAAAAAAAACCGCCATCTTTAAAATGGCGGTTTTTTATTGAAATGATTCTATTTGTTAGAACCAAGGTTTTCTGCCTGCTTGATAAGTGTTGTAGAACTCTTCATCTGACTTGGTCAGGTAAATAATACCTTCTATTAAACCTACTGCATAAGTAGCCATAACTATGAATATACCAAAAAACAGACAGGTCGTAATCCATCCTATCACGGTAAGTCCAGCAAGAATGAACCCTTCTTTTTGATAACCTAGAATAAACTTGTGTACCCCAAAACTCCCTAAGAAAATTCCTAGAAGTCCTGCAAGTAATTTTTTATTATCTCCATTGTTTACTGTGTCATTTAAGCCACGTTGAAAGTCCCGTGCACTTTCTTTTGCAGCATCAGCGGCTTCATTAAATGTTTCTTTTGTGCTGTCATAGGCATCCGATGCAGATTCTTTTGCCTTGTCAAAGGGGTTGTTTTCCTCGCTCATAATTATTGGTTATAAAGGTTGTTAATGTTACAATATTACTGTTTTTCAAATAATTCTTCTTGCTTAGGTTCCCACAATTCAACTTTCCTACCATCACAATCTATGATCCAAGCAAATTTACCATAATCAAATTCCTGCATATCTCCTTCTTGTTGAATGCCAGAATTTTGTAAGTCTGCTAATAATTCTATAAGATTATCAACACGATAATTAATCATGAATTTTTGCTCTTTTGGGTAGTAAGTAGTATCTGCAGGAAAAGGACTCCACTGTTGACTAGCTTTGGGTTCTCTTTTTACTTCTTCTGACATAAAAAAAGTGCATCCATATTGATCAGTATTTAATCCCAAGTGTTTTTGATACCATTGTTTTGTTCTTTCAGGATCGTTACAAACAAAAAATATTCCTCCTAATCCGGTTACTTTAGCCATGATTCTTAATTATTTTATCGGCAATAACTTCTGCCAATTTATACTTTGATTCAATCGTCCATCCAGCCACGTGAGGACTCAATATCACATTTTTCATACTTATAAGCTCTTTAAACTCTTGTGGCATGGTATCATTTTCAAATAACGATGTAAAACTACTCTTTTCAAATTCTAGTACGTCTAATCCAGCTCCTAATATCTTTTTATTCCTCAAGGCCGTGACTAAATCCTTAGTGACAACCGCCTTTCCTCTTGCAGTGTTAATTAGATAGAACGCTTTCGCGAAAGCGTTAATAAAATCTTCATTCACCATTCCTATCGTTAGATCAGTTTGTGGTGTGTGCAATGAGAGAACATCTGCCTGTTGCTGTAATTCCTCAAGGGTTACCTGGCTGGCATTTTCATCTTGTAAACCTGACTTTAAATCATGAAAAATCACCTTGCAGTCAAACCCTTTAAGTTTTTTTGCAAATGCTTTACCCATATTTCCGTAACCTATTAATCCAATGGTTTTTCCATCTATCTCGATGCCGCGATTTTCTTCTCTTTGCCAAAGGCCGTTGCGCACCTCATGATCTGCTGTATGTAGTTTATTAAAAAGGGCTAGTAACATTCCTAGTGAGTGCTCGCCTACTGCATTGCGGTTACCTTCAGGTGCGTTATAGCATACTATTCCCAACTTGCTTGCGGTTTCAAGATCTATGTTTTCTAATCCAGCACCTATTCTTCCTATAAACTTAAGATTTTTGGCCTTTTTTAGAAAGGTTTGATCAATAGGGAATCTACTACGTACGATTAATCCATCGTACTGTTCAACTGTTTTTTCAACTTCTTCTTTTGAAGAGTTAAAATCGCATTCATTTTGAAATCCAAAATCAGACAGTTTCTGAATCAAAATAGGGTGGTTCTCGTCTAGATGTAAAACCTTCATAGGGTAAATTATAGGGTAAAAATAATCATTTCATAATGGTGCGGTATTTGTAATTAAGAATAAAAAACTACTTTTATTTAATAATTTAAAACATAAAAAGAATGGGTTTAATGGGGTACTACATTATCGGAGGATTGGTAATGCTGGTAAGTATGTATGTAAGTAATAAATTGAAATCTAAATTCAAGCACTATTCAAAAATTCATTTACGTAATGGAATGTCTGGGGCAGAAATAGCTCAAAAAATGCTAGACGATAATGGCATAACGGATGTAAAAATAATTTCTGTAAAAGGTCAATTAACAGATCACTACAATCCGGCTAATAAAACGGTTAATTTGAGTGATGTGGTGTACTCTCAACGTAACGCAGCAGCAGCTGCTGTTGCGGCTCATGAGGTAGGTCATGCGATACAACATGCTACAGCTTACTCATGGTTAGGAATGAGGTCAAAACTAGTGCCTGTAGTAAGCATCGCATCACGATTTTCACAATGGGTTATTATCGGTGGGATCACACTAGCCGCGACTACTCAATTTGGAAATACGCTACTATTAATAGGTATTCTAATGTATGCTACAGGAACTTTATTTTCTTTTATCACCTTGCCAGTTGAGTATGATGCTAGTAATCGTGCTCTAGCTTGGTTAGAAGGGAACAATATGCTTACTAGAGAAGAACATGAAGGCGCCAAGGATGCCTTAAAATGGGCAGCACGTACCTATCTGGTTGCTGCTGTAGGTTCACTCGCCACACTTTTATACTTCTTGTCTATATATTTAGGAAGAAGAGATTAAAAATTCTAAAATTGAAAAAGCCTCTGATATTTCAGAGGCTTTTTTTGATTAGGTTAAAGAAGTTTTTATTTTAAAATAACTAGAAACTTATTACGCTTACCTCGCTGTAAAAGCATTAAGTCACCAGCAATAATATCGTCTTCATTTATAGCTCTTTCCTCGGTTATCTTATTTTTATTTATGGATAAACTATTTTCTTTAAGAGCTCTTCTTACTTCACTATTAGATTTTAGGAATCCAGTAGTCTCTGCAAAGAATTGAACTAGGTCTATCCCATTTTCAACCACTTTGCGATCTACTTCTACTTGTGGAACACCTTCAAAAATCTCGAGTAAAGTAGCTTTGTCAAATTTGTTCCATTGCTCTGGTGTCACCGTTTTACTAAATAGAATTTGTGAAGCTTCTACAGCTGTTTCATAAGCTTCTTTACCATGGACCATAATGGTTACTTCTTCAGCTAGGCGTTTTTGAAGAGATCTTCGGCCTGCATCCTGCTTGTGTTCTTCGATTAATTGTTCACATGTTTCCTTGTCTAGAAAAGTGAAAATTTTAATCCAGTTTTCAGCATCGGCATCCGTAGCATTAAACCAGAATTGGTAAAATTGATAAACACTTGTTTTGTCTGCATCTAACCATATATTTCCCGATTCTGTTTTACCGAATTTCGTACCATCAGCCTTAGTAACTAAAGGAGTAGTAAGTGCATAAGCTTTTCCACCAGTCTTACGTCGTATTAACTCTGTACCGGTGGTGATATTTCCCCATTGGTCACTACCACCTATTTGCAGTTTACAACCCATTGTTTCATAGAGATGTAAGAAATCATATCCCTGAAACAGCTGGTAGGTAAATTCTGTAAAGCTCATGCCATCCACTTCACCCGTAAAGCGTTTTTTCACGCTATCCTTGGCCATCATGTAGTTTACAGTAATGTGTTTACCAATATCTCTAGCAAAATCGATCAGGCTAAATTCTTTCATCCAGTCGTAATTATTCACTAGAACAGCCCGAGTACTTTCATCACCAGATTCAAAATCAACAAATCTAGATATTACGTTTTTGACGCCTTTTATATTTTTATCTAGAATCTCTTGGGTAAGTAAGTTACGCTCACTGCTTTTACCACTTGGATCACCTATCATACCAGTGGCTCCACCTACAAGTGCAACCGGTCTGTGACCAGATCGTTGTAGGTGCATAAGTAAAATGATTTGTACTAGACTTCCTATGTGAAGAGAATCTGCAGTAGGGTCAAAGCCTATATAACCAGTAACAGTTTCCTTGTTAAGTAGTTCTTCAGTATCGGGCATGATATCATGTATCATCCCTCTCCATCTCAATTCATTTACAAAATCGTAGGACATAAGCTTGTGTTTTGACCTGCAAATATATGGGGTTTTGGCAGTTTTGTAGCACTGTGATCGTGATGTATTCATTACTTTTACAACATGATTCTTATCACAGGAGCAACTGGATTATTAGGAGGACATTTGTTATATCGCTTTCGCGAAAGCGCAACACAAATAATCGCCATTTTTAGAACAGAGAGTAGCAAGGATAAAGTACGCCGCATTTTTGAATCGTACGACAAAGAAAGTGGACATCTTATTGAAAATTTTAATTGGGTAAAGGCTGATATTTTGGACGTGCCTAGTTTGAACCTTGTCTTTAACAATGTGAAACAAGTATATCACTGTGCAGCGGCTATTGAAGCAAATAATTTTGAAGAACTTGAAAAGATAAATGTCACTGGAACTGCTAATGTTATTAATACAGCATTGCACCACAAAGTAGAAAAATTTTGTCACGTAAGTAGTATAGCCGCTTTAGGAGATGCTCCAGCAGGAAAACCAACTAGCGAAGAAGACTTCTTTAATTTGGACGGAATTAATAGTGATTATGGCATTACAAAATATGGTGCCGAAATGGAGGCCTGGCGTGCTACTCAAGAAGGTATGAAGGTTATAATTGTCAATCCTGGAGTTATTCTAGGCGAAGGTGATTTTAATTCAGGATCGGGTAAGTTAATATCTAGAACAGCTGGCGGGAATAAATTTTATACTACGGGTAGTAGTGGTTTTATAGATGTACGTGATGTTGTGCATTACATGGTTAATCTCATGGAAAGTGATGTGGAAAATGAGCGTTTTATCCTAGTGTCTAACAATCTTAATTACAAAACTGTTCTTGATCAAATAGCAGGTCATTTAAAGGTAAAAAAGCCTAATATCAAATTAAGCGCATGGTTTTTACAGTTTCTATCTATACTATCTCAGCCTATAGGCTGGTTAGGAGGTTCAAGTTTAACTAGTGCCACAGTTAAGAGTCTCATTAGTGAAACGTATTATAGTAACGATAAAATAAAAGCTGTCTTACCGAATTATGAGACCAAGCATTTTGATCAAACCCTACAAAGGGTTACAACTTTTTATAAGAATCTAAATTAATTTTCTTCTTTTAAATTATTGATACTATCCCTTTCTAATAGTGTGTTTAAGGGTGTTTTTAATTCACCTAATTTATTTTCACGTTGTTGACGTGCTGCAATGCTATCCTTGATGGTGTTTAATTTTGATTGAGTGAGCTCAATCATTTCCATATATTCATCAGGTCTTTGGTTGTAGTATTCCAAATTCTCTTTAAATACAAGACTGTCGATTTGATGTTTCTTATAAATATAGGCTGTAGGAAGAGTGCCCGTTTTCATAAAATTATCACGATTTGTTCCTATTGCACCTTCAATCAAATACAAGTCGGCAAAAACATCAGACATCTTCTCAATATCAAGAAAGGATTCTGGACGTTCCACTTTATTGATATTAACACAACCTACAATTGTGATAAAGAGTATGAAAATTATTTTTTTCATCGATTGAAACTTAATTCTTGGGCATTTCTTTCTGCACTTACTTTAAAGTTGTGATAGGCTATGTGACCATTAACGATAGTATGTGAAATTCTACTTTTAAAGGTAACACCTTCAAAAGGAGACCATCCACAGCTCGCAAGAATGTTATCTTTGGTAACAGTCCATGGGTTATTGGTGTCTACAATAACTAGATCTGCTTTATATCCTTTTCTTATATAGCCACGTTTTTCGATGTCAAATAATCTCGCTGGATTGTGACACATTTTTTCAACCACTTTCTCAATAGAGATTTTTCCTTCATGTACAAATTGTAACATGGCTGGTAAAGCGTGTTGGACTAAAGGACCACCACTAGGGCAGTTTGTATAAGTGTTTGATTTTTCTTCAATAGTATGTGGCGCATGGTCTGTAGCTATTACGTCAATCCTATCATCCAATAGGGCTTCCCATAACTGATCTCTATCACTTTTTGTTTTTACCGCAGGATTCCATTTTATAAACGCTCCTTTTTCTTTGTAATCCTCGTCACTAAACCACAAGTGATGTATACAAACCTCGGCAGTGATTTGTTTTTGCTCTATAGGTAATTTATTATCAAAAAGCTCGGTTTCCTTACCGGTTGACAAATGAAAAACGTGAATTCTCCCACCAGTTTGTTTAGCAAGCTCAACGGCCTTTGAGCTACTTTTATAACAGGCTTCTGCACTGCGTATTTTTGGATGTTCGGTTATTGGAATTTCTTCACCATATGTATTTAGAGCCTCTTGTAAGTTTGCTTTTATGGTGTCTTCATCTTCACAGTGTAGCGATATTCTAAGCTTTACTTTAGAAAAAATTTCTTTAAGAACTTCCTCGTCATTCACCAGCATATTCCCTGTTGATGATCCTAAGAACAATTTAATACCAGGTACTCTATTAATGTCCACTTTGAGTATTTCATCAAGGTTGTTATTAGTACCACCAAACATGAAACCATAATTAGCATGACTAGTTGCTGCTGCAATAGCCATTTTATTTTCCCACTCTGGAATAGTGGTGGTTTGTGGTTTTGTATTAGGTTGTTCCATAAAGGTGGTTATACCACCAGCTACAGCAGCAGCACTTTCTGAAGCGATGTTACCTTTATGAGTAAGACCTGGTTCTCTAAAATGTACTTGATCATCAATTACACCTGGTAGAACATATTTTCCTTCGGCATCAATAATAATGGTGTTAGGATCTTTAGCACTTATTGATTCATCGATTTCAAGAATAGTATCACCTTCAATGAATATGTCTCCTTCAAAAACGGTTCCTTCATTGACAATTTTAGCATTCTTAATTAAAGTCTTTTTCATATTTCTAATTTCCCTAGTACACTCTTTATTTTCATAGCTATTACACCAATAATAGCCTCGCTTATTATTCCCTTCGACATTTTAGATTCACCTTTTGAGCGGTCAGTGAAAATGACTGGTATTTCAACAATTTTTGCTTTCAATAAGTAGGCTTTGAACTTAAGTTCAATTTGGAAAGCATAGCCCACAAATTTAATCTTATCTAAATTAATTTTCCTTAATAAACTTGATTTATAACATTTGAATCCTGCTGTCGTGTCATGGATATCCATACCAGTTATGAATCTCACATATTTTGATGCAAAATAAGATAGTAATATGCGACTCATAGGCCAGTTAACCACGTTGACACCTTTGACATAACGGCTACCAATGGCAAGGTCTGCGCCATGTGTAGCACATGCTTCATAAAGAATAGGAAGATCAGCTGGATTATGACTAAAATCAGCATCCATTTCAAATATAAAGTCATATTCTCTTTTTAAAGCCCATTTAAACCCATGGATATAGGCCGTTCCCAGACCAGCTTTATTTTTTCTAATTTCTAAATGCAGTCTATTGTCAAAGTTTTTCTGGATCTGTTTTACTTCATTTGCAGTGCCGTCTGGTGAATTATCGTCTACTACTAATAAATGAATGTCATCATTTAAAAGTAATACTGCATTACAAATGGATGAGATATTTTCAATCTCATTATAAGTAGGTATTATGACTAATGTCTTTTTCATATAGCAGGCGCAAAAATACTCAAATATTCTACCCTATTTTAAACGACTAGTTGAATAGCTTATTTTTGTGTTCACTTGCTTATGAGTCCACTCGCACAAAATTTTGATTGGTTTTTTATAGTACTTACTACATTACTCGTTTTTGTGGTGATTGCGCGTTACATGTCTAGTATTCAAATTACCGATTACTTATCTGTTTTTATAAATGACAAAATAATAAAAGTAACCTTGGACGAGCCTAAAACTTACAGGTGGATTCATGCAGCCTTAATCATTTGTTATTTTGTTGCTCTTACAACCATAGCCCAACTGGTTTGGGGTGATAATCACCTTATAAGTAAGGAATGGGTAATGAAACTGCTTTTAATCATCTTGTTTTATAGTTTTCAATACTTTGTGTCAAAAATTTGTGCCGTACTAATAAAGACAGAGGATGTTGTTTATTTAGGCTGGCACTATAGGTGGTTTATGAGAAACGGGTTTGCTATTGTTGCCATTTTATTTGCTATTGTAGCAGCGTTTAAAAGTTTGCAGCATGATACCCTTGTTATAGCGGGAATTACAGCTGTATTCATGGAAATACTTATCAGTATTTTAATTATAGTTAAGTTAAAGAAGGTGCTTTTAAACAATTGGTTTTATTTTATTTTGTACCTTTGCGCCCTTGAAATCGCACCCTACTTACTTTTGTATAAGTATGTTAAGGGTGGATAATTGAAATTGCATATGGACAACAAAGTGAAAACAATTCTGGTTTCACAGCCACAACCAAAGGCTGAAACCTCACCTTATCAAAATCTTGTAGATCGTACTAAGGTGAAGATTGATTTTCGCTCTTTCATTCACGTGGAAGGCGCGAGTGCTAAGGAGGTAAGAGAACAAAAAATTGATCTTTCTAAGTTTAGTGCTATCATCCTTACTAGTAGAAATGCCGTTGATCATTTTTTCCGCGTTGCTGAAGAAATGCGTTTTAAAATTCCAGACTCTCTAAAGTATTTTTGTCAGTCAGAGGCTGTAGCTTATTACTTGCAAAAATATGTAGTCTATAGAAAGCGTAAAATTTATGTAGGTAAAAGGACTTTTGCAGAGCTTACTCCTCTTATCAAAAAGCATAAAAACGAATCTTTTTTAGTTCCTAGTTCTGATAAATTAAAGGATGATGTACCTAGAGAGCTTGATTCGCTAGGAGTGAATTGGAAGAGTGCTGTTTTCTTTAGAACAGTAATTAGTGATCTTTCTGACCTTGCAGATGTAAAATACGACGTTCTAGTATTTTTTAGTCCAAGTGGTATAGAGAGTTTGTTCAAGAATTTCCCTGACTTTGTACAGGATAAAACTCGTATTGCTGTTTTTGGTAACACTACGATGAAAGCAGCGCAAGAAAAAGGTCTTCGAATAGATATTCAGGCACCTACTCCAGAATCGCCTTCTATGTCAATGGCGATCGAGAATTATATTAAAGGAAAATAAAAGGTAGAGTTTTCGCTTTCGCGAAAGCGAAACTTAATAAAAACAAAAAAGGCTTCTCATTGAGAAGCCTTTTTTAATTGTGTTATTCACTAATTACTGGTGGACCACCAGCAAGGATTTCTTCACTAGCATAACTTTCAAATTTTTTGAAGTTATTCATAAAGTAATCTCTTAATTTATGTGCGGTCTTATAATAACCTTCATCATTGTTCCATGATTTTCTCGGGCTTAAAACTTCGTCAGGCACGTTAGGGCATGTTCTAGGTTGCGCCACGCCAAACATAGAGTGTATGTGATAATTGTCTTTATTTGCCTCTTCTAAACTTCCGTCAAGGGCTGCGGTAATCATCGCTCTTGTATATTTAAGCTTCATTCTGTGGCCAACTCCATAAGGACCACCAGTCCATCCAGTGTTCACTAGCCAAACGTTGGTACCAGTTTCCTTCATTTTGGCGCTCAACATTTCAGCATACTTAGTTGGATGTAAAGGCATAAAAGGAGCTCCAAAACAAGCTGAGAAACTAGGTTGTGGTTCATTTACTCCAGCTTCAGTACCAGCTACCTTTGCAGTATATCCACTAATAAAGTGGTATGCAGCTTGTCCTGGCGTAAGTTTTGAAATTGGAGGTAACACACCAAAAGCATCTGCTGTAAGGAAGAATATATTTTTAGGATTCTTTCCTTTTGATGGTTGCTTGATGTTTTCAATATGATAAATAGGGTAGCTTACTCTGGTGTTTTGAGTAATACTAGTATCTGCAAAATTAACGGTGCCATCCTCATTGAAAATCACATTTTCTAAAATAGCTCCTGGTTTAATCGCGTTATAGATCTCAGGTTCACCCTTTGGGTCTAGGTTTATGACTTTGGCATAACAACCACCTTCAAAGTTAAAAACTTCATTGTTTGAGGTCCAACCGTGCTCATCGTCACCGATAAGCGCTCTATTAGGATCGGTCGATAAAGTAGTTTTTCCTGTTCCACTTAAACCAAAGAATATTGCTGTATTTCCATCCTTACCTACATTGGCACTACAGTGCATAGGTAATGTGTTTTTGTCTACCGGAAGAATGAAGTTTAAGGCACTGAAGATACCTTTCTTGATTTCACCTGTATATCCTGTTCCTCCAATCAAAGCAATTTTTCTTGAAAAATTCAAAATTGCAAAATTGTGTTGTCTGGTATGATCAACCTCAGGATTAGCCATAAATCCTGGAGCGTTAATTACCGTCCATTCTGGATCAAAGTTGTCTAATTCGCTTTCATCAGGTCTTAAAAACATATTGTGAGCAAACATGTTAGACCATGGATATTCATTAATCACTCGTAGATTAAGTCTATAGTCATCATGTGCACAAGCATAAGCATCTCTCACAAAAAGCTCTTTTCCATTTAGGTATGCTGTAACTTTTTCTAATAACGCATCAAAATGATCTGGTTCAAAAGGAATGTTGATGTCACCCCACCAAATTTTGTCAGATGTTACATCGTCTTTAACGATAAAACGATCCTTTGGGGATCGTCCTGTAAATTCACCTGTGTTTACGGCTAGGGTACCGTTTTTAGTTTCCTTACCATTGAAACGCTCTACGGAGATTTCTTGCAGATCTTTTGGTGCAAGTTGGTAATGTAATTGAGAATCTGTGATTCCCCATTTTTCTAGTGAGATAGTTCTCATAGCTAGTGTATTTGAACCCATGTTGTGTGGTTTGGGAGTTAAAATTTGATGCAAAAGTAACGCACTATAACGTTGTAGTACAACCTTTTTAACGTTTTAATTTTAAAAAATTGTACACGTTTACAGCCCATCCTATGATTAAAAGCAGCCCACCAATTGGTGTAATTGGTCCTAGAAACTTTAAGGTAATTCCTAGTATTTCCTGTAAACTAAGTAAGTAAATACTCAATGAGAAGAAAATGGTTCCTACCGTGAATAAATAATAAACTGTTTTTTTGTGAGTAGCGGTTGCTTGATCGATTAAACTCATAATTAATAAAGCAAATCCGTGGTAGATTTGGTATCTAACTCCTGTTTCAAAACTTGCCAATTGTTCTGGTGTAAGTGCTTCTTTTAAAGCATGCGCACCTAATGCTCCTAGTATCACTCCGATAAGGATAAATACACTTCCTGTGACTAAAAAATTCTTTCTCACAAAATTTTCTTTTGATTATTATCTATGTACTTTGGTCTAAAATTACAACTCATATGCGTCATATCTTAGTAATCGGAGCAGGAAAATCAACAGGTGTCCTATTAGATTATTTAAAAGAAAAATCTGAAACTCATCAATTGTTTATCACTGTAGGTGATAAGGATATAGACCAGGCATTGAGATTGACTCACTGGCATAAAAACTGTGAGGCGATAGCGCTAGATGTTTTTAATGCCGCAGATAGAAAGACGCAAATTGAAAAGGCTGATATCGTTGTATCTATGTTGCCAGCTAGATTTCATATTGAAGTGGCAAAGGATTGTTTGAAGCTCGAGAAAAATATGGTTACCGCAAGTTATGTGAGTGAAGAAATGCAAGAACTTCACGATGATGTGGTGAAAAAGGGACTTGTGTTCATGAATGAGATTGGTGTTGACCCAGGAATTGATCATATGAGCGCCATGCAGGTTATCGATAAAATCAAAAAACAAGGTGGAAAAATGTTGCTTTTTGAATCGTTTACTGGTGGATTAGTTGCGCCAGAACATGATGATAATTTATGGAATTACAAGTTCACGTGGAACCCTAGAAATGTGGTCACTGCTGGTCAAGGTGGTGCCGCAAAATTTATACAAGAAGGAACTTACAAATACATACCCTATAATCGACTTTTTAGGAGAACCGAGTTTCTTGATGTAGAAGATTATGGCAGGTTTGAAGCTTATGCAAACCGCAATAGCTTGCATTATCGTGAAATTTATGGCTTAGACGACGTTCTTACTCTATATCGTGGTACAATGAGAAGAGTAGGGTTTAGTAGGGCTTGGAATATGTTTGTCCAACTGGGAATGACCGATGATACTTACGTCATGGAAGGTTCTGAAAACATGTTTTATCGAGATTTTGTAAATAGCTTTTTACCGTATTCACCAACTGATAGCGTTGAGCTCAAAATGCGCAATGAGCTTAAAATTGATCAAGATGATATTATGTGGGATAAACTATTAGAGCTAGATCTTTTTAGTTCTACTAAAATGATAAGTCTAAAAAATGCAACTCCTGCACAAATTCTTCAATATATTTTACAGGATTCTTGGACCTTGGAAGAAGGTGAAAAGGACATGATAGTTATGTATCACAAATTTGGATATGAACTTGATGGTGAGCGCAAACAAATAGATAGTACCATGGTTTGTCTGGGTGAAGGTGACTATAAAACAGCAATGGCCAAAACAGTGGGATTACCAGTTGCAATTGCTACGTTAAAAATACTTGATAAAGAAATTACAAATCCCGGTGTGCAAATTCCAATTTGCAGTTCTGTTTACGAACCAATTTTAAAAGAATTAGAGTCTTATGATATTCGCTTTCGCGAAAGCGAAACAAAATACCTAGGTTATAATCCTATTCATCGTTAGGTAGTAGCCATAAGGTTACAGCCTCTAATATCGCTGTGGTCAAATCTACCAAGAATTTCAAAGGTACCGTCCTGGTAAACCTTTCCTAGATCTTGGGTAGCAATAAAACTACAAGAATAATAATTAGCAAGGTCGATAATGTTTAAGCCACCTGTCTTGCCGTAATCTTGACTACTCAACGGATCATTGAGTTGTCTGGCAGATACACGCATCCAATTTGGAGTTTTAAATAGCCTACCATCAGATGAATATGCTTGTGACAGTAATTCTGTCATTCCATACTCACTGTGAATTTGAGCTTTTGAGAAAGAGTTCTTTAGTATGTCATGAAGTTCAGACTTAATAATCTCCTTTCTCATCCCTTTCATTCCTCCAGTTTCAATAATTATTGTATTAGGCAAATCCATCGGGCACATTTCAGCGAGTTGTAAAAGAGCAAACGTAACACCAATTAATATTACTTTTTTATCCTTTAATTCTTGAAGGATTATAATGAGGTCTTCCATGTTTCTTAAATAGAAGCCGCTTTTCTCATGTTTACTTTGTTGGATCCATCTGTTAACCATGTGTACTAGAGACGAGCCAGTGCGATCTAGATAATGCGGTAAGAGGCCAAGAACTACATAATCTTCAATATTGCCATATACTTCTTTGAAAGATAGATCTAAACTACTGTGATAATCTTCTATCGAATGTACTAGATGTCTTGAGACTGTGCTGCCTGTTGTACCAGAACTTGTAAATGTTTGTTGTATTTGTTTTCCTGTAATTACCACATCATGAGTTTTGAAAAATTCAATAGGTAAAAACGGTATTTCCTCTATCTGGTGAACTTGTTTATTTCCTAAGAGGTAATTACAGTACCTTTTATAAACGGGATTGTTGTTGTACTGATAATTGAATTGATGAATACATTGTTCATTAAATTCCTTATGGTCTTTTATAGTAAAAGGATTTTTTCTTGTAGTATTCATATTAAAGGCAAAAATAAAAAAGCACTGCGTATCGCAGTGCTTTTTATTCTATAATGTGATCGTAGTTTACTTAACGATTAGTTTACGAGTTTGAGAAACTTCATCTTGAGAAATTCTTACGATATAAAGACCAGCATCAAGACTAGAAATGTTTAATTCTCTTGTAACATTCTGTACATTAATTATCTGTTGTCCTAATGTGCTGTATACAGTTACGTTAACTGGTTGTCCGTTTGAAGTATTGATAAATAATTTATCAGTACTGTTAGGATTAGGATAAATGTTGAAATCTACTGAGTCTATCGTATCGTTAGAAAGGATAGTGATATCAGTAAGATCTCTAGCTTGAATGTGGTAACCATTACTTCTTTGGGTAATAAAACCAATAAGGCTTGTAGGTTGTGTAGGATATATTGATCCTATGTAATCTACATTGAAAAGAGCTCTATGAGAAAAGCTGTCCATTCCAACAGAAATAGGTTGCTCGTCACCGTTTGAAAATGCTAGAGTACCATCTGCATTGTCAAAAGTAACATTATCAATTTGTACAATTTCAGATTCGTAGTCTTCTGGGTTTGCGTTTAATTGCGCAAGAGTAACTATTTCTGGAGCAACTGTGTTTCCTGTGCTAGTTGGAGCGCCAGTGTCTACAGTTGGAGTGAATTGAAGTAGTCCATTGAATTCACTAAGAGTACCTGTAACTCCTGTGATTCCATCACCTCTTACTAGAGCTGTTGTAATGATACCAGAATTGTCATCAATTAAAACACCAGCAGTCGCGTCTTGTATCCATTTTTGGTTTCTAAAACCTTCAGTATGAGTAATTATTACTTCTCCGGCAACAGTAATAACATCAGAAGTAGGAAGGCTTATTGCTCTTAATGCAGCAAGGTCTTGAACTTGTTGAGCACCTGGAACTGTAAAGCTTACTGATTGAGAAACAGCAGGATTTAAAGGAGCACCTACATTATCTACTAGTTGAATTGTTACGGTATAAGTAGCAGGACTTAAACTTGTAAATGAAATATCTGTAGTGTCGAATTTATCAACAAAGCCGTTGTTGTCTAATTCATATTGAACATAACCATCGCCACCAGCTGATGCTACGTTAAAATTGGTTACCACAAATGAAACATCTACATTGCTAGTTACTGTACTTCCATTTGCAGGAGCAGTAATACTCAATGTTGGGTTAGTATTTGCAGTAGTGGTATAAGACCCTACATTGATGATAGATTCAAAAGTTGTTGTACCACACTGATTATCTAGAGTGTTAGGGGCAGTAGTATTCCAGTTTGCTTGATTAAAAGTAGCATCTGGACCAGTGCCATCAACTCTTTTTGCATAAGAGTCTAGATATTCCCAAGTTTCACCAGTACCATCAACCATAGTACCGTATGTGTCTACCACATTTGTACTTACAGTTTCAATAATACGAATAGCATCATCTCCGTTGTTGTTTGCAGCACTGGCGCTAGCATAATCAGTTGCAGGAATATTTGGAAATTCCAAATTTAAGGTAGCCTCGGTACCTGAGTACACGTAGACAAATGAATCTGTTCTAGTTCCAAAAACGCTTAGGTCAAAAGGAGAACCGAAAGCACCACCATTTGCAGATTTTTCTAAAGTATACTGTGTGAAATCAACTGTTCCATCAGCATAGATCTCAATTAATTTAGGAGTACCACCTGAACAGGTACCGTCCATTATTGATGTAATAATAGGTTGTTGAGCAAAAGAAAAAGAAGCAGCAAATAAGGCTACTAAAAAGTAAATTTGTTTCATAATTGATATAAATTTTGTGCAAAGATACCACGATTAATTAAGGTATCTGTTTGATAATCTAGGATTTAATATTAAGATAACATTTGAAAGAAATTCTTTCCAAACTTCCTCATTTCAAGTCTGCTATAATAATTGTAATTTTCCACGTGGTTTAAATTAACCTAAACCTAACACAACCTTAAAACGCTTTTAAACCATTCGATATAATTTCGAACTTTACTTACAATTCAACATGAAAGACTTAAAAGAGAAGATTTTAATAGTAGATGATGAACCAGATATCCTAGAAATTGTTGGTTATAATCTTAAGAATGAAGGATATCAGGTTTACACAGCAGAGAACGGCGATGAAGGTGTTAAAAAAGCCAAGAAAAAGAAGCCGGATCTTATCATACTAGACGTTATGATGCCTATTATGGATGGGATTGAAGCTTGTGAAAAAATGAGAAAAATCCCTGAATTGGATAATTCTATCATTACCTTTTTCACTGCTCGAGGCGAGGACTTCTCTATGATAGCTGGATTTGATGCAGGTGCCGATGATTATATTACAAAACCCGTTAAACCTAGATTACTTATAAGTAAGGTAAAGTCATTACTTAGAAGAAAAATAAAGGAAGTTGAGTCTGATGAAAATGTGGTAAAACTTGGTGATTTAGTAATCGATAAAGATCAATACAAAATCTTTTACAAGAAGGAAGAAATGATTCTACCTAGAAAGGAGTTTGAATTATTGTCTTTGCTGACAAGTAATCCGGGTAAAGTGTTTAAAAGAGAAGAAATTCTTGATGTCGTTTGGGGGAATGAGGTTGTAGTAGGAGGACGCACTATAGATGTTCATATTAGGAAATTAAGAGAAAAACTAGGAGAGAAGAGCTTTAAAACCGTAAAAGGAGTAGGCTATAAATATGTCAAATAACAATCCAATTTCTCAAAATAGAAAGAGTTATAGGTTTGCTTTTAGATCATCTTTATTTATAAGCAGTATTGCAGCTATTCTTATTCTCTTATACGAGATTCTCTTTCATCCAGAATTACCTCTTGTATTTTGTATTGTATTTCCATTTTTACTTTTTATAATTTCTTTTTTGGTTATTCAATACAGGGCACAGCAATACATTTACAAGAGTATTCAAAAAATATATGATGAGATAAGTATTTTAGAATCCACTTCTCTTATCGAGCAACCGGTGACTACCGATATGAGAACCTTGAAAAATCAAGTTGAAAAATTTGCTCGTAAGAAAAAAATAGAAATCGAAACTTTAAAGGTGCGTGAGAATTATCGTAAAGAGTTTCTAGGTAATATCTCTCATGAGCTTAAAACTCCGTTATTTACTATTCAAGGCTATATTGACACCCTTTTGGATGGCGCTCATAAAGACAAGGTTATTAGGAAAAAATACCTGCAACGAGCTCAAAAGGGAGTAGAGCGTCTTACTTATATTATTAATGACATGGATATGATCACTCGACTAGAGGTAGGTGATATGTCGTTGGATAAAAAAGAATTTGATATTGTTGCCTTGATAAAACAAGTCTTTGATCAGTTCGAAATGAAGGCAGGTAAAAAAAATATTACCCTTGCTCTAGATATGAATTACGATTCACCAATAATGGTAAGAGCAGATCAAGAACGTATTCAGCAAGTAATTGCTAATTTGATTGTAAACAGCATCAAGTATGGGAGAAACAATGGAACTACTGAGATTGCTATAGAAGATCTAGTAAATAACAAGGTGATTATTAGAGTGACTGATAATGGTGAAGGTATTGACAAGGAGTTTGTTCCTAGGTTATTTGAGCGCTTCTTTAGGGTTGACCGAACGGGTTCTCGTAAAGAAGGAGGCTCTGGTTTAGGACTTGCTATTGTTAAACATATTATCGACGCTCATCGAGAAAGCATCTACGTTGACAGTGAATTAGGAATCGGTTCTGAGTTTTCATTTACTCTAGAAAAAGCTTCGTCTAGGCTAGAAGATATTGAAGTAGTTGAAGAATAACTCTCAACTAGTCCTTTATATTCATCTACCATTTTAAGCATATTGATGTCAAACTCATCCTGATTGCAATAAGGAGCAAATCCAGCTTTTTGTAAATGTTCTGCGAGGTATTCTTGCTCAAATTGACCTGGTGTTGGGATGAAAAAAGCCTTCTTTTTTAATTTTTGTAAATCCATTACGGTGGTATAACCACTACGTGATAAAATTAATTTACTTCTGTCAAAGGCCTTCTGTAATCCCTGTGTATCTAGGTAGTTGCAATAAGTAATGTGTCCACTTTTAACAATAGTCTGTTCTTTTTCTACCTTACCAGAAATAAAAAGGACCTTACCATTAAACTTTTCACACTCTTTTTTTAAACGACGTTCTAGAATTGATTTCTGTGGTTCTGGTCCAGATAGTAAGACCATTAAATCATAGGTGTGACTTTGAACGTTGTTTGGGACAAAACGAGATAGTGGACCCAAATAGATTTTCTTTAAATCACTATCCTCATTATAGCTTAATTTTCCACTTAAATTAGGATAAGATTTAACATCAGGAATCCAGCATTGATCAAACTTCTTAATATAGTGTAAGTGCAGTTGTGTACTTAACCAAGTGGTTCCTCCAGATAAAACCTGCAATTGATGAGTGATAAATACGGTAGGAATTAGATTAGTATAAAGCCCTAATCTATTGTCTGAAATTATTCCGTCTAGTTTATACTTGATAATCAGGTGCTGCAATGCTTTATGTTCAGATCTTATAGCTTGCCATATTCTAGGAGAATCCTTGATCAACTTCAACTTTAGAGATCCTCGCTCGTTTTGATAGGATATCTCATAGGATGGCAACTCGATAAACGTTAAAGTTGGAAATTCCTTTTTCAGCAGGTTAAGTGCGTCGCCATCACTTGCTATAATTGGTCTGTCCCCATTATCAATAATCGCATTGATAATAGGTATACATCTAGTGGCATGACCTAATCCCCAATTAAGTGGAGCAACAAGTATGTTTTTGTAATTTCGCACGAATCAAAGATACCTAACAGTTGGAATCTGATATCTTTGTAGGCATTAAGTAACCTTTAAATTATTGTATTTGGGAAGTAAAAATAAGCTTAAGAGATTTAAAGAAAATGAGACCTTTGACAATGTAATTCAGCCTACTAGGGATGAAATGTTAAACAATTTTACTCTTAAAGGAAGGTGGAATGAACACTTCGGTAATGATAAACCCATAACTCTTGAATTAGGTTGTGGTAAAGGTGAATACACTCTTGCACTAGCAAGAAAATATCCAGATCGTAATTTTATTGGTATCGATATAAAAGGAGCTAGATTTTGGCGTGGTGCAAAGACTGCTCTGGAAGAAGGATTAGATAACGTAGCTTTTTTACGTACTCAAATTGAATTAGTAGATTCCGCTTTCGCGAAAGCGGAAATAGCAGAAATCTGGATTACATTTCCAGATCCTCAAATTAAATACAAACGAACTAAGCACCGCATGACAAATGATGCTTTTCTAGCCAAGTACAAGCATGTTTTACAGGAAGACGGTGTGATGCACTTGAAAACGGATTCAGAGTTTATGCATGGCTACACCATAGGATTGTTACATGGTCGTGGTGATGAAATTCTTTATGCTCATCATGATATTTACTCAAATACTGAGGCTCCTGAAGAGGTAGTATCTACACAAACCTTTTATGAAAAACAATACTTAGAAGTAGGAAAGCCTATTACTTATTTGAAATTTAAGATTAAGTAATGGATTCGTTTTGGCACTTTGTTTTTGGTTTTTCAGTTGGATTTATAGGTGTTATTCCACCAGGATTATTAAATCTGACTGCAGCAAAAATTAGTGTTAATCAAGGTCGTAGAGCTGCGGTTTTATTTTGTGTAGGAGCTTCACTAGTTGTTGTGGCCCAGGTCTATGTAGGTGTGTTTTTTTCAAAGCTTCTTACGGATAATCAACAAGTGCTAATTGCTCTAGAACGGTTTGCTATTATTGCATTCTTTGCTTTATCTATTTTCTTTTTTATTAAAGCTAGATTAGATACAGCTACTGAAGTAAAAGCCGTTGAAAAATCTGGCTATAAGTTATTAGGTCATGGTATTATTCTTTCTACGCTTAATGTATTTCCTATTCCTTTTTACATAGGGTTTAGTTCTTTTTTGGCTGATAGAGATTTATTCAAATTTGAATCACCTACTGCTCATTTTTTCATATTTGGAGCTTGTCTAGGGACTTTTTTAATGTTGTTGGCCTATGTGAAGTATGTCAAGAAGTTCGGGTTTGATAGTGCGAATTTTGCGAGAAATATCAATTATTTGTTAAGTGGATTGACATTCTTGATAGCACTGGTTTCACTTATCAAAATGAGAGATGACATCTTCTAAAGACGATTTTTTTAATAAGGTGTACGATGTGGTAAGGCAAATACCAGTAGGTAGGGTTACTAGTTATGGTGCTATTGCTAGATTTTTAGGAGCGCCTCGCAGTAGTAGAGTAGTTGGATATGCAATGAATAGCAGTCACACACAAGATGATGTGCCAGCGCAACGAGTGGTGAATCGTAACGGTTTTCTTACAGGTAAACATCATTTTCCTGGTACAAACCTTATGCAACAATTATTAGAAAATGAAGGGCTAGATATTATTGATGATCAAGTCCAAAACCTTGATGAGGTGTTTTGGGATCCTAATATTGAATTAGAGCGTTAATCGTTTTTAGATTACAGGTTTTCTAAAATTATAGATACAAAATATATCCTACATTAAACCACCATATCCAATCATTGGCACGGTTGTTCTCGTTTAAAGGACTTAGACCGTCAACGTAGTTATCATTAACATAATAATGCCATTTTGAAGAGATTAATAAGTCACTTAATGGTCCAAGTTTATATCTCATTCCTATATCACCTACTAGCGCAATAGCACTACCTTGCGATGTGTCTATACGATCTAAAAAAGTTGGATACGTTGTAATAGGATTGTTCAAAGGTCCTAGGGAACTTGTAGCTTCTGGTCTATAACTTACATAATGTGCGCCGAAACCTAAATATGGAGCCACCTTTGGGCTTCCAGATTGAAAATCTCTTATACTCCAAGGAAACCATTCTAAATGCGCTCCTATTTCAAACACTCTAGCTTTACCTTCCATTGAACGCAATTGTAAACCAGCTATTGATGGTCTGTCAGCTAGCTCACTTAAATGGTTAAGAGTGGTAACGTGATAACTAGCCTCACTTCTTATTTTAAAATGATCATTCCAGTATGTGTCGCGACTATAACAATTACAGTCTGCTCGATATGCAAAATTTATGTAATGTACCAGTCCTACACCTATACCTACATTACCTGAGTTAGTGTCAAAATCATATCGTTCTCCATAATCACTTTGAAAAGCAACAGGTCCAGTTATAAAACCTAGTTCGTGAGAGAATCCCAATTGAGCATTTATACTTTGCAATGATGTTACAAATAGAAGAAGGACTAGAATTTTCTTAATACTTGGTGTCATGTAGGAAGACTTTGTAAAGCGTCAAATATATAAAAATATATACCACTTTATGAGTTAATTAGGCTTTCACAGCGCAAATATCAATCAAACATAACCTATCCCATAGACGAACTACAATCCTTATTACTTTTTATTATGCTCGCATACCTAAAAATAACCTAAAAATGCATTCACGTAAATGGACTATCCTATATTTGCATCGTTAACGAAAACGTTTTCTTAAACGTATTTATATATCAATAATGGAAAAAAAAGTTCAAGAATTTGTTGACCTTATAGAGAGTAAAAATCCTAATGAGCCAGAATTCATTCAAGCTGTAACTGAAGTTGCAGAGGCTGTAATCCCATTCATCGAAAAAAATCCAAAGTACCAAGTAGATAATTTGCTTGAACGTATGGCAGAGCCAGAGCGTGTAACCATGTTTAGAGTGCCGTGGACCGATGACCAAGGTAATGTACATGTAAACCGTGGTTACCGTATTCAAATGAATAGTGCTATTGGACCATACAAAGGTGGATTAAGATTTCACCCATCGGTAAATCTTAGTATACTTAAGTTTCTTGCTTTTGAACAAGTATTTAAAAATAGCCTTACTACATTGCCTATGGGTGGTGGTAAAGGTGGTTCTGATTTTAACCCAAAAGGAAAATCAGACCGTGAGGTAATGCGTTTTTGTCAAAGTTTTATGGTAGAACTACAACGCGTTATAGGAGCAGATACTGACGTGCCTGCTGGAGATATTGGAGTAGGAGCAAGAGAAATCGGTTACCTATTTGGATACTATAAGAAATTACGTAACGAGTTTACTGGTGTTCTTACTGGTAAAGGTTTGTCTTATGGTGGATCGCTTATGCGCCCAGAAGCAACAGGATACGGTAACGTATATTTTACTCAAAACATGCTAGCCACTCAAAATGATAAAATCGAAGGAAAAACTGTAGTGATTTCTGGTTCTGGAAATGTAGCACAGTTTGCTGCCGAGAAGATTCTAGAGTTAGGTGGTAAGGTAGTAGCTATGTCAGATTCAGGTGGATATATTTACGACGAAGACGGTATAGATACAGAAAAGCTAGAATTCATTATGGACCTTAAAAATAACAAGAGAGGTCGTATAAAAGAATATACTGATAAGTACACAAATGCTACCTTCCATGAAGGAGATCGTCCATGGAGTGTTAAGTGTGATATCGCCTTACCATGTGCTACTCAAAACGAGTTAAACGGTGACGAGGCTAAAACACTCGTTGAGAATGGATGTAAAGCAGTAGGTGAAGGTGCAAACATGCCTTGTACTCCAGAAGCTATTGAAGTATTTCTTGATAATAAAATCCTTTTTTCACCAGGAAAAGCAAGTAACGCCGGTGGTGTTGCAACTTCAGGACTAGAAATGTCTCAAAATTCAATGAGATACAACTGGACTAAAGAAGAGGTAGACAACAAGCTTAAAGACATCATGAACAGTATTCACGAACAATGTGTTGAATACGGTAAAGATGAAAACGGTTTTGTAGACTATGTAAAAGGAGCAAACATCGCAGGTTTTGTTAAAGTTGCTGATGCAATGCTTGCACAAGGCGTGGTTTAATAATATCGCTTTTAGTGATTACGCTTTCGCGAAAGCGTAATTCAAATCATAAATTTTAAAACCCTTTACCAGCAATGGTTCAGGGTTTTTTTCTTATACCTATTTTTGTATAAATAAATACGCAAGGTTTAAAAATAGCGTTATCCTTTCTATATGAAATATTTCTTTTTTAGTTTACTGATTGTATTGTCTATTAGGCTTCAGGCTCAAAACTTCGAAAATTCATGGGAAGGTTTTTTCTCATTTAATGAAATTATAGATCTAGAACGTACTGATGAAGTCATCTATGCAGCTGCTTCCAATTCAATTTTTACGTACAATATAGCTTCAGGGGAAATTTCTACTATCACTACTATCAATGGTTTGAGTGGTGAGCGAATTAGTCAAATATTTTATAGTGAGGATAAGGATGTGCTAGTGATCGCATTTGAAAATGGATTGTTACAGATTGTAGAGTCTACTGGAGATATCACTACCGAGGTAGCTATAAGAGACAAAGCAATAATCTCTCAAGAAAATAAAAGAGTCAATGAATTTCTTGAACGAGGTGATTTGCTTTACATCGCGACAAACTTTGGTATTGCAATTTATAATCTTGAAGACCTAGAGTTTGATGACACATACTTTATAGGAGATAATGGAAGTCAAATACAGGTAAATTCTATAGCAGTATCAAATAACACGCTTTTTGCAGCTACACAGGATGGAGGATTTAGAATTGCCGATATCACAAATCCTTTTTTAATTGATTTTGCAAATTGGACCCAGACAAACAGTGATATTTGGGTTGAGGTTTTTCCGTTTGATAGTGAAATTTACGCCGTGACTGAAGGTAGATTCATATTTAGATATAACGGATCTTCATTAGTATCTACAGGAATTAGAGTACCTCAACCGGTTAAAGATGTCGATACTACAGATTCTACTATTTTATTTGTAGGGAATAATAGATCGTTTCTTTATGATACTAACTTGAATATAGTAAGTACTGTTGATCTGGTAGATGGAGAATCTTTTAATTACAATGCAGGTGTGATTGATGCTTCTCAATTTTATTTAGGAACGCAAAATAACGGTATGTTGATTTTTGACCAATCAAATATTATAACTGCACAACAAGTTCTTGCTGATGGACCATCAAGAAATTCTGCTTTCTCGATAAGTGCTGTTCCTAATGAATTATGGGTAGCCTATGGTGACTATGATATTTTTTATAATCCGTTTCCACTAGAATCATTTGGTGTCTCTCACCTAGTGAATGAGTCTTGGATTAATCATGAATTTGACGATGTTTTAAACGCTCGTTCAATCGCAAGTATTACAATAAACCCGTCAAATACAAATCAAGTCTATTTGAATTCAATGATTGACGGCCTTATTGAATTTACAGATGATGTTGCGGTACAACAATTTACTGAGAGTAATACATCAATGACTCAAATTGGAGGAAACCCAAATAACGGTACAAGAATTCCTAGCAGTGTATTTGATAGTTCTGGTGATTTATGGGTTCTTAATTCTATTACCAATACTACTATTAATAGAAAATCTCCTACAGATAATTGGACTGCCGTTGATTTTTCGGTGCCTTATCCTGGAGAATTAGAATTAACCAGCGCAACAAAAATAGATGTGTCTAGCACAGGTAATTTGTTTTTTGGTACCACAGGAGCCGGATTATATGCTTATAATCCAACTGATGGAACCTTTGGGAATTTAAACGAGAATATTCAAGAAGGTAACTTGGTAAATAATTATGTAAGTGCTGTACGACTGGATCAAAATAATGCACTTTGGATAGGCTCAAATCTAGGTTTAAGAGTATTGTTTAATGCTAATAGTATTTTTGAAGATCAAGTGACTGATGCTAGACCAATAGTTATAGAGGATTCAAACAATATTCCTAGAGAGTTGTTAGATGGTGTGACCATTTTGGACATAGAAATTGATGGAAACAATAGAAAGTGGATAGCTACCGCAGGATCAGGTGCTTTCCTGTTTTCTCCTAGTGGTAGGGAAACAATTTTTCAATTTACAAAGGAAAACTCTCCATTACCTAGTGATGTGATTAATGATATTGCAATAGATGGTGCTACAGGTAAAGTATATTTTGCAACGAACAACGGTATTGTAGCTTTTCAAGGTGATCGTTCTAGTGAACCTAGAGAAAATTTAGAAAATGTTTTCGTTTTCCCTAATCCGGTTAGACCAGGATTCAATGATAATGTCACTATTGATGGATTGACAGATCGTGCACGCGTAAAAATTACCGATGTAGAAGGTAATCTAGTATACGAGGAAGTTTCACAAGGTGGAAGCATTACCTGGGATCAACGCAATTTTGGTGGAGTAAAAGTTGCTAGTGGCGTTTATTTACTTCTCATTTCAACCGATGATAACATAGAAACTACGGTTACTAAATTGATGATTATTAGATAACCAGTATGCTAGTAAACACTGCTGCACTCGTGCTTTCTACGGTCAAATATGGTGAAAGCGATATCATAGCAAAATTATTCACTCGTGAATTAGGAGTTCAATCCTATATGATAAAAGGAGTGCGCAAATCGCGTAAAGGCAAGTTGCGTATTTCATTCTTTCAACCACTTACACAATTAGAGATTCAAACCAATCATAAAGGAAAGGGTAATTTAGAGTATATTAAAGAAGCTGGGGTAAGAGTACCGTATTCAAATATTCATACTGATATTGTCAAAGGCAGTATTGCTTTGTTTTTCAGCGAGGTGCTCAGTCAGTTATTGATAAATGATCAACCAGATGAATCCCTCTTTGATTATTTAAACTACGCTTTTGAATTTTTGGACGTGACCGATCATGTCGCAAATTTTTCTATCAAAGTTCTTCTGGATACAAGTGTTATAATGGGATTTGGTATTGATCAGGCTTCAAATGATCAACCCTACCTTAATTTGCTTACTGGTGTTTTTGATGATAATGGATTACAACCTCATCACACTACTCAAAGTGAGGCAAGTCTCATAAAGAAATTTATGGGCATAAAATTTGATGAGCTAGGTACTATAAAAATGAATAGATCTAGTCGTAATTCCTTACTTAGTTTGGTGATCGACTATTTTCAAATACATTTGCAAGTCTTTAAAAAACCATCGTCCTTGGCGATATTAAAACAGCTGTTTGATTCTTGATTAGAATAATAATTTTACTAGTTTTTTTAAGTGCATTTAATGCTTTTTCTCAAACAGTTACTGTTGTTAATAGTGAGACTGGTGAACCTGCAGTAAACGTTGCCATCTATAATAAATCAAAGAAGTTAAGCACCTATACTAATATTGATGGTAAAGCTAGACTGGATAAATTTGATCTAGATGAAAATTTATATTTTCAAGCTATTTCTTACTTGACTATACGATTGACAAAAAATCAAATTATTGCAAATGATAATTTAGTAGGACTTACACCTAGATCAGAGACTATAGATCCTATTGTTATTTCTGCTTCAAAATTTGAACAGCGAGAGAGAGACATACCTCAAAAAATAATAGCTATTCCAGGTTTAAAAGTTCAAGAGTATCAACCACAAACTACAGCAGATTTTTTGGAGCAAACAGGACAAGTATTTGTGCAAAAATCTCAACAAGGTGGTGGTAGTCCTATGATACGAGGCTTTTCAACTAATAGATTATTAATTACTGTTGATGGAGTGCGCATGAACAATGCGATTTTTAGAGGAGGAAACCTTCAAAACATCATATCAATAGACCCATTAAGCATTGATCGCAGCGAGGTGATTCTAGGTCCAGGCAGCGTTGTTTATGGTAGTGATGCTATAGGTGGTGTAATGAATTTTTATACAGCACAACCCAAATTTGCTCAAGATTCTTCCATGGTAAGTGGTCGTGTAATGGGAAGATATTCATCGGCAAATAATGAAAATACCGTTCATGCTAGGTTTAATTATCACGGTGATCAATGGGCCACTGCTACTAGTATAAGCTTAAATTATTTTGATGATCTACGCATGGGAGAACACGGTCCCGACGATTATTTAAGATTACAATATCAAACTAGAGCAACTCAGCAGGATGTAGTAGTTGATAATCCAGACCCCAGAGTACAAATTTCTAGTGGTTATGATCAAATCAATTTATTACAAAAAGTAAGTTATGAGCCTAGTTTAAATTGGCGATTAGATGCCAGTCTTATTTACACAGCTACTAGTGACTATTCTAGGTATGATGCATTGACACGCTTTCGCGAAAGCGGAGAACCAAGAAATGCGGCATGGTATTATGGACCACAAAAATGGTTGCTCGCACATGGAGTTGCCACGCACAGAGGTAATGGGAAATGGTATGATAAATTGGTTATCAGCCAGTCCTTTCAAAAAGCTGAAGAAAGTCGTAATACTAGATCGTTCCAAAGTAATTCGTTATTCCGTAATAAAGAACAAGTAAATATTTGGAGCACCAGTGTAGATGCCGAGCGACGAGATAGAGAAAATAATGTTCTTTTCTATGGTGTCGAGTTTATTCACAACCGCGTAAATTCTAAGGGTAGTGAAGTTAATATAGAAACTAGTGAGGTCCAGGCTGCGGCCTCTAGATATCCTGATGGTGCCTCATGGCGCTCGCTGGCTGCTTATTTTAACTATCAATGGAGCATCAAAAAAAATCTAACATTGCAATCTGGATTGCGTTATAATCACATCTGGCTTAATGCAGATTTTGATCGAAGGTTTTTTGATTTCCCTTTTCAAAGCGCAACAGTTAATACAGGAGCACTTACCGGTGCGGCCGGATTAACATACTTACCTAATCCATCATGGGAACTCCGAGCAAATTTTAGTACGGCATTTAGAGCTCCAAACGTAGATGATGTTGGAAAAATATTTGACCCAGATCCGGGAACTCTTATTGTACCAAATCCTGACGTAGAATCTGAATACTCCTATAATACCGAACTGGGTGTAAAAAGAAAATGGAAAAACGTACAGTTCGAGATAGCAGGCTATCATACCTTCTTGAAAGACGCTTTGGTGCCTAGACTTTTCTCTTTTAATGGTCAAGATCAAATTGATTATCAAGGGGAAACTAGAAACGTATTTGCTATCCAAAATGGGCAAGAGGCTAGGATTTGGGGAATCGAAGTTGCAGGTAAATGGAATTTAGAGAATAACTGGTCCATTAAAGGAACTTATACTCATGTAAATGGTGAGCAAACAGAAGAGGATGGTAGTAAAGAGAACGTGAGGCATGTTGCACCAGATTTTGGAAGACTTGAAATTGAGAAAACTGGCTCTAGATGGAATGCAGCTGCTTGGGTGATGTTCAATGGAGAGTTAGGATTTAACGATCTAGATCCTACACAACGCAATAGACCTTATTTGTACGCTCTAGATGAAGATGGTAATCCTTATTCACCTAGATGGTACACGTTTAATGTGCGAGGTAATTACCAGTTAAAGGACGATATAACGGCAACAGTAATTATTGAAAATATAACCGATCAACGTTATCGAACTTACTCTAGTGGTATTGCTGCTGCAGGTCGCAATTTGATTGTTGCACTTAGATTTGACTTTTAAGGATTGAGTACACGAGCTTCTATATATGGTCAGCGATTTGAATTAGATCCTACTGGAGCGGTTTATTGGGTAGAACAAGATGTGTTGCTAATTGCCGATGTCCATTTAGGTAAAAGTGCTCATTTTAGAAAAAATGGGATGGCAGTTCCTGCTACTGCCGATGATAAAGAATATGACAAGCTTACCAACCTTATTCATAAATACAAGGCGAGTAGGTTGTGGTTTTTAGGTGATTTATTTCACTCATATCAAAATGCTGAATGGCATTTTTTTGAACAATGGATGAGGTTTCAAACTGCCGATATAGCTCTTGTTCTGGGAAATCATGATGTGATTTCAAAAAAAGAATTCAACCGTATAGGATTAAAGACCTATGAGGCAATTAGAATGGATTCTATTTTCTTAACACATCATCCAGAAATTAAACAAGGCTTTTTTAATATCGCTGGACATATTCACCCTAGTGTGAAATTACAAGGCACCGGAAAACAATCTATGAAATTACCTTGCTTTCATGTATGTGAGACGGGAATGGTCCTGCCAGCATTTGGCGATTTCACTGGAACCTATACTATTCAGCCTAAAAAAGGAGATCGAGTATTTGTTGTTGCCGACAATGAAGTGATTGAAATGCGTTAAGCCTTTACAAAAGAAACTTCTTTATCGTTCTCTTGTTAGTACCTTAGTACTATGAGAAGAAAACTTTACGCAATACTCAATGCCATTATAGTAGTTGTTTTAATAGGCTGGAATGGATATGCAAATTCAGGTAATTTTAATGGAAAGAATGTAGGTGAGCTCAGTGCAGAATATAATAACCTGTTTACTCCTGCTAGTTATGCCTTTTCCATTTGGGGCCTTATTTTTTTATCCCTATTAATATTTTGCGCTTATGGTCTTTATTATGCTTTTAATGATAAACATAGAGATTTACTTAGGAGGTTATGTAGTTCTGATTTGATAAGCAACAATCAGAAAAAGTTTGAAAACCGAACTGACTTCATTCTAACCACCGCTCCATTTTTCTTTATAGCAAACGTCTTGTGTTCCTTATGGGTAGCATTTTGGCTAGAAGAAATGATTTTAGTATCCGTTCTCATAATGTTTGGACTATTAAGTAGTCTACTTATATGCATAAAACGTTTGGATCTTGAAATTTGGGATGCTCCTATTCACATTATTGCTTTTGTATGGTGGCCGCTATGTTTGTACGCGGGATGGATAAGTGTTGCAACTATTGCAAATGTGGCATCCTATCTTGTAAGTGTGACTGATTTTACTATTGATGAACAAATTACAATAACCATTGTAATGGTTGCTGTAGCAGTTGTTATCAATCTATTTATGATTGTAAAACGTAATATGCGCGAGTTTGCATTAGTTGGAGTATGGGCATTAATAGCTATTGCAGTTAGACACTTTGAAGAGGTTACATGGATTGCTTATACTTCTTTGCTAGGAGCAGTTGTTCTATTTATTGCGGCTGGAATTCATGGTTCTAGAAATAAAGAAACAAGTCCAATAATGAAGTACAAGGAATATAAATCTCTAAGAAAGTAATAAGTTAAAAACTGCGTATATCATTACCCCAACTTGGATACGTGAAAATGGTGTTTTTTAAATTTTCAAATGTCATTCCAGCATTCATGGCAACTGCAAACATGTTTATTTGTTCTGATGCCTCTGGACCTATAATATGAGCTCCTACAATCTCATTGTTACTTTTATCTAGTAATATTTTGTATGCATATTTAATTCCTTGTAAGCGTCTGTTATTAAACCAGGAGGAAGCATCGCTTTCAATAACCTCATAGTTTAGCCCGTTTTCATTAGCTTGTTTTTCTGTAAGGCCTATTCCAGCAATTGTAGGAATCATAAAAACAGCGCTAGGAATTGCTGGTACTTTTAATTCTTTATTATTCCCTAGTATGTTTTGACTTACAACTTGTGCTTCAATACCACTTAAAGGAGTTAAGGGTAGGGTTTTAATACTTACATCACCACAAGCGTAAAAGTTTTCTTGACTCTCACTTTGTAATTTAGAGTTTACGACGATACCATTACGGTTTGTCACTACACCAGCATTTTCCAATTGTAAATCATCAATGGATGGCACTCTACCCGATGTGTTAAAAACCACATCGACCGTTTTTTGATGTTGAACACCATCTTGATGATAATAAACAATATGTTTATCATCTATCTTTTCAATGGAGCTGGCTTGAGAATTAAGTTGTATTGAAATTCCTAATTCTATACTTAACTGTTGAGCATGATGTACCGTGTATTCTTCAAATGGATTTAGAATGCGTTCACTTCTTTGCAGTACGGTTACTTCGCACCCTAATCTGTGAAGAATGTGACTAAATTCCATTCCTATATATCCACCACCTATAAAAAGAACTTTCTTTGGAAGTTGCTTCATTGAAAAAAAGTCGCCACTGGACAACGTATATTCAGCACCAGGAATATCTAGAGGTCTAGTTTTCATTCCAGTTGCTATCACAAACTTTTTAGAGTATATCTTCTCTCCTTCAATATCTAGTGTATTTTTATCTACAAAAGAGGAATTACCGTGGTAACAATCTATCCCTGCTTCTTTAAATTTATTTTCGGTACGCTGCGGTATGTTGTCACGATAAGATTCAACTTGATTCAGCATTTGCTCCCAAGAAGCTGTAGCAGTTCTAGATATCCCATTTCCCTTTAAGTCACCGCTTAAATTTTGAGCTTCAATTGCTGCAAGAAGAATTTTTTTGGGATCACAGCCACGTTGGGCGCATGTTCCTCCATATTCTCTTATATCGATTACTCCTACTTTTTTTCCAGAGTTGGCACATTGAGTAGCTACTAACTGTCCTGCAGTTCCAGTTCCTATTACAAATACATCATATGTTTTCATAGTAAGCAAGTTAAACCTAGATACTGTTAAATGCTCTTAAACTGAATCCAAAGCTTTTCTAAAACTCAGGGAGCGACCTATCTTTGCAACTCAATACAAGGATTTTGAGTTATACTTCTATATTAGAGCGTTTTAAAAGCTTATCACAAACCAACGTTTTATATGACCTAGTTCAAGATGCAAAGGGCTATCATACTATTAGTGGATTAAACGGTAGTAGTTATTCCATGTTGATAAAGGTTCTTTTTGATCAGGCAGAAAAACCGTTTTTACTTATATGTGATGATAAGGAACAAGCAGCGTATTATTTAAATGATCTAGAACAGAGTATAGGAGAAGATCACGTGCTATTTTATCCAGGTAGTTATCGCAGGCCCTATCAAATTGAGGAGACTGACAACGCCAATGTATTGTTACGAGCTGAGGTCCTCAATAGGATAAACTCTAGAAAAAAACCAGCGGTAATCGTCACTTATCCAGATGCTTTGTTTGAAAAGGTTGTGACTCGGAAAGAACTTGAAAAAAATACCCTTAAAATTTCGGTTGGCGATCAAATCACCGTTGATTTTGCTAACGAAGTTTTATTCGAGTACGAGTTTAAAAGAGTTGATTTTGTGACTGAGCCAGGAGAATTTTCCCTAAGAGGAGGAATATTAGATGTGTTCTCTTTTAGTAACGACGAGCCCTATCGAATTGAGTTTTTTGGAAATGAAATCGATTCCATTCGAGTTTTTGATGTTGAAACCCAATTAAGTAAGGAACAGGTTAAAAAAATCTCAATTATTCCAAATGTTGAACACAAAAAACTTGAAGAAACTAGAGAGAGTTTCCTTAAATACCTGTCTAATAAGACCAGTATTTTTGCTTTTCACTTAGAACTACTCTACGGTCGATTAGACTCGCTTTTCGCGAAAGCGGAACAAGAATATAACAATTTGCAAGGCGAAATACGTCAATTATCGCCACAGGAAATTTTTGCAAATTCTGAGCTTATCAAAAAGCAGCTAAAAGAGTATAATCACTTTGAATTTGTTGCCAATCAAGGAGAAATAGCATTTAAGACACAGCCACAACCATCTTTTAACAAGCAGTTTGAGTTATTGATTGAAAATCTTGAAACTAACAAGGCAGATGGTATCAAGAACTATATCTTTTGTGGTACCGCACAACAAGCAAAACGTTTTCATGACATTTTTGACGACATGAATGCTACTGTCGAGTATGAAACCGTAGTAGCTCCTTTATATCGTGGATTTATAAGTTATGATTTGCGTATTGCATGTTATACCGATCATCAAATATTTGAACGATATCATAAGTTTCATCTCAAAAATGGATACGCAAAAAAACAAGCGATTACCTTAAAGGAACTTAACTCGCTCGAGATTGGAGATTATGTTACTCATATAGATCATGGAATAGGGAAATTTGGTGGATTACAAAAGGTCGATCAAAATGGTAAACAACAAGAGGCCATTAAACTTATTTATGGTGAACGAGATATCTTATATGTATCAATTCATTCCTTACATAAAATTACCCGATTTTCAAGTAAAGATGGTAAACCACCAAAAATTTACAAATTAGGTAGTCCAGCTTGGAAGAAACTGAAACAAAAAACTAAGAAAAAGGTAAAGGAAATTGCTTTTGATCTTATCAAACTTTACGCAAAACGTAAATCGAAAAAAGGATTTCAGTATGCTCCAGATGGTTATTTGCAAAATGAACTCGAGGCTAGTTTTATCTATGAAGATACTCCGGATCAAAGTGCAGCTACCGCCGATGTAAAGGCCGATATGGAAAGCGATAAACCAATGGATAGATTGGTTTGTGGTGATGTAGGTTTTGGTAAGACAGAGGTAGCTATAAGAGCTGCCTTTAAAGCAGCGGTTAATGGAAAACAAGTTGCTGTTCTTGTGCCTACAACTATTCTAGCTTTTCAGCATGCTAAATCTTTTAAAGAACGATTGTCAGATTTACCTGTGAAGGTAGATTACTTAAACCGTTTCAGAACAGCAAAAGAACGTCGGGCGGTTCTTGATGGACTAGCCGATGGAAGTATCGATATAGTAATAGGAACCCATCAACTGGTAAATAAATCTGTTCGTTTTAAGGATCTCGGACTTTTGATTATTGATGAGGAGCAAAAATTTGGAGTTGCAGTAAAAGACAAATTAAAAACCCTTAAAGAAAATATCGATACGCTCACGTTAACAGCGACACCTATTCCTAGAACACTTCAGTTCTCATTAATGGCTGCTCGTGATTTAAGTGTTATAAAAACACCACCACCTAATAGACATCCTGTCGAAACAAAGGTGGTTCGTTTTAGTGAAGAGGTAATTCGTGATGCTGTGAGTTATGAAATCTCAAGAGGCGGACAAGTGTTTTTTGTTCATAATCGAATCGAGAATATAAAGGAAGTAGCAGGAATGATTCAAAGATCAGTACCCGATGCAAAAATTGGTATAGGTCATGGTCAAATGGATGGTAAAAAATTAGAGGAACTGATGCTTTCATTTATGAACGGTGAGTTTGATGTACTCGTTTCAACAACCATAATTGAAAGTGGTCTGGATGTCCCAAATGCTAATACGATTTTTATAAATAACGCTAATAACTTTGGCTTGTCTGATCTACATCAAATGAGAGGTAGAGTAGGGCGTAGTAATAAAAAAGCCTTTTGTTACTTCATAACGCCACCCTATGAGGTTATGACTGATGACGCACGTAAACGTATTCAAGCAATTGAAACATTTTCTGATTTAGGAAGTGGTTTCAATATCGCAATGAAAGATCTTGAAATACGTGGAGCTGGAGACATTTTAGGTGGTGAACAAAGCGGTTTTATGAATGAAATTGGTTTTGATACCTATCAAAAAATCCTTGCCGAAGCTATTTCTGAATTAAAAGAAAATGAATTCAAGGATCTATATATTGAGGATGATGTAGATAAAAAACCTGTTACTGATGTTAATATAGATACTGATTTTGAATTATTGTTTCCAGATGATTATATCAACTCTATTACAGAAAGATTATCGCTTTATTCAAAATTGAATGAGGTTGAAAACGAGGATGAGTTGCAAAATTATCGAAAAGAATTAGTAGACCGTTTTGGAGAATTACCAGATGAAGCAGAAGACTTACTTACAAGTATTCGTATAAAGTGGATTGCTGCTAATATGGGGCTTGAAAAAATTGTTATGAAAAACGGAAAGTTCGTAGGCTACTTTGTAAGTGATCAACAAAGTGATTTTTATCAATCACCAGCATTTGGAAAGGTGTTACAAGCAGTTCAATCTCATCCTAGACAATTTAAGATGAAGGAGAAACAAACAAGAGCTGGATTACGTTTATTACTCACTATACCAGATATTAAAACAGTTGATAAAGCATATGAAGCTTTAAATAAAATATTACCATTGCCGGTCCATGAAAAAGCTTAATAAAAGCAGAAGCTTTAGCCCAAATTATTTCTTTATCAATTTATGTATTTCAATTACCTGTTGATCGTTCAATAATCTGAAAAAATAAACGCCTTTTCCTAATTCTTGAATGGATATGTTGTTCAATTGATCTGGACCAAGCTTGCAATTTTTCACAAGCTTACCTTGTAGGTTGTAGATTTCTAGTCTGTTTATAGTGTTATTTAAACACACTATATTAATCTGGTCACTTGCGGGATTTGGGTAAAGTTCGATTTGAGATCGCGTGTTTGGTGCATTTTCATAGTTTAATAAACCGCTTATATCTAATGTAACAATGTCGCTATTAGATCCAAAACCATAAATCATTTCTTCTGTGATAAAGTAATTTCCAGCACCATCCTCAATCGTATTCAGTAACAGTTGCCAGGTGGTACCTGCATCTGTTGTGAGATATAAATCTCCAGTTGAGGTTGTAATTCCTATTCCGTAAGATGGAGTAAAGAATTTGAAGGTACCTATAAATCCTGGGAAATTATTGTACTGAAAGGTTTGTCCGCCATCATAAGAAACTTGTTGACCTATGTAAAATGTGTTTGCATCAATCAATTGTATTCCTTCAAAATTCCCACCTGTGTAATTGATAGGATTCCAGGATGCACCACCATCAATTGTCTTAAAAGCTTGATTACTGGTATTAGTCGCAATACCTATCAAATCATCGAGGAAAACGATGTATTCAGTATTACCTGTAGTTATGATATGGCTCCATCCAGAACCAGTTTGGTAACGATAAATTCCATCGCTTGCAAAGAAGTTACCACCTACCACAAAAAAGTCATCTCTAGATTTTAACCAAACGTCTTTTGCAATAAACTGTTGGGTAATATTAGGTCCCGTTATGTTAATCCAGGTGTCACCATAATCATCAGAATAACTTACTCGACTTATATTTCCACGTGTAGTTAGTGCCTCACCATTAGGCTTTAGGTGAACAGCATTATAGCCGCCAGAAACTGTCTTGCGGTCCCATGTTACGCCATAATCTGTAGTACGATACATAACATCCCTAAATACCGCACTACCATTATTACCTAGACCTACTACTAATCCTGTAGCATTATTACCAAATGAGGCTTGTTCTAGTGAGCTCGGTATAAAATCATTTAAATGACTGTTCCATGTAGTTCCATCTATAGATTCTAGTACAGCTCCTTCTAATCCAATATATAATTTAGTTGCGCTGGCATCAATGCTTAAAAAATCATCTCGTCCTATATCTTGTAGGCTCCATGAAAGGCCCTGATCATTTGAACTTAATATATTACCATCGTTGCCCACAACGTAATAGGTATTATTATGAAAAACCAGGTCATTAAGTCGCTCGTTAGTTCCAGATGTAGATTGGTTCCAGGTTAGCCCTGCATCGTTAGTATAAAAAATAAAACCGCCTGATGCGATAACTATCCCATTGAGAGAATCTCTAAAATCAATTTTAGTTAGGGTCCAAAAATTTTGAATAGGTAATGCTATACTAGTCCATGTGGTACCGCCATCGTCGGTTCTATAAAAGGTGATGTCGTCGCCCACTACAAATCCGGTATTACTATCAATAAAGTGAATGTCTCTTATCGTTTCAGTTGTTCCTACATTAAGAGTAGTCCAATTACTACCACCATCGATAGTTTTGATAAGTTTACCATTACCACCAGCAACATAGCCTTCATTCTCATTCAGAAAATATAAAGTAGAAAATCCGCTGCTGGGTAGATTATAATTGATAGTACTTCTAAATTTATCATTTGATTTTATAACTCGATTTCTATTTACTATGTAAGCGAGATCATTACGCAAGACCTGTAGATCAAAACCTTGTCCATTACCTTCTAGTCTATAAGTATTACCATCGTTTTCACTTATATACATACGGTTAAGAAGATTGACTTCATCAAACAAGAATATACTACCATCTGGTGATACTTCAACTTCCGTAATTTCAGAAATGTTTTTTATAGGAGTTCTAAATATCCAATCTGGTTGTTGAGCTCGAAATGTTGTTGTAGTTAATAAAACAATAAATGATAAAAGCGCTGTTCTCATAGCAACAAAGATATTACAAAGAGTCTATTCAAAGGGTTACTGTTTGAACTTAAGGTAATTAGATGATTGAGGTAGCGAGTGATTTTCAGTTTGATTATGATATTTGATTTTACGCTTTCGCGAAAGCGTAGAAACAAAAAAAGCCAGATCAAAAAGACCTGGCTTATATTATAGAGGTTATCTTCTAGGCTAACCATTGACTCCATGGCAGACGACTAAGAATAACAACAAACGCCAAGGTGTAAAATATACCTAGCATTTTGAACTTGCCACTGCTTATAACTTTTTTCTTGTGTTTTGAATAACCGATGGTTAAAAGTGTAACACCTATTATCATCATTAAAGGATGTTCTAGGGCTAGTAATCGCAGGCCACTGTTGCCCATCACTTCACTTGTGTTATTAAAAAGCATGCTGGAATATGGAGAAACTATCCAAAGAACAATCCCCAGAAGTAATTGAATATGAGTTACAATTAACCCTACTAATGCCAGACTGAAATCTTTATTTCCAAATTCTTTTTTTCCTAACCAACCGATTAGTGAATTGATCGTTGCGATACCTAATACTAAAAGTAATAGATAAGCCCAACCGGAATGTGCATGTTGAATAATATTGTACATAGATCTCTTAATTTGAAATCAAAAATAAGGCAAAAAAATAACCCTATCTCTCTAGATAGGGTTATTGTAAAACAATTTATTTAATAGTTCTTAGTTAAAGATGTATCTAAGTCCTATTTGAGCTTGCCATCTTGAAGAACGTATTCCAGCATCGTCAATTTGCTCAAATCCTTCTGCAAAATCAGGATCAAATGAGAATTCTGGGTCTGGTCCACCTCTTTCAGTTTCTACGATTTCAACTTCACCAAAGCTTCCTGTGATTCTCTTTTGAACACCCCAATCTTTGTTTAAGAAGTTGAAGAAGTTGAAGATGTCTAATGAAGCTTGGAAAGTGTGCTTTTTACCACCAAAGTCTAATTTAAAGTCTTGAAGAACTTTTAAGTCTACAATGTGGTTCCATGGTCCACGGTCACCATTACGCTCTGCATATTGTCCTCTTCTTTCTCTTAGGTAATCATTACCTTCAATGAATGCATCAAGAGCAGCCCATTGATCTGCAGCCGATACACCGTTTGCATCTACTAGGTTAATCTCGCTCTGGTTTCTAGGAATATAGAATAAAGCATTATCACTAGAGTCGTCGTTCAAAAGATCAGCTCCTTCGTCATAGATGTAACTTAAAGTACCACCTTGTTGACCGTTATAGAATAAACTTACTGTAGTAGCAAAGTTTTCACTCCATTCCATTTGGTAAGAAGCGTTTGCAGTAATTCTGTGACCTAATGCAAACTGTGAGTTTCCAATAGTTGCACGGTTTTTACCGTTTACAGTAACTACGTTTCTCCATTGAGAACTGTTTTGTGAAGAAGTACCTTCAAAGATAGATTTACCTTGTCCGTATGTATAAGCGATCTGTCCAGAGAATCCATTGTCAAATGGCTTTGTTAATACGAATGATGCGTTGTATGACCAACCTTCATTTGTATTTGTTCCTAAGATAATACGAGAATACTCACTATCTATACGCTGACTGTCATTCCAAAGTGGACGAGTATCTGCACCGTTAAGGGTACCTACTGGTTCACCAATGTTTAAGTTTTGGTAAAGTACATTGTTGATTGTTTCATTGTAAAGGAAATCTGCACTAGCAATTAATCCCCATACACCTAATTTTTGGTCAACACCTAGACTGTATTTAGCTACCTGAGGTAATTTAAAGTCTGGTGCAAATAAATCGATTTGTCCACCGATTGTACCACTACCTGGGGCTGGACCGTTTCCAATAGGTTGATTAAATGGATCTGCTTCAAAGAATAATGTTCCTGAATCAAAGTCATTCTCATTAACTCCACCTACAGAGATACCATTGTTGTTGTAAGCACCACCTGGCCATACTAATGGGATACGTGAAGTAAAGATTCCTAATCCACCACGTACTTGAGTTGTTTTGTCACCAAAAGCATCCCAGTTAAATCCTAAACGTGGAGAAACATGAATTTGACTTTTTATTTTCTTACCAACTCTAGCACCTTGAAGATCTTTACCAGCCGCTTCTAATAAAGCAACTGTTCTTGTGTTGAAGTCATCGTTTGCAGTACCTTCTTCAAAGAATGGTACATCAACTCTTACACCGTAGGATAATTTAAAGTCCTTAGTTAATTTCCACTCATCCTGAGCATAAAGACCTAACTGAGAGTAGTTGAATTGTGCAGCCGCTGCTGTCGCATCGTCTCCTGTTGTTCCTGCTGGATCTAGTAAAGAATAAGAGTAGTCGTAATCAGTAGGAGCAACGTCGTTTGAAGGATCATTGTCAAAATAAGATTCAAAATCAGCTAAGGAATTAAATCTATACTGTCCAAAATTTTGACGAATGAATACGTTACGTATATCATAGGATTCAAAGTTACCACCTAAAGTAATGTTGTGAGCACCGGCAGCAATTTGGAAGTTATTTGTGATAGTGAATACGTCTTGATCAAGAATGTTTCCTGTAGAGAAAGCTTCAGAACCAAATGTAATGCTACCTGCACCGTCATTGATGCTAACTCTAGGGAATGCACCACCTATTGGGTCACGGTCATCTCTTACAGTAGTGTAACTAGCAATTAAATTGTTAGATAATTTATTGTTGATTTGACTGTTCCACTCCAAAGTTGTGAAATTAGTTTCAGAAGGGAAGAAAACACCTGCGTTAGCAAAGTTGATAGAAGTAGCGCTACTTGTACTTGGTGAAGTAGACTCACCACGTACGTAGTTGTGCTTAAGTACAAGAGTATTCTTATCATTAACGTTGTAATCTAAACGAATAGTAAATCTATCGGTATCTAATGTTCTGTTCGTGTTTTCATAACTACCAGGATTGTAACCAAATAAGTTTATTAGGTTATCTCTTAAGTTGTTAATCCTTGTTGGGTCTGCTGGTAAGTTAGTGTCACCTGCAGCATTTCTTGCATCACCTACATATTGGTTAAAATCAAAAGGTCTAGGAGTTTCTTCTCTTTCAATTTCTGCATTAACAAACATGAAAAGTTTGTTCTTGATTATAGGACCACCTACTCTAAAACCGTAAAGGTTAGTAGAGAATTCATCTAATCTTTCTCTATCTGGAGCTGGGTCACTACCGTTTCTATCGTCTATTTCATCGATAACCGCTTGAGGTGTTTTACCTGCAAGTTTTTCATTTCTATTAAACCAGTAAGCACTACCTTCCCAGTTATTAGTACCAGAACGAGTAATTGCATTGATAGCACCACCAGTAAAACCTGATTGTCTTACGTCAAAAGGAGCAATGTTTACTTGGAATGATTCAATAGCATCTAGAGAAATTGGATTGATACCAATTTGTCCACCATTAGTACCTGTACCTGCAAGACCAAAAACGTCGTTGTTAACGGCACCATCAATAAAGATAGAGTTGTAACGATTGTTTTGACCAGCAATTGAGATAGCGCCACCTTCTGTTACTTGTGCTTGTGGAGTTTTTCTCAAAATGTCATCAATACCACGAGTTACTGTAGGTAACGTGTTGATTTCACGAGTAGAGATGTTTGTCTCTGGACCTGTATTGTTTGAATCAAAAATACCATCACGTGTTGCTTTAATAACAACTTCGTCAAGAGCATTAGCCTCATCAGATAAGGTTACATTAAAAGTTTCTGATTCACCTAACTGTAGGAAAATATTTTCAAAAACTTCATCCTTCTTTCCAACATAAGAGAAAGTAATGGTGTAAGGACCACCTACACGCATGTTTGTTATGCGGTAGTAACCATTGATGTCTGTAGCAGAACCGTAGTTTGTACCTGTAGGTCCGTGCACAGCAACGATTGTAGCGCCTAAAAGTGGTTCGTCACCAGCTTCTAGAACTCGACCATTAATACTCGAGGTTGTAACCTGAGCAGTGGCCACTAGCGCAACAAAAAACATTGCTAGCGTTGCTAAAAATTGTAATTGTTTCTTCATTTGGGTATGAATTAGCTTGAGTTAAAATTTTTGCAAATGTCCGTACTAAATCCCTTTCCAATATTAAGCTAACATTAAATTACACTTTTTAACACTTATTTTTTCTGGTTCTAATTAATTATGTTATCGCAATTGGTAAAATCTACTCAAGATTTGTTGTGTACTAGCATCGTGCTGGCCAGTCGAGACGTTCTCTATGTCTTGTAAAACAGCATCAGCTAGAACTTTTCCTAATTCTACACCCCATTGGTCATAGCTATAAATATTCCATATAACACCTTCTGTAAAGATTTTGTGTTCATACATCGCTATTAATTTGCCTAGGCTAGCTGGTGTAAGCTCATCTATAAGTAGGGTAGTAGTAGGTTTGTTCCCTTCAAAAACTTTGTATGGTAATAGAAATTCTATCTCGTCTTGGTTTTTTCCTGCAGTTATTAGATCGTCAAAGGCTTCTTCTTTTGTCTTACCATTCATTAATGCTTCTGTTTGAGCAATAAAGTTTGCCATAAGCTTGTTGTGATGATCTTGATGTTGGTATTTCGCTTTCGCGAAAGCGATAAAATGAGCAGGAATCAGTTTTGATCCTTGATGAATAAGTTGGAAAAAGGCGTGTTGAGAATTTGTTCCAGGTTCTCCCCAAACGATATTACCAGTTTCATAATTCACTCTAGAACCGTTACGATCTATAGTTTTACCATTACTTTCCATTATAGCCTGTTGTAGGTAGGCTGGTAATCGATGTAAATATTGAGTGTATGGAATTACTGCCTCGCTTTGAGCCTTATAAAAGTTGTTGTACCAAATAGTTAATAAAGCTAATTGAACAGGTATGTTATTTTCAAATGAAGCTGTTTTAAAATGATCATCCATTTGTGTTGCTCCATCAAGTAGTTGTTGGAAGTTGTGAGTGCCCACACTCAATGCTATACTCATTCCTACCGTGCTCCACAAAGAAAATCTACCACCTACCCAATCAAACATTGGAAAAATATTTTCTTCCTCTATACCGAAATCTACAGCTCTATTTACATTACTGCTTACTGCTATAAAATGTGTTCCTACAGCATCTTGATTCACTTGTTGTGTAAACCAATTACGTATAGTAGTGGCATTGGATAAGGTTTCCTGAGTTCCAAAGGATTTTGAAACTATTACAAAGAGTGTGGTACCAGGATTAATCGTTTTTAAAACTTCTTCTACGTGATCACCTTCAACATTAGAAACAAAATGAAGATTGAGGTGATTCTTATAGGCTTGTAAAGCCTCAGTAATCATTACTGGCCCTAGATCGCTACCACCTATTCCTATATTCACAACAGTATCAAAAGCTGCTCCACTAGCAGTTTTAAATTCGCCGCTTATTACTTTGTCTACAAATTCAAACATTTTCTGTTTGCTTGTAACAGCAGCGTCCACGAAATGTTGTGCTCCTTCATGAGCTTGTTGTGCTCGTAGAGCAGTGTGAAGGACTGACCTTCCTTCAGTTGCGTTAATAGGCTTACCAGAAAAATACGCTTCTATGGCTGCCTCTAGATGAGTTTCACGAGCAAGTTGAACTAATAGATCTTTTGTAGTTGAATCCCATAAGTTTTTTGAAAAGTCAACATAGAAATCTTCAAAAATAGTGGTGAATTCTTGAGCTCTATTGCTGTTGTCTTTAAAAGCCTGTTTCAGGTTTAAACCTTGGTTGTTATTATAATGTTCTTCTAGCTTTTTCCAAGCTTCAGTTTGAGTAGGATTGATGTTTTTCATAATAATGGCGGCTGTTATAAAATGTCGTCATTTTTAAAAGCTAGCTGATCTATTTCCTCCTTTAATGGGGCGATGAACTCTAGGTAGTTATTAATTTTTTCTTTTGGTAATGGGTCAGCAGCAGGTAGTTTTTGTTTGTAAGGGTCAACTTGTACGCCGTTTACCCAAAAACGATAACATACGTGTGGACCTGTTGCAAGACCGGTACTACCTACAGTACCTATTACCTGACCTTGTTTAACTCGTTGACCTACCTTTACTTTACGCTTGGTCATGTGTAGGTATTGAGTTGAGTAGGTGCCATTGTGCTTAATTTTTACGTAATTACCGTTACCTCGTGTGTAGCTGGATTTAGTAACGACACCATTTGCGGTTGCAACGATAGGTGTGCCTCGCGGTGCTGCATAATCTGTTCCCTTGTGTGCTTTCCATCGCTTTTGTACTGGATGAAATCTACGTTTTGTGAATCTACTAGAAATTCGGGTGTAATTTACCGGTGCTTTTAAGAAGAAACTGCGCAATGTTTTACCAGTCTCGTCGTAATAATCATGAATGTTTGCTATGGAATCAGTTTGGTAATCAAAAGCATAGTAAGGATTGCCATCAGTTTCAAACACCGCTGCTTCTATAGATTCAATACCTGCAAAAATGCTGTCGTTTATGTAACGTTCGTTATAAATCATTTTAAAACGATCGCCTTTTTGTAATCTAAAGAAATCGATGGACCATCTATAAATATCAGATAATTCATAGATTGCACTCAATCCTAAACCTTCTTCTTCCATTGCTTCTGAAAGTGTAGAGGTTATTACTCCACTAGCGGTTTTACGTTTGAATGAAATAGGGTGTTTGTCTCGATAAGCATTAAGACTATCGGTCAATTCTACAACTACATAGTCTAGTCTAGTAGGCTCGTACACAAAGGCGGCAGGAGTTCCTATACTGTCTTTTTTTCTTAAAATTTTAAATGGTTTGCCGGTTTGTATACGACGCACGTCAAATACTTCATTAAATTCTTGGGCTGCTTTAAAGGTACTTTGACCTTCAACTAAATAATCGTCTAATAGATCACCAAAGGTGTCACCTGACTTTACAGTGTCTTCCACTACTTCAAAATCAGTAAGGTTAAACCCATATTTCATTATCGGTTTTGGCGCTACTGGTGTTATTTGATTAACAGGTATTTGCTTTTGTTTTTTCTTGTCACAAGAAATAAATAGTAATAAAACAGATAAACAACCTATAAGATACTTTTTCATGTATTATTTTGTGTTAAGTGCGTGTGTAACCCATTGCTTACCCCATTCGTCGTGTTCTTGCTGTGTCCATAACGATGGGAAGAAACTAATTTTCTGAAAACTAGGCGGTAAGAACTGTTTCCAGTTTGTACCACCAGTTGCTTGAACAGCTTGTCCTTCTTTGCGTAAATACCTGTGCGCTGCACCCATGTGCATGAGTAACCAGTTGATATTTGCATTTTGATCTAGCATGCGCAAGGCCTCTATAAGGTCCTCTGTTTTTTCTTCATCTGGTAATTGTAAAAATTGCTGGTTTAAATTAGTATTTTGAACTTCACCTGCGATTCTTAAAAAACGTGGGGTATATCTTTTTTCAAACTGTTTTAAGGTAAGTGTTTTTTCACCGGTATGCATGTCAATACCGCCTTTTTTCCAATAGATGTTTTCGTATAGTTCTTGATTTGTTACTGATTCTGCTTTCGCGAAAGCGTAATCCTGCACATTATCTTTATTGCGATAGTTATCACGCACGGTAGGATGGACCAGGTTGATAAGATCAGTGCTGTAAAATTCAATCATTCTAAATTGAGCGCTTTGGAAACCGCTTGCAGGAAGTAGCGACATACGGAATTTTAAAAACTGCTCACGTTCCATTCCTCGTACCATCACATCAAATGAATTGATCAAGACTGTGAAGTAACGATTAATTCGCTTTGCCTTTTCAGCAAAAAAAGCACCTGTTAACTGCTCATTTTCTATAATTTGTTTCTGCTCGTGAATGATAAGCTTAAAATACAGTTCAGTTATTTGATGATAACCGATAAATATCATTTCATCGGGAAAATGTGTAGCAGGAACTTGTAGGCTCAAAAGTGTGTCTAGTCTTATGTAATCCCAGTAAGTAATGTACTGGTCGTATAACAAACCATCGAGGTAGGATAACATATCCTGTCCAGAATTCTTGAACTTCTCCTGAAGAAGTTCGATACGCTTTGCGATTTCTGGACTAATTTCTTGTGACATAGATTGAATCTTGGTGGATTTACAAAAATAACAAAGCCGTATAAACTGTTCAATGTTTATACGGCTTAAGTGTTAATTAGTTTTAACTAATTATGGGATAATTTTAAAACTGTGTTTTAATCCTTTGAAAGCTTCTAAATCTGCGGTTAGTGAACCTACAGCCAACTTTGCTTTAATGCGTAGTGGAATTTTATTTTCATCATCAGATATCCATACGGTAAGGCTTTCTTGTTCTTTAAAAACACGACCAGATTGAACGTAAGGTTTGAATTTTAAAGCAGGAACTTTACCAAATTTAGTTTTTACTGTGGTGCGTTTTAAAAACTTCAGTTTAAAGTCATAATTCTCCTTGTCAAAGAACATGGGTAAAATAAATTCGTCGCCTTTTTTAAGAGTTTTAGTGTCTATTTGATCTCGTAAATGATAGAAGGCGCTCACCATATCCTGTGTGCCAGGTTTTATTTTTTCGGTACTTTTTGTGTTACGTTTTTTATCGTGAACTAGTGCTTCATTTTTTTCGTGATCAAAATCTATTACAATGTCCTTTTTATAACCACCTTCATTGATGTCTCTTATGAATCTATAGGGTTTAACCTCGTTTTTGTCAATATAAGATTCGTAATGATCGTCTACCGTAAAAAAGAGATCTAGTAGTCCCGTTGATCTACCATGTCCTTTAATATGGTAAACATCCTTACCTTCAAGTTGACTGTCAATGACCTCTAGTTCTGCATAACTTGCATTGAAAATACCGTAGTGAATTCTAAACTTAAACCATTCTCCTTCTTGAAATGTTTGTTGTAGAGAATTGTTATAGGTAGCACTACTAAAGGCGGTACTCAAAAACAAAACAACTACTAATGATAAAGAAAGAATATGTCTCATGATTTATGGATTAATCGTTTCACATGATGTATTACAAAGGTTATACCATTTTGTTATAAGGTTCCTCTTCTTGCTTGTTCTCTTTCTATAGCTTCAAATAAGGCTTTAAAATTACCAACTCCGAAAGACTGTGCACCCTTACGTTGTATTACTTCTATAAACATGGTTGGTCTGTCTACAACTGTTTTTGTAAATAGTTGTAAAAGGTATCCTTCTTCGTCTCGATCAATAAGAATTCCATGTTTTTTAAGGAGTTCAACGTCTTCATCTATATCACCTACTCTCTCTAAAATATCATCATAGTACGTGTCTGGTACGTAAAGGAACTCTACTCCACGATCTCTCATAGCGCTTACAGTTGCAACAATATCGTCCGTTGCGACTGCAATGTGCTGTACACCAGGACCGTTATAGAAGTCTAGATACTCCTCAATTTGAGATTTTTTCTTTCCTTCTGCTGGTTCATTAATAGGGAACTTTATACGACCATTACCATTGCTCATAACTTTACTCATGAGAGCAGTGAATTCGGTAGAGATATCATCATCGGCAAAAGATATGATTTGAGCAAAGCCCATTACTTCTCCGTAAAATTTACACCATGTATTCATTTGGTCCCAACCTACGTTACCGACCATGTGATCAATAAATTTAAGTCCAACTGGTTCTGGATTGTAGTGTGATTCCCACTTTTCAAATCCTGGTAAGAAAACGCCATTGTAATTTTTACGTTCGACGAATATATGAACGGTCTCACCATAAGTATAGATTCCAGACCTCACTACCTCACCATGTTCGTCGCTTTCAACAGTAGGTTCTAGGTAGGGTTTTGCACCTCTTTTGGTTGTTTCTTCAAAAGCTTTACGAGAATCTTCTACCCATAAAGCCACTACTTTAACACCGTCACCGTGTAAGTTTACGTGGTCGTTGATTGGTCCGTCTTTCTGTAGTGGTGATGTAAGAACTAGTCGTATTTTATCTTGTTTAAGTACATATGAAACGCGGTCTTTTAAACCCGTTTCAAGTCCTGCATAGGCTTCTGATTGGAAACCAAAGGCTGTTTTATAGAAGTGTGCACTTTGTTTTGCATTACCTACATATAGTTCTACATAGTCTGTCCCTAATAGAGGTAGAAAATCTTCTGCTTCTTTAAATAATTTTTTGAGCGAGTATTCTGTGTTTTTTAAGTCTTTTAGATTTTTTATTTCTGCTGGCATGATTTTGTTTTTTGATAATTAATTTTTAATTGCGGCTGTTAAAAAAATAATTACCACATGGCTCTCATGTGTGCAGCACATTCTAATTTACTGTTATTGTTCTTGCTCATTTTCTTCTTCAATTAACTCTTCTATCTCAATTATTCCTTCTGTATTTAAAGAGTCTACTTTTTGATCTAATGTGTCAATATCTTCCTCATAATAATACCAATCATCTTCTATAGTTTCTTCCTTTTCATATTCATACTCTTGTCCAAAATTACTAAAATCTCCATCGGCAAGTTCACTTAAAGAAAGACCTATAATAGCAACAAATAAGATGATGATAAGAGTGGTTATTCCAGATATTGCAATGGTAATTATATTAATGATTTTCCCTGCATTAACTGATTTATATGATGATTGTGAATAGGATCTAGGATCCGACTTATAGGCTCTTACTCCTTTATTGGCTATCACTAAACCTATAATTCCACCTATTAAAGATAATGGTGCTCCTATACCGTATAAGCAACATGAAATAAAGAAAAAGACAATAGAAATTATCCCAATAACAAGTGCTGCAGGATCACCAGGGACAGATTGTTGTATCCTATTATCAAATCCTCCATCAGAATAGGATTGTTGATGATGTGTAGGTGTACTTTCGTAACCAGCTGATGATTGTTGATTTCCAAAAGGATTCTGCGAGTCGTTATTATTTTCCAATGTAAAGGTTTATTTAAATTATAGACAAATATAGTCGGTTATTCTAACCAACTTTTGTGATAACTCTCATCTGCAACTTTCATTGCTTCCTTAGTTACTTGCAATGGTGCAAAGGTATCTACCATAACTGCGAGTTCTTCTGTAACCGTTTGCCCTATACTGCGCTCGGCAGCACCTGGATGTGGTCCGTGTGGAATTCCAGCAGGATGCAAGCTTATGTGCCCAGGAGCAATATCGTTCCTACTCATAAAATCACCATCTACATAATATAGTACTTCGTCACTATCGATGTTACTGTGATTGTACGGTGCAGGAATACTTTGCGGGTGATAATCGTATAATCTAGGAACAAAGCTGCATACAACAAATGCATCAGTTTCAAAGGTTTGATGAACTGGTGGTGGTTGATGAATACGTCCAGTGATCGGTTCAAAATCATGTATTGAAAAGGCGTACGGATAATTATAACCATCGTATCCTACAACGTCAAATGGATGGGATGCATACACCATATCAAAAATCTCATCTTGCTTGCGCACTTTAATTAAAAACTCACCTTTTTCATCATGAGTTTCTAGCTCCTGTGGTTGTCTAAGGTCTCTTTCACAAAAAGGAGAATGTTCTAATAATTGTCCAAACCAATTTCTATATCGTTTTGGGGTATAAATAGGTCTTCGACTTTCAACAATAAACAACCTGTTGTCAGTGGTATCAAAATCAATTTTGTAAATAATCCCTCTTGGAATTAGCAAGTAATCACCGTATTTAAAATCCAAATTTCCTAAATGAGTACGCAATTTCCCAGATCCCTTATGAATGAATAGGAGTTCATCAGCATCGGTATTCTTATAAAAATAGTCCTGAGTTTTGTTTTGCGGTGAAGCAAGTGTAATGTTACAATCGCTATTTGTTAATACAATCTTCCTAGAATCTAGATAATCTAACTCGGGTGTCACTTCAAATCCTCTAAAACGATAGCTTTTCATATTATTGGGAATTGCTATTTCTGGCTTTACAGAATATTGACCCGAAATTTCTTTCACCATTGTCGGGCGGTAAACGTGATATGAATTTGTTGACATTCCATCAAATCCAATAGTTCCAAACAATTGTTCGTAATATAATTCACCATTTTCTTTCCTAAAAATAGTGTGTCTTTTAGGTGGAATTTTTCCTAGTTTGTGATAAAAGGGCATGCGTTTAACTTTTCTGCCCTAAATTTCGGAAATTCTTCAGACCATTCCATAGATATATGTATCTTTTTTGAATCTGAATGTCTTTCTAGAATTATTTAGAAGCGATAACCTAAAGAAACAAAAAATTGATCGTCATCAAGTTGTGGAGAGAAGCTATACTTGATTTCGATTGGTCCCAGAAAGGTTTCTATTCCATAGCCAATTGCATAACCAGTATATCTTGCTTGACTGAACCAGTCATCTTGTTCAAAAAGTTCATCATCTACATTGGCATAATTAGCGGTGAAGTTAATGTGGTTTTTTTTGAATATTTCATAGTCTGCGGTGATCCCAAATTTAATCATGGTATCACCACTTATACTGACAAAGTCATATCCGTAAAATGATACAAAATTATTTATGGGCCTCGATCCATAGCCGCCTAAAAAGAAATCAAGACTACTATTAGCTGGATTTCCTATTGCGATTCCCACCTGAGCATCTCCAATAAAACTTAATTTATCAAAGCTAAAAGCTCTTTGTACTTGTAATTGAGCAATGCTGAAACTACTAAAGTCTTCTTGTTCAGAGTTTGCTAGGTAAACATGAAAATCTCCGTTAATACGCCAACCTTCATTAGGAAAAAACATGTTATCCATACTGTCTACCAGGATTTCTCCGTACAAGCTAGTGTACAAACTATCATCAAAAGTAAGATCCTCATTCGGTCTGTTAGGATCTGAAATTGTACTCGTAAAAATATCAAGGTATTTAAATTCTAATCCAGCTGTTAAGTACAGATTTTTATTAAATCTAGAACGCATAAACACCTGATTGGTCCAATCCTTATATTTTACTTCAATACTGTTTACTCCTAAGTTAGTATTGTCCACATCTGCTACAAAATCAGCTTGAATATCTTGATCAAATTGAACATAATTGCTATTAACACCAATTGACCAATAACGTCCTTTGTCTATGTAGTAATCTAAATTGTATCTAATATTGTCACCAACGATAACATCGGCGCTTATGACATCGTTGCTCACTAAAACACCTTTTCTACTCAGATTAATCAAAGCACTACTGCGCAATAATTCATCGTAGTGGATTCCTAGTCTTAAATAATTACGTACATCAGATTCAACAACTTCAATCTCTAGGGCATAACCTAATAACTCAGGGATTAATGAGTAGTTTATCTTTTTAAAATTGTTAGTCGCTTGTAAGTTGTTAATCCCGTTAGAGATATCATCATAAGCTATCATTTCTGGAGCATTCAATTTGAATCGCCCACTTATAAAAGCTCTTGAATATTGTTTATTACCCTTTATTTCTATACGAGTTAAGTATAAACTATCACTTGCGATATTTTTTAGATCAGGTCTCCTATAACCTGTTGCGACTTTTATAAGGTCGTCAATTTTTTGTAAGGAGGCTTCTTTACCTTTTGTAATTATGGCCTGACCTTCGTCAAAAGAAATGACAGTGAATTGTTCGATATCAGGTTGAATATAAATATCTGTCTTGGGACGTTTTATTTCCATATCACTAATCGTGCGGAAATTATTTATCTGTGATAATATGTCAAGTGCATTTTGTAATTCCTCTTCTTCCTTTTTATCATCTTGAACATCTACTCCTATGATTATGTCCATTCCCTTTTCCCTTAACTTTTCAATAGGATAATTATCGATTACACCACCATCAATTAATAACATATTATCGATTTGTACAGGTGCAAACAAGCTAGGTAATGCACCACTTGCATTTACAGCCTTAGGCAGGCTACCTTTATCTAGAACTACTTCTTCACCTGTGACTACATTGGTGGCAATACAGAAGAATGGAATAGGAAGTTTTGAAAAGTCATCAATCTGATTCACTGGACCCATCAACTTGGATAAGAAATTGTATATGTTTTGACCTTTACTCAACGAGCTAGGAAGACTTACCTGAAAATCTTTAAAGGGTAAAGTCACTGCATATCTTTCCCGGTCCTTACGTTCGTAAAAAGTTTCTGCCCGTCTTGGGATATCGTCACTTATAATTTTATCAAAATCGGTAGCGTAAAAAATCGAGTCTAGTTGTTTACCTGAATATCCAGAAGCGTAAAGAGAGCCTATAATAGCTCCCATAGATGTTCCTGCTATGTAATCTATTTTAATACCTAAACTATCAATTACTTTAAGTGTACCGATGTGCGCCAATCCTTTAGCTCCACCACCAGAAAGGACTAGACCTATTTTGGGATTTTGTACTTTTTGCAGAATGCTATCAACTTTAGTTGGTTGAGTAGGTTTCAATAAAGAATCTGCAGGAATAGCATTTTGACCTTTGGTTAAAATGGGAGCTACGAGCAAAAGCAAGGAACATAAAAAAGTAACGCTAATCTTCATGTTTTTTGTAATAATCAATAATTTTTTGAGCTTTTGACAATCCTATTACTTCTTCTAATTCCTTTTTAGTAGCCTTTTTAACTCTTTTTGTACTTCTAAAATGTTTTAATAACTCAACCACAGTTTTTTCTCCTATACCAGGAATGTTATCCAGTTCGGTTTCTATCGCACCTTTACTTCTTTTGTTACGGTGGTGAGTAATCCCAAAGCGGTGAGCTTCATTTCTCATTTGTTGAATCACTTTTAATGATTCAGATCTTTTATCTAGGTATAAAGGTACAGGATCGTTTGGGTAAAACAATTCTTCTAGTCGTTTTGCAATTCCTATAATTGGGACTTTTCCTCTTAATCCTAATCTGTCCAAGGCTTTTACACCACTAGACAATTGACCTTTACCACCATCAACAATAACAAGTTGTGGTAGCGGTTCATCTTCTTCTAACAATCGGCGATAGCGTCTATAAACCACTTCTTCCATACTAGCAAAATCATCAGGTCCTTCAACAGTTTTAATATTGAAGTGCCTGTAATCTTTCTTGCTAGGCTTCCCGTTTTTAAACACTACGCATGCGGCAACCGGATTAGTTCCTTGAATATTTGAATTGTCAAAACATTCCATATGACGTGGTTCTTCATCTAACCTTAAATCAGCCTTCATTTGAACCATCAATCTTTTTACATGTCGTTCTGGATCTACAATTTTAATGGTTTTGAATTGCTCCTGTCGATAGAACTTAGCATTACGTTGACTTAATTCAACTATTCGTTTCTTGTCTCCTAATTTTGGGATGGTTATTTTAAGCTCTTCTCCTACATCAATATTTAGGTATGTATAGATTTCTCTGGATTGAGAATCAAATCGATTACGTATTTCAACAACAGCGAGCTCAAGTAATTCTTTATCGGTTTCATCTAACTGCTTTTTAAGCTCCATAGTATGTGAACGAGTAATGGCACCATGATTTATTTGTAGGTAATTTACATATCCAGCACTTTCATCACTAATAATGGTAAATACATCCACATTAGATATATTAGGGTTTACGATAGTAGATTTTGCTTGATATCTAGTTAGCACATCTAATTTTTCCTTTATACGCTGTGCTTCTTCAAACTCCATAGCCTCAGCGTGTTCCATCATGAGTTCTTCAAAATATTTTACAGCTTGTTTAAAATCTCCTTTCACGATCTGTCTAATCGCCTCAATATTTCGGTTGTAGGCTACTTCTGACTGTAGACCTGTACAGGGTCCTTTACAATTACCTATGTGATATTCCAAGCATAATTTGAATTTGCCAGCATCTATCTTGTCTTGCTGCAAATCATAATTACAAGTACGTATAGGATATAATGATTTAACTAGTTCGAGTAATGTTTTTACTGTACGCACACTGGTAAAAGGTCCAAAGTATTCACTACCATCTTTAATCATTTTACGAGTAAGGAAAACTCTAGGAAACCTCTCTTTTTTAATACATAGCCACGGGTAAGTCTTGTCATCTCGTAGCATGATGTTGTATCGTGGATTACGAGATTTAATCAAACTATTTTCTAGTAAGAGCGCATCTGTTTCAGTTTGAACAACAATGTGCTCGATACGAGCTATGTTTTTAACCAGAGTGCGTATTCGGTGGCTATCATGATTTTTTGTAAAATAAGATTGTACTCTTTTTTTAAGTTTTTTTGCCTTACCTACATAAAGCAGCTTATCTTTTTTATCGTAATAAAGATATACACCTGGTGATAGCGGTAATGTTTTAATCTGAACTTCTAAGGGAGCACTATTCATAGCTAGGTAAAGGTACTATCTTTTTAAAATTTCGCTTTCGCGAAAGCGAAATATATATCCATTTCTCACTCACTTTTATCATTTCTTTAAAACTCTCGCTACAAGAAGAAATTTAACTTAGTGAAAATTATGGTTGTGGAACATTCAAAATCACTTGAAATCCAAGAATGGGCAAGCACCAGTTTGATTGGTAATTTTTTATTATATAAGCTGGGTAAGGATTATGGATGGGATTGGATATGGATTATAACTTTATTTATTTCAGTATTCTCCCTTTATCTAATGTTGTATTCTTTAAAGCAATATCGAAAAATTACCTTCTCATGGTTGTTTAAAACTGTTTTGGTAATTTGTTTTACCGCATATCTTTTTTTTAATCATTTAATAGACTAATTATGGCAAAATTTTCTGAACTCATTAATCAAGATACACCGGTACTTATAGATTTTTATGCCACCTGGTGTGGACCTTGTCAAACCATGATGCCAGTGCTCGATCAACTTAAAAAGGATCTAGGAGAGAAAGTTACAATCCTAAAGATTGATGTTGATAAAAATCAAGCCCTTGCAGCACAATTTCAAGTACGAGGAGTACCTGCCTTTATGATATTTAAAAATGGAACCCAGCAATGGCGCGGTAGTGGTGTGCAACCGTTACACGAGCTTAAAAGTCAATTGTCCAAACATATGAATTAAATTTATTGTAACTTTTTAATCTAAAAAGCTACCTATCAATGAACTAATCAACAACCTGCTATGAAAAATAAAGTACTTTTTTTAGGATTATTATCTATATTGATAGGGAACGCACAAGAGTTTGCGGGTAACTGGAATGGGCAACTAGGACCATTACCTCTTAACCTGAATTTTGAGCAGGTGGAGTTAGGGTATGTAGGTAAATTACAAAGTCCTAAGCAATCTAAAAATTACGCTTCGTTAGATGAGGTCAAAATAAACGGTGATAGTATCTCATTCAAATTAAGTGCTTTTCAAATCGTGTACAAAGGAATAAAAAAAGGTGATTTAATCGTAGGTACCTTTACACAAGGTGGAATGTCAAATGCACTAAGCTTAAAAAAAGGATTGTATTTAAATCAAGCCTCAAGGCCTCAAACACCCAAAGCACCATTTGATTATAAGGTTGAAGAAGTTTCTTTTAAAAATAAAACAGCAGGTGATATTAAATTATCAGGCACCCTTACATTACCCCAAAAGGTTAAAAATCCTCCTGTTGCAATTTTAATTTCAGGATCAGGTCCACAGGATCGCGATGAAACGTTGTTAGATCACAAACCGTTTGCGGTTATTGCAGATTATTTTGCAAAAAATGGAATTGCGGTTTTACGTTATGACGATCGCGGCACGGCCAAATCTGAAGGTGATCACAGTACTGCCACTAGCGCCGATTTTGCCACAGATGTATACGCTGCAATAGCATTTCTTAAGAAGAGAAAGGATATAAATACCTCACAAATAGGATTGATAGGTCACAGTGAAGGTGGTATGATAGCGCCTATGGTTATAGCCGATCATCCTAAAGATATTGCATTCTTCATATCGATGGCAGGAACAGGAACTACTGGTGTAGAAGTTCTAAAAACACAAATACGTAAATCGGCGCTGTTACAAGGTCAACCTGAAGCAGCTGTTGAAGAAGGAATGAAAATAATGGATGCTGTCATTGATGAAATGGCTAAAGATGGAGTAAAGGATTTATCTATTGATCAAAGAAAGAAGATCATCCTTAAAACGATTGAGACTAAAAGAAGTCAGGTTGATCCTTTGATTGCCGCAGAATACTCTGATCAAACAGCACAATCTCTTGCCGATCAATTCAGCACTGATTGGTTTGTGTATTTCATGAATTATAATCCTGTTGACGACGTTGCAAAAATTAAGGTACCAACTTTAATAATGAATGGCTCGATAGATTTCCAAGTAATACCTGAAATTAATGTGCCGCCAGTTGAAAAAGCTTTAAAAGAATCTGGAAACAACGATGTTACAGTTAAAATTTTTCCTGGTTTAAATCATTTGTTCCAAAATGCTACTACCGGTGCAGGATCAGAATATTTTGAAATCGAGGAGACAATAGCGCCAGTAGTCTTAGAAACCATGGCGACTTGGATTAACAAACGATTTTAATGTTGCTGCAAAACTCTTACACGTAATCGGTACTTTTGCGTGAATAAAATTCCAAAGTATTAGCATGTTTTTTTTACCTCAAGATCTAGATGATTATATAGTAGCTCATTCTCAAAATGAACCTCAAATTTTAAAAGATCTTAGTCGAGAGACTTATCAAAAAGTGCTTCAGCCTATAATGCTCTCTGGTCCTTATCAAGGTCGAGTATTAAGTATGATTTCTAGTTTGGTAAGCCCCAAACGTGTGCTAGAAGTTGGTACTTTCACAGGTTATTCTGCACTATGTCTTGCCGAAGGTATGCCAGAAAACAGCGATCTAGTTACCATAGATATCAATGAAGAGTTAGAATCCTTATGTAGTAGGTATTTTTTACGCTTTCGCGAAAGCGTAAAGAAAATTAATTTCATTCAAAAAATAGGTCCAGCGCTGGATATTATACCCGAATTAGAAGGCTATTTTGATTTAGTATTTATTGATGCTGATAAGCCAAACTATGTTAACTACTTTCATCAAATTATGAAGAAAGTGCGGCCTGGTTCTTTAATAATTTCTGATAATGTTTTGTGGCACGGTAAAGTGGTCGAAACTGTAAAGAAAAAAGATCTATCGACACCTGTGCTTCTCGAGTATAATAAGTTGTTGAAAGAAGATCCTAGGTTGCAAACTGTTCTATTGTCGGTGCGTGATGGTCTTACTCTTTCTCGTGTAATAAAGAGCTAGTTTATAACCTAGACAACCTAAAATACTACCTGCGATAGCACCTACAATAACATCGGCAGGATAATGTACACCAACCATTATTCTAGACAGTGCAAATAAAATAGGCCATAGAAACAAGAGTTTTAAAAAGTGATTTTTTGTAGGGCTAAATAATAATGAATAAACAAAAAATGTGACAGCAAAACTCACTGCGCTATGTCCTGACCAAAAACTAAAGTTTTCTGGACGTTGACTTATTAAAATACTATCTAGTAAAACGGGTTCATTGCTTGGTCGCAATCTTTCTACGGCATTTTTAACCAGGTTAGTAATGAAAAGAGTTATTCCAGCTATCACTGGCAAACAAACGATGAGATAGTAACTCATAGGTTTGTTATATTGTTTGTACAACAAGAAGCTATAAAAAAGAAAGATAGGTATAGATCGTTCTGGATGCGTTATGAACTCCCAAAATTCTGGTACGTTGTTAAGAAAAGAATTATTGAGTAGTTTGAGTAATTCTCGATCAATTTCTAGAAGAGATTCCCACATTAAAGTTTACGTTTAATGGAACCGGTTTCTTCAATTTTGTCCTTTACTTCTTCGATTTGCTTTTTGAAATGTTCTACTTCTTTAGAACTAAAGTCATCAGTAGCAGTTTTAGTGATTTCATGTTTAATGTCATCAGTTGCATTGCGAACTGTTTTTATGGCTTTTCCCAGACCACGAGCTATTTCTGGAAGCTTGTCACTTCCAAATACTAATAACACTACTAATCCTACTAAGAATAGTTCTGGTGTGCTTATAAAAAGTACATGATGAATCATGCGACAAAGATACATTTATAGTATATCGTGTGCAATTACATAATGTTAATGCAGTACGCTTCTTGAGTAATTAATTTTCTAATTTTATAAATAAGAGAATAGGTTATAACTAGTTCTAGAAATACCATTATTAGTGGTAAAAATTTCTCTACTCACTGGCATACCTTCAGAATTCAAGTTGTAGGTGTAAATCATTTCTTGAACGAGCTGTATTGAGCCAGTACTCGTATCGTACTTTTCTTGAGTTAAGGGTAGAAATCTTGATGAAGGTATAAAATCTTTAAAAACAAGTAACCTTATTATATCATTCATATCCTTAAAAGGATTATCATTTAATTCATAAGTAAAGTCGCTAAATCCTGTCGTGTTGTTATTTTCTAGATAGGTTATTCTTTCAATATTAAAGTTTGCATTGATATCAAACACCTCGCTATTTTCTTGTATCACTGAACCATTAGAGCTGGTTGTTCTAGAAAGAATTTCATTTACACGATTAAAATTATCTATTTCAAATTGTTGTATTTGATTAGGGTTTGAAACATTGCTGCTTGTAATGATATTTTCATCGTATTCTATACTATAAGAACTAGTACTTTGATTTTCAATCTTTGTATAATTGATTACTTGGTTGTTTGGTGCGTATTGAAATTGATATGTTTTTGATTGTTGACCAGAGAATACGATCTCAGATATAAGATTATCATTATCGTATACTATATCAATGTTTGTTACAATATTGCTAGCTGTGTTTTCTGCTATTTGAATTGAACTAAGTCTTACTTTATCGTCAATAGTAGTAATATCGTTATCTCCTTGATTTTGATTATTGGACAATGTAGGATCCTCATCGCAAGAAACGAAAAGTAGAATTAATAGAGTATATAAATATTTCACGTAAAAGCGATTGAATTGGATTGATAGTTTTACAACAGAGTAAAAGTACAATTTATGGTAAAACAAAAAGCCAGTTTCTATTGAAACTGGCTTTTTAAACGTTTATAAAACAGAGATTATTGCTTTCTCATTTCTTCAAATTTATCAACTTTAGGCTGTTGTGGCCAGCTGTTGTTTGACACATCAATGTCAGCTGTTTCTAGGTCTGGATCTATAGTAATACCTACGATTTCTTTATCGCTTGCTTTACTTAGACCAACTTCTTTATCATTGTATCTCCAAATTTCTGCTGGATGAGTGACACGTTCTTTAGTACCATCTGCAAACGTGTATTCAATGATAATAGGCATAACTAATCCTCCTGGTTTTTCAACAGTAATTTCATAGAAGTATTTAGGAGCTTTCATTCTAGCTCTTTCTTCGGCAGTGAAATTTTCTTTTAAGTAATCATCTATACCACTTACTACTTCTCCTGGTTGCTTACCTTTCAAGGCAGCGTCAAAGTCTTCGCTATCTTCTTTTACCATGTAAACGAGACCAGCTTCTTTAATACGTTCAACAGGAATGCCGTTTTCTTTAGCATAATCCTTCATAGCTTGGTTCATTTCATTTGAAACATAATATTTGCTTACCTCTTTAAGTCCCATATCATTGAAACGAGTAGTGTAGAACCATCCTCTCCAGAACCAGTCTAGATCCATAGCACTTGCATCTTCCATAGAACGGAAAAAGTCCTCTGGTGTAGGATGCTTGAACATCCATCTTTGAGAATAAGTACGGAATGCATAATCAAAAAGATCACGACCCATTACGGTTTCTCTTAAGATATTAAGACCAGTAGCAGGCTTACTATAAGCGTTTGAACCAAATTGATACGTATTTAAACCTTTACTCATAATTGGAGCGATGTATCTTTGATCACCTGCCATATAAGGAACAATTTTCGCAGCAGGTCCACGACGAGATGGGTACGCATCTAAACCTTCAATAGCGGCTGGATAATTTTCACCAAAATCTTGTTCGGCAACATATTGTACAAAAGTATTAAGACCTTCGTCCATCCATGTCCATTGACGCTCATCACTATTAACAATCATTGGGAAGAAGTTGTGTCCAACCTCGTGGATAATTACTGAGATCATACCAAATTTAGTACGATCTGTGTAGTTTCCTTCAGCATCTGGTCTACCGTAGTTCCAGCAAATCATTGGATATTCCATTCCTTGATTCTTTGCGTGAACCGATATTGCTTTGTGGTAAGGGTAGTCAAAAGTCATTCTACTGTAAGACTTTAAAGTTTGCGCTACTGCATATGTGGACCATTGCTCCCATAACGGATTACCTTCTGGCGGATATATAGAAACAGCCATAACATCTTTATCACCTACCTTAACAGCCATAGCATCTGCTACGTAACGACGAGATGAAGTCCATCCAAAGTCACGTACATAATCAGCCTTGAATTCCCAAGTTTTAGTTTTAGTAGCACCTGGCATCATTGCAAGTTTCTCAGCCTCTGGTTGAGTTCTTATTATAACAGGTTTGTCATAACTTTTTGTAGCCTGCTCATAACGCTTTAATTCTGTTTTAGAATAAACGTCTTTTCTGTTTTCTAACTTACCAGTGGCATCAACCCAGTGATCTTCTGGTACAGTAAGGTTTACTTCAAAAGTTCCGAATGGTAATGCAAACTCATCACGACCCCAGAATTGACTATTCTGCCATCCTTCAACGTCGTTATACACACACATGCGAGGATAAAACTGAGCGATTACATATGCTCTATGTCCATCAGGAAATTGCTCATATCCACTACGTCCTCTACCATCAACGTGGTTGTTGATGTTGTAGTCCCATTCTATATCAAAACTAAATTTCTCACCGGTTTTAAGCGTTTTAGGTAATTCAACTCTCATCATAGTTTGATTAATCATGTATGGAAGAGCGTTACCTTTTGAATCTAATACTTTCTTTATATTGAAACCACCATCAAACGGTTCTTTCATATATTGAGATGCAAAATCAGACGGACGCATGAATGGATTAACGCCACCACCTTCAATAAGTGCAGACTTAGTATCCTTCTGTCTTACGTTTTGGTCTAACTGTACCCATAGATAGTCTAATGCATCTGGTGAGTTGTTTGTGTAAGTAATTGTTTCGTAACCATAAATATGATGATTGGCATCATCTAATTTGATGTCCATCTTGTAGTCTGCTCGTTGCTGATAGTAGGCAGGACCAGGTGCTCCACTTGCACTGCGGTATTGGTTAGGAGTGGAAAATTCTTGGTACAGTTGACGGAACTTGTTGATGTTATAGTGTTCCTCTGCTTTTGGTTCTTCTTGTTGTTCTGTTTCCTGTGCTTGTAAACCGAAGGAAATCATTAACAAACTGAAAAACAAAAATTTAATAGTTTTCATGTTGCAAATTTGGTTTAAGGATTGCTAAAATAAGAAATATACGCACCTTTTATAAAGATTAAGAAAAAGTTAAGGTTTCTTGTGGGCGTTCTTTTGTCATTACCATGCTCTTTCTTTTGTCGTTGATTTTATAATGTACCATATTTTTTTGGTCATCAAACACCTCAAAAAGAGCAGTGAATTTCATTTTAATAGTTTCTGGCATTTTGGTAACCGGTAATTCTATGTAAAGCACAATTTGATCATCAATAAACTCTGCGCCCAATACATTTACAGTTAGTTCCTTACTATCTACAGTGGCTTCAATTTTACTTTGAAAATACTTTTCTAAATAAAAATTTACAGTTTTTAAATCCTTAATTCCATCTAGCTTCACTTCCTTGCCAAAACGATCTTGTAAGGCATCTTCCATATCGTCTATAAAAAATCGACTGGTCATTTGAAGTGCGCTAGCCTTTTGTTTATAAGCGACATTGGAAACTGATAAATAGTATTTATGATCGTTTTGTTTAGTATGCTTTCGCGAAAGCGTAAACAGCATCAAACTACTGGTTACAATTAGAATAAGGTATTTCATACTTACTAGATAAATTTTGCACTTAAATGTTACAAGTTATGTTCCAAAAATTATAATTGTGTCACGTTACCTAGAAAGATGCCGTGAAAGCGCTCATCAGTATTATAAACAGCATCTATTTCAATGTAGAATCCAGTGCTGTATGGACTTACTCGTATAAAACCTGATTCAAATGCGGTAATCGCATTGAGGTTGTTACCGGTATCATAATTCTCTGAAAAACCTGCATTCACATCACCAATTTCTTGTGTTGAGTTGATTTCATAAGTACCACTTTGTAATGGGGTGTTTCGATTGCCAAAAAACTCGAGATCAATGGCAAAGCCTGTACCTGAAAGCGTACCAGAATTTTCTGTGATATTCTCGTCGGTAATCAATAATTGTGTGGAATAAGTGTCGCTAGAAATTTGTAAAAATTCTTCAAGATAAGCCGGTCTTACGCCTTGATTGTTTTGAAGATCGGGACCGTAACAAAAAACATTAAAGGTAATGGGTGGCAATTCTGGCAAATCATCATCATTGCTACAAGAGTTGATCCCTATAATTAGGAATAAGGATAGCACTAACTTTATTGGGAATAAGTTTTTTGTAGTCATTTTATTGCTTTTTAATGGTTTCTTTCATTTTTAAAGAGTCTGTGGACATTGAGTCAACTTGAATATTGGTTTCTTGTGTTGATTCAGTTGGATGATAGTCAGGTAGATTCTTTTTTCTTTTGAATTCTGTTGCGGTCATGTTAAGAAACTGAAGTAAATCTAACTCATTTTGTTTAGAGAACATTTCTTCATTTAATCCTCTGTCCTTGGCGTAATACATGAATTCATAGAGGTATTTTTCTTCTAATTTCAAGAATTCAGTTAGGAACTTAGTTTGGTATTTATTTTTAATTAAAATCACGTCAAACTCTTTTTTTTCTTCTACTGGTCCCGAGTTTAAATCAAGAGCGCTCAAAGTACTGTTGAGAACAACTGCACCTAGTAGTCCTACTAGGTTAAACATATTAAACCTGGGCATACTTTGGGCCATGGCTTCATGCCTTATAGCGTATTCTTCTGGTTGACGTTGACGATCAGAAAAGGTGTTGTCAATACGATCTACTGCTCTTGTACGTACATTAAATTCACTTACTTCGTCTATTTTGGGATCGACGTTGGTAACTTCTTTTACATCTATAAGCATCAAGCTTTCATTAATAACAACCTCATCTAGAACGTTTACTCCTTGCCTAAGTTGAATAGTGGCTTTTTTATCCTCAACAGTTTGCTCAGTGACCACTAAAGTAAGAGGTTCATATTGTACAGCTCTCAAGGTGAGTTTATCACCTGCTTTTACATTCAAATAAAAGATACCATCATCATTAGTGACAGTACCATCAATGCTGTTATTATTAAAAATGGTAATTCCAGATAGCGGTTCTTCTGTTGCGCTTAGAATTTTTCCTTCTATTTGAGTGCGATTATTTTGTGACCATAAAAGGACTGAAAATAATAGGAGACCGATATTAATAATTGCTTTCATAGCTTATTCTATTTAAAACAAAGTTACTCATACTTGTTACTGTATGACACACTTAAATTAAGCTTTAAGTTAATGTTTGTAAAAAGACTTTACATTAAAGTTTACTTAATTTACAAATACAAGGAGAGATTAACTTGTAATTTTGATGATAATTGTTATTCTTAAAGTGGTAAAAATTTATGCGCAATCTTATTATTGCTAGTACATCTACGATACATCGATCTGGATATTTAGAATATATTAAAGAAGATGTTCTTACAGCCCTCAAAGAAGTTGAAGCTACAAGTCTACTCTTTATTCCATTCGCAAGACCTGGTGGAATTACGCATGAAGATTATACTAAAAAAGTGCAAGTAGCACTAGAAGACACCGGTATTAAGGTAGTTGGTTTGCATGAAGTGCAGGATCCTAAACAGGCTATTCTTGAGGCCAAAGCAATTTTTACCGGTGGTGGAAATACCTTTGTATTACTTAATGAGCTTTACAAACGAGATGTTTTAACTGCTCTTAGAAAAGCGATATTTTCAGGAACCTTCTATCTAGGAACTAGTGCTGGTAGCAATTTGTGTGGCCTCACAGTTAATAATACTAATGATATGCCTATTGTTCATCCTCCGAGTCTCAAAGCATTAGGCGTAATAGGTTATAATATTAATCCGCATTATCTAGATCCGGTTTCAGGATCTACTCACATGGGTGAAACTAGAGAAACAAGAATCAACGAGTTTCACACGTACCATCACATACCGGTAGTTGGATTGCGAGAAGGTAGTTACATAAGAGTGCTAGGAGATAAAGAATTGCTCAAAGGTGAATTGACCGCACGAGTTTTTAAAAAAGATAATAGACCGGTTGAGGTCTCACCAGATTTTGATTTTGCCACATTAACTTAAATCTTAAACCTATGAATATTGATATAAAACACAATCAAAACGATAGTAGAGGAATCTTCTTTTATAAAAAGGAGGAAAAAACGATGGCCGAACTTACATACTCTCATGAGGATAATGTTATGACCATTGATCATACCGAAGTAAATCCAGATTTAGAAGGTAATGGAATAGGAACTCATTTAGTTCATAAGGCGGTTGAGTATGCTCAAAAAAATAATATGAAGGTTCATCCTTTATGTCCATTTGCTGAAGTTTTATTTGATGAAAACGACCAATGGAGCGATCTAAGGGTTTGATGCCAATATTAGAAACTGAACGATTACTATTAAGGCCGTTTGAGATTTCTGATAAAGAATTTGTGTTTGACTTGCACAAGGATCCTCAGGTCATGCAGTTTACAGGAAAACAACCTATGACAACTGTTCTAGAGGCAAAACTCTTATTAGAAGAAATATTGCATCCAGAAAAAGGTCAATACGCTTTATACCAATTAGGAAGGTATGCCGTTATTGATAAATCTACAGGAAAAAAAATAGGCAGCGCAGGTTTAAATTATACTCAATCTAAAAACATTATTGAGATAGGATATAAATTTTTAAAGGAATTTTGGGGTCGAGGTTACGCAACAGAATCTTGTAAAGCTCTTCTAGATCATGGATTCAATACTAGAAATTTTGATTCAATAGCAGCACATATAGCCGAGGAAAATATAGGATCTCAAATTGTTGCAGAAAGGTTGGGAATGCAAATCCATCATAGGTTTTTATGGGAAGGCATTATTCCCGGTAGGTTTTATACAATGAGTAAATCAACCTTTCAGGCAAACAATCTGTAGTGTTTAACAATAACAATAATTATAGGTGGATTACTCATACAGTTATTTACTTTTACACCGCGTCTATGCCATTGCTATGAGAAACAGTTTTTTGTTCGTCTTTTTCTTGCCATTTATAATGATGGCGCAAGAGTCTACACCTTTTATCATTCAAAAGGCAGCCGAAAGATTATCACAAAACGAACTGCTTAATCAAGTAAATAGCTTTAGCTATGAGTCTTATGAGAATTTTAAAATAACTGGTGATCCAGAGGCTTTAACAGGTCCAGGTTATAAAAAAACCGAATTACGTAAGACTTTAAAAAAAACGCAAGTACTTTTTTCAGAGCGTACCATCCTGCATGTATACGATTCAATAAAAGGATATAAAGAGGTAGTAACAGCAGCTCAAATGCCAGGTTTTGAAAAACCTGTATATCCTGTATATACTATCATATTTCAATCCCAGTTTTTAAATCAAAAGGATTATATAATACTTGATCAACGATTTAAAAATCCATTGCATTCTTCAAGAACTCAATTCTACGATTATCAAATCGAAAAAGATTCCGTAATAGAGAACAGAACTGTCTATAAAGTAAATTTTAAACCACAACCTCTTGCAGAAATTCCTAATTTACTAGAAGGTACCGTTTACATAGATGCTGTTAATTATGATGTTGTTCTCTTTGAAATTGATACACCAGGAGAACTCAATATAGAGACTCTTCATAGCTTTACCTACAATACAAAAGCCGGAGTTTGGGTTCCTTTAAAAAGATCTTTGTATGTAAAAAAGCAGAAAACTAAAAAGGAATTGGAGCTTTTTGGTGGTAGGCTAGAGGTAGGTAACGAATCTCCTTCCGAGAATCAAACAGGACAAGATTTGTATATGATTCTAGAAGTGGATTACTTCAATTATGAATTAAATATACCGGTAGATTTTGGAAAGAAAGGTATTCTTACTGAAATCCCTGACGAGGCAATAGGTCGGCCAGAATCATATTGGGATGATTATCGAGATTCAAAAGAGGCCTATACAACAACACAACTAGCTCAATTTACAAACTTGGATAGTGTGGTTACCGCGACCAAGATTAATAGAAAACTAGAAACACTTGATAAGTTTAAGGTGGGCTATTATCCAGTAGGATTTTTTGATATTGATTTAAAGTATCTAGTAAAATACAATGATTACGAGGCGTTTAGATTGGGAGTTGGTGGTCAAACTAATGAGAAATTAAGTGAAAAATGGAGGTTAAGTGGTTACGTGGCCTACGGTACTAAGGATGATCGATTTAAGTATAAAATAAGCGCAGGATTTAGAATTGATGAAGAAAAAAACACATGGCTCAACCTATACAAAAGTGAGGATATTGCTGAAATAGGTGCCGAAAAATTCTTGACTGATGCACGTGTTTATAGTCTTTTTGAGCCTAGACTTATCAATATTCCAACCTTCTTTAAATACAATAGTGTAGGAGCCTCACTACAACAGCGATTATTCCCTTCGTTGATAAGTGAGATCTCGCTTTCGCGAAAGCGAATTACTCAAACAACATTTTATGAATTCAGGCCTAGGGATAATAGTTTTACTAACTATACCTTATCTGAAGTGGTTATAGGTGCGAGGTATAGTCCAGTAAGCACCTTTATGCTTACTCCTAGCGGTTATCAAGAAATAACCCGAGGTTATCCAATATTAAGTGCTCAATACACACAAGGAATAAAAGGATTGTATGGATCAAACTTTAATTACGGAAAGTTGTCTGCCAAAGCAGTATATTTTCAACCCTGGAAGGACAATTCTTTTACTGAATTGCAGGTAGAAGGTCACTACGGCCGTGGTGATATTCCTCTTACCCATCTATATCATGCTTACCCTAACTCACCTACAAAAGATGAATTGTTGCAAAGATTTTCAGTTGCAGGTAGGCGCAGTTTTGAAACCATGTATTTCAATGAGTTCTTTTCTGATAGATTGATCACAGCACAAGTAAAACATAGGTTCCCTGCACTTAACATTGCATCGTTTTTAAAGCCTGAAGTTGCCTTTATTACTAGAGCGGCCTTAGGTAGTATGAACAATACTGAAGAGCACATAGGAATTGGGTTTGACACTCTAGAACACGGTTATTTCGAAAGTGGTGTTGAGTTAAATAAACTCCTTTTCGGATTTGGATTAAGCTTTTCTTACCGATATGGAGCTTATCATTTGCCTGATATTGAGGACAATCTTGCGTTAAAATTTACCTTTTATTTGGAATTGTAGCCTTTAGAATAGTTTACACTTCAAATAAGGATTATCACGTGTATAAGATTTACCTTTGCAGCCCATCGGTAAAGACCTATGCATAAATTATTTAGTTTCAGCTTTTGGAATAGTTTAGCGCGATTAATACTGCGCAATCGTGAGGTGATTCTCGGACTTATTGTTCTTGCTACAATTGCCCTAGGAACTCAGTGGAAATACATGAAGTTTTCTCATACTGAGGCTAATTTACTTCCTGATGATCATCCAGCGAATATTGAGTATGATGAGTTTATTAAACAATTTGGTGAAGAAGGAAATTTAATTATTCTTGGAGCTACCCAAGAGACTCTTAATACTTACGAGAAATTAAATGCTTGGAACCAACTGGCAGATAGTATTTCAAAATTTGAGGAAATCGACTTCGTTTTATCAACCAGTAACTTACCTGTTCTTGAATTAGATGAACCTAGTTCTAGTTTTAAAGTAAACGAATTACTGCCTACAAAATTAAAAAGCGAGGCAGACTATGCCACTTTTAAGAAAAAGCTATTTACCGATTTACCGTTCTACAAAAATTTAATTTATAGTGAAAAGGATAGTGTAATACGTACCGCTGTTTATTTAAAGAAAGACATTGTAAATACAATCACTCGAAAAGAGTTTGTTCTTAATGAATTAGTTCCGTTAATAGATTCTTATAGAAATAATGGACTAGATGTTAGAACATCAGGAATGCCCTACATACGTACCTTAAATGCACAAAATATTGTTGATGAAATAGGTATGTTTTTGTTAGCAGCATTGCTTATAACCTCTGGGTTGTTCTTTTTCTTTTTCAGATCGTGGCGCGCAACTTTTATATCTATTGTCACCGTGATAATAGGAGTGATGTGGGCATTTGGATTTTTAGGTCTATTTCGATTTGAGATCACTGTACTCACAGCTATCATTCCTCCTTTAATTATTGTAATAGGAATACCTAATTGCATATTCTTAATCAATAAATACCAGCAGGAAATCAGGAAACACGGTAATCAAGCTCTCTCTTTACAACGAGTCATTACTAAGGTAGGTAATGCTACTTTAATGACTAACCTTACCACTGCAAGTGGATTTGCAACTTTTATTTTTACGCAAAGTAAATTGCTTAAAGAATTTGGTATTGTAGCAAGTATCTGTATCGTTACCATATTTGTTTTAAGCTTGATGATTATTCCTATCATTTATAGCTATTTACCGTTGCCTAAGGAAAAACATCTTAAGCATTTAGGAAAAACGTGGATCAACAGTTTTGCCAATTGGCTAGGTGTTATGGTGAAGAACTATAGAATCGCTATTTATATTACCAGCGTTGTTGTCCTTATTCTCAGCTTCATTGGGATGTATCAAATTAGAGTTTCTGGAAGTTTAATTGAGGATATGCCTAAAAGCATGAGCTTTTACAAGGATATTAAATTTTTTGAAGAAAGTTTTGATGGTGTCATGCCTGTTGAAATTGTCATCAATACCAAGAAAAAGAAAGGTGTTAATAAACCAAAAACGCTTAAAAAGATTGACAAGTTAGAAGAGCATATTATTGAAACACCCGAGTTGTCCAGACCAATGTCGGTAATTTCATTAATTAAGTTTGCAAAACAGGCTTTCTATCAAGGTGATCCCGAGTTCTTTGATCTGCCAACAAGCAATGAACGTTTATTTATGGCTAAATTTCTCAAGAATAGTAATGGAGAAGTAGGTTTGATGAAAAGTTATGTGGATAGTACAGGTCAATACGCACGCGTGACAACTTTCATGAAAGATATGCCTACTGAACGTCTTGAGTATGTAGAAGAAAATTTAAGAGCAAAACTTGAAACCCTTTTTCCTGTTGAAGATTATGAAATTACTTTAACGGGTAAAGCGCTTGTATTTCAAAAAGGAACCAATTACTTAATTAATAATTTGATTTTGTCATTATCCTTGGCCATTTTATTAATAGCATTGTTTATCGCGTTTATGTTTAAGTCGCTTAGGATGATTTTTGTTTCGATTGTACCTAACTTACTTCCTTTGTTAATGACTGCTGGATTAATGGGTTTCATAGGTGTGCCTATAAAAGCTTCAACCATCTTGGTTTTTTCAATAGCCTTTGGAATTTCTGTTGATGATACTATTCACTTCTTAGCTAAGTATAGGCAAGAGCTTATGGCAAATAATTGGAAAATTAAGAAGTCTGTTTATAGCGCTTTAAAAGAAACTGGAGTTAGTATGTTTTATACTAGTATCGTTTTATTTTTTGGATTTTCTACATTTACCATATCGAGTTTTGGAGGCACTGTTGCATTAGGAGCTTTAGTAAGTGCAACCTTGTTATTTGCTATGTTGTCCAATCTTTTGTTGTTGCCTAGTATGTTGTTATCACTAGAACGCAGCATTGCAAATGAACGTACATTTAAAAAACCAGCCATTCCTATTATCGCACCAAAATCTGACGAGGAAGAATAGGACGCGTATCTCTAGTGTAATTCGTTGCAGCAATTATTGTTCATAGAGTGCATAAAATCTATATTTGCCATTCAAGTTATTCCTAGAAATGAAAAGAATAGTAGATATTTTAAAGGACGATCCTAGTATGGTTGAAATTACCGTTAAAGGATGGGTGCGCAGTTTTAGAAACGATAGATTTATAGCGATTAATGACGGTTCGACCATAAAGAATTTGCAAGCAGTAATAGATCCTGAAAAAATAGATCAAGCTGTAAGAGATCAAATTACAGTAGCATCTGCTGTGGCGGTTACAGGTAATTTAGTCGAAAGTGAAGGAAAAGGACAGCGTGTAGAACTACAAGCTACTTCGGTAGAGATTCTTGCAACCGCAGATTCTGAAGAAGTAGCAAAAACAATTTTGTCTCCTAAAAGGCATAAATTGGATACACTAAGAGAACAAGCTCACTTACGCGTGCGTACTAATACCTTTGGAGCGGTAATGCGTGTAAGAGCAGCTTTATCTTTTGCTATTCATAAATATTTCCAAGAAAAAGGATTTTATCAAGCTCACACACCAATCATTACTGGTAGTGATGCCGAAGGAGCTGGAGAAATGTTTCGTATTTCTACCTTAGATACAAAAAATCCTCCGCTTACAGAAGAAGGTGAAATAGATTACTCAAAAGATTTTTTTGGTAAAGAAACCAACTTAACTGTTTCAGGACAGTTAGAAGCAGAAACTTATGCCATGGGATTAGGTCAAGTATATACCTTTGGACCTACCTTTAGAGCAGAAAATTCCAATACATCTCGACATTTAGCCGAATTTTGGATGATTGAACCTGAAGTAGCGTTTAATGATCTAGATGCAAACATGGATCTTGCCGAGGATTTTATTAAAGAAGTAATTAAGTATACCATTGAACAATGCGCCGATGATTTAGAATTTCTAGAGCAACGATTGGTTAATGAAGATAAGCTCAAGCCTCAATCAGAACGTAGTCCTATGCCGTTACGTGAAAAGTTAGAGTTTGTTTTAAAAAATAACTTTAAACGTGTTTCTTATACCGAGGCGATAGATATACTTAAAAATTCTAAGCCTAATAAGAAGAAAAAGTTCAACTATGTCATAGAAGAATGGGGAGCAGATCTTCAATCGGAACATGAACGTTATCTAGTTGAAAAACATTTTAAGTGTCCCGTGATTCTTTTTGATTATCCTGCAAAAATTAAAGCCTTTTATATGAGGTTAAATGATGATCATAAAACTGTGCGCGCCATGGATATCTTATTCCCTGGAATTGGTGAAATTGTTGGTGGTTCTCAACGTGAAGAGCGTTATGATGTACTTAAACAAAAAATGGATGACATGGGAATTCCAGAAGAGGAACTTTGGTGGTATCTAGAGATGAGAAAATTCGGTAGTGTAGTACATAGCGGATTTGGATTAGGATTTGAACGATTGGTAATGTTTGTTACAGGAATGGGTAATGTACGTGACGTAATTCCTTATCCTCGAACACCAGGAAATGCTGAATTCTAACTAAATAATTCACAAAAATCAAACTTAAGCCTGTGATCACACAGGCTTTTTTTATTTTTACATGTAAGAATATTTGTAAATGCTTAAGCAAACACTCAATTTTAAACTTTCTCAAAAGCTGTCTCCGCAGCAAATTCAACTCATGAAATTGATTCAACTGCCTACACAGGCATTTGAACAACGAGTTAAATCTGAACTTGAGGAAAACCCTGCACTTGATAGTGGTAAGGAAAAATCAGAAGATGAGTATGACTCACTTACTAACGACGATTTTGATCAAGATAATGAAACCATCGAGGCAGATATCAATGTTGATGAATATTTAAGCGACGACGAGATACCAGAATATCGTACCCAATCTAATAACTACAGTGCGGATGAGGACGAGAAAAGTGTTCCTTATGCAGCAGGAAAATCATTTACTCAAACCCTTCTTGATCAGCTTAATACTAGGCGATTATCCGATCAAGAAGCTAGTATCGCGCAATTTTTAGTAGGTAGTATCGATGGAAGCGGTTACATACGCAGATCATTGGAGGATATTGCAGATGACCTAGCCTTTACCATGAACGTTTACACCGATGTGGATGAGGTAGAAAAGGTGTTGCGTATCGTACAACAGCTAGATCCTGCTGGAGTAGGAGCCCGTAGTTTGCAGGAGTGTTTATTGATTCAGCTTTCGCGAAAGCGTAATTCCCCAGATACTGAGCTTGCAATTAAGTTGATTAGAGACAGTTTTGACGCTTTTAGTAAAAAGCACTATAAAAAATTACTTTCTAAATACAACGTAAGTGAGGAAGAACTGCGTGATGCTATTGAAGAAATAGAGCATTTAAACCCAAAACCAGGAGGCTCATACGCTGGCGGCAGTACAAAAATCGTAGAGCAAGTCGTTCCAGATTTTACAATTAGAATTAAAGACGGCGAGTTAGAACTTACTCTAAATGGTCGTAATGCTCCAGAGCTACACGTGTCTAGAGACTACTCTAACATGCTTAAAGGTTATAAAGAGGCAAAGGAGAAGACTAAGTCTCAAAAGGACGCTGTTATGTTCATTAAACAAAAGCTGGATAGTGCAAAGTGGTTCATTGAGGCAATAAAGCAACGACAAGAAACACTGTTTGTAACGATGTCTAGCATTATGCATTATCAAAAGGAATATTTCCTTACAGGTGATGAACGTAACTTACGCCCTATGATTTTAAAGGACATCGCCGATGAAATTGGTATGGATGTTTCTACCGTGAGCCGTGTGGCAAATTCAAAGTATGTGGATACACCTTATGGAACAAAGTTGATCAAGGAATTTTTCTCTGAATCCATGACTAATACAGATGGAGAAGAGGTTTCTACTAGGGAAATAAAGAAAATACTAGAAACTGTGATTAATGAAGAGGATAAGAAAAAACCTCTTACGGATCAAAAACTAGCTGAGATCCTTAAGGATAAAGGTTATCCTATAGCCAGAAGAACGGTAGCTAAGTATCGTGAGCAGCTAGATATTCCCGTAGCAAGATTGCGTAAAGAGATCTAATGCAAGAACGCTTTTTTAAGATATGGAGCGTCGTGACAAATCCTTTATGGATTCCTTTTGTTGTGTCGTTTTGGTTTCTTAGTTATAATACCTATGATAATGATCAACAAATTGATGTCAAGTTGTATTTGATAGGATTGCTTACCATTATTATCCCGTTGTTGATTTATGTAATACTAAAGATACTTGGTATAGTTCAATCTATAGATTTAAAAACATCAAAGGAACGCACCTGGCCACTTATTTGTTATACGATATTGATTGTGATCGTAGCACGTGGCGGCTTTAGAGATGGATTTCATACACCATTGTATTATTTCTTTATCGGGATTGTAGTCGCTTCATTTATCGCAGCAGTTCTCTCTTTTATGAGGTATAAAATAAGTTTACATATGATGGGGATAGGTGGATTGCTAGGTTTTGTGTTTGTTCTTTTATTCACAATGAATCTACCGTTGTTGTATTTAATAGCTGGTATAAGTATAATAGCTGGGGTTACAGCATCTGCAAGATTATATTTAAAAGCACATTCTAATCACGAAATAATATTTGGCTTTTTGACCGGTTTGATTACTCAAATTTATATTGGGGTTTAATACGTATTATAGAATGTAAAATTCTATTCCAAATTTTATCGGTTGAAGATTGATAGGATCGTTATTTATTTGTGCGTTTTCATTGAATAATGGATTTAGATTATACATCACAAAAGCGTTAAAACTTCCATTACCGATGCTTAAGGTTGCAGCAAATCTAAATTTTTCTAGTTCTGGAATGTCTTTTAAAACTCTTGTAACTCCATCGCCTTGAAAGTCGGATTTGTGATGAAAGATATACCCTAGTCTTACACCGGTGTAGATACGCCAAAAGGTATATTCTGTAGGTGTAGAAGTGCGCCATCTAAATTGTATGGGCATCTCAATTAGATTGGTGTGTAAACGATTGCGATCCACATCAATGTCGTCATCAATAATTTGATAAGTTGTTTTACCGCTTTCATCGGTATTAATAAATAAGTTGGAATTATATCTATTTGTGCTGTATCCTAAACCTATACCTATGGCAATATTTCTTCTTTTATTAATTGGCATGTCTCTAATAAACCCTAAATGTAGACCACCTGAAAATCCATTTTGAGAAAACTCATCGGGTTCATTGTTGATTAGATTAAAAGTTAGTCCTACATATATTTGATCTTCTCTATACAATGAATCATTTACGCTTTCTGGTATTTTCTCAAATTCTTGTGTTTGAACAGTGGTATCCTGTCCAAAAGAGATATAACTAACAAGAAAGATAATTAGTAAAAGCGAGTATGTTCTCATAAGGTTTGTTTTGCCGTAAGCAAGTTACTAATAGTAAAAGAAAATATGTGACTATAAAATTGTAATTATTTGACAAGGCAAGGATTGTACAATATATTAAAGTCACATATTAGCCATATTGTTGTTGATTTTGAGATTATTCAATTTTTACAGGTTCAGCCTCCGATAGCTTTCCTGGAAAGAGATCTTCAACCAGTTCAATTTTCCTTTTCAATTCGAGAAATTCAGGTGAGTTTAAATCGTTTTGTGGCCAATTTTGACGTTCTAGCTTCAACGCTTTGTAACTCGTGTTAAAAAGTCTTAGAGCCTCTCTGTCTCGTAAATGGTTATATGCTTTGATAAGTTGATCAGTAACTGTCAAATAGGTCTTATAATCGGTTTGTCGGTCACTTACCAGTGAGATCACTGCCTTATCTGGATTGTCAGAGGATTCTGGATTTCGTTCTCCTTGACAATAATTACAGGTTTTATTTCCAGATCCACCACCATTGTCTAAAAAGGCAATAGCGCTTGTTGTGATGTCTTCTATCTCCATTGGTGATCCTTCTACCATTATTTGATTGTCCGATGTTACTATTACTTGATAAATGTTTCTTTCAGGAATACTAACCGCAGGTGTGTCGTTAGGCTTAGATAATTTTCTTAAGATTCCGGTGTCTGTTTCAATGGTTGTTGTTACTAGAAAGAAGATAAGTAACAGGAATGCTATATCTGCCATTGAGCCTGCATTCACTTCTGGTGCATTTCGTTTTGCCATTTTGATAAAATTTAAGGTTAACATTAATGAGAATTACGAAGCAATAAGTTGATAAAGCTTAGTAGTAATTCGTAAGTACTCCTGTAACCAAAATCAAAGGTCGTGCCACTGATTATCAGGCAATTGTATGAAATGCAATAAAACAAAAAAAGCCAGTCCCTAGGACTGGCTTTTAACTTGTATTAAAGTGAAATTTACTTCTTAATGTTTTTCATTGAATTACCTTCTTTAGAAGTGTAATTAACCTTGAGTGCATAGGCATCTCTAAGTTCTTGTTTTACATCAGTAAGAATACCAACTTTAGAGTTTCTATCTACTTTAAGTGAAACCAAAAATTCATCCTTTTCGTCTTCATTCATTTTATTTCTCTTAGTGTTAACGTAGTCTTGAACTTGTTTAACACTTGAGATTTTATCACCTAGTTGTACTACATCATTAGTACCAAATTGCTTTTGCATTTTTTCGTTAGGTTTTCCAATGTAAATGAAAGCTACTTTGTTTTTGTCGGATAACTTTTCTACCTCACCTGCAAGTGGAAGATTATTTTCAACGCTTAATTCGTTTTCACGCATTACCGTAGCAACCATGAAAAAGAATAAAAGCATAAATACGATATCTGGCAGCGAAGCCGTAGAAATCGCTGGTAAATCACCACTCTTTTTCTTTTTGAACTTTGACATAATTATCCTGCTTTTTGAGGTTCTGCTTCTGATAATTTACCAGGGAACAACTCTTCTACTTTTTCGATTTTCTCAACCAGTTTTTCATAATCAGGATTGTCTTCCTTTTCTGTTTCTGGCCAACCATCCTTTTCTGCTTTTAGCTCCTCGTAAGATACACCATATAGTCTATTAGCTTCACGATTTCTAAGTGTTGTGTAAGCCTTTACTAATTGATCCATTACGGTGATGTACATACTGTAGCTAGCTTGTCTATCATTTACAAGTGAAATCACAGCCTTATCTGGATTATCAGATGATGCTGGATCTTTTTTACCTTGACAGTATCCACAAGCAGTTCTAGGTGTGTCTCCACCACCATTATCTAGGAATTCTATAGCAGCTTTAGTTAAATCTTTAACTTCCATAGGTTTCTCTTCTACTAGTAGCTGGTCGTTTTTATTAACCAGTACTTGGAAGATATTTTTTTCCTTAATTGGTGGAGCTTCTTGCTCTTCTGGCGCAGGTGGCGGTAACTTACGTTTGATACCACTATCAACTTCAATAGTTGTTGTAACTAGGAAGAAGATAAGTAGCAAAAACGCTATATCAGCCATGGAACCTGCATTCACTTCTGGTGCTGATCTTCTAGCCATAATTTATCTTTTTAAAACTTTACTCACTCCAGACCAAACAATAGTACCTACAGCAACTATTGCTAGTATGTAGAATACATATAAAGATGTTCCGATCCATTGTGAGGTGCTCGCAGTTAACTGCTCGCCGTCGTCTAACATGATAGCTTCTCCTTGTGCGTTTACTACTGAATTATCAGCAAATGCAAAATAAGAAATTAGAACTACTACTACGAGTAGACCTATTGAGATCAAACTCTTTTTAAGAGTTTCTGGACTTGTAAATAGTCCTTTAAGTACAAATACTACTACAGATAATATGATTATTCCTAAAATGATATAAGATAGATACATCATTGGTGTTACTGTAGAGCTTTGAACTCCGTTCTCATTAAGTTCAATAGCCTCATCACCCACAGCAAGGGTGTAGAAAAAGAATCCAAAAGCCACTAAACCTAGCAAGAGTACAAGATATTTTATTACTTTATGTAATGCCATGGTTTTAGTTTTTTAAGATTCTACTATTAAAGTTTACCGTTTTTGTAGTCAGACAAGATGTCTATCAATGTAATTGATGCATCTTCCATGTCATTTACAATACTATCGATTTTAGCAATGATGTAGTTGTAAAAGATTTGAAGAATAATAGCAACAATCAGACCAAATACAGTTGTTAGAAGTGCAACTTTAATACCTGTTGCAACTAGTGATGGCTCCATAGCACCTGCTTCTGCGATACTATCGAAAGATTTGATCATCCCGATTACTGTACCCATGAAACCAAGCATCGGCGCTAGTGCGATGAACAAAGATACCCAAGAAACATTTTTTTCTAATTGGCCCATTTGTACACCACCATAAGCAACTACGGCTTTTTCTGCAGCGTCTATACCTTCATCTACACGGTCTAAACCTTGGTAGTAGATAGAAGCAACTGGACCTTTTGTGTTTCTACAAACTTCCTTAGCAGCTTCAACACCACCACTCTTAAGAGCGTCTTCTACGTTTGCAGCTAGTTTCTTAGAGTTTGTTGTAGAAAGGTTTAGATAAATAATTCTTTCAATAGCGATAGCTAGACCTAAGATAAGACAAAGTAATACAATCGCCATAAACACAGGACCACCTTCTATGAATCGCTTTTTAAGCTCTTGGTGAAAGCTTACCTTTTCTACAGGGTCAGCATTTTGCGTAACAATTGTAGTAATCGCAGCATTAGTAGTCGTTGTTGTAGCAGCAGTTGAAGTGTTTGCCATACCTAGCATCATCATAACCGCAACGAGTAAAATTGAAAGTGATCGTTTCATTTTTAGATATTGATTTATTTGAATTTTCAAGTTAAGGAGGTAAATATATAATATCTCAAACAGATTATACAAGCAAAGGACTAACAATCGTAAAAAATGACATTAACTTAACATTTATACCTATGTTAGTGTTCCTTAATATATAGTCAACTTTAAACGCTAAAATTTATTGTAAAATAAAAGCCCAACCTTAAGGATGGGCTTTTGTACCTCAGGCCGGAATCGAACCGGCACGCCGTGAAGCATTGGATTTTGAATTCTAAGCGCAAGTCTTTTCAAGTTGTAAGACGTTGTTAATTAGGTTTTTGTGTTTATGGTTTAAGTTGTTTATTTAAAAATTTGTAGTCCTTTTAGTATCCACCAACGGTTTAAAAAAAACACCCTACAACGAGTTTTATTACAGTCGTCGATTGGTAGGAATAATCCTATAAAAACTATGTATAATCGCGCACTTTTCTATGTACTATGCGGATTACTGGCTCTATCCGGTCCTGCTGTTTGCTGGTAATAATTTATCTATCAAATTACGTTGATATTCAATAGTTTCAGTTAATTCTTTAATTCTTCTATCTTTTTCAGCAATCAATTCACTTTCCTTTTTTGTTGATTTATTTGCTTTTTTGTTTTTATCGAGTAGTGTTATATCGCTAAGTACAATTTCACTTAATGATAGTTCAAACCTATCTGCAATTTTAACCACTAAATCCAATCTAGGTAACGCAAGATTTTTTTCATATTTAGCAACTGCAGTAGGTGTAATACCAAATTCATCAGCAAACGCGCTCCTATTGCGGAACTTCGTTTTAACTAAGTGCTTGATATTGTGGTTAATAAACAAAATAATGAAAATATTAATTCAAAAAATCAACCAAAAGTTGAATTTATTAAGGCTTTAAATACAGATTTGCAATGAAATACTTGTAAATATAAACAATAACCAAATAATACAACTACCTCAAAAAACGAGCATTTTCCGAAGAAGATGCTACAATAAGAGATTCTAAATTGTATAACAAGTTTTACGAATACCGTAAATTATATGATGCAAAGATTTGTTTTGAAAAATTAGTTGAGGAATTTTGTCCGTTGTCGCCATTTTCGGTATTTGTTGATGCTGTAAACGATGTGTTTTTTAGGATTACTTTTTACAGTTGCAAAGTCCTGTTAAGGATTTTGCTAGATAATTAAATTTTGAGCCAGGTTAGAGAACATTGCACTAATTACCTTTACGGTTGTTATTGATAGTTGTATTGCGAGCACCTTGTTTATTAACATGATCTTGATAAGCTGCAAATTGTTTTTTTCAAAATTATTTACATCGGTACCTAGTAGGAAATTGTTACGGTAATATTCTTAGAATTTGTTTACCCTATATTCATAATCGATAAAGGTTATTTTCTCTAACGTCTAGTTTTTTATTTGCTAAAGCGGTTTTAATAGCGCGCTCTAGTGTATAGAAATCCTTTTTATCATTTTTATAATTGTTGAAACCAAGATCCCAACCGCTCTGCAGTATTTCCAAATATGCAGCGCACAGGCCTTTATCAACTTGTTTGCGTTCTGCATTGGTTTTAAGGCGGTTAATGCCTTTTTTGAAAGTATTTAGCTTACCGTCCTATCTAAATCAAACGTACCGCCTTTTTTTAAGGCTCAGCTTATTGTTTGTTTTTGGAATATATAGAGCTGACGCGGTGTATTTCACTGTTTTAACTTCAATTTCGAATTTCATGTTTTTGTAGTCCTTTTTGTAGTCCTTTGTTACAAAAAAACGGAACAACTAAAAGAGCTGCAAAACAAACAAAGCCTTGTAAATACAAGGCTTTTCGCTTTAAGTACCTCAGGCCGGAATCGAACCGGCACGCCGTGAAGCATTGGATTTTGAATCCAACGTGTCTACCAATTCCACCACTGAGGCAATAAGTAGAGAGCGCAAAAGTAATAAAAGTAATCATTGTAGCGATATTATTATTGATAAATATGGACAACTCAATATATAATTGTACTTTTGCACGCTCAAAACCAACATCCTATAAAGACTAGAGAAATGAGCTACGCACTTAAGGACGCAAAATTATTCGGCTGCAGGCAAAGTATGGACCTTGCCAAAAGAATTGCTACGGCATATGGTGCCGAGTTAGGTCAGGTTAACTTCTCTACCTTTAGTGATGGTGAGTTTCAACCTAGCTTTGAAGAATCTATAAGAGGTCGTCGTATCTTTATCATAGGATCAACACAGCCTAGTAGCGATAACCTTATGGAAATGTTATTGATGCTAGATGCTGCAAAAAGAGCAAGTGCAAGACACATCACAGCGGTAATTCCATATTTTGGATGGGCTAGACAAGATAGAAAAGATAAACCACGTGTTCCAATAGGAGCAAAAATGATTGCTAAAGTGCTTGAGACAGCAGGTGCAACAAGAATCATTACAATGGATTTACATGCTGATCAAATTCAAGGCTTCTTTGAAAAACCAGTAGATCACCTTTTTGCAAGCTCTTTATTTGTACCTCACTTGAAGGAATTAGCTTTAGAGGATCTTACTATTGCTTCACCTGATATGGGTGGTTCCAAACGAGCTTATGCTTATGCCAAAACTCTAGAAAGTGATGTGGTAGTTTGTTATAAACAACGTCAAAAGGCCAATGTTATTTCTCACATGGAGTTAATTGGAGACGTGACAGGTAAGAATGTGGTGCTAGTTGATGATATGGTAGATACTGCCGGGACATTAACTAAAGCTGCTGATGTAATGATGGAGCGCGGTGCAAAAAGTGTAAGAGCTATTTGTACTCATGCAATTCTTTCTGGTAAAGCCTATGAGAGAATTGAGAACTCTCAATTAGAAGAGTTAATTGTAACCGATTCTATTCCTTTAAGACAGGAGAGTTCTAAAATAAAAGTATTATCCTGTGCAGGACTGTTTGCGACTGTGATGAAAAGCGTGCAACAAAATGAGTCCATCAGCGATAATTTTATAATGTAAATTAATTTAAATTTAAATAAATGAAGTCAATCACGATCAACGGATCTAAAAGAGAAAGCGTGGGTAAAAAGGCAACTAAAGCCCTACGTAATGCTGGTATGGTTCCTTGTGTCATCTACGGAGGAGACGAGCCAGTACACTTTGCAGCGCACGAAAATGCGTTCAGAAACCTTGTTTATACTCCAGATGCTCACACTGTAGTGATCGATCTAGGAGAAGACGGTACTTACAATGCTATTGCTCAAGATTTACAATGGCACCCAGTAAGAGAATTATTATTACATGCTGATTTCTATCAAATCTTTGATGATAAAGCAGTGACTATGGAAATCCCTGTGAAACTACACGGTAATTCACGTGGTGTGCTTAACGGTGGTGTACTTAAATTCCCTAACCGTAAGCTTAGAGTTAAAGCAGTACCTGCAAACTTACCTGACTACATTAATGTAGAAATTTCAGACCTTAAAATTGGTATGAAGAGACAGGTTAAGGAATTGCGTTCTGATTCTTATGAAATTATGCACCCAGATACAATGGTTGTAGTAATGGTTAAAACATCTCGTAATGCTGTTGCAGATGACGATGATGATGATGAAGATGTGCCAGCTACTGAAACTAGCGATGTAGCAGCAGTTAAGGAAGATGCATAAATTTTCTTAAACCTAAATTACAAGCCTTGAGAGTTCTCAAGGCTTTTTTTTGTGCCAGCATTTTATAAACTTATAACAAAAAGATCGTCTCGTTTTTATAGCTTTGAAAGATGTTTACATGGTTGCAAAAATTACTAGGTGATAAAGTAAAAACTCATGAAAGTGATATGAAAAAATTTCTAGTTGTAGGATTAGGAAATCCAGGTTCAAAATATACAGAAACACGACATAATATAGGTTTCAAGATACTAGACGAACTTGCTGCCATGAAAGATGTTACCTTTGAGACTCTAAAGTTAGGCGATGTAGCAACTACTACACATAAAGGAAAGAAAGTGGTGCTCCTTAAACCTAATACCTTTATGAATTTGAGTGGTAAGGCGGTGAAATATTACATGAAACAGGAAAAAATAGAAAAAGAGAATATCCTAATTATTACAGACGATCTTAATCTGGAGTTCGGGACAATACGCATGAAGGGAAAAGGTAGTGATGGTGGTCATAACGGTCTCAAGGACGTTCAAATTACGTTGAATACTCCTAACTACCCTAGGCTTCGATTCGGTATTTCGGCCCAATTTGGTAAAGGTCGACAGGTTGATTATGTGTTGGGAGAATGGAATAAGGAAGAACAAGCAGCTTTACCAGAACGTATTGACAAAGCTTCAAATGCTGCTTTGGCTTTTATTCATGCAGGATTGTCTAATGCTATGAATGAATTTAATGGTAAGTAGTGAGTAGAGTTAGTACGCTTTCGCGAAAGCGTACAAAACTTAAATCATCAAGCTGAAAAAATAGTATACTAGACTTAATAAAGTAATCGACTAATTGCGAATTGAAAATATATAATAACATATCCGAATTTAACTCAGATAAAAAGAGTGTGGTTACCATAGGTACATTTGATGGTGTGCATCATGGACATCAAAAAATTTTACAACGTGTGGTTAATCGTGCTCAAGCAGACAATTTGACGAGTGTGCTTCTTACCTTTTTTCCTCATCCTAGAATGGTATTGCAACCAGACCATGATTTGAAATTAATTAATAGTATCGAGGAACGCACAGAACTTGTAAAAGATCAAGGAATTGAGAACATGGTCATTCACCCTTTCTCAATAGAGTTTTCAAGAACTACCGCACAGGAATATGTTAAGGAAATACTGGTTGATCAATTAAAGGCTAGTGTTGTCGTTATAGGTTATGATCATCGTTTTGGTCGTAATCGTAGTGCAAGCATTCAAGAACTTAAAGAATATGCTAGTGAGTACCATTTTGATATAATTGAAATCTCAAAGGAAGAAGTAGAAGAGGTTGCAGTAAGCAGTACTAAAGTGAGACAATCACTAGAAAGCGGCGAGATAGAACGAGCAAATCGCTATTTGAATAGAACTTATAGTTTAAAAGGTCATGTAAGATCTGGTAAACAAATAGGCCGAACTATTGGTTACCCAACTGCAAACCTACATGTTCACCAAGAGTACAAATTAATTCCAGGAAATGGAGTTTATATAACATCTAGTTGTATTAACGGGAAACACTTTTTTGGAATGACTAACATAGGTGTTAACCCTACCATTGGGAATGGAAACTACCGTACCATTGAAACCTATTATTTAGATTTTGATGGTGATTTGTATGATACTTCAATGGAGCTGTTTTTTCATAAACGGTTAAGGGATGAAAAGAAGTTTGATACCATGCAGGAACTCGTAAGTGCTATGGATGATGATTTAAAGCGTACACAAGATTATGCGAGAGACGATAAATAAATGGTTTTTTACCCAAGTAGATAATTCTGCTCTTGTTGTTTTTAGAATGGTCTATGGACTCATTCTTACTTGCGAGGCTTTTGGAAGTATTGCCTTGGGTGCTGTTAAACGTTTATTTATAGATACTGAGTTTACATTTACATTCATAGGTTTTGAGTTTTTAGAGCCATTGCCAGGATATGGCATGTACGTTCTATACAGTGCTATGGGAATAGCAGGTATCTTTATTATGTTAGGGTACAAGTATAGGATGGCAATGCTGTTTTATGCGATTACATGGACTTACGTTTATTTACTTCAAAAATCTAGTTACAATAATCATTGTTATTTGATTATGTTACTTAATTGGTTACTTGTTTTCTTACCTGCTCATAAAGCTGGATCTATTGATGCTAAGAAGAACAAAGAGTTATTGAAAATTCACATGAGTCGATGGATTTATATTCTAATCATCGGATTTGTATGGATCGTTTACAGCTATGCCAGTATAGCTAAGTTTTACCCAGACTGGTTGGATGGAAGTTTTGAGAAATTTTTGATGTCTACTCGTGGACGTGATTATGAGATTCTTCAACAAGATTGGGCTCATGTTGCTATTCTATACTACGGGCTACTTTTCGATTTAATTATTGTCCCATTGTTATTGTGGAAACGAACTAGGTGGATTGCAATTATAGCAAGTGTATTCTTCCATTTATTCAACTCTATAGTTTTTAAGATTGGTGTTTTTCCTTATCTCGCACTATCATTTTTATTGTTTTTTCTTACCACTGAAACCGTTCATAAAAGATTTTTAAGTAAAAAAACTTTTTATGCTGCACGAGAGGTGATTGTACCAAAACACGCAGGTATTATAAAAGTGTTTACTATTAGTTTTCTGCTTGTTATGCTAGTTCTTCCATTGCGTCATTGGGTGATAGAGGATGATGTATTATGGACTGAAGAAGGTCATCGATTAAGCTGGCGCATGATGTTGCGCAGTCGTTCTGGAAGAGCTGTTTATTATGTGGAGAATAAAGAAACTGGTAAGCGTGAACGCGTAAATATCAAAGAAAGATTGTCTAGAAAACAATTTAATTCGGCAAATACGAAGCCTGATTTCATGTGGCAACTGGCTCAAAGACTTAAAAAAGAGTATGCTGATAAAGGTGAAGATGTAGCTGTTTATATCTCTTCAAGTGTTTCTATAAATGGTAGACCTAGATCAAAGTTTACAAATGATACTATTGACATCGCATCACAACCATGGTCTCAATTTAAACACGCAAATTGGTTAATGCCGTCACCTTTACAAGATACGCCAACAAACCGACCTTGATTCTCGTTTAATACAAGGAGAATCAGTAATTTTATCGGCTTAAATAATTAAAACTTATTTCAATGCTACAAATTGCAGCAATCAGAGAAAACAAAGAGGCATTTGCTCAGGCACTTACCAAGCGTAATATTGATGCCATGCCTATGCTAGAACAAGCTATCGAAGTAGATGAGCGCAGAAGAAGTTTGCAAGCTCAACTAGATGAAACACTTTCTCAAAGTAATAAGTTGTCCAAACAAATAGGAGAATTATTTAAATCTGGTAAAGCACAAGAGGCTAATGAGCTAAAAGCACAAACTGGCGAGCTTAAAGAATCTTCAAAGAATCTTGCTGAGCAGTTACAAACTGCTCAAAATGACTTACAAGAGTTGTTGTACAACATTCCTAATGTGCCTCAAGAAAGTGTTCCAGCAGGTTCTACAGACGAGGATAATGAAGTTGTTGAGGAGCATGGTGCCGTGCCAGTGCTAGATGAACAAGCTCAACCGCACTGGGAACTAGTTAAAAAATACGATATTATTGACTTTGAACTAGGTAATAAAATTACCGGAGCAGGATTCCCTGTTTATAAAAATAAAGGAGCGCGACTTCAAAGAGCTTTAATAAACTACTTTCTAGATAAAAATACAGCAGCAGGTTATCAAGAAATGCAAGTGCCACACCTTGTTAATGAGGCAAGCGGATACGGCACAGGTCAGCTGCCCGATAAAGAAGGTCAAATGTACCATGTAGGTAATGATGATTTGTATTTAATTCCTACTGCCGAGGTTCCCATTACTAATCTTTATAGAGGTGATCTATTAGAAGAAAAGGACCTTCCTATTGCAATGACTGGTTATACTCCTTGTTTTAGAAGGGAAGCAGGAAGTTATGGAGCACATGTACGAGGTCTTAATCGTTTACATCAATTTGATAAAGTAGAAATTTTAAGAATAGAGCATCCTGATAAAAGTGATCAGGCTCTTGATGATATGGTAAGCCACGTAAAGAATATTCTTGATGAATTGAAATTGCCTTATCGTATTCTTAGATTGTGCGGTGGTGATCTTGGGTTTACTTCAACACTTACTTATGATTTTGAAGTTTATAGTACGGCACAAGAAAAATGGTTAGAAGTAAGTAGTGTTTCTAATTTTAAAACCTTTCAAGCAAATCGTTTGAAATTAAGATACCGTGCAGGTGAAAAACAAACAGAACTGTTACATACTCTTAACGGGAGCGCACTAGCATTACCTAGAATAATGGCAGGGATTTTGGAGAACTATCAAACAGCTGATGGTATTAAGATCCCTGAAGTTCTTGTACCTTACTGCGGTTTTGATATGATACAATAATTTATGAAATATGCTGTAACGCTTCTTTTTTTGTCTTTAGTGACGTGGTCAACGGCCCAAAGTTTGCAGTTGGCGCAAAACTACATGGACCAAGGCGAGTACAGTAAGGCAGCCAGCATATATGAAAAATTAGTCAACGATAAGAAAAATAGGAACTACAATACCGTATTTTCTTTAATTGATGCTTATCATCAATTAGAAGAATACGGTAAAGTAGATTCTTTAATTGATAAAAAGGTATCTACATCTTTTGCATACAAACAAACCCTACTAATAGAAAAAGGTTATAATCAAGTATTGCAAGGAAATGATTCGATAGCTAGTAGCTATTATCAACAAGCAATCGATCTAGTAAAAGAAAAGCCAGAGCTTACTTACAGTATCGCAAGTAGGTTTGAAAAACGTACAGAACTGGATGAGGCTTTACAAGTCTATGAAATAGGAACCCAGCTTAGGCCACAAGCAAATTATAGTTTTCAGTTGGCTAGATTGTATGGTGAACTAGGTGATATGGAGAAAATGTTTGAGGAAAACATTAAACTCATTGAAAAAAATGTCGCTTACAGGGCAAGAGCACAAGCTCTTTTTTCTCAATATATAACTGACGACGCATTGTCCGAGACTAATACGATATTGCGTAAAGTACTTCTTAAAAGATTACGTTCAAATCCAGATGTTTTATACAATCAATTGCTTTCATGGTTGTTTGTGCAGCAAAAGGATTTTAAAAATGCTTTTATTCAAGAAAAGGCAATTTACAATAGGGATAAAGAAAGTATGGACAACTTGCAGGACCTTGCCGAGGTCGCAGTCGAGGAAAATGATATTCCTGCTGCATTTGACATACTGGACTTTATGATTGAGAATGCTCAATCTCCCTTTACTAGATACAATGCTCAGGTACTCAAACTTAAATTACGCTCTAATGGAGCTTCAGTTGATGAATATTCTCAAATAAAGCAAGAATATGAGCAGCTGCTTGAATTCTATGGTCGTGATCAACGCAGTTTTAGGTTACAACTAGATTATGCTCAGTTCTTGGCTTTTAAAAATGACAATGCATCACTAGCCATTGATTTATTGGCAGATCTCAATAAAGCTAATTTTTCTCAATTTGATAAGGCTAGGGTAAAAATGTTACTAGCCGATGTCCTTGTCCTTCAAGAGCAATTTAATCGAGCCCTTATTTTATACAGTCAAATTCAAAATGATTTGCCCAATGATTTATTGGCTCAGGAATCTCAATATAGAGTAGCTCGTACCAGTTTTTATAAAGGAGATTTTCCTTGGGCACTTACTCAATTAAAAGTATTACGTAGCGCTAGCAGTAAGCTTATAGCAAATGATGCCATGCAATTGAGCCTAACGATTTCTGACCACTCTGGACAAGATACTACGTATGTTGCTTTGTCCGCTTTCGCGAAAGCGGAATTAAAACAATATCAAAACAAAAGAAAGCAAGCTATTGAAGCCTATAATAATGTGCTGCAAAACCATGCAGGCGACGACATTGAAGATGAGGCATTGTTAAGACAGGCAATGCTATATCAGGTAGAAGGAGATACCCAAAATGCTATCCAGAATTACACTAGGATTATCAAAAATCATGGTGATGGTATTTTGAGTGATGATGCGCTTTACGAGCTAGGAAAGTTATATGAAGAAGTACTTGATGATCCTGCAAAAGCACAAGAATATTTTGAACAAATAATTTTCTCACACGCAGATAGCATTTACTTCACAGATGCTAGACGTCGATACCGCAGATTGCGTGGTGATACTAATGAAAAAGCTTTTTAATTATGGTAATTTATAATGTAACCTGTAATGTAGATTCTAGTGTTCACGATCAATGGATAGTATGGATGCGTGAACATATACCACAAGTGCTGGGAACAGGGCTATTTATGGAAGCTAGGTTTACTAAAGTGCTCGTCAAGGAGCAAGACGGTTCCCATACCTACTCAATTCAATACAAAGCTTATAGCGCACAGGCCTTGCAGGAGTATAAAGACAAACATTCTGAAGCGTTGCAAAAAGACGGTCTTGAGAAATGGGCAGATAAGGTTCTGAGTTTCCGTACAGAGCTTGAAGTGGTAGATGAATATACAGTGCGCCGCAAGGAAGAGTCTCAGAATTAAATGGGTCTTCTTTTTATAATAATAGGAATTTGACATAATTACGACTTACTAATTTTTAAACCAAATGTTTGGTAACTATGTCTCAAAATAACACGCGACCCAAAAACGTTCTAGGAACTGCTTTAGAGTCCTGTTGTACCAATCCGATTACAGGTTATTGGCGTGATGGATACTGCAGGACGTCGATACAAGATGTAGGTACCCATGTGGTATGTGCTGTTATGACGGAAGAATTTTTAGAGTTTACAAAGTCTAAAGGGAACGACCTTTCATCACCCATACCTGCATATCAATTTCCAGGTCTTAAACCAGGTGATAAATGGTGTTTGTGTGTATTAAGATGGATCGAAGCAGAAAAAGCTGGATGTGCCCCTAATATTATTCTAAAAGGAACTGATAGTAACGCATTGAAATTTACAAATTTGGAAACGTTGAAAGTTTATGCGATCGATGCCTAATCAGGTATAATAAAGCTTGAAATAAAGCTGTAGTTTATGCTAAACACCTTTGTTTTTTTATTAAATTTATACCTATAGGTTTAATACGAAAACACCCGTTTTTATGGCAAAAAATATCCTCGTAGCAACAGATTTTTCTTCAAATTCATGGCACGCATTCACTTATGTTTCAACGCTTTTTAAAGATGAAACTTGTATGTTTCATTTATTGCACGCTTACGATACTGAATATCATAGCCGCAATGAATTAAAACAAGGCAACGATGCTTCATTCACTTATGAATCTCCAAAGGATAAAGGAGATGTTTTACTTAATAAAATGCTTGAAAAGATTGCATTAGAATGTGCTAATGAAAAGCATACCTATAAAACACACTTAATGCATGATGATGTAGCCACTGCGGTTACAAAAACCTTATCTACTGAAAATATCTCTTTGATAGTAATGGGTAGTAAAGGAATAACTAATTATGAAAAAAGTGTATTTGGTAGTAATACAATAGCGACCATGAAAGAGGCTGGTAATTGTACTATTCTTACTGTTCCACATGACTCAGAGGTAGAAGAAATTAAAGAAATAGTTTTTCCTACTGATTATAAAAGTGCCTATAGTAGTTTAAGATTGCAAAGCCTAATAGATCTTGCAACTATTCAAGATGCAGCTATCTGTGTTTTACATGTTGATACCAGTAGCGGCCTAGAAACAGTTCAAGAAGATAATAAACAAATTTTAGATGATGCATTATCCAACAACAAACATAGTTTTCATGTTTTAACGGGTAGCGATGTAAATCTAGCTGTAAAACATTTTGTAGAGAGCAGGGATAGTAGCATGGTGGCAATCGTAAATCGCAAACACAATCTATTTACAAGTTGGTTTTCTACTAATATGGTAATGGAAATAGGTAAAGTAAGTCAAGTGCCTTTACTTATTTTACCTGAGTAATGAACGAAAAAAATAAAGTTTTTAAGTTTCTGCTTTTTTCCATAGTTCTTGCTCTGCTTGCGTATTTCAATGTGTTGTCGCTATCAATAAACATTTTAGGGAATGTAGAATTAGAATTGCTTTATGGTCCTTTAATATTGTGTATTCCGTTGATTGTTTTAACCATGTTGGAATACCTACTTGATTTTATAAAAAGAGAGGTTTCTAAGGGAAAGGATTGACAAAATTTTAATTTTAAAAAATAAAACCGTTGCTATCAAAGGGATAACAACGGTTCTAGCAGTGAGGAAGGGATTCGAACCCTCGAAACGGTTTTGCCGTTTACACACTTTCCAGGCGTGCGCCTTCGACCACTCGGCCACCTCACTATTTTTGTAAAACTGATCGCAAAAATACCGTAATACTTTATGTTTACCAATTTCTAATTAGTTATCTCACCTCTTAAACTTGTTTCAAAACAATCTTTAAACATTAAATCATCCTCGATGTAGGCAAGTAAATACATCATTTTGGCTAGAGCTGCTTCAGTAGTTAGATCTTTACCACTTATCATGCCCATTTCCTTCAAAGCACGACTTGTTTCATACTTACCCATATCTACTGATCCACCACGACACTGTGTTACATTTACAACACGAATATCTTTTGACAAGCAATCTTTCATTGCATCAATAAACCAAGATTTAGTAGGAGCGTTGCCACTTCCATAAGTTTCAAGGATAATACCTTTTAGATTTGGAATATTACATATGGCTTGTACGGTGTTCTCTGTAATTCCAGGAAATAATTTGAGTACAACGACATCGGCTATCATTTGTGGTCGATAGTGCATTCTATCATCACTACGAGGTATGACTCTATGTACTTGAACCTCTCGGTTTTTGTATCCTTTCCATAAAAGATCTTCATCAACATTTAAATGCACACCACTTATAGCGAGAGGTGGAAAATTAGGCGAACTGAAGGCTTCAAAATGTTCTGCATTCATTTTTGCGGTACGATTTGCTCTGTATAGCTGATATTCAAAGTAAATGCAAACTTCCCTTATTAAGGGCTTCTTTTTCTTGCGTAACGTAGCTATCTGTATGCTTGTAATTAAGTTTTCTTTTGCATCAGTTCTTAAATCGCCTATAGGCAGTTGAGATCCTGTTAGGATAACAGGTTTTGTCAAGTTTTCAAACATAAAACTGAGTGCACTGCCTGTGAACGACATGGTGTCGCTGCCGTGTAAAACAACAAACCCATCATAATTGTCATAACGATCATAAATCATGTCTCCTATCAAGCGCCATTCTTCCGTATTCATATCAGAACTATCGATAGGTGTTTCAAAAGAAATGGTTTCTATTGTACAGTCTAGTTGTTTAAGCTCTGGAATGTGGTATAGAAGTTTGTCAAAATCAAATGCTTTTAAAGCACCTGTTTTAATGTCTTTCATCATTCCAATTGTTCCACCTGTGTAGATAAGCAGGATATTTGGTTTCATTATTCTGCGTTTAGGAGTTCTTTATTAGTTACAGGTTGGGCATACATTTTCAAAAAGCTAGTTACAGTCATTTGATCTTCTACATCAACACGTAGTCTCAATCGTCTCTCAAATTGAGCCATATCATGCTCACTATAATGTTTGCTGTATTTTCTAGAAACATGTAATAAATCGTGTGCAACATAATTAGTTGGCCACAAATGATAATTACTTTGTATCGTGGTGTCTAATTGGTCAACAACACGTTGTAAAGTTTTGTTTGTTTTTTCACCAACTATTTTTACTATTTCCAATGGTTTTGAAGCGTGTATATGAATATGTTTCTTTTGTCCTAATGCACCATACATGATACTGTTAAAATCTTCGTTTTCAGACTTTACGTATTCTTGATCTGCCGCTTTGGCAAGCAATTCAGGTACTTTTAAGGCGTCAGTAGGGTCGTATTCATAAGAAATAGAAACGGGTACTATTTTTAAATCGTTTAAATAGTTTGCAATGTCTTTTTTACCAGCAGCCAGTGCTATCATTTTAAGAACACCTTGCTCCGTATGATCATTTCCATCTTTCGTTCGACCTTGTCTTTGAGCAATCCATACACTGCGATTTTCTTCCTTTAATAGGTGAAAGATGTAATCGCTAAGTTTAATACTGCTAAGTAATGTCTCTCTAGGTGATCCACCTCTTCTTACTATAAAATTACGAGTAAGTTTACTTAACATGTTTACAAACGGGCGCTGTACTAAATTATCACCTATAGCACTTGCTGTTCTTATTAAGTTCTTTTCAAATAAAATAAGATTGAGCAACGAGGTATCTAGTACGATGTCTCTATGATTTGATATATATAAATAGGATGTATTAGTATCTAGTTCGTCAAAACCACTACTAGTCATGCCAGCACTTGTGGTGTCGATTACACGCGTTACCGTTTTACTTATAACTTCTCTTTGAAACTCATTTATAGACGTGCATCTAGTTACGATATCCTTAATCTCATCGTCGGATTTGTCTGGAAATGTATATTGGAATAAGGTTTTAATCATAGGATGCCTTACTGCACTTTGTAAGACAGTTTGCACTTCATCATCCTTAAAAAATCGTATGTCGTCGTAAACTTCCATTCTAGTCGCAAATGTACTTATATCCCAAAAATTCTTTTACTATTATCCGTGGTGATTCTTGCGATTTCTTCCACACTAACATCGTAAATCAAAGAAAGTTTATCCGCAACAAGTTTAGTGTAAGCACTTTCATTGCGCTTTCCTCTGTAAGGCACAGGAGCAAGGTAAGGAGCATCGGTTTCTAGCACGATGTGATGTAGGTCGATCTTATTTAAAAATTGATCAATTTTGCCATTTTTAAATGTAGCAACGCCACCTATTCCCAGGTGTAAATTTAGGTCCACAGCTTGCTTTGCATGATCAATCGTTCCCGTAAAACAATGAAAAATTCCTTTTAAAGAAGTGTTTCTATAGTCTTCTAAAACTTCAAAAACTTCATCAAACGCATCTCTACAATGAATAGCAATGGGTAAGTCACGGTCCAATGACCATTTGATTTGAGTGTGAAATGCTTCTAGTTGTTCTTTTTTAAAGGACTTGTCCCAGTATAAATCAACACCTATTTCTCCAATAGCGACATACTCATGTTGTTCTAGCATTTGAGAAACATGCTTTAACTCATCTTTATAATTTTCCTTTACGTGCGTAGGGTGCAAACCACACATTAAAAACACTTCGCTAGGATAATTTGCTTTTAATTGTAACATGCGATCTGTATACTCAGAATCAATAGCTGGTACAAAAAATCGTTGAACTCCTGCTGCCTTGGCACGCGAGATCATTTCATCTCTATCTTCATCAAAGGCCTCGCTGTATAAATGAGTGTGCGTATCAGTTAAAATCATACTGCAAAAATAAGGTTTGTTGTAGGTATGCTTTCGCGAAAGCGGAATATCTTTAAACCCAGATTCAAAGAATATGAAATCATTAAAAAAATGGCTCGTCAGTCAAGGTTATACAGCACATCCAATACGATTGTCTAAAAAAAGCGGTCACATTGTAACCAAAGCTGTGTTAAATGGATATCAGGGCAGATTTATTATTGATACTGGAGCTAGCGCAACTTGTGTGAATCAAGATTTGTATAAAGAGTTTCAATTGAATACAGAGTTTATGGATAAAGCAATAGGTACCGCGAGTGGTTCCTTGCGTCCAAGAATAGCTCATCATAATGTACTAGAACTGGGTGATTGGGAAGATCAAGATGTGACGGTTTTATCAATGGATATGACCTTTATTAATACCGCGCTTAAAAGTGAACGCATGCATTCTATTCAGGGATTGTTAGGTGCAGACTTTTTGATAAGTTCACAGGCGATTATTGATTATAAAGGAAAATATATTTACATGAAGTGATAGATGAAAGTAAGGCGTATAAAAAAAAAGCTGCTCGTGGAGCAGCTTTTTTTTTATGAGTGTTTCTAGTTAGTTTTAATATTGTACATCAAAACTTCCATTGTCAATTACAATTCCACCAGTAGTAGTGTAATTAAATGTACCTGTAATTGAATTGTTTGCTGTATCGTGAGTTAGAATTTCAATTGTCCCACTTTGAGCAGTCTCACCAGAAGTACCTTGAGCATATAATCCTGTAGCATCCGTTGGGAATGAGTAAACTCCTGGAACGATAGTATCAGGGAATGAAATAGATAAGCTTATGTTTTGGTTACTTGCAAATATTAGAATCGTACCAGATGATACATTAGGCGATATAAGTGATGGATTAAGAGCTTGTCCATCTACATCGGCAGCAAAAGAATTTGTTGTATTGCCATTTCCTGGGTTAATAGTTCCTCCTAATGGGACTTCAAAAATCACACCTTTTCTCATGTAAAGGGAGTCGGCAGCATTTGCAGTGTAGGTGACAAAATCGAAGGTTCCAGATACAAAACCTGAATTGGAACTAGAGGTGATCGTAACTTCACCACGGCCATCATTTGCGTTACTAGAAAAAGATTGAGAGTTGTTAAAAACATAAGTAGCCTCACTAGATGCACCTTGACCTAGAATGTAGGTTCCAGGACTACTGTCGTCTAGAGAAATTGTTAGAGATTCTAATTGATTAGTTCCTTGAATAATCAGTCTTCCATCGATGTCGATTGAAGCAGCCATATCCTGCGCTTTGAAAAATTCTCCATTACGCACAGCCTGGATTGCAGGGCTGTTATCTTCATCTAGATTTTTTTCACATCCTACAATGGCAATCAAAGTAAGGACAGCTACAATTAGTTTTTTCATCGGTAATTTCATTAAGTTTGGGGTAAATGTAAGGATTTAATAAGAATTAAATCTTTATATATGATGCTCATTATTAAAATAATGGTACTTTTGCAGCCTTAAATTAATAAAAAGGGACGTGTTCCCGCAAACTTTAATGTTATGCCTGTAAAAATCAGATTACAAAGACACGGTAAAAAAGGAAAGCCTTTTTACTGGATCGTAGCAGCAGATGCTCGCGCAAAGAGAGATGGTAGATTCCTTGAAAAAATAGGAACTTACAATCCTAACACTAACCCTGCAACTATCAACCTAGATGTAGATGGTGCTGTACAGTGGTTAGAGAATGGTGCGCAGCCTACTGATACAGCTCGTGCTCTTTTAAGCTACAAAGGTGCGTTACTTAAAAAGCACCTTAAAGGTGGTGTGAAAAAAGGTGCGATCACTGAAGAACAAGCTGAAGAAAAATTCCAAGCTTGGGTTTCTGAAAAAGAAGCAAAAATTGCAAACAAAGCTGCTGGTCTTAAGGCTGATGCAGATAAAATTGCAGCTGAAGCTCTAGAAGCAGAAAAAGCAGTAAACGAAGCTCGTATCGCAGCAAATGCTCCAGAACCAGAAGTGGAAGAGCCAGCTGCAGCTAGCGAAGACGCAACAGGAGAAGAAGAGTAAATCGATATATCATGCGTAAAAAAGACTGTTTTTACGTAGGTACGATCGTAAACAAATTTAGTTTTAAAGGTGAAATCCTTGTCAAGTTAGACACTGATGAACCGGATCTTTTTCTTGAAATGGAATCAGTTTTTGTCGAAGTAGGCAAAAACTTGATTCCATTTTTTATTGAACGCAGTCAACTACACAAATCTGCATTACTGCGTATCAAATTTGAAGATGTAGACGATGAACCTACGGCAGATTCCTTGCTTCAGAAGGATCTGTATTTGCCTCTTACTGCATTACCACCGCTTACAGGTAATAAATTTTACTACCATGAAATCATAGGTTTTACCATTGTTGATTCTAATTATGGCGAGGTGGGAATTGTAGATGGTGTTAACGATACAACCTCACAAGCTCTTTTTGAAATAAAGCAAGGTGAGAAAGAAATTCTTATACCAGTTCACGACGAGTTTATTTTAAATGTAGACCGTGACAACAAACAAATATTAGTAGAAACACCACCAGGTTTAATTGAGTTGTATTTAGAGTAATGAGTACGTTCTCTTTTAAACAGTTTGACATCGTTCAAGATAAGGTTGCTCAAAAAGTAGGTACCGACGGTGTTCTTTTAGGAGCATGGTGTAGTCTTGATAAGCAACCACACAAAATATTAGACATAGGATCAGGAACAGGGCTCATCTCTTTAATGTGCGCTCAACGGTTTCCACAAGCGTTTATTGAGGCTATAGAGATCGATCACGATGCCTTTGAGCAAACTGCATTAAACTTTGAATCTAGCAAGTTTAAAGACCAGCTATATGCATATCATGCTAGCTTTCAAGAGTTTTATGATGAGGTTGATGAGCGCTATGATTTTATGGTGAGTAATCCACCATTTTATAATGCTCAGTCAATTAAATCTGATGATCAAATCGAGAGTCGTAGGCAACAAGCAAGATTTGACGATGCTTTACCTTTTGAAGAGCTTTTCTATGGAGTTTATAAGCTTCTTGCTATCGATGGTACTTTTGCACTCGTATTTCCTGTAGATAGAGAAGAACGAGTTCTTGAAATTGCCGATTACTTCACTATGATGCCTACACGTAAAATGTACGTACGTGGAACTGTGGATAGTCCTGTTAAAAGAGTGTTTATGGAATTACGCTTTCGCGAAAGCGTAATAAAATCCAATCAAAAACTAGTTACCCAGCATATGGTAATTGAACATTCTAGGCATGAGTATACCGATGAGTATATCGCACTTACAAAGGACTTTTATTTAAAAATGTAATCCTTATCATTTTTCTGGGCAATAAGTGAGCATTCTCTTATTTTTACGACCAATTCAAAAACTATTGGAACTACACTCAAACGATGTAGTTACTCTATACAAATTATATCTATGAAACCAGATCTATTTGAAGCACCAGATTATTACAACCTAGATGAGTTACTTACCGAGGAACACAAAATGATACGTGATGCAGCTCGTTCTTGGGTTAAACGTGATGTTTCACCTATCATTGAACAAGCAGCACAGGATGCCAAGTTTCCTGAAAGTATTATACCAGGATTAGCATCAATAGGTGCTTTTGGTCCTTATATTCCAGAAGAATATGGTGGTGCAGGATTGGACCAAATCTCTTATGGTTTGATCATGCAAGAAATAGAACGAGGTGACAGTGGTGTGCGCAGTACAGCATCAGTCCAGTCATCGCTAGTTATGTATCCTATATGGAAATACGGTAGTGAAGAACATAGAAAAAAGTTTTTACCTAAACTAGCAAGTGGTGAATTTATGGGCTCATTCGGTCTTACTGAACCGGACCACGGTAGTAATCCAGGAGGAATGACTACTAATTTTAAAGATGCTGGAGATGGAGAAAATATTATTTTAAATGGAGCCAAGTTATGGATATCAAACAGCCCATTTTGTGATGTGGCAGTGGTTTGGGCAAAGAATGAAGAAGGTCGTATCCATGGAGTTATTGTAGAAAGAGGCATGGAAGGTTTCTCTACTCCAGAGACTCATAACAAATGGTCTTTGAGAGCAAGCGCTACAGGTGAGTTGATTTTTCAGGATGTAAAAGTTCCAAAAAGTAATATTTTACCAGGACGCTCTGGTCTAGGTGCTCCTCTTAGTTGTTTAGATAGTGCTCGTTTTGGTATTGCATGGGGTGCTATAGGTGCTGCAATGGATTGCTACGATACAGCGCTTAGATATGCAAAAGAACGTATCCAATTTGGGAAACCAATTGCAGCTTTTCAATTACAGCAAAAGAAGCTTGCCGAAATGATTACTGAGATTACCAAGGCACAACTACTAGCATGGAGATTAGGAGTGTTGCGTGAAGAAGGAAAGGCAACAAGCGCACAAATTTCTATGGCAAAGCGTAATAATGTTGAAATGGCTGTTAAGATTGCTCGTGAGGCTCGACAAATTTTGGGAGGAATGGGAATAACAGGTGAATATAGTATCATGAGACATATGATGAATCTAGAAAGTGTTATTACTTATGAAGGAACTCACGATATTCATTTGTTGATCACCGGACTTGATATTACTGGAGAAAATGCTTTTAAGTAGGTAATCGTTAAATATATTATAGAGGCTGCCTACAACAATAGGCAGCCTTTTATTTTTGCACAAATTGAGCTATGAATACAACGATAATTGAATCTAGAATTAGTGACAATCGTAAAAGATTGTTGAGTCATCCTTTATACAATGCTATTTCTAATTTAGGAGATTTACAGGTTTTTACAACTCATCATGTTTTTGCTGTTTGGGATTTTATGTCTTTGCTCAAAGCTCTACAAAGAGAACTTACCTGTACAACTACTCCGTGGTTTCCTAAAGGTAGTAATGATACTAGATATTTAATTAATGAAATTGTTCTAGCTGAAGAATCTGATCTTGATCAAGATGGCAATAGATTGAGTCATTTTGAAATGTATTTAAATGCCATGGAAGGACTAGATGTTAATACAGATTTGATAGTAAATCAAATTGTAACGATTTCTAACCATAATAATCCTATTGAACAAATTTCAAAAACGGACATACCAGATTTTGTCAAAAGATTTTTGACCTTCACATTTGAAATTATTGAGCGTAATCAACCTCACGAAATTGCTGCTGCATTTACTTATGGGCGTGAAGATTTAATTCCTGAAATGTTTACTGAAATTCTTAAAGGAATGCGAGTAGAAGAAGGAGTAGATCTTACTGCTATACGATATTATTTTGATAGACACATTGAGTTAGATGGTGATGAGCACGGCCCAATGGCGCATAAAATGGTGGCTCTTTTGTGTGGCGATGATAGTGTGAAATGGGAACAAGCAGCACATGTCGCAAATGAATCCTTACAAAAACGTATTGAGTTATTTGATGGTATTTATGCAGCTATTGGGGTTCCAGAATTAGTCTAGTTGCTTAACAATTAGCAGTATTTAACTTATAAAAATATAGAGTAATTAATGAAATAGATATTTTTGAAGAATTAATCAATCAAATTAACGATATGAAAACTTTAAAAATTTTATTTCTGTCTTTACTAACAATTGCAACCATATCATGTGGTGAGGATGATGGACCAGAAAATTTACCGGTAAATGCCGAGAATATTGCTGGAACTTATTCCTTGACTTTTTTTAGATCTCAAGAAACCTACAACGAAACGGTAAATGGTAGTTCAGTAACAAGGGTATACCTAGAAGAAGGTACTGCCTTTAACAACGCCATTTTTGTATTTAATGCTAATGGTACTTACACGAGCTCTGGTACTTATACTTATGATTATGAAGAGCAAGTAAATGGTGTAGTAGTAGATACAGATACAGACATTGATTCCTTAACCAGTTCTGGGACTTATTCTGTAGTTGGAAATTCAATTTACTTGTCTGATGCAGATGAGACTTTTGAAGTGCAAACACTCACAAGTTCAAACATGACACTTTCACTTGATGAAGTGGACGGTGATTCCTCTTATGAGTTGGAAATACGCTTTACTAAGCAATAGAGAACATTCAAGTTATTAAATAAAAAAAGGCGCTTCATAATCATGAAGCGCCTTTTTTTTTGAAATTATATGAAAGTTATAAAGTATCTCGTGATTCTTCTTTTTCTGCGATTCCAGAAATATCTTCAACTTTCTCTATTTGTGGTGCATGTTTTTTAATGGTAAGTTCAACACCAGATTTTAAAGTCATTTGATTTACGTGACAACCTACACAAGTTCCCAATAATCTAACAATAACATGTTTATCGTCTTTTATCTCAACCAATTCAATATCTCCATTATCTCTTTGTAGAAATGGTCGGATTTCCTCTAATCCAGCTTCAACTGCTGCTTGTAATGCTGCTCCTGTCATTATTGCTTTTGTTTGTTCACCGGACTACATCCAGCCATAGTAGTTATTTTAATAGCTTGAGTAGGTGGTAAGTTTTCATTTCGTTTAACTGTTTCTTCAACTACATTACGAGTAATATCAATAAATGCTTGTTCAACTAGAGTATCTTCTTGCATGGCTGCAGGTCTACCTACATCGCCGGCTTCTCTTATCGTTTGCATTAATGGTAGTTCTCCTAAAAATCTTACTTGTAAATCTTCTGCAAGATTACGTGCTCCATCCTTTCCAAAGATATGATATTTATTTTCAGGTAATTCAGGCGGAGTGAAATAAGCCATGTTTTCTATAATTCCTAGAACAGGAACGTTGATACTTTCTTGTTGAAACATAGCAACACCCTTGCGAGCATCTGCCAATGCTACATTTTGAGGAGTTGATACTACTACTGCACCCGTTAAAGGTAGTGATTGCATTATGCTTAAATGAATATCACCAGTACCTGGAGGAAGGTCAACTAGTAAAAAATCCAATTCTCCCCATGCAGCGTCAAAAATCATTTGATTAAGAGCCTTTGCTGCCATAGGGCCACGCCATACTACTGCCTGGTCTGGTTGCGTAAAAAAGCCGATGGACAGTACCTTTACACCATAACTTTCCACTGGTTTCATTTTGGATTTCCCATCCACGTTAACAGAAAGTGGTTTTTCATTAATCACATCAAACATAATCGTAGCACTAGGACCGTAGATATCGGCATCTAATAATCCGACATTAAATCCCATTTTTGCCAATGAAACAGCAAGGTTTGCTGTTACAGTAGATTTTCCTACACCACCTTTACCACTTGCTACTGCTATGATATTATCAATTCCTGGTATAGGTTTTCCTTTAATTTGAGGAGCTTTATTTTCTTGAACTGGTGCTTCAACCTTTAAATTAACTTTCACTTGAGCTTTTTGATAAACCTCTTTGTGAATAGCTTGTAGGATGGAAACTTCAGTTTTCTTTTTTGCTTGTAAGCTAGGATTGTTTATAGTAACATCAACCACTACCTCTTCTCCAAATACTATAACGTTTTTAATGGCTCCACTTTCCACCATATTCTGTCCTTCACCAGGAACTGATATAGTTTCAAGAGCCTTGAGAACATCTTTTTTCTCTATTTTCATGGGTATCACTTAATCTGATTACAAAGATACAACCTAGTGACTTTAAAAAGGAGAAACTGTATAAAAGGATAGAGCGGTGTGATAAGATTTAATTATACCTAAAAATAAAAAGCGAGCCTTTCAAGGCTCGCTTTTTAAATACTATAAAAGATATTTTTAAACAGTCATGATTTCATTTTCTTTAACCACGATCATTTCATCAATTTTGGCAACATACTTATCAGTAAGAACCTGAACTTCTTGTTCTGCATTTTTAAGTTCATCTTCTGATAAATCAAGTTTTCTTAAATCATTAAGAGCATTTTTACGGTCATTACGCACACCTACTTTTGAATCTTCTCCTTCTGCCTTAGCTTGTTTTGCAAGTTGACGACGACGTTCTTCTGTCAAAGCAGGAACATTAATGATAATACTCTCACCATTATTCATGGGATTCAATCCTAAGTTTGCAATCATGATACCTTTCTCGATTTCAGGAATCATTGCTTTTTCCCATGGCTGTACACTTATAGTACGCGCATCGGGAGTACTTACATTTGCAACCTGGGTAAGTGGCGTTTGACTACCGTAATAGTCTACAGTCACGCTTCCTAACATAGCAGGACTAGCCTTTCCAGCTCGTATGTTAAGTAATTCTTTTTCTAAGTGCTTGATAGCACCAGCCATAGCTTCTTTAGCTGTATCTAAAATAAAAGTTGATTCTTCGTTCATGATGTCAATTTATTGAGCACTTGTACAAATATATTGCCGTTTTCAATTATTGTACTCTTGTTCCTATTTTTTCTCCATTTAAAAGCTTTACTAAATTACCGTTTGTATTCATATCAAATACAATTATTGGTAATTTATTTTCTTGACTTAAAGTAAACGCTGTGGTATCCATTACTTTCAGGCCTTTATTAAGAACCTCTTCAAAGCTTATTAAGTCAAATTTAGTGGCGCTAGTGTCTTTTTCTGGATCTGCAGTGTAAATTCCATCAACTCTTGTTCCTTTAAGGATTACATCGGCTTCAATTTCAATAGCTCGTAGTACAGCAGCACTATCTGTTGTGAAATAGGGATTACCAGTACCACCGCCAAAAATTACGACACGTCCTTTTTCTAAATGACGTATTGCCTTGCGACGTATAAAAGGTTCTGCCACCTCATTAATTTTAATTGCAGTTTGCAGTCTAGTAGGTATTCCTGCATCTTCACAAGCACTTTGTAAGGCCAGTCCGTTAATAACCGTTGCTAGCATTCCCATATGATCACCTTGCACGCGATCCATTCCTGCGCTAGCACCTGCTACACCTCTAAAAATATTACCGCCACCAATTACAATGGCTACCTCTACACCCATATCAGTGACTTTTTTAATTTCTTGGGCATATTCTGCAAGACGTTTTGGGTCTATACCGTACTGGCGATCTCCCATTAACGCTTCTCCTGATAGTTTGAGTAATATTCTCTTGTATTCCATGGGTGTTTTTTACAAAGTTGTGCAAATATAATTGAAAGTAAATAGGAATGGAATAGGTGTGAGTTCGCTTTCGCGAAAGCGTATCTAAAAAAATTACATCAATAGTACGACTGAAGTATCTTTGCAAAAAAGTAAGGAAGATGTTTCAGTTAGGGAAAACCATAGTGTCGGACGATCTATTAGAAAAGGAATTTGTTTGTAACATAAGCGCTTGTAAAGGAATATGCTGTGTTGCTGGTGAGGCAGGCGCGCCGCTCGAGCAAAAGGAATTGGAAATTCTCGATAACGAGTATGAAAATATCAAACCCTTTTTAAATGATAAAGGTAGGGCCGCAATAGAGGAACAAGGTACCTGGATCGAGCGTGAGAATGGTGAATTGGAAACGCCCTTAGTAAATGGTGCCGAGTGTGCTTATACCATTTTTAATGAGGATGGAACTGCAAAATGTGGTATCGAGGCAGCCTATCATGCAGGTAAAACACCTTTTTACAAACCTATTTCTTGTCATTTGTATCCTGTGCGTATACAAGAATACACCGACTTTAGCGCAGTGAATTACCACAAATGGGAAATTTGTAATGATGCTTGTGAGTTGGGTAAAGAATTGTCGGTTCCAGTATATAAATTTTTGAAAGATTCGTTGATACGAAAATTTGGTGCTCAATGGTATGAAGAGTTAGAGGACATTGCACAGAACTATAAGTAGGGTTATGTTAATGCTATGGCATTTATTTTACAGCAGGTTTAACATAATTAGTAGGTTATTGATTCTATTTCAAAAAATGATTTTAATATCCTACTAAAGCTTTGTGAAGTGACCTGTATCTAACCTATGATCGTGCTAACTTTTAGATAAATTAAAAAACAAAAGCTATGAGTTACACAGAAAAAGTTGCCAACAAGTTAAACGATTTATTAGAGAAAAACTACGACGCCGAAGCCGGTTACAAGGAAGCAAAAGACCAGGTAGATAGCAGTAGATTGAAAGATTTCTTTTCTCAACAAGCACAAGAACGATATGATTTTGGTCATGAGCTAAAATCTGAAATAAGAAGTTTTGGTCAAGAACCAGATAAAGGAACAAGTATCACTGGTGATGCCCATAGAGCATGGATGAATATAAAATCTACCTTCTCATCTGATAAGGAAGAAACTATACTTGAAGAAGCCATACGTGGAGAAAAAGCGGCTGTAGAGGAGTACAATGAAGTTCTAGCCGAAACATCGCTGCCAGTTTCTACAAGAACAATTTTAAATAAACACCGAGACAACATTCAAACTGCACTTAATCGAGTGAATGCAATGGAGAATATTGCCTAAAATATTTTTTGTTTGGTTGATGAAAAGCCCCAATTACCATTTGTAATTGGGGCTTTCTTTCTTTAAAAATATAATTGGTTATTCTGCTGCAATAACTCTTATTTTCTTTTTAACCTCTTCGGCTATTTTACGTGCCTCGTTTATATCCTTATTAACTATGGTAACGTGCCCCATTTTTCTAAAAGGTCTAGTTTGTTTTTTACCATAAATATGAGGAGTTACTCCAGGCATAGATAGAATTTCTTCAATTCCATCATAAATAACATTGCCAGTATGATTTTCTTCACCTACAAGATTTACCATTACGCTACTTATAACACTTTCTGTATCACCTAATGGAAGGTTGCAAACACATCTTATATGTTGTTCAAACTGATCGGTCATAGAGCCTTCTATGGAATAGTGACCAGAATTATGAGGTCGTGGAGCTACTTCATTCACAAGTATTTCTCCATCCTTAGTCAAAAACATTTCTACTGCGAGTAAGCCTACATGATTAAAAGCCTCGCTCACTTTTAAAGCCACTTCACGTGCCTTATTAGAAATATCGTCACTAATCCTTGCCGGACACAACACGTATTCTACTTGATTAGCCTCTGGATGAAATTCCATTTCAACAACAGGATAGGTTTTCATTTCACCACTTGCATTACGTGCTACGATAACCGCAAGCTCTAGGTCAAAATCAATCATGTCCTCGTATAAACATGGTTGTTCAGGTAACTCTTTTAAATCATCTTGATTTCGAATTACTTTGACGCCTTTACCGTCATAACCGCCTTCGGCGCTTTTCCAAATAAACGGGAATTCACGACCGTGATCCATTTTTGGAGAGTCATAGGTTTCAAAAGGACTAGTAGGAATATTTTGTGAGCGGTAAAACTCTTTCTGTCTAGATTTATTACGTATTAAATTAAGTACGCTGGCACTAGGTGAAACTGCAATGCCCTTATCTTCTAAATCTTGAAGTGCTTGTACATTGACGTTTTCAATTTCAATAGTAAGAACATCCACTTGTTCTCCCATTTCCATCACAGCATCGTAATTCATTATATCGCCTACAAAGAAAACGGTACTTCCTTCAAACGCCGGAGCCGTTTCAGCATTGTCCATTACATAGGTTTGAATGTCCCATTTGCGCGTTGTATAAAGCATCATCTTGCCCAACTGGCCACCGCCCAAAATCCCTAATCTAAAGTCTGAAGAAAAATAAGTTTGTTCCATGCTTCAAAAATAAGCACGTTCAATAGAAATTGGCTATTTTCATTATAACTATCTTTGCATAAAAGCTACGAGTTGATCAAACTACACGACCTTTATTTTAAACCCTTTATGAGCGCTAGGGAAATTGATAGCGCTGTTGATAATCTTGCCTATCAACTTAATCGTGATTTAGCACATAAAAAGCCGATATTTCTCGGGATTCTGAATGGTAGTTTTATGGTCCTTGCAGATTTGGTGCGCAAATTTCAGCATCCTTGTGAAATAGCATTTATCAAGGCAAAAAGTTACGACGGAACACAAAGTACTGGCCAAGTAAAGTTAGAAGGATTGGATATAGATTTAACCAATAGGACCGTCGTAGTAGTAGAAGATATAGTAGATACTGGGCTTACTGTGGTTACGCTTTCGCGAAAGCTAACACAACTAAATCCCAAAGAACTACTAGTAGCTACCTTGTTTTTAAAACCTGATGTTTACAAACAAGAACTTAAAATAGACTACATAGGTCTTAATATTGAAAACAAATTTGTCGTGGGATACGGCATGGATTATAATAATTTGGGGAGAGAATTACCCCAGCTTTACGTACAAACTAATAAAATGAAAAACATCGTATTATTCGGTCCTCCTGGTGCTGGAAAAGGAACTCAAGCAGAACGTTTAAAGGAAAAATACAACCTCGTTCATATTTCTACAGGAGACGTTTTTAGATACAACATCAAAAATGCAACAGAACTAGGTACCCTTGCAAAATCTTATATAGATAAAGGAGATTTGGTTCCTGATGAGGTAACGATCAAAATGCTTAAAGCCGAAGTCGAAAAAAATCCTCAAGCCGAAGGTTTTATTTTTGATGGGTTTCCTAGAACAAACGCTCAAGCCGAGGCACTTGATAACTTATTGCAGTCCATGGATACTGAGGTAAGCGGTATGGTTGCACTAGAAGTAGAAGATGAAATTTTAGTAAAGCGTTTACTTGAAAGAGGAAAAACAAGCGGTCGTGCCGATGATGCTAATGAAGATGTTATTAGAGACCGAGTAAAAGTTTATTATAAGCAAACAGCACCACTTAAAGACTACTATGCTGCTCAAGACAAGTATTATGGAGTTGATGGAGTAGGAGCTATTGATGAAATTACACAGCGATTGAGTGTAGAGTTTGATAAGTTATAACATTGACCTCACTCTAAAAATGCGATAAGCATTATTAATTAAATAAGAAATTGAAAAAATGACCGAAGGAAATTTTGTAGACTATACTAAGATACACTTAGAATCTGGTCGAGGCGGAAAAGGTAGTACGCACTTGCACAGGGAAAAGTATGTAGAAAAAGGTGGTCCAGATGGTGGAGATGGTGGTCGTGGTGGTCATATTATTCTTAAGGGTAATAAAAATCTTTGGACCTTATATCACTTTAAATTCAAACGACATTTTAAAGCCGGCGCAGGAGGAAATGGTGCCAAGCAACGTCGTACTGGTGAGGATGGTCAGGATGTAACCATTGAACTTCCTATAGGAACAGTGGTTAAAAATGCTGAAACAGGCCAGGTCATTACCGAAATTCTAGATGATGGTCAGGAGTTTATCATCTGTGAAGGAGGAATGGGTGGTCGTGGTAACTGGCATTTTAAAAGTTCTACCAATCAAACTCCTAGATATGCGCAGCCTGGTACCGAAGGTGAGGAACTGGATGTGATTTTTGAACTTAAAGTTCTTGCAGATATTGGATTAGTAGGATTCCCTAATGCAGGTAAATCTACTTTATTATCAGTTCTAACATCGGCTAAACCTAAAATTGCCAATTATGAGTTTACTACTCTTAAGCCTAATTTAGGAATTGTAGAATATCGTGATTTCAAAACTTTTGTCATAGCCGATATTCCAGGTATTATTGAAGGCGCTGCAGAAGGTAAGGGAATAGGGCATAGATTCTTAAGACATATAGAGCGTAATTCAACCTTATTATTTCTAATTCCGGCTGATGCGGATGATATCAGTGCAGAATATGATGTACTAGTAAATGAGTTGAAAAAATACAATCCAGAACTATTAGATAAAGAGCGCTTTATTTGTATATCAAAATCTGATATGCTAGATGATGAACTTATGATAGAAATGAGGGAATCACTAGATGATCAAGGAGCTTTCCAAGGAAGGCCTTATATGTTTATTTCTAGCGCTACACATTACAACCTAACCGAGTTAAAGGATCAACTATGGAGCATGCTCAACAAATCTGCCGAATAAGTTTTTGTTCATTATTTCTTATTCTTTTCTTTTCTATTGAGCTCACAGCTCAAGAGTATTTAGGAGAGTGGAGCTTTAAGGAAGTTGATACGACAGCCATTCAAGGTGTAAAACCAACAGCTGTTGAACTTAATAGATTAGCTAGGATGTTTCAAGACCTATCTTTTAAATTGAATAAAGACAATAGCTCTGTCCTTAACTTTGCTGGAAAATCGTACAACTTAACCTATGAGATTGAAGAAAATGTAATAAGGTTTAGTGATAAAAGTGGAGTATTCTATTGGAACGGTGATGAAACAGGAGTGCTAGTTTCTGGAAATGCACATCTCATCATGCATAAAAGAAAGGTAGCTAATACTAAAGTGAATTACTCTTATATTAAAAAATTAGAGTATGCTACCATTGAAGTTGATACGGTCAAACTTCTTAAAAAATGGAAAACTAAAGAGGTAAGAATGCGTGATCAATCACCGGAGTCTTCTAGGGAAGAGCTTCTACTTCTTGATTTTTCATTACACTTTTTATCTCCTGAAATTGTTTCGACTAAAGTTTTGTTTATGGACGCTAAACTTAAATGGGAAACAACTGAAGATAAAGGAATTATATTGATAGAAAGTAAAAATCAATCTTTTAAAAAATGGGCTGTTTACCAACAAACTGATAACAGCTTACTAATTGAAGATTTAGAAAAAGGCCATATTTTCTATATGGTAGAAGTAACTGAATAATTCCTTTAAACTCCAAACTGTTCAAAGTGGTGATTAAGGTGTTTCCATTGTAAAATTCCCCATTGTTCTTCCGTAAATGTACCAAAAACAGGATGAGGTGCCCTATTAGGATTATGTCTATCGTTATACAATTTTTGCATCCATTTCTTTAATTCTGCTTTTTGTTCTTCAAAATTAAAAGTAGCGGTTGATCGAAATGCAGGTGGAGTAGGAGCGTTTTTTTTAAAAGGTTTTGGGCTGTAAAGCATCTTCTTGAATAATAGTTTGACGACCCAATTTGATTTCAGATTTTTATCATTATAACCCAGAGCAATCTTTAAGGGCTCTTGACAATGATTCATCATTTGTGCCGTCGTCATTTTACCCCATAAAGGTGCGTTGTCAGGATTAATAGAATCCAGTCTTTCAAGTAATTGATGATAGGATTGAGAATTAAAAAATGATTCCATAGTGGTTATAGTTAAGGGTATAGTAAATAATTCTTACGGATTTTCAAGAAGGCATTAAGGTCATTTTGCCAACTGTCTCTAATTTCCTCAGGCGTTAAGCCAGCTTGAATCTGTTCTTGCAGCTTTTTTGTTCCAGCGAGCTTGGTGAAGAAGGAGTTGAAGAATTCACTTTGGTTGGGCGCTTTCGCGTAAGCGGTAACTAAATATTCAAGATCTAGATTGCTTAATGACTTGCTCTCTTGTAAATCCATACCGTAACAAGTTTTATTTTCATGTTTTGGATATTGTGCTCCTGGATTTGATTGTGGAGTAAAGGAAAATTCGTAATCATTTTTATAATAAGGAGCTCCAAAAATTTGAAATTGTTTATCCGTACCTCTACCTACACTAACCGTTGTTCCTTCAAAAAAGCAAAGGCTAGGATATAAATTGATGGATTTATCGTTGGGTAAATTTGGAGAAGGAGCTATGGGTATTGAATACTTACTGTCATGACTGTAATCACTCATTTTAATAATAGACAAAGGACATTGCAACTTATAATCTAACCAACCTTCACCATTGATCATTTGAGCATATTCACCAATAGTCATTCCATGTACAACCGGAATTGGATGCATGCCGACGAAACTTTGATGTTCTTTTTCTAAAACAGGTCCATCGACATAATGTCCATTGGGATTAGGCCGATCTAGAACAAATAACTTTCGATCGTTTGCTGCACAAGCTTGCATTACATAATGTAAAGTACTTATGTAAGTATAAAATCTAGCGCCTACATCTTGAATGTCAAAAATGACAAAATCCACATCGGTAATGTGTTCGTCTTTAGGTTGTTTGTTTTTTCCATAAAGCGATATAACTGGTACACCTGTTTTTGCATCAATTCCATCCTTTATGGTTGCGCCAGCATCGGCAGTACCTCTAAACCCATGTTCTGGAGCAAACACCCTTTTTACTTTGACTCCAAGCGATAGTAAAGTGTCTACAAGATGTACATAAGTGGTGTCCTGATCTTTAATTTTTTGAACTACGCTTGTTTGATTTCCTACTACAGCAACGGTTTTGTTTACAAAACCACGACCCCAAATTCCAATACGATCTGCAGCAGGTTTGGGATAGGTAGGACTTATCGATGAGTCAACAGCGGTTTCAATCGCAGCGTCATTTATGGCAACGACTTTTTCTACCTTAGGTTTACAGTTTGTAAACACTAGTAAAAGCAGTAAAACGCTATATTTGATTGCAGAAAAAGAGAGTTTGAATTTAGAATATTTCATAGCTAAAAGAATACAAAGTAGTACCGCTTATAAAAATAGTGTAAGTGCACCTATAATTAAAATTGCCATAGCAGCAATCGCAATAGGTGTAATCGTAATGTTAATTGCTATAGCCACTGGAGTTGGATTACAGCGAAAAATAAAGGAAAAAGTGAGTGCTTTTAATGGTCACGTTACCATTGCTTTATTTGACAGAAATAATTCTATCACAACAGTAAAACCTATAAGTATTCATCAAGACTTTTATCCTAAATTTAATGAAGCACCACAAGTAGAGCACATACAAGCTGTAGCCACTAAAGGTGCCATGATTCGTACTGAAAAGGATTTTGAAGGAATAATATTTAAAGGAATAGGGCTTGATTATAAATGGGAATACTTTAGTGATTTTATTATCTCGGGACAAGCTCCTGATTTAGATACTGATAAAGCATCCAAAGAAATATTGATTTCTGACGATATTGCTAGACGATTGCAACTTGAGGTAGGAGATAAAGCTCCTACATTCTTTATGAGGTCAGATAGATCTACTCCAATAGCTAAGGCGTTTGTGATTTCAGGTATATATGACAGTGGACTAGAGGAATACGATTCTAAATTTGTTCTAGGAGATTTACGTCATATTCAAAAAATCAATAAATGGAACGAGGATGAGGTAGGTAATTTTGAAGTGTTTATTGCAGATTTTGATCAATTAGATGACGTAGGTAAACTTATACAAACTAAAACACCTTTTAACCTTAATGCAAGAACGCTTACACAGCAATTCCCAAGTATGTTCCAGTGGTTAAGTTTATTAGATTCAAATATTTATGGGATTATAGGAATCATTCTGGTTGTAGGAATTATAAATATGATAACAGCGTTATTAGTGCTTATTTTGGATCGTACTCGTATGATAGGCGTTCTTAAATCTCTAGGCGCCAGCAATTGGACCGTGCGTAAAATTTTCTTATACAATGCTATGAACCTTGTTTTACAAGGATTGATAATAGGCAATATATTAGGAATAGGTTTAATAGCCGTTCAATATTTCTTCAGCCCGATAACTCTCGACCCACAAAATTACTACGTTACACAGGCTCCTGTGTACATAAGTTGGTACCATGTCCTTTTACTAAATGCAGGAACATTTGTAGTTTGCCTGTTATCTTTATTGTTGCCTAGTTACGTCGCTAGTAAGATATCACCGGTAAAAGCCATGAGATTTGAATAAGATTATCTAAATTCACACAATGGCGTTGTTCAAAAGAGATCCTTGGATTCTAGATGTTTACCGTACTTACGGCGGCGAGCATCACTTATACGTGCGTGGTAGAGCGCTTGAGGATCAACCTCTTAAACACTATGAGCAACAAACCTTCTATCAAACCTTACGTAACACCTGGCGCACTTTTGCTACCGATGAAATTCGCAATGCTTTAGTAGTGTTAACCTTATCAAACGGTGATAAGTTTGAAACGCGAGCCGATCATGAAGGATACTTTTTATTCAATTTAGAGGTTGATTACAATTTGCTCGATCTGGTAGATGAGTCTGGTTACTTGCCTGTTGTAGTAAGTTTTCACGAGGATAATGCCGCTTTCGCGAAAGCAAAAATTCAAAAGCGTATAGCTATCAACCGATTTAGCGGTGAGATTTTAATCCCTAAAGAAACTTCGTCTTACGGAATCATAAGCGATATCGACGATACCATCATGCATACTGGTGTGACTAGTTTTTTGAAAATGCGTGTTGCTTTCAATACTTTTTTTAAAAATTATGATAGGCGTGTGCCTTTAAAGGGTGCTGCCAGTTTGTATCAATTGCTACATCGCGGTATGGGAGGAAATGATCACAATCCTATGTTTTATTTGAGCAATAGTCCGTGGAATCTATACAAGTATCTAGAAAAGTTTTTGGATTTTCATGGATTTCCGAAAGGGCCTATTTTATTAAGAGATTTTCCTACTCCTTGGGATCGCACACCAAAGCTTAAACGGCCACATAAAGCCCATGAATTATTAAATATCTTAAAACATTATCCCGATCTCAAATTTATCTTGATAGGCGATAGCGGCGAGCACGATGCAGATTATTATAAAGAGGTTGCTCAACAGTTCCCAGATAGAATCTTAGCTATTTATTTAAGATCAGTGAAACACAGTAAGAAAATGGCGCGAGTAAAAGCCATTGCAAACTCCTTTACCATTTGTCCTATGATCCTAGTCGAAGAGTCAAATGAAGCAGTAAAACACGCAAGACAACATGGATGGATTGTATAAAATTGGTTAAAACCATTTCCAAAATTGCCACCATTTTTTTTCTCTAACTATAATTACTTCACCTAAATAGAGTTCCGGTTCTAATTCAATAACTGTCTCGCTGTGTGCCTTTATAGGTATTCTAATTGTTTTTTTATGATAACCTAAAGAAGTAATTGATAGCTCAATCGAATCTTTAGTAAAGTTCTTAGCGATAGGGATTGCGAATCTTCCAGTCGTGTCGCTTTCAATTGATAATTTTAGTTCTTCAATTTTTAAAAGAGCTTTAATTGGTGTATTGGTCTCAATTTCAATTAATTTACCTTTTATTAGGATTGAATCTTGAATTATTAAGGTTCTATGCGGAACCTTAATTTTTTTGGTAGAATAGAATAGATTTTTAAAATTTTTTGAGTCATCAACATAAGATGTTGCTTTAATATCTGAAGAGCCAAAAAGAAGCGTTAATATAGCTGCATATTTTGAAATGGACTCTAGATTCCTTCTCTTTGATTTAGAGATTTGATTGGTGTTTAATAAGCCACAAACGGATTCTTTTTGTTCATTAATGAGGTTGACAATTTGATTACGATCTAGTTTAGTAAAATCGTGAACATCCTTAGAACATAATGTACAATACTTGCCTTTTGTACTAGAATCCATTAGATCCCATTTTGCACTTTTACATGGTTTTTTAGTTTTAATAGATTGCATGATTGTAGTTCAAAGTGTTTTTTTAAAGCTAAGAACATCCCTAGTTTTTATACTAGGTAGTTTTGAACCATTTATAAGGCCTTAACTAAGTACCTTTTTATTTTTCTTATAAAACGCATCTGCTTGTTGTTGCATGAGTTCTCGGGCTACACGTTTACGATGGTTGTATAGGGCGTCCTCCTCAGCAATATCTGCATAAACTCTATTGTTTACTTCGCGATCAGTTTGTAACAAGATGGCATGCTGTTGACGTTGTTGTGCTACCCAATTCTCCACTACTGCTAGTCGTTCTTCTAACTTTAAATCATATTCACCTCTTGGTGAGAGAAGTTTGGCTATAATAGGCGATGTTTCGATGGCTAGGAAAAGTAGAAAGATGAAAAATGAAGTAATAAAAGGTAATTGATTTAATGCTTCAATACGAGCCATAAGTCCGTCAAATTTGTCTATGATGGGTTGAGTGCTTGCGATTTGTGCTTTCTCTTGTTCTGCGAGCGTGGCCATTTGAGTTTCTAGCGCCTCAATTTTTTCTGCATTAATAGCTTTTAGGTCTGTTAATTCTGCAAGAGCTGCATCGTGTTTTTCTCGTTTTTCCTTGTAAACGGGACCTTTACCTAGCAAGTTTGTTCCTGCTCGTCCTTCTGCTTCGGCGATGTAAGTGTTGTAGAGTTCATTTACTTCACTTTCCTTATCTGTAATCTCTTGTTTTAGATCTTGGATCGCTTTCGCGAAAGCGGATTCCTCAACCTCATATAAGGCAGCGACTTGCTCCTGATTTTCTAGTGTCATCGCGTTTTTTTCTTCTAGCAAGACTTGATCAATTTCTTTTTCAAAGATTTTAAGTTCAAGCGGTTTTGAAATCACCATAGCGATTATAATGGCCAATAATATACGTGGTGTTGCCTGCCATATTTCATTAATTTTTTTATCACTTTTCTTTAGTGTGGAAACAATGTATCTATCCAGATTGAAGATGAGTAAACCCCAAATAAAGCCAAAAAAGCCCGCAATCCAGTAATTATCAAAAACGGTAAAGAGCGCATAACTCGCAGCAAAAAATGCCATAAGAGCGGTAAAGAAAACGGTGGCACCTATACCGGCGTATTTGTTACGTTCACCAGCTGTACACTGGTCTAGGAGATCGGCATCGGCGCCGCTGCAGAATATGAAAAAGGATTGCATAAAAAAAAGCGTTTACAAGTTGAGGTTATCTTATAAACGCTTGAAATTGTGGAATGTTACATAGGAAGTTAAAATTGAAAATGTTCTAGTTGTTTGGCTGTGTATTGAATTTACATTTTATTATTCGTAGCAGGTGGCGGTGGCGGTAAGTTGGGCCATGGCTGGGCATTTGCTTTTTGAGCTTTGGTTAGTTTATTATAAATAGCCTTATATTTTTCCACTTCCTTTAATTTAACAATAGGGTATTCAGCGTTACCGTTTTCAGTAGCTAGTTTATTTTTTGCATTGATTTCTTTTGCCCACAAATTGTATTTTACCAAGTCTTCATACTCTGGCGCCGGTGGCGGTGGTGGCGGTAAATCCTTTGGATCTATTTGTTCAATTCTTTTGTTTTTAATGTCAATGACATTACCATCTCTGTCATATAATTTACCGTCATTATCTTTGGTGGTATAGTAATGTATTTTGTTATCTACTTTAATATAACCTGATTTAGTCAACGGCGGCGGCGGCGGCGGCGGCAATAGCTTCTTATTATCATTCGTTTCCAGGATTTTTATAGACATGATTCCATTGCTGTCTGGACTTATTTCAACACCATTTTGACCTACTTTTTCAATGATGGAAATCGCATTATCTGCATCTATTTGATCATTTCTCAAGTAATAGTTGAGTTCTTCTTTATGTTGATTTATGTATTCTATCGCACTTAGATTGCCTAACTCCTCAGTCACTTCTTTTTCTTCAATGATTTCTTTAGACACTGTGTATCCTTGTTTTTCAAAATCCTGTAGTTCTCCGAATTTGTTATAAATGTTTATTTGATCATCATTGATTTTATAGAGATAGTCTTCATTGTCTATTTTTAGATAGCCTTCTGTGGTGCTAGCATCTACGACAATTATCTTTTTGTTTTGTTCAGGTACTTCTACTTCTTCAATTACTTGCTCAACTTCCTGAAATTTAGTTTCCTCTTTTCCACAGCTGATTATTAAAATAGCAAGTACTGGAATTAAGGCAACTGATTTAATGAACAGGCTGGTGTTAGATGTTTTAGTTTTCATAATGCGGAATCTTTTTTTAATGATTGGGAAGTTAAAGGTGTTAGCTAGTGAGGTATAATGACTATGCTGGCTATAATTCAAAAGTGTTTCTTGGTATTCTGTGGTGTCTACACCTTTGTCCAATACAGCTTTATCGGCAAGAAACTCATGATTTAATTTTATAGAGTATCGTAAAAGGTATAAAACGGGATTGAACCATAGAAGAATTAATAACAGTTCGATCATCAAAACATCTATCGAATGACGTTGATCCAAATGTACTTTTTCATGTTCTAAAACGAGTTCAGGTATTTGATTGTTAGCATACTGATTTTTAGATACAAATATTCTATTGATAAAAGAATGTGGGAGTGTAAATGCATGACGAAGTATTAATTGATAGTTATTGTAAGGTTTAATCTCATCTTCGTTTTCAACCCTAAATCTGATGATGTTTTTTACAAATCGCCATGACATGATGAGAATTCCAACTGCATAAACAGATAATAGAACTGCGGTCCAATCAAAGGTTTCAGTTGGTTGCTCATTATATAAATCTGTTATTATTGGTTGCTCTACTAGAAAAGCAGATGCACGATCAACTGAAACAACGACTGTGTTTACAACCACAAATGGAATTAACAAAGAGAAAATTGTTGCTAAAAGCAAGTAATATCTTTTAACATGATGCCATGAACTGTTTTCAAGTGTAAGTTTGTAAAACAACCATAGTACAAATAAAGAAGCAGTGCTATTGAGAAGGTAATGTTCCATAACTATTTCTTTTTAATTTGACTATCTATAATATCCCGTAATTCTTGTAATTCTTCCTGGCTTAGATTCGTCTCTTTTGTAAAAAAAGAGGCAAACTGTGAAGCGCTGTCATTAAAGAAAGTCTTAATCAAGCCATTTACATGTTTAGAGAAATAATCACTTTTTTTAATTAGTGGATAATATTGACGACTACGACCAAAAAGCTTGAAACCTACAAAACCTTTATCGGTCATTCGTTTTAATAAGGTAGCAACGGTTGTTGTTGCTGGTTTAGGCTCTGGATAGTTTTCTAATAAATCTTTCATATAGGCTTTGTCAAGTTCCCATAGATGATTCATTAGTTCTTCTTCACTTTTTGACAGTTTCATGTTCTACATAATTAGAATTAACTCTACAAATGTAGAAATAAATTTTAATTCTACAAGTGTAGAAGTGTGTTTTATGAAATTAGTGACAAATTTTACCAGGTTACGATCAAAATCGAATTTCATTGTCGATGTAATACGTATTCAACGAAGTCATATAAAAAATATATAATTCAGTAATAATTAACTATAGAGCTAGGCTTGCCTCAATATCAAGCTCTTGTCTTATAGGATGCCGTTCCTTTGAGAGATAGAAGAAAAATTGTAATGCACTTATTATCGATAAACGACCTAATTTTTGTTAAAAAAGATTACCCATCGTTAAATTAATTATAATTTGAATTATTCTTGCGGTCGAATTCATTATTTTTTTAATTAACTCAAATTCAATTGTAATGAATAAAATTATTTTTCTGTTTTTTCTACTGTTGGTTAGTATAGCTCACTCACAAGTAGGTATAAATACTAATTCTCCAGACCCTAGTGCGATGCTGGATATAGATTCAGTTGATAAAGGTCTTCTCACACCTAGAATGACTACTGCCCAACGGGATGCTATTACAAGTCCAGCAACGGGATTATTAGTTTTTGATACTGATTTAAATGCTTTCCAGTATTTTGACGGTACTGTTTGGGTTTCTTTAGGTTCAAAGCAATTAAGGGATAATTACAAATTGGTAAAAAGTATTGACGACCTGTCGGATGAATTGGTAGCTGGTGGTGGTACTAAGTATCTTCTTAATACTAATTTTCTTTACGAAATTAATGGTGCGATATTGGTTGACTTTCCTATTGATTTGAACGGAGCTTATGTAGAAGGAGTAGATTCATCTGAAGATATTTTGATTAATGTTTCTAGCGGTAGTCTATTTGAAGGTACTACGGGTGGTGGATTGCGTAATTTAACACTTTCAGGCTCTTTACCAGCTGGAACAAAAACACAAATATTTGATATCAATGCAACTGCTGGAGAATTATTACTTATTAACAATACTATTGTTGCCAATGCCAGTAAGGTTGGAACATTAACTGGTTTGAGCACGGTATTTTTTAGCGTAACACAATATCTTGATAATGATGATGGATTTACTATCAATAATATTACTAACTTCTTTGTAAGTAATATTTTCTGGACACAATCCAATACAGGTACGTTCATGGAGCTTACAGGTTCTTTTAGCAATTTACAAATGAATGGTGGTCGTATAGAGTCCAACGGAACTGAGATTGGAATTGATGTAAGCGCAAATCCTACCATTGTAAACGATGCCACATTATCTCAACTAAGTTTTGTAGGTGATGGGCAATTTGTTGATGGATATACTACAGGCTCTTATACGGGATTTAGTTTCACAAAAGATTGGAATGTAAATTGTTCTGGTATACCCTTTGAGTCCGATCAGGTAGCAGCTGGGAATATTTATTATAGTGGTACATTAACGACAGGTTACCCACAGACCATATCTAGTGGTGCTCCTGTACAAATTAAAAGCGCTACTGATTTTGTGGCTACCGACCTTTTTAGATTTAGAGCCGAGGATAATAATAATGACCTGATTTATGAAGGCAAAAAAAGAAGAAATGTTCAGATAAATGTTTCACTTAGTATTCGTGTTACTGATGCTGTGAATGATTTTTACGCTTTTGCGATTGCAAAAAACGGTAGTCTCGTTTTAGAAACTAATAGTGTGGTTCAAATTGCTAGCAATACTCAAATTCAAAATGTTGCCTTGAATGGGATATTAACCCTTGAACCTGGTGATAGGATCGAGATTTTCGCTGATAGGTTAACCGGTTCAGGAACTGATGGATTGGTTGTTTTTTCAGAGAACGTAAGTGTACGATAAATAGTTTTAAATATTTCGCTTTCGCGAAAGCGTCAATAAAAAAATCCCATTCAGTAAGTGAATGGGATTTTTAATGCAATCATAAGTGATTTATTTACTCATCGTTGCAAAGTGTTTATAAAAATGTGGAATTGTTTCAATCCCTTTTAAATAATTCCAAATACCAAAATGCTCATTAGGTGAGTGGATAGCATCACTGTCTAATCCAAATCCCATAAGAATAGATTTACTATTTAATTCTTTTTCAAATAAAGCTACGATAGGTATAGATCCACCACTGCGTTGTGGTATAGGAGTTTTACCAAAAGTATCCTCATAGGCTTTGCTAGCTGCTTGGTATCCTACACTATCAATTGGGGTAACATAGGCAGTACCACCGTGATGAGGTGAAACTTTAACTTTTACACTTTTAGGAGCAATACTTTCAAAGTGTTTTTGAAAAAGATCGGTAATTTCCTTCCAATCTTGATCTGGGACTAGTCGCATTGAAATTTTTGCATAGGCCTTGCTTGCAATGACAGTTTTTGCACCTTCACCAGTATAGCCACCCCAAATACCATTCACATCTAGAGTAGGACGTATGCTATTACGTTCGTTTGTAGTGTATCCTTTTTCACCGTGTTCCTGTGCTATGTCTAGGGCTTTATTGTAGTCCTCTTGTGAAAAAGGAGCTTTGGCCATTTCGGCACGTTCTTCTTTACTTAATTCTTCGACCTTATCATAAAATCCAGGTATAGTAATGTGGTTGTTCTCATCATGTAATTGTGCTATCATATCGCACAAAATGTTAATAGGGTTAGCTACTGCACCACCATAAAGGCCAGAATGTAAATCACGATTAGGTCCCGTAACTTCTACTTCTACATAACTTAATCCTCTTAGACCTGTAGTGATACTAGGTACTTCTTTTGATATCATACCTGTGTCAGAGATTAAAATGACATCATTGGCTAGTTTTTCCCTGTTGTTTTCTAAAAACCAACCTAGAGATTCACTTCCTACTTCTTCTTCACCTTCAATCATAAATTTAACATTACAGGGCAACTCGTTATTTGCAGTAAGATATTCGAGCGCCTTTACATGCATGTACATTTGTCCTTTATCATCGCAAGCACCACGAGCAAAAATTGCTCCTTCTGGATGAAGCTCAGTATTTTTTATTACCGGTTCAAATGGCGGACTGTCCCAAAGATTAATAGGGTCTGGTGGTTGTACGTCATAATGACCGTAAACCAAAACAGTAGGAAGATCTGGATTTATTATTTTTTCTCCATAGACGATTGGGTATCCTGGGGTTTCACAAATTTCTACTTGATCACAACCAGCATCCTCAAGCGACTTTTTGATATGTTCACTAGTTTTTATCACGTCATTCTTATAAGCAGGATCAGCACTAATGGACGGAATTTTAAGTAGTTCAATCAATTCATTTATGAATCTATCCTTGTGTTTTTTTATATAAGGTTTAGTGTTCATGTGTTGTTGTTTTAGGTAAAGATAAGGAAGAGGTAAAATATTTATCTGAAAGAATTTGTAATATGTGAAAAGTTAGTATATTTGCCGTCCCGTAAGGGTACTATCAGTAATGCGGATGTGGTGGAACTGGTAGACACGCTAGACTTAGGATCTAGTGCCGCAAGGTGTGCAGGTTCGATTCCTGTCATCCGCACAAAAGAAAAGCTCGCTTTAAGCGGGCTTTTTTTTATGTCAAATATCTGCTGTTGCAGTTTTAATTTCATCTAGTTTTCAATATATCTTATAGCAAATCACCAATTATTGGCTACTTAATAATTGGCTTGATTTATGTATATGTAAGTTTGTAAAATTCTTACTACTAATCTATGGGATTTTAAATTGTTTAATAATTAACATTATAAATTAAACAAAATACTATCTTTAGATAAAATTAATTGAACTGGAGTTATTAAACTCACTGGAATTAAACCGTATGAAAAACAAAGAACTTGAGGTTGATGAGTTGATTACTAATGATAATCTACTTAACAATTTAACCTTTGATGAAATAGGAGACGATCACTTATTTACTGGAATGGAAACACCTATGAAAGCTGATGCTTTTATGATGAGTGATGATGAGAAAAAGGATAAGATTGCCAATTTATTTTCTCAAATCATGAATGTCATGGGTCTTGATCTTACAGATGATTCACTCAAAGGAACACCCAGAAGAGTGGCCAAAATGTATATAGACGAGATTTTTTCAGGTCTTAATCCTGCAAATAAACCCAAAATCGCATTATTCGATAATAAGTATCAATACAATCAAATGTTGGTTGAAAAGAATATTACTTTTTATTCCAACTGTGAACATCATTTTGTTCCAATTATAGGTAAAGCTCATGTGGCCTATATTTCATCTGGCAGGGTGATAGGTTTGTCAAAACTTAATCGAATTGTACAGTATTATGCAAAGCGCCCACAGGTCCAAGAGAGATTGACAAATCAAATAGGGACAGATCTACAAGAGATTCTGAATACAGAAGATGTTGCAGTTGTGATAGACGCTAAACATTTGTGTGTTTCTTCTCGAGGAGTAAAGGATGATACGTCGTCTACCGTGACTGCTTTTTATGGAGGCAAATTTAATGATGATGAAAAAATAAGACAGCTTCAAAATTACATTTACAATCAATAAAATAATTGAGTCTTCAATAATATAAACTTCCCTTTACCGAGGGAAGTTTTTTTATGGCTCTGTTTTAAAGTATTCTCTAGCTCTTGAATATAAAAATTTATTGGTGCGAGCACCGTATAATGCCAGAGCACAAACGATAAGTATAAAGGTAAACGCTCCAATAATAGCAGTGTACGGATTTAATGTTTTACCTATCAATTGATGCAGTCCAAAACCAGTAAAAGACCCGTAAATAATTATAAAATGGATAACGTATATAGAAAGAGTCTTTTGCCCAATTATCAAAAGCTTAGAGTCTTTAAAAAACCTTTCGAGCGCATAAAAAGTACCGAAAAGAATAAAAACATTTCCTAATCTAGTAATAAGGTAATTGTAGTAGGCGACCGATTTAAATAGCTCAATATCAGTAGTGCGGTATAAGATCATTAAAAACCAGCTAGAGTGATAAATCAATAAAATACCAACCACAAAAAATCCGATAATTAATACGGACTTGAACTTTTCTTTCAAATGATATTTATAAAAAATGGAGGCAATAAAACTACCTATGGACATATATCCTAACCAAGGCAAAATAGTAAAGATGCTACCATTATTTTTTGATAAATAATTGGCTATAAAAACAGGCAGCTGGCTGGTATCTAATTCTCTATAATACGGTTCTAGTAGAAAGATGCTTACACCCAGAATAAATTGAATTAGGGAAAAAACAAGAGAATTTTTAAGAACTAGATAATAACATCCTACAGTAATAATAAGTGATAGACCTATACACTGTAAAACATCTACCCGTAAAAAATTAGTACCTAGTCTTCCATCTAGCCAGGTAAATAAAGAGATACGTAAAGAGTAGCCGATTCCTATTAAAAGTAAACCTCTATAAAACCCTTTTTTTATGCGTTCATTTGCTATTCCTTGTTTTTTAGATTTTAACAAAAGGAATGAAAATATTAATCCTGAGATCGTGAAAAAGGTAGGCGCGGTTATTCCTCTAAAATAATTCCATATCTCGTAAAAAAAGTTTCCTTGTACATGAAATTCTGGCGCCAGTAAGGTAGAGATGAAATGCCCTTGTAACATCATTAAAATAGCAAATGCTCTTACTGCATCAATAAAGAATATTCTTTTAGGATTCACTGATTAGTTTAATAGTTGATGTATAGCAAAATTAATGATAAACATTAACTCAAAAGTACTATCTAGAGTATTCAATGTTTTAATGGTGTTGTAATCGGTAGAATAAAATGTAGAAATGGATTCAATTCAAAATAGCCGTAAAACAAAAAAGCCTCTCCTTTTGGAAAAGCTTCTCACAAAGTGTTTTCACACTTTCTGTCTTCAAATTGAAGACCACACAACTTGATTTGTTTTCTTTTAAAAAGAAAAGCGGTCTGGACGGGATTCGAACCCGCGACCCCATGCGTGACAGGCATGTATTCTAACCAGCTGAACTACCAGACCGTGTTCTAAAGAACTTTGCTATCGCAGCTTTCTGCTTTAGCGGTTGCAAATATATACTTATTTTTAGTTTTGCACAAACAATTTTTTACTTTTTTCAATTAATTTATTTTTTAACCTTATGATAGCATTCTAAACAGCTTTGTTTAAAGGTGATTAGATACTTTTACGCTATGATAAAATTATTAGCTACCGATATAGATGGGACTCTTTTGAATGATAATCGAGAGGTTTCATCTTCAACTATAAAGGCATTTAAAGATCTTCATATTCCTAAAATTTTGATATCTGCACGCATGCCGCAAGCCATGACTCACCTACAAGAAGATTTAAAAATCACAGATCATCCCATGATTTGTTACAATGGAGCGCTTGTAATCTCAAAGGATCAGTCAATAGTTGATATAACGATACCTTTTAATACCATTTCTGATTTTGTCGAAATTGCCGGAACACATAATTTACATTGTAGTATTTATAGAGGTAAGGAGTGGTTTGTTCCTGAGTTGGATTTCTGGGCAAATAGAGAAATCAATAATACAAAGGTAGAGCCAGTTGTTCAGGATTACGGGCGTACTTTAGAATATTTCAATCAGACTAGACATAAAGGTGGTGCACATAAAATAATGTTGATGGGTGACGAGGAGTTTATGGATCTCGCTTTCGCGAAAGCGGAATCTAAAAAATTACCCGTACACTTATACAGATCAAAAAACACGTATACCGAAATTACTCCAAATGGAATTTCCAAAATAGAAGCATTGAAGGAGCTTTTAAAGCACGACTATTCCAACGTAACTGTTGAACAGGTTGTTGCTTTTGGAGATAATTACAACGACGTTACCATGATTAAAGAAGTTGGTTATGGGATAGCGGTTGATAACGCAAGAGACAAGGTGAAAGAGGTTGCTGTCGAAGTTACTGACCATCATAAACAAGATGGTGTTGCAAATTGGTTAATAAAAAATTCTCGTTTGTTCCAATAAAAAAAGCGGCCTCACACATGGTGAAGACCGCCTTTTCATATAGGTTGTGCAGTCAATTACTATTCGATTACTATAATATCATTGGTAGATAATTGTGCTGCGCTCATTACTTCTTGATAATTGGTTACATCTACAGTACCAGCTAATTCGACAGGTAAAATTACTATCCTGAATGTCTGATTTTGTAAGTCTGCAGGAGCAAGTTGAGACAAATCGGTCGTTGCAGGAGCGTCAATAAACAACTCTACGTCACCGTTTGTTGCATCGTAATTATATTGAAATTCACCAAAATCAGTATACAATACTTGTGGTAGTAATCTCCATACATCAACTGTGCCGCCGTTATTTCCTGGAACTTCATCCCACAATAAATACGTAAGTACCATGTCATCTGGGAAAGTTTGAATGTTATTTGGGAAAGGAATTAGTTGTGCATAATCCGGTGCAAAAAAGTCAGTTGTAATTTCAAATGACTGGGCTGTTACATTAACTCCATCTAATCCATCAAAACCCGGTGGACCTTGTGGTCCTTCACATGCTGCAAATGTTACTGCTGCAATTACTAAAAGTATTATTTTTTTCATGGTAAAAGTTTCTTATCTTTCTTCAATAAGCGTGCCTAAAAATGAAAAGTCTAATATTTCTTTTATTTGTTTGTGTTTTTAATATCAATTTTTCCATTTCACAAAGTCAAGCTGACAGCTTGTACGAGGCAGGTGAATTTAAAAAAGCAATTCCCTTATACCAGGTAAAAGAAGATGCTGATTCTGCTTATAAATTGGGGCGCATATACCAGCAACTAGGAAATAGAGAGCAAGCTGTTTTTTACCTTTCTCAGTCTATTTTAAGAGACTCTAAACACGTTCAAGCGCAATTTCAACTGGGGAAAATAGAATTGTCAAATAATCCAGCAAGAGCCTTTACTCTTTTTATAAACTTGACAGAACGTTTTCCAGAAAATGCTACTTATTACTATTACCTAGGAAAAGCGCAACAAGAATTAGGTGTAGAGGAAAAAGCTACCGAATCATTTAAAACGTCTATTGCTTTAAATGAAGATTATCTAAATAGTTACTATGCACTTATAGCATCTTATATTAAAACACGTAATGAAATTTATGCCATTAAATATGCTCGAGAGATATTAAAAAAACATCCTGAGAATAATAAAGCAAGGTTATATCTAGCTCAGGCTTTTTACAATAGCAAGCTGTATGAAAATGCAGTTGATGAACTTGAATTATTAATTAAAAATGGTAAGGTTACAGACTATACGACACGAACTATTGGTATTGCTTATTTTGAATCGCAACAATATGAAAAATCAATAGAGTGGCTTAAAAAATATATCGAAATGTTTGAAAAGGAAAGCGCTTTATCTTACTTCTATTTATCTAAGGCATATTCTAGAATGGAAAACTGGGAAATGGCCCATGAAATGATAGATAGATCCATTGAAATTCGTAGACCGGCCTTGTCAAATGAATTTTTACAAAAGGCTACCATTTACAGAGGTCAGCGCAATGAAAAAGAGGCTTTAAATTTTATAAAGAAGGCTTATCAAGAAAATAAAAACGATGATCTTGTCCATTACCAATTAGTCATCGCCGCAGATGAATATTTCAAAGACAAAAAAACAATTATCAAATACTACGAGAACTTCATAAAAGCACACCCAAAAAGCTCATTTAAAGAAATGGCACAAGCCAGATTGAGCGATTTGAGAAAGATAGATTTTATGGAGGCTAAGGAATAGTAAACTAATTGTAAATTAGCACTATGATTTACAGGTTGTCTTTACTTGTGTTATTGATAGTTCTTTCAAGTTCTTGTATGAATGAGCAAGAAAGGCAACAACGTGCTTCAAAAATTGCACAACAACAGTTTGAAAAAGTAGATCTTTCAAAGCTTGATCAATATCCTTTATTTCCTAATTGTGATGAAATGTTAGATAATAAAGAATGTTTTTCTCGTGAACTGCATTCCCTTATTCATAAAAAGCTTGCATCGTCAACTAACAAAATCGAGCTTATTAAACAGGATAGTATATCAATATCCATAACGGTAACGAAAGAAGGTAACATCAAATATGATAGTCTAATTACACATGCTCATCATGTAAATAGTGATCAAATCACCTTGTTTCTATCAGAAGCATTAATCGAATTACCTCGTATCAATAGCGCCTTAAAAAAAGATATTCCAGTTTCATCAAGTTTTATTGTTCCAGTAGTGTTTGAACCTATTGAGGTTGAGTATTAAGGGATCGTCCTCGCCACGTAATTTTAAATAAACTCTTATAGGTTATTAATAAAACCAAAAACGGATAGGTAAAGTACACCAGTAGTAGCCACTTCCATTCTTTGTGATCTTTAAAGTGATGATCGTAGATAAAGTTTGAGATGTAATCAGCTATTAGTTTCAGAAAATATATCGTTAGGAAGAGCTCTATTGATATTAATTGCATCCATAAGAGAAATGGGGCTAATATGAACAACACACTCATGAACAATACTTGTACTGCAACAAGTTTATTCAGCATACTGCTAGTATGAGTTCCTTTTTGTGCCCATCTTGCACGTTGATTAATGTTGTTGCGAAAGGTCTGTACTGGTTCTGTGAAGACTAAGGCATCTTTATCTCTAATAAAATAACATCTTGCACTATCAACTTCACAACATTTCTCTAGTAAGAATATATCATCGCCACTAGAAATATGGTTATTTCCAGCATATCCATTTACTTGATAAAAAACTTCCTTGGTAAAGCTCATATTAGCTCCATTTGCAAGGAAAGGTTTTTTCCATCCATACGCACCTATTCCTGTTAATTGAAGGGCTTTCATTTCTAGTCTTTGCAACTGTTCATTCAGGGTATTTTTAGACCTGATTTCAACTGGGCCACTTACAAAATGAGCCTCAGGATAATTGTCGTAGAACTGTTTGTAAGATTGTAACCAATTTTTATGAGGAGTACAGTCTGCATCAATCGTTACAATATGTGAGAATTTACTTTTTGCTACTCCTTGTTCAATACAGTCCTTTTTACCGCTTGCTGATTGTTTTACACGATTTAAATTAATCATATTTAATCGGGAAGAGAATTTATTGATAATAGACTCACTATGGTCTGTGGATTCATCATTTATAAAAATAAATTCTACGTCTATACGATTTTTATTTAAATCGACTAAGGCGTTAAGGAGCTTCAATAGATTTCCAGCTTCGTTACGGTAACAAATTAGCACACTAAAGCCAGTAGGTGGATTTAACTTTAATTTTTTGTGATTGAAATGCCTTTCTGGCCGATAGGAGTGTGCCTCGAGAGAAAGACTTGTTATAATAAAAAAGTATCCTAAAACTACGACCAAGATTAGAACGATCATGCCTGTGCTAGTTTGAATGATTTAAAAGGTAATAAGGCACAACCGAATAAAGTAGGTACAACGGTATTAGTAAACCAAACTATAGTACTAGCGATTAATATTACCTCTTCTTGTTGTAATGTAGATTCAAAAACGATACTCGCAACCGTATACCTTACAGGAAGATCTAATAATTGTAAAACGGGAACAACAGAGACTAGTAGGTAGTAAAGGCCTATTTTTAACATTACATCAATGAGTTCAAAATCATAATTAAGCGCCCATAATACTATTATCCAATTACTTGCAAAAACTAAATATCTTAATAAGGAATAGCCAATAGTGATTACCAGCTGTGTTTGAGGAGTGGCTCTAATTTGCAATTTTTTATCTATAAATCTTACAGAGAATAATCCTATTATGAGTATGCTTAAGACTAGTAAAATGAAATAAATATCTAGTTTGTCATTTATGCTTGAAAGAGTGATTATTGATGCAATTCCAAATGTACAGGTGACAACCATTTGACTAAAATTGGCCCAAAACACTTTGCTAACGACGTTTTTTCTGTGTGCTTTGGAAAAAAAAAGTGATTTGAGTGCAAACTCTCCCAACCTAAAAGGAGTGATAAAACTTGCAGCTTGACTGGTTAAGTTTTGTAGTACGCTTTCGCGAAAGCGTAATTCATAAAACTCTTTTACAAGGTATTGCCACTTGCGACTCTCGATAAGCCAACTAATTAAGCTTATTGCAATCATAAGAATAATCCAACTTATCATTTCCAGATTTATGGAGACTATAAACCATTTAAAATTCATGGAACGGTCCTTCCATGTAAAGTAGATCCATACAATACTTATTAAAAAAACAGCCGTTTTTAAAAGGATGCTTAGTAATTGTTTAGTTTTGTAGGATAAGGAGATCATGATCGCAAATTACGACAAAACTGAGAGGATAATATTAGGGATTGACCCAGGAACTGCTATAATGGGTTTTGGAGTGATAAAGGTGGTGGGAAACAAGATGAGTTTTGTTCAAATGAACGAGCTTGATATGCGGAAAATAAAGGATCCTTATATCAAGCTAAGAAAAATATTTGAGCGCACGATCGAACTTATTGATACCTTCAATCCAGATGAAATAGCGCTAGAAGCACCATTCTTTGGTAAAAACGTTCAATCAATGCTCAAACTAGGTAGAGCTCAAGGCGTAGCTATGGCTGCAGGTTTATCTAGAGATATTCCTGTTGTAGAATATGCTCCATTACGTATTAAACAGGCTATTACAGGAAGAGGTCAGGCTAGTAAAGAACAAGTGGCTCGCATGTTACAAAGTCTTCTGGGATTAAAGGAACTTCCTAAGAATTTAGACAGTACTGATGGTCTGGCAGCAGCTGTTTGTCATTTCTATAATAGTGGGAAACCCCAAGTGAGCAAAAGTTATTCTGGTTGGGCTTCATTTGTGAAGCAAAATGAAAAACGCATTAAGAAATGAGATATCTAACAGCTTTATTTTTTTTAATTTCTACAATTGCACTAGCTCAGAATGATCAAATTCAGGATGCATTAAAGAAATACAATGATGACACTGTGCCCTATATTACAGTTGACACATTATCCAACAATTTGAGCGATTATATCCTTTTAGATACGAGAACACGTGCGGAATTTGAAGTGAGTCACTTACCGAATGCGATTTGGGTAGGTCAATTTTTTAAATCTTCACGAATTGAGAATTTAGATAAATCTCAAATGGTGGTAGTATATTGTTCAATAGGGGTAAGGTCAGAGAATTACGGTGAAAAACTCCTAGAACAAGGGTTTAAGACCGTCTATAATTTGCAAGGAGGCTTGTTTACGTGGTTTGACACTGGTTATAAAGTTGTGGATTTAAATGGGAACACTACCCATAAAGTTCATACGTACAGCAAGAAATGGTCGGATTATATTAAGAATGGGGATAAGGTGTATTAGTCTCTTTTTACCTTTAACTTATATAATTCACCAAGACTATTTGCTTCTTCATCGCCTAGTTTGATACTTACCGCTTCACTTGTAAGATAGTAAATGTCGTACTTTTCATTAGAGTCGTAATAGGTTATAGCTTCAACTTGTGCTCCTTCTAACGGTAGGTTGTATCTATCCAAAATCGTATACCCTTTTTGATCTATTTTAATGAATGTAACAAACGCCTCTAAATTTGAATTATAACCGCAAAGGGTAATTGTACCTTGATTGTTGGTAGTAGCACCCGTAATAAGACCATTGATAGCTAAAGTATGAGTTGCTTTTAATGATGACGAGGTAACCTCAAGCGGTATGTTGTAAACATTTGTGGTAAAGTTTTTCCAATCTTTAGAAAACAAGAGCAATTTGTCTTGAACATATACAATTGCTTCTGCATCAAAAGGATGCTGTTGATTTCTTATGCTAAAATCGTTTTGATCTATATATTCAATGTGTAGATTGTCAGAAACAGCTTCGCTATTTTCTATATCTGATATGTTTATCTGATAAATGGTAAGGTCTTTTCTGTTACCAGCATTGTTACCTATATCTGCAATATATACGTGGTTTTCAGAGTTAGAAATGTCTTCCCAATCATAATTGTTTATGTTTTGGTAGGTGGTTTTATTTAGAATCCGACCAGTAGTGTCAATTTTAAAAAGTGACGGTGTATCACCCGAATCGTTATGGGTATATAGTTGTTTATTATGAGCTATTATCCCTGAGCTTTCATTGATGGATGAAGGTAAAGTACCTATAGTAGTAAATATATACCTTGTGTCACTCTCATGAGAGTAAGAGCTGGAAGTAAGTACTTTTGAGCAATTACAAATCAGTGTGAGAGTAATAATTAGGAGTAATTTCTTCATGATATAAAGATAATTGTAAAGCACAAAAAAACCGCTTAGATTACTAAGCGGTTTTGATTGTATAAAGATCTCTTTAATTAAGAAAGAGAAACTCTTTTAAATCCTACTACTTCAGCACCTTTAGATTCTACGTACTGAGCAACAGTCTTTTTGTCATCCATGATAAAATCTTGGTCTAGAAGAGCTTGCTCTTTGTCAAGAGTTGAATTGTCTGAAATGTAACGATCGATCTTTCCAGGAATAATTCTATCCCAAATAGCCTCAGGTTTACCTTCTGCAGCAAGTTCGTCTTCAAAACGTTTCTTAGCAGCAGCGATAGCATCGTCAGTAAGTTGTGCTCTAGAAATAAATTCTGGAACATTTTTTTGTGGCTTACCTAAACGACCTAATTCAATATTATCTTTTTCTATAGCAGCAATACGAGCTTCAGTTTCTGCCTTTACAAACTCAGGATCAAAATCCTTGTAAGATAAAGTAGTAGCACCCATTGAAGCTACCTGCATTGATACGTTTTTAGCAACTTCTTCTTTGTTATCGCTATTTGTAGAAAGACCAGTTACAGCACCAATTTTCCCACCATGAACATAAGAACCGATAAATGGAGCTTCAAAAACTTCAAAGCTACCTATTTCGATTTTTTCACCGATTACACCAGTTTGTTCGATAAGCTTTTCCTCAACAGTCATTCCATCAAAATCTGCTTTAAGAAACTCCTCTTTAGAGTTGTGATTTAAAGCGATATCAACGAATTGATTAGCGAGTTCTTTGTATGAATCGTTCTTTGCAACAAAGTCAGTTTCACAGTTTAAAGAAATAAGAACAGCTCTATTGTTATCATCATTAACTTTAGCAACAACAAGTCCTTCAGAAGAATCACGGTCTGCACGCTTTGCAGCTACTTTTTGACCTTTTTTTCTAAGGATTTCAATTGCTTTATCAAAGTCACCTTCGGCTTCAACAAGGGCCTTTTTACAGTCCATCATTCCAGCTCCGGTAGCTTTTCTTAACTTACCTACGTCTGCAGCACTAATTTTAGACATGATTGTGTGTTTTTAAATGTTTATTCTTCTTCTTCGTTTGAAGCTTCTTTTTTAGCAGCTTTTGGAGATGGTTGCTCTGCGTTCTTCTCCTTTTTGCGATCTTCTAAACCAGCTTTGATAGCATCGGCAGCAGCTTTTACAACTATATCTACAGATTTTGATGCGTCATCATTTGCAGGAATAACGTAATCGATATTACGTGGATTTGCATTAGTATCAACCATTGCAAAAATTGGAATACCTAATTTAAGAGCTTCTTTTACTGCGATGTGTTCACGTACTGTGTCAACAATAAATAAAGCAGCAGGCATACGAGTCATGTCTACAATAGAACCTAAGTTCTTTTCTAGCTTATCACGCATACGGTCTACTTGTAAACGCTCTTTTTTAGATAATGTCTCATAGCGACCATCTTTTTTCATGCGGTCTACAAGAGCCATTTTCTTAACAGCTTTTCTAATAGTTACAAAGTTAGTAAGCATTCCACCTGGCCATCTTTCTGTGATGTAAGGCATGTTTGCTTCACCAGCATGCTTTGCAACGATATCTTTAGCTTGCTTTTTAGTAGCAACAAAAAGAACTTTACGACCAGATGCAGCGATCTTACGCAATGCTTCACATGCTTCATCTAGCTTTGCAGCTGTTTTGTAAAGATTAATGATGTGGATACCATTACGCTCCATGTAGATGTACGGAGCCATGTTTGGGTCCCACTTACGGGTAAGGTGTCCAAAGTGTACACCAGCGTCAAGTAACGACTTGACTTCAACTTGATTTGCCATATTAATTTAGTTTACGTTCTGTCAGATAGCAATGAACTAGTGGTCTTGAAAATGAATCAATCGCCTATTTCATTTAGATGCTAAACTACGCTCTGGTGGCAACCAGGCTTGACAGCAAATTATTGAAAATAAAAAAGAACAAATCCCACTTGAAAAACAAGTGGGATGAGTATTTGTTGATTAACGTTTAGAGAACTGGAATTTCTTTCTTGCTTTCTTCTGACCGAATTTCTTACGTTCTACCATTCTTGGGTCACGAGTAAGAAGTCCTTCAGGTTTAAGCGCAGTTCTATTTTCTGCATCTATTTCTACAAGTGCTCTTGAAATAGCTAGACGAACAGCTTCTGCTTGTCCAGTGATTCCACCACCATTTACATTTACGTTTACATCGTATTTGTCAACGTTCTCTGTAAGAGAAAATGGTTGCTTTACCTTGTACTGTAAAGGTGCAGTGGTAAAGTATGCATTTAATTCTTTGTTGTTAACAGTGATATTACCAGAACCTTCATTAAGGTATACTCTCGCAACAGCTGTTTTTCTTCTACCTATTTTGTGTAACGTATCCATATTACTTTACCTCGTTAAGATTAATAGTTTTAGGTTGCTGAGCTTCATGACCGTGCTCTGCACCAGAATATACTTTAAGGTTGCGGAAAATCGCACTACCTAATTTATTTTTAGGTAACATACCTTTTATCGCCTTTTCTACTACACGGCTTGGATCTTTATCATAAAGTTCCTGTGCAGTTAAAGAGCGCTGTCCACCTGGATATCCAGTGTGTCTAATGTAAGTCTTCTGGCTCCATTTGTTACCGCTTAACTTTACTTTGTCTGCGTTTATGATAATCACGTTATCACCGCAATCTACGTGAGGAGTAAAGTCTGTCTTGTATTTCCCTCTTAAAAACTTTGCAGCAATTGACGACATACGTCCTAATGGCTGGTCTGCCGCATCTATAAGTACCCATTCTTTATTGACTGTAGCACTGTTTGCTGATATCGTTTTGTAACTTAAAGTATTCACTATGAAACTGTTTTAATTCTCTATTACGATTTTTTCTAACTAAAATCGGAGTGCAAAAGTAATATTTATATTTAGATTGACAAGCAGCTCTTTAAAATATTTTTACTAATTCTTATCTTTTATTGCACTTTGCCTTTGAGCTAAATTATTTTTTTGAAGGTTACTCTAGTAATTTTTGGTGATTACGCTTTCGCGAAAGCGTTGTAAACACTATTACTCGACAACTTCTACGCCTTTCCAAAATGCCACGTAGCCTTCTATATCTTTAGCAGCGTGTTTTGTTTCAGGATAATACCAAGCAGCATCGTTGTTTTGTTTTCCATCAACGTCAATGCTGTAATAACTTGCAACACCTTTCCAAGGGCAATTTGTTTGTGTATTACTTTCTTTAAAAAATTCCTTTTTAATTGAATTAGGAGGAAAGTAATGATTGTTTTCTATAACTAGAGTTTGATCACTCTCAGCAATAACAGTGTTGTTCCAAATAGCTTTCATGATTTAATTTTTTATAAACAAATAGTTTTTGAACAATTGGTCGTTATCTTCATAAATTTCTTTAATCTTTAGACCTGCTTGCTGCGCTAGCCACTCTACCGTGCGATCATCGTATTTTTGTGAAATCTCCGTGTGAATGGTTTCCCATTTATCAAAATTGATATCTAATTCTATAGCGTTTATCTTTACCGTACAAGGTTGTGTGGCTAATAAGAAACTTTTAGCAGTCCCTGTTTCTGGATCATAGGATTCCCAGTGTTCAAAGGTGTCTACAGGGAAATTTGCATCCATTTCCTTGTTGATTCTATATAGTAGGTTCCTGTTGAATTCTTGGGTGACTCCTGTTTTATCTGAGTAAGCATTTTGAATGGTAAGTGGATCTTTCTTTTGGTCAAACCCCATGAATAGATAGTCCTTATCACTCATACTGTTCTGGATTTGCTCCAGAAATTTAATAGCTTCTGGATGTTCTAGATTTCCAATATTAGAACCTAAAACGATGATTAACTTTGGTCTGTTATTGTAGGAAGCGAGTTTGTCTAATACGCTAAAATACCTTCCTTGCTCTCCTTGCACATCCATATCTGGCCATAGATCTTTAATACTGCTGGTGAGTTCGTCTATGGAGTGTTGCGATATATCAATAGGGATGTAAGTGAAATTTGCGTTACGATCGTTTAGGTGCTTAAGTAAAACCTTAGTCTTTTTACCATCACCAGCTCCTAATTCAATAAGGTCTATTCCCTTCTCATCTATAGCGATTTGTGCAAGAGCATCTTTATGCTGGTCTATTATATTGTATTCGGCCTGAGTTAAATAATATTCCGGTAGGGCCATGATTTTTTGAAAAAGTACATCTCCTTTTTCATCATAAATATATCTCGAGCTTAAATATTTGGGATAAGCTGTTAATCCTTCTTTTACGTGTTCTTGAAATTCTTTTTGAAAACGTTCTTGTTTTGTCATATCGATTGGGCCAGTCTAAGGCCAGTAAATTGCCATCTTAGTGGTGCGTGAAAAAAATTACGGTAAGTCAAACGGGCATGATGATCAGGTGTAGCGATCGAATAACCGCGTAGCACTTTTTGATTCACCATGAATTTACCATTATACTCACCAATTGCTCCTGGTGGTTTTTGATATTTGGGATAGGGAAGATAGGCGCTTTCAGTCCATTCCCATCTTTTGCCAAAATTAAAGTTAGGTGCTGCAATTTCCCATTCAAATTCTGTAGGTACTCTTTTTTTGCACCATTGAGCAAATGCAAATGCTTCAAAGTAACTTATGTGCGTTACTATAGCTTTAGGATCAATATTTTGAACACCATTAAGTGTGTAATGTTTCCACTGGTTGTTTTCATTGAACCAATACTGTGGTGCACAAATGTTGTTTTTTTGAACCCAATCCCAGCCTTCGGTGTGCCAAAGTAAGACTTGATTATACCCATTGTCATTTATAAATTCAAGCCATTCGCCATTCGTAACTAATTTGTTAGAAATTGAATAGGGCTCAACATAAACTTTATGTTGTGGTTTTTCATTATCGTATGAAAAACCTTCATTGGAATGGCCTATCTTGTAGATACCTTCTGGGACTTCAAGCCATTCCTGGTTTTGAGGCTCTACAAGTGCATCTGTAGCGTCAATATCATAAACAGGAAGTAAAGGGTTGTTACCTAATATGTATTTGATATCGGTAAGTAATAATTCCTGATGTTGTTTTTCATGATGAATTCCTATCTCTATGATCTCTGTGTGCTCCTTAGTTAAAGTTTGATTCAAAAACTCATTCATGTGAGTAGTCACATAGGAACGGTATTTATAAATATCTTCAACACATGGTCTAGATAGGTTTCCTCTATCCGTACGAACTACTCTTTTTCCTACGCTTTCGTAATAACTATTAAATACGTAAGCATAGTGATCATGAAACCTTTTGTATCCCTTATAAAATTTGGATAATACAAATTCTTCAAAAAACCAGGTAGTATGTCCTAGATGCCATTTAGGTGGCGATACGTCAACAATAGGTTGAACCACATAGTCTTCAGTTTTTAAAGGCCTACATATGTTCTCAGTTTGTTGTCTAGTAGATAGAAATAGTTCTTTGAGTTCGGACATCGACTCAAATTTATAACCTTTTTTGAATTAAGATACTCAAGGTGCTTTTTTTATGAATACCTTATGAAGTAGGCTAGTGCATTACTTTCCTGAATTTTTGAAAATCAGGACTACCACAGTAACAAAGATTGCTATAATCAGAATGTACAGCACCATTAAAAAAGATTGAGGTGTTAATCTTGAATTACGCTCTAGTTCCAGTTGAGCCTCTTTGGCTTCTCTTCTTTTGTCTATTTCCCTTTGTTCGGCTTCACGTTTTTTTATTTGTAGATATCTAGAGGTGTTCTTGGGCTCAAATTCTCGTTCCTTGGCTTCGTTTAAATTGATGCTTAAGGGTGTTCCAGACAGTTTTCCAGTTATTGGATAAACTACAAAATGTCCAGAAGCTGGCATGTAATTTTCCTTGGACCTGTGAATTTGTCTATAGATTAATTCTCCGCCTGGTTGGTCATACATCTCTATCATGTATTTATACAAATTAGGATGTGACCGCCATTCTAGAATAGCCAGCGTCGAGTCCTTGTGCGGCTTTATGTTAAGATCAAATACATATAAGGTCTTAGAGTGTTTGTATTGTGTATTGTCAATACTTCTGTAGTTTTCAAAAGGATCGGTTAATGTGCCTTGAGCACTTATAAGTTGGCATAATCCTAAAAAGAATAGGCTATACAGAAACGACACCTTTAATGGCTGGGTGAGGATCGTAATTTTCAAGAGTAAAGTCTTCGTATTTGAAGTCAAAAATATCAGTAATTTCTGGATTTAACTTCATGACGGGTAATTTTCTAGGTTCTCTAGTAAGTTGTAATTTAACTTGATCCATTAGGTTGTGGTATATATGAACATCACCAAATGTGTGAACAAAATCACCGTATTCAAATCCACACACTTGTGCAACCATCATGGTAAGTAAGGCGTAACTAGCTATATTAAAGGGAACACCTAAGAAAACATCGGCGCTGCGTTGATAAAGTTGACAGCTCAACTTATTATCGGCTACATAAAATTGAAAAAAAGCATGGCATGGTGGTAATGCAGCTTTTCCATTGGCTACATTTTCTGAAAAGCTTACGCTAGTGTTTGGCATAACGCTAGGATTCCAGGCGCTTACCATCATACGGCGACTGTTGGGATTTGTTTTTAAGGTATGGATAACATCCTTTATTTGATCAATGCCTTCACTATTCCAGTTGCGCCATTGATGACCATAAACGGGACCTAGATCACCATTCTCATCGGCCCATTCATTCCAAATACGTACATTGTTTTCCTTTAGAAAGGCAATATTTGTGTCTCCAGAAAGTAACCACAGCAGTTCGTAAATTATTGATTTAAGATGTACTTTTTTGGTTGTTACTAACGGGAAACCTTCTTGAAGATTAAATCGAAGCTGATGTCCAAAAATACTGCGAGTTCCAGTTCCGGTGCGATCTCCTTTATCTATACCTTGGTCTAAAATTAATTGCAGTAAGTCGTGATATTGCTTCATGTATGAAAATGTTATTGTGTAAAATTACTACTAGTTATATTTCGCTTTCGCGAAAGCGAAATGCCAACAATCAAATATAAAGACAACTAATTAATTGTGGTTTTAACCAGCAGAGGAATTTCTTAACTCTGGGAAAAAACTGTGAGCCCATGCGATTGCTTTATCTAAAGAATCAAAAAAACCAAAGGATCCTGAATATAGAGTTTGTTCAATTGTAGCCTGAATTTTTTGCTCTTTGGTGTGACCTACAATTGCAATACCAATTAACTTTTTCGGATTAACTAGTTTGTACACTTTTGGGTCAACGGAATAGCCAAATTGTCGGTTTGAGATGAAAATTACTTTTTTATCCTTATAAGACTCATTAACATCTGTAAGCATGCGCATCGCTAGCTCAGTATCTACGGTCGCGCCTTCATGAACTTTGCCAATGACGTAGTTGTCGTAGCAGAGCAACTCGGCATTAGGGTATTCATATTTTTTGAAATAATTTGTAGACGTCATTGTTTTAAACTCGTCTGCAAATTTATACAAATTATTAAAGAAATGTTAAGGTGTAGCTAAAATTAGTGTTAATTAACCGTAAAGCATTCCGGCTATGGTAGCAGTAAGTAATGCTGCGCAAGTTCCACCTATCAATGCTTTGATTCCGAATTTAGCTAAAGTTGCTCTTTGACTAGGAGCAAGTACGCCTATTCCACCTATTTGAATTCCAATCGAAGCAAAATTTGCAAATCCACATAATGCATAGGTAGCTATAATAATCGATTTAGGGTGTGCGATTTTACCGGCTTCTTTGAGATCTTTCAATGAGCCATATGCAATAAACTCATTAAGTATTGTTTTTTCACCAAGTAGCTGTCCTATCAATACAATATCGTCACTATGAACTCCAATTATCCATGCTATTGGGGCAAAAATGTTCCCTAATATATACTGCATTGATAAATTCTCGTATTGACCGTTAGTGTAATCGTTAATTACCACATTAAGTCCTGTCCATTCACCTATTAAATCGCCTAATGTCCAGTTTACAACGGCGATAAGTGCTGTAAATACTAATAACATAGCACCTACATTAACAGCTAGCTTTAAACCATCGGTAGTACCTCGTGAAATAGCATCAAGTATATTAGTTCCTATTTTATCTTTAGATACTTTTAATGATCGATCAATTTTTTCAGGATTAGTTTCAGGAAATAGCATTTTGGCTATTACAATTGCTGCTGGGGCACTCATAATAGATGCTGTGAGCAATTGTTTTGTAAAAAATACTTCTTGTTCTGGATCTCCTTGTCCCAAAAACCCTATGAAAGCTGCAAGGACACCACCGGCAATGGTTGCCATACCACCTACCATTAAACACAGTATTTCTGACTTAGTCATTTTTTCTAAGTACGGTTTAACGACAAGAGGTGCTTCGGTTTGTCCAATAAAAATATTTGCTGCGGCAGCAAGTGATTCTGCTCCACTTAGTCTCATTGTTTTACTCATTACCCATGCAAATACAAATACCACTTTTTGTAAAATACCTAGGTAGTACATGAGTGATGTAAAAGCTGAAAAGAATACTATGGTAGGTAGAACTTTAAATGCAAAAATGTAACCCCATGATTGTTTATCGTCAACAAAACTCCCAAAAACAAACTCGGCACCAGCCTCACTAACATTAAGAAATTTTACTACACCGGTAGATATTGCATCAAATATGATAGCTACTGTTTCAAAGTTAAGTACTGCTATGGCAAATAATATTTGCTAGGCCAGACCTATCCCTACTAGTTTCCAATCTATTTGTTTGCGATTGGAACTTAATAAAAAGCAGATTCCAATTATAAAAATCATTCCTATGAGTCCACGATAGAGACTTTCAAATGTTATTCCAAAAGCCTTAGTGGATTCAAATGCCGCGGTGGTACTTTCCGTTTGAGCAAGTCCAAAAACGGGTGCCAAAAACAATAAAATAGGTAAAACGTATTTAAGTTTTGCTGTTAGAGCTGTCATGTGGTGATTGGATTATCGTTTTGAGATCTCGTCTCTTATTTGTGCTGCCAATTCGTAGTCTTCTCTTGAAACAGCATCGCCTAGCATTTTATTAAGTTCTTTTAAGCTGTAATTGCTATAATCTTCTTTTGTATCTGTTGTGGAGCTCATCAATTCTTCAACAACCTCATCACTGTCTACAGGATCTTGAGATAATTCTTTGTCTGGTGTAATGTTTTGTTGAATCCCTGCTTCATCTAATATGTTTTCATAAGTAAAAACAGGAGCTTTAAAACGTACTGCAAGTGCTATGGCGTCACTAGTTCTTGCATCAATTATTTCTTCTATCTTATCTCTTTCACAGATTAAACTACTGTAAAAAACACCATCGACTAGCTTGTGTATAATTACTTGTTTTACAACAATGCTATAACGTTCGGCAAAGTTTTTAAATAAATCATGAGTAAGTGGTCTGGGTGGACTTAATTCCTTTTCCAGTGCTATGGCAATACTTTGTGCTTCAAAAGCTCCTATGACAATAGGTAATTGTCTAGTGCCATCTACTTCCTTTAATACGAGTGCATAAGCGCCATTTTGTGTTTGGCTGTAAGATATTCCTCGTATGCTAAGTCGTTTTAGACTCATAAATTTATTTCATGAATTAAAAAAGCTGTGCAAAAATGAGGTTTTTCTCCTTTTGCACAGCCTTAAATCTAAGATTTTCTTAAGAAATAATCTAGAAATTATGAATTTGCTGCTTTAAAAGCCTTTAATTTCTCAATTAGAGCAGGTACAACTTCAAAAGCGTCACCTACTACACCATAATCAGCAGCTTTAAAGAAAGGTGCTTCTGGGTCTGTATTAATAACAACTTTAGTTTTTGAAGCGTTAATACCAGCTAGGTGTTGTATCGCACCAGAAATTCCAATTGCGATGTATAGGTTTGTAGCAACTGGCTTACCAGTTTGTCCTACGTGTTCACCATGAGGTCTCCATCCCATATCAGATACAGGTTTTGAACAAGCCGTAGCGGCTCCTAGAACTTCTGCAAGTTCTTCAATCATTCCCCAATTTTCTGGACCTTTAAGACCACGACCTGCGCTTACTACGATTTCTGCATCTGCGATACTTACTTTATCTGTAGCTTTATCTACAGACTGCACGTGCACCTTAAGATCTGATTCTTCAATTTGAGTAGCAAGTTCATTTACCGTACACTCAACTGCATTCTCTTTAAGGCCATAAGCATTTTGAGAAAGTCCTACCAGTTTAACATCGGTTGTGATTTCTGTATTGGCAAATGCTTTGTTTGTGAAAACACTACGCTTTACTGTAAATGGAGAGCTACTAGATGGTAATCCTACTACATTAGTAACGTATCCAGCTTCAAGAGCTACGCTTAATAGGGATCCTAGGTATTTTGAATTTGCGCTAGAGCTTATAACTACTACTTGAGCATTTTCTGCCTTGGCAGCTTGTGCAATAGCCTTGGCATAAGCGCCTGCATTAAATTTTTCTAGAGAGCTGTCTGTTGCATTGTGTAATCTATTCACTCCATAAGTTCCTAGATCACCAGCGCCGTTTGCATGAAATGCAACTGCAGCAACATCTGTACCTAGCATGTCTGCAATACCTTTTGCATAACTAGCCACTTCGTATGCATTTTTCTTGAATGCACCGTTTTCTGATTCTGTATATACTAAAACTGACATATGTGTTGTGTTTAAAGTTTGTGGTAATTACGCTTTCGCGAAAGCGTAAACTCTACCACATTAATGTTTTATTTAAATAGCTTTTGCCTCGTTGTGTAAAAGGTCGATAAGCTGATCAAGATTGTCTGCATCTACTAACTTAACATCACCTTTAGGAGCTGGTTTTTCAAATGAAACAGTTTTTGTTTCTTCTGAACCTTGAGCAGCTGGCTTTACATTCAAAGGCTTTTTACGAGCCATCATAATTCCTCTCATGTTAGGAATACGTAAGTCGCTTTCTTCTACCAATCCTTTCTGACCACCTATAACTAAAGGAAGTGTAGTGGTTACTGTTTCTTTACCACCATCGATTTCACGTATTGCAGTAGCGTTATTCCCATCGATTTCTAGAGAGATACAAGTGTTTACAAAACTAGCACCTGTCATTGCAGCAACCATTCCAGGAACCATACCACCGTTATAGTCGATCGATTCACGTCCTCCTATAACTAGATCATAACCACCTTCTTTAACTACTGCCGCAAGTTCTTGAGCTACAGAATAACCATCTGTTGCAGGAGCATCTACTCTAATTGCAGTATCGGCACCTATAGCAAGTGCTTTTCTTAAGGTAGGTTCTACCTCTGCACCACCTACTGTTACAACCTCAACACTTGCGCCTTGTTTTTCTTTAAACCACATGGCACGAGTAAGACCGAACTCATCGTTGGGATTAATTACAAATTGTACACCGTTAGTGTCAAATTTTGAATCGTTATCGGTAAAATTAATTTTTGAAGTCGTGTCTGGAACATGACTTATACAAACTAAAATCTTCATATTTATATGCTTTTATCGTCTTTTTCAAACGTTTGCGAAATTACGATAAAATCGGCAAAAAAACTATGCGTGCATAATAAATTTTTACAAAAAAATGGAATTTTAACTTGAATTATAGGTAGTAGTGCTTCAAATATACGCTATTCTCAAACGTTGTAGTCTGTAAGGATCGAAAATATCAAATATTTTATAACGCTTTTTAGCATTTTTATTGATAGTAGTGCTTTATTTTTGTTGTCCTTATTGTTAAAACAGTTCTATGAAAACAATACAATTCCGTGAGGCCGTTTGTGAGGCCATGAGTGAAGAGATGAGACGTGATGAGTCTATCTATTTAATGGGTGAAGAAGTGGCAGAATATAACGGTGCTTATAAGGCATCAAAAGGAATGTTGGATGAGTTTGGTCCTAAACGTGTTATTGATACACCAATATCTGAGTTAGGTTTTGCAGGAGTAGGAGTAGGGTCTACCATGACGGGTAATCGTCCTATTATTGAGTTTATGACGTTCAATTTCTCTCTTGTAGGTATTGATCAAATTATAAACAATGCTGCAAAAATCCGTCAGATGTCAGGTGGACAAATTAAATGTCCAATCGTTTTTCGTGGACCTACAGCTAGTGCTGGGCAACTTGCCGCGACTCACTCACAAGCTTTTGAAAGCTGGTTTGCAAACTGTCCTGGGCTTAAAGTTGTTGTACCGTCAAATCCTTATGACGCCAAAGGTTTATTGAAGGCTGCAATTCGAGATGATGATCCAGTAATTTTCATGGAATCTGAGCAAATGTATGGTGATAAAGGTGAGGTGCCAGAGGATGAATATGTATTGCCACTAGGTGTTGCTGATATAAAAAGAGAAGGAACTGATGTTACGATAGTTTCATTTGGAAAAATTATTAAAGAAGCGTATACAGCAGCAGAAGAGCTTGAGAAGGATGGTATTTCTTGTGAAATCATAGATCTAAGAACAGTGAGACCATATGATAAAGAAGCGATTCTTGAATCGGTAAAGAAAACGAATAGATTGGTTATTCTTGAGGAAGCATGGCCATTTGGAAATGTATCTACAGAGATCTCGCACATGGTTCAAGCTGAAGCATTTGATTACTTAGATGCTCCTATTTATAAAATTAATACTCAAGACACTCCTGCACCCTATTCACCAGTACTTTTAAAGGAATGGTTACCTAATCACGAGGATGTGATAGAAGGTGTCAAAAAAGTGATGTATAGAAAATAGATTTCTATAACATAAAGAGTTTATAACCCAGCTTTCTAGCTGGGTTTTTATTTGTCTATTAAGTAACCATTCATAATTCCTCCATTTCTTAACCTTATTATCTGACCTTCATCAACAAATAGAGGCATGGTGGAAGCTTCTGCATTGCCAGAATTACTATTATTTGTTCCTGTATTGGTAACAAAGGATCCGTCAATTTCAATTTCATTTATAGGGTTAGTGTTAGTTTGATTGGAAGTTAGATAAACGAATACCTTGTTTGCAGGAACAGTATACGAAGTATTTGCATAGATAGGTACTATAGTGGCATCTACTAAAAAACCATTGATTACACAATTACCTAACGCGTAATCTTGTTGTCCTATGATAATAGGATTATTAAATGTCGGAAATCCATAGGTAGCACGAGTATTACTTATTAACGTATAAGATAAGGATTGTGAAAAATCAAATGCTTGTAAAGTAAGGGCGGCATTCCCGCGATAAACAGAGGTAATATATAAATTTTTCCCAGTAGGAACAGTAAAGCTGCCTAAGCTCAAGTTTACAGTAACTGGTTGTAGCTCGTTCATTCCATCAGGGAATTTGGGATTTAAATATGTTTTTAAGAAACCTTCATTTTCTCCTTGAATTAGCTTTTTCCAGCCACTACCGTGATCGTAATACCAATAACCCTTTGTAACAGATCCGTTACCTGTTATGTATATCATCATGCCATCTTGGTTTGAAGTTGCGGTAGTTGGAAATTCATCATTTTTCGGTAATAAAATACCGTTGTATTCAGCAGTTGTTCCTGCTGCAATTTCAAGATTTGCATTAGGACTTGTGGTGTTTATACCAACCTGACTTAGGCATACGGTATTAATAATTAAAAACAATGAAATAAGTAAGTTTTTCATGAGAATTGGTTTCTCGTTTATGGGTTTTTAAATTAAAAGGTTAACACTTCGTGATTAAAAAGTAATAGACTTATAACTTCACTTACTTATATTCGTTTCTTCTATTGTTATATAATTTGACACCTATCCCACTTGTCATGGAAAAATTACCTACCTGTTTATTGAGAAGTCTCCATTTATTACTGTTTTCCATTTTTATATGTTCTTCTTATTCCATGGCTCAAACTAAAGTAGGTGGAGTAGTTTATGATGATCTAGGAGAAACAGTTGCTTTTGCAAATGTGGTGTTTCCAAATTCAAGTGAAGGTACGATCACTAATGACAACGGAAGATTTTACCTACAATCTGATAATTCATTTGACAGTATAGAAGTTTCCTTTATCGGTTATAAAACCCAAGTTATAAAACTTAATGCTAAAGTTTCCCTAGATTTAACTATCACTTTGGAAACTGAAACAGCTTCGTTAGATGAAGTGGTTGTATACACTGGTAAAACTTCAAAAAAGAATAATCCTGCCATAGATATTTTGAGAAAAGTATGGGAGAATAGACGTAAGAATGGTCTAGCTCAATTTAAGCAGTATCAATATGATAAATACGAGAAATTAGAATTTGATATGAACACTATCGATAGTGCCATGATTAATTCTAAGCTTTTTAGAGGGATGGAGTTTATTTTTGATTATGCAGATACAAGTAGGGTTACAGGTAAAACTTACTTGCCTATTTTTATTAATGAGTCACTCGCTAAGGTATACGGAGATAATCAATTAAATAAAAAAAAGGAAGATGTCAAGGCTAATAAAAACTCAGGTTTTTCAAACAATCAAACTATAATCGCATTCGTAAAAGATCTGTACAATGATATAGATGTCTACGATAGATATTTAAAATTCTTTGATAAGAGCTTTGCTAGCCCAGTAGGTAAAGCAGGTATTGATACTTATAATTACGTCTTGAGAGATACCGCTTTAGTTGATGGTGTCGAATCTTATAATATTATCTACTATCCTCGACGTAAAAATGAACTTACTTTTAAAGGTGACTTTTGGGTGGCTGCAGAATCCTATGCTATCAAAGAAATAAATATGCAAGCCACTAAAAGTGCTAATATTAATTGGGTAAAAGAGATTTATATAGAGCAAGAATTTGACGTTCTCAATGACAGTTTATTCTTAATCACCAGAGATTATTTCATGAGTGATTTTGCACTCAATAAAAAAGAAAAATCCAAGGGTATTTACGGTAAGCGTACTACCCTTTATGATAATTATCAATTTGATATTGAAAAACCAGCAGACTTTTACAAGCGTAGGGTCAATGATTTTGATCCAGAAGTTTATAATCGTGACGAGGCGTATTGGGATCAAAATAGATTGGAAAAACTTAACAAAGACGAGAAACAAATTTATGTAATGCTGGACACGCTTAAAAAGAATAAGAAATTTAAGCGACTGTACAATTTAGGGACCATACTCGCATCTGGTTACTATGAAATGGATGGTTACGATATTGGACCTATATTTTCAATCTTTGGATTTAACGATGTTGAAGGATTAAGACTAAGAGCTGGTGGAAGAACTTTTTTTACTTCCAATGACCCGTGGCGTATTGAAGGATATACCGCCTATGGATTTAGAGACGACAAGTTTAAATATGGGATTTCTGGAAAAGCGTTATTAGACAAGCGTAGCAGGCTTACTGTATACGCAGGAAACAGAAGAGATGTAGAACAACTAGGAGCGAGTTTAACAAATACAAACGACGTACTAGGTCGCAGTCTAGCTTCAAGCGCACTGATAAGTGCAGGTAACAATAACAGATTATCTAACATTAACTTAAGTACCGTAGGTGTAAGTTTTGAACCGGTTTATAATTTTGAAGTTAGATTAAACGGTAGTTATAGAACCATAGAAACAGCTAATCCAGGAGTTTTTAGTTTGGATTATTTGGATCCTGACACAGGTGAGGTATCAGGTGAAGTAAAACAATCTGCAATAACATTAACCACCACTTATACGCCTGGTAGAAAAATGTCTAATTATGGAGTTGATAGAACATTGATAAATGAGGGCGCATATCCCATTTTGTATATGAATTATACCAAAGGGATTAAAGATCTTTTGAATAGTGACTTTAATTATGATAAGTTTTCTTTTTATTATTCTCACCCATTTCAAATAGGTGCCTTTGGACGATTGACTGCTCGGGTTGAAGCTGGTAAAACTTTTGGAACCGTTCCATTATCCTTACTTAATGTAGTTCCAGGAAATCAAACTTATTTTAATATACAAGGAACATTTAATACGATGGATTTCTACGAGTTCGTTACAGATCAATACGCCACCATACATTTAGATCATAATTTCAATGGTCGTTTGTTTTCTCGTATACCAGGATTAAGAGATTTACAGCTTAGAGAGTTGGTAGGTGTAAAGGCAGTATATGGAACTATCAGTGATGAAAACAGGGCTATAAATCGCAGTGGTTTAATGTACCGCGCTCCAGAGGATGTTTACTGGGAATATAGCGCAGGTATAGGTAATATCTTTAAAATATTGCGCATTGATGTTAGTTTTAGAGGTAGTTATAACTTCTTACCCGATGCTAGGTCGATGGCAATAACCGGTAGTTTTGGTTTTAGTTTTTAATAGTAAATATAGGTGTGCGCTTTCGCGAAAGCGTGGCATACTACAAACCCATACCTAGTAATTAAACAGTAAAAAGCCGATGCTTATTTTAAAGTATCGGCTTTTTCAATCAACAAACAACCAACTACTATTATGCTGTCTCAATCATTTTTTTATTATTACTTAAGACTAAAGCTAAGTTACCTAGTAAAACACCATAAATAACTTTAGAACAAACATCTGCAATCGTATAAGTGATCTGTCTACCTACTACACCAGACTCATTGTATAAGAAACCTTCTATCCCTGCTAGGTGAGGCATTAAATACGCTCCTGGATATAAGAACCATGAGATTAAAAATAATATCCAAATATTAGAAAGTATTTTTTGGCCTTTTTTTGGAATACCTTCTTTACCTTCTTTAATAACCTTATTCATTAACCATAATATATGGAAGAAAAATACCGTTGAGATAGCACCCCAAATGAAAAAGGCAGGAAGATTTGTTACTTCATAATATTGACCTATGTAACCGGTTATAATCATCATCGCTCCTGAAAACCAAAATTGATTTCTCACAGAGCTAACTTTAGATTTAGTTAGTGTAACCACAAATAGAATTTGAAAAAGTAACATAGGAACATCGATTAACCAATTAAGGTACCTGTATCCATTGTTAAACAAGTCTCCATCTGGATTTAAAAAATACTTACCTGCTTCAGGATCAAAGGAAAAGCTAGAAGTCCAGTTACCTGCTTGTGCATATAGCAATAATGCCGCAGAAACCATTACAACTGCCGATAGTATGTTGGACATTCTATATTTTTTGTCAACGTTTTTAATGGTGAGGATAAAGTACAGAAGCCCTGCAAACATTACCGCATATCCTAAAGTAAGTACATGTGAGGTCATTTGGTAGGCCATTTCAGAGAAACCTTCTGACGCTCCTACATAATTTTCAAAGTTGGAATTACCTAAATCTTGTATCATCTTTTTTTTATAAAAGTACTCACACATATCTTTTTGTTTAAGCTTATTAGATAAAAATTAAACAAAAAATAAGAAAACTTTATGGAACCTCCTTTTAAGGTCGATTGATGCTTTAACATTTATTTCATTATTTCAATAATTAAGGCCATTAGATTTAAGTTACTCAATCGATTTCTTAACATTTATTTGTTACATTAGCAAGATTTTAAACCAAACAATTTTATTACTTATGGAATCATACATGATTTATTTGCCAGTTGCACTGGCGCTTTTAGGCCTAGTTTATATGGTCATCAAAAAATCTTGGGTTATGAAACAAGATGCTGGAGATGGAACGATGAAAGAAATTTCGGATCATATTTATGAAGGTGCACTCGCATTTTTAAAAGCAGAATACAAACTGCTTTCCATTTTTGTAATCATTGTCAGTGTTTTACTGGCGATTGTATCAGTAGTTGTCCCTACTACACACTGGATGATTGTTATTGCTTTTGTTTTCGGAGCCGTCTTCTCTGCTTATGCTGGTAATATTGGAATGAAGATAGCTACAAAAACTAACGTTAGAACTACACAAGCTGCAAAAACGAGCTTGCCTAAAGCCCTTGGAATTTCATTTGGTGGAGGAACAGTAATGGGTCTAGGAGTAGCTGGTCTAGCTGTATTAGGACTCACAGCATTCTTTATCTTGTTTTTCCAGTTATTTATGAATGGGGAATGGGCTGCAACAGAATTTATGGGTGAAACAAGAACAGCAGGAGATCTTATGACTATTGTACTGGAAACACTAGCAGGTTTTTCACTTGGAGCAGAATCGATTGCACTGTTTGCTAGAGTAGGTGGTGGAATATATACTAAAGCAGCCGACGTTGGAGCAGATCTAGTAGGTAAAGTAGAAGCTGGCATTCCCGAGGATGATCCTCGTAATCCAGCAACCATTGCAGATAATGTTGGGGATAATGTAGGTGATGTAGCAGGAATGGGCGCAGACCTCTTTGGATCCTATGTGGCAACGGTTCTAGCAGCTATGGTTTTAGGAAATTATGTAATTAGAGATATGGGTGGTGATATAACTAGTGAAGGGTTTGGAGGAATAGGTCCTATCTTATTACCTATGGCAATTGCAGGTGTAGGTATCATCATATCTGTAATAGGTACGATGCTTGTTAAAATTAAAAGTAATGAGGCTAAAGAAGCTCAGGTAATGGGTGCTTTAAATATAGGAAACTGGACATCTATTGTTCTTGTAGCAATAGCCTGTTATGGCCTGTGTACCTGGATGTTGCCAGAAACGATGAAAATGGATTTCTTTGGTATAACAAATCCTGTTGAGGTTTCTTCTTTTAATGTTTTTCTAGCAACTCTTGTTGGATTAGTAGTAGGTGCAGTTATATCCTCGGTTACAGAATATTATACTGGTTTGGGAAAAAGACCAATTCTTAAGATTGTACAACAATCTTCAACCGGTGCAGGAACAAACATTATTGCAGGTCTAGCTACGGGAATGATTTCTACCTTTCCTTCAGTAATTTTATTTGCCGGAGCGATTTGGGCATCTTATGCTTTTGCTGGTTTCTATGGTGTTGCGCTTGCAGCAAGTGCAATGATGGCTACAACTGCAATGCAATTAGCAATTGATGCCTTTGGACCAATTTCTGATAATGCTGGTGGTATTGCCGAAATGAGTGAACAAGACCCTATCGTAAGAGAACGTACTGATATATTGGATTCAGTAGGTAATACTACGGCAGCAACCGGAAAAGGTTTTGCAATTGCATCGGCAGCATTAACCTCATTAGCCTTGTTTGCAGCCTATGTTACATTCACAGGAATAGACGGTATCAATATCTATAAGGCTCCTGTTCTTGCGATGTTATTTGTAGGAGGCATGGTGCCTGTTGTATTTAGCGCACTTGCCATGAATGCGGTAGGTAAGGCAGCTATGGAAATGGTTTATGAGGTACGTCGTCAATTCAAGGAAATAGCTGGAATAATGGAAGGAACTGGAAAGCCAGAGTACGATAAATGTGTAGCTATATCAACTCAGGCATCTTTAAAACAAATGTTACTACCTGGTTTGTTAACCATAGGTTTTCCATTGATTATTGCATTTGTCCCTATGATATTTGGAATGGATCATCTTGCTATTGCCGAGATGTTAGGTGGTTATATGGCTGGTGTAACGGTAAGTGGTGTTCTTTGGGCAATTTTCCAAAACAATGCTGGTGGCGCTTGGGACAATGCTAAAAAGTCTTTTGAAGCAGGTGTTGAAATCAACGGTGAAATGACATACAAAGGGTCAGATGCTCATAAGGCTGCAGTAACTGGTGATACAGTAGGAGATCCATTTAAGGATACATCTGGTCCTTCCATGAATATTTTGATTAAATTGACTTGTTTAATTGGTTTAGTAGTGGCTCCTATATTAGGCGGTCATTCTGAAGATGCACAAGTTAATAACGAGGATCAGACTAAAAAGGAATTAATTGTTGAGCCTGTTAAAGAAGAGGTAGTTACCATCGAATACAGATAAAAAAATCTATCTCAATAAAAAAAGGGTAGCTTTTAAAAGCTACCCTTTTTTTATTGAAACACTTATAAAGCTTATAAATTAAAAGCTTCTTTAACTTGGTCTACATAGTCCAGTTTTTCCCAAGTGAAAAATTCAACTTCCTTTTCTACTCGACCTTTATAAGGGCTTTCAAAAACACGTTTTTCAACATAAGGTTCACGACCCATGTGACCATAAGCCGCTGTTTTTTCATAAATCGGGTTACGTAATTTCAACCTACTTTCTATTGCCGCAGGTCTCATATCAAATATCTCGGCTACGATTTTAGAAATCTCACCATCAGTCATTTCAACATTTGCGGTTCCATAAGTGTCTACTAGGATTGAGGTAGGTTCTACCACACCTATTGCATAACTTACTTGTATAAGCACCTCGCTTGCAAGTCCTGCCGCAACTAAATTTTTTGCAACATGTCTAGCAGCATAGGCAGCACTGCGATCTACTTTAGAAGGATCTTTACCAGAAAACGCTCCACCACCGTGAGCTCCTTTACCACCATAAGTGTCTACAATTATTTTACGTCCAGTAAGTCCAGTATCTCCATGAGGACCACCAATTACAAATTTTCCAGTCGGATTGATGTGATAGGTGATATTATCATTAAACAGCTTTTGAGCATACTCTGGAAGCTGGGCGATAACTCTAGGAATTAAAATTTCAACAAGATCTTTTTTAATTTTCGATAACATCTCATTATCATTATTAGAAAACGGATCGTGTTGTGTAGATATTACTATAGCATCTATACGTTGGGGTACATTATCATCACTGTATTCAATAGTTACTTGTGATTTGGCATCTGGTCTTAAATAAGTAATATCCTTATTTTCTCTGCGTAAGGCTGCTAGTTCGATTAATATTTTGTGCGAGATATCCAGTGCTAGTGGCATGAAATTCTCAGTTTCATTCGTAGCATAACCAAACATCATTCCTTGGTCACCTGCTCCTTGTTCTTCTTTTGTAGCTCTATCCACACCTTGATTTATGTCTTGAGATTGTTCATGTATTAAAGAAATAACACCACATGAATCTCCAGAAAATTGATATTCTCCTTTAGTATAACCTATACGGTTAATTACATCTCTTGCGATGTGTTGAACATCAATGTAAGAATCAGTTTTTACCTCGCCGGCAAGAACTACTTGACCAGTTGTGACAAGAGTTTCACAAGCAACTTTTGATTCTGGATCAAAAGCAAGAAAATTATCTAATAAAGCGTCGCTTATTTGATCTGCGACTTTATCTGGGTGACCTTCACTCACAGATTCACTTGTAAATAAATAGGGCATATTTTTATTACGCTTTCGCGAAAGCATACCTTAAAGCATACTACGCATTAATAATTAAGAACAAAATTGGGCTGTATAGTTAGATAGTCTTACTGTTTTAGCGTTTATGAATTAAGAAATCTCAATTCGAGGTCGCAATCAGCCAAATCTGTCCTCGTTTAATCGGCAACAAATGTAAGAGTTATTAAATTAATAGTTATTAAGAGTTCATATTAAATTAACAATTTGAGAGTTTAACTTTATTTTAATTAGGTGTAATGTATTTAAAAACAGCTATTTGTAAATCCTAGTAAATTAATAGGGATTAAATTTCATTAAAACTTTGGAATTGTAAAATTTCTTTTTGAATATTTGTACTCACGTTCATTACCATACTGAAATTATCAAGAAAGGACGAGGGAACAGACCCGATGACTCCTTAGCAACCCTTAATTCTAAATTAAGAAGGTGCTACTTTCTGCCTAGTTAATAGGAGAGATGATACGCAGGCCAGTAGGTAACTACTCCATTACGTTTCTTTTTTGATTTATCGATTCTTGCATAGAGCAAGAGGATATCTATTTCATACGGTTTTGGGCATTTAATTAATTTTTTTAAACAATTACAATGTCACAAAAATTTTCAACAACTTCATTACACGCAGGTCATGATTTTAAAGCAAACGCTGGTACAAGAGCAGTACCCTTGTATCAATCCACAAGCTATGTCTTTAATAACAGCGATCATGCTGCAAATTTATTTTCACTAGCTGAACCTGGTTTTATTTATACTAGGATTAACAACCCTACAGTAGATGTTCTTGAGCAGCGATTAGCTGCCCTAGAAGGTGGTATTGCTGCTGTAGCCACAGCATCTGGTACAAGTGCGATATCAACTACCTTACTAACTTTATTGCGAGCTGGTGATCATATTATTGCAAGCAATTCTCTTTATGGTGGTACTTATAACCTACTATCAGTAACCTTACCAAGACTTGGGATTACCACCACTTTTGTAGATCCTAATGAGCCAGATTCTTTTATCAATGCGTTACAAGAAAACACCAGAGCTGTTTTTGTAGAGTCACTTGGAAATCCCAAACTAGATGTGCTCGACCTTAAAAAAATAAGTTCACAAGCTCAACAAGCAAAGGTGCCGTTAATTGTTGATAATACCGTTGCAACACCTTTTTTACTCAACCCTATTGAACATGGTGCAAATATTGTTATCCACTCACTTACAAAATACATAAATGGGAATGGAACAGCGCTAGGAGGAATTATTATAGATGCGGGAACGTTTGATTGGACAAATGGTAAATTCCCTGAATTTACAGAGCCTTCACCGGGCTATCATGGTCTTGTGTATAGTGAGGCTTTAGAAGCGGCAGCATTTATTGCCAAGGTGCGAATTGAAGGTTTGAGAGATTTAGGTGCGGCAATTTCACCATTCAATGCATGGCAAATCATACAAGGCCTAGAAACTCTAGAGTTACGAATCCAAAAGCATTCTGAGAATGCACTTAAAATCGCAAATTGGTTAGAGTCAAGGGAAGAAGTTGCCTGGGTTAATTATCCTGGTCTATCATCGAGTAAGTATTATCAGCTTGCCCAAGAGTACTTGCCTAAAGGACAAAGTGGAATCGTCACCTTTGGAGTAAAGTCCGGTTTTGAAGGAGCAAAAACTATCGCCGATAAAACGGAGTTGTTTTCGCTTTTAGCTAATATAGGCGATACAAAATCTCTAATTATACATCCTGCCAGTACCACACACCAACAATTGTCTGATGAACAGCAATTAAGTACAGGTGTTTCAAAAGATTTAATTCGACTTTCGGTAGGTCTAGAAAGCGTTGATGACTTAATAGCCGATCTAGAATCTGCTTTTGAAAAAGTATCACAAACTGTAAAAATTTAATATGTCACAGTTAAAAAAAGTGAGAATTCCAGACTTTAAAACAGTATCTGGTAAAATTCAAGATATTAGTGTTTCCTATCAGATTTTTGGGCGTGAACTACATACCGCGCCCATAATTCTGATTACTCATGCACTCACGGGCAATTCAAATGTTACTTCTTGGTGGCCACAATTGGTAGGTTTGGGAAAGGTCATCGACCTTGATCGTTATACCGTATTGACCTTTGATATACCGGGAAACGGATACTCAGAAGAAGTTGATGAGCTTATCTTTAATTATCAAGATTGGAATTTAAAAGATGTGGGATACGCTTTCGCGAAAGCGATCAACACCTTAAACATCTCAACCATTGACCTAGCTTTAGGAGGAAGTATAGGTGGAGCTGTACTATGGGAGTTAATTACGATTGCGCCGTCCCTAATTAAAAGTATTGTTCCTATTGCTGCAGACTGGAAGTCTACTTTATGGTTACAAGCGTGTTGTCATGTACAACAAACCATTTTAGAAAACAGTGATAAACCTATTGAAACAGCTAGACAACATGCGATGACGTTATATAGATCGCCAGCAGGCATTAATCAAAAATTTGAAAAAGATGCTGGAACTGTACAAGCATGGTTAAATTATCATGGTCTTGCATTACAAGAACGATTTACACTACCAGCATACAGACATTTAAATCATTTGTTAAGTCAATTTGACGTTACAAATGGAAGCAATGATATTGAGTCCATCGCTATTAAGTCTAAAGCTAGTATCGATATTATTTGTATAAATAGTGACGGTTTTTTCCTTGCTGAGGAAGATATAGCTACGTATGAAACAATTAAAAACAAGGTTCCATCGTCATTGAATATTATACAATCTGTTCACGGTCACGATGCATTTCTCATTGAACACGATCAATTAATTAATATTTTAAAACGGATTGTAAAAAAACGCGTGAAACTTCATTTGGTTTCAGAAACAAAAGCACTTGCTTAAAAATACTAAAAGGATGAAACTAGTACACTTATATATTTTTGGAATAGGAAATGTGGGTAAAACTCTAATAGAACAGGTTCTTGAATCCCATACCTTCTTCAAAGAAAAACACGAATTAGATCTACGAATTGTAGGTTTGGCCAACAGCACACATACTGTTTTAAAGGAATCGGGTGTTGATGAGGACTGGCAAAATGAATTTAAATCTAAAGGTATGGATCGCAAGCCCGATGCTTTTTATGAATCGTTTGCCACTATTCCAGATTTTAAAATTGCCGTAGACGCTACCGCGAGTAAAGATTTAAGCCTTTATTACGTAGAGTTGTTATCAAAGGGTTTTCATATCGTGACAGCTAATAAAATTGCAAACACATTAAATTATACCTACTACAAAGAAATTCGTGAAATAGCGGCTTTTAAGGATTTACGGTTTGAATACGAGACTAATGTAGGTGCAGCTTTACCTATTGTAGAGTCGATAAAGCAATTGTATAAAAGCGGTGAAGAGATCGTGAAAATATCAGGAGTTTTTTCTGGTTCTCTAGGCTATATTTTTTCACGTTTTTCTCAAGAAGAGAAACAATTTTCACAGTTGTTACAGGACGCACTTGTAGATGGTTATACCGAGCCAGATCCTAGAGATGATTTGTCTGGAATGGATGTTGCTAGAAAATTACTGATATTGGCACGTGAAGCAGGGTATGTGATCGAATTGGATGATATTGAGGTCGATAATCTAGTACCAGTTGAATTAAGGAATATTGGAAAGCAAGAATTCCTTGACCGTATAAACGAACTTGACACACCTTTTCAAAATTTAAAGAAGAATCTAGGTGAAAATAGCGTATTACGCCATCTAGGTATTCTTGATCTTAAAAAAGAAAGTCTTACAGTAAAGTTAGAAGTAGTAGATAAACAATCGCCTGCTGGTTTATTACGAGGCAGTGATGGTTTTTTTGAGGTTTACACAAAATCTTACGGAAAACAACCCTTAGTCATTCAAGGAGCTGGAGCTGGTAAACAGGTGACAGCTCGCGGTCTATTATCAGATATCATAAAGGTAGCAATGACCACTGGACAACCGGTTTTAAGATAAAAGGTTTTTTATATTTACCGTTGTGTAAAATTAAGCAGCTATGTTATCCAGAAAAACAAAATACGGGATTAAAGCACTCACATATCTAGCAAAAAACGGCAATGAAAAGCCTATAGCTATATCGACAATTGCCAAAGCAGAAAACATCCCACATAAATTTCTAGAAAGCATCTTACTTGAATTACGTAGGCAGGACATTCTTACCAGTCGTAAGGGAAAAGGTGGAGGATACTTGTTGTTAACTACACCTAATGAAATAAAAATGAGTACGGTCCACCGAATATTGGAAGGGCCTATTGCTATGTTACCTTGTGTAAGTTTAAATTTTTATGAAAAGTGCGAAGACTGTAAAGACGAAGAAACCTGCAGTGTGAATAGACTTATGGCTCAAGTAAGGGATAATACACTCGCTATATTAGAAAATCAAACATTAGCAGATTTATTAAAGTAAAAAATAATACCCTACTGTTTTGGTAGGGTATTACTTTATGAAGTATATTCGTACCGTTAAGTTTTAACCGATAGTTTTGAAAGGTCATGTTAAGCGAGTGATCTGACGATATTAAGATGGGCTGTTTTCTTTTTATTACACTCGCTTCCTTGACTGTTTTCTTCTCAAAACTTTAAGATCATTTCTTTTTAACATTGTCTGCTTTTATTTGGATAGCAATACGTTGATAGCGACCTTTGTAGTATAATACAAATCAAATCATGAGTAAAGAAATGATTACAACCGATATTCTTATTATCGGTGCTGGTCCCACAGGATTATTTGCGGTTTTTGAAGCTGGATTACTTAAACTTAAATGTCATATAATTGATGCACTTGCGCAACCAGGTGGGCAGCTTACCGAACTATATCCTAAAAAACCCATTTATGATATTCCTGGCTTTCCAGATGTTCTTGCTGGTGATTTGATCGATAATCTAATGAAACAAATAGAGCCTTTTCAACCTGGTTTTACATTAGGAGAAAGAGCACAAACTATAGAGAAACAAGAAGATGGTTCCTTTATAGTTACTACAAATAAGGGAACGCAGCATCACACAAAAATAGTGGCGATTGCTGGTGGATTGGGATCCTTTGAACCGCGTAAACCAGCTATTGAAAATCTAGACAAGTATGAAGACAATGGTCTAGTCTACATGATTAAAAATCCAGAGGATTATCGCGATAAAAAAGTAGTAATTGCTGGTGGTGGCGATAGTGCTTTGGATTGGACTATTTATTTGGCCGATGTTGCTAGTGAAGTGACACTAGTTCATAGGAGAGAAGAATTTAGAGGTGCATTAGATAGCGTTGAAAAAGTTCAAGAACTAGTTGAGCAGGATAAAATTAGGTTAATTACTCCTGCAGAAGTGAAGGCGATAAATGGTGAGAGTAGAGTGGAGTCTGTTGAAATTCAGCATAATGATAAAGCAAAAAGAATGGAGGTGATTGACTGTGATGCCTTCATTCCATTATTCGGGCTTGCCCCAAAATTGGGTCCAATCGCCGATTGGGGATTAGAGATTGAAAAAAATGCTATTAAGGTTGACAACACTCTAGATTATCAAACTAACATACCGGGAATTTATGCTATTGGTGATGTTAACACATATCCAGGGAAATTGAAATTAATACTCTGTGGTTTTCATGAGGCAACTTTAATGTGTCAAAGTGCTTATCAACGTATATTTCCAGACAAAAGATATGTTATGAAATATACAACAGTAGGTGGTGTATCTGGTTTTGATGGATCGCATAAAGTTGCTGAAAAAGCTGTTGTAAAAAAAATAGGTCAAAAAGCTTAATGCAATATGGCAGTCGATGTAACTATTACCGTGATTGATAGAGAAGGAGAGAAGCATGAACTACTTGCTCCTACAGATATGAATATGAATGTAATGGAAATTTGTAAGTCATACGAACTTCCTGTACAGGCTACATGTGGTGGAATGGCAATGTGTGCCACTTGTCAATGTTATATAATTAGTGATCATGATCTAGGAGAACGCAATGATGACGAGGAAGCTATGTTGTGGGAAGCTAGTTTTGTAAAAGATAATTCTAGATTAGGTTGTCAAATTCCAATTACCGAAGAGCTTGATGGTCTAGTTATTGAGTTAGCTCCTGAAGAATAATAACCGTTTAAATTACTAACAAAAAAAGCTGACTTTTAAGTCAGCTTTTTTTGTTTATGTTACTTCAATTACATGAGCGTAATTGGCATTTCAGCACGGTAAGTTCCCCAACCCACTTTTAAATGAATTACATTGTCTTCATTAGGAGAGTATAATGCGATTGTAAGATGTTCTAGACTATTTTCAACATTTTTTACTGGAACTTTTACAGTTACAAGATCTAATTCCGGTTTATGTCCATAGTTTCCCCATCCATCGTTTTCTGAATTGATGTGGAATACCCAATAATCCTCATGTGGAGTTACCACAATCGTATATCTACCTGCAGCAATTTTTTTACCGCCTATCATTGCGTCTTGCATTAATAATAATTCGGTACTCTCATTAGCTCCTAATCGCCATGCTTGACCATACATGGTGATACCTTTATCTTCTTTTTCTTTTTTAAATATTTCTCTGCCTTTTAATGCTGGTCTTGAATATAATACTCTAACCTTTGGAGCAGTAACGCCCTTTCTAAACGCTCTCTTAGCAGCTTCAGCTGGATAAAAAGTAGCATCCATAGGACTTTTATCAAGCTTATCATCCAATTCTTGGGCAAATAAACTTCCGGCACCTATTAAAAATGCCATTAATAGAATTTTTGTTTTCATAATATCGGGTTTTAAAAGGTCTAAACTAAATGAATTGTTCTCACAGAAGTATCACTGCCTTGTTAAATCTGTCTTAAACAGTTGTAAACCACTAGGTGGAGCAACATGACTCAAATGAATTCTATTACTTCCTATTAATGTTTTTTTGTACTCATCAAGTGAAATCTTTTCATGCCCTATATCAAAGAGAATCCCCATCATAAGCCTAATTTGATACCTTTTAAAACCGCTGCCTCGTACTCGAAAAACATAACTGATTTCAGGAAAAAAGTTTGCTGTATACATTTCATTCTCCTCAATCACTGCACTTTCGATGGTGCAAATTGTATTTGTAGTAGGTTTAGGTTTATAGGTGTAGGACCAGTAATCATGAGTTCCTACAAACATCTGGGCAGCTTGTTGCATGAGTTCTATATTGAGTTCATCCTTCATGTAAACCATTAATGGCGCACAAAAAGGATGAAACTTCTCTCCATGAGAGAATAAATAGATGTACTCTTTAATTTTAGGATGCTGGATAACATTAAAGTCTGCAGTGGTTTTCTTTATTTCTAAAGCTCTTATATCACTAGGTAAGTTTAAATTAAATTGTTCTAAAAAGTGCTCTTGATTTAAAGGTTCCTTTGCATCGAGAAAAAGTTCTACCCAGGTTTCATTAACAGATACCTTTGAATCTGTTCTACCAGCTGCAACTACTTTAAAATCATTATGGTCAAAAACAAACCTAAGCGTTCTATTAATCATGCGTTCGACTGTAGGAATATCATTAGGTTGTTGTTGCCATCCGTGAAATCTAAAACCTAAATATTGCAATTTGATCAGAAAGTACTGTCTGCTTAACTGTAAAAAGGGATCATTCTTTTTCATAAGATCTTTTACTTTTGACTATTGCTCTCCATTCCATTCTGCATAGAACTGTTCAAGAAAGTTTTCCATAAAATTATGTCGTGATTGTGCCAGTCGCTTTCCAGTAGAGGTGTTCATGAGGTCTTTAAGTAGCAGTAGTTTTTCGTAAAAATGATTGATAGTAGGGTTATTACCCTTTTTATACTCTTCTTTACTCATAGTAAGATTGGGAGGAATTTCTGGGTTGTAAAGAACATTGTTTTTATAACCGCCGTAGTTAAAGGTACGTGCAATTCCTATGGCACCCAATGCGTCTAACCTATCGGCATCTTGAACTATTTGTAGCTCTATACTGTTAAAGGATCCGGTAGTATGTCCACCTTTATAGGATACATGACGTATTATTTGCACCACGTGGTCTATAATAGAATCGTCAACACCTAATCCTTTAAGAAAAGTTGTTGCTTTGATAGGACCGGCTTCCTCGTTGCCATCATGAAATTTTGAATCGGCAATATCATGAAGTAAAGCGCCCAGTTCTACTACTAGTTTATCGCAGTCATTTTCTTGCGCCGCAATAAGTTGAGCATTACGCCACACTCGCTCAACGTGAAACCAGTCGTGACCGCCTTCTGCGTCGTGTAATTCAGATTTGACAAAACTTATAGTTTGTTCAATGATAGGTGTGTAGTTCATAAGGGATAAAGGTAGTGCGCTTTCGCGAAAGCGGAATAATCAAAATAAAATTAAACTTTCAGAAAATATTGAAAATATAAAAAATAAGTTTATATTTGAACTATGAAATTACAGGAAGCACAAGGTCAATTTATTCAAGCATGGGGCTCATTAGGCAGCTCATGGGGAATTTCTAAGAGTATGGCGCAAATTCACGCTTTACTACTGGCCTCGCCCAATGGTTTAAGTACTGATGACATCATGGGTCGTACACAGCTTTCTAGAGGAAATGTGAATACCAATGTACGTGAATTGATTAACTGGCGTCTTGTACGCAAGAAGACGGTATTAGGTGAGCGCAAAGAGTTTTTTGAGGCCATTCATGACATATATTCTATGGCACAGCATATTATGGAGGAGAGAAAACGTAGGGAGATAGAACCTGTACTTTCTTTATTAAAAGATCTAAAGAAAACAGAATTAGAAGGTAAGGATGATGAGGTGAAACATTTTCAGGTATTGATAAAAGACCTAGAAGAATTTGTCGCGCAAATGGAAAATTTATTGAATCTTGCAAGCAGGATTAATAGCAATAGTTACCTGAAGAAAATGATAAAGGCTATTTCATAGTCTTTTTTATTTCATTATAACTTTCAATAATTTCTGAAAATATAAAAATTATGAACTTAATTGCTTATGCCATTTACACCGTATTACTAGTGACAGTGATTTTACGCATTGGACATTTGTGTTACCGTCATGGACGGGTATACACCGATGCTTTTTTTCCTACAGATGCTGAGTTTTCAAAAAGCATCAACGATGTGTTATTAGTGGCTTATTATTTAATCAATCTAGGTTATGGAGTAACTGTCGTTGCGACCTGGGAAGACGTTCAAAATATCATAGGAGTTGTTCAATCCGTAACGAGTCACTTTTCAATGATTCTACTCATACTTGCTGTCTTGCATTATAGCAATTTACTCATTATTAAACTTATCTATCAATTTAAATTCAAATAATATGGAAACTTCAAAAATTATCATCGGTTATTTTATTTATGTACCTATCATGCTGGGACTTACCTATTATGTATCGCGTACGCTTTTTAAAAATGCAAAGATTTTTATGCTCGATATTTTTCATGGTAAAAACGATATCGCAACCTCAACAAACAATCTTTTTCAAATAGGATTTTACCTGTTGAATTTGGGTTTTGGGTTATGGATTCTAGAAATATCAGATTATAAATGGCACAACACGTATCAGAATCTTATAGAGGTATTAAGCGCAAAGATTGGTGGATTCTCTATCTATTTAGGTGTCATGCTTTTCATCAATCTGTTTTTCTTTTTTAGAGGTCGCAGAAAAAGCAAACAATCAAAAACTGTCGTAAAAACACCCATTTATTTATCACCTGAATCTAAGTAAACATAAAGAATTATGAGTAAAATTTTGATACCAGGAGGAACAGGGTTTTTAGGTAAATCTTTATCAAGATATTTAAAAGCACAAGGTCATGAGGTGATTACGCTTTCGCGAAAGCGTGATTCTAAGTCACTCTACTGGGATGGTGAGAATCTGGGAGAATGGGAAAAGGAACTGGAAACCGTTGATGTTATCATAAATTTAGCAGGTAAGAGCGTAGACTGTAGGTACAATCCTGCTAATATGAAAGCAATTCTAAAGTCCCGATTGTCTAGTACTGCTGTGTTACATAAAGCAGTTGAAAAGTGCAGTAATCGTCCACGAGTTTGGTTAAATGCTAGTACCGCTACTATTTATAGACATTCTGAAACCAGGCCAAACACGGAGAAAGAAGGTGTGCTAGGTGATGACTTTTCTACCAATGTAGCTCAAGAATGGGAGCGTGTTTTCTTTAACAAAGAATTGCCTGGTACTCGCAAGATTGCTATGCGTACTTCAATTGTTTTAGGAGCTACAGGTGGCGCTTTTCCTGTAATAAAACGTTTGACTAAAGTGGGATTAGGAGGAATGCAAGGTAAAGGACAACAAATGATTAGTTGGATACACGTGGATGATTTTTGCCGCGCTGTTGACTTTTTAATTCAATCAGAATTGGAAGGTGTGGTCAATGTTACGGCTCCTAAACCTGTGAGCAACAAAGATTTTATGGTTAACCTACAAAAGAGTTTGGGAATACCTATTGCCATATCACAACCTAGGTGGTTGCTAGAGCTAGGTGCTCTTTTCATGAAAACCGAGACTGAGCTAGTCCTAAAAAGTAGGTTTGTATTACCAGAGAAATTAGAAAATTCTGGTTTTAAATGGGACTACAATACCCATGATGCTGCTGTACAAGATTTGATTTAACTCTGTATATAATAATTGTCGTCTACGTTGACCTCGTTAAACTTAGACGACAATTTCATGGTTTGTTTTTTTGTAGTCGGTATGATACGTTGTTTATTGTTACCTATATAAACATCTACAGGCATGCTAAAATCATCGACCGTATTTTCCCAATAATAAACAAGTTTATTTCCTTTACTTTTAAGAACTAATTTAGGAATACGAGTATCTCTTAAGTATTGATCAAAAACTTTTTGTAGCGCAATACTCGTTTTTTCAATTAAAAAATCCTCTATTTGTTTAGTAGTAACTGTTTGATGGTAAAAAGTTTTATTCATATCGCGCAGTATTGATCTCCATTTATCGTCATCATCTACTAGTGTGCGTATGGTATGTAATAAATTGGCTCCTTTGTAATACATGTCGCCACTACCTTCATGATTAACGTTATAATGCCCTATTAAAGGTCTGTCATTTTGAATAGTTCTGCGAGTACCTATGATATACTCTTGTGCAGCTTGCTTGCCATAATAATAGTCTAGAAATAAACTTTCACTGTAGGCTGTAAAACTTTCATGAATCCACATGTCTGCAATGTCCTTATTGGTTATGCTGTTTGCAAACCACTCATGACCAGCTTCATGAATGATAATAAAATCAAACTTTAAACCCCAGCCAGTGCCCGATAAATCTCTGCCCAAATAGCCTTGTTTGAACTTATTTCCATAAGTGACAGAACTTTGATGTTCCATACCTAAATAGGGAACCTCAACTAGTTTAAAACTGTCTTCATAAAAAGGATAAGGTCCAAACCAGTGTTCAAAAGCTTTCATCATTTTTGGGGCATCGGTAAAATGGTTTTTTGCTTTTTCTAGATGATGTTCCAGAACATAATAATCCATATGTAGATCACCCTTTTCACCAGAGTAGACTTCACCGAAATGGGTGTAGTTACCTATATTGATGTTGACACCGTAATTATTTATAGGGTTTGTCACTTGCCAGGTATATGTTGTGGTGTTGTCAATGAGTTCTTTAACCTTAATTAATCTACCATTGGACACGTTCATTAAATTGGAAGGTACGTTTACTGATATTGTCATACCTTTTGCTTCTTCATACATATGATCTTTACATGGCCACCATACACTTGCTCCCAAACCTTGATTTGAAGTTGCGATGAAATGGTTCCCTTTTTCGTCTTTTTTCCATGAAAAGCCGCCGTCCCATGGAGCATTTTTTGCTTCTCTGGGATGTCCTTTAAAAAATACCGTAATAGTTTTTGTGGTAGCTACCAGTTGCTTGTCTTGTAAAAGAATATAATAGACATTACCATCACGGGTGAACTTTAATTCCTTATCATTTTGAACTACTTTGGTAATGAGCATAGGCTCCTGTAGATCAATCTGCATTTTATTATTACTTGCAAGCACCTTATAGGTTATTTGGTTGCTGCCAGAAATAAATTTTTCATCAGGTTCTACCTTAGCGCTTAGGTCGTAACGTTGTAATTCCCACCATGCACGTTCTGGAGTAATACCACCTCTCAAGCTATCTTGTCTTGTAAATTGTTTTTTATTTTGGAGTAACTGTGCTTGTGCTTGAATTCCAATTAAACAAAATATAATTAGAGTTACTACCTTGTATAACGACGTTTTATTAATCTTCATTAAAGATTGATTATAGATGCGATACCATCTGTTATCTGAATGTTTTTTTAATGCTCAAGATATGCTTGAGTAATTGTTTTTTGAGCCATTTTTCCTTGTGGCGTAAAACGTTTTGCAAAACCTCTCCATCTACTATCTTCTGCATGGTATTTCCATAAAAAACCGCCTGCCATCCAGGATTCTCCCCAAACCTTATCGAATAAGCATTGATATAAAATATCTTGAGCTTTTTCATTTACTTCATGGTGATCTTGGGCATTTTTCCATGGTTCCTTTCCGGCATAATCTGCGCTTATATAACCATATTCTGTGAACAGGATTTGTTTTTTAAAGCTAGTCGAGAAAGATTTTAATTCTTTTTTCCATTTATCCCAACTTTGATTTATGTTATCAATATCGGGTGTTTTTTTATTACAAACAGGGAAATAAGCGTCTACTCCTATATAATCCAATTCATCCCAAAATGTAACTTGTTTATAACTGTCCCAGTTACCAGCATAGGTGATTTCACCTCTATAAATAGTACGGATTTCTTCAATTAATTGTCTCCAGTAGTCTGGTCTAGCAGTTACAAAGGATTCAAGTTCTGTTCCTATACAAAATAGCCCTACTTTTTTTTCTTGTGCGATACGAGCAAATCTCAAAATATACTCACGATAGGAGTCTTCGAGAATTTGCCAATCTTCATTTGTTTTTAATTGAATGGTACCGGTGTAGGTTCCTTTGTTTATCCAAATTTGAGGTTTGAGCATTACCTCTATATTTTGATCATTCATTAGGTCAATGGTTTGTGATACACCATGCGGTTTTTCGCCCCACCAACCGTGATCTTGGTCATATATAACTTGTGGACTATCAATTGAACGCATCCAGGCATAGGGTATAACAGCTACATAATTAGCATTGTATTGAACTAGTGGTTGTACGTCATTTTTATCAATAGGATTACGGGTAGCAACAAATGAGATACCATTTATTTTATTAATTGTTTGAGGTAAGTTTGAGTTCAAAAAGGCGGTCTGGTTTGACTGTGATGAGTTCAAACAGGACATTAATAAAAGAAGAGAACAACCTATTATCAGAAAGTTTAATAAACTTTTATATGTAGCGACTTTATTCATTAACTAAGTTGTACGAAAAATTAAAGGTACATAAATCGTTCCTTTTTAGTTGCTTTTATCGATAGATTGAAAAATACATGGGTTCATTAAGCATTAAATAGGAAATATGTGTAATGTGGTGGGAATAGTTTACGCTTTCGCGAAAGCGTAATTAATCGTACTTTGTAAACACAATCGCCATCTATGGAACATATTATTATAATAGGTAATGGGATTGCAGGTGTTACTGCAGCTAGACATATTAGAAAAAACTCGAATAAGCGCATTACAATTATCTCGGCCGAAACGGATTACTTTTTCTCTCGTACAGCACTTATGTATGTTTATATGGGACACATGAAGTTTGAGCACACACAACCTTATGAAAATTGGTTTTGGAAAGAGAATCGGATTGAATTAATGAACGCTTATGTAAATAAAATACTTCCTAATGAGAATAAGATAGAGTTTGAGGATGGTAGCCACTTAGCCTACGACAAGTTAATTCTTGCTACGGGTAGTATCCCTAACAAATTTGGCTGGCCAGGACAAGATTTAAAAGGTGTTCAAGGCTTGGTAAGTAAACAAGATTTATTACAATTAGAACAAACAGCACCAAATAATAAAGTTTGTAAGCGAGCAGTAATTATCGGTGGTGGTTTAATAGGAGTAGAGCTTGCAGAAATGCTACACACTCGTGAAATACCAGTAACTTTTTTAGTTAGGGAAAAAGGATTTTGGAGAGGTGTGTTACCGATGCCTAATGCTACAATGATTTCTAATCATATAAAAGAGCACCACATAGACTTGCGCGAAGAAGAAGAACTCAAAGAGATTTTATCGGATGATAATGGTCATGTAAGAGCTGTGATTACAAAAAAGGGTGAGGAAATTCCTTGCAACCTTGTAGGATTATGTGCCGGAGTAAGACCGCAAATTGAATTTTTAAAAGAAAGCGGTATTGAATATAATCGTGGTATTATGGTTAATCGTAATCTTCAAACCAATTTTTCAAATATATATGCCATAGGAGATTGTGCAGAACAGCGAGAACCTGTCGGTGAACGCAAAGCGGTTGAGGCTGTATGGTATACAGGAAGGATGATGGGTGAGGTAGTAGCTCAAAACATTTGTGGAAATCCTGTAAGATGGAATCCTGGTCACTGGTTTAATAGTGCTAAATTTTTTGAGATTGAATACCAAACCTATGGTTGGGTATGGAATAACCCTAAGGAAGGAAATGATCATTTTACATGGAAAGGTAATGATGGGCGTAGTATGATAACTATTGAGTATGAAATAGCCTCACGTAAATTTATCGGTATTAATACGTTTAATATACGCATGCGTCATGAGGTTTTTGATAAGTGGCTTAATGAAGAACAAACTATAGATCACGTTGTTCATAACTTAAGGGATGCTTGCTTTAATCCAGAGTTTTTTAAAGAACCTTATCACGATATAAAAAGTCAATTTTCTAATCTATTAACAAACTAATATTATGAGTACGTATCAACGTAATATGGCTTTAACAGGTGAGCCGCCTAAAGCATTTAACACTGGTCAAAAAGTAGGATCTGCGATTGGTTTGTTTGGTTTGGGAATACTGGTATTATCAATATTCAATATCACTTTTCCTAATAAAGCTCTATGGCTTACCATTAGTCTCTCAATGATTGCAGGTGGGATAATCTGGTTTGCCCGTTCTCAATATAAAACCACGCAGCCAGGAATTAAAAATAATGGAGTCTGGTTTAAATCTATATCAAGTCGTGGTTTATTAGGATGGTTATCTGCGGTAGGCTTATGTGGTTTTTATATAGTCCTTTATTTCTATCCTCAATATTTAGGACAAGGTTCAGATGGGGCAGCAAATACAGGGCTAATTGGATTGTTTGATCCATTGTCTTATTTGTTAAAGGGTCAACCTGCAAGTCAATGGTTTGTTTATGGTGTTCTTTATACTATAGCTATAATATCTTTTGGGATAAAGTTTTTGATGAAATACCGTCACAATAGGTATGAACGATTACGTACCTATAGCGTTATGTTTTTTCAAACAGCATTCGCATTTTTAATACCTGAAATAATGGCTGGATTAAACGGTGACTTGCCGTACTATGATCTTAAAAATATTTGGCCACTTAATTATTATCTGTTTGATCAATGGAATGTAAACGGATTGCTGGCAAATGGTAGTGTAGGTCTTACCTTGCTGTTATGGGGAATTGCTTCCATTTTTGTAATTACTCCTATTTTAACTTATAAATACGGTAAACGATGGTACTGCAGTTGGGTTTGCGGTTGCGGTGGACTTGCAGAAACCGCTGGTGATGCATTCAGACAACTATCGGATAAATCAAGGAAGGCTTGGAAAGTAGAACGTTGGTTGGTTCACACGGTGCTGGTTTTTGCCGTTACAAGCACAACGGGAGTAATACATTCGTATTTAGGCGATGGATCAAAATATTGGTTGAGCGCTACAACCTTTTTAATAGGAGTAGCAGTTTTCTTGACGTTGTTGCTTGCGTTTATATGGATATTTAGAAGAGAAGAATTAAAAAAAGATGCAAAATTTGGAGCAGTTGGTTTTCTTGTGATTATACTGTCTTTTATAGCAATGCATTTCTTTTCTCAAACCGATTCTTTGTTTTTCTTCAAATCCCATGAAGTAAGATCTACGTATGGATTTTTAATTGGATCTATTTTTAGCGGAGTTGTAGGAACAGGTTTTTATCCAATTATGGGAAGTAGGGTATGGTGTAGATTCGGTTGTCCGATGGCAGCAATTTTAGGTTTACAGCAGCGATTGTTTTCTAAATTCAGAATCACTACAAATGGAGGTCAATGTATCTCATGTGGTAATTGTTCTACATACTGTGAAATGGGAATTGATGTTCGTGCCTATGCGCAAAAAGGTGAGAACATAGTAAGAGCAAGTTGTGTGGGCTGTGGAGTTTGTAGTGCTGTATGTCCACGTGGTGTTCTTAAACTAGAGAATGGCCCATTAGAAGGACGTATAAATCCAAAGGATGTGCTGTTAGGACAAGATGTAGACCTAATGGACCTGCTAAAAAAATAAAGGTATTTAGAAAACCTGTTTAAATAAAAAACGTTCTAGAATCAACTAGAACGTTTTTTTATGATAAGATGAGGTTGAAACCTTAAATAGCTATTGCTCTATTTAAAATTAATCCTAGATATAGATTAACTTTTTTCTTCAATTCACTTCTAGGAACGATAAAGTCTAAAAATCCTTTTTCTAATACAAACTCGGCTGTTTGAAAACCTTCAGGAAGTTCTTTACCTGTCGTGTCACGAACAACTCTAGGGCCAGCAAAACCGATAAGTGCACCAGGCTCTGCAATGTTAATATCACCTAGCATTGCAAATGAAGCGGTTGTACCACCGGTCGTTGGGTCTGTACACAATGAGATGTATGGTATACCAGCCTCAGCAAGTTGAGCAAGTTTTGCACTTGTTTTTGCAAGTTGCATTAGGGATAAAGCAGCTTCCATCATACGAGCACCACCAGATTTTGAAATGATCATAAATGGAATGTTGTTCTTTAACGAATAGTCTGCAGCACGAGCAATTTTTTCACCTACGACACTACCCATCGAACCACCAATGAAAGAAAAGTCCATACAAGCAATGACAAGGTCGTGTCCATTTGATTTACCAACAGCAGTACGCACAGCATCATTAAGACCTGTCTTTTTCTTAGCTGCTTCTAGTCTGTCAGTGTACTTTTTAGTATCCTCAAAATTTAGAGGATCTTTAGAAAGAATATCTGGATTAAGTTCTTTGAATTCATTGTTGTCAAACATGATTTCAAAATATTCTTTACTTCCTACACGTACATGATATCCATCCTCTGGACTTACGTAGAAGTTGTTTTTAAGTTGTTCTGCATCTACTATTTTTCCAGTAGGTGACTTGTACCACAATCCTTTAGGTGTGTCTTTTTTAGCCTCAGTAGGTGTGGTTATACCTTTTTTATCTCTTTTAAACCAAGCCATAATTAAGTTATGATTTTAGGGTTGTAAGGTGAGAAGTATTCTCTTCTCAAAACTACCGTTTTTTAGTTTAGTGTTATCTATTAATCCTCAAAAATCAGATTAAAGAGTGTTTATATTATTTAAGTCTTCAAAAGCTTGTTTTAATCTCGCTTTGAAAGAATCTTCACCTACACGCAACCATTTACGTGGGTCATAATACTTTTTGTTAGGCGCATCGGCTCCAGTTGGATTTCCTATTTGTGACAGCAGGTAATCATTGTTAGTATCCATATACCCTTTGATACCAGTGGCAAAAGCCCATTGTAAATCGGTGTCAATATTCATTTTAATTACACCATATCCTATTGCTTCTCTTATTTCCTCTAATGTAGATCCAGAACCACCATGGAAAACAAAATCTATATGATTGTTTTCTACTCCATATTTGTTTGAAATGTACTCTTGAGAATTTTTAAGGATTTTTGGAGTAAGTTTTACGTTACCAGGTTTGTATACACCGTGAACGTTTCCAAAAGCAGCAGCAATCGTAAAACGGTTACTAACCTTGCTTAATTCTTCATAAGCATAAGCAACTTCTTCCGGTTGGGTATATAGTTTTGACTCATCCACATCGCTATTATCTACTCCATCTTCTTCACCGCCGGTAATTCCTAATTCGATTTCTAGTGTCATGTTCATTTTCTCCATGCGCTCTAGATACCTTTTACATATTTCTATGTTTTCTTCTAGAGGTTCCTCACTTAGGTCAATCATGTGAGAAGAGAATAGACTTTTTCCGCTTTCGCGAAAGCGAGCCTCACTAGCATCTAATAGTCCGTCGATCCAAGGTAATAGATTTTTTGCACAATGGTCAGTATGCAGAATAACCGTTGCGCCGTAAGCTTCGGCCAGTTGATGAACATGTTGAGCACCTGCTATACTACCTAATACGGCTGCACGCTGGTTCTCATTACTTAGACCTTTACCAGCATTGAATTGAGCTCCACCATTTGAATACTGTATGATGACAGGCGAATTCAATTCTGCAGCAGTTTCCAAAACGGCATTTACAGAATTTGATCCTACAACGTTTACTGCTGGTAAGGCATATCCTTTGGCTTTAGCATGGTTAAATATTTCTTGAACTTGGTCGCCAGTAGCAACTCCTGGTTTTATGTTGTGACTCATGTGTTTCAATTCTTAAGTTAACAAAAATAGGTAATTATAAGCAGCTATCCTTAATATACCAGTGAGTGTGTCAACTATTTGCAGTTTAATGTCCTACAACGTTTTAGAACGGGTAATTAATCCCTACGTTAAGAACAGCACGATTAAATTTCATTTCTTTGAACCATCTTTCACCTGGATCGGCAGCAGGATTGTATGTTTTAAAACCAGCATCTAATCTCATTACGAAAAATCCAAAGTCATAACGTAATCCAACACCAGTACCTATTGCAAGAGCACCTAGGTCAGAAAAATCATTAAATATAGCATCTGGATCGTCCTCACTATCTAGCACATTCCATATGTTACCGATGTCGGCAAAAACGGCACCTTTAAACGCACCGGTAATAGGAAATCGATATTCTGCATTTAAAGCAATTTTCATATTGGCTTCATTGAAATCGTTAATTCCACCAGTTCTTCCTGGACCTAATTCATAAGCTTGCCAAGCACGGTTGTCGTTGGGACCACCTGCAAAGAAAGATCTTATGAATGGAATGTTATCCGAGTTTCCATAAGGTATTGCAATACCAGCAAAGGTTCTTATTGCTAACACATGACCGTTGTAATACTGCCAGTGTTTTACATAATCAAACTCTGTTTTTACATACTGTGAAAACTCAACTCCAAAAACCTCCTTTTGTCCATTGCTGTTTTCTTCAACCCCAGCTAAATCTGAAATTCCGGCAAGGACATTTCCTGCGAGTTCTACTCTAACGCTTATTCGTGAGAAATCATCATCATAGATTCCTTGCCTATTATTACGAATCCAGTTGTAACTAGAACTTATTATAAGGTTGTTTTGAGATAAACGTTGTCTTCTTTCCCTTATATTACGTATTACTTGCTGCTGTTCTGTAGTTGTAGATAAAGTGCCATTTAATCCATCTTGAATAAATTGAGAAGTTCCATCAGGTACAATTAGGTCGCCTTCATCATTTACATAGGTAGGACTGCTCAGGCTTAAATCATTTGCAATATCATTTAAACTACCATAGCTGCTGCGATAGACATTGAAAAAGTTGCCTGGATCTAAATTGCGCACGTACTGTGCATTCACTAATTCAAAAATGGTACTTTTTACTGGCGTTTGCTGCCAATTATACCTTAATGCACCTTGTAAACTTTGTTTGTCTAGACCGATGTTAGTTTGACTGGTAAATCCAATGGTAAAATCGGTAGATGGTGACATGTACTTAGGAATGAAACCATCTGTTTCAAAGGGTACAAATAACCTAGGGAATGATAATCGCGCATCAGCGCCAAATTCTTGTAGATCAAAAAATCTAGAATCTCCTGTTGCTGCATTTGAACTTGCTCCTATATTTCCTCTAAAGGAGATGTCTAGCAACTCACTTCCTTTAAATAAGTTACGTATGAGTAATGAAGTGTTTAAACCAATACCTAATGTTTGAATGTTGCTGTGTGTAGCCTCTGGTGCGATTTTTACATTAAACTTTTTCTTTGAGGTAAGAAGAACATTGGCTATCAGATCACGACCAGTTGAATCTGCAGGATCTGATACATAGCGTATTTGTGGATACAAAAAACTCTGTAGCTCAGTAATGCGCTTATAAGTTCGATCTCGATCTAGATCACGATAGATATCGCCTTCATGAAAGAACACAGCATCAGTTAATGTATTACTGCGGTATTTACGTTTTCCATATCTAATGATATTGTAATCTTCATACCTAGTGGTATCTGCTGGAATACTATCTAGCTCATTTGTATAGTCTGGAATGATATTTACCTTACTTATTTTATGAACTCTAAATGGGGTTGTATAGGTAGAATCGCCTAATTGTTCTTCTCTGTCTTTGATAATAAGCGTGATGTTTGCTTTATGATCGGTATTAACAGTGTCACCTTCAAATTTTATATATTCTTTTTCCATGTGATAGGCTCCATGGTTTCTAAAGTAAGTATTTAGTCTATCACGTTCGTCAGTAAAATTTTGGGATAGATATTGTTCTCCAGCTACGACAAAACTTTTTCCTTTTGTAATTTGATATAATGAATCTATCGCTGTTGATTCTATTTTTGATTTGATTGAGTCAATTATGTAAGGTTGGTTGCGCTCAACTTTATATAAAATTTCGGCTCTTTTTTTTCTGGACTTTTCTATAATTTCATGAGAAACCTCTGTGTTAAAGTACCCTTGATTCCAGTACCAGGCTTTTAAACGCTCTTCGGATTTTGTGACGAGCTCTTTGTCTATTATCGCCGGTGATTCTCCAGTACGTTTTAACCACTTATTGAAGTCGATTAATGAATTGTAAAGTTTGTTAGTTTGCTTTCGCGAAAGCGTGTTTTCCAAAAACTCATCAGTACCAGAATGACTATTCTTCCAGGCAGCGACAAGAGAGTCTTTGTTGGGTCTTGCTAAATTATAAATATGTAATCGTAGTGGGTAACCTATAAGTGGTAGTTTTGTATTAGGTTGTAGTGCTGGTAAAGTTTTTACTCTAGGATCATCTGGCGCTAGACTATCAACTAAAATTCTATTTTTAACAAGTAGATTTTTGTTTTGCGGCACTCTTTTTACCGCATTACAAGAAACGATAAGTAATAATAGAGTGCATATGGCTGCTATATGTAGAGTAAATCGTTTCTTTGTCATTCTAAAAATCAAAAGTATTAATAATTGCTTACTAGAAACTATATAAAACTCATAAAATCACTTTCTCGTAAAAAAGGAAGAGATACTCATGGATTGTTTGTAGTTGAAGGCTATAAGTCTATTCAAGAGTTATACCAATCTGGTCTTGATTGCAAGAGTGTATTTGTAACTTCTGGAAATCACAAGCTTGATCATCTAGAGCTTACGGTTGTTACAGAAAAGGAGATGAAGACAATTTCAAACTTAACAACGCCTCCTGGATATTTAGCCGTTTTTGAAATACCTAAGCAATCTACTATTCCACATGATGGTGGAATAATAGTGCTGGATGGTGTTAAGGATCCAGGGAACCTAGGCACTATAATAAGACTAGCAGATTGGTATGGCGTTTCTCATATAGTTTGTTCTCGTGATACTGTTGATTTATTTAACCCAAAATGTATCCAAGCAACGATGTCATCTATTGCAAGAGTACAAGTGTATTATAGGAATATTGAAGTATTCTTAAGTGAAACACAACGATCTGTATATATTGCTCATATGGACGGTGAGTCGTTATATTCTACCTCAATTCCTGAAAACGCTGCCATAGTTATGGGTAGCGAGTCTCATGGTGTAAGTGATTCGGTTAAGCAATTAGGAACACCAATTAGTATCCCATCTCATAGTACACATGGTGCGACTGAAAGTTTAAACGTAGCTATCGCAGCCGCTATAATTACGGCTCACTGGAAAAAGAGTTTGTCTTTTACTGGAAAGTAAAATTGATAAAGATACCTCTAGATTGCATACTCGAAATATTTCCTGTCCATGGACTGTTTACATCCATGTCGGGAACCAATTCGTCCGTCATAGCAAATACACCTCGTATAGATGGAGAGAATTTAAAGTAGAATAGGTAAAGGTCAACACCAATTCCTATTTCATAGTTAAAAACATTAGTCATCTGTCTAAACTGTCCAGCAGAATTATCATCAGGATTTTCTTCGTTACTGGATAAGTTAGACGACCATGAAAAGCCACCTACGACAAAGGGTTTCCAATTGTTTTTTCTTTTTGTCGAAAATTTGAGTAATAAGGGTACGTTGATGTAAGTAGATACCACCTCTCGTTCCTGTTGAGCAGGCGTCATTAAAGATGCATCTGGAAAAGTAAGTGTTCTATTTACAAAAACAATCCCAGGTTCAAGTCTTAAATTGAAATAGTCATTTAGTCTGACATCGCCTACAAGACCTACATTAAAACCAACACTTGTTTCGGTATTAATTTCCTCGGTTAATTCATTATAATCAAATTTATAATCATAAGAGTTAAAGCCTAAATAGTAACCCCAAGTGTATCGTTGTTTGTCAAAATTTTCTCTATTTAAAATTTTTTCTTTAGAAAAAAGTTGAGCATTAGATAGTTGAGCGCTCAATAATAGCACTATAGTGATAATGAATATTCTCATATTATCCTTTTGTAGCTTTATAAATGGTGGAAGCACCGTAAAATTGTAAATAATTATCTACTTCATTAAACCCAACTTTCTTTAAAATATTGTTGAAAGCTTCCCCATGAGGAAATTGCGCGGCGCTTTTAGAAAGATATCCATATGCAGTTTTATCTTTAGAAAAAAGCTTTCCTAAAGTAGGAACAATTAAATTAGAATATAAATAGTACCCTTGCTTAAAAGGAAATTTGGTAGGAACACTGGTCTCTAGAACAACTAGAATACCACCAGGTTTTAAAACTCTTAGTATTTCTGATAACCCTTTCTCTAAATCTTCAAAGTTTCTTACGCCGTAACTTACGGTAATTGCATCAATTGAATTATCATCATACTTTAGGTTTTCTGAATCTCCAAGTACCATTTCAATACGGTCATCTAGTTCTTCTTTATTAACCTTAATTTTTCCTATTTCTAGCATACCGCTAGAGATATCCAGTCCTATTAATTTAGTAGCATTGGTCTTTTGAGCCATTTTAATAACCAGATCACCAGTCCCTGTAGCGATGTCCATTATTACATCTGGTTTTGATTGAGCTACAAGATCTACAACATTATCTCTCCATTTTTGATCTAATCCTAAAGAGATAACTCTATTCAAACCGTCGTATTCACCACTAATGTTGTCAAACATTTTTGTGACTTGTTGTTTTTTACCGGTCTGATTGTTTTTGTATGGTTTAACTTCGTTTGCCAATTGATACAGATTTATTATGCAAAGATAATAGGTATAAAAGAGCTTATTGTTATGATCATTAGGATTAACTGTTAAGCAAGATGTAAACTTTTGTTTTTTGTAACAATAATTTTTATTCCTAAACAGGCTCTTAATTATGGTTATTTATGAGACTTATTCCTTGCATTCTCCTATCTTTGAGGTATAGAACATTGTTTTTATGAAAATCATTATTGCAGGTGCAGGTGAGGTAGGTTTTCATCTTGCTAAGTTGCTGTCCTTTGAATCACAGGATATTACACTTATCGATCCTGTTAAGGAGAATCTATATCATGCAGACTCACATCTAGATATAAGAACCTTAAGAGGTGATGCAACATCTATCAAAATTCTTCAAGATGCCAAAATTGATGCTGCAGATCTTGTTATAGCTGTAACAGCGAGTGAAACTACTAATATTACTATATCTGTTCTTGCTAAACAATTAGGAGCAAAACGTACCATAGCCAGAATTTCTAATACCGAATTTTTAGAACATCAAGACAATTTAGGTTTTAAAAATTTTGGTATTGATGAATTAATCAGTCCTGAAAGTTTAGCTAGTAAAGAAATTGAATTATTACTTAATCAAAGTGCTTTCAATGATTCTTATGAATTTGAGAATGGGGCATTGACTATGGTAGGTGTAAACCTTCCTAGAAATGCTCAAATGGTTGGAAAAACAGTACAACAAGCTGGTGAAATATTTCCTGAAGTTCATTTCATGCCGATTGCGATTCAAAGATTTGGTACACAATACACTTTGATACCTCGTGGTGATACTAAGTTTAAAGAAGGAGATCAGGTTTATTTTATTACCACTCCAGATGGTGTCGAAGAGCTTTACAAACTTTCGGGTAAAACCAAACATACTGTAAAGAACTTAATGATTTTAGGAGGAAGTAAAATAGGAATTCAAAGTGCCGAAAAACTTTCAAAAGCAGGAATAAATGTTAAGTTAATAGAAATAAATCCAGCTAAAGCCTTTGACCTAGCAGATCAGTTGCCAGATGTTCTAGTTCTTAATGGAGATGGAAGGAATGTTGAACTACTTCAAGAAGAGAGTATACATGAAATGGATGCTTTTATCTCTGTAACTGGTAATAGTGAGACAAACATTATTTCTAGCTTAATGGCTAAAAGTAAAAGTGTTAATAAAACAATAGCACTTGTTGAGAATATGGATTATTTTCAATTATCTCATAGTATAGGTATTGATACTTTAATCAATAAGAAGTTACTTGCAGCAAACAATATCTTTAGATATGTGAGAAAAGGCGAAGTGGTTGCGATGACCAAGCTGAATAACATGAATGCCGAGCTGCTGGAATTTATCGTAAAACCAGACAGTGACATCTGCAATAAAAACCTAGTTGAAGCAGGTTTGCCTAGAAGTGCAATCGTTGGTGGTGTAATAAGAAATGGGATCGGAAATATTGCTCTAGGAAATTTCAAAATTGAAGCAGGTGATAGAGTAGTGGTATGCTGTCTACCTAGATCCATTTCTAAGGTTGAAAAATTATTCTTGTAATGACTAGACTTAATTACAAAATAATTATTTACATCATGGGACTACTGTTATTGTTTAACGGTGGTTTTATGTTTTTGAGTGCTGCTGTAAGTGCTATTTATAGAGAGCCAGAAGGCATTGATATACTTATGGCTGGAGTAGTAGCTATAATTTTAGGTGCTATTTCTATGTATCTAACTCGTAAACATCAACGTGTTTTACATAAAAAAGAAGGCTATTTAATTGTTTCATTGGGATGGTTAATTATGGCTTTTGCGGGAACTATGCCTTATGTTTTTTCAGGTGCTTTGGATAATTATACCGATGCTTTTTTTGAAACAATGAGTGGTTTTACTACTACTGGTGCTAGCATAATGAATGATATAGAAATAATGCCAAAAGGTGTTTTATTCTGGCGTAGTCTCACACATTGGATTGGTGGAATGGGTATTATTGTACTAGCAGTTGCTATTTTACCTTTATTAGGAATTGGTGGTATGCAATTATTTGCCGCAGAAGCACCTGGTCCAAGTGCTGATAAATTACATCCAAGAATCACCGACACAGCAAAAAGATTATGGCTTATTTATGTAGGTTTTACAGGAATTGAAACAATACTACTTAGAATAGCAGGAATGAATTGGTTTGATGCTATTAACCATGCTTTAAGTACTTTATCTACAGGTGGATTCTCTACAAAAAATGCTAGTATGGCGTATTGGAATGATAATCCAGCGGTACAGTGGATTATCATTGTCTTCATGTTTATTGCAGGAACTAATTTTGTACTTAGTTATTTTGCTTTCAAGGGAAGATTCAGTAGGATTTTAAAGGACACTGAATTTAAATGGTACGCAGGATTTGTTTTATTATTTACATTAATTTCTGCTGTTCTTATTTATTATCAAGCAGATTTAACTGCCTCAACAATTTCTCACCCATTAGTTGCAGGAAGAGCAGAAGGCTCATTAAGGCATGCGGTTTTTCAAGTTTTGGCAGTGATGACCACTACTGGATTTGTGACTGCAGATTATACGCTTTGGACTCCGTTTTTAACCATAATGTTCTTTGGTCTCTTCTTTCTCGGCGGTAGTGCAGGATCTACATCTGGTGGAGTAAAAGTAGTTAGGCACATCATTTTGATAAGGAATGGAATTATGGAATTTAAAAGGACCTTGCATCCTAGTGCTATAATTCCTGTTCGCTATAACGGAAGAGCGGTCCCTAGCAATAATGTATTTAGCGTTCTAGGTTTTTTTATTCTTTACATGCTATCCTTTATTATAGGTGCAGTAGTACTTGCTGCATTAGGGCTTGATTTTGATACAGCTATTGGAGGAGCGCTTAGTAGTTTGGGTAACGTTGGGCCTGCTTTTGGTGATCTTTCTCCTGTAGATAATTTTGCGGGTTTACCAGATTTAGGAAAATGGTGGTGTAGCTTCCTTATGCTTATTGGAAGGTTAGAGTTATTTACAGTACTTATCCTTTTCACGCCTTTCTTTTGGCGTAATCGATAATTAAGATTTGCTTATCATATAATTGAAAAAAACTGTACTTTCTAGATTAAGAAAGTACAGTTTTTATTCTTTGTAAAGCTTCTTTAATTTGATCTTCACTTGCAGCATAGGATATTCTAATACAGTTAGGAGCTCCAAACGCATCGCCAGAGACTGTTGCTACATTTGCTTCCTCCAGAATCATTAAAGAAAAATCTGTAGCATCTTTAATCACATGACCTTTTATAGTCTTTCCAAAAAATGAACTCACGTCTGGAAATACGTAAAACGCACCATCTGGAGTATCAGTTACAAAGCCTTCTATTTCAGAAAGTAAACTGAGAACTAGATCTCTGCGTTTAGAAAATGCATCTATCATGTACTGTATTTTGCTCACTGGAGCTTTTAATGCAGTAATTACAGCACGTTGTGCGATACAATTTGCACCACTAGTAATTTGGCCTTGCATTTTATTACACGCTCTAGCGATCCAGGAAGGAGCGCCTATATAACCAATTCTCCAACCAGTCATCGCAAAAGCCTTTGAAACACCATTCACCACAACAGTTCTTTCATACATTCCATCAATCTCAGCCATGCTAGTGTAAGTTCCTGTGTAATTAATATGTTCGTAAATTTCATCACTTACCACGATAATATTAGGGTAGTCTTTTAATACACCGGCGAGACCTTCTAGCTCTTCCTTACTGTAAACGGCACCACTAGGATTATTTGGCGATGAAAATAAAACCATTTTAGTTTTAGGTGTTATAGCATCTTTTAATTGTTGAGGAGTTATTTTGAAATTTTGTTCTACTCCAGCTCTTACCTCTACCGGGACTCCTTCTGCTAGTTGCACGATTGCCGCATAACTTACCCAATAAGGTGCAGGTAGAATACATTCATCACCTTCATTGAGCAAGACCATTGCTACATTAGCAATAGATTGTTTTGCTCCAGTAGAGACTACAATTTGATCGCGGTTATACGTAAGATTATTATCCCTTTTAAACTTTTCGATTACAGCATCCTTTAATTCAGTATATCCATCGACAGGTGTGTAGCTGTTATAATTTTCATTGATTGCCTGGATAGCAGCATCTTTAACAAAATCTGGTGTATTAAAATCAGGTTCACCTAGGCTTAATCCTATTATGTCTTTCCCTTGTTCTCTTAATTCTCTAGCTTTTGCAGCCATTGCGAGAGTTGCACTTGTAGGTAAGTTGTTGATCCTGTTAGATAGATGCTCTTTCATTAGTAGTGATGTTTAAATACAAAAATAACCAAGGTGATAAGAATATACCTAACAGGCTAAGATAATGTTCTATTTTTGTACAAAAATTTTACACCTTGGCACAAATCATAAAAGATTATTTTCCTCACATTACTGATGAACAGTTTTCTCAATTTCAGGCGCTAGAATCCCTTTATAAGGAATGGAACAGTCAGATTAATGTAATTTCACGTAAAGATATAGACGAGCTCTACACAAGGCATGTTTTACACAGTTTAGGGATTGTTTCTGTGGTACGCTTTCGCGAAAGCTTACCCAATACTCCAGGAGGAACAAGGGTGCTTGATGTAGGAACTGGCGGAGGCTTTCCTGGAATACCGCTTGCAATTATGTTTCCAAAAACTAAATTTCATCTTATAGATGCGATTGGCAAAAAGATAAAGGTGGTTGACGCGGTAGTAGAGGCTTTGGGTTTACAAAATGTGACTACTGAACATGGAAGAGCAGAAAAAGTGAAAGGAAGATTTGACTTTGTGGTAAGTCGTGCTGTAACAAATATGCCAGATTTTGTTAAATGGACTCGTAATAAAATTAGAAAGGATAGTTATCACAGCATTGAGAATGGAATTTTATATTTAAAAGGTGGAGACTTAACCAAGGAGCTGAAACCATTTCCAAATGCTTATCAGTATAATCTTGATGAGGTTTTTGAAGATGAATTTTTTGAAACGAAAAAAGTGGTTCATCTACCTTTGTAAAGTATATAACATAAAAAAACCTGCGTTATGCAGGTTTTTTTATGTTTAAAATCTCGGATTAAAAATTAGTCGTGAGATTAAGTGTAAGGCCAGTATTTTCTGGAACAAACCTACAAACACCACCTACGCAAATCAGTCCACCACGCTGTCTTCCATAATTAAGGGCTACTCTCGTACGGCCTTTGGTATAAGAACCACCAACTGAATAGTAGTGAATCTCGGTATCATCATAGTTGTACAAGTCGGCCACATAAAGAGAAAGTGACGTGTTAAAAGCGTATTCCAATGTTGCTGCTGCCCAGTTACCTCTATCAGCATCTGCAGATAAATGTTGAGCGTCAAATCTAACTGATCTTCCCTTTCCTAAATCGTAGAGAAGATCTGCTACAAATGCAGTGCCATTAAGTTCTGACTGTCCATCTAGTAAATTTCCACCTTCAATATTTTTAGCGTTGTAATAAGTTTGAGCGGCTGTAAACTTCGCAGAAAGCGCTTTGCTAAATTTGGTGTTTAATTGAAAGCTAAACTCTTCAAAGTATTTCTTACCTCTAGAAAACAAGCTTGCATCATAATCATTGTTCGGTACGTCAAATGATGAGTCTAAACCTGCCCAATTTGAGTAGTTTAAAGAGTAAGTAGTTCCATGTTTAAATCCGAATAGAGAACCAGGTTTTGCTGTATGAACTACGTCTAACTGTCCTCCAATTTCTCCGGCTTCTTCTTCATCTGGATTTAAGAATACTTGTGGATTGTATACATAGATATTGCGTACCATGTAACTACTTTGCTTAGTGTATCCTGGTACAAAATTGATAGTTTGATTTAAAAAAGGGTTACCTGCTTGTTCTCTGTCAGAGAAAAAGCCCATATTTTCGGTAGCTCTTAAAGTTGTATTTATTCCTAAACCTGGAATAGAGTATCCTAAATTTAGTAATAACGCACGCCCGTCAAAGTAGTTACCTAATAAAGGTGTGCCACCAACAATAACTGCATCTGGTTCCTTGTAAACATACTCTGCTTGTAAGTTAAATTTGTCAAAGTAAAGATCTCCTCTCATACTATATGCATTGACGGTCGATGGGAAATCTGGATCTGCAGATGTGTTTACTTGATATCGTCCTACATAGCTAGCACCTATATTTATTCCAGTTTCCGTATCTAATAGTTCTCCTAAATCAAATTCTGAATTTATACCTTGTACTGTACCTTCAGATAATTCAAAGCCAGTTCTTTGATTCCCAATGAATCCTGTAGCTTCAAGATAATCATTAAAGGCATAGTTTACTCTTATTCCTCTTATCGAATTATCGATACCTAAGGTGTGATCTTCCCAGGTTCTAAATATTAATCCGCTACCAAATTGATCATAGAAATTACCAGCTGTGATTTCCAGATCCTTATGTTTAAAAGTCGCAAAATAGGTTGCGATTCCATTTCCTTCAAATCCTTCAAAGTAACCTAATAAAGGAGAAGGTTGATACAATTCATACTGAGCGCCGACAGTAAATTTACCTTGAGTATATTGAAGCTTGAGATAGTTGTTTGAACGAAATTGATCTTGAGGAGCTACACCATTAAGTATACCGTCATCATCTTGATACCATTGGGAATTGGATTCCAAACCACCAGAAAATGTCCCATCTTGAGCGTTTATATTAAAAGCGATTAAAAGTGCTGCCAATAGCAGATAATTTTTCATAAATCAGTGTTGGATTGAATTTTAAATGTGTTTTTTGTACTCTTCATAAAGTTCTTCCTCAGCTCCAGGTGTGAAGCTAGAGTGGCGGTATACAATTTTATTGTCCTTTACGATTAAGGTGAGAGGAATGTTAGGATTGCCTAGATACCTGATAATTTCATTTTTTTTATCTAACAAAACTGTATAGGGCCATGCTCTACCATTTACTTCTGTTTTTACCCTTGGTTTTGATCTAGCGTCGTCAGTTGCTATAGCATATAGTTCAAATCCGATCTCTTCTTGCAGCTCGTTATAATCTAATTTAATAGCATCTAGCTCTTTCATGCAAGGAGTACACCATGTTGCCCAAAATGAAAATACTACTGGTTTATCCTTACTGAGCTCAGAGAGAGTTACTTTTTTGCCATTGAGATCCTTTAGAATGATTTCCGGAAGTTCGGTTTGAGAATAGCTTATTGATGAAAATATCAATAAAGCTAATAGAATAAGTTTTTTCATATAATTAAGTTTTGAAATGCAATTATAACAGTTCTTTAATAAATAATGTGCCAAACTGCATTTTAGTTAAAACTTTTCATTATTAAAAATCAATGTATTAGGTTTTTAAAACATTGTTTTATATTTGGTTATTCTTAAATAATCGTTAAAACAACTTAAATTATGAAAACAGCTAACTTTTTAAAGATCTTTTTGCTTTTAGTTGCGGTAACCTTAACCTCGTGTTCATCAGAATCTACAGATGATGGAGGAGGCAATGGTAATGGCAATGGTGAATTAGTGCTATCTGCAAATAAGACTAGAGTATATGAAAATACAGTCGTGACTTTCACAGTAATGAACGGTAGTACTAATGTAACTTCTCAATCCACGATTTCCTTGGATGGAACTCCTATCAGTGGCAATTCTGCTTTATTATCAACTGTAGGATCAAAGGTAGTTACTGCCGAATATGATGGTGCTAGTACTAATAACGTTGATGTTGAGGTAATTGTACCTTCGTACTCCACAAAGATGTTAATAGAGGATTATACCGGTGCTTGGTGTGGATGGTGCCCTAGAATCTCTCAAGGGATTGAAGATTTAACAGGATCGAACCCTAATGTTATTGCTGTTGCGATTCATAATGGTGATTCCATGGCCTTTCCATTGGAAGGTCAAATGAGACAACAATTTGGGGTAAACGGTTTTCCGACCGGAATACTTAATAGAGATCAAACATGGAGTTCAACATCGGGAAGTTCAATGAACTTAACCCAGCCAAATGTGTACTTAAATAGAGTACAGCCAGTTGGTCTAGCGATTAATTCTTCGATCAGTAATGATCTACTTTCTGCAACAGTAAAAGTAGGATTTGATTTAGACGAATCAGGATTATATCTTGTTGTTTATGCTTTAGAGAATGGAATCATAGCGAACCAAAGTAATTATACAAATAATTATGGAGGAGTAGATCCTATACAAGGATTTGTTCATGAACATGTTTTATCAAAGAATCTTACTGATGTTTTTGGAGATCCTATACCAGCAGATCAACAGGTTGGAGGAAATGAGTATTCTGTAACGCTTACATCTAATGTGGCTGGAGTTGCAAATCAAAATGATATGGAGATTGTTGCATTTGTGGTAGACGCTTCGGGTAAAGTAGTAAATGTGCAAAAGGCACAAGTTGGTACTAATGTTGACTTTGATTAATTAAATCTCAACACAAAAAAAGCCGATTCAATAAGATTGAATCGGCTTTTTTTATATCTAATTTTATAACTATTCGCCTAAGAAAGGGTATCTGTAATCCACAGGACTTACAAATGTTTCCTTAATCATTCTAGGAGAAACCCATCGCAAAAGATTTAATTTTGAACCTGCTTTGTCGTTGGTTCCAGAGGCTCTAGCTCCACCAAATGGTTGTTGACCTACAACAGCACCAGTAGGTTTATCGTTTAAATAGAAGTTTCCTGCACAGTTTTCTAATGCTTTTACGGCTGTGCCTAGTGCATATCTATCCTGTGAAAAAACAGCTCCGGTAAGAGCGTATTCACTTGTGCTATCAACTAACTTTAGGGTAGCTTCAAAATCTTCATCTTCATATACATACACTGTGATTACTGGACCAAACAACTCTGTTTCCATAGTTGGGTATTTTGGATCAGTAGTTACGATAACCGTAGGGTCAATAAAATATCCTTTTGATTTATCATAGTTACCACCAATTATTACTTCGGCATTAGAATCTTTTTTAGCTTGGTCTATGTAAGAAGTTATTTTATCAAATGAGCCTTCGTGTATAACTGCTGTAATGAAATTACTCATGTCTTCAGGACTACCCATTTTAAAACTGTCACAGTCCTGGCGTACTAATTTTTCAACCTCTGGCCACATGCTTTGTGGAATATAAGCCCTAGATGCAGCGCTACACTTCTGACCTTGAAATTCAAAGGCACCTCTTGATATAGCCGTAGCTACTTGTTGGGGTATAGCACTTTTATGTGCAACTATAAAGTCTTTTCCACCTGTTTCACCTACAATTCTAGGGTAGGTTTTATAAGTGTTAATATTTGCACCTATTTGTCCCCAAATACTTTTGAATACTCCTGTTGATCCAGTAAAATGTATTCCAGCAAAGTCTGGATGAGCAAGCACTTCTTCAGTCATCATAACTGGATCTGCGTTTACCATATTTATTACTCCATCTGGAACACCTGCTTCTCTGAAAACGTCCATAACAACTTTTGCACTCAACATTTGATGGTCGCTAGGTTTCCATACAGTAACATTACCCATAAGGGCAGCACTCGCTGGTAAATTACCAGCAATTGCGGTAAAGTTGAAAGGAGTTACACAGTAAACAAAACCTTCTAACGGTCGGTATTCTAAACGATTCCATGCACCGCTTGTTGACTCAGGCTGCTCAGAATAGATCTCTGTCATGTATTCTACATTGAATCTCAAAAAGTCTATTAATTCACAAGCGCTATCAATTTCTGCTTGATAAATCGTTTTTGATTGATTGATCATGGTGGCAGCATTAATCTTGGCACGATAAGGTCCTGCAATTAGTTCTGCTGCTTTTAGGAAGATCCCGGCGCGGTTTTCCCAGCTCATTTGTGACCATTCTTTGCGCGCTTCAAGTGCTGCCGCAATAGCTTGCTGTACTTCATCCTTGCCTGCAATGTGGTAAGTACCTGCACTATGCTGGTGATCATGTGGTGGTCGTACCGTTCCTGTCGTGCCAGTTTTTATTTCTTTACCATTGATAAATAATGGTATTTCTGTATTGGCGTTAAACAATTCGCTATATGCAGCTAGAACTTCTTCTCTTTCTTTAGAGCCTGGTTCATAGCTTTTTATTGGTTCATTAACTGCAACTGGTACGTTGAAAAATCCTTTTCCCATGTTGTGAAATTTATACTTTTAATTATGGTGTGAAAATACAACTTTATTCAGGCTTGAATAAAAGCCTGATTATAAATTAATGTGAATGGATGGAAAGTTGATTGTGTGTAATCTCGCTTTCGCGAAAGCGTAATAAACACTAGACTAGTTTAACGCAAATGGAGCGCTAAGTTTGAAGGTAGGAATGACTACATTAAACTGTTTTGTAGTGGTGAAATTTACCATGGTGTAGTGACCGCTCATATTACCGAATGGTGAGGTTAGTAAACAGCCGCTTTGATAACTGTGTCTTTCTCCTGGTTTAAGAACGGGTTTTTTTCCTATCACGCCTTCACCATCTACATGTTCTGTTTTTGATAGACTATCTTTAATGCGCCAGTGTCTATAGGTTAATTGTACACTGTCCTTACCTTGATTTTCAATGGTGATTTTATAACCAAAGGCATAGTGCATTTTATAATTCTTATAAAATGTACCTTCAAAACTCGTTTGAACAGAAATTTTTATACCTCTAGTGACTTGTTGTATCATAAATCTACTGATGCAAAGATACTAAAGATTAAAAATAAGCTACTGGCGATACTAAGAAGAAAGAAAAATGCAAAATTGATAAGAACAAATTTTATAATAGTTTTAATCCTACTTTGTCCATAAAACTTGCGTAACGACTTGTATAGATAAAAGGGACCAATCAGCAAGAAAAGGATACTGGAAACGATACTTGTATTAAAAATTAAGGTTTCTAATAGTACCAGGTAAAGGCATAAAAACACAAATGTGAGTAAATGAAAATTGAAAACCATATGTTCCATATAATTCCACGGTCCTCGTGCATAAATTAACCAAAAAAACAAACTAATAAATGGTGCAAAAAAGAATAGAAATATTGGAATTTTTGGGATTATGACACCTAGAATTTCTAATGGACTGTCAGTGATATTTTCAAATTTTCTAGAGTTGTTATAGCGTTTAATATTGAAAGCGTCGGTTCTATGTTCAAGTGCTGTCAATGCACTTACAGCACTTGCTTCGGGATGTTTTTTAGAATAATGGGAGTAATCATCCATTTGTTTAAAAAAGCCTGAAAAATAATTTATACTATCTAGTTTTGATTGAGTAGTATATTCCTTACTCAGTTTGATTTTAGTAGAATCCTTTTCAAGCGCTTTTATAGATTGATCTATTGCAAAATTCTCAATCATGTTACGTGATCCATACAAGCTGTCCCTAGATTTTTTGATTTTATTAATTAAGTCTTGTTTGTTTACAACATTGCTATCGATTTCTATATTGAATGGGTTTTGATCCTCTTGTTTTACAGTGAATTTAAGTGGATCTTGGTTAGATTGATCTTTGTCAATATATGAGCTTGCTAGTATTAAAAGTTGTACGAGTAAGAAAAATACGATGGTAACAGATAGGAAAAACCTAAAAGGATTTGCATAAGATATTCTCTTGCCTGCGCAGTATTCTTTAGTAACGTGCCCTGGTTTGAATAAAAGATGTTTAATAGTTCGCCACAATCTAGAATCATACGAAAATACATTGGAGAAAAACTCTTGAAAGAAATCTTTAAGCGCAAGACGTTTCGTGGTATTTAATTGACCACACTGGTGACAATACTTGTCAATATTTTCAAGCGGAGTGCCGCAGTTCAAACATTCTTGACCTCTATATTTTATAAGTGATCGGTTGGTAGGTTTCATAAAATCAAATGTGGCTTAATGATTTAATTTGTAATGTTTCTGCTATTCGCAGACCCTTTTCCTATTAACCTATCATAACGGCCACCTATCTCTCTAAAATATGCCAAGACAGTGTACTCGTTCTCTGTTTGCCAATTATTTCCTGCTATGAATCCGTAATCTATACGGCCATCAGGATGGACAACTGCATATTTATAATTGTAAAACCCTTGTTTCAAAGTCAGTGTGGTGCTGTAAGAACTACCGTTCTCACTAGGAATCATCATATTTTCATCACTTACTTGAAATCCATTATAATTACCCATAACATGTAAGGTAGATCCTCTAGGGATTTCTATATCCTTTGTGTCTAAGCTAAAGTGGATCTTCACATACTCTGCTTGTACAGCATTGTCTTCATTGTCAATTGTAGTTACTTTGAATCCACCATTGATATCAGGGAAAAAAGTGTAGTCTCTGTTTTTTCTGGGTAAATCTACAAATAGAAAAGCCTCATAGAGATCTTTTTTAATGACGTAATCGATATTTACATTGGGTGCTCTAAAATCTCTATTTTCAAAATTCAGATATTCATTACCGGCCCAAAAGCTTGATTTCTCGTCATATCGATATACTTGATTGTTTCCTAAATTAAATTGTGGCTTAAGTTGATCAATCGTATTTGTTAAGTCCAAGTTTTGAATTACAGTGACCTTTAATTGCTCATTAGGATTTATAAAATTTACTTCTTTACTATCTATGTTAAACTCAACTCGTTGTTGGGTGTTAACGTAATTTAAGTCTCGAGCTCTTCTCACGGCAACACCTACTTGAGCTATATCCTCTACGATCATAAATTTCCTTGAAAAAACAAGTTCTCTATCATCATTGTAGATATGAATCATGTAATTTCCACTCACTTTGAAACCTTGTGTAAATTGATTAGGTATCGTTAACGTATAGTGGGAATAAGGTTGTAATGTGGTAAAGGAATTGCGATAATTGAAGATGCGCATATCATCGATACCTTCTAGAAATTCATTTTTAAACAATCTACTAGATTTCCAGTCGTGGTCGTAGTGTTCAAATTGATAATAATAGTCTGCTTCGTCACCTATAATGTCATCAAATTCTAATTTGATCGTATCACCCATATTAAATATAGGTAGCATATTTTCGGCAGGAACATTAAATACAACAGTTTTTATGTAATCTGGATCATTAACAAGTTCATTCATCTCTTGCGATTGCAAGAAAAAAGCATTGAAAAAAACTGTAAAGAATAACAATAAATACGACTTCATAATGGTCAAATATGGGATAAATATAAGGTATGATGCTGTTTTTATTACGCTTTCGCGAAAGCAGTGCCAAAAACTTGCCTAAACAACAATTTAGAACCTTTCTAAATAAATAAGTTAGAGTTAAAAAAGACCTTTTATCCTTAAATTTGCAGACCTTAAAAATAAGACTAAAATAACGTCCTATGTCAAAAGACATTAGAGTAAGAAAAGGGCTTGATCTAAAGCTCAAAGGAGAAGCAGATAATGCGATCGTAGATGCTTCAAAGTCTTCTGTTTATGCAATCAAACCTGCTGATTTTCATGCGGTAGTACCAAAAATGGTACTTAAGGAAGGTGCTTCAGTTAAAGCTGGAGAGGTCATCTTTTTTTCAAAGTATGATGAAAAGGTAAAATTTGTGTCGCCAGTTTCTGGAACATTGACTAAAATTTTACGTGGTGCAAAACGCAGAATTCTAGAAGTTCAAATTACTCCTAACGGAAGTAATGATGTAGTTAAACATGATGTTGTGAATCCTTCACAAGCCAGTGCAGAACAGGTGCGTGAGATTTTACTTGAAAGCGGTTGTTGGCCGTTTATCATCCAGCGTCCTTACAGCATTGTTGCAAGTCCAGAAGATACACCAAAAGCAATTTTTATTTCGGCTTACACGACTGCGCCACTTGCCGGTGATGCAGATGTGATACTTGCAGATAAGAAAGAAGCTTTTCAAAATGGTGTAACTGCACTAAGCAAAATAGCTCCAGTTTATATTGGTGTAGGTAAAAACTCGCCTATTGCCACTGTTAATGATGCTACTGTTTATAAAGTGAGAGGTAAGCATCCGGCAGGTAACGTAGGTGTGCAAATCCATAAGGTGCTGCCAGTTAATGCTGGTGAGCGCGTGTGGACAGTTGGTTTTGAAGATGTAGCTACTATTGGAGATGTTTTTACCACTGGAGTATTCTCTGCACAACGTACTGTAGCTCTTGTGGGTACTGATGCTGACAAGGATTCTAGAAAGTATTACAGAACTATTCTAGGAGCGCAAGTTGATAGTCTTACAGGTGGGAACGTAGATACCGAAAATACGAGAATCATATCTGGAGATGTTCTTACTGGTGATAAGTTAGAGAACGGACAATTTATTAACTATTATCATAACACACTTACTTTAATTCCTGAAGGAAATGAGTATGCGTTTATGGGTTGGTTGCCATTTACACGTAACAAAGTTCCTTCTAATGCAGGAACTTCTTTATCCTGGTTGTTAGGTGGTAAAAGAAAAGTAGACACAAACCTTAACGGTGAGGAACGTGCTCTAGTTGTTACCGGTGAAATGGAAGATGTAATGCCTATGGATATTTATCCAATGCAATTGATCAAGGCTTGTATGTCAGGTGATATTGAAAAAATGGAAAATCTAGGTATTTACGAGGTTGCACCAGAGGATTTTGCACTTGTTGATTTTACTAATACTTCCAAACTTGAAGCGCAAGAAATAATACGCAACGGTTTGGACTTAATGATAACAGAAGTAGGATAAACTATGAAATGGATTAGACGTAAACTGGATCAGGCTAGAAAGCCTTTTGGACCAGGTCAGAAATTAGAGAAGTATGCACCTGCTATTAATGCATTTGATACTTTCTTATTTACCCCAAATCACACTACAAAAAAAGGTGCTCACGTACGTGACGTTGTGGATCTTAAGCGTACTATGATTACGGTTGTAATTGCGCTTATACCAGCCTTGATTTTTGGTATGTGGAATGCAGGAGCTCAATACCTTTATCAAGAAAGAAACCTTGGTAGTGTGACTGATGTTCCTTTTTGGGAAGCATTAACTGAAGGAGCAATATTAGTGTTTCCTCTTATTGCAGTTAGTTATATAGTTGGATTGACTATCGAATTTATTTTTGCGATTTATCGTGGTCACGAAGTGAATGAAGGTTACCTAGTAACTGGTTTGCTTATACCAATGATTTTTCCGGTGGATATTCCATTGTGGATGTTAGCTATATCGGTTGCTTTTGCCGTACTTATAGGTAAAGAAGCTTTTGGAGGTACAGGTATGAATATCTTAAACCCAGCATTAACAGCGCGTGCATTTGCGTTCTTTGCTTACCCATTATACATGTCAGGTAATCAAATATGGGTTCATGAAGGTAGTACCGATTCTATTTCTGGTGAAACGATTTTAGGATCACTAGCTGAAGGTAAAGAAGTGGCTTATAGTTTTTCTGATGCTTTCATAGGCTTTATACCAGGATCAGTGTCAGAGACATCTACTCTTATGATTTTAATAGGAGCTGCCATTTTAATCCTTACTAAGGTAGGAAGCTGGAGAATCATATTAAGTGGATTTATAGGAGCCGCTGTAATGGGATTGATTTTTAATGCCTTTGGTTCAAATGCTCTAATGTCATTTGATTGGTACATGCATTTAGTAGTTGGCGGATTGGCATTTGGACTAGTATTTATGGCAACAGATCCTGTGAGTGCTGCTCAAACTTTTAAAGGTAAATGGATTTATGGTTTCTTATGTGGATTCTTTGGGGTTATGATACGTGTATTCAATCCAGCGTATCCAGAAGGAATTATGCTTGCTATTTTATTAATGAATGTGTTTGCTCCAACCATTGATCATTACGTGGTTCAAGCAAATGTGAGTAAACGTAAAAAACGCCTGGCAAAAGCTAAGGCTAATCTTCAAACAGCTTAGTCATGGATAGAAATTCAAACGCTTATACTTTTTTGTTTGCTATTGCTCTTGTAGCAGTTGTTGCTAGTGCTCTAGCATTTGCAGCTACTAGTCTACAACCAGCACAAGCAAAAAACGTGAAAGAAGAAAAAATGCAAAACATCCTAGGTACAGTAGGAATTGAGACTTCTAGAGATAGTGCTCAGGTTTTGTTTAATAAATATATTGTAGATCAGGTTGCACTTTCTAGTGATGGTACTCCTAAGGCTGATGTAAATGCTTTTGAGGTAGATCTTAAAAAAGAACTTAAGAAGCCTGTAGAAGAACAAGCATTTCCACTTTACGTGGCAAATGTTGAAGGCTCAAAATATTATGTTGTTCCTTTAAGAGGTAAAGGTCTTTGGGATGCAATATGGGGTTACATAGCTCTTAAAGATGATGTGAACACCATTAAAGGTGCTGTATTTGATCACAAGGGTGAAACTCCTGGTCTAGGTGCCGAAATTACTCAAGGATGGTTCCGTAAAAGATTTGAAGAAGAAAAAATCTTTGATGGTGATGGTAATTTTATAGGTGTATCTGTTGCTAAAGGATATCAAGGTGGAGATAATAAGGACGATAACGCAGTAGATGCCATTTCGGGAGCTACCATTACAGGTGATGGTGTTACTGATATGATTTCAGAAAGACTTAAGAATTACCTTCCTTATTTCGAGAAAAATACTAACATAAAAGTGGCTATGAAGTAAGCCGGTGCTTACTGTTGTTACGCTTTCGCGAAAGCGAGATAAAAACAAATTTTATGTCAAAAGAACTAAACAAAAAAGAAGAACTAATCCTTTTTCTATCTGATACGGATGAAAGAGAAGGATTGTTGGGAAAGAAAAATCGTAAACTTCTTTCTGATCCTCTTACAGATAACAACCCTATTACCGTACAGGTATTAGGTATTTGTAGTGCACTTGCAATTACAGTTCAATTGAAGCCTGCGATTGTAATGAGTCTTGCTGTAATGGCCGTAATGGCTTTCAGTAACATGATTATCTCATTACTTAGAAATTCTATTCCTTCAAGAATACGTATTATCGTTCAACTTGTTGTGGTTGCTGCACTTGTAATTCTTGTAGATCAAGTATTAAGAGCCTATGCTTATGATGTTTCAAAGGAATTATCAGTATTCGTAGGTTTAATTATTACCAATTGTATTGTAATGGGTCGTCTTGAAGCATTTGCATTAGGTAATGGTGTTTATAAATCATTTCTTGATGGTATAGGAAATGCAGCAGGATATGCTTTCATACTTATACTGGTAGCATTTTTCAGAGAGTTATTAGGTGCTGGGAAACTTTTTGGTTATCAAGTGATCCCAGATTCTTTCTATGAATTTGGATATTCCAATAATGGTTTGATGTTATTGTCGCCTATGGCACTTATAACGGTAGGAATCATTATATGGGTGCAAAGAAGTAGAAACAGAGCATTAATAGAAGAAAACTAAACTAAGAAATAGTATATATCATGGATTTAATTAATCTTTTTGTAAGAAGCGTTTTCATAGAAAACATGGTTTTTGCCTATTTCTTAGGTATGTGTTCTTATCTAGCGGTATCTAAGTCGGTTAAGACTGCTGTTGGTCTAGGTGCCGCAGTTGTATTTGTACTTGGAATTACAGTTCCTATCAACTTTTTACTAGATACTTACCTACTAAAGCCTGGTGCTTTAACTTGGTTAGATGCTAGTTATGCAGACGTTGATTTAAGCTTTTTAAGTTTTATCATGTTTATTGCGGTTATCGCAAGTATGGTTCAATTAGTTGAAATGGTTGTGGAACGATTTGCTCCAGCTTTGTATGGTGCTCTAGGTATATTTTTACCTCTTATTGCGGTAAACTGTGCGATTTTGGGAGGTTCTTTATTTATGCAACAAAAAGACTTCAGTGGTATAACTGAATCTGCTGTATATGGTTTAGGATCTGGAGTAGGATTTTTCCTTGCGATTCTAGCGATTTCTGCCATTCGTGAGAAAATTGCTTACTCAAATGTACCTGCACCGCTTAGAGGACTAGGTATTACATTTATAATAACAGGACTTATGGCTCTAGGGTTTATGAGTTTTATGGGAATTGAAATATAATTTTAGAAACAGCTATTATGGATTCTAATATGATTACATTAATTGCAGCAGTTGTTATTTTCTTAACACTTATTCTGTTGCTAGTATCTTTGCTTTTAGGAGCAAAATCAAAGCTTTTACCGTCAGGTCCTGTGACCATTAATGTAAACGGTGAAAAAGATATTACTACTGATTCTGGAGGAACTTTATTAGGTACTTTGGGTAATAATAAATTGTTCTTACCATCAGCTTGTGGTGGTGGTGGAACTTGTGTTCAGTGTAAATGTATTGTTACTGAAGGTGGTGGTGCTATCCTACCAACTGAGGTTCCACATTTTACTCGTAAAGAGATTGCAAATGGATGGAGATTAGGTTGTCAGGTTAAGGTAAAACAAGACATGAAAATCGAAATTCCTGAAGAGGTATTTGGAATTAAAAAATGGGAGGCAGAGGTTGTGCGTAATTACAATGTAGCTTCTTTTATTAAAGAGTTCGTAGTACGTCTTCCTGAAGATATGGATTATGAAGCTGGTGGATACATTCAAATCGAGGTTCCTAAATGTGAAGTTCGTTTTGAGGATATGGATATCACTGCTCACCCAGAGGAGCATGACACGCCAGACAAATTTCAGGCAGAATGGGATAAATTTAATTTATGGCCATTAGTAATGAAAAACCCTGAAACTGTAGAACGTGCTTACTCGATGGCTTCTTTCCCTGCTGAAGGTAGAGAAGTAATGCTTAACGTACGTATTGCTACGCCGCCATGGGATCGAGCTAAAAATGGTTGGATGGATGTAAACCCTGGTGTAGCTAGTTCTTACATTTTTAATCAGAAACCAGGTAATAAGGTAGTGATATCAGGACCTTATGGAGAGTTCTTTATTAATCACAGTGATGCAGAAATGCTTTACGTGGGTGGTGGAGCAGGAATGGCACCTATGAGATCTCACTTGTACCACTTATTTAAAACCTTGAAAACTGGTCGTACAGTTACTTATTGGTATGGTGGTCGTTCAAAGCGTGAATTGTTCTACATTGAGCATTTCCGTGAGTTAGAAAGAGAATTTCCAAACTTTAAGTTCTTCATGGCTTTAAGTGAACCAATGGAAGAAGATAATTGGAAGCTTAAAGATGATATCCATAGTGAAGGTGATGGTTTCCAAGGTTTCATACACCAAGTGGTAATTGATCAATATTTATCTAAGCATGAAGCACCAGAGGATATTGAGCTATATTTCTGTGGTCCTCCATTGATGAATCAAGCGGTTCAAAAAATGGGTGAAGATTTTGGAATACCTGATGAAAATATCAGATTTGACGATTTTGGAGGTTAATACTTCTCAATTATATTAAAAAACCCAGCTTTAAAAGCTGGGTTTTTTATTTCATTCAATTGCGAAAATGGAATTTATTTACTCTAGTTGTACAGGTAAATAAGCAACTGCTTTAATTTCTATCAACAAGTGCGGATGCGGTAATTGATGCACGGCTACTGTGGTTCGAGTAGGACCAGAATAATCAAAATATTGAGCGTAAGTTTCGTTGTAACCACCAAAGTCGTTCATGTTAACGAGAAACGTTGTTATATCAACTACGTTCTTCAAACTAGCTCCTTGAGTCTTTAAGATACTATCGATGTTTTCTAGAACTGCTTTGGTTTGCTCTTTAATATCGAGATTTGTGGTTCCCATTTCATCCACTTCAACACCTGCAAACGTGTTGTCTGATCGTCTACTGCTCGTTCCTGAAATGTATAAAAAGTCTCCAACTCTCTTTACATGTGGATATTTACCACGTGGCTTTGCTTTTCCTTCTATTACTCCCATAATTAATTTCTAAACCAGAGAATATCCTTAGTCTTACGAGATATTTCAAATAATAAATCGTTTTCATGATCCTCTGGACTGATTATATTTTCTTTTAATAAGTATAAAATAGCTCTGTCTTGCGCTCTTCCTTGAAGCATGGCTTCTCGGTATGATATGCCTTCTACTGGAAATGTAACTAGTGAATATTTGGATTGATATTCTTCTTTGGCAAAATGAGACTCCAATAGCATTTCAATTTGACGTTTTTTCTTAAAGTCACTATTTGCTACACTATCACGCATCTCAATAAAATTATCAAGAGCAAGATCTGCTATCGCGTCAGTATTAGGTTTTCTTGTTTCTGCGAAATCACTGAATGCTTTGCTCCAATATTTATTGCGGTCTAATGTCAAATCAAAATCAACTACATCCTCAAAACTGGCATTCATACCTTGTCCATAGAATGGTACGATGGCATGTGCAGCATCACCAATTAAAAGGCTTTTACCGTAAGCATCCCACGGATTACATTTAATAGTACCTAACGGTGGAGTAGGATTATTATTAAATTGCTCGACAAGATCTGGTATGTGTGGAACAACATCACTAAAATAGGTGTTGAAAAACTCAATAACACTGCGATCATTTTTTAAATCTTCAAACGAAGGACCTTCTTTACTTTTATAATCTAGGAATAAAGTAAGTGTAAAGCTTCCATCTAAATTAGGTAACGCAATAAGCATGAAACCACCTCTAGGCCAAATGTGTAAGGCATTTTTTTCTATACGCCAACTTCCATCTTCTGCAGGAGGAATACTTAATTCTTTATAACCATGAGGTAACCATTCAATACTATGAGAAAACAAAAAATCTCTTTGTTTGACCATAGCCTTACGAACGGCGCTCCCAGCACCATCAGCACCAAAAATTAAATCAGCCTTCCATGTTTTTTCTTCGTTTGACTCGCTATCATGATATGTGATAGTAGTGTTCTCTAAATCTACATGTAAAACTTCATCATTGAAATCAATTTGCACATCGTCATATTTATCTGCTTCATCCAATAATAATTTATTGAGTTCTTCACGAGATATCGAATTGATGTACTCACCTTCTCGACCACTGTAATTTGAAGTAAATGTGCTACCATCTATATTGTGTATTAACCTGCCGTGCATAGGAATACATAAATCCTTGACTTTTTCCTCAAGACCTACAAGTTTTAAACCTTTAAGGCCGCGATCAGAAAGAGCAAGATTTATAGATCTACCACCATCTACTTGTTGAGACCTCATGTCTGGTCGTTTTTCTAAAATGTCAACCTTGTATCCTCGTTGTGCCAGACGCAACGCTAATAGTGAGCCACATAAACCAGCCCCAGAGATTAATATTTTTGTGTCTTTATTGTTTATTTCCATAAGCTTATGCCTACTGTTTTTACATTTCTTCTTTAAGAATATTTACAAATTTCCAGCAATCCTCATAGTTATTATATAAGGGAACAGGTGCTATACGTATTACGTCGGGTTCTCTCCAGTCAGCTATCACACCGCGAGCACTTATAGACTCAAATAGTGATTTATCTGCATTCTTAACAGCTAGTGATAATTGACAACCTCTTTGACTGGATTGTGTAGGTGTTATAATGCTTATTCTATCTGAATTGATTTGTGTTAACAAGAATTCTAGATAATTGGTAAGTTGAATTGACTTATTTCTCAAATTATGGAAACCTGCTTCATTGAATAATTCTAAGCTCGCCTTTACCGCAGCCATACTTAATATAGGAGGATTTGAAAGTTGCCAGCCTTCGGCGCCGTAGATGGGATCAAAATCATCACGCATTTTGAATCTAGTTTCTTTATTGTGTCCCCACCATCCGGTAAATCTGGGCAGTTCATTATTTTGAGCATGTCTTTCATGTACAAAGCAACCTCCTAAACTTCCTGGTCCACTATTTAAATATTTGTAAGTACACCAAACAGCAAAATCGGCACCAGAATCGTGAAGTCGTAAATCAACATTACCGGCTCCATGTGCACAGTCAAAACCTACTAATGCTCCATGTTGATGTCCTAATTGAGTAATTTCCTTTAAATTAAAAAACTGTCCAGTGTAGTAGTTTACCGCACCTACCATTACAAGAGCGATTTCATCTTTATTTGTCTCTAGTAAATCTTTTAAATCTTCTAGATGAGGAGTATGCTCTCCCTTTCTAGGTTTCCATTCAATTATAGCTAGGTTAGGATCGTGTCCATGAAAGCTTGCTTGTGATGCCACAGCATATCGATCACTGGGAAAAGCATCGGCTTCAATAATTATTTTAAAACGTTTTGGCGTAGGTCGATAAAAGCTCACCATCATCAAATGTAAATTTGTGGTAAGTGTATTCATTATTACTACTTCATGTGGATGAGCACCCACAATAGTTGCCATATTCTTAGTTAAAAACTCATGATAAGGCATCCATGGATTTTTGGCATGGAAATGACCTTCAACTCCTAGATTTGCCCAATCTTCAAGTTCTTGATTTAACTGATCTTTTGTGGCTTTAGGTTGTAACCCTAGAGAATTTCCACAAAAATATATGCTGTTTGTGCCATCGGTGTGTTTAGGTATGTGAAAGCTTTCGCGAAAGCGAGATAATTCATCTTGTTGATCTAATTCTAGTGCGTAGGTTAGGCTGGTATCTTTATTCATTTGATTTGATTACCTTAATATCTGAAAAATAAATATTTGTGTCGCCATCTAAAGTGATATGGTTTGTGGCGATGTTTAATCCCTCATAACTTTGATAGTCTTCAAAAGTAGTTTGCATGGTTGGTAAACTATCATTTTCTTTTCTATAGGTCCACTCTCGAACGGTATTATTTTGGTCATAATACAGGTCATAGGCGTCACCTGGTGTGTAACCTGCTTTATTATCATATAAAATGGTGATCATGTTCAGGCTATCCTTTGATATAGGAGCTTGTTTAATAATAGGAGTTGATAAGGTCGTTCCTTTATCCCAAACTAATTTGAATTGTGGTAATAGCCAATACACATCATTGATAAAGGCTTGATCAGCGTTTAGGGCTGTACTATCCATTTTTTTATTTCTATAGTAAACGACTTCCTTTTGTTTGGATTTTAATTTGATGAGATCTGAATTAACATTCCATGTCCAATTTCTATCCATTATCTTTTCTCCAAAGCGACTTACATTGAATGTGAATTGTATTTCTTCAATATCCTCCCAAACTGATAATCCGGTAGACTGTGCGATTTGCTGTGCAGGAGTTAAGCTGGTTTCTTCATTGTTAGTCTTCAATGTTTCATCCACGTTGCTGTTATTATTTTTACAGCTTAATAAAAGACTTGCCACAAGAGCAAAAAATACAATTCTCATAGTATCTGTTTTGATTGTCTAAAAATACAAAGAACAATAGTTTATGAAATGGTAAAGCTTTATTAATTACCAAGAGTAAGCTATGTCAAAAAAGTACTTTTGTACTTTATGGCAAAGAGAGTTTATAAAGGACAATTATCTTCAGGTAGAAGACTGGGTATTATACTGGTGTTAGGTAGTTTAATCGCTATTGGACCTTTTTCTATCGATGCATATTTACCTGCTTTTAAACAAATAGCTGGAGACTTTAAGGTAGATGTTAATGCTATAAGTCTTACGTTAACTACCTACTTTATAGGTATAGGCCTGGGGCAGCTCGCCTACGGGCCATTGATGGATCGTTTTGGTAGGCGTAAACCTCTCATTGTTGGACTTGTTTTGTATATAGGTACAAGTCTAGCTAGTGCTTTTGCCTATGACGTGATAGCTCTCGCAACATTGAGATTTTTTACAGCACTAGGTGCATGTGCAGGTATGGTAGCTAGTAAAGCGATAGTAAGAGATTTATTTGATGAAGAGGAAGTCGCTAGCGTGCTGTCCAATTTAATGTTAATCATGGGTATTGCACCTGTGATTGCCCCTGGAATAGGTGGATGGGTAGTGACTCATTTTCACTGGCAAATAATTTTTTATGGTCTAGCAGGTTTTGCAACACTTATGTTGTTTAATATTATCTTTTTTCTCCCAGATAGTGTAACTCCTAATCGTGCTACTAGTTTAAAACCGGTTCCTGTGCTTAGAGAATATTGGACTATTTATAAAAATAAAGCCTTTTTTCTCTTCAGTACCACACGTGGATTTATCATAGGAGCTCTACTTGGGTATGTGGCTGCAGCTCCTTTTATTTTTATGGAGTTTTTTGAAATGTCAAAGACTGAATTTGCATTTGCCTTTAGTAGCAATGCTGCAGGTCTAATTGCAGGTAGTCAAATAAATCGTTTATTTTTAAAACGATACACGACTTTTGAGATAACGTATGTGGTGAGTGTTTTACTCATTGTTTTTACAGGTGTATTGACAATACATTTGGCGACTATGACACCTGAATTTTGGATCGTATACCCATCTTTATTCTTAATGATGACGGCTATCGGATTTCAAAACCCCAATGCAACTGCTTTGGCTCTTCAGCCATTCACTGCAAAGGCTGGTAGTGCAAGTGCATTTGTAGGAGCTGTTAGTATGATTTACGGTTCACTGGCTAGTTGGTATGTGTCTAAATTTGTCAATGATGCTCTTTTGCCTCTTGCATTATTACTGTTGGGTTGTGCTGTTTTTGGTCATCTTGCTGTCGAGATTTTTAGAATTAAATATGCTCGAGGTTATCAATTTGCCAAAAACTACCTCAAACACCCTTACAAAGCAATCAAACGAGAAGATAATTATTCTTAAGTACGCTTTCGCGAAAGCGTACTATTAAACTAATCCCTAGCATAAATACTAGGAATATGAAATATAGATGTAACAATCTATAACAGCTCTAGTCTTTAAAGTACCAAAAGACTAGATATGAAAATATTACCGTGGTTGTTGTTTATGACAACATGGATGTGTGTTTGTAAAGCATATTCCAATGATTTAATTGTTGAAGAAATTTCATTCCCAGAGGCAACGAAACTGAGTGATAACACCTTGCGCATGCCATTTAAATTTGCTGGAAGATTGATAACTGTACAAGCAAAGGTTAACGGAGAGTCGGGTCCTTTTATTATTGATACAGGATCCTATGGACTGGTACTTAATAAACGAATTTATAATAAAATAGCTACGGCAGGTAGAACAACGTATTCTATTGAACGAGAAATTCCCAATGTACAGGGAATTGCGGTATACAGTTTTAATATTGATGGTTTTAAAATTAATTCCAAAAATGCAGATGTAGTAGATTTAAGCCATATTGAAAAAGAAAAACATACCGCTATTAATGGTATAATAGGATACGATACATTTAGACGATTTGAACTATATATTGACTTTTATTTGGAACAGATTACCTTTTTTAAGATCGATAGAAAAGGCAATCGTATTGATGAGAAATATTTAAGCGAACAAATAGTAGACACCTTAAGTTTTAAACGGCGCAAGCACTCGATTATTCTTGATTCCAATATTAATGATATAGATGTTACCTTTGTTTTGGATACCGGAGCAGAAATAAATCAATTAAGCAACAAATTAGATTCATTAGTTTATAAAAATTTTCAACCTCTCAAAAGATTGGAGTTAATGGGGATGGATGGTGGTAAGAAAGAAGTGATTGCTGGAGTTTTCAAAAATCTAAAGTTTACTAATGCTGTACAGAATGAAGAAATGCCAACTGTATTATCAACTATGACCTATGCAGCAAATGCATACGGGACTCAAGTGGATGGTGTTTTAGGGTTTTGGTTTTTAAGAAATCGTAGAGTTTTAATTAATTATCGTAAAAAGAAATTGTTTTTTACAAAGTGGCCTGAATAAATGAAACTATTTATCACCTTTTTAATTTTTTTTATCAGTCTCATGATTATGGGACAAGATGATTATGGTTATAGAATTGATGGTGAGGATATCGTATTTAAATTTGATGTACGGGACTATTCGATGGTTACTATTAATGATACACAAGTTAAACTTGATCTTTCTGATATAAACATAAAGAAAGTAGCTGTAGCTGGAACCTTTAATAAATGGGCTAAGAACGACTGGAAACTCAAGAATATAAAAAACGGTGTTTATGAATTGAGGAAAAAGATTAAATATTTAAATACCGATAGTGGAGCTTCATTTAAATTCGTAATTAATGATAAGTTTTGGGTTGAGCCACCTGCCATTGCGCCCAATCGTGAGCAGCTTACCTTGGATGATATTTTTGTAAGTGTTTATAATTTAAAATTGAATGAGATTAAGGAGTCTGAAAATGGAAATCATACATTTTATTTACACGGTTATTCAAACGCTCAACGGGTAGTTGTCACAGGTACATTTAATAATTGGGATGAAAATGAATTTGAGTTGGAATGTAAAGACGGTTACTGGGAACTTACCTTAGATCTACCAATTGGAACACATGAGTATCGGTATATTGTCGATGGCCAGTGGATGAGAGATCCTCATAATCCTAAGAAGAAGCCCAATGAATACAATGAATTTAATAGTGTAATAACTAAAAGGAAATTACAAAAATTTAGATTGAAAAACGTTGATTTTAAAAATGTGTATTTAGCAGGTGATTTTACAGACTGGCAAAATAACAAGCTTCAAATGAATTTGATTAATGGGTTTTGGGAAATAGAAATACCATTAACACGAGGCGTTCATCATTATAAGTTTATAGTGGATGATATTTGGATAGTTGATCCTATGAATAACAGTGTTCAATATGATAAACATGATCATATTAACTCTGTAATTCTTATTAAGTAAAACTCTTCTTCTTTATATAACATCAAAAACGTCTTTCAACGGAGGTGTTGAAAGACGTTTTCTCACTAACCAACCAATAATTAATTATTCACGTACAACGCTCCCAGAAGGAAATGTTGCAGCAACATTGTTATTAAAGTTTTGTGCATTGGGTGCTGTCATAGAATTGGCAATTGCCGCAAGAGGTTTTAGAGTGAATGGAGCAGGGCTGTTGTCTGGAACAGGTTCTACAGTAATTACAACATTTCTTCCAACTACGCTAAATGGTAAAGACTCACCCATTGGTAAATTATTAAAAAAGTCTTCTCCTGGAACTGGTGGACCTGCATTGTTTTGAGTTCCTGAGAACGGGTTGCCTGAATCTCGGGTATCAAAATCGGTAAAGGTTCCTGTTGATATAGGACCGGCGTCGCCTACTACCCAACCTTCATAAATCCATCCATCTGGTAAAACGGGTAATGTAAAGTCGGCAGTTGGAGGCATTCCAGGTAGACCGAACCATACACCGCTTTCGTCATTACCGTTATTTCCCATTGTCTCATCGGTAGGAGTTCTCAGGAAGAAGGAACCACTAGCATTAGTAAAATCTCCAGGAGCTGGTCCAAAGTTAGTGTCCACAAGGGCTGTTGTCCCAGTGAATGCGCCAGCTATATATTTACTATCAGCAGGATCGGGACTTGGATCTGGATCAGGCTCAATGGTAAGGATAAAGGCAGTTGCAGCATCCAAATCATTTGAATCGATTTCGAATTCGTTTTCGCTTAAGTCTCCATTAGCATCAACATCAAATGTACCTGTACTTATAGGAGTACCATCTACCATAACCCAGCCTTCATATTTAAAATCGTTTCCTAAATCTTCTAATCCTTGAAGATTAATAGTTAATGTTTTTGTTTGAAGTTCAGCATTTGAATCATTGTCATTTGAACAGCCTACTATCGAGAGTAAGCCCAGGATAAGATATGAGAAGTTTTTATTCATGATTAAAAGTTTAATTTTACTCTACAAACTAATGATAATGTTATCTCAATCCTGTCACGTAAAATTCAACTTTCATATTTTTTATGTGATTCTTTTGTGATAAGGATAAGTTTAATTTGAATTATGGAGTATACAATTCTTATCGTAGAAGATGATATAGAGATAATAGATCTTCTTACTATTCACATGAAGGATCTAAATGCAAATGTGCATGTCGCAGATAATGGTAGGCTTGGCTTGAGAAAGGCAATGGAGTTCGACTATGATTTAATTCTATTGGATTTATCAATACCTGAATTAAGCGGGATAGAAGTTTGCAAGGAATTGAGAAAAACTAAAAACACTCCTATAATTATGGTTACTGCAAAATCCGAGGAGATTGATAAAGTCCTAGGTTTAGAAATTGGTGCAGATGATTATATAACCAAGCCATTTTCAGTAAGAGAATTGAAGGCTAGAGCAAAAGCTGTTATGAGAAGAACTGATATAAGTAATAAGAAAACAGAAAATGCCTCAAGTAATGAAATGGTTTTTGGTGATTTAAATTTAAATGTTGAAATGAGACGTGTAACCTTAAATGGGCATAAAGTGGAATTATCACCTAAGGAATTTGATCTCTTAATTTTATTAGCAAGTCATCCTGGTAGGTCTTACAGTCGATCAGAGTTACTGGATGTTGTTTGGGGTTATAACTTTTCTGGTTATGAACATACAGTAAATAGTCATGTCAATAGATTGAGAGCCAAAATTGAACCGGATATGTCAAATCCATTATATGTATTGACCACTTGGGGAATAGGTTATAGATTTAATGAAGAAGTGTAATGACTACTGGTAAACAATCTACATTAACTCCACGACTAGTATTTAAACTATGGATAGCACTTTCAGGGTTAATCATAGGAATGGCATTTTGTTTTATTGTGATTACTAATTATTACTCAAATCAACATCATCAAGCTACGCAACAAGAGATTCACGCTCCATTAGCCCAGCATTTAATAGAAGAAAAGTTTGCCACAACTTCCGCTTTTAATCAGGATGGTTCTGTTAATAAGGAGGTCTTTGGGAGTTTAATGCACGATATGATGGCAGTGAATAGAAGTATTGAAGTTTACTTGCTGGGTCTAGATGGTGAAGTATTATATTCTGTGGTACTAGATCATAGTCCTGGAGAACCATCTAGGTATGTTGATGTTGCTCCGATTGAAAATTTTGTAAATACTAACGGTAAAAATTTTTGTTTAGGGGATGACCCTAGAGCTACGGGAGAAAGAAAAATTTTCTCAGCAGCCAGATTAACCAACCAACTCAAAGATGGTTACATATATATTATACTATCAGGAGAGGCTTATCAATTGGCGAGCAACAATATTTTTCAGAAATACATAAAAAGTTTTGGATTGGGTGCTATAGGCTTGACAACTTTCTTCACTTTGTTGGTAGGTTTTGTTTCTATTTGGTTTTTAACTAAAAACTTAAGAAAAATCACCTCTGTAGTCCAACGATTTAAGGAAGGGGATTTTAATGCGAGAATAGAAAACGCAGATAAATCTGATATCAGTGTTTTGGCAAATACATTCAACACAATGGCTGACACGATTTGTCAAAATATTGAGGAAGTTAAAAAAGTTGATTCATTAAGAAGGCAGCTTATAGCGAATGTGTCACATGATTTAAGAACACCATTAGCAATATTAAAAGGTTATTCAGAAACATTATTAGAAAAGAAACATTTGCTTTCAGAAGGAGAGAAACAGAAATATTTAGAAATTGTCAACTCTAATAGTGATAAGCTTTCTAGATTAGTGGAACAATTATTTGAGTATTCTAAATTAGAGGCTAAACAGGTGAAACCAGAAAAAGTAAAGTTTTCAATTACCGATTTGTGTCTAGACTTAGTATCTAAGTACCAATTAAAATCCAAAACGGAAAATATTGACTTAATATTTAATATTGAAAAAAAGGAAAATATTCTAGTGTACGCTGATATCGGATTAATTGAACGGGTTTTACAGAATCTAATAGACAATGCTTTTAAATTTACAAAGGCCGGTGGGGTAATTACTTTAGATTTGGGTAAATCTAAGTCACAAAATAAAATAAAAATTTCTGTTGGCGATTCTGGCATAGGAATTAAAGAAAGTGATCAATTGATGATATTCGATCGATTTACGCAAAATGATTCTCAAAATAGATTCACAGGTGCAGGTATAGGATTGTCGATCGTTAAAAAAATTCTTGAACTACATGATTCAATTATTAGGGTCGACAGTAAGATTGGTAAAGGCACAAAGTTTACGTTTCATCTTCAAATGAATTAAATTATAAGAACGCTTTAAACAGTTTATTTACGGTAATATAAAAATTTTGATTTTTTTCATTTTGTAAATAAATGATTTGAAGGTGTTTAAGGGTTTGTTGTAATTTTTTTCAAATTTTTTTGTCATAAAAGTTTGTTTGGTAAGAAAAAGTGTGTGTATATTTGCACCCGCTTTGGGAAACAACGATGTTTACATAAAGCGATAGTTCTTCAAAAAGGTTGAAAATATTTGTAGCGGATTGTGAGGATTTCGCATCAAATTTTCGGTCTAGATATTTTGAAGTAGTTCATTGAAAATAATGATTGACAGCACAGCGATACTGTTTTTGTATTGATTAATACAAAGGCAAGTATTGGTAAGAAAATAAAAATAGACACATGTACGCTAATTGAGGGTTCTTAAAAGAGGTTTTTGGAGTTATTCTAATAAATGATCTTTAAAAGATTCTACGATGAAGAGTTTGATCCTGGCTCAGGATGAACGCTAGCGGCAGGCCTAACACATGCAAGTCGAGGGGCAGCATAGATAGCTTGCTATCTGATGGCGACCGGCGCACGGGTGCGTAACGCGTATACAACCTACCTATTACTGAGGGATAGCCCGAAGAAATTTGGATTAATACCTCATAGTATTATAAGATGGCATCATTTAATAATTAAAGGTTACGGTAATAGATGGGTATGCGTCCTATTAGCTAGATGGTGAGGTAACGGCTCACCATGGCAACGATAGGTAGGGGTCCTGAGAGGGAGATCCCCCACACTGGTACTGAGACACGGACCAGACTCCTACGGGAGGCAGCAGTGAGGAATATTGGACAATGGAGGCAACTCTGATCCAGCCATGCCGCGTGTAGGAAGACGGCCCTATGGGTTGTAAACTACTTTTGTACGGGAAGAAATACAGTCACGTGTGATTGTTTGACGGTACCGTAAGAATAAGCACCGGCTAACTCCGTGCCAGCAGCCGCGGTAATACGGAGGGTGCAAGCGTTATCCGGAATCATTGGGTTTAAAGGGTCCGTAGGCGGGTAATTAAGTCAGTGGTGAAATGCAGGGGCTCAACTCCGGCACTGCCATTGATACTGGTTATCTTGAATTATTGTGAAGTGGTTAGAATATGTAGTGTAGCGGTGAAATGCTTAGATATTACATAGAATACCGATTGCGAAGGCAGATCACTAACAATATATTGACGCTGATGGACGAAAGCGTGGGGAGCGAACAGGATTAGATACCCTGGTAGTCCACGCCGTAAACGATGGTTACTAGCTGTTTGGATCGATTGAGATCTGAGTGGCCAAGCGAAAGTGATAAGTAACCCACCTGGGGAGTACGTTCGCAAGAATGAAACTCAAAGGAATTGACGGGGGCCCGCACAAGCGGTGGAGCATGTGGTTTAATTCGATGATACGCGAGGAACCTTACCAGGGCTTAAATGCAGTATGACAGATTTGGAAACAGATTTTTCTTCGGACATATTGCAAGGTGCTGCATGGTTGTCGTCAGCTCGTGCCGTGAGGTGTCAGGTTAAGTCCTATAACGAGCGCAACCCCTATTTCTAGTTGCCAGCACATAATGGTGGGGACTCTAGAGAGACTGCCGGTGCAAACCGTGAGGAAGGTGGGGATGACGTCAAATCATCACGGCCCTTACGTCCTGGGCTACACACGTGCTACAATGGTAGGGACAGAGAGCAGCCACTTCGCGAGAAGGAGCGAATCTACAAACCCTATCTCAGTTCGGATCGCAGTCTGCAACTCGACTGCGTGAAGCTGGAATCGCTAGTAATCGCATATCAGCCATGATGCGGTGAATACGTTCCCGGGCCTTGTACACACCGCCCGTCAAGCCATGGAAGCTGGGGGTGCCTGAAGTCGGTGACCGAAAGGAGCTGCCTAGGGTAAAACTAGTAACTGGGGCTAAGTCGTAACAAGGTAGCCGTACCGGAAGGTGCGGCTGGAACACCTCCTTTCTGGAGTTCCTGAAATAATGGAACGAAACAAGGGATAGTTTCAAGACCTTTAACACTCAATTAGTGTGTGTTTATTTTAAAAAGCAAGTCAATCAAGAAATAGTCGCAAGACACTCAGTCTCATAGCTCAGCTGGTTAGAGCGCTACACTGATAATGTAGAGGTCGGCAGTTCGAGTCTGCCTGAGACTACGATGTCTTAGGTAGTTATTGAGTAGATAATTATAGCTAAGAGATAAAGTTCATTTATAGAATTTTAATGGAAATTCTAGAGGTTGAGGATTCTAAATTCGATATTCTGAATTCAGTATTTAGGATTCGTCATGGGGAATTAGCTCAGCTGGCTAGAGCGCCTGCCTTGCACGCAGGAGGTCATCGGTTCGACTCCGATATTCTCCACGATTGATTAATAGAAATTTAATCATTAAACGTTCATTGACATTTTGAAAAGATCAAAACGAGCATTAGTTCTAATATTAATTAGGATTAATACAAGATAGAAAAAATAATATTACTATATATCGTTGTATAGTAATAGGTATCATAAGCAAATAAGGGCGTATGGGGGATGCCTAGGCTCTCAGAGGCGATGAAGGACGTGATAAGCTGCGATAAGCTGCGGGGATTGGCACATACGATGTGATCCGCAGATTTCCGAATGGGGCAACCCGGCATGTTGAAGACATGTCACCAGTAATGGAGCAAACCCGGTGAACTGAAACATCTAAGTAGCCGGAGGAAGAGAAAACAATAGTGATTCCGTCAGTAGTGGCGAGCGAACGCGGAAAAGCCCAAACCAATTAGGTTACGGCCTAATTGGGGTTGTAGGACTACAATATTTGATGCTAAAAGAATAAGAATCCTTTGGAAAGAGGAGCCAAAGAAGGTGATAGCCCTGTATTGGTAATTTTAGTTATTGATAGTAGTATCCTGAGTAGTGCGGGGCACGGGAAACCCTGTATGAATCTAGCGGGACCATCCGCTAAGGCTAAATACTCCTGAGAGACCGATAGTGAACCAGTACCGTGAGGGAAAGGTGAAAAGAACCCTGAATAAGGGAGTGAAAAAGAACCTGAAACCATACGCTTACAAGCGGTCGGAGCCTTCGGGTGACGGCGTGCCTTTTGCATAATGAGCCTACGAGTTACCGTTGCTAGCAAGGTTAAGTGTTTCAGACACGGAGCCGTAGCGAAAGCGAGTCTGAATAGGGCGCGATAGTTAGTAGTGGTAGACGCGAAACCGTGTGATCTACCCATGGGCAGGGTGAAGCTGTGGTAACACACAGTGGAGGCCCGAACCGGTTGACGTTGAAAAGTCTTCGGATGACCTGTGGGTAGGGGTGAAAGGCCAATCAAACTCGGAAATAGCTCGTACTCTCCGAAATGCATTTAGGTGCAGCGTTGATTTAGTTTTATAGAGGTAGAGCTACTGATTGGATGCGGGGGCTTCACCGCCTACCAATTCCTGACAAACTCCGAATGCTATAAAATGATGATCAGCAGTGAGGGCATGGGTGCTAAGGTCCATGTCCGAAAGGGAAAGAACCCAGACCATCAGCTAAGGTCCCCAAATGTATGTTAAGTTGAAAAAACGAGGTTGTACTGCTTAGACAGCTAGGATGTTGGCTTGGAAGCAGCCATTCATTTAAAGAGTGCGTAACAGCTCACTAGTCGAGCGGTACGGCATGGATGATAATCGGGCATAAACATACTACCGAAGCTATGGACTCCATTGAGAGTGGTAGGAGAGCATTCTAATTGTGTTGAAGGTGAACTGTGAGGTTTGCTGGAACGATTAGAAACGAAAATGTAGGCATAAGTAACGATAAAGGGGGCGAGAAACCCCCTCACCGAAAGACCAAGGTTTCCTCAGCTATGCTAATCAGCTGAGGGTTAGTCGGGTCCTAACGCGTACCCGAACGGGGAAGTGGATGGATAACAGGTTAATATTCCTGTACCTGCTCACAATAAAAGTGACGGAGGTGTGAATTTGGTGCGTACTGACGGAAATGTACGTTGAACCAACTGTTAAGGTTGGGATAGTACCACAAGGCTACGGCTACGTGGATAATCCAGAGGAGCAACTTCCAAGAAAAGCAAGTGAAGCAGCCCGTACCGTAAACCGACACAGGTGGTTGGGATGAGAATTCTAAGGTGCTCGAGTGATTCATGGCTAAGGAACTAGGCAAAATAGACCTGTAACTTCGGGAGAAAGGTCCCCTATTTAATAGGGCGCAGTGAAAAGATCCAAGCGACTGTTTATCAAAAACACAGGGCTCTGCAAAATCGAAAGATGAAGTATAGGGCCTGACACCTGCCCGGTGCTGGAAGGTTAAGAGGAGGGTTTAGCTTCGGCGAAGATCTGAATTGAAGCCCCAGTAAACGGCGGCCGTAACTATAACGGTCCTAAGGTAGCGAAATTCCTTGTCGGGTAAGTTCCGACCTGCACGAATGGTGTAACGATTTGGATACTGTCTCAGCCATGAGCTCGGTGAAATTGTAGTATCGGTGAAGATGCCGATTACCCGCTACGGGACGAAAAGACCCCGTGCACCTTTACTATAGCTTAGTATTGATTTTGGATAAGTAATGTGTAGGATAGGTGGGAGACTATGAAGTGACGTCGCCAGGCGTTGTGGAGTCATTGTTGAAATACCACCCTTTGCTTATTTGAAATCTAACCCAGAAATGGGGACATTGCTTGGTGGGTAGTTTGACTGGGGTGGTCGCCTCCAAAAGAGTAACGGAGGCTTCTAAAGGTTTCCTCAGCACGCTTGGTAACCGTGCGTAGAGTGCAATGGCATAAGGAAGCTTGACTGAGAGACATACAGGTCGATCAGGTTGGAAACAAGAGCATAGTGATCCGGTGGTTCCGCATGGAAGGGCCATCGCTCAAAGGATAAAAGGTACGCCGGGGATAACAGGCTGATCTCCCCCAAGAGCTCACATCGACGGGGGGTTTGGCACCTCGATGTCGGCTCGTCACATCCTGGGGCTGGAGAAGGTCCCAAGGGTTGGGCTGTTCGCCCATTAAAGTGGCACGCGAGCTGGGTTCAGAACGTCGTGAGACAGTTCGGTCTCTATCTGTAGTGGGCGCTAGAAATTTGAGTGAATCTGACTTTAGTACGAGAGGACCGAGTTGGACTGACCGCTGGTCTACCAGTTGTTCCGCCAGGGGCATTGCTGGGTAGCTACGTCGGGAAGGGATAAGCGCTGAAAGCATATAAGCGCGAAACCCATCACAAGATGAGATTTCTTTAAAGGGTCGTGGGAGACTACCACGTTGATAGGTCATAGGTGTAAAGGCAGTAATGTCATAGCCGAGTGATACTAATTACCCGTAAGCTTAGATACCTCTATCTACTTGTATTGATTTTGAACTTTTCAAAATGTCAACATATACAGTTGGATTATTTTAATTTAACTGAAACCTTTAAGGTGGTTATAGCAATGGGGCTCACCTCTTACCATTCCGAACAGAGAAGTTAAGCCCATTAGCGCAGATGGTACTGCATTTGTGGGAGAGTATGTCGCCGCCTTCTTTTAAAACCCTTATCAATTTGATAAGGGTTTTTTGTTGTGGTAAACTTTGTTAACGATATCTTAGGAACTTCTTAAATATGTATGGTGTATTTTTCTTGAAATTTATAATTCATGAAAAAATATCTTTTTTTGAGTTTGCTTTCCTTTGTATTGATAACTACCCAAGGATGTAGTACTTCTTCGAAAGCAAAAGGCTCAAAATCTCAAGTTGTTGCTAGTTCTAAAGGCAAAAAGAAAGGCGGTATGCAACCTTATAACAAGGTAATTACCTCTAAAGCTCAAACAGATCCAGGTCTTTTCTCCGTACACTTTTTGGAGGATAAATACTATTATGAAATACCCGATTCTTTATTAAATAGAGAAATGTTGATGGTGACGCGTATTGCAAAAACTGCTTCTGGAATTGGTTTTGGTGGCGGTAAACAAAATACTCAAACCTTGAGATGGCAACGAAATAAAAATGATATCTTACTAAGAGTTGTTTCCCATCAAATTGTAGCTAACGATTCTTTACCAGTAAGTTTAGCGGTTGAAAATTCTAATTTTGAACCAATTCTTTACAGTTTTCCAATTAAGGCTATTAAAAAGGATAGTTTATCTAATAACCTAGTCATTGATGTTACTAATTTTTTCAATAAGGATGTTAAGGCGATTGGATTTCCTCAAAACTCTAGAAAACGCTACAAAATAACTAGGTTAGATGATAGTCGTTCTTATATTGACACCTTAAGATCTTATCCACTCAATATAGAATCGAGGCATGTTAAAACATATTTTTCCTCTGATCCACCATCTAATTCAAGTGTTCAATCAATATCACTTGAAATTAGTAATTCAATGATTTTGTTACCTAAAACGCCTATGAAGCGTCGTTATTTTGATCAACGTGTAGGATGGTTTGCAAGAGGTCAACAAGATTATGGATTAGATGAACAAAAAACCAAAACTGTTCGCTATTTAGATAGATGGAGATTAGAAGTTAGAGAGGAAGACAGGCAAAAATTCCTTAATGGAGAATTGGTTATTCCTAAAAAGCAAATTGTTTATTATATAGATCCGGCCACTCCGCAGAAATGGAGAAAATTTATCAAGCAAGGTATTGAAGACTGGCAAGTGGCATTTGAGGCAGCTGGGTTTAAAGAGGCAATTATCGCTAAAGACCCACCAAGTAAAGAAGAAGATCCGGATTGGAGTCCGGAGGATGTGCGTTTTTCAACAGTAAGATACCTAGCATCACCTATACCTAATGCTAATGGACCTCATGTTAGTGACCCTAGAAGTGGTGAAATTCTTGAAAGTGATATTAACTGGTATCATAATGTAATGACTCTTTTACATAATTGGTTCTTCATTCAAACTGCGGCAATTAATCCTGATGCCAGAATGAATAAGTTTGATGATGAAGTTATGGGTAGGCTCATAAGATTCGTTAGTGCACATGAGGTTGGTCACACATTAGGACTGCCACATAATATGGGAAGTTCAATAGCTTATTCTGTTGAAAATTTAAGGGATGCAGAATTCACCAAAAAATATGGTACTGCACCATCCATAATGGATTACGCAAGATTTAATTATGTAGCTCAACCGGAAGATGGTGATGTTGCCCTAATGCCTAATATTGGTCCGTATGATAAATATTCAATCATGTGGGGTTATAAACCAATTTTAGATAAGACAGCCGAAGAAGAGAAGGAAATATTAGATTCCTGGATAAATGAAAAATCAGGCGATCCTATGTACCGTTTCGGAAGACAGCAATTCGGTGTTGTTGATCACACTAGTCAAACGGAAGATCTTGGTGATGACTCTATGAGAGCTAGTGAATACGGTATCAAAAATTTACAGCGCATTGTTCCTAATCTAATCGAATGGACGGGTGAAGAAGGTGAAAATTATAGTGAATTAAAATCTATGTACGATCAGTTATTAGGACAGTATAATCGATACATGGGCCACGTAACTGCCAATATTGGTGGGGTAAAAGAAACATATAAAGCTTATGGTCAACAAGACGGAGCTGTATATGAGCATGCGAGTAGAGATAAGCAAACGAGAGCTATGAAGTTCTTAAATGAGCAATTATTTTCAACACCTAAGTGGTTAATTGATCAAAATATTTTCAATAAAATTGAATCTGACGGTGCAATAGAAAGAATTAGAGGTGTTCAAACTAGAACCCTTAATAATTTATTGGATTTTGGTAGAATGTCAAGATTAATGGAGAATGAAGAGGTTAATGGTTCAAACGGATATGGTTTATTGGAAATGATGAATGATCTTAGATCGGGATTGTTTAGTGAGTTGAAACGCGGACAAAAAATAGATCGATATAGACGTAACTTACAACGTGCTTATATAGAACGTTTAGAATTTATAATGAATAACGAACAACCTAAATTACCAGCTCGAGTAAGAGCGTTTGCTGGTCAAAGTAGTGTTGATGTTTCTCAAAGTGATATAAGACCAATTGTTAGAGCTCAACTTAAAACATTATTAAGAGATGTTACAAGAGCTTCTAATCGAACATCAGACGAGATGACTAAATACCATCTAAATGATTTGAAAGAACGAATAGATGATATTCTTAATCCAAATGATTAGTTTTAAATTTTACTAGAAAAAAAGGTATGATGAAAATCATACCTTTTTTAATTTAACAATGTATTTATTTGTATTTAAGGCTTAACTTGTCCTATGGTGGTATTTTTTAAATGTAATTCATTCTTATAAATATTAAAATATTGAACAAAGCTCTTATCGCCTTTTTTTTGAGTATATTTTATTCCGCCTACGGCGCTTCTCAATCTTGTGTTTGTTTTAGAGAAAATATTGCTACAGATTACAAAAATGTTGATTTTATCGCTCATGTACGCATAAATGAAGTGTACTATAACTACCCTATTGAGAATCAAGATTACGTACGTTTTGATATTTTAGAAATATTAAAAGGTCCAAAAAACAACTCTATGATTATACAACAAGAAGTTGGTAACAACATCAATAACGATAAATGTAGATTGTATCTAAAAGCAAATGATGAACTTTTGATATTCGGAAATTTGGATAACGGGCAACTAATTTCTAAGCCTTGTCTAAGAAATAAGTTTGCTATGGATTCAGGTTTTGTGACAGAATTGAATAAGTATCGAATGCTTCGTAAACATCATAAGTTGATTACAGATTCTAGGACTTTTTGCACTCAATTCAATGATAATATACAATTTAGTACTACTCTACAAAGTATTCTCATAAAATCAAATTCAAAATTGATTGGAATTTATGCAGTCGTTTTTAATGATGATCAAACTATCAATAAAACAGAAGTAGTTGAGTCTCTATCAAGGGAAATTGATGTAAAAATCCAAATAGCCCTTATAAAGTCATCTTGGGCGCAATGTGCGGTTAATAACAATAATAAATTTATTGTTGTTGTTCACAAAACATCTGATGAAAATGGAACTAGACTATTCTTGCACTAACTTTTTATTTGATAAAAAATAAAAGCCTGCCGTAAGCACAAAGAGTAATAATGGATGAATTAAAAAACGCCTGATATAAAATATTATCATCTTTGACGAGTCTGGAGATATGTGTAAAAGTGTAATAAAGGAAGTCATTAAAATAATATAGGCAAATACATAAACCCATAGCGCTGCCTTTATATAATCTAATTTTTTATACAAAAGCCCAATAATACTCAATGAAATAAGGGAATTAATAGCGTAACGCAGGGTCGTATAAAATCCTGTTGTAACTATATTAATAGATGGCAAGCTCATGTTTTGAAAATCTGATAGATAGAATTGTTTTAATTCATCTATAAATAATAAATCTTCAAAAACTCTTACACTTATTAATAACCCGATTAATAGAATAATTAATAAGTATCTATATAGTTGGTACATGTTTGGATTTTGGTTTTTTGAGCCAATACAACCACAATAAAACAGTGGTTCCATAGATTATAGCTGGAAAAATTATCTCATGGGACACATGAGTAAGGGTCGGATAATCGGCATAGATAATTCCTAATAACACCAATCGGGTAAGGTTGATAGCGTATATTATAACTACTCCAATTAATAGAAATAGTATAGTTTTTTTCCACGCTTTCGCGAAAGCGAGAATAAACGCGCAAAACAAGATCATAACACTTACTGCATTACATCCTTCAATAATTCTAAATAAGAGTTGTTCATTAGAGTAAACAGCTACAGATGGATGTCCTGCACTATTCATCGTTTGCGCATTATACCCTATTAAACTTAATAACTCTTGTGTCTGGAAACTTATTTGAGAAGTAATTGGATCAGGATAGTGATAACTGCCATAATCAAAACTCAAATAGAAATAATAGAGGATTGAGAGCCCGATATACAGTCCTCCAAAAACGGCAACAAATTTAAACACAGGTATATAAGGTCTAAGTGATGAAAGCATTTGTATATTCTATGTTAAAACTGTTAAGTAATCAGCTGTGGATATTAGTTTTGTAGCTTCAAAAATACTACAATGAATATAAACGAATTGAAACCAGCTATTCTTAAAATCATAGGAAGTTCTAATGGTACGGTAAAGGATAAAATGCAAGCGGTTTGTGAATTGCTTCAAGTTAACCTGGAAACTTACGATTGGGTTGGTTTTTATATGGCTCATGAGTCCGAACCTACATTGCATTTATGGGCACAAGCTGGAGAGCCTACTGACCATACGGTTATTCCATTTGGTAAAGGTATTTGTGGGCAAGTGGCTGTATCTAATCAAAATTTTGTAGTTGACGATGTTACTGCACAAGATAATTATATAGCTTGTAGCATATATGTAAAAAGTGAAGTGGTAATTCCAATGTTTAAAAATGGTAAGAACATAGGTCAAATTGATATTGATAGCAATACACCAAAAGCATTTGACGAAAAGGACGAACGTTTTTTAGAATGGGTAAACGAACAAATTGCAGCTATCATTTAAACCTTGCGAATAGCCTTTTCCCATTCCCAAGCACTGGATAATGCGGATTCTAAGGAATGCACGGCTTTCCAATTTAAAATATTATTAGCCTTGCTGGTATCTGCATAAGCTTCAATCACATCACCTGGTCTACGATTCACTATTTTATAGTTGAGTTCTAGACCAGTTGCTTTTTCAAAGGTTTTCACTACTTCTAGTACTGTATTACCAGTACCTGTACCTATATTAAAGGTTTCAAATTTAGATTGTGAATTATTATTCAATAGTCTTTCAAGTGCAGCTATATGAGCCTTGGCTAGGTCAACCACATGGATATAATCTCTGATTGCCGTTCCATCTCTAGTAGGATAATCTTGTCCAAAAATAGAAAGCTGCTCTCTTATTCCTATAGCAGTTTGAGTAATGTAAGGAACAAGATTTTGAGGAATGCCATTTGGTAATTCGCCGATTAGGCAACTCTCATGAGCTCCTATAGGATTAAAATATCTTAGACTTATACATTTGAAAGTAGAACTTGTTTTACAAAGATCATTAATTATTTCTTCACCTATTTGCTTAGTATTACCATAGGGAGAAGCTGCTGGTTTTATAGGAGCTTCTTCTGTGATAGGCATAACATCTGCTTGTCCATATACGGTACAAGAAGAACTGAAAATAAAAGAGATGTTCTTATCCTTAAGTTGTTGAAGTAAATTTACTAATGCATTAATATTGTTTTCGTAATAGAGTAAAGGGTTCTCTACACTTTCACCTACTGCTTTAGACGCTGCAAAATGAATTACTCCGTCTATATTTTTTTCCTTAGTAAACAGATTGTTAACTTGATTTTTGTCTCTTAAATCAATTTGATAAAAGGAAGGTTCTTTTTTAGATATTTTCTTGATTCTATCCAAAACATCTTTACTAGAATTAGATAAATTATCGATGATTACAACCTCATAATTTAATTCCAGTAGTTCTACAACAACGTGTGAACCTATATATCCTAAACCGCCTGTTACTAATATTTTCATAAAAGCAAATGTAAACGAACTTCTCTACATGAAGTAACCATAAACAAAAAATGCTGCTCACACAGGAACAGCATTTCTTATCAAAATATAAGGGGAAAATTAATCTCTAAGTAAAGCTCTTGAAATTACGATTTTCTGTATTTCACTTGTGCCTTCATAGATTTGAGTGATTTTTGCATCTCTCATTAAACGCTCTACGTGATATTCCTTCACATAACCGTTACCACCATGAATTTGTACAGCCTCTACACTAGTTTCCATAGCAACCTGCGATGCAAATAATTTTGCTGCTGCACCACTTACATCATAGTTATTACCCATGTCCTTATCCCAAGCACTTTGCATTACCATGTGACGTGCTGCAGTAATATTGGTATACATATCAGCCAGTTTAAAGGCGATTGCTTGGTGGTTACAAATTTCTGTACCAAAAGCTTTCCTTACTTTAGAATAATCTCTAGCAAGTTCATAAGCTCCACTTGCTATACCCAAGGCTTGAGCAGCAATCCCTATCCGACCACCAGATAAAGTTTTCATGGCAAATTTGAATCCAAATCCATCTTCACCTATTCTATTTTCTTTAGGAACTTTTACATCATTAAAAATTAATGAATGAGTATCACTACCTCTAATTCCTAATTTATCTTCTTTAACACCGATTTCAAAACCGTCCCAACCTTTTTCTACAATAAAAGCGTTGATTCCACGGTGTTTTTTCTCGCGATCGGTTTGTGCAATTACTAGGTAATAGTCTGCGGTACTTCCGTTAGTGATCCAGTTTTTAGTACCATTAAGTACATAGTGGTCACCTTTGTCAATAGCAGTAGTTTTTTGTGAAGTTGCATCACTACCAGCTTCAGGCTCACTTAAACAAAATGCACCTATAGATTCACCTGTTGTAAGTTTAGTTAAGTATTTTTCTTTTTGAGCTTCGTTACCGTAAGTATCCAGTCCCCAACAAACTAGTGAGTTGTTAACCGATACGATTACAGATGCACTTGCGTCAATTTTTGAAAGCTCTTCCATCACAAGGACATAAGAAATTGTGTCCATTCCACCACCACCATACTTAGGGTCGGCCATCATACCTAGAAATCCTAGTTCACCCATTTTTTTTACCTGTTCTGCAGGGAATCTTTGGTGAGTATCCCTTTCTATAACACCAGGAAGTAATTCTGTACGTGCAAAATCTCTTGCCGCATCTCTAATCATTAAATGCTCTTCAGTAAGGCCAAAATCCATGATAGTTCTATATTGTTTGAGTTATTTTTAAGTTTGCAAATTTAACTTGTTTACACCTTTTTACCTCATAAAATACCTATGAATCATCAGTACTATAACGTTTTAGGAGTCATGTCAGGTACATCATTAGATGGTGTAGATATTGCACACGTTCAATTAGTACGTGAAAAACAGTGGACCTTTACAATTTGTAATGCTGTTTGTATTCCGTATTCCGCTCAATGGAAACGTAGATTGAGTCAGGCTGTACATAGTTCTTCTGTAGAAATTGAAAATCTTAATAAGGAATATACCTTATACTTAGGTCAACTTGTTAAAAAATACCTCGATCAAAATCCTATTGAAGACTTAATTGCCGTTTGTTCTCACGGTCATACTATATTTCACAAGCCAGAACAAGGATATACCCTTCAAATAGGAAATCTTCTAGAGATAGCGTCTATTATCGGTCATCGAGTTGTTTGCGATTTTAGAGTCCAGGATATTTTGCTTGGTGGGCAAGGAGCACCATTAGTTCCTATAGGAGATCAGCTTCTATTCAATGATTATGATTACTGTTTAAATTTAGGTGGATTTGCAAATATTAGTCATGATTCTTGTGATGGTCGCATCGCTTATGATATTTGTCCAGTTAATACGGTACTTAATCATTTTTCGTTGCTGTTGGGTAAGGAGTATGATGAGGATGGCGCTTTCGCGAAAGCGGGAAAAGTACAAACACCTTTACTCGATAAATTGAATGATATACCTTATTATGGGATGAATCCACCGAAGTCACTAGGTATAGAATGGGTTAATCAATATGTATTTCCTTTATTACAGAATTACGATATAAAGGATGTTCTTGCCACTTTTGTAGAACATGTAGCGATACAAATAACAAAAGTTATCACGTCTAAAAAAAGAATTATTTGTACAGGTGGTGGTGCATTTAATACATATTTAATGGATAGAATTAGGTATCATTACGACGGTGATCTCGTTATTCCAGAATCAAAGATAGTAGAGTATAAAGAAGCATTAATCTTTGGGCTGTTAGGAGTACTTCGATTGCGTAATCAAGTAAATTGTTTAAGTAGTGTGACAGGTTCGCGACATGATCATTCAAGTGGTCAAATTTACCTTCCTTAAGAAATTGTAAAACCTGCTTTTTCTTCATCTAGCTAGATTATATTTGTACAAATTCTACTAACTATATGAAGGAATTGCTTAAACGCTACGAGGAAGCGCAGCCAGAAATAGTTTTTCACTGGAACGACCCAGAAACCGAGGCTGAAGGTTGGACAGTGATTAATAGTCTAAGAGGAGGCGCAGCTGGTGGTGGTACTCGTATGAGACAAGGTCTTGACAAGAATGAGGTGCTTTCCCTAGCAAAAACGATGGAAATCAAATTTACTGTTTCTGGACCAGCGATTGGTGGTGCAAAATCTGGGATCAACTTTGATCCACAAGATCCACGTAAAAAAGGGGTTTTGGAACGTTGGTACAAAGCAGTTTCCCCACTTCTTAAAAGCTATTATGGAACTGGTGGTGACTTAAATGTTGATGAAATACATGAAGTAATTCCTATTACTGAAGACAGCGGTGTATGGCATCCACAAGAAGGTGTTTTTAATGGACATTTTTCTCCATCAGAAGCTGATAAAATCAATAGAATTGGACAATTACGACATGGTGTAATCAAAGTAATTGAAAATCCAGAGTTTTCACCTGATGTTTCTCGTAAGTATACTGTTGCCGATATGATAACGGGTTACGGAGTAGCAGAGGCTGTTAAGCATTACTACAATATTTTTGGTGGTGATGTTAAAGGTAAGCGTGCTGTTGTACAAGGCTTTGGTAACGTAGGTAGCGCTGCGGCTTATTATTTGGCTCAAATGGGTGCCAAAGTCGTAGGGATTATAGATAGAGTAGGTGGTTTAATTAATGAAGATGGCTTTAGTTTTGAAGAGATAAGAGAATTATTCTTAAATAAAGACGGGAATACCTTAAGAGCATCTTCACTTATACCGTTTGAAGAGGTCAATGAAAAAATTTGGGAACTTAATACACAAATTTTTGCACCATGTGCAGCCTCTAGATTAATAAGTCAAAATCAAATTGATCAAATGATAGATAGTGGTCTTGAAGTGATTTCTTGTGGAGCAAATGTACCATTTGCTGATAAAGAAATTTTCTTTGGTCCTATCATGGAGCATACAGATGAGAAAGTGAGTCTTATTCCAGATTTTATTTCCAACTGTGGTATGGCAAGAGTGTTTGCCTATTTTATGGAGCGTCGTGTGCAAATGACTGACGATGCAATTTTTAACGATACTAGTATGACAATACGTAATGCAATTCAAAACATTTACGATCATAATAGTTCAAAACAACAAATCAGCTCAACCGCATTTGAGCTAGCTTTAAAACAATTAGTATAATTATGTTTAAAAACTTTTTAGGAAACAGTCCACATTGGTTTAAGTGGACTATGATAGCTTTTTTAGTTTTCAATACCATTGGTTACTTTATTTTACCTGGAACTGTAATGGGTTGGGTGTTTATTGCAGAGTTTATTTTCTGTCTGGCAATGGCCTTAAAATGTTATCCACTACAATCTGGCGGACTACTGGCTATTCAAGTACTGGCATTAGGACTTACCAGTCCTGGTCATCCAGGATCTGATCACGGTGTGTATGCAGAAGTTTCTCAAAACTTAGAAGTAATCCTGCTATTGGTCTTTATGGTAGCTGGTATTTACTTTATGAAACCGCTGCTTATGTACATTTTCGTTAAGGTTTTTACTAAAATTAAGTCTAAGCTTTTATTATCCCTATTCTTTGTGTTTTTGAGTGCAGTACTTAGTGCATTTCTTGATGCATTGACCGTGACGGCTGTTCTTATTAGTGTAGGGTTAGGGTTTTATAATGTTTACCACAAGATTCATTCTAGCGACCTAGATCTTGATGCTGATGATACTTTGGATAGGAAACAATTAAGTGGTGAAACTCTTGAGAAGTTTAGGTCCTTTTTACGTAGTCTTGTAATGCATGGTGTGGTAGGTACCGCTCTTGGTGGTGTGTGTACCATAGTTGGAGAACCTCAAAACCTACTTATAGGTGCCAAGATGGATTGGAACTTTATTGAATTCTTCCTAAAAATGTCACCGATTACTATTCCAGTATTTATCGCTGGTATATTAACAACCGTATTATTAGAAACTACCAAAACATTTGGATTTGGTGAAAAAATGCCACCAGTGGTAAGACAAATTATTGAAGGCTGGATGGAAAAACGTGATTCTGAACGTACCGAAAAAGAAAAGTACGCTTTGATCGTTCAAGCAGTGTCTGCGGTACTATTGATAACAGGGCTAGCTTTGCATATTGCGCCAGTAGGATTTATAGGTTTAGGTTTAATCGTAATTCAAACTGCATTTATGGGAATTACAGATGAGCACAGCCTAGGAAAAGCTTTTGAAGAGGCGTTACCTTTTACAGGTTTATTAGTTGTGTTTTTTGTGATTGTAGCAATGATACACGATCAACATTTGTTTGCTCCAATAATTGATTGGGCCTTACACCAAGATCCTAGCAGTCAACCTGCGATCTTCTATCTAGCTAATGGATTCTTAAGTATGATATCAGATAACGTATTTGTGGCCACTGTTTACATTAATGAAGTGGCAGCTGCTCATCAAAACGGTGTTATTGATAGAGAAACATATGAACATCTTGCCATTGCAATTAATACAGGAACTAATTTACCAAGTGTGGCTACACCTAATGGTCAGGCAGCGTTTTTATTTTTATTGACATCGGCATTAGCTCCAGTAATTAACTTATCATATGGTAAAATGGTAAAAATGGCACTACCTTACACTATAGTTTTAACGATAGTAGGTTTAACCTGTGTTATTCTTACTCTTTAAAACCTTGTAAATAACTAATTTTAGACTTTGTTTTAAGTAGGTGTATAATGTTTATGTTTATCCTACGTTATCAATCAAACAATATTTTAATGAGTATGATACAAGAATCAGCAGGAATTACTGACGCTGTAGAACCAGTAATAGAAGAGAAAACCCTATCTCTTTATGACCTTATTGTAAGCGGTGGAGTGGCAGGAACTATCGTAATTGCTATATTGATAGTGTTACTTTTTGTAGCACTTTATATATACTTTGAGCGTTTATTTAAGATCAAGGCTTCTAGTAAGATTGATAAAAACTTTATGCTTCAAATTAAAGATCAAGTTACTAATGGAAACTTAGATGCTGCAAAAATGCTATGTGCCAAAGAAGATTCTCCTGTAGCGAGGTTGACGGAGAAAGGTATAAGCCGCATAGGGTCACCGCTCGAGGATATCAATAGCGCCATAGAAAATGCTGGTAAATTAGAAGTTTACAAATTAGAAAAGAATGTAAGTATTTTGGCTACTATTGCAGGAGCTGCTCCAATGATTGGATTTTTGGGAACTGTAATAGGTATGGTACTTGCTTTTCATACTCTTGCAAATAGTGGTGGACAAGCTGAAATGGGAACCCTAGCAGAAGGTATTTATACTGCAATGACCACAACTGTAGCTGGTTTAATTGTTGGTATCATCGCTTACATAGGGTATAATCATTTAGTTGTTAAAACGGATAAAGTAGTTCATCAAATGGAAGCAAACGCAGTTGATTTCCTTGATTTACTAAATGAACCAGCTTAATTATGAATTTAAGAGGAAGAAATAAAGTAAGTCCTGAATTCTCGATGTCATCGATGACTGATATCGTATTTCTATTGCTAGTATTTTTTCTACTTACTTCGCCATCCATCACACCAGAAGCTCTGGATTTAATTTTACCAAAGGCAAAAGGTAAATCCTCCAATGTTCAAAACGCCTCGGTGAGTATTTCAAAAGATGGTCTGTTTTTTGTAAACAGTAAACAAGTAGAGGAAAATGCGATCGAGCAAGAGCTACTTTCTGTAATGGAAAATCAAGAAGATCCTACCATTATATTAAGAGCAGATAATGAAGTAGCTTTACAAAAAGCTGTCACGGTTATGGATATCGCAAATCGTAATAAGTACAAAATAATTTTAGCCGTAAAACCTTAAAAGATGGGATTTTTAGACACCAAAGAAAAACGTAAGTCTTTCATCATTACAAGTATTTTGATGAGTGTGCTGTTATTGGTGTTTACTTTTGTGACGGTTTTAAAAGAACTTGATCCACCTCCAGAAAGTGGAATCGCTGTAAACTTTGGAAACACAGCAGTAGGATCTGGACCAGTAGAACCTGCAAAATCTACTAAGGTTACCCCAGTTACTCAAACCTCACAACCGCAACCTGCGCAGTCTAGTGAGGAAAATATCGCTACTCAAGAAATTGAAGATGCGCCTGTTATTAATAGCAGTCCTGATGTAGAAACATCAACCAAACCTGTGAAAACAGATCCTAAACCACAAACTGAACCAGTAAAGGAAGACCCTAAACCTAGTTCTGATGTTCTTAATGCTATAGGTTCTGTAACTGGAGCCGATGAAATTGATGGTGAAAATAATAATGGCGAAGGACCAGGTGATGGTCCTGGGAACAAAGGTCAGTTGAATGGAGATCCATACGCAAATACCTATTATGGAGATCCTGGATTAGGTCAAGGTGGTAAGGGGTACGGTCTTAAAGGAAGAGGTAAAATACGTGGTCAAGGAGTACCGCCAGATTGTAATGAGAGCGGAAAGGTAATTGTCGAAATTGAAGTAAATAGATCTGGCGAAGTTGTAAAGGCAACAGCAGGAAAAAAAGGAACTTCAAACAGAGCACAGTGTTTGTTAGACGCTGCAACTAAAACAGCTAAAACCTGGAAGTTTACTGCCGCTCCAGACGCTACTAAAGAAATTCAAATAGGTTTCATAGAAGTCATCTTTAAATTAGGTGAGTAGTAAATATCAAAAGACGTTAAATTGGTTGTTCAACCAATTACCGATGTATCAAAAGGTAGGTAAGGTCGCTTACAAGGCCGACTTATCTAATATCCAGAAACTAGATACACATTTAAAACATCCTCATCACTCATTTCCTAGTATTCACGTAGCAGGAACTAATGGTAAAGGAAGTACCTGCCACATTCTAGCTAGTGTGTTGCAAGAAGCTGGTTACAAAGTTGGTCTCTATACCTCACCTCATTTACGCGATTTTAGAGAACGTATTAAAATCAATGGTAAACCTTGTGATAAGCAATTTGTTGTTGACTTTATTTCATTAAATAAAGATTTTTTTGAGTCCAATCAGTTGTCTTTTTTTGAGATGACAGTAGGTATGGCCTTTCAATATTTTAAGGAGAGACAAGTTGATATTGCGATAATTGAAGTTGGATTGGGTGGTAGATTAGATTCAACTAACATCATTACTCCATTGATTTCTGTCATTACTAGTATAGACAAGGACCACACCGCAATATTGGGTAATACTTTGCCTAAAATTGCTATGGAAAAAGCAGGGATTATCAAGCCTATTGTTCCTGTTGTTGTAGGTGAACGTAGAAGTCTTTTAAGATCTCGCTTTCGCGAAAGCGCACAAAACATAAACGCTCCTTATCATCAAGTAAACCATAAATTAAAAGCCCCTGTAAGTGATCTTTCTGCCTGGTATCAAAAGGATAATTTGCGTACAGCTTTAACTACGCTTAAATTACTAGATACTCTTTACGCATTTAACATTGATGAGAATCATATAAAGAAGGGTTGTAATAAGGTCTCTATAAACACTAGTTTTTATGGTAGATACACTAAATTAAGCTCACATCCTTTAGTAATTGCCGATACTGCCCATAATGTAGCAGGAGTTAAGGCGTTGATGAAACAAATCAACAAAGAGCAATTCGATAAGCTATATATCGTAATAGGTATGGTAAGCGATAAAGATGCTTTAAAGGTTATAAAGTTATTACCACCTACTGCCTATTATATTCTTACACAAGCAACAGTAAGTAGAGCAATGCCGGTTGAGGTTCTTTCTAAATACTTTGAGGAACTTAATAGAAGTTTTGAAGTAATAAATGATGTGAAAACAGCAAAAAAAGTAGCTATTGAAAAAGCGCAGGAGAGTGATGCTGTGATAGTTACAGGAAGCACTTTTGTGGTGGCAGAAATTTTTTAATTTTTTTCATTAAAAAATAGTTGGAGAAACAAAAAAGGGTTGTATATTTGCAACCGCTTTAGGGCGCGTAGCTCAGTTGGTTCAGAGCACTTGGTTTACACCCAAGGGGTCAGGGGTTCGAATCCCTTCGCGCCCACAGAGAAAAAAGGTCTTCAGAAATGAAGACCTTTTTTATTTATTTAAGTTTTATTTTTTAGTGAATAGTTATCTGCTTGCTTTGATTCATTAGGAAATAAAACGAATCGTCAATGGATATCTATATAATTCACCATTGCTGGCTTTTATTGCTCCTATAATAGTAAAAATAAAACTGCATATCATTACCAAGAAGATGGTAATAAATCCTATGATAAAGAACATAAGGAATATACTTATGATGCTATACAGAAAATAAGATATCATAAAATTAAGTATTTCTTTACCGTGTAAGTCCACCTTTTGACTGTAATCCTTATTTGTGGACCACATAATTATTGGAAAAATAATCCCACCAAAAGGAACAAGCCATCCTGCAAATTGAGACAAGTGCATTAGTAAGCAAAATTGATTTTGTTCCATTCCCCACGGCTTATAGGAATGAGAGTGATATTCTGATGTAGTTTGATAAGGTTGATTCATGATTCTTTTTTTATTTATATGTAGTAAAAAAATGATTTTGTTACAGTCTAATAGACTCGTACCTTATTCGACTATACCTAGAGCGTTATATAAACTTACTGTGGCGTTGTAGGATTTGATCAAAAGTTCATTGGCTTTTAAGGTTGCTTCAATTAGCTTTTGTTCTCTTGTATTGATTAGGAACACGCTACTTTCTCCTATTTGAAACATACGTAGCTCACCATTGAGCATTACTTGGTAATTGGATACAATCTCGTTGATAAGCCTATTCTGTTCGTCCAGAGAAGTGATTTCTACGCTTACAGCTTCTATTTTATTTCTAAGTTCTAACTGGGTAGCAGCTCTTTCTAATTCAGTATCTTGGATTTTGATAGAAGCCAATCTAAGGTCTCCACGTTCTTTTCTTAAAAAAAGAGGGAAGCTAGCGTTAAGACCGAACTTGTAATTACTGGTATTAAAACTGTTTAATTCGCCTCCGTCAGGTGTGAGAAAATTATACTCAAGATTTATCTTGGGTAATAGTTTGTTTTGTTTAAGCCTGCGATCAACTTGTAAACCATTTAATTTAGCATCAATACTGCGTATTTTAGGATGTTGGTCTAAACTATCGGTCGATACAGTAATACCTTCTAATTGTAAACTTGCAGCTATCATTTCTCGTTGCGGTACAACAGGTCTTAAATCTTCTCTAAGTTCTACTGGTACATTATCAATCCATAGAAAGTTACTTGCTTCTAGTCTCGCTTTTTGCTGTTTTAATTTTGCGGCCTCTAGTAAAAGAACGCGATTTTGAAAGGCTATTTTAGCCTCAACACTATCGATAGCGGCTTTGTCACCTACCTCAACTTGTCTTTTAATTCCTTGGAATCGAATTTCGGCATTTTCCAGAAAGTTCTCATAAATTAAACGTTCATTACTTGCTTGTAACCACCTGAAATAAGCTTTACTAGCTTCAAATATGAGATCGTTTAAAATTAGATCTCTTTCTGCTTTGGTTTGATTAATAAAGAATTTTGCTCTTCTTAAATCGGCCATGCGCTCATTGATTAAAAGACCTTGCGCTAGTGAAAAAGAAACGCCTGCTCCATAGAGTCCATCATCTGGAACGGTAAGACTAGGGTCTAAAAATGTACCTGTATTTTGTTCAAAAGTTCCTTTTAATTCAATTCCATACCAGGTTGGTATTTTAAATGCTGCATAGAACTCGTCGTAGTATTCCGTGTTCTTAAACTTCTTGCGGTCCTTTATCGCTTCAATTTTGGGATCAAATGCTCCTCGTGCTTTCAATAAGTTAGCTTCACCCATATTTAGCTGCAAGTTTGCTTGCTTCATAACTGGATGATGTTGTTTTACAAAAGCTAGGTACTCTTGAAAACTCATTAAATCAAGTGAATCGGCTGGTTGTACTTGCCATACAGGAGTATAATTACCGGCTTGATCTAGAAAGTTTTGAGAGTACGCTTTCGCGAAAGCGAGAATAACAAAAAACAATAGTGTTATATGACGTTTCATAAATTATTTCTTGTCTTTGGAGTCTGATTTATCGTCGGGCTGGTAGTAATTAGGAGGAAAGCCGTTGAGCTGCCTCCAGATTTCATACCAAATAGGTACATCTTCTAACAATGCGATAGTATAAGCACCAGAACCAACTCTTAGATTTTCTGGCCACTCGTGATCTTGAGGATCTGGAGCAATTAGAACTCTAAATTTCCCATTTTCTGGAGTGATAAAAGTTTCTACAGCCACTACTTTACCACCATACGTTCCAAAAGAAGCATTGGGCCAACCGCTAAAAAATATTGCTGGCCATCCATCGAATTGTACACGAACCTCTTCACCTAGATGAATAAGAGGCAAGTCCAAGGGCTCTACAAAGGTTTCTACAGCTAGATCATAATCTGCAGGCATAATCCCTACAAGTTTTTCACCTTCTTTAAAAGTTTCTCCTATACCACCTTTTATCGCTTTATTGATATAACCATTTTGTGGCGCTAGTACGTAGTACAAACTATTTCTAATACGATAACTACTGGTTTGATTTTCAAGTTTTGCCACATCGGCCTGTGCTTGAAATAAGGAACCTTCAGCTGTTGCCCGATCACTTTGTGCTTTAGCTATTTTGTCTGCATAGCTTGCTCGCAGTCTATTAAGTTCAACTTGTGCGTTAATCAGGTCGTTTCTACTCGCAAGTAGTTTATTCTCTTGAGCGATGACTTTAGCCTGCATTTCTTGTTGTTTGGTTCTTTTATCTTCCACGTCTACACGTGATTTAAGACCATCCTGTATAAGTTCTACTACACGATCATATTGACGTTGTGCAATTTCAAAATTGTTGCGTATGGCAATAAGATCAGTGCTATCTGCTCTTACTTTGTACTTGCTTTGTTCAACCTTGTTGCGTCCTTGCTCTAGTTTGAGTTGAAGTTCTTGTTGTAGGGCGCTTATTTGATTAGTTAGTGCCTGAATTTTAGTTCTATAACTACCTGCGCTACCTTGTTTGGCATCTGCTTGTTGCTGCGTACGTTCTACTAATAACGGATCTTGGTATTCAGTTTTTATCTCAGATATACGCAAGATCGTATCGCCAGCGTTAACAAAATCACCTTCTCTTACGTACCATTTTTCAATTCGACCTGGGATTTGAGATTGTACGGTTTGTGGTCGTTGATCTGGGGTAAGTGTGGTAACAAAACCATTACCGGTTACATTTTGCGTCCAAGGCAGAAAAAGTATAATAACGGCTAGGATAGCAAATCCATATAGGAATTTATTAAAAGCTCTAAAATGTCTTTTATGAAAAGCGATGTCGTGTGACTTATACTGTTCAAGACTCACTTTATCTGATAGGCTGTCTTTAGAAATATTAAGCATCGCGTTTGTTGTTTTTAATGGTTCCATTTTCAATATGTACAGTATGACTACACACTGTGTTCCATAAAGGATTTTTTGAACTTACTACTAGCGCCCATGGACGATCTGGTGATGACAAGTAGGTTATAATTTCTTTTGCTTCAACAGGATCAAATTGATCTAGTGGATCTTTGAGTAATAGTAGTTTGGGCTCGTGTACAATGGCACGCGCAATTACAATCTTGCGAGCAATGGTATGTGGTATTTGTTTACCTTGTGAATAAATCAAAGTATTTAAACTTGCTGAGTTTTTCTTGACAAACGGCAACAAGCCTAATTGTTCAATAACTTCATTAACCTTATCAATACTTATTGAGGAATCATTTAGAGTAATATTCTCTAATATGGTGCCTTCAAAGGTTTGGTTTTCTGGTAATACTTGGCCTACTCGCTTGCGGTATTTATTTAAAAATATTCCGTTTGTGCAATTACCATTTACATATATGCTTCCTTCAGTTGGACTTTCAATGGTAGAGATTAACTTAAGCAATGTTGTCTTACCCGATCCTGATGGTCCATCAATGATCATGCGCTCTTTTTCATTAATAATTAAATTAATGTCTTTAAGAATTACTTGACCTTCAGGAGTTGTTATACCTAATTTTTCTAATTCTATATGAAGTGGTTTTTCCTTTTCAAAAGGATCTACACCTTCTTGATTTTCAATTTCTTTATCTACAACTTGTCCTATCTTTTCTAGTGAGGTAAGTACATCATAAAAGGTTTCTAATCCTAGGATCAACTTCTCCACTGAACTTATTACCAGTAATATGATAATTTCTGCTGCTACGAATTGACCTATATTCATTTGTTGATTAAGAACTAGTAAACCACCAATAACCAGTAGACCAGCCGTCACAAGTACTTTGAAACCGATCATTTGTAAAAATTGGATTATTAGAACTCTAAAGTGACCTTCACGCGCTTTTAAGTACAAGGCTGTTAAATCATCATTGCGATTCATTGCAAGTGTAGTGTTGCCAGAAATTTTGAAACTAACAATAGAACGAGCAATTTCTTGAATCCAGTGAGCTACCTTATACTTAAGTTTGCTTTCTTTTAAACTAGTCTCTAGACCTTTACGAGCAGTAAATCTGAAAACGATTAATACTAAAATTAATAGCAATAAACCGTAGATTATAAAAAACGGATGGTAAAAAGATAAGAGAATGATACCAAAAACAATTTGCAGGATGGCTGCAGGGAAATCCAGTAATATTTTACTTAATCCCTTTTGTACGGTCAATACGTCAAAAAATCTGTTTGCCAATTCTGGCGGATAATAATTGCGTAATTCTTTCATCTTTATCTTAGGAAAGCGATATGCAAATTCAAAGGATGCACGGGCAAAGATTTTTTGCTGCACATTTTCAAGAATTCTTATTTGCATGAGTTGTAACGCTCCTTGAAAAGCAACACCTAGAGTCACCAGAACAACTAGGACTATCCACGAGGTAGAAATTTGCGCTCCTTGTATCAAATTTATAATTGCTTGAATTCCTAGCGGTAAACTCAAAGAAACGAGTCCAGCAAAAATCGCATAAAACAAAATTTGTTTTATATCTCTACGATCCAACTGCAACATGCTTATAAATCGTTTCCAAGGAGTTTTTAAATCAGTGTTTTTTGCCATGATTCTTTAATTCTTTTTTGAAATTAAGTTGAACACCATATCTAGATAAAAATTTAAAATGGAATCTTCACCATCAATTGAATCTGTGACCGATGGTAAATGTTCTGCAAAATAGCGTTGGTTGTGAGCACCTTCAATAACCGATGAGACTAGCATATTAGGGTACTTATATTCTGGATTAACTTCTGTAACCATTTCACTCACGCGTTTTACAACTCTTTTATAGGTTTTATAAAAGCCTTTCTCGTTTTCCTCATCAATATCTTTATGCAAATAAGCCTTTGATGATTCAGCAATAATGATTCGATGCAGTAATACTTCATTAACAAATGAAAAGGCAGAATCCTCTTCAATTACCTGCGTGAGCATTTCAATAGCACGTCTTAATTTTTCCTCGGGATTTAAATTTAGTGTAGCAATGTACATGCGGTATTCAATCCACGACCAGTACCAGTTAAACAGGTATACAAGTAGTGCATGTTTACTGTCAAAATATCTATAAATACTACTTTCATTAGATCCTATTTCTTTTCCTAACTTTCTAAAAGTAAAACTTTCAAAACCTAGGTTTTCAATCATTTCAATGCTTTTTGAAACAATGCGTCTACCTAGATCGGTACCTTCGGGATTTTTCAAATACAAATTTGGATGTATTTGAATATTGATAGATAAATTTTTCATACTCCTCGCAAATCTAATAGCAAGACTATTAAATTATGATAGTTTAACTTTTAATTATATGTTAAGTTATGATTTGTTGATGATTACGCTTTCGCGAAAGCGTATAACCTAAACACATTTCTTAATGAGATTTTTATCCGACCTATACTTGTATGTAACATCCTATTCCATTTTACATCTATTAAATCCATGAATAGGTGGTTATCATTAGTAATTCTACACTATTTTTAGGCACCAATAAAAAATTAAAATGAAAAATATTCTTTTACCTCTTGTGGTTTTAGTTTCACTTTTAACTCAAGCCCAAGAAAACGCAAGTTGGATGCGTCACAGTAAAATATCTCCAGATGGTTCACAAATAGTTTTTACTTACAAAGGTGATCTTTATAAAGTATCTAGTGATGGAGGAACAGCCCAGCAATTGACCTTTCATAAAGCACATGATTATCAGGCTATATGGAGCAAGGATGGTAGCAAAATAGCATTTTCATCAAATCGTTATGGCAATTTTGATGTATTTGTTATGAACGCGACAGGTGGAACAGCCACTAGATTGACCTATCATTCAAGTAGCGAGACACCCTATAGTTTTAGTCATGACGACCAACAAATAATTTTTGGTGGACTTAGACAGGACACTGCAGAACACAGACAATTCCCAACTGGCTCTCAACATGAGGTTTATACCGTTCCAGTAAAAGGTGGCCGTATTGATCAATTATTTACCATTCCTGCCGAACTTGTTGAAACAAATAAGGATGGAAGTAAATTGTATTACCAGGATAAAAAAGGTGGAGAAAATTACTGGCGTAAACATCATACATCGAGTATTACTCGTGACATATGGGTATATGATGTAGCAAGTAATCAACACAAGCAATTGACTACACATAATGCAGAGGACCGCATGCCAGTGCTTTCTAGCGACGGTAAAAGCATGTATTACCTAAGTGAAAAGAGTGGCAGTTTTAATGTGCATAAATGGAATCTTGAAACTGGTGAATCTGTACAGATTACGGATTTTAAATTGCATCCAGTACGCTTTTTAAGTATAGGTAATGGTGTAATAAGCTTTGGTTACGATGGAATGCTCTACACCATGAGAGAAGGTCAACAGCCTAAAATGCTAACTGTGCAGGTAGTGACACAAGATATTGAGAATACAGATAAATTCGTAAGTGTAAACGGTGGAGTAGAAGAGATAGCAGTATCACCTAGTGGTAAGGAAATAGCATTTATTTCTAAAGGTGAAGTATTCGTAACATCTGTAGAAGATAGTTTTACAAAGCGTATAACTAATACAGCACAAACAGAAAGTTTTGTGAGTTGGTCGCATGACGGAAAAGCTGTTATATATAGTAGTGAAAGAAATGGGAAGTGGAGCGTTTATAAAACCGAAAAGGTACGTGATGAAGAGCCCTTCTTTTTTGCCTCAACCTTGTTAAAAGAATCAGCTATTCTTGAAAATGAAAATGATAATTATCTAGCAGAATATTCTCCAGATGGCACAAAGCTAGCCTATGTGGAAAACCGCAGGAATATAGTGGTGAAGGACGTTAAATCAGGAAAGAAAACAACGTTGTTAAGTGAAGAAGAACTATTTCATATGCGTGACGGTGATAAGTATTACACATGGAGTCCTGATAGTAAGTGGTTATTGGTAGATTGGTCTCTAAGTCTTAACAACAGCGATATACTTTTAATGGCCGCCGACGGTTCAAAGCGAATCAACCTTAATGAAAGCGGTTACTATGACTCTTCTCCTAAATGGACTAATGATGGTAAACAAATGTTGTGGTTTTCAAATAGAGATGGGTTAAAATCATATGCTACTAGTGGTCGATCTCAAAGTGATGTTTACAGCATGTTCTTTACACAAGAAGCTTGGGATGAATTTAATTTGAGTAAAGAAGATTACGCTTTACTTAAAGAATTAAAGAAAACAAAGAAGAAAGACGGTGACGAGGATAAATCAGACAAGAAAAAGAAAGGTAAGGACAAGGATAAGGAAAAGGATGAAGATAAAGAGGTTAAGCCGCTTACTTTTGACTGGGATGATATGAAGGAAAGAACAAAACGTCTGACTATACATTCTTCTAATCTTTCTGACGCTGTTTTATCCAAGGATGGCGATAAATTGTATTATCTAGCTAGGTTTGAAGATAAACTTAATCTTTGGTCAACAGACTTACGAACCAAAGAAACCAAAATGGCTATCAACTTAGGTGCTCGCAGTGGTAGTCTAGAATGGGATCCTAAAAGAGAAAATTTATACCTACTAAGTGGTGGTAGAATATCTAAACTTGATGTAAGTAAAAAGAAAAAAACAGCAGTTAAGATTACTGCAGAAATGCAGTATGATGAGGTAGCTGCTAGACAAGCAATGTTTGACCACGTATGGTTAAGAACAAATGCTGTTTTTTATCACAGTAATTTTCACGGTGTTGACTGGCCGCTTATGAGAAAAGAGTATGAAAAACATTTGCCTTATGTTTCAAATACCAATGAGCTGGCAGAGCTGCTTTCAGAAATGATAGGTGAATTGAATGTATCCCACGCTGGTGCAAGAGCTGCAGGATATGACATGAGTAATCCAGATGCAACAGCATCATTAGGTGCATTTATCGATTACTCTTACCAAGGCGATGGTCTAAAAATTACCGAGGTTATAAAAGGTGGACCACTGGATAAGGCTCAATTTGATATAAAGCCAGGAATGATTATTGAAAAAATAGATGGTCAAACAATTTCAAGTGATAGAGATTATGCTTATTACCTGAACAGGAAAGCCAATAAATTTACATTGCTAGAGCTGTCAAGTCCTGATAAAAAGGAGAACATAGTTATTACAATTAAACCTATTTCTACAGGAGCAGAACGAGGCTTACTTTATAAAAGATGGGTGAAACAAAATGAGAAAGAAGTAGATCAAAAGAGTAACGGACAATTAGGATATGTTCATATTCCTGGAATGAGTGATGGGCCATATAGAAACATTTTTGAAAAAATGATGGGTAAATACCACAGTCGTAAAGGTGTGATTGTAGACACTAGATTTAATGGCGGTGGTGATCTAGTAGCCGATCTAGCTATGTTCTTTACTGGTACACCATTTATTACTTATGAGACAGAAGCCAAAGTTGTAGGTGGAGAACCTACTTCTAGATGGACTAAACCTACACTTGCTATGATTAATGAGGCGCAGTATAGTGACGGACACTGTTTTGCTTGTGGCTATACCGATCTTAAAATTGGTAAAACAGTAGGAATGCCAGTTCCTGGGACATGTAGTTTTGCAGGATGGGAACGACTTCCTGATGGAACAGTTTGGGGTGTAGTTCCTATTAGTGCCAAAGATATTAATGGCAATTGGATGGAAAACAATCAAACCGAGCCGTCCATAATGGTAAAAAATATGCCAGGAGTAATCGATAATGGTCGTGATCAACAACTAGAGCGCGCTATCGAAGAGTTGCTTAAAGACGTTGAATAGATGGATAGTCTAACGCAGATCGTACTAGGTGCTGCTGTAGGAGAAACTGTTCTAGGCAACAAGGTCGGGAATAAGGCATTGTTATATGGTGCAATCGCTGGTACCATTCCCGATCTTGATGTACTAGCAAGGTCATTTACCGATACGATAACAGCTACCGAGATCCATCGAGGATTCAGTCATAGTATCCTGTTTTGTGTGCTCTTTGCGCCTGTTTTCGGTTTTGTAGTAGATAGGATAGAATCCAGCAGACGGATAGGATGGAAATCATGGTCTTGGCTGTTTTTTTGGGGATTGATAACTCATCCCATATTGGACATGTTCACGACATGGGGCACGCAGTTTTTTTGGCCGTTTGATAAGGCTATCGCATGGAATACAATTTTTGTAATAGATCCGCTTTATACACTTCCTTTTTTAATGTGCACACTTGTGGTTTTATTTTTAAAAAAGGGTTCGCTTTCGCGAAAGCGAACAAACCTCACCGGAATCTTCATTTCTACAAGTTATCTATTAATGACAGTATTGTTTAAGTGGAATGCAACCCAAGAATTTAAAAAGGCCCTAGATGTAAATAAGTTTAATTACTCACAAATTTCAACACGTCCTGCGCCATTGACAACATTGCTATGGAACTGCAACGTAGATGCAGGCGATGCGTATTTATTGGCTGATTACTCATTCTTTGATTCTAAACCAATTTCATTCAAATCTTATCCCAAAAACCGAAACCTAGAGCCTACTTGGAAACACGAACAATCTGAGGAGAATTTGAGGCGACTTATAGATATTTCTAAAGGTTGGTATTTGATGGAGAAAAAGAACGGAAGTTGGTATTTTAATGACTTAAGATTTGGTACCATGCCCATTAATAAAGACGAAGAACAATTTGTTTTTAGTTATAAACTTAAAGAAGAAAATAAAACCCTAATAGCAAAAGAGAATCCTAAGGAACCCATGGATGTTACCATTGTCATGGACAAGTTATGGAATCGAATATGGGGTAATTAAAAACTATTACTATGAAAAATTTAATTGTAATTTTTATAACTATCCTGATCATAAGTTGCAACAAACCAGAGTCCAAGGTGGAATATAACTCAGAACAAGCAATTGAAGCAGTTGAAGCGGTAGTTCAACAAGTTTTTGACAGTGTGTGGTCTGATAAGAAAGTAGATGCTATAAAAAAATATCAGACAAACGATTTTATTTTATTGGAGCATGGTGAATTATGGACTAATGATACCATTGCAAATTGGTGTAAAAGAGCAAGCAAAAGAGATCAAGGAATTACTAGGACAAATAAATTTGATAGAATAAAGGCGCATCAAGAAGGGAATCGAGTTTATCTAGCTTATTGGAATCACGGGACATTTGTTAAGGATACATTAGAATTTAAAAGAACTTGGTTAGAAAGTGTTGTGGCAGTTAAAAGCGACAGTGTTTGGAAATTAGAACTCATGCATTCTACTAGATTACCTAGAGAGTAATATTTTAAGTTTTACAGTATCTGTAAGGGATTGTCGGGTAAATGTCGGGTATTTTACCGAGCTTAATTTTGGTGGAGAATAGGTGTGTTTGGTAATCTTGTAATCGAATACAAAAATCAGTAATAATGAAACAACCGGAATTAGGAATTTACATTGCACAATTAAGAAAGGAAAAAGGTCTTACCCAAGAGGAATTGGTAGAACGATGTAATATTAATGTGCGCACCATTCAACGCATAGAGGCAGGCGAAGTTTCTCCACGTAGTTATACTATTAAGAATATTCTGGAAGTATTAGGAAAATCTTTTGATGAAGTTTACTCCGGCACTAAAGAAAGTCAAACCTCCAAAGAGGTTGAATCTTCTGCTATGAAATATTCATTTAATAATTCTCTTTTGTTGTTTTCAGGTATTGGTGGTGTTATTCTTTTTATCTGTTATTATTTGATGACGATTAATGATGTTTTTCATTCGTTTACCCAAGATAGTATTTTACCTGAATCCTCATATACGGCTTTAGGTGTGGTAAGCATAATAACAGTAGTACTTTTCTATACAGGAATATATCATATAGCTCAAATTAAAAATAACTCCTTATTGAAGTTTTCTTCAATTCTTGCTATGATAATTAATGTTATAAGTAGTATACTACTCATTACAGTTATTGATTATGATAGTAAACTCATAAGTCCTAGAGATATTATGTTTGGCATCTTTGTTATTGTTGCTAGCGGTATAACATATTTGATGTTGGGATCTGGCTACCTTTCTCAACGTAAAAATGAAAAAGGATTAGCAAAATATCTAGGGTTTGTAGGTTTAATAGCTGGTGGTTTTATGATTACAGTTCTGCTTGCTCCTATAGCTATTGTATTAATGTTAATATTTGATTTGGGTCAAATTATCCTTGTGCTTAGGAATTTGTCTCAAAGTAAAAAAAGCATCAACTCCTAGAGTTAATGCTTTTTTTACTTTTAATAGAATTACCGATTAGGCTTCTTTGTTTGAAGATTGCTGTAAATTCAATTGGTTATTGAATTCTAGCGTTCTAATAGGGAATGGTATATTGATATCATTATCATCAAATGCTTTTTTAATCACCATAATCGCCTTACTGGTAACTTCCAGTTTTTTCTTTCCGTTTGTGATGTCGTAGTAAAATCTAAGCATAAAGTTTATGCTACTGTCTGCAAATTCGCGATAGAAAAACTCCACTTCGTCAATCGAATTTACCTGATCAAAGTTGTCCAAGATAGCTTGTTTTGCAATCTTTTCTACTGTTGGTAAATCACTTTCATATCCTACACCACAATGAATAATAACTCGCATAGTATCAGTTAATCCAAAATTTTTCAAAGGATTCTCCAGAATCATTTTGTTAGGTATGATTACGGTGTTGTTGTCGGCTTCTCTTAGTATAAATTTATTTAAATCAATAGCAACTATTTCTCCTTCATAACCGTTGGTCTGCACCCAATCTCCTATACGAACATTTTTTCTGAAACTCAAATGAATACCGCTCATCGTATTGGATAAAGTTCCTTGTAAAGCTAGTCCAATTACTAAACCCGAAACACCAGCACCAGCAATGATAGCTTGTACAGTTTCATTAAGATCAAGTACGTTTAATGCGATAAACATACCGCCTATAACAACTATTATAGCTGCAGTTCTACCTATTAATCTCAATACAGACTGTTGTTCAACTTTTGATTTGAGTAGGCGTTGTACACCACGATTTACAAATTTTGAAATGATGTAAGCTATAAGTAAGACAACAACTGCAACGGCAAGATTTGGTAAGTTGCGTAATATAGCTTCATACCAAGATGTTAATTGATCCCATATAAGCTCAGTTGAGTTTACATCTTCAATTTGTTTAGTTGTTTCTTGTACTTTTTGGGTTGTTTGTTCTTGAATCATGGTACGAAAATAGTGGGCTGTCAACGTGATCCTTTTGCATTTAACATTTCTTAATCATTTTAATGTTAAAAAGTCTAAATTTAGACTGTACAAAGTTTAATGTATTTTTAAATAATCAATTTAAAGCAGTTTGAATGTGCTAAGTATTGCTTTAATGAAAATCAAGATTCAATTTAATATGAAGTATTATTTGTATTCACTGATAGGTCTAATGATGATGACTTCTTGTAAAAAAGAAAAGCAAGAAGTATTAGATGTTTTTGACAACATTAATAAAGAGACTGAATTTGAAAACTCAAAATATGACCGAGATTTCTTAGTCATGTTTAAGGACAGCGCCATAGCTCATCCAGAAACATACGCAGTGGCCCAAATAAATGCAGAAGAGTTTCATTATAAAACTACCCAATTAGTAGAACAGTTAGAGCATGTTAAGAATGAAATTGATAATTTTATTGGAGAAGTAGATAATTACGAGATGATGGATAAATTGGTTAATCCCGTTTTCTTTTCAAACGACAGCCTGAACTCAACGGGTATTTATCTTAAACAAATTATTAGTGATTATTACACCAGTGTTGAAGATCAAGTTTATTTTTTTGCCGATATTGAAAAAAAGGTGCAGTCTTCCTTTAATCTTGAACCTGTTATTGACGTTGAAGGAGAAAAAAAGGAATGGGTAGATTATCATTTTAAAGACTTTCCATCAATTGTAGCAAAAGTAAAAATCTCACAACTTCAAGAAACAGCATTGCAAATTGAGCGAGAATATTATGAAGCGCTTATGAAAAAACCTAAGTTCTAGTCCTACCTTTGCATTATGACACATAAAGCAGGTTTTGTAAATATTGTAGGTAATCCTAATGTAGGAAAAAGTACCTTAATGAATGCTCTAGTAGGTGAGCGATTGTCCATTATTACTTCTAAAGCACAGACGACTCGTCACAGAATTTTAGGAATAGTAAACGGTGAGGATTTTCAAATGGTTCTTAGTGACACACCTGGTATCATTAAACCTGCTTACAAACTTCAAGAAAGCATGATGGAGTTTGTTAAAAATGCTTTTGAAGATGCCGATTGTATTCTTTACATGGTAGAGCTAGGCGAAAAAGAGTTAAAAAACGAAGCTTTTGAAAAAAGATTGACATTTGCAGAAGTTCCAGTATTTGTTCTTATCAATAAAATAGATAAAGGAACTCCTGAACAACTAGAAGAAGCTGTAGCGCATTGGAAAAATAGATTACCCAATGCTGAGGTATTTGCCATAAGTGCATTAGAAAATTTTGGTATTCCTCAATTAATGAATAGGGTAATAGAAACTTTACCAGAATCTCCAGCCTTTTATCCGAAAGATGCTTTAACTGATAAGCCAGAGCGCTTTTTTGTAAACGAAAGCATTAGAGAGAAAATCTTATTACATTACAAAAAAGAAATTCCTTATTCTGTAGAAATAGAAACAGAAGAGTTTCTTGAAGATGACGATATTATAAGAATTAGAGCTGTTATTATGGTGGAACGCGAGACTCAAAAGGGTATCATCATAGGTCATAAAGGTAGTGCCATAAAACGCGTGGGAATGGAAGCCAGAAAGGATCTTGAAAAGTTCTTTGGCAAGCAAGTTCACATTGAACTATTTGTAAAAGTCAATAAGAATTGGCGTAGCGATGACAGGCAACTGCGCAGATTTGGTTACCAGAACAAAAATTAAATCTAAATCGACAGACCTACTACCAGATTTTCTACAGTGGCGTGATCACTGCCACCGGCTTTTTCAATGGTGATATTAAGGCTAGAAGCCTCATCAATAATTTTAGTATCTACCTCTAGGAAATCCTGATTGAGTACTGCCAAGGAAATCATTTCACCATTTACATCGGCCCATAATTGATAGTCGTGTTCTTTATCCAATTTTGGTAAAGAAGTAACGTCAACAACACTACGTTTGTTATTATGATAGGTGATAACATTTAAATTACCTAGCGAGGTGTCCTTTTTAAGAATATACTTTTGAGTTTTTGGGCTACGTAAAAATTGAATCTCTTCATCAAAGATTAAATTATCTGACTCTAAATTTTTTATTCGATTTTCTAGAGAAGAAAATTCACCTTCTAGTTGCTCCAATCTTTGTGTTTTTTCATTTGCAATATTCATGTAATACAGCATACCCACAAATCCAACAGCAGCAATACATGCCACTGCTATTTGAAACCAAGATATAGAATCTTGTTTCTTTATTTCTTTATTGCTAGTGTGAATAGTTGAAAACAGTTCTTTTTTTAAGTCTTCGGGTGGATTCTCTTGCGTTTTAAAAGCTTGAGCCTGTAATTCAATTTGCATCATGTCATACGCAAATTTTATCTCATCAAAGGTTGCAATGTAGTGTTCAGCCTGTTGAATTTCAATTTCTGTGGCTTTACCCATAACATAGCGGTCCAGTACACCAGACTCTAAAAATTCTTGTATGTTTTTATTTTCGACCATTTATATATAAGACCACAATAATAAAGCAATTATACTATAAGTAGTTCGTAATTTTTTGAGAGCATTACGTATTCTAGTTTTAAATGTTCCCAATGGTATGTTCAAGTATTCACTAGCTTCCATATGAGTCATGCCTTTATAGAACACACAATTAATGACATCTTGATATTGAGATTCAAGAGAAGTCACTTTTAAATTTAATTGCTCTTTAAATTCTTTGTATAGTAAACTACTATCCTCTTCTATTGATACGCTTGAATAATCGTTTTGGATTTCCTTTTGCTGTTTTCTTTGAGATTTTCTTAAAAAATCAAGAGCTTGATTCCTAGTTATTTGATATAGCCAGGTGAAAAGTCTCGCTTTATCAGCATCATAGGAATCAATATTTTGCCATGCTTTAATTAGGCTAGCTTGTAAAACCTCTTTGGCGTCATCAGGATCTTTAGTGAATTTCAAACATAAGCCAAATAGAGCACCGTTGTAATGGTCGTATAATAACGACATACCACGATCATTTCTGTCGCGTATTAATTCTATTATTTGATTTTCTAGAAAAAGGTCGTTTTTCACTTTAACGTTTTTTTATCAATCCTGTGAAATCCAAAAGGAATTTACAAACGTAAAACCTAAAGATGCATCAAATTATACTTTTTAAACTTAAAAATCTAATAAAATGAAAAATTCAAGTATTTTACTTACTGCTGCAATGATGTTTACAGCAATATTTGCAACAGCTCAATGTAATAACCATCAAGCTTCAACCAGCAATAATGATCACGCTACGTCAAATGTAGTGTATGTTCAAAACTGGCACTATAATCAAACTCCAGATATCGTAGGTGTAGCCATGTCCGACAAAAATTTTGCTACACTAGTAGCTGCGGTAAAGGCAGCCGATTTGGTAAAAACCCTACAAGGTGATGGTCCTTTTACTGTTTTTGCACCTACAAATGCAGCATTTGATAAGTTGCCAGAAGGAACAGTAGCAAATTTGCTAAAACCTGAAAACAAGGCAAAACTACAAGCCGTGCTCACCTACCATGTACTTGCAGGAAAAGTAACTGCTAGCGACATAATTGAATCTATCAAGAGAAATGGTGGTGGATTCATGACTAAAACTGTGCAAGGAGATCCTATCTATGCAAGTATTGTAGATGGTAAGGTCGTTCTTGAAGATGCACAAGGTCGTACCTCAACCATTACAGCTACAGATATTGAAGCAAGCAATGGTGTTGTGCACGTAATAGATACTGTGGTTTTGCCAGAGTAATTTTTTTCAAGTTGGTTAATGACCTCTTTATCAGTTATTGCTGGTAAGGAGGTTTTTTTATTACGCTTTCGCGAAAGCGTACTTACGAGAAAATAATTTTTCAAAAAAAATGAGCATTCAGACAACCCTTTGAAAAAAGTCTCGTCTATGTTAATAGAAAGTCTGTAAATTGTGAAGGTGATTTCCTTATATACAAACGAGAAAAAGCTTATTCAAAAAGCTGCTAAAAACGACCGCAAGGCGCAAAAGCAGATTTTTGATAAACATGCGCCTAGAATGTTAAGTGTTTGTAGACAATATATTTCGCCAGTAGAAACAGCAGAAGAAATTATGTTAAATGGTTTTTTTAAAGCTTTTAAGAACATTAAAAAGTACAATCACAATGGGAGTTTTGAAGGATGGTTACGTCGCATTATGGTAAACTCTTGTCTGGATCACTTGCGCAAGAAGAATCCTTTCAAATTTGCTACACCGATTGATGAAGTAAAAGATGAAACAGATGATGATGGAATAGATGATTGTAATCTAGAAATGCATGTATTGCAATCGATCATCGATGCATTACCTATAGGTTATAAAAGCGTGTTCTTAATGCATGTAGTCGATGGGTACAAACATCATGAGATAGCAGAAATACTGGATATAAGTGTAAATACTAGTAAGACCCAATTACGCAAAGCCAAATTACAGCTTCAGCAAGAAATTAATAGTTTAAAAAGACAACAATATGAAGCTTGATTCATATAAAAATAAGTTTAACGATCGCGAGATCAATCCATCTACTCAAGCTTGGTCTAAGTTAGAGGAGCGATTGGATGCAAGTGACAAAAAGGCGATTCCGCTTTGGTACTGGATCGCAGGAGTTGCAGCAGCACTGTTACTCGCTGCAACCATTGTAAAGTTTTCACCTGTTCAAAGTAATCCAGTTGAAAATACAGAGTGGTCTGTAACAGAGGATCAGTCTAATGAGCAGCCATTGATAAATAAGGATCTCTTTATTGAAGAAGAGATTGAGAGTGAAAAGAGTTCATCTACTATGAATGAGGAATTGGTTAAAGCTAATCATAAAGATGAACCAGCTGGAATTAAGGCAACGGTATCAAAAGTTAAAATGCTTGATCCTAAATTTTCACAGCGAGATGAGGTTGTAGTAAGTGCTACCATTGATAACCAGCATAAGAAAGAGGTCGATGTGAATACTGTTTTGAAAGAACCAAAAATTAATGAAGAACAAGTGTTGATTGCACAAGTCGAAAATTCAAATATTAAAAAAGAGTTATCAATTAAAACGGCCGATCAAGAAGTAGATGAACTACTAAGTGAATTGCTTAATGAGTCTGATATAAATAAAGAAGAAGCTGTTTATACTGTTAATCCAGAAAGCTTACTGAGAGAAGCAGAATGGGACATTCAAATTGAACAGGAAAATAAAATTCAAAACTGGATTGATAAAGGTTTTAATCAAGTTAAGAAAGAGGCAGTTGCCTTAGTTTCAAAGAAATAATTTTCATCAACATATAATTAATTTAAAATTTTCATGCTATGAGAACAGGATTACTATGGATAAGTTTTATCACTTACTTACTATGCACAGCAGCAGGATTTGCTCAGGAAAAAACTAATACCGTCGATAATTGGAAATATCAAGATAGTTTGTCAAATGACAAACAATATCCTAAATACTACCAGAAAAAAATTGATGATTTAAATAGTTTACATCAATTATATGAATCAGAATTGAGAACAGAACTTAAGGAGTATGTAGAAAAAGTAAATAAAGATCTGGAAAAAGGTAAAATAAGTGCTGATAAAGCTCAGGAGTTGAAAAGGGAGCGAGCAGCTCAAGTAGCAGCACTTATCACTTCTCATAAAAAGCGTATTGAAGCAGAAAAAGATTTTGTAGTAACCGAAGCAGAAAAAGGTGGCTCGTTATCTATATCTACAAAAGGAGTCGAGATTTCTCTTAATGGAGAAAATCTACAAAGAGAAAAGAAAAAATTTATCAAAACTCAAAGAGGTTTTAGCCTGTCACTAGGATATAACTTTTTGAATGGTGATATTCTAGGAATCAATGATTTTAGTTATCCAAATAATAACTACATAGCATTTGGGCCTAGTTGGTTAACTCAATTAGATGAAAAAAATCATATAAGAATTAGATATGGTATAGAATATCAATCTCATGGACTAGAATTGAATGGTAATAGAATTTTTACACCAAATACAGACGATACAATGGTGGCTCCTATAGGATTTAGTGTTGAGAAAGCTAAGTTCAGACAAGACCAATTAATGGTTCCTGTTCATTTTGAGTTTGGAGGAACAGAAAAAAGAGAATACGAGGATGGTCGTGTGAGGTTTACAAGTGATAATAACTGGAAAGTAGGAATAGGAGGTTTTGCAGGTTTAAATTTAAGTTCTCGTTTAAAATTGAAGTATGAAGAAAATGGTAGAGATATAAAACAAACAACCATAAATGCTTTTGAAAATAATGTGTTCTTCTATGGACTAGATGCTTATATAGGAAAAGGTAATATTTCTTTCTTTGGAAGAATGAATTTAAATGATGTTTTTAAAAGCGGATCAGTGGACGGGCAATATGTATCCTTTGGAATTAGATTTATTTAGCCATAAATAACTTAAAGTATAAGCATCCTTATAAATCGATTATAAGGATGCTTATCAATTAAATTAGAGTTAAAATAAAGATTATACAGTGTTTAGGTATGTAACTTTATAAAAACCATATATTATGAAAAAACTATTATTAAGTTCTCTATTACTACTTCTGTTTACGGCAGTTCGAGCTCAAGATGATCAAGATGTAAAAAAAGCGCCTTTAGATTTTTTAGATTTGTTTGATTCAGAGAGAAGAGAGAAAGAAAATGTGCGCACTAATACTAATTTAGTTTGGGCTATAGGTTGGAATCAAGCACTAGGTGATGGTAACGGAATAGGTGATGACTATCGATTTTGGGGTAGTGGTGTTTTTGACATAGGACTTGAATTTAGTACTAGGTTGCAACCAAAAGATGACTTATTTAGGTTTAATTATGGTTTGGATTTAAGATTTCAATCTTTAAGAATCACTGATAATCGTCAGTTTGCAACAAACAACAATATTACGGATTTAGTTCCTGTAGGAATCGATACAGATCGTTCTAGATTTTATCAATTCAGTGTAGTAGCTCCTTTACATATTGAAATAGGACGTCGGGATTTAAAAACCTATAAAAATGGAATTAAAAGGTACCACGATGATGATGCCTTTGTCGTAGGGCTAGGTGGTTATTTAGGCTATACAACTACCTCTACTCAAGAGCTCAAGTTTGAAAGAGAAGGTAGGGATGTGACTACAACGGTCACCAATGACTTTGAAATAAATAACTTTAACTATGGACTTAGTATGTATGCAGGTTGGTACGATTTTCAAATTTTTGCTAGATATGGTCTAAATGACATCTTAAAAGACTCACCGATTCAACAACAATATTTTAGTTTCGGGTTTAGATTTAGGTAAATGAAGAATTATTAGAAAACTCGTCTAGAAATAGACGGTTTTTTTTTTAGGACAAAATTGAAAGCAACTTGAACAGAAGGTTATGCATTGATCAACTGAACAAATACAAACTTTTTAGTCATATCCCATAGGATAGGTGTATAGAAACGTAACTTTGCAATTCGTTATTTTTATGCTTTAAATTTATTCGAAGTTGATTGCAAGAACCACAGTAGATGCCGTATTTGACACCGCTAGAGTAGAAGAGGTGATTGGAGATTTTGTACAACTTAAAAAATCAGGCTCCAACTTTAAAGGACTAAGTCCATTTTCAGAGGAGCGCACACCTAGCTTTATGGTGTCGCCAGTTAAACAAATATGGAAAGATTTTAGTAGCGGTAAAGGTGGTAACGTGGTTACCTTTCTCATGGAGCATGAACACTTTACTTTTCCTGAAGCTATTAAATGGCTGGCCAAAAAATATGGAATTGAAATAGAAGAAACTCAACAAACTGATGAAGAAAAACAAGTTCAGGATGAAAAAGAATCCATGTTTCTTGTTTCAAAATTTGCGAGTGAATGGTTTGAAAAGCAACTTAAAACGGAAGATGGGCGTGCGATAGCATACAGTTATTTCAAAGAACGAGGTTTTACCGATGATACTATAAATTATTTTAAATTAGGCTACAATCCAGATGTTTGGAGTGCCTTTACCGATGCAGCTATTAAAGCAGGTTATAAACTTGAATTTTTAGAAAAAACCGGTTTGACCATAGTTAAGGAGTCGATTAACGGCGGTGAGCAAAAGAAATTTGATCGCTTTAAAGGTAGAGTCATGTTTCCTATACGCAGCATGTCTGGTCGCGTATTGGGATTTGGTGGTAGAATTCTAGTGAATGATAAAAAAGCTGCCAAGTATTTAAATTCTCCTCAAAGCCCTATCTACGATAAATCCAAAGTGCTTTATGGAATCTACGAGGCTAAACAAATCATTGCCAAAGAAGATGTTTGTTACCTGGTTGAAGGGTATACCGATGTAATTCAATTGTATCAAGCTGGTATTAAGAATGTAGTTTCTAGTTCAGGAACTGCACTTACTAAGGAGCAAATTAGATTAATACAGCGATTAACCAAAAATATTACGGTCTTATATGATGGCGATGCAGCTGGATTAAGGGCCGCAATAAGAGGAACAGATCTCATTCTTGAAGCTGGTATGAATGTGCGAGTATGCACTTTTCCAGAAGGAGAAGATCCGGACAGCTTCGCAAAAAAACATACTACTCAGGAAATTCAAGAGTTTTTAGATTCAAATGCCGTTGACTTTATAAGATTTAAATCTAACTTATTAAAAAAGGAAGCTGCAGGTGATCCTATAAAGAAGGCAGAAATGATTCGTGATATTGTTTCCAGCATAAGCAAAATTCCCGATGCGATATCTAGAGAAATTTATGTAAGAGAAAGTGCTGCAATTTTAGAAATTGGTGAAGATGTGTTATTCTCTTCTTTAGCACAAAATCGAAATGCAAGTGTTAAAGAAGAACGTAAAAAACAAATAAGAGAACAACAGCAACAAACACTTCAAAAAGTCTCTGATAAACAAAGTCCTAGTCTTTCAGTCAATAGAAGAGAGATATTAGAACAAGCTCTTATAAAAGCTTTACTACTATATGGTGATCGTACGGTGGTTTTTAACGATGAATATTTTCAAGAAAGTGAAGACGGTGAACTAGAAACTGAAAAAATCTCTGTTGAAAATGTGGTGTATGAAAAGGTATATATGGAGCTGCAGAGTGATGAAATGGAATTTTCAAATCCAGCGTTTAAACATCTTTATCCAAAACTAATTGATATTCTACTTTTAGAAGGTCGTATTGACGTTAATACCATTATGACCGAATTGTCTGATGAAGAAGCTCAAATGGTAGCAGATCTTGTAATGGATGATGATAAGTACCAATTACATAAATGGGATGAACATCAAATTTTTGTAAAAACAAAAGAGGATACGATCGCGCCACACGTTCTTGATACCATACTTAATTTAAGAAGGTTGATGATAGAAGAAAAAATCAAGGCGTTGTACAACTCCATCTCGCCAGACCCTACTTCCGATAACGCTTCAGCGCTTGAAGAGGTTATGGAATATAACAAGCTTCACAAGTATATAGGAAATCGTTTAAATCGTGTGATTTAATTAGCTAGTTGCATGATTCTAGCTTGATGAATAAGATCGGCAATGCTGGTTGCTTTAAGCTTTTTAAGCAAACGATTTTTGTAGGTACTCACTGTTTTCTCATTTATGTTAAGCTCCTTGGCAACATCCTTATTTCTAAGTCCTTTTGAAAGTAAATTTAAAACTTCAATTTCTCTTTTAGAAAGTTTTTTGAATTTCATTACTCCATTTTTTCTTCCACTGTTTAATGAAGTAAGAATCTCTTCAGATAAGTATTGCTCGCCTCTAGCAACCTTGGCGATTGCTTTTTTTATTTCCTTACTTGATTTTACCTTAGAGATATAACCATTGGCTCCTGCTTTAATAGCACTTGCAGCGTACATTTCCTCGGGATGACAACTTACCACAAGTACTTTAATGTTTGGAAATTGTGCTCTTAAATCTCGAACCTCTCCTATACCTTTACTTTCTGGCAAATCAATTTCTAACAGTACAATATCAGCTTTGGCAGCTTTTACGTTTTCTAATAAATCTTTTCCGCTTTCCGCCTTTCCTTTAACGGTGTATTCTTTAACGTCTTTCATTAAAGACTTTAGTCCACGTCTAAATACAGGATGGTGATCAGCTAAAAATACGTTCATTCTTTGTAAGTTTTCAGAGGTTTTACAAAGATAAAATGTTTACTCAGTATAAACTGTGATTTATTTGTGAGTATGCCCTTACGTAAATTTCTTGTAATCTGTTATTCAAGTAGTTCGTCGGGAATGACACACACTGGGATTGGATTCATCTTGTGTTGATTCCTACGATTAAAATCCAGATAAATTTGTAAGACTTCTTGCTCTCTTCCTGTAAAATCAGCGGTAGTTTTTCCTTCCTTAATTTGCTTCATTGCCCATTCCAGTTCATCATAACTAGCTCCTATTTGATCCTCATCAGTACGCTCTGCTCCATAAAGGCCATCACTAGGTGCGGCTTTCATGATGCTTTCTGGAACATTTACATGTTTTCCTACGGCATAAACTTCGCTTTTAAGTAAATCGGCAATTGGACTCACGTCAACTCCACCATCACCATACTTGGTGTAAAATCCTACACCAAAGTCTTCAACCTTGTTACCCGTTCCTGCGACCAATAGTCCATTAACGCCACCATGATAATACAAAGTGGTCATGCGTAATCGGGCTCTGGTATTTCCTCTCGTTAAATCTACAAGTGCACTATCCTCTATATCTGGCATTTGATTAATGAATGTATCAAAGACGGGTGTAAGATCACTACGCACATCACTTACATTAGAAAACCGATTCTTTAATTGCTCAATATGTTCCTGCGCTCTAGTAACGTGATCCATATGTTGATGAATAGGCATTTCTACACAAAGAACTTCTAGACCTGTCATGGCGCACAAGGTTGATGTGACTGCGCTATCAATGCCGCCACTCACTCCTACAACATACCCTTTAATTCCTGCATTAGTAGCATAATCCTTTAACCATTTTACTATGTGATCAGTCACTTTTTCTACATTCATAATCGTATTTTTGCGAGTCTAAAAATAATCAAATTGTTTCTCAGTTATAAGGGTATGAAATATCTATTTAAAATATTGGTAGTTCTCGCTTTCGCGAAAGCGTTATCCTCATGTAATTCTGAGTCGAAAATTGAGAAGGAAATTTCACAAATCCCGATAAATGTAGAGTTGAGGACTTTTCATAAAGAGTTTAAGAATGCCGATACTACGGATCTATCTCAATTAAAAGCAAAATATCCTTATCTATTTCCATCACATTTGCCAGACTCCATTTGGTATGAAAAAATGCAAGGTCGCGATACTATTTACTCAATACTTGAGGCAGAAGTGGAAAAAGCAAGTTTTGATTATAAGGAACTGAAGGAAGAGGTTGTTGATGTAATGAAACATGTGAAATATTATTTTCCAGAATATCAAGCTACGCCTATTACCACTATAATTTCTGAAGTAGACTACCGCATGCAAGTAGTTCCATTTCAAGAAGATTTACTTATTTCAATCGACACTTATCTAGGCAAGGATAACGAGTTGTATGCAGGGATGAACAGCTACCAAAGCCAACACTTTAATAAAGAAAATATAAAGGCCGATGTAGCCCACGCAATAGCAAAGTTGTTTGTTGAACCTGGTAACGATCGTCGTTTTTTAGAATCCATAATCTATCATGGTAAGTTGCATTACCTTCAAAGTTTATTTGCCCCAGACCAACCGGATCACCTGATTCTTAAATACTCTAAGGAGGAATATGAATTTACTAAGGAAAATGAATTAGAAGTATGGCGTTACTTTATAGATCAAAATTTGTTATATAGTACTAATCCTGAACTTCAATCTAGATTCATACAACCAGCACCATTTTCAAAATTTTATTTAGATATAGACTCGAGTACACCTGGTGGAATCGCTAGATATATAGGATATAAAATAGTAGCAAGTTACATGGAGAATAATGAGATTGATCCTAGTACACTTGTATCATTGCCAGCCGAAACCATATTTAATAATTCACAGTATAAACCTGTACAACAATAATTATGTCAAAGAATCACAGATCACAAATAAGAATAGGAATTGAATTGGATGAAAATAGAGTTCCAGAAAAAATAAGATGGAGCGCACCAGATGGTGGTGTTGATGCTGCCGATGCTAAAGCCATGATGGTAAGCATGTGGGATAGTGCACAGCAGGAGAGTTTTAGAATCGATTTGTGGACTAAAGATATGCCTGTAGATGAAATGCGTGTGTTTTTTCATCAAACACTAGTAAGTATGGCCGATACTTATCATCGTGCTACAAATGATGAAAAAATGCGCGATACCATGCTAGACTTTTGCGATTATTTTGCCGAAAAATTAAATCTTAAAAAATAAAAGCCTTTAATTTTTCAATAAAGAATTATTCTTGAATCCTGACAAAAAACAGCTTCTAGAGCTAGCGCATTATAAAATGCCATTTGGTAAATTCAAAGGCAGCTTTTTGAGTGATTTGCCAGAGGCTTACTTTGTTTGGTTCAAACGAAATGGTTGGCCACAAGGTAAGCTAGGTGTTTACATGCAATCAGTTTATGAGCTTAAAATAAACGGCCTAGAAATCATCCTAAAACAGTTACGTAGCAAGTAAGAGTAGGCCACACAATTAGGAGTAAGTATTTTTATAGAGACTTATTTATTTCGTCAATATATCCCAAAAGTTCTTCCTTACCAATACCTTTTGAGGCACTAGTTATAAAATAAGGAGGCATTTCTTCCCAAGTAGTTTGCAATAAGGCTTCTTTGTAATCATTGACCTGTTTTTCAATTGCCTTGGGTTTGAGTTTGTCTGCTTTGGTAAATATAATGGCAAATGGCACACCATTGCTACCTAGCCATTCCATGAATTCAGTATCTATAGGTTGTGGATCATGTCGAATATCTACCAGAACAAAGCCGCAAATAAGTTGCTTGCGCTGTTCAAAATACCGGGTAATGAATTTTTGAAATTTAGCTTTTTGAGTTTTAGAAACACGAGCATATCCGTAACCTGGTAAATCTACAAGGTACCATTCATTATTAATTAAAAAGTGATTTATAAGCTGTGTTTTCCCTGGTTTACCAGATGTTTTGGCAAGGTTCTTATGGTTGGTCAACATGTTAATTAATGATGACTTACCTACATTAGACCTTCCAATAAAAGCGTATTCTGGAAAATGATTAGACGGGCATTTCTTCACATCTTGATTGGAAACAACAAACTTGGCACTGTTAATTTTCATAATGTAAAGCTAGGTATTAGTACTAGGATGATAAGTTCAAATAAAGGTTAGTAACCTCTATCTTTTAACCATTTATCCAGTATGGTATTAAATTCCTCTGGGTGTTCCATCATGGCAGCGTGGCCACATTTATCAATCCAAAATAAGTCACTATCTGGCAATTTTTCATGAAATTCATCTGCCACTTCAGGTGGTGTAACATTATCTTGTCTACCCCAAATGATACAAGTAGGAGTGTTCATTTTAGGTAAATCCTTGGCCATGTTATGTCTGATTGCACTTTTGGCAATGGCCAATGTTTTAATCAACTTATTACGATCATTTACAGTAGCAAAAACTTCGTCCACAATTTCCTTTGTAGCTACTGCAGGATCATAGAATACATCTTCACTTTTCTTCTTAATGTATTCGTAATCACCACGTTTAGGGTAGCTTTCGCCCATGGCGCTTTCATATAATCCGGAACTACCAGTTATTATAAGTGCTTTAACTACTTCTGGATATAATTTTGTGGTAACAAGACCTATGTGACCACCTAGAGAATTTCCTAGAAGAATAACTTCCTTCCATCCCATGTGGTCTATGAATTTCTTGATGAACTTGGCAAAAGTTCCTACGCTAGTTTTAATTAGCGGCATTGTATATAGTGGTAAAGAAGGAACTACAACTTGATAGCCTTCCTTTGGAAAATGATCGATAACACCTTCAAAATTACTTAAACCACCCATCAGACCGTGAAGGATGATGATAGGTGTTCCTTCTCCTGCGCTGTAATATTCGAATTTTCCGTCCTTGATTGTCTTCCTCGTCATAAAAAACTGTCTGTCGCAAATATAACTTATAATCTTATAGTAAAAAGACAATTAAACAGCACAGCGATTTGAAGTGAAAAATGAATGGGATATACCACTTTTTTTATGAGGAATTCGCTTTCGCGAAAGCGCACTTCATAACACTCTATCATTAGCACTAAGTAGAATTTCAAATTGTTCATAAGTCCTCAAGTTATTCAAAAAAGAGCTTAGTTATCAACAATGTGGTAAAAAGTGGTAAAAAGTGGTAAAAAGATTTATATATTTGATTAGAATACCTCAAAATGAGGATGAACCATTGATAAATTTTATAGGGACATACGATTGTAAAGCCGACTCTAAAGGCCGTTTCATGATGCCAGCAGCTATCAAAAAGCAGCTTGCGCCTATCATGCAAGAAGGCTTTGTGATAAAGCGAGCTGTTTTTCAATCTTGTTTAGAGCTTTACCCTATGAAAGAATGGAATGAATTGATGGGTCGCATGAATAAGCTTAATCGTTTTAATAAAAAAAACAATGACTTTATACGTCGTTTTACGGCAGGAGTTAAAACGGTTGAGGTTGATTCTAACGGTCGTTTGTTAATACCGCGTGATTTGATTTCAGTAGCTGGGATTACAAAAGATGTAACCGTGTCTAGTGCGATTAATATTATAGAAATATGGGATAAGCAAAAGTATGAGGAAGCAATAGATGATGCTACTGATGATTTTGCAGATCTCGCAGAAGAAGTAATGGGAAGTGATGCAGGAGAATCAATATCATAAATCAGTTCTATTAGAAGAATCAATAGATGGGCTCAATATTAAACCAGATGGTATTTATGTTGATGTCACGTTTGGTGGTGGTGGTCACTCACGCGAGATCTTGAAACGATTGGGTGATGACGGACGCTTGTATGCATTTGATCAGGATCCCGATACTATTCAAAATGAAATAGATGACCCAAGATTTACTTTGATTCAGTCCAACTTTAGTTTTATGAAGCGTTTTTTAAAGCTTCATGGTGTGTCGCAGGTAGATGGTGTTTTGGCAGATTTAGGAGTTAGCTCTCACCAGTTCGACGAGGCTGATCGTGGTTTTTCTATTCGATTTGATGCTCGTTTGGATATGCGAATGAATCAGGAGAGTGAAGTGGATGCTGTTCATGTAGTGAATCAATATGATGAGTCTGATTTGTTACGCATTTTTAAAGAGTACGGTGAATTGCGAATAGCTCCAAAATTAGTACGTCGAATAGTGCAAGAGCGTGCCTTGCAACCTATAGAAACAGTAGGAGATTTAAAACGTATTTGTAAGCCGCTAGTACCAGCGCGCATGGAAAACAAGTTGCTGGCTCAGGTTTTTCAGGCTATTAGGATAGAGGTTAATCGTGAGATGGAAGTGTTGTATGATTTTTTGATCCAGGCAAAAGAGGTGTTGAAAATTGGAGGACGATTAAGTGTGATCTCTTACCATTCATTAGAAGATAGACCGGTTAAAAGATTTATGCGTAATGGCTTGTTTGAAGGAGAGCCAGAAAAAGATGTTTTTGGTCGTGCCGAGGTACCATTTAAAAAAGTTGGAAAACTAATAGTGCCTACTGCTGCTCAAATAGAAGAAAATAATCGTGCACGTAGTGCAAAATTGCGTATTGCAGAAAAAATCGCAAACGTGTAGTTATGGCGTCTAGATTTCATAAAATATTAAAAGGTGATTTTCTTACACAAGAAGGAGCGGCAAAAAATTGGCGCTTCATATTGTTTATGGCATTACTGGCTTTAATTATGATATACACGGGTCATTCATTTGAGAAAAAAGTGCATCGATTAAGTAAGTTAAATGACGAGGTGAATGAATTGCGCAGTGAGTTTTATGATTTAGAGAATAAACTCATGTTTATGCAAATGGAAAGCGAAGTGGCAAAAAGGTTGAAAGAATCGGGTATTGCTCCTGCTCAAGAGCCGCCACAAAAAATTAAAATAAAACTACCAGTAGATGGCAACAACGGATAAGGGTATTCTTAATAGAGCTTATATCGCTGCTGGTATTTTATTACTGGTAGGAATAGGGATTCTGGCTAAAATTCTTCACGTTCAAGTAGCTGAAGGGAAAAAATACCGTGCGCTTACTGAAAAGCGCATCTTTAAAAATGATACGATACCAGCAAATAGAGGTAATCTGTATGATTCAAATGGGCAATTACTAGCAACTTCTATCAGTAAGTTTGATATAAGATTTGATGCCGTTACTCCTAGTGAAAAAGATTTTAATGAGAATGTCGGTAAGTTGAGTGATTCGCTTTCGCGAAAGCTAAATAAGCCAAAAAGTTATTTCCTTAACAAGCTTAGAAAAGCTAGGGCAAATAAAAATAGATACATTCTTATAGCCAAGAATCTAGACTACGGAGATTATAAAGAAGTGATCAATTTTCCTTTATTTGAAAAAGGGCCGTATAAAGGTGGGGTGATTGTTGAGCAGCGCGTAGTGCGTGATCATCCTCTAGGTAAAATGGCTGAACGTATTGTGGGTTATGACAAACCAGGTCGAGCTCCTGTAGGATTGGAAGGTGCTTTTGCTCCTTATTTAAGAGGTAGCGATGGTGTAAGATTAAAGCAAAAAATTGCAAAAAGTCAATGGAAGCCTGTAAATGGAGCTAACGAGGTAGAGCCAGTTGATGGATACGATGTCTATACTACTATTGATGTCAATATGCAGGATGTTGCACATCACGCTTTACTCGAGCAATTAGAATACTATGAAGCAGATCATGGTACTGCAGTAGTAATGGAAGTCGCAACTGGTGAAATTAAAGCGCTCACAAATTTAGGAAGGGCAAAAAGCGGTAAATATTATGAGAAAAGAAATTATGCCGTTTGGGAAGCACATGAGCCTGGTTCTACATTCAAATTAATGAGTGTTATTGCCGCTCTGGAAGATAAAGTGGTTGATACAAGTACCGTTTTTGACACTAAAGGTGGTAAGATTTCTTACTACGGTAGAAATGTAAGAGATTCTAAGTATGGTGGATATGGAAAAATAAATGTAGCTAAAGCATTTGAGGTTTCTTCCAATACAGCACTAGTTCAAATGATTCACGATAACTATAAATCTAATCCTAGTGATTATGTAGATAGACTTTATGAAATGAATTTAGGTAATAAGATTGGTTTACCTATAGTAGGTGAAGGGTCGCCATTAATTCCTCATCCAGATGATCAAGGATGGAACGGTCTTTCTTTACCATGGATGGGATTCGGTTATGGTGTGGAATTGACTCCATTACAAACATTAACTTTTTACAATGCCGTTGCAAATGATGGTGTAATGGTTAAGCCTAGATTGATTAGAGAAGTTCGTTCCAAAGATCGACTTGTTGAAAAATTTGATAAGGAGATAATTAACCCGTCGATTTGTTCTCAAGAAACCATTGATAAGGTAAAGGTGATGATGGAAAATGTAGTTAGACGTGGAACTGCAGATAATCTGTATTCACCTAATTTTTCCATGGCAGGTAAAACAGGAACCTGTCAAGCAGAATATTGGATAAAGCCAGGTAATTATATTGCATCGTTTGCTGGATATTTCCCGGCTGACGAGCCTAAATATAGCTGCATAGTTGTGATTCATAAACCCAACGTTAAGAAAGGTTATTATGGAAATATAGTTGCTGGTCCGGTTTTTAAAAAAATCGCTCATAAAATTTACGCAAACAGTCCTATTAAAGACGAGATTCAATTACCACAAATTGCATCAGAAGAAGTAGAAAAGTCTGATGAGGTGTTTTATTCCAAGTTACAATCTGTTCAAAAAAAGGTGCCTAACCTCAAAGGTATGGAAGTAATGGACGCTGTAGTGATTTTGGAAAATATGGGAGCCTATGTTGAAGTGAAGGGAGAAGCTGGAATTGTATCTAATCAAAGTAAGGCGCCAGGGCAAATTATTAAAAATGGAGAAAAAGTAGTACTAACGTTATGATGTTACTTAAAGAAATATTGTACAAAGTAAATATTGAATCTGTCGTTGGTTCTACCGATAAAAAAGTGCAGTCTATTGTTTTCGATTCTAGGAAAGTGGAATTGAATTCTGTATTTGTGGCTGTTACAGGTGTTGCAATTGATGGACATAAATTTATTAAAAATGCCATTGAACTAGGTGCTACTGCTGTGGTAGTTGAAAAACTACCAGAAGATCAAATCGAAAATGTTACTTACATTCAAGTGTCTAGTACCAAAAAAGCGTTGGCTTTTATGGCAGCAAACTTTTACGATAATCCTTCAAAAGATCTCAAACTTGTAGGTGTTACTGGAACTAATGGTAAGACAACATGTACTAGTTTATTATATCGCTTGTTTAAGTCTTGCGGTTTTAAATCTGGATTGATATCAACTGTACATATACTCGTAGATACCACAGAATATAAGGCCACTCATACAACTCCTGATCCTTTGACTATCAATCATTATTTAGCAGAAATGAGAGATGCAGGAGTGGATTATTGTTTTATGGAGGTGAGTAGTCACGGTATACATCAAGAGCGCACTACTGGATTGCATTTTGCAGGTGGTATTTTCACAAATCTATCACATGATCATTTAGATTACCATAAAACATTTGCTGAATATCGAGATGTTAAAAAAAGATTCTTTGATGGATTGCCAGCATCTGCATTTGCTCTTACAAATAAAGATGACAAGAATGGTGATGTAATGCTTCAAAATACTAAGGCTGTAAAAAGAGGATACGCTTTAAAATCTTTTACAGACTATCGAGCGCACATTATAGAAAATCAATTTGGTGGCTTGTTGCTTAAAATTAACGACCAAGAAGTTTGGTGTAAAATGATAGGTCAATTTAATGCCTATAATATTGCAGCAATATATGGTTGTGCTATTGAGCTAGGTCTAGAACCTATTGAGGTTCTGGAAAAAATTTCACAATTAGAAGGAGTTTCTGGAAGATTTCAGTATTTCACAACAGCTGAAGATAAAATCACTGCGATTGTAGATTACGCACACACACCAGATGCACTTAAAAATGTCATTGAAACCATTAATGCAATCCGTACTAAAAATGAAACGCTTATAACAGTAGTTGGGTGCGGTGGAGATAGAGACCCTACTAAGAGACCTAAGATGGGAATGATTGCAGCATCATTAAGTGATAAAGTGATTTTTACTAGTGATAATCCTAGAACAGAAGATCCACAAGCTATTCTAGATGATATTGAAGCTGGTGTTGAACCTCAAGATTTTAAAAAAACCGTAACAGTTGTAGATCGTAAACAGGCTATAAAAACAGCTGCGGTCATGGCTCAACCTAATGACATTATTTTGATTGCAGGTAAAGGTCATGAAACATATCAAGAAATTAACGGAGTACGTAATGATTTTGATGATAGAGAAATTATTGCATCATTATTAAATAAACTCAATAAATAATATGCTTTACTATTTATTCAAATACCTGGAAGAACAATTTCAATTGCCTGGAGCATCGCTGTTTGAGTTTATCACATTTAGGGCGGCGATAGCATTCATGATGTCTCTAGGTTTCTCAACTATATATGGAAAGCGTATAATCAACTATTTACGTAATCAACAAGTAGGTGAAACAGTTCGCGATCTAGGCTTACAAGGTCAAGCGCAAAAGGCAGGTACACCTACCATGGGTGGAATAATCATAATATTAGCGACTCTGATCCCGGTTCTGTTATTGTGCCAACTTGATAACATCTATGTAGTTCTTTTAATCATTACCACGCTTTGGATGGGAATGATTGGATTTGCAGATGATTATATCAAGGTTTTCAAGAAAGACAAAGGTGGTTTAAAAGGTAAATTTAAAGTAGTCGGTCAAGTAGGGTTAGGAATTATTGTAGGTGCCATCATGTATTTTCATCCAGGGATAACCATAAAAGAAGAATTAAAGACTGAAAAGTATACCCAGCAAAGAGTGGAAGGTAATATTCCTATTCAATTTGAAGCAGCAAAAAAATCCACTAAAACAACGATACCTTTTACTAAAAACAATGAACTAGATTATAGTGAATTGATCACGTGGATTGATGATGACCTAGCCTCATGGGCGTGGCTCATTTTTATCCCTATAGTCGTTGTAATTGTAACCGCTGTGTCTAATGGTGCAAACCTTACTGACGGTATTGATGGATTAGCCGCAGGTACAAGTGCTATCGCCGTAATTACCCTAGCTTTATTTGCATGGATATCTGGGAATATTATATTTTCAGATTACTTAAATGTCATGTATATACCCAACTCTGGTGAGATGGTGGTATTTATAACTGCTTTTGCAGGTGCGCTTGTAGGATTTTTATGGTACAACACCTATCCGGCCCAAGTTTTTATGGGAGACACAGGTAGCTTAACTATAGGTGGAATCATAGCTGTTCTGGCTATTGCAACCCGTAAAGAATTGCTCATTCCAATTCTATGTGGTGTTTTTCTCATGGAAAATTTATCTGTAATGATGCAGGTAAGTTGGTTCAAATACACCAAGAAAAAATACGGAGAAGGTCGTAGAATATTTCTTATGTCACCATTGCACCATCATTATCAAAAAAGAGGAATTCATGAGAGTAAAATAGTAGTTAGGTTTTGGGTAGTAGGAATTTTACTAGCCATCATCAGTATTGTAACACTTAAGGTTCGTTAATGAATAGTGAAACTAACATATCAAAGAAAGTGGTAGTGCTTGGTGGTGGAATCAGTGGTTTAGGAGCTGCTATTCTTGCTGCTAGTCGTGGCTATGATGTGTTTTTAAGCGATAGAGCTGTTGTGAATGACGCTTTCGCGAAAGCGTTAAATGAACACGGCATATCTTATGAATCAGGTGCTCATACACTAGAAAAATTAATCGAGGCAGATGTGATAATTAAAAGTCCAGGAATACCTGATCACATTGACTTGATTAAAAAATTAAAACAAGCAGGTATAGAAATCATTTCTGAAATTGAATTTGCTTTTAGAGAAGAACGAGAAGTTCCTGTAATTGCTATTACAGGTAGTAATGGAAAAACTACGACAACTTCCTTAATGAGCTATTTGCTAGAAACTGCGCAGGTAAATGCAACAACCGGTGGCAATATCGGTGAGAGCTACGCCTTGCAAGTTGCTCAAAAACCAGCTAATCATCGCTTGTTAGAGGTAAGCAGTTTCCAATTAGATGGTTGTTACGAGTTTGCACCACACATCGCCATACTACTTAATATTACACCTGATCATTTAGATCGTTACGATTACCAGTTTGAAAACTATATAGATAGTAAGATGAGAATTGCTCAATCACAAAAAGCTAGCGATTACTTCATCTACAACGCCGATGACCAAGCAATAACCCAGGCTTTAAAAAATAAAGATATAAAAGCACAGTTAGTGCCGTTCTCTATGACTCAGGAACTGAAGCATGGAGCTTTTATAAAAGATAATCAAATAATTATAACCCTTAACAACACCCTTTTCACCATGCCTATACAGGAACTAGCATTAAAAGGAAAACACAACACTGCCAATACTATGGCAGCTGCCACCGCGGCAACACTTTTGAAAATAAGAAAGGAGACTATACGTCAAAGCCTACAGTCATTTAAAGGTGTAGAGCATCGATTAGAAAATGTTCTTAAAATCAATAAAGTTCAATATATCAATGATAGTAAAGCTACCAATGTAAATGCAACTTATTTTGCGTTAGACAGTATGGAGCATCCTACAGTTTGGATTGTAGGTGGAGTTGATAAAGGAAATAATTACAGCGATTTGTATGAGTTAGTAAATCGTAAAGTAAAAGCAATTGTTTGCTTAGGAATTGACAATGGCAAAATCATAGAAAACTTTGCAAAATGTGTTGATACAGTAGTTGAAACATCATCCATGGAAGATGCTGTTCGAGTAGCTTATAGACTGGCCAAAGCAGGTGACAATGTATTGTTAAGTCCAGCTTGTGCCAGCTTTGATTTATTTGAAAACTACGAGGACAGAGGTAGACAATTTAAAGCAGCAGTTAGAAACTTATAATATTGAAATTAAGTAGATACATATCAGGAGATCTGTTTCTTTGGTCGCTCATAGTGGCATTACTGGTGTTTTCTATTATTCCGGTCTATAGCGCTAGCGCAAATTTGGCCTATCTAGGAAAGGGAACTGGTGATACCAGTCGTTTCCTTATACGCCATCTTGGACATATTATAATGGGATTAATAGCCATGTGGGCAGTTCATAAAACTCCATACAGATTGTTTAATGGGTTGAGTGTGTTACTTATATATCCTGCTATAGTTTTATTAGTAATAACTGCATTACAAGGAACAACTATGGGTGGTGCAAATGCCTCTAGGTGGATTACAATTCCAGGTATTGGAATGCAGTTGCAAACTAGCACCTTGGTATTTGTTATTCTTATGGTTTATGTGGCAAAGTACCTTTCAAACATAGCTCACAAGACTATTACATTTAAACAAAGTTTACTGCCATTGTGGTTACCTGTTGGACTCACTTTGTTGTTTGTGTTACCATCTAATTTCTCTACTACCGCACTTATATTCATTATGGTGCTGGCACTGTGTTTCATTGGAGGATTTCCATGGAAATACTTACTAGGTATTATAGGTGTGGGAATTGTGGCGCTTTCTCTTTTTATTCTAACCGCCAAAGCTTTTCCAGATCTTTTTCCAAACCGTGTAGACACTTGGATCTCGCGTATCGAGAATTTTAGTGGTTCTGGAACAGCTGATACTAATTACCAAACAGAACGTGCACTTGCAGCCATTTCTGAAGGAGGCATACCAGGAGTTGGTCCAGGGAAAAGTATGTTGAGACCTTTTTTACCTCAGTCAAGTAGTGATTTTATCTATGCAATTATTATCGAGGAATTCGGTTTTATTGGTGCTTTTGGTATTGTGATTATGTATTTATTAATTCTATTTAGGCTGGTTGTAATCACTAAAAAAGCAAAGGATATTTTTGGTCGATTGGTGGTGATAGGTGTTGGCTTTCCAATAATTTTTCAAGCCTGCATTAATATGGCCGTTGCCGTTAATTTGATGCCTGTAACAGGTCAAACTCTTCCGTTTATAAGTAGTGGTGGAACGTCAATATTAATGAGTTGCCTAGCTATGGGAATAGTATTAAGTGTGAGTGCAAGTAAGGACGTAAAAGAACCTCTTGAAGAAACCAAAGAGGAAGATATGAACCCTTTAGATGTATTAAGTGAAACCATATAGAATTATCATATCAGGCGGTGGTACCGGTGGTCATATTTATCCAGCTATATCTATTGCAAATGAATGCAAGAGAAGATGGTCAGATTGTGAAATACTTTTTGTAGGAGCACGTGATCGCATGGAAATGGAAAAAGTTCCAGCAGCCGGGTTTCCTATAAAAGGATTGTGGATAAGTGGATTGCAGCGCAGTCTAAGACTTAAAAACATTGCATTCCCATTTAAGGTTGTAAAAAGCTTAATAGATGCTGGTCGCATCATAAATAATTTTAAACCAGATATCGCAATAGGTACAGGTGGTTATGCTAGTGGTCCCTTGTTGTTTAAGGCAAATCAAAAAGGAATTCCTACGCTAATTCAAGAACAAAATTCTTTTCCAGGAATAACCAATAAACTACTATCAAAAAAAGTTAAACGCATTTGTGTAGCGAGTAAAGGTCTAGAGCGTTTTTTTCCTAAAGATAAAATGGTTATGACTGGCAACCCAGTTAGACAAGATTTATTGGATATTACCAGTAAAAAACAACAAGCCATAGAGTTTTTTGATTTAGATGAAGACAAAAAGACTTTATTAGTTTTAGGTGGTAGTCTTGGTGCTAGGCGTATAAATCAACTTATAGATGAAAACAGCGCACAATTGCTCAAGGATGTTCAAATCATATGGCAATGTGGTAAGTTTTATTATGAAACCTACAAGGCTAAAGATCAAAAACAACTGCAAGTAAAAGCATTCTTGGAAAGAATGGATCTTGCATATGCTGCGGCAGATTTTATTATTTCACGATCTGGAGCAGGCACCATATCAGAACTTTGTATAGTAGGTAAACCGGTCATTTTTATTCCTTCTCCGCACGTTGCTGAGGATCATCAAACGAAAAATGCACAAGCCATTGTTCAAGAAAATGCTGCTGTGATGATTAAAGAATCTGATCTGGAGCAAAATTTCATGACCCTTTGGAAAGGGCTTATACAGGATTCTAAAAAACAAGAAACATTAAGTAAAAATATTAAGAAGCTAGCCTTGCCTCAAGCTACTAGTCATATTGTAAATGAAATCGAACAGTTGTTGAATGAGTAATCTAGATCACATATCACATTGTTATTTCATCGGTATTGGTGGTATAGGGATGAGTGCACTAGCGCGCTACCTTAAACAAGCAGGTAAAAATGTTGCTGGTTACGATAAAACGCCATCAGCGCTTACAGAGCAATTAGTCAGTGAAGGGATTAATATCCATTATCAAGATGACTATGATAGCATCCCAGCACAGTATAAGGATATCAATAATGCGCAAGTGATTTATACACCTGCGATACCAGTAGATTTTGGAGAATTAGTTCGCTTTCGCGAAAGCGGAATAACCATACTTAAACGAGCGCAACTACTCGGGCAAATATCTAAAACCATGACATGCCTAGCAGTAGCAGGGACTCATGGAAAAACTACAACAAGTGCAATTCTTACACACCTGCTTTATGAAAGTGGAGTTCCTATGACTGCTTTTTGTGGTGGCATAATTGAAAAGTATAATACTAATTATATCCACACTGGAAATGAGGTAATGGTCGTAGAGGCTGATGAATTTGACCGAAGCTTTATGAACTTGCAGCCTGAAATTGCTGGTGTAACAGCTATGGATGCAGATCATCTTGACATATATGGAGATGTTGAGGAGTTTGAAAAAACCTTTGAAGACTTTGCCGCATTAGTTCCAAAGGGAAATTTATTGACTACTGAAGTGGTTTCGTTACCAGGTAAAAAAGTGGGATTCAACAATGGAGATTATCGAATCTTGAATTATAGAATTCAAGATGAATCTTATTATTTTGATTTCAAAACACCTAATCAACTTTTCAAGAATATAAAATGGAATTTACCTGGTAAGCACAACCTATCAAATGCTGCTCTTGCTATGTCAATGGCGTTAGAGTATGGAGTGCAACCAGAAAAATTAATAAAAGCGCTTGGCACTTTCCCTGGAGTTGACAGGCGCTTTACATACAGATTGAATAGTGATGAGCTCGTGTTGATAGATGATTATGCCCATCATCCTACAGAGATAAATGCTGTTTTTCAAGCGGTAAGTGAATTATATCCGGATGAGGAAAAACTAGTGGTTTTTCAACCGCATTTGTATTCTCGTACCAAAGACTTTATGGATGATTTTGCCCGCAGTTTGGCACAGTTTGATCAGGTATACTTGTTGGATATTTATCCGGCACGAGAACTTCCTATTCCCGGTATAACATCTCAATCTCTTCAAAATAGGATTGAGAAAATAACCTCTGGGATAACAAGTATGGTAACAAAGGATCAGTTAGAAAACGAGTTGCATAGAAGTAATAAACGAATAATCTGTATGCTAGGAGCAGGAGATATAGGAGTTGAAATCAAAAAAATAGCAGCAAAATGGGTAAAATAAAACCTTACATAAATGCGATCTTATTGGTTGTGGCTATTGTGCTGGTTTTCAGTTTATATGCTTTTGGGGCTGTTAGGCATAAAAATAGGGAGATAAAGGATGTAACCATCACATTTACAGATTATAGCAGTCCTTTAATTTCTGAAGAAAACGTTAATAAATTGTTGATACAAAATCATGACAGTATAGATTATCTCACGATAGAAAAGCTAGCTTTACAAGAGAGTGAAAAGCGTCTTGATAAAAACTCAATGATTAGAAAGGCTGAGGTTTCCATGTCAATCGATGGTGAAATAAACGCAGTAATTGAACAACGAGTGCCTATAGCGCGCATCATTGGAAAAAAGTCTGGATATCTAGACGAGGATAATAAATGGATGCCATTGTCTGATGAATATGCAGTACGTGTGCCTGTAATTTTTGGATATGAAAGTGACTTTCAAAATGATGTTTTTGAATTAGTTTCCTTTATAAGAAAAGATAAGTGGTTACAAAAGGTTATTGCAGCAATTGAACTAGATAAGGGAAATGTAAAGTTGAAACCTAGGGCAATGAAGCATAAAATAAACCTGGGTAAAATTGATAAACTAGAGCATAAGTTCATTAATTATAAAGCCTTTATAGCCAAGGCTGAAAAAGATAAAACGCTAGAAAGTATAAATACTGTTGACCTAAGATTTAATAATCAGGTGGTTGTTATAAAATAAAAAAGGGGAAGAAATGGAAGCACAAGAATATGCAGTAGGACTAGACATCGGTACCACAAAAATTGTGGCAATGATTGGTCGTAAAAATGAATATGGTAAGCTCGAGATTCTAGGTGTAGGAAAATCAAAAAGTTTAGGTGTACATCGAGGTGTTGTAAACAACATTACTCAAACAATTACATCTATACAGCAAGCAGTTCAACAAGCTGAAACCGTAAGCGGTATTAAAATTGAAAATGTAACAGTAGGAATAGCAGGTCAACATATACGCAGTTTACAACACAGCGATTATATTACTCGACAGGATAGTGAATCCGTAATAAATGAAACTGATATTGCAAACCTTTGCAATCAAGTACACAAACTAGTGATGCTGCCTGGAGAAGAAATTATACATGTTCTACCACAAGAATATAAAATAGATGGTCAAAGCGATGTACAAGAACCATGCGGTATGTACGGTGGTAGATTAGAAGCCAATTTTCATGTAGTAGTAGGGCAAATAGCCTCAATAAGAAATATTGGTAGATGTATAAAAAGCGCTGGACTGGAACTTAAAAATCTAACTCTAGAACCACTCGCTAGTGCTGATGCTGTTCTGGGAAGCGATGAAAAGGAAGCTGGAGTAGCCTTAATTGATATAGGTGGTGGAACTACTGATCTGGCCATCTTTAAAGATGGAATCATTCGCCATACAGCAGTAATACCACAAGGAGGAAATATCATTACTGAAGACATAAAAGCTGGTTGCTCAATTATAGAAAAGCAGGCAGAATTACTTAAAACAAAATTCGGTAGCGCCTGGCCAGGAGAAAATAAAGACAATGAGATTGTTTCTATTCCTGGATTAAGAGGTAGAGAACCCAAAGAGATTACGCTTAAAAACCTAAGTAAAATAATTCACTCGCGAGTGGTTGAGATATTAGAATCCGTTTTTATGGAAATCAAAAACTACGGTTTTGACCAACCTAAAAAACAACTTATCGCAGGAATAGTACTTACAGGTGGTGGTAGTCAATTAAAGCATATAAAACAACTTACCGAGTATGTTACAGGAATGCCTACTCGTATAGGCTACCCTAATGAACATCTGGCAGGTGATAGCGATAAGGAAAACACTAGTCCGATTTTTGCCACAGCTGTTGGTCTGGTAATGAAAGGCCTTCAAGAGCTTGAGGTTATTGAAGAAGAGGAAGAGATAATAGAAGAAGTAGCACCAGTAGTACAACAGGTACAACCTGAATCTAATACAGAGGTTGAGGAAGAAGAAGTTCCACAACCTAAAGAAAAACCACAGAAAAAACCATCTAACAACTTCTTTTCAAACTGGGTAAAATCAGTAAAAGAGTTTATAGATAACGCAGAATAAAAGAGAAAGAACAAAATTTAAAGTAGCATAAATGAGTATGGAAGTAGGAAGCGATTTATCCTTTGACTTACCTAAGAACAAATCAAATGTGATTAAGGTAATAGGAGTAGGCGGCGGTGGAAGCAACGCCATTAAACACATGTTTCAACAAGGAATTAAAGGTGTAGATTTTGTCATTTGTAATACAGATGCTCAAGCGCTCGAGAACAGTCCTATCCCTAATAAAATACAATTAGGAGTATCCTTGACAGAAGGATTGGGTGCTGGTGCAAATCCAGAAATTGGAGAAAGAGCAGCGCAAGAATCTATTTCAGAAATTCAAAGATTGTTAGATACCAATACTAAAATGGTATTCATTACAGCAGGAATGGGTGGAGGAACAGGAACTGGTGCAGCACCTGTGATAGCTCAGGTAGCAAAGGAGATGGATATTCTTACTGTAGGTATCGTAACAACACCTTTTCAGTTTGAGGGAAGAATAAGAAACGAACAAGCCCAAAAAGGAATAGATAAACTTAGAAAGTCAGTTGATTCCCTGATTATTATAAACAATAACAAGCTACGAGACGTTTATGGTAATTTAGGATTTAAAGCCGGTTTTTCTAAGGCAGATGAAGTACTCGCTACTGCTTCAAGAGGTATTGCCGAGGTAATTACAAAGCACTACATCCAGAACATTGACCTACGCGATGCAAAAACGGTTCTAGTAAACTCTGGTACAGCAATAATGGGTAGTGCTCATGCTACCGGATCAAATCGTGCCCAAGAAGGAATAATTAAAGCATTGGACTCACCATTGCTTAATGATAATAAAATTACTGGTGCAAAACACGTGTTGCTACTTATCGTGTCTGGATCAGAAGAGATTACCCTTGATGAAATAAGTGAGATTAACGAGCACATACAGTCTGAAGCTGGTGGAAGCGCAAACATCATCATGGGTGTAGGTGAGGATGAAGAATTAGGAGATTCAATTGCTGTAACGGTTATCGCAACTGGCTTTAATGCTGAACAGCAAAACGAAATATCTAATACAGAAGCAAAACGCATCATTCACACCTTAGAGGAAGAGCAGCGCGCTTCACGTGTTTTAGATGAAGCTACTGATAAAGTGGTGCCAGGAAAACTGATTCTTGATTTAGAAGAAGATCATGAAGATGATATACAGGCAGTTGATAATAACGCTTTCGCGAAAGCGGAACCAAAAAAAACAGTACAGCCATCACAACCTCAAGAACCTTTAATCATTAAACATGAATTAGGCGATGAGGATCCAGAAGACACTATACCAGTTATGCCAAAGTTGTTTGAAGATGAACCTAATCCTATTATCCCAACAACTGAAGTTCTTAAGAATATAGAGGTGGTGTACGAGGAAGTACTAGATGTAAAACCTCAATCACAATTAGATTTTGTTATAGAGGAAACTCCTGTTGTACAACAACCAGAAGTTGAATCAATAGAAGAAGAACGCGATCAATTCTTTCTAGACTTTGACTTACCATTGTCTCAACAATTGGGTATGGACGAGGAAAATACGGAAGAAATTAATGCCCTAGAGGTTAATGATCCAGTGCACGTTATTCCAGTGACTGAAGTAAATGAAACGGGTGTTACTAAGTATTCACTAGACGACTACATGGAAAAAGAAGATGAGCTAGTCAATGCACAACCTGTTAAAAAAGTTGAGGAAACAAATACGGTGATAGAACCGGAGCTAGAAATAGTTGCCAAAACAGTGCAAGCACCAGCTGAAGATGTGGAGTCAAGTATGGAAATTGACGAAGAAATTGATCCTACTGAATTACCAATAAATGAAATGTTGTTGCGTAATGCCGAAAAACGCAAACGCACCATGCATCACTTAAATTTTAAATTCAAGAGTTCGCACAGATTGGAAGAACTGGAAAAGCAACCAGCTTTTAAACGTCAAGGTGTAGAGTTAGAAGCTCCAAAAACTGACGATGGACGATCAAGAACAACCTTGAATATTGATGAAAATGATGAGTTACAGTTTAGATCAAGTAACAACTCGTTTTTACACGACGCGCCAGATTAAGATTTAGTTTAAAAAGTGTTTTTTACAGCGTTTGATACATCCCCAAGTATTGAGCGCTTTTTTTTGGTATTTATTAAAGGTAGTTCCCTTATCAATTTTATTATTTTTGATGCCTAAATGTAAAGTTATGAGTTTAGAGAAATCTGTAATGACGGCAATGAAAGATGCCATGAAATCAAAAGATCAAACAGCCCTTGCAGCCTTAAGAGCCGTTAAAAGCGAATTGTTACTAGCAAAAACTTCTGGCGGATCTGATACTCTTTCTGAAGAAGAAGAAATTAAGATCGTTCAAAAACTCGTTAAACAACGTAAAGACAGCGCAAGAATATTTGAAGAACAAGATCGTACAGATTTATCAGAACCAGAACTAGCGCAAGCCAAAGTGCTTGAGCAATTTTTACCAGAACAACTAAGTGAAGATGAAATTGCAAAAATTGTACAGCAAGTAATTGATGAAACTGGAGCACAAGGAATGAAAGACATGGGTAAAGTAATGGGCAGATCTAACCAATTACTAGCCGGTAAAGCCGATGGCCGTACGATAAGCACAATAGTAAAAAGCAAACTAAGTTAAAGCGTTTAGCTAGACTTAAAAACTGGCCACGTAGCTCAGCTGAATAGAGCACTGGATTTCGGCTCCAGCGGTCGTAGGTTTGAATCCTGCCGTGGTCACAACTCGAAAGGACATAATCCTGCCGAGGTCACTTTAAAGAATAACAATTCTTATCAAAGCCACGCAAACATTATGTTTTGCGTGGTTTTGTGGTTTTTGGACTACCATATAAAATGATATGATATGACCTAATATGGTAGGTAATCGGTCAGTTAATTTCAATCTGTCAGTTGAACTGACAGAAACTGAAATATCTTTGAAAGCCTTGCTATAGTTGATTTGACATTCGTCAAGACGATTTATAAAATCTAAAAGACGACAACTATGCGAAGTAAACAAACCTTTAGTGTCAGTTTCTGGACTGATCAAAAAAACGCGACAAATGGCGAGGCGTTACTCTATGTTAGAGTAACGGTCAATCAAAAGCGCTCAAACATCAGTTTAAAAAGACGCGTTCCTGTTAATCAATGGGATGCAAAAAAGAGTCGATGTAAAGGCTCGGGAGCAGGTGCGCGACAGCTTAACAATTACATTGAGCAGTCTTACAACAAACTCTTCCAAATCTATCAGGACCTAATCTACAAAGAAGAGCTCGTTACAGCAAAAAACATCAAAGCTAAGTTCATTGGCGACGATGAGAAATCAAAATCCCTACTTGACCTCATCGAGTATCACAGTAAGAAAATAGAAAACACACTTGCAATCGGTTCTATTCGAAATTTTGGCGTTACGGAAAACTACCTCAACAAGTTTCTTCAGAAAGAAAAGAAAACAACAGATATCTATCTCAAACAGTTAGATTACAAATTTTTGATTGACTTTGAAAATTATCTGGCCAATATTTGGCCAGTTGGCCACCCAAAGGCATTAAGCCAAAATACCATTATGAAGCATATCCAGCGCCTACGTAAGATGGTCACGCTTGCTTACCACTTGGAATGGTTAGAACGTGACCCATTTGCAAGATGGAAACCGAAGTACGAGAAAACAAATCGCGAGTTTCTTTCAGAAACTGAGCTAGAGAAACTCGAGAACCACGACTTTAATAGCGACCGGTTGGACAGAGTTCGTGACCTGTTTGTATTCAGTTGTTACACAGGAATTAGCTATGTGGATATTATGGCGCTAACTGCGGACAATATAATGAAAGGCATCGACGGCGGTAACTGGATAGTGACAAAACGTCAAAAAACTAAGTCCGCAGTAAAAGTGCCACTATTAGGGAAAGCAAATGAAATCATAGGGAAGTACCGCGACCATCCAATGACAGCTGTAACCTCATCGTTACTGCCTATAATTACTAACGAGAAGTTGAACGCATATCTCAAGGAAGTAGCCAACCACGTCGGTATTAAAAAGAACCTCACCTTTCATATGGCACGCCACACGTTTGCAACCACGATAACACTTTCCAACGGTGTGCCTATTGAAACAGTTTCAAAACTCTTAGGACACACCAAAATCGCCACAACGCAAATCTATGCTCGAGTGCTTGAGCACAAAGTAAGCTCTGATGTTGATGCATTAAGAATAGTTTTAAGTAAAAAATCCAATGTAAAAAAAAACGTATACAAATCGAGTAATGAAAATTGAAGATGACAAATCAATTCCGATCGATTTGAATTATTAGTATCTTTAGAAGCGTATAATTCAATATTAAATGATTGAAAACAAAATAGAAGCCTATAGTTTTATTGCCACGTCGATTCTACTTGCAGGCTTAATGAGACTATATATTTATTTCAAGTCTTTTGGCATTTCTATTATTCCGTTTATAAAGCTTGAAGAAGTCACTCTTTTAGTGCAAGACAATGTTTTATATTTTCTCATTTTTCTTTTGCTTAATATGTTCGTCATATTACTATTTTATAATAAGTCAAGTGACAATAAGGGCCTTTTGAAAAGGTAAAGAATAACGGTTTTTTTCATTGGAATAAGTTAGTTCTTCTGGTTATTTCGGCAGTAAGCTTGTACGTTGTATTCATAAATGTGGAGAGAATTTATCAACACGAATATGCAATGTGGATAATTTTACTATTCGTAGCGATTTACATAAACCCTTTCATTTATTTTGAAGGCAGATCTGTCTTCAGAAAAAAGAAATTAAAAGTGAAAAAATTGACAGCTCTTTTATTACTTTCAGCTGTCAACCTTTGTGTGTTCTCTGCTATTTCAGGTCTAAGTGAAGCCTATAAAGTAAAAATGACAAACTACTATTCAGACTCAAAATTTGCTCTTAAAGATGGTACAAAATTGAAATCTGAAAATCATTTCTATTACATTGGAAAAACTCAGAACTATCTTTTCTTTTATTCACAGAAAAAGGCTACGACGACAATTATTCCTGTTTCTGAACTAAAATCAATGCAACTGAGCAAATAGCCTATGAAAGCACCACAATCATTACCCAAACCAACCAACTGGCAAGATTTTGAATCCTTATGCAAAAGGCTCTGGGGCGAAATTTGGCAATGTCCTGAAATAAAGAAAAACGGTCGTACAGGACAGGAACAAAACGGTATTGATGTATATGGGATACCTATAAATTCCAAAGTGTATTACGGTATTCAATGTAAAGGCAAAGACGAATATGTGCACGCTCAGCTTACAGAAAAAGAAATACTAAACGAAATTGAAAAAGCCAAGAACTTTAAACCAGCTCTGGCCAAGATGTATTTTGCTACCACAGCAAACAAGGATTCTAAGATTGAAACTTTTGTTAGAGAAATAAATGTTTCTAACATTGATGCAGGGCTATTTGAAGTCCATCTTTTCTCTTGGGAAGATATAGTCGATTTGATTTTTGAAAACAAAGAAACCTACTCATTTTACGTAAACAGCAACGCTTTTAAAACTAACCAGTCTGTTGAGGTAGTTTTCCAAAATGGTCTAACACACAAAACAGAAAAACCCAAATTTCAACAAAACAGGTATATTTCTAAAACTAAAATGAGTGAGTTGGAAAAAGAGTTTGAGAAGATTAAACCGGATTGGATTGATGATATAGTGAAAAGCCATTGGATAACACCAAATATTTTCGATGCAACAGCAGGGTTTCATCGTAAAACAGGCAAAGACTTCAATCGTAGCTTAATTCCTTTCAAGATAATTCTATCAAATACAGGCTCAGAACCTCTTGAACATTGGAAACTTAATATTACATTTCCACAAGAGTGTAACGGATTTACCTACAAAAATCATAAAGATATTTCATCAATTATTATATCAGGAATGAATTTTAGTTTTGATACTCATTGGAATGAAGAAATACATTCTATAGAAATAGAGCCAAAAAATAAAGTTCTCGTTAGTGATGATAATTTTCCTTCTGATACCTTTTACTTGAGGTTTCCGGTAGAACATAAAACTCATAACTTGACTTGGAAGTTACTTTCAAAAAGTTTTAAGGCAGGGGGCAAACTATCGATTGAGGTAATTCCAGAAATAACGTATGAACGAATTACGGTCGACAATGACTCGGATTTACTCAAAAAAGATAAGTATAGTATCCCATTTGAAGATTTTATCGAAAATGTTCCTAATTAAAATTCGTGGTTTGATTCTCAACCAAGCGATTTTACAATGGCGTACCTATAGAATTGGTTTCCAAATTTCTGGGACACACAAAAATGGCAACCGTGTAAATTTACGCCTGAGTCCTTTAGCATAAAGTTAGCTTGGATATAGAAAAGCTTAGGGATAATTTGAAATCAAAAACCAAAAATCCACACAATTCTGAAGATACCGCAGTCAATTCTTGGTCGCGTACTGGCGAGGAAATAACTTGAAATTCAGCTAATCAAGTAAATTGTTAAATTTACCTAAAAACATAGCCTTCGCTATATGATATAGGTAAATGGATAAAAATGCAACTTCTGAGCAACTTAGTTTTAACTTCGACACTGTACCGGAACCGCTCTACACGTGGCCCCAACAGCATTTATTTCCACTCAATATCAAGGAACACAGTAAGCGAGTTGCTAGTGTTCTAATGAATGACATTGAAAGGGCTAATTCTTTTACAATACTTACTGGTTATACTTCACTTTCCCACTTGATTGATACTTTCGGGGAAATTGACCAATATACACAAGGTAAAAAGATTAGAATTGTTTTGGGTTTCGATCCAAACTTCAGAGGTCGTAAAAGATACAAGCCTAAACCTCTCGATCAGGAAATTAAGGAATATTGGTTGTCAAAAGGGCTTTCTATTCTTCAAGGCGGAAGCGTCATAAGTCTCATTACCAAACTCGATTCGGGCAACATCTCAATTCGATTTTTCAATAAACTACACGCCAAAATATACGTAGGCGATAAGACGGCTATGATCGGTTCATCCAATTTCAGCAATAATGGATTAATTCATCAAACTGAGGCGAATTTCCGAATAACACAGGATGATGATTTTGAACAGTATGAGTCAATCAAACAAATTGCTGACAACTATTTTAATCAAGCTAGTGAATATGATAAGCTAAAAGATCTCCTAAAAGACTTAATTGCTCAGGTGGATTGGCGTGATGCTTTGGCCAGAGCGATGAGCGAAGTTCTAGAAGGCAAATGGCTTGAAGAATATGAAAGTTTAGTACAAAAACTTAAGCGTTCTAATTTATGGCCAACACAATGGCAGGGATTAACACAGGCTATGTCCATTCTTCAGGAAAACTCAAATGTTCTCATCGCAGACCCAACGGGTGCCGGAAAGACAAAACTTTGTTCCACTATCATTCTTGCATTAGAAAGCTGGCTATATGAAAATGGTAATCGGGATAAGGCAAATTCGCTTATAGTTTGTCCACCATTAGTTCAAGAAAAGTGGAGCAAAGAATTTATTGAGCTGGAAACCATCTTAAATAATCAGATTTCAAGCGGGACCCTCAGTCAATCTGGTAAGAACAAATTGAAGAAAGCACAGTTAGAATTGAAAAATGCACATATTCTTGCTATTGACGAGGCACACAACTATCTCAATATTAATACCAAGCGAAGTAAAGCGGTCAGGCAGAATAACGCGGATTATAAATTGCTGATTACCGCAACACCAATCAATAAGAAATTGGATGATTTACTTAAAATGATTGAACTTTTGGATATTGACAATTTAGACGATGAGAGCTTTGAGTCATTTAAGAAACTGAAAAAGTCTACCGATCTATCCAATACTTCGAATGACATAAAAAACCTAAAGCGCTTTATAAGCAAGTTTACTGTAAGGCGTACAAAAAAAGAACTTAATGCCGAGATAGAGAAAGCACCACACCGCTACAAAAATGCACTTGATGAGGTGTGTAAGTTCCCCAAACAAGTACCGAAGACGTATAAGACTGAGGAAACAGAAAGGGACAAAGAGTTGGTTAAGAGAATCAACAAACTTTGTGAGTCAATTAAAGGTATCACATACTTAAGAAGGACAAATAAACCTTATCGATACCTCAACGATGACGAAAAACAAAACTATGTTAATCGTCGATTGAATGCTTCAAAATACTTATCTATTTATTACATCAGATATACTTTGCGTTCTTCGCGACCAGCTATTTTGGAGCACATAATAGGGGTTGAGAAAATGTTTGAGAATACGAGACTGAACTTCAAATTTACAAGTAAGAATAAAATAAAGGTTAAGGAGCTGGATAAACTAATCGAAAGCGGTACGCTTCCACATATCCATTCCGATTTCAAAGATTGTGATTGGCCGGACTGGATGACAGACAATGCAAAATACCTTGAGGCGTGCCAAGAAGAAAAGCAAATCTATTTACAGATTGCTGACTTAATAATAAAATTATCCAACAAAAGAGAATTAGGTAAAGCAAACACACTATTAAATCAAACCAAATCACATAAAAAGGTTTTAGCTTTTGACAGTTGCCTAATCACACTTCACTATCTAAAACATCTCATCACTAAACTTAGTCCTGAGCAGAAGGTCTTGGTAGCTTCTGGCGACACCAAAAACAAAGGCAGTAAAGAGGTTATCGAGAAATTCATACTTACGTCTCAGAATGATGAAAAGATTATCGCACTATGTTCCGATATGATGTCTGAAGGTGTTGACTTGCAAAAAGCATCTGCGGTAACGCTATTAGATTTGCCAAGTGTTATTCGCATCGTGGAACAACGATTTGGTCGCATAGACAGAATGGATACAATGCACGATTTTATAGAAATGTACTGGCCAGATGATAGTCAGGAGTTTTCACTTCAAGGCGACAAACGCTTGATGGAATTGAATGATCTCGTCAATGATACTATAGGTTCAAATTTTGATGTTCCAGATGATTTGAGATTTAAGCATTTTGTAAAGACAGAAAATATTAAAGATGTAATTCAAGAGTTTATAGAGTACCAGGAAAAGGACAACTCTTGGGAGGACATAAAGAATAGCTTCAAACCCATTTTAGACCTCAAAGATGAAAGCAAAGGGCTCATTTCCGAACTCGATTATCAGCAATTTATTGATGTTACAAGTAGCGTTAAGACTGGTGTCTGTTTTTTAGAAAGTGATGTGGAATGGTGTTTTATTGCGTTAAGGGCTACTAAAACAAAAAGCTCTAAGTGGTTTTACATCAAACAAGAAGGTTCGGAAGCTATTATAACAGATTACAGTTCTATTTGTGATAATTTACGCCATCACTTAACCCAAAAGCCCATACGATGTGAATGGAATAATGGCTATTTAGTGAAATACCTATCTATCTTAGAAGCGAACGAACTGGAGTTGTTAAGCCCGAAAAAGAAAAGGGCTATTCAAGTTGCAGAGCACATTCTAAAAAAGAAAAACGCGAAACGAACGATATCACACGAAGAAAAAAAATTATCGAGCAAAATCCTCAAAAGTTATTTTGGAAAACGCAACTTGCTAGATATAGAGTTGTTCGCCAGAGCCTGGATCAAAATTTTACAACCATTCTTGGAAAATAAACGCGGTCGAAACAAAAGTACGAGGGAAGTGTTCAACCTCAACGCACTAAAAACAGATTATGAAATCAATAAAATCGACCTTGATTACGAGTACATCGAAGATCTACTTGAAAAAGTACCTTCTTATGAAAAATTAGAATATAAGATTGCTTCTTGTATTGTAGGCGTTCCAAAACATCGAAATAAGTTGTAAAACCTTGTCACTAACTAGCGATTACGCTAGATAATTTTTCCGCGTTTTTTAAAACTGATATTCCTTCGTGAATCAATTTGCTTTTTGGTTGCAATTCAAACCTCAACAATTTTCCCTCTAGTTTTACTAACGGCACGACCCCAATGGGCTATTGCTTCAAGCATTGGGACACTGGACTTTCCAAAATCAGAAAGAAGATAACCTACTTTATGTGGTGGTTTAGTTGTATAAACTTCTTTATCGATAAGCCCATCATCTTCTAGTTGCTTTAGAGTAATGGAGAGCATTCTATCGGAGATTTGAGGTATTACTCTCTTTAAGTCTGCAAAGCGCTGTTCTTCATCTTTCAAATACCATAGAACAATAGTCTTCCATTTACCACCAAGGTATTTGGATGCAACATCCATTGCGCAGTGAAAATTTCCGCCATCTATGATAACTCGTATTTCTTTGCCATTTAAAATCATCTCTATTCAAATTTATACTAACACAATTGTTAGTTATTGTTTACGTCTAAAACTATCTATACTTTTGATACTAACAAATGTATAGTATAAAATAAAAACAAACACTATGAAAGTAGCAATTTTAGGAACAGGAAGTGTTGGGCAGGCATTAGCAAAGAAAATACTCAGCTTAGACCACGAGATTTTTATCGGAACGAGAAACCCTTCCAACACAATGGAAAATACTGAGTCAGATGCTTTTGGTAATCCACCAATATCGGCGTGGCTCAAAGCAACGCCAGAAGTATCTCTTGTAGATTTTAAAACCGCAGTGGAAAAGGGTTCTAATTTAATCGTTTTCGCAATGAGCGGTAAGCACGCTTTAGACTGTCTCGAGACGGTTGGCGACTCTCTACTCAATAACAGAGTTATGATTGACATCTCAAATCCTTTGGACTTCAGTAATGGGTTTCCACCGACATTGTCTGTTTCAAATACAGATAGCCTTGGAGAACAGATTCAAGCAAAATATCCAAAGCTCAAAGTTGTAAAAACCCTCAATACAATGAGCAACCCTGTTATGGTAAGTCCCTCAGAACTCGGTAGTGAGCATACTGTATTTATGAGCGGTAATGACGAAGACGCAAAAGTGGATGTAGCAGAGGTTTTAAAAAGTTTTGGTTGGAATGAGAATCAAATTTTTGACCTGGGCGACATTACGACCGCACGCGGTACCGAGATGTTACTTCCGCTATGGCTTCGAGTATTTGCAAAAGTGCAAACACCGTATTTCAATTTTAATCTAAACATAAAATCATAATGAAAAATGCAATAATTATAGGCGCAGGACCTGGACTAAGTACTGGGCTCGCTCAAAAATTTGGAAATGAGGATTTCCAGATAGGATTGATAAGCAGAAATCCTCAGAAACTTGAGAGTCAAGTTTCTGATTTATCAAAACAAGGGATAAAGGCATTTTATGCGACAGCTGATGCCTACCGCTCAGCTCAGTTAGATAAAGCAATCGATGACCTCAAAAGTCAAATGGGTAGTGTCCATACCCTCATTTACAACGCCGCCGCGCTCAAAATGAAAAATTTGATGGAAGAGACAACCGAGGAAATCGTTGAGGACTTTAAAATTTCTACAGCAAATGCCTTTCACACCGTAAAAAAATTACATCCCGATTTAAAAACCGAAAAAGGAGTGGTTCTATTTACTGGCGGTGCGTTCGCATTACAGCCTAGTGCGCAATTCGGTTCTCTTTCCTTAGGAAAATCTGCTCTCAGAAATTTGGCTTTTCAACTTAACGATAGCCTGAAGGAAGATGGGATTTTTGTTGGAACTGTCACTATTGATGGTTACATACAGCACGAAAGCGAAACGCATTCACCAGCGATATTGGCAGAAAAGTTCTGGCAGTTGCATCAAGAGCGCAGTCAAATAGAAATTCAGTATTAATAAAGATGTATTACAAAATTTTAACGTTGGGTGCCCTAATTCTGACAGGACTAGGATTAGCCCAAACAGAAAACGAAACCAGTATTATGGACAACACGAACAAGTTAGAAATCTTAAATAAATACATTGAAGCGTGGAATGTGTCGTCAGATGGCGAAAGACAGGAATTGTTGGATTCTTCTTTCTCGGCAAACGGTCGCTACATTGACCCTCATATTCCAGCGCCAGTAGCTAGTCTGGAAGAGATGAAAGAGATTATTATAACATTCCGTTCTCGACTACCGCACCACCTGAAAATGGTCGATGAACCAGAGTTTCACAACTACGCTTTCAGAATGAAGTGGAAAATGGAACACGAGGGACAAGTCTTGTCAACAGGGATTTTCGTAGGAGAGTATGATTCTCAAAACAAGATAAATAACGTGATATGTTTTATTGATAAATGATTTTTGAAGAGCTCAAATATATTTACAAGGGAACATCAGATTATAACTCTGAAAAATCTTTCTTTCAGAATGATTTGGAAGCGGAATTGATATGGGAATTCGAACGGTTTGGAACCAAAGTATGCGCGATTAAACTTGGAAATGCAAACCACTCTATTCTAATAGCAAACCATCTAGAATCCTACAAACAAATCCATATTTATCGTACCGATAATTTGACAGAAAGCATTGAGAAGTTGAAAAAAAATGGCGTTGAATTGAGTTCAGAACCGTTTGGAATTCCAGATGGCCAATGCGTTTTATTCAAAGATGTATCAGGCAAAGAATATGGAGTTTATCAGAAAACTAAGGACGACGACTATCTAAAAAATGAGTATCTAAGACAACAATCCGAAATTAAGTAAAAAGACATATTCACGGCCTATAATTGAACAATCCAATAATTGATAACATAATAAAGCGCTTCAGAGATGAGGTAAAACTCATTGAAAAATCAGACCTGAGTGAATTTCAAAATATTGAGAATGGTATTAAGCTTTCGCGAAAGTGTCTTCAAGATTTAAGGGTAGCACTTAGAACAATCAACTTTGACCAGGAGGAGCAAGAAATTCATTTTTTCAAAGTTCAAAAACCCTTTGTCTATTCAAGGCTCAAATTCTTTGCAAAGCTGTACAACTATCTTCTGCAAAAGCCTGCCGGTAGCATTAAAAAGCAAAGAAATTTCATAGACGCCGAAATTGAAAAACTACAGGCAAACTATAAGCGAAATATTGATTTTGTGAAGTATTATCGTGAGAATGACACCACGTTTGACCATTATTATTTTGTGCGCGGTAATGATGATTTGAGCCTAGCTTCTGATACCTCACATTTTTACACAGATTCAGAGTTCTCAACATCTCACGATAATGCAATGGCAAAAATTATGGCCTATGACCTACTGGTGGCGCATTTCAATAAATTACTGGCAGAATTAGGTCAGGCCGTTCCTCAAAGTAACCGAGTTAATGTGTGCACGGAGTTAGATTTAAAATGGACGGCAAATAAAACTGACCTTGTAGAGCTCATCTACGCATTACAAGCATCTAATGCAATCAAAGATGGACGCGCTGGTATAAAGGATATGGTCACCGCCTGTGAGCAGATGTTCAATATTGAACTTGGACAATACTATAAAACCTACATAGAAATACGCGCCAGAAAAATGGATAGAACACATTTCATCAATACCCTTAAAAAGCAACTGGAAAAGCGTATGATACAGGACGATGAGCGCTAAAATGCTATTACCTATTCATCAATTTAAATGTTAAATTTACTCGTAACCCATTCGTAACTTCCGAATAAAACCCATCAAACAGCCACACATTTGTAAAACGAATGTCAAATCAAAGCAAAACAACCGCTTTGAACTGCAAGCAGTTCGGCGGTTGTTTTCATTAAACCGTTTTACAGATGCCTACATCCATTATCACAACAGACGACCTTAGAGAATTCAAATTGGAACTGCTCGAGGATTTAAAGGAACTCATAAAGCAACCTGCACAATCCAAAAAGAAAAAATACCTCAAATCTGCTGAGGTAATGGAACTTCTGCAGGTCAGTCCAGGAACGCTTCAAAACCTACGTATCAATGGTACACTTCCCTATTCCAAAATAGGTGGTATCATTTTCTATGACGCAGATGAAATCCATCGCATCATCCAAGAAAACCGCATTGATAACTCTTATTAAAACGGAATGCCAGAAGTCAACTATGTTCAGCATCTCAATGCTGTGTTCGAGCAATTCCGAAAGGATGACCGCCTGAATCCTACGCATATTAGCCTGTATTTGGCACTTTTTCAGTTATGGAACTATCACCGCTTTCGCGAAAGCTTCCACGTGAACCGTGAAGACGTAATGAAACTGGCTAAGATTGGGTCAAAATCCACTTACCACAGATGTGTAAAGGAATTGAATTACTACAATTATTTGGTGTATGTGCCTTCGCACAACCCCTTTAAGGGCTCAAAAATCAAGATGCTCATTTTTGGTACAAGCTCTGGACAAGTTGTGGGACAAGCTGTGTACCAAGGTGTCCCAAATCAAGGACAAGCAGTGGTACGTTCTAATAAACATATACAAACATTACAAAACAGTTATAAACTACCTAAGCCTAAAAATGAAGATGAGGTTTTAGATTTTTTCAAAAAAGAAAAATGGCCAGAAGTTGAAGCCAAAAAATTCTTCAATCACTACCAAGCCATAGGTTGGAAAATAGGTGGAAAAGTAAAAATTGAGAATTGGCACGCTTCCGCGAAAAACTGGATGCTAAAATCTGAAGAACTACAAAACGAAAAACGAGTGTCCCAAAATCAGGACAAGTTCACTTCCCGCGAAAGCGAGAACCTTCACACGGTAAGGAATAAAAATTACAATCAACCGCTATGAAACATCCAGAGACCTCGTTCGACCTAAAGAATCCAGGCATCTTAATCCTTGGCAGTTCTCAATTTCAGGTAGCAGAGCTCAAGGATAAGTTACTGCAATACGATTTCAAATCGGCGCTGAGGTTTCTGGATGCAAAGGGCAAACTGTTGTTTGGTAAACAATTCAAAATCTATGAAGAAGATAAAGCCTTACTTTATAGGCTAGTCACCTATTTCATAGGCGACCAAAGCGAATGCAATAAATTTCAAATAGACCTCAACAAAGGTTTGTTGCTATCCGGTCCTGTTGGTTGTGGCAAGACCACATTGATGAGGTTATTACCTCATTTGGTACCACACAAGCGCTACCACCAGTTCAACCTTATTCCTTGCAGGAATATCGTATTTGGATTCAACAACCTGGGCTACAAAACTATTGAGGCCTACTCAGACAGAAAATCCTATTGCTTCGACGACCTCGGCGTAGAGGCCATCGGTCGCCACTACGGAAAGGACTGTAATGTGATGGGCGAAATTCTCATATCACGTTACGAAGTGTTCAGACAAAAGCAAGTCAAAACACATATCACTTCAAACCTCAACGCAGAGGAACTAGAATCTAAATACGGCGAACGAGTCCGCTCACGGATGCGTGAGATGTTTAATCTAATTTCTTTTAATAATCAAGCTAAAGACAAAAGAGGATAAATCATTACAATTACCATTAAAAAGCGTCAAAACTAATTTCTAATTTGACTATATTACAAAAGTTAATTTTAGCTCTATGACCAACTACCACGATCCGATCAAGCATTTGAACTTTTTAAGGCAGACCTTGTCTCTCGATAAAAAACCTATCGGTTTTTTTGTTTCCGCTGGTTGTCCATTATCCGTTGAAATGCCGAAGGGAGAATGGCCACTAATACCTGATGTGGCCGGTTTGACTAAATATGCGACTCAAGAATTAGGAAGTAAGGATGGGGAGCCTGACAATGATTTTGATAGGCTTTTGAATGAGGTAGTAAAATCAGAAAAAGACCCTGAAAACATTGAAGATATACTAAGTTTTATTAGAAGTTTAAAAGTAGTTGCTGTGGGTAACGATGTGCGCGGTTTCAACATAGACGCGTTAAGTGAAATTGAGAAGAATATTTGTGAGAAAATCGTAGAAAAATTGGATGTAGACTTACCATCTGAAAACTCACCTTACCACAAACTTGCACATTGGATTTCAATAGATAGAAGTGTACCTGTAGAAATATTTACAACGAACTATGACCTTCTTATGGAACAGGCTTTTGAAGACATTTCAATACCCTATTTTGACGGTTTTATTGGCTCTCGACAATCTTTTTTTGATTTGAGAGCTGTAGAGGACGATTTAATGCCTGACCATTGGACTCGACTATGGAAAATACACGGTTCCATAAATTGGTTTCAAAAGGAAAACAAAGATGTGTTTAGGACTACCAGAACCGATGAGATCAATAGTTCGCATCTTATATATCCCTCACATTTGAAATATGACCAAAGTCGTAAAATGCCATATCTGGCTCTAATAGACAAGCTATCCAAGTTTATAAGGAAACCTAATTCGCTTATGATAATGACTGGGTATTCTTTCAATGATGAGCATTTAAATGATACCATTCTCAATGCACTTAAGTCCAATCCCAACACAATGGTTATTGCGATGTTATTTGGAGATTTAACTTATAAGGACGACAACGGTGACGTCATAGAAAATTATCCCAATGCTGTTAAATTAGCTAGAAACAGGAGCAATCTCGCAATATGGGGAAAGGATGAGGCTATTATAGGTACGGTAAGAGGTCATTGGCATATTACGGATGACGATTTCGATAACTCTATGAACCTAGCAAACAGTATCACCATTGCACAAAAAAAAGGAGAAGATGGGAAAGAGACTGATGAGAAAATTTATAGCCTAAATTTAGGTGACTTTTCCAAATTAGGAGAATTCCTTCAAGCACTAATCGGATATAATCAAACAAATTTTGATGAAAATTAATTCCACTTTAATAGGTACAATCCAAGATGTTTCGGGAACTACAGTTAGAGTGGTATTATCGAATGAGTCGCCAGAGGGATTAACATACGTGAATGGCGAAGGATATAAAATTGGACAAATAGGCAGTTTCGTTAAAATTCCTATTGGCTACAATTTTTTATATGGTCTTATAACACAGGTTGGTGCGAGTGCCGTTCCCGAAAATCAAAGTGATAACCAGCCTTATGGCAATAGATGGATGACAATACAACTGGTAGGAGAAGCTCAGAAAAATGGAAAGTTTGAGAGGGGATTAACACAATACCCAACGATTAACGATGAAGCCCATTTAGTATCAGAGGCTGATTTAAAAAGTATTTACGGGCAACCAGATAAACCTTACTTTGTTAATGTCGGTCATATCTCAGGTGCTGTCTCTATACCTGCATTAATCGATGTGAATAAACTAGTTACAAGGCACTCAGCTATTTTAGGCACTACCGGTTCAGGTAAATCCACTACCGTAGCAAGTATTTTAAATAAACTTAGTGAATCGTCTAAATACCCTTCTTCTAGAATTTTAGTGTTTGACATTCACGGGGAATATGGTTCGGCGCTAAAAGATCGGGCAAATATTTTTAAGATAAATGCAGACACCAGCATTGGTGAGAAAGAACTTCAAATACCGTTTTGGGCATTAAATTTCGATGAGTTATGCGCTGTAAGTTTTGGAGGGTTTGGTAACGACAAGGACAAAAATACCGTGTTAGAAAGAATCTTAAAAGAGAAAACTAAGAGCATAAGTAACCATCCTAAAAATGGAGTTGCTGTAAATAATATCAGTGTTGATACGCCTGTGCCATTTAGTCTAAATCATCTATGGTATGAGCTTTATAAGGAAACGGCAGGGAAGTATTATCGCAGTAGAGAAGGTACAGCCATAGAAAATTTAGCGTATGAAACTGATCCTGATGGTTTGGAATTGATGGGTGACCCACTTACCGCATCACCACCTTTATTCAAGAAGATTAACACAAATAAGGATAATGGAGATTTGGTAGGCCACCTTCCCTCACCCACACTTAATCAATCTCAACAACTACATAATTTAGGAGCTAAACTACGAATCCCTAGATTTGATTTTCTTTTTAAACCAGGACCGTATCTGCCAGGTCAAGATGGGAAAACAGAAAAAGACTTAGATGACCTTATTCGTAGCTGGATAGGGAGCGAGAAGCCGATAACCATACTTGATTTGTCAGGAGTTCCGAGTACAATTCTAAATACAATAATTGGGGTATTACTAAGGATCACATATGACGGATTGTTTTGGGCACGAAACCTATCTCAAGGTGGACGCGAAAGACCCTTGCTGTTATTAATGGAAGAAGCTCACAACTATTTAAATCAGGACGGAAGCGCATTAAACGTTGTTCAGAAAATTGTTAAAGAGGGCAGGAAATATGGTATTGGTTCTATGATAGTAAGTCAAAGGCCATCGGAAATTAATTCGACAATATTATCACAATGTGGAACATTTTTCGCACTTAGACTGACTAATTCATCTGATCGTTCTCACGTTACTAGTGCTGTATCTGACAACCTCGAAGGATTAACAAGTATGTTACCTATATTAAAAACTGGGGAAGCAATAATCTTAGGCGAATCTGTGAAATTACCTATGCGTACCAATATCAAGCCCCCTATAAAAAGCAGAAGGCCGGACAGTCAAGACCCTGTTGTATTTGATGAGATTGATACAGCAGATTCTTTAGTTCCAGGTGGTTGGGGAAATCAAATGGAAGAAAACCCAAATTATGTAGAATTTATAGAAACGTGGAGATCACAAAACCCAAAAATTAAAAGAATCAAATAAAAAGAATTATGGAAAGACAACCTGTATCATCATCAAATATCGCATCGATTGGATACGATGTAGATTCCCAAACATTAGAAATTGAATTTTTAAACAACGCGGTATATCAATATTTCGATGTTCCAGAGCATCATCATACCGGTATTATGGAAGCCAATTCACACGGTCAATACCTAGCCCAAAATATTAAGGGAGTTTATCGTTATTCCAAACTTTAGTATGGTAAATCTCAATCAGAAATTAAAAAGAGTTGAGCTCAAAAGTTTTGAGATAGAGAATGAAATTATATTCAACTATTTTGATTCAATACCATCAAAGGATAGGGAGGACAAACTTTTTAAAGCGTTGTACATCGGTGTGTTGGCATTGATGGAAGACAGGCTCTCGGCATTTCTTTCCAAAACCAGTAATGAGTTAGGAACAGAATTAGAAAGTTTGAAGATGATTTTTGATATGAATAAGGAATTGTTTTATAAATCATCTGTTAAGGGCAACCTTGCGGAAGAGGAAATTGCTCAATTTCTAAATGATTACTTCGCGTCTAAAAAATTAGGCGACCAAGCATTTTTGACTGGTAATACCGTAGGAAACTTGCCAAGAAATAAAACAGGAGATATTGTCTGCGAATTAGAGGGAGACAAAGGTTTAAGAATAGTCATTGAATGTAAGTTCGACAAGAGTATCGCTATGGGGGATATCAGATCTAAAGATGTATTTTCTCGCAGAAATGATACTGTATGGAGTCAGCTAATTGAGTCGCAAGCTAATAGAAACTCTGAAGTAGGAATAATTGTTCTTGATCGCGCTTTAGTAAGTAATTCTATTTTGAATGAGATTGAAAACGTTGGATACATTCCAAGTATAGGCTTTGTTGCGATTATTGATTCACAGCGAGGTGATTACACCAATTTGTCAATTGCTTATATGCTATGTCGAGACATAGCTATCAATTCTGAAAAAACCTCTCTAAACAAGGATATCTTGGGAATGATAGTTAGTAGGATTATAAAGGACATCAATGAGGTTAAAACGATTAAGTCATTGGTGCAATCAAATATTGATAATAACAAGAACATTCTCAAACAACTTGAAAAATCGATGCAACTAATGGAGTTTAATCAAGAATACTTGAGCGAGTTTCTCAAAACTGGAAATATTTCAAAAGAAAGTTTATTGAAGTTTTATTATGCAGATGACGTTAAGGATAAATTTAATTTAATCGAAAAGGAGATTAATGACAATTTCTAAATCTAGACTGTTTTACGAAATATTTACCAGAGCCAGCTATAACTTATACCAATTTACTTACAGCTTTGGGTAAATAATAATTTATAGTGCAGACAATTCCCCACCTACGGCACTTGCCACTTCATCACTCACTACCTCATTCCGCTGGGCTACATTCGTCCGTTCACTCTTCAGCAACAAGAGCCTTCGGTTCCGCGCGGTACCAGCAGGTATTGTGCAAAGCGTTTCAAATTGAGTTTTGATATAGATTGATACTTATAAATTCTAAAGGAAATCAGTCAAGCACAATACCTGCTCGTACCTTTTGCCTTTGCGCACACCTAGTACAAATATTTTCGTCGTTGTAATAAACAGCAGTGATACCATTAAAATTCGGGAAGGCAGGTAATAAGGTGTGCGCCAGTTGTTCCGTTTTGTTCCATAAAACATCCCGAAAAGGGTATATAAACGACCATCAAGATTGGTAAATAATTTGAACCTTAGTTAAGGTCGCCCTTGTCGGGACCGCCACCACAGCCAACGCGCCATCCAAAGCGGTGGCTTGTTTTATTCCACACATTTCACGCCTTTTGCACTCGTGGCTACTCTTAACCCTTAAAATCCAAAGCGGTCGGCTATCGCCGGCTTAATTATTAAGGGGTAACCGCCACTTATTGTTTTGCGAGCCTGCGTGTCGCTTCGGGCCTATACGGTGTCACAGTTTTTGATGTCATTTCAATAAACATTGTGCACAACCATAACGTCCTACAGCCGTACCATCTTACCCGTCGGATAAGCTAGTACCGCTTCCGTCCTGGCAAGTAAGAGCTATTTGTTCCTTTCGCGACTTCCTATCGTCAGACACTTCACTCACAAACAGCACTTACCCTCTTCAATATACATTTTGCTACCATTAGCGGAATCAAAAACCTGCGCCACCTAGTGTTTACAACATAGCCGTGAGCGCCTTTCGTGCCTACAGGCGCCCACTCACGGCACCCTCGCTCATCTCGCAGTCGGCTCGCGCCTTTGGATTACCTGCTCAAGAAAACTTAGACTTCGACAACAGGAGCTTTAGGGGCATTGTTCATTACCGATTTGATTCCAGTTTCCATTCCAGAACTACTTTCATACATTTCACTCGTTCCAATGACCTGTCCATTACTAGCCTTGAGATTGAAATAATTCTTCCCATTATTGGACCTCTGTCTATCATATCGACTGTCAATTTGAGAATTTTCTCGAACCGATTCAATTCCGTTTGAACATCCTGCTTTTGAAGTGTAAGCCTCACTTGCCAGTATGTTTTGTCCATTACTTGCCTTCAATCTAAATCTGTGCTGACCACCAACATCTTTGTACATTTCAAATTTTCCCATAGTATTTGGTTTTAAATAATATCAGATAAAGATAAAAAAGGTCACAAAGATAGGTGGCTTCCAAAGGCCACCGCACACCTGCAGTAAAGTTCAGGCCCTGCGGGTTTTGAAAAAAATAGTGCGCCAAAAGCGCGCACCATTTTAGAAAACCACTTTTTCAATCGGTCTGTATTACGGGTTACTGCTGGCGTGCCAAGTCGCTGTCTATGCTCTATCCTTTGTACTCTTGGAAAGGTTCGTTATAGGATTTCGAAAGCGCACGATTTTTTCCAAAAAAACTTGACAACTTGGCCACGCCACCAAAAAGATTGCTTTCTTTTTTTCGTTTTTCTTTGTAAAAAAAATGTGTTCATTTTCTTTAGTTGGATTGAAAAAGCCCTGGCGGTAAACCAAGGCTCTCTCGTTCCAAACTGTCATTTCTTCCTCTTGCGCCGAAGTTTGGATTTCAACCAATCTTTCAGATATATCTTCAGCAAAAGCGATACAATAAAACTGACACACGCACCGAATACAGCAACCAAAGCCGAACCGATGAGGTCATCAGCTGAGGTTGAATGCAGAGCTGTGGCAATAGTACCGCCAATTGTTCCAACTTTCGTGGACATTTATCTGTGTGGCATCTGATTAACTTTAAGCCTCTGCAGACTGTTCTTTTTTCGCTTTCGCGGAAGCGGAATCACTATCGGAAGTAACTGCTTGACTCACAGCCGTAGCTACAGTACCAGCAACGGTCATATATGTAGCAACGGTTACCAAAGTAGCTGGCAAAGCAATTGGCGAAGCGATAATTGCACCACCAGCTGTTGCCAAAGCAATACCGATGTTTCTGAGGATTCTAAAGAATTTAGGAGTTGGTTTTTTATAGCGTTCTATAAGTGTCATAATTCTGGGATTTAATAGTTAAAAAAATAGTTTCTTTTCGGTCATACGCCTGATAGGAAAGTGACAACAGCTTGTTTAAAGCAACTTTTGACGACCAACCTTTGCCGATGTCGCTGAGTTGGGAAACCGGAGCTAAACAGCCTTCCAAATCTCGCAGAGCATCATTGGCAGGATGAATCAAAATCAAACTGCGACCAGGAACATCCAACACGTGTAAATGATTTTTGAATCGAGGCGAAAAGCGTGGCACTACTTTGTAGCGCCCTTCGGGAATGCAAGAAACATTGCATTTGTTTTCACGCCAGGGTAATTCAATTATAAAACAGATGAGGTAACCATTAACGAAAAGGGCACCATTGGTACCCTTTTCAAAGTAGCTTCGCTTCAGGAGTAGTTCCATCTTACACAGTGTCAACTTTTGCTACGGAAAGGGCATTGTAAGCACCGTTTTTGAGTGGGTACATCTGTCCGTTGACCTCTTGGTAAAACTCAATACCAATCACTTGCATAATCGGTAAAACAGAGTTTGCAGGAAGTGCCACATCCAAATCAATCTGAGCCGTGTTTGTACCATTGTATGGTAGGATTGCAGTTTCAGTACTCTCGAAAGAAGAGCTCTCATTTGCAAAATCCAACTCTGATGCACCTGCGACCACTTTAAAGTGGGTCGTACCAGTTGGCGCCGCTACGCGGACGCTTGGTGCAAAAGGTTGAAGTGAAACACCTACATCACCAGTCGCACGGTCCAGAGAAGTTGAGTACGGCGCAAACAGAGTCGTCGCCAATTTACCGTTGAGGTTGAACTCAAAGCCTTGCAACGTGTTCATATCACCATCTTCAATGGTTCTAAGACCACGCTCATTGACCGTGTCGGTTTTGGTAACCGCCACCAGAGCCTTTGTTAATCGACTTACCACACGCTTGTCTTTTGCATTCTGCAGAAGCACACGAATAGCGTTGCGAATAACCTTTCCGCCCTTTCCAGCACGTCCAAATTCAGAGCCGTTTTCTCGCGTTCTTTGAAACGCTGGGTCATTAGCGATACGATTGGCATCCACGCCACCTTTGGTGCGCGCAAGATGTCCATCAGAGCTTTTGTAAAAGGAAATGTCGCCAAGAGTTCCTTTTAGCTTGATAATACCAGTTTGTCTAGCCATTTTTAGAAAATTTTATGATTACTCAGCAAATCAAACTAGATTTGTAGAACTGTCAGAATTCCTAGAACCGCATCTGCCACCTAGCACGATTTTTGCCGTTTTAAGTGTATCGTTCAAGTATTGATGCCGTATGGATTAAGTATGGATAGTGTATTAAAATGAAGATTGTAAGAGCCACCATATTCCCCAAAGACGTTCACTGCCTTACCGGCAGAAGTGAACGCTATGGCCGTAAGCTTTTGCAGGACATTAGAAAGCACTTCGGCAAGCAGTCCTACCAGTTCGTAACCGTAGAAGAATTCGCTGAGTACAGCGGAATTAAAGAGGAAACCATCAAAGAATATTTACTTCAAGTTTCATAGTATTTATAGCCATTTGAGTAGGTTTGAAATCAGAAAAGAGTTATCTTTATATAGTCTTGAAATGCTAATTTCAATTAAACAAGTTCTTTCAAAATGGTAGGTATTCGGTCAGTTGAGAAAACTGAATATTGAGTAATGCCTAACAAAATCCGCATATAGCGTGGCTTCGCGATAATCCTACCGTGGTCACGAATAAACCAAAAAAGGTGAAAAGAAGTCGAGTTTACTCAAAATTTCTTTTCATCTTTTTCTATTTTCAACCCGGAGTTTTATTAGGATGAGCAGCAATCCTATTCAAAAGGTATTTATAGGTACTACGTCTTGATTTAAAAGTCTGGATTTTCTCCTGTCAAGTTCACAATACTCCAATAACCGCGTCTAATAGGCGTGTTTTTTATGGAGTAACCTCGAGTAATTCAAGGTTTAAATAAAAGATAATGCGGTAATCATTATAAGTGACTTATTTACAGTATAGTGCTGTTTTGATGTTAGTAATCCTATCGTAGTCAGGCTAAAGAAGACTATAACAAGATCCTAACAAGGATTATTATTTATTACTAATTCCTCAATTTGTAAGAATAGCTTTCTTGTTTAAACTCACTTAAATGAAGTATAATTATTAAAATTGTAACAAGAGTTACATAAGCAAAAGTGACCACATCTTATATTTGTTTAAAATCTGATCCAATTGAAAAAATCTGCCATATACAGTCTGTTATTCTTAAAATGTCCACGTTGTAGGCAAGGTGAATTTTTAGAGTCAAATCCCTATAAAATTTCAAATTATAATAAGGTACGAGAACATTGTCCAAAATGTAATCTTAAATATTCCATCGAGCCTAGTTTTTATTACGGTTCCATGTATGTTTCCTATGCAGTTGGGGTTGCGATAGCAGTGGCTATTTACGTTTTATTGTGGTTAGCTGGTTATGGATCTAGTCCATTAATTGCCTTTATTGCGATACTTGTAGGGTTAGTTCTTTTATTCCCATATATAGGAGCTGTTTCAAAATCTATCTGGGCTCATTTTTTCTTTAAGTATGATCGACAGATTGCCAAACAGGTAAAAAATGATTCAAGAACTTAATAAACATTATGGTTCTCAGTTTGAACTTGCTTTAATTGAAGAGATTAATCAAGTAGCTACCTTTATGGAGGTTGATGCAGGTGAAGACCTCATTAAACCTGGGCAATACATCAAGTCCATGCCATTATTACTAGATGGTAGCATAAAAATATTAAGACCAGATGAAGAAGGTGATGAATTATTGCTTTATCACCTTGAACGTGGTGACACTTGTGCAATGACAATGACTTGTTGTTTAGGAACCACCAAAAGTGAAATACATGCAGTTACCGAGACTTCTGTAAAACTACTTATGATTCCAGTAGGTAAAATGGAAGAATGGTCTCGCAACTATAGAACCTGGCGCAACTTTGTTATGAATAGTTACCATGAAAGGTTAATGGAGATGCTAGAAAGTATCGATAACATTGCCTTTAACAATATGGATGAGCGATTAGAAAACTATTTATTAGACAAGGTTAAAATACTCAATAGTAAACATATCCATATTACTCATAAAGAAATCGCGGCCGATTTACACACCAGTCGTGTTGTTATCTCTAGATTACTTAAAAAAATGGAGAATAATTCACAGATAAAACTTCATCGCAGCTTTATTGAAATGCTGTAAAAAAGAAAACTAAATTTTAATTAATTCTTACTCCTGTAACAAGGGTTACATAAATACCTGATTACCCATTTTACTTTTGATTTCAAAATCAATACATTATGGAGTTAATGGATGTTTTAGGCTATGTAGGCGCATTATTAATTGGTCTGGTTTTAGGACTTATTGGTGGTGGTGGCTCCATTCTTACCGTTCCCATTTTAGTATATGCATTATCTCTTAATCCTGTTGTTGCAACGGCCTATTCATTATTTGTCGTAGGTACCACTGCCCTAGTAGGTGCTGTAAGAAACATTTTTAAAGGAATGGTAGATTTTAAAACAGCGATAATATTTGCTATACCTGCATTTATTGCGGTCTACCTTACACGAGCTTATTTAATACCAGCTATTCCCGTACAGTTATTTAGTGTGGGAACATTTATCGTTTCTAAAAATCTTGCGATAATGCTGTTTTTTGCCATAATAATGCTGGTCGCTTCAATTTCAATGATACGTAACAAGCGCAATGAACATCACGACGATAAAGAGGTTTCTTATAACTATCCTTTAATTGTGTTAGAAGGATCTATTGTTGGAGTACTTACAGGAGTTGTAGGCGCTGGTGGTGGATTTCTAATTATTCCAGCTTTGGTATTACTGGCCAGATTGCCTATGAAAAAAGCGGTAGCTACCTCATTATTAATTATTGCTATAAAGTCTCTGATTGGTTTTATAGGAGATGTTCAAAACCTAGACATCGATTGGTTATTCTTACTCAGCTTTACTTCAGTTTCCGTAGTTGGAATATTTATTGGGATCTGGCTCAATAAATTCATTGATGGTAAACGATTAAAAACAGCTTTTGGGTGGTTTGTTCTAATCATGGGAATATATATTATTTATAAAGAGGTGTCTATGTAATAAATGTTACCGTAAATGATGAGATGCTTATTTAATTTTAAATCAAATAAGAAATAATTCCGCTTTCGCGAAAGCGTGCTCTTTCAACAAACTGGAATTAGTGTATTATAATTTAAGCAAAAAAAGGATTATGAAAATAGAACAGATTTATACCGGATGTCTAGCGCAAGGAGCCTATTATATTGAAAGTAATGGTGAGGTAGCTATTATTGATCCATTACGAGAGGTTCAACCCTATATAGATCGTGCAAAAAAGGATGGAGCAACAATAAAATATATTTTTGAAACTCATTTCCATGCCGATTTTGTGAGTGGTCATGTTACACTTTCTCAAAAAACAGGTGCTCCTATCGTTTATGGCCCAAATGCCAATCCAGATTTTGAGGCGATTATCGCCCAAGACAATCAGGAGTTTTCTTTAGGAGAAATAACTTTTGTCGTGTTGCATACTCCAGGACACACTATGGAAAGCACGACCTTTCTTCTAAGAGATAAAAATGGAAAAGATCATGCGATTTTTACTGGTGATACCTTGTTTCTAGGAGATGTCGGAAGACCAGATCTAGCACAAAAGGCAGCAAATATGACACAAGAGGAACTTGCTGGAACCTTATATGAAAGTTTGCGTAACAAGATCATGCCACTAGCCGATGATGTCATAGTTTATCCTGCTCATGGCGCAGGAAGTGCTTGTGGTAAAAATATGATGAAGGAAACTGTAGACTCACTAGGTAATCAAAAAGCAGTTAATTATGCTTTGAGATCAGATATGACCAAAGAGGAATTTATTAAAGAGGTGACTGATGGATTGTTACCACCACCAGCTTATTTTCCCCTTAATGTAAAAATGAATAAAGAAGGTTATAAAAATATAGAAGAAGTAATAGCTCAAGGTGAAACTGCGCTCACCCCAGATGAATTTGAAGCTGCTGCAAATGAAACAGGTGCTTTAATGCTCGATGTTCGACATCAAAGTGAATTTGCTGTTGGGCACGTTCCAGGATCAATATTCATAGGGCTTGATGGTAGTTTTGCTCCATGGGTAGGAGACCTTGTAAAAGATGTGCATCAACCTATACTTTTAATCGCCGATGAAGAACGAATTGAAGAAGCAATAACAAGACTATCTCGAGTAGGTTTTGATAACACAATTGGATATTTAAAAGGAAGTTTTGCTGCGTGGAAAAAGGCTAGCAAAGAATACGATACAGTAAGTTCCATACCTGCATCTCAATTTAAAGCTAAGCTTGAAAATGATAAACCTGAAATTTTTGATGTAAGGAAACCAGGTGAATATCAAAGTGAACATGTAATTGATGCACAACACACACCTCTAAGTGAATTAAATAATTATTTATCAGAATTTCCTGATGATAAAACATTTTATATCCATTGTGCAGGTGGATACCGCAGCATGATAGCTGCATCCATTTTAAAGAGTAGAGGAATTCATAATCTAATCGATATTCAAGGCGGCTATAAAGCTATTAAAGAAGCAGGAGTATCGACAACTAATTATGTATGTCCATCTACTTTGAAATAGTTTATAATTTAGGTTGGTTAAGTTGATAAAGCGTCTGGAAACAGACGCTTTTTCTATTTAGAAATAAAGTCGCTTTGTTTAGCAAAAAAGGCTTCGCAACATATAGGTATTCTTTAGATTTGTAAATTATCGATTCTATATTTTGAAGATATACAACTTACTTTATTTTATTATAGCGTTGTCCAGTAATCTAATCTTTGGACAACAGGAAGTATATCATCACTTCTCTAGAAATGATCAATTACCCGATGCTACTTTTTACGATATTATTGAAGATGATCATTTTAATATATGGCTAGCTGCAGACAGTGGCTTGTATAAATATAACGGCAAGCAGTTTATTCTATATACACATCCAGACCAACATGGTGATGCAGTGTTTAATCTGACCCTGGATCACAAGGGACGTTTGTGGTTCAACAATATATACGGCCAATTTTTCTATGTTGAAAATGAACAAATGACGCTTTTTCATGATGCACATGACATAGTAAACGGTCAGTTAGTCCCCTTCAGCGTAGATGAGGACAATGTAATAATCTATAATCGATCTGGTGGGATTTATCACATTTCTAAAAGCTCTAAAGAGAAAACCCTGCAACGCAAGGACAGAGTACTTACTACGACCTCAAGAGGAGAGGAAATATGGCATTTAGATATACCCATAGATGATTCTACCGACCAAATACATAAAATTATTATAGAGTCAAATAATGAGTCTACGGTGGTCGATGAATTTAATCGTGAAGATGTCGTTGCTCCATCTTTATTTGAAGCTAATAACAGCATTTTCCTGACCTACAAATTGAAAGGTGGCAACAAACTTTATACTATAGATAAGGATCAGCCTTTAAAAGAAATATCAATTCCTGAAACCATTCAGAAATTAAATATATACAACATAACAGGTCATCACAATGAATTATGGCTTTGTACCAGTGATGGTATTTGGGTCTGCAAAAAGAATGGACAAACTTTAGAAATTTTTGATCAATTGCTCGAGTCCCAATCAATTTCAGAAGTAATTACAGATTTCAACAAAAATCAATGGGCGACCACCTTAGACAATGGAATTTTTGTAATCCCGAACAAAGAAGTTACACGAAAATCCTTACCTGAAGGTAAACAAAAAATTACTGCGGTTACAAAAGTAGGCGATGATCATTTCGCTTTGGGAACTGATGTTGGTACACTTTATTTATATAATACCGACCTTTCATTAAAATATAAATTAGATCTCAATGATAAGAACAACATAAGCTTCTTGTATCACGACACTACTGAGCATACCCTGCTCATCAGTATTTCAAGTAATTTATCCTACAAACTGGATCTCGACACCTTTAAGCTTACCCCTTTAAAATCTGTGTTCAACTCTGCAAAAAGCATTGAGCGTTTGAATGATCAGTTTCTGTTTTATGGAAACTTCAAAGAGGCCTTACTCTATGATTCCAGCTTAATTAAAGAAAATGCAATTCTCATCAGAAAAAATCGTGTGAAAGATGCTTTAGTCATAGATGAGAACAAGCTTTTGATATCATTTGTAGATGGATTGTATTTATATAACCTAGCCTCTTCAACATTGAGGGAAATTAAATATGGTAATGAATCCGTATTTGCTACTTCCTTAAGCAAGATTGATGATGAGATCTGGGTAGGCATTAAGGATAATAAAGTTTTGAAAAGTGTGATAATAGATGATGGATTACGCTTTCGCGAAAGCGTAAATCTAAATCTTTCAAAAAATAAAAATCAAACTTCAACCTCATTAACTAAGCTGAGATCAGATCAGCAACATCTATGGATGCTCAATGAAGGAGTCATAACTCGCTATGATCTCACCGATGATTCTGTGCAAGAATTTAATGGTCAGATGGGGATGAATGAACTTATAAACGAGTACCTACTATATGATGATCTAATAATTTCTACTTCTATTCAAGCTTTATACCGCATTCCTAAGTATGCGTTTACACAAGCGCTCAAAACTGCACCTATCGAAATTACAGATGTAAAAATCAATAGTTTATCGCTTGTGTTAAAGGAAAACTACAATCTAAAGCACGATAGGAATAATATTTCCATTGCCTTCAATTCAAACGGTTTTCAATCTAGAGAGTATGTAGCCTATGAATACCAACTCGTTGAAAGCAACAAACAATGGATATCCATTCCCGTAGGAAACACTCAGGTTGATTTTGCAAGCCTTTCACCGGGAACCTACACCTTTAAGTTGAGGGGAAAAAACTGTAAATCAGATATTTATAAATATGCTGGTCCGGTGACGTTTTCCATTGAACCACCCTTCTGGCAAACACCGTGGTTTTATTTTTTAATTGCTGTAGGGATCGCTGGAGCTACCTTTTTTATCTTGAAACAATTACAAAAGAGAAAAAATAAACAACGTAAAATAGAGATTGATCGATTGTTGCTGGAGAAGAAAATGGCAAGTCTCAAGCTTGAGAACATTAGGTCTCAAATGAATCCGCATTTTGTTTTTAACTCACTCAATTCCATCCAAGATTTTATTGTTTCTAATGAACGGGAACTAGCCAGTGATTATCTTGTTAAATTTAGTAGGCTTATAAGAAAGTACCTAGATTATAGTCAGCAAGATGAAATTACTTTAGGACAGGAGATAGCTGCGCTCAAACTCTATTTAGAATTAGAGAAAATGCGATTTGACGATGAGCTTGATTATTCTATTAAAATAGATGATACTTTAAATATTGAGCATATAATGATTCCATCATTACTGGTTCAACCTTATGTAGAAAACGCTTTGAAACATGGTCTTATGCATAAACCTAGTAATCGTAAGTTAATGATCGACTGCGGCGTTATTAAAAATGAGAAAATCTTAAGCATCAAAATTGAAGACAATGGTATAGGCAGGCAACAGTCTGCATTGCTTAATAGGAATAGGGGAAGATCACATACATCGTTTTCTACCGCTGTAAATAACGAAAGAGCCTTACTTTACAAGGAGCAATTTAATAAACCGGTAGATATTGTAATTGAGGATTTAGTAAATGACGGACAAGCTTCAGGTACTAGAGTGACCATTACTTTACCTTTAAATTAGATTATATGCAAGCTATAATAATTGACGACGAAAAACGTGCTAGGCATTTATTGACTACGTTAATACGAGATCATATCAATGAGCTCCATGTCGTTGCCGAGGCCTCAAATCTTAAAGATGGAGTGACAGCTATAAAAGAATTGAAGCCAGATATTGTTTTTCTAGATATAGAAATGCCAGGCGAGACTGGTCTGGAAATCATGAATTATTTCAAAGATGATGAAATAGTCTTTCAAATCATTTTTGTTACTGCTTATAACCAGTATGCCGTTGATGCCTTTCGTATGAATGCGATAGATTATTTATTAAAACCTATAGCTGTTGATGAATTGAAGTCCGCTTTCGCGAAAGCGAAACAACAACAATCCTCACAACAAATAAGTGAGCAAATAGAACGTCTAAGACAGTCTGTTCAACAGTTGTCAATGGATAAAATTGTAATGGAAATCCCACGAGGGTATCTTTTTACCTCTCATAACGATATCATCTATTTAGAGGCAGATGGCATGTATACTAATGTGTATATGATTAATGGTAAACGTAATGTTATTTGTAAGCCATTAAAGCATTTTGTTGAACAATTAGAAGGCAATAAATTGTTTTTTAAATGTCATAGGTCCTATATGATAAATTTAAAGCACATCAGTGAACTTGTCAAGCATGATGGGGATTACATAGTCATGGATGATAAAAAACAAATACCTATTTCTCGTTCAAAAAGAGACCAGTTTTTAACAGCGATACAAGAAACCTTTTTGTAGGAACCGTTTAGAAAAAAACTAAATGGTTACAGAAAAGTAGAGATGAACTAGCTGTTTTTACCTTGTTCATTTGCAGTATTAATAAATCAATCCTGCAAAATGAAAAAACAATTACTTGTACTACTTATTGGTGCGTTTTTAACAACGACCTATTTAAACGCTCAAAATGTCAATATTCCTGACGCAAATTTTAAAAATTACTTAGTTAACTCTGCAGCTATTAATACTGATGGTAATTCCGAAATATCTGTGGCAGAGGCCACAGCTTTTACTGGTGCCATATTAGTAAATGGGTTGTCAATTTCAGACTTAACGGGTATAGAGGCTTTTGTAAACATTAATAGATTAGATTGTTATAATAACAATTTAACCACTATAGATGTTTCTAATAACCTGGCATTAACGCGTTTACACTGTAGTAATAATCAAATTACAACTTTAAATATCAGTGTAAATACATTGATTAATGATATTCAATGTCATAATAATGGTGTGTTGGATCAATTAAATATTGCTAACGGTAATAACAGCAACTTTACTTATATGAAAGCCTATGGAAATAGTTTATCCTGTATTCAAATAGATCCTAATTTTACACCACCTAACGATGTTGGAAATTTCAGTCAAGGTTGGACAAAAGGTGCCACTGCAATTTATAGCGATGATTGTGTTGCTCTTAATCAAGTAGTAAATATTCCTGATGCTAATCTTAAAAACTTTTTAGTAAGTGATAACAATATCAATATAAATGGAGATACTGAAATAACGATGGCAGAAGCTCAAGCTACTACAGAGTTAATTATGAACGGTATAGGTATTGCAGACTTAACAGGAATTGAAGCTTTTACTAATTTGACACGTTTAGATGTGCCTAACAATAGTTTAACCACTATTGACGTGAGTAACAATTTATCTTTAACACGTTTGCACGTTGGTTTCAATAACTTAACAAGTTTAGATATTCGTTTAAATACAAGTATCAATGAATTGTTTTGTTATGATAACAGTTCATTAGATACTTTGTTGATTTCAAATGGAAATAATAGCAATTTTCTATTTATGAAAGCATATAATAATCCAAGTTTAACGTGTATCCAGGTAGATGCTGGATATTCACCACCTGCAAATAGTGGTCAATTTACACAAGGCTGGACTAAGGATGGTCAGACAAGTTATAGTGAGAACTGTATACCAGTAGTTTATTATGTGAATGCTAATGCAACTGGAGCTAACGATGGTAGCTCATGGGCAGATGCTTTTACAAGTGTAACAGACGCTTTAGCTCTTACCAGTTTAAATGATGCGGTTTGGGTGGCACGAGGAACGTATACTCTAGCAGATAAAAATACTCCAATTGCAATTAGTACAAACGAGGTGGATATCATTGGTGGCTTTGCAGGTACTGAAACAACTTTAGCAGATAGAGACTTAACAGCCATTCACACTACAAATGCAACCATTTTTACTGGTGATATAAATGGTGATGATATCGCAGGTGATTTCTCATCAAACAAAAGCGATAATGCAGAACGATTGTTTGAATTAAGAACCAGTAATGTCACTTTTGATGGAATTATATTTGAGAACATTTACGACACCTCACAATCAGGTGGTGTGGAAGAGAATGGCGTAATATTTATACCGAATAATCTGAACTCTAATAACTTAAAAATTAAAAACGCGGTATTTAGAAACAACTATTCAAATGGTTATTTGCTAAAAATAAGAAAGTTTAATCAAGGATTACTTATTGAAAATACTCAGTTTATCAATAATACCATAGTTGACATGGGGTTAGTATTTATTCAATCTGATAATACCAATCGTTACATTTTCACACGTTGGGCAAATGTTCTAGTAGCCGATAATGATGTCAATCTTGCAGCACTTAATATTAACCGTGAAGGTTTTAACAATGGTAATACTCTAGATGTTGTGATTAATAACAGCACGTTTATTAATAACGACTACAACAATACTTATGGTAATTCTATTACGGCCTCAGGTAATAGAGACGTAAATCTTAATATCAATAACTCTATTTTCTGGCAGAATACCATAAATGGTACAGTAGCAACTAGAGATATCTCTAATGGAGCGACTGCTACATACGATGTATTTATTAGAAATTCTATTGCAAAAGTATCATCAAACGCTGGAACCACTGGAACTTTTAATACAACAAACGTAACAACCTTAGATCCAGCAACAGACAACCTAAATTTAAGTACGGATTACAAACCTACATCTGCCTCTACTTTTATTATTGATCAGGGAGATAACGCTTACTACGATGTCGCTTTATTTGGTAATTCAGATTTGTCAGGAAATGATCGCGTAGTTAGTACTACCATAGATTTAGGGGCTTATGAATATAACTCAACATTAGGATTAAGTGATGAAACTAATGTGTTTGAATTGAAGTTATACCCTAATCCAGCTAATGATCATGTAACATTCTCTAGTTCGGATGACGTGCATGATGTAAAGCTTTACGATTTCAGTGGTAAACAAATAAATGTGCAAGTAGAAAATAATATAATTGACGTTTCTACTTTACCGTCTGGGATGTATATCGTCAAAGCTGTTATAAATGAACAAATCACTGCTGCAAAACTGATTGTTAGATAGTATTCGTTTTTCAATTTTTCTAAAGCTGCCTTGAGATCAAGGTAGCTTTTTTTGTATTGCTAAATTCAACCTGTTGCTTTTTTGTGATTAAATTATTTGCTTACATTAAAATATCATTCAGATAATAGTTGATAGGCTCCTGTTGATTTTATATACAAAATGACGGGTTCAATAGATTCATTCATAATTACATGTGAGGCATTATCTGTTGAACCAAAGTAACTACCAGGATCCAGTTCTTTTGATTTACTAGCTTTATAAGTTAATTTTCCACCTATCACGATAGCTCTAAACTCTTTGCCGCTAGCCTCAAAGGTTCCAGAAAAACCGCTAGGAAGCTTTATCAAAGCACCGCTAGAATCGTTACTATTAGATTGTCCCCATAGAAAGGCTATTTCTGGTTTATTCCTTGATTTATCGTTTGTATTCAGATTGGTCCATTGAAGATCAGAAGCTTCTATCCATACTAGGTTCGATTTATGAATGTTTATTGGTTTTTCTTCATTTTCAAAGGCTTGATCTTCTGGCTTAACTAAGTATGGTCCACTATCAATTTCTACATAAGCCATGTTTTCACTAGCGTTTGCTGCTGTAATGTGACCTTCACCAGCTGGTTGTGTCCAAAAGGATCCTTGTGGCATCCACATGCTTTTGGCATTAGGGTCATCATTATGTAAGGAACCTTTGATCACAATTCCTCGATAGGTTATATTATGAATGTGAGGTGGTGATGAAAACCCTTCTTTAAATTTAACCAGGAATCCTGAGGCTTGATTTTCCTTGCGATTTCCCCATAAATCACCAGCTTGTGGACTAGCATCACCTCGAGCAGCATTTAAAGGACTCCAGTTTACCTGCGAACTCAAAACAACTTCAGTATTTTGATTATTAGTAGTGCTCGTTACTTTTTCTTCTTTATTTTGGGTATTGCATCCCATAAGAATCAGGGCACAAGCTGCGAATATCATTGTTCTTTTTATCATAATTTATTTTTTAAAAGTTTTTGGGTAAGATTGTGTAGTTGGTTTAATTTTTCGTGGTTATAAGCGTCGTCATGAGCATGGGAAAAATCACCTTTATCGTTATCAAAATAGGATCCTGATGATTCATTGAAACGTTTTGATGTTGCAAGCTGAGTTAATATGTCAGCTCCTTTACTGGCATCGGACCAGTGATTACCAAAAGCTTCTTTAACCATCTTAGTATTTAATAAGGAACCTAGATTTACAGCGATTACATTAAGTTCAGGTTGTTCTTTGGCAAGCTGGAAACTCCACATCGTAAGAGCTAATTTGCTTTGTGCATAGGCACCGCTTTCCGAAACCGTTTCCTTTCCTAGAAAAAATTCAGGTGAAATACTAGATTGTGCAGCAGAACTTAAATTTATAACCCTAGCAGAATCGGATTTCTCAAGCAAGGGCAATAGTTTAGTAGTTAATAAATAGGGAGCTAGATAATTAACAGCGATTCTAATATCGATTCCATTATTAGTAGTTGCTACAGGTGAATTGTAAACACCTGCATTATTAATCAAAACATCTAACTTGATTGTTTTTGAAGCTATCTGATTAACAAAGTCGTCAATACTTTGTAATTGAGAAAAATTGCAAGTAAAACCATAAATAGTTTTGCTCGTCGTTAATTTTGTAATTTCCTCTACAACTTTACTAACCTTTTCACGATTACGGCCATGAATAAAAATGGTATGTCCGTCCTTAGCCAAATCAATGGCGGCTAATTTTCCTATTCCATCTGTGCTACCGGTAATTAGAATGGTTTTCATAGTGTTTTTAATTAACTATACTTTTTATAGTCACAAAACTAAATATAGTTTTATACCTTTGCAATAACGGTCAATTTAGATAGTAACAAAATGACAAATGAGCAGCCTAAAAAATTAACATTCAATGGTAAGGAATATCCTTGTTGTGCTAGTTTAACAATGGGTGTAATAGGAGGAAAGTGGAAGACGGTCATTCTTTATCATTTAATGAATAATACGTTGAGGTATAGTGAGTTGCGTAAGATGATGCCACAAGTTACTGAGCGTACATTAAGCCTTCAGCTTAAAGCACTTGAAGAGGATGGAATTGTAAGTCGTAAGGTATTTACCACAAAACCACCTTTAAAAGTAGAATATACTTTAACGGAATTTGGTAAAACTTTAATACCTCTTGTTCAATCAATTGCAGATTGGGGTGACTATGCTGTTGCCCAAAAAAGCTGATTCATAATCTTATCTCGTTATCTCCTGAAATTAGAGTTCTAAGAGTTAAGTAAGCTTGAAGTATTTCGCTTTCGCGAAAGCGAAATTTTAAAATTCCTTATCAAAAAAAAATAAGATAAAAAAAACTCGTTACAAACCGTTAAGGTTCATAACGAGTTTATTAAGATTCTACTTCATTACTGTTTTTGTTGAGTAGGGTAAATATAAACATCGTTCACATTAACGTGATCTGGTGTAGCAGCGGCATAAGCAACTGCCTGGGCAATATCATTAGCTTGTAATGGTGTCATATCACTCATATTGCCTAATTGGTCCTTAATGTCCTCATCAGTAATCGTATCTTGTAATTCGGTACTTACAAAACCTGGTTCAATGAGAGTTACATTAATCCCATATTCTGGAGCAATTTCTTGTCGTAATCCTTCTGAAAACATGGTAACAGCCGCTTTGGTAGCACAATAAACCGCACCACCTGGGAAGTATTTACGACCTGCGCTGGATGAAACATTAATAATGTGTCCGCTTTTCTGTTCCTGCATGATAGGTAAAGTTGCTGCGACTCCGTTAAGAACTCCCTTAAGGTTTACGTCGACCATTTTTTCCCATTCATCAGTCTTTAATTTTTCTACATAGGATAATGGCATTAATCCTGCATTATTGAACAAAATATCTATCGAATTAAAATGCTCTTGAGTATTCTCAATCACAGTATTCCAATCTTCCTTATTAGTAACATCGGCAGTTACTACCAGTGCATTTCCTCCTGATTGAGTGATTTCATCTTTTAATTCCTCTAGTTTTTCAGTACGTCGTGCACATAGTACGACATTAACTCCTTGTTCTGCTAGTTTTTTTGCGGTTGCTTCACCTATACCACTAGAAGCTCCGGTAATTATTGCTGTTTTTCCTTGTAAATCCATTTTGTTTTTTGTTTTTGATTTAAAATTTTAAATGTATGTTTTGATCAGTTATGCAAACGGTGTATAATCCCTAGGCTCGTGCTGTACTGATATCCATTGAACTCTGGTGAACTCTTCAATGATAAAATCTCCATTAAACCTTCCAATCCCGGATCCTTTTTCACCTCCAAAAGGGACATTAGATTCATCATTTACAGTTTGATCATTAATATGAATCATACCAGTAATTACTTTACTCGCAAATTGAAGTCCTTTTTCGACATCCTTAGTATGTACAGCTCCACTTAAACCAAAGTCTTGACTATTTGCAATAGTTAGTGCTTCATCGTTAGACTTAAATCTAATGATAGGAGCTACTGGACCAAAAATTTCATTGGCAGCAATAGGCATATCATCGGTTACGTGGTCTAGGACAGTTGGATGCATGAGAGCACCATCGCTTTTACCTTCTAGAACAACCTTGGCACCTGCATCAATACTCTTTTGAAGATCTTCATTTATACGTTCCACTTGTTTGGAATCAATCAAAGGTCCTATGGTAACTTCCTTATCTTGAGGATTACCAACTTTTAATTTTTTAGTTCCTTCGACAAATTTCTCGACAAACTCATCGGCTATACTTTCATGCACAACAATTCTGTTGATGGACATACAAATTTGTCCTTGGTGCATGAATTTACCATATAAAGCTGCTTTTACTGCTTGATCTACATCAGCGTCCTCCATAGCAACAAATACATTGTTACCACCTAATTCAAGCGCCATGCGTTTTAATTTTTGTCCGGCTAGTTTTCCTATGTTTCTACCTACTGGAGTAGAACCTGTAAAGGAAATAAGTTTTGGAATCTCGTGTTCTACAAAGTAATCGCCAATATCTGATCCTTTACCTACAACGGCATTACAAACACCTTTAGGTAAACCGGCAATTTCAAATAATTTGGCTATAGCAAGAGCTCCTGTAATGGGAGTTTGTGATGCTGGTTTCAATACTACTGTATTTCCTAAAGCTATTGCAGTCACCACTGAACGTATAGATAAATTGAGTGGAAAGTTCCAAGGACTAATAATTCCCATCACGCCCAATGGTCTGCGGTAAACTCTGTTTTCCTTGTGAGGTACTCTAGAATTAGTGATGTATCCATGCATACGGCTAGGAAATGAAGCAGCTTCCTTAATGATACCTAAGCTTATCTGGATTTCTGCTTCTGCTTTAACTCTTGAACTACCTGCCTCTTTAATTAACCACTCTATAAGTTCTTCCTTATTGTCAACAATAGCATCATGAAAGTTGTTTACTATTTCTGCACGTTTTTGGGGCAACTCTTTTCCCCATGACTCTGCCGCTTTCTCTGCCGTTTTATAAGCTTTATCTACATCTTCTTGAGAAGCTCCTTTAATGGATAGTAGTTTTTCTTGATTAAAAGGATTCTTGTCCTCTATAATTGTTTCGCTGCTTCCTTCTGTCCATTGACCGTTTATATATTGTTTGTCAACGCCTTCTAATATTGCCATAATCTTTACTTTTTCTTTCGTTTTCTTTTAAAATTACAGGCATTAGTAGCTTACTGCTCACAAAGAACTCCTAATCTTAAAACTCACAAAATCGCTTTTGTAACATGATCTTTAACATTTAAGGCACTCGTTAGATACAGCTATAACAGGATGTTAAACCTATAAGATGTTAAATTTTTGTCCTGTTTAAGACGACAAATGGTCTTAAAATGCACCATTAAATTTTAACTTATGCCTTTGATTATTAGTTGGTAAGGTTTAAAAGTTTCTTAAGGCAATGAAAATTATCTCTTAAGGTTTGGTGGTTTAGATTCTATTATCGTAATATTGCAATGTAACAATAAGGATATGGGTTTAGCTAAAACTGAAATATTTACCGATGAGCAAAATGCGATTTCCGCTTTCGCGAAAGCGTTCTCCCATCCAGCTCGTGTAGCTATCCTACAACACTTGTATAAAACTAATACTTGTGTTTGTGGAGATTTAGTGAATGAAATAGGTCTAGCACAGCCTACCATTTCACAACATCTAAAGGAACTTAAGCAATTGGGTTTGATTCAAGGTACGGTTGAAGGTACAAGTGTTTGCTATTGTATAAATGTTGAGAACTGGCAATCCATGAAGAATATCATGTTTCAATTCCTTAATCAAGATGTAGCAGAAAACTCATCTTGTTGTTAAAAAAATTTATGTCTATTTATCGTAATATCGCAATATTATAATTATGAAACTATCCACTATCAAAAAACATCTTGAAGAACTAGATGTTATAGCCTTTGAATTACCTAATGGTGATCTTGTACCCAATCATTTTCATGTAACTGAAGTAGGTAAAGTGACCAAAAACTTTATTGACTGCGGCGGTACCGTGCGTAATGAAGAGGTTGTTAACTTCCAGCTTTGGAGTGCAAATGATTATGATCACAGGTTGCATCCAGAAAAGCTCCTAGATATAATTACACTTTCTGAAAAAATATTAGGAATAGAAGATCTAGAAATCGAGGTAGAATATCAAGGAGATACTATAGGGAAATTTGGTTTGGAGTTTAACGGCAGTCATTTTTTACTTACCTCTAAACAGACGGATTGTCTTGCCAAGGATAATTGTGGCATTCCAGTCAAAAAAGAAAAGAAGTCTCTCTCTCAACTTACTGCTACCACTACCTGTGCGCCAGGCAGCGGTTGTTGTTAAACAATAAAAACTAGTCATGGTATTTACAGAAATTTCTGATTACTTGAAAAATATTCAAGTAAACTCTATAGATGAGCAACGCAAAGAAACACTACAACCTTTAATTGATTTTATCAAAGACCGACTACAAGCAGATAAGGATGTAAGAATTAACTTTATTTGTACTCATAACTCTAGACGTAGTCACCTATCTCAAATTTGGGCTCAAGCTGCTGCATCGTACTTAGGTTTCAATAAAGTCACAACCTATTCTGCCGGTACTGAGGCTACTGCACTCTTTCCTGTAGTTGCTCAAACCCTAGAATCACAAGGATTTCAAATAGAAAAATTATCTGAAACCGATAATCCAGTTTACTCCATAAAATATGGTGAAAATGAACATCCTATCATAGGATTTTCCAAGGTGCTGAATAATAATTTTAATCCACAAGGAGAATTTGCTGCGGTGATGACTTGTGATTCTGCAAATGAAACCTGTCCTTTCATTGCAGGAGCGATTAAAAGAATTCCGATCACCTTTCTAGATCCTAAAATATCTGATGGCACACCACAACAGCAAGATGTTTATTTAGAACGCAGCCATCAAATCGCAACAGAAATGCTTTATGTATTTCAACAAGCCCAAAAATAGTCTTTGTAATTACAAAGAATGAGCACTCTAAAAAAGTGTTGTATAAAACAGTAGAGAAATGTCTTCAAAAAAATTAAACTTTCTTGATAGGAATTTAACGCTTTGGATTTTTATTGCCATGGCAATAGGAGTAGGGTTAGGTTATTTTATACCTTCTTTTCCGGATATTGTAAATTCATTTAGTAGTGGAAGTACCAATATTCCTATTGCTATTGGTTTGATATTGATGATGTATCCACCGCTAGCCAAGGTGAATTACTCATTACTTCCCAAAGTTTTTAAGAACGTAAAAATACTATCCACCTCATTGATTCTTAATTGGGTGATAGGTCCTGTTCTTATGTTCATACTAGCAATTTTATTTCTGCAAGATTATCCAGAGTACATGGTTGGACTCATTTTGATAGGACTAGCTCGCTGTATAGCCATGGTTCTTGTATGGAACGATCTTGCTGAAGGAAGTAGTGAATACGGTGCCGGTTTAGTTGCTCTCAATAGCATCTTTCAGGTTTTCGGTTATAGTTTTTATGCTTGGTTGTTTATCACCATTTTTCCACCATACTTTGGATTTGAAGGAGCGATAGTAGATATTTCCATAAGTACTATTGCAGAAAGCGTTGCTATTTATCTAGGAATACCTTTTTTAATGGGTATTCTAAGTCGATTTATTTTAATTCGAATAAAAGGAGAACAATGGTATACTCAAACATTTATTCCAACTATATCTCCATTAACCTTGATAGCGCTGTTGTTTACTATAATAATCATGTTTTCATTAAAAGGTGAGCTTATTGTTGAAATCCCTATGGATGTGATTATAATAGCAGTCCCTTTAATGATTTACTTTACCTTAATGTTCATCATTGGATTTTTCTTTACCCGTGCGATGGGTGCAGAATATGATAAAACGGCATCGGTGGCATTTACCGCAGCAGGAAATAATTTTGAACTGGCAATCGCAGTCGCTATAGCGGTATTTGGACTTAACTCTGGACAAGCATTTGCAGGAGTAATTGGTCCACTGGTAGAAGTTCCAGCATTAATTTTATTAGTAAGAGTTTCTTTTTGGTTGAAAAAGAAGTATTATGATGCTTCTTAACCATGGGACACTTAACTTTACTGTTATGAAAAAGATCATCTTACTTATCGGTGTTTTTATGATGTTAGGTTGTTTTGAAAAAGAAACAGCCAAGTATCCAAGCAGGCAGCCTAGTTGGGAAACGAAGAAAGCAGATGTTGAGGATTTTTCCGCTTTCGCGAAAGCAAAAACATACCTGCCAGTATACTCGCACATCTATCACGTGCATGATGAACGTGCCTTTGACCTTACTGCAACAGCGAGTATAAGAAATATATCACCTACAGAACCTCTATATATAACGCAAGCAGATTATTATAACACCACAGGTGAAATAGTAAGATCGTATGTTAAGGATCCTATAGTGGTAAATCCTATGGAAACTCTAGAAATTATCATACGTGAAAAGGATTATGAAGGAGGATCTGGTGCTAATTTTCTGTTTGAATGGGCAATGAAAAATACAGATAATCCACCGCTGTTTGAGGCTGTGATGATATCTACTTATGGGTCTCAAGGATTGTCATTTACAACTCGAGGTGTTCCTGTTCAGTAACTCGATGTATTGATTCATAAGTGGTCTTAATGCTATAGAGAACAGGCAGGATGTGGCAAATCTCGTTCATTTGTTTTATTCCAAGGTGAGAAAAAACGAGGTCCTTGCACCTATTTTTTCAAAACATATTAAAGATCATGAATGACAATTACATATTAGTAAGTTGACTGATTTTTGGGAATCGAATTTATTCAAAAAGGCAAAATACAAGGGCAGTCCAGTATCCCATCACATTAAAGTTGATAAAGCGGAATCTTATAAAATCGAGCCCATACATTTTGGTATTTGGCTACAACTGTGGATTGAGTCGGTAGACGAACTTTTTCAAGGAGAAATTGCTACACAAGCAAAATTTATCGCAAGAAAAATGAGCACAGGACAATACATTGCAATGTGGAATCATAGACCAGATATATTTAAATAACTTATTATTACTAAGAGTACTTAAATCATTAACAAATTAAAAGGTTACTTGGAGTCCTCCTTTTAATTATTTTCGTAGTATGACTCACGATCTATCACCTTTGCGAAAACATATTGAAGAAATAGTAAGTTTAACTGATAGTGAATGGCAGTTTGTAGCATCTCATTTTGAGTATAGAAGTTTGAAAAAACATCAATTCGTGATACAAACAGGTCAAGTTGTAGATCATGAATTTTGGATTTTAAAGGGGCTTTTAAGGACTTATTCCCTAGATGAAAGCGGTAAGGAACACATCCTACAGTTTGCTTCAGAAAACTACTGGATAAGTGATTATCATGCTTATCAATATCAAATGCCTGCAACTCTATTTTTAGATTGTTTAGAGGACACACAGTTTTTAAGTCTAAGTTTTGAGAGTCGAGAATTGATATGTAAGGAAGTACCTGCTATGGCCAACTTTTTCAGGGTAAAATTAAATTACGGTTTTGTTCATTTGCAACAAAGAGTACTTTCTCATCTTACCCAAACGGTTGAACAGCGTTATGAACGATTAATTGACGAAATGCCGCATTTGATTCAACGAGTTCCAAAAAAACTTCTTGCTTCATACCTAGGTGTAAGTAGAGAAACATTAAGCAGATTGAAGGTATAAGTTACACATCGCCATTTACATCTGTGGTTTGATTAAATTTAAAAATGAAAAAAACATTAGTCTTATTTGCTCATCCTAGATTTGAAGATTCAAGAGCCAATGCTACTTTAATCGATCGATTATTCTCTAAAAGTCATATTACATTGCACGACCTGTATGAAACCTATCCAGATTTTCATATCAATGTAAGAAAGGAACAGAAATTATTAGAAGAACACGATATCATAATCTGGCACCATCCATTGTACTGGTACAGTAGTCCAGCAATTTTAAAACAATGGATGGACATGGTGTTAGAGTTTAATTGGGCTTACGGTCCTGAAGGTAACATGTTGCAAGGTAAAACTGTATTTAATGTTATAACCACTGGCGGCTCTCGAGAGGTATATTGTTCACAAGGGTATAACAGTTATACTATCAATGAGTTTTTAAGACCCTTTGAACAAACTGCAAATTTGTGCGGAATGCATTATTTACCACCATTTGCGGTAATGGGAACTCATAAATTATCCGAAGAGCAATTACTAGATTATGCAAATCAATATGAAAATCTCATTGATTTACTCAAAGGTGATTTTGATGCTACTGGATTCTCTAATTGCTTCTTTTTAAACGATCTTGAATTGATTAAAAACCCAAATTCATGACGGGAACATTACTTTTTGAAGCAATTGTATTTCTAGCAGGAGCCTTAATTTGTGTTTCTATCGCTAAAAGACTAGGATTAAGTTCTGTGATAGGTTATTTAATCGCAGGAGTCATTATCGGACCTTATGTCTTAGGTTTAATAGGTGAAGAAGGAGATGATATTCTTCATTTTGCAGAATTTGGAGTTGTGGTAATGCTGTTTCTTATAGGTCTAGAGATTGAACCCAAGAGCTTTTGGAACATGCGTAAGTCTATACTAGGTATGGGAGGAATACAAGTTACGGCGACGCTAGTATTGACTTACTTACTTTTTACAATATTAGGATATGAATGGCAAGTAGCACTCGTAATAGCCATGGCAGTGTCTTTGTCTTCCACTGCAATAGCCTTGCAAACCATTAAGGAAAAGGGGTTAATGGAAACCACCTTTGGGATAAGTTCCTTTTCAATATTGCTTTTTCAGGATATCATCGTGATAGTGATGTTAGGAGCCTTGCCCTTATTGTCTTCTCAAGATCCATCAAATGTAAGCTCAAATGGGCATGAAGCAACCTTAATTGAAAATTTACCTATAGGGTTGCAAACATTAGTTATTCTTGCCTCTGTAGTGGTAATTGTGCTAGTAGGAAGATATTTAATCGTACCAATACTTCGAAAGGTTTCAAAAACCGGTGTGCGTGAATTACTTATCGCAGCAGCTTTCTTAATCGTATTTTCTATTTCGTATTTAATGGAGTTTGTAGGTTTAAGTCCTGCATTAGGAGCATTTTTAGGTGGAGTAGTGCTCTCAACAAGTGAATTTAAACATGAGTTAGAAAGTACACTAGAGCCTTTTAAAAATTTACTTTTGGGTTTGTTTTTTATGGCAGTAGGTGCTTCCATAAATTTTATTGTAATAGCAGAAAGTCCTTTTACAATAGGTGGTTTACTAGTACTTATTATAACTTTAAAAGCCGCTGTTTTATACATCACGGGCCGAGTTTTTAAACTTAAACTTGATCAAAAACTACTCTTAACTTTGAGCCTTGCACAAGTAGGTGAATTTGCATTCGTTTTACTTTCATTTGCTTTTCAATTAGAAATTCTTGCACCAGAGCAAATGGATGTTATGCTAGTGATTACAGCACTTTCTATGTCCCTCACACCTATACTCAGTTTAATTAATGAACGAGTGATTTTACCTAAAGTTGGTACCAAAGAATCCATTAAACGACCTATGGATCATATCGCTAAATCTCAAAAGGTAATTTTGGTAGGCTTTGGACATTTTGGAAGTACCGTTGGGCGATTTATGAGATCTCATGGAGTTGAGGCTACCATACTAGACATAGATTCTAACCGTGTTGATTTTTTGAGGAAAATGGGCTTTGAGGTATACTATGGCGACGCTACTAGGCAAGATCTTCTAGAATCTGCTGGGATAGCTCAAGCAAAAATGTTAATCTGCGCGATTGATAATCCTGCGGTGAATAAGGAAGTTGCATTATTAGTTAAAGAAAAATATCCTCATGTTGAACTGCTCGTAAGAGCCAAAAATCGTTATGAGGCCTATGAATTACTTAATCTGGGTATTGAAAATATATACAGAGAAACCTTGGATACTTCCCTTTCTCTTGCCAGTGATGCCTTACATAAATTAGGTTTTAGGAAATATACCTTAAATCGACAAGTGCAAAATTTTATTACCTACGACGTTGAAAGTTTGAAACGATTAGCCAAGGAACCTAAGCGAGATGAAAACTATATTTTTAAGGCTAGGCAAGAACTGGAACAGCAAGAAAAACTTCTAGAACGTGATTTTAAACGTGGTATAGTAACCTACGACAAGCACTGGGATGGTGAACACATTAGGAAATCCCTCGAACAAAACGATTAATCTTAATATTCCTTTTAGTTTGATTAGGGTTTTATTAAGGACGCTTTCACGAAAGCGCAATCATTACAAGACTTTCTTAACATCATTAATCTTTTGGTATAACTAGCTTTATGCAATAATAAAAATTAGCATGTGACATAGGTCACAAATTAACTGTGAGGAAAAGCACTTTAAAATGGTGAGTTCAGTCCTCGCAAACTTGGGTAAACTATTGGAACTTTGTACCTCTTTAACCCATTAAGGATTTAAAAAAAAGTTACAATATGAAAACAATAACAGCGGTAACTGCTTTAGTGATTTTTTCACTTTTAACAGTTATCAATAAAAAAGAAAAAACAATGGATACACCAAAAATTTTAATGATTTTGTCTAGTCATAAAGAGCTAGGAGACACTGGGAAAACTACAGGATATTATTTAAGTGAAGTTACTCATGCTTATGAAGTGTTTAAAGAAGCAGGTTATGACATCACATTTGTAAGTCCAGAAGGTGGTTTGCCACCAGTTGATGGTTTTGATCTTGATGATGAGATTAATAAGAAATATTGGGAAGATGAGGGTTTTCAAGCAAAATTGAAATCAACCTTAAAGCCATCTCAAGTTGAAGCGAGTCAATACCAAGTAATTTACTACGCTGGTGGTCATGGAACGATGTGGGATTTCCCTAATAATCAGGAGTTAGCAAATATAGCTAGTGAGATTTATGAGAATGATGGAATTGTAAGTGCTGTATGTCACGGTCCTTCGGGATTGATCAATATCAAATTATCAGATGGTAGCTATTTAGTAGATGGTAAAACATTAAGCGTATTTACAAACGAAGAAGAAGCAAATGTTGAACTTACTGAGGTTGTTCCATTTTTACTAGAGGATGAATTAAAGGAAAAAGGAGCCAAAATTGATAAAGCCGATATGTGGCAAGAAAAAGTAAGTGTAGATCAACGTGTTGTTACAGGACAAAATCCAGCATCAGCAGGATTAGTAGCTCGTAGTGTAGTGGATTTACTCACTAAGTAATGCTTAAAAGCAATGATTATAAATAGAGAAACGCAGGTTCAAAACCTGCGTTTTTTCTTTTTATATAGTACTAGAATCTTCTAATTGTAAGAATTAAAAGATTGGTTCATCACTAAATTGAAAATTTGCTTTTATCGTTTTAAGTGTCCTCACGGTTTTCAAATTATTATTATTTCCACCAATCATTACTAGCAGCTATCGGTTTTGAGATAAGCACAGGTTCTCCTATTTGTGGGATTACCATAGGAACACTAAGTTCGGTAGCTTTCTTCTCTACACGCTCAATTGGATCAGTCCAAGAATGCTGCGCTAGTTTGAATGCACCCCAGTGAATAGGCATCATAGATTTTGTTTTGAGATCAATTGCCGCTTGGGCAGTTTCCTCAGGAAACATGTGTATTTCTGACCACAATTCATTGTATTGACCACATTCAATCATCGCAAAATCAAACGGGCCGTATTTTTCACCTATTTCTTTAAAATGAGCACCATAACCACTATCACCGCTAAAAAATAGCTGTTCAGTTGAAGATTTAATGATCCACGAGCACCATAATGTTTGATCTCGGTCGCTCAAACCTCGACCAGAGAAATGTTGAGCAGGTGTGCTAGTAAAGGTTAAACCATAAAATTGCGTGTTTTCCCACCAATCTAATTCAGTGATTTTTTCATCATCAATTCCCCAAGCTAATAAATGATTTCCTAATCCTAGAGGAGTATAAAAGACTTCTACTTTGTCTTTTAATTTTATAATGGAATCATAATCCAAATGGTCATAATGATCATGGGATAATAGAACCACATCTATTTTTGGAAGTTGTTCTATGGTAATCGGAGGTTCCTCATTAAAACGTTTTGAACCTAACCATGGATGAGGTGCAGGAACATCACTCAACATAGGGTCTATCAGAATGTTTTTTTCATTGATCTGAACTAAAAAAGTAGAATGACCGAACCATATGATCCTTGCTTCACCCTTATAATTTTCAATGGATACAGAGTCAATTTTTTGAACATGAAGTGAGTGGTTAGGTCTGGCATTGGGGATTTTTTTAAACATACCAGCAGTAGCCTTCATCATGTCTTTAAAGCTCATTTCTGTTGAGATGTTTCCTGCATTCTTAAACTTACCGTCAGTATAGTTGTCGGATTTTGTATAAGACTGTTTTTTTTCATCACTAGCCTTGCCTCCAAATTGTGGACTAGTGTATAAGAATATTACACTTATGAGGAAAATCACTCCGATAACAATACCTAGACCTAAAAGCACCTTTTTTAATATTTTTAATATGAACTTCATTTTTGTTTACTCTATAACAAAGGTATTAAGTAACATATCTTAAAAGTTCAAACTAATTATTCTTCTTAGTTTATGATGAGATAAATCTTAGTTAATTAATAGTATCGATAATGCAAACGACCTTAGAACATATATTATGTTCTAAGGTCGCTTTAAAACAATGACTTAATTTAGATGACTATATGATCTTGATCTTTATATTTTTCATAAAAATCAGGATAATTAGATTTAAAAGTGTTTTTAATAAATTCTAGAGGAACGTCTTCAAAGTGGCCGTAATCTTCAAGGTACGACATGAATTTTGCATTTTCATTATTGTATTCCTGTAAAACAGAATCTTGGGTACCATCAAATTCTAGAACGTTTACTTGATAAATGTCGCACAACTCCTTGTTGAAGGCTGGTGAGCACTTTACCCATTGATTATTAAAATACACATCTACCAGACCATGAGGAGCTAGCTCATTAGTTCCAATTACCTTTTCTAGACGTTCAGTAGCTATGTGATTAGAAACTTTAGCAAGATGCAATCTTGCAGGTATATTAAAGGCACGTAGACATGCTATATATAAAATGGCTTTGTCAATGCAATGACCATCTTTTTTTTGAGCAATATTGCTAGCTTTAAAATGTTCAGCAGTCAAACCTATATTAAAGGGAAGATAGCGCCAACCATCTCTTACTTTAATATATAATTTCTCTATTAATTCCTGTTTAGATTCCAGATGACTAAATTCTTTGAGAATGTCCTGTATTACAGAATTTTCATAGTCAAAGAAGTAGGTAGATTCTGTATATTGCATTTCACAAATTTACATCATTTCGCCTCGTGCAGGATACTCTTTATCTAGTATAAAGTCTATAGCTTTTAACATAGATGGTAAATGAGGTCTACCCCATGGATTACTATTAATCGCAGCGTAGTAGATATCGTTATGACTATCAACAAGGAACAATCCAGGTTCACTAAATAGATCAGGTTCACCTTCTTTAATTCCTTTGCTCAAATAAAGTCCCCAATTTCTAGCCGACTCTTCCGATAAATTATATCCTAGAGATACTCTGTCGATGTCCCATTTTTGTTTAGAAAGTCTAGCTCTTTTTTCATCATCCATACTTACAGCCACTGCCTGAACACCTTTATCCTTAAACTCAGATAAGAGTTCATTGAGTTGTTCCAAGTATTTTTTACATAATGGACAATGCAGTCCTCTATAAAATATTACAAGTGTAAAATTTTCACTATCTGCTTTTTTAAGATCCCATACTTTCTCTCCTAGTAAAGGAAATGATAGTTCTGGAGCTTGTTGTTGTGGAATAGGTTTTTTCATAAAATAAAAATAGAATCTTGTAGCTGGACAATTCTAAAATCATTCCTAAACTCGTGCTAATGCCTTTTTAAAACGAAACTATTAACTATTAAATGTTTAATAAATTAAAATAAAGATTAAACAAAATAAGTATCTTTATTGAAAATTGAAATTATGGCAGATAAAGAAAAAAATAGAGTTCCTATGGTTAACAGAACTCCAGCCGATATGCATGCTGATGGTGTTCACTTTGATCCAAAAATCAAGGAGGCTTTAAAGGCTGAAAGAGCAAGACGTGAAACAAAACACCAAAAGGATCTAGATAAAAAATAGAGATTTATGTAATACTGTAACTTTTGTTACTGTTACGCTTTCGCTAAAGCGTGATATTTGCATAAAAATTTATTATTGATGCATTGGATTTATGAACCGTGGCCGTGGTATGTTGCAGGGCCATTGATTGCGCTTGTAATGTTTTTATTATTGTTTTTAGGTAAGCAATTTGGAATCTCGGCAAATTTAAGAACGAAATGTGCTGCTTTCGGAGCTGGTAAGACATCAGATTTTTTTGATTTTGATTGGAAAGAAGAGCGATGGAACTTAATGATTGTGCTAGGTGCGATAATTGGAGGATTCCTAGGATCCACCTTTATGACAAATAATGGTGATAACAGTGTTTCTATCTCAAAAAATACTGTGGAAGAGCTTAAAAGTGAGTATCATTTTCTAAGTGCTGGTGAAAGTTATTTGCCAGAAGAGTTGTTTGCAAGTGAAAGCTTAAACGACTTCACAACAATCGCAATATTGCTAGTTGGTGGTTTTCTTGTTGGATTTGGAGCGCGATACGCAGGTGGCTGTACATCGGGACATGCTATATCTGGATTGAGCAACTTACAGTTACCATCTCTCATAGCTGTCATAGGTTTTTTTATAGGTGGATTAATAATGATTCACGTTTTCTTCCCCTTAATATTCTAATATGAAAAAGTATACAGCTTATTTAGCCATAGGAGTATTTTTTGGTTTAGTAATGTATAAGTCTGAGGCCGCTTCTTGGTTTAGGATTTATGAAATGTTTCGTTTCGATAGTTTTCATATGTACGGAATTATTGGAAGTGCTCTTATTCTAGGAGTAGTAGGAATACAATTAATTAAGCGTAAAAATATCAAAGCCTTAGGTGGACGAGATATGCAATTAAATCAAAAAAAACCTAGCTTTCCTAGGTATTTAGTTGGCGGAATTCTTTTTGGATTAGGTTGGGCGCTTGCAGGTGCATGCCCTGGACCTATGTATGTTTTGATAGGTGCTGGTTTTCCTTCTATTTTAATCGTAATTAGTGGTGCATTAATAGGCACTTACGTTTATGGCCTTTTACGAGCTAGGCTTCCTCATTAATGGTGAATATTCTGGTTAATTTGTTTTAAATACCGAAATTACTGATAAACAGAAAATTAACTACTATTATCATAATGTTTGGAATTTTGCATGGTTATAAAATTTAACTTTGGTCAAAATTTCTGCTATGGATAGAATTACGTATAAAGATTTCGGTTATGCAGAAGTATTTGTTTTTAAAAATTTTTTAATCACCCAAATAGCGGAAGGGATTGTAGTTGGCGAAGGTCATCTTCGTTATTTGAAAATGTTCATAGAAAAAACCTACGGATCAAATCCGATGGTTTATTTGAGTAATAGGATTAACTCGTATAGCGTAAATCCACTCGTCTATCACCATTTTCCCGAGATTCCCAATCTTTTGGGTATTGGTGTAGTTGCATACTCACCTATTACTATTCAAAATATTAAGATTGAAAAAAAATTTTCAAAAGTTCCTTTTCAAGCATTTGATAAAATTGAACAAGCGGTCATTTGGTCTGATTATTTGGTCACAGCTCACATTAAAAAACACATAGTATAACATAAATACTTACTGTATTTAAAAAACCTCTAACTCTTAAAAAAAGTTAGAGGTTTTTTAAATTATTTAATATTATTTTTTTGCAGCTAATTAATTATTTAGTTTTGTCTAAAAATAAATTTTGATGCTTCGTAAATTAGAATTGTGTAAAGTAATGGCTTTTGTAATCCCTATTATTTCACTCGCTCAATCACCTTCTTTAACAATAAAAGGTAAAGTTTTAAGTGATAAAGATCCTGTAGTTCTGGCTACTGTTGTAGTTAAAGAAACAAACACACGAGCATTCACTAATATTGATGGTGAATTTTCTATAACCTTAGATGAGAAAGGTGAGTATACTCTTTATATTTCGGCATCCGGATACCGCAATTCAACCCAAACCATTGATGTATCTCAAGAAGAAAACTCGTTTGAATTCACATTGGTAAAAGATGCTTTAGGATTAGACCAAGTTGTAGTTAGTGCTACTCGTAATCGAGTAGAACGTAAAAAAGCACCGGTGGTAATATCTTCCATACGTACAAGATTGCTCAATGCAACCCAATCAACTACACTGGCCGACGGATTAGGTTACGCTCCTGGAGTAAGAGTAGAAAATAATTGTCAAAATTGTGGATTTACTCAAGTAAGATTAAATGGATTACAAGGAGCCTATACTCAGATTCTTTTGAATAGTAGACCAGTATTCACTTCTCTATTGGGCGTTTATGGTCTAGAGCAAATACCCGTTAATACCATTGAGCGTATTGAAGTGGTGCGCAGTGGTGGTAGTGCTCTATATGGGTCAAATGCTATTGCAGGTACGGTAAACGTAATCACTAAAGATCCTGTTTTAAATACTTGGGAAATAGGTAGTACCATATCAAGCATAAAAGGAGACGCATTAGATAGAAATTTAAATTTCAATTCATCTATTGTAGCTGATGATTTACAGACTGGAGTTACCTTATACGGCTCATACCGCAATCGCGATGCCTATGATGCTAATGATGATGGCTTTACTGAAATAGTAGAAATTGATAACACTACGGTTGGGGCAAAAGCTTTCTTAAAACCTCATGAGCGCAGTAGAATCTCATTGAATTTAAATGCAATAAAGGAATATAGACGTGGTGGTAACCGACTGGATCTTGCACCTCAATTTACCGATATCACGGAAGAGCTTCAACACGATACATTCATAGGTGATGCCGATTATGAATGGGAAAGCACCGATTACTCTCACAAGCTACAAGCTTATACAAGTACATCTTATACAAATCGAGACAGCTATTACGGTGGTTTAGGAGGATCAAGAACTAGGCAGGATAGTTTAATTGCCAATAATGCATTTGGTACTACTAAGGATTTGGCTTGGGTAACAGGAGTTCAACATACTAAATCGTTCACAAGAGATGTAATTACTACAGGATTGGAATACGTAACAACCAATACAGAAGATGAAATTCCTGGTTATAATCGTTCTATTGATCAACAGGTAAATACTATTGGGTTTTATTCACAATACGAGTGGAAACCTACCGAAAAAGTTACTGCTTTATTAGGAGCAAGATTAGACCATGTAAACGTGGATGGGAAATATTCAGTAGGGACAGTTTTGCGAGAGGTATCAATTGATCAAACAGCTATTTCTCCCAGATTAACTATGAGTTATGACCTGACAAAACAAATTAAATTACGAGCAGGTTATGCTCACGGTTTTAGAGCTCCACAAGCGTTTAATGAAGATTTACATATATCTAGTGTAGGAGGAGAACAGCTCTTTGTTATCTTATCTGAAGATTTAAAAACAGAATACTCTAATGCTTTTACCAGTTCTTTAAATTACTCTCTCTCAAAAAACTTACTTCAATTAGATTTTCTGGTAGAAGGATTTTATACAACTATTCAGGATCCATTTACTCAAGTGAGCACAGGTGCTACCTTGAATAATGGTTCTATATTAGAAGAGGTACGCAATGGTTCTGGTGCAACTGTCTTTGGTAGTAATATTGAAATAGGTGTTTCGCCATCGTCCGATTGGAGGTTTCAAATTGGCGCTACTTATCAAGAATCTAGGTATGATGATGAACAATTACTATTTGAAAGCGATGGTACTTTAGGAGAGTCTGATATCTTTATAGATGAGTTTGTACGTAATCCTAATTGGTATGGGTTTTTAAATGCTACCTGGTTACCGTCAGAAAAGTTTAATGTCGATCTTACCAGTACCTATACAGGTCGCATGAATGTTCCTAGAGTAATAAGTGACAGCGGATTTCTTCAAATAAATCGATCTATTCCTTTTTTTGACATGAATCTCAAAGTTGAAACTCATTTTGATTACAGTGATGATTTTATGATTACCATTTCTGGTGGTGTGCGCAATATGTTTGATAGTTTTCAAGACGATTTTGATACGGGCGCTACCAGAGATTCAGATTATGTTTATGGACCTATGGCTCCTAGAACTGTATTTTTAGGAATCAAAATTGGTAAAATACATTGATTATGAAACTGTATACTACACTCGTTTTTGTTATTGTGGCCTTTGTGGTATTTCCAATAAACGCACAAGGCAATTCAATAGAATGGACCACAATTGAGAATGTTGAGGACTCGCTTTCGCGAAAGCGTAAAAGAACAATCCTTTATTTTTATACGGATTGGTGTGTGTATTGTAAAAAAATGGAGCAATCTGCATTTAAAGATCAGCAGGTAATAGAGAAATTAAAAAAGGATTATTATACCATTAAATTAAACGCTGAAACAGCTGATACTATCCAAATAGGCAATGATCAATTTATCAATAAAAACCTTAAAAAATCTAGAAACCCGACTCATGAGCTCGCCGAATTATTAGGAAGTCGAAAAGACAAACCTTTTGTAGCGCCTGTAATTGTACTATTTGATGAACAATTCAATGTTATCAAACGTTCTTTTGAGTATTTATCTCCAAAGGAATTGTATCAATGGATTCAATAAAAAAAGCCTTTTCGTAAAATGAAAAGGCTTTTCTTCTTTTTTGTTTAAAAATCTTATAAAGTAATATTGATAGTATTACCATTTACTGTTGTATACACTGCTTGATTGTCACAAGCACCAGAGCCATAATCCAAGCTTCCTTGTAGAACTGTGCCATTAAAATCAAGAACACCTTCAGTGATATTTGCACAGGTATAAGGTTTTAGTAAAGGTTGTGAGATGGTAATTGTTAGACTAGAACCATTTGGTCTACTTACCGTTCTATTACCCATATATAATTCCACTACATCATCAGTTCTTATTAATGTTCCAGCTCCTTGAATGAGTCGAGTGTCAACGTCGCTATTAAAGTTAAATACCGATCCGTTTAGACTAGTAAAACTTCCATTTGAAACATTTCTATTCCATTGAATACTGGTAGATGTTGACGTATTTGTATAAGTTACTAGACCAGATAAACCTCTTCCATTTATAGTGTAATTGCGTCTTTCTACAGTTGCTACTGCTCCTGGATTACGTAACATGTCAGTTAAAGTAATTTCGATTATCCCGGTTCGGGTAATACCTCTAGGAGATGTGCAGCCAGTCCCAAAATCTAGTGTATACGTTTTAGGAAAACCACCGTTTGTAGTTTGAGTGGTAACAACCACACAACCATTTTTAGAAATGCTATCCTCTTCTGTAAAATCTCTTGAAAAATTAAGATCCTCAACATCTAGAACTAGGTCAAAATCAAACGATTCTGCTACTTCAATAGCTGCGCTTTCCTTTGCTAGTTCTGTATCAGATTGGTTTGTGTTTTCTTCATCACTAGAACATGAGGTGCCTATTGAAAGTAATACTGTCATGAAAGGTAAAATCAATAATTTTCTCATAATAAATGGTTTTAATGTTTAACGATCATGAGACCCTTAAAATTGTAGAAAGTTTAAAAGGACTTATTTTTTAAGTCCAAGTAAAAGTAAATCTGGCAGTTCTACTTTAAGAGTTTCAATCTCACTGGGAGATTTCTTTGGAATCCATAAATAGATGGATCTTAGTGTGCTCAAAAGATTGAATAAGATAGTTTCAACACTCATGTTTTTGAACTCGCCTTTATCGATTCCTTCTAGTATGATTTGTTTAAAATCGGCCTCATAATTCTTACGCAATCGTATATATTCTTCATAGGAAACACCTTCTAAATGCATCCAGTCGTTATTAAGTACAGCTAGTGAATCAGTAAGTGATAAAGCAATTTTTATATGTAAGGCGATAAGATTTTGAGCCTTTACAAAGGCAGTGCTATCCTGACTTTCAACTTGCTTCATTCCATTGGTAAATTCGTGAGCAACCTCAAGAATTAAAATCGTAAGTATTTCTTGTTTACCAGATATATGATTATATAAGCTTGCAGCCTTCATATCTAGCGCCGCAGCTAGATCTCGCATGGTAACGGCAGAATATCCACGTTCTTTAAAAAGTCGTGCTGCAGTAGTTAGAATTTGAGATTTACGCTGGGTCATGGGATTGCAAGTATACCTCTAAAACAAATTATTCACAAAAGTTTATACCATCCATGTGATAATTAGACTTTAGATTTGCGTGTAAATACGCAGACATGCTACAAAACATAGAATCTAATCCTTTAATTGACCGTTTACCACCTCATTTAAAACAATTCATAAAACCACAAAACTATGAATTGTACACAGCGCAAGATCAAGCGGTGTGGCGTCATGTCATGCAACGTAATGTTGAGTTTTTAAGTAAAGTCGCTCATGGATCGTACTTAAAAGGATTGGAAAAAACAGGTATTTCTATTGAAGAGATTCCTTCTATGTATGGAATGAATCGTATTTTAAAGGAAATAGGCTGGGCAGCAGTTGCGGTTGATGGATTTATTCCACCAGCTGCCTTCATGGAATTTCAAGCCTATAAAATATTGGTAATTGCTGCCGATATAAGAAAACTGGAAAATATTGAATACACGCCTGCTCCAGATATTATCCACGAGGCTGCAGGACATGCTCCTATAATTGCCAGCCCAGACTATGCGGAATATTTAAGACGATTTGGAGAAATAGGTAGTAAAGCAATTTCAAGTGCACACGATCATCAAATGTACGAGGCTGTTAGGCAGCTTTCCATACTTAAAGAAACACGCACGGCTGTTCACGATGCACAACTAGATCAACAAATCTCCATTGCCGAGGAAGAAGTGGAACGTTTACAAAACAAAAAGGTGGAACCTAGCGAGATGTCTCTCATTCGCAACTTGCACTGGTGGACTGTAGAATACGGATTAGTAGGAACTCTAGACGATCCTAAGATTTATGGAGCAGGATTGCTTTCTAGTATAGGTGAGAGTAAAAGTTGTCTGGAGCCAGAAGTGGAAAAAAGACCCTATTCTATTGATGCCGCTTATCAAGACTTTGATATAACTCGCAAACAACCACATTTATATGTTACACCAGATTTTGCCCGATTGAGCGAGGTTCTTGAAGAGTTTGCCAATACTATGGCTGTACGTAAAGGTGGTCATCGAGGCTTACGTAAATTAATAGATTCTAAGAGTTTAGGAACTATAGAATTGAGCACCGGATTACAAGTATCAGGAGTATTTACTCGTATGATTACTAATGAGGACAATGAGGTTGTATTTTTTGAGACAACAGGTGAATCTGCACTAGCATATAGGGAGAAGGAACTTATCGGGCATGGAATTTCTACGCATAAAAAAGGCTTTTTGAGTCCGCTAGGAAAACTAAAAGGCATTTCGCTAGCCATTGAGGATATGGGACCTCGTGACTTACAAGCTTATAATTTTTATGACAATGAACGTATAGAGTTTACCTATGAAAGTGGTATTCATGTAGAAGGTTTAAATGTAACTGGTATGCGTAATTTGAATGGTAAACTTATGCTTATTCAATTCGTGGACTGCAGGGTTACTTACAAGGATGAGGTGCTTTTTACACCTCAAGATGGTATGCTGCATTTAGCAGTTGGAAAGGAAATAGTTAGCGCCTATGCTGGTCCGGCCGATTATCACAGTTTTGACCTGGTGTACCACGAGAGTGATACAAAAACTGTGAAACCTGTTTACACTGAAAAACAACTTGTTGTTCATGGATGGTATAAAAAGGTACGACGCTTTCGCGAAAGCGTAAAAACAAATAACACTGTCCTAGACGATAGTCAAATCAATGAGCTTACAGGTATCTTGAATCAAGTGGAAAAAGAATTTCCTGATCAATGGTTGTTGATAGATGAGATTAATGAGTTACTTACTTAAAAAAGTTATAAGTGGGAATGAAGTACGCACAATAGTTCCATTGCCAAGTGTGCTCGTTAATGTGGTAATACCGTTCAATTCATCAACTAACTGATGGAGCAATTTTAGGCCATCGGAATAGAAGAGTTCTTTTTTAGTAAAGCCTACACCAGTGTCATGCGTAATTATCACAAGTTCTTTGTTTTCTATAGAAACAATGTTTGTAATGTAAGTCGCTGCCGAGTGTTGAACTGCGTTGTGCAGCGCTTCGTTTTTTAGTATTAATAATTTCCAGAAATGTATAGGTTCTAACTGCTGATTTAACTGAGTAGGAAAACTGGTTTTAAAAGTCGTTTTACTGGAAGTTTTCTTGTAATGGTCCTGTAGATTTGTGATAAGCTTAGTAAGATCATGGAGAGAAAATTCTATACTTTTAAGGGAGTAATCGGTAATAGAATGTATAGCTTCGTTTTTAACTGAAGGTTGTTCTGTATGTTTAGCAGCAAGGGATTTTATTAAGTCGTGTTGTTTTTTTAGGCGAGTTCTACGTGCTGCTCTAGCTTTTATCGTAGCTTTTTTGGCGGCTTTTTCTTCTTGCTTAAAGAATTGAACAATAAGTATTCCAAGACCTAAACCTATAAGTATATAGTTTATGTATTCCATACGACTAAGGTATAAAAGCTACATTTAGGACTTTAAAAATTAGTAAATAAATATGTTCGGACTATTTAAAAATAAAAAGAAACAAAGAATACAGGAATACCTTAATCAGGATGCATTGCTTCTTGATGTGCGCACATCATCAGAATTTAATGGTAATAATATCCCTGGATCATTAAACATACCATTGTCTTCTTTAGAGAGTCAATTGGATAAATTGGATAAGGAAAAACCCATAATCGCATATTGTAAAATGGGTGGTCGTAGTACTATGGCTACTGCAAAACTTAAGTCTAAGGGATTTAAAGTTATTGATGCTGGTGGAATAGGTTCCGTTAAAAAACATATCAAAAAGAATTAAAGTAGATTTTTCCTATTTTTACCCTATGAAATTGGATTATCATAACATCAAGGCCGAAGGTAAATTTACCATTACCAACTTTCAATGTGGTCCTTCCTTAAACTTGCTAAAGGAAGATGGTATGTATAAAATTATATGGTGTAATAAAGGAGAGCAAGAAATGATGGTTGATGGGTATGACTTATTGCTCAAACAAAATCAAGTACTGTTTTGTACGCCAAATAATATAGTTGAGGTTCCAAAGAACAATCAAGGTTTAATTGCCTTTGTGTTTAATCGTGAGTTTTATTGTATTCAACATAATGATGAAGAAGTAAGTTGTAATGGGCTGTTGTTTTATGGCTCATCTACCGCGCCGGTAATCTCATTGTCAGATAAACAATCTCGTAGTTTTGAGGCTATGCTTTTACTTTTTCAAGAAGAGTTTGAGACTAAGGATCGTATTCAAGGTGAAATGTTAAGAACGTTGCTTAAAAGAATGTTGATTACCAGCACTCGATTACTCAAAGAAAATGGTTTGTCTGAGGAACTATCCATTAAACAGCTTGATTTATTTAGACAGTATAACATTTTAGTAGAGCAACATTTTAAGGAAAACCATCAAGTAAGTGATTATGCAGCCATGTTGTACAAATCACCCAAAACCTTATCCAATTTGTTCAAAAAAAACAATTTAAAATCGCCCTTACAGATTATAAACGAGCGCATTGTTGTAGAAGCAAAACGCTTGTTGAGAAATTCTCAACATAGCGCCGAGGAAATAGCTTTTGAATTAGGATACAACGAGGCTAGTCATTTCTCTAAGTTTTTTAAAAAACATGTAGGAATATCACCCTTGCAGTATCGCAAGGGTCACTAGAACTTTCTAGCTGTTAAACCACTAGGAATATATAACTGGCGACTGTCATACATATTGATATACAAATCTAGAGTGTCTTTACTTCCTTTGTAATAAACGCGGTACTTATCTAATAAAGCGACACCTTTAAAACCATTTTTTGATTTCATAGGGCAACAGCTTCCAGCTCTGTAATATTCAAGCTCTTCTCCATTAGGACCAGCTAGTGCATTTAGAAAGCGTCGTTCATTAGTTGGACCTTCGTTAGAATTAACGCCACCTACCATGGCAGGCTTGTCAGGTGAATATCCATAATCCTTATCAGTTGCCTTGGCAGTTATAAGAAAGGCATAAGAGTTTTGAAGAATTTGGGTTTTCTCTACACTTGTATCTTCAGTTTTTGAATTACTTTTTTCAAGAGCAGTTTTAGTACTATTGCAGCTCGTTATCAAGATTAAAAGTGTAAATATGGCTAGGTTTTTCATGTTGAAATATTGGTTTATTAAAAATACAATCTTTAAAACAAAAACAGGCAGTTCTTTATGAATCTGCCTGTTTTCAATCAACCAACTAACTATGAAAAAAATACACTTTATACAGTAGCAGCTTCCAAAGCTTGTGCTTCTGGAAAATCTACCGGCACTTGTGTAGTATTGTGTAGGTAATTTGAAATGGTTTTATCACCTATTAAAACGATAGTATCTACTAGATTTTCTTGCGAATATCCAGCGTCAAAAAAAGCCTCTATTTTATCATTATCTGCGCGACCTCTATTCTCAGTAATATTTTTGGCCAGCGCTGCAAGAGCGTTGTAACTCTCATTATTACTAGATTTTCCTGATCGGAACTCTAGGATCTCCTCGTCAGTAAATCCATTCATTTTTCCTATCGCAGTATGAGCGCTCAAGCAATATTGACATTCATTTACCTGGCTTACCGCAAGGTTTACGATTTCTTTTTCTTTATTATTTAAAGAAGTTTTGGCGCTTGAGAAATTCAAATAATTACTCAATGCATTATTGGAAAGCGCATAGGTCGCGTATAGATTAGGTACAAACCCTAATTGTTTCTCAAGGTTGTCAAAAATTCCTTGATTTGTATTGTTAACTTGATCTCTTGTTGGGACATTAAAAGTTGCCATATTGTATCTATTTAATTGTACTTGTTTGTTTTGTTGGTACAAATATCCGATGAGAAAAGACCTTTAGAAATGTGGTTATTTCCTTATATGTTATCAATAATTCCCGATACTTAAATTTTGTGCTCTTAGACTTATATTTAAGGAAAATTTGAATGCATGAAATGTTTAAAATTACTCTTGATTTTATTGGTTGTTTTAGCTTGCGCCAAAACAAATTCACAACAACTACCAGAACCACCAGAATCCCAAAAACTTTACGAATCTCAAAACTTTAGACTATTAGGTCCGTTTAGAGGTGGCCGTAGTGCCGCTGTTACGGGTGTTCCAGGTAAACCTAATTTGTTTTATTTCGGAAGCACCGGTGGTGGAGTGTGGAAAACACAAGATGGTGGTAGAACCTGGAAGAATATCTCTGATGGATTTTTTGGAGGATCTATTGGTGCTGTAAGCGTTGCGCCAAGTGATCATAATGTAATCTATGTTGGTGGTGGAGAAAAAACAGTGAGAGGAAATGTATCTAGCGGATATGGTGTGTATAAAAGTGAAGATGCAGGTAAAACATGGAAGTCTGCAGGATTACCTAATAGTAGACACGTACCTCGTATCGCTATCGATCCCAATGACCACAATATTGTTTACGCAGCTGTACTAGGTAATATTTACAAACCCACAACAGATCGCGGCGTCTATAAATCTACCGATGGTGGTAAAACATGGAGTAAAAAACTTTATGCCAATGATATGGCAGGAGCTGTTGATTTAATTATAGACCCTAACAATCCACGTGTTTTGTATGCCAGTACTTGGAGACTTCAACGCACACCTTATAGTTTAAGCAGTGGTGGTGATGGCAGTGCTTTATGGAAAAGTACAGATTACGGTGAAACATGGAAGGAAATCTCTTCCAATGAAGGTTTCCCTCAAGGTACTTTAGGAATAATGGGTATTACCGTATCACCAGTAAGTAGTGACAGGTTATATGCCATAGTTGAACATAAAGACAAAGGTGGTGTTTACCGTAGTAATGACGCTGGCCTTACATGGCGACGCACCAATAGTGACCGTAGTTTAAGACAAAGAGCTTGGTATTACACGCGTATTTATGCCGATACTGAAGACGTGGATAAACTTTATGTAGTTAATGTAAGCTACCATAAAAGCGTTGATGGCGGTAAAACCTTTGAAAGTGCCAGAGCGCCTCATGGTGATCATCACGATTTATGGATTGCACCAGAGGATTCAAATAGAATGATCATGGCCGATGACGGTGGCGCACAAGTAACCTACGATGGTGGTCAAACTTGGAGTACCTATCACAATCAACCTACTGCTCAATATTATAGAGTAACCACAGATGATAGCTTTCCTTATCGAATTTATGTGGCACAACAAGATAATGGAACTATTAGAATCCCTCATAGAACTACTGGTCGTAGTATAACAGATAAAGACTGGGAAGGAACTGCTGGTGGAGAAAGTGCTCACATTGCAGTGGATCCTAAAAATAACGATATCGTTTATGGTGGTAGCTATGGTGGTTATCTTACTAGGGTAAATCATCAAACTAAATCGGTACGTGCGGTAAACGTTTGGCCAGATAATCCAATGGGTCATGGTGCAGAAGGAATGAAATACCGTTTTCAATGGAACTTCCCTATTATGTTTTCAAAACATGAACCTAATAAATTATACGCGTTCTCAAATCACGTTCACGTAACTACTGACGAAGGTCAAAGTTGGGAACTACTAAGCAAAGATCTTACACGTAATGACCCTACAAAATTAGGTCCTAGTGGTGGACCTATTACAAAAGATAATACAGGTGTAGAATACTATTGTACCATTTTTGCCGCTGCCGAATCTCCTGTGAAAGCTGGTGAGTTATGGGTAGGAAGTGATGATGGACTAGTACACCTTACTCGTGATGGTGGGAAAAACTGGCAAAATATAACTCCTAAGGGACTTCCAGAATGGGCTCAAATAAATAGTATTGAACCTAGTCGTTACGACGCAGCCACATGCTACGTGGCAGCAACACGATACAAACTTGGAGACTTTGAACCGTACCTATTTAAAACAGACGATTACGGGAAAACCTGGAAAAAAATAACCACCGGTATACCAGACGAGCATTTTACCCGTGTTATCCGTGAAGATGACAAAACTCAAGGTATGTTATACGCAGGAACCGAGACTGGATTGTACATCTCCTTCAACGATGGTAAAAATTGGGAGAGTTTTCAACTTAATCTCCCTATAGTTCCAGTAACAGATCTTGCTGTGAAGAATAGTAACCTAATCATCGCAACTCAGGGAAGAAGTTTGTGGATTCACGATGATTTAGATTTAGTTAGACAAGGAGTGCAGCACACGCTTTCGCGAAAGCAGAATGAAAACATTCTTTTCAAACCAAAAACTGCCTACAGGATGGCAGGAAATGGTAGGCCAGGATCTTTAACTGCAGGGACAAACCATCCAGCAGGTGTTCAAGTTCACTTTTATTTACCGAAATTAAATGAGAAGGACAGTGTGGCACTTAGTTTTTATGACGATAAAAATAAATTGATTAAAAAGTATGCTACTTATGATAAAAAAAGTCCGCTCAAGGCAAAAACCGGTGCAAATCTATTTAATTGGAATACTCAATACGACGATGCTGAACAGCTAAAAGGTATGATTCTATGGTGGGCAAACCTTTCTGGGCCAAAAGCTGTTCCTGGTAATTATAAGGTAGAATTAGAGATTAATGATGAGAAGTTAAGTCAACCTATTACCATTATAGCACCACCAAATAGTGAGGCAACTGTGGCAGACATGCAAAAACAGTTTGATTTCATAACCGAGGTAAACGCAACGGTTGACAAAGCGCATAAGAGTATTAAAAATATACGAGAGTTTAATAAGAAACTTACTTCATTTAAAAACCTTTATAAGGAGAATGAGAGAGAAGAAGTGAAAGAAATGGTGGAAATGGCCACTCAAATGCAAAAGAAATTCAATGAGGTAGAAAAAGCGCTGTATCAAACCCAAAACCGCAGTGGTCAGGATCCATTAAACTTTCCGATTCGTTTGACGAATAAGTTGGCTCATTTAAATAGCCTAACAGGAATGAGTGATTTTGCACCTACTGATCAAGCGATTCAAGTAAAAAATGAGTTAACTAGTGCGATTGAATTACAGCTTCAGGAGTTTGACAAGGTACTCCAATCAGATATTAAGCAGTTCAATAATAAGTTTAACGAGATTAAATTAGATTACTTAATGTTGGATAAAGAATAATTCTAGCATAATTTAGATCAAAATCCGCAGAAATAATCTCTGCGGATTTTTTATTTTAAGCATAATGTATTGATATTCAGTATGTAAAAAAAATAAAAAAAAGTTTTTTTATTTAAACTTTTGAATACATTTGACCCCATGATGAGCAGCAATCATTTTTTTTAAACTGCGCATCGCCTTTTAAAATGAAAATTGTTTTCAGATTCGGGCTGGAGGACATAAAGAAGTCTATCCTCACAGCTGCTCTAGGTATAGAGAACCGAATTTTATGGCTGACTTCTGAAATTCAATCTTATCTAACAGGTAGAATTAACTCTTATTTAATTGTTAATCAACCTTCTCTTCATTTTTTAAACTTTAATAATTAGTAGCTTTAAGCTAACTAAGAATCAACATATAGCTTTATATAATGAAGAACAAGTATATTGATCTTATTGATCAAACCTTCTATTTTCCTCAAGAGGAATTTGAATTAAAAAACAATTGGCTACAATTTCACGGCATTGACCTTAAACAATTAGTAGCTGATTATGGATCGCCTTTAAAATTTACCTACTTACCTAAAATATCGCAAAATATAAAAGCGGCGCAAGGATGGTTTCAGGATGCAATAAAAGCACATGATTATAAAGGAGAATACCATTATTGTTATTGTACAAAAAGCTCGCACTTTAAACATGTGCTAGATGAAGCTTTGAAGAATAATATTCATATTGAAACTTCAAGTGCTTTTGATTTGGACATAGTTCAACAGCTTAAAAAAAGCGGAAAAATAAAACCAGATACTTACATAGTGAGTAATGGTTTTAAACGTGACCAGTACATTGACAACATTGCACAATTAGTTAATCAAGGACATGATAACTCAATAAGTGTCATTGATAATTATGAAGAATTAGGGTTACTGCGTGGTGCAATTAACCGTCCGTTTAATGTAGGAATACGCATTGCTAGTGAAGAAGAACCTAAGTTTGAGTTCTATACTTCAAGACTAGGGATTGGGTATAAGGATATTGTTCCTTTCTACAAAAAACAAATACAAAACGATGAAAAAGTATCACTCAAAATGTTACACTTTTTCATTAATACAGGAATTAGAGATACTGCTTACTACTGGAACGAGCTCAATAAATGTTTGAATGTTTATGTACAGCTCAAAAAAATATGTCCAGAATTAGACAGTCTGAATATAGGTGGTGGATTTCCTATTAAAAACTCACTTGCCTTTGAATACGACTATGCCTATATGATTCATGAGATTGTAGGTCAAATAAAACAGTATTGTGTTCAGGCAGGAGTAGATGAGCCTAATATTTTTACTGAGTTTGGAAGCTATACCGTGGGAGAAAGTGGTGGTGCTATTTTCCAAGTGCTGTATCAAAAACAACAAAATGATCGTGAAAAATGGAACATGATCAACAGTTCGTTTATCACAACATTACCAGATACTTGGGCCATAAATAAGCGATTCATTATGTTACCTCTTAACGGGTGGAATAATGAGTATGAGCGCGTATTACTAGGTGGTCTTACTTGTGATAGTGATGACTATTACAACAGTGAACAACACATGAATGCTATTTATTTGCCTAAATACAATAAGGATAGACCGTTGTTCCTAGGATTTTTTAATACAGGTGCTTATCAAGAAACCATTGGTGGTTTTGGTGGTTTACAACACTGCTTGATACCACAACCTAAACATATTCTTATAGATAGAGATGAAGAAGGCAATTTAACTACTTCACTTTTTTCTGAACAACAAAAATCAGAGCAGCTTTTGTCTCTTTTAGGTTACAGTGAGTCACCACTTACAGTAACAAGTGAAGAGGATGTCGAGTTGCCTGAAACAATCAATTACTCTATTTAATCCTTTCATAAAAATGAAACTTTCATCGACTTATGCAGGAATTCCAGATGAATTTGGAAACCTGAATAACGCAAAAACAGTATTAATTCCAGTTCCTTACGATGGTACAAGTACCTGGGGAAAAGGAGCCGATAAAGGTCCTGATGCTTTTCTAGAAGCCTCAGAAAATATGGAGTTGTACGATATTGAAACAAATACTGAAGTTTACAAACAAGGTATTTATCTAGCACCAACTATTGATGAAAATTCAAGTCCAGATGCTATGGTAAATGCAGTTTACAATGCAGTCAAAGGTCACGTAAACCGTAACAAATTTGTTACCTTATTTGGTGGTGAACACAGCATTTCTATAGGCGCCATGCGTGCTATGAATGAGCAGTATCAAGATTTAAGTGTATTACAATTGGACGCTCATGCCGATTTGAGAAAAGAATATATGGGGTCGCCATACAATCATGCTTGCGCTATGTATGAAGCAAATGAAAATATGAACTTGGTTCAAGTAGGAATACGCAGTATGGATGTTGCAGAAACTACTGTAATGAATAAAGACCAAGTATATTTTGCACATGAAATGATTACCGATGATTATTGGATGGATAGCGCTATAGATGCACTTACAGATGATGTGTATATCACGTTTGATTTAGACGCATTTGATCCATCTATTTTACCAGCGACTGGAACTCCAGAACCTGGAGGACTTCAGTGGTACGAGACTCTAGAGTTTTTACGACGTGTTTTTGAGGAGCGTAATGTGGTAGGATTTGATATAGTAGAACTGTGTGCAACTGGCGATTACAAAGCATCGGCATTTGCTGCGGCAAAACTTTATTACAAAATGTTGAGCTACAAATTTGCTAGCGATGAGCAAGACCATGATGGTGATTACGCTTTCGCGAAAGCGGAAAAAAACAATGTAAAATCTGAAAAAATTGACGACGATGAATACTAAAGGAGCTATTTCTCAATTCATAGAAAACTATTACTTGCATTTTAACGCAGCTGCACTAGTTGATGCTGCAAAAGGTTATGAAGATCAACTGGCAGCAGGCAACAAAATGTTGGTATCACTAGCAGGAGCTATGAGTACTGCCGAATTAGGTAAAATTTTTGCTGAAATGATCAGGCAAGATAAAGTTCATATAATTTCTTGTACAGGTGCAAACCTAGAAGAAGATATCATGAATCTTGTAGCGCACAGTCATTATAAAAGAGTTCCTAATTATAGAGACCTAACACCGCAAGATGAATGGGATTTACTAGAAAAAGGCCTTAATCGCGTTACCGATACCTGCATTCCTGAAGAAGAGGCATTCAGACGGTTACAAAAGCATATCTACAAATTGTGGAAAGAAGCAGAGGATGCAGGCGAACGTTATTTCCCACATGAATTCATGTACAAAATGTTGTTATCTGGTGTTCTAGAAGAGTATTATGAAATCGATTTGAAAAATAGCTGGATGTATGCTGCGGCACAAGCTAATTTACCTATCGTGGTACCTGGATGGGAAGATAGCACCATGGGTAACATTTTTGCTAGTTATGTTATGAAAGGTGAATTAAAAGCAAGCACAGTTAAATCAGGTATTGAGTATATGACAATGCTAGCAGACTGGTACACCGAGAATACTAGTGATAATGGTATAGGATTCTTTCAAATAGGTGGTGGAATAGCTGGTGATTTCCCTATTTGTGTGGTTCCCATGCTTTATCAAGATATGGAAAGAACCAATACGCCATTCTGGAGTTATTTCTGTCAAATAAGTGATAGTACTACTAGTTATGGATCTTATTCCGGTGCCGTGCCTAATGAAAAAATTACTTGGGGTAAGCTAGATATTGATACTCCTAAATTTATAATAGAAAGTGATGCTACTATCGTAGCTCCTTTGATTTTTGCTTATTTACTTAACATGTAGTCATGAAACAAGACGCTATTTCTTTCAAACGAGTTATTATAGATTATAAAAAACTCAATGATCAAGTATTACAATTACTTGTAGATAGATATCCAGATGGGTATGATGATAGGGATATTATAAGTTTTAGAAATAAGGATTATGAATGGGTAGATTGTGTTGAGGTGCGCACGCACGATACCATTTATCTAGTTAAAATCAGTAAAAGGCTTCAAACAGCGATGGAAGCCTATGAGAGTGATGTTGAAGAGGAAGACATTACTAATGAACTTGATGACAGTGAGGACAGCATGCTTCCAGAAAATGAAGATGCTGATTTTCAACCAGAAGTTGACTTCTAATTTAGAATGAAAATTACTGCCTGTCATGTAGCAGATCAAATAGACTTAAAGGAATTAAGTCTTAGTTTAAGTGGTAGACAGCTCAATTCTGTAAAGGATGAGCTGTTTATAAAAACAGAATCTGGTGAATATTTACAATTATTAAGTTATGGAGTAGTATGTTCAACCAGTGATTTTTATAGTATAACAGAACAATTACAATTAGTCAAGAAACAGGCTAGTAATTGGTATGGATACCAGGAAGAAAACAGTGATTCTTTTCAACTTGAGCTTTTTAAGGAGCGATTACAATTGCACTACAATCAGTTGGATTTAATTGACGATGATCCTCAAAAGATAAGAATGGTCATGTTGCATTTGTCACAATCTGTAGCGCTTTCAACCTACGCCAGTAAGGCTGAGGATCTTTTAATGGAGACTAAAAAACACACGTCCTTGCTAGAACGTGATGGAAGACTTCAAATAAAAGGGAAGAAGCTCAAGAAGTATATAGGTGGAGTGCTTAATATTAAAAATGATATCAGTGAGCACCTTTATATTTTTGACTCACCAGATGAGGTTTGGGACGATGAAAATTTAAACGACATCAATAATGCTCTTAAAAAAGCATTTGACGTACAAGAACGCTATAGAATCATCAAGCAACAGTTGGATATTGTCAAGGAAAACCTTGATCTTTTTAAAGAGATTATGTTCCATAATGAAAGCAGTAGGTTGGAGTGGATCATCATCATACTCATCGTTATAGAAGTAATAGACTTATTTATTCTGAAGTTTTTATAGAATAGTAAATTTTTAAGAACAAAGCCCATGATACTTATGTTTCATGGGCTTTTTTTAATACAGTATTTCGACAAGGCTAGACTTTGGATAGTATACATAAGATTAAAGTAATAAATAAGGAAATCTTCAGGTCTGATTACTAAATGCTGCTAGTAACGAATACTAGATTCTTCACAAAATTAAAACCTAACTCTCAATCCTGCATAAATATTAATGCCTGGAGCTGGTTCAAAGTACCTGCCTCCAAAGGCGTTGATACGAATGTTATCGTTGTACTTTTGGTCAAATAAATTATTTATTCCTGCAAATGGAGTAAGACTTACTCCGGATAATTGAAACTTGTAAGATCCACGTAGTTGACCTATGATTACTTCTGGTTCTACAGTGCTGTTGGCATCGTCAGTAAACATTTGATCACGATATTGAGCGCTCATAGTAAGATTGAAACTGTTTTTGGTATAAGTAATCATGAGTTGAGCCAGATGTCTGGGAATGGCAGGTAAATTATTTCCTGAAAAATCACCATTAGGTAGCTCATAGTCTTGATAGGTGAAGTAGGAGAAATTGTAAGTAAGTCCAGCACTCCAAGTAGGGTTAAAACGGTATTGAGTAGCAATTTCAGTTCCTAACCTTTTACTGCTACCGGCATTTCTAAAGAATGTTCTATCTGGAAAGTCCTGCAATTCAAAAGGAACAATATCATCGGTTGTAAAGGTGTAGAATAGAGTAGAAGTCAAATTTAATTTTTCGAATTTACCACGATAGCCTATTTCAAAATTTAATGCCTGTTGAGCCTCTAGATTTTGATTAAAGCCACCATCATCCTCTGGGTTTGCACTCAACTCACTTAATACTGGTGTTTCATAACTGTTGGATACAGTAGCATAGAATTGATTCTTGTCATTTAATTTATAAGCTGCACCTGCATTTAAACTGAATTGATTGATTGTAATGTCATCATTATTGATTCCATCAGATTCAAATTCATCGCTCACACTTAATTCATTTATGTCGTAGCGCACGCCAGCATTTACCGTCCATTTTTTCCATTCATAATCTTGCAAATAGAAAAATCCTAAACCGCTAAATTTTTCGTTTTGATTAAGTGTTTCGGTGCCGCGTTCACCTTCCAGATTTTCAAAACGGCGTCGGGCATCATTTTGATAACCGTAGTCTATTCCTAATTGCTGTTTGAATGAAAGATGTTCTTTTTTGGAAACTCTAGTCGTATTAACTCCAACTCCAAAATAGTTTCTGTTTAAATCAATCGCTCCACCAAATTCAAAAGGCAATCTAGCTTCAAAGTCTCTATAGCTGTAAAACCCATAACCGTTGAAAGTCCAATTACCTGTTTGATGCTTCAAACTTGTCCCTAGTTTAACTTGCTGGACTGCTTCCTGAGTTTCAAATAATAGGTTAGGGTCACGTGCCTGCCTGCGGTCTGTTGAGATAGCTTCTGCATTAAGACTACCTGGATCTTCTGCTTCGGGACTATTTGCATAGTTCAATTGAAAATTAAGCTGGGTATTTTTTGAAAGATCATGAAACGATCTATAGTTGAACAAGTAATTCTCAAAACCACTTTGATCCCGATATCCATCGGTTGTGATTTGATTAGCGTGTATTACATAACGTGAAGTTTCTGTTTTAAAACCAGCAGTAACTTGAGATTGTAGCATGTTATAGGATCCTGCCGTAAGTCCTATTTCTACAAAATCTTTTTTAAAGTCGTCTATCGTATTTACGCTTATAACTCCACCGCTAGCATTACCGTACAAGGCACTAGATGATCCTCTTAAAACAGCTATATTATCTATAATTCCTAGAGGTAAATTATCAATTTGCCCTTGACCATCAGGAGTAGTTTCAGGGATGCCATCAACTACCAATTTTATACCGCGTATTCCAAACGCACTTCTCGCGCCAAAGCCTCGTATGCTTATCCTTAAATCTTGTGCATAATTATTGGCGTTTAGACTAAAAACCCCATTTAATTGATTAAGATATTCTTGCAATGATAATTGCTGTTGATTTAGGGCGCTTTCGCGAAAGCGAACTCTAGAAAAACTAGCAGTTACTTGATCTGGATTTTTATCAATTCTAGTCACCTTAAGAGCGACCGTATCTAAAGGTTGAACCTGTGCTTGATTTACTTGAGCTATACTTATTAATACGCTAAAAAGTAATAGGATAAAAAGGATTTGTTTCATGTCTTATAGTGGGATAAAGGTACACATGAAACCTAGTATAGTCGTTAAGGCTATAATAAAAGCATTGCAGTTCCCATGACGATCATTATAGCGTTTTCAATAAAAGTAGCTTCAGTCATAGGTAGTTTTAAGGCAGTTCCCAAACAAGCACATTGAATTTTTCTTTTGTTGAGCAATGTTTGAACCACTCCACCTGTGGTTATGGACAAAATAACCAGAGTTATTAAAATAGCGATGTTTGTATTAAACCTTAATAAGAACATGAGACCGAGTGCAGTTTCAATAAAAGGATAAATCCAACCGTAAGCAGGAATTACTCGTGCAAGTGGATCGTACATGCTAAAACTAACTGGAAATCCTTTTAAATCTAGCAATTTAAAAAAGCTGAAAACTATTAGGAAAAGCCCCATGAAATCTAGCATGATTGCTTTAACATCCCAAGTATCTTTATGCAACAGCAGGCTTGCTGTGGTGATATAAAAAAGAATGAGAAACAAGGGTTTTAATTGCTGTAATTTGCTGGGTTCGTTGCTAGGCAATTCTTGAGCGATACGATCTGACTTTTTGCTTATCGTATATTTTTCAGTAAGGTGTTGTTGCAACTCCTCAATCTCGATGTAGTTTTCTACCTCAAGAGTACCTTCTTTTTCTGATAGTGATACGCTTGCTGTTTTTACAGCAGGAATTCCCTGCAATTGTTGTTCAACATCGCTGCGACAACCATTGCAGGTCATACCTTCAATATGAATGAATTGTTTCATTATTGTTTTCTTTTGATAGCTGTTTTTTTGTAAAAAACGAGTTCTCCCTTGCGATAATTGGCAATGATAAGTTCGTCATCGTTTTGAATTACATCAGTAGGTTTGTCAATACCTTTTTCAATAATCTGTTTTAGATCACCCATTCTACCATAAATAAGGATTCTATCGTTTTCAAAGTCTGTTAAAAATAACTCGGTTGCGGTAACGTGAATACCCGTTGCTGCTTTTAGATTGTCGTTCATACCTATTTCCATCACCGGTTCCCCATTTTTAGTCCACACTTGGGCGCGATCGTTATAAGCATCGGCGATGTACAGGTGGTTTTCCATTATTTGAACATCTGTAGGATAGTAGAATTGACCTAGCTTTTTCCCTTCACTACCTAATGATTGCCATGTACCGTTTGAAAAGTACAAAACCCGATGGTTGTAAAAATCGGCAATGGCAATTTCATCCTTAAACATACTTATCGATGCCGGTGCATCTAGGGAATCGGTAATAGAAAGGTAACTTTTATTTGTTCCTTCTATCACAGCAATAGAATCTTTCCCGTACTCTGGTATGAACAATCGTTGAGTTGATTTGTCTTTGATATAGTCCAAGTGCATGGGACGTTCAAACTCACCTATTGTTTGGGTAATTTCACCTGTGTAGTCAACCTTAACCACTCGATTGTGGTCGCCATCACTCAATATGTATTGATCATCGTCGCTAACTAGTCCAATAGGGTTAATTCCATCTAGACTTATGCTTTTTTCATAAGTCCATTCCGTCTCTACAGGTTGTTGTGAACAGCCTAGTAAAACTGCTGAAAGTAAAACGTATATCAATTTCATTATTGAACTCTTTTATAATGACAACATCCAGGTAGTTGATCGTATACTTGATCACTGGCTTTGGTACTTTTTGTATCATGACCTACTTGGGTTACTTTTTGTTCCACCTGATTGATGGTAGTACTACCATCGTGAGAATAAGTAAGTTGTTTACTGTCAACGTCCCAAGTAGCACTTGCAACACCAGGTAGGTTAGACACTGCTTTTTCAATTCTGGCCTTACACATACCGCATTTTCCGTTTACCCACAATTTGTTTTCTTGTAATGATGTGCTGGCGACTTCATTATTGTTGCTCGCATTGGTTTCTATATCGCCATTTGCTCTTGTAATAGTGGCAAGATTGGGTGTGTAACCTGCTTTTTCAACTTGTTTGATCACGGCTTGCATGCTTAGTGATTTTTCTGCTGGATAAGTGAAACTAAAATCTCCCGTTTCAATATCGATGGCGACATCTTTTATCCCTTTGAATTCCTTGAACTTTTTCTCTAGGCCATAGGCACAGAAAGGACATCCCAGTCCGTCGACTTGAATTTCAAAAGTATCTCGTTCTTGGTTGTTTTGTGATTCCGCTTTCGCGAAAGCGAACAAACCAATTAAAATGCTAAGTATATAAATGCTATTTTTCATATTATTTTTTTAAAAAGTGTAACGTGTTCCTAAAAACACAGAGTAATTAAGGGCTCGATTATCATCAATTTCCTGAACCAAAGGCAGCTGTACAGCTAGGTCAAATGTGATGTTCTTGCGAGCGTATTGAATACCTTGCGCGTAGAGTAGCTGGTACCAATCGCGCTCGTGCAACCAATGACTACTGTATTCAAAATATAGATTGAGTTGTTTATTGGGATACTGTGGCTTTAATAAGGGCAAACCAAAACCTAGTTTTGCTCGCATTTCATCTAGTGTACCATCTGGCATCCAGTTGTAGCCAACCTCAGTACTGATACCGTATTTTAAGGTCTCGATTCCAGAAACGATACCGTAATATCCAGCATATTTACCTGTGCTTATATCCATTACATCAATTTCCTTACCTGTAGGAAGCGTTTGCAATGTTTTGGCAACCATACGCCAAGTTTTACCAGTTCCATCTTTACGATAGAATTGATATTTTCCCATGATCTTTAAATCTGCTAGGCCATTGCCCGATTGATCTTGTAAATCATAAATGGTAAAGGGTATATGCAGCGCTACCAGTGAGTTTGCTGTAGGTAAATAATGCAACATGACTGGAGCGTATAGAACAGATCCACGCTCAGTTTGTCGGTATTCAATTAGTGTTTTTGTTGTAAAGCTTTTGCCGCCTAACATGATAGGTTTATCGGCAGTTATAGGTGGTCCTTGTGCTGTAGCTAGATAACTAGACAACAAGATAAAACCTCCTAAAATGATGTTTTTCATTGTATGATTAATTTAAAGTAATGAGCTGATTTTTAAAATTTTAGTTTTAAAAATCGGTACTTTAAATTAAAAGTTGATCGTGAAGTATGATGAGGTCGTGCCGTTTCCATGGCGGTGATTCCTCTAGAAAACCTAGCGCTGTCTTTTGTTCAACTAAGGGTGCTTGATAGATGAAATCATAAGAATGTTCTAGACTAGGCAAGATAAATTGAAAGTCCAAGGATGCTGCTACTTGCAGCTGTAATTCATCCTGACCTTCAACTACGATTTGTTCGTTAGAACAACAACCTGACTTTTCCATGGAATCCATTCCACATGAGTCAGCCTGATGATTAACGGCAGTATCGACTAGAAAACTACCACAAAAATGTTGATCAATCACTAATCCTTGCGTAGAAGCAAGGACAAGTAAAGCTAAAAAAACAGCTTTTATTTGATAGATCAATTTCACGGTGACAAAGATACAAAAAGTATGCCTTTAGGCGGATAAATTCCATTTTGGGTTTTGATGATGTAAAATTGCGTAACTTAGTTAGGCTATTCAGTATCAATACAATGAAATTACAAAATGAAGTTGTTTTACGTCCCAGGTTTAAGCTTGTTGTTCCCATGCCTGTAACTGAAGTTATAGAGCGATTACAAACTACACCAGGAACAGCATCTACCATCTATACTTCAATTTTAGACGGTCATATCTTTATCAAGATCAATAAAGAAGAGAGACACTTCTGGTCACCACACCTTCATATTGAATCAGAAGAAACCGACGATAATCAAACCTTGCTAAAGGGAACTTTTGGTCCCAATCCTACTGCTTGGACCTTTTTTATGTTCCTACATTTTGTACTAGCTGGTTGTTTTCTAGCTGCTGCTATATGGTGTTATACCAATGTCGTTGTCGGTGCCTCTACAAGACTTCCTGTGATAGGCATGGTTGTAATAGTATTATTATGGATTGCCTTTTACGTATTGGGTAGGTTGGGTAAGAAAAAGGCCGAGCCTCAATCCAGAGTACTGTATGAATTTTTACAAACTCGTGTGTCACATCCTTAAACTTGAATAAGTCAATTGCCTTATTGAATAATCACAGGTATTAAGTCAATTTTGATTCATTGAATTTAATATCATGAGAAATTTTATACTCGTTATTTTTCTAGTTGTACTCACTACTTCATGTGACTTGAACGGTTATGGTCCCAAGGTGCAAACCGGTGGAGTAGAAGTATATTACAAGCCCAATGAATTAAAGAATCAAGCTCAAAGCTTGTCGGTGTTGTTAGATAGCCTGGAGTACGGCAAGAATGGCACTGTGAGTTTTCAAGTTATAAAAGACAGCATCATTAATCTTAAAATGGTTACTGATCCCACTTATTATTCTGATACTTCCATGGATTATGCCTTGAATGCAATGAGTATTATTTCACAAATTGAAATATTTAAAGACGAAAGTGTGCAGTTCCATATTTGTGATGAAACTTTTAATGTAAAACGTTCTTTAGAGGTAATTAAAAACGAATAGTTTGATATCTGTTTTAATCGTTCTGGGCCTGATAAGCTCGTTGTCTATTCCTGTATTTATTTATACAACGACCAGCCAGCCCAAGGATAAGGTATTGCTTTTAAGAACGATTAGTTTAGGTATGGTAATTTGGAGTGCAGTTATGGGTTATGTATGGTTGTTTTATCTAGCGTTACTAACCAGTATTCCTTTTCTAATTTTGGGATTCCTACTTTTAATAACATCGTATTTATACAAAGCGAAGTCAAAAGATGGGATTAAGCAAAATAAGTATTTAGACAAGTTGGTTTGGTTCCTGTTAATCATTGCAATTGGAGTGAACTACCTAGGATATTCAACATTTATTTGATGCTATGATTGTAAAAATAGTTTTGATAGCCGGTAAAGCCAGGTACATTCCTATGAGTTTAATCTGTCTTGTTTGTTGCGTGAGTATCCTAGTGATCGCCTTGTTTTTATTAGAAAACGCATGGCGTAAATCCCTTTACAAACAATTGAAAGCAAAGTCTAAGTTGCTGGATCAGGCCAGGTTGCAAAATAACTTTTTAATTGCCTTGTGTAAGGATGCGTATAACCGCTGGTAAAAATTAGTATATTTAAAGTGTAGTGAAAATAAGAACCGCCATAGTAGATGATAACAGCTTTTTAATTCACGCTGTAAAGGAAAAGCTTAGCTTTTTTGAAGATATTCAGGTGCGGTTAACCGCGACAAACGGTAAGGATTTATTAGAAAAACTCGAACAAAATAGTCGGATAGACCTTATCCTTATGGATATAGAAATGCCCGTAATGGATGGCATTGAAGCTACACAACTCGTAAAACAGCGTTATCCTCACATAAAAATAGTAATGCTTACGGTCTTTGACAACGACAGCAATATATTCAATGCGATAAGAGCTGGCGCCGACGGTTACCTACTCAAGGATGTTGATCCCGATAAGTTACATGCAGGAATCCTACAAACCTTAAACGGTGGCGCAGCAATGAATCCAGCGATAGCCTTAAAAACCTTAAAACTATTACGTTCACCAGAACAACTTAATAATCTAAGTGAGCACAAGGAGGATTTCGCTTTAAGCGAAAGAGAACAACAAGTACTAGAACAACTAGCTAGCGGTTTATCTTATACTGTAATTGCAAAAAACCTGATTCTTTCACCCAGTACAGTGCGCAAGCATATTGAAAATATCTACAAAAAATTACAAGTACACAGTAAGTTAGAAGCAGTAAGTAAAGCACGTAAACACAATATCATATAGCACATGAAAAGACTGCTCTATCTTTTTATAATCCTGTTGCTTACCAGTACCGGAGTAACCACTGCACAACAAACCAACCCGACTAAACTAGACAGCTTGTTGCAACTAGCAGCAGCAAAACCCAACGATAGTTTAGCCATCATTCATTTACACAAACAGTTTTTTGTGTACGTTTATAGAGAACCGCAAATTGCCAAGGCACTAGCCGATACTACTATCAATAGAACAGCACAACCACCGCATGATTACCTGCACGCTCAGTCCTTAATGCGCAAGGGAATTTACTACGATGTGATCAGTAAAACAGACAGTGCGCTGCAACTCTATAACCAAGTGCTCAAAATCGCCAGTGTTAATAAAGATACGGTTTCACTGGCAGGAGCTTACAACAATATAGGATTAGTCAAATGGAACCGTACCGAGCTCGAGGCTGCTATGCAAGACTTTATTCAAAGTTCTACCTTGTTCAAACAATTAGGAAACACCTATGGATTGGCCAGTGCTCAAAACAACATAGGTTTAATTTTATACGACCTAGGCCGCTATGACGAGGCGCTAGAATACCACAAAAGCTCATTAAAATCTAGGATAGAACGTCAGGATTCCTATGGAATAGGAGCGAGTTATTCTAATATTGCCACGGCATTTTCAAAATTAAATCAGCCCGATAGCGTGCGCTATTACACCTATAAAGCCATTGATGCCAAACTCAAATCTGGTGACAAACGAGGTCTAGCCATCGCCTATCAAAACCTAGCTATTGATTACAGAAGAAAAAATGTACTAGATAGCGCCTTGCATTACTCGATTAAGGCCGATGAAATGTACAAAGCTTCTGGATTTAAAAGATTGTCCTCAAATAACCTGCAAGTCCTGGCCGAGTTGTATTTTCTGGACAAGCAATACAAGAAAGGCCTTGCTACCATCAACGAATCTATCGCTCTACAAGACTCAGCCGATTATAAAAACACAGCCGAAGCCTACAAAATCAAAGCGCGCATTGAAGCCGGCTTAAAAGATTATAGAGCAAGCGCTCGTTCCTATGCACAAGTATTGCAAGCTAGAGACAGTTTTGATTACGAACGCAGGTCAGACCAAGCCCAAGATTATTTTGAAAAATACAAAACCGCCGAAAAGGAGCAAGAAATCACCTTGCAACGCGCCGTAATTGCCGAAAACCAATTGAAAATCCAAAAGCAAAATCAAATGCTGTACCTCAGTATCGCAGCCCTATTTATACTGGGATTAATAGGATTTGTGATTTACAGACAACAACAACTTAAAAACCACCAATTAAAAAAAGAAAAAGAACTAGAACTAGCTCTTGCCAAAATAGAAACCCAGAACAAATTACAAACTCAACGTTTACGTATCTCCAGAGATCTACACGATAACATAGGTTCCCAGCTCACCTATATCATCAGTACCATAGACAATCTAGCCTATGCCCTTAAAAATACCCAACCTATCATACAAGATAAATTAAGCGGTTTAGGAACCTTTACCCGTTCCACCATTGCCGAGCTTAGAGACACCATTTGGGCCATGAATTTAAACGACATTAGTCTGGATAAAATAAATGAACGCATTCATGCCGTTGTCGTAAATTTCAATTCCTTAGAGGAGCACGAGCCAGTCATTACCACACAATTAGTCAATGATACCGGTGTCACCTTTACCTCAGAGATGGGCATGCACGTATTCAGAATAATACAAGAAGCCCTAAACAATGCTGTAAAATACGCGCACACTGCTATTGAGATACACTCGGTGATTGAACAAGATCAATTAATCTTTACCATCAAGGATCACGGACCAGGATTTCAAGTAGAAACAGTATCCAGCGGTAATGGAATATCCAATATGAAGCATCGCGCCAGCAAGATAGGAGCTACCTTTACGATAGATACACAGGTAGAAACCGGTACCGTAATTACACTGCGTATTCCCTTGCACATTGCTCTTGATCAAACCGCTTAAAAACACAATCCTAAAACCGTTGTCTGCTTATTGTGTAAGCAAGTAAAGTGAGTATAGATCAGGCATTCAAATAATAAAACCTATTAGTTTCTTTATATTCTTTTCGCTTTCGCGAAAACGTGGAAAAGTACTCACTAATTGGCACTACGAGCAACGCTAGGAATAGGAGATCATTGAGCGCTAGCGAAATGGCCTGAACGACCGTAGGTATCGTCCAGCAACGGTTTGGTGTATAGCTCGTTGCGTGGTTTAGCACTTAACCTTGCAAGTACGCAACAAACTAAAAATCCGCGAGGATTTTCGTAATTAAGCCTTTTATAGCAATGAATTTTATACTTTATTGTGTAGTTTTTATTTTAAATTTTCTCTAATATCAAAATAATGATTTTTAGACCAACTTCGATCATTTACACAAACAATATGTGCTCCAAAATATTGGTTTTCTAAAATATGTAAACTATGTTTTGCTATAGCATCTATACATATTCTGGTTAAAATTTGTCTTTCCAGTATTTTTAAATCCTCACCGTAATATTCAATCATAGGAAGCCAATCATATAATGACCTACATTGGTCAAACGTGAATATATCAACACACATTTTTCGTTCTTTTGCTGTATAAGAAAATCTCTTGTGAGCTTTTGTATTATGGTGATAAGGATAACCTAATTGATTTATTGCTAACTCTTGCCATAAATGAATCATAGGTACATCACAAAATAATCCTCTACTTTCATTTCTTATAGAATCCGGAATATTAGCCATTATTTCTGGAATAGATTTTTTCATTTCATCTGATAAGATTTCCATAAAACCTTCTGATGGTGCATTTAATTGCATATAGAAAAACTTAACAGCCATTTCCATACTATAACCATTGTAATCATTTTTTGAAATAAAATTTTTCCAACTTCTACTGATTTTAGAATCGCCTTTTATTATCTCATTAAAGAAATGGAACAAGGAATAATTCGTAGGACATAAATATATGCTTTCATTTTGTTCAAATTTCTCTATTTCTTTTAAAATAGTTTTAGAATCCATTGTAAACAGTCTTTTTAATAACAAAGGATTCTTTAACACATTTGTAATCGGTAAAATATGATTACTGTAATTAATAATAAAATTGGTTTGAAATGCTGAATAAGCATATTCGAAATTTTTGCTTACATAAGGCTTAAACTCATCTTTTTCAATTATACCAGCTGAAAAATTATCTTCCATAAATCTTCCTTTTTCATCTTTTTCTGATGAGTCGTAAATTTGGTAATCATAGAACGCTTGATAATGGAAATAGGAAGTCAAGAAATCAATGTTCTCGTCAGTTTTGTCAGGATAACAAGTGTTTACGATTAAACTTGAAAGATTGCTTAAAGACTGGTTTTCAAATAATGTAATTATTGTTTTAAAAGGTTTAGAATCACGGCTAAATAAAGATGCTGTAAAATCCAAGTAAACAATATCAAATTTGACGAAAGTTGATTTTAAGTAGTGGTCGATTTTACCATTAAAAATTTTTAATGTAGGATAACTGTCTTTTAATGAATTTAGAGCTTGGTTATATGCTCGTTTCTCGCTTTCAAAAGCATAAACATTCTCAATTCTAATTCCTAGATTTATTAGATGGTCTAAATCATTTTGAGGTTCAGGTCCACACAGATAAGCAACTTTTAACTGGTCAGCCTTTTTGTTAGAATATGTCTGTACTGAAAAACTATTCCAGTCATTAAGGTATTTTTCATTTACTTTTTCGGCAATTTTATATTTTAAAATATGGTCTTCAAATGCAAAGTCCCAAAGCCGATTAATATATTTTGAATTTAGGATTTTACTATCCTCTCGATTCGATGTTAAATTGTCGATTGAATGTTTCCAGATTATATCTCTAGAATGGTTTTTAACTTCTTGTTTGTAGGTTTTCATTCAAATTACTGCCAACGGACTCGTAGAACCGTCAGTTACGGGTTAGTATGCGTTAATTTTCGGTTAAACACTGGCGTTTTTTATATTTACTTACTTTCGTTTTATTGATTAAACCGCTATTATTTTTATACAATGTTGTAAGCTGGCTTTTTTCATTCAACTTGTCTTTCAGCATTGGCAAAGACATACTCTTTTGCAATTTTTGGCTTGTGTGTTGGCTTAAGCGAATTGCAAATGTGTATGGCTTGTGCGTTGGCTATTTTAGATACAATCCAACTGCTAAACCGATTCCAATTGCAATTAGAATAAAGACTAAAATTTTTAGTGTTTTTAGTTCTTTAGTTTGCAACTCAAATTGTTCTTTAATTTTACTCTCCATTGTGTTAAAATTAGAGTTCAACGTAATTTCAAATGCTCTTTGTATTTGGGTTCCTTCGTTTCTAATTTCAACTTGAATATCAGACTTATATTTGTCAAGTCTCGTTATTAGTGTTGCATCAAGCTCTTTTTGGAACGCTTTATTGTCTTTGTATATTTCTCCAATCTTTTGTTCTAGAAACTCATTAGCAACTTTTATTTGTTCTGTGTTTTCTTGGGTTTGTTTTTTAATAACAGAGCTTACAGTGTTTAAATTTTTGTTGTTATCTTCGATTAAGTCCAAGTTGCGACTTATGTTCGATTGAAGTGTGCTTATTTCCGAATACACATCTGTAAAATCTTTTAGTTGCTTGGAATTGTGTTCCAATTCATTTACAACACTATCCAATTTTTCTAAATCCATTTTCTATATTTTTATTAATGTTTTTAAGTCTGTCGTTATAATGAATAAGGATTGTTTTTGTATCTCCTAATTCTTTAGCAAATCGTAATTTTTCTTCATCAGATTTACTGAATTTATATAAGAATTTTAGTAATTTAATTTTTCCTTTTTGGTTTATGTTTTTTGAAATTTCAAGAATTTGGTCAACTATATAATCAAACTTAGATTCTTCATAGTTTGAAATAGTATCGAATGCTTTTGAAAATCTATGTTCTTCAATTGCATTAAATGAATTTTCTAAAAGCAAATTAGTTAGTCCATTTATAAGGTTTAAGCCTGTATTTGTTTGAAAACTTTCTAAAAACCGTTGCAGATTTCCTTTTAGGTCAATTAAATCTTCCTTTTTTATAAAGTTGTTGTTCTCATCATAAAAAACTTCAAACCATTTTGCGAAATCTTTATTGTTGTTTTCTGCAATGTGCTGTAAAATATAAGTTGCTTCTGTAAATTTAAAATATGCTTCTAATGACTTTTTAAACGCTTCTTTCCCTTGCAGTGTATCATCATATTTTAAGCAGTTTTCATAGACATTCTTTAAAGACTCTCTTCTATTTGTACCAAACTTATCATAAGACCATTGTAATAAAACCTTTACATAACGTTTAAATACTGGTAATTCATTGTCGTTTAAAATATTTGAGTATTTAACTCTGTCTGAATGGTTATCAAATTCAAAATCGTCAACATATTTTTTAATGAATTTAAGTAGCGTAGATTTTATACTGTCTTCTGTATAATTATTATACGTAACAGTAAATACACCATTTAAAAAATCATCAACTGTCCAATCAGAAACTATACCCAAGTTAGATAATCGATAGATAGATTTTTCAACCTTGCTTTTAGCTTCTTTTCTTTGGTTCGCTGTTTGTGCATTTGGGAAAAGGGTTAAAGCATAGACAATTTTTGTTGCTCCTGATTCAGAATATACATTGTGAAGCCTTGAAACAAGCTCTAATTCTTTTGGTATTGAATCTAACCCATTTTGGTATAAGAATATCTGACGAAATACACATTTACCATTTCTACCAACTTGCTCTTGTAACTCTTTTATTTCTTCGTAAGTTGATTCTGGGTTGAAGATTTTGTTAACGTCATTTTCAGGCTTTTCTTCTGTAAGCAAAACGTAACATTTCGAATTGCTTTTATCTCTTCCTGCTCTTCCCGCTTCTTGGTATAGTGATTCCATTGAAGCTGGCATTCCATAATGTACAGTAAATCCTATGTTTTTTTTGTTTATTCCCATACCAAAAGCCTTTGTAGCTGTTAGTAAAGTGAACTTATTTTTCTTGTATTCATCTTGAACTTTGAGCTTGTATTTTTCAAATTCTTTATCTGTTCCTGCAAAATTTCTTGGTTTTGAACCAGAATAGAATTTAATAGGCGTTTGATAATTAGTTGTAAGATTATTTGACAAATTAAAACAACCATTTACACCATTCACAAAAGGTGTAAAAATTAGACCACATTTAATAATGTCAGACTCTGAATTAAAAAGACTGTTTTCTTCAATTTGATAATCAATAACAGAATTTAATTCTTGATACTTATTTCCATTGTCATTTATTACGATAAACTCTAACTCGGGTCGAGTATAATCTGTTAATGTTTTGACATTTTTTTGGTCTGTGTTAAATTCTAATTGAATGTCCTTTAGAACATTTACTGAAGCAGTTGCGGTTAAGCCTAAAAAGTTAATTTCCGGGCAATATTTTTTTATGGTGTTTGAAAGATTTAAGTAAGAAGTTCTAAAATCGTGTCCCCATTCTGATAAACAGTGTACTTCATCTATTACAGCATAAGAAAAGTTTAATTGTTTATTTATGGCATTTAGTCTTTCTCTAAAATCCTTTGTTTGAAATCTTTCAGGTGAAATAAAAACAAAGAAATATTTACCATTACCATAGTTATCCATTATTTCTGTTCTTTCAGCACCTATCGTATCGCTGTTTATTGACTCAATATTTTGAATGTATGCTTGGTCAAGGTCTTTTATTTGGTCATACATTAATGACTTTATAGGGCAAACAACAAAACTTATACAAGGCTGTAAAAGACAAGCGAGCTGATATGTTAAAGATTTTCCACCGCCTGTTGGAAGTAAGCCTATTGTTGTATTGTTCTCTAAAATATTCTGAATGATTGAAATCTGACCATTATTAAATTTATTGTATTCAAATATGTTTTTAAGAAAAAACTCTAAGTTTTCTAGGTCATCAGATTCGTCATTAAAAAGCAGTTTATATTTAAATTTTTTAGAAGTACTAAGTTTAAAATAATTGATTCTGTCTAGTTTGTTTTTGTTTCGATTATGAAACAAGTCTAAATAATCAGTTCTAACATAAATAACACTTTCATTTAGTGAATTTTCATCTGTCCATCGTTCTAAAAGACTAAAGTCAACTTTTATGCAATTTCCGTTACTGAAATTCTCAACATTTCTAATTTCAACTTCAGGTTCGTTAAACTCAATTTTTTGTAACTTTAGTAAATGCTGAAACCATTCAAAAACATCTTCAATTGCGTAATTTTCGTAACTATTGACATCTCTGTTTTTAATTTCAAAAACCCATTTAGAATCATCGAGATTTAATAATCCACTTTCTAGTAATTCAAGAAGTAGGATTTGAAACCGAATTGTTGCCGTAGGCAACAATTTTGTTTTTTTTATTTCTTCTGGAATCTCAGCAAAACTGAGATTAAAGTTGTTTTTGTATAAATTTAAAAATCTTGAATACGTTTCAAGTTGGCTTTTTATTTCTTCAATTTTCTCAAAATAAGTTTCATTTCTTGTTTCTAAATCTATTGTGTCTATCCTAACTGTTTTAACTTTAGATAAACTTAAATGATTGTCTCTGATTGAATCAACAACTCTTCCAATTTCTTTTTTATGTTGTTGTCCATCTATTTCGATAACTAAATTTGCTTGAGGTAAGAAGAAGTCAACACATTGGTGTTTGAAATTGACATCATCCCTTTGCGTGATTTGATTAATTTCAATTTCAGGTACTATTAGTTGTTTTATAAATTCATACTCTGATAAATCTTGACTTATTCTTTCTTCTAAAAATGTTCTTGCAGGAAAGTAATTGTTCTCTTCATCTCCTCTTATAGTGTTATTCCATTTTAGATTTGATTGATTTATAAGAACAAAAGGTTTTTTAAAGTGTTCCGTTTTTTTATGTATTGAGCCATAAACACTTTGTAAATATTGGCTCATCAAAGTAGGTTTTCCTCTTTGAATTAAATTTTTGATTATATGTATTGCTGATAAAAATTCCGATTCTTTTCTTGAACTATTTAGATTTTGAATAACGAAATTATGGTTTGTGTAAGAGTAGTTAGCGGAATATTTTTTCATCATTCATTTTGGTTCATTTTGTATCTCGAGCGTAGGCTAAAAACAGCTCTTTTGGTTTTTTAGCATTGGCTTTTTGTTGGCAAAAACCAATTATGCTGTTTGTGTGGTTGGCTCATCAGCTTACTTACAACACGCACAGGTTATGGCGAGTTCACGCAGAATACGTAGTGTTCTAAAGTGTATGATAGTTGTCGGTTTGGTTAGTAATCTGTTTTCTCAAATATACTTAATTAGTAAAAAACATTGCAGGAATTTCCGGATGAGCACGAACCAAGCAATTGAGTTTAGTCCTTGTTGTATCACGATTTATTTCCGCTGTATTCTTTTTATCAATTCTAATATTCTCTTGGCTCCGGTTTCGCTCAAACTTCCATATTTCATATTGGGCGAAAAAGGTCGGGATTTAGTCATCCAAGTATCATCTGTTGACAACCATATTTTGCCAATTTCTTTATCATTTTGGTGGAAAAATCGAAAAATGTAGTCAGATTCCGCAACAGCCCAAGTTGTTTCTCTAAAACTGAAATTTTCAGGATTATTGAAAAATGTCATTATTTCTTCAGTTTCATTTTCGGTAAGTTTTTCAGACGTTATTCTGCTTGTCAGAAGAGTATTTTTATAAAATTTGACCTTAGCTACTTTTTCGCGAGGGAACTTCCACTCATCTTTTCCAAAGTTCTTTTTGTAGGTTTTTTGCTGTTCTTTCCAATCGCTATGACCATAAAACTCTGCGAATTCTTTTTCGGGAGTATGTACGGAATAATATTCGCCGCGGTCAAAAATGTCCCATACTATAGTGATACCAATTGTCAATATCAGAAGTAAAGAAATCAATAATCGTTGTAGTATTTTCAATTGGAAGTGATTGTTTTAAATGTATGGCAACGGTCTGGTGTATGGCTCGTGGCATGCAAATTAGCAATTAATTTTCGGTTGAGCCACAAGCCAGATTTTTAAATTTTATTATTTATCTTTTTTGTTGGAAAGTCGTCAAATTTAAAAATTTGGCGACTTTCCAAATATGCCTTAACTTTGATTAAGCAACTTATCAGCAATGAGCTATACACGTTGTCGCCCACAGTTATTTTTCAACTGTTTGTATATTCCATTTAAGTTAAAATTGCCCACAATCAACTTAATTTAATCTTGATATGTAAATGTTCGAGGACTCGAAGTCGTAACATTTCCACTTGCGTCGGTAGCTGTAAAAACCACGTTGTAAGTTCCAGCGTTATTCGTGCTGAAATTTTCGGAAATCGTTAATTGCGTATCGCTATTCGGAGTTGCTTCGGCATTATCTTCAAGTACTACAGTTCCGCTACTATTCGTCACGGTCAATTGCATCGTAGCTATTCGCGTTTCGTCTACGCCTTGAGCAGTTAAGTTAACCAATTCAGGACCTAATCCGTTTCCTAAATCAGTTGAGTATGTTTGATTCAAATCAGGACTTTGGATTGAAATTGTTGGTGCAGTCGTATCTGCATTAGCATCGTCATCGCTTGAACAATTTGTTAATCCAATCGCTAATCCTATTAATGTGCTAAATAAAAATGTTTTCTTCATTCGTTTTAAATTTTCGTTTGAGTTTGGTTTTAATTGTGGGCAACGGCCTAGTGTATGAAACGTAGCGTGCAAAAAGACACTAAATTTTCGGATTAACACAGAGCCGAATTTTTATATTTTGTTTTTAATTTTTCTCTTTTTAAAATCCAAATTAAAAATTTGGCGGCTTTCCAATCATGCCTTAACTTCTGTTAAGAAAATGATTAATAATGAGTTGTACGTGTTGTTATGCATAATTCTTTACACGTATGCTAATCGCCTTTCCATTTCACGCGCTTCGTCATATTCGCCAATTTCGTTGTAGCAAATTTTCAAATTTTTCAGAGCATCATCATTATTCGGCATCACTTCAATTGCTTTTTGAAAATAGGCAATTGCCTGTAACATATTATCTTGTCTATAAAAGTTAGCTCCTATATTATTTAGTCTATCGGTTTCGCCTGCTATTTGCCATTGCTCAGTTTGGGATAAAAACCTCCAATTATCTGTAAATTCTTTGAACTTTTGGAATTCGGATTTCGGTTCAGAATTAGTTTGTTGAGTGTTTTGATCAGCTTTTAAGTAAACTATATCTACATTTCTGTCGTGCATATGTAATGTAGCTTTTTCTACACTTTTATTTTTTAAATGAAGTGAAATTCCATAATCCGCAAAAGACGAACCCATTGCGTCAACTCCAAAACCTCTTAATTTAATGAGAGAACTATTTTGGTCAATAATTTTCATTTGTTTAGGTGCCATTTGAACATTATTTCCCCAAACGGGATGTATTCCGCTCATATTATAAATTGATGCAGAAAATACTTTATTATCTGAAGTTTGTATTCTAACACCACGCATTGCTCCTTTATTATCTGCTTTTCGTTCTTGTCCATTTTCGTATCGAATATGGTCATCAGAAACGAATCTAAAATCTGTTAAATCAATCGGTAGTTCTTTCGAATTTGAGCCGAAAATGTCAAATATTCCCATAAGTTAAATTTAGCCTTTAGTCTTTTTCGTATTATGCACAGTACGCACAGGTTATGGCGAGTTCACGCAGAAAGGGTGATGTTCTATAGTGTGCGGTGGTCGTTGGTTTGGTTAGTATTTTCTTTTCTCAAATATATTGAATTCCATACTAATAAAGTAGGAGTGAGGATTGAGAAAATGAGCCTATTGAATAGTGAAGCCAAGATTATATTATGATTAAAACTATGCTAGAAACTAGTCAAAAAAACACTTGGTTTTTAGCTTAGTTCATTGTTGTAGCGCGTTTTTATTTTATTCTTTTCCAAATAGTCGGTCATTTAACTTCTTCTTTTTTTCGTCCGACAAGTTGTTCAAATATTCGATTCCCTTTTCAGTTGTTCCGATACTATAAATTGGTTGTCCAACTGGATACCAATTGTAGTGATTGTCGAGAATCTCCAAAGTTTTCTCTTTTTCAATCACTCTAGTTGGATTTCGAGCTTCTCTGTTCGGATATTCTTCCAATATCACGAGTTCTTCGTTTAACAATTCTATCAAAATGGAATAAGTCAAGTCCATTCTTTGAGGAAAGGTCAATTCGTACCGACCAAACTCTGACGGCAATTCAAAAAGTCCTTCGGGAGCTTCGTCAGAAACGAAAATCATTACTTGTCTTTCAAGTTCCCAATCAATATGTCTTTTCCAATCCTTACTGTCCATTTTTCAAATGCGCTACAACACGCACAGGTTATGGCGAGTTCACGCAGAATGCGTAGCATTCTAGAGTGTACGGTAGCCAATAGCGTTAATTTGCTATAACCGTAGTTGTTGACGGTACCAGTAACGCTGGTTAGTGTTTAGTTGTTTAGATTATAAATATAGTTAGATAAAAGCAAATTACAGCGACTTGTCTCCGACGAGCAAACGCAGTTTGCGAGAGGAAGACACGCGTGAAACTAATGAATAAGTTCAGGAGAGAATTGAGCGCTAGCGAAATGGCCTGAACGAACTTAGGTATCGTCCAGCAACGGTTTTGTGTATGGCTCGTTGCGGAAAATCAGCTATGATTTTCCGCCGTAACCGAAAGATAGCAAATTGCAATGAATTCCGATTAGGAATTCAGCCGCAATGAGCTATACACGTTGTTGTAGAGCGTTATTTTTCAAAAAGTACATTTAATTTACCAATCAGTTTTTCTGGCATATTTCCAGCACTCAACTCAAAGTCTATTTGAAAATTATTAATGCTTGATTCGGAATCATAAATGATAGTTAATTCCTCCAAATGCTCGGAATAACCATGTTTTAAGTTTTTTCTACTGAAATCAACATCATAACTATTGGTTTTTTTTATACTTGGGGAATTAAAATTAATTGTTGTATTAGGCGTAATCTGATTGTAAACTGGTGGCACAAAAGGAAATGCAGAATGCCCAATATCAAATGCATTTTTAGGCTTATAAGGTGGATTTGGTAATGATGGGTAATCTTCTTTTTCTGAACTTTCTATTAATTCAAAGCCGTCTGGGAAATGAAGATGTAAATCAATATCTTCAGCAGGACTATTTCCAGTGTTTTTTATTATTAACTGAATATTAAATGATAATAACTCTTTCTTCTCATATTCAAATATTTTGTCTAATACTTTTTCATATTCGGAATAGAATTCATCAAGTTCATTGTTGTAGGACTCAATTCTTGAAGAGAATAAAGGACCTAATTGAGTTAAAATATTCCCTTTAGGTTCATTATATTTTAGATAAGGGTATTCCATTTTGATATCTTTTAACTTTTGAGCTTTAAAGTTTTCAAAATTTGAATAATCTCTTTTAGTAACTTTTATTTTTAGAAACTTGTTTTCATTTGAAAACAAAACATCTAATTCCGGTATTCTTGTTTTTAAAATTTGATTTTCTCTTTCTAGTTTCTTAATCCTTTTCTCTTCTTCAGAAACTTGATTTGGTATAAGGTATTTAGAATTTAATTTTAAAGATTTTATGTTGAACATTTTTGCCCTTAATCTAGGACCAATATCATTTGAGCATAATAAAATATCGTTCAAATTATGTTCTTGTCTAAATTGAATAATACTCGCGATAAGTCTATGGTCTTTTTCTTTGAAGTTTAAGTTGTTTTCTTCATAAACTTCTTGGCTTGGTTTTAATAAAAGAATTTCAAAATCAATATTTTTTCCAATTACGGAATCTTCTTTTTCAGCCAGTTCCTCCAGTCGATTTAGTACATTTCTTGCACGATTTCCAATTTTATTTGTGCCAATTTTTTTTTCATCTAATTCATCAATTACGATTGGTGGAATGACCAATTTACATGCATTAGAGGATGACTCATATAACCAATCAATTTTTTCAAAATCTTGAAAATGTAAAAATATATTGGTATCCAAAAATATGTATTTCATATGTTTTCTCTAATGCTCTACAACGGTTAGTATATGAAAAGTAGGCGATTTCGAAGTACCAAACTTTCGGTTGTACAGGTAGTTTGATACGAGCCAAAAGCCTTGATTTTATTAATATTTCGCCTATTTTTTATATACATTGTTACCAGCTGGCTATTTTATATGTTTATATCTTTCCGAACGCATATTAAAAGCTTTTTCACTTCCTTCCATAACGTCACAAATTTCTTTTTTAATTGTCGGTTCTTCAACTGTTCCAGAATATAGAACTTCTAGATTCTTACTTTCAGAATCCATTGACAAAATATATTCAGCATCTCCATTTACTGGAATATTTGCATTATGGGTAACTACTATGATTTGCCTATTTTCTTTTGCTTGTTTTAAGCGGTCAACAATTAATTCATATACTAATCTATTGTCTAAATCATCTTCTGGTTGGTCTAATAAAAGAGGTGTATTACCTTGAGAAAGAATAAATGTCAAAATCGCTGTTGTTTTTTGACCTGCTGATGCTGTAGATAATGGCTTAAATGTAGATGAACCTGAAGGTTTGTATTGTATATCAATTTCATCTTCGGGAATTAGTAACTCAATTTCATCAATTTGAGATTCAGACATTCCCTTGACTAAATTCACAAAGTACCCACTAACATTTGTTACACTTTCCTCTTTTCTAATTTTTAAAAAGATATCGCGAACATCTTTAATTTTATTCTCAACATTGCCATTAAAACAAATGTCAACCAATGAATCGATATCAGTTTCGAAACCAGACCATCTTTGAGTAATAGCTCTAATTTTATTTACAAAATCAGCTTTATTTCTAAATTGCTTTATTGAGACTTTAACTTTATCATCTTGCATTAAGTCAGCTACAAAATTTTTTCTCAAGACAGTAATGTCTTTAGTCTTCTGCAAGAATTGATTTTGTAGATTTTGCCTTTCAGCTATTTCAGTTATTAGACTTTGTTCAATAGTTATTATTTTTTCTAGCTCTAATTCTTTTGCTTTTTTAGCTTCAGAAAGTTTTTCATAATTAGATATGTCATCAATACCTTGAGCTTCTAATTCTAATTTTTTAGCGTTGAAATCAAGATTATTTTGATCAAAATCTTTATTCCAATTTGTTAAAGGCAATGAGGTGTTAAAGTCGGTTCTTAATTTCTCAGCTTTTTGTTTTAAAGCCTCTATTTCACGTTTGATTTCTTCATAACCTTCAACAACAGTTTTACTTAATGGGGAAATTTCGTCAGAATACTTTGTGTCAAATTCTGTAAAATCAATTTCTTCTATTTTAAGATCATTGGAAAGGTTTTCGATTTTATCCTCATTGTTTTTGGCTTCTAGAAGAAATTCATCAATAGTCTTTTTTTGACTTGTGAACCTATTTTTTGAAGTTAGCAATGAAGCTATACCACTTTGTTGTAATAATTTAATCCGAGCGTCTAAATCCGTTATTTCAGTTTGTAGTTTTCCTTTTCCTGAAATTTGCTGTCTTATTGTTCTTATGGTAGCTGATTTCTCTAAAAACTCTTTTTTGATTATTTCTCTCTCATTTACAAGAGATTCCATTCCAGTTATAGATTTATCAATTCTCTCTCTTAAAGAATTAGGTTCTTGAGCTATTTCATAAATCTGTTTTTGAGAATATTGCTCATATTGAAAAAAGTCAATAAATGATTCAGCTTCCTCCAAAATCCAATCATCTGTTTCTAAATCGTATTTCTTAATAATGATTGTTTGATTAACTGAATTAGAAATATTGCTTGCTATTATTTTATAAACAATACTATTTCTTATAAATTCTATCTCAACTGAAGTGTCTTCCTTGATAACACCTTTTTGAGTTCTAGCATCAAAACGTTTATAAAAGTGATTATGGTCATCAAGAATTTCTGTTAAATCGGCTAAATCATTTGTTCTATTAAATAAGCCGCGAATAAATCTCAAAATACTTGATTTACCACTACCACGACCTCCAATAATTGTAGTTAATTGTGGGTTAAAATCAATTTTTAGAGGAATGTTGTCTCTTGTTATTGTTGAATTAGAAACCGTGATAGATTTAATCCACAAGTCTGGAAGATTATAAGGCGAATTAGGAGAATTAAAATCATTCTTAATTCTGAAATCAGGTAATAAAAAAGCTTGTCTCAAACCTTCAAGTGAAGGCGTGTCGCCCATTTTAATCCAAGTAAACCTAGTTCCAATTCCATCTAAGCCGTGTTTAGAATTTTTTGGTGCGTGTGGGTTGTCGGAGAAAGTTACAATAGCTTTTTTAGATTCTAAGGCGTATTTTACAGAAGTGTACCATTCTTTAATCGTTGAATCTTCGATTGAAGGTGTTGGATTATTATAATAATCGTTCAACTTTATTTTCAAATCTACATTACCTTTCGTTTGAAAAGAAGGGTCTAAAAATTCCTTATGAACTACTTGAACAGCATTTATCTCATATTCGGCATATAGTTTTTTTAAATTTCCAACACTCACAGAGCCAAGTCCGTTGTATTCGTCAATATGTGCTGGAATTACTAATGCTCCATCTTTTAGGGCTAATTCGGATATTTCAAAAATGCTAGAAATGGTTGCCGCCTCTTGTTTCCCAAAATCTTCCGCTCTGATATTCGCTCTAACAAGAAAATCTCTTATGTCCGCAGTAGTTTTAGTTGTGTCAAAAATTATAAGCAAATGAACCTTACTTGCATCACAAGTTATTTCAACCCCTGGAAAGACTGTCAATGAAGTGTCTTTCGCAGCTTCTTTTATTTCATCAATACTTGCTCCTGTATTATGATCAGTAACAGCAACACAATTCAAACCTTGCTCAATAGCTCTATCAACCCATTGTTGAGCAGTTACAGTTTGGTCTTCAAAACACTTACTCGCAGTTGTATGTAGATGTAAATCACATTTAAACCATCTACTCCCTTTGTAATTTAATTCTGTCATTTAGGTTGTGTTTTTTGCTTGCTGGTAACACGCACAGGTTATGGCGAGTTCACGCAGAATGCGCAGCATTCTAGAGTGTACGGTAGCCATTCTTGCATCCGACGAGTGCGCTTTCGCGAAAGCGGCATGAGAGGAATGCACTAATTTGCTATAACCATAGTTGTTGACGGTACCAGTAACGCTGGTTAGTGTTTAGTTGTTTAGGTTATAAATATAGTTAGATAAAAGCAAATTACAGCGACTTGTCTCCGACGAGCAAACGCAGTTTGCGAGAGGAAGACACGCGTGGATCTAACCTATAAGTTCAGGAGAGAATTGAGCGCTAGCGAAATGGCCTGAACGACCGTAGGTATCGTCCAGCAACGGCTCGTATAACCGTCAGTTACGGGTTAATATGCGTTAATTTTCGGTTTGACACAGGCTTTAGCAATTCCGAGTGGATTCGGACGTAGTCGAATCCGCCGTAATTGCGGTTATACATTGTTGGCAGTAGTATTTTTTTATTTTCCAATTATTCCTAACTCGTTTTTTATATCTGTTCTTTCGGTTAATTTAGTTGGATTAACACTCCAATTTTCGGCTATTTTCATAACGAGTTCCTCGTCTGCATAATCTAAATCTTCTCTTTCCCAATACTCGTCTAATTCCGCTTCTTTAGATAGTGAGTTGAATAAATTTAAATCGGTTTCTGGTTCAGTTAATTCTCCATAAGCCTTAAAATTTTCTCCACTTTCTCCAATGTAGGAATAAACTCTTGTTGTTTTTCCATTTACAGATTTTATCCAATGATGATATTCAACTACACGATGAGTACCGAAAGATTGCGCTTCTCCAAATTCCGAACTCAATATGTTAAGGATGTTTTCTAGTTTATTTATATTCTCAAGATTTGCATCATTGACTAATTTCATTCCAACTGCTAAAGTCCATTGTCCGATTTGAGGCGTAATAAAAATTCCGTCGTTGTATGCCGTTTCAATTCCGTTTTTCCAATTTGAAGGTTGTACATTTTTAAGTTGCAACACTTCTGAAATTCTTTTTTTATTATCTGTTTTTACTGCAATACAAACATTTTTATATCCAAAATCAACAGGATTATCTTTTTCAGAGCTAATTTCACTTGTTTCCGATTTGTATAGAGCGGAAACATCATTCCGTTTTGCATACCAAACAGAAATTCCAATAAATACTATTATTCCTATTATAATTAATGTTTTCATTCGGTTTTCAATATTACTGCCAACACGCACAGGTTATGGCGAGTTCACGCAGAATGCGTAGCATTCTAGAGTGTACGGTAGCCATTCTTCCATCCGACGAGTGCGCTTTCGCGAAAGCGGCATGAGAGGAATGCACAAATTTGCTATAACCGAAGTTGTGGACGGTGCCAGTAACGCTGGTTAGTGTTTAATTGTTTAGGTTATAAATTTAGTTAGATAAAAGCAAATTACAGCGACTTGTCTCCGACGAGCAAACGCAGTTCGCGAGAGGAAGACACGCGTGGATCTAACTTATAAATTCAGGAGAGAATTGAGCGCTAGCGAAATGGCCTGAACGACCGTAGGTATCGTCCAGCAACGGTATTGTATATGAAAAGTAGCGGACTTTATGCACTAATTTTTCGGATTATAACTGACCTCTAATTTATTCATTTTGTTTCGTTTAAGCGATTAAACCGCTATTTTTTATATACGTTGTTGTACACTGGCTTTTTTCCGTTCAGATTGTCATTCAGCGTTTGCGAAAGACATACTCTTTTGCAATTTTTGGATTAAGCTTTGGCTGGTGCGAATTGCAAATGTGTATGGCTTTGTGTGTTGGCTTATTCAACACTCACAATCGATTCATCTCCACTAATGTTTCTAACTTTAATTCTCAATGGTTTTTCTTTTGATGTAATTTTTCCATTCCAAAAGTCTTTCGATTTCTCTCCATCGTAAATGACATAACCTAATTTGTCAATTTTTATTTCTGTTGAACTAAACCATTCTCCCTCTGAATTTTTACAGTCTAAAGAGATTAATTCGATTAGCTCTAATCCTTCTTCGCTAATATTAATAGGGTCGAATTTCTTTCCTTTGTTTATTGCTTGTAAGTTTCCTTTATCATTGAACTCATTAATTTTCTGCTTTAATCTGTCACTTATAAACTTGTCAATGGAAATAGAATATTCTTCTTTTTCTTTACTAACTGAAAATTCTAATTCATCATTCACAACTGTTTCGTGAAGTAGATTCTTTAAATCTCTTAATTCAATATCTGTTGTGGTTGCATTATTTTCTTTGATGAATTTTTTCAGTTCTTTTTCATCATCAATATCAATGTAATACACAATTACTTTTTTAGCAGTAATTGAAAGGTTTTGTATTTCTTGATTGATAATACGGTTAATGGTTGGTATATCTAATAATTTTTGTTGACTATCTATTAATTCTGGAACATAAACGGGAACACTACCTAATTTACTATCGTTTATAGCACCTAACCAAAAATTAGAAACGCCTTCTACTTTAGTTTGCAAGCCTGTAATTAGAGTTGATAACTTATCCATTGTTTGTTGCGGATTTCTAAAAAGGTTTACACCATCTTTAACTTCTTTTACAGTAAAGTTTGCTTTTTCTGCTACTAATCGGTCTCTAACCGTTTGTATAGAATTAATACCAATATCACAATGAATAAACTTTCTACCTAATTCATTGGCAACTTTTGCAGTTACACCACTGCCACCAAAAAAATCTGCAACTACCATATCTTTGTTAGATGCAATTTCTAATAATAAATCAACCAATCCTTCAGGTTTTTGAGTTGAATAATCAAGACGCTCTTTAGAAACATTCAAGACAGGTCTGCAACTGTAATTTTTAATACTGCCGTCATCCAAAACTCTATGGATTACACCCATTAAGGTGTCAGTTAATATTGTGTCAACATAAAACCTACCATTTTCATCTACTAAAGTGCCTATAAATTTCTTATCGAGATATTGTCTTTCTTTAATTGTATTTATTTCAAAGGTATCTGGATTATTACAGTAAAAATAAATACAATCGTGTTTACGTGCAATTGAAGCTTTTTTTGAAGCACCACCACTTCTATAGGCCCATATAATTTCATTTACAAAATTATTTTCACCAAATACTTCATCCATTAGTATTTTAACATAGTGACCTATATGCCAGTCTAAATGCATATAAATTGATGCATTTTCAGACATAATACTTTTAATTGCTTGTAAATTCTCATACATCCAATTAAGAAAATCCTCTTTTTGCCAAATGTCACCATACATTGTTTCTTCAAAAGCTTTTATGCCCTCAATATCCATTTCTGTTTCGGCAGCTTTTATTTTTTCTGCCAATTTTGGGTTACGGCGTATGTACACTTTCTTGGCATAGTCTGCACCACTTGCAAAAGGTGGGTCTATGTATACCAAATCAACTTTTATACCTTGCTCTTTTAGATATGCACAAGCTGACAAACACTCACCTCTAATAACCAGGTTGTCAGAAGGTTTGCCAACTTGTTCAACAGTTTCTACTTCGTAGTATGGCATACCACGCTCTAAACGGTTATACACTTCATTGTTTTCACGATAACGTAATACACGTTTTGTGCGTGTAATATTGTCTAATACTGCTTGACCTTCTATGGTATTTGGCGTGTATGGAATATATTTTATTGGCATAATTGTAATTAGTCTTTGAAAAATTGATTGATACGTTGGTTTACTTCTGCAATATTGTCTAATAGTTTATTGCTATCTTCTAAATACAGAAAGTCGAATTTTTTATATCCAAATTTGTCTTCGTTATGTTTTAAAAAGTCTGTTTCTATAAAGTTCTTTTTCTTAATAAAATCTTTGTCGTTAGCGTAACCTTCTCCTTTGGTTTCAATAATTAATGCTTTGTGTATGGCATCTTTTGTATTGCGTTTAATAATTAGAAAGTCAGTAGTGTATTTACCTACTTTATTCCAGCGTTTACCTTTTTTAGCAAAACAGTTTATTACAAACTCTGTAATACCACGCTCACCATTAAAGTAGATTTCTAAATTATTTTCTCTGAAAGTGTTTAGTTTTATAATACCATTTAAAAAATCACTTTCAAAACCACTATCAAAATTATAAGGTAATAGATGAAACGATTTGTCTTTTTGTTCGATTAATGGATTAATATATTTAGCAGCTTCCTCCTGAACTCCTTTAAAGTCTCCTTTTTTGGCAAGTTCTTCTATTCTTTTTTGTTTCTGTTTATCAAATTCCTCAATAGAAAGTGGGTTTTTATCAAATTGTAAAATTTGTTTCGTTATCTCTTGGTCAGGATAAAGGTTCTTATGCTTTGGAATAGATTTTAACTTGTCTACAATAAGTAAGTTAGCTTCTTTTGGAATTATTTCTTCTTCGGTTGTTAATTCTCTTTTAATGCTGAATGCCACTCGAATTTTGGATTCAATTATATAAGAATCAAATTGCTCATTAAAAAATAAATTACCTTCATTCTTTAAAGTAATTGCATTAAAAATAGGTTTTAATTGGTCATCAAAATGATGTAATTCTTTTATAGAAATTGTACTGAAACTATCTTTTGAAATATTAGCAATCCAATGATTGTAATTAGCCAATTGGAATCCAGAACTGTTTAAAAAGGACAATTCGCCCTCGTCTGAAAAGTCTAATCCTTTAGTTGTTATGGCGTAATTAGATTTGTAATTTGTTATACTTTTTAATAACTCTTCTAATTTAATTCCAGTGTTTGGCTTTTCCTCTTCCTCAATAGATTGATATTTTACTTTTAATTGGTAATAGTCAATTTTTGGAAGTTTAAGAAACTCCATTCTTGAATGACGTTCAACTAAATCAGCACCTTTATTTTTGTCTAAATTGTTTAATTCTTCAATAGAAGTGTTTTGTTCTTTTTCTAATGCTTTATTAAGTATTGTTGCATTTTCTCGATTCAGCCAAATTAAAGCTGTTTCATCATTGCCTTTTACAACTTGTCTTAAACATCTACAAGTTGTTTGAATGATAGCATTTTTAGAAGCGCTTTTACTTTTTTGAGGTAGTATTACTGAAGTTAAACTTTTACAGTCCCAACCTTCTTTACCAATGGCTACTAACAAAATGTATTTCTTTTTTGATATTGCTGTGTCTAATGATTTAAACTGAAATTCATTTTCCTTTGGTAAACTGTAAGTTTTATTTCCACCGTGAAATCTTAATATTTCGTCAGGATGGATTTTTAAATCACTTTGAAGAAATGGATAAACTTCTTCTTCTAACATTTCAATATTACTGCAATAAATAGCAACTTTTGGAATTGTGCCATTAGCATAAGTTAAATCTCCATACGTTTTATTAAAGTCTTTGATACCTTCTTTTACTATTTGTAAATGCGTAAGGTTATCTGCAATTTTAACTGTTGGGTTTTTTAAAAAATCTTCTATTGCATTTGTAAGCGGATAATAATAAACTGTATTTGTAATTTCTGAAATTCTTAAAGTATCATCTTCAGTAAGCTGGATTTTTTCGGCTGTAGATAGGTAAGGTGTGCCAGAAAAACCAAGTACAGTTGTTATACTACCTCTTTCATTCCACCTATTAACAACTTGTCTTAATTTAATATCAGACTTTGCAGCGTGATGCACTTCATCAATCAGAATTGTTAAGTTCGGTATTTTCCCAATTAACGCTCTTAATTCGTTAGCCTTTTTGTCCTCGTCATCTTCAAATAAATTTATTTGACCTGTTGTATCAACTCTGTTTAAGATTACCTTTTCGGCATTTACAATGAAAACTTGACCAAAAGGGTCTGGAAGTATTTCATTTACTTTTTGAGCATTTGGATTTCGAGCTTTATTACTTTTTTTGGCAGACTTGGCTTCATCTAAAACATCAAACTTTAGTTGTTTTTTTAGATTAGTTGCTGCTGGTTCTGGAATAACCCAAGATGGGTCAAAATCTTCAATAGTTCTTAAACTTGGTCCAATTGATGTTTTTAAGCCAGAAGGAATTAAAACCAAAAAGTTGTGAGCAAAGTTTTTATTTTCAGGTTCATTTGAAGCAAAATACAAATCTAAATAGATAAATGCAGCCATTAAGTAAGTTTTACCAGAACCCATTGGTAAACTCATTAGATAGTCAGAATAGTTTACGTTGTAAAATAACTTTTTAATTATTTCTTGATAATCTAACTTTTCAGGCGATTTTATGATTTCTTGTTCAAGGTTTGGCAATTGTTTTTTGCCTTTCACCTCTTGTCTCGAAAAATCAAATAAAGAAAAAGCATCTTTATTGTTTTCAAGGAATTCTCTTGCATTTTGGTTAATATCTAATTTTGATAAATCAGTACCATTTGTAAAAAAACCTTCTGAAAACAGCTTCCAAAGTGGTTTATTTTGACCTTGAATTTTTAAAAACAAAAAGGTCTCAATAGCCTCAATTTGAGTATCTCTTAACTCGCCTTTGTTTTTAATGTATGTAATAAGTTCATTAACACTACAATCTGGTGATTGCATCCATTGAACTGTTTTATTTCTTATTATCTTATTTAGCATTCGTTTCGTTATCTGTACTTTGAATCAGGTCTTTAACATCAACAGAAAGTATTTCCGCAATTTTAAAAAGGTCTTCTAAACTCGGTTGTCTTTTGTTTCTCGCGTATTCGTTAATTGTCGGATAACTTTTGTCCATCTTTTCCGCAAGCCAGGTTTGACTAATTCCTTTTTCTTTTAAAACGTCCTTTATTCGGTTCATTTTAAACCTTGTTTTATTAAAGTTGAAAGATAGTAAAGTTCATTGAATTATAATGAAAATATTCATTGAAATATCACGAGTAGTGGTGGGTATGGCAAGCTCTTTTTATTTTGTGAGGTACGAGCAAAATGAAATGTGCTTGACTGTGCGGTTGGCTTTTCATAGCTTGTGTACAACACGCACAGGTTATGGCGAGTTCACGCAGAATGCGCAGCATTCTAGAGTGTACGGTAGCCATTCTTGCATCCGACGAGTGCGCTTTCGCGAAAGCGGCATGAGAGGAATGCACAAATTTGCTATAACCGTAGTTGTTGACGGTACCAGTAACGCTGGTTAGTGTTTAGTTGTTTAGGTTATAAATATAGTTAGATAAAAGCAAATTACAGCGACTTGTCTCCGACGAGCAAACGCAGTTCGCGAGAGGAAGACACGCGTGGATTTAACTTATAAGTTCAGGAGAGAATTGAGCGCTAGCGAAATGGCCTGAACGACCGTAGGTATCGTCCAGCAACGGTTTCGGCTATGAGTAGTTGCGTGGGTTAGCACTTAACTTTGCAAGTGCACACCAAGATGAAAATCCGAGAGGATTTTCAGAAGTAGGTGAGAACAAGCAATTACTTATAGCCATCCTAAGTTTGTTATTAATAAATTTAGATATTAACTAAAAAGAACAAAAGAGCAGAGTAAGGTTACTATAGCCGTAGGAACTACAGATTCCGTCAACAATGCAAATCCCTGCTCTTTTTCTACTCCAAATACGATTAGTTCGCTAGGTCAATTAAGAACCTGTTTTAGGATGTTGTATAAGAAGTAGGTAGTTCTTTAAAATTAAAACTTATGACTAAAAGTACAATGATTTTTGGGATTGATATCAGTAAAGATACCTTTGATGTTTATAATGTGCAAACAGGTTATTCACAGTATAGTAATACGGTTAAAGGTATTACATCTTTCGCGAAAGCGTTGCCAGAAACAGCTATTTGCGTCATGGAGGCTACAGGTTGTTATCATCATCGTTTAGCGATGGGCTTATTTGATCAAGGTATAGCTGTGAGTGTGGTTAATCCATTAGTGATTAAACGTTATACCCAGATGAAATTAAGACGCATTAAAACCGATAAGAGTGATGCATTTATGATCTATAGTTATGGCACTGAACAAGAGCTAGAATTATGGAGACCTGATGCGGGTTATGTGGTAAAAGGAAGAGAGATTTTATCACTACTACAGATGTACTTAAAGCAATCAACGAGTTTGAAAAATAAATTACACGCATTGAATAGTGTTCATGATAAGCGTAGTAAGGTTATTGTTTCTATAACTCGCCAGTTACGTAACTTAAAAAAGGAGTGCAAGCTTCTAGAAGCCGAATTACTAGCTTTAATAAAAGATAACGAGGCATCGTTATTTTCAAGATTAAAAACAATACCAGGGATAGGCGACAAGACAGCTATTCTGTTAATGTTGAGTACAAATTGCTTTAAAGATTTTGCGAGCTACAAACAAGTATCTTCCTTTTTAGGATTAGCCCCAAATGAGCGTAGTTCAGGAAGCTCAGTGAGAGGTAAAACACGAATAAGTAAAACAGGAGATGGTCTAGTGAGAAACCACTTGTTCATGTGCAGTTTCACGGCTTGTATTCACAACATTCCATGCAAAGAATTGTTTGACCGCATCGTAGCCAAAGGCAAGAGTAAAAAATTAGCCTTAATAGCAGTATGTAACAAACTGATCAAACAGGCTTTTGCCATTGCAAAATCAGGATTATGTTATGATCCTAATTATGCTAGAAACTAATCAAAAAAACACTTGGTTTTTAGCTTAGTTCATTGTTGTATGCAGTTTTTATTGATTCTATTATCATTTTGCTCAATCTATTTTGTTGCTGAGCATTAGAAGGAAAATCTCTACTAGTTAATTCAAGATTTTCTTTTTCTAAATAGCTTTTAAAACTTGTGAAACATTTTTTAAAATGATTATATGTCAAGTCATTATGTTTATCTCCTAAATCATACATTGCATTGAAAGAATTTAAAATAGCAACATAACCAGTTGTTTTCCATAAAATATTCTCCAAAGGTGATTCCCAATACTCAGGAAATGTATCTCTTAAAGAATTAAATACGTTTAAAAATATCTTTAAAATTACACTGTCTTCATTATTTAAAAAATATGTCCTCAAGGGAAGTGAAGGGACTTGAGGAAGTTCTTCGTTTCTTTTTGATAATCTATAGTCCAAATCAGGATCTTTAGTTAACAAGAATATTAGATGTTTTACAAAAGTGCCTTGAGATAAAGTTGCTAAATCTTGATTTTCTTCCTTTTTACCTAACATTTTTAATCTATTGTAAAAAGGTGATTCAGTATTTTTATTTAAAGCACGTGCAATTTCGTGTGCAGTTTTTTGAGGACTTCTATGTCTTGATAAAGCAAACAAATCATATATAAGGCTCATACTAACCTTTGTTTGCTTACTATTAATAATAGAAAAAACATAAGCTTTTTCTTCTTCTGTTAAATTGAACATAAGAATTATAGGAAGTTCAAATCTATCTTTAAAATCAGATTTTAAAATTCCCTTTAATCTATGTTGACCATCTATAACTTCCCCTATTTTTTTATTATTATTTAAGGGTATCTCGAATTTATTGTTGTTTAGTGTAATATTAGCATCTTCATAAACGCTAATAATTATTGGTGTTGGAAAAGTTGCATCAGGGTCAGAACAGTATTTTGCTATTTCATTAATTCTTTTACTTGATTCATCTCTCTGAATTGCACTAGGACTTGCAGACCTAGGTGTGACGTGTACTAATTGACCTAAATCAATAGCTTTCATTTTACTAAAATAGAAGCTCCCAATAGGTTGATTTATTTCTATGTAAGGTGCTACTATCATATTTTATTTCCTTTAGAATCTGTTTTTAAATCTTCTGTTTTGTCGTTCATTTCATCAACTTTTGCATCATCCTTTGAAGCAAAATTGTCATCTAACTCTTTATATTTATCATAATTATATTCTAATCTTATTACACTAAAAGAATAAACAGAAATAATTATTGAAAGTAATAAGAATGTAAATTGCCACCAATCTATATTGTAAGTCAAATTCTTGAAATTTTCAATATTTAAGTTATTAGGTGAACTAGAATAAAAAACACCAGCAAAAAATAATGTAAAAATTGAAACAATAATTGTTAGAATTTTTATTGATTTAAATTTTGTTGGATGATTTTCAATTAGGTTAACAAATAAAGGACCTAAAACAGAAGCAAGTAAAGCAATCGAATAAGTATAGAAACTTCCATTTATACTATCTAGAAATAAAGATTGTGAAAAGCTTAAATCTCCGTTAATTACTCTGATAATAAAATTTGAGATAACTCCAATTTGTCCTGCTAGTACTGTGAATAAAAACCAAGTTAAAAAAATAAGCTTATTTTCACTTATTACTTCAAATGGTTTGGTTGATAATTGCCAAATGTTTTTCATTATTATTTTTGTTTCTCAAATTGCATACAACGGGTGTATATAAGCAATATATCAAAAATTGACATTTACTACCCATAACACAGGTATATAAATAGGTTTTTCTCATTGTTACTTTATTGTTGTATAAATGGTAGATACGCATGTTTATACACTATTACGATAAATGTAATACCTAAACAAACCTCATAGATAAGGTTTAAGAAAACCTACAAAATTTTATGTTCCATAAGAAGTTTTAATCATCTCCTTCGTGACATAGTTAAATCGTTTAAAAAGCAAACAATTCATCGTCTTTGCCGCATACACCGTTAATGATCTATCCGTTTTTCCTCATTATATAAAATCTTTCACACACGCTTCTACTAGAATAGTCTAGGGTTGGAAGGCACCATTTAGGACAATTGCCTTATTGCTTAAAAAACGCACCCATCGCAATTTTAAATTATCAAATTTATAATTATGCGATGCTCCTTTTTAGTGCTACTTGTGTTAGTAAGTAGCTTTCTTAATGCTCAGGAAAAAGTAGATCTATCCACTTATTCACCTCTCAATCCTAAACCTTTTATGGATCCTGCACCGCTGCCTCACAATGGCTATGGTGAGATTGTAGCGATAAGTCATTTATGGCAGCATGGTGACCTTAAATACACGCTCTATTACAATGAAAGGGGTGTAGTTGATAGTTTGTTTGATCCTCAAAAAGGCAAATTTGATATAAGTGATTACTCCTTTATAAAGGATAAAGAAAACCGAATTGTACAAGAAAAATGGACAGTTAATTTAGAAGATCCTAAACTACATTCTTATTCTTATGACGATCGTGGTAACCTAGTTAAGTTTATTACATACCGCAGAAAACAATTTCGCAAGGGTGTTTATAAAATGGTAGAGGACAAGGTAAAAGAATTCACTTATGACAATAACAACAGGTTGATTTCAGGTAATGGTTATGACTATCACTATTCTATAGAGAATAATATACTCACCATTACCTATGGTAGCAATGGTAGTCAAACCGTAAAAAAGTACGACAACTACGGCCGCTTGATTTACTACGATCACAAAAGTACTGCTGTACCATCAAATCCAACTACTTATACCTATGTTAAGGATCACAAGAACAACATTATTGCTCAATTAAATAATAAGGGTGACTATAATGCTATCAAGATCTTTCATTATTCTGATGGTTCTGCCAGTACTATTTCATTTGATAAGGTGCAAAAAAAATGGGCTGCACCCAGCGAGAAGTTAGTCTGGAACGGTTATACAGCTGGTGATTTAGTAAGGTCTCAAGGACTTTATAAGAATGGGGAATTACAAGGAATAGGATGGGTACAGGGTTATGGTAAACGAGTTGAAGGTAATTTTAAAAACAACATGTTGCATGGACCAGGCTATATACGGGATTTTTTAAATAAGGATACTTATACAATAGGAGAGTTTAAAGCAGGGAAACTAGATGGCTATGGTATCAAAATAGTAAATGGAATTGCCGTAGAAGCAGGGATTTACAAGAACGGTAACATTCAAAATTCCTACGACCTTAATACAGTCAATGGCGACACAAAATTATGTTCTCAGGATGTTTGTGAAGACGGGTTTGTACAAAAGAAAACAAACAGTTATTACACCAAAAGTTATGGCTTTTATCAGAATGGAAAAACTATAGGACCTGCTGTAGAATTTGGTCGTGACAAGATTGCAGTAGCCTTTTTTGATTCAAGCGGAGTAAGTTTTTTCTTAGGTCCTAATCAAAATTATTATGTCATAGCTCACTATAAAGACAGTAAACTAGAAGGCATGGGTTACATCGCCACTAGCAACCAGTACCAAGTAGGAAAATATGAAAACAATCAACTGGTACAATCATACCGCGAGTAGGATACTAACTAGCTTTTTATAAATGAATTATTACACAATGAAACATAGAACCTATTATCTATTAACGCTCTTTATCGTGCTAGTGAGTACCTTAAAAGCACAAGATCAAATAGTAAAAGATTGGTATAGGGCGCCTTTAAATCCGCTCACACCGCTAGAAGAATTACATTTTATTGCACAAGGTCCTATTAAAGGTAACATTCTCAAAATAAATGATCACTGGTATGATACGACTGGGTTCTCGTTAAAATCCAATGTACTGGACAATCTAGAAATAGCAAAAAAATACAACGGTCGTTACCTAATAAAAAACGATAAGGGACAAATCATTGAAAGCAAGGAGTTTAATTCTGGGAAAGAAAACAGCACCACCTTTACTTATAACGAGCAAGGTTTACTTATAGAGCGCAATTATCAAACCGATGGTAAGGTCAAGACCTATTTTTATGATAGTGATAACCGGCTTATCAAGGATGTTTTTACAAGCTCAACCTTTACCTATACTTCTGTTTACACCTATTCCAACAAGGGTAAATCATTGGTGATTAATGAGGTGTCAACAAATAAAGATGGTGTTGTGGTTAATGAATACAACTATACCTACCGCGATGGATTGCTCAGACAACGAGAAGAGGTAGGTCAAGAATCAACTTCCTATACCTATGAATTTGATAGTAATTACAATTGGATTACTCAATACAAAGAAGGACAGGTCATTAATTCAAAAAGAGACTTGTTTTATCACGATCAATTAAAGGAGCCTAGAGTTTATAAAGCAATCGTTCAAAAAGGAACTTACTCGCCATCCCTAGTAGTTACTGTAAACGACATGAAACTGCAAACGCATAAAGGTAAAAACGTGCATTATGCTTTTGATCCCAGCAGTAATCGTTACTTAAAAATCCCAGTTTCATCTAGTGAAATCAATGCTGCTAATCTAGGTAAAACGTACGATGTTCTGGAGCTTCCTGTAGGTAACAACTTGTTAACCATTCCTTCCAACTATGGTAAGCCTCACATTTACTTGCGTGGAGTACGCATGTACTAACCTTTTTTGATTCACAGTTACAATCTATAAAATATGAAGAGTTTAATAAGTGTGTTTTTAGTGTTCGCTTTCGCGAAAGCGATAACAGCACAAGTTCATTCAAGTCTAGAACACTTAAAGTTACCTCAAATATCGCAGGCAGATAATACGGCCAAAAACGAAGTGTATAGAATACAAACGGCAACTTATAAGGCCGATAGTTTGGGTTATGAACCGGTTGTTCTAGAGGTTCAAAATTTTAATGAAGAAGGATTGAAATTTCAAGACTATCAACAAATTTTTGGTAAGTACAAGTCAGAGACCCTAGACAGTTTTTATTACACAGGAACCAGGTTAGATAGTATCGTTAAAAAAACGAGTTCCGGTGGATTTGATGCTACCATGATTTTTGAATGTGACAATCAAGGTCGTGTAACCAGTGAAAAGGCAACGGGTAAATACATCAATTATGTTACCCAGTATACTTATGAGAACAATCAACTGCAACATATTGAAATGAAGTTGAAAAGAGGTAATCGTAGAACAGCAACTTACTACTATAAAAAAGGAAATCTGGATTATGTAAAACAACATGAATACAAGGAAAACGGTGAACTTAAAAAGGAATTTACCGTGTATTATACAAGAGGTATTCCCATTGCTAGAGTTACTGCCAATGATCCATTAATCACCGTGGCCGATTTTACTGGAGTATACAAAATACGTACACAGTTATCTCAAGAACAAGCTATTGAAGCATTACAAAAAGCAGCTGCAATTTCAAGAACCGATTTGTTTAACAAAAGAAAGGAAATTACCCAGCAAGAAGTGATGCTAGAGCAATACAGCACATCAACCGAAAGTTCAACCGGCGAATGGACTAAACGACACATAACTCGCAAAATGTTTTCAAAACTTGAAGATAGATGGGTGTTTAGGAAATTATACTTTCCTGATAGTACAACCGTAGGTAGCACTCAATTTGATATTCTTTTTCAGCACAAAATAAAACGATACTAACAGCATGTAGCAATGGAAACAAATGTTTTATTTCAAGAAGCACCTTTATCGCAACAAGATAAACGCACGCTCAGATTTGGTATCATAGGATTTGTAGTGGTGCCTATACTTTTTGGCGCTTTTATATTTTTTGGTTTCAGCTGGGTTCAGGGTAAGCCTTTATTTAGTCAAGAAATTGCGATGCCAGAATATATGGTTATTGCCTTTATGTCAATAATTATCCTCTTATGTACTGTAATGCTATGGAAAAAAGTAATTGACTTTAGAGCAGGTATTAAACACGTCTATACAGGTGTTTTACAAGATAAACGTAAATCGATTACAAGAACCCAGTCATCAGGTAGCGGAAGAAATGGTCGATCAAGTAGTAAAACAACCATCACCTACTACCTTAAATTAAATAATGCAGAGTTCCAGGTAAGTGCCGCTCAATATTCAAAGGGTCAGGTAGGTGATGTTATACAGCTAGAACAGGTGCCAACAAGTAAAGTAATTTTGAATGTAACGGTTATAGAACCTACTAAAACTAACGAAGAGGATAGTAGATTCTCAACTAAATACACGGCAGCTTTTATACCCAAAATAGTTTCTTTAAATGCTACGGATCAACAAGCATTAAGAAAAGCCTGGTACACCAAATTACGCAAAGCAGTACTTATATCAATTGTACCTTTATTCATAATTATTAGTTTAATAAGTTCTGGTTTATCTGGATTACTCTTGTTTTTATTTCCATTACCCATTATTGTCGGATGGCAGTTGTTTTCTTTAATAAAGTGGTACAGCAAGTATCGCAGGGTTTTATCCAGTAATAATAAAACCGTTACAAGATCTCAAGTTATTGATAAGTTTTCCAGTAGTAGCAATGGATCGCGTACTACTCATTATATACAAATAAACGAGAAAAGCATTACTGTCCCAGTAGATGTATACCAACAACTCAATGGTGGCGATAGTGTTGAGGTCCATCAAATCCCTTTATTAAATCTCGTAACTCAAACAGTGTTACTTCCTAAATAGTGATTTAGGACAATTGACCTATTTCACAATCACGGTTACTAGGGCATATTTGAACTATAAATACATATAACCATGAAAAACAATTTAGTATGCTTGTTATTGATGTGTGTTTTTAGTTTCACCGCTTTGCAAGCTCAATCCTTAGGAGAATTTAAAGCCAGTACTTCTGGATCATATGGAGTTAAAAAACTGAAGCAGGCAAACAAAAGAATTTACATTGCTCAATTTAAAACCAACTTTGAGGTTTTTAAGGACGCTGTGAGCTATAAAAGTGGTAGTTCATTTGGCGGTAGAAATTCGGCAACGGCTAAACTTGCCGTAGCACTCGATGGACTAGACGAGAATGAATTAAAACGAATTACCAATGAAGTTTATAACGACTTTGTGTCTGATTTAAAGGACGCTGGATTAGAAATTATCACGGCCGATGAAGCTGGTAAAACAGAGGTCTATAAAGATTACACGAGACGTGAAGGCGGAGAAATAATTCCCACTAAATTACCTGGCGTTGTTACAGTAACTCCAGAAAATTTTAGTTACTACGTTAAAGGTTTAGATAAAGAAGGAAATGAAAAAAAGGGTTGGAATCCTTTTTCAATGGACACAGATTTAAACAAGAACAAAAAATTAGCCAAGGAATTGGGTGATGTTCTAGTTGCCAAAGTGGATTTGAATATTTTGTTTATCGAAGTAAAAGAAGGCTGGAGTCCTGGAACTGCAAAAGTTACTTTTAAAACTGATTTACGACTGGTGTCTAGTGACAACATCACCGCCGAAAAGAAAAAAGGTTTGAGATTTAAAGGTTCAAATGATGTGTTTCCAGTAAAAACAATGGTTCATATTACAGATAGTAAAGGGAATAATTACAACGGTACTTTGAAAAAGGCACTACCTATAGAAGGAGTGCTAGAAAAGCAAAAAATCAAAGCAGTGCAATCTAAAGGAATGTCAGAAACTGCTACTAGTTTTAATCCTATTGTTTACACCTACGACAAAACAACTAGAAAATTTCAATCAGTACCGGTAGATGGTGCGGCCTATATCAAGGGAGCAAAAATGGCGATGAGTAAGTTTTTAAAACACCATCTCGCAGAGCTTAAGGATAAAATGAAATAAAGGGAAATTATTTATGTAATCTTTTAAGCCACAGGTTGTAGGGGACTTGTGGCTTTTTTAGTTTAAGAGAAATACGCTATTTGCCTGATTGAACTGGATAGGCGGTTGCCATAAGTTTGATTGATTAAACTAACGTAATGAGTAAGACTATAAAACTGAGCCTGCTATTTTTTTTACAATGTCTAGGGTTACATGCGCAATATGAACCAAACTTTGATATAGCGCCTTGCAATCCCGTTCCAGAATTTCACACACTGCATGCAGAACATGTTACAGGAGATGTTTATGCACTTGATGAGTACTTGTATGATAGAAATGGAAAACAAATATTAACAGGTCTAGCAGGTAAAGTAACTGAGTTTTGTAAATACTCTAAGGAAGAAGCCAAAGCTTTGAGAAAATACTACTGCTTGCGAGATGAAAAAGACCGTTTAATTGAGCGAGGTAGCTATGATGCTGATGGAACATTAAATGCGACTCAGTATTTTTATAAAAATGGACTTTTTATAAAGCAGGTGTCCAAGTGGAATACGCGTATTTTTGAGTACGATAACAAAGGAAGAATTATTTTGTCTACCACCATTCATCCAGCAAAAGATGACCAACCTGAGGTAGAAACTTATATCAAATACACGTACCAGGATATAGAAAACGGTGAGATCAAAGTAAACATGGAGTCTAAATACTACAACGGTGACATAACCCATAACACCTATCATTATAAAAATGGTTTAATCACCTATTCTGAAAGAGATAAATATACCTACGAATATAAATTTGATGAAAAAGGCAATTGGGTTTATAATCGTTTTTCTCCTAAAGAGGATCGATTCTCAAAAAAGGTGCGCTCTATCATTTATTATTCAGATTTTAAAAAGCCATCATTTCATTTTGCTCCAGACCCTAGAACGGAATACACTTCTTTAATCTATCCTTATTTAAACGATAAAATTTTTAGAGCAGCTCAACGCACTATAATAGGTAAGAAAGACAAAGCTTATGAGGTGTTTTATTTTCCATTAGTCAACTACTACGTTGTTCCCGACGTAAATCTATTACCTACACTTGACGGTAGAGTAACACGAGCAGAAGCCAAAGCTGTTTACAACACTCAAATGGCCTACTATCGCAATATTTCGACTAATAAATTTGTAGTTCTTGACAAGGGAGAACGAATGTCAGACTATTCGAAATTTGGTAAATGGGAATTTCTAGAAAATGGCGATCCAGTGATAACGGTAAACAAAATACCTACCTATATTCTTAAGGGTTACTATCAAGCCAAAGACAAGGAGTTAAAACCTGTTTTACCTTATAACGGTGAACCCTTGAAATCAGCTTCTGTGGTTGCTAGCAATGATTCAAATCAAGAAAAAAAAGCGTCCGCAACTACAACATTAATTTGCAAAAAAGGAAACTGTATTGATGGATATGGAATTGCCACCAAAGGGACCATAGAATACGAAGGCGAATTTAAAAATGGACAACCACACGGTATTATCGTAGCTACACAAGAAAATGGAAATTACTATCGTGGTGAATATGCTTATGGCAAAAGAAATGGTAGCGGAACTTATTATTGGAAAGAAACAGACCAGTACTACATAGGTAGCTGGAAGAATAATGTACAGCACGGTTACGGTATCAACAAAAAGGGAAAGAAAATTCTTAACGCTGGTATTTTAGACAGCAATAAGTTTACCTTAAGCTTGGGAACTCAATATGTAAACAAGAAAATATCCGGTAGTTGTAGAGGTAATTGCAGTAACGGTTTCGGCGGTTATCGATACCGCAATGGCGGTCAAAGTGTTGGATTTTGGAAAAATAGTAAATTAAGCAATTATTCGCTCACAGTATTTGGAAATGGAGATAGCTACGTAGGTAAATACGTCAATGGATTGCGCAGTGGCTTTGGTGAATATTTTTGGAAAAATGGAACTTCTTATACGGGAAACTGGCTCAATAATAAAGAACACGGATTCGGTATCCTGATCTACAGCAACGGTCAACAAAAAGTCGGGTATTGGGAAAATGGTAATTATATAGGAACTTCTAAACGGTCGTAAAGTAATTACAAATTAACAGTTGCATTAACCTATCGTGCAATTGATAATGGACTTAGAATGACAATCAGTTGCCATTCTAAGTCCAATGCAATAAAGAAATTACTTCTTATGCCTTTTAGCTAGTTCATTCTCAATGTCTTTTAGAGAGTAACCTTTGGCCTTGAGCAATACCAAGTAATGATACATTAAATCACCAGCTTCATAAATGAAGTCTTCTTCCTTACCGTTTATAGCATCTATAACAGTTTCTACAGCCTCTTCACCTACCTTTTGGGCTACTTTATTGATGCCTTTTTGAACAAGAGAATACGTATAACTTCCTTCTGTTTTTTCATCAATGCGCTGGTGTATGGTTTTTTCTAAATCATAAACCGAAAACGCTTGTGAATTAGAATCGTCATCATCAAAACAACTTACCTCACCTCGATGACAAGTAGGTCCATGAGCGTGTGCTTTAATTAAAATAGCGTCCTGATCGCAGTCCAATCTTATTTCTTCAATATCTAGAAAGTTATTGCTTGATTCTCCTTTAGTCCACAGTCGCTGCTTACTACGTGAATAGAATGTTACTCTGTTCTGCTTTCGCGAAAGCGTAAAAGCTTCTTCATTCATATATCCCAGCATCAACACTTTTGAGGTAGTGGCATCTTGAACAATTACGGGTAATAGTCCATCGCTAGCTTTATTCCAATTGGGTGTTTTCATTAGTATCTTTTTTATATTCTTACAGCTACACCAGCTTCATTAAGTTGATTTTTTAAATCTGGAACCGGCAATTCACCAAAATGAAATATACTTGCCGCAAGTCCAGCACTTGCATGGGTTTTAGAAAACAGATCAACAAAGTGTTGCGTGTTACCGCCACCACCAGATGCTATAATCGGTATATTAAGTTCTCGTGAAAGAATATCGGTAATCTCAAGTGCAAATCCGTTCTTTGTTCCATCGTGATTCATGCTAGTAAGTAGAATTTCACCTGCGCCACGAGTTTCACATTCTTTACACCATGTAATGGTTTCCTTGTCAGTTTCAAATCGTCCACCACCTATAAAAACCTTATTTGTTGATTTGTCTGTGTTGTCAACTTCTATAAGTTTAGTGTCCACAGCTACAACAACACACTGACTACCTAACTCTTGTGCCAGTTCGTTAATAAGTTCAGGTCGTTTAACAGCAGCACTATTAACGGCTATTTTATCGGCACCTGCTTTAATGATTTCTTTAGCCAGCTTTACATCGTTAATTCCGCCTCCTACGGTAAAAGGGATATTAAGAACGCTTGCAATTTCCTTAACGAGCGGTACCAAGGTTTCTCTTTTTTCAATAGTTGCTGTGATGTCTAGAAAACACAGCTCATCGGCGCCTTGCAAGGCATATTGTTTAGCCAGCTCTACGGGATCACCAGCATCACGCAGACCTACAAAGTTAATTCCCTTTACAGTGCGACCATCCTTAATGTCTAAACAAGGTATAATTCTTTTTTTAAGCATATTAGTTTGCATTATGAGATTTGAATATCTCAACCTGATTGATTTTTAATTAGAAAGTATAAAGGAGCTCAACTGTTTTAACTCAATAGTTCCTTCATAAATTGCTTTACCAATTATGGCGCCTTCACAACCCATTTCATTTAATTTATACACGTCATCTATCGAGGTTACACCACCGCTAGCAATAAGTTTGGTTGTTGAATGGTTAGAAGGATCTACTTGTATTTCCAAAATAGATTTATACAAGTCATAGCTAGGTCCAGAAAGCATCCCATCCTTGGCAATATCAGTACAAATAACATACTCAATATTTTTTTTGCGCCATTCTTTGATAAATTCAATTACTTCGAGTTCGCTACTTTCTAGCCAACCATGAGTGGCAATTTTACCTTCTTTAGCATCGGCACCCAAAATGATTTTCTCACTACCATACCTGGAAATCCATTTTTCTAACTGTTCAGGATTTTTAACGGCTATACTACCACCTGTAACCTGTTGTGCACCACTTTCAAAAACTATTTTTATATCTTCATCTGTCTTTACGCCACCTCCAAAATCTACCTGAAGATTTGTTTTATTACATAGATCTTCTAGTACTTTCCAATTGACGACATGACTGTTTTTTGCCCCATCTAGATCAACTAGGTGCAAGTGTTTAATACCAAAGTCCTCAAACTCCTTGGCAACCTCTAGTGGATCTTCATTATAAATTGTTTTTTTGTTGTAATCACCTTGTGATAATCGTACACACTTACCTTCAATAATATCAATGGCCGGAATGATTCTCATGCGTGGTGTTTCAATATTGCTTGTTGACATGGATTGTTTTCTCTAGAGGTTAAGAAAGTTAGTTAATAGTTGCTCGCCTACTTGAGCACTTTTTTCTGGGTGAAATTGGGTAGCATAAAAGTTACCCTTGTTCATCATGCTTGCAAATGGATTGATATAATTACACACAGCAAGTGAATCTTCATTGGGCACAGCATAATAACTGTGAACGTAATAGACATCATCCTGTGAATCGATACTCTTTAATAATGGAGAACTAGATCCGTATGATGGCTCGCTCGCGATATTGTTCCATCCCATATGAGGTACTTTAAGCGTTGGGTTGTCTGGGAATTTTTTAACGATGGTGTCAAAAATCCCTAAACAATCTGTTCTACCTTCTTCACTATACGTGCACATTAACTGCATTCCCAAACAAATACCTAAAACGGGCTGTGTAAGTTCTTTAATAACCTTATCCAGACCTCTTTCTTTTAAGTATTTCATGGCAGTACTTGCTTCTCCAACTCCTGGAAAAATAACCTTATCTGCAGCCTGTAATTCTATAGGATCGTCAGTTACGATATTGTCTACACCTAGTCTGTTTAAAGCATTGGTAACGCTACCTATATTACCTGCGTTGTATTTAACTATAGCAATCATAATACTCCTTTTGTAGATGGTAGTTTACCATCGCCAGTTTGTTTTACAGCCATTTTGATAGCCTTGGCAAATGCTTTAAATAGACTTTCAATTTTATGGTGCTCGTTATCTCCTTCAACCTTCATATTCAAATTACATTTAGCTGCATCACTAAAACTTTTGAAGAAGTGAAAGAATAATTCAGTAGGCATATCACCTACATATTCTCTTTTAAAATCGGCGTCCCAAACTATCCATGGTCGTCCACCAAAATCAATGGCAACCTGTGCAAGGCTATCGTCCATAGGTAGTAAAAAGCCGTATCTATTTATACCTTTTTTAGTTGATAACGCTTTCGCGAAAGCGTCACCCAAAGCAATAGCTGTATCCTCAATGGTATGGTGTTCATCTATCTCAAGGTCGCCCTTAACTTTAATGTCCAAATCCAATGAGCCGTGACGTTGTAATTGCTCTAGCATGTGGTCGTAAAATTTCAAACCGGTATCGATAGTTCCATTTCCAGCTCCATCAAGATTTAAAGTGATATTGATGTCAGTTTCCTTGGTAGTTCTACTTACATTCACTTTGCGAGGTTGGCCTCTTAGGAATTGGAAAATTTCTTTCCAGCTATCTGTTTTTAAGGCTACGATATCTTGGTCTTCAAAATTACTATCATCTGTGATAGAAGGTAACTGAATTCCTTTACATCCTAGGTTTTTTGCTAATTGCATATCACTATTGCGATCACCTATTACAAAACTATTTGCAAGGTCATAATCACCCTTGATAAAATGAGTGAGCAGTGCTGTTCCAGGTTTTCTAGTAGGTGCATTATCTTCTGGAAAGGTTTTGTCTATAATCACCTCACTGAAGTTAATTCCTTCACCTTGCAATATGTCCATCATAAGGTTGTGTACCGGCCAAAAAGTATTTTCGGGAAAACTATCTGTTCCTAAACCATCTTGATTGGTAACCATGACTAGCTCATAATCTAACTCTCGTGCAATGCGGTGTAATTGTGTAATTGCTTGCGGTAAAAATTCTAATTTCTCGTAGCTATCTAATTGATAATCTACAGGTGGTTCTTTTACAATAGTACCGTCACGATCTATAAATAATACTTTTTTCATATTCTATAACCTTATAAAGGTTTGCTTAATTGGTTTAAAGTTTACTGGACTTGTTTTTGATAATTGTTTAATGCTAGTACCATTTCCTCGCATTCTTGCATAGTACCTACAGTGAAACGTAATGTGTTTTCAATTTGACTACTACGATTACGTATAATAATGCCTTGATCTCTCAAGTAGTTGTATACGTGGTTGGCATTTTTTACACGGGCAAGTATAAAATTAGCTTCGCTAGGGAACACCTTATTTATAAAATCAAATGTATCTAATTGTTCACTTAGCCATTTTCTATTTGCATTTAACGTAGTAATACTTTTTTGAGCTTGTTCAACGTTTCTTATAGCTGATAACGCTGCTTTTTGCGATAACTCATTTACATTGTAGGGTGGCTTAGTCTTATTAAAAAGTTCAATAATTTCTTTACTTGCATAAGCAAATCCTACTCGGGCTGCAGCTAGTCCTTGTGCTTTTGACATAGTTTGTAGGATAACAAGATTAGGGTAATCCTGTAATCTATTAATAAAACTTATGTTTTCAGTAAAATCTTGATAGGCTTCATCGACTACAATAATCCCTTTAAAATTATTAAATAGCTTGTCCAACCTTTCTTGATTCTCTTGCATTTCTTCCTCAAAAGCTGGGTTAAAGGGAAGGTCCATCATACCGCCTTTAGTATAGTTTTGAGCTTGCCAATCGTGTTTAAGATCTGCTTTTAAAATGGCATTTCCAGTAGGATTATTAGGCGAGCAAATCCAAATAATTTTTAAGTTTTCGTTATTTGTAATTTGATTGTTGACCGCATCAAAATCAATCTCAAATACCGAATTAAGTGGTGCTTTTAAAACCTCTATATCATTAATACCAGCGCTTACCTCATACATACCATAAGTAGGAGGAAGGATTAAGGTTTTGTCCTTACCTGGATTACAGAATATTCGGTAAAGTAGGTCAATAGCCTCATCACTTCCATTTCCTACAAATATTTGATCTATGGATAATTTCTTTTGATAAGCTAGTTCTTTCTTTAATTCCAGTTGTAAAGGATCCGGATAACGATTTAATTGCCCTTGCGGATTTTCATTTGCATCTAATAAGGTCAATTTGTTTTTACCGCTATTGTACAGGTCAAATTCACTGCGTGCACTAGAATAAGGTTTCAGGTCCCAAATATTCTTACGTACAATATCTTTTAAGTTAAATGTCATGTTATTTTACAGTTGAATGAAACTAGATACCTTGTGATTTTATACTTTTCAATCTAACGCTCACCGCATTTTTGTGAGCGCCTAATCCTTCTGCCGCCGCCATTAGTTCCACAGCTGGACCTAAATTTGTGATTCCTTGTGAGGTGGCTTTTTGATATGTTACCTTATTGACAAAGCTATCTACACTCACACCACTATAATTACGTGCATATCCATAAGTAGGTAATGTGTGATTTGTACCACTAGCGTAATCTCCTAAACTTTCACAAGTGTAAGCACCTATAAAAATGGAACCGGCAATATTTATTTGTGAAGACACATTCTCTGCGTTTTCAGTGTTTATGATAAGGTGTTCTGGAGCATAGAAATCGGACCAGTTCACACATTCTTGAATCGATTCTAAAACGATTATTTTACTATTTTGAAGTGCTGCGCTAGCTATGTCTTTCCTTTCTAATTCTGCCAGTTGTTCTTGAACTGAATCTGTAACTCGGTTTGCAAGCTCGCTAGATTCAGTAAGTAAAATTACTTGGCTGTCAGGTCCGTGTTCTGCTTGCGCTAGCAAATCGGCTGCAATAAAATCTGGATTAGCTGTTTTGTCAGCGATTACAAGAACTTCACTAGGTCCAGCAGGCATGTCAATCGCGACACCTTGCTGTTGAGCGAGTTCTTTGGCTCTAGTAACAAATGAATTACCAGGTCCAAATATTTTATCAACTGCAGGAATGGTGGCTGTACCATAAGTCATAGCTGCTATTGCTCCTGCGCCGCCAGCCTTATATATTTCGGTAATGCCACATAATTGTGCAGTGTATAAAACTACTGGATTTATTGCACCATCACTATCTGTTGGGCTGCAAAGAATGACTTGCTTGTTACCTGCAATTTGAGCAGGAACACCTAGCATAAGTACAGTAGAAAATAAAGGAGCACTACCACCAGGAATGTACAAGCCTACTTTTTCAATAGGAAGTGATTTACGCCAGCAAGTGATTCCTGGAATGGTTTCAACAACTGGATATTCCTGGGTATAACAAGCCTTGTGAAACTTATAAATATTTTGGTAAGCTGTTTTTATCGCCTCTTTTAATTGGTTACTTACTTTATCTATGGCTGCAGTAACTTCTTGATTACTTACCTTTAAACTGCTTAAACTAGCATTGTCAAATCGTTGAGCAAACTCTATTAAGGCACTATCACCTTGTTGTTTAACTTGATTTAAAATTTCTTTTACCGCAGTATCTATGTTTGCTTTTTGCTGTTGAGGTCTTTGTAAAAGATCTGCTTGTTGTTCCCGAGTAGGGCTTTGAATAATTTGTAACATTATGCAATAAGTTTTTGAATATCGCTCACCAATATTCCTTCGGCACCAGCTTCTTTAAGTTGATCTATTACATTCCAAAAATCTTCTTCTTCGATAACGCTGTGTAAACTAGACCATCCTTCTTCTGCAAGTGGTAACACCGTAGGGCTTTTCATACCAGGAAGAAGTCGTGTAATTTCATCAATCTTTTCATTGGGAGCATTAAGCAGAATGTATTTATTCTTTTTAGCATTTTGTACTGCCTCTAGTCTAAAGAGTAGTTTATTTAAAAGAGCTGCCTTTTCACCGTCCAGTTGTTTGTTTGCAATCATCACGGCCTCACTATACATGATAGTTTCAACTTCTTTAAGACCATTCATGATCAGTGTTGATCCTGTAGAGACTATATCGCAAATACCATCTGCAAGTCCTATACCTGGAGCGATCTCTACACTACCACCTATTTCTTCGGTTGTGGCATTTATCCCTTTACTAGCAAAGAATTTTTTGACAATGGTGGTATAACTACTTGCTATTTTTTTACCTTCAAACCAATCTAGTCCTGTGTAATCCACATCTTTTTGAACGGCTAGACTTAAACGGCATCCTGCAAATCCTAGTTGTTTTATTACATTTACCGCTTGATCTTTTTCTTCTACTTCATTAAGTCCTAGAATCCCTAAATCTGCTACTCCATTTGCCACATATTGTGGAATATCGTCATCTCTAAGAAATAAAATTTCTAGTGGAAAATTCTTAGCTTTAGTAGACAATTTACGAGAGCTATTGTCAAACTTGATTCCACAGTCTTTTAATAATTGTAAGCTCTTATCGCTTAATCTTCCGGATTTTTGAACTGCTATTTTCATGCTAGTATTAGAGACTTTATCGTTTGTTTTGTTTTCTGTTGTATTCATTTTTCTTTTAAACTCTGTGTTATCTGTTATTTGATTTGCATAGAGTTTATGATTGTAAAAACAAAAAACCCGTCTGCAAAACAGACGGGTTAATAATTATAGTTGACTTACATCAATACATCATTTGCACGCCTGTTGCGAGTAAATAAAATGATGATGATGTAGGTTTTGTTTTTTCATTACGGTGCAAACATAGTATAGGATTCGCTTTCGCGAAAGCGAAATTCTAAAAAATTAGATTATTTTAACTTATACTAGTTTATTGTCTATAATTTCCTGAACAGTTTCTGGGTTTAAAAGTGTACTGGTATCACCTAAATTGGCCGTATCGTTACTTGCTATTTTACGTAGAATTCTACGCATGATTTTCCCACTACGAGTTTTTGGTAAACCGTTGGTAAATTGAATTTTATCCAATTTTGCGATAGGTCCTATACGGTCTGTAATAAGCTGATTGATTTCCTTGCGCAGGTTATCTTGATTGCGATCTTCACCTGTTTCTTTTAATGTGATGTAACCGTAAAGTGCATTTCCTTTAACATCATGAGGGAAGCCTACTATTGCACTTTCTGCGACTGCAGGATGTTCATTTATTGCATCTTCAATTGGTGCTGTACCTAAATTATGTCCGCTCACAATTATTACATCGTCTACACGACCTGTAATACGATAATAACCTACAGCATCTCGTCGTGCGCCATCGCCTGTGAAATACATGTTTTTGTAAGCGCTAAAATAGGTATCACGATAGCGGTCGTGGTTACCGTATATAGTACGTGCGATGGATGGCCATGGAAATTTGATGCATAATCTACCTTCGACTTGATTCCCTTTAATTTCCTGCGCGTTTTCATCCATTAGGGCTGGTTGAATTCCTGGTAGCGGTAATGTAGCAAAGGTTGGGATTGTAGGAGTAGAGTAGGGAATAGGGCTTATCATAATACCACCGGTTTCTGTTTGCCACCACGTATCTACTATCGGACTGTTTTGTTTTCCTACATTATCGTTGTACCAGTGCCATGCTTCTTCATTAATAGGCTCTCCTACAGTACCTAGAACTTTAAGTGAGCTCAAATCGTGTTTGTTTACAAAATCGATATGCTGTTTTGCCAAAGCTCGAATCGCAGTAGGAGCAGTATAAAATTGAGTTACTTTATGCTTTTCAACAATCTGCCAAAACCTACTAAAGTCTGGATAACTAGGCACACCTTCAAACATGACCGTGGTAGCACCGTTGCATAACGGCCCGTATACAATATAACTGTGCCCTGTAATCCATCCTATATCTGCAGTACACCAATAAATATCATTTTCTCTATACTGGAATACGTTCTTAAAACTGTAGGCCGCATATACCATGTATCCAGCAGTGGTATGCACCATACCTTTAGGTTTCCCGGTAGAACCCGAGGTATACAGAATAAACAAGGGATCTTCGGCATCCATTACAGTAGCTTTACAAACTGAATCGGCTGTATCTAATAAAGGTGCTAGCCATTTATCGCGACCATCTTTCATGGTTACTTCACCACCTGTTCTTTTTATTACTAAGCTGGTTGTTAAACCAGGACAGTCCTCTAATGCCTCGTCAACAATTTTCTTTAAATCAATGGTCTTATTACCTCTATAACTTCCATCACTGCATATTATTAATTTACAGTCACAATCGTTAATTCTTGTTGCAAGTGCCGTGGCGCTGAAACCTGCAAAAACTACTGAGTGAATGGCTCCTATCCTAGCACAAGCAAGCACAGCAATGGCAAGTTCTGGAATCATAGGAAGATAAATACATACTCGATCTCCTTTTTCTACTCCTTGAGATTTGAGAACATTTGCCATAGTAGAAACACGCTTGTGTAACTCCTTATAGGTTATGTGTTGGGTTTCTTCATTAGGGTCATTAGGTTCAAATAAAATGGCAGTTTTATCGGCCCTTGTTGCCAGGTGTCTGTCTAAACAATTTTCTGTGATATTAAGTTGAGCTCCTTCAAACCATTTTATCTCTGGTTTGGTAAAATCCCAAGAGAGAACGTTGTCCCATTTTTTGCGCCAGAGGAAATGTTCCTCTGCTATTTCTTCCCAAAAATTTTCAGGATTTCGTACTGATTTGCGATATACTTGCCAGTATTCTTCGAGGTGTTTTATGTGGTAATTACTCATGTTAAGTTGTTTTTTTGAGGTTAATTATATGCGTATGAGGTCATTTACTGCTGTTATAAGTTTTTTGACTGAAAAGGGTTTTGTGAAGTAGAGGTCAGCGCCTAAGGAAAGACCCTTTTCAATGTCGGCGGCTTTATTTTTTGCAGATAGAAATATGATTTTCGCTTTCGCGAAAGCGGGATTATCTTTAATTCTAGCGATAGTTTCATACCCATCTACTTGTGGCATCATAATGTCTAGGATAACCAGATCAGGAATCTCTTGCTTCATTATTTTAAGGGCCTCGCTTCCATCCCTAGCGATAAAAACATTGTAGTTTTGTTTTTGAAATGCGTATTCCAAAGACATAACTATATTAGGTTCATCGTCTACTATTAGTAATTTTTTCATGCATTTTCTTTTTGTAATTCAATAATGAATCTAGCTCCTTTCTGATAGTTTTTATCTATTTCAATAACGCCGTTATGGCTTTCAATGATTTGACGACTGATGGCTAATCCCATACCACTACCTAAAGGTTTTTTGATGTTTTGATTATTTGATTGATAGAATTTTTCAAATATGTATTTCATGTCTTCTTGAGGAATTCCCTTACCGTTATCCTCAAAGGTGAGCTTTACGCGATTTCCTAGATCTTTACCATTGATATTGATGTGGCCATTATGTTCAGGAACAAACTTGATACTGTTACTTAATAAATTAGTAAAAACCTGAAGAATACGGTCCTCATCGTAAACCAGCGTAACGTCTTCAACTTGCGATGCATCAATTTTAACGCCTTTTCTACTAGCCAATTGATAGATGCCTTCAACCGCTTTTTTAACTGTTGATTGTAGGTTATTGGTTCTTTTATGCATGATTTCTCTACCACTAGATAATTTCTCTAGATCTAGAATGTTGGTGATTAAAACACTCAAACGGTCAGCATCGGCAACGATGTTATTCAGGAATTTTTGCCTGAGTTCTTCTGGCATGTCATCATCATCTGCTAGAATTTCACTCGCTGCTCTTATTGAGGCTGTAGGTGTTTTGAGTTCATGAGCAACTGTGTCAAGAAATTCATCTTTTTGTTTGTCTTTCTCAATCAAAGCTTCGTTTGCCTGCTGCAAACTGTCGGTTAATCTTTGAAGATCATAAGATTGTTGCTGTAGTTGCTTGTTTGCGCTTATAGTTTCTTTATTTTCTTCAAGTATTTTGAGAACTTCTGGTAGTGTGACAGGTTGTTCTTTTACCACGCTACCAATCATGAGCTTTGCACTAGCAGCACCTATGGAGCCCGTTAGTATTTTTTCAGAAAAATTGACTAGTCTAGCGTCGGCCTTTTCTTCATTGGGATTTATGTTGTATTTACGGTAAAATAAGGTAAGAGCTCGATGGGTTTTTTTGGCTCCTAAAAATCTTATGAGGACTTGCTCTATATCGGTTTTATTTGCCTCGCCTTTCCATACATAGGCGTTTTCACCCATTTTAAGACTGCTTGCATTAACCACCATTTCGGCGTAATTACGTTCTCGATAATTTCCTTTACGAATAACTGAAAAAACGAGATAGAACATAAGGTTGATCACCATTGACCAAAAGAAAGCGTGTGGTACAGGTGGCATAAAATCTAACCCGAATAGGGCATAAGGTTTTAAAAGTTCCCAACCAAAAGGTCCATCACTTGTAAATTTACTATTGGAAACAAAAACATCTGTAATAAAAGGTAGTGCGAGCGTATAAAAGGTAACAGTTGAACCTGCTAGTATGCCCATTTTTGCAGCTGTTGCACTACCTCTATTCCAAAATAAACCTATGAAAAATGCTGGGGCCAGTTGTGCGATTATGACAAATGCGATTAACCCAATACTAAAAAGTGATAACTCAATATTGAAGTTGACATAGAAAATATAAGCACCAATTATTAAACTGAAGATTGCAACTCGTCTAATGTTTTTAATGGTTTGAAAATTACTTTCAGAATTGTTTTTATTAAGTACCTTAAGAAAACCGTAGGGTATAATTAAATTGTTACTTACCATAGTGCTCAATGCCAGTGCGCTTACTACTACCATAGAGATTACGGAAGAAAGCCCACCTAGAAAAACCATTAATCCGATTAATTTGTGACCATGATGCAAGGGTAAAAACAAGGTGTAATAATCTGGATTAACCTGATTGCCTAATACTAATTTTCCTGCCCATGCAATAAAAATTACAAATACGTTGAATAACAACAAATACAATGGAAAAACCCAACTTGCTTTTTTTAAATGGTTGGTAGATGTGTTTTCCACAACGCTCGCTTGGAATTGTCTAGGAAGTAGAAATATGGCAAAAAAGGAAAGGGCGATCATAAAATACCAATTGATACTCGATTCCATATTTTCAAACGTGGCCAGTTTGTCAAATTCTTCCAGAGCGCTTATTTGATTATAGATATCAATAGTTCCATCAAATAGATAGAACGTTGCATATATCCCTATAATTAAAAAGAATATGAGTTTTAAAACACTTTCAATAGCAACAGAGAACATGAGGCCACTGCGTTGTTGTGAAGCATCAGTAGTTTGTGTGCCAAAAAGAGCAGCAAACACGGCGAGTAAAATCGCTATGTAGAAAGTACTATCTGTAAGTAATGAATTGCTTTTATCACCTGTAGTCAAAATATCAAATGTTTCTGATACAGCTTTTAATTGCAATGCTATATAGGGAACAACAGCGATAACACAAATAACGGTTACTATAGCTCCAATGGATCGATTATTACCATATCGTAGCGATATAAAGTCTGCGATGCTAGATACTTGATGTTGCTTTGATACTAAAACAATGCGTTTCATTACTAAAATCCATAAGGGTAGCGCGATAACCGGACCTAGGTAAGTGGTTAAAAAGCCTATACCATCAGTAGCGGCAATTCCTACACTACCATAGTAAGTCCAAGCACTACAATAAACAGCAAGTGAAAGTGAGTACACCCAAGGATTGTGAACCCATTTTGAATTAGATCTACGATCGGCCCAAATACCCATTCCAAATAGGAGAAGCAGGTAGCACACTATTACTATTATAAGAGCATAATTAGGCATAGCGCTTTACAATTAAATAAGTAATGAAAATACTTACCAACCACACAAAGAATATGTAGGCATATAAAATAGGCATTCCAAGGATGGAATCACTATAATTGAATATCCATAGGATTGGGATGTTCAAAAATATGACTAGAGCTATTGAAAGTATGACTAATTTTTGTTGGTGTCTTTTTTTCATGCTTAGCACTGAAATACTAGTTTAAATAATCTTTGATTCCTTAAATATCGGTTTTTTAAATTATTATAAGCTTTGCTATGTTCAGAAAAAATTGGTGTTAATACACAGTAAAACCAGATAACATACAAAGTTTAGGGAAACCTTGCATGTTACCAGGTTTGTAATTATTAATGTCCAGTAGCCTCACCAGCACCACTAGGAATACGAATGTTCTCCACAATTTCCTGAACGTCTTTTGGAGGAGCGCTAGTCAGGTGACATACCACAAGACTTACCACAAAGTTTACGAGCATAGCGATGCTACCAAACCCTTCTGGAGAGATACCAAACCACCATTCTTCTTTACTAGGTAAGGTGGCATCAAACCATCCTAATTTATATTTTATCATGTAAAGTAGCATACAAACGATACCTACTACCATACCAGCAATAGCACCTTCTTTATTCATACGCTTGTAGAAAATTCCCAGTATTATTGCAGGGAAAAATGATGCAGCAGCTAGTCCAAAGGCTAATGCTACAACAGCAGCCACAAATCCTGGCGGATTGATACCAAAATAACCAGCTACACACACAGCACCTACAGCACTTAAACGTGCAGCGATTAACTCACCTTTTTCTGAGATATTAGGATTTACTACCTTTTTGATTAAATCATGAGATACAGATGAAGAAATAACTAACAATAATCCTGCTGCTGTAGATAAAGCTGCAGCAAGGCCACCGGCAGCAACCAGAGCGATTACCCAATCAGGTAAATTTGCAATTTCAGGATTTGCAAGAACCATAATATCCCTATCTACATAAAGTTCGTTGGCTACAGCAGTATCTGCATTTGTTGTAATTCTATTACCGATTGCAGTTCTATTTTTTTCATCATACATGGGTTTGTTTTTATTACCTGCAAATGCATTTCCAGGCCCGTATTGAATTTTCCCATCTCCATTTTTATCTGCCCATGCAATCAATCCAATTTCTTCATAGTTCTTTAACCATTCTGGTTGATCGGCATAGGATTTGCCAACTACACTGTCAATCATATTAGTTTTTGCAAATACTGCTACTGCAGGTGCCATGGTATAAAGAATTGCAATAAGTAACAAGGCCCATCCTGCGCTTTTACGAGCATCTTTCACACGTTTCACCGTGAAAAAACGGACAATCACGTGAGGTAATCCTGCGGTACCTACCATTAAAGCAAGAGTAATTGCAAATACATCAATCATAGATTTTGAACCATCTGTATAGGCATTGAAACCTAGTTCTGTACTTAATCCATCTAGTTTATCCAGTAAATATCCAGATCCATCTACCATTTCACTACCCATTCCTAATTGTGGAACAGGGTTTCCTGTCATTTGGATAGAGATAAAAATTGCAGGAACGGTAAAGGCAAATATTAAAACACAATATTGTGCTACCTGAGTATAGGTTATTCCTTTCATACCACCTAAAACCGCATAAAATAATACGATTATCATACCTATGATCACACCTGTGTTGATCTCAACTTCTAGGAAACGTGAAAACACTAGTCCTACGCCTCGCATTTGTCCAGCTACATAAGTAAAGGAAACTAGTAGAGCACAAAAAACTGCTACCAGTCGAGCGGTTTTAGAATAATAACGATCTCCTATGAAGTCTGGTACTGTAAATTTTCCAAACTTCCTAAGGTAAGGAGCTAGTAATAAAGCTAGTAATACATATCCGCCAGTCCAACCCATGAGGTAAACCGAGCCGTCATAACCAGCAAAGGCAATAATTCCTGCCATAGAGATAAATGATGCGGCGCTCATCCAGTCTGCAGCGGTAGCCATACCATTAGCAAGTGGTGATACGCCACCACCGGCAACATAAAATTCTTTAGTAGAACCTGCTCGTGACCATATAGCGATACCTATGTATAAGGCAAAAGTGACTCCTACTAGAATATAAGTCCAAATTTGAACATCCATAATTGAAAAGTTTTTTTAGTGTTATTTGATATTGTAGTGTATGTGATTTTTGATAATCTCGCTTTCGCGAAAGCGTACTTAAACACTACCATTTGTATAATGATTTTAAATACTAGTCTTCGTCAAAACCGTATTTTTTGTCTAGCTTATTCATAATGCGTACATAAACGAAAATGAGTATGACGAAAACATAAATAGAACCTTGTTGGGCAAACCAAAACCCAAGTTTAAATCCACCTAACCTGAATTGATTAAGAGCATCTTTAAAAAGAATTCCGGCGCCGTATGAAACTAGAAACCATATGAGTAAGAGTCCTACAAGATATTTGATATTCTCTTTCCAATATGCTGTTGCATTTGATTTTTTATCAGACATAATTAATTGATTTTAGGTTACAGATATATCATTCCTTGAACAGTAAAAGTGCCTACTGCATCTAGATTACCATATTTTTGATTTGAATATTCAACGGACAACTTTGAATGATGGCCTGTGAAATATAGATTGCCACCGATCCCAAATCTAGTGGCGTTGTCATTTATAGCATCTATCCTGCGGTAGTTAAAGGAAGTATACGGCTGTATTTTTACTTTACGATCTGTCTCTCCTGGTAATAGATACCCTACATGCGTATAAAGCATACTACCTGTCTCATAGGTTTGACCTAACGCGAAATTTTCACCATAGTTGCTGTTTTGATATTGTAAATAGGCAGTAATTGAAGATCCATTGTCACCTAATGGTGCATCATAGAAAGCATCTAATGAGAAAATGGAAACATCTTCACCTATAAAATCATTAGTTTGAGCATCAAGAATTGTAGATCCATTAGGGTGATAGAAGAAACCAGCTCCTATATTGAATACTCGTTTGCTACCCAAATAGGAACCTACTTTATAAGGTAAAAAATTACTTTCTTGATCAAGGAAGTTATAATCAAAATAACCAGCATAGTTCTTACTAGCCTCTGCACCACCCAAAATAGCACGACCATTGTACGTTGCTGTGTTTATGGTAGGCGTACCATTGACGTCTAGACTGTTTGTGATAGCTTCATTTACTGAAACTCGGTATTGTAAATTACCAAATTTACCTTTTAAGTAAACGCCCATGTGTCTAGCAAATTGATCACTTAACCCTATCGTAGACCAACTTTGACGATTGTTGTCTAACGTGAGCATGTTTAAGGTACTTTGATTATTGGCTCTAGATATTCCGTTCCAATAATGCAATCCACCACCTATTGAGTGATCTGTAGTTAACTGCCATTCACCCCATACGTCATGAAAGAAAAGTTGAGAGCTATCACTTTTACCAACAGGTCCCATGTTGTTGGCATTTTGACTGTTAAGACCAAAATGAGTAAGGATCAGGAATTTTTTAGTTAGTTGTGCATACATAAGAATGCGGGCACGTCTTATAGAAAAATTGAGATCGGCTTCTTCATTACCTGTGGAATTGAGCGTTGTATTATCAGTGTGTTGTGCCCAAAATTGAGCCCACGAGATAATTCTAAAATACTTGGAACCATCTTCATTTAATTTCACTTTCATTCCTCCGGTATATTCTGTAGCGCCTTGACTAAAGCCAAGAAAGGAAGCTGTAAATAGAAATAGAAGTAAAGGGATGTACTTGTTTTTCATAAGTTTATAATTAAGAGTTTGGTTTTTGCGATCATCAAATTAATCGCACTACTAACCTCTATAAAAACTTATGTTAAGGAAAATTTAATATAGTTAACTGGTAAGAGTATAGGTTTTAATCTCTAAATCGTTCCCATTTAATAAGCATGAATTTATCGCCAAGTTCTGTTACTACTACACCAGCGCCCTTTAATTCATTGATATTTGAGAAGTAGTTGGCTAGTTCTGTGTGATTTAATATTTTATAAGTTGGATGGTATTTATTATTGTAAGGTCTTTTGATTTTATATTTTTTCACCCAATTCATCACGCTTACATGTGATATACCTAAAATACGCTCTATTTCTCTGTATGTGAGTCCTTCAAGATATAATTGAAGTGCTTTGTTAACGTAGTAATCATCAATCTTCTTACCCATTTTTTCAACGGTAAAATTATAGTTACAATCTTTACATTTGTAACGTTGTCTACCTTTAATAACACCGCTTTTTATCTGGTTTTGAGAGGAACAGTTAGGGCAAATTTTCACAACTATATTAATTTTGCATAAATATAGTAAATTAGCAATAATATGATTTTTAACTTATTTTATTATCAAGTTAGTGGTTGCTTAAATCCATATTCATGAATTTTAATAAATAAAAAGGCCACACAATTGTGTGGCCTTATTATTTGTTATGATCTTCAATAATTAGTCATTCTTGATACTTGAAACAAAGTCTTTAACGGTATCTTGTAAAGATGATTTCGGAATTGAAATCTGACGGATGAATTCACTACCTATGATTGCTCCATTCACGTGCTTGCATGCTGCTAGGTAGTTTTCTCTTGTTTTTATATTAAATCCAGTTAAAATCGGTGATTTAAGATTAAGTGATTTTAATTTGTTCAAATACTCACTAGCATCGTCAAAATTGGATTTGGTGCCTGTAGTGCTAGCACTACTTACTGCGTAAATGAAACCATTAGAAAATTCATCTATTTGTTTTATGCGGTTTGTTGAGGTTTGAGGCGTTACTAAAAATACATTGCATAAATCATATTTCTCAAACAAATGCTTGTATTGTGAAGCATAAACTTCTAATGGTAAATCAGGAATTATCAATCCATCCACACCGACTTCCTTACATCTTTTACAAAAATGTTCTATACCATATTGCATTACTGGATTAAAATAGCCCATAAGCAGTACTGGAACATCATGTTTTGAAGTTTCCAATTGACTAAACAGTAGTTCGATACTCATACCATTTTCTAATGCTATTTTAGAACTTTCTTGAATAGTAGGGCCATCTGCTAGTGGATCGCTGAATGGAATTCCAATTTCAATAAGATCTACGCCAGATTTCTCTAATTCATTAAGGATAATCGTTGTATCCTCTAATTTAGGATAACCTGCGGTGAAAAATATATTGAGTAAATCGGTCGACTTACGGTTGAACAAGTGTGTGAGTTTATTTGAGATCATATTATTTGAGATTCAATTCATTCATATAAGTGTTCATGTCTTTATCACCACGACCAGAAAGATTAATGACTACCCTATCAGTTGATTTTAGGTCTAAGTCTTTAAGGACTGAAAAAGCATGAGCAGTTTCCAATGCAGGAATAATACCTTCTAATCGACTACATTCAACAGCAGCCTTGAGTGCATCTTCATCTGTGACAGCCATATATTGTGCTCGTTCACTTACTTTTAACCATGCGTGGGCTGGACCAATTCCTGGATAATCTAAACCAGCGCTTATGCTATGCGGTTCTATAACTTGTCCGTCCTTGTCTTGCATCATTATACTACGACTTGCGTGGAGTACTCCTGGAGTTCCTAGGTTTAATGTAGCGGCTGTTTTGTCAGTATGTATTCCTAACCCAGCGGCTTCAACACCAACTAATTTTACCGATGGATCATCAAGAAAATGGTAAAATGCACCCATAGCATTTGATCCACCACCTACACATGCAATTACATAATCAGGCAAACCATCCATTTGATTTTTAATTTCTTGTGAAATAACAGATTGATACCTAGCTACCATATCTGGATAAGGATGAGGTCCTACTACAGAACCTATAATATAATGAGTGTCTTCAGGATTATTGATCCAGTCTCTCATAGCCTCATTAGTAGCATCCTTTAATGTTTTGGATCCGCTAGTAGCAGGTTTTACAGTAGCACCTAGCATTTTCATGCGCGCTACATTTGGTGCTTGGCGTTCAATGTCTTTTTCGCCCATATACACGATACAATCAAGACCCTTAAGAGCGCAAACCGTTGCAGTTGCTACACCATGTTGACCAGCTCCAGTTTCTGCAATGATTCTTTTTTTACCTAATCTTTGAGCAAGTAAGATCTGACCGATGGTATTATTAACTTTGTGAGCGCCAGTGTGACATAAATCTTCACGTTTTAACCAAATTTCTGCACCATATTTCTCAGATAATCTTTGGGCTAGAAATAAAGGAGTAGGTCTACCAACGTAGTCCTTAAGTAATTGTTGGAATTCGTTTTGAAAACTTTCACTTTTTTCAATAGCGAGATAATTTTCCTTTAATTCTTCAATATTAGGGTACAATAACTCTGGTATAAAGGCACCACCGAATTCTCCATAAAAGCCTTGTTCATTCACTTGGTACTTACTCATTGCGTAGTTCTTTTATAAATTGCTTAATCGTTTCTATATTTTTTTCTCCAGGGCTAATTTCAAACTGAGAGTTCAAATCAACTCCTAATAACATTTCATGGTTTAGGTTTTTAAGGTTTGTTGCATCATTTGGACCTATCCCACCACTTAGTATAAAGGGCACATTTCCTTTATAGTTTTCAAGTATTGACCAATTGAATTTTTTCCCGGATCCTCCATAATGTTTGGTTGCTGTATCAAAAAGGAAAAAAAACTTACCCGGATGCTCTGCCGCTAGGGATTCCCAATTGCGTAAATTATCAAAATCATAGTCGGTACTTATTTGGAAAGCTTTAAAAATTTTGAGATCTAATTCTAGCAATGCTTTCGCGAAAGCGGGATCCTCATCACCATGTAATTGAACAACGTCTAACTGTAAAGGAATAATGTCATTAAGAATCTCTTGCATACTGGCGTTTACATAAACGCCAACAGTGCCTTTATTCATTTTAAGTTGCTGTATGTCTAGGGATTGATCTTGATCGACAAACCTTTTGCTTTTCGGGTATTTGATTATACCCATAAAGTCAATATCAAGCTGTTGGAGTGCTTCTATATTTTTGGGCTCACGCATGCCACAAACCTTTATAATCATACTGTGATTTCTTTAATAAAAGTAGAACAGCTTATACCTGGTTGATCGGTTTTCATAAAATTTTCACCAATTAAAAAACCTTTAAAACCTATAGATTGAAGTTTTTTTACAGTTGCTGGATTTGAGATGCCGCTCTCACTTATTGCAATTACGTTCTCAGGAAAATGAGGCAGTAAATCAATACTGTTTTGAATGTCTGTTTTGAACCTTTTAAGATCTCTGTTATTAACTCCTATTATAAATTTTTCAGGATCTAAGTTTTCAGTAACCTTCTTAATGTTTTCTAACTCAGTTAAGTTGTGAACTTCAAATAGAATTTCTAATTCTAGATTGAGTGCTTCATTAGCCAAAGTAGTAAGTTGTTCATTAGATAGACAGGCTGCTATCAATAAAATAGCATCTGCGCCAAAGGCTTTTGCTTCATGTATTTGATACATGTCCACGATAAAATCCTTTCTTAGTATAGGGATGTTTATTAGTTTTCTGACTTGTTCAAGATCTTGTAAACTTCCACCAAAGAATGGAGTGTCAGTTAAACAGCTTATTGCGCTTGCACCTGCCTTTTCATAACCCAACACAACCTCTTCAAGAGATGCAGGACAATTAAAGCTGCCCTTACTAGGGCTTTGGCGTTTATGCTCTGCAATAATGCCGCTACCTTTTTTAATGGATTCATGAAGTGACAAGGTTTTACGAGAATAGAGAGGCATTTCTCTTAAATCTTGTATGCTTTTCAAGGATCGTCGTTGAACAACATCCTTAGTGGTTTGTATGGTGATTTTTTCTAAAATATCCGACATTATAATTCGTTTATGCGTGATGAATATTTAATAGGTTTTTGAAGCTACTTAATGCTTTACCACTCTCTAATGAATCTTTAGCAACAATTACCGCTTGTTTTAACGAGATGTTTCTTGCTATTGATATGGCTGTGGCAGCATTTGCAATTACCACGTTTTGCTGTTCGGGAGCTGCTTTGTTTTCAAGTACATCGGTAAAAATTTTTGCAGCCTCTTTTACCGTGTTACCGCCGTAAATTTGATCAGCTTTTAATTGATTTAGATTAAAATCTTGTGGAGATAGGTCTTTAACTCCTTCATGTGTTGCAACCCTTGTATTACTAGTTAGACTTACTTCATCGTATCCATCGTGCGCATGTAAAATAGCATATTTCTTATCAGATTCTGTTTGAAATAAGTACTCATAATTACGAGCTAGTTGTAAATTAAAAACTCCTACGCTTTGTAATCTGGGTCTAGCAGGATTAACTAACGGTCCTAGCATATTGAAGAATGTTTTTACTCCTAACTCTTTTCTGATAGGAGCAACTGCTTTCATAGCCGGATGAAATAAGGGCGCATGAAGAAAAGTGATGTTAGTCTTTTCAATTTGCTTGGTTATTAAATCTAGGTCGTTAGTAAATTTAAATCCTAGATATTCCATGACATTACTAGATCCACTCACAGAACTTACACCATAGTTACCATGTTTTGCAACAGGAATCCCAGCACCTGCGGTTACAAAACTGGCCAGAGTGCTTATATTAAAAGTGTCCTTGCCATCACCACCAGTACCACAAAGATCGATTGGGTTATATTTTTGTAAGTCTACCAAAAGTGCCTGTTCTAGCATTGCATCTCTAAATCCTGCAAGCTCCTCGACAGTGATACTGCGCATTCCATATACCGTTAGGAAGGCTGCAATTTGACTAGCGTTTACCTCACCACTTGTTATGGCAGTAAGTATTTCGTGAGCTCGCTTTCGCGAAAGCGTTCTATGTTCAAACAAGGCTGTTAAAACTTCTTTCATTTAAATGATATTTAGGAAGTTAGCTAGCATTTTTTTTCCATGTGGAGTCATGATACTTTCTGGATGAAACTGAACTCCGTAAATTGGTAAGGTTGAATGTCTGAGAGCCATTATTTGATCGTTTTCATCTGTAGCTGTTATCTGTAATTCATCTGGAAAAGCCTCTTTTTTTGCTACCCAGCTGTGATACCTACCGGCATCAAATTGAGATGGGATGTCCTTAAATAATTCATCATTCCTATGAGTCATTTTTGTGGATAAACCATGATAAACCTTTTCTAGATTGATGATTTCACCACCAAAAACTTCCGTAATAGCCTGGTGTCCTAGACAAATTCCTAAAAGTGGCTTTTTGTCTTTCATATATTGAATGATTGGTAATAAATTTCCAGCCTCGCTTGGAATTCCTGGTCCTGGTGATAGTACAACAGCATCATACTTTTCACAATCCTCTGGTGAAATTTCATCGTTGCGCACAACCGTTACGTCTGCATTAAGATCTTCTAGATAATGCACTAGATTGTATGTGAAGCTGTCGTAGTTGTCTATTAAAATTATTTTCTTCATGTTACTGTTGGATGAATTTACCGGACTCCTTGTCTATATAGTATTTGTCAACAAAACCATTACATTCTCTTTCGATGGATAAACTTTCTGTCAAAAAGCCATCACAATATTCTGTTCCTCCAGACTCAGCAAGTTTAAAAGAGTCTAACACGATGCCTTCATCATTAAATGTACGCATATGGATTTCCACAATATTGTTTTTATCCTTTCGATATTCTTTTTTAAGGATTAAAACATCAAAATTTTCATTAGGATAAATGATATTATTGAATTTCGTATCCATAGCATAAGCTAGAGCGATTTCATCCTCCGTTAGCAATCGTAATTCTTCACCTTCTGGAGTATAGAATTTATCGGCATTAGGTAACGCTAGACCATTTTGATCTTTTGAATAATCCACATAAAAAATTTTCTTATTTCCAGTCGTGCAACTCACTATTGCTATAAATGCTAAAAATGTCAAAAACTTATTTTTCATGATTTGCTAATTTTATTGCTTTTCTTAATGCGTTTGTTTTGTTATAAACCTCTTGTGTCTCATCTTCGATGTTGCTTTCAATTACAACACCTGCACCAGCTCTAAATTCCAATTGATTATTTCTTGATAAAATACTACGGATTATAATGGCGTGATTAAAATTTCCATCAAAACCTAAATAGCCTATGGCACCACCATAAAATTCACGATTACTTTTTTCGTATTTATCAATTAATTGCATGGCATTGTGTTTGGGAGCGCCGCTTAATGTTCCAGCTGGAAAGGTATCTCCTACAAGTTCTAATCGATCTTTTTCATCGAGAATTTTTCCTGTTACCTTACTTACCATGTGAATAACGTGCGAGTAAAAGTGAATACTTTGATAGTCCTGTACTTGAACATTTCTTGCATGTCTGCTTAAATCATTACGAGCTAGGTCCACTAACATAACATGTTCGGCAGTTTCCTTAGGATCGTTTTTAAGCTTTTGAGCAGCTTCATAGTCAGCTGTGTCATTGCCTGTTCTTTTGTAAGTACCTGCAATAGGTTGAATACTGGCATAATCATTTTTTACGATTAATTGAGCCTCTGGTGACGAGCCAAATATTCTGAAATTACCGTAGTCAAAATAAAATAAATAAGGACTAGGATTTATAGCTCGTAATTGACGGTATACTTGAAAGTCGTCTCCTTTAAAGGATTGCTTGAATTTTCTAGAAAGTACAATCTGAAAAACATCACCTCGTTTACAATGGGCTTTTCCTTGTTTTACTAATTCTTTAAAGGATTGATCACTCATCTCAGAGCTTTCTTCTCCTGTGTTATAATAATTGTAAGTGGCAATATCACGATGGGTGATGATAGAACACACCTCGTCTAATCTACTTATATAATTTTCGTAGACGTGATCAAATACGTATAATTGATTATGAAAATGATCAAATACAATTACATTTTGAAAAACTTGATAGTAGGCAAGTGGTATGTTTTCGCTTTCGCGAAAGCGGAATTCAATATTTTCAAAATGTTGAACGGCGTCATAACTTAAATAACCATATAGACCTTCAATGGGAAATGCGAATTCGTGATCTTGCTGCTCAAAATGATTTTTGAAATTCTCAAGACCAGAGGTTAGGCGATACTCCTTTTTTAGATCTACGACAGATTTTTTGCCATCAGGAAAAACCGAAATTTCTTCTTCATTTGTCAATTCAAATGATGCTATAGGGTTGCAGCAAATGAAAGAGTAGCTATTGTTGCGCTGTCCGTATTCATTACTCTCCAGTAAGATGCTATTAGGATACTTGTCCCTTAATCTTAGATAAATACTTACAGGTGTAAGCGTATCTGCTAGGATTTCCCGGTGTGTTGTTTTTGCTTTAAATATTTTATTCATTTCATATCAAAAAAAATGGTCTACCGTAAAGTAGACCATTTAAATTATTTAAACATACAGGTGACTTTACGGCTATTGAGCTGTATTATTCCACCACCAAGTATGAAGAGTTCTTGTAAACATGTGGTCAAAGTTACTACTGCATTTTGAAACAAACAAGAGTTAGCAAAATTTTAATATCCATCATCATGAATTCCGCTAACTGCTCTTCCAGAAGGGTCATTCATATTTTTAAATGCTTCATCCCATTCAAGAGCTACGGGTGTGGAACATGCAACAGACTTTAAACTAGGTACACAACTGGCAGCAGCGTCACTAGGAAAATGTGTGCTGAAAATATTGCGGTAGTAGTATTCTTCTTTGTTTTGTGGTGGATTAATTTTAAATTTATAAGGAGCTGCTTCCATCATTTCATCAGTAACTTCCTTTTCAACCATTTCTTTAAGAGTATCAATCCAGCTATAGCCTACACCATCACTAAATTGCTCTTTTTGTCGCCATGCTACACTTTTAGGAAGATAGTCTTCAAAGGCTTCTCTTAAAATATGCTTCTCCATTTTTCCATTACTGCACATCTTATCTTCTGGATTTAGTCTCATTGCAACATCCATAAATTCTTTATCTAGAAAAGGAACTCTTCCTTCGATTCCCCAAGCTGCAAGTGACTTATTTGCTCTTAAGTTGTCATAAAGGTGTAAGGTGTCTAGTTTGCGAACTGTTTCTTTATGAAATTCTTCCGCATTTGGTGCCTTATGAAAGTAAAGATAACCACCGAAAATCTCGTCACTTCCTTCACCTGATAAAACCATTTTTATACCCATAGACTTAATCACTCTAGCTAATAAATACATTGGTGTTGATGCTCTTACAGTTGTAACATCATATGTTTCTAGATAATAAATAACGTCTTTAATCGCATCTAATCCTTCTTGAATAGTGAAGTTTACCTCGTGATGCACGGTACCTATATGGTCTGCTACTACCTGTGCTGCTGCTAGATCTGGGCTACCTTTAAGTCCTATTGCAAAACTGTGTAGTTGAGGCCACCACGCATCGGCATGATCTCCCGTCTCTACTCTTCTAGATGCAAATTTCTTTGCGACTGCACTTACTAGAGAGCTATCTAAACCACCTGATAATAAAACACCATAAGGTACATCACTCATAAGATGACGTTTTACTGATTCTTCCATGGCCTTACGTAAGTCGGCAACTGAGCTTACATTTGATTTAACTGCATCATATTCTTTCCAATCTCTATCATACCATTTTGTGAAATCCTTATCTTCACTGTAATAGTAATGTCCTGGTGGGAAAGGTGAAATTTCGTTGCATGTTCCTTCCAAGGCTTTTAATTCACTAGCAACATAGAATTGACCTAGTTCGTCAGTTCCATAATATAAGGGTATTATTCCCTGATGATCTCTTGCACAAAGAAAAACATCTTTTTCACTGTCGTATAGTGCAAATCCATACATGCCTGTTAAATCATCTAAAAAGTCTACACCTTTTTCTTGGTATAAGGCTAGTATAACTTCACAGTCTGATTTTGTTTGAAACTCATAGTCATGGTATTGCATTCTGATTTCTTGGTGGTTGTATATTTCACCATTAACTGCAAGTACAACTTTCCCATCTGGACTATACAAGGGTTGTCCTCCCGATTGTGGATCAACAATAGTTAGTCTTTCGTGAGCAAGTATAGCTTTTTCACCACAATATATTCCAGACCAATCTGGACCACGATGTCTTAATTTTTTTGATAGTTCTAATACTGATTGACGTTGTTCTTTGCTGTCTTTTTTAAGTTCAAAGACTCCTACTATTCCGCACATAATTGTTGGTTTTTTTGGTTTAAATTTATTCAATAAAAAAAGGCCTACTATGAAGCAGGCCTTTTGTAATATTTATAAATACCAAGTCTACTTCATCGCTTTCGCAATAAATTATTATTAGAATTGATATTATTATTGTTTTTTAACATGTGTCAAAGATAGAATAAAATTTTTAAAATCAAAACTGAGTTTAAAAATCAATTAATGTGAGCCATTTTTTTTAATTACCTCAGGCATCTTAGCAGCAAAACGATTGAATCTAGGAATAGAGATGTTTTGTATGTAACTATTGTTAGGATGTAATCGTGCGTAATCTTGATGATAATCTTCGGCTACCCAAAATTTTTGAAAAGCTTTTACTTCTGCTGCAACTTTGTAACCTTCTTTTGTTAAAGCTTCAATTTTATTTTGAATAATCTGTTTTTGCTCGTCATTCTGATAAAAGATAATGCTTCGATATGCTTTTCCAATATCAGGTCCTTGACCGTTAACTTGCTCAATATTTTGGGAAGCAAAATAAACGTCAACTAGCGTTTTAAAACTAACTTTATTTGGGTTATAGATGATTTCATTTGCCTCTGCATGGTTGCCATGATTACGATAGGTTGGATTCTGCATGGTACCGCCAGAATAACCAGAAATGGATTCACTAACACCTTGTACGTTTTCGTAGATTTCTTCTACACACCAAAAACATCCACTAGCAAAATAAGCTCTTTCCATCCCATCTTGTGCTGGGACTTCAACAGGAGTTGCATAGGTGATTTCTTGCTGTGTGATTTCTTTGGTTTCATTTCCACATGCTGTGTTTATTAAAACCAGAAGCGTATACATTAAAAGTTTCATATTATATTTTTTTCAAAACTAGATATTAGGTTAATCCAGCCATATTAAAGAGCCGTTAAAAGCTGTAACAGAACTATCACAAAAGGATATAATAAAAAAAACCTCAACGTATAGTTGAGGTTTTTCAAGTAAGTTTTTTTAAGGATAATTATTTGACCTTAGAAAAAGTTTTTTGCATTTCTTCAGCTTGTTCTTCTGCAAGGGCTGCATCTACCAATATACGTCCAGAGTGCTCGTCAGTAATTATTTTTTTACGACTAGCAATTTCCACCTGTACTTGCGGTGGAATAGTAAAAAAGGAACCTTTTGAAGCGCCACGCTCTATAGGAACCACAGCTAGACCATTACGTACACTCTCTCTAATACGCTTGTATGCTTTAATTAAACGGTCTTCAATTTTAGTTGAGTAGTCGTTCGATAATTTAAGCAACGCATTTTCTTCCTTTTCAGTTTCCTTAAGGATCTCTTCAAGCTCAGATTTTTTATGCTTTAAGTGCTCTTCACGATCAGATAGTTTTTGTTTACTTTGGTCGATCACTTGTTTTTGCTGCTCGATTTGAGCTTTAAACTCCTTAATGTGCTTCTCAGCTAGTTGGATTTCTAGCTCTTGAAATTCTATTTCTTTAGAAAGCGAGTTAAACTCACGATTGTTTCTAACATTTTTTTGTTGTTCAGTGTATTTCGAGATCAAGGCTTTAGCCTCTTCAATCAAGTTTTTTCTATCACTGATGTTACCTTGCAATTCTTCTAAATGTACATTTAGTTTCCCTATACGTGCATTTAAACCTGCTACTTCATCTTCTAGATCTTGAACCTCTAGAGGTAGTTCTCCTCGTACGTTACGTATCTCATCTATTCTAGAATCAATTAATTGTAGGTTGTAAAGTTCTCTTAACTTCTGTTCTACAGTAGCTTCGTTCTTTTTTGCCATCGTCTAATAATAGTTTACTGGGTTTGTTTGCGCTTGTGCACAAAGAATTGCAAAATTAGTAAATTTTTCAGTAAGATATTCAGTTAAAAGATTTTTTGTAAACTGCTCACTCTCATAATGTCCAATATCGCACAATAGAATATCTTGACCTTGAAAAAAATCGTGGTATTTTAAATCTGCCGTAACGTAAGCATCTGCACCATAGCTTTTTGCGTTTTGAATAGCAAAAGCCCCAGATCCTCCTAACACTGCAACTTTTTTGATAGTACGCTTTCGCGAAAGCGAAGTTCTTATCGCATTATGGTTAAAAGTAGACTTAAGTGTTGATATAAAATCTTCTATTTCTAACTCTTCAGGAAATTCTCCTACACAACCCATTCCAATTTTTTGGTATGAATTTTCCAATGTTACTATTTCATACGCAACTTCCTCATAGGGATGTGATTCTTTGAGTGTTTTGAGAATTTTTGATTCGATATGTGGTAAATAGGTTATATGTAATTGTTTTTCTTTTTCTGTAGATCGAATTCCTGCCACTCCATATCGTGGATTGCTTAATTCATTACCCTTAAACGTTCCGTCACCATCAACACTGAAACCGCATTCCTTGTAATTACCTATGTGTCCAGCGCCGGATTGGAATAAAGTATTTTGTACTTGATCGAAATGCTCAATAGGTATGTAGGTGGTAAGTTTTTTAATGAGATTATTTTTAGGTGCAAGGGTTTTTAAATTTTGTAAACCTAGTTCTTGTGCCATTCTATAGCTTACACCACCGTGAGCAACATCTAGTGCTGTGTGCGTCGCATAGATCGCAATGTCATTTTTGATAGCTTTAATTATAACTCGTTTCACATAATCATCTGGTCTTAAATTTTTAATTCCTTTAAAGATTATAGGGTGAAATGCTACAATTAAATTACAGGATTTGTCAATTGCTTCATCTACCACATTCTCTAAGCAGTCTAAGGTTACTAAAACGCCAGTGATTGGTGTTTCGTAAGATCCCACTAAAAGACCTACGTTGTCAAAGTCCTCGGCATAACGTAACGGTGCTAATTTTTCTATGTAATTGGTGATGTCCCTAATAACTGTCATAAACCAGATTTAATCTAATGTAAAATTAGTCTACTTTTGGGTTATGATAAAATGGCGGCTTATTTTATATCCATTTTCTGTCTTGTACGATGGGATTACAAGAGTCCGTAATTGGGCATTTGATAAAGGTTTACTTGTTTCCAAATCGTACGATATTCCAGTAATTGCTGTAGGTAATTTAAGTACTGGCGGAACGGGAAAAACACCTATGGTGGAGTATTTGATTGAATTACTTGCGAATAAACGTGTTGCAGTACTGAGCAGAGGTTATGGACGTAAAACAAGAGGTTTTAAATATGTCGGTACCGATTCACTTCCAAAGGAAGTTGGAGATGAACCTGCTCAAATCAAACAGAAATTTGGTAATTCTATTGTAAGTGCTGTATGTGAAAGTAGAGTTGAAGGTATTGATAGAATAATTTCACAAAATACTGTAGATGTAATTATCCTAGACGACGCTTATCAACATAGATATGTAAAGGCAAGTGACTATATTTTACTTACTAGTTATGATAAGCTTTATAGTGATGATTTTGTATTACCTGCTGGTAATTTAAGAGAATCACGCAAAGGTGCTAGTAGGGCTACTTGTATCGTTGTTACAAAATGCCCAGTTAATCTAACTGATCAAAATAGACTGGAAATTAAAAAGAAACTACGAGTACTGCCTGAGCAAAAGTTATTTTTCAGCTATATTGATTATGAACAAAATGTAATTAGTGAAGGAGAATTATTGCCACTTAAATCACTAGACAATCAGACGATCGCTGCAGTAGCTGGAATAGCAAAACCTGCCTTCTTTTTTAAACATTTAGAGGAAAATCTAAATAATGTAGTTACTTATACTTATCAAGACCATTTCGATTATAATCATTCAACGGTTCAAAATTGGAGTGAAGATGTTATTATTACTACAGAAAAGGATTATGTTAAGCTTAAAAAGTTCAAGCAGCTCAATCTTTTTTATTTACCGATAAAAAATAAGTTCTTAGGGAACAAACTTGAATTAAATGATTTGAATATTTGAGAAAGCTCTTTGAATCTTTCCAAAGAATTCATCCATTTTAAAAGGTTTTGGTATAATATCATCAAAACCTATTTCTATCAATTCATCTTGAGCATTTTCTAGTGTTACAGCAGTAAGTGCTAGTAGTGGAGTTTTAGAGTTGAATTTGCGTATTTCGACAGTCGCTCTTTTTCCATCCATGACGGGCATATGAATGTCCATAAGGATAAGGTCATACTCGTTTGCTCTAGCCATAGCAACAGCTTCTTCACCATTATTTGCTACATCACATATAAATTCTTTTTGTTCAAGAATTTTCTTAGTAATCATTTGATTGATTTTGTTGTCCTCAACTATGAGAACTTTTTTCCCTTTTAATATTTCAAATTCTGGAGTTTCAGTTTTTAAAATAGGAGCTGTTTTGGCAGGTGTAGGAACTTCATCATGAGATCCGTAAACTGCGATTGGAGTAGGTGTTGGTGCCTTAGTATTATTACTATCTAATTGATCAACAAAAGAATTACTATCTGGATTATTAAAATCTATTGCAAAAGAAAAAACACTTCCTTTACCAACTTCGCTTTCGAGCTTTATTTCACTACCCATAAGAGTAACTAACTTCTTAACAATAGCAAGTCCTAAGCCTGTACCACCGTGTTCACGTGCAGTTTCTATATTTTCTTGGGTGAAATTTTCGAAAATTTGTTCTTGTCTATCCTTGGATATCCCTTTTCCAGTATCTTGAACCTCAAATAAAATCTTACTCTTTTCTTTAGATTTTTTAATTAGTTTAGTTTTTATAGTTATAGTACCATTACTTGTAAACTTGATACTATTTCCTAAGAGATTAATTAAAATTTGAGAAATCTTTACTGGATCTCCAACTAAAGAACTAGCAATAGCTTCATCATGAATAATCACAATTTTATTGTTTTTATCCTTGACCTGTTTGTCTAGAGTTTTAACTATATCTGCAATTCGTTTTCTTAAATCAAATTTTATTTCTTCTAACTCTACTTTGTTGGCTTCTAATTTATTAAAGTCAAGAATGTTGTCTATAAGAGATAAAAGATATTCACCTGATGACTTTAATGTTTCTAAATGTTCTTGTTGATCATCTCTAGGAGATGAACTTAAAAGTAAATGTGTAAGACCCGTAACGGCATACATAGGAGTTCGTAATTCGTGCGTAATGGTAGATAAAAAATCCGCTTTGATTTGTGCAGCATCTTGTGCTTTATTACGCTCATTTATAAGTGCCGATTTTTCATGAGCAAGTCGGCTGTTACGTTTTGCTTTGAGTATATTACGTCTGAACAATGCTAACGAAGTGATTGTTAAAAGAGTAATAAACATACAAAGTATGATGTAGTAATTCTCCTTGTTTTCTAATTCCTTGTCCTTTTGGGTAATTATTCCTTTTAATGACTCAATTTCACTATTTAAACTAGAAAGTTGTTTAGCATTTTCACCACCAATAAATCCATTGTCTTCAATAGTTTGAACATGCTTTTCTAGATATACTAAGCTATTTTGATAATCTTGTAGATCTCTGTAATGCTGCGCAAACAACTTATAGAGCTTAATTTCGAGAAGAGGAAATTGATTTTCTTTAATAAGTATTTGAGCTAGGCTATAATAAATATTCGCTTCTTCATAGTTATTTTTAGAATGTGCAATTTCTCCTAAAGTAAGGTAAGCTTGAGTTTGTTCATATTCCAGACCTTTTTCTTCAAGTCTAGGGATAAGATCGTTAAGTACCGCAGTAGTAACCGTATAATTTTTTTCAAAAAAGTTAAGTTGAGCAGTATATAATTCCGATTTCAAAAATAATCTATGAGTGTCACCTAATTTTTTGGTAATCGAAAAGGTAGATGTAAATACGGAGTCAGCTTTAGAGAATTCTTTTTTCAAGAATGCTTTTCTACCTTTTAAATACTCCAAATAAATGAAAGCATCCTGTGATAATTCCTCGTCTTTAAATTGCACAAAAGGTGATGTAGGATTTTCACCTGAAGAGGATTCTAACTCTAGTTCTATGAAATAAAGATCGAGTAAACGATCACCATAGTCATCATTGATTAATGTTCTAGAATCAATGATCAATGATTTAGCTTCATCAAAATCTCGTGAGTCAATAAGTCCTTCTACTCGTTCTAGTAGAACTCGAGATGCAGTATTCAACCCTTGATTTGTTTCACTATTGGAAACTTGTCCAAAAGCAAACACGCAACATAATTGTGCGAATAATAGCGCTATGTTTCGTAAAAGATTAATACTGTATTTTTTAGCCTAACAAATATATCATTCTAATTTCTGAGTATGTTAAATAATATACGAATTACCTCTATATAATGCAGTTCGTCGATAAAATACCCTTTAAAGGGTACTGATTTTTGCTGACAAATCTGCAAGGCGATTGGAATATCCTGTCTCATTATCGTACCACCCAATTAGTTTGACCATCTTTCCTATTACTGATGTCATACTGGAATCAAACACGCACGAATAAGGAGATCCGGCGATGTCCTTTGAAACGTAGGGCAGATCTGTGTACTCCATGATAGTATTGTTTTTAGCAGCATATTCATAGAAGGCTTTATTCACTTGTTCTATACTTACAACTTCTTCAACATTAATTGTCATATCTGTTAAACTGCCGTTGGGAACTGGAACTCTTATGCCACAACCGCCTATAACATTACTCAAGTCTGGAAATACCTTGGTTAATGCTTTAGCAGCACCTGTGGTGGTAGGTATAATAGATTGTGCTGCTGCTCTTGCTCTTCGTAAATCTCGGTGAGGTTGATCATGCAAACTTTGGTCACTAGTATAGCTGTGAACTGTAGAAATGTAAGCATTTTCAATTCCGCACAAGTCCTTTACCACTTTAATTAAGGGAGCAGCATTGTTTGTTGTACAACTAGCATTGGATACAATCAAATCCGAAGTTTCAAGAATTTCTTCATTAACACCTAGCACAATTGTCTTAATATCGTCGTCAATAGGCGGTGCGCTTAAAATAACTTTACTGGCACCTGCATCTAAATGTTTAGAAAGTTGAGATTTATGTTTGAATTTACCAGTCGCTTCAATTACAATATCAACATTTCTCCAATTGAGATCGTCAAGACTGTATTGAGTGCTATAAGCTATTCTTGACCCGTTAATAATTAAATCTTGATTTTCAAAAGAAACCTCAGCATCAGTTATACCATGAATACTATCATACTTAAACAAATGAGCCATCACCTCAATAGGGGCAATGTCATTTATGGCAACAACTTCAAGATCGTTACGAGACAATGTGGTTCTTAGAAAAGTACGACCTATACGTCCAAAGCCGTTTATAGCAACTCTAACCATAAATAGTAATTATAAAATGTGTTTATGAGCCTTGTAGGAGCTACGCACTAGTGCGCCACTTTCTACATGACGGAAACCCATTTCTAGACCAATGGTCTCATATTTTTTAAATTGCTCTGGCTTTATAAATTCTTTAACCGGTAAGTGTTTTTTACTAGGTTGTAAATACTGACCTATAGTCACAACGTCAACATTGTGAACTCTTAAATCACGCATGGTTTGAATTACCTCATCTTCTTGCTCTCCTAGACCTAGCATGATACCAGATTTAGTTCGATTAATTCCTTGCTCTTTTAAGTATTTAAGAACACCCAAACTTTGGTCATATTTTGCTTGAATTCTTACCTCACGAGTAAGGCGACGTACGGTTTCCATATTATGTGAAACAACCTCGGGATTAGCCTCGACGATACGGTCTAGGTTTCTTCTATTTCCTTGAAAATCTGGTATAAGAGTTTCTAGAGTTGTTTCTGGGTTCATTCTTCTAATGGCTGCTACAGTTTCTTGCCAAATGATAGATCCCATATCTTTAAGGTCGTCACGGTCTACACTCGTGATTACAGCATGTTTAATTCCCATGAGTTTGATGGAACGTGCTACTTTCTCAGGTTCTGCCCAATCGACATCATCTGGTCTACCCGTTTTTACTCCACAAAATCCACAAGATCTTGTACACGTATTACCTAGAATCATGAATGTAGCAGTTCCTTCTGTCCAGCATTCTCCCATGTTTGGACAACTACCACTTGTACAAATAGTATGTAGTTTATACTTATCTACAGTGCCACGCAGTTCTTTATACTTTTGACCTACAGGTAATTTTACCCTTAACCATTTTGGTTTACCTTTAGTTGGTGGTGCTACTGATTCTTGTACTGTATTCATACTACAAATTTAGTGAATGAGTCGGTAATAAACCTTAAAACTGTCTTAGTTCCACTGTGTCGGTTTCTGGATATTGTTATGCATCCATAATCCTAGTTGTGAAAATATAAGTAGTAGTTCTAAAATCGGATAGATAATGATGATATCGCTTTCGCGAAAGCGAGATAAACTAGACCCAACAACTATCCAAGAGGTGATGTATCTAGTAATAACAATTGCGGTAACAAATTCCCAGGGCGAAAAGGAAAATGCTAATGCCATAGTGATGAAGAATCCAAACTGCGAAAGATAAAAAAGCCCTAATAAGAACTTATGGCTTGATTTATAATATTGAGCTGTGTTGATATGTCTTCTTTTTTGACGCCACCAGGCTGCCCAGTTGTTTTTTGAATCGCTTGTTGTAAATGATTTAGGAGATGTGACTACACTGGTGTTTTTTTTGGTTGCTGCCTCGTTCACAAAAAGGTCATCATCACCACCCATAATCTTCATGTGAGACATAAAGCCGCTAGTGTCGTAGAAAAGTTTACTTGTGTAACCTAAATTACGTCCTACTCCCATATACGGATTACCCCATAAGGCATAACTAAAGTACTGCATTGCGGTAATAGCTGTTTCAAAGCGAACTAATGCATTGAGTAAGTTACCTTTTATCTTACTATAACCACCGTAACCTAAAGCAAGTTGTTTATCCATGCCGTAGTGGGCACTCATTTCAGTAATCCAATATTCTGTCGCTGGCTTACAATCAGCATCAATAAATAATAATTTGTCGTGACGTGCTTTCTTTATTCCTAAAGTAAGCGCGTACTTCTTGTTGCCCCAAAAGCTTTCATTATTGACCACGTTAACTAGGTGAACCTTATCGTCCTGCTCCATAAATTGCTCTATGACATCAAGAGAGTCATCTATGGAAGCATCGTTTACAATAATGATCTCGTAATTCGGGTGAATTTGATCTAGCAAAAAGGGAATATTCTTCTTAAGATGTTGTGCTGCGTTTTTTGCACATACAATCACGGATACAGGATCATCGCTGGATTGTGCTTGTGTACTATTTTTTTGAAAAATAAATTTACTGAAGAACACATAGTAAATAATATTTATCAAGGCAATAATGCCGAATAGAAATAAAGGCCAGTCAGCAATGCTCATTAATGAAAAGTTTAAGCTTGTGCTGTGTCGTTTTTACAATCCTGCTCTTCTGGTAATTTACCACATAGTGAACAGGCTTCTCCATCCTTGTTTAGATAAGGGTTTTGACTTGCACATGTTCCGGCAAATTTACCATCTTTTTTACCCCAAATTTTAATTGCGATACCAGCAACTGCAAGAGCTAATAGACCAAATGATATGAGAAATAATTTCATAGTGCAAAAATACAATTTACAATCTACTTAGATTGAACATTGCACTAATTTTATCTTAATGATAAGATAAACAGTTTCAATGGTATTACTGCTTAATTAAGTTTACTTCAGGATGAATTTTTATTCCAAATTTTGAATAAACCTGGTTTTGTATAAATTGAGCTAAATTTATAATGTCAGATCCAGTAGCATTACCATGATTAACCAGTACTAGTGCTTGTTTATCATGGACAGCCGCATCGCCATCCCTGTATCCTTTAAGTCCACATTTATCAATGAGCCATCCTGCAGGTACTTTAACCTGATCATCGTTTACTGGATATGATGGGATGTCATCATTCAATTCTAGTAGTTTATGGTAAGCAGCCTTATCAATGATTGGATTTTTAAAGAAGCTGCCACTGTTTCCTAATAGTTTAGGATCGGGTAATTTACTGCTTCTAATATTGATTACAGCCTGAGCTATTTGATCAATACTTTCTCCCTTATTTAGTTTATTAAGCTCTTCTTGGATAGCTCCATAGCTTGTTTTTACTTGATACTTATCAGTAAGGTTTAAGTCAGAAAGCTCTAGCGTAACAGAGGTAATTACGTATTTACCTTTAGCCTCATTTTTAAATATGGAATCTCTGTACCCAAATTTACAATCGTCAAGGAATAATGTTTTTTCCTCTTGGGTCTTTAAATCCAGAACCGTACATGAATAGAAGACATCCTTTAATTCGACTCCATAAGCACCAATGTTTTGGATAGGAGAGGTCCCTATATTACCTGGGATAAGAGCTAGGTTTTCAACACCAGCATATCGTTTTGAAATGCAATACATCACAAACTCGTGCCAGTTTTCACCAGCCATTGCTTGTAATCTAACGGTAGTGTTTTCTCTATAGACTTCCTTAATTCCTTTTATTAAAACATGAATTACAGGGGTTTCAATATCCTGGGTAATCAACATATTACTACCGCCGCCAAGTAAAAAAATAGTTTCACGACGGTAGTAAGATAAAGTTTCCTTAAGTTGTTCAATAGAGTTTGTAGGTGAGTACGCTTTCGCGAAAGCGGAAATACCAAAAGTATTAAACTCCTTGAGAGAAAAATTGTGATTTACTTGAATCAAGAATTGTAGGCTTTAAGGGCTTGGTCTAATATATTAACTGCTTTTTTTAACGATTCTTTTTCAAGGACATAGGCAATTCGTATTTGATTTTTACCCATTCCTGGTGTTGAGTAAAAGCCTGCCGCCGGTGCAACCATTATTGTTTCACCATCAACGTCAAAGTTTTCTAGGATCCATTGTGCAAAAACATCGGTATCTTCTACAGGTAATTGAGCTACACAATAGAAAGCTCCGCCAGGGTTTGCTACGGTCACTCCTGGGATTTCTTTGAGTCCAGCGATAAGAATATCTCTACGCTCTATGTATTCATTTATTACTTGATCAAAATAGGTTTGTGGTGTGTCTAATGCAGCTTCGGCAGCTATTTGAGCAAATGTAGGTGGGCTCAATCTGGCTTGTGCAAATTTCATGGCGGTTGCCATTACCTCTTTATTTTTAGAAACCATGCAACCTATACGAGCACCGCACATACTGTAACGTTTTGAAACGGAATCAATCATTATAGCGTGATTGTCTAATTCTTTCATGCTTAATACTGAGAAATGCTCGCGACCGTCATAAGCAAATTCTCTATACACCTCATCGGCAACTAGAAATAAATCGTGTTTTATAACAAGATCAGCTAGTTGTTGCATTTCCTCTTTAGTATACAAGTAACCAGTTGGGTTTCCTGGATTACAAATAAGGATAGCTTTAGTTTTATCAGTAATTAACTTTTCAAATTCACTGATGGCTGGTAATGCAAAATTGTTCTCTATGCTAGTTTCAATAGGCTTTACAGTTACACCACTAGCAGTTGCAAATCCATTATAGTTTGCATAAAATGGTTCTGGAATAATGACCTCGTCACCATAGTCACAAATACTTCCCATAGTGAATAATAGCGCCTCGCTTCCTCCAGTAGAAACAATAATATTATCGTCTTCCAATCCAAATCCAAGTTTGTTGTAATGGGCGATCAATTTATCTCTATAGGATTGATTACCTGCACTGTGGCTGTAAGATAGTACTTCAATATTAGCGCTTTGAACAGCATCAATAGCTTGTTCTGGTGTTTTAATGTCTGGTTGACCTATATTAAGTTGGTAGATATGCTTTCCTTCTTTCTTTGCTTGTTCTGCAAATGGTACCAGTTTTCTCACTGGTGATGAAGGCATTGCTGTACCTTTTTGGGAAATCTGTGGCATCTTTTTCTTTTTTGAGATACAAAAGTAAGGTTTAAGGCTGTTATGTACTAAAACAATTCGATTGCTTATCTTTATAATATATGCTTAAGAAAATTTTGTTTTTTATAGTTTTCATCCAACCCTTGTTGATGATTGCTCAACAAGATTATTTTACTTTTAAAAACGACCAAAAGAAAATTTTTGTTGAATTTGATAATTCTGGTGGATTAATCATAGTTCCCATAGAATTAAATGGCACCAAGCTCAACTTTATGTTAGATACTGGAGCCTCCAAAAATATTATTTATAATCTTAATGGTATTGATTCCCTTGAAATAAAGAAAGGAAAACAATTTAAACTTAAGGGTTATGGAAATAGGAATGGAGTGAATGCGTATGTAAGTGATAATAATGTTTTAAAATTAGGAGATTATGTTAACGAGCAAGCAAGAATTTTTATACTAGCAGAAGAGCAACTATCCCTTTTCAATTTTATAGGAGTGGAAATTAATGGGGTAATAGGTGCTAGTTTTTTTAAAAATGCGGTAGTTAAAATAGATTACGAAAAAAACTATATAACATTAACTCAGGACATAAAGTATTTAAGAGGTTTAAGGCGTTATGATTCAATTCCCATACAACTCTCAAGTGGTAAACCTTATATAAAGAGTGAAATAGTTGAAGCTGATAATTCCTATAATGCCGATGTTTTAATAGATACCGGAAGTAACGACGCTTTATGGATTAATAAACGACCACAGCAATTTAAAATTCCAGAAAAGAATTTTTACGACTTTTTAGGTTTTGGTCTTAATGGGGAAATAAGTGGTTACAGGACTAAGTTAGATCAACTAAATTTCGGGAGCTTCAATTTGCAAAGAATTACTTCATCATTTCCAGATATTAAAGAGTCAAAATTATTGAATTCTAAAAACTTGCTGTCTAGTATTGGCGCAGAGGTGCTTAAGAGGTTTTTCTTAATTTTAGATTACAGAAACAATACAATTTACCTACAGAACACTAGGAAATATCGTGACGGATTTTATTACAATATGTCAGGTATTACAGCAAAATTAGGAAAACGTGAGATTTTCTATAGTTATGAAAGCAAGGCGGAAAATGGTTATGGTAATGAGGTGGATGCGCAGTTAATTCAATTAGATAAACCCGAATATGACATTGTTCAAATACCAGGTATTTACATTGATCAAATCAGAGTAAATAGCGAAGCAGAAAAGGCAGGCTTGCAAGTAGGAGATCAAATTGTCAAAATAAATGGAAGATCTTTCCCCTATTTAACTTTGAATGAGGTAAATGACTTTTTTTACACTAATCCACATTCAACTATTAGGATTACGATTAAAAGAAATGGCAAACAAAAAAGGTATAAGTTTAAACTTATACCTTTAATAGATTAGTTGATAAGCTAATTATTCAATCACGCGTCCCTTTAGTCGCAAAGCAACTTGTTTTTCTTTGATATTAGTAATTACGGTTAGCGTTTTTACGATAGGCCCAATTTTTTTGGTATCATACTTGACTTTAATTACACCAGTTTCTCCAGGTGCAATTGGCTTTTCGGGCTGTTCCAAAATATCGCATCTGCATGAGGAATAGATTTGATAAATTTTTAGAGGATGTTCGCCTGTGTTTTTAAACTTAAAAGTTCTCACACCATCACTGTCTTTTTTAATCTCACCATAGTCAATTGTAGTAGTTTCAAACTCCACAGTTGTCATAGGGTCTAGGGTAGAAGGTTTTTGAGCAACACCCATTTGGGTAAAGCTTAAAAATGCTACCAGTAGTATAAGATTTTTCATCATTTACTTTTTTAGATTTTAAAGGTAAACTAACTCATTTAAAATAGCAGTTAATGCCAGATATAATTTAAGTTAATAGTACTTTTGTCGAAGAAATTTCAAAAATCAAGCCAAACATGTCCCTTGCAACAAAATATGATTCTCAAAAAGCAGAGCAAAAGTGGTACGACTACTGGATGGAAAACGACTTCTTCAAATCTGTTCCAGATGATAGAGAAAGTTATACCATAGTAATTCCGCCGCCTAATGTTACTGGAGTTCTACATATGGGGCACATGCTTAATAATACGATTCAGGATGTTCTTATTAGAAGAGCTAGGTTAAAAGGATATAATGCCTGCTGGGTTCCAGGAACTGATCATGCTAGTATCGCAACCGAGGCAAAGGTGGTGAAGAAGCTTAAAGAGCAAGGTATTGATAAAAATGACCTTACACGAGAGGAATTCCTTGAACATGCTTGGGATTGGACTCATGAATATGGTGGGATAATCCTTGAACAGCTTAAAAAATTAGGAGCTAGTTGCGATTGGTCTCGCACAAAATTTACCATGGATGACGACATGTCAGCTAGTGTGATAAAAGTATTTGTGGACCTTTTTAATAAAGGTAAAATTTATCGTGGATATCGTATGGTAAATTGGGATCCGCAAGCTAAAACTACCTTAAGCGATGAAGAGGTTATTTATGAAGAAAGAAATGGACATCTCTATCATCTAGCTTATAACCTAAAGGATAGTGATGATAAGGTGATCATCGCAACAACCAGACCCGAAACAATCCTGGGTGATACGGCAATATGTGTTCATCCTGAAGATGAAAGGTATCAAAATTTGATAGGTAAAACAGTTATAGTTCCTATTGTTAATCGAGAAATACCAATTATTGCTGATGAGTATGTAGATATGGAGTTTGGTACAGGATGTTTAAAAATAACTCCTGCACACGATGAAAATGACTATAAGTTAGGGGAAAAACACGATCTAGAAATCATTGATATTTTCAATGAAGATGGTAGCCTTAATAGTTATGGTTTGCACTATCAAGGTAAGGATAGATTTGAAGTGCGCAAGTTGATTGCAAAAGAATTAGAAGAGAAAAATTACCTTGTCAAAAAGGAAAACCATATTCATAAGGTAGGTACTAGTGAACGAACCAAAGCAGTCATAGAACCTAGATTGTCTGATCAATGGTTCTTAAAAATGGAAGAACTAGCTCAACCTGCAATAAAGGCTGTAAAAGAAGATATTGTAGAGTTGTTACCAGCTAAGTTTAAGTCTACTTATTTCCACTGGATGGATAACGTTAGAGATTGGAATATATCTCGTCAGTTGATGTGGGGACAACGTATTCCTGCTTATTACTATGGAGATGGAAAAGAGGATTTTGTAGTAGCTGAGAGTATAGAGGATGCTCTTACGCTTTCGCGAAAGCGAACTAACAATAACAATCTACAAGAACAGGATTTAAGACAGGATAATGATGTTCTTGACACTTGGTTTTCCAGTTGGCTGTGGCCTATATCGGTTTTTAATGGTATTCTAGAACCTGAAAATAAAGAGATCAACTATTATTATCCTACGCGAGATCTTGTGACAGGTCCAGATATTCTTTTCTTTTGGGTGGCACGTATGATTGTAGCTGGATATGAGTATAAGGATGAGAAACCGTTTGATAAGGTTTATTTAACTGGACTTGTAAGGGATAAGCAACGACGTAAAATGTCTAAGTCATTAGGGAATTCACCTGATGCGCTTAAGTTAATTGAAGAGTTTGGTGCTGATGGTGTAAGAGTAGGACTTTTATTAAGCAGTGCTGCAGGTAATGACCTTATGTTTGATGAAAGCTTATGCCAGCAAGGAAAAGGTTTCGTAAATAAAATGTGGAATGCATTTAGACTAATAAAAGGTTGGGAAATTGATACAAAAATAGAACAACCTTCTTATGCTAAACAAGGAATCCAGTGGTTCCAATCTAGGTTTGCGCAAGTATTAGATGAGGTTGAGGATCACTATTCAAAATATAGAATTAGTGATGTTTTAATGAGCTCCTACAAATTAATTTGGGATGATTTTTGTGGATGGCTGTTGGAAATTATTAAACCAGAATACGGTCAACCTATTGACGCTTTAACCTATAAGCAGGTTATAGAGTTGTTTGAAAATAATTTGCGATTAATTCATCCATTTACTCCTTTTATAAGTGAGGAGATCTGGCAAAGTATTACTGATCGTAAAGTCGAAGATGCATTGTGTATTAACACATGGCCTACGACTGTAAAACCAGATGATAAATTACTTGTGGATTTTGAGATGGTTAAAGACATCATATCTGGTATAAGAACGGTGCGTAAGGAAAAGCAAATTTCATTTAAAAATGAAATCTCTTTAAGTGTTATAAATAATGAAGGTTTATCTGCAGATTATAATGATCTCATCATGAAAATGGGTAATGTTGATTCAATTATGCAGGTAACTGATCAATTATCTGGAGCAGCTAGTTATAGAGTTAAATCAAATGAATACTTCATACCCTTATCAGGAAACGTTGATACGGCTGCAGAGTTAGAGAAATTAGAGGCTGAATTAAAGCGTGCGCAGGGATTCTTATTAGGAGTTCAAAAGAAATTGTCTAATGAAAGATTCATTGCCGGAGCTCCTGAAAAAGTAGTCGAGCTTGAACGTAAAAAAGAAGCAGATGCTCTTGCAAAAATTGATACTATTAATGCTAGTATTGAAGCTCTAAAATAATGAGTACAGGTAATATAATTTTAATATTACTAGGCAGCCTGATAGTGGTAGCTTTATGTGTGCTGCTAACTATCTGTTTGCTTAAGAAATTATTGAAACGATGAATGTAATCTCTACCATTGCTATAATTTTTATCGCCATTGTAGTTTGTGTAGCTGCGCTGGCAATATATATTCTAAAGAAAAAATAGTAGTTATATAGTGATTCTTTGGTGATGGATCACTTGTGTTTACCAAGGTTTAGGGTATAGATCTTCAACGATTTTTATATACCTTCTTTTAGCCTCGCTTTTAGATATATTTTGAACTTGAATTAAAGCATTCATTTTGAAGCCTTGTCGCAAATCATTTAATTCAAAGGATCGATTACTTACATAAGGCTCATCTATAGCTCTTTTGTAGTATGCATAAAGATGTAATTGAGTAGCAAGAGGAACTTCGGACTGTTCCTCAGAACTCGCTTTGTGAAAAGCTGATTCAAAGTACTTATCCAATTCTTTACCTTTAAGAGAATTTAGCCAATGTGGTAATTCCACCTTTTACTTTTTGATTAAGTGATACTTTAACTTCTGTGTCTATGGGTAGATATACGTCTACTCTAGAGCCAAATTTAATAAAACCGCTATCATTACCTTGAATAGCTTGTTCACCTTCATTGGCGTAATTAACAATGCGTTTTGCAAGTGCACCTGCTATTTGTCTATACATTACTTGCAATTTATTTTTATGATTGATAACAACAGTTGTGCGTTCATTTTCCTCACTAGCTTTTGGGTGCCATGCCACCAAGTATTTTCCTGGATGGTATTTGCTATAAGCAATGGAGCCTCCAATTGGATACCGAGTTACATGAACATTGATAGGAGACATAAAAACGCTTATCATTAAACGTTCTTCCTTAAAATATTCATTCTCCTGTACTTTCTCGATTACAACTACTTTACCATCAACAGGTGATATTATATTGGTTTCGCTTATTGGTGTAGATCTCTTTGGGTTTCTAAAAAATTGCAGAATTAGAATTAAAAAAACAATCGATAATATCCCTACAGCTACTGTAATCCAATGTGGAGGATTGAAATAGGAAACACCTAAATTTAAGGCTCCTGTTATTAAAACAGATATCAGAATAATTTTTGATCCCTCTTTATGAAACATAATTAATAATTAAGAATGTAAGATAAGCAAATGGCGCTGCAAAGATAATACTATCCATGCGGTCAAAGATACCACCATGACCTGGCATGATACTACCACTGTCTTTTATTTGTGCCTGTCTTTTAAATTTAGATTGAATTAAATCACCTAGTGTTCCAAAAAACGCAACTACAAAAGCTATAATTATCCAATGGTATATGGTGTAATCTGTTATTCCTATATTTTGTAAATAAAAGAATAGACCAACACCTGTAAGCATTGCCATAACCAACCCACCTACAAATCCTTCCACGGTTTTTTTAGGTGAGATGCGTTGCATTAATTTATGCTTACCAAAGTTTTTACCAAATAAATAGGCAAAGCTGTCATTGGACCATATGATTGTAAATAGACCAATTATTAATTCTGGTTTGTAGCTTTCTAAAACATCTGGTATTAATGCTAAGAATAAACTTGATCCAATCAAATATAATAACGCAATAAAGTGTTTTTTTGAATTGAAAAGGGGAATACGATCTGTAAGTATTAAGTCTCTAATAAGGTATAGATTTACTGCTAGTGTTCCAGCTAATAATGCATATATCACATAAAGATAATAATCGTCCAAAGGATCGGGCCACACATTATACCTTACCAGTAAAAGGTAAGCGGCAGGTAGTACGGGATATATTAACCATTGCTTTAGCCTTATCATTGGCATAAGCTCTATCAAGCAAAAAAAGGCAAACAAACAAAATAAACCTATAAACACATCTCGTGAATATAGGGCGCTTAATACCACTAGGGAAACGTATACAATTCCCGAAATAGAACGAACTAATAATTCTCTCATTATAAATCTTCTAATAATAAAAGATAGAGTCTTTTATTAGGTGCTCCATAAGTTTCAATATCCTTACTTTCTTTGCCATCGCCATCTTTAAAGTTTTTAAGAGTAGTAATGTTAGTAGGGATGTATGTTTTACTACGGTGTTTAATGCCTCTCAAACCTTCACCTATATTTTCTACAATCTGACTAGTGCTTGCTAGGACAACAAAGGTGTTAGGTAATTCAGGTAATTTACATTCCTTAATCTGATTTGAAGAAAATAATAAAGCTCCTTTGTCACTTATTAGATATTCACAAGTGGTCAAAAAGAAACTACTGGAGCGATTACTTCCCTCAAAATTCAAGTTGAAATTAGGAAATCTTTGTTGTAATTGCTTATCGTGACAAAAAACATCCTTTTCAAAAAAATCATGTTCAACTAAAATATCTTCGAAGTTTGCTTGAATTTCTTCTTCATTTACCGAGTAGAGTAATCTTCCACCTTGTTGGATAAAATGATGAAAAAATTGTTCGTCTAAAGGCAGTTTTTTTTCAGGCATGTATTTAGAGCGCTCATTATCAGTGCTCTTTGATTCATCGCTTTCTGTTGATTTTTTAAAAAACTTGCCGAATATGCCCATTCTATAAGCAAAAGGATTTAGGGTTGATGTAAATATACTTTTTTAACTAAAAGCATACAAACTATTCTTCTTCATCCTTGCTTGTAGCTGCATCAGTTTCAGTACCGCTTATAGCTGACTTTAATGCAATCGGTTTTTCCTTGATAAAAGGTCTTTTACCAAATATGCGTTCCAAGTCATCCTTGAAGATCACCTCTTTTTCTAAAAGTAATTCTGCCAGTTCGGTTAATTTATCTTGATTGTCTGTCAAGATTTGAATAGCACGTTGATACTGCTCCTCAATAATTTTTGATATTTCTTTATCAATAATTACAGCTGTTTCCTCACTATAAGGTTTGGTCATAGAATATTCTTGTTGACCACTGCTGTCATAATAGGTGATATTACCTATTTTATCATTAAGACCGTAAATAGTCACCATAGCCTTAGCTTGTTTAGTGACTTTTTCTAAATCACTTAAAGCTCCCGTTGAGATTTTATTGAAAATCACCTTTTCTGCTGCACGACCACCCATAGTTGCACACATCTCGTCAAGCATCTGTTCTGGTCTTACAATTTGTCTTTCTTCAGGTAAATACCATGCTGCTCCCAGAGATTGTCCACGAGGAACAATGGTAACCTTAACTAATGGCGCTGCATGCTCAGTCATCCAGCTTACAGTTGCGTGACCAGCTTCATGATAAGCAATTGTCTTTTTCTCACTAGGTGTGATTAACTTATTCTTCTTTTCAAGTCCACCTACAATACGGTCTACCGCATCTAAAAAGTCTTGTCTAGTTACTGCCTTTTTACCTTTTCTCGCAGCGATAAGTGCTGCCTCGTTACAAACATTGGCAATATCGGCTCCAGAGAATCCAGGTGTTTGTTTCGCAAGAAATGAAGTGTCTAGTTCTTCATCTACTTTCTTAAGTGGTCTTAAGTGAACTTCAAAAATTTGTTCACGTTCTCTTACATCTGGTAGGTCTACATAAATTTGACGATCAAATCTACCTGCTCTCATCAATGCTTTATCAAGTATGTCACCACGGTTGGTTGCAGCAAGCACAATCACATTTGTATTGGTGCCAAAACCATCCATTTCTGTCAATAATTGATTAAGTGTATTTTCACGCTCGTCGTTTGATCCAGAAAAATTAGATTTACCTCTTGCACGACCGATAGCATCAATCTCATCAATAAAAATAATAGATGGTGATTTTTCTTTAGCTTGTTTAAAGAGATCACGTACTCTACTTGCACCTACACCTACAAACATTTCTACAAAGTCTGATCCACTTAATGAGAAGAAAGGAACTTTTGCTTCACCAGCTACCGCTTTAGCAAGTAATGTTTTACCTGTACCAGGCGATCCTATCAAAAGGGCTCCTTTAGGAATTTTACCACCTAGCGAAGTATATTTTTCTGGATTTTTAAGAAAATCTACGATTTCTTGAACTTCTTCTTTAGCACCTTCTAATCCTGCAACATCTTTAAAAGTTGTTTTAATATCAGTTTTTTGGTCAAAAAGCTTTGCTTTTGATTTACCTATGTTAAAAATTTGGCCACCAGCGCCACCACCAGCTCCAGCACTCATCCTACGCATGATAAAAATCCAAATCGCAAGAATTATAATAAAGGGTAGGAAGGTGCCTACGTAACTTAAAAATCCTTCCTCTTCTGGGTCAAAAGTATATTCAGTATCCAGATTATTCTGTTCTTTTATCTCAGAAAATTTTTCTTCAAACTTTTCTTGTGAACCATAATTTGCAACATATTGTGGTATAGGAATATTTGATCCTACCTCACTACCTCGTTTAGCATCTTTATGCTGGTCTTCTTTTTTTGCTTCATCAGTAAGAAAAATGTTAGCTTTTCTTCTGTTACCTACAATAACAACCTTTTTTACATCACCGTCTTTTAGGTAAGTATAGAAGTCTTGTATAGATATTTCTTTTGGTGAGTATAATTGGTCAGTAAATAGACTGTATCCAAAAAATAATAATCCCAAAGGAATAATAATCCACCAAATGCTGAATTTTGGTTTACCTGAATTCATTAAAGGTTTACGTGGATCTTTATTAGGTGCTTTTTTATCAGACATGTTTTTCTTCTTCAATTTTAGTAAGTACTTTCAATAACTGTGATTTTTGCATCACCCCATAATCCTTCTAGGTCGTAATATTCTCTAATAGGTTTCTGAAAAACGTGAACAACTACATCAACATAGTCAATAAGTACCCATTCACCTTGATCTGTACCTTCTACATGCCAGGCTTTTTCTTGCAATTCTTTACTTACTTTCTTCTGAATAGAGTTAACGATAGCGTTAACTTGAGTATTGGAGTTACCGTTGCAAATAATGAAGTAACTAGTTACGGTATTTTCTAAATCCCTTAGGTCCATTATAGTAATGTCATTTCCTTTGACATCTTCTATTCCGGCAATTATTTGGCTTATTAATGTATCTGTAGGTACTGCTGTTTTAATCATTAAAAACTTTTTGTTAAGTACAAATTTATTTCTTTTTTGTTCTAGAATTGCACTTTATTCATTAAACTACAATTAAATTCTAGATTTGAACATTGTCAAATTATATGCCACTACCTCTACAAATGATGAATTGAGGTCTCGCTTTCGCGAAAGCGAACTCACTCACCTTACTACTGTTGTTGCTTACAAACAGTCGGCAGGCAAAGGACAGCTTGGAGCAAAATGGCACTCTGAGCCTGGTAAGAATCTAACTTTCAGTTTTTTACTTGATAATTCAAAGGTGAGTCTTACACCATTTCAAATTAATAAATGGATAACCGTAAGTTTAGTATCGTGGCTTAAAAACCATCTTGGCATAAAGGCAGATATTAAATGGCCAAACGACATTCTGGCAGTTAATCATAAACTAGCAGGAATTCTCATCGAAACTGTCTATTCAGGTAGTTCACTAAGCCATGCGATCGTTGGTATAGGTCTTAATGTTAACCAGGATGAGTTTCCCGATTCCCTGAAAGCGATCTCACTTAAATTAATAACGGGTAAACAGTTCAACCTAGATGAGTTACTATTTAGCTTTGTTCAATATTTGAATGTTTCAAATTATGAAATTAAGGAGTTTATAAATGACTACAACAGTCACTTATATAAACTGGGTAGGACTCTCAATTTTGAATACCTTGATAGGCCTATTACAGCAACCATTATCGGTGTAACTGAGAACGGTTTGTTGGAGTTAATGACTACTGATAGTCAATACCTCACAGCAGACTTAAAAGAACTTAAATGGTTTTACTAGAATTGTTCTAGTCCTTTGGCTAGTTGCTCCAAAAATTTCTTGATAGGGCCTTTAATCATCATAGCCATCATAGGATTAAAATCTCCTGTAAAAAATAATTGAGCCTCACTACCAGCTTCTTTATCTTCAATATCACAGATTAGACTAAAATCAAACTTATCACTTGCTGAGCCTAAAACAACTTTAGAATAAGGGTTTTGCTCTTTAAGTTGAAGCTTTATTTCTGGCATTCCTTTAAGTCCAAAGAGAAAACTATCATCACCTCTTAATTCAAACTTTGTATCATCGGGCATGAGCTCCTTGAAATTAGCAACGTTTGTTAAAAACGTGTACAATTCTTCTGGATTCTTTTGAGTTGTTACTTTACGGCTTTCTAAATTCATAGCTTAATTATTCCACTGGCTAGGGTTCTCTCTCCAGCTTTTTAGTAATTCTTTTTCTTCATCATTAAACAATCCAGCACTTACTGCCTTTTCAATTAAATGATTATAATCACTTAAGGTGGTAAGTTCTAGATCGTGTTCTTTGAAATTTTCTACAGCAAAAGTAAAGCCATATGAAAAAAGAGCAAGCATGCCCTTGACATGTGCCCCAGATTCTTTTAAAGCTTTTACAGCATTTAAACTGCTTTTACCTGTACTTATAAGGTCTTCAATTACAACCACATTTTGACCAGCCTTTAACTGTCCTTCAATTTGGTTTTTTCTACCATGTTTTTTAGGCTCTGGTCGTACATAGATAAAAGGAACGTCTAGCGCATGTGCCACTAGCATACCGATACCTATGGCACCTGTAGCAACTCCGGCGATAACGTCTGGTGTACCATACATTTTCTTAACAAGATCTGATAATTGATCCTTTAAATAGTTTCTAACCTCTGGATATGAAAGAGTTATGCGGTTGTCGCAATAAATAGGTGATTTCCATCCACTGGCCCATGTAAAAGGTTCTTGTGGTTGCAATTTTATTGCTTTAATTTGCAATAATAATTCTGCTGTTTTTGCAGCAACATTTTTATCTCTGACCATGGAGCAAATGTATAAAGTTTTTGTCAAAGAAGTGCCTATTTTAGTCACTTCAAACAAAGACAATTTTCCAGATTACACAGTCTTTAAATTAAGAACTGTAAATCTTAAAAAAATCATCAAGCGTATTGAAGCTGGTGAGCTTACTAAAGTGTTGTTGTATAGCAAGAATCCCAACAAAATTGTCAAAAGGCTGCATAAAAAACTTCCTGTGGTAGTTGCCGGTGGTGGACTTGTTCTCAATTCGCTTAATCAATATTTATTTATTTATCGTAATGACAAATGGGATCTTCCTAAAGGTAAAATTGATAAAGGAGAAACCATTGAAGATTGTGCTATTCGAGAGGTTCAAGAAGAAACGAAAGTGAAAAATTTGAAACTCAATGATTATCTAGGTCGTACTTATCACATTTATTCTTGGAAATCAAAAATAAAGCTCAAGCTTACTCACTGGTACCTTATGCAAACAGACTCAGATAAAAAGCTTAAGCCTCAAAAAAAGGAAGGAATAGAAAAAGCGGTATGGTTAGATAAAGAAATGGCGCAAGTAGCTCTTATGAATTCCTATGCTAATATAAGAGAGCTTTTTCCTGATAACATGTTAGTGACTAAGCGTCACTAACCTTTTATTACCTTCTCAAAATCCATGTAATAGCTTAGTTGATCAACAGGTATTGTAATTAATACCTGATTATTAAGTTCTTTAAAAGTATCTGGTAAGTCAACTTTAAAAGTAGTTTGTAAGAAAACATTTTTATCTTGATCAACTTTGAATGCAACAGGTGCATTTTTAAGTTCTTCATCGGTAAAAGTAAAGGCCGTATTTCTAGCATAATCTCCATAGGTCGCCTGCATATCCTTTGGTAATCCTAAAATAAGATTTGCTGTTTCTTGTTGTAAATTAACTTGTAGAATAGTGCGCACATCAGGGAATTTTTTAGCGCTTACCATATCATTAAGTTTGATTTCTTTATAATTAGGTTTTGAAAAAGTGCGCAGTATTCTTCCAAATTCTCCTTCTCTCTTATAAACAATGCTGTAAGAAATAAAATCTGTATTTTCAGATACATGATTAACCTTTATCATACTTGTACCGCGATCTTTATTGAGACAAAGATTCATGCTGCGCTCATTGGCAAAAATGTCAAAAACCTCTTCCATTGTGGCATCTTTTGGATAGGTAGTAGCACTCAAATCCTTGCCAATTAAATTGGAGATAGGTTGGTATAATGATTTAGTTTGAGTTCCCGAAAATTTTGGAATTTCAAATTTATAAACAGCTCCATCACAATTTACTTGATTACTCCATACGCCATCTGTATTGTTTTCAATTACTTGACCTCGTTCAAAATCACTGGGTATTGGGTCTAGATTTTCTGAATTGTTTTTCTTATCGGAGTTACAACTTAAGACAATCAAACTGATTGTTGCTAGTGCTATAATTTTTTTCATAAAATTCTATAAATTGGGTAGGTTAGATGAGCTTTTTCATAATAAGGACTGCGTTTATGTAACCAAGACAGTTGTGCAGCTGCATTATTTTTAAAATTCGGATTGGCTTGTTTTAAACTATCAAATTCCATCCTAATACTTGGATTCTGTTCTAATAGTTTTTCTGCGCTAGCGTCAAAAACATAGCTAGAAAAACCTTCCTTTTGTTGGAGTATGGTATCAAAGTAATTCCACTTAAAAAAGCTATCACTTGCTTGTGGTTCTAGAGTTTCAACAAGATATTTAATTCCTGGTTGATTAGTAGGTATGATGATATCGCTTTCGCGAAAGCGTACTTCATATTCTTTACTACTAACAGATACATTGCTATGAGGATAATGTCCTTCATAGGCACTGCGAGCGGTATTGTAGTTTTCAATTCGATATTCTTGAGCAAGAATTGTTGAATCCTTTTTTAAAGTAAAGTAATCAATTTGGTTGTGATCTAAATTTTCTATGATATTCCAATAGCCCGAAGGGATTACATAATATGACGGGATTATGATACTGTCGGTTCCTTTATAGGTATTGTAATAAGGAACCATTTTTTTAAAAGGTTTGTTTCGGTTATAGGTTAGTTGTTCCAGTCCAGTGACTTTACTAGTTATGTATTCACCTTCATAGCCTAAAAACTCTATACTATCATTTTTAGTTCTATCTAGATTGTAGGTGAGTGCGTATGAATCTCCTGCTTTTAAAGTAGCAAAAGCATCTTTTCTCAATTCTTTTACCTCAGTAGCTCTTGATTGTGCTATTTCTAGCACTTTTTCCATTAGTATTTTGGTTCCTTCAACTCGGTCCTTATAAGGTTTGAGCATGTGAGTTTCTACCATAAGTCCTACCGTGTTCCATAATGAAGTGTATCCGGTAGAATATCTAGGTTCATCCAGGAATTGAGAAAAACCTTTATCTGGAGTAGTGCCCCAAACGCTCACGTAGGGTGTAATGGGCCAGTTTTCTTCATTTAATTTTTGCTCAAGCTCTGGCCTAAACGAGTTTTCAATATAGTTGGCAAGGATAGAGGTTGATCTGTTGTGTTGTGTGATCAAATGAGTAAGAACGTATTGATAGTCTGCACCATTACTCACGTGATTATCAATGAAGAAATCAGGATTTACAGTATGATAGATTTCTTGAAATGTGACTGCATTTCTTGAATCTGTTTTAATAAAATCTCTGTTTAAATCATAATTACGAGCGTTACCTCTAAATCCATAACTTTCTGGTCCATTTTGATTGGTTCTTGAACTCGTATTCCTATTTAATGAACCACCTACATTATACACCGCTATTACATGCAGTTCAATTGGGTATTCAATGGACAATTTTTCGTTAGCTAGATCTCTTAATAGCATCATACTGGCGTCAATTCCATCACTTTCACCTGGATGAATACCATTATTTACTAGTATTTTTACTGGTTCCTCATTGGATTGAGTGTTCGACTTGAACGAGATAAGGTGTAAGGGTAAACCACTATCTGTTTTACCATATTCCTTTATAGAAATAGAGGAGTAGTGGTTTGCTAATTTTTCGTAATATGAAATAACTTCATGATAGGTAGCAGTTTGATTCCCATTACCTTTTTCAAATGGAGTTTCCCAATCTATTGGATCGTTGTTAGTGGTTTTTTTATTATCACATGATGTAACAACAAAGATGAAAGCAAAATAGATTAACAGGTTTCTCATATTCTTACAGTTGTAGGGACTAGTCCTGTGTAGTCTCCATTATTACGAATTACGTCGCGTACTATTGATGATGAAATATAACTTTTACCAGAAGAGGTAAGTAGGAATACGGTTTCTATTTCGGAAAGCTTGCGATTAGTATGGGCAATTGCTTTTTCAAATTCAAAGTCGGCTGGGTTACGTAATCCTCTAAGAATGAATTGAGCTTGTTGTTGTTTACAAAATTCAATGGTTAGTCCAGAATACGTCATTACCTTTATTTGTGGTTGATCCTTAAAGGCTTCCTCTATAAACCTTTTACGTTCTTCTAAACTGAACATGTACTTTTTATCTGCATTAACACCAATTGCGATTATGATTTCATCAAAAAGGCCTAAACCTCTTTCAATTATATCATAGTGTCCTAGGGTTATTGGGTCAAAACTACCCGGAAAAACGGCTCTTCTCATAGGGCTAATTTAAGGTTTCCTCAATGATATCGGTTAAAAAATCAGTTAAGGATTGATTAGAAGCTTCTACTTGTTTAGGAACTATACTTTCCTCACTCATACCGGGATTGGTATTTATTTCAATGAAATGAGGTGTTCCTTGATGAAATATAAAGTCGGCACGTGCTATACCTTTACAATTAAGTAATTCATAGATTCTTTTACTTAATTCTTGAACAGCAACTGTCATACGTTCACTAATTCTTGCAGGCGTAATTTCTTGGGATTTTCCTTGATATTTGGCTTCATAATCAAAAAAATCATTTTCACTTACAATTTCAGTAGGTGGTAAAGCGATGATAGTACCATCTTTTTTATAAACACCTACAGAAACTTCAATGCCATCTAGAAAGGACTCAATAATAATCTCGTTATCTACCGCAAATGCTACATCAAGTGCAGCTGGTAAATGTTCGATTTGATAAACTTTTGAAACACCATAACTACTACCACTGCGATTTGCTTTAACAAAACAAGGCAATCCCACTCGATCAACTATTAGATTTACATCGACCTCTTGAGACTGATTTAAATAAACACTTTGTGCAGTAGTTATTCCCCATGGTTTCAACACTGCAATGCAGTCCCTTTTATTAAAGGTAATTGCACTTTGGTAACTGTCACAAGAGGTTTGCGGCAAGCCTATTAATTCTAAGTAGGCTTGTAACAGTCCATTCTCACCAGGAGTACCGTGAATGGTATTGTAGCAACAATCAAATATTACTTTATTGTCATTAATGGTAATTGAAAAATCATTTTTATCAATCTCATGGACCTCACCATCTGCACTGGTGTAGCTCCATGACTGTTCTGATATTACAATTTCATAGACCTGGTAAAGATCTTTGTTTAAATATTTGGAAATTACCTTTCCACTCTTCATCGAGATGTCTTTCTCACTGGAATAGCCACCCATGAGTACGGCAATGTTTTTCATAGTTCTGTTTTCGCCCTGAGCGTAAACAACAAAGTTAAAAAAGATGTCGTTTAAATAAGGGAATCGATTATGTATCTTTGGTGCATAATACTACTTAATTTTTCAAGTATGAATTTTTTCAGGTTTATGTTTACTAAAACCTTCTGGATACAAGTTGTTCTGGCAGTTGTTCTTGTTTTTGTTTTATGTCTAGGATATTTATATTGGCTAGATTGGTATACAAATCATGATCAACGTATTGAGGTGCCTAGCCTTGAAAAACTAACCTTGAGTCAGGCAAATACAGAGTTAGAAGAATTGGATTTAAGAAGTAAGGTTATAGATAGCTCTGGTTTCAATCCAGAGTTTCCTCCTAGAACAATCATTGAGCAAAATCCTAAAGCAGGAAAATTTGTTAAGGAAAATAGACAGATTTATCTCAAAGTGAATCCTAGTGGATATGGTATGGTTACCGTTCCTAATGTAATTTACAAGACTAAAAGACAAGCTATACCTACCTTACAAAGTTTAGGATTTGAAATTGGTGAAATTACTTATAAACCTAACTATGCAGAGGACACTGTGCTTGAAATGAGATATAAAGGTGAGGTCCTAGAATCTGGAACGCAATTACGTAAAACAAGTGTTATTGATCTAGTGCTGGCTGATGGAAAACGACCAGTAACCACACCTGAAGATTCTAAATAAGTATTATGACACAGGAATCTTCCCAAAATCTACATGAACATCATTCATTTACCGCAAACCCAGGGCAAGAACCCTTGCGAGTAGATAAATTCTTAATTAATCGTATTGAAAACGCTACCCGTAGTAAAATTCAACAATACATTAAAGAAGGTGGCGTATTTGTAAATGATCAAGTAGTAAAAGCTAACTATAAGGTAAAATCAGGTGATACTGTACGTGTGTTAATGCAGCATCCTACCTATGAACAATTACTGGTTGCTGAAGATATCGATCTCGATATAATTCATGAAGACGATGATGTCGTAGTGGTGAATAAACCAGCAGGAATGGTTGTACATCCAGGACATGGTAATTACTCTGGTACCTTGATAAATGCTTTGATTTATCATTTTGAAAACTTACCTAACAATTCTAGTGATCGTCCTGGCCTGGTTCATAGAATAGATAAGGATACTAGCGGATTGCTAGTAATTGCCAAAACGGAACATGCCATGGCACATCTATCTGCTCAATTTGCAAATAAAACCAGTGAACGAGAATACATTGCAATTACATGGGGCAGTTTTGAAGAAACAAGTGGAACAGTTGAAGGTAATATAGGTAGACATCCCAAGAATAGATTGCAGAATACAGTTTGGTCTGGAGAAGAACCCTATAAAGGTAAACCTGCCGTTACCCATTACAAAGTGATTGAGGATTTAGGATATGTAAGCGTTATAAGTTGCCGGTTAGAAACGGGACGTACCCATCAAATTCGCGTGCACATGAAACATATCGGGCACACCTTATTCAATGATGAACGCTACGGTGGTGATAAAATACTCAAGGGTACAAGTTTTACAAAATACAAACAGTTTGTAGATAATTGCTTTAAGGTCCTGCCTAGACAGGCCTTACATGCGCGCACTTTAGGATTTGAGCACCCAACAACTGGTCAGTGGCTTAGTTTTTCATGTCCGGTACCAGACGATATGCAAGCTTGTATTGAAAAATGGCGAGTATATGCTACACATGCTAGTAATGATTGATTAGTAGTTTTAAGTTTCGCTTTCGCGAAAGCGTAGTAACACAATACTATCTGGTTATTCAGTATCAAAATTTCTTATTAAATCATCGATAGATTTAGGCACCGGTATCCTATAATTGAGAAGAAGGATATTTATTTTTGAATCATTAAAATATTGATATGAAAATTCTATTGTCTCCTGCAAAGTCTCTAAATTATGAAACAAAACCGGTTGTAACTGAGTTTACTACACCCTTGTTTAAAGATCAGGCTGTACAATTGAATAAAGGTTTAAAAAAACTATCAAGGAAAAAGCTGAGTGAGTTGATGAGTATTTCTGATAAACTTGCCGATTTGAACTACGATCGCAATCAAGAGTTTGCAATAGATTTTAATCAAGAAAACTCAAAGCAGGCTATCTATGCTTTTGATGGAGATGTTTATACTGGCCTAGATGCATACACGCTATCAGAAAGTCAAATAAAAAAAGCCCAAAAATCCATTAGAATTTTATCTGGACTGTATGGTTACCTAAGACCTCTAGATCTTATGCAGCCTTATCGATTAGAAATGGGCACCAAATGGTCAATAGGTGGTAACGACAATCTTTATCAATATTGGAAAGATGTTGTAACCCCAGCGCTTAATGAGGAAATGACCGAGGATGAATTAGTAGTAAACCTCGCAAGTAATGAGTATTTCAAGGTTATTAATAAAAAAGCCCTTACTGGTAAATTGATCTCACCTGTATTCAAGGATTATAAAAATGGTAAGCTTAAAGTAATCTCCTTTTTTGCAAAAAAAGCTCGAGGTGCTATGGCTAGACATTTAATTACTACTGAAAATAGGGGTAAAGAGGCTATTCTTTCCTTTGCTACAGATGGTTATTCATTTTCGGCAGAAGAAACAAAAAAAGAAAATGAACCTGTATTTGTAAGGTAATTTTTATATTGCTGCATGCAAGATGAAAAAGAGCATTTTTCAATTAAGGATTGGTCATTAGACGATCGTCCTCGTGAGAAACTTCTTAAAAGCGGCAGTTCATCACTTTCAATAGCAGAATTAATTGCCATTTTGATAGGTAGTGGTACTCGTAAAATGAGCGCTGTGGAATTAAGCCGTATCATGGTGAATGATTCGGGTAATTCGCTAGATACCTTAGGAAAGAAATCAATCAAAGAATTAATTAAGTATAAGGGTATAGGAGAAGCCAAAGCGATAACCATTGCTGCGGCAATGGAATTAGGAAGACGTCGTGCCATGGAAATGCCAGTTACTAAACCAAAAATAACCTCTAGTCTAGATGCTTTTAAAATTTTACAACCTAGATTGGGTGAGTTGCCTCATGAAGAATTTTGGGTATTGTATCTTAATAATAGTAATCAAGTGATTGAATCTTCTCAAATAAGTGTAGGTGGTATAACTGGGACGATGGTTGATACTAGGATTGTTTATAAAAAAGCTATAGAAAGTGGTTGTGTGGCTATAATTTTGGCGCACAATCACCCTAGCGGTAAACTACAGCCTAGCCACCAGGACAAAAACATAACGACCAAACTTATTGAAGCTGGTAAAGTTTTAGATATTAAGGTTTTTGATCATTTAATTATTACTCAAAGCGCTTATTATAGCTTTGCAGATGAAGGGATTCTATGATCTTGATTTATTGTTCAAATATTACAAGTAGGAAAGAATACGTTTTTCGCCACGTGTTTAAAAGAATTCTAGAGGTAGAATATAAATTCACCACAGAGCTTAATGAATTTGTAGGGTATTCTGGACCTAAATTTAGCTATACTCAAAAGACCATTGGTCAGGAAATGAGTATCTATGCCGAAGGCTTGTTGGATGAAGTAGGTATTGATCTACATGAGGTTGAAATAAGTTATTGGGATGAGTTACCAGTTTTTTTTCAATCACTAGATTATGAGTCGATAGTACCCTTTGATTTATTTAGTGCAGTATTTTATTTACTTTCTCGTTATGAAGAATATCTACCACAGATGAAGGATGAGTTGGGTAGATTTAAAGCACAAGACTCTGTTGCTTATCAAAATGATTTTTTAAAACTACCTATAATTGAATTATGGGTATTTAAATTTAAAACTGTTCTCGAAGAAAAATTTGATTTTACTATTGATTTGGCTAATGAATATAAGCAAGTAACAGTAATTGATACTCCTATTTATTTTAAATACCGCAGTCGTAGTTGGATTACAAAATGGGAGATGTTTATTTCATATGTTAAAAAGTTCAGTATCTACAAGCTCATATTGTTCTATTCAGTGCTACTTAGATTTAAAAAGGATCCCTTTGATAATCTAGATGATTTATTAAAAATTTTTACATCGACTAATCAAACTGAAAGTAAGTCGTTGTTTTTATTCAACCTAGGTAATATTACTCGTGATAATCCTGGAGTATCTTATAGAAACCATACTTATAAAATAGCGATAAAACATGCTGCAGATTATTCTGATATAGGTGTTCTCGCGAGAATTAATTCAAGCGAAGAACAGGCAATTTTACAAGCTACGAGGTTTGAAAAAAACACCCATCGTATCCTAAAATTCGTAAGGGTAAACAAGAGTAAATTGGAAGTGCCTCATTTTTATAGAAATATTTCTGGCTTAGGTAAGGTAAATGATTATAGTATGTGCTTTGAAAACGTTGTAGGTTTTAGAGCAGGTACATCATTACCCTTTTATTTTTATGATCTGGATTATGAAATTCAAACACCAGTCCTTGTTCATCCAGTTGCTATTCATTATTCGTCATTAGTAAATAAAATGTTAGCTAGTCAACGAATAGCGCTCAAACAAATAGTTCATCAAATTAAAGCTGTACATGGTCACTTAAATATTGTTATGAATTATGATCATTTCGACAGAGAATTAGGCAATCACAGTTATACATTTTTAAAAGATTTCAATGGTATTTAAAGGTAAAAAGCACATTTTCTTTGATTTAGATCACACCTTATGGGATTTTAATTTGAATAGTAAACTAGCCTATCAACAAATATTTCAAGAAGAGAAAATTTCATTAGATCTTGATGTATTCATAAAGGTTTATGAACCGTTGAATCTTGAGTTTTGGCGAAAATTCAGAGAAAACCTAATTACTAAGGAAGAACTCAGATTTCAACGTCTTAAAACCGCTTTTGATGCTTGTAATTACCCGACGACTACCGAACAAATCAATAAATTTGCTGATATGTACATCGCTTATTTACCTAATAACAACCATTTATTTGCTGGATGTATTCAGTTATTAGATCAGTTAAAACCCAAGTTTAAATTACATTTAATTACTAATGGGTTCTTTGACGTACAGCATAATAAGATCAATAAATCCGGTTTGTCTAAATACTTTGATGTAATCTTAACAGCCGATGAAGCTGGAGTTAAAAAACCTGATCCCAAAATATTTGAAATAGCTCTTCAAAAATCAGGTGCTCGCGTTGAAGAAAGTGTAATGATAGGGGACAGCTTACTTGCCGATATAGAAGGAGCTCAAAATATAGGGATGGATAGCATTTGGTTTAAAACAACTAATGAGCAAACCGCGCACGATCAGCCCTATGTAGAGAGTTTATTAGATATATTCACTTATTTATCGGAATAAGGATAGTGATCCTTCCATCTTCTTTTTAAAAAGTCTCTTTGAGCTTGTTCTCTTGAATTGTTACCGGGTTCATAAAGTTTGGTAGCGCTTATTTCTTTTGGTAAAAAATCGTAAAATGCAAAATTACCAGGATAATCATGGGCATACTTATAATCGTCTCCATATCCTAAATCTTTCATCAACGTTGTTGGAGCGTTACGTAATCCTAAGGGTACAGGTAAATCACCGGTCTCCCGTACCAACTTTTGTGCATTACCTATTGCCAGGTAACTAGCATTACTTTTTAGCGAGGTTGCGAGATAGATTGCACATTGACTTAGTATAATTCTGGACTCTGGCATTCCTACAGTACTTACCGCTTGAAAAGTATTATTAGCCATGATTAAAGCAGTAGGATTTGCATTTCCTATATCTTCACTAGCAAGTATGATAAGTCGTCTAGCAATAAACTTAACGTCTTCTCCGCCTTCTATCATTCTGGCTAGCCAGTAGACTGCGGCATTAGGATCTGATCCTCTTATCGATTTTATAAACGCACTTATAATATCATAATGTTGCTCACCTGTTTTATCGTATCGTGCAGGATTTGACTTAACCTGCTCAAGGACCATTTCATTGGTAACCTTAATTACACCTTCGGGTTGGGATAGGACAACTAATTCAAATGTGTTTAACAATTTTCTTGCATCACCACCGCTTATCCTCATCAGTGCGTCACTTTCTATCAATTCAATGGATAAGTTTTTTAAAATGTCATCTTTTTGTATAGCGTGATGGAGTAGTTGGTGTAATTCCGCTTTCGCGAAAGCGTTTAAAACGTAAACCTGACATCTAGATAACAAGGCAGGTATAACCTCAAAGCTTGGATTTTCGGTCGTCGCACCTATAAGAGTTACCCATCCCTTTTCCACTGCACCGAGAAGTGAATCTTGTTGTGATTTACTGAAACGATGAATTTCATCAATGAACAAAATTGGATTCTTTTGTGTAAACAGTCCTCCTGATGTTTTCGCTTTATTAATTACTTCTCTTATATCTTTTACACCACTATTTATAGCACTTAGTGTGAAAAAAGGTCGCTTGCTTTCTTGAGCAATAATTTGAGCAAGTGTGGTTTTACCTGTTCCAGGTGGACCCCAAAAAATCAACGATGGTACTGTTCCGTTTTTAATATGACGGGTAAGACTTCCATGCTCGCCTACAAGATGATTTTGACTTATGTAATCATCCAGATTTTGCGGTCTTAGGCGTTCAGCTAGTGGCGTGTTTATTGACATAAGTTATATTGACATGACAGCCCTTTGTGGCTTAAACATTGATATTTTATAAGTATGCAAGATAAGGAGTATTTTAAGTTTGATGGTATCACCTTCCTTCCTGCCGTACTTTTTGTTCTATTGATATGGTTAGTTTATTATGTAGAAGTAACTTTTCATATCCGATTTAACAAAATGGGTATATATCCTAAAAGTATAGCTGGTTTAAAGGGGATCTTTACAAGCCCTTTCATTCACGCTAGTTTACAACATTTGTGGAGTAATACAGTGCCTTCCTTCATACTTCTTGTTTTACTCAATTATTTCTATAGGAAACAGTTTTGGTTTGTTTTTATTATAGGCTTGTTAAGTACAGGAATATTAACCTGGTTAATTGCAAGCAATGGTTATCATATTGGTGCAAGTGGTATTATTTATCTGCTAGTAAGTTTTCTGTTTTTTAAAGGGCTATTAGTTAAACACTATCGATTGGTTTCCTTAAGTTTTTTAATTGCCTTTTTTTATGGGAGTTTAATATGGTATATGCTACCTATTAAGGAAGGAATGTCATGGGAAGGACATCTTAGTGGTTTCATAACCGGACTAGTCATTGCTTTGTTTGCAAAAAACAAGATGCCGGAAAAAAGAAAGTTCCAATGGGAACTTAGAAATTATGATAGTTCAAAGGATCCTTTTATGCAGCAGTTTGATGATGAAGGTAATTTTTTTGAAATTCCTTCTGAGGAAGAGGAGTGACGACTACGACATTTTTTGCCTAGTTATTTCATAAAGTATAGCACCACAAGCTACTGATACATTAAGGGATGCGATATCTCCTAACATCGGTAATTTTAATTTGTAGTCTAGCATTTTTATGACCGATGGCTGTATACCTCGCTCTTCACTTCCCATAACTACCGCAATTGGTAGATTGAGATTTTCATTGTAGAGTACTTGATCAACTTTTTCTGTAGCTCCTGCCAGTTGAATACCGTAGGACTGGAACATAAACAACGCATCTTTCACGTGATTTACTTTACAGATAGGAATATTAAATAAGGCACCTGCGCTTGTCTTTATTGCATCTGCATTAATACTCGCACTACCTTTTGTAGGTATAATTATAGCCGCAATCCCTGTACATTCTGCAGTACGAGCAATAGCGCCGAAGTTACGTACATCTGTAATCCCATCTAAAACCAAGAAAGTTGGATTTGTATCTAAGTCAATTTTTTCTAATATTTCTTCTAAGTTGGAATAGGAGATAGCTGCTATTCTGGCAACTGCTCCCTGATGATTTCCTTTTGCAAGGTGGTCCAATTTCTCAATGGGCACATAGCTAGTTGAAATATTTTTAGTCCCAGCAACCTTTTTGAGCTGTTGAGCTAGAACGCCATCACCACCTTTTAAAAGGTATATTTTATCAATTTCTTTTCCTGATTCAATGGCTTCAATGATAGCTCGAATACCATATATAAAAGATGTCTTACTCATGCTGCAAAAATAGTTTTATTATTAAGATTTGACTAATAAAAAAATCCCGTCCTTAAGGACGGGATTTTTATGATTATATGACTTAAATCATTAAATCTTTTGTAACAAAAATGATTGATCTGGGAACGGTCCACCACAACTTCCCAAGATATCTTCATCATAAGTAACGATGAATAGGGAATCATCACTAAAATCTAATGGGTAAGATGTAGGTGTTGTTGCTGCTCCAAAACGAATATCAGCTGCACTACAACCAATTCCAGGATTTGGTCCTGTTTCAGCCAATATAAAATTACCACAAATTAAGTTAATTGTTACATCTCCTGGTGTTGGTCTAAAACCTGGTAACATGGCAACACTAAAACTTCTACCTGTTGCTGAAGAAGCGCTAAGAGTTACAGTTCCTGATTCGAAGTTTTCTGTACCATTACCTGGACCAATAACACCTGCAAGGTCTGTTATAGTATAATCACCTATCATAAACGTATCTGGTACAGGACAGATCTGGAATACACTTATAATTGCATTACCACCAGAAGCAAAATCTGCACCTTCCTCAAGTTCAATTATTAAAGTTTCAGCATTTGTATCAACACCCGCAACGTCGTTACCTGAAATTGTTAAGGTTCCCTCGTATTCATTTGCAGGAATAGTTACAGAAGTCGGAACGGAATAACTACCAGTGATTGCAGTTGTTCCGTCATTTACAACATTGACGTTAAATGTTCTATCTGTAGAGGATACAGTTGATGATTGAACAGGTATATTCAATTCTCCTGTAGCATCTATTATAATTTCTAAGTCATAAGTAGATCTTGAAAACTGAACTAATGTTAAGTCTCCATTACCGTCAAATACCTTAGGCTCATATTCACAACCAATTATTAAAAAAAGCGTCGCGATTGCTATAAAGCTATATTTTAAGTTTTTCATCTTACTAAATTTATTTTATTAATAACCGTCATTTTGAGTAATTGTAGGATTACCCCTTACTTCCACAGCAGGAATTGGTAATGCTCTTGCTCTGAAGTCATTGAAGCTTATATCACATTCTGGTGCAGGATAAAGTGAGCAGTCCGTCTCATTTCTGTCATAACCTTGGTTTGCAAGTGCTCCTAATCTTTTAACATCAATGTAACGGTGCCCTTCGAACGCTAATTCAATATAGCGTTCTGCCATGATATCTGCCCATGCTTCAGTAGCGCTAGAATAAGTCGGTGCGGCCTGTGGGCTAGTGTATCTAGCATCACGTACAATTTTCAATTGTGCTGCAGCACCAGGTAGATCTCCATTTTCAACAGCTGCTTCAGCAAGAATAAAATGCATTTCAGCGGTTCTAAACACTTTCTGATCATTAGTATATCCACCAACCAGACCTGGTAAAGAAGGGTCTCCTGGATATTTATCCACAACCAGAATGTCGTCTTCTCTCGGGTTTGTTGCATTAGGGTAATCAGGAGAAATTAATGAAGATGGATCTACCCATACTTGTCTTCTGATATCACCAAAACTTGAACTATTACTTTCTAATTCATTAAAAAGTCTTCTTCCAACCTCATATAATGGTGAACCTGTTACGTCACTTGAATTAGTATTCCATATTTGTCCCATACTGCTCCCAACAGCAAGAGTATTATTAAATTTAAAAATAACCTCTTGTGAAGTAGCAGTACCATTTATGTCTTGCCAAACCTCTGTAAATTGAGCAGCGTTAGCGGTAGTAGGTAAAGTAAAATTACCTAACACTGCTTGTGCAAAATTGGATGCTCTTGGGTAGTCACCAACATATGCAGCAACACGAGCTCTCAATGCATTTACAAAATCAAGTGAAATAAAGTCTACGGTGTATGCAGTTCCAGCTTGTGTTAATAAATTATCAGCTGCATCTAAGTCATCATTTATAAATTGAACAACTTCTGCCACCGTATTACGTGGTAATCTGTCTTCTACACCAGGTACAAAATCATATACTGGTACTGCCAAACTAGAAGGATCAGATAAATCTTGAGCAAAGTAAGCAAGCAATTGAGAGTACGCATATGCTCTTAAAGCATGTGCTTCACCCAAAGCTTCATCATATGTAGCTTGTTCTGCAGCATCAGCTGGAGTAACTAGAGCTGCTCCTTCAAAGAAAATATTTGCATTTCTTATGGCACTATTGTAGCCAGTCCATATACCTGATGCTTGTGCATTGTTTACATTAAGCTGAAGTCTGTGTGATTCGTTACCATTGTTTCCAGCTTCACCTAATCCACATTCATCAGTGAAATATGATGTAAATGCGATACCCGTAGTTCTATTTGCATTTCCGTAGATTCCAAAAACAGCGGTTTTTACATCGTCCGCATTTTGGAACGCAGTATCAAATCCGAATTCACTCGGCTGAATTATTTCAGTTGCGTCTTCACAGCTAAACAAGGCAGCTGCGAGTCCTAAAGTTAAAAATATTTTTCTCATTGCTTTTAAAATTAAAATTGTAAATCAATACCTACACTAAAAATACGTGGTGTTGGGTATCTGTTGTATTCTGATAAACGTGTACTTTCTGGATCAGATCCTAACCACTTAGTCCAAGTAACTAAGTTTTCAGCATTTACATATATTCTAGCACTGTCAAGGAAAATTTTATCTAATGCTGTCTCATCAAAGTTGTAACCCAATTGCATGAAACGAACTCTTAAAAAGTCTGAGTCTATTAAGAATCTATCTGATAATGGTCCAGTAGCTATGTTAGTAGCTGCTAAAGATGGCATATCTGTAACTCTATTTGTTGGCGTCCACGATCTTGTAAGGTCGCTAGATAATTGAGTTTGACCTAAATTATTGATGTCATAATAGTCACGTTGATTAAAGTCAAATCTTTGTAATCCAGTCATGAAACTAAATTGAGTTTCAAAAAAGAAGTTGTTGTAGTTCATTTCAAAACCAAATCCACCTTGGAAATCTGGCACAGTATCAGTTCCAGTTAATCTTCTATCATCTAGTGTTGGAGCTTCCGTTGGATTTCCATTCGCATCTAAGAATAACAAGTTACCGTTAGCTGGATTTACTCCTAGATAAGGCACTACAAAGTATTCATTTAATTGAGCTCCTTCTTGGATTACTGATGAACCATTATCGATGATTCCATCTGGAGCATCAATTGAAGTTACCTCATTTTCATTGTAACTTACGTTAGCAAATATGTCTAAATCAAATCCTTTATTTGATTTTGGAATGATTAAATCAAATCTAGCTCCTAATTCAATACCACGATTCACCAAGTCTCCAATGTTAGCTTGCTGTGTACCACTAGCAATTACTAAAGTAGAAACAGATCTCGGAGAAAATAAATCAGTAGTTTTTCTGTTATAGAAATCTAATGTACCTCTTAATCTTCGGTTAAATAATTCATAATCAATACCAAGGTTTGCCGTGTTTACCGACTCCCATCTCAAGTCTGCATTTCCTAATTGAGATCTTACGAAGGTTTGATTATCAGCATATGATAATCCTGTAGTAAATAAAGTTCTTGTATTGTTAAGAGCTCCGTAATAAGTTGAAGCAATTCGGTCATTACCTACGCTACCATATGATGCTCTTAGTTTTAATGAATTAACCCAGTTTACATCTTTCATAAATGCTTCTTCCGAAATATTCCATCTACCTGCAACAGACCAAAAAGTACCCCATTTGTTGTCTCCGCTAAATCTTGATGAAGCATCTCTACGAATTGTTGCACCAAAACCATATTTGTCAGCATAATCATAATCAAATTCTGCAAAATATGAGAATAGACCAGTACTACCTTTTCCAGAGTTAACCGTTGGAACAAATTCGTCATTATCTTCATTGTCACCAATGAATGCCCCACCGTCATTTCCAGGACTAAATGTTCTTGGGTCTAAACCTGTCTGAGAAAAGCCGAAACTTTTAAAGTGAGCCTTTACATACTCTACATATCCGTTTGCTAATATTGTGTGACCATTACTTCCGTCTTCATTCGCACCAAAAGTTTTCTTATAACCTATGCTTGCAGTCGAGTTAAATCTAAAGTCATTGAAAAATGATTCTGTTTGAAATCCTTCTACTTCTCCAGGTCCAATGAAACTTGCTCTTACTCTTGCTAGAGCAGAATTAGGATCAGCATATCTTAAAAATGTTTGTTGACGATAATCCACACCAATGTTGTATCTCGCTGTCCAATTATCACTAATTTTATAAGATGAATTTGCACCAGCAATTATTTTCATTTCATCTTCTCTATTACCATTGAATAAAATGTTGTCTAAGGTAACATATGGAGACAAACGTGCCTGTAAACTACCAACCCATTCCTCTATTCTTGTATCATAATTGTTTGGATCAAAATAAGGTAAACCAAAATTAGAATTATAGATAGAATTAAAATAAATAGCATTATTTCTTGTCTCAGGCTCTGACTGAGAGTTGTTTTTAGAATATCCTACTTGAAGAGAGGTTGCCAAATTAAAGCGATCATTATCTGACTTTACATTTAAATTGTTTCTAACCGTAAATCTCTGTAAGTCTGATGCTTGTAAAGAACCTTCTTCGTATGTGTAGTTAACAGATGTGAATTGGTTCAAGTTTTTACCACCAGATCTTAAAGATAAATTGTGTAATTGACTAAACCCAGTTCTATAGAAAGTATCACTCCAGTCGGTGTTAACCGCATATGCATTTATTTCAGCGTCTGTTAAAGTTGCACCTAGACCGATTCCTCGTTCGTTTTCTAGCCTTAAGTAGTCACGTGAGTTGAACAGGTCATACTCTGTGTCTATTAATTCCGTAATTCTAGTCTGTCCCGTATAACTAACTTGAAGCTCTTGATTATAAGCACCACCTTTAGTTTTGATGATAATTACACCATTTGCACCCCTATTACCATAGATTGCAGTTGCTGCCGCATCTTTAAGTACAGTCTGACTTTCAATATCCAATGGGTTTATTGTTCTGAAGGCATCTTCATCAACAGGAATACCATCTATAATGATAAGTGGCTCTGTATTACCATTAATAGAACTTACACCTCTTAATTGAATAGTAGAGTTTGCACCTGGTTGACCAGAAGCCGTTTGAATAATAAGTCCAGGTACCTGACCTTGTAACCTTTGAATAGCACTTGCGTTAGGTCTGTCTTGGATTTGTTTAGCGGTAATAACATTTGCAGCAATGTTACTCCTTTTGGTAGATGAAGTACGATATGCCTGAACTACTACCTCTTCAAGAGCAGAACTAAGTGTTACATCGATAACTGTTCTATTACCAACGGTCTCTTCTTTAGCATCATATCCTACATAACTAAAGACAAGCACGTCTTCAGGGTTAGCTTGAATACTATATTCACCATCAAAATTAGTTGATGCGAAGGTATTCGAACCTTTAATAGACACTGTTGCACCTCCAACAGGTCCATCTGCATCTGATACCGTACCGGTAACAGTCTGCTGCGCAAAAGCTACTTGCGCAACTAACGCTAGTAATAGCGTCAAAATTCCTTTAAATTTTGTTTTCATGTTTAGATTTATTTGAATTAGCCAGCTGTAAAAATCAAAAAAAAGACTTAATAAAACAACTTTTAACTATTTATTTTATCAGGAAATTTAATATTGGCTTAACATTTGTATAACCTTTTTAGAACAAAACCTTATATTCTATATGGCCTATAAGGTTGGTTAGATTAAAGTTAGCGTCTCCAAAATTTCCTGATGCGATATTTAAACTTAGTATTCCTGAATTTGTTAAAATTCCTACACCTGCTCCAAATCCTGTTAAATATTCTGCTTTATCGTCAATAAAGCTTCGGAAAATACCAGCATCTGTAATACTGTTTATGTATAAAGTTGGAGATAAATTGTATCTATATTCTAAAAGTAGGGTTGCATATTGCGAGCTATCAATGCTATTTTGATTAAAACCTCTTATGCTGTTGTTCCCACCTAATTGATACAACTCATTAAATTGAATTTTATCTGTTTTTAAAATTTGGCTTTTCAAAGAACTTAGAATCTTACTTCTATTTGATAGATGCCAAAGTTTTGTAATGGTTGCGTCAATATTCAAATAATTTTCTTTTTCCTCTGGTAATTCTCTTGTTCCTGTGCCTATCTTAAGTTGGAAGATTAGATTTTGACGATGCAATAAATCTGTTGACCATTTTTCTAATCTATAACCAATGTTCAATCCAGAACGATCGGTTTCAAGATTATTTAAGGAGAGTATCATCCCGCTGTCCGTGGTATTTTGACTTTCGTAATTTAATGTGATAGTGTTATTCCAATCTATTTTATAAGACGTTCCTATTTCAAAGTTGTTTCTTTGGTATGTGCTATCTCTTCGTACAATCTCCAGAGATGCGCCCAAACCAAAATTAGATTGTGCTACGTATGGAATTGTAAATGCTGAGTGTACTCTAGTTTGATCATCTTGATCATTCCGATAGGTAAGTTGAAATCTTTCAGCAGCGTCAAAGTTGTTTTCTAAATACAGATCTAGATAACCATTTAATTCTAGTTTGCCATTGTTATTATTAAAACCTAACAAACCTTCAGCGGCGTTTATGTTTTTCTTTTCTAGATATAGATAGAGAGTAGTGGAGTTTTCTTGAAACAACAATTCCGAATTTCTCGTGGCCTGGATGAATGGGATGCTATTTATTCTTTTATTAATTGCAGTCGATAATTTAGGAGTAAAGCTCTTGTCAATAATTTGTGACTTGATGATTTTCTTTGGAAATTTTTTATAACCTTTAACTTCTATATTGTCTATTCGTCTTTTTTTTGTAGTAGATGATGTAAGGCGGGAGAAAAGTGTGTCCTGTGTTTCTTTTAAAAAGAGCAATTTGGTTTCAGTAAATACGAACCCTTGTTCGGAAAAAGAGTTGGTGATCAGCTTTAGTAAGCTGTCTTTATGTTTAAAAGGTATTTTTATTTCTCGCTTTCGCGAAAGCGTACTTTTCAAAAACTCATAATTTGAATAATAATTTTTTGGTATACCAACGTTTATTCCTTTTATAGGTTGATTCAAAAATATGGACCGGCTATAGTGATAGGTTTTATTTTGGTTGATTGTGGTGTGCTGTAAGCGTATGTAACCAATATTTTGATAGTGTTTAATGATACTGTCTGATTTTCTTTTTGACTCTTCGAATGAGCTACTAGATACAGCTATAGTATCTGTGATTTTTTGACTGTTTGAATAGATGTAATTAAATATATCAAATTGTTGGCTATATAATAAGGACAAAGTAAAAAGGGTAAAAAGTACTCCTAGTATGTAATTTTTCTCATTAAATAAAACATAGTTTTTGTATGTGTGCTTAACTTTTTTGATAGGGTAAAAACGTTTTTAAATAAACTTTATTGTAAATATTTGAAAGTGAGGTTTGAATAACAAAATAATATTTATACCTTTGCCGACCCTAAAAATAGGGATTTAACATATTTAGCGTAAAATAATATGCCAACAATTTCACAATTAGTACGAAAAGGAAGAGCCAAAATAACTAAGAAGAGTAAATCGGCTGCCTTAGATTCTTGTCCGCAACGTCGTGGAGTATGTACGCGTGTTTACACTACTACGCCTAAAAAGCCTAACTCGGCAATGAGAAAAGTTGCTCGTGTAAGACTTACAAACGGTAAGGAAGTAAACGCATACATTCCAGGAGAAGGTCACAATCTACAAGAGCACTCGATAGTATTAGTTAGAGGTGGAAGGGTAAAAGATTTACCAGGAGTTAGATATCACATTGTACGTGGTGCTTTGGACACAGCAGGTGTTGCAGACCGCACGCAACGTAGATCTAAGTATGGTGCAAAACGCCCTAAGAAGTAATTCAATTAACAATCTGAAACAACAGAAATGAGAAAAAGACAGGCAAAAAAACGTCCTATCCTTCCGGATCCACGTTTTAACGACCAGCTAGTGACTCGCTTTGTAAACATGATGATGTTGCATGGAAAGAAGTCGATAGCATTTAAGCTTTTTTACGATGCAATGGATATCGTAGAAGAGAAAAATCAAGATGAAGAAAAAACGGCTTTGGAGCTTTGGAAAGATGCCTTATCTAATGTAATGCCTCACGTAGAGGTGCGCAGTAGACGTGTAGGTGGTGCTACTTTTCAAATCCCAATGCAGATTAGACCAGATCGCAAAATTTCTACAGCAATGAAATGGTTAATTGGATATGCTCGAAAGCGTAACGAAAAATCATTTTCTCAAAAATTAGCTGCTGAAATACTTGCTGCTGCAAAAGAAGAAGGTGCTGCTGTTAAAAAACGTGTGGATACGCACAAAATGGCAGAGGCTAATAAAGCATTCTCACACTTTAGATTCTAAGACATGGCTAGAGATTTAAAATACACAAGAAATATTGGTATTGCCGCTCACATTGATGCTGGTAAAACAACAACTACTGAGCGTATACTTTATTATACAGGAGTTTCACATAAAATTGGTGAGGTGCATGATGGTGCTGCAACAATGGACTGGATGGAGCAGGAGCAGGAGCGTGGTATTACTATTACTTCTGCTGCAACAACTTGTACATGGCAGTTTCCTATGGAAAATGCTCAAAGATTACCTGAAACTAAGGATTATCACTTTAATATTATCGATACTCCTGGTCACGTAGATTTTACTGTTGAAGTAAATAGATCTTTACGTGTACTTGATGGATTGGTATTCTTATTTAGTGCAGTTGATGGTGTTGAGCCTCAGTCAGAAACTAACTGGAGATTAGCAGATAACTATAAAGTCCCACGTATGGGATTTGTTAATAAAATGGACCGTCAAGGTTCTAATTTCCTTGCGGTTTGTAATCAGGTTAAGGAAATGTTAGGTTCTAATGCGGTGCCTATCGTTTTACCTATCGGTGATGAAGCTGACTTTAAAGGAATAGTTGATCTTGTTAAGAACCGAGCTATTGTATGGCACGATAATACACAAGGAGCTACATTTGACGTAATTGATATTCCAGAAGAATTAAAAGCAGAAGCTAGAGAATACAGAGCGCTTTTAATAGAAGAAGTTGCTGCTTATGATGAAAGCTTGCTTGAAAAATTCATGGAAGATGAGGATTCTATTACTGAGGATGAAATTCACGCGGCATTACGTGCAGCTGTAATGGATATGTCTATCATTCCAATGGTTTGTGGTAGTGCATTTAAGAATAAAGGAGTTCAATTCCTACTTGATGCTGTTTGTCGTTATTTACCTTCTCCGGTAGATAAGGATGCGATTGTAGGAACAAATCCAGATACAGGAGAAGAAATTACACGTAAGCCTTCTGTAGATGAGCCTTTCGCGGCATTAGCATTTAAGATTGCTACAGATCCTTTCGTAGGTCGTCTAGCGTTCTTTAGAGCTTATTCAGGACGTTTAGATGCAGGTTCGTATATCTTAAACAATAGATCTGGTAAAAAAGAGCGTATTTCACGTATTTACCAAATGCATTCTAATAAACAAAATGCTATTGAATTCATCGAGGCTGGTGATATTGGAGCTGCAGTTGGTTTTAAAGATATTAAAACAGGTGATACCATGTCTGATGAAAAGAACCCAATTGTTCTTGAATCAATGGAATTCCCTGATCCAGTAATTGGTATTGCTGTAGAGCCTAAAACAAAGGCTGATGTAGATAAGTTAGGTATGGCTCTTGCTAAATTAGCAGAAGAAGATCCAACTTTTACAGCTCGTACTGATGAAGCTTCAGGACAAACTATTATATCTGGAATGGGTGAGCTTCACTTAGATATTATTGTAGACCGTCTTAAGCGTGAGTTTAAAGTAGAAGTAAATCAGGGACAGCCACAGGTTGAGTACAAAGAAGCTGTAACAGCACGTGCTGAACACAGAGAAGTTTACAAGAAACAATCTGGTGGTCGTGGTAAATTTGCTGATATCGTATTTGTAATGGAGCCTGCGGAAGAAGGTAAGGATGGTTTAACATTTGTATCTGAAATTAAGGGTGGTAACGTACCAAAGGAATTTATTCCTTCTGTTGAAAAAGGATTTAAAGAAGCTATGAAAAACGGACCTCTTGCAGGTTACGAAGTTGATAGCCTTAAAGTTACTTTAACTGATGGTTCTTACCACGATGTTGACTCGGATCAGTTATCATTCGAGCTTGCTGCAAAACTTGGTTTTAAAAATGCTGCCAAGGCTGCCAAGGCGGTTATTATGGAGCCTATCATGAAGTTAGAGGTACTTACTCCAGAAGAAAACATGGGTGATATCGTTGGTGACTTGAACCGTCGTAGAGGTCAGGTAAATGATATGGGTGATCGTTCAGGTTCTAAAGTGGTAAAAGCTAATGTTCCATTATCAGAGATGTTTGGTTATGTTACCTCATTGAGAACATTGTCTTCAGGTCGTGCTACGTCAACAATGGAATTTTCACACTATGCAGAAACTCCTTCTAATATAAGTGAAGAAGTGATTGCTGCAGCAAATGGTTCAAATAATTAATTTTTTCAAAAGATGAGTCAAAAAATCAGAATCAAGCTTAAATCTTACGATTACAATTTGGTAGATAAATCTGCTGAAAAAATTGTAAAGACAGTAAAGAGTACTGGTGCTGTAGTAACGGGTCCAATCCCACTTCCTACACACAAGAAGATTTTCACAGTGTTGAGATCTCCTCACGTTAATAAAAAGTCTCGTGAGCAATTTCAATTAAGCTCTTATAAGCGTCTGTTAGATATTTATAGTTCTTCTTCTAAAACTATCGATGCCCTAATGAAATTAGAGCTTCCTAGTGGTGTTGAAGTAGAGATTAAGGTCTAATTAGATTTAATAATCAAATATTTGAGTTACGCTTTCGCGAAAGCGTAACTCTTTTTTAAATAAGTAAAATCATTTTATAATAAATAAATATGTCTGGGTTAATAGGAAAAAAAATCGGAATGACCAGCATTTATGATGAGAACGGGAAAAATATCCCTTGTACGATCATACAAGCCGGTCCTTGTGTTGTTACCCAAGTCAGAACCGAAGAAACAGATGGGTATGAGGCCCTTCAATTAGGTTTCGATGACAAATCAGACAAGAATGCTTCTAAAGCTGCTATCGGGCACTTTAAAAAAGCAGGTACTGGTGTCAAAAGAAAAGTAGTTGAATTCCAAGGTTTTGATGCGGAGTACAAATTAGGTGATTCAATCACTGTTGAAATGTTTAATGAAGGTGACTTTATTGATGTTTCTGGAACTAGTAAAGGAAAAGGATTCCAAGGTGTTGTAAAACGTCATGGTTTCGGCGGTGTTGGACAACAAACTCATGGACAGCATAACAGATTAAGAGCTCCTGGTTCTATCGGTGCAGCATCTTATCCTGCTCGTGTATTTAAAGGTATGCGTATGGCTGGTCAAATGGGTAATGAAAAAGTAAAAGTTCAAAATTTAAGAGTGCTTAAAGTGGTAGCAGATAAAAACCTTTTAGTAGTTAAAGGTTGTGTTCCTGGTCACAAAAACTCTTATGTAATAGTTGAGAAGTAATGAAAGTAGCAGTTATAGACATTAAGGGTAAAGACACAGGTCGTCAAGTTGAGTTGGCTGATAATGTCTTTGGAATAGAGCCTAGTGAGCATGCTATATACTTAGATGTTAAGCAGTATTTAGCTGCACAACGTCAAGGTACTCATAAAGCTAAGCAACGAGCAGAAATTGCTGGAAGTACAAGAAAGATTAAGAAGCAAAAAGGAACAGGAACTGCTCGTGCAGGTTCTATTAAGTCACCAGTTTTTAGAGGTGGTGGTAGAATTTTTGGTCCTGTACCACGTGACTATTCTTTTAAACTGAATAAGAATCAAAAAAGATTAGCTCGTAAAAGTGCCTTAAGTTTGAAGGCTTCTGAAGGTACTTTACATGTAGTTCAAGATTTCAATTTTGATGCTCCTAAAACAAAGAATTTTTTAGAAGTTTTAGAAGGTTTAGGTCTCTCTGATAAAAAATCTCTATTTGTATTGGGTGAATCAAATAATAATGTATATTTGTCATCGCGAAATTTGAAAGCAGCTAACGTTGTAACTACCTCAGGATTAAACACTTACAGTGTAATGAATGCTGATAATGTAGTGATTTTAGAGAGCTCTTTAGAGAAAATCGAAGAATTTTTAACTAAGTAACTATGAGTATTTTATTAAAACCGATCATAACAGAGAAGGCAACTAACGATAGTGAGTTGTTAAATCGCTATGGTTTTGTAGTATCTCCTAGTGCAAACAAAGTTGAGATAAAAAAAGCTGTGGAAGCTGAATATGGTGTTACAGTTCTTAAGGTAAGAACTATGAATACTAGAATTGAGCGAAACGTGAAATATACAAAGTCAGGTATTCAAGTTGGTAAAACTGGTGCTATTAAAAAAGCATTTGTACAACTTAAAGATGGTGATACCATCGACCTTTATAGTAATTTATAATAATTAACTGAGATGTCAGTAAGAAAATTAAAACCTGTAACTCCTGGACAGCGATTTAGAGTTGTTAATGGCTACGACGCTATTACAACTGATAAGCCGGAGAAGAGTTTACTTGCTCCGAAAAAACGTTCAGGTGGTCGTAACGCTAGTGGTCGTATGACTATGCGTTATAAAGGTGGCGGTCATAAGAAGCGCTACCGTATAATCGATTTCAAAAGAGATCGTCATGGAATACCTGCAACGGTATCAACTATTGAGTATGATCCAAATAGATCAGCTTTTATCGCTCTTGTTAGCTATCAAGATGGTGAAAAAAGATATGTTATTGCTCAAAATGGTCTTAAGGTAGGACAAAACATCGTTAGCGGTGAGTCTGTTGCTCCTGAGGTTGGTAATGCTATGAAATTAGCTAATATTCCTCTGGGTACTGTTATTAGTTGTATTGAGTTGCATCCTGGTCAGGGAGCTGTTTTGGCTCGTAGTGCAGGTGCGTTTGCGCAATTAATGGCGAGAGACGGTAAGTATGCTACTGTGAAGTTACCTTCTGGTGAGACTAGAATGATTTTACAGCAATGTATGGCGACTGTTGGTGCTGTATCAAACAGTGATCATCAGTTAATCGTCGGTGGTAAGGCTGGTCGTAGTCGTTGGTTAGGAAGAAGGCCAAGAACTCGTCCTGTTGCCATGAATCCAGTTGATCACCCAATGGGTGGTGGTGAAGGTCGTGCTTCAGGAGGTCATCCTAGATCTCGTAACGGTATACCTGCAAAAGGTTATCGTACTCGCGACAAGAATAAAGCTAGTAGTCAATTTATAATAGAACGCAGAAAGAAATAAGTTATGGCACGTTCATTAAAAAAAGGACCTTACGTTTTTCATAAATTAGAAAAGAAGGTTGCTCAAAATATTGAGTCAGGTAAGAAAGCTGTAGTAAAGACTTGGTCGCGTTCATCTATGATTACGCCAGACTTTGTAGGTCAAACAATTGCAGTTCATAATGGTCGTCAGTTTGTTCCTGTTTACGTAACAGAGAATATGGTAGGGCATAAGTTAGGTGAATTTTCACCAACTCGTTCATTCCGTGGACATGCTGGTGCTAAAAATAAAGGAAAAAAGTAATCTAGGTCATGGGAAGTCGTAAAAGAGAAATGGCTGCTAAGCTCAAGGAGCAAAAAAGCCAGATTGCTATAGCAAAATTAAATAATTGTCCTACATCTCCTCGTAAAATGAGATTAGTTGCTGATATCATTAGAGGTAAAAAGGTGGAGGATGCGTTAAATATACTTAAGTTCTCATCTAAGGAGGCTGCACGACGTTTGGATAAGTTGGTCTTGTCTGCTATCGCAAATTGGCAGTCTAAGAATGAGGATTCTGATGTTGCTGATGCAGGTTTGTTTATTAAGGAGATTCGTGTAGATGGTGGTACAATGTTAAAAAGACTAAGGCCAGCACCTCAAGGTAGAGCGCATAGAATAAGAAAGAGATCGAACCACGTAACTGTTGTGTTAGGTCAAAAAAATAATGAAGAGGTTAACTAATTTAGGATATGGGACAAAAAACTAATCCAATAGGAAATCGTTTAGGTATCATCAGAGGTTGGGAATCTAACTGGTATGGTGGAAACGATTATGGTGATAAACTAGCTGAGGATGATAAAATACGTAAGTATATTCATGCTCGTCTTTCAAAGGCTAGTGTATCTAGAGTTATTATTGAACGTACTCTTAAGTTAGTAACTATAACTATCACTACTGCTAGGCCTGGAATTATTATTGGTAAAGGTGGTCAAGAGGTGGATAGGCTTAAAGAAGAGTTGAAGAAGATTACTGGTAAGGATGTTCAAATTAACATTCATGAAATAAAAAGACCAGAATTAGATGCTCATTTAGTTGGAGCTAGTATTGCTCGTCAGATTGAGAATCGTATTTCGTATAGACGTGCAATAAAGATGGCTATTGCTGCTGCCATGAGGATGAATGCTGAAGGAATTAAAATTCAAATTTCAGGTCGACTTAATGGAGCGGAAATGGCTCGATCAGAATCTTACAAGGATGGGCGTATTCCTTTGTCCACTTTTAGAGCAGATATCGACTATGCATTAGTTGAAGCTCATACTACCTACGGAAGATTAGGTATTAAGGTATGGATTATGAAAGGAGAGGTTTATGGTAAACGTGAGTTGTCTCCATTGGTAGGCTTATCTAAGAAGAGTGGTAAAGGTGGTGGATCTGGAAACAGAGGAAATCGTCGTCGTAGAAAATAAAAGTAGATAGAGATGTTACAACCTAGAAAGACAAAATTTAGAAAGCAACAGAAGGGCCGTATGAAGGGTAACTCTGGTCGAGGAAACCAGCTAGCCTACGGTACATTTGGTATTAAATCTCTTGATTCTAATTTTATTAATTCAAGACAGATTGAAGCGGCTCGTATTGCTGCCACTAGATATATGAAGAGAGAAGGTTCTCTTTGGATTAAAATATTTCCGGATAAACCCATCACTAAAAAGCCTCTAGAGGTTCGTATGGGTAAAGGAAAGGGTAATGTTGAATATTGGGCTGCTGTTGTGAAACCAGGTCGTGTGCTTTTTGAGGTTGCAGGAGTTCCTCAAGCTATTGCTCAGGAGGCTTTAAGGTTAGCTGCTCAAAAATTGCCAGTTAAAACTAAATTCATCGTAGCAAGAGACTACCAAGAATAGAATATTATGAAAAACGCAGATATAGCAAAACTGTCAGAAACAGAATTACAAGCAAAACTTGCTGAGTTTAATTCTTCTTACTCAGAGTTGAGAAGAATGCATAGTATGTCTCCTTTAGATAATCCTTCAGAGATTACTAAAGCTAGGAAAACGATTGCTAGATTAAAAACAGCTTTAAATAGCAAATAGTTCACATGGAAACAAGAAATTTAAGAAAAGAACGTATCGGTGTAGTTACATCGAATAAGATGGACAAAAGCATCGTTGTTTCAGAGGTGAAACGTCAGAAGCATCCAATGTATGGAAAGTTCGTACTTAAGACTAAAAAGTATGTTGCTCACGATGAAACGAATGACTGTAACGAAGGTGATACAGTTCGTATAATGGAAACTAGACCTCTTAGTAAATCTAAAAACTGGAGATTAGTTGAAATAATTGAAAGAGCTAAATAATGGTACAACAAGAATCAAGATTAAAAGTAGCAGACAATACTGGAGCTAAAGAAGTTCTTTGTATTCGTGTATTAGGTGGGACTAAAAGGAGATATGCTTCTGTTGGTGATAAAATTGTTGTTTCTGTTAAAGAATCTACACCTAATGGTAATATTAAAAAAGGTGCTGTTTCAACTGCAGTAGTTGTGAGAACAAAGAAAGAGGTTAGAAGACCAGACGGATCGTATATTCGTTTTGATGATAACGCTTGTGTTCTTCTTAATCCTAATTCGGAAATGCGAGGAACTCGTGTTTTTGGGCCGGTTGCTCGTGAGCTTAGGGACAAGCAGTTTATGAAAATTGTTTCATTAGCACCTGAGGTGTTATAATAAGGAATTATGAGTAAGGTAAAAATTAAAACAGGAGATAAGGTTAGGGTTACCACAGGTGAACACAAAGGTTCTGAAGGTGTTGTAACTAAAATACTTAAAGATAAAAACCGCGTAATTGTGGAAGGTGTTAACATGGTTTCAAAGCATGAAAAACCAAGCGCTACAAATCCTCAAGGCGGTATAAAGGAATTGGAAGCTCCTCTTCACATCTCTAATGTGTCTTTAATCGACTCGGATGGTAAAGTAACTAAGGTTGGTTACAAGTCTGAAGATGGTAAAAAGGTTCGCTTCGCTAAAACTAATAATCAAGCTATATAGTCATGTCATACGTACCAAGACTTAAAGAAGAATACAACGAAAGGGTGTCTAAATCTCTTCAGGAAGAATTCGGTTACAAAAATGTAATGGAAATTCCTAAATTACAAAAGATAGTTTTAAGTAGAGGAGTAGGTGCTGCGGTAGCAGATAAGAAGCTTATTGATTATGCTGTGGAGGAGTTAACTACTATTACTGGTCAAAAAGCTGTTGCTACTTTATCTAAAAAGGATGTTGCTTCCTTTAAGTTAAGAAAAGGAATGCCTATTGGTGCCAAAGTTACGCTTAGAGGTGAGAGAATGTATGAATTTCTTGATCGTTTAATTACTGTAGCGTTGCCTAGAGTTAGAGATTTTCAGGGAATTAAGGCAAATGGTTTTGATGGTAGAGGAAATTATAACTTGGGTATCACTGAGCAGATCATTTTCCCAGAGATAAATATCGATAAAGTAAACAAAATTTCTGGTATGGATATTACATTCGTTACCAGTGCAAATACTGATAAGGAGGCTAAGTCTCTTTTAGGAGAACTAGGTTTACCTTTCAAAAAGAATTAAGATGGCAAAAGAATCAATGAAAGCGCGTGAGCGCAAGCGTCAAGCTCTAGTAGATAAGTATGCTGAAAAGCGTCAGGCTTTGAAGGAAGCTGGTGATTATGAAGCTCTTCAAAAATTACCTAAGAATGCATCACCTGTTAGGTTACACAATAGATGTAAGTTAACCGGAAGGCCAAAAGGTTATATGCGTCAGTTTGGTATTTCAAGAGTTCTTTTTAGAGAAATGGCAAACAAAGGTTTGATTCCTGGTGTCAAAAAAGCAAGTTGGTAAAATAAAGATTTTTTGTAGTTATGAATACAGATCCAATAGCAGATTATCTTACACGTATTAGAAACGCGGTAAGAGCTAACCATAGAGTTGTTGAAATACCAGCTTCTAATGTTAAAAAAGAAATTACTAAAATTCTTTTCGATCAAGGTTATATTTTAAGTTATAAAATAATTGAGGCTCCTGCCCAGGATGTGATCAAGATAGCTTTGAAATATGACAAGTCAACTAATGAACCAGTTATAAAGGATTTACAAAGACTTAGTAAGCCAGGTCTTCGTAAGTATGCTGGTGCAAAAGAGTTGCCAAGAATTTTGAACGGTTTAGGCGTGGCTATCGTTTCAACATCTAAAGGTGTGATGACTGATAAGCAGGCTCGTTCAGAGAATGTCGGTGGGGAAGTGCTTTGTTACGTTTATTAATATATTAATATGTCAAGAATAGGAAAAAGTCCTGTAGCGATTCCTGCAGGTGTTACCGTAAGGGTTGAGGACGACTTCATTCATGTGGAAGGTAAATTGGGATCTTTATCTCAAAAATTTTCAGATGTTGAAGTTAAAATTGAAGAAAATCAAGTGTTGATTTCTCGTCCTTCTGATTCAAAGGATCACAGAGCTAAGCATGGTTTATATCGTGCTTTGGTTCAAAACATGGTTCAAGGAGTTAATGAGGGTTGGACTAAACAGCTAGAACTAGTAGGTGTTGGTTATAGAGCGAGTAATCAGGGACAAAAGCTAGATTTAGCTTTAGGTTTTTCTCATAATATTGTATTGGACATTGCTCCGGAAGTGAAAGTGGAAACAATTTCTGAAAAGGGTAAAAACCCAATAGTTAAACTTACTTCGCACGATAAGCAATTAGTTGGTCAGGTAGCAGCTAAAATCCGATCATTTAGAAAGCCTGAACCATATAAAGGTAAGGGTGTTAAGTTTGTTGGTGAGATTTTAAGAAGAAAAGCTGGTAAATCAGCATAATAAACAGATATAATGGCATTTTCAAAAGAACAACGTAGATTAAAAATACGTAAGAGAATAAGAAGAACAGTTTCTGGTACTGCCGAAAGACCTAGATTATCTGTTTATAGAAGTAATAAAGAAATTTATGCTCAAGTTATTAATGATGTAGATGGTATAACTATAGCTTCCGCTTCATCTAGAGAACTTGATGCAAAAGCTCCAAAAATGGACCTAGCGAAACAAGTTGGTGTTAAGCTTGCTGAGAAAGCAAAAGCTGCTGGTGTAAGTAAGGTTTCTTTTGATCGTGGAGGTTATTTATATCATGGTAGAGTACTTTCATTAGCAGAAGGAGCTAGAGAAGGAGGACTACAATTTTAATCACATATTACATTAAATTATGTATCAAAAATATAAAAACGTAGAAACTGTGAAACCAGGTGGACTTGAATTAAAGGATCGTTTGGTAGGTGTTCAACGTGTAACTAAAGTGACTAAAGGTGGTCGTGCATTTGGATTTTCTGCTATCGTTGTGGTAGGTGATGAAAATGGTGTAGTCGGTCATGGGTTAGGTAAGTCTAAAGAGGTTTCTGAAGCGATATCCAAAGCTGTTGAGGATGCTAAAAAGAATTTGGTAAGAATTCCTCTGCAAAATGGTACTATTCCACATGAGCAAAAGGGTAAATTTGGTGGAGCGAGAGTTTTACTTATGCCTGCATCTACTGGTACTGGGGTGATTGCTGGTGGAGCTATTCGTGCAGTTCTTGAGTCAGTTGGAGTTCACGATGTTTTAAGTAAGAATCAGGGATCTTCTAATCCACATAACGTGGTAAAGGCAACTTTTGACGCTTTACTTCAATTAAGAAGTGCTGCAACAATTGCTAAGCAAAGAGGAGTTTCTTTAGATAAAGTGTTTAACGGATAATAGTTTTAGTGATGGCAAAGTTGAGAATTAAAAAGGTAAAAAGTGCGATTAATCGTACAGCGAACCAGAAAAAGACTTTAGAGGCACTTGGTTTAAGAAAGATGAATCAGGTTGTTGAACACGATGATAATTCGGTTATCCAAGGAATGATAAGAACTGTTTCTCATTTGATTACAGTCGAGAACATTTAAAAAAATTAGGATGAAATTACATAATATTAAACCTGCTGAAGGTGCAGCTAAAAAGGCTGGTAAAATTATAGGTCGTGGTCAGGGTACTGGTAAAGGTGGTACTTCTACTAGAGGTCATAAAGGAGCTAAATCACGTTCAGGTTATTCTAAGAAAATTGGTTTTGAAGGAGGACAAATGCCTTTACAACGCCGTGTTCCTAAATTTGGTTTTACTAACATAAATCGTAAGGAATATGTTGGAATTAACCTTGATACCATCCAAAATTATGTTGATGCCAATCGTTTTGGTTTGGATATTTCTTTAGAGGATTTCGTAAGCCAAGGTCTAGCAGGAAAGAATGACTTAATTAAGGTATTGGGTAGAGGAGAGCTTTCTGCTAAAGTTAAAGTTACCGCTCATAAGTTCACTGCGTCGGCTCAAGAAGCTATTACTAAAGCTGGTGGTGAAGCAGTAACAATTTAATCTATCCACATGAAGTTTATAGATACTCTTAAAAATATTTGGAAAATAGAAGAGCTTAAAGATCGTATTCTTATGACTTTAAGCCTTCTTCTTGTTTATCGTTTTGGAGCTCAAGTAGTGCTTCCAGGTATTGATTCTACGAAACTTGGTGGTTTTGCTGATAATTTTGATACTGGAATAGGTGGTATTTTAAATGCCTTCACAGGAGGAGCATTTGCTAATGCCTCAGTATTTGCCTTGGGGATTATGCCGTACATCTCCGCTAGCATTGTCGTTCAGCTTATGGGATTAGCTATTCCGTATCTTCAAAAATTACAGAAGGAAGGTGAGTCTGGGCGTAGAAAAATTAATCAGATAACACGATGGTTAACCATAGGTATTTGCGTAATTCAAGCTCCTACATACTTGTTGACCTTAGAAACTTTGGGTGTTCCTCAAGATGCATTTATAGATGGTAGAGGTGCTGGTTTCATTACCATTAGTACAATTATCCTAGTTACTGGATGTATTTTTGCTATGTGGTTAGGTGAGAAAATAACTGATAAAGGTATAGGTAACGGTATATCGTTACTTATAATGGTTGGAATTATTGCTACATTACCACAGGCATTTATCCAGGAAATTACCTCAAGATATAACGGTACTGGTGGATTGTTTGTTATTATTATTGAAGTGGTGATTTGGTTGTTGGTAATTCTAGCATGTATTATGTTAGTGATGGCAGTAAGAAAAATACCGGTGCAATATGCAAGAAGATCCGCAACTGGTAGTTATGAAAAGGTAGTTGGTGGTGCAAGGGAATACATTCCGCTTAAGCTTAATGCTTCAGGTGTTATGCCTATTATTTTTGCTCAAGCTATTATGTTTGTTCCTGCAGCTATCGGTAATCTTGAAGCTGGTTGGGCCAAGGAAGTAGGTAATGCTTTTGGCGATATATTTGGTTTCTGGTATAATTTGGTCTTTGCATTGTTAATCATTATTTTCACTTATTTCTATACAGCAATTACGGTTAAAACCAATGAGATGGCGGATAATTTGAAAAGAAGTAACGGTTTTATTCCTGGAATTCGTCCTGGTACAGAAACAGCTGATTATTTAGATGAAATAATGTCTTTGATAACTCTTCCAGGTTCCGTATTTTTGGCGGCTGTTGCAATATTCCCTGCCATCGTTTCACTTTTTGGTGTTACTCAGGCATGGGCACTGTTTTATGGTGGAACGTCATTATTGATTATGGTCGGTGTTGCTATAGATACAATGCAGCAGATTAATGCTTATTTGTTGAATAAACATTACGATAGTTTAATTAAAACTGGTAAAAATAGAAAAGCAGTAGCATAATGGCTAAACAAGCAGCAATTGAACAAGATGGTACTATTATTGAAGCTTTATCGAATGCAATGTTTCGTGTTGAGCTAGAAAATGGTCATGTTGTTACAGCGCATATTTCAGGTAAAATGCGCATGCACTATATTAAATTATTACCTGGAGATAAAGTAAAACTTGAAATGAGTCCTTACGATTTAACGAAAGCAAGGATCACTTATAGATACTAATTATGAAAGTAAGAGCGTCACTTAAGAAAAGAAGTGCTGACTGCAAAATTGTACGTCGTAAAGGTCGTTTGTATGTCATCAACAAAAAAAATCCAAAATTTAAACAAAGACAAGGTTAAGCTATGGCTAGAATTGCAGGGGTAGATATACCTAAAAATAAACGTGGTGAAGTAGCATTAACTTACATATATGGTGTAGGTAGAAGTCGTGCTAAAGAAATTCTTATCTCAACAGGGGTTGGTTTAGATAAGAAAGTTAACGATTGGAATGATGATGAAATCAGTAAAATTCGTGCCGCTGTTGGAGAATTCACTATAGAAGGTGAACTTCGTTCCGAAACTCAGCTTAACATTAAGCGTCTAATGGATATTGGGTGTTATCGCGGTATTCGTCATCGTAGTGGTTTACCACTAAGAGGTCAGAGAACTAAGAATAACTCGAGAACTCGTAAAGGTAAGCGTAAGACCGTTGCAAATAAAAAGAAAGCAACTAAATAATAATTAAGTCAAATGGCAAAGTCTAAAACTGTAACAAAGAAACGTAAGGTAATTGTTGATAGTCACGGAGAAGCTCACATTTCTTCATCTTTCAATAATATTCTTATCTCTTTAACAAATAAAAAGGGTGAAGTTATTTCTTGGTCATCTGCTGGAAAAATGGGTTTCCGTGGATCGAAGAAAAACACTCCATATGCAGCGCAGTTAGCTGCTGAGGATGCGTCTAAAGTTGCTCACGAAGCTGGTTTACGTAAGGTAAAAGCTTATGTTAAAGGTCCTGGAAATGGAAGAGAAAGCGCAATTCGTAGTATCCATAATGCCGGTATAGAAGTAACTGAAATTATTGATGTTACGCCGTTACCACACAATGGTTGTCGTCCACCAAAACGTAGAAGAGTATAACAAGGGAATTATTAGCGCTATCGAAGGATATTGACCTGAATTCATAGCATCCCACATTAAATTTATATTAAATGGCAAGATATAGAGGTCCTAAGGCAAAAATTGCTAGAAGGTTTAGAGAACCAATTTTTGGCCCTAGTAAAGCCCTGGAAAAGAAAAATTATCCTCCAGGAATGCACGGTAATAATAGACGCCGTGGAAAAGAATCAGAATATGCAGTTCAATTAAAGGAAAAGCAAAAAGCTAAATACACCTATGGTGTACTTGAAAAGCAGTTTCGTTTAATGTTTGAAAAGGCTGTAAGAAGTACTGGTATTACAGGTGAAGTTTTACTTCAACTTTGTGAATCTCGTTTAGATAACGTGGTTTATCGTATGGGTCTTGCAAGATCTAGACGAGGAGCTCGTCAGTTAGTTTCGCATAGACACATTACAGTTAACGGTAAGTTAGTTAATATACCATCTTATCAGTTAAAAGCTGGTGACGAAGTTGCTGTTCGTGAAAAGTCTAAATCATTACAATCTATTGATGATGCTCTTTCTTCTAATGAGCATGTATATGATTTCGTTACATTCAATAAAGCAACTATGTCTGGTTCTTTTGTTTCGGTTCCTGAGCGTATCCAGATTCCGGAAAACATAAAAGAACAATTAATCGTAGAGCTTTACTCTAAATAATAACCAACAATTCCTAACGACTATGGCAATTTTAAATTTTCAGAAGCCTGATAAAGTAATCATGATCGACTCTACTGATTTCGAGGGTAAATTCGAGTTCAGACCGTTGGAGCCAGGTTATGGATTGACTGTTGGTAATGCCTTGCGTAGAGTTTTGTTGTCTTCTTTAGAAGGTTTCGCAATTACTTCTATACGCATAGAAGGTGTAGATCATGAATTTTCTACTATAGAAGGTGTAGTAGAGGATGTTACCGAAATGGTGCTTAATTTCAAACAAGCCCGTTTTAGAAGACAAATCGACGAAGTAGATAGTGAGGTAGTAAATATTTCATTTGGTGGTAAAGAGCAATTTACTGCTGGTGATATGCAAAAGTACATCTCCGGTTTTCAAGTTTTAAATCCTGAATTGGTTATTTGTAACACAGACCCTTCAGTGAATTTAAATCTAGAAATCACTATTGAAAAAGGTAGAGGTTATGTTCCGGCTGAGGAGAATAAAAATCCTTCTGCCCCTATAGGTACAATCGCAATTGATTCTATATTTACTCCTATCAAGAACGTTAAGTATAGTATTGAAAATTACCGTGTTGAACAAAAAACGGATTATGAAAAATTGGTTTTTGAAATTCAAACAGATGGTAGTATTCATCCTAAATTAGCCCTTACTGAGGCCGCTAAGACTTTAATCCATCACTTCATGTTATTCAGCGATGAAAGAATTACGTTAGAAGCAGATGAAATAGCGCAAACAGAAACTTATGATGAAGAAAGTCTTCACATGAGACAACTTCTTAAAACTAAACTGGTTGATATGGAGTTATCTGTACGTGCATTAAATTGTCTTAAAGCTGCAGAAGTAGAAACTTTAGGTGATTTAGTTTCATATAACAAAAACGATTTAATGAAGTTTAGAAACTTTGGTAAAAAGTCTTTAACTGAATTAGAAGAGTTAGTTAATACTAAAGGTTTGAACTTTGGTATGGATTTAAGTAAATATAAATTAGACCGTGACTAGTAGTAACTGGTTATAGAATTACAATAAAATGAGACACGGAAACAAAATAAACAATCTTAGCAGAAAGACAGCTCACAGAAAAGCTATGCTTTCAAATATGGCTTGTTCATTGATCGAACATAAACGTATTAATACAACACTTGCTAAGGCAAAGGCTTTAAAACAATTTGTTGAGCCTATAATAACTAAGAGTAAAGAAGACACTACACATAATAGACGTCTTACATTTTCTAAATTACGTAGTAAGGAAGCAGTTACTCAACTTTTCAGAGAAGTTGCTGTCAAAGTGGGTGATCGTCCAGGTGGTTACACTAGAATTATCAAACTTGGTAATCGTTTAGGTGATAATGCTGATATGGCAATGATCGAGTTAGTTGATTTCAACGAGGTTTACCAAACAGGTGCTTCTAAGAAAATAACCAGACGTAGTAGAAGAAGTCGCTCAAGTAAAGCAGCTGTTGATACAACAACTACTAATGAAGAAGAATAAATTCTTTTTTATGTAAATAACAATAAAGGACTGATGAATGTTTCATCAGTCCTTTTTTTATAATTAATTTTACCAAACTTTTAATTAATGGCTTACTTAGAGAAAAAGGACGCAGTTGTGGTTCTATCAGATGGGACTGTCTTTTATGGCAAAGCAATAGGTGACGGTGGTACTGCCACTGGTGAGATTTGCTTCAATACAGGTACAACAGGTTATCAAGAAATTTTTACAGATCCTTCCTACTTTGGACAGATAATGGTTACAACTAATGCTCATATCGGTAACTATGGTGTTGTGAATGATGATTCTGAATCAAACAGTATAAAAATTTCGGGCTTAGTTTGTAAAAATTTTTCTGCGATTCACAGTCGTCCTGCTGCAACTTCAGATTTACTTAAACATTTACAAGAACAAAATCTTGTTATTTTGTGTGATGTGGATACTCGAGCACTAGTATCCCATATAAGAGATAATGGTGCTCAAAATGCCATTATTTCAACCGCTGTTGATGATATAGAAGCCTTAAAGGAACAACTTTCCAAAGTTCCAAGTATGAAAGGGCTTGAGCTTGCTAGTAAAGTTTCTACAACTGAAGCTTATTACTACGGCAATCCTGATGCACAATACAAGGTAGCGGCATTAGATTTAGGAGTTAAAACTAACATTCTTAAAAATCTTGCCAGTCGTGACGTTTACATTAAAGTTTTTCCATTTAATACACCATTTGAAGAATTAAAGGCATTTAATCCTGATGGATATTTTATTTCAAATGGACCTGGTGACCCAGAACCACTTGAAACCGTAATTGCAACAGCTAGGGAAATATTAAACTCAAGTATGCCATTATTTGGTATTTGCTTAGGTCATCAAATAATCGCCTTGGCGCATAACATAGAGACTTATAAAATGCATAATGGTCATAGAGGAATAAATCATCCGATTAAAAACCTCTTAACTGGAAAAGGCGAAATAACTTCTCAGAATCATGGATTTGCAATCAATAAAGAACAAGCAGAGCGTCATGATGATATAGAAATTACCCACGTACATCTTAATGATGATACAGTTGCAGGTATGAGAATAAAATCAAAACCTTGCTTTAGTGTACAATATCATCCAGAAGCAGGACCAGGACCTAACGATGCAACCTATTTGTTTGATGAATTTATCCACCTTATAAAAACCAAAAAAGAAAGAGTAGCATGAGTACAATAATTAATATACACGCAAGACAAATTTTTGATTCTAGAGGTAATCCTACAGTTGAAGTAGATGTTATTACTTCAAATGGAGTAATAGGAAGAGCTGCAGTTCCATCTGGTGCTTCAACTGGTGAACACGAGGCTGTTGAGCTTAGAGATGGAGGATCTTCTTATATGGGTAAAGGTGTAGGAAAAGCAGTTAATAACGTAAACACCGTTATATCAGAAGAGCTGCTTGGAGCTTCTGTTTTTGATCAGGCTTCTATTGATCAAGCTATGATAGATCTTGACGGAACTCCTAATAAAGCAAAATTAGGTGCAAATGCAATTCTTGGTGTTTCATTAGCATGCGCCAAGGCTGCAGCAGCAGAACTTAATCAGCCTCTATATAAGTACATTGGAGGAATGAGTGCTTCAACTCTTCCTGTTCCTATGATGAATATAATAAATGGAGGTTCTCATAGTGATGCTCCTATTGCTTTTCAGGAATTTATGATCATGCCTGTGGTCGCAGAAAGTTTTTCACACGCACTACAAATGGGCACTGAGATTTTTCATCACCTTAAAAAAGTGTTACATGATAGAAATTTGAGTACAGCCGTAGGTGATGAAGGTGGTTTTGCTCCTGCTCTTGAAGGTACTGAAGATGCTCTAGAGACTATACTACTTGCAATCAAAAATGCGGGTTACACTCCTGGAGAACAAATAATGATAGCTTTAGATTGTGCAGCTGCAGAGTTTTATGTAGATGGTATGTATGATTATACTAAATTCGAAGGTGATAAAGGTGTTAAACGTTCAAGTGAAGAACAGGCTTCTTACCTCGCAGATCTTGCCAATAAGTATCCTATAATCTCGATAGAAGATGGTATGGATGAAAATGATTGGGATGGTTGGAAATCACTGACCGAGAAAGCAGGTGATAAAGTTCAATTAGTAGGTGATGATTTATTTGTAACAAACGTTGAAAGACTCTCTAAAGGTATTGAGAATCACATCGCAAATTCTATTTTAATCAAAGTAAATCAAATAGGTACTCTTACAGAGACAATTGCTGCGGTGAATATGGCTCACAAAGCTGGTTATACTTCTGTTATGTCGCACAGGTCGGGAGAAACTGAGGATAACACTATTGCCGATCTTGCTGTTGCTTTAACAACTGGTCAAATCAAGACAGGTTCTGCTTCGAGATCTGATCGTATGGCAAAATACAATCAGTTATTAAGAATTGAAGAGGAGTTAGCTGAAAATGCTTATTACCCAGGTAAGAAAGCTTTTCAAATTTAATTTGAGTTAGTACGCTTTCGCGAAAGCGAGATAATCATAACCATCCCACACGGGATGGTTTTTTTGTTTAATACTATCGATGAAATACGTGTTTAGACTTCAAAAAGTCATTTTTTACGATTAAAAACGTGTTTTTAACGTTTTCTATTGTTTATTGCGGCATTCTAAATTATCAAAATGAAAAGACTATTATCCCTATTATGTTTACTTATTTCATTTACATTAAGTGCTCAAAGCTCCATGTGGCAATCAATTGACACTAGTGAATTGCCCGTAATAAGTGAACAAGACAGGCCTATAAAGCCGTTAAAGTTTGATTTAATTCAAGTAGATGCTTCCATTCTTTCTCAATATTTAACTGGTGCTCCAGATCGATTTGATGGCAGAAATGGAATAATTGTCGATTTACCAGTGTCAGAAGGTAAATTTGAAAGTTTCGAAGTTTTTAATTCAGGTTCATTATCTAAAGGATTTGCCAACCAGTATCCCAATATTCAATCATTTATTGGAAAAGGCATTGATAACCCTAAAAATGTAATATACTTTACTATAACCTCTAAAGGATTTCATGGTGTTATTAGAGGTGAAAAAATCACTTATATTGATCCTTACTCTAAATCGACTCCTAATATTGTTATGATTTATGATCGTAACAATCTAACTAGATCTGATCAGGAAGTTTTTGATTGTCATGTAGAAGATACCTTAAGCAAGGAAACTATTGATGCTTTTGAATCCTCTACCATTTCAAAAGCTTTTAGAGATAGAGTTTTTAGAACTTATAGAATTGCGATTGCTGCAACAGGTGAATATACAGCATACCATGATGATGGCAATGCTGGGAACGGTGATGCAGTTTCTGATGCTCTTGCTGGTATCGTGGTGACCTTGACAAGGGTGAACTCCGTTTTTGAACAAGAAATGTCTATCAGATTTACATTAGTAGCTAATAATTCTGCAATTGTTTTTACAAATGCTGGTACTGACCCATATGATAATTATAGTGGTGGTCAAATGATTGGGGCAAATACTAATGCGATTAATTCAAGAATCGGAAGTGGAGCTTATGATATAGGCCATGTATTCTCAACTGGTGGTGGTGGAATAGCAAGCGCTGTAAGATGTAGCGGAAGTAAAGCCCAAGGTGTAACGGGTATCGTTACTCCAGAATTTGACCCGTTTGATATTGATTATGTGAGCCATGAGATTGGACACCAATTTGGTGCTTCTCACACATTTTATAACGGGTGTTTTGGTGGTAGTCCATCTTCTGCACCGGTTGAAACGGGAAGTGCTTCCACTATTATGGGTTATGCTGGAATTTGTGCGCCTAATGTACAAGATAATTCAGATGCATATTTTCATTTGATTAGTTTATTTCAAATGCATAATGAATTAGGCTCTGATACATGTGAATTGGAACAAGATTTAAATGGATTAAACGCTAGCGCACCTAATTCAGTTTCTTTAGCTAACAAAACAATACCTAGAAACACTCCTTTCAAATTAACCGGGATTTCTACACAAGCTCCAGATCCTGGAGAAACTTATACTTATAACTGGGAACAACTTGATAACGGATATAATGCAGGTGGTTATACGGGAGCTACACAACCACCACTTTCGTCTAACAATAGGGGACCTGTGTTTAGAACATTATTTCCAACTACAAGCCCAACTAGATATTTTCCTAATCTAAATGACTTAGTAAATAATGTTGATCCTACATGGGAAACACTGCCAAATGTACAACGAGAGATGAGATTCTTTTGTACCATTAGGGATAATAACATTAATGGAGGTCAATCAGATTTTGCAGGTGTTACCATTACAGTTGGAGCCTCTGCAGCGTTTAGTGTTTCTTCACCAAACACGGGATCAGAATTGTGGTATGAAGGCGAAAATGTCAATATTACATGGAATGAAGCAGGTACAAATAATACAACTTATGCTACTCAAGTAAATATTCTCTTATCAACTGATGGTGGTTATACCTATCCTATAACATTAGCTTCTAATGTAAATAATGATGGTTCCCAAATCGTGAATATTCCGACTGGTGTTAAAACCACTCAGGCACGAATCATGATAGAAGCTGTTGATAATTATTTCTTTGATATATCCAATCAGAATTTTGAAATTAAAGAAGGTACTTTTGAATTGAACTTGGTAAATGATACAGTTTCCTCATGTTCTCCAAATGATGCAGTTTTTTCATTTGATTACGTTCCTGCGCCAGGATTTACCGAAACTGCAAATTTTTCTACCAATAATTTGCCGGCAAATCTTAATGTTAACTTCACTCCAGCATCAGCTAGTGCAACTGGAACTATTCAAGCTACAATATCTAATACCGCTGGTGTAGATGCAGGAAGGTATGAATTTGATCTAATTACTACTACGAGTTCTGCTACAATAGTTCAACCGATGGTTCTTAAGATTTTTGATGGAAATGTTGGACAGGTAAATTTAACTTCTCCAATAAATGGTGCTGGTAATCAAGTTGCTAATCCTTTACTGGTATGGGACGATTTAGAAAGTGCATCGGGTTATTTAGTTGAAATTTCTGAACAATCTGATTTTTCTACGGTGGTAGAATCGGCAGCAGTATTTAATGTTACTCAATACCAACCGACCTTATTAGAAAGTAGTAAAATTTACTTTTGGAGGATAACACCATCTAATGATTGTACTACGGGTACAGCAAATTCTATTTCTGCATTTCAAACAGCTCAAGATGTTTGTAATACTTATGGAGGAACAGGAGGAATAGGTAGTGAGTATTATGAAAATAATGACAACATTTGGAATACAAATAGTAATAATGCTGTGAGTGCGCGAGTTCAAGTGACTGATGATATTGAGATAACTCAGGTTTCTTTTTATATGAATGCTACTCATAGTGATACGGGAGATTTAAAAATGCAGTTAAGTAGTCCTACAGGAAGATTCTCTGAAGTTTACAATAGAGAATGTGCAGCCGGAAGAAATTTTGACCTCACAGTAAGCGACTCGGGTACTGAAGCTTTTGGTTGTAATCCAGGATATACAGGTGCTATTACAGGAGTACGTACTCCTGGTCAAGCATTTTCAAGATTTAACGGTAGTAGTGCTCAAGGTGAATGGGTTTTACTAGCTACAGACCGAGAAGCAGATAGTCAAGGAGGTACCTTTAATGAATTCTCTGTTACTGTTTGTGGAAGATTGCAGTACGTAAATGATATTGATAATAATCGAAATAACTTACTTACTTTAGGTTATAACGCTACTTCGATTATTTCAAACACGTTATTGCGTACTCAAAAATCAGGTACTACTAATGTTAATATGACTTATGTAATAACTTCGATTCCAGAACATGGAAGAATATTGCGATTAGGATCTGCTTTAAATTTAGGAGATACGTTTACCCAGTCAGATATCAATCAGGATCGTATAAGTTATGAGCACACTTCAACGGAACTTGTTTATAATGATAGTTTTGGTTTCATAGCTCGTACTCCAGATCAAGCCGTACTTGAAGGGAAAGTATTTAATATTGAAATCAGTGAACCTACTTTAATATACTCTGGTGGAGCTTGGAGTCCTTTTCAACCTAATTTAGAAACCCTGTCTTTAAATGCCGTTGTTATAGATGGAAGTGCAACTTTGAGCGCAGCAGGACAAATTAAAGACTTAACAGTACAATCAGTAGGAACTCTAGAATTAGCTGATAACCTATTAGTTTCTGGAGATGTGTTAATTGACGGTAATTTAACCGGTTTAACAAACGGAAATCTCGAAATGTCTTCTTTGAATTTACAAACTATAAGTGGCTCAGGTGATGTTAATTTATATGATATGACCGTACAAAACACTACAGGAGTTCTTTTGAATTCAAACGTGAATATTTATAACGTTTTGAATCCGAATAATTCCTCAATTACGACGAATGGTAACCTTACATTCAAGAATGATGCGACTAGGGTAGGACAGTTGGATAATGCAAATCAAGCTACTTTTACTGGTAACGTTACCGTGGAAAATTATTTTCCTGCAAGAAGAGCATATAGGTTTATGGCTAGTTCTGTAAATACTTCCAATGGAATTTACAATAATTACCAGAATGGTGGAGTGTCTGAAAGTAATATCGGTACGCATATTACAGGTAATACAAGTGGAGCCAATGGATTGGATGCAACATCTACCGGTAATAGTAATATGTTCTATTTTGATAATACGAATCAAGCTTGGGTAGCAGAAGATAACACCTTGAGCAACCAGTTAGAAATAGGTAAGGCATTCCGTTTATTAGTTCGCGGTGATCGTTCTGTAGATTTGTCTTCAAACACATCACCAGCAACGATAACGACTTTGGTAAGTGAAGGTCAACTACAAATAGGAGATTTTAATCAAGCTTTCCCTACTTCAAATGGAGAGTTTCTTATGATTGCAAATCCATATCAAGCTATCGTGGATGTTAGAGATCTTATAGCTGAAACAGGAACAACAGGTATTAATCCTAATTTCGTTTATGTTTGGGATACTAACCTAAATGCCCGTGGTGGATACTCGACTGTAGATGTTTCTGGTCCTTCAGATTTTGTGATCCCATCAAGTAATGCATCTAGTAAAATAAGACCAGGTCAATCTATTTTCATGCTAGCTACTGGTCCAAGTAATATAGCATTTAAAGAATCTCATAAAGCAGTCAATGAAGGTCTTTCTAACGTTTTTAGGTCTTCTTCAACTAGTTCGTTTGTAAGAATAGAGTTACTTAACTCTAATACACAGCAATTACTTGATGAGTCTATTATGCTGTTTGATTCAAGTTTTGATGACAACGTAACAGCCGAAGATGCAATCAAGTTTACTAATCAGGATGAAACCTTAGGAATTATAGTTGCTGGTCAATCATTGGCCATTGCTAAAAACAACAGTGCCCAAATTGGAAATGTATATCCATTGTCTTTCCTTAATCAAAGAGGAACTGATTATACCTTCTCAATTGAAATTCAGCAACTAGATCAGGTTCAACCAGTATTAGTAGATAATTATTTAATGTCAAGAACTCCATTGCAATCTGGAATTAATAATGTTAACGTTAATATAGATAGCAATGTTCAATCTCAAAACCCTAATAGGTTCAATATTGAATTTGAAACTGTAACTTTAAACAATGGAGATGTTTCGTTGGATGGAATGATATCCCTATATCCAAATCCAGTTAAAGACATTTTAAATATCGAATTAACTAGTATACTGAAACAAGAAAGTTTATCAATAAACGTGACTAATATGCTAGGGCAAGCTGTTTTATCTAAAGCTGGTTTAGGCAGGGATATTTCAAGTATCAACTTAGGATCATTAGCTTCTGGTACCTATATCCTGACAATCGATTCCCAACTAGGCTCCTATGCCACTAAGTTGGTGAAGGAATAAGTAGTTAACAAATTACGGTATTAAAGAGCGGTTATTAACCGCTCTTTTAATTTATGTTCATTTTTACTACATCGTTTTCAAGAACGTTTATGTTTTTACTTAAATTTTTTATAAACTCTATCAATCTCTTTTAAATTGAGTATTAAATATGAGTTTCCTGCCGTATTTTCGTAGGCATAAAATCACAATAAAACAATGTCAGATAAAGCAATATTAGAAATTGATGGTGAGAAGTATGAGTTTCCTATCATCACTGGTACAGAAAACGAGAGAGCAATTGATATTAAAGCCCTAAGAGGAGCTACTGGTGGAGTTACCACTATCGATCCTGGTTACAAGAATACTGGAAGCTGTGAAAGTGCTATTACTTTCTTAAATGGTGAAGAAGGTATACTTAGATACAGAGGTTATTCAATTGAAGATCTTGCTGAAAAGGCCGATTTCCTAGAAGTTGCATATCTACTTATTTTTGGTGAGTTACCAACTAAAGAACAGTTAGATAAGTTTTATGCTGATATTAAAGCAGAGTCTCATGTAGATGAAGACGTAAAGAAAATCCTTGACGGTTTTCCAAAGTCTGCTCATCCTATGGGTGTATTATCTTCATTAACAAGTGCATTAATAGCATTTAATCCTTCTTCAGTAAATGTAGATAGCGATGAAGATATGTATAAAGCTATTGTGAAGTTATTAGGTAAGTTTCCTGTACTGGTAGCTTGGGCTCTACGTAAGAAAAATGGACAGCCATTAGATTACGGTGATGATAACTTAGGGTATGTGGAAAACATCCTTAAAATGATGTTCAAAAAAGCTAGTTCAGATTATGAGCTTAACCCTACAGTTGTAAACGCACTTGATAAATTATTAATCCTACATGCAGATCATGAGCAAAACTGTTCTACAAGTACAGTTCGTATTGTAGGTTCATCTCATGCTGGTCTATTTGCAAGTATCTCAGCAGGTATTAGTGCTCTTTGGGGACCACTTCACGGTGGTGCAAATCAAGCAGTGCTTGAAATGCTAGAAGCTATCAAAGAAGATGGTGGAGATACTAAAAAGTACATGGCCAAAGCTAAGGATAAAGAAGATCCATTCCGTTTAATGGGATTCGGACATAGAGTTTATAAAAACTTTGATCCTCGTGCACGTATCATCAAAAAAGCAGCCGATGAGGTGTTGAGTGATTTAGGAGTAGAAGATCCTATTTTGGAAATAGCTAAAGGTCTTGAAAAAGAGGCTCTAGAAGATCCTTATTTCGTAGATAGAAAATTATATCCAAATGTAGATTTTTATTCAGGAATAATTTATCGTGCTATGGGTATACCTGTAGAAATGTTTACAGTGATGTTTGCCTTAGGTAGATTACCTGGATGGATCGCACAATGGAAAGAAATGAGAGCTCGTAAAGAACCGATCGGTAGACCACGTCAGGTTTATATAGGTGAAACAAAAAGAGATTTTGTCGATATTTCAAATCGCTAAAAAAATCTTATAACAAGTAAAAGAACCCAGCTTACTAAGCTGGGTTTTTTCTTTTTACTCACTCATGTCTGTATAAAGCTAGGTAGTTTATAAATATCACTCATATAAGTTGGTAAAAAAGGATGTTAAGGATCTAAATTCTCAATCGTTTTAGTTCTCTATTTCCTAGTTTAAACCATTATTTTTGCCACATGGATAAATTGAACCTGTACATACCAAACGAGACATCAAGATTAAGGGCTGTAGTTTTAGGATCTGCATCTAGTAACGGTCCTGCTCCTACGATAGAAGAAGCTTATGATCCAAAGTCTAGAGAGCACCTAATCGCCGGTACATATCCAAAGAATGAGGATATGGAAAAAGAGATGGAAGCTGTTGCACAAGTCTTTGATAAATATGATGTTGAGGTTTATAGGCCTCATGTAATTGAAGATTACAATCAGATTTTTACTAGAGATATCGGTTTTGTTATTGATAATGTATTTATTAAAGCAAACATTCTACCTGATCGTGATCAAGAACTCAACGCTATTAAATATGTGTTAGACAAAATCAATCCTGAAAATATACTTACGCCACCAGAAGAATGTCATATTGAAGGTGGTGATGTTATGGTTCATAACGACTATATATTCGTAGGAACTTATAGAGGAGCTGACTATTCAAGCTACATAACTGCTCGCACAAATACCGCTGCTGTTAATTGGTTGAAAGAGCAATTTCCTAATAAAAAAGTAGTGAGTTTTAATCTTAGAAAACATAATACAGATCCTAAGGAAAACGCATTGCACTTAGATTGTTGTTTTCAGCCAGTCGGTGATGATAAATGCATCATTCACCGTAATGGGTTTCTAGAAGAATCAGAATATCAATTCCTAATAGATTTATTTGGGAAAAAGAATTGTTTTGAGATTGACAAGGAGGAAATGTACAATATGAATTCTAATATTTTTTCAATAGCACCTGATGTAGTCATTTCTGAACGAAATTTCACGAGACTAAACGCTTGGTTGCGCAGTCACGGTATAATTGTAGAAGAGGTTCCCTATGCCGAAATAGCAAAACAAGAAGGATTGTTAAGGTGTTCAACACTTCCTTTAATTAGAGATTAATTTTAATTAGTTCGCTTTCGCGAAAACTGCTACACCAGCAGTTTGAGACAATAAATAATAGAATGAAACAAATTACCGACACAGTTTTCATGATACGACCTGTTCAATTTAGACTAAATGAACAAACCGCTGTTAATAATTATTATCAAGATGATGAGGTCCAAGTAGAGAACCAAAATGAGAAAGCACAAAATGAATTTGACGGCTTTGTAACATTGTTAAGATCCAAAGGTATTACAGTAATTGAAATAAGTGATGATCCTAAACATGATACTCCAGATTCTATTTTTCCAAATAACTGGATTTCAACACATGAAAATGGTGATGTTGCACTGTACCCTATGTTTGCCGAGAATCGACGATTAGAACGACGTCCAGAAGTTCTTAATCGTTTAGAAGAAAGTGGCTTTACAATAGAAAACGTTGTTGACTACACTGCTGCCGAAGAGGAAGATCTGTTTTTGGAAGGTACAGGTAGTTTGTTGTTAGATCGTGTAAATCGTAAAGCTTACTGTAGTATTTCACCTAGAGCAGATGAGGATTTGCTTATTGAATTCTGCGAGGATTTTGAATACACACCTGTCATTTTTACTGCCTATCAAAGTGTAGACGGTAAACGATTGCCTATTTATCATACCAATGTAATGATGGCACTAGGAGAGAATTACTGTGTGATATTTGGATTGTATCGATGATAAAAAGGAACGTAAGAACGTTCTTAAACATCTCAAAGAAGATGGGAAAGAGGTTATTACCATTTCAGAGCAGCAAGTAGAATCTTTTGCTGGTAATATGATGCAAGTTCATAATGCGAGTGGTGATAGGTTTCTTGTTATGAGTGATCAAGCTTATTCATCACTTACTGAATCTCAAATTGCAAAACTGAAATCGTATAATGAGATTTTACATCCTTCTATTGAAACTATAGAAACCTTAGGTGGTGGATCAGTACGTTGTATGATGGCCGAAGTTTTCTTACCTAAATAAATTAAATTTTTCCAGGTGGTTGTAAGTCTAATATTTATAACCACCTAGCAAAAATTCTAAACTGGTTATTACCTTAAGTCAGAAATTTTCTGCTGGTCGAGTACTTTCTAGTTTAAATTGATTATTTGCCCTTTGCTATATGCTTGATCATTCCTGCAAATATGAAATAATGAAAGGGTAGCATACTGTACCAGTAAAGTCTACCCCAAATACCTTTAGGTCTAAAGGTAGCTGTTTGATGCACTATGTTATTTTCATCAATTTCAAATTCCAACCAGGCTTCACCAGGAACTTTCATTTCAGCAAATAATAGGAGACGTTTTCATCCTTGTCTGCGACAAGAACTCTCCAAAAGTCTAAGGAATCTCCAGGATAAATCTTATCTGGATTAGTACGTCCTCTACGTAACCCTACACCACCAAAAAGTTTGTCTACAAGTCCTCTTATT